>NZ_CP126972.1:2446741-4893483 GCF_030252245.1 Shewanella goraebulensis
AATGATTCAGCTATAGATTTCAAAAAACTTGAGGCTGTAATAGGAACAGATGACCGAGAAATTACTAATGAAATTTTGACTATGTTTTGGTCAAGTGTGATCGAAGACTTTCAGGCGATCAAAGAGGCGCTAGATAGCAAGCAGCCAGAAATTATTAGAAGTAAAAGCCATGCAGCGAAAGGCGCTTCTGTTTCAAGTGGAGCGATTAATCTGGGTGAATTGTTTCAATGGATTGAAAAAAATAATAATAACTTTGAAGGGATTGAAAGCCAGATTAAATTAATAGATGGACAGCTACTTTCAATAAAACAAGTATTAGAAGCCCGAGAAATCCTCTAACAAACATAAAAGGGTAGTGTATGGATAATATGATTAGTGTTGTGGTGTTCTATCAATCAATAGAAATCAAAAAAGTGGTACAGGAAATTCTCAGAAATAAATATCAGAGGATTTTGTACTGTGATATCAAAACTAATCAAGACCAATTCATTGCATTTATGGAAGATAAATCTAAACCAACACTTTTTATATATGCTTTTGAAGAACCAAAGGAAGCAGTCGAATTTAATGAAATTATAGTTTCATTAAATAATTCAAAAAAAATACTAAGTGATAAATATTTATCGTTATTAATTTGTTGTAGAGAACACCGTGAAGCTGCCTATTTTGAATGTTCAAAAGGGCGCTTTTACAGTTATGAAACCTATAAACCGGTTTACGATATGAACCGCATTAGACTATCTATAACTCAAATGTGTGATTTACTGACAAGCCAAGATAAAGTCCATTTTTACGAAGAAGACAAAAAAGCCATTATTAATAAACTTCAGTACGTATCAGTACAATTACATGAGGTTGAAACCTCAATAGTGGATGAACAAGGGGTTCAACATAGTTTACTCAATGAGCTCATTAATGAGATAGATAAATTATGTAATGGTGATATGAGTAAAGAAAGTGAAAAGGTTCAAAATCATGTAGCAAAAATAAAACCCAAAGTTGAAAATTTTAAAGCGCATAACCAAAATTATTTTAATGAAATAGGTACCAAGGTTAGGGCAGCTGCGCCAAGCTATAAGAAAAAGATGCCCCTAGTACTAGTCGTAGACGACCAAAATGTGATGTTAAAGATCATTACAACAATATTGAAACCGAAAGGTTTTGATGTAGAAGTGGCAATTAATGGCGCAGCGGCAATCAATAAACTTAAAAGTTGTAAACCAGAATTGATATTATTAGATATTGATATGCCAGTGATGAATGGAATTCAGACTCTTAAAAATATGAAAAGTATGGAACAGTTGGAGAATGTACCAATAATTATGCTAACCAGCATAACGGATAAAGAAAGCTTTATAGAATGTCGTCAACTTGGAGCTATTGACTATATCGTTAAACCAACGAATGCAGAGACATTACTCAAGAAAATATTTGCGGTTATATAAATAGTATCAGTTTTAATGCCGATAAATAACGTTATCGGCATTAACGAATTGTGCTACTATTTATCAATAATTTCAGATAGATAATATTATGTACTTCGAGAAACCACCTGTTTATCCTTTGTTTGATTCTGCTGACTTTATTCTTTCCGGTAACAGCTTTATCAACCAGCATATCACTGCGGTGTCATTAAAAGATGTCCCTGATGCAGGCCTTATTATTGAGCATTGCTCAGACTGGTTATATGAACAAAAACAATCAGAAAATAACTATAAAGCCTATCGAAGTGAGCTTACAACTTACTTGCATTGGTGCTTTGATGTTGCTGTTTTATCTCCGATTCAAGTAACAAGAAAGGATATTGCACGGTATATAAATTATTGTGAAAATCCACCCACAGAACTGGTTGGATACTTTAATGTAGCCCAATTTAAGACAGAAAAAACGACTGGAATACGCTACCCAAACTCAGCCTGGAGACCATTTGTTGGTAAAAAGCAACTCGGAAAACAGTTGCCATATAGCCTAAGTGAAAATGCATTAAAAACTAAGATTGCAATTTTATCGTCATTTTATGGTTACCTAATTAGTGAAGAATACACCGAACGGAATCCAGCCCAACTCTGGTTTAAGCACAGTCGTTTTGCAATCAATCGCAAATATATTAAAAATGAAGATGATAATAATCATGCGTTTACCAAACTACAGTGGTCCTATGTAGTAAGTACAGTTTCAGAGCTGGCAGAAAAAGAACCCAGTAAGCACCAACGTAGCTTGTTTTTAATTAACATCCTGTATAGCTGTTATTTACGTATTTCAGAAATTAGTGGACGCGCTGGTTACTCTCCAATGATGAGCCAATTTAGAAAAGATGTTCATAACGGTATTTGGTACTTTTATGTTCCTTATTCTAAAAGCGGCAAAGCGAGAAGTATTGCTATTTCAACGACATTACTAGATGGTTTAAAGCAATACCGGAGATACCTTGGCTTATCAGATTTGCCTTCTATCAATGAACAACATCCAATCTTTATCAGACATAAAGCTGCTGCGCACGGCCGAGATTCAGGTGTATTAAATGCCAACCTTGGCATAAGACAAATACGCGAAGAAATTGATTCGTTGATAAACCTAGCTGCAGATAAGGCACTAGAAGATGGATTTGAGCAAGATAGTGATTTAATGCGAAAGTTAACAGCGCACAATATTCGTCATACTGGCATCACTCATGACATCAACATTAATCAAAGACCTTTATCACATGTGCAAGCTGATGCGGGTCATGAAAGTATCGACACGACATCTCAGTATTTACATACCACTCAAACTGAACGACATCAGAGTGCTGCTAACAAACCCTTAGATCATTTAGTGTAAAACTTAGGCGCTTGTACGTGAAATCTGAGATACAACTAAGGCAATAGGCGTCAGATTTTACGTACGAACACCCAGTTAATTAACTAATTTAGAGCGCTTATGGATGATAATGCTTAATTATCCTTGAAAGCAGCCTAAACCTATCCATAACGATTAGCACACATAACTACGCACAATGTATATTATGTTAAATAGAGTTTGACTGGTTATAAGATTAATCTAAAAATTCCAATCCTCACCTCAAATTTCTCTAAGATGGTTAATGCAATTTAACTTCACTCTATTTGTGAACGACTCACAATGAACTCTTAAAAATCTTTCGACAAGATTATATTTCGCGAGTTGAAATAATTTAGTTTGTTATACCAGGTTTACACCGATTGAAATTAGTTAACTCTTTATCCAGTTTGATAGTAATTGTTTATAACTTAACTAAATTACTATTTATAAAATTAGGAACACTGATGCGTCATTTGGATCAAATAGCATTTACTCTAATTGATTTTTTAGTCGTTACTCTATCAATGAATTGGTTCATTACTAAAGTCCATGGTTAGTTGTTACATAATTTATTGATAGACTTGATTGCTGTTAGCGATTAAATATTTTGACTTTGTTGCCTTATAAAAATGCCATCAACTATGAACTTCTACATAACTAATTGTATATTAATAACTTTATTAATCATTGCTAGTGCACTTTGTTTGATTAATTAGCTTGAAACATTGATATCAATTGTTCATCTATCAAATCCGAAGATTGAATGTTTACCGCTACTGGTTTATTACAATGCACTCTCTGGTTACAAGACATTAAGCATAATTGCCACAATTGCTTTTTGGTTTCAATATCCAAACTTTTAACGTCTGCTACGCAAAGGTGGCCACTTTGGATTAATAAGGCCATTTTTTCTAGTGGAATGGAAATGTTTAATTTAGTCATGATAATTACCCCAATATTCAGTTGAAGTAATTATAACTTAATGAGAATGATTATCAACACGATTTGTGGTAATTTCGATTGCGATGTTCGCTTTTAGTGATTGTCAGCTAAAAAATCAAACCACGTAGATTTTACTTCACCGTTTAATTCAAAGTTTACGATTGTTCGCCAAACCATATAATCACTGCTACATGAGCCGTATATAGCTTGGCCTGAAAAGGATTTTGAGTCAGCTGATGTTAATTTAACGGGAATAATTCCCATAAACATATCACGACCTTCAATTCTTACATCGACATTAGTCACTGGTTCTGAAAAATTAAGCTTAACCTGCAAAGGTTTTTCACTGGGAGCAAAAATAGGATTGATAAGCAATGAAATGGACAGATTGTGTACACTTTGTTTACACTCTCCTTCGCTAAATTGGCATAAGGTCGCATCGGCAGTTCTTCTTGCGGTATTGGATTCGTTAACTTGTGAATCGCATCCTACTAAATTAGCAATAAAAAATAACAAGAAAACAGACTTTGTTAAAAAGTGCACAAATAATAACCTCATGATTCAAATTGATAACATTATCTTTAGGAAATTGATCTAGATCAAGTTTACTCGGGCTCCCTGAGTATCTTTTTTGACACAGCTCAAGTATCATTGCATTGCCTCATGATAGATATAAAAAACATGAGGTAACACCTTGACAACGCGTTAAAAAGCAACTTCATTTTAGTTTGTTTTTTCAACTATTGTCGCCTAAACAGGTAAAGTTCCGCTTTACTATAATTAAAAGTAAAAGTAATAAGCCGTGGAAGCATTATGATGAATCATTCCCAGCCTACAGGCGCTGATTACAACTACACTATTGTTCGCCAATTCGCGTTAACCACAGTTTTGTGGGGAATCGTTGGTATGGCAGTAGGTGTATTGATTGCGGCCCAGTTAATCTGGCCACAACTAAACTTCGAAACATCATGGTTAACGTATAGTCGTCTTAGACCACTACATACAAATGCCGTGATTTTCGCGTTTGGTACTTCAGCCCTTTTCGCAACATCCTACTATATCGTACAACGCACCTGTCAAACCCGTTTATTTGCACCTAAATTAGCTGCATTTACATTCTGGGGTTGGCAAGCCATTATCCTCTCTGCTGCAATCACCTTACCTATGGGGTTCACCTCAGGTAAAGAGTACGCTGAATTAGAGTGGCCTATTGATATTGCAATCACCATTGTTTGGGTTGCTTATGCAGTAGTGTTCTTTGGCACAATCATTAAACGAACAACATCGCATATTTACGTTGCGAACTGGTTCTTTGGTGCTTTCATTATCACGGTAGCAGTGCTGCACATTGTTAACTCAATGGCCGTACCTGTCAGCTTATTCAAATCATATTCCATGTACTCTGGCGCAGTCGATGCGATGGTACAGTGGTGGTATGGACATAATGCAGTTGGATTCTTATTAACTGCGGGTTTCTTAGGGATGATGTACTACTTCGTACCTAAGCAAGCTGGTCGCCCTGTTTATTCATACCGTTTATCAATTGTTCACTTTTGGGCTTTGATTGCGCTATATATTTGGGCTGGTCCTCATCACCTTCATTATACAGCTTTACCTGATTGGACTCAGACACTCGGTATGGTGATGTCGTTAATCTTATTTGCTCCTTCTTGGGGTGGCATGATTAACGGTATTATGACCTTATCTGGCGCTTGGCATAAGCTACGTACTGATCCAGTACTTCGTTTCTTAGTTGTTTCATTGTCTTTCTACGGTATGTCTACCTTCGAAGGACCAATGATGGCAATTAAGACTGTTAACGCCTTATCGCATTATACCGATTGGACTGTTGGTCATGTTCACTCTGGTGCTTTAGGTTGGGTAGCGATGGTTTCTATCGGTTCTCTATATCACCTTATCCCTGTTTTATTCGGTCATGGCCGTATGTACAGCACTAATTTAGTGAATGTTCATTTCTGGTTAGCGACAATTGGTACAGTGTTATACATTGTAGCAATGTGGATTTCTGGTGTTATGCAAGGTCTAATGTGGCGTGCAGTTAACTCTGACGGAACATTAACTTATAGCTTTGTTGAGAGTTTAGAAGCGTCTTATCCTTTCTACTTTGTTCGCTTTATTGGTGGTGTATTCTTCTTAACTGGTATGTTTATTATGGCGTACAACGTCATCCGTACTGTTAATGCACCTAAAGATTCTTTACCACCATTAACTGAAGAAAAAGCATAAGGAGCAGAACGATGAAATTTAATCATGAATTAATCGAGAAAAACATCGGTCTGCTAGGTATCTTCACTGTAATCGCGATTAGTTTCGGCGGTTTAGTTCAGATTACCCCGCTACTTTTCTCTAAAGATACAACTGAACCAGTTGAAGGGTTAATCCCGTACAATGCTTTACAGATTGAAGGGCGTGACATCTATGTCCGTGAGGGTTGTTATAACTGTCACAGCCAAATGATCCGTCCTTTACGTGCTGAAACTGAGCGCTATGGTCATTACTCTGTAGCTGGTGAATCAGTATGGGATCACCCATTCCAATGGGGTTCTAAACGTACAGGTCCTGACTTAGCCCGTGTTGGTGGACGTTACAGTGATAAGTGGCATGAAGTTCACTTAATTAATCCACGTGATGTTGTACCACAGTCTAATATGCCTGCTTACCCTTGGTTAGCAGATAACAAGTTAGACGGAAAGCTCACTGGTAATAAGATGCAAATCTTAAGCAATTTCCATCCGGATCATAATATGTATACCGAAGAAGAAATTGCTGGTGCGCAGGCTGCTGTAGAAGGCAAGACTGAATTAGAAGCGTTAATCGCTTATCTTCAGTCACTTGGCCACGCACTGAAATAAGGAGGCAATTATGGATTACGGAACGTTACAAGGCATTCTTACCATTATTGTTATGGTCGTATTTGCCGGTATATTTTATTGGGCTTACAGCTCTAAAAGTAAACCAAAATTTGATGAAGCTGCTAACCTGATTTTTTCTGAAGAAGAAATCGCTAAGCAAACTAACCATTCAGGAGATAACAAGTAATGAGTATCTTTTGGAATGTTTGGATTATTTTTCCAACTTTGTTAGTGATTGCGGGGTGTTTCTTCCTTTTACGTGCTTGTTCAAAAAACAAGACCGGAATTGAAGAAGGCGAGTCAATGGGTCACACCTTTGACGGTATCGAAGAATTAAATAACCCGCTTCCTAAGTGGTGGGCTTATATGTTCTACATCAGTATTGTCTTTGGCTTAATTTATCTTGCGCTTTATCCCGGTCTTGGTAGTTACCAAGGTTTATTTGGTTGGACTAGTTCTAACCAAAGCGTGGGTTATGAGCAAGGTATTAAAGAGGACTCAAAAGCTGCGGTTGAATTAGCTAAAGCTGAGAATCGTTTATCACAGTATGACCGTGAAGTTGCTGCTGCTGATGAAAAATATGGCCCTATCTTTGCTGCATATTTAGCGACTCCGCTAGAAGAGCTAGTTAAAGATGAAGAAGCACTTAAAGTAGGTGGACGTTTATTCCTACAAAATTGTGCTCAGTGTCATGGTTCAGATGCCCGAGGTAGTATTGGTTTCCCTAACTTAACTGATAATAATTGGTTATATGGTGGTGAACTTGCCACGATTAAAACTTCAATTATGAACGGTCGTAACGGTATGATGCCGCCTAAAGGTGGTTTACCAATCGAAGACAGTGAAATTCAAGGTTTAGCTGAATACGTATTTAAATTATCAGGTCGTGATCATGACGCTACTCTCGCAGCGCAAGGTCAAGCTTCATTCATGAAAGGTTGTTTTGCTTGTCATGGTATGGACGGAACCGGTAACAAATTTATGGGTGCACCTAATTTAACTGACGATGCTTGGTTATATGGCAGCAGCCGTTTGCAAGTTATGCAATCTATTGCAAACGGACGTGCTGGTGTAATGCCTGCGTGGGACGATATACTGGGCGAAGAAAAAGTTCACGTTATATCGGCGTATGTTTATAGCTTATCAAACAAATAGTTACATCAAAGTAACAACAAAGGCTTCGTGAAAACGAAGCCTTTTTTTTAAGTGATTCTTAAGCCTTTTCGAGTTAAAATATCACAATAATAATTCTTAATATTTAGGACCGTTTTATGTCTGCTCCTCTTCCCTGGTATAAACATTTTTGGCCTTGGTTCATTGTCGTTTTACTTCTTGTAGTGGTCATTAAAAGTATGGTTGCAATGAGTATTGCAATTGATAACGCAGACTCGCTTGTTTCAGATGATTATTATAAAGAAGGTAAAGCCATCAATATGGATTTACGTAAAATCAAACAAGCTAAAAACTTAGGCATGCAGTTTTTAGTTGAAGTTGATGATCATGAATTGAAAATTACTCAGCATGGTGGACCTGAATATCGCGCTGCATTAAAAGTCGAATTTATTCACCCTACTTTAGAAGAAAAAGATTTCAGTA
Organism: Shewanella goraebulensis; assembly: GCF_030252245.1. NCBI lineage: Bacteria > Pseudomonadati > Pseudomonadota > Gammaproteobacteria > Alteromonadales > Shewanellaceae > Shewanella > Shewanella goraebulensis. The sequence continues at coordinate 2,454,973 of NZ_CP126972.1, forward strand.
TTAATGCAACTGCAGATGGGACTGGCGCTTATCGTATTGGGTTATCTGATGCCATTTCTGGAGCTTGGAATGTGCGCTTAGAAGGTTTTGATGCCAGTTGGAGAATCCAGCAACGTATTGAAATTACAGACGATGTAGAATACTGGTTAAATTAATTTTTCATGCAAAGTTGCTTTCATTGTAATGAACCCGTACTAACGGGTAATGAGTTTACAACTGTTATTAACAATCAGGAGCAGCTTATGTGCTGCCCTGGTTGTCAGGCTGTTTCTCAAGCTATTATCGATTCAGGTTTAAGTAGTTATTATCAATTCCGTAGTGAACCTGGAAGTAAACAAACTGCGTTAGTTCCTAGCGAATTAGCCCAGTATTCAGCATATGATTTACCTGAAATTCAACAAGATTTAGTTTACTCAAAAGATAATGAGAATACCCTTTCAGTATCTATTGAAGGGATAACTTGTGCAGCTTGCGCGTGGCTAATCGAGCATAAACTAAAACAAATTTCTGGCGTAAACAAAATCGCCGTTAACTCGACAACTCAACGTGCTTTAGTCAGTTGGGACGACTCAAAAATAAAACTCAGTGAAATATTATCAACTATTAGCCGTATTGGTTACCAAGCCGCACCATATCAAGTTGATGAACAAGAAAAACAAAGTAAACAAGAAAGTCGTAAGTTCTTGCTAAGGCTCGGTTTAGCCGGTTTCGCGACTATGCAAGTTATGATGTTTGCCCTTGCCCTTTACTCAGATTACTTTGTTGTACACGACACTGAAATGCGTGATTATTTTCGTTGGGTCAGCATGACATTAGCTGCACCAGTTGTATTTTATTCAGCCCAACCATTTTATTTTAGTGCAGTTCGAAGTTTACTTGGCGGCAAGATAAATATGGATTTATCTGTATCTCTGGCTATATGTGGTGCTTATATTGCGAGTTGTATTGCGACGATTAATGGTACAGGTGAAGTGTATTTCGAGTCCGTCACCATGTTTACCTTCTTTTTGTTATTAGGTAGGTTCTTCGAGCAAAAAGCTAAGCAAACTGCCTCTGTTAGTTCGAGTAACTTACACAAGTTAATTCCGCTTACTGCAAATCTAAAAAACACTACGCAAATAGACTCAAACAGCGAGATAACTGAAGAAATCACAGAAATACCTGCTAAACGCCTTAAAATTGGTGACATCATATTAATTAAGCCTGGTGAAGTTGTTGCAGCTGATGGCATCATATTAGAAGGTAAATCAGGTCTAAACGAATCTATGTTAACTGGCGAGCAAATGCCGTTAATTAAATGCCAAGAAGAAATGGTTTTTGCTGGTACTATCAATGTAGATCAGCCTTTAACTGTTGAAGTTACCGCTCTAGGTCAAGATCAACTCGTCGCAGAAATTATTCGTTTGCAAGAAGTTGCCTCTAACACTAAACCTAAAATTGCCTTAATGGTGGATAAGTCAGCAAGCTACTTTTCAACAGCAATTATTGCTATAGCAGCAATTACCTATTTTGCTTGGTTGTTTATCTCACCTGAAGACGCTTTTTGGGTAATGTTATCAGTGCTAGTTGCTACCTGCCCTTGTGCTTTAGCACTTGCTACTCCAACTGCAATTACTTGTTCCACTGCAATTTTTACAAAACTAGGCATCATAGTTCAAAAAGCAGGTGTGTTCGAAAAACTTCCTCTATTACAACATGTGGTTTTTGATAAAACGGGAACATTGACTTGCGGGACAGTATCTGTTGAAAAAACAATAATTTTCGCAAATGACTTTACTGAAAAAGAACTTCTTCAATATGCTGCTGCAATGGAGTTAGGTTCGCTTCACCCAATTGCTCATGCATTTTCAAAATTTTATAGTAAGCATGTTGTCGCATCAAACATTTCCCATCATGTAGGTTTAGGCATTTCTGCAAACATTGATGAGAAGGCAGTTAAAATTGGTAACGCACAATTTATCGGTTTAGACGCTTCACAATGTAAAGGTCAATTACTTTGGTTATCTATTGATGGTTTAGTAGCAGCATGCTTTATTCTGCAAGATTCAATAAGATCCGACAGTCAGCAAACTGTTACGGACCTGCAGGCAGCAGGTATACAAGTTAGCATGGCAAGCGGTGACACCAGTGAGCATGTTAATGAAATTGCTCAGCAATTAAATATTCAACACGCTTATTCTGGTTTAAGTCCTAATGATAAACTTGAATTAATAAATACATTACAGAAAAAGCAACATCTTGCTATGTTTGGTGATGGAATCAATGATGCTCCAGTACTTGCAGGTGCAAATTTATCTGTTGCGATGGGTAGCGGCAGTGCTATCGCAAAAAATAGTGCCGATTTAATTTTGCTAGGCGATCATTTATCAAAATTTAATCAAGCAATTAACCTTGCTAAACTGACAAACAAAATAATAAAACAAAACTTAATCTGGGCATTTGCTTACAACATCATTATTCTTCCTTTAGCTGTAACAGGCCATGTAGTGCCATATATAGCAGCGATTGGTATGTCTATTAGTTCTATTATTGTTGTTTCAAATAGTCTTCGCCTGCTAAGGGTAAAAATATGAGTATCATCTACGTTTTAATTCCCATTGCCATGCTGTTTGTGGTTGTCGCTGTTGCGGTTTTCTTTTGGGCAGTAAAATCTGAGCAATTTGACGACTTAGATAGACAAAGTGTTTCTATATTGTTTGACGAAGACTCAACATCTGTACCTTCAAATACACAAGAGAAAGACCAAGAAAATATCACAAGTAGTGAGTCCGATTTGGATAAACCCTCTGCAAATAAGCATAATTAATTTGATTGAATATAATGTTTGGGGCGCGTTCCTCGTAGGATTAATGGGTGCTGCACATTGTTTTGGAATGTGTGGAGGTCTTATCGGTGCCTTTGCGACGAACTTGCCTGCAACTTCATCTAACCGTTTAGCCAATCAGTTAAGCTTTTTACTTAGCTATAATTTAGGTCGGATCTTAAGTTATACGATTGCCGGTGCGCTAGCTGGTGCCAGTAGTGCTGCATTAGGTTATATGTTTGACCTAGACTCTTACCTTATTGGGTTAAGAATCATTGCTGGGGTTATGATGATAATTACTGGCTTATATATTGCTCAGATTTGGTTCGGTATTGTTCATATTGAAAAATTAGGAAAAGGCCTTTGGACTGTATTAAAGCCTTTAGCAAACAAGTTATTACCCATTAAAACTCAATTTCAAGCAACTATTGCAGGAATGATTTGGGGGTGGTTACCCTGTGGATTAGTCTACAGTACATTAACTTGGTCGGTAGCCGCAGGAGATGCATTAAACGGTGCTATGGTGATGTTAGCTTTTGGTTTGGGCACCCTACCAGCTTTACTAAGTGCAGGATTAACCGCAAAAAAATTGGCAGGATGGGTTCAAAAAAAGCAAGTACGACTATTAAGTGGGATCTTGATTGTAGTATTTGGCTTACAAACTATTTATATCGCCATCATGCAGCTAAACTAGCTGTAGCATTGTTATTAGTTTAACATGGTACGGTAGTAATTAATTGAGAGTATATATGCCTACAGATCAAACGAAACAGCTTCGCGCATCTACTGGTGGTTGTGCAATTCATTGTCATGATTGCAGTATGGAATCGCTTTGCATTCCTTTTACGTTGGATAATAACGAGCTCGATAGACTAGACGATATTATCGAACGAAAAAAGCCTGTTCAAAAAGGTGATCAGATATTTAAATCTGGTGATCCTCTCAAATCTCTATTCGCTATCCGTTCTGGAACCATAAAAAGTTTCACTATTACTGAGCAAGGTGATGAACAAATTACTGGTTTTCATTTAGCTGGTGATGTCATTGGTTTTGACGGTATTCATTCTCAAATTCACCAAAGCTTTGCCCAAGCTCTTGAAACAGCAATGGTTTGTGAAATTCCTTTTGATACCCTAGATACTCTTTCAGGCACTATGCCTAAATTAAGACAACAAATTATGCGCTTAATGAGTAATGAAATCATGGGCGATCAAGAAATGATTTTATTATTATCTAAGAAAAATGCCGAAGAACGTTTAGCTGCATTTATCAATAATCTTGCTAACCGTTTTGGCAGCCGAGGTTTTTCTCCGCATGAGTTTAGGCTAACAATGACCCGTGGAGACATCGGAAATTATCTTGGATTAACTGTCGAAACAATCAGTCGTTTATTGGGTCGATTTCAAAAAGCGGGTTTAATTGAAGTTAAAGGCAAATACATCACCATTGTTGATAATGTTGCACTAAGTCAACTTGCAGGCAATTCCAGAATTGCGACTTAAAGAGTTAATTTTGATTTTATGATCTAACTCAACGACATCACCGTGGATAAAAGTGATAGTAATATAAAAACAGCTTGGAGGTTTTATGAAGGATTATAATAAGATTTTAGTAGTCATTAACCCAATGACTGACCATCAACCTGCTCTTGCCAGAGCCGTTGAACTTGCTTCCAAGTCCAATGCATCTATCACTGCTTTTCTCACCATATTTGATTTCTCATATGAAATGACATCTATTCTTTCTAGCCATGAAAGAGAAGCGATGCGCCAAGGTGTTATTGATCAACGTGAAACTTGGCTAACAGAAGCCATTGCACCTTATATCAAAAATGGATTAAGTATCGATACAAAAGTCGTTTGGCATAACAGACCATTTGAAAGTGTCATTAAATATGCCATAGAGCAAGAAATCGATTTATTAGTAAAAAGCACTCACGAACACGATAAGTTAAAGTCCATTATTTTTACTCCGACCGACTGGCATTTACTCCGAAAAGCCCCAATTCCAGTATTAATGGTTAAAGATCATGATTGGCCTGTAGCGGGTAAAATTTTGTGTGCTGTGAATGTTGCATCTGAAGATGACGAGCATTCAACATTAAATACAAAGATCATTGAAAGTGCATTGAATCTTGCTGCTAAGTTTTCAGCTCAAATTCATTTAGTTAATGGATACCCTGGTACGCCTGTGAACCTTGCGATCGAATTACCTGAATTTGATGCAGCAAGTTACAATGATACGGTTCGTATGCAACATGAACAGCGCATTCAATATCTAGCAAACAGTTTCAATATTCCACTAGAAAACTATCATGTAGAAGAAGGCTTACCTGAAGATGTTATCCCAGAATTAGCACTAAAACTTGATGCTGAACTTGTTATTTTAGGCACAGTTGGGCGTACTGGGTTTTCTGCAGCTTTAATTGGTAATACTGCTGAACATGTGATTGATAGTATCAATTGTGATTTGCTTGCAGTTAAACCTGAGGGTTATAAATCACCACTTGAAGACTAAAGTCTTTACCATCGGCTAGAATGCTGGAATAATACGCGCCCTGAAACGATAGTTACTGGGCGCTTTTTAATGTCTGAAATGCAACAGCAAGAAAAAATTTTGGCAGATCGCCAAGCAAAATTAGAAAAGAAATTACGTCATGATGTAGGTCGTGCGATAGGTGACTATCAAATGATTGAAGATGGTGATGTTATCATGTGTTGCCTTTCTGGAGGTAAAGACAGTTATGCAATGCTCGACATTTTGTTGAACTTGCAAAAACGCGCACCAATTAAGTTTGAGATTGTGGCTGTTAATTTAGATCAGAAACAACCTGGATTCCCAGAACATATTTTGCCAGCTTATCTTGATACTCTAGCTGTGCCTTATCATATTTTAGAAAAAGACACGTATTCAATCGTAAAAGATAAAATTCCTGAAGGTAAAACTACGTGTTCTTTATGCTCACGCCTCCGTCGTGGCACCTTATATGGTTTTGCACAACGCATTGGAGCAACAAAAATTGCTTTAGGTCATCATAGAGATGACATCATCGAAACATTATTTTTGAATATGTTTTTTGGCGGAAAAATGAAAGCCATGCCGCCAAAGTTACTATCTGATGACGGTGCTAACATGGTCATACGCCCATTAGCATACTGTAAAGAAAAAGACATTGCTGAATATGCGGAATTAAAACAATTCCCTATCATTCCATGTAACTTATGTGGCTCACAAGAAAACCTTAAACGTGGAGCAGTAAAAGATATGCTAAATCAGTGGGACGTTGAGTTTCCTGGACGCATCGAAACTATTTTCACCGCTATGCAAAATACTTCTCCATCTCAAGGGGTGGATAGAAACGTGTTTGATTTTTTATCGCTGCAACGTGATGCGGATGCACCATTATCTGGTGATGTTGCTGAGTCTGATTTACCAGCGTTTGATTTTTTAGATACCAGTAACAATGGTCATATTAATCTTGATGAAGCATCTAAGATTGATATTGTCACAACTTATAAACCATAAATGATTATAAGTTAGAAAAAAAAGCCCTCTATTGAGGGCTTTTTTATGAAGTAAATACCATTAAAAACTACATAACATAAGGACTGACGATACTTGGTTTAACATCAAAAATAATTGTCTGTAAATTATCAAGTTGTTCTGAGGTTAATTGCAACTGCTCTTGTATCACCTGCTTGTTACCATCTATGGTGACCGCGACTGGTAATTCTGAACCACTAAAACTGAATGTTAATCCAGAGATTGGCTTCCTAAAATATTTCATAGGAAACCCTTGCTGGCCATCTAATAGCGCATCCATATCATTCTTGACATCAATTAACTCTTCTTTCGAATATTTTATTTGTGTGGATTTAGCACGAACTTGCATTGCAACACCACAAAGTGACGAGTCCCCTGTTACTTCAATATTTAGCAAGCCTCTATCAGATTTTAGCTGTGCATCATAAGGAAGGTATAAGCGCTGATCTTTATCATAAGTCAGCGGGTATTCATTTTTTTCGGTGGTAATATTGCCAGATATCATTTCACAATTTTTATTTTTAGGTACGCTAAAAGCAACTTCCACTAATTGATAATTATGTTTGTTGACCTGCTTTAGCCTTTCATAAAAACCTGCGTATGGTATTGAAACTGAATCAGCTATGACAGAAGGACTGATTAGCATTGCTGCAAAAATAATTGACGACTTTTTTAAATTCATTTTATAAACCTGCTAAATACGCTTTGTTTTGGCGTAACATCTCTAGTAGTTCGTCAATATAAGCATCTTTTCGTTCAGAGTAATGAATTAAGCCAAATACTAATTCTTCAGCAGTCGGCTCCTTTTCTTGTGAACGAATGTCAGCTCTAATAGAACGTAATAATCGATAAGCTGAATTAGTATTTAAATTCAACATGTATGCTGCAATAGAATCTTCTGGCGTATCAAATGAAGCAACTTCATGATTCAAGCCTGCTTTTCTTGAAAGTGGCACTAAGCCACAACCTTTAGAAAAACACCATTGACCGAAATAGTTATTCCCTTCTTTGGCAAAGCGAGAGCTCCCCCAACCGGTTTCATTGGCTGCCTGAATCAATACCATTTTTGCAGGGACGGTATCGACTCTAATAAGTAAAGGAGCCAAGGTCGATTCATCAAACTTTTTAACTGAGTAATTATATTTGTTAGTAAGCTGTTTAAGTTTAAACAATTCTGCTTCTGTTAACTCTTGTTGATTGTTTAGGTTTGCTAAAATGACTTTTAGAAAGTTGCGTTCTTTCAAAATTAGTGCATTTTGATGATTAACAGCAGGAGCCATATAATCAAAAAAGACTTGTTTTTTGGTTGGAATATCATTGATAGCGGTGAAGTTAGGAACCGTTTTTTCTTCTATCTCATTTTGCTGAATTTCAGGCGTGGAAACTAAAATCTTTTCCAAAGTTGGAACGAGCCATACTCTAATCAAAATAATACTGATTATTACAAAGCCTAAACCAAGGGTAAACTTACCTACTCTACCAGTTCTCAAGAACAATCCTACCTTAATAATTTTTAAATGATTATACCCAGATTCATCACTAAAAGCAGTCCTGTGTTTATGCTATTATTCCTGAGCATTCAATTTTAGCATCAAGTAATAGTTAACATGCATTATTCGATGCAAGATTAGAAAGTCATCAAGAGTATGAAAGGAATCAAAAAATGATGAATCAAGATTTACATCAGTACAGTCATGTTGTTGCACTAGGCGGCGGTCATGGTTTAGGGCGCGTATTAGCAGCATTATCTTTCTTAGGCCCGAAATTAACCGGAATCGTAACCACAACTGACAATGGAGGCTCAACTGGAAGAATACGCCAGGATGAAACAACTATTGCTTGGGGCGATTTAAGAAACTGTTTATCTCAATTAGCCCACCGGCCATCCATAGGCACTATGCTATTTGATCATCGCTTCAATGGCGATAATGAATTAAACGGCCATAATCTTGGCAACATCATTATGTACGCTCTGGAACAACTTTGCGTCAGGCCAATGGAAGCGATTAAATTAATCCGCACCATATTAAAGATTGATACTCGCATTATTCCAATGTCTGAGGAGCCAGCTCATCTAACAGCATTAAACTTTGAAGGCAAAACAATCTTCGGTGAAACCAATGTTGATGGGATGAAAGAAGTACCAAGCTCTTTAGCCGTTGAACCTCAAGTGGCTGCGACATGTGAAGCTATTCAAGCAATTAACAAAGCAGAGATGATTATCATTGGCCCAGGAAGCTTTCTTACTAGCGTATTACCGCCGCTACTATTACCTGAAATTTCAAAGGCAATTCAACAATCAAGCGCTCAGATTGTTTTCATAGACAACTTAACCAATGAGTTATGCGCTGCTAATGCACTTAAATTAGAAGATAAAATAAATTGGATTAATCAATTAGTTGGCCGTGATGCCGTTAACAATGTAATTAGCCATGGTGACAGTATTGATATCGGCGAATTTGTTAGCTATTTTCCGCTAGTCAGTGATCATCATGCTGGATTACATAATAAAATACTTCTAGCAGATGCATTAGCAAGTGTGATGAAGAAGCTCTAAATAAAATGCTTTAATACAATATAAAAAAGAGCGAAGAGTAACATTACTTTTCGCTCTTATATTGATGTTAATGATCAATAGTTTACTTTCGTGTGATTACAGAACTTGCGCAATCGCTTTACAGATCACAGGGACATTTTGTTTAGTCATGCCAGCAACACTAATACGACCTGAACCAACAATATAAACAGCAAACTCTTCTTTTAAACGATTTACTTGATCTTTGTTTAAGCCAGAGAAGCTAAACATGCCATTTTGGCGTGAGATAAAGCTAAAGTCTTGCTCTACGCCTTCAGACTTTAAAGTATCGACAAACAACGTACGCATTTCTGCGATACGTTGGCGCATTTCAGTCAACTCTGCTTCCCATTCTTGACGTAAAGCATCATCAGATAAAATTGTGCTGACAATTAAACCGCCATGTGCTGGCGGGTTTGAGTATGTAGCTCGAATGGTTTTCTTAATTTGGCTGAAACTTTTCTGAGCTGCTGGCTCATCTGCTGCAACGATTGTTACAGCACCAATACGTTCATTGTATAAACCAAAGTTTTTTGAAAATGAATTGGCAATTAATAGCTCTGGCACTTTAGCCGCTACAATGCGTAAGCCCTGAGCATCTTCTTCTATACCTGCTCCGAAACCTTGATATGCAAAATCAAATAATGGCACAAGTTCTTTATCAGCACATAATTGGCCAATCACTTCCCATTGCGAAGCATCTAAATCGATACCTGTCGGGTTATGACAACAGCCATGTAATAACACAAGATCACCTGCTTTAGCGCCATGTAAATCAGTCAACATTGCGTCAAAATCCATGGCATGGGTTTCAGCTTTATAATAACCATACTCTTTTATCTCTAAACCAGCTGTCTGAAAGATATTTTGATGGTTAGCCCAAGTTGGATTACTGACCCATAATGTTTTTGACTCTGTATTTCTAACTAAGAATTCCGCTGCAACTCTTAATGAGCCTGTTCCGCCTGGAGCTTGGGCTGTATAAGCGCGTTTGTTTGTAATGATGTCACTGTCTTGGCCAAATAATAATGTTTGAACAACAGCGTTGTATTGTTCTACACCTTCGATTCCAAGATAGTTTTTTGTTTTCTCAGCTTCTAATAAAATGGCTTCAGCTTTTTTTACCGACTTTAACACTGGCGTTTGCCCTGCTTCGTCTTTGTAAATACCCACACCTAAATTGACTTTCTCTTTTCGAGTGTCTTTTTTAAAGGCATCTGTTAAACCTAAGATAGGATCGGCTGGAGCTTGAGGGACCTGAGAAAATATCATTACATCTTTCCTTCGTATGAAGTGAACCACTATTTTTAAGTATTTATACCATTGAATAGCACAATGAAATAGTGACTTTTTGTAATGTTGGAAGAATTAGTTCACAGTTTAAACATTTGGTAAATATTGACGTCAAAAAATAGATATTCTCTAAACATCTGGCCTTTGTGAAGACTACAAAATAGGTTTTATCTGATTTAGCTAACATTTTATCTAATGGATATAGAAAAATTTTAGTTAATTGATTTAGCCCTTGATTGTAATTATAAATGCCACTTAATAAATAGTTATCTTGTAATAAAAGACATCATCACTTCAAAACAACGAGGGATTCCACTCTTGACCCAATTTCTCAGATTTTAAACATAAAAAAGCCCCGACATTAGTCGAGGCTTATTTATAATGGTACCCGAGGCCAGACTTGAACTGGCACGCCCTACTTTAAAACAACGAGGGATTCCACTCAGATCCAATTTCACAGATTTTAGACATAAAAAAAGCCCCGACATTAGTCGAGGCTTATTTATAATGGTACCCGAGGCCAGACTTGAGCTGGCACGCCCTACTTTAAAACAACGAGGGATTCCACTCAGATCCAATTTCTCAGATTTTAGACATAAAAAAGCCCCGACATTAGTCGAGGCTTATTTATAATGGTACCCGAGGCCAGACTTGAACTGGCACGCCCTACTTTAAAACAACGAGGGATTCCACTCAGATCCAATTTCTCAGATTTTAGACATAAAAAAGCCCCGACATTAGTCGAGGCTTATTTATAATGGTACCCGAGGCCAGACTTGAACTGGCACGCCTATTAAGCGAGGGATTTTAAATCCCTTGTGTCTACCGATTCCACCACTCGGGCAAAAGTGTTGTTTTAACCGCTAACTAGTTCGTTAGCGACTAAACAAAATTTGTGGAGGCGCGACCCGGAGTCGAACCGAGGTCGACGGATTTGCAATCCGCAGCATAGCCATTCTGCCATCGCGCCGTTGTTTGATTGGAGCGACATATCGGGTTCGAACCGATGACCTATACCTTGGCAAGGTATCGCTCTACCAACTGAGCTAATGTCGCATATCAAACAATGCACTTGATAAAATTGATTAGTCAATTTGTCTCTGAGTGCGGAATGGAATTCTACCGTTTTAAGCAAATGTGTCAATGCGCAATTACACTATTTTACAGCTTTGCGAACTGTTTGATGCATAAATCAACGTATTGAGTAAATAATATCAATTGAATAAAAATTATAAAAAAAGCACTTCAACATGAAGTGCTTTTTAAATTTGCTGAGAAAACAGTTTATGCTTCCGGCAAAGACAATGTCGTTAGACCAAGCATCTTCTGCATAACACCAACAACCTGACAGCTATAACCGAATTCGTTGTCATACCAAACATATAAAATTGCACGTTTACCGTCAGCGATTGTTGCTTGAGAGTCAACAACACCAGCGTAACGAGAACCAACTAAGTCGCTTGATACGATTTCAGTAGAGTCTGTGTAATCAACTTGGTTTTTAAGATCTGAAGTTAATGCAATATCTTTAAGATATTCATTCAATTCTTCACGATTTGTTTCACCATTTAAGTTAACGCTAATGATTGCCATTGAAACGTTAGGTGTTGGAACACGAATCGCGTTGCCAGTTAACTTACCTTCCATTACTGGTAATGCTTTAGCTACTGCTTTTGCGGCACCTGTTTCAGTGATTACCATGTTTAATGGTGCACTGCGTCCACGACGGTCAGCACTATGGTAATTATCAATTAGGTTTTGGTCATTAGTGTATGAATGAATAGTCTCAACGTGACCATTTTCAATACCATACTTATCATTTACCGCTTTAAGGACAGGTGTAATAGCATTGGTTGTACAGCTAGCAGCTGAAACAATCATATCTTCAGGTAAGATATCGTTTTCATTTACGCCGTAAACCACGTTTTTAATCGCGCCTTTAGCCGGTGCAGTTAACAATACTTTGCTTGCACCTTTACTCTTAAGGTGAAGACCTAAGCCATCTTCATCTTTCCAAATACCAGTATTATCAACAACTAAAGCATCGTTAATACCGTATTGGGTGTAATCGACTTGATCTGGTGAATTCGCGTAAATAATTTGAATGTAGGTACCATTAGCAATAATCGCGTTATTTTCTTCGTCAACTTCTACAGAACCATTAAATGGTCCGTGAACTGAATCACGACGTAATAAGCTAGCACGCTTCTCTAAATCACCTTTTTTACCGCCACGCAGAACGATAGCACGTAAACAAAGCTTATTACTCTTACCTGTCTTTTCTATCATTAGACGTGCTAATAAACGACCGATTCGTCCAAAGCCATAAAGAACAACATCTTTCGAATCAACGTCATCACCAAAGTTCAAGCCTTGTTCCAGCTCTTTAGTCATGTAGGCTTGAATTTGTGATGCATCAGCATTATCACGCCAGTAATTAATGGCTAACTTGCCAATGTCCACTTTACAGTGCTTTACTGATAACTTGCTTAATGCTTCGACGAACGGAAAGCTTTCACGTAGGCGTAATTTTTCGCCAATGTGACGACGAACTAGTCGATGAGCTTTAATAATTTCAATTGTAGATGCGTTTAAAAGTGGTTTACCATAAACTAAGACTTCAACGCCTTGATTACGGTACAGTTTACCTAGTAAAGGCTGCATAGCCTCAGCCATTTCGAAACGTTCTTGCCAACTTTGTAGGTGTTTATCAGCGCTCATTAAAAAGATCCTTTATCTCATATTTCAGCATTCGTGTGCAGAAAGAATTGAGTAACAAAAAGAAAAGACCAATAATCGTTATTTGGTAGGGTTTACCCCTTTTGGTCGGCGACATTGTAATGAAATTTGCACTTTTTCGCCAGTAAGAAATTTTTAGTAAACGTGTAATTTTATTAGAGAAATTCCTGTTTTGGAGCCTATTTTGAACAAAAGTTTAGTAATAATTACATCATTTTCATTATTTGCTGCTTTATTCGGCTTATTTGGTTGTGATGTTGGCCGAAATAGTGGCAGCATTTGTAAAAAAAATCCTGAACTTTGTGCTGATTTACACAAAGATAGTTGGTGTTTAGTAGAAAAAGGCGACTTAATTCGGAGTCGTTACCAATTAAAAGTCACAGAAACCCCGTCGGGAAAGCAACTATATGATCAATTAATAAAACTTGAATCTTATAGCAACTGCATTGAGCTCGCTGCCGGTGTAAAACATATAATCAATACACATCGTACTGAGGACAGAGAACGTGCTTACGCTGTAAGTACTCAAAACTTAGCTCAATTACAAGAGTACACTAAAGATAACCCCGATATTTACCTTGCCTATTATCGTTGGACGAAATTTAATGACTTTCCTTCTCGCGATATCGTCATAAAAGCAGAACAAGCCGGTGAGCTGACTGAAACCTTTATGCTAGCTCAAGTTGCCTCTCATTATATTAAGGCTGATTTAGCCAGAGCTAAGTTGCTGTACTTGCATTTACTTTCTCATGTTAAGGCGAGCAATATAGATTCAGATTGGCTGCTCGCGCTCGCAACGATTTATAGAAGAGAGCAAAATACAGAAAATGAGTATTTGTTAACTAAGGCAAATACGTTAATGAGTGACAACACTGCTTCAGAAGAAAAGTTATTAGCGTTAATAGCCAATAATAATGAACTAGCGATGCAACTTAATATTGATGCTTTGGAACTAGTGAAACAACTTAATGCAGGTAAGTTTGATACAAGTGAAATTAAATTAAGATTTGAATAAACAAAGGCACGCTTGTTAGCTACACTAAAATGCAATTAATTAACAAGCGTCAGTGTATTGCACTTTCAAAAAAGACGTTTAAAAGTGCGAGATGTCGGATTTTGTAAATTAAATACAGATATTTTAGCTTTTATTGCCGTTTTTAGGCTTTTTTACTTGACGAAAATCGTTAATTTGGTAATTTTACTACCATATGATTTACGTAACAGATTTATAATCACTTGAGGGATATGCAATGACTATCCGTGTAGCAATTAACGGCTATGGCCGTATCGGTAGAAATGTTTTACGTGCGCTTTATGAAAGCGAAAAGGATTACCCAATTGAAATCGTTGCTCTAAACGATTTGGGTGATGCTTCAATCAATGCTCACCTTACCAAATATGATTCAGTACATGGTCGTTTCAACGCTAAAGTTGATCATGATGATGAAGCTATCTACGTTAATGGCGATAAAATCCTGACTTTCCAAGAAAGAGATCCTTCTAAATTACCTTGGGAAGAATTAAACGTCGATGTTGTTTATGAATGCACAGGTATCTTTACTTCTAAAGAAGCAGTACAACCACATTTAACAGCAGGCGCTAAGAAAGTTATTATTTCTGCTCCAGGTAAAAATGTTGATGCTACCGTAGTATATGGCGTAAACAATGAAGTGTTAACCAGTGACATGACAGTGATTTCAAATGCATCATGTACTACCAACTGTTTAGCGCCTTTTGCAAAACCGCTAAATGACTCAGTTGGTATTGAATCTGGTTTAATGACAACCATTCATGCTTATACCAATGATCAACGTCTATCAGACGTTTACCACACTGATTTACGTCGTGCTCGTGCAGCAGCTATGTCAATGATCCCAACACAAACCGGTGCTGCTGCAGCAGTAGGTTTAGTGGTTCCTGAACTTCAAGGTAAGTTTGACGGTTTAGCTGTTCGTGTACCAACAGTAAACGTTTCACTGGTTGATTTAACTTTCCAAGCGTCTCGTGACACAACGGTTGAAGAAATAAACCAAATTGTGGCTGATGCAGCAAAAACTTCACCGCTGAATGAAGCGCTTGCCATTAACGTTGAGCCTTTAGTTTCTATCGATTTCAACCATAATGCATTTTCTTCTAACTTTGACGCAACTCAAACACGCGTTAATGGACGACTTGTTAAAGTTATGGCTTGGTATGACAACGAATGGGGTTTCAGCAACCGCATGTTAGATAATACTGTTGCATTAATGACAGCCAAATAATTTGTTTTAATTGAAAAAGTTGAAACACTAAAAAGCCCTGCACTTGCAGGGCTTTTTGTTTTTAAATTTTGCTATAAAATTACGCGTTACCCTTCACTTTCATATTTAAAGTTTTGGCAAAATTAAGCATTCTGTTTAATGGTACTAGCGCATCATCACGCAATTCATCATCAACAAACACTTCATGGTCTGTTTTATCTGTTGCAGTAAGTGAAGCTTCAATAGCTTGTAAACCATTCATTGCCATCCAAGGACAATGGGCACAGCTTTTACAAGTTGCGCCGTTACCACCCGTTGGTGCTTCAATTAGTGTTTTACCTGGTGCGGCTTGCTGCATCTTATAAAAAATACCACGATCGGTTGCGACAATGAACTCTTGATTACTCATTGTTTGCGCAGCTTTAATTAACTGACTAGTTGATCCCACAGCATCAGCTAAAGCAACAACATTAGCTGGCGACTCCGGGTGAACTAAAATAGCAGCTTCTGGATGCTGAATTTTAAGCTCTCTTAAAGCTTTTGCTTTAAACTCATCATGAACAATACAATCGCCCTGCCACATCAACATATCCGCGCCAGTTTCTTTAGCAATGTAACTACCTAGATGACGATCTGGGCCCCAAATAATTTTTTTGCCTTCGCTATCTAGATGTTCAACAATCTCTAGCGCAATACTAGACGTCACTACCCAATCAGCACGGGCTTTCACAGCTGCAGAGGTATTGGCATAAACCACCACTGTATGATCTGGATGGGCGTCGCAGAAATCTGAAAACTTGTCGATAGGGCAGCCAATGTCTAATGAACATGTTGCTTCTAAAGTTGGCATCAATACCGTTTTTTCAGGGCTTAAAATCTTAGATGTTTCGCCCATAAACTTAACCCCAGCAACAATTAATTTCTTTGCTGGATGATCACGGCCAAATCGCGCCATTTCTAATGAGTCGGAAACACAACCACCTGTTTCTTCAGCTAGTGCTTGGATTTCAGGATCTGTGTAATAGTGTGCAACTAAAACAGCATCTTGGTCGATTAACAGCTGTTTAATTCTTGCTTTTGAAGCCGCTTTTTCAGCATCTGACAATAAAGCAGGTTTTGCAGGAAAAGGATATTCGATAGATTCGATATTCGGTGCCGAAGTGATCATTATGGTTCCGAGAAGTTACAACGTCCGGCGATTATACAAAAACGCTTAACAAAATTAAAGGACGCATTAGCGTCCTTTATATTCTTAAAACATTAGCAAGATTGATTTAGCGCATTGCTAATAACATTTCTTGTGGCTGTTCTAAATACTGTTTCCATAAATTACAAAAACGAGCAATAGTTCCGCCATCTATAACTCGGTGGTCACCAGACCAACTAACTTGCATTATTTTGCGTGCTTCCACTTCACCGTTAGCATTAAAGCGCGGTAAGGTTTGTAATTTACCTAAAGCGACAATAGCAACTTCCGGTTTGTTGATAATAGGCGTCGCGACTGTTCCACCTAAAGCACCAATATTTGAAATTGAAATTGATCCACCTTTTAAATCAGCAGGACTGACGCGACCGCTTCTTGCTGCAGTCGTGAGACGGGTAATTTCAGCGGCTACTTCTAAAATCGATTTATTTTGTACATCTTTGACGTTAGGTACTAATAAACCCACTTTTGAGTCCACAGCCATGCCAATATTATGGCTAGCTTTATAGGTGAGTTCAGTACAATCGCTATTCACCTGGCTATTTAATACAGGGAATTCATTAATG
Organism: Shewanella goraebulensis; assembly: GCF_030252245.1. Lineage (NCBI taxonomy): Bacteria > Pseudomonadati > Pseudomonadota > Gammaproteobacteria > Alteromonadales > Shewanellaceae > Shewanella > Shewanella goraebulensis. The sequence goes on from NZ_CP126972.1 coordinate 2,471,936, forward strand.
GCTAAGGACATCGCTTTCATAAAGAAAGGCATCATAGTCAATTTAACTTCATCAGATGAGTAGCGTTGTTTCATTTCAGCACGTAATGCCACTAACTCAGTTAAATCAAATTCTTCACAATAAGTAAAATGTGGGATTGTCGAAACTGACTCAACCATCATTTTAGCCATAACAGCTTTAACGCCTTTTATTGGCTCAACTCTATCAGATGCAGTCAACATATTGCTTGAAGTATTCGATGCTACAGCAGTACTTAACGTTTGTGTATTCACATTGGACTGTAATTGAGATGCTACTGGCTTAGTTGCAGTTTTACCATTGGCAAAGTTTTCAACATCTTCTTTATAGACTCGGCCGCTCTTACCTGTGCCAGGCACGTTGGCAATATTGATATCTAAACTACGTGCTAAACGGCGTACAGCGGGACTGGCTAAAGCTTTACCTTGTGCCACTGGTTCAGCCGAGACAGACGTTGTTGTTTCAGTATTTGCTTCATTAACCAATTGAGTTACTTCAGTCGCATGCGCAGTTGATTCCACTTCAATAGCGAATAACGGTTCATGTACTTTTGCAAGCTGACCTTTACGGTAATGTAGTTTAACAATTTTACCGTTTTTAATCGCAGGTATTTGAACAAGCGCCTTATCAGTCATCACATCTGCAATAGGTTGGTCTTCAACAACCATCTCGCCTTCTGCGACTAACCATTCAACTAATTCACACTCGACAATACCTTCACCAATATCAGGTAATAAAAACTCTTCGATAGCATTAGCATTAGAATTAGCGTTTGTAGTTGGTTGACTGACTACTTGAGCAGGGTCTGCAACTGATTCAGTTTCCGTTTCCGTTGTAATAGCTGATGTTGCATCTAGTTCTACCGCGTACAAAGGAGCGTGGACTTGCGCAATTTCACCTTTGGCATAATAAAGTTTAGTGATAACACCTGCGTGAGGTGCAGGAATTTGTACTAATGCTTTATCTGTCATTACGTCAGCAATTGGCTGGTCTTCAACGACAACATCGCCTTCTTTTACCATCCAATCAACAAGTTCACATTCCACTACGCCTTCGCCAATGTCAGGCAAAATAAAATCTTTAATCATATCTTGCTCCTAGAAATTGACTGAAGCTTTAATCGCTTCATAGGTTTTAAGTTCATCAGGCATATATTCTTTTTCAAGAATGAGCGGATAAGGTGTATCTAAACCACAAACACGACTAATTGGAGATTCTAAATGTAAGAAGCACTCTTCTTGTATTGTCGCTGCTATTTCACCTGCAAAACCACCCGTTAAAGGCGCTTCATGGTTAATCAATAAACGGCCTGTTTTCTTGACTGACGTAGCTACAGTATCAATATCCCAAGGAGCAAGGGTTCTTAAATCGACAATTTCACATGAAATACCATCTTTTTCAGCCATCTTAGCTGCTTTTTCAAGTATCTCCATCTGAGCGCCCCATCCAAGTAATGTTATATTATTACCTGCCTTAACTACTTCTGCTTTACCAATTTCAATTTCAAAGTCACCTGCAGGAACTTCACCTACAGATGCGCGGTATAGGCGTTTAGGTTCAAAGAAAATAACCGGATTAGGATCGCGGATCGAAGCTAATAATAACCCTTTAGCTTGCTCTGGGTTACGAGGAATAACCACCTTTAAACCAGGTGTTTGTGTAAAGTAAGCTTCTGGCGATTGCGAGTGGTAATGACCACCTGCTATACCACCGCCATATGGGGTTCTGAATGTTAAACCACCAACATTGAACTGATTGCCACTGCGGTATCTGAACTTTGCGGTTTCATTCACTATTTGGTCAAATGCTGGAAAGATATAATCTGCAAATTGAATTTCAGCAACGGCTGTCATGCCATTGGAAGCAAGTCCGTTAGCAAAACCTGCAATACCTTGTTCGGTGAGTGGCGTATTAAAACAACGTTCACGGCCGAACTTTTCCTGTAAGCCTGAAGTTGCGCGGAAAACGCCGCCAAAATGACCCACATCTTCACCAAAAACTACCATTCTTTCATCAGCAGTCATTGCAATGGCTAGTGCATCATTGATGGCGTGTAACATATTCATTTCAGCCACAATTATATTCTCCCTGCGCTTTTAGGATAAGACTTCGGATATTTTTTAATATGTTGTTTTAGCTCTGCAAGCTGCTTTTCTAAGACAGGTGTAGGCTTATCCAATACGTCTGTAATCAAACCATCTATGTGCGGTAAAGGTACTTTTTCTGCTACCTTAACGGCGCTAAGTACTTCTTCACGGTATTTCTCATAACGTGCAGCATCATCTGCTTCGTTTAGCCAATCTTTATTAATCATCCAAAGTTTAAAGCGCTTAACTGGGTCATGTTGCTCCCACTTCGCCTCTTCTTCTTTAGAGCGGTAACCAGATGGGTCATCAGATGATGAGTGTGCACCTAAACGATAAGTCATCGCTTCTATCAACACAGGTGCGTTATGCTCAAGAGCGTGAGCACGAGCTTGCTGCGTCGCTGCAAGTACAGCCAACATGTCATTTCCGTCCACACGTATTGTATGCATACCGTAACCTACGCCACGACTAGCAATACCATTACCTGCAAATTGTTCTTCTGTTGGTGTAGAGATGGCATATCCATTATTTCGACAAAAGAAGATGGTCGGTGATTTAAGTACTGCAGCCATATTTAGGCCCGCGTGGAAGTCACCTTCTGAAGCAGCGCCCTCACCAAAATAACAAATGGCTACGTTACGTTTTCCTTGTAACTTAAATGCATGTGCAACACCTGTTGCTTGCGGGATTTGAGTGGCAAGTGGTGATGAAATTGTTTGGTAATTGAGTTCATTACTACCGTAATGAATTGGCATTTGACGGCCTTTACCTAAATCTTTTTCATTACTGAACATTTGATTCATAAATTGTTCAGTAGTGAATCCACGGTAACGTAAAGAAGCATGTTCACGGTACTGAGCTAAGATAACGTCTCCATCATCTAATGCTGCAGTGCTACCTATAATAGATGCTTCTTCACCAGTACAAGTCATGTAGAAACTGATACGGCCTTGTCTTTGAGCACTGAGCATGCGCTCGTCTAATACGCGTGTAAAAACACAAGTATCATGAATTTTCTCTGCTAATGCTTTACCAATGACTGGCATAACAGCATTTTCGTAAGTGGTGCCATCTGCTTGCAGAATTTTTAAAATAGGAATGTGCAAGGAAGCTTTGTCTAAGAAGCTGACACGATGCACTGTTTCATTATTCAGTGGTGCGTTGCTCATATTGTGCTCTTATTATGTGAGGCCTTATAAAATAAAGCTTAATTATTATATGCGAACGAACATTACGTTAACGTAAACTTGCGATCAACTAATGTTCATTCTATCTGGTGAATAACCTTTCACTAATTATGTATATCTAGCTTTACATATTACTGAATATCTTCGTTAGGCGCTGGTATCAAACATAATACCGTGCGCTGTCCTACAGGTACATTTTCATTTGGAAAAACGATAGCTTCATACGGGTATTCAATCACAATTTCTTGGCCACCTTCTGTAGCTAAAGTCTGCCCTTGTTCGAAACCAGTAAAGTTCACAGTCGATTTAGGAAAAGAGAAACTAAAATCATCGAAGTGTTTATTGACTGAACGAGAAACTTTATACAAATTAACTTTGTTACTATCGAATGCTTCTAACTCAATATTATGTTGAGTTATCAATTGATTCATCATTTTACGAGTGTTAGCGAACTTCTTCATATCGTTTTGACCGAAAGGCATTACCTTACCCAATTCAACGGTAAATGCGTCAGCTTGGAACTGCTCTGAAGAATAATAGCTAAATGTTGTTGTAGGCTCATGATGGAACAAAATAGTATCCACATCGCAGCCTGCTAAAAACATAATTTGTTGCTGACTGAAACTTCTACCTGGTCTAAAAGGGTAAATTGCGAATTTCTCGTGTTTAGATGGCTTTATCGCAGTATGTAAATCGTAATGAATACGTTGAGAGGTTTTATTGTCTACGAAAAAGTCACGTACATAATCCTCTAGATTTTTAGCTCGTATTCTTTCTTTGTTACATAAGCCCTCACCCATTGAATGAGCGCCGCTAAATAGACGATTCATATTTTCTTCTACAAATCGTGTCTCCGTTAAAATTGATTCAGGGTTACCGATTAAAAACAAAACGCGATGCACAGTTTGTATTTTTTCTTCTAGCAATGCTTGAATAAGTTCATTACAAATTTCAATCGGCGCAGTCTCATTTCCATGAACCGCACACGACAATACGATATCTTTGGTAGAACCAGCATACGGTGTAAAACTAATGACACCGTTATCTATTATTTTTACTGTTGTTTGATTAGATAAGGTGAAACTGTGCTGGGGTATGTGCTTATCGATGTTAGCTAAAGTAAAAGCTAGAAAATCTTTTTCATCCATTAATTGTTGAAACACGAAGACTCCTTGAAAGACGGTTAAAACTGATTTGGTTTCAATAACAAGTGTTGATTCTAACACAACTGAGGGAAGCTAACGTTAAGAGACAATTACCATAGTGTAAATCTTTACTTGCATTCTGTTTCAGATTTAATATAATTTTAGCCATCTAGACTTCTTTATGGATATATTATGACATTAGCGACATTTGGTGCAGGCTGTTTTTGGGGTGTTGAATACTTTTTTAAACAGGTAGAAGGCGTTCTTGATGCAAAATGTGGTTATATGGGTGGTAAAGATCAGTTTCAAACCTACCAAGAAGTTAAAGAAGGTCAAACAGGTCATGCTGAAGTCGTTCAAATAGAGTTTGACGAAAAGGTTGTTTCTTATGAAACCTTGCTAGCTGTTTTTTGGCAAAACCACAACCCTACTACCTTGAACAAACAAGGTGATGATGTAGGTCATCAGTATAGAAGTGCCATATTTTTTCATGATGAAAATCAACAACAACTTGCACAATTTTCAAAACAGCAACTCACAGAGAGTGGTAAATGGGGAGTGCGCCAAATTGTAACTGAAATTGTGCCGTTACAACAATTTCATCAAGCAGAAGAATACCACCAAAACTATCTAGAAAAGAACGACTTACCTAGCTGTCACATAAGCTACTAAAATATGAACACAGTTAAGGCACTTTTAAAGGTGCCTTTTATTTACAGAATCGATTAATACAATCTATATCTTAGACTCTTCTGCGCTTTACCCCATCCTTTAAATTCCCTACAATCCATGCAAATTGCTAAAGGCATGAATACGGAGAAATACAATAATGAGTCAAACTCGTCATATTAACCTACTTATCTTAGGTTCAGGTCCTGCTGGTTATACTGCCGCAGTTTATGCTGCTCGTGCTAATTTAAAGCCAGTTATGATTACCGGTATGCAACAAGGTGGTCAATTAACCACGACGACTGAAGTTGAAAACTGGCCTGGTGATGCTGAAGGCTTAACTGGCCCTGCGTTAATGGAAAGAATGCAGCAACACGCAGAAAAATTCGATACTGAAATCATTTTCGATCATATCAATGAAGTTGATTTCAGCGAACGTCCTTATAAATTGAAAGGCGATAATGGCGAATTTACTTGTGATGCATTGATTATTGCAACTGGCGCATCAGCCAAATATTTAGGCTTACCTTCTGAAGAAGCATTCATGGGGCGTGGTGTTTCAGCTTGTGCAACTTGTGATGGTTTCTTCTACCGTAACCAAAAAGTTGCCGTAGTTGGCGGCGGTAACACCGCAGTTGAAGAAGCACTTTACTTAAGTAACATTGCATCAGAAGTTCACTTAATTCACCGCCGTGATACATTCCGCTCAGAGAAAATTTTAATTAATCGACTAATGGACAAAGTAGCAAACGGAAATATTATCCTTCACTTAGATCAAACTCTTGATGAAGTGACAGGTGATAATATGGGTGTTACTGGCTTGAATATGAAGAGCACTAAAGACGGCGCAATTTCGTCTTTAGAAGTTGCTGGTGTATTCATTGCCATCGGTCACAGTCCAAATACGGGAATTTTTGATGGTCAGCTTGATATGAATTACGGCTATATCACTGTTAACAGTGGTCTACAAGGTAATGCAACGCAAACAAGTGTAGAAGGAATTTATGCTTGTGGAGACGTAATGGATCAACATTATCGTCAAGCAATCACTTCAGCAGGTTCAGGCTGTATGGCCGCACTAGATGCTGAACGATTTTTAGATGCACAGTAAGATTATTCTAAGTTTAATATTAGAGGCATGAATAGTTTCATTTAGCCGAACATAATTAAACTAAATAAGATTAAAGCCGGCATTAGCTGGCTTTTTTATTGCCTGCGTTATTTGTAAGATTTAAGTACTTTGAATATAGAACCACATCGACATCCCCTTCTACATCTGGGTGTAAAATTGTTTCTATATATTGCATACCAAGTTTTTTCATAATACTAATTGATGCAGAGTTAAGTTCATCAGCAATCGCTGAAAATCTAATAACGTCAGGGTGTTGCTTAACAATATGCTCAATAACTGCTTTTGCACTTTCTGTAGCAAATCCCTTCCCCCATGCAGTTTGCTTAAAACGCCAACCTATCTCTAAATTTTTAAACTGTGGTTTATCAGTAAAGAAGTCCATTGGTCTTATTAAAATCCAACCCATAAAATTATCCTCTTTATTAAACACTTTCCACAAGCCCCAACACTTTTCAGGATTTAAGTAACTTGCAAGTCGTGGAATAAATACTTGTTCAATTTCTTGGCGTGATGTTTTTCTACCGCCATTGATATATTTCATAACGGCTGGGTCCTGATCTAATTCAAAAAGCAAATCAGCATCATTAAGTGACATGAGTGAGATATTAAGGCGGGAAGTTGAGATTACAGTCATAAAATTATTCCGTTAATAATGACGTTTTTATAATGTGAGACAGTACGGCATACTTAAAAATAAATGATAGGCATAAAAAAAGGAACCCTAAGGCTCCTTTTTTAAAGCATTTTAACTAATTACTTAGCTAAAGCTTCTTTTGCTTTTTCAACTAAAGTTGTAAATACAACTTTGTCGAATACAGCGATGTCAGCCAAAATCTTACGATCGATTTCGATAGATGCTTTTTTAAGGCCGTTAATGAAACGACTATAAGAAAGACCATTTTGACGAGAAGCCGCATTGATACGTGCAATCCAAAGTTGACGGAATTGACGTTTCTTTTGACGACGGTCACGGTAAGCATATTGACCAGCTTTAGTTACTGCTTGAACAGCAACGCGGTAAGTACGAGAGCGAGCTCCGTAATAACCTTTGGCTAATTTAAGTACTTTCTTGTGACGAGCACGAGCGGTTACACCACGCTTAACTCTAGGCATTGTTCATATCTCCTTTAATTAAGCGTATGGTAGTTGACGTGCGATTGCTGGCACATCAGACTTTGCAACTAAACATTTAGCACGTAAGTGACGTTTACGCTTAGTGCTCTTCTTTGTCAAAATATGACGTAAGTGTGCTTGTTTACGCTTGAAACCATTAGCGGTTTTTCTGAAGCGCTTTTGAACACCCTTATCTGTTTTCATTTTAGGCATTGCTAAAACTCCGCATTGGGACATTAATAAAACGTAAGGCGAGCAAAATCCTCAAAAGGACTTTGCTACTTTTTAGTGGGTTGCCCTACTATTTCTTTTTAGGTGCGAGGACCATAACTGCTTGTCGACCTTCCATTTTCGGGAAAGATTCAACAACAGCATATGTTTCCAAATCTGCTTTGATACGGTTCAAAAGATCCATACCTAGGCTTTGGTGTGCCATTTCGCGACCACGGAAACGCAGCGTAATTTTCGCTTTGTCCCCATCTTCAAGAAAACGAATCAGGTTGCGTAGTTTTACCTGATAGTCGTTTTCATCAGTGCCAGGACGGAATTTTATTTCCTTCAGCTGGACCTGTTTCTGCTTCTTTTTTTGTTCCTTTTGGGCTTTAGCCTTATCAAAAAGGAACTTACCGTAGTCCATTATGCGACAGACAGGTGGCTCAGCATTAGGACTGATTTCAACCAGGTCTACACCTGCTTCATCAGCTAATTCCTGTGCCTGTGAAATACTAACGATTCCAACTGCCTCACCATTGATATCCGATAAACGAACTTCTGGTACGCCAGTGATTTCATCGTTAATACGATTAGGGGCTGGCTGTCGCCCTGCTGCTCTCTTGATCTTTATGACCTATTCCTCCAACAATAATAGACTACGGCTAGAAATTTGTTCTTGTATCTTGGCAGCGAAATCATTGATTTTCATCTTGCCTAAATCGATACCGTCACGTGTTCTTACCGCAACTTCCTTATTTTCCATTTCTTGATCGCCTACGACCAATAAATAAGGTACACGCTTTAACGTATGTTCACGTATTTTAAAGCCTATTTTCTCATTCCTCAAGTCTTTAGATGCACGAATGCCACTTTCTTTGAAAGTTTTAACAATTTCGTCAACATAATCAGACTGTTTGTCAGTAATATTCATAACAATTACTTGCTGTGGTGCAAGCCATGTTGGGAATTTACCTGCATATTCTTCAATAAGAATACCTAAGAAACGTTCAAGAGACCCTAAAATCGCTCTATGGATCATAACTGGTGTTTGACGCGTGTTGTCTTCAGCAACGTAAGTTGCGCCAAGACGAGATGGTAATGCGTAATCTAATTGCACAGTACCACATTGCCATGCACGGTCTAAACAGTCATGAAGTGTAAATTCAATTTTTGGACCGTAGAAAGCGCCTTCTCCCGGTAAAATCTCGAATTCGATATCATTAGCAACAAGTGCTTGCTTCAGTGCTTCTTCTGCTCTATCCCACATGTCGTCATCACCAATACGTTTTTCAGGACGTGTTGATAATTTTACGACGATGTTGTCGAAACCAAAAGTACCGTAAGTATCATATACCATTTGGATACATTCACTTACTTGCTCTTGCACTTGTCCATCGGTACAAAATACATGTGCATCATCTTGAGTAAAGCCACGTACGCGCATTAGCCCATGTAGTGAGCCTGATGGCTCATTACGATGACAACAACCGAACTCAGCCATTTTCAATGGCAAATCACGGTATGATTTTAAACCTTGATTAAAGATTTGGACGTGTCCAGGACAGTTCATCGGCTTAATGGCATATTCGCGGTTTTCACTGTTAGTAGTGAACATCGCATCAGAATACTTATCCCAGTGACCTGAACGTTCCCATAAGTTACGATCCATCATTAATGGACCTTTCACTTCTTGGTAGGTGTATTGACCTAACTTTTGACGAATAAACTTTTCAAGCTCTAAATACAAACTCCAACCGTCGTTATGCCAGAATACCATTCCAGGTGCTTCTTCTTGCATATGGTAAAGGTCTAATTGCTTACCAATTTTACGATGATCACGTTTAGCCGCTTCTTCAAGACGGTTTAAATGTACTTTTAATGCTTTTTTATCAGCCCATGCTGTGCCGTATACACGTTGCAGCATTTTGTTGTCCGAATTACCACGCCAATATGCACCAGCAACACTCATTAATTTAAAGTGCTGACAGAACTTCATGTTTGGAACGTGTGGGCCACGACACATATCAACATATTCTTCATGATGATATAAAGCCGGAGTCGAATCTTTACTGATGTTTTCATCTAAGATTGCGATTTTGTATTCTTCACCGCGTGCTTCAAAAGTATCACGGGCTTCTTGCCAAGAAACGACGTTCTTAACAACGTTATAATTGGTTTTTGCAAGCGCACTCATGCGCTTCTCAAGAGCATCGATATCTTCTTGAGTCAATTTATGATCTAAATCGATGTCATAGTAAAAACCATTATCGATAACAGGACCAATAGCCATTTTTGTTTCTGGCCACATTTGCTTAATCGCATGGCCTAATAAATGTGCACAAGAATGGCGAAGGATTTCAACACCCTCTTCATCTTTAGCCGTAATGATAGAAAGTTCTGAATCAGTGGTGATTAAGTCACAAGCGTCAACAAGCTCGCCATTTACGCGACCAGCGATACACGCTTTCGCTAAACCAGGACCGATGTCTGCAGCGACATCTAAAGTAGAAACAGAATCTGCAAACTCACGTTTGCTGCCATCAGGCAATGTAATAATTGGCATTTAATTTCCTTATCCAGTGGTGACCCACACGTAGGGCCACTTGGTAATAAATAATAAATAAAAGAAATGCCACCGAACTACAGACATTACAGGAGTCTGAGCTGATAGTGGCATGAACTCGCATTGTATGTGAAAAGGCCTTTTGCAAGCAAGAGATGTACATATCTAAATCAGATTTAACTGCACATAATTGGTTTATTTAAGCCATTGATAACCATAAAACAGTTAAAAGGCAGTTTGATTGAGCTTAAATATCAAATACAGATGTTCTTTGACACCGACAAGACTCAACTATAATCACTAATGTGATTAAAAAGACCCGTAACAAAATAATGGATTAAGGCTGTGATTAAACTATTTATAAGGAGTTATATATGAATTTAGTTAGCCGCGTTATTAGTTGTCCCCATTGCGGACATAATCAGCATGTGCACATTGATACAAGCTTGGGCGATCAAGAATATTATGATGATTGCCGAATTTGTTGCAATTCAATCCACATGAGATTACAAGTCAATGACTCTAATAGAACTATTCAATTGTTTATAGACTCAGATAACGAGCAGCTGTATTAACTGCTCGTTTCATGAACAAAGGTAATTTTTGAATTAGATTAGTTATTGTTGAGCATTTTTTTTGCTAGAACACGTTCAACAGTATCAACAATAACTTGAGTTTGACTATCAATTTCTATATTGATTTTATCACCAACTTTGCTGTCACTTAAGTTGGTTAGTTTAAGTGTCTCTGGAATAAGGTGAAGCATAAATCTGTCATCATTAATTTCACCAACAGTTAAGCTGCAGCCATTGACACCGACAAAACCTTTATAAAAAATATAATCCATCCATTTGGTTGGAATACTCAGTGTTAAATTATAATGGCTATCTGTTTCACTCACTTCAACTACTGTCGCCATAGCGTGAACGTGGCCTGATAAAATGTGGCCACCAATTTCTTTTCCAAAAGTTAATGAGCGTTCTATATTGACTTTGTTACCTAGCTCAACAAAATTTAAATTTGTGACCTCTAACGTCTCTTCCATTACGTCGAAATAAACACTATTATTCGCAAGTTTAGTGACAGTTAAACATACGCCATTATTTGCAACACTTGCACCGGTTTCTAAACCTTGTTGCAGCTCTTCTGGAATTTTGACTTCAAATGTTTTTAAACCGCTTTGCTCTTTAATCGAAACCACTTCACATGTGGCTTGCACGATACCAGTAAACATATTTTCACTCGTTAGTTAAAAGGTTTTCTAATGAATCACACAGGCTTTCAAGCCAAAAAATTAATTCAACTGGCGCTGCCAGTATTAATAGCACAAGTTACTCAGACCATGATGGGGTTTATTGATACCGTCATGGCTGGCCGTGTCAGTGCTGTAGATATGGCTGCAGTTGCCATTGGCACCAGTCTATGGTTACCAGCTTTACTATTTGTTCAAGGGCTTATTCTCGCATTTACACCAGTATTTGCCCACCACCATGGTGCGAATAATCCCAAGGCTATCCAACCATTAATGTCTCAAGCTTTTTATATTGCCATAATTGGCAGTGTTGGTGTTTTGCTTTTCCTCTCATTTGCTAAAACAATATTTGCAATGATGGAACTTGATCCAGAATTAGCAGATTTAAGCGCGGGCTATTTACATGGCTTTATGTGGGGCGTTCCTGCATTTATTTTATATCAAATATTACGTGGTTGCTCGGAAGGAATTTCTTATACGATGCCAACGATGATAATTGGTTTCGTTGGTTTAGCTGTCAATATCCCTGCCAATTATATCTTTATATATGGTCACTTTGGTGTACCAGCGATGGGCGGTGCTGGTTGTGGTATAGCAACTGCTTTAGTATTTTGGGCAATGTTGATGGCTATGATGATTTATATGCAGTTTCACCAAAAGTTTAAAGAAATTGCCCCTTTCAGTAGGTTAAATAGACCTAATTTGAAAACCATTTGGGAAATGATCAAGCATGGTATGCCGATTGCGCTAGCTTTATTCTTTGAAGTTAGCTTATTTGCCGTCATTGCACTTTTGTTAGCGCCTCTTGGGGCAAATGTGGTCGCGGGACATCAAATTGCACTTAACTTTTCATCAATCGTATTCATGCTACCTTTATCAATTGGTATCGCAGTTTCAATACGTGTGGGATATTACTTAGGGCAAGACAAGTTAGAAGTCAGTAATTTAGTCACTAAAATTGGTTTGTTTATCGCATTTTCTCTTGCTGTAGTAACCGCCATCATTACGGTACTATTTAAAACTCAGATCGCATTGCTTTATAACAATAACCCTGAAGTAGTCGCATTAGCGGGGAGCTTGATGTTCTTAGCAGCTTTATATCAGCTATCTGATTCTATTCAAGTCGTTGCAGCTGGTGCATTACGTGGCTATAAAGATACCCAAAGTGCTTTTTACATTACCCTAGTCTCTTACTGGGCAATAGGCATGACCCTAGGCTATACCCTTGCCCGTACTGACCTAATTGTGCCAGCAATGGGAGCGCATGGTTTTTGGGTAGGCTTGATTGCTGGTTTAACAAGTGCTGCAATATTATTTGCTTTAAGGTTGCGCTACATACAAACATCAGGGAAATTAAAAGCGGTTATTTCGGATAACAGCTAAGTTTTATTTTGCCCCTTGTTCAGTCTAGAGTTACTTACTACGGCATATAAGCTACGAATAATTAAGCTTATATGCTGTAATTAACTTCAAACTGAACAGCAAATCACCACTCAATCGATTTTTTGTTATTTTTACTTGCATCAATCACCGTATACCGTAATATATCGCTCGTTCCAAAGATTACATGATATGTTTTCTTAAAACGATACAACTGTAGCTCAGCTGGTTAGAGCACCACCTTGACATGGTGGGGGTCGGTGGTTCGAATCCACTCAGTTGTACCATCTCCTTTGAGAATGATTAAAATATACAACTGTAGCTCAGTTGGTTAGAGCACTACCTTGACATGGTAGGGGTCGGTGGTTCGAATCCACTCAGTTGTACCAAATCATTCTTAACAATAAACCAGCTGAAGCTGGTTTTTTTGTGTCTAAATTTCAACAAGCAGCTCACTATATAAGTACTCCAAGTGTATTTTAAATAGTAGCTGTAAGTCTTAAAACAAAAAAGCGAAACTTATCTTAGAATCGCTTTTACTTTACTGAATTAATGCTCAATTACTTTTCTTCATAACCATTAGGGTTAGTTGACTGCCAACGCCATGTGTCTTCCATCATTTGTTCTAGCGTCCGACTCGCCTGCCAGTTAAGCTCTTTATTGGCTTTTTGAGCATTAGCCCAAAATGCGGGTAAGTCGCCTGCTCTACGCGGACTGACCTCATATGGGATTTTCTTATCTACGGCTTGCTCGAATGCTGTCACGATTTCAAACACAGATACGCCATTCCCCGTACCTAAATTAAACGCTTCAACGCCAGTAAATTGGTTGTTGGCGTTTAACCAATTCATTGCAGCAACATGCCCCTCAGCTAAATCCATAACATGTAAGTAATCACGCTCACAGGTACCATCTTTAGTTGGGTAATCTGAACCGAAAATACTCAGTTTTTCACGTTTACCCACCATGACTTGGGCGACATAAGGCAATAAGTTATTTGGGATGCCTTTAGGGGATTCACCAATTCGGCCACTTTCGTGAGCACCAATAGGGTTGAAATAACGCAGTGACACACCTCTAAATGATGGATTAGATGCTGCAGTATCAGCCATGATCCTTTCAACCATGACTTTTGTTGCGCCATAAGGGCTAGATGGCGTACCTAATTTCATAGATTCAACATACGGCACATCATTCTCTTCACCATAAACAGTGGCTGATGAACTGAATATAAAGTCATTGACTTGATACTCGGCCATTACTTCCAGTAAGCATACTGAACCGTGAACATTGTTCTGGTAGTACTCTAAAGGAATTTGTGCTGACTCTCCTACTGCCTTGAGAGCAGCGAAATGAATAACGGTATCAATATTATGCGCTTTAAAAACTGAAGATAGCTGTTGTTTATTTCGAATGTCGCCTTCGACAAACACAACTGATTTACCCGTTAAGGCTTCTACTCTTTTAATAGATTCAATGTTTGAGTTAAATAAATTATCAAAAACAACGACGTCACTGTTATTTTCTAATAACGATAAAACGGTATGAGAACCAATATACCCAGCCCCACCTGTCACTAAAACATTCATCTTTTTTCCCTGTTAACAAACACAACTTGAGTGCTGTAAATTATCTAAGCCTATGGAGTTATTACAATAATACTTTCTGATGGTTCTAATGCATACCTTTAACCTAATAAAAAACTAGTTTTAACTGCTTTATCTTTAAAAAACTATCACCGATTCAGAAACTCACAGATTAAAACTTTGGCACAATAAAATAACAAACTTATGTCATTTTGCGCTGCATATATAAAAGCATAACTTCTTTATTAGGGAGTAATACTTACAGAAAGCACACATAAAGCAAAGTTAAGCTACTGTTTTATTAATTATTTTCAACTAGCTTACAAACTTTACAAATCAGACACATTAAATTACACATTGAAACAGTAAGGGTTTAACAAACTCTGTAACATGGCCGTATAATAATATTAACTAATTTATCATAGGCAAAGCCTGTGATTAGCTTCAACAAGAGGAAGTGTCGTGGCTACTGCAAAGCAAATTATTCTACCTATAGGCATCATAGGTGTTGGCGTACTTGTTACTGGTCTTTTGGTTTCAATGCAAAAGCCACCAGAAGAAAAACCGCCTGTAGATAATACCCCTTTAGTTTCAGTTGAAACCATTAACTACAAACCCATGAAGTTTACTGTCAGTTCCTACGGTGTCGTCAACGCTAAATACCACACTGAGCTAGTAGCACAAGTCAGCGGTGAAATCACCTACCTTTCAGATGCATTTGTCAAAGGTGGCTTCATTAAAAAAGGAGACATACTAGCAAGGATAGACCCAAGTGATTACGAATCTGCTCTGTTAGATGCACAAGCAAATTTGGCTTCCGCTAAGGCAACGTTAGTCCAAGAAAAAGCTAATGCACAAGTTGCTGAGCGAGAATGGGCTGAAATAACCGACAGTAAACCAAGTGACTTAAGTCTACGCAAACCACAACTTGCACAAGAGATTGCCAAACTTAAAAGTGCTGAAGCCGGATTACTACGAGCGCAACGTAATCTTGAACGAGCCATCATCAAGGCGCCTTATGATGCATTAATTGGTAGCCGTAATATTGGTCTAGGCGCATACGTCAGTAACGGGTCGCCAATTGGTTTGGTATATAACACTGATAAAGCTGAAGTACGGTTACCACTAGCTGACAAGGAAATGCAATATTTAGATCGCAAAGGTGCCAATGCAAAAGTAACCTTAGTAGGTAACTTCGCAGGTGAAAAACAAGAATGGATTGGCACCATAGTGCGTAGCGAAGGTGTTATCGACAGTAAAAGCCGTATGACTTACCTTGTGGCTGAAATCGATGATCCTTATGGACTTAAAAAAGATCACAAAGAATTACGTTATGGCACTTACGTAACCGCACATATTGGTGGGACCCATGCAGGTCAAGTAGCAGTCGTACCTCGTCACCTTATTGTTAATGGTTTAGTCGCCACAATGGATGAAGAAAAAAAGCTACGTTATTTACCCGTTAATATCATCAGACAAGATGGCAGCAATGTGATTATTTCAAGCGGTTTAGAAAATGGTATGAATATCATTACTTCAGCACTGGACTACCCCGTTGAAGGCATGAGCGTTGCTTTACCAGAGGACAAAATATTGCAAAAAGAGCCTAAAGTAGGTGTAGATTCTGACACAGCTATAGCCATGGAAGACAAGGAATAATTCATGGAAGATACTAATAAAGGCTTAATTGCATGGTTTGCGCGCAACAGTGTTGCCGCAAATCTATTAATGATCATCATTTTACTGGGTGGTTTACTCACAGCTAACACCATACGTAAGCAATTCTTCCCCGCAGTAGAAATTAACTGGATTGAATTCAGTGCCGTCTATCCTGGCGCCGCTCCACAGGAAGTCGAAGAAGGTATTACGGTAAAAATTGAACAAGCTTTAGAAACGGTTCAAGGTTTACAGCGGGTAATTACTTATTCAAATCGAAATCAGGCAAATGGTTATTTCCGTATTGAAGATTCATACGACCCTCAAGTCGTACTTGATGAAGTTAAATCTGAAATTGGTTCTGTTTCGACGTTTCCTGCTGGAATGGAGTTTCCAAAGGTCGAGCGCATTAAAATTCGTCAAGAAGTGATGTATTTGAGTTTGTACGGTGATTTATCTCAACGACAACTGAAAGATCTTGGTGAAAAAATTCATAAAGAAATCATGCAACTTCCCAATGTTAATATCGCCGATTTTTATGGCGGATTAAATTACGAAATTAGCGTTGAAGTCAGTAAAGATAGATTAAGAGAATTCGGACTTAACTTTAATGATGTTGCAGAAGCTGTTCGCGGCTACTCACGCAATATGTCAGCAGGCCAAATTAAAGCAGAGAATGGTTACATTAATTTGCGGGTTGAAAACCAAGCTTACGTTGGCTATGAGTTTGAAGATTTACCGTTACTTACGTTAGACGACGGGACAAATTTACTATTAGGTGATGTTGCAACTGTTAATGATGGTTTTGAAGAAGGCATTCAATACTCAAAATTCAACGGCCAAAATGCAGTAACATTTTTTGTTGGTGCGGCCAAAAACCAAAGTATCACCGACGTTGCTGACACCATGAAAGAGTATATTGCCAAGAAGCAAGCACTACTCCCAGAAGGGGTAACGTTAGAGCCTTGGGTTGATATGACCTATTACCTTGAAGGCCGTTTAGACCTCATGCTAGATAGTATGAAAACCGGTGCTGTATTAGTATTTTTCATGCTCGCATTATTTTTGCGCGTGAGGTTAGCGTTTTGGGTAATGATGGGGCTTCCTGTTTGTTTCCTCGGTACCCTACTCTTTATGCCTATGGCATTTATTGATGTGACAATTAACGTCATCAGCTTATTTGCGTTTATTTTGGTACTAGGTATTGTCGTTGATGATGCAATTGTTATGGGGGAAAGCGCCCATACAGAATGCCAAGAAAATGGTCAAAATATTGATAGTGTTATTCGTGGCGTTAAACGAGTTGCCATGCCTGCGACGTTTGGTGTTTTGACCACTATAGCCGCATTTTTACCAATCACCTTAGATGACGGTCCTTCTTCGGCATTTGGTCAAGCTATTGGGTTTGTGGTTATTTTATGTCTGCTATTTTCATTAGTAGAATCAAAATTGATTTTGCCTTCTCATTTAGCCCATATGAATAAACCAAAGGTTGTCCAACCTGGTTCTAAGAATCCATTAGATTGGCTACGTAATGGGGTTAATTTTATTCAAGGAAAAATTGAAAAAAATCTAACTTGGTTTATTGGCAATATTTACAAACCAAGCTTGACCCTTGCCGTTAAATATCGCTACGCCGTGATTTCTACTTTCATCATGCTTATCGTTATTTGTGCAGCTTTATACATCAGTGGATTGGTTCGTTTTATCGGCCAGCCTAAAATTCCACATGATTTCCCACGTATCAGTCTTGAAATGAATGTTGATGCTGCAGAAACAGCTACACTTGATGCCGCTCATGCTATTGAAAAGGCATTAAAAGATGTTGAGGCGCAGTTAGAAGATAAATACGGACAAGGAATGATTGCTGAACTTCAGGTTGAGCTTCAAGGTCGAACTCGCGCTGAAGTGAGAACTAAACTGGTTGATCCTGAATTAAGACCAATTAACACCTTTGAAGTTGCAGAAATGTGGCGTCAAGCTATGCCAAAAATTCCAGGGGTTAAGTCTTTTGAAGTCCAAGACAGTTTATTTGGTGGCGGTCGTGATGATGGTGACATTAGCTTTAGATTAGAAGGAAATGATGATGCACAGTTAATTGCAGCGTCACAAGCCTTAAAAGAGAAGCTAAATACCCTTAAAGGCGTTAGCGATGTCAATGATAGCCGTCAATCATCGGCTAAAGAAGTGCAATTTAATTTAAAACCTTTAGCTCATAGTTTAGGGCTAACCCTTGCCAATATAGCTTCTCAGGTAGGTAATAGCTTTTACGGGCTTGAAGCTCAACGCATAATCCGTAATGGTGAAGAGATAAAAGTCATGCTTCGATACCCAGAGGAGCAGCGTAATTCAATTGCACTTGTACAAGAGGTCTTAATCAAGACTCCGCAAGGCGCTGAATTACCTTTATCTGAGGTTGCTAATATCGAAGTGGTTCAAGGTGTGAACAGCATCCGCCGTGAAAACGGTAACCGTACTATTAATGTATGGGCATCTGTTGATGCCGAGCAAGCAGAGCCTTTCAAACTTGCTAAAGATATTCGTGATAACTTTATGCCAGAGTTATTGACTAAGTATCCACGAGTAAAAAGTGAAGTTTCAGGTAATATTCAAGAGCAGTTAGACAGCGCAGACACACAACTACGAGACTTTATCATTTCAATGTTGGTCATATACAGCCTGCTAGCTATACCGCTTAAATCATACATCCAACCATTTATGATCATGTCGGTTATTCCGTTTGGTGTAATTGGCTCAATGCTAGGTCATATTATTTTAGGCATCGATTTAAGTGCCCTATCTGTGTTCGGTATAATTGCAGCTGCTGGTGTGGTGGTTAATGACTCTTTAGTTATGGTGGATTATGTCAATAACTCCCGTAAGCGTGGTGTACCGTTAAACGAAGCTGTTATTAATGCAGGTTGCCGTCGATTCAGAGCTATCATGTTAACTTCGTTAACCACATTTATTGGTTTAATGCCAATTATGACTGAAACCAGTATGCAAGCGCAGATGGTTATACCAATGGCTGTATCATTAGCGTTTGGTGTTCTGTTTGCCACTGTCGTAACTTTATGCCTAATCCCTTGCTTATATATTGCAATTGAAGATATGCGCAAAATAGTCCGTAGTATTTGGAGAATGTATGTCCCAGAAACTAAGGAAGAGTTACAGGCAGGCATAACTACACAAACGCCACATAGTATGAACTAAGCTAATTTCAAATCAGTTTATACAGTTAGTTTCAAAGTAATTGATAACACAAAAAGCGAAACGAAAGTTTCGCTTTTTTATTGTCTGAATATATTGAATGCCTTGATGCTGTTACTGTAAACAGTACTTAAGAAGTTTACTTATTCGGCTATTTGATTAGGTTATCCTAAGAATGTCATAAACAAAGGCTATTATGGCAAACTAATAAATATATTCAGCTACTATCTAAACAAGTTAACGAATCAGACTACATAATCGAATTTCTTATTTTTTAGCTTTTATTAGTTACTTGTATTTATCAATTATTTTTTACCCATTACCTTAAACACTAATGCAAAGGGAACCATCGTGTTCAGAAATAACAAGCTCACAAGATTACTATTAGCTACAAGTGGACTCCTTTTTTCTTTATCCATTTTTGCAGGGAGCAAGCCACCAACTCAAACTCAAAAAGATGATGTTCAACCAATCCAGCAATATGTATTACTGGTATCTATCGATGGTTATCATCACAATTACAATGAGTTACATTCGCCAAAGAACATCAATCAATTTGCAGATAAAGCTGCGACAGTAAAGTCCTTCATCCCTTCTTTTCCTACAGTCACATTTCCCAATCATTTAACTTTAGTGACTGGTCTTTATCCAGCAAATCACGGGATTATTTCTAATCGCTTTTATAACCCAGTGCTAGAACGTGAGTATGCTATGAATATTCATGATGCAGTTACAGACGGACAGTTTTATCAAGGTACACCGTTATGGTCTTTAGCACGCCAACAAGGTTTGAAATCGGCCACCTACTTTTGGCCGGGCTCAGAAGCAGAAATAGCCGGTTTTAGACCAAACTACTGGTTAAAATATGATGGTAGAACACCAAACGAAGAGCGAGTACAGCAGGTTATTGATTGGTTTAATTTACCTGTAGATGAGCGACCACAGTTTGTTACTTTGTATTTTTCTGATGTAGATAGTGCTGGCCATCACCACGGTCCTGAAGCACAGCAAACTTACGATGCTGTTCAATATATAGATATAATGATTGGGGACCTGCTAACGGGTTTAGATGCCCTACCATTTGATGTCAATGTCATTATCACGTCAGATCATGGCATGGCTAAAGTTGATGAATTTGATCGAATCTATACCGATAAACTTATTGCGGATAATGAACAGCTCATTGAAAAATTCACTTTCAATAACGACGCTGCATTTTCCTTAGTTACCGCAACAGGTAAAAACAAAACAGCCGATTTATTAGCACTCAAGCTATTAGTTGATAAAGTTGATGGCCTCGAGTTTTACTTACAAAAAGATATTCCTGCACATTTGCACTTTACTAATAACCCATCTATTGGTGATGCCATTATCATCAGTAATAATCACTATATAACGAGTAGTGATGCAAAACCTGGGGTAATTGGTAAACATGGCTATGACCCGAGAGTTATAACAGATATGAACACTGTGTTATATGCTCAAGGGCCAGCATTTAAAAACAACGTCATGGTAGAAAAAGTCGAAAACATTCACCTTTACCCACTAATTGCTAAAATTTTAGGCTTAACCATAACTGAAAAAATTGACGGCGACTTAACAGTACTAAGTCCTCTGCTAAGTCCACAATTCACTGACAAGTCATCTTAATTATAGATATGATTAGCTTATTATTAGCAATTTAATAACTAATCATTCTAAAGCTTGCCTACCAAAAGAAAGGAAAATTCTTCACTTTTTTTGCTAAGTTTGGTATTAAAAAAAGCCAGAAGAACATATTGTCTTCTGGCTTTTTTTGTCACAATCTAAGGTGGCTATTTGATAAGGGTTACGAATTTTCCGAAGCCATAATCTTATGGTATAGCTTGTCTTTCATATCAACACGGTGTTGCTTCAAATCATGTATTGATTCATCGGATATTGGAGAATCTTTCAATTCTAGTTCGCGAATTTGTTGATCTAACTTATCATATTGTTTCAACACTTCCGCAAACTCTGCATCGCTGTTATTCAGGGATGTAATTGTATCTAAGTGATCTGGGAATTCATTTCTAAGAGAGTGATTTTCACCTAACATAAAAGCCTCTTTTTTGTTGATTAATCAGTAATACACGAATAAAAACAAATCTGTTTAAGTAGCAATCGAAAGCTTATATAAAATGTAGATCAACCAAATTAAAATTCAAGCACTTTTTTACTTCACAAGCCAGTTAGAAGCGCGCAATTGAAATAGATAACTTGCAGAGAGTTCGTAGCGACGTTTCAAATCAAACATATGTCTAAATCATAAAGAAAAATCAGGTCGATTTTTATAAAACTTGCATATAAACCAAAGAATCACTGTAAAATAGTTAACTTATCTCTTTTAGCTAATACTTCAATTGGTCTTAATATGTTGCCTATCGAACAATCTCCTTTCAATAAAGTTACCATTATAGGTAACGCAAATGGCGACTGGGCAGCGGCTAAACACGGTTATACCATTATCTTCAATGGTACTGTGGCTACTGGTAACCAAATAATTAATGTGTGTAATGGACCTTATGCGGGATCAACTGAAGATTTTGTTGTTACAGGTGAACACAGCCAATGGTTAACTAAACAATTATCGCGTGTCGCAAAAGAGCTTGAAACAAAGCTCCAATGCTGGCCTTCGTCAGGCCTAGTGTGCTTTGTATTATTCAGCCAATTAGGTATCGAACTGTCTCTGTCAAGAATGTCTTTGCTGCCAAGCTTAAATAGAGGCAGTGCGCTATCAGAGTCAGAACATTTACCTTGTGTCGTTCATAATTGGCTAGGCGAACGCAGAATAGCAATTGAGTATCACTTGAATGCTAAAGACATAAATATTAAAGGCAACATTAACCAAGCAAATTGGCCCGAGTTACTTCTTTTAGAAGAGACTGAAACTTATAAACCAAGTCCAGTAGAAAGCCAAGAACAAGTAAAATTACTGACTTCGATAAATAATGGTGATGAAGACCCCTTTACACAAATTATGCATTTGTCTGAGCAAAATCACAAAACGAAATCAGGGATACTAAACTTAGGTTTATTAAGTCAGCTACCACTATCAATTTGGTTAAAATATTTGTCTCAGCAAAAGTTACTTGTTATCGAGCAACTGTTTTTTAATCAATCTCCTGAAACATCGAGAGGCTTTTGGTACCTATCGGATAATGAAGCTTCGGCGTATTTAGATCCAATACGATTAAAATTAGCCTTGTGTCAGCAGCATTTACTTGGCTATAACTAACCGTTTCTATTTAATTCTTTAAGTAGGTTAAAAAATAAAGCTACCTATCAACACCAAAGCCTTATTTATCATTACTGTATTCTCTGCTAAAACTATCGTTACAAGGAATTGTGGTTACAACCTATTTTAAAAGGAAAATTTAATGAAATGGCTGCCAAATTTGTCACTAGTAACACTCACAACCATTAGCGCATTCTCTATTAGCACATCTATAAATTTCGCTTATGCTGAACAACCTAAGTTAATTGTTCAGATAACGGTTGATCAACTTCGTGGAGATTTACTATCTCGTTATCAACAACACTTTTCTGAAGAAGGTTTTGGTTATTTGATCAATGAAGGTATCTATTACAAAGAAGCTCATCATCAACATGCCATTACAGAAACCGTAGTTGGGCATACCACATTAGCAACAGGTGCTCATCCTTCTGCTCACGGTATGGTGAGTAACTTATGGTTTGATAAACAACTCCAACAACCTATTTATAATGTGCAAGATAAAGCTCATCCTCTATTAAGCGCTAATGCTGCTGTAGATACTAAAAATGAAATTGATCCAACACAGAAAGCCAGTAAGGTTGAAGGACGTTCGCCAAAAAATATTATGGCAACCACATTCAGTGATGAACTAACCGCAAGTAATAATGGCCAATCTAAAGTTTTTGCTGTTTCAGTTAAAGACCGAGGTGCTATTACACTCGCAGGTCACACTGGTAAAGCTTTTTGGTTTTCAAAGTCTGCTGGCGAATTTGTTAGTAGTGATTATTACTTTGACCAATATCCTCAATGGGTAACAAATTGGAATAAACAAAATCCAATTTCACAGTACGCCGATACTCAATGGGCATTATCTAAAAACAAAGATCAATATATATTTGGCGACAATAATCCCCATGACTGGAAAACAAAGTTACCAGGTTATGGTGTTACCTTCCCCCACAATTTTGGCCCTAGTGATAACCCTTACTTCAGTACATTTTTAACAGTCAGCCCCATTGGTGATGAAATGACGGCTAATTTTGCTAAACAAATTATTATTGAAAATAAACTAGGTCATCGCCAAGTCAATTCAAGCAAACAACACAGTAACTCTGTAACTGATTATCTATCAATAAGTTTTTCATCAACTGATTATGTCGGTCACATTTTTGGTCCCTCAAGCCTCGAAGCTGAAGAAAACTTATTAAGACTTGATCGCACTTTAGCTTCGCTATTCGAATATATTGATAATAAAGTCGGTTTGGATAACACATTAATAGTATTGTCTGCAGATCATGGCGCACCTGAAGCGCCTGGATATTTAACTCAATTTGGCATAAAAGCTGAACATTTTGATTTATCCTCCCTTGAAACAAATGAAGATATTCAATCACTTAAATCAAAATGGAATATTAAAGGTGACTTGTTTGCCAATGCTTGGCAGCCATATATCAATTTAGACCATGATAAATTGGCTAAACAAAAGGTATCTTTAGCACTAGCATCTAACGAAGTAGCACAAGTACTAAATAGTGTTGCAGGCATTCACCGTGCCTACAGTTTTGACGATCTTTTAAACGGTAATGTACCTAAAGATGAAATAACTCAAAAGGTTCAAAATAGCTTTTACCCAAGTCGCTCTGGTGATATATATTTAGTATTTGAACCTAATGTGTTTGTTGCAGATTTTGACGGATTAAACGTAGCATCTGTTCACGGTTCGCCTTGGCGATATGACACCCATGTTCCTATCATTTTTGCAGGCTTTGGACTTAAGCCGCAAGTAATCAATAGACCTGTAGCCACTGTTGATTTAGCGCCGACCTTAAGCGCGATTGTTAATATCAACGCCCCTTCCAGTGCTGCTGGTTACCCATTAAAGGAAGTGATTAAATAACAATCTAGCTATAATTTTTCTTTTAACATGCTTCTGACTACTTCATTAAACGGCTGAATTTATTCAGCCGTTTTCGTACTTAATAAGTATTGGCCACAGTACTCATTAGGAAAGCAGTAAATTTTTACTGTTGATATACCCTTCATTTTTTTCAAATAGACACATCTTAAGTGTTGGATAATTGTTAATTAGACCTTAGACTGGAGTTAACTAATTAAAAATGCAGTTTTAATATGAAATTCAATCAGCTAGTTACCATTATTTGTATAACCATGCTTTCTTTTTGTTATCACAAAAGGGCTTACTCTGCTGATTATGTCGGTGTCGAACAATGTGTAGACTGCCACCAGCAAGAGTATAACGATTGGAAAACTTCACACCACAACATGTCTATGAGGCATGCCTCTGTAGAATCAGTTTTAGGTGACTTTAACAACGCAACATTGGCTGTAAACGAACAAACCCATCGTTTCTTCAAAAAAGGAACCGATTATTGGGTCAATACTAAAGGACCTGATGGAAAGTTTCATGACTATCAAATCAGTTATACCTTCGGTTACGAGCCTTTACAGCAGTATATGGTCAAATTCCCTGACGGACGTGTGCAACTTATCCCACTTGCATGGGATAGTCGTGATAAGTCAAAAGGAGGTCAAGTTTGGTTTCACCTCTACCCTTATATGGAAGTCCATGATGAATTTTTTTGGACCAATAATGGCCAAAATTGGAATTATATGTGTGCTGATTGTCATTCCACAAACGTGAATAAAAACTATGACAGTAAAACAAATACCTATGATACGACTTGGTCTGAAATCAATGTCGCTTGTGAAGCTTGTCATGGGCCAGCAAGTGACCATATTAAGTGGTCAAAACAACCTATCGAACAAAACAGTAATATGGGGTTTAATCGTAATTTAGCACCCAAAGTTGGCTCTTGGGAATTTAATAAAGGTAAAAAGATACTTAAACCCAAGCAGTTATCAGACTCAGACCAATTGAACACTTGTGGTCAATGTCATAGCCGTAGAGCGCAACTAAATAATAATCATGACCATCTAAAATCCGATTTTTTTGATAAATACATGCTTAACGCCATCACTCCAGAATTGTATTATCCTGACGGCCAAATTTATGATGAAGTTTTTGTATTAGGATCATTCAAGCAGTCTAAGATGCACAAAGCTGGCGTCGTATGTACCGACTGTCATAATCCTCACAGTAATAAACTAGTAGCACCTAAAGAAGCTATTTGCTTTAAGTGTCATGTCCCTAATGAATATACTGCTGCTAAACATAGCCAACATCAAGAAGGCAGTGAAGCCTCGTTATGTGTCACTTGCCATATGCCCAAAACAACCTATATGGAAATAGACCCAAGAGCCGATCATAGCTTTCAAATACCAAGACCAGACATTAGCCAACAAATTGGTACACCAAATGTTTGTACAAGTTGCCACACCAAAGAAACCAATCAATGGGCTATTAATGCATTAGCAAAACAGTTTCCTAATTCTAGTTACCAACAAAGCGATCATTTCGCGATAGCATTTGCACAAGCTGGCGCTGGAATACCAATTAGTGGTGACTCGCTGTCTTACATTGCTCAAAATAGTCTCGAAGCTAATATTATTCGCGCTTCTGCTCTTTCAAGAATGGATAGATTTCCTGGTCAAAATGCCATGGTTGCAATAATGCGCGGGATAAAACATCAAGACCCTCAAATAAGAATAGGCGCTATAGCAGGTTCTGCTGCTTATCCATTTGAAGATCGCTGGCAAATTATCAGCCCATTATTACAAGATCCTGTTTTTGCCGTTAGAACAGAAACTGCAGGCGCATTAGTTATTAATTGGCAAAATATGAATGCTAACCAACAAGCATTGTTAACTCCTGCTTTAAATGAATACATCGAAATACAGCAGTTTAATTCTGATAGAGGTTTTGGGTTAATGAACCTCGCTAATATCCACCGTGCTAAAGGAGAAGTTAAGCTAGCCGAACTAACTTATTTAAAAGCGATAGAGATTGAACCCATTTTTGCCACTAGTTATGTGAATCTCGCTGATTTATATCGCCAACTTGGTGATGATGACAAATCACTAGTGCTGCTAAAGAAAGGAATTAAAAACCAACCTCAATCAGCAACATTACGTTATAGCGCAGGTTTAAACTTATATAGGCAGCAGCAACTTAAATATGCAATAGATTACTTCACTCAAGCAACTGAAATTGAAGCAACAAACGCGCAATATTGGTACGTTTTAGGTTTAGCCCAAGAAAAAATAAATGTTAGTAAAGCAATGGTATCTATATCGAAAGCCTACGATGTGGGCAGAAACCCACAACACCTTTATGCTTTATGTGAATTTAAAATTAAGTATCGAGACCCAACAACTCAAGCGTGTTTAGATAGACTCGCTAAAATTGTTCCACCGCAGGTTATCAAACAACTTACAGGTGGTTAAAGTCGAATTTAAAATTACAATTTATGCTATTAAAACTTTGCCCATAAACTTCTACTTCTATTGTAAGGGCAAAGTTATTTTATTGATTTGTTTGCAAGCTAACTTTTAACCACTGAAACTAAGCAAATTGTTTCCATTAAAATATTAACTAATCAAATTGGTTTTAGAATGCAGTTAAATCTATGGATACAGCTATTCAATAATCGCATTTCCAAAAAGTGCAATCAGCATTGCTAAATCTGCAATAAGCGACTGTTTATTATGACTTAGCGCAACAATTTCAAATAAATCACAAACATTTCATCGCTCACTAAATTAGCATTTTTTGATTAAAATCAAATCAACAATCATTGTTTCAAATAAAATCCAATCAAGTGTTTTAATATTGATTCAAATCAATATGACCCTTTTTTTAACTCTTTATATTGTGTTGACGCAGTTTAATCCTCCAACATGGAAAAGGTTAAAACATGGATACACATGCAGCTTTATATCAGCGGTGCAAAACCCGCTTAGAACAATTAAAACAAACAGCGCCTCGCCAAACCGTAACACTCGATGAAAAACTAAAAGAAAACGGTATTACGAGACGTGAATTTATGACTTGGAGCGCATCTGTTACCGCTCTACTTGCCCTACCACTCCCTTTTACAAGTTTAGTTTCCGAAGCCGCAGAGCTCGCAGATAGAGTCCCGCTAATTTGGTTACATATGGCCGAATGTACTGGTTGTTCTGAATCCCTTATACGTACCGACACTCCAAACCTTGATAGTTTGATATTTGATCATATTTCCTTGGAATATCATGAAACCTTGATGGCAGCATCAGGTTGGCAAGCAGAAGAAAATCTAGAACACGCGATGGAAGCTTATAAAGGTAACTATCTTTTAGCAGTTGAAGGCGCAATTCCAACAGCAAATAACGGTGCATTTTTAACGGTTGGTTGTAAAGGCCATACCGGGATGCATATTGTAAAAGAAGCTGCAGAAGGTGCTGCAGCAATCATCTCAGTGGGGACTTGTGCAGCATTCGGTGGCGTTCAAGCAGCAGCACCAAATCCTACAGGTGCAAAAGGCGTGCAAGATGTAATTAATAAGCCAGTCATTAATTTAGGTGGCTGCCCTCCAAGTGAAAAGAACATCGTCGGTACATTAATGTACTTCATCATGTTCGGTAAACTCCCAGCCTTAGATATGTTTAATAGACCTAAATGGGCATATGGCGCACGAGTACACGACAACTGTGAAAGACGTGGACGTTTTGATGCTGGTGAGTTTGTAGAAACATTTGGCGATCAAGGCGCAAAAGATGGTTACTGCCTTTATAAAGTAGGTTGCAAAGGTCCTTACACTTACAACAACTGTCCAACGGAACGTTTTAATCATCATACGAGTTGGCCAGTATTAGCGGGGCACGGGTGTATTGGCTGCTCAGAGCCGAACTTCTGGGATGATATGGCTGATTTTGAAAAACCATTAGGCAGACAATTATTACATGGGGTAGATGCTACAGCAGATACCATTGGTGCAGTCATACTCGGTGCGACTGTTGTTGGTATTGGTGCACATGCCGTTGCAAGTCTTTTTGCTAAGCCTTTAGAGGAATAACCCATGAACAAACGTGTCGTAATTGATCCTATTACTCGAATTGAAGGCCATCTGCGTGTTGAAGTCGAGGTTGATGAAAATAATGTCATTAAAAAGGCTTGGTCTTCTTCCACCCTTTGGCGTGGTATCGAAGTTATTTTAAAAGGCCGTACACCAATGGATGTCGGTTTAATCGTACAGCGAATTTGTGGTGTTTGTACCTACTCTCATTATCGCTGCGGTACTGAAGCTGTTGAAAACGCACTAGACGTTAAAATTCCACTTAATGCCAAGTATTTGCGTTCGTTAATGCAAACATCATTGTATATGCATGACCATATTGTTCATTTTTATCATTTACATGGATTAGATTGGGTAGATGTGGTTTCAGCGTTAAGTGCTGACCCAGCACTCGCTGCACAAGAAGCACTTAAGTACACAGCAAATCCTATTGCAGCTGGCGAAGGTGACTTACGCGCTGCGCAAGAGCGCGTTAAAGGCTTAGTCGATACCGGTAAATTAGGTCCATTTGCTAATGCCTATTGGGGAAATAGAACCTATAAATTTACCCCAGAGCAAAACCTAATTGCGTTATCTCATTACCTTAAAGCGCTTGAAGTTCAGCGTATTGCTGCCGAAATGCTTGCAATCTTTGGCGGTAAATCCCCTCACCCTCAGTCTTTAGTGGTCGGTGGTGTGACTTCCGTACGCGACATGCTTAGCCCTGCAAGGTTACAAGAATGGAAACAAAAGCACGCAATAGTTCAGGACTTTATTTTACGAGCTTACAAAGCCGATATTGTCATGGCAGCTGCCGCTTTTGGTACAGAACCTAGTGTGCTGGGTGGAGTCAATGTTAAAAACTTCATGGCGACCAATGATTTCGTATTAGCTGATGGACAATACATGTTCGATCAAGGCGTTATCATGAACGGTGATTTAGCCGGTGTTAGTGATATTGACCCTGACTCGATTAAAGAAGATGTCACCCATGCATGGTATGACGCTGATAAAGCTCAACATCCATATGAAGGTACGACCGTGCCAAACTATACCGGTTTTGTTGAACGCGATACGGTTTATGGCAAATTACCTACTGTTGATGGCGACGGCAAATATTCTTGGGTTAAATCCCCAAGATACAAAGATGAACCCGTCGAAGTTGGACCGCTTGCATCATTACTTGTGAGTTACGCCCGAGGTAACAAGGTCGTTGTTGATTCAGTGAATGGTTTACTTGAAGCAACTGGATTACCCATCGAGGCTTTATTTACTACATTGGGACGTACAGCAGCTCGCATGCTTCAAACGGTGATCGTTGCAGAAGAAGGATTAAAAACCTTTGATGCGATGCTAGTAAATATGCAATCAGATGAAAGCACCTATGTCACTCCAGAAATAGATTCCAGTAAAGATTATGTGGGGCACGCCATGATTGAAGCGCCACGAGGAATGTTAAGCCATTGGATTAGGATCAAAGGCGGTAAAATAGAAAATTACCAAGCTATTGTTCCTACCACATGGAATGCTGGACCTGTTGATGTCAATGGCAAAGTGGGACCGTATGAAGCCTCACTCATTGGTTTAGAGCTTGAAGATCCAAGTAAACCTCTTGAGGTCATTCGTATTATTCACTCTTTTGATCCTTGTATGGCTTGCGCCGTTCACGTCATGGATTACAAAGGTACCAGTTTAGGCGAGTTTAAAATCGATCCCAACGGATTTTAACTATTTAGCCAATCAAAGAGGAATTAATTATGACTCAGGTTGCTACCCACCATAGAGAATTGATTTTCTCGCCTGCTATCCGAATTTTTCACTGGATAAGGGCGTTATCAATTGTGGTGCTTATCGCTACTGGATTTTACATTTCTTGGCCATTTCTAGTGGCACCAGAATCATCTGATGTATTAGTACAAGGATGGATCCGATTTGCCCATATTATTTTTGGCTTTGCATTAACGAGTATCACCATTATCCGTTTTTACTTGTTTTTCTTTAGTAAAAGCTCGATAGAAAGGCGCTCGATGAAAGATGTAATGAGCATTAAAAGCTGGATTACCCAGATAAAGTCTTACATCTGGATGGGTCACCTAGATAAAGCTGGTGTATATGGTCCATTGCAGTTTGTTACATACGTGGCTATTTCATTTGTAGCCTTGTTTATGTGTATTACTGGATTAGTACTTTACGCCAATGTCTATCATGAAGGTTTGGGCGGAATAATTTGGGATGTTTCTGCGTGGTTTACCGCAATAATG
Source organism: Shewanella goraebulensis (assembly GCF_030252245.1). Classification (NCBI taxonomy): domain Bacteria; kingdom Pseudomonadati; phylum Pseudomonadota; class Gammaproteobacteria; order Alteromonadales; family Shewanellaceae; genus Shewanella; species Shewanella goraebulensis. The sequence goes on from NZ_CP126972.1 coordinate 2,502,594, forward strand.
GGTGGTTTAGCACAAGTGAGGATCTGGCACCATATCCTGACTTGGGTATTCATTGTGTTCATGGTAATCCACGTTTATATGGCCGTTTGGTCTGGTATTCGATTTAAACATAACTCAGTCGATTCAATCGTATCTGGCTATGACTACCACAAGGATCACTAAACTTTGTCTACCACCCTACTTATTGGGATAGGTAATGTATTGTACGCCGATGAAGGTATCGGCGTACATTTCGTTAATTATATCCAAGAGAAATATCAGTTTACTCATCCGACTGACCAATTAGATTTACTTGATGGGGGCACATTAGCTCAGGGGCTTATTCCGATCTTATGTAAATACGACAACCTAATTGTGGTCGATACCGTTAATAGCCCTGGTGTTAGCCCCGGTGAAGTTTATTCGTTTAATTTTGACCAAGCACCACCTGAAATTGATTGGCAAGGTAGTGCGCATGAAGTTGAAATGTTGCAAACCCTTATCATGATGGAAATGGTTGGTGATAGGCCAAATACTCATATTGTTGGCGTAACACCTACAGTAATTGAACCAATGACCTTAGGACTTACTAAAACTATCCAAGCAGCAGTTCCTACTATGGAAAACGTATTGCTCAAACACCTTAAAGAGCGTGGCTTTAGTTACCAGCAACAAGCGGAAGTGGATATCAACGAGCTTATCCCTGATTCATATAAACGCGGAAACTTACAATATGCCTAAAATTTGTTTTAATTTTCACTGTTATCGCGACATCCCCTTATATGCAGATCTCTGTAATCTTTATCTCGCTGATAACCGTTTCGATTTTACCATTGGTCACCTCATTAATAATGACCAACAAACCAAACATGCCCAGTTTGAACAAGTACATACCTATTTTTTAGAAGTTGAAGGCTTAGAGGCAGAACTCGGTGACCTAGCAGATGAAATTGCGACAAAGTTTCTCTACTCTGTTTGGCTTAAAAGTGCTGAAGTAATAACTATTGAACATAGATTAGGCACTAAAAACTGTTTACAACATCACGTCGTAAACCAACGATTCTGTAGTGAATGTGAACCTAAGTTGTCAGACATAAATGCAATCTATGATATCTCTGATAACTGTCAACAATGCTTTGGTCATAAAAAGCTACAAGACTATGAACTAGGTTTTAAACAGCAAGATATTTGTGACGTTGTCGACAAGATTGTTCAAGGAAAAGAAGTTTGTTTAGGGGAAACAGCTAATCAAATTTACCTAAGTCTTAATTCAATAAATCTGACCAACCCAATTCAAGATTTTGAAAATCAAGCTAGGCCTTTGCAACAAATATTATTTACCCATCCACAAGTAATCACTTCATCTTTTATTGTCAATGAACAGCAAGCATTAGCGTTATCAAGCTTTGAAAAACCGTTTATCAAACTTGCTCCGAATAAAAACTTAGATGCTATCAGTGAACATGAAAAACAACATTTAATTGCCAGTTACTACGATGTCACATTTGCTGATAGCCGACTGCTGATTAAGATAGCTGCATTACTAAAACATAAAGGGATTAACTGGTTATTCATCAATAAACCCAATATAACAAAAACGAGCAATACTCTAAGAGTGACTTGGTTGGATAGTGCTTGGGTTCAAACTACAACTCTAAGTGATATATCCATTGAAGCACCATTGCCAAGACATGATGACAATCGTTACCTTCAATATGATGTCTCATACAAAAAGAATGTACTCTCTTGTCACATAGATAAACATGCTGAGATCACGAGTACCAGTCATATAGCGAGTAAGCCGCTTGCCGGTATTGATGCTGCAATATGTGCCATGCATTCTGGTTTATTAAGCACAGGCTGTATTACAAGCGCTAAAGGCTTTTTCGAAGCCACTTCAACACTTAAAAAACTCGCTTGTATCTACTTTTCAAGTCAGCAATCGAGTTCTGTGATTACACAAAATGAACAAGGCGATATCAATTCATTCCTACAATTACCGATTCTCCCTCAAAACGGAGTTGAATTGATTCAAGAGTTAACCTCTTCTGATAAAAATACCATATTTAAAAAATATAATGATGCTTTCCCTGATACCGTGACACTGGTTTCAGAGTTTAATCTAGCACCTAATGAACGTCTTGATAGCTTACAGGCATTTATGGCTTATGCTGCGTTAATCGTGCTACCGACTGAAGAAATATCCTCAAGTGGTCACATTTCTCCACATTTACTGAGCCAAGAACTAGCCAATAAATTCCACGCATTGGCTCAAACCTACCAAGGTAACAATGCTCCAAGAATCGATTTTCCATTGTGTGCCATTAACAGTGATGACGATTTTTCCGTCCATAACCGTTCAATAAATTGGCGAAAAACACTGGCCAGTTTAATGAGTTTCAAATTAGCTGGAGCAAATCCAGCTATTTTAGCTTTTGGCTTTTTCGACTCATTTACCGATTATTTAAGTAATTGGATTGATCACCTAGAGCAACAGCAAGGCATAGACGCTGTGGTTTTAGCTGGTAGCGATTTTAGCTACGAGGTGCTCGCAAACAGATTATGTATTCGACTAGGTAAAAACTATCCACTAGTGGTTAACAGACAATTTGACTTGGATGGAGCCAATATAGCGATTGGCGGTATGTATCTTGCCAAGCGACGTCGTTAGGAGCAATTTATGACTATTCATAGTGGTTATCGACAACAAGTTATTCTGAATATTAATGGGATCGTCCAAGGTGTCGGTTTTAGGCCATTTGTTTATCGCCTTGCAACTCAATCAAATTTGTATGGTTCTGTATTAAATAATCAACAAGGAGTGTGTATTCATTTGCAAGGTATGAATACTGACATTAATAAAGTTGTCCACCAACTTAAAGTTAACCCACCTCCTCTGGCGCGTATTGATAAGTTATTAATTAAAGAAGAAGCTATTGATTACTCATTAAAGGATTTTGTTATTGAAAGCAGTAGCAGCCATGAAGATGCAATCGTTTCTATATCTGCGGATAAAAGCGTATGCGGAGATTGTTTAGTCGAAATGCGCGATCCAAACAATCGTCATTATCAATATCCTTTTACGAACTGCACTAATTGCGGCCCACGCTATAGCATTATAAATAATTTACCTTATGACCGAATCAATACGTCAATGGCGGATTTTGTGATGTGTGATGAATGCGCCTATGCCTATAACGATCCTCTTAATCGACGATATCACGCTCAACCTGTTAGTTGTCCTAAATGTGGTCCGCAACTGAGCTATGTTCGATGCAATACTGAACAAAAAAAAGCATTAACCGTCAATGCTGATGTCAGTTCTAAGCAAATTATTCATCAGATAGTAAATGATTTAAATCAAGGAAAAATCCTAGCAATTAAGGGACTTGGTGGCTTTCATATTATTTGCGATGCAACTAATGATGCGGCAGTTAAACGGCTAAGACAGCGTAAGCAACGTAAAGCCAAACCCTTTGCAGTAATGGCGACTGATTTAACTAATGCTAAACAAATGGTTGAAGGAACAGCAAAAGAATGGCAAATCATAAACTCTGCTGAGAAACCCATTACGTTAATGTACAAACGGTCAGATATTAAAATTAATTTAAGCCCTGCCATTGCACCAGAACTTGATACCTTAGGTGTGTTTTTACCCTATACACCATTGCATCATTTATTACTTGAAGCATTCAAAAAACCGATCGTTGCAACGAGTGCAAATGTATCTGGATTACCCATTATCATTGATGGGAACGAAATCAAACGTCAACTTTCACATGTCGTCGACGGCATAGTGGATCATGACCGTCCGATCGTTAACGCTTGTGATGATAGTGTCGTGCAAGTTATTGATGAAAAGATACAAGTAATAAGATTAGCTAGGGGCTATGCGCCACTCAGTATTCCTCTAGAGAATAAATTACAATATCAACTCCTCGCTGTAGGTGCTCAGCAAAAAAACACTCAGTGTTTTGCATTTAATGAAAATGCTTTTGTGAGTCCTCATATCGGCGATTTACATAATCTGGAAACCAACCAGTACTTTGAACAAACCTTAGCCACATTCAATCGTTTATATCATTTTAATGCTGAGCAAATCATTGCTGATAAACATCCTGAATATACCTCTAGCCAGTGGGCTGAAACGCAAGCCATTAACCAACACTTATCACTTGCCAACATACAACATCATTATGCCCATGTATTGAGCGTTCTTGCTGTTAACAACTATCATAAACCAGTATTAGCATTTAGCTTTGATGGTACTGGTCTTGGGGATAATGGCGAGCTATGGGGCAGTGAATGCATGCTTGCTGATGCGCATCAATATGAAATTAAATCACACTTTAAATCATTCAAATTGATTGGCGGTGAACAAGCGATAAAGCAGCCAGTGCGAATATTATTAGCCCTGTTATTTGAAACCATGTCTGTTGCTGAAATTATGTCGCTGCCAATTAATGCCATACAGCAAATGGATAGTACAACGGTTAACAACTTATTCAATATGTGGACGAATAACAGTGCATGTATTGAATGCCGCTCAGTGGGTCGCATATTCGATGCCGTTGCTGTCGCGCTTAATTTAATCAATCAAAATGATTTTGAAGCACAAGCTGGTATGCTGATTTCCACTCACGCCAATAAAGCGATAGCGTTAAACAATCAGCAGCCCATTTCTAGTGATGATGCTAGAACTCCATTAAGTTTGACATCTGACATCCCACAAAACATTCATGACATAGATAAAGCAGCTAAAAATATTCAAATTCAGGTATTTAAGCCCGCCTTTCTCGTCAACCAACTCATTACAAGACTCAATCAAGATAAATCAAACACTAGCATTAGTGCCTTACCACAGTTGATTAATCAATTGTGTTTGGAGTTTATCGACAGCATTAGCCAAACGGTGGCAGATGTAACCGAGCAATTTCCTAGTCATAAAATCGTGCTATGCGGTGGAGTATTTCAAAATAAACTCTTGTATGAGATGACCTTATGTAAACTTTCTCAGCTAGACAATACCAACGAAATTAAAATAGAAAACCGGATATTACCAAGCAGATTAGTACCGATTAACGATGCAGGAATTTCTCTTGGACAAATTTGGTATGCATATCAACAGCTAAATAGATCACAAACACAGCATTAAGCGTTTAAAGAGTTTCACTTTGCTGATGTTAATCAAAGAATCAATTAAAACCCATGTTAATACTGAATAAGTACAGGTTAAAACGGTTTTTAAAGGAGTATAAAAATGTGCCAAGATTGTGGATGTTCATTAACGGATCACTCAAGCCTGCATTCGAATCCTCAACTGAACGATACTAAAACCTTATCCGTCATTCATAAAATATTGGATAAGAATGATCATGAAGCGCAACATAATCGCGAGCACTTTGAAGCGAATAACGTCCGTGCATTTAATCTTATGAGTAGCCCTGGTAGTGGCAAAACAACACTGCTTGAACATCTACACGAATACTTACCTAAAAAGTACGCTGTGATTGAAGGCGACCTAGAAACATCAAGAGATGCCGATAGGCTGATTGCTAAGGGCATTGAAGCCTATCAAGTACAAACAGGCTCAGCTTGTCACTTAGATGCCTTTATGGTGCATCAAGCGCTACATCACATCGATTTGAAACCTATTGATGTTTGTTTTGTAGAAAATGTCGGTAATTTAGTGTGTCCTGCCAGTTATGATGTAGGTACCCACCACAACATCGTTTTATTATCTGTCCCTGAAGGCGATGACAAAATTGAAAAATATCCAGTCATGTTTCGCCGTGCTGATTTAGTCCTGATTACAAAAATGGATTTAGCTGAACACTTTGATTTCTCCTTGGTTGAATGTCGAAAACAACTTGAGAAGTTAAATCCTGAAGTCACCTTAATACCCGTTTCAGTTAAAGATCCGCAGTCAATTACTGCGGTCGCAAACTGGATTCAGAAACACCAAGGGGAAAAGTGATATGTGCTTATCTGTTCCTTCTCAAGTTACTGAGCTACACGAAGACGCCACTGTTACCGTCAATACATTAGGCGTTAAAAGACGTGTGAGTAGTCATCTTATGACAGAACCTTTAGCCATTGGCGACTTTGTTCTTATTCACATCGGTTTTGTTATGAATAAAATTGATGAAGATGAAGCCAATTTAAGCCTAGAACTCTACAAGGAAATTGTGGAAAAACTCGAGCTTGAGGAGCAGGTTTAATGGAACTTACTGACTTATACCAACAATTCAGGAACCCAGACACAATAAGGGCTTTGTCTGAGTCGATTAATAAGTTGGCTTCCGATATTGAGTCAAATATTAATATTATGGAAGTGTGTGGCGGACATACCCACACGATTATGAAATATGGGCTTAATCAACTTCTGCCAAATAATATCAAATTTATTCACGGGCCAGGTTGCCCTGTATGTATTATGCCAAAAGAGCGAATAGACCATGCAGCTACCCTAGCCCAACTCCCCGATGTCATCTTGCTGACATTAGGCGACATGATCAGAGTGCCCGGCTCTAAAGGTAATCTTGCTAAGTTTCGTGCCAAAGGGGCTGATATTAGACCGCTTTACGATCCAATGGATGCCTTAACTATTGCTAAAGATAACCCAGACAAAAAAGTTATCTTTTTTGCGATAGGTTTTGAAACATCAACCCCCATGACAGCAGTACTGATTGACCAGGCTGAAAAACAACAAATAAACAACTTACTATTTCACATTAATCATGTATTAGTGCCACCAGCCATTGACGCTGTAATGGCTGATACCAATAGTAAAGTTAATGCCTTTATAGGTCCGGCTCATGTCAGTGTGATAAGTGGCGCTAAAATTTACAGGCCAGCAGTCGAAAAATATCAAACTCCTGTCGTCGTATCTGGATTTGAACCAGTAGATGTAATGGAGTCCATTCTTCGTATTGTTCAACAAAAACATGCTGACATTGCTGAACTTGATATTCAATACAGCCGCGCTGTCACAGAAGAAGGCAACTTGACAGCGCAAGCGTTAATTGATCAATACCTCACGATTAGAGATACCTTTAGATGGCGAGGATTAGGTCCTATTCCCAATTCAGCCTTAAAATTGAAAGATAAATTTGCTCACCGCGACGCTGAAATCATCTATATGACTAACCTACCCACTGCTGAAATTGACGATCATAAAGCCTGTCAATGCGGCGATATCCTAAGAGGCCTATCGAGTCCTCCTGATTGTAAAGTGTTTGGCCGTGGTTGCAGTCCTGAAACCCCTTTAGGTAGTTGTATGGTGAGTTCAGAAGGTGCGTGTAACGCTTATTATCGATATGCAGGAGTAAACCATGTCCATCCATAAATTTAAACAAGTGCAACTCAGTCATGGTGGTGGCGGCAAAGAAATGAATAGCCTGATTAACGAAATGTTCTTTAAGGCATTTTCTAACCCTATTCTAAGCTCACAAGAAGATGCTGCGCATATACAACTATCTGGTGCAACAGCCTTTACTACAGATTCATTTACCGTAGAACCTTTATTTTTTGCTGGTGGCAATATTGGCAAGTTGGCCATTGCTGGCACAGTCAATGATCTCGCTATGATGGGTGCAATTCCAGAATATCTAAGTTGTAGTTTTATCATTGAAGAAGGTTTTGCAATAAAAGACTTACAAACCATCGTCACCAGTATGGCCGATGAAATGCAATTCAGCGGCGCGCACATTGTGTGTGGTGATACTAAAGTGGTCCCTAAAGGCTGCGCAGATGGCATATTCATCAATACATCAGGCGTTGGCAAAATTATAAAACAGAATATCTCGGTTAAGAACTTACAAACAGATGACGTCATAATTGTATCAAGAGATATCGGAAGACACGGAGCTGCAATTTTAATGGCACGAGATAGCTTATCGTTAAATTCTGAATTAACCAGTGATTGCGCCACATTATGGCCAATCGTGGAGCAATTAATCGCAGCCAATATTGAAATCCATGCCATGCGCGATGCCACTCGTGGGGGTTTATCTGCGGTATTGAACGAATGGGCTAGCGCATCCGATGTTGGAATTAATGTTGATGAAAAAGCAGTTCCTGTTTCTTCTGAGGTACAAGGCCTTTGCGAACTCTACGGATTTGAACCTTTTGATTTAGCCAATGAAGGGACATTTATTATCGCCCTACCTCGAGCAGCCGCAGACAAAGCATTAGAAATAATGACTCAATATTGTCATTGCGATCAAGCAGCGATCATCGGCTATGTAACTGAAGAACACAACGGCAAAGTTATTTTGAATACTCCTTGGGGTAGTAGTCGTTATTTAGACATTCCTCAAGGTGAACTACTGCCAAGGATTTGCTAATGCATGAGTACTCAATTGTTATGTCTTTAATGGAGCAAATAGAGCAATTAGCTAGAGATAATAACGCAACTGAAATTGTCAGAGTTGATATCAAGGTCGGTGTATTGAGTGGTGTAGAACCACATTTACTACAAAATGCATTTGATACTTTTAAGCTTGAAACCGTTTGCCATCAAGCCGTATTAAATATGCAGCTGCAACCATTAGTGATTGAGTGTCGACATTGCCAAGTTCGCTCACAATTAACTGAGCGAAATGTCATCTGTCCAAATTGTAAAAGTCATGATACCCGGGTTATTGACGGTGAGGACATGATGTTGATGCAGCTAGAAATGAATGCAAACTGAGTTTAGAACAGTAAATTTTAACCAGCTTAAACTTTAAAACAACCATAGAACGAGTGTCATTAAGAAACACAGATTACGATTTGTAAGATCAAAACAATTTATCAATAAACTATTTTTTACAAAAGGAAACCATCATGAAAGCAAAACTAACAGCACTACTATTAGCCGCAGCCCCAACACTCGCATTCGCACATGAAGGTCACGGTGGTGTTGGCTTATTTCATCACATGTACGAATTGGCGCCTGCAATTGCATTGGTGGCAATTGTGGCCTTTATCTTCTATAAAAAATCAAAGTAATATGCGTAAATTAAAACGTAAAATAAATAAAGCCCTCAAGTGAGGGCTTTATTTATTGTGTCTATTTTACTTTGTAATGCTGTTCGAAATGGTCAGTTAAGCTTTTAATGCCGTATCTATCATCACTTGTGCTTGACTGATAATCTCACTCAAATGTGTTTCACTGATAAAGCTTTCAGCATAAATTTTAAATAATGCTTCAGTACCCGATGGTCGCGCTGCAAACCAGCCATTTTCTGTAGTCACTTTAATGCCACCAATAGCAGCATTATTACCTGGTGCATGAGATAAAATGGCTGTGATATTTTCACCTGCTAATGTTTTGTCTGTAAAACTATCTGACGATAACTTTTCAAACTTGGCTTTTTTCTTCAAGTTGATTGGACTATCGATTCTGGTATAAAAGCTCTCACCGAATTGCTCTGTCAGTTCAACATACCTTTGTGCAGGAGTTTTACCTGTAACTGCTAAAATCTCTGCGGCAAGTAACGCTAATATAAAGCCATCTTTGTCGGTACACCAAGTGCTGCCATCTTTATTTAGAAACGCAGCGCCTGCACTTTCTTCACCACCAAAAGCAATTGAACTATCAGCTAAACCTTCCACAAACCATTTAAAACCAACAGGAACTTCTAAGCATTGGCGATCATGAGACTGACAAATTCTATCTATGATTGCACTAGACACTAAGGTTTTGCCTATCGATAAATCAACTGACCAATCTTTACGGTAAGTGAGTAAATAATCAATGGCGACTGCTAAGTAATGATTTGGGTTCATTAAGCCAAAACCTGGACAAACAATGCCATGACGGTCGTAGTCAGGATCATTACCCACACAAACGTCGAAATTTTCGCTGTGAGCAAGCAAACCAGCCATTGCATAAGGAGACGAACAATCCATTCTGATTTTTCCGTCTTTATCTAAAGTCATAAACCCAAATGATGGATCGACTTTGTCATTCACAAGAGTAATGTCTAAACCATGTTGTTTCGCAATATGCGACCAATAATAAATTCCTGAACCGCCTAGCGGATCAACACCTATTTTGATGTTTGCTTTTGCTATCGCTTCTAAATCAATAACATTTGAAAGTGACTTAACATAAGGAGCGATAAAATCGACTTCATCAATCCAACCAGAATCAACCGCCACGCCATAATTGACTTTTTGTACGCCAGATAATTGATTAATTAAATATTGGTTGGCATTGGCTTCGATTTGTTTTGTAATCTCAGCTTCTGCTGGGCCGCCGTGAGGAGGATTATATTTAATTCCACCATCTTGAGGTGGATTATGAGAAGGGGTAATAATCAATCCATCTGTTAATGAGACAATATTAGTAGCGCTATTTGCTTCACCATTTACTGCAGTATTTGCTGCAATAATGGCTTGAGACACGACAGGCGTCGGGGTAAAACCATCATTTTTCTGAACTTTAACCGCGACTTGATTGGCAGTTAGCACTTCAAGTACCGACATGTAAGCCGCATAAGATAGAGCATGAGTATCAAAACCAACAATCATAGGCCCTGTGATACCCGCTTGCTGACGATAATCTACAACAGCTTGTGTAATTGCCCAAATATGGTTTTGGTTAAAACTTGCTTTTAACGAACTGCCGCGATGTCCAGATGTACCAAAAGTCACCTTTTGCAGGACATCTTCAACGTTGGGAGTAATGCGATAATAGTGACTCATCAATTTTGGTAAATTGATCAAATCCGTTTGTAATGCCACCTTTCCAGCTCGATTGTGAATCGCCACGCTTACTCTCCCTATTAAAATTTAAATTCTTTCAGCTATCGATTTTGCCAGATCTTCATTACAGCCTAATTGCAATAACACTTCTGATAAAATCGTGCGCTTTTTAGCAGTATTATTATTGGTAGTTACCCAATAACCGCTATCTCCAATTTCCTTTGGATTAGCCGATTGACTAGCCGATAAAAGTTCAGCTTTTGAACGGGCAAAATACAAACGACCACGGCCCTGAATTTTTAAAATTTGGTCAAAAGTCGCTGGCGTTAATACTGATAGTGATTCCAGTAAGAACATAAAGCGCCCTACTGCCCCTTTTTGTTGAGACAACATATGCTCGTGAACAACATCTTTAAAGTTCGCCGCTGTAATCTCTGTTGCTTGATCAAGTTCAGTAACTTCAGTTTCAACAACGTCGTTATGTTCAGCTTGGTTTGGCTCTTCTACAACTTCATCAGTTGCAGTTTCGTGGGCAGTTTCTAAACTTGGATGACTAATAGCAAGAGGTTCCGCTGGCTCAGCAGTGACAACAGAGAGGTCTAGCAATCGACGTAAAATATCTGATGCGCTTTCGCCAATACGTTCCGTTTTACTTGCAATATAACGATAGAGTTCTTCGTCTACCTCAATATATTTCATATTAGTCTGCTTCCTTTGGTCTTTGAACGAATACCGCCTAATGCTTGTAATTCTTTATATTCTACTGTCAAACAGTTGATATTGAATGTTGGCGGTTTAAAGATCGATTTTGATCGATCAAAATATTACTCACAGTCTACCCATGTGTCGCATTAGGTTAAAGAGCAAAAGTCACTAAATCTTTCAATTATAGCTAATTTCATTAAATCATTTGACTGGTGGATTGATAAATGAACATAAGTTCTAAGGATAATTAGCGCCTCCTATTGAAATCATATCTATTTTGAAGGCAAAATCACCGCCTCATTGATTATGATAACGGAAATCAAGCCATGCATTATGTCTCTTCTGGCGAAGGCCAACCGGTAATTTTAATTCACGGATTATTTGGAAATCTAGATAACCTTAAAAACCTTGCCAATGCACTAGAAGAAAATCACCAAGTTATCCGTGTTGATTTACCTAACCATGGTAAAAGTATGCACTGGCAGCATATGGACTATCCTAGCCTTGCAGATGAATGCGTTAAACTATTACACAAACTAAATTTAACCGAGGCTCATTTTGTTGGGCATTCCATGGGCGGCAAAGTCGCTATGGCATTAGCGTTAATCCATCCAGAAATGGTTACCAGTCTCGTCGTTGCAGATATAGCACCCGTAGCATACAGCCCACGCCACCAAAAAGTATTTGCAGGATTAACTAGCATGCCAATGGAGCAAGTTTCATCACGTAAATTTGCACTTGATCATCTCACCAATGCAGACATTGATATTGGCACATCACAATTTTTATTAAAAAATTTACAACGAACCGATAATGGATTTGAGTGGAAAATGAACCTTGAAGGTCTCATTGAAAACTACTCACACATTATTGGCTGGGACATACCAGATTCTGTCTACCCAAAGCCATGCTTTTTCATCCGCGGTGGAGAGTCAGAATATGTTTTAGCTGAACATTCCAATGCGATAATGAAACAATTTCCAAAGGTCAGCGCCAAAACAATTAATGGCACAGGTCATTGGTTACATGCACAAAAGCCAGAAATATTTAATCGTCTTGTCGTTGAGTTTATCAATAAGCAATCAAGTTAACTCTTGTTACATTTAATTAAACAAACCAACTACGTAAATTTTAAAAAATGAACTAAGCAGATATAGCCCACGTATCTTCATTGTGGTATATTCCCGCCCTCTTTTAGCCTTAAAAGTAAAACTGAAGGTAAAAACATGTTGAATCAATACATGGATCAAATTGAGACTCTCGGTCTAAACTTGTTTTTTGCTTTAATTTTTTTCTTTATCGGCATGGCGATTCACGATGTACTCAAACAAGGCAAAGTGCCTAAGTTTGGTCGATATATCGTTTGGTTAGTATTATTCCTTGGCTGTGCCGGGTTTGTAGCAAAAGGTATTATTCAGATGACCTGGGAAGGCTCAGGCATCGGTTAAACAAAACGATGGCAAAAGAATCAACAGACAGAACAACGATTGACCTGTTTGCTTCTGAAAAACGTCGTGGACGTCCAAGAAGCAATCCCTTAAGTCGGGAACAACAGCTAAAAATCAATAAGCGTAACCAGATCCAACGGGATCGCGCTAATGGATTAAAACGAATAGAGTTAAAGGTGTCACAAGTTTTGTATGACGCCTTGAACGAACAAGCATTGGCCAGTAACATCAGCCGTAGCCAGTTAATCGAATTAATCCTGCAACAACAAATCGACAACTGAACCATATTTTATAATTCGCAAAGCGAACTAGATATTTAAAGGATAGCAAATGGCAACTGTAGGTCTTTTTTTCGGTAGTGACACTGGTAACACCGAGGCTGTAGCCAAAATGATCCAGAAGAAACTGGGTAAGCAAATGGTTGATGTAAAAGACATCGCCAAGAGCACTAAAGAGCAAATCGCTGAATTCGATTTAATTCTATTCGGTATCCCAACCTGGTATTACGGTGAAGCACAATGTGATTGGGATGATTTTTTCCCAGAACTTGAGCAAGTAGACTTTACCGACAAGTTAGTCGCGATTTTTGGTTGTGGTGACCAAGAAGATTATGCCGAATACTTCCTTGATGCTATGGGCATGGTTGGTGACATTGTTTCTGCACGTGGTGGCATAATTATTGGCCATTGGCCAACAGAAGGTTACGACTTTGAAGCTTCTAAAGGCTTAGTTGATGATAAGCACTTTATTGGCTTAGGTATCGATGAAGATCGTCAACCAGAACTAACAGAAGAGCGTGTAGACGCTTGGGTTAAGCAAATTTACGAAGAAATGTGCTTAGCAGAGTTAGAAGACTAATATTTTGTCAGTGTTCTACTTTAAGTAGCACTAGCAAATAATAAAAAGCGGCATTAGCCGCTTTTTTTGAATCTGTATTTTACAAGGTTTAATCGAGCAGCTCTTGGCATACCGTTAATTTCGCTAGCATCGTTTATAAATATCATCCTGTTGAGGCAAAGCCAAATGGCATCTGAAACACCAACTATATCTTCATTTCATTCACCACATTGGGATATATTCTGTGTTGTTGTTGATAATTATGGCGACATAGGCGTAACTTGGCGCCTTGCTAAACAATTGGCTGCTGAATATCAAATTGACATCAATCTATGGGTTGATGACCTTAATAGCTTTTCACATATTTTACCTGAGCTTGATAAATCAGTAGCTCAGCAACGCTTTCATGATGTGAATATATTTAAATGGAACCAACCTCTAGATATAAGTTATGACCCTGGAGCCTTATTAATCGAGGCCTTTGCCTGTGAATTACCATCACAGGTTATTTCATTAATCGGCGCGTTGCATCAAAAGCATAAAGCAAAAGAAAGTATTATTAAGCCACCTGTTTGGTTAAATTTAGAATACTTGTCAGCTGAAGATTGGGTTGATGGATGTCATGGCCTACCTTCTATGCAAGCGAGCGGAATTAAAAAACATTTTTATTTCCCAGGGTTTACATCAAAAAGTGGCGGCCTTATATGTGAATCTACATTGTTTAAACTGCGTGACGAATGGCAATCTAATACCAATAACAAAGTAGCATTGTTTAAAAAACTTGGATTAACAGGTATCACAGCAAAAGATTTTGTCATTAGTGTGTTTAGTTATGAAACCACTGCACTAACCGCACTATGCAAACATTGGATTCAGTGTAATTCAATCACAAATAAAACATCACCTGTAAGCAAACGGATTCATGCTTTATTCCCTATGGGTAAAAGCTTAAGCAGTATCCTTGATTTGCTAAACGTACCACTGCAAGCAATAAAACCTGGACAACAGTTTTGTTTAGGAAACTTAGTCATTCATATATTACCAATGACAGATCAAACTCAGTTCGACCGACTGCTATGGAGTTGCGATTTCAATATTGTTCGAGGTGAAGATTCATTTCTACGAGCGCAATGGGCTGCAAAACCCTTTATTTGGCACATATACCCCCAAGAAGATGATTATCATCTAGTAAAATTACAGGCTTTTGTTAATATCTACAGCCTGAAACTTGAAAATGATGTCGCAAATACTTGGTCTAAAACCAATTTTGCTTTCAATCAACAAGACTCCAATGTTGTAGAGCATTGGCAACAACTCATTTCAGCCCAATCGACTCTTGAGCAACATGCTAAACATTGGCCGATTGACGCTAAAAAGGATGCAGATCTCGCTTCTCGACTGGTTGAATTTGTAAAAACCAGCTAAGATACTGCGCAATTAAAAATTAATACCTAAAATATAGGAATAAAGTAATGAAAACTGCTCATGAACTCCGTCCTGGTAACGTGATCATGTTAGATGGCAGCCCATGGGTTGTTCAGAAAACTGAAACAACTCGCTCTGGCCGTAACGCTGCAATCGTTAAGATGAAGCTTAAAAACGTTCTTCAAGATTCTACCACTGAAACCACCTTTAAAGGTGAGGACAAAATGGAAGATATCATCCTAGAACGTCTTGCATGTACTTATTCTTACTATGCTGATCCTATGTATGTATTCATGGATGCAGAGTACAACCAATACGATGTTGAAGCTGACAACTTAGGTGATGCTGGTGCTTATATTGTTGACGGTATGGAAGAAGAATGTTCAGTTACTTTCTATGAAGGTAAAGCGATTTCTGTTGAACTGCCTGTCACAATCGTACGTGAAGTAACTTACACTGAGCCTGCAGCTCGTGGTGATACTTCAGGTAAAGTAATGAAGCCTGCAACCATTACTGGTGGCGGTACAGTTACTGTTGCTGAATTCGTAAAAATTGGCGACAAAATCGAAATCGATACTCGTACAAACGAATTCAAAAAACGCGTTTAATTTACGCTTTTATTATCGCAACAGCGAAATTGTTAAAAACCAGCATATGCTGGTTTTTTTATTGTTTTTAATTGCTTAAATAAAATTAATCAGCAAAAGTGACTTGTACTTAAAATAACAACCACATAAGCATCAAAACCTAAATCGCCCCACCGCAGCAGCACAAATAACCACCAAGTGTTACTTCAAAAACCCGCCACAGAATAAAACCCTAAAATAAGCACAAAAACTGCTAAATAAACCTTTTAACTGCGCTACAAATTCGTTATTGTTCGCAGACTTAAGTCGTATTAGTAATGTTGAGGCAAGTATGCGCCCTATAATCAAATCCAATAAACTCGATAGCGTTTGCTATGATATCCGTGGTCCTGTGCATAAAGAAGCACGTCGCTTAGAAGATGAAGGCCACCGAATTTTGAAACTGAATATCGGTAACCCTGCCCCATTTGGATTTGAAGCACCTGAAGAAATTGTTCGTGATGTCATTTTAAATTTACCAAGTGCACAAGGTTATTGCGAATCAAAAGGACTATTCTCGGCCCGTAAAGCGATTGTGCAGCATTATCAAGCCCAAGGTATTCACGGTATTGATATTGAAGATGTGTATATTGGTAACGGCGCTTCAGAGCTTATTTGTATGGCGCTACAAGGTTTACTTAACACTGATGATGAAGTATTGATACCCTCGCCTGATTACCCTTTATGGACTGCTGCGGCAAACCTTGCTGGTGGTAAAGCTGTGCATTACCGCTGCGATGAAGAATCAGACTGGTTTCCAGATTTAGAAGATATAAAAAGTAAAATTACACCACGTACGCGCGGCATAGTGATTATTAACCCTAATAACCCGACGGGTGCGGTTTACAGTAAAGAATTATTGCTAGACGTGATTGAACTTTGTCGACAACACGACATCATTTTATTTGCAGATGAGATATACGATAAGATTTTATACGATGATGCTGTACACACCCATGCAGCGTCGTTATCTGACGATATTTTAACAGTCACCTTTAATGGTTTATCAAAAGCGTATCGCGCTGCGGGTTTCCGTGTGGGTTGGATGGTTCTCAGCGGTAATTTAAAATCTGCTGCTAATTATATTGAAGGCTTGGACATGTTGGCTTCAATGCGTTTGTGCTCAAACGTACCTAACCAACACGCGATTCAAACCGCTTTAGGTGGCTATCAGAGTATTAATGAGTTGATCCTTCCTAACGGTCGTTTAACCGCTCAACGTGACGTGTGTTTCGATGCCCTAAATAGTATCCCTGGTGTCAGTGTTAAAAAACCAAAAGGTGCCTTATACGCTTTTCCTAAACTGGATATGAAAAAATTCAATTTACGCGATGATGAGCGTTTGGTGCTAGATTTACTCAAATCTCAAAAAATTCTACTGGTTCAAGGCACTGCTTTTAATTGGCCAGAACCTGATCATGTGCGTGTGGTCTTTTTACCGCACAAAGAAGATTTATCAAAAGCGTTAACGGACTTTGGTAACTTCTTAGAAGATTATTCTCAATAGCGTTTAAAGCCTAATGGAATATTCATTCAACAAAAAAGCCACTGAGTTCAGTGGCTTTTTTGTTGATGCTGATACAATTTATTCACTTACAGCAATGGGCTAAACAGGTAAAAAACTTGCTCAATGACACGTTTATACATTGGCCGTTGCTCCCATTCTTCGACTGTCAAAATATCTGAATCATCCATGTAGCTTTGTAGCAATAACCCCAACCTAGCAGCAAACTTCACATCATCAACGGCCAAAGTTAATTCAAAATTAAGCCATAAACTACGCATGTCCATATTAACGGTGCCAATAAGACAGTGTTCATCATCTATCAAAATAGATTTTGTATGCAGTAAGCCGCCTTTAAATTGGTGAATCACCACACCTGCATTTAATAACTCGGTAAAAAATGAGCTACTTGCCCACTTAACCATGGTTGAATCATTTTTACGGGGAATAATGATATTCACATCAACACCACGTAGAGAAGCTGTCACCAAGGCATCTAATAGCTGTTCACTTGGCACAAAATACGGTGTTGTAATTACTATCTTATGCTGCGCTTGATATAAGCTTTGCAAAAGTACCTGATGGATGACTTCTTCAGGCATGCCTGGACCAGAAGGAATAGTTTGAACTAATGACGATGTATCAGAGCAATGCGCTTCTGGTGGCATGGCTGGCATAATTCGCTGATTGGTTTCAACTTCCCAATCCCATGCACTTACGGTATTCATTACTGGTACTACAGGGCCAGTAATTCTAACCATCATATCAATCCACTCTCCTACGCCATCTGATTGTTTAAAACATTTAGGATCAACTAAATTCATTGAGCCAGTGTAGCCAATGGTGTTATCGATAACCACTATTTTACGATGTAATCTTAAATCCATTCTGCGAAAGAACATTCTTAATGGACTAACAATTAATGCTGCTACAACATTGATTCCAGCAGACTTCATATCCGCTGGCCAATGAGATTTAAAAAATTGACGACTTCCTGCAGCGTCTAATAACAGTTTAATTGCAACACCACGTTTAGCTGCATTAATTAAAGCTAATGCTACTTCATCAGCTAAGCCACCTGGGTGCCATATATAAAACTCAATATCTATTGAAGTTTTAGCAGCATTAATATCGTCAATTATTGAGTTTAGGATTTGTTCTGGAGTGTGTTGCAGCACCAATTCATTGGCCATTAATGAAGGGATGTTTAATTGCACATCACATAGTTTACTAATAGAACGCGCATATTCACTTTGGCGTTTAGGCTGATGTGCATTGTGATGATATAGGGCAGAAAACCATTCGGCATAAGGTTTATACATGCCTTTAGAGCGACTAGAACGAGCTTTACCAAGGTGTAATTCACCGAACAGCATGTATGCTATAACACCGACAAAAGGTAAAAAATAAATAATCAACAACCAAGAAAATGAAACGCCCACGCTACGTCTCTTAATCACAATACGTGTAGCAACCCCGCCCAATATTAACCAATAAAGGAAAACACCAAGCACTGCCATAATCTGGGTTATTTGATCCATAGGTATTTGATTCGTCCTAAGCTTTATAGTGAATAAGCGATGAATAAATAGTAAAGTCTGATTGTACTGAATAATCCATCGAACGTCATAATTAGCGTCATTCGTGAAATAGTTTTAATGTTGTGCGTAAAAAAATAACTTTAGTAAAAAACTATGCTATAGATAACAATTTTTAAGAGGTTATTTTGCAGATCAAACGATATAAGTACCCTTTTATCTTGTTGCTGGTTAGTGGATTACTGTTGGCTTATAACAGCATAATTTCAAATTTTAATGGTAAGCCTGAGGTAATGATGAGTGAACAACCGCCTTTTTTTGTATCGCAATGTTCTTCGTCATCTAACTCAGTCGCGATTGATCGTAACGGAATGTTAAATATTGCCGTTTGGAATATCTACAAACAAAAAAAGGTCGATTGGCAGCCTGTCTTAACAAATCTAACGAAACATAATGATCTTGTGTTACTACAAGAAGCCAAGCTAAATCGAACTTTCAAACAGTATCTTGCAGATAATCAATTTCATGTGCTCATGGCCAAAGGCTTTAAGTTAATGAATGTGCCAATGGGCGTGATGAATCTGTCTACAGAACCTGCTAATGAGGCTTGTGCATATCAAACTACCGAACCGTTAATTCGTTTTGCAAAGTCGACCTTAGTGAGCCGTTACCCGCTATCTTCTGGCGAGCAACTATTAGTAATTAATTTACACGGAGTCAATTTTGATGTTCGCTTAACAAGTTTCGAAGCACAGTTTAAGCAAATACTGCACAAAGTCACCATACACCGTGGACCTGTGATCTTAGCGGGTGATTTCAATACATGGCGCGACGGAAGACTAAATATTGTAAAGCAATTGGCTCATGGATTAAGGCTTGAAGAAGCTCAATACAAAGTCGATTTTAGGAAACGTGTATTTGGCTTGCCATTAGACCACCTTTATTATCGCGGTTTAACCTTAATAGATGCTAACTCTGATAAAACTACCGCATCCGATCACAATCCAATTCAAACCCAATTTAAACTAAAGTAATGGCAGTTTCTGATCTACAGCTGCCATTATCCATGAAGCTTTTAGTCCAGTTCTATTGAGCAACAGCTTTAAATTGCATTATCAATCAAAAAACTTTGAAGCATACTAAGCGTGATTCACTACAAGTAAATCGGTAAAAGTCTTCTTCACGATCTTGCTCACCGACAAATGCCATCAAAGCTTTTTTATCTGTCCCTTTTACTAACTCTCTAATTTGCACTAACCGCTCAATAAACTTGGTTAATACATTGGTTTGCCAGCCTTGAGTATTGATTTCGACAAAATAGGGTCTAAGGTTTTTTTTCTTACCTTCACTTTCTTGCCACCAGCCAGCAGATAGCTTAATTTTTATTTTGTCATCACTAATTTCAGGTTTATCCCAAGACAAGGTACTAAAAAATATCTTTGTTTGAGCTTGCTCGGTCTGAAAACGAAATTTTTGCTTGCCAATGGGATTATTAATCTTTTGAAAAACATCTTGATAATGATTACCACTGATACCTTCGAAGGTTAATTGGCGATCACGATCAAACGGGAAATTAAAATATTGGTCAACTATGGTTTGAAATGAACTGGTGAGATAGTTACGTTTTTCTTTCTTTTGACTGGAACTTGAAGCTGTTAATCGTCCTGCTTGAAATTCTCTTTGTTCATTGTTTACCAGCACATCAACAGGTTTAATTGATCTGGCAGACACAAGATTAAAACGGTTTGGATAAGCTAAAGGAAAACCTTCATCCGTTGATATACGGCTAGTCTTGGCTTGCTCACGTATTTTCGAGGTTGCTTTAGCATAGCAATCTGTTCGATGTTCAGTATTTTTACCCGTTTTAAAGTATGGCTTACGTAAGTTGACCGCTTTTTTATAAGAGCAAGGAATTAAACTCACGCCGCATTCGTCACATTCAAAGCTATAGGATTTCACATTGTCTAATAAATACAAATCTTCATTTGTAATCAGTTTATTTAGCTCAACACAACGGGCATCATCCATCTCGGCACTCTTCTAATAATCCAATAAGTTAGAGTAAAACTAAGCAATTCCAATATCAAATTTTAGTTATAAAATATTGAATAAAAACAAATTGATTATATGGCGATTCAAGATTAACTAAAGTAATGTTATAGCTATACAAGTATTAATACATTCCGTATTCAGCGAGTATCGACTCACTAGGGGGCACAAATGAAACCAAGTACATTTATGGCATGGATCACCCGTATGCCACTTCTCGAACGCTGGGCGTTAATGCATTGTTTTCAAAAAGAGAATGTTTCAGAGCATTGCCATCAAGTTGCCGTAATAGCCCATTTATTAGTTGTGATTAAGAATAAACGCTTTGGCGGCAATTTAAATCCTGAAAAAGCCGCAACCATCGCACTATACCATGAAGTATCAGAAACCAAACTTCAGGATATTAATTCAAATACTAAGTATCACAGCCCTGAATTTACTAAAGCATTTAAAAAACTTGAAGATTTAGCTGAAAAAGAATGTTTAGCGTCACTACCTGCTGATTTACGCGAGGAAATGGAGTCTTTACTGGTTCAATCCGAAGTTGATCCAGAGTACAAAGCGATTGTAAAAGCTGCTGACATATTACAAGCCTATGTAAAAACGATGAATGAGCTAAGGTTTAACAACGATGAATTTCATCATGTTAAAGACAACCTTGATAAAAAGCTTAACGAAATACAGCAACAATTACCCGAGGTAAAATGCTTCATTGATATCTTCTTAGATAGCTGTACTTCTACATTGGATAAATTAACTGAAAACGATCCCCATATTTAATGACTAGTTACTGAAACCCAGTTAGCAGCCTTTGATAAAGGAACTAAAATGCCAGATACGATTTCTTATAAAAAAACTGAACATGAACTAATCCAAAATCCATGGCATGACAGACGTTTAGGGGAGGATAAGCTAAGACGTAATGATCATCGTAGCCCTTTTCAACGTGACCGTGCTCGAATTTTGCATTCTGCTGCATTCAGACGTTTACAGGCTAAAACTCAAGTTCACGGTATTGGCATGAATGACTTTTTTAGAACAAGGCTAACCCACTCATTGGAAGTATCTCAAATCGGCACTGGCATTGCTGCTCAGCTAAAGCGTAAATACAATGAAATCAATTCTCTACTAGACTCAATGAGTTTAATAGAATCCTTATGCTTAGCTCATGACATAGGCCATCCACCTTTCGGTCATGGCGGTGAAGTCGCGCTTAATTACATGATGCGCAATCACGGTGGATTTGAAGGTAACGGACAAACCTTTCGTATTCTCGCAAGACTTGAACCCTATACAGAGTATTGGGGAATGAACTTAACTCGACGTACTTTATTAGGGATCCTTAAGTACCCTGCTCTATATAACAAATTGCATGTTGATTTAGGTCAACAAGAAATTAAAAACCATCGGCAACTGAAACCCTCAGAGTGGCCGCCAGTCAAAAGTTTGTTCAATGATGATAAAGATATTTATGACTGGGTTTTAGCAAGTTTATCAACAAGTGATCGTAATCGATTTGTAAGCTCCAAACCTAGTCCTACTGACGCATATCCACATCATCGAACACAATTTAAATCATTCGATTGCTCCATTATGGAACTAGCCGATGACATTGCCTACGCAGTACACGATTTAGAAGACGCCATAGTCATGGGGATTGTCACTCCAGCTCAATGGCAGCGTGATGTTGCTATGCATTTATCAGAAAGTGAAGACCAATGGCTAAGTAATGAATTTAAAACCATTGCAGATAAACTGTTTTCCCATCAGCATCACTTACGAAAAGATGCAATCGGCACCTTAGTAAACGGATTTGTTACCGACATCATTATTACCGAAGACCAGAAATTTGAAGAGCCACTACTGAGATACAATGCAGCACTACAACCTGCTTTTGCTGATGCATTGGATACCCTTAAAAAATTCGTGTTTAAGTATGTAATTCGCAAACCTGAAATACAAATGCTCGAATACAAAGGACAACAAATCGTGATGGAGTTGTTCGAAGCTTTTGAGTCAGATCCGCTGCGATTATTACCGCTTAATACTCAAGAGCGGTGGCAACACGCTAAAGACAATAATTTAAACGAGATGCGCATCATCGCAGATTATATTTCGGGAATGACAGATGAATTTGCAGGCCGCTTACATCAACAACTATTTGGTCCTAAATCTGCTGGAATATTTGAGATAAGCTTAGAGAGATAGTAACTCCTTAGACTCACAAGGCATAAGGGTGAAAGTAAAAGCAAATTAGTCACACCAACAACTACTTACAACTAGTAATAACCACGAGAGCTTACAACATGAGGTAAAGTGAAGCGATATCGCTTCACTTTATTCTTACTACATCACAATAAACCACGTAATAATTAATTTATCTCCTAAACTACCCTTGTTCTACTTTCAGTTGATTTAACTGTAATCAAACTTTAAACAACCTGATTTAAGTTTAATATGTGATCAACACGATAATTACCTGTCTAACATCGTAATAAAATTACCAATAACACCCAAAGCGTGCAGTTGATCACGACAATAATGCCTCCAAAGAGGTAATTTTATAACGAAGATTAAGAATTCTTGTAGGTAAACAAACTAAAGAACTCACAGATAAGAGTCGTTACCTAAAGCTATTTAGTTAACTATTTTTTAAGGAAGTGATTATGACTGTCACCAATACAGAGCAACTTAACCAACTTGTTGACCGAGTCGCTAAAGCGCAAAAAGAATTTGCTAACTTCAGCCAAGAACAAGTCGACAAAATATTTCGAGCCGCTGCACTTGCTGCCACTGACGCACGAATTTCACTTGCTAAGATGGCTGCATCTGAAACAAATATGGGTTTATTAGAAGACAAAGTCATTAAGAATCACTTTGCATCTGAATACATCTATAACAAATACAAAGATGATAAAACCTGCGGAATTATCGGTGAAGATGTGACTTTTGGTACCATCACAATTGCTGAACCCGTTGGAATTATTTGCGGGATTGTACCGACTACAAACCCAACATCTACAGCCATTTTCAAAGCATTAATCAGCCTTAAAACCCGCAATGGTATCATCTTCTCACCGCACCCTCGGGCAAAGCAATCAACGACAACAGCTGCAAGAATCGTGCTTGAAGCTGCAATTGAAGCTGGTGCCCCTAAAGATATTATTGGTTGGATTGATGAGCCATCGGTTGCTCTGTCTAATCAATTAATGACTCATGAAAAAATCAACTTAATCCTCGCCACTGGTGGGCCTGGTATGGTTAAAGCTGCGTACTCATCAGGTAAACCAGCTATTGGCGTTGGCGCAGGTAATACACCAATTGTGATTGATGAAACCGCTGATATTAAACGTGCAGTCAGTTCAATATTAATGTCAAAGACATTTGATTACGGTGTCGTGTGCGCATCTGAGCAAGCAGTCGTAGTCGTTGACAGCATTTACGAGCAAGTGAAAGAACGTTTTGCAACTCATGGCGGTTACATGTTGTCAGTTGCAGAAACTCAAGCAATGCAAGATGTAATACTTAAAAATGGCAACTTAAACGCTGACATTGTAGGACAAAGTGCAGCGACAATCGCTGCAATGGCCGGGATTGATGTACCTAGCTGGACCAAAGTATTGATCGGGGAAGTAACAGAGATTAGTGATGCAGAAGCCTTTGCACACGAAAAACTTTCACCTTTGTTAGGAATGTATCGTGCAACTGACTTCAATAATGCAATGGATAAAGCTGAAGCTTTAGTCACTCTGGGTGGTATTGGCCATACGTCAGGTTTGTACACAGACCAAGATGGACAAAGTGAGCGTGTTAAAGCCTTTGGTTTTAGAATGAAAACTGCCCGTATCTTAATTAATACTCCTGCATCTCAAGGTGGTATTGGTGACTTATATAACTTCAAGTTAGCGCCATCATTAACCTTAGGTTGCGGCTCTTGGGGTGGTAATTCAATCTCAGAAAATGTTGGACCAAGTCATTTAATCAATAAGAAAACTGTCGCTAAAAGGGCTGAGAATATGTTGTGGCATAAACTTCCATCATCTATTTATTTCCGTCGTGGCAGTTTACCGATTGCACTTGAAGAGCTAGAAACTAAAAAACGTGCGCTAATTGTTACTGACAAATACCTATTTAATAATGGATATTGCGACGAAACAATCAAGATTCTAAAAGCTCAAGGTTTAGAAACTGAAGTCTTTTACGAAGTAGAAGCCGACCCTACCTTAGCTATCGTAAAACAAGGGGCTAAAGTCGCTCAAAGCTTCCAACCTGATGTCATTATCGCATTAGGCGGCGGTTCACCAATGGATGCCGCAAAAATTATTTGGGTGTTATACGAGCATCCTGAAGTTGACTTTGCTGACTTAGCACTACGATTTATGGACATTCGTAAACGTATCTATAAATTCCCAAAACTTGGTGTTAAAGCCCAAATGGTTGCAATACCAACAACATCTGGTACAGGTTCAGAAGTCACCCCTTTTGCGGTTGTTACTGATGAAGTCACTGGTATGAAGTACCCTATTGCTGATTATCAGTTAACACCAAACATCGCCATCGTTGATCCTAACCTTGTGATGGATATGCCTAAATCATTAACGGCATTTGGTGGTATTGATGCTGTCACTCACGCACTCGAAGCATACGTCAGTGTCATGGCTAACGAGTTTAGCGATGGTCAAGCACTACAAGCATTAGACCTATTGGTGGAGTATTTACCAGCGGCTTATGAGCAAGGCGCAAATGCTCCAGTTGCACGAGAAAAAGTGCACAATGGCGCTACGATTGCGGGTATTGCATTTGCCAATGCTTTCTTAGGGATTTGTCATTCACTGGCCCATAAACTAGGCGCTGAATTCCACTTGGCTCATGGTTTAGCTAATGCACTATTAATCAGTAATGTTATTAGATTTAATGCCACTGATATGCCAACCAAGCAAGCATCATTTAGCCAATATGACCGCCCTAAAGCATTGTGCCGTTACGCAACGATTGCTGAGCATTTGAAAATTGATGGCGTGGACACTGCCAATACGGATAATGAAAAAGTCGAGTTGTTAATTGCTAAAATTGATCAACTTAAATCTGTCGTGGGGATCCCAGCATCTATTCAAGAAGCTGGTGTTAACGAAGCCGATTTCTTAGCCAAGTTAGATGAATTAGCAGAACACGCATTTGATGATCAATGTACTGGCGCTAACCCGCGTTACCCATTAATTAAAGAGCTTAAACAAATCTTATTAGACAGCTTTTACGGTACCGAATATCAAGACAAGTAAGCTGACTAATCATCTTGTTGAGTCATAAATTTATGAAGTCCGTTTTGAAACGCTAATCATTCTTCTGAATTGATTAGCGTTTTTTCACTAAAACAAACTCCTAATGAACACCGCTACCTTAGGTTTGAATAGATCCTAGCAAAGATGCAGTTGTAAATAAGCCGTTGTACTTAAGAATCGGCAACAAGTTATTGCTGTTCACTTCCCCTTCTGATTTACTTACAAATTATTATCAAACTAATGAAGTGAATATTTAATGAAGCGTCGTATATTTCTAAAATCCATGTTGGCTGGCGGTGCTATAACTTCTGTAGCAGTCGGTGTCGCTTGGATGGTAATCGATGCAGAAAGTGAAGCATTAACTATAGAATCAACACTAGTGAAATTAGAAAAGCTAAAACAAGTCTTACAGCATGAACAACAAGCAATAGCAATTAAAACAACAGGCGTTTGGGATTTAAAACAAATTTTTACTCATTGTGCTCAAAGTGTTGAATACTCTATGACTGGATACCCTGAACATAAATCTAAAGTATTTAAACAAACCATAGGTAGTTTGGCTTTTTCAGCTTTTGCCTCTAAAGGAAAAATGACTCACAAATTAAGTGAAGCAATACCCGGAGCACCGCGGCTTTTGACAAATAAAACTCAAGATACTGTTGAGGTATTGATTCAGTTAGACCGATTTAAACAATCATTACTGGATTTTGAATCTTATATTGGCGAGCTTAAGCCACACTTTGCTTATGGATTGCTAACCAAAGAAGAATACGCCTTGGCTCATGCAATGCACTTTAATAATCATTTATTAGAAATCACAACCTAATACGCAATCTAAATGTTATTCAGCTGGAATATGCAATTTCATTTCTACCATAGACGCTTCAAAGCCTACCTTTTTATAAGCTTTTATTGCTGCATCATTTTTTGCATATACATCGAGATAAAAATCGAACACTCCTCGTTTTGTGCTCCAATGGATCAATTCATCCATGATGAGTTTATTTAAGCCAAGTCCACGATATTCTGCCGCAACATACATAAAACCTATGTAACCATGTTCAATATGCTTTAATGATTTTTTCGACGCTCTAATTTGTACATAGCCAGTAGCGATGATTGAATTGCCATCTACAGCGACCATCAACATACTATTTTCTTGTGTTAATAGGCTATCTAAGTCGTAATAAGTGGCCCCAACACTTTTTATAATTGAATTAAATGACCTTTCCGCCTCAACCACTTTTTGCTCGAGATTTAATAAAACATTTTTATCCGCTAACGTTGCTCGTCTGTAAATAATATTGTCTAATCTGGTTTCTAATTGATTCAATTGTTTGCCTAAGAATGATGTCTATGATTGAAGTTTATGTTGATAGCTAATGCATTCACTAAGATATTTGGATTATCTATACCAAGATATACTGTTTCAATATCACAGTTACTTAGTTGGTAACTAATACAGATGTTAGGATTACCACTGAAGTTATAACGTTTAATATTTTGACCACGTCGAATATAGCCAGAGCTTAACTTAACCATTGTAATGTCACTAATGGGAATTGATAAACAATTAAAAACCCCGTAGCGGATATATAAATATTTGTTATCCATACTGATTGGACGACGCGACATTGCTAGGTATTCAGCCACAAAAAATACCAAACTTAAACAAGTAACAACTGTTATGACATTCGCTGCAAATGCAGACCAAACAAAATGTACGACAAGATGCATCAAAGGTATTTCAAAACAGATCATCAATATGAAACCAAGCGCGTTTGACTGATTATCATCTTTTAAATGGTAACTAAAATGCTGCTCACCCCGATATGCAGAAGGTTTTATAAACCGACTACAAAATACAAAGCTCCAAACCCGTGTTTCAAATTTCAAAAGACTGGCCAACACACCATCGCCAACTATCTTTTTTATCGGTTTTTCAATGGCCATATCTGGATCATCTTTTTCAATTATTGCTTGTTTAATGGCAAATATGACGCAGCCAATTACGCTTAATTCAATAAAAACAAAACCCACCAATAATATAAAACGCAACTCAGTCAAATAAGGCCATAGAACTTGGTATTGTTTGGGAATTATTAAGCTGCCTATAAATACAAACAAAGCGAAGTAGCTGAGTGATTTTAATAACGCAAGCTTTCTAGGTTTTAGACACAGAAAGCAAATAATGGGTAAAGTAATAGCTATATCAATCAATAACAACCAATCACTTTTGGCTGCGCCATAGTCGTTCAGCCATAAATCATGATTAAAGAAATACCACCAAACTATGCTAAACAATATTAAGCACATTAGTGGTATTTTACTCATTACCTTTGTCGTATTTGATTTCATAAATGTCCTTATTCGACAGGCGACTAAAGAGCAACTATTAGAGAGTAATAGTCAGTGATCAAATAATGATGGAGAATTTGTGCCTAAATTCGCTTTAAGTACATGAAGCAATCTGTGGCTTGCTTTATTCCATCAACAATATAATCTTTAGTATATTGCTCTATCACTTCAAATCCATTGTCTGTAAGTAACCGGGCTAGATCTTTGGCTTCATAATAGTACATATGTACCCTATCACCTGAAGCTGACTCTTGAGCCATCGATTTTTTGTAATCACCTGCCATAAAACTGATAAATAATATGCTTTTTTTAGCGAGTAATTGTGGCATGTCTTCGATAAATCGTTTCAATGCCTGTTGGTTCAAATAGGGAATACTGAAAGCGCATACAGCAACATTAAATAAATCACGGTCAAACTGTGCTTTTAATGTCAAAATTTCTTGCATATCTAAAACATCATAATGATGTTGTGGGTTGTTTGCATTAGCTAGCCTGACCATATTTGGCGCAAGATCAAAACCATAGATTTTAATAGGCAACAATTCTTTGTCTGGATTACGCCAATTTGAAAGATAGCAACTAACATTTCCTGGCCCGCAACCAACCTCTAACACAGATATCTCATTACAGGCTTTATTGCTTGTAACATCATTAAGTTGCAATTGATAAATATACTCGCATAATTTATCTAGACTGTGACTATATAAATTGCAATCCATATATTTGTCTTGATACTTTTCTGCCATTTTATTAAATGTAGCGACAGTTTCTTGCACCTTTTCCATATGAGATACATTCCAAAGTTATCTTAAAGTCTATCGGTTGTTAACGAGCAAACCCTTTAACGCCATCACCTATAAATACTGTACTAAAAAGTAATAAAAAAACCACCCGAAGGTGGTTTTGATTTTATTGACTACACTAGCATTTAAAGAGCACTAATTGCATCTTTACATAATTGAGTTATACGTTCCCAATCACCTTGTTCCATTGCATCTGTTGGTGCAATCCAGCTACCACCAATACAATCAACATTAGGTAAAGCTAAGTAGTTTTTGTAACTTGATGGCGTAATACCACCAGTAGGACAAAAACGAATATTAGCTAACGGGCCAGAGAACGCTTTAAGCGCATTTACACCACCAGATGCCTCAGCTGGGAAGAATTTAAAATGGGTATAGCCCAATTCCATTCCTACCATAACTTCAGAAATACTTGCTACGCCTGGAATCAAAGGTACATTACCTTTTTGGGCTGTTTCAAGTAGTCCCTTTGTAGCACCAGGAGTAATAATAAATTGTGAACCAGCATCAATAGCTTGCTGTAAATGTAGTTCATTTAAAATGGTACCTGCACCCACAATCGCTTCTGGTACTTCTTTAGCAATTAATTTAATTGCATCTAAAGCACACTCTGTGCGTAAAGTTATCTCTAGAACACTTATACCACCTGCTACCAATGCTTTCGCTAACGGTACAGCATGCTCAATTTTATTGATAACCATTACAGGAACAATCGGACTGCGTTTAAAAATATCTTGTGGCTGTATTGTCCAGTTATTCTCAAGCATTCGTTAATCTTCCTTAAAATTAGTAAATTTCGTCAATGGCACTGGTACTACGAGCGCCTGTTTCAGGACTGCTTAAACTATTACGTAAAGCACCGAATAGTTCGCGTCCCATGCCATAACTTGAATGATGTAAATCCACTTTACCGGCAACACGTGCTGCTAAGGTTGCTTCATCCACAAGTAAACTTAATTCGCCAGTATCAGCATTAACACGGATTAAATCGCCATCTTCTACTTTAGCAATGATTCCACCATCTAATGCTTCTGGGGTTAAATGAATTGCTGCTGGCACTTTACCTGATGCACCTGACATACGGCCGTCAGTCACCAACGCAACTTTGAAACCTTTGTCTTGTAAGGTACCAAGATACGGAGTTAACTTATGTAACTCAGGCATCCCGTTAGCTTTAGGGCCTTGTCCTTTCACAACAACAACACAGTCTCTATCTAACTCGCCTGCTTTGAAAATCGCATCAAGTTTGTTTTGATCGTCAATTACAACTGCAGGACCTTCAACGATACGGTTAGCACTCGGCACAGCTGAGACTTTAATCACTGCACGACCTAAATTACCTTTAAGCAATTTTAAGCCACCATTATTTTGAAAAGGAGTATCAACATTGGTTAATACTTCTTTATCTAGACTGTCAGTCGGACCATCAACCCAAGTTAATTTTCCATCAAGTATGCGTGGCTCTTGGGTATATTTACGTAAACCAAAACCAGCAACCGTATTGACATCCTCGTGGATCAGTCCTGCATCAAGTAATTCTTTGACTAAAAATGCCATGCCACCAGCAGCGTGAAAATGGTTAATATCTGCATGGCCATTTGGATAGACTTTAGCCATTAATGGCACACAATCTGATAAATCAGAGAAATCATCCCAGTTAACGATGATGCCAGCAGCACGGGCTGCAGCAACAATATGCATAGTCAGATTCGTTGAGCCACCCGTTGCGAGAATACCAACAATGCCATTGACCACGGATTTTTCATTAACCACTTCACCGATTGGAGTATATTGGGTACCCATTTCAGTTAAACGACACACCTGTTTAGCAGCCATAGCGGTTAATTCATCACGCAGAGGATCGTCAGGGTTTACAAATGAAGAGCCTGGAAGTTGCAGCCCCATTATTTCTAACATCAACTGGTTTGAGTTTGCTGTACCATAGAAGGTACAAGTACCCGCACTGTGATAAGAGCTAGATTCAGCTTCTAATAATGCAGCGCGATCAACTTTTCCTTGGGCAAATTGCTGACGAACACGGGCTTTTTCTTTGTTTGGGATTCCTGATTTCATTGGTCCTGCAGGTACAAACATCATTGGTAAATGGCCAAAGCTTAATGCACCAATTAATAAACCTGGAACAATTTTGTCACAAATACCTAGTAACAATGCACCGTCAAACATATTGTGAGATAAGCCCACAGCTGTAGACATTGCAATCACTTCACGGCTAAGTAAGCTTAGTTCCATGCCTGGCTGACCTTGAGTCACACCATCACACATTGCCGGCACGCCTGCAGCGACTTGCGCAACGCTACCCACTTCCTGACAAGCTTTCTTTAAAAAGTTTGGATAGTCTTCATATGGCTGATGTGCTGAAAGCATGTCATTGAACGCTGTGACAATACCAATATTGGCTTTAGTCAACTGACGTAGAGCATCTTTATCATCTGGCTTACAAGCAGCAAAACCATGGGCTAAATTGCCACAGCTTAACGCGCTACGATGAACACCTTTTGCGCTTGCATCGTTCAGTGCTTGTAAATATTTTTTACGAGAATCTTTGCTGCGTTCGATTATTCTATCAGTAACAGCTTGAACTACTGAGTGCATAATGGACTCCTTTAAGCGCTATAGAACACATCAACGGGCGTTTTACGCTGCGATAATACGGCTCTGATAGGCATTTCGTTCACATCGTCATTTTGTAGTGCTTGGCGATATACGGTTAATTTAGATTCACCTACAAGGTGAAGATAAACTTGGCGACTATTTAAAATCGCACCCTTGGATAAGGTAATGCGTGCATGAGGCGCAGTTGTAGGATTAACAGCAGCGCACAAAGCATCTGTCGTGAATGCGTTGTCTAACTCTTTACTACAAGGAAACCACGAACAAGTGTGTCCATCTGTTCCCATACCTAGTACCACGACATCGAATGGTTTAGGGAAGTTTGCTAGAGACTCAATCGTCATATCACAGCCCTTCTCAGGGCTTTCGAACATATTCTTTAAACCACGAAATTTGGCACTTGCCGCGCGATTTTGTAATAAATGTTCACGAACTAAACGCTCATTTGAATCATTATCATCAGCATCGACCCAACGCTCATCGGCTAAAGTGATATACACGTCACTCCAATCAATGGCTTTGTTACTTAATAACTTAAACAGTTTTAATGGTGTAGAACCACCTGAAACCACCAGGCTTGCTTTACCACGGCTATCAACAGCATCTTGTAACTGACTGGCAATTTTTTCAGCCAATTTAGCTTCTAAATCAGCTGGCGTATCAAATGATTTAAATACAGATTCTTTAATCATCGTAAAACCCTTACTCGTCCCAAGAACGGCCGTCTTTAGTGATAAGTGCTACTGAAGCCACCGGCCCCCAAGTACCTGCAGGATAAGGCTTTGGCTTTTCGCCGCCGTTTTCCCATGAATTCATGATTCCATCAACCCAAGTCCATGCTTCTTCAACTTCATCACGACGGACGAATAACGCTTGGTTGCCAATCATGGCTTCTAATAACAAACGCTCATAAGCATCAGCAATACGTTCATTTTTAAAAGTATCAGTAAAACTTAAATCAAGTTTAGTTGTTTGAATGCGCTGTTTCTCTTCAAGACCAGGCACTTTATTCATCATCTGAATCTCTACACCTTCATGAGGCTGCAGACGAATCGTTAACTTATTAGGCGGCAAGTTACGCATGCTGTCGCGGTATAGGTTTAAAGGTGGGTTTTTGAAATAAACGACAATTTCAGAACTTTTAAATGGCATACGCTTACCGCTACGCAAGTAGAATGGCACGCCTGCCCAACGCCAGTTATCGATATCAACTCGAAGTGCGACAAATGTTTCAGTGCTCGACTTAACGTTAGCACCTTCTTCCTCTAAGTAACCAGGAACTGGGCTGCCTTTTAAGAAACCAGCGGTGTATTGACCGCGAACTGTATTTTCAAATACGTTATAAGGAGTAATTGGACGTAATGATTTAAGTACTTTTACTTTTTCATCGCGAATGCTGTCGGCATCTAAATTAACTGGTGGATCCATTGCAACAAGGGTTAACACTTGCAACAAGTGGTTTTGAATCATGTCACGCATTTGACCGGCAGTATCAAAGTAACCCCAACGGCCTTCAATACCTACTTCTTCAGCAACTGTAATTTGTACATGATCAATAGTTCGATTATCCCACTTCGATGCAAATAAAGAGTTTGCAAAACGAAGCGCAATCAAGTTTTGTACCGTTTCTTTACCTAAGTAATGATCGATACGATAAACCTGATTTTCATTAAAATATTCTGACACTTTGTCGTTAATGACTTTAGATGATTCAAGACAAGTCCCGATTGGCTTCTCTAAAACAATACGGGTATCAGAGTGAATGAGATTTTGTTCGTTAAGGCAGCGACAGATATCGCCAAAGATTGAAGGAGGTGTTGCAAAGTAACTGACCATAACACGCTTAGTAGGCTCTAATAAGTCATGGAATGCTTTATAACCTTCAGCTTCTGTAAAATTGGTGCCTATGTAATGGCAACGAGCAATAAATCTTTCTAGGGTTTCTTCACACAACTCGTCTTTAACAAACGTGTTCAACGCTTTTTGTACTAGAGCGATAAACTCTTCTTGAGTGAAGGCATCTTTTGCGACCCCAATCACTTTGGTGTCTTTATCTAGCAGGTTTGCTTTATCGAGTTGATAAAGTGAAGGCAGTAATTTACGTCTCGCGAGATCGCCCTTCGTACCAAAAAGTACAAAATCGCAAGCCTTAGCCCCTGATGATGAGTTACTCATTGCTTTACATACTCCTTTATATTGTGTGCCCACCGGTCATTATTTTGTGCTGCCGATGATTTTAAACACACTTTTGTTGTAATATAACAACAGAATTAGATTTGTGCATCTTTAATTTGAAAAAATTCGTTTGTCTTGTATCTAGCCTTATTAACATAAAACCTGATAGTATTTTGGTGATTAAATTACTGTACTATCTCTTTATAGTTACAGAATAACGCTGTAAAGTGACTACAAAACGTTTATAGAAGTACGAAAATTACTTCATTTACACTTAAAATGTAATTTGTGATATAAAATTACATCATCCATTTTAGCGGACAATTGCTTATGAATACCCTTGAAAAGGTGCAAAAAAGCCTTACACAATTTAGTAAGTCAGAGCGGAAAGTGGCAGAAGTTATCTTATCTTCTCCACAAACAGCTATTCACTCTAGTATAGCTACGCTCGCGAAAATGGCTGACGTCAGTGAGCCAACGGTAAATCGCTTTTGTCGTCGTTTAGATACTAAAGGTTTCCCTGATTTTAAATTACATCTAGCACAAAGTCTTGCTAACGGAACACCTTATGTTAGTCGTCACGTAGAAGAAGATGATTCACCAGAATCTTACACTACAAAAATCTTTGAATCTTCAATGGCATCCCTTGATACAGCTCGCCAAAGCCTAGATGTGGTTGCTGTAAATAAAGCGGTAGATATTCTTACTCAAGCTAAAACAATTTCTTTTTTTGGGCTTGGGGCATCCTCTTCGGTCGCACACGATGCACAAAATAAATTCTTCAGATTTAACGTGCCTGTCATTTGTTTTGATGATGTTTTGATGCAACGCATGAGTTGTATTGGTTGTGATGAAGGCGATGTCGTTGTTTTGATATCACATACAGGCCGTACTAAATCACTGATTGAAATAGCCCGAATTGCTCGTGAAAACGGCGCTGCGGTTATAGGTATTACTGCTCGTAACTCCCCTCTTTCTCACGAATGTACGCTTCCAGTGACCATGGAAGTACCAGAGGACACTGACATGTATTTACCCATGGCATCACGTCTTGCACAGCTAGTAACGATAGATGTACTTGCTACAGGCTTTACACTTCGTCGAGGCCCGCGTTTCCGTGATAATTTAAAGCGTGTAAAAGAGGTTTTGAAAGAATCTCGTGTAAATAAAGACCTTACTATTTAAATATTGCTTTAAAATGACAGGTCTAAAAAGCCGAACAGTATTGACTGTTCGGCTTTTTTTATTCTAAAGATCGATTCTGTCACAAAAATAAAACACAAAAAGCGATCATTTTGTTTGTAACTTTCCTACATAATGACGAAATCTCTGTTAATATAGTTTCATTATTTGTACCGAATTCTTTTTCTTTAAATTAACGGAGTATCTTATGTTCCGCAGAACTAAAATCGTTACTACACTTGGCCCAGCAACTGACCGTGATGACAACCTACGTAAAATCATCGCAGCTGGTGCAAATGTGGTACGTCTCAACTTCTCACATGGTTCACCTGAAGATCACCTTAAACGTGCAACAGACGCTCGAAACATCGCTAAAGAGTTAGGTGTTCATGTTGCTGTATTAGGTGATTTACAAGGTCCTAAAATCCGCGTTTCTACTTTCAAAGATAACAAAAAAATTCAATTGAATTTAGGCGATACCTTTGTATTGGATGCGGCGCTTGGTAAAGGTGAAGGCGACGAAAAACAAGTTGGTATTGATTACAAAGAATTACCCCACGATGTTGCTATCGGCGATATTCTGATGCTTGATGACGGACGTGTACAACTACGTGTCGATTCAGTAGATGGCCAAAAGGTCTTCACTACAGTGACTGTTGCTGGTCCTTTATCAAACAATAAAGGCATCAATAAGCAAGGTGGTGGTTTAACCGCTCCTGCATTAACTGAAAAAGACAAAGCAGACATTTTAACTGCCGCGCAAATTCAAGTTGATTACTTAGCTGTTTCTTTCCCACGTACAGGTGCTGATTTAGACTTAGCACGTCAACTTGCAGAAGACGCTGGTAGCTTCGCGTTAATTGTATCTAAAGTAGAGCGTGCTGAAGCCGTTGGTACAGACGAAGCAATGGATGATGTGATTAAAGCATCGGACGCTGTAATGGTTGCACGCGGTGACTTAGGTGTTGAAATTGGTGATGCTGCATTAGTTGCAGTTCAAAAGAAACTAATCAAGCGTTCACGTCAGCTGAATAAAGTTGTTATTACAGCGACGCAGATGATGGAATCTATGATTTCAAGCCCTATGCCTACTCGTGCTGAAGTTATGGACGTTGCTAACGCAGTACTTGATGGTACTGATGCAGTAATGCTTTCAGCAGAAACTGCTGCAGGTGACTTCCCTGAAGAAACTGTATTAGCCATGAGCAATGTATGTAAAGGCGCTGAACAACATCCATCAGTGATGTCTTCAAAACATAGATTGGATCAAAAGTTTAATACTATAGAAGAAACTATCGCCCTTTCGACTATGTACGCAGCTAACCATCTTGAAGGTGTTAAAGCAATTATCAGTTTAACTGAATCAGGTGAGACAACTAAGTTAATGTCTCGTATCAGTTCTTCACTACCAATCTTTGCTTTATCTCGTCACCAAAAAACATTAGCCAAGCTTGCGTTATTCCGTGGTGTTATGCCAGTTCAGTTTGATTCAACAGCTGTTGCTGCTGATGCATTAGCAACAGAAGCACTTAAAGCTGTAGCAAAAGCTGGTTACCTTAAATCAGGTGACATGGTATTAATGACTAAAGGTGATGCTATGGAAACTGTGGGTGGCACTAACACTTGTAAGGTATTAGTCGTAGCTTAAAGTTGTGATATTTTTACTTTAACTTTTAAATTGGTTATTCACAATTTATTGGTTATAAAAAAACCACCTCATTGAGGTGGTTTTTTATTGGGTGTGTTTTAAATAATTTTTAGCCTAAGTCACTTGGTGCAACTATGCCCGAATAAAAACTAACGTGGCGATTACATAGCGTGTAATCAAAGCTAGCAATTATAAAGACTCGAAATCATTAACATGAATAGCAGCTAAACGTTTAGCGTCTGCATCAATCAACAAATCATACTCTTGTTGGTTAATAATATTGTTTTCTAATGCTTCACTAAATGTCGCTAACGCTGGTAGTTTTGGTGTTAACTCGCCAGCCTTCTGCGCTTTTCTAATACGAGCATATAACTGTTTACAGTTAAGCTTTGCAAGAAATGCATTTTCAACTTCAGCTATTCCACTCTTATCACCTTCAAAATCAGCACATAAGAAAGTAATTCGATCACGGGCTGGTGAAGACTGCAGGAAGTTATCAGCTAACGTCGTAGCCTGTTTATCCGTTGGCGCATTGAAATGGTTACCAATTGGGAAAATAATAACTTTAAGTAAAACACCCACCATTTTATTAGGAAAGTTACGAGCAGCCTCTTCCAATGCCTTAGCAGCGAGATGTAAACGCTCTGTCATCACATAATGAACAATGGGTAAGTCATCTTGTTGACGGCCATTATCTTCAAATTGTTTTAACGTAGCAGACGCCAGATATAATTGGCTTAACACATCGCCCATTCTTGCAGAGATCATTTCTTTACGTTTTAAATCGCCACCCATAATGAGCATTGATAAGTCGGTCATGATAGCTAAACCAGACGAAAGACGACTCATATCTTTGTAGTACTGTTGAGTTGTGCCACTAACTGGTGAAGCATTGGTTTTACTTGCCGTTAATGCATTAAAAAACGCCATCACACCATTTCTAGCAGCATACCCCATATGACCCATTAACAAAGAGTCAAAACGATTTATAGCCGCTTTTTGATCTTCCATAGCTGCTGTTTCCATTTCAGCAAGCACATATGGATGACAACGTGTGGCACCTTGACCAAAAATCATCAATGAACGAGTCAAAATGTTAGCACCTTCAACCGTAATCGAAATTGGGCTAGACATGTATGCATGTCCTAAATAGTTTTTAGCACCTAGCTGAATACCTTTACCTGATTGGATGTCCATCGCATCCTCTACCACATCACGACCAAGTTCAGTCATGTGATATTTCGCAATAGCCGTAACAACAGACGGTTTCACTTTTAAATCGATTCCTGTTGTCGTTAAGCAGCGAGCAGCTTCAAGCTGATAAGTGTTAGCAATAATACGTGCTAAGGCTTCTTGCACTCCTTCAAACTTACCAATTGGCATACCAAATTGTTGTCTAACATAACTGTAAGCTGTGGTTGTTTTGGTCGCCATTTGTGCCGATGCCGTTGCTAAAGCAGGTAATGAAATACCACGACCAGCAGACAAACATTCAACCAGCATACGCCAGCCTTTACCTGCAAACTGAGGACCACCAATAATCCAATCTAACGGAATAAAGACGTCTTTACCGCTTGTGGTACCGTTCATAAACGCCATCATTAATGGATTGTGACGACGACCGATTTCAACACCTTCATGGTTTGTCGGGATTAGCGCACAAGTGATACCGATATTTTCTTCATCACCCAATAAACCATCAGGGTCACGCATTTGGAATGCTAAGCCAAGTACAGTGGCAACAGGTGCTAGCGTAATATAACGTTTGTCCCAGGTTAAGCTTAAACCTAAGGTATCTTCACCATTAAACTCACGGCGACAAACAACGCCTACATCTGGAATAGCGCCTGCATCTGAACCAGCTTCAGGTCCTGTTAAAGCAAAACAAGGTAACTCTTCACCCACAGCTAATGGCGGTAACCAGCGATCTTTTTGCTCTTGTGTACCATAGTGAGTCAGTAACTCGCCTGGACCTAAAGAGTTTGGCACCATCACAGTCACAGCTGCACTAATACTTCGGGTAGCTATTTTACTTACAATCGTTGAATTGGCATATGCAGAAAATTCACGGCCGCCAAACTTCTTAGGAATAATTAGGGCAAAAAAACCTTCTTTTTTAAAGTAATCCCATAACTCTGGCGGTAAGTCTTTACGATGATGAACAATGTCATAATCATCAATCATAGTGAGTGCTGTCATCACTTGATTATTGATAAAATCTTGTTCTTCAGCCGATAGTGTTGGCTTACCGTAATTATGTAAGGTATTCCAATTAGGATTCCCTCTAAATAATTCACCTTCCCACCAAACATCACCCGCTTCCATTGCTTCTTTTTCAGTGCTAGAAAGTGGCGGTAATACTTTCTTAAAGAAACTAAAAATAGGACGCGTGATAAAACGCATCCTTAAATTACGTACACCAAATAACACTATTAGTGCTATTAATACTAGTATTAGGACAGTCATGTTAATCCCTTATTCCTTTGCTAAAATGGGTACTGAAACGCCAGCAGCCATATAAGGTATTACTTTACGAATAATTGCTTCTGTATCGTTGTGTTCACCGTAATCCGCAGCAGCAATCTCATTTAATGCATCAGCAGAAGCCATAGTGAAAACAATTGTTCCTAAGGTAAAGTGTAGTCGCCAAAACATTTCAGCTGGAGGAATATGTGGCGCACTTGCTGACACAGCTTTTACAAACGCTTCAAGGTATTGACCATAATGCGTGGTAATAAACCATCTTAAATGGCCTTGGCTCTCGATATAGCCACGACCTAGTAATTGTAAAAAGATAGTCGTGCCGCCTTGGCGAACTTGGTTTAATTCTAGTAACGGTTTAATTAGCGATGAAAATATTTCATTCAAATTTGCCAGTTCTGGATTTTTAAACAACCTTTGTATTTCAGCAGCTGCACTCGGCATGAATACATCTAAGTATCTGGCAAGTACGGCTCGAATTAGTTCTTTCTTTGAACCAAAATGATAGTTAACAGAAGCTAGATTGACTTCCGCTTTGCTAGTTATTAATCTTAACGATGTTTCTGAAAAGCCTCTTTCGGCAAATAATTTTTCAGCGGCATCAAGAATTCTTGTTTTTGTATCTGTTCTGCTTGCCATTCCATGACCCATTTCAATTTAAAACACTCGTTTAAATTAAACATTGAGCGCACAGTTGTCAATCTTATTTACCTAAGTTGCACTAAAGAAACCATATGATTCCTAGTACCATAGCTAGGTAGTTTAACAAAAATGCAATAAACACCTTATTTATGTAAACTGACGACGACAATAAAAATAAGGAAACCTGTAAGATGAAACACCCTTTTAAACAGCCGTCTAAAATTGCTCTTATTATTTCAATCGCATTAGGGCTTACAGCTTGCCAGCAAGTTGAAGAAGAAATCATCGTTTCAACAGCAAAAGTAAGTGAAACAACAAATGCATCAGCTGCTATTGATAATGCCCCTATTGACTCGAACTCAGCGATCAACTTTATAAACAATGCAGAAGCCGAGCTTGCAAAGCTTTCCGTGGAAGGCGCAAGAACAGAATGGGTTTACAGTAATTTTATTACTGAAGACACAGCAGCACTTTCCGCTGCAATTGGTGAAAAAATAACTTCTCGTTCAGTGAGTTTTGCAACAGAAGCGGCCAAATATGCCAATGTAGCATTGGATCCTGTAAATGCACGAAAGTTGCACATATTGCGCAGCAGTCTAGTGCTACCAGCGCCATTAGATCCGATTAAAAATGCTGAACTAGCTCAAATAAGCTCTGAATTAAATGGCTTATACGGTAAGGGGAAGTATTGCTTTGATGACGGACGATGTTTAACACAACCTGAACTTTCTACATTAATGTCTGAATCTAAAGATCCTGCAGTGTTGCTTGAAGCTTGGCAAGGATGGCGTGAAATAGCTAAACCTATGCGCCCTTTATTTGAACGTGAAGTTGAACTTGCTAATGAAGGTGCAAGGGATCTTGGTTTTGCTGACTTGTCAGAATTATGGCGAAGTCAGTACGACATGAAACCTGATGATTTTTCGGCAGAATTAGATCGATTATGGGGCGATATAAAACCGTTATATGATTCATTGCACTGCTACGTACGT
This sequence comes from Shewanella goraebulensis, assembly GCF_030252245.1. NCBI lineage: Bacteria > Pseudomonadati > Pseudomonadota > Gammaproteobacteria > Alteromonadales > Shewanellaceae > Shewanella > Shewanella goraebulensis. The sequence goes on from NZ_CP126972.1 coordinate 2,543,591, forward strand.
GGCGAACTAAATGAGCAATACGGTGATGATGTAGCACCTAAACAAGGCCCTATTCCCGCGCATTTACTTGGTAATATGTGGGCACAACAATGGGGAACCATATATAACTCAGTCGCTCCTGCTGATGCCGACCCAGGTTATGATGTCACCGCCCTATTAGCTCAAAATAATTATGATGAAATAAAGATGGTTAAACAAGCTGAAAGCTTTTTCTCATCACTCGGTTTTAATGAATTACCAGACACATTTTGGACTCGTTCTCTTTTTGTACAGCCTAAAGATCGCGATGTAGTGTGCCATGCTTCAGCTTGGGATTTAGATAACGAAGATGATATTCGTATTAAAATGTGTATTCAAAAAACCGCTGAAGACTTCACTGTTATTCATCACGAATTAGGCCACAATTATTATCAACGCGCTTACAAGAACCAACCTCACCTGTTTAAAGGTTCGGCTAATGATGGCTTCCACGAAGCCATTGGAGATACGATAGCACTATCAATTACACCAAGTTATCTAAAACAAATTGGATTACTTTCTGAAGTTCCTGATGAATCAAAAGATATTGGTTTATTACTCAAGCAAGCATTAGATAAAATTGCCTTTATGCCTTTTGGTTTAATGATAGATCAGTGGCGCTGGAAAGTATTTAATGGTGAGATCTCGCCTGAGCAATACAATCAAGCATGGTGGGATTTACGCGAAAAATATCAAGGCGTTGCAGCTCCTATTGAAAGAACGGAAGCTGACTTTGATCCAGGTGCTAAATATCATGTCCCAGGAAATGTGCCATACACGCGTTACTTTTTAGCTCACGTACTCCAATTTCAATTCCACAAGGCATTATGCGACATTGCTGGCAACGAAGGGCCTGTTCACCGTTGTAGCATATATGGAAACAAACAAGCAGGAGCAAAATTGAACCAAATGTTGGAATCAGGCTTAAGCCAACCTTGGCCTGAAGCGTTAAATATTGTGACTGGCACTAAATCAATGGATGCAAAAGCGGTACTTGATTATTTTGCGCCGTTACACGTTTGGTTAGACCAACAGAACAAAACAGAAAATCGTCAGTGTGGTTGGTAATCTTATAAACTATTTCATTCCAAATATCTGATATATCAAAGAGCATCTATCTAGCCAAGTGGATGGGTGCTCTTTAAAAGTTTAATGATATTTATTAACTCGCAATTAATCTTAGAAACGTCAAATTACCCACACTTAACGCAACAACAACACCAAACAAACACTCTTAAAACATCTTATTAAATAGTCGCTAACGTCAAAAATATAACACATGTCAAAATTCTCTCACTCGTGATCCAGCTCACATTAAATCCACTTTCTGTGATTAAAAAATATGATAATTTACGCCCGTACACAAAGTGAATGGAGTTACTTGTACCGTTATTTGTATTTAATACTCGCAAGTCAAAGTTGTCATTGAGATTGTTTCCGTAAAGCTGTTTCGTATCTAATTTAATCAAACAGCGCGATTTCTTTCACCTTTCTAATTGCTCTATAAATACACTCTTCATCATTTTTGTATAGCTTCTGAGTATTCATGAGGCTCGGGAGTAAACTATGAAAAAAAGAAATTATAAGAAACTAAGAAACGGCAGAGTTAAACGGATCCGTAAAAGTTCAACGTTAAATTACAACACCAATAAAAATACTATTCATTTTTTGTTTATTGCTATAGCCATTTTGTATTTTGTCATGTGAACAATAAACAGACTGCACAACCCGATCAGTTATAGTCAAACGTTAGCCAATACCTAATTTGTATCAGACAAGCTAAAACCCAATCAAGTAACTGTTTAAAAACAATTTATTAAAGTCTTTAAAGTTTTTATTACTATAATTTATTTTTCAAAAAATTAATTTTTATAAAAAGATTCTAAGCTCACAATTACGATCAAAACTTAGTTCTTTTTACGAATAGAAATGACAAAGTAACTTCTTTATCAACAAAGCTTGCTAACAACAGGATCTATAAACTGTTACTGCACACATCAACAAAAATTAAATTCCAATCACTCGCTGGAATTACAACATTTGTAAAAATGATGAACTGTGATAATTGATATTAGATTTTTGTAACATCATCTATTAGTTCGGTTTTCTTGGATGAAAATCAAGGCATCATATGAAAAAAAGTAGTTATATAAAACATCGAAATGAACGTTCAAAACGGCTTAATAACGAAATAAGTCCAAGGGATAATAACTTACCTACTGTCGCAATATTTGTCGTATTAATTTTTGTTCTTGCATATTTATTGATTTAGTAAAATACCCGCAAATCTGGCCTTTTTCACTATCTCAATTTATATCAGCTCTCCTTGATTTGAGGCATTGTTATTTGTGAAACACACTAGATTTTTCATTTATAAGATTATCGAAAGCCACTACCTTTACGGTTGGTTTCGCTTGAAATAACTCTTTGTTGATCATTTTTAACTAACATAACAAACAAAGCGCCTGTTCCACCTTGTTCACGGGTCGCACTATGAAATGCCTGCACTTGCTCTAATTGAACTAACCAAGTATTCACTGCAGATTTCATTAGGGCTGGAAATGGCCGACTTTTAAACCCTTTACCATGAATAATGAGTAAATTGCGCTCACCTCTTTCATAAGCCAATAGAATGGCATTTATCAGCTCTTCACGCGCCTTTGATAATCTATAGGCGTGTAAATCTAAGGTTGTTTTTGATTTATATTTCCCAAGACGTAAATGACGAAACACTTCCTCTTGAACGCCATTTATTTTATAACTAATGATTTCTTCTGGTTCTACTACAGTCATCATGATTGGATCAATTGTTAACTTTTGTAAGTACTCGTTCTGCGCTGCAGCCGCTCTTCTTGCTAATTGTCCCTCTGTAACAGACTGGTTTTGAATATTAAAATGATTGTCGCTTGCCTTTAATGGCTTTACATCGGCCATTTCTGCTAAAAATAAATCATTATCTTGTTCCTGCATAAACCACTCCTACACACTTTGTAAAGATTCGTTGCTTTTGATACTTGATGGAATAATTTATAGTGTTATCCATATTATGAAGTGCACCTGCATTCATTTAACACGCATTATATTTAAGAGCATTCTATTTGCATGAGCCATATCAAACTATTTTTTATCAGCTTCTTCTCTTTTATGAGCTTTTTCGTATCTGCCGATCAATTATCGGATAATGATGTAATCAATGCTAACTATAAAGTCTTCTCTAGTGGTTTCGAAAATTTAGATCTTGATAGTATTGACACCATTTACGCTGATGATGCTGTTTATATATCAGAAACACTAGATAAAGAGATAGTGACAGGTAAAGACGATATTCTAGCGCTATATAGCGTTTTTTTTAAGAAAATCGCTAAAAAGTCGGCTCATATTGATGTTGATTTTAGAATCATCAACCGTAAACTCACTGAGAAAACCGCTACTGATGTTGGTTATTACCTAGTTCGCTTTCACCCTCGTAAAGAAACCGGTGAACCTACTAGCGTATTTTCAGGAAAGTTCGTTTTAGTCTCACGCAAAGTGGGCAAACAACAATGGCAGTTTATTGTTGACTCAAATACCAAGGCTAATCCAGACTTTTATTTCACAGCAAAACCAGTATCCAATCTATATTACGGTCGTCAATTTAATCCAAAGCTTAATCAATTAAACGAATCAGTAAATAGTGTTGAAGTGGAAATTGATGTTCATAATGAAACAGATAGCCATAATCATTAATCACAAAATTAAATCTTTAAAACATAAATCGAAAAATGAAAATAGAAGTTCAAAGTCCATGCCCTTGTGGCTTAGCGAAACAATATCAATATTGCTGCCAACCTTATCACCTAAAAATTCAATCAGCAGACAACGTAGAGTCACTGATGCGCTCGCGTTATTGTGCCTTTGCACTGCAACAGTTTGAGTATTTAATTGAAACCCATCATCCTCAATTTTTAAATGGGCTAACCATCAACTTGCTTGCACAAGGCGCTGATGATACTCAATGGTTAGGTTTAGACGTTGAACAAACTACAGAGAACTATAACGCTCAAACGGGAACTGTCACGTTTAAAGCTTGGTATCTAAATGGCGGCGAGATTGATGCAATATATGAATGTTCGCAATTTCAATATTTAGATGGTAAATGGTATTACACAAATGGAACACAAAAGGTTGCACAATTACCTAAACGAAACGATAAATGTATTTGTCACAGTGGCAAAAAATTTAAAGCCTGTTGCATGAAAAAGATGGCCTAGTGACTTGGTAGACTAATGAATTAGTGGACCACTTCATTTTGGTCAAAAATGAACTTTGAAAACTCATTTTCTCGAATAGCTGGACTATACAAATAACCTTGAGCATGGTGACAGCAGCTATCTTCTAAGAACACTTCCTGCTCTTTAGTTTCAACTCCTTCTGCAGTTAATGAAATGTTCAGTGCTTTTGCCATGGCGATGATAGCACTGACAATTTCACGACTTTCATGACTTGTCGTTAAATCAGAAATAAACGAGCGATCGATTTTTAATTTACTGATTGGAAATTGCTTTAAATAACGCATAGAACTGTAGCCTGTACCGAAATCGTCAATAGCCAGTCCGACACCTAAATCGGCCAACTCTTGGCATAAACGTGTCGCATGGCGGATATCGCCCATTAATTCAGTTTCAGTAATCTCCAGTATTAAACTTTGCGGCTTTAAACGATAGCGAGTGACTAAATTCCAAACTTGTTCAAACAAATTACCACTGAAAAACTGTCTTGCAGCAACATTAACATGCATAACGATATCAACGTTTTTGTGTTGCCATAAATTAAGTTGTTTACAAGCAGCCTCAAGCACCCAATCGCCAATAGCGTTTATCATCCCAGATTGTTCTGCTATTTCTATAAAAGCACCTGGGTATAGCACGCCTTTTTTAGGGTGGTGCCAACGAATAAGCGCTTCTGCACCAATAAACTTATGGTTTTTTAAATCCATTAATGGCTGATAGTAAAGTTCAAACTGTCTGCCACGAATTGCAGACATTAAATCACGTTCAATATCTGCATTATTTTTGAATGTAGCTAACAAATCATCATTAAAGATTTGATAATTCAACATAGCCTTCTTTTTAGCATACTGCAGAGCAATATCGGCACAAGATAAAGGCGAAAACTGTTGGGCAACAGCGCCAACATCTACAACAGCAATAGCAGCTTTAGGATCCACTTTCTCACGGCCAATGACTGATGGTACTGCCAGTTTTTGATATAATTTAAATACCTGCTCTTCAAGAATATCACTCGAAACTATTTCTGGCAGTAATACTGCAAATTCATCACTACCAACACGTGCCACATCAATAGCAGCATTGCTTTTCGCAAAATGTTTTAAGCGTCTAGCGACTTCAGTGAGTAGTGCATCGCCTTGTTCGTGACCGCTGGTATCATTAAAGCGCTTAAAGCCCATTAAATCGATAAGAAACAAAACACCTGAGGTCGCACGTTCGAGTTGCTGGGTAAAATGAAGTCGATTATGTAATCCTGTTAATGAGCAGTTCCATGCTAAATTTTCTAACTCATTTTTATGGTATCGTTGTTCTGTTACATCAATACAAGACACCAAGGCATAATAATTCCCTTGTTGCGTAACAAACCGGCTTGCTTGATATTGAGCCCAATATTTAGTGCCATCAATTCTTTCTAATTCAGCTTCGCCTTGAACCATATCACCAGCTATAAGTTTTTCAGTTAACTCATTAGCTAACTCTCGTTTACCTCTAAAAAAATCTAAAGTAATCAGTTCATTATCTTGCACAACGTGACGACTTAAACCAGTCATTTTTTCGTGTGCAGGATTAATGTACTCAATGATCTGTGTTTTAAGGTTCACTAACATCAATACATGCTGTGCTTGTTCAGTAGCACTATGAAATAAAGTTAAACGTTCATCATTATCATAGGCATAACGAGTAGCCAATGTCAGTGCAAGCTGATCAGCAAATTGGCAAGCAAATTCAATTGTTGGAATAGATAATTCAACATGACTGTCAAATTCAATACATAACAAACCCTCGATATGACCATTAATTCGAATGGCAACATCGAGATTAGATTGAATACCTGATTGTTGATAATAATCTGAGAAACAGCTGAGTCGTTTGTCAGTAGCAGAGATACTACTAGCGATATGTCGGTAACAACGAATTTCTTCTAAATAACTTTCTGATGTTAAGTGATTATGTCTTAGTTGCTTAATAGCATCACTAACCTCAGCATTAGGAGACAGACAAGCAACAACCTTTTGCTCTAACGCTTCATTGCGTAATGAAATAACAGATACACTAGTAGCATTAAAATATTTTAGTAACAATTTACATGCTAATTCAGAGGTTTGGGTAAAATCCCCTTTCTCTTTAGCCACGGAGTTAACTATCAACTCTAATAAATGTTGTTGCTTACTTTGTTTCATTATTATTCCCAACAAGACTGCTCAGCAATCGGGTTGACCTCGTTCTTTGGAGGTTCTATCGCTCAAAATCAGGGTAAATAAATTTTACCCATTTAAAATGACAGTAAAATACTGCAATAGAAACAAGCAAAATAGCTCATTTCAAAAAAACTTCTGTAACGCAGGTTACACTTACAACGAAAAAATGCAAGATGTAACCATCAAATACACATAATAATCAACGGCTTTACTGTCTAAAGACTATTTTCTAACTGGAATATCATTTTCTCAGCTGTAAATTCGAATTCAAGAAAAATCGTATAATGCTTGTCAGATTTATCAAAGCTTGTTTTCACTGACTCGAAGCGTTGTTGTGCTTTTTGAATAATATTTTGTGTATCAACATCTGCGTTTTCACCTTCTACTTGAAGGATTAAATGCGTATCCTGCTCATCAATCACAGTGCCAATATCCACGAATGAACCGCAGTCGTTGCAACTATCACTAACTTGAACTTCTTGCTTAGTAATTGTTTTAATCATCTTAATCGCCTTTCACTGCTATAAAGCGTCAGCATAACGTAAAAACTGAAAATAATTAATTAGCTAGTTCACACAATTAGTAGAGCATGATATTCAACAATTGTGACAGCCATGTTTTTTATATTTTAAATTATCAAGCAACTGCATGAAGTTGACTTGCTAAGGTTTCACTTATTTTACGCTGAGTGGTTAATTGATCTAAAAAGTGGATTTGATTTATCTCAGTGATTTCAGGTACAGACTGCTTATGTTTAAGTTTGGTTAACTCATCACAGTTGGCCAATACTCTTTGCATGTCATCTTGATACTGACCACGGGTGACTAACGCTTCAGGTCGTAGTGCTTGAGTTAAATGAAATTGCGATGCGCCACCTCGCTGAAACTCTTCTGCATTATTAATTGCTTCTTGTTGTGATAAGTCACAAACCAATTGCTGCTCTTTAGGTAACTCAAATGTTTTGTGCAGTTTTTCATCTATATTGAGTTCTTTATCTAATTGAAATTGAGACATATCACGTGCATCAATAGAGAGCATAGATAAAAGAAGGCCAAATTCACCACGACGATCATGCTCAATCGCATCATTTAAGCGATTGCCAAGTTGTAGTTCATTGACTAAAGGAAACTCAATTTGCATATAAAAACATCATTAAATACTGCGATTGTTATTTTATCGACCACTTGAGCAAATACTTGAGAGTTATTTTCGATTTTGGCTTTACTTATATTTAATTCGTGACTATTATTCTCGCCGCAATTGAGGAGGGGTTCCCGAGTGGCCAAAGGGATCAGACTGTAAATCTGACGGCTCAGCCTTCGAAGGTTCGAATCCTTCTCCCTCCACCATTTGCACCATTGATAAATATACCGTTTCGTGGAGGGGTTCCCGAGTGGCCAAAGGGATCAGACTGTAAATCTGACGGCTCAGCCTTCGAAGGTTCGAATCCTTCTCCCTCCACCATTTATCGGAATGTTTATCATTAAAAAATATATTGTTGTGGCCAACAATATAAGCAGTAAAAAGTAAGAAAATGTGGAGGGGTTCCCGAGTGGCCAAAGGGATCAGACTGTAAATCTGACGGCTCAGCCTTCGAAGGTTCGAATCCTTCTCCCTCCACCACTTCTTATTTTTATTAATGAATTCTTCAATACAAGAAGTCATTAATGATTAACTCCGCTATATCCTTCAATCTTTAGATTTAATCTTCCCCCTATTAAGTATTGCTTATTTTATCTATCCAAATTTTCTAAATCTGTTTATCAAACAATAAATTATCTTTACATACAATTTTCACTGTTCGGTTTTAAGCAAACAATTAATTGTTACCTACTTGTAAATTAATGATTTTTTACATTAATAGAGATTTATGCCTCTTTAAGCAGCTTATAAATAAGACTATGATGATGACCTCTTTTCTAGTTAAGGTTTCATTATGTCCAAGCAATGGGTTAATCAAGCAATCGCCAAAATCGAAGCTGACTTCCAGCGAAGCGCTGACACACATTTAATTAAATTAGACCTTCCTCAGCTTGCTGGCATAGATATTTATCTAAAAGATGAAAGTACGCACCCTACAGGTAGCCTTAAACATCGTTTAGCACGCTCATTGTTTCTATATGCCTTATCTAATGGCTGGGTAAACGAAGAAACAACCATTATAGAAGCTTCATCAGGAAGCACTGCCGTTTCAGAAGCGTATTTTTCTCGTTTATTAGGACTGCCATTTATTGCAGTTATGCCCTCTTCTACTGCTAAAACCAAAATTGAGCAAATTGAGTTTTATGGCGGACAATGCCATTTTGTAGATCACAGCTCTAAAATATATGCTGAATCTCAACGTTTAGCGGACGAATTGAACGGTCACTATATGGATCAGTTTACCTTTGCTGAACGCGCAACCGATTGGCGTGGTAACAACAACATTGCTGATTCCATTTTTAATCAAATGAAAAAGGAGCCACATCCGATTCCAGCTTGGATTGTGATGAGCCCTGGTACCGGTGGCACCTCTGCGACTATAGGTCGTTATCTTAATTACCAGCAACTCCCCACTCAATTATGCGTTGTCGACCCTGATAATTCAGTGTTTTTTGATTATTTCCATCAAGGAGACTTATCAATTACTTGTGAGAATGGCAGTAAAATTGAAGGCATTGGTAGACCAAGAGTCGAGCCTTCATTTATAGCAGGTGTGGTTGATGACATGATAAAAATTCCAGATGCTGCGTCACTAGCAACAATGAATTGGCTTGCTTCTTTAATTGGCCGTAAAGTGGGGCCATCTACTGGCACAAACTTATTCGGTGTATTGCAACTTGCTTGCAAAATGAAACAACAAGGTCAGCAAGGTTCTTTAGTGACTTTGTTATGTGATTCAGGTGAACGCTATTTAGATACTTATTATAATGATAGCTGGATTGAAGAGAATATTGGTTCTACAAAACAATATGATGATTTACTGAAAAAATTCAATGATTCAGGTTGTTTGAAATAGCTTGGTAACTTTCTAATAAGTAAAAAAACCGCTATTACAGCGGTTTTTTATTGTCAGTAATTTATCAGCTATTAAAACAAATGCTTTAGTCTATATCGAGATATTTATGTGTTTGAATTGATAAACGCCAATTTCTTGCGATGCAGGTCTTCATCGCAAGTTCAGTCGCCCTTGCTTTTTGGCTGATAGGTTGCAAGCAAATAGTCTTATCATTGATATCAATTGGTTCAAGAAGCATATCAAGCTCATCAATATGTTTTTGAGTTGCAATCGGGTGCTTAATTTCATTTGCACGCACCAAGGCTTGTTCAAGAACGGCATAGCCCCCCTTCATATTAACTTTAGGTGAAACTGTCACCCAAACATCTTCGTGGCAAATCACTTCAAACGTTCCACTTGTTTCAATCTGAATGTCATATCCGGCAGCGATAAAGTCGTTAGTCATTGCTGTAAGATCATATAAACAAGGCTCGCCACCAGTTAACACAATATGTTTTGCAGTGAATCCTTTTGCTTTAAAAGCAGCAATTAAGCTTAAGCCGTCATGTTCAGACCAACGACCAATTGTGCCATCCACTTGAATAACTTGTTCTTGAACAACATGGTTTTCTGCTAGTACTTCCCAAGTTTGCTTAGTATCACACCAAGAACACCCCACTGGGCAGCCTTGAAGACGAACAAAAATAGCCGGGACACCAGTAAACGTTCCTTCACCTTGAATTGTTTCGAATACTTCGTTTACAGGATAATTCATTGCCTAGCCTTATTGTCAAAATAGCACTTTATCAAAAGCATACTTGTTAAATTAATAGATTTAAATTGAAAGCGCCTCTAACCTAGCTCGCTTCAAGGGCGCATTTATAGATGATTTTCAATTCTGCTGCAAGTTTTTGCTATCAAGACCTGCAATAAGATAAAATATACTAATATTGATAATTATTTGACTCATAACTGTTTAATTTAACAACTCTGAGTGAATACATCCCTCAGCAGCCAACAGTTATGATTTTTACGGTGAAATTAATGTCCAAAGCAATTGTTGTATTTAGTGGTGGCCAAGACTCCACAACTTGTTTAATTCAAGCACTTACTCAGTATGATGAAGTCCATGCTATTACCTTCGATTACGGCCAGCGCCATCGTCAAGAAATTGAAATTGCACAATCATTAGCAAAACAATTAAATATTGCGAGTCATAAAGTCATGGATGTCAGCTTACTTAATGAACTGGCTATTTCATCCCTTACCAGAGACGCAATACCAGTATCCCATGAACTGATGGACAATGGGTTACCAAGTACTTTCGTGCCAGGCCGAAACATTTTGTTTTTAACTCTCGCGGGCATCTACGCTTACCAATTAGGTTGCGATGCTATTATCACCGGCGTTTGTGAAACAGACTTTTCTGGTTACCCAGACTGTCGAAATGAGTTCATTAAATCTATAGAGCAATCACTAGTTTTAGGTATGGATAAACCACTTAAAATTGTGACGCCATTAATGTGGCTAAACAAAGCTGAAACATGGGCTTTGGCTGATAAATACCAATCTCTTAAATTAGTCACTGAAGAGACATTAACTTGTTATAACGGCATTAAAGGAAGTGGTTGTGGTGACTGCCCAGCCTGCCATCTCAGGCAACGAGGTTTAGATGATTATCTTGATAATCAGCAAACAATAATGAATGCACTAGAATCAAAAATGTAAATACGCCCATTAACTTGCAAGATTCTTGATAACAAATTAAACGGATTTTATTTATGGCACGAAGTAGCCGAAGCAGTGCAAGTACATATTACTTTGCAATTTTGATTAGCATTGCTTCCTGTGTAATGTTTTTCATGTCGTTGACACCACTAGGTGCTAATAATATCGACAATATTTTAAGTTATCGCTATGTCAATATTCAGGCTGGTGAGTACTGGCGGATTATTACAGGTAACCTGCTTCATACTAATTTGTGGCATTTATTAATGAATTTAGCTGGCTTTTGGGTAATTTTGTTTCTTCATGAAACGCATTACAAATCCCAAGCCAGCCAATTCATTGCCTTATTCATCAGTTTATGTATTTTGGAAGGACTCGGGCTTTATTGGTTTTTCCCAGAACTAAAAGGTTATGTCGGCCTTAGCGGATTATTGCATGGCCTTTTCACCTTTGGCTCGCTTTTGGATATACGAAAAGGCTACTTTTCTGGTTACCTTCTTTTGCTCGGAGTGTTTGTTAAAGTTGGTTACGAGATGTATTTTGGCGCTAGTGAAAGTGTTAGTGCCATCATCAATGCCAGAGTAGCCACAGAATCCCACTTTATTGGGGTTATCAGTGGATTGCTTTGTGGTCTTGTCTGGATACCTTTGATTAGGTTTATCAAACAGCAGAACAGATCAGCTAAATAGCATGACAATAGTTGTCCTACATATCGTCAATTAAAAAAGGGAGCATTGGCTCCCTTTAAATATTAGTCCTTTTTAACGTAAGCTAGCATCATCAACAACGCCAGCACACCAATCAGACCAATCGGTAACCAAGTGTTAATTTGCAGTACGGTATCCACGCTTGAGCCTGTATGGATGCCCGTTGAATTGATAAATCGTTCTATTTTATTCAGGCCTAAATAGTCACTCCAAATACTGATTAAACCAAGTATCTGAATACAAGAGATAATAAATAAAATCTGATTTTGACGACGATTAGCTTGCTCAGCTTTTCTTGCATAAGCTCGCTCAAGGTAATCTTTAAAAAAACTAACGTAAGTTTTAGCATGCTCAAGGCTGCTTTCAACATTCCACTTACTTTCTATTTTTTGATAAACATCTTCATTGTCAGACTCGATAGCCAGCTTAAAGTTTTCATTATTCATCCGTAACAATTCAATTTTATTAATATATTCATCAATAACATTACGTTTTGAATTGAGTGTTTTCTTAGAATCATTAGCCAGAATATGACTATTTAACTTATCTAAAACACGGCTATAAAAACTGACATAGTACCAAGTCGATTGAATATGATGTTGAATAGGCGCAAAACGATAATATCGACCAATATCTTTAGTGATGATTGTGTGAAATCGACTAAAGAAAGCATAATGAACACAGTCATTATCAATAATGGTGGTGTTATTACCCTTTACTCTTTCAGCTATTGCATTGCATTTTAAGAACTGCTGTTTAACCGCTTTTTTCTGTGGGCTTTCATCCACAAAAAAAGTGAGATTTCCAGAGTTATTACCAATATAAGCAAGCGGACGTGCGCTTCCACGTAAAGAAATATGGCTGATGCTTTGAATTTTTTTACACACAGCTAAACGCACTGCATTGCCCCACTCGCTTAACTGCGAGTCATCATGCTCTTTGACTAAAAGGTTTCTTAATGTGTTGTAAAAATCTACACCGCCTTCAACTAAATCAGTCGCTAAAATTTCCTCAATTTTTTCATCTGGTATAGCTAAATGCAGTTCTACAACTAGTACAAAATTAAAAAAACGCTGGTCGAAAACCAATTCATATGTGGTATTTTCTAAATCAACATATTCACTTATGTCATGTTGACCATTCACTAAAAATCTTTGTTGTGTTAAATCATTTTTAAGTAATTCATTGGAAATTTTAGTGTCTTGAGCACCGTAGATACTTTTATAGTTTGATAAATCTCGGTGTAATTTATTGAATTGTTGTAACCACTCAATTTTGAAGTCGTTTTTATCAAAAGTACCAATTAATCGGCCTATACGACTCTTTTTACTGATGAGCTGTTCATACTGCTCTGCATCAACCTCAATAGGCTGAACGCACATAACACGTAATTTAGGCATATCTTGTTCTTATTATTGTAGTGATTGACTGTAAGATTATAAAAATTGTTTCTCAGGATTCGTTAGGTAATCATCCGATAATTGTTCTTTTCGATAATCAATCGTTAACTCATCACCGATAGCAATATCACTAAGTGTCACTAACCTCATAGGGTGATATCTAATCTCAGTATTCGGCGTTCTAGAATGGTTAATATAACTGTATTTGGTTCTAAAATTTCTTACCAAAAGCGTTTTATTGTTAAGGTAATTACATTCCATAAAAATATAATTTTTATAAGGTTCAATTTGTTGAGCCATCAAGTTTTCTATTTTTTCATAATCCTCAATCGATACAACTTGACCATCAAATAGATAAAGAATTTGCTCGCTGTTCATTGTGCCAGTGGCAAACAAACCAAAACCATGAAGATCACTTTGTTGAATATCCGTTTTCGCTATCGTGTTTAATGTTGCTGCTTTTACGAAATCTAAATCTTGAGTTTTATCTACCAATTGAGAAGCTGACATATCGTAACCTGATAAATTATTTAACATGTTTAATAACTAGTTAGCATACTGTAACGGATCAATTGATGCTTTTAAATATCATTAGTTTAGATGCAGAAAAAACAACCAGCTTTATTGATAACTGACATTAAACTAATTTGATTATGGCTGTTGATTATTGGCTGTTGATTATTGAGAGTTAACTATTAGCAGATGGGAGATAGAGATGTGTTGGTAGCTCTAGCAGTTATAAGAATTAGCCTTTGGTAATGGAATAAATATTAGGCTGCCAAATCTGCATTAGAATTTCTGGATTATCAATAGGTAAAAAACCAAATTGAGCATACAAACCATGTGCATCACTGGTTGCTAGCATCATTCTTCTCAAGCCGGTAGTTTCAGGATGACTGACAATAGTCTCAATTAACCATTTACTTAATCCTTTACCTCTATGCTCATCCACAACAAATACGTCCGCCAAGTAAGCAAATGTCGCCTTATCTGTAATGAGTCTGGCAAATCCTACCTGTTGATTATCTTGTGCTAGCACACTAAAACATAACGAGTTTTTAATTGCTTTTTGCAACACGTTAAGCGGAATGTTTTTTGCCCAATAGGAAGATGCAATAAAATGATGAACAACCTTGATATCAATACACGTTTTGTCAGTGGTAATATTGTAGCCATCTATGGCATTCACATTGTCAGTTTGAAGGTTATTAGTACTTTTCATCATTTCATTACCATTGTATTCCAAAATGTGTCAGTTATTTTATCTATGTCGTTTGGTATAAGCTAACAAGGCTTTATCATCAAATCGTTGAGAAAGTGATAATCCTGTAATAACACCTTGTTGATCGGCATCAGATCTGTGTTGCCCAAGTTTGAGCTTTCCCTCTATTTCAGTGATGGTAATTTTAAAGCCAATAATCGCTTTCGATAACTTATCTTTGTAATCTTCCGGGATAAAACCTTGTTGCTCTGCATCTGAAGCATCTAACGGTGTTAATAAGTTTGATTCGTAAGTTTTGACAGTATCAGTCAATATTTGCAAAGTAGTCTCTTCATCAGTCAGGGTCACTTCACCTTTAATATGAACAGCTGCATAGTTCCAAGTCGGCACCGCAGGATAAGAGTCATACCATGTAGGTGATATATAACCATGTGGGCCTGAAAACACCACCAGTAACGTTTGCATATCCATTGACTTCCAATGGTTATTGGCTTTAGCAAGGTGACCATATAAGGTGCCAAACTCGCCTTCTTCACGTTTTAACAGTAATGGCAAATGAGATGCTGTTAAATCTGCGGTTGTTACCACGGCAAAACTAAATTCATCGATAAAGTCGTGCATCTGTTCAACTGATTGAATCGCCAACTTTTTGGGTATATACATTGTGCTTCCTGCTTATGTTTATTGGTTCGACAAAGACGATTTATATTGGATTCCATTCTCTTTGGGCTTTGCTTCAAATTGCTTTTGTCAAAATCTGTGCTTATCAAGCTTAAATGTCGCTAATAGTCTCAAGATAAACCCTCAACCGTTGCTGTAAAGGCAATATCGCTTCCTCACATTGCAGATACTCAGCAATTGGCATCAGTCGCCAATATTGTCCTTCGTCGCCAAATTGAATTGACTCAATTTCTTGTTTATTAGCTTCAGCTACGTAGAAATATGACATACCATCTGCTGTCTGATTAGCTCCACCTTGTTTATATATCAATCTATCTTGCGTCAGCGCAATTGAGAATTCTTCATCCAGCTCTCTTAGTACACATTGCTCAGGACTTTCATTTCCTTCTCGCCCGCCACCAGGAAAGTCCCACAGGTTTGGAAATGGGATTGATGAGATATTGTCTCTGCGATACACCACTAATTGGTCATGAAACAACAATGCCAATTTACAGCCAGTAAACAATGGTGAGCTCGGATTCTGCAGAACTGTCATCCTTGTTATCCTCTAAACAAAAAACCAGTGAAAAGCACTGGTTTTATTTATATTTCATTGATATATGTTAACTCAACATTATCACGCAATAACAATGAATCCTATGAAGGTTATTACTGCTGCGATTAGTGTATAAGGTAACTGTGTTACGGCATGACTTACTAAGTTACATCCAGCACCTTGAGCAGCAAGCACAGTAGAATCACTGTAAAAACAAGCCTGGCTACCAAATGATGACGCAGAGAGCAGCGCACCGATAACTAAAGGAATGTCAGCATTAACAGCTTGAGCCAATGGCATCACAATTGGAATCGACACAGCGAATATGCCCCAACTTGAACCGGTTGCAAAAGCAAGTAGCGCCATGGCGACAAAGACTACAGCAGGTAAAAGAGAAGCAGTCATATAAGGGCTTAAGCTTTCGATCACAAATTGCGGTAGCAGCAGTTGATCGCAAACATCTTTAAAAATAAATGCAGCAATAACAGTGCCGATTGCAGGTAGCATACTTTTAAAACCATCGATCATTTGCTCCATCATTTCTGCGAAAGGCATTAATTTTTGTACGGCATAATAAGGAATCGTAACCACCATTGTAGCCAATAAGCCGAGCCATACATCAATATCAAAGTAAACGGTAAACCCCACTAACATGACGATAGGCACTAAAAAGTTGTGCAGCTTACCTTGATGGTCTGCAGTCTTAAATTCATCTTCGATCGCTTTCACAGCGTAATCATTACTAGTTTGAATGTCAGTAGATTCGTCAACGGGTATTCCAATCCCTTGCTTCGCTTTTAACTCAGCCTTTTTCATAGGTCCAAATAGAGGAATAACTCCCATCACCACTAACGGCACCATAATTACAGCAACCCAAGCGTATAGCATGTACGGTATTGCTGACATATAAACCGAAATAGCTTCGCCCGTACCTGCGATACCGTTATCCACTAGCAAGCCTCCAAAGAACACAGCCCAAGTAGATAAAGGGACAAGTACACAAATAGGTGCTGCAGTTGAATCAACAACGTATGCCAGCATTTCACGGGAAATACGAAACTTATCAGTGACACGTTTCATCGTTTCACCAACGGTTAATGCATTCAGGTAATCGTCGATAAATATCGCGACACCCAATACATAGGTCATCATCAAAGATGACTTAGGTCCTTTAGCGATTTTTAAAGCATTTTTACCAAAAGCAAAAGCGCCACCAGTTCTCACCAGTAGAGCAATCAAAGCGCCAAAAGTACCACACACTAAAATAAGCCAACCAATGGTTTCGTCAGCCATCACTTTTAATGAAATTTCTGAAAAGTTATTCAATGCTTCAGTAGGATCGAGCATTAATAAACCCACAACAGCACCTATCACCAAAGCGAGGATAGGTCTTCTTAATAATATTGCTAATATCAAAACAACCACAGGCGGGATCAAGCTGATCGCAGATGGTTCTGTCATGACGTCTTTCCTTGTTTAAAATAGAGTATGAAAATGGATGTGCAAAATAATGTCGTTATGTCATTGAGTCAACATAAATTAAACATGAACAAGAAATAAAATAAAAATTTTTGACAGATAAATCAACTTTGAATATTTCAAGATGAATCATTTAAAGAATAATCAGTCTCATTAAGCGCAAACATTAGAAACCTGTTAGTTTGGTTACTTTTCAAAACAACAAGATTATAATCCATTCATTGGAAGCAATAGCTCATTGCAAGCAACACTAAAAGGTCTCGCATGAACGAACTGACACTAGATAAAATCGATTTTGCGATTCTTACACACTTACAAGAACACGGCCGATTATCAAATCAAGAACTGGCTTTAAAAGTTGGATTATCCCCTTCACCTTGTTCTCGTCGGGTTAAAGCTTTAGAAGATGCCGGGTATATTGCAGGTTATTCAACTTTACTCAACCCTGAGCACTTTAATTTAGCATTAACTGTTTATATCCAGGTTCGCTTAGAAAAGCATACCAGTGTAATTTTAGAAGCATTTGAGGCCGATATTACGCGCTATGAGGAAGTGCAAGAATGCAGTTTAATCACAGGCAGTGAGGCTGATTATCATCTTAAAGTGCTGGTTAAAGATATGCAGGATTACAAGCTATTCTTACTCGACAAACTGACAACTAACTCGCATATCGCTGGGGTTCACTCAAGTTTTGTACTTAAGAAAGTCAAAAGTAGCACTGCGATACCACTAGGTTAAATGTGCACTTGATCAAACTTTACTATTCAAGGTTTTAAAATATAAGATTGCGCAAACCGTTCACATGGTTACTCTTAGCAGTTTAAATCTCAATTAAAACCCTATTTTTGAGATTTAATTTCACTATAAACCAATATAACCATGAGTTATCCCACTAAAAAAGCCTAACCCGCAATTAATCATTATTGACGAAAGTTCTCAAATCACTATTATTCGCGCTCTTTTACATTTCTAACTCATCAGAGAGTCATAATGAGCGCACAAGCAGACGGACATTTCAGTTCACGTATCGGATTCATCATGGCGGCAGCGGGTTCTGCTGTCGGTGTCGGCAACATTTGGGGATTCCCTACGCAAGCGGCTACTCACGGTGGCGGCGCATTTTTATTAGTGTATGTGCTGCTGATTGTATTATTAGGCTACCCAATGTTGATGGCTGAGCTTATGGTCGGTCGCCATGGACAAACCAACCCTGCTGATGCTATGGCAAGACTTGGACATTCAGCTAAAACAAAAAATATCGGTAAAGTTATAGGATTTATTTCAATTATTACCGCGACGTTAATCTGTACCTTCTACAGCATTTTATCGGGTTGGTTTATTAGTTTTGCTATAGCACCAGTTGCACAAATAGCAAACAAGCCTGAAATCGCCAATTGGTTAACTGACTTCTCTGTTTCTCGTAATTTTGTCTTTACCCTAGTGTTTATTGCCTTAGTGATCCTAGTCATCAGACAAGGAGTACAACAAGGCATCGAGCGTTGGTCAAAACGTTTAATGCCCATGTTATTACTTATGCTAGTTGGCGGCGCGTTCTACATATTAAGTCAGCCAGGTGCGATTGAAGGTTTAAAAGTGTTATTGGTGCCAGATTTTTCAATGGTATTTCATACCGATGTTTTAGTCGGCGCATTGGGCCAAACCTTCTTTTCTTTATCCGTTGGTACCGGTGCCATGATGGTGTATGGCGCTTACTTACATAAGCAAGAAAGCTTAAGCAAATTAACGGCATTCGTAACACTTACAGATACTATGGTGGCTTTTCTAGCAGCGTTAATGATCATTCCTGCAATGTACGTAGCACAACATAATGGAGTGCAGATATTTGCAGAAGATGGCAGTTTGCTTAATTCAGACACTTTAGTTTTCAGTGTTTTACCGGCATTATTCGACTCGATTGGCGGTGTTAGTCAATATATTTTAGCTATTGTGTTTTTTGTATTAATGACGATTGCAGGACTGACATCTGCGATGTCGATTGTCGAAGTTCCGACCAGCTATATCGTTGAAAAAACATCAGTGACTCGCAGTAAAGCAACCCTTATGGTTGGCGCTGTGATTGCGGTAATTGCTTCAGTAATAGTATTTAACTTCAGCAGTTTATTTGGCTTAATTATTACTCTAACGACAGAGCGTGCACAACCTTTAATCGCCTTAGGCATTGCTATCTTTATGGGCTGGGTATGGCATAGAAATGAATTACTTGCAGAAATTGCACAACAAGATGGGGTTAATCAAAATAGCTTATTCTGGCGTATTTGGCCTGTGTACGTGAAGTTTGTCTGTCCGTTCTTGATTGTTGTAATTATCATGCAGGTTTTTAGCTAAGCTAAAAAAGTACGTTTAGTTATAAGTATTAGCTAAATAACTTGAATTTAACCTGTAATAGTCACATTAGTGACTATTACAGGTTCATCGACTTGTTTTGGTTATTTAAAGCTTTTACTTAATAGCCTTATTTAACTCTTGTGCTGATCCATTTAGACATGGGCTTTGCTGAAACGCCATGGACAATTAAACTAATAAATACAGTACAAATCACCGTCATCGCCATAAAGTCGCCACCAGGTAAATCTCGTTCAAGCATAATGATGACAAAAACAATTGATGCTAATCCACGTGGGCCAAACCAACCAAGAAATATCCGAGTTGGAATATTCTCCCCCTTCCTGCCTAATGCTAAAAATATCGGCAACATTCGTACTAAGGTCAAACTCAGTAATGCGTATATCAACATCGTCCATGTAAAGGATTCAAAAGCAGAACCAATAACAATAGCGCCAAATAACATCCAAGTAAGTAGCGCTAAGATTTCACCTATACCTTCAGTAGGCAAAATCATTTTGTGCTTAACGTCTTTCATCAAGTGTCCAAAAAGCAAGCCACCTGAAAATGCTGCAATGTATCCACTTCCATGGAGTTCTTGTGAAATAGCAAAACAGCACAAAGCTAAACTGAGTACTATATTTTGACTCCAAATATCGGTAATCCAGTTTTTTTGATAGCTATATTTTATTAATTTAGCCGCAATAAAACTGGCTGACAGACCAACCATTAAGCCAATGCCTAATTCTTCAAGTAAATAGGTAAATGCAATATGTGACACTTGCCCTTCTGCAACACTACCTGCTGCTAGTGCCAAAAAGACAAACAAAATCGGCACACAAATACCGTCATTTAATCCACTTTCAATGTTTAAACCTTCACGTAATTTCGATGGCACAATTGGACTTGAAACCACAGCCTTACCCAGAGCAGCATCGGTAGCAGCGAGCATGGTTGCTAAGGCTGCTATCTCATAAACGGTTAAATTAGGAAACAGGAGATAACCCACCAAGACCCCCAAAGCGATAGCGCCTGGTAAACCATACAAGAGCATACGAGTAGGAATGCTGATATATTTTTTTAAAACAGATAAATTACTGTTTGACGCATCACAAAATAACACGACTGCCAAGGTTAGATCGGCAAATACTCGCATGCCGTTATTGCCAAACTCACCACCTAGCCAGCCAAGCACAGATGGGCCCAAAATGAATCCAACAACCACAAATACCATTGGTCCTGAAATCATTGAGGTTTCTACGCGGCCTGCAATTAAACTGTAACTAAAAGCAAAAACTGCCAAAATGGCCAACTCTAAATACATTGCTCAATCTCCATATTGAGTAAATGACTCACTTGCTACCGTGATATCGAATTTATTAGGTGATATCTCATTATTTACTACGGATTTAATAAAGTATATGTATTAACAACATTAAAACTTAATACGTCATAAACCCAGACTGAATTATTTGCCCTCCCGTTCACTGACTTGTCGTTTTTATTCAATATTACTTTCTAGCTAATCCTTAAAATGAGCTCCATTAAAGCAACTTAATCCTATGTATGGGATTAAAAACATCAAAATTAGTAATATGAACATAAAAATCAGACAGTACCGAGATACAGATTTAGCAGAAGTCATGGCTGCTTGGGAAAGTGCTTCAAAAGTTGCTCACCCATTCATGAACAAGGATTTTTTTGAGCAAGAGCGCCATAACATCCCTAGCCTCTACTTACCTAACGCTGATACTTGGGTAGTTATTGATGAAAATAAAGTGGTGGGGTTTATCGCACTCATTGGGAATGAAATTGGCGGGCTATTTGTAGATGTTAACAGTCACCGAAAAGGGTTTGGCAGAGCATTAATGAACAAAGCCGAACAAATTCATGGAGACTTACAAGTAAAGGTCTTTAAACAGAACATAATTGGACGTAAGTTCTACCAATCATACGGTTTTGCATTTGACAGTGAGTTAACATGGCCTGCAACTGGCGATATTATTTACAAATTGAATTATCTAACCCAATAAACTAATTTTTACTCAAAAACAGGCATTAATCATTAAAGGTCAATTTATGCATTCTTCACCTCTTTCGTTAGCACAACTAGGTTGGCGACCTTATTTTCAACAACAACTTTCGTTAGAAGAGGTTGAATTATTGGTTTCGAATTCAGCGAACGAACGCCTATACCTTGGAAGAGTTATTGAGCAACATCGAAGTGGTGTTGTCGCAATAACAGAAACTGGTGTTTTCAAATTGTCACAAACGCCAATTCAAGCTTCTGAAACGGATAAACTTTGTGTCGGTGATTGGGTAATATTTAATCATGAAAATAGATTTATGCGTTTATTAGATAGGCAGTCTTTATTTGAGCGAAAAGCACCTGGAAGCAAAGTTGATACTCAGCTTATCTCATCTAACGTCGATAGCTTATTTATTGTTTGTTCTCTAAACCAAGACTTTAAATTAAATCGAATTGAACGATACCTTGCGTTAGCAAAAGAAGCCGAAGTTGAGCCTATCATTGTGCTGACCAAAGCTGATCAATGTATCGACTCAGATGATAAACGCCAACAAGTTCAGGCTCTTGATCCTTTCATGATGGTTCATGCACTAAATGCTTTAGATACAAGCGATTTAACTGAACTCAGTGGTTATTGCAAACAAGGTAAAACTATCGCACTGCTAGGCTCGTCAGGCGTGGGCAAGTCTACCTTAGTGAATGGGTTAATGGGTGTAGATACGCAGCTAACAAGTGCAATCCGTGAAGATGATAGTAAAGGACGCCATACGACAACTTCCAGAGCATTAAGATTATTACCACAAGGTGGTTTAATTCTAGACACCCCTGGTATGCGAGAACTGCAACTAAGTGCTTGTGAGCAAGGCGTAAGTGAAACCTTTAGTGAAATCACAGAACTAGCAACACAATGTCGTTTTGCTGATTGTCAGCACGGTGATGAACCGGGTTGTGCTGTTCAAAAAGCGATTCTGCAAGGAAAAATAACCGAAAGGCGTTTTATAAGTTATCAAAAACTAATGAGAGAACAAGCTTTTAATAGTGCAACTTTGGCGCAAAAGCGTGCTAAAGATAAGGCCTTTGGGAAAATGATCAATACTGTCCAGACAGAATCACGTAGCCGCAAAAAAGGCAGTTATTAACCAGCGTTTTACCCTATGGGCTGGCGAGTAAGCCAGCCTTTAACTCTCTGCATGAGTCGTTAATCATAATGTTTAAATAAGAAATATTGTTCAGGACAGCCTGGAAAACCAGGCGCGGTGCCGATGATAGTAAAGCCATTCTTTTGATAAAAGTCAGAAGCTTGGAATGCCAAAGTATCAACTTGTGCAGCACGGCAGCCTCGCTTTCTGGCTTCACTTTCAGCGAGCTCCATAAGTTTATAACCTAGCCCTTCACCTCTTAGTTTTTCATCGACCCACAATACATTAATCAAAAACTTATTATAAATTGTTCTTCCAGCTAACCCTGCAATTACATTATCTTTGTCATCTTTTATAACAACAGTCAGCGGCTTTGATGTTTCATCCCCCATATGCTCATGATTAAATGAACGCACACCTGTAATCAACTGCTCAACAATTTGCTCAGCTTCTGTATTTATCAGTTCAATCTTCACGCTTATTTCCTTCAACATTCAGTTTGTCATTGGCGCCTGCAATTTGTTAATAGAGTCGCTATTAGGCAAAAAACACATACTAAAAATAAGCACATTTAAAGTTGAATATTTTTCACTATAAAAACATATTGCTTCAGTTCACTAATGAATAAACCAACAAAAAGACCGCTAATTAAAGAGCGGCCTTTAAATTTCTTATATGAATTAAAATCAACTTACCTTTAGAAATCGATTAAAGGTATTGCTTAAGAAAAACCAAATACTTATTTGAAGCACTAATTCGATTATCCTTTTTACTGAATCCATGACCTTCATCATCAAAAATCAGATAATCAACATGAGTTCCACCAGCACGAATAGATTCAACCATTTCATCACTTTCGATTTTTAATACTCTTGGATCATTGGCCCCTTGCACTACTAGAACAGGACTTTTAACTTGATGACCAAAAAATACTGGAGAGATGTTGTGTAATCTTTCTCCATCGATTGCAGGGTCGCCTAATTCATCATATAAGCTTTTTCTGAATGCTTCCCAATATGGTGGAATGCTTTCTAGGGTTCGAACCCAGTTGGTTACACCAAAAATATTGATCCCAACTTTAAACTCATCGGTGAATGCCATTGCAGCCATTGTTAAATAGCCACCATAACTGCCACCCATAACGCCGATTTTATCAGCATCAACCCAATCTAAGCTTTGTAGGTACTTTTTGTTATATACCACATCTTGTAAATCATCTTCGCCATGGCGTTTATCATCTAAGTGAAAGAATGTTTTACCGTAACCGCTTGAACCACGATTATTGATTTTAACGATCGCGTAGCCATTATTGACCAAATGCTGAACTGTGGCAGAGTAGCCCTTACGTGATTGCCCTCCTGGCCCGCCATGTATATAGATTAACGCAGGCACTTTGGTAAACTCAGCTTGTTTAGGCTTATATAAAATAGCAGGGATCTCAACACCATCGAAGCTTTTGAATCGAATCACTTCGCCCGCCACTAAATTTTCTTCTTTAATCGCTGGATTGCCTGAGTTAGTCAGGCGCAATACTTTATCAGTGCCTAGTTTATGACTATATAAGTTAGATGGTGAGGTGTCAGAATTGATATAGAACACCATTGATGAGGAGTCTTGAGAGAAATTAACTCCACGTAGATCGCCACTAGGCAACGCAGGTAAAGACAGCGCTTTATTATTACTCACATCAGTAATGGTTAACTGTGTTTGAGCATCAGCATTGATACCGGTAATTTGATAACGGCCATCTTTAGAAAAATAGCTAAAGCTGACGTCCCAATCTGCTTTATAGTTTAACTCACTTTCACCTGTAGCAATATCATAGGTCCAAGCTTGGTTAAACTCGCCAAACTCATTGGTCGCATATAACAGCTGCTTATTATCTTTGGTAAAGGTATAGGCATAATAAGAAACATCACCAGTATGCTCTGTGATTAATCGAGGCTTAGACATCTTTAAACGTAAATCTACTAAATATAAATCGGTGTTGCTATTAGAATGATTTTTACTTAAAGCGATAAAACGTCCATTAGGACTTATGCTCTCTACAGTGAAGCCAGAATCATTTTTGTATATTAACGAACGACTATATTCAGCTGTATTATATTGATAAACATCAAAATATTTTGGGTCACGCTCATTAGTCATTACAAAAAATGACTCATCACCTTCATGCCATGACAGCATCATTGCTTTAAGACCTTCACCAGGCGTCAAATCTATTTCTGACCCATCATAGTCTTGAACAAATAAATGGTTTAGTTCATCTCCACCTTTATCAGCGCTATAAAGAAAACGATCATCTTTAGGAAACCAAGACTCAACAAAGATTGACTCTTCTGTGGAAAAAGTTAATTGAGTTGTTTTTGAACCGTCTACAGGCACCTTGTAGGCATTAAAAATACCGCTATCATCATTACTGACCAGCACAGCACTACCAGAGTGATTTATCGACGAACCAAATACACTGGTGGTTTTATAGAACTCTTCTGCGCTATAACTTTTAAAATTGCTTTGTGCGGGAGGTGAAATTTGAGGGGCTGTTTGTACTTGTTTATCTGCAGTGGAGCAACCTGTCAGCACTAGCGCAATAACTGCGCTACTCATCAGCGTCTTAAGCATAATATATCCTTATTTGCTTTAAATTGATTTTCTCAATAAATTGACAACTCAACAGCTTACTAAGAAGTTGAACACAAATTAAACTAACATTTACATGGTTTAATGGCTAATGTGTTTACTGTTTAAATTCCGTTAAATTGTAACGCTTTAATTTGCTGTATTTCATCACTGGTTAATGCTTGATACCCTCTTGGGTATGGCCAACCATAACCCCATCGATAGGTCGTAGGGAAATAAGGGCTTCCACCAAGCCTAACACCTACAAGCATAATGTTAGCAATATATCGCTCACCAACTGCATCTACACATTGTTTCAAACGTTTATCAGATTCAAGTCGCTGCTTAAACGTCCCGCCTTGCCAATAATCATAATCATGGGCGGTACAACACGCTAACCACAATTCGTTTTGAGCAAACGTACCATCAGGAAAAACACTACAACCATCTGACGTAAATGGCTTAATCTCGTTAGCATTAACACCGAATGAAATAAATAATAGCATTGAAATTAAGATTAAACGCATTGATTAGCCTTTAAATAAAAATGTGAATTGACTGTGCTATCAAATTTATTTTCAGGTACGTGATAATCAATTAATACAGCAATGACAAACATCACTAAAAAAGTCACAGTAAGTGCAGCAGTAACAATGGCAATAAAGCGAAAAAAAGTGGACATAGTCACCCTAATTTATATCAAGTGTCGATTCATTTTTATCAAGCTTGCTAGGCTTTAACAGCCTAGCGAAAGGATACTAAGCTCACCAAAATCATGAATGGGGAATGCCCTAAAAAAGAGGCTTGCGCCAAGTTTTGATAAACTCACAGTTAGAGCAATTATATAAGAATATTCACTCTCACGCTTAACATGCATTCCAGTTTAATTATCATTAAATTCTGCTATGCGTTCTATACGAAACAGCGCATCTAATTGGGATTAATACCCCCTTCCAAAGTGCTCAACCACCTGTGTTTTTTACAATTTATTATGCTAATTTTATAACACAAGAAGAGTATTAATTTTCTCACACAATCATAGAGTTACTTGGGGGGCATAAAATTAATCATACTTACAACTTTGCATATATCTTACTCATATGACATGGCTGTGACAAAGAATACACCAATATTAAAGCTAAAACTTTGTTTAAACCTTTAAACACTTTAAACCTTCTTTCCCCACATCATAGCGTCGGGTAAGAAAATATCTGGCTGATTTTTGATTGCTAACAACATGGCTTATTCGCCATCCAGTGCTGTTATGATTTTATAAGTGTCATTTGAAATGTCATTTTAAAATGCAATGGTGAAATTTAACTAGAGAATAAAGAAAATAAAGAGCGTGTTACGTTAACCTTAAAAGTAGCACGCACTAAGGTATTTAATACAAAGCCAGACTGCTGATAATATATCGCTGGCTTATCTTTTTTGTCTTAATTTTTTAGCTTAGTTATTTAGCTTAGATTTGATAGCTTCAATTAAATAGCCTAAAAATTCATAATCTCGACAGTACTCTGATTAAACTCAAATCGATTGATTTTACCGCATTGAGCAACATGATTACTTGATTGATATGGTGTATTACTCTGATTAATATCAGCTTCCCAACCTTGGCCATTTTTAACAAACGCTTTTACTTCAAAATAACCTGACACCGTTTGGCTGCAATCCATCACTATATCTAACATCCAATAATGTGCGCCCCAAGTATTTAAAGGCTCAACACCAAAACCGTCTGCAGCAACCGTTTTTTCATCGCCCCAACTCGATGGCCAAGAATTAGTTGTCCAATCTAAAGGTGTACCTTCTGCTTCCGAGCTTTGATTCGCCTCACTTCCGTACCAATCCAGATATGACTCATTCGTTTTCCAAGGCGCTGTTGTGGCATTATTAAGATTATTATGTGAAATCGCGATCGCACATTCAGTATTACTAACCTGACAATTTTTACCTAAGTTATTATTGGCATAATCATGATCAATACCACCACGGATAAACATATCCTGACCCGATTCTGTTTGCGCTTGAATAAAGATAACAGTTCGTTGTAAATCACCTTCATCAATCACTGTTGTCACTTTTGAATCTTGATGAATCGCAAATGCATCCCATGGTGCTACATTCGCAGCTATCTTCCCACTAGAATCAACAACTATGGTTTCACCGCTACAAGACTGCCCATTAGCTGCCAGTTCACCTTTTAGCACATTACAATAGGTACCCGCTGCCATATCGGTATTAAGTAATACTGTTAAATTGCCGTCTTCTTTGTTTATCGCAACGTGGCCAGAACTGCCACGACCAAAAGCAATTTGGTTATTGCCGTTATCCCACCAATGAGTAGTAGTC
The DNA here is from genome assembly GCF_030252245.1 of Shewanella goraebulensis. Lineage (NCBI taxonomy): Bacteria > Pseudomonadati > Pseudomonadota > Gammaproteobacteria > Alteromonadales > Shewanellaceae > Shewanella > Shewanella goraebulensis. Next base: position 2,571,286 of record NZ_CP126972.1, read on the forward strand.
CAGTTATCTGCGGTGTGGTTTCTAAAATCAACCGCACCAGATATATAGCTCCAGCGATGTTCGCATTTCCACTGTTCAGCAAAACAAGCTAACTCCCCATTATTATGAACTGACATATTAGGAGCACCAGCATCTGTATCACCATGGAAATCATAGCTCGACATCACCTTAGGGTAGCCATACGGGTAAGCCAACATAAATATATTGGCTAAATCATATAGGCGTCCATCTTCGAAAGTAATCACGTTGCCGCCACCGCCATGGCCGCGTTGATTATCATGATTATCAACAAACACTACCGCAGAGCTACTTGGCATAAAGCCCCAACCTTCACCAAAATTACTTAACCATGCCAGTTTTCCATCGCGAAAAGTATCTCCAAGCTTAGTTGTGTATTTGAATTCTGTTACCAAGCCTGCACTAAGGTATTCACTTGAACTGATGACGTCTTGCCCCTGATCAATCACTTCTTGGAAAATTAAAGGTGAAGAATTTACTCGGGCCAACACGCCTTGTATATCTTCAACGGCCATATGCTTAGAGGCATCAAGTCTAAACCCCGCTACGCCCAGTGATGACAGTTCATTTAAATAACCAGCGAGTGTTTGCTGCACATATTCATTACTGGTATTAAGATCGGTTAAGCCTAACAATTCACAGTTTTGCACTTCCCAACGATTATCGTAATCATTTAACTCACAAGTTGAATGGAAGTCTTGTGGGCTGTACATCGGATAGCTTTTGTTGCCAAATGTACTTCCTGCAACACCAGTTCCAGAGCCAGCTGCCATGTGGTTGATGACGGCATCGACATAGATTTCGACCCCTACCGCTTTACACCGGTTTACCATATCAACAAATTCACCCCGATTGCCCCCGCGACTTTCAATCTGATAGCTAACAGGTTGATAACGAGTCCACCATTGGCTGCCCTGTATATGTTCGTTAGGTGGAGACACTTGCACGGCCGCATATCCTTTAGGCCCTAGATACGTTTCACATTCGGTTGCGACATCTTGCCAACTCCATTCAAATAAATGCACGAAAGTGGTTGGTTGCGACGCTGCTTGAGCGCAAGTTATTGTCCCCATCAATAAGCCTGCACTGAGTAGACTGGTTGAAAATTTCATTTTGTATTCCCCAAGGTAAAAAATTGTTGTTATTTTTTTGTTAAAACATACTTATCATTGCTCACTTTTTAGGCTGTAGCATGGTTAAAATCATTGAATACGTATGCAAAAAAATGGAGATTTAAACCAACTTAAGGAAATGCTTAACTAATTCAGATTGTTACTTTAAAAGATTTTTGATGTAGCTTAATTGATAAACTTTCAAGGTGTGTAAATGAAAACCGCTGGAGGGTAATAATGGGCCGCGAATAATATGAGTTGTAACAATTAAATTTTTTTAAATGGCTTAACCCTCTAATTTAAATCAATATTATACGATGATTTTGTACTTGATTTAAAATATTGATAAGTGTTATTTACAGGAATATAAGCAAGTAATTGCTCAAACTCCGCTGTAGTCATAGGCGTTGTATCACCTTCGGAATACGCTTGGCTTAGTAAGCGTTTAATCAATGCCGTTTGATGACTATCAGCATTAAATACTTTCCTAAGCGAGTTAACGACAGTCGTTTGTTCATGTGATTCTATCGCGCTGTTTGGTGCTATTTTGTAATTCAGATTTAATTCAATCTTATAATCAGTTTTTAATTGAAAGTAACGATATAGAAGCAAACACACACTTGTATAATCACCGCTATGATACTGTTTACGAAGCTGCAATTTAAGTTGCCTGACTTCATTTTGCGTCAAAGATAAATAATATTTTTTAATACTCGCAGTTGGGAATACACCTAGTTTTAACAACAAAAAAATGGACAGCAAACCTATAGCTATCAACCCGATTATAATCTCGTTTGGCAACAAGGGGGCACTTCTATCTTTGTTATTATTTTTTGCTGCCCCGCCAACAGACCAAGACATAGCTGGCACAACCAATTCTATAACGTTATCTTTATCAGTGTTGTACCAATATATTATCTGCTTAGGAATATTGAATATGCCCGAGGTCTCAAATATATAACTACTGGTTTGCTTTGCTGTTCCGGTTAGTGCTCCACGATTTGTTCTATCATTTAATTGAGTTGGTTGCTGATAAATACTTAAGCCTTCTACTTGGTAATGTTCGAGCACAGGCAGCATCATAGCGGGTACATCTTTCGCTGAAATATTAATGGTTTGGGTAACAGCGTCACCCACCTTAAATGATCTTTTCAGATCTATTTTATCGAGAGGTTCATTGCCAACAGTTTGGCTCACAGAAATATCGACCTTTGACGAAACAATTAATTTTTCTTCAATTAGTGATAAGTCATTTGAATAACCAAGCTCTGTAATTCCTTTTGGCATTAGCGCTGTAAACTCAAAACCAGCAGTATTTATTACGCCTTCAACTACACCATCGTTTTCAGTATTCACCGAAACAAAAACTTGAAACGCTGGCAGTTCAAATGCACCTACATGCATTGGGTACAAAGTAATCTCTCGGATCAAGTAACTCCAAGACTCACCATTGACCTTTTTTGTCCCAGTAATAGCAGAGCCTGTAATAGGTAAAAATACAATATCGTTAAATGCGGGTGGCGTGACTTGAACGCCTTTTGCAAACCAACGAGGTGTTGCCACTTCAACTTGAATGACAATAGGCTGTTTGACGATAAAAGGTCCTGTTGTTTTCATCCGGATATCAAGGGTTAATTGATTAGTATCAATTAATGATTCGACAGTTGCACTGTAACTATGAGGGCTCAAAAACAAACCGAATAGAACGCAGCATATGAACAGTAATGTTCGAAAGTTTTCAAATAAAACAAAGCGAATTAGAGAAGTGACATTCGTTATATTGCTGAGCAATGACATTATTTGCCCTCCTCTACAATATTGTTATTCTCATCTGCGATATCACGAGAATTAAGGTTGTCATCTACATTGATTTGATGAGTTGCAAGGCTTTGCATTTGAAACTTATTGGCCAAAAATCGAGCTGGATCTTTTTGAACTTGTCTTAACCACATTTCATTTAATTTTGGATCAAGTAATAATTGACTCGCGTCATAATGCTCAGCCACCTCTAACACTATTTCATTTTTCTTTGCGCCTTCTCCAGTCTGTGGATCATCCCCTAGCTCTTGCGGAGAATCACCTGCTTCACTTTGCTGGCTTTCAGCAATACGATTCACTTCATCAATGATATTTTGAACAATGGCTAAATTGTGTTGTGCTTGCTCATTGTTTGGATATGTATCAAGCACTTGTTGATAAACGTTTCTTGCTGCGACATACCGCCTAGCGTGCGCTAATGCATTTGCTCTCGCAATTTGATCTGCTTCACCTTCGAACTGGTTATATAAAATTGCCGATTGATCAAATGCTTCAGCGCCATACAAACTGTATGCTTGCCAACGTACAAGGTTAAACTGGTTTGCAGCTTGTTGAAAATGACCCAATTTAAACAGCAACATACCTTGCTGATCTCGCGTCAGCCAGAGATCAGCAAAAGATTGAGGCTTAATAATGGCAAAAACAGTGCAAGCGACAGCGACGCCAATCAGTAATCTTACTCGCCATTTTTTACACCAAAAAGTCAGTTTTGCCCAAGGTTTTGAGATAACCAATATGATGTTATTAACGAGTAATTTTGCTTGAGTCATTACCATTGCAATGTCCACCCTCGCCTAAACCAGAGTAAATACAGCACGGCCACTAAATACACCAGCCAATATCCAGCATCTAACCAAGGCCGGCTTTCATCTTCACTGACCGCAAGATTATTATCGATATAACGATTGACCTCTACGACATCCTGCTTATCGTCTGATAGTAGTATCATGCGACCATCAGCTAATTCGGCAAGAGTTTGTAATCGTTCGAACTGCATCGGAATAATAATTGAACCCACCTCATCAGATTCACTGTTGTTTCGCCCAATTGCCCAAACTATTAACTGATGCTGAGCCTGAGAAAAGTATTGCTCAAACTCATTTAACGCATCATCACTGGTGCCATCAGTAATTAATAAAATTGTACCTGGTGTATTGGTCGCTTGAAGCAAAACGTTGGCCAGCGGTAACACGCTTTGTGGCTGCTTTCCGGAATGAGGCATAATCTTATAACTTAGCGAGTCTAAGAACTGCTTAATCATTTTACTGTCATTGGTTATCGGCATAACGGTGTGAGCCGTTCCTGTATAAGCAATGAGGGCCGTATTCGCATCACCACGTATCGTTAGTAATTCAATAATCTTTTGTTTCGCGCGAGTTAGTCGAGTAGGAAGTACATCCGTCTGCTCCATGGTTTCAGATAAATCAAGGGCAATAATCAAGGCTGATTTATCTTCAGTAAAAGGACTTTGTTGTTGCTGCCAAGTTGGTCCTATAAGCACTAAAAGACTTAAAATACCCAATACTAATGTTAAGTTTAACGGTGAAATAAATTTTTGTTTGTCGCCATTTACTGTCAATGTCTGCAGTATTGTTGGTGACATATGTTTACGCCAATCCACCAAGTTGTCCTGTCGCTGCTTTAAACGATAAACAATATATCCCAAAGGGAAAATGACTAATAACCACCAAGGCCTCAGTAGATGAAAATGCTGCATCTGAATAATCCACACATCCATTATCGCGTTTCCTTAATTTTTCTAGGAAAACGAAATGTGACAATGAGCAATGATATTAAATAAAGGGATAAAAACAATGCGATAGGTATGAAGTGAATGCTGGTTCTTGGCCTGAATGTTTGCGACTCAAATAATTCTGGCTCAAGTTGATTAATCTCGGTATAAACATTTTCAAGTGCCTTAGTATCAATTGCTTGAAAGCTTTTTCCGCCAGTTATATCTGCAATACTTTGTAAAACGGCCAAATCCACCTTCTCTTCGTCAGCAGCGGCTGGGTCGCCGATCGCAATCGTGTAAATTTTGATATCTGACGCAGCTGCGACTTTAGCCGCTTCAACAGGTGGAACTTTAGATGCGGTATCGTTTCCATCAGTTAATACGATTAACACACGATTTTGGGTATCATGATGACCAAATACGCTGATTGATAAGCCTATGGCATCTCCAAAAGCAGTACTTTGCCCCGCCATACCGACTTGGGTGTCATTTAGTAAGGTTAGCCAAGTGTCCAAATCATTAGTAAACGGTGCTTGTAAATAAGGCGCATCACCAAATAGGATGAGTCCTAATCGATCATTTTCTCGTTGGCTAACAAATTCACGCAAGACTTGTTTTACCGCCGTTAGCCTATCAACACTATTAGTCTGATTTCCGCCTTGATTTGGCAAGTAAAAATCTTCAACATCCATGGAGCCAGATAAATCCACCGCTATCATTAAGTCTCTGGCAGACTTTTGTTGCGTAACGGCTGCGCCGATCATTTCAGGTTTGGCCATTGCAACAACTAAGCAAAACCAAGCGAGCACTAAAAGCAGTTTTTGGATGTTTTTACGCGTTAAGACCACTGCCCCTAATTGAGGTTTTTCGCCAGTAATATCGACTAATTGCTCAAAGTAAGGCACTTGAACAGAACTGCGCTTTTCTTTGTAAGTAGGCGCTATCAAATAAATTATTATAGGTGCAAACAACAAAATAAAGCACTGTGGGTACGTAAACTCAATCATACACACCTCGATGATGTTCAATCCACAAACGCACTTTCTGAGTCAATGAATCCATCTGATCAGACGTCATGCTCCAGTCTGAATCATAAGCTAAACGATGCAGCATGAATGCGCCATCTTCACCAAAGCTAGATTGAGTGCACTGCTCATCGAGCCATTGGGCCCATGAATTACCTGACAAGTTTGCTATCTCAGTGCGCTGGTATCCCCCAAGTGCAGTTTTACGCAATAGATTAGGCAGTTGTCGAAAAATAGGTTGAGTTGACAATTTCTCAAATGGCGGTAATTGATTTAACCAAGCAATTGCATCACGTCGATACACATTATGCTGATATAAACGCCACCTTAAATACAGTTTACGTAAAAAAATAATAAATAGAAAAAAAGCAACGACTTGCCAGCCCAGGGTTTGAGGCCACCAGTTAATAGCTTCTGGTGGCGTCGTTTCAATTAACTCTTTAACAATATTACTGCCCCAAGTGTCATTGAACTGACTCATTCACCACCTCGTCTAAATGCATTACGAAGCTGAATATTCACAGGTTTAATAGTATTAATGGTTAATAAAGGCACACGATACTTTGTTGCAGTTTTCGCATATAGAGTCTGCTGCGACTCGATACGCTGCTGGTATTGCTGCTGAGTTTTACCCAGAGCATCAAATTGAATTTGTAGCTCTCCGTCACTGACCACCATTTGCGCCATGCTGGGTAACTTTTGTTCTAAAGCATCAATAATATTACAGGCAATTACTTCGTTATGACGACGGATATTTTTCATTAGATGGGTGGTTTTTTCATTCCAACCGTTACCGTCTCCCACATAGATGATTAATGAATCGTGACCACATACCTGCGCGATTTTTCGCCAACCTTTATTTATACTGTCGCTAGCATTGTGACTGTTATTTCCTAAACCTAATTGATGATTAAACTTCACTACAGTGTGTAAAATTTGTGCTAAGTGCTTATGACCTCGTTTAGCTGGCAGCACAGTCTCATTGTCATCGTTAAAAATTAGTGCGCCAATTCTATCGCCTGCAGCAACAACTCGCCAACCAATCAAGGCTGCCAACTCAGCACCAATGACGGATTTCATTTTGCCTTTACTACCAAAAAACATCGATGCGCGCTGATCAACAATCAGAAATACATTACGTTCACGCTCTTCGGTAAAAACCTTTATATGCGGCTTTCCTGTGCGTTTAGTGACTTTCCAATCCATGTAACGTATATCATCACCTGCACGGTAGTGACGAAGTTCTTCAAAGTTTAAACCCCGTCCTCGTAACTTAGAGGCATAACGCCCATTTAATACGCTATTAACCGCTTGACGGGGCGAAAAGTTAATACCCTCGCCCTTAAACTGCAGCTTTCGTAGCTGATCAATATCAACGTAAATATTATTATCAGTTTTATTCATCATAAAACTCAGTTAAGCCGCTATGACTTGACGTAGAATTTCATCAATCACCTGATCGGGCGTTATTCCGTCGGCAATAGCGTCATAACTTAAAACTAAACGGTGACGTAATACACTATGAACAATACTGCGAACATCATCTGGATCAACAAAGGTTTTTCCTGCTAACCACGCCGCTGCACGCGAACATTTATCCAGTGCTATGCTTGCCCGAGGGCTTGAACCAACGGTTAGCCATTGAGCTAAAGGTGAGTCTGGATATCCCGATGGTTTACGCGTAGCCATCACAATTGCAACGATATAAGTCGTAATCGCCTGACTCATATGAATTTGATGAATTTGTTCACGAGCCGTGAATATATGGCTAGGATCGATAGTGAGCGAATTAGACTTAGTTACTACCTCTTCGGCGCGTACTAATTCAATAATGTTAAATTCTGCTTCAGCATCGGGATAATCTAATAATATCTTCATCATAAAGCGGTCCATCTGCGCTTCAGGTAAAGGGTATGTGCCTTCTTGCTCAATGGGATTTTGAGTAGCAAGTACCATAAATAACTTTGGTAATTTATGGGTTTTTCCGGCAACGGTTATTTGCCTTTCTTCCATTGCTTCAAGTAATGCAGCTTGTACTTTAGCTGGCGAACGATTGATTTCATCTGCTAACAATAAATTATTAAATATTGGACCAGGCTGAAAAGTAAGGGTCTGTTTGCCCTCCACCTCTTGATAAATTTCAGTGCCTGTCACATCAGATGGTAATAAGTCTGGGGTAAACTGCACCCTGCCAAGGCTAACCTCGAGCGCCTGTGCCAGTGTTTTAATAGAGCGTGTTTTTGCCGTTCCTGGCAAACCTTCTAGCAATACATTACCGCTGGTCAACAAAGACAATATCAGCGCATCAACCACATGAGTTTGGCCAATTACTGAAGATTGTATGGTTTGCTTAAGCTGCTGAATGTGATCGAAGCAATCGCTCATAGATTATCCTGTTGGCTTGAACTAATAATGGGATTAAAAAGAAAGAGTTGTAATAACGAAAGGTGGCTACGTAGTGTGTTTTGATATACACGCAGAGTCAGTAACAGCAGACTGTAAGCAAAGGTTGTCGATATATTAGTTGTCGACATATTAAGTGTCGACAAATTGATAATCGACATGCATAACATTAAGCCCATTCATTATCCTTATGATGGTACGAGATTATCGAAGAATCCATTTGAGCCAGTATTTTACTGAATTTACTTATGATTCATCACTTACTCATATAAATTCATCACTTGCTCATATTAAAAGTATGATAGTTATACGAGTACTGTCAATACAGCAATAGTTTTAAAACATCTGTCTTATCAATATTTATGTAACCCGTTGAAAAGCCTCTTTCAGGTCGAGTAGCTCATATCTCATTTATCAAAAAGGATAAACTTAGTTATTTGACGCAAGGTTTTTTATTAATTCTTATCGCGATGGTACTGAAAAGTGCAATGCCCAGCGCATCAGCGGCTAAGTCAGTCATATCAAAAGTTCGCGTCGTAATAAATATTTGGCTGATTTCCTCAAACAACACAACACTACTCACTACGAAAATCGCATAATAAACACGGATCTTGATAGATTTATTGACCAAAAACCGTTCACTTTTACAGTTCGCTTTTCTATTTAAATCGTTAGCCATGTTTGGGTTTGAGTTAAAGCGTAGGCTTGAGTTTACGGAAAAGCGTTGACGGTAATAGCCAATGTCTAAATAACTAAATTTACTCGCAAATAATGTAACGGCGGTAAGTAAACCAAACAAAAGAAAGTGAGCGAATTTATCGCCATAAGGAATAATCTTAACGATATCGAATAAAACATTGTTGCCACCCATATTAGCAAGATATACCGCCCAACTAATAAATAAGAAAAAGCTCACGGCAATACAAAGTGAAATGTAGCGGACGAATTTATTCATTCCCTAGCCTTTTGGTAATCCTTTGGTTAAAAAGATTACAACAGGCTGAACAAAACCAGCAAGTTAACAAATATTAAAACAAATTATCTAGTCAATGAAAAATACAGATAATTGAATGTAGTTAGTTATTAAGTGCTAATTCAACAGCCGCTTTAGCATGAATAGTCGTAGTGTCATATAAGGTGATATTGGTGTCGGATTGATTAATCAGTAGTGCTATTTCAGTACAGCCTAAAATAATAGCTTCCGCACCTTGTTCGAATAACTTATCAATAACCGCCAAGTACGCAAGTTTTGAATCAGCTAATATTTTACCTTTACACAGTTCATCATAAATAACCTTATGTACCATTTTCTGTTCTGAAGCACTTGGAACGATAACGTTTATGTTGTATTTATCCCGTAAACGCCCCTTATAGAAATCCTGCTGCATGGTAAACCCTGTACCCAGAAGACCAATGGTTTTAACTCCATCAATTGTTAATTGTTCAGCTGTGGCATCAGCAATATGAAGAATGGGTAAAGCGGTTTTATCTACAATATCGTCATAGACGTTATGCATAGTATTAGTGCAGATTAATAAAAAATCTGCTCCTGCTTTTTCAACATTCACCGCAGCATCGGCAAGAATATTCGCAGCCCCCTTCCAGTCATCTCGATGTTGTAGCTTCTCTATTTCATCAAAATCAACACTAAACATAACTATTTTAGCAGAGTGCAGCCCACCAAGTTGTTGATTAATACCTTCATTAAGCGCCTTATAATAACTGGCTGTCGATTCCCAACTCATGCCACCTAACATGCCGATTGTTTTCATTTCCCCCTCCAATTTCCTTACGTCTAAATGGCAAATAACATCTTATCTGTAGCACCCAATAATACACATCAACCTGAGGTTCAATCATCTATCTGCTGGATGGCTTACTCCATCATACAAGGTAACATCTGATATTTTTAATGAATTAATTCCAACTAAACAGCCAATATTAAAACCAAACTGATTAGGGTTTGAGCGACGTTGATGATGAGTATAAATGCCACAGTCTCGGCAGAAATAATGACTAGCGGTCATGGTGTTAAATTGATAGCAGCCTAATGATTCTTGTCCTTGAATAAAGCGAATATCATCTAAACAAATAGAAGCGACAATGGCTCCTCGTCTGCGACACATACTGCAATCACAGCGCCGAACATCGACTAAACCATTAGGTAATGACAACTCCATTTGTACTGCACCGCAGTGACAACTGGCTTGATGTTTTGTAAGTATTTCGACCCCATCGACTTCCGTTAATATAATCATTTCACATCCTTGATAAGCCATCTGAAAAGTCTCTTGAAAAGCTAGGTTGAAATTTAGTCTACAAGTAGCTCATAAATACTCAAACTTAGATAGAAGCAAAAGCTTTAATAAAACAAAATTTAGTAAAACAAAATTTAGTAAAACAAAGAATAACTTAACATGGTTTTTAGGCTAAATTGTCAAATTAACTCCATTAAAAAAGGAGCCTTAGCTCCTTTTAAACTCTATTTATGCAGGCTAATAACCTAGACATTTTATTCTAAGTGCTGTGTTTTAGCCTACTGCTTATAGACTTTACCGCCCTTCATCACAAAGTCGACATCTAGTAGCTCCTCGATATTTGTAAGTGGGCTGCCATCTGTAGCAATAATGTCAGCATATTTGCCTACTTCAATCGTGCCTAACTTATCAGACATATCAATTAAATCAGCAGCGTTAACTGTTGCCGATTTTAAAATATCACTATTGCTCATGCCCGCTTGATGCATTAACACTGCTTCTTGAGCGTTTATTCCATGTTTAGACACACCAGTATCGGTACCAAAAGCGATCTTAACACCTGCTTTATAGGACTTTTCAAAGTTAGCAAGCATATCAGCACCAACCCGAATGGCCTTGGCTTTAATAGGTTTAGACATAAAGTCTGAAGTTTCAGCCATATCAACCACTGTAGCTCCGGCTAACAATGTTGGCACTAGGTATGCGCCTGTTTGTTTGAACAGTTTTATTGTTTCATCATCTGCGTAACTACCATGTTCAACACTATCAACACCTGCACGAAGAGCAGCATTGATCCCAGCAGTTGCATGGGCATGGCTAGCCACTTTTCGCCCTAACCCATGGGCTGTTTCGACAATTTCTTTAAGCTCTAAATCTGTCATTTGTTGTCCTGTACCTGTATCAGTATCAGACAATACTCCGCCAGTAGAGGCGACTTTAATGGCATCAGCGCCATACTTAATTGCTTGTCTTGTCATTTTGCGGCATTCGTATGGCCCATCACAAAGCGTTTTCGGGGACTTCATTGCCAGTAAATCTGGAGCCATACCGTCTGCATCTAAATGCCCTCCAGTTATAGAAATACCTGCAGCAGCAATAATACGCGGCCCTTCAATCCAACCCTTTTCTACTCCATCACGTAGAGCATACATTTGCTCTGGCTCGCTCAATAAATCACGAACCGTTGTAAAACCAGACATCAGTGTAATTTTAGCGTAGTGAACACTTTTCATTGCCACATCTGCATCTGATAATTTTACCGTATCTCTAGTGTTATCTGGCCCTAACTCCATTTGTAAATGTACATGCATATCCATTAAACCCGGCATCACAAAACTATCCGACAAATCAATTAATCGGGCATCTTTGGCAATACTTTTAGCAGCAACGAAGCCTTTTTTAACCGCAATAATTTCACCATCTTTAATGACTACAGTTTGTTTTGTGAGCGGTGCTTTACCCGCAATAGTCAGTAATTCACCTGCATGGATGACTTTAGTTTCCGCCATTGCAGTGTTTGTCAGCAAACTACTCAATAAACTGGCGAGCATGATTGCGCCTAAGTTTGTACGTTTAGAGAATGGATTTTTTGATCGACAAGTGGTTAGATTTGCACAAGGGTTTACGGTCATAATTTGGTTCTTATCGTTATGTATTTATCAGTTTAATATACCGCAAAAGACACAAATGTAAATCTAGATTCACATACATTTATTATTGATTCATGTTATGTTAATTTATTCAATCAAATAAAAGTAACCCACCAATTAAACAATAAAGGGTTATCAAGCCTTAACAAATCGCAAACGTTCTACTTTATAGTCAAGGAATACTCATGAACAAAGGCATTTACCTGGTGTTAATGTTGACGCCAATGGCAGCAGCCATAACCTCTACAATGGCATTAGCCGACAACTCGGCTCCTAAATTGTCAAGCAAAGCATCAACCTCCTCTAGCGCCATCAACTCATTACAACTAGAAGATATTTTCACTCTCGAATATGCCTCTAACCTTGAAATAAATAACGATGGTGATGAAGTTTATTTTGTGCGAAATTTCATGGATATTCAAAGTGATAAAAAGCTTGGTAATATTTGGAAAGTCGATAAGAAAAAACGTTTAACGCCGGTGACCAACGGTTTACATGTGGATTTTTCACCTACTTTATCTCCTGATAACAGCAAATTAGCCTATATATCGACAGCCAGTGGCTCACCACAAATTCATATTAAATGGCTAGAATCTGGAGAGGTAGGCCAAATGAGTCACTTTAGTCAATCACCAGGTAACCTTACTTGGTCGCCAGATGGCAAAAGTATTGCGTTTACCAAGTTTGTTCCAAGTAAACCTAAATCTGTGGTGTCACTACCAGGCAAACCTCAAAATGCAGAATGGGCAAAACCAGCCATCTTTATTGATGATATGTATTATCGATTTGACGGGGCTGGTTTCACTAAACCAGGTAACAGCCATATCTTTATCATGTCAGCAGATGGTGGTGCAGCGAGACAAATCACTCACGGTCAATTTGATCATCGCAGTAATATCAGTTGGTCAAAAGACGGCAAACAACTGATTTACTCGACTAACACCCGAGAAGATAAAGAGCTTGAATGGACAGATAGCAATATCTTCAGCATCGATGTTCAATCTCAAAAAGTCTCTCAATTAACCGATCGCCTCGGGCCGGATAACGCACCTAATGTATCACCTAATGGTAAGTACATTGCTTATCTTGGTTACGATCAACATCATATGAACTACGAAAACACCATGATATACGTCATGGATATTGATGGCAGTAATAAACGTGCGATAACAACAGACTTAGATCGCTCAATTAACAGCATTCAATGGGCTGACAACAGTAAAGCGGTTTATATGAGTTACCACGATAAAGGTGAAACCTATGTGGCATATCAACCACTCAGTGGCAAACGTAAAATCGTTGCTCAAAACCTTGGAGGCTTAGCCTTTGGTCGTCCTTATACTGGTAGTGAATTTGATGTTGCTGAAAATGGCACTATTGCTTTTACATACTCAAACCCGCAGCGTCCAGCTGACATAGCTATCAGCCGAAAAGGTAATACTCAACAGTTAACAGATTTAAACAGTGATGCTCTTGATTACAAAACATTGGCAAATATTAAAGAAATCAATGTTAAATCAACCTATGACGGTCGTAATATACAAGCGTGGGTAGCTTATCCTCCGGGATATGAAGCAGACAAAAAAGCAGGTAAAACCTTTCCATTGATTTTAGAAATACACGGTGGCCCTGTTACCAATTATGGACCTCACTTTTCAGCAGAAGTGCAGCTAATGGCAGCCAGTGGCTATGTGGTGGTCTATGCTAACCCTCGTGGCAGCGACAGTTACGGTAAAGAGTTTGCTCAATCCATACATAATAATTACCCAAGCCAAGATTATGATGACTTAATGTCTGTGGTTGATGGCGTTATTGCTCAGGATGCCATTAACGAAGATGCACTATTCGTTACTGGCGGATCGGGTGGCGGCGTGTTAACCGCATGGATTGTAGGTCACACTGACAGGTTCAAAGCCGCAGTAGTGGCAAAGCCTGTTATCAACTGGTTTAGCTTCGTGTTAACCACTGACATCTACCCGTTTGTAGTTAAAAACTGGTTTGAGAAAATGCCTTGGGAAGATACTGAACACTACATGAAGCTATCGCCAATTAGCTATGTTGGAAATGTCACTACCCCAACTATGTTACTTACCGGCGAAGCGGATCAACGCACCCCAATCGCAGAAACTGAGCAATTTTACCAAGCGCTAAAACTACGTAATATTGATACCGCCATGGTGAGAATACCTGATGCCCCACACGGTATTTACAAACGGCCAAGTAATTTGATGTCGAAAGTTGCTCATATACTTTGGTGGTTTGATCAATATCAGCAGCCAAATAATTAACACACTTTAAAATACATAAAGCCAGAGCATCGACTCTGGCTTTTTATTAGCTAGCTAACAATCATTTTTCTCAAACCACCACCTTTTTTACTACGCTTGGCATCCGTTCATGTTCTGCTCATATTCAAACCGCTAAAATGCAGTTATTGCAATTCATTAAGCCGTGTTGTCAGTACATTTAAATTTGTATGGAGCTGAAAATGTTGAACTATAAAACCTTTTATCATCAAACAATCCAAAAGATAAAAACGAGCTTGCCCTTATTTATATTAACAAGCCTTATTATTGTTAGCACAGGTTGTACTACGGTTGTTCGCACCTCACCAGCGCACAAAGTCGTAAATCATGCTCCCGTTAAAAAAGTCGTGGTTGTACAACCGGTAAAAAAAGCCAATGTAGTTGTGGTAAAAAAATATCGTTAAATTATTTGACGACTTTGAAAGCTTGAAAGTAAAAATATATGCTGTGTTTCACCAGTTTTTAGATGGCAAAACGCTTGGCTTATAGTAAATCAAAAAAATGCTCAGGATGTTTTTATTATTGTAAGCTTCTCTGCTCTCTGCTTTCTTCTCTGTTCTCTGTTCGTCCTATTATTTGATATGTCTGTCATCGTTAATTATAAACATAGTTTTTGACGCGTTGATTAAGGATAGCGAAAACACAGGTTTCAGTTTATTACACAGCCACTGTGCAAAAATTTAAATACTCTTTTACTTCTAAAGTTCGGCAATCTATCAAGTTCTACAGCAAGGTAACGTTACTATTACTTTGCTAGCTTTAATTTAGTCAAAACTTAATAGCATTGACTAGATTCGATAGCCTGACTCTTAGTTCTAGAACTATAAATTTAATTGCTTCTTAACAGGAAACTAGAGGTAATATTAAATTTTAGGCATAAAAAAAGACGTCCTAGGACGTCTTTTTTTAAGAATTTGGCGGTGACGGAGAGATTCGAACTCTCGAAGGGTTGCCCCTTACACACTTTCCAGGCGTGCTCCTTCAGCCACTCGGACACGTCACCATTTTGATGCTTGGCATTTTACGTGAGAGCAACACGGTTAACGATACTGAGTTCAATTAAGTATTGATATCAAGATGTTCGTGAACGGACGGTACTTTACGCAAATGCGCATTTGGGGTCAAGGGAAAATCCCCTATTCCAGTCCTATTGCGCATTTGCTGTGCAAAACTTTAAAAACAATGACTGTCGTTACTAATATAATGTACAAATAATGCTGTTAGGTCATTGCCCTAAGGCTAAAAACTCAGGCTTATAATCTGAAAAAGCTAAGCCATTAAGGTTGGAAACAAGCCTTTTAGTCCTGCCGCTATTACTTCAATACCAATTGATAGCATCAGTAGACCCATTAAACGAGTAATGACGTTAATACCTGTGGTACCAAGTACTTTAAAAATCACCGGCGCTAATCTGAATAATCCCCAACTCATTAATCCAAATACAATTACCGTAACTGACATGCCAATCATATCGATCATTGAATCATGAGTTGAAGCATAAACAATCACTGAACTAATCGCACCGGGGCCTGCCATTAAAGGCAATGCGAGTGGTACAACCGCAACTGACTCCATGCCTGATGCTTCACGATCTTCTTCTTGGTTACGCTTTACTGGGCTTAATTTACCTTGCAACATCGACATAGCAATAATTGCAATCAAGCTACCGCCTGCAATTCTAAATGCCGATAATGAAATGCTGAACATGTTGAGAATGTGCTGACCAATAAATATAGTCACCACTAAAATGACTACCACAGCAAAATTCGCGACCTTACCAGTGTGGTTACGCTCAACTTCAGTTTGGTGACTGGTTAAGCTTACAAATACAGGCAATAGTCCTACAGGGTTGATAATAGCCACTAAGCTTAGAAAAAACTTAACGTAAAGCATTAAATCCACAAGAAAATCCTCAAATTAAATGTTTTGTGGTGCAAAAAATAATCGCGCAACTTTACTGATTTTTTGCTTTTTATCAAATGAGATTTTTTAAAACTTTGAGCCAGTTAATAATATTTCTAATCCTTGATTCATTTTGCTTGTTCGGGTTAGATTTACTTATGAAAAAGCATGCTTCACTTCACATTTTATCGGCTAATAAATGTCTTAAAAAAACATTCAAATATAATTAATGAAAGTTAATTTCATAATTTACCTTAAATGAATATTTCTCAGCCCATATGTGGCAACATTTGTTATAATGCTGTCTCATTCTGAATATAAATTACTGTTTGCATTCTGTTTAATCAAAATAAAAACAGTTAATTGAGGTTTCCCATGGGTAAACGAAATAGAATTAGCCTTAAAAACGGCCAACGTAAAATTACAGGCTCTAGAAGAAGGTTAGCTTATTTTCTGTGGATAACAAAAACCGGCCGTAAATGCCCGCCTACTGAGCTTAAACTTGCTGACGGCAATAACTAATTGCATCTAGCTGACAAACCTAATATCAGCTTGTATATCAAAGTTATTAAAATCGAACATAAAAAAAGAGATGCTATCAAGCATCTCTTTTTGTTTTATTAAACGTTAATCAGCGGTAGCTATTACTTCTTTTCAGTCCAACGATCCATCCAACCTAGTACGTTTTTGTACCATTGTTGTAGATTATCTTGGTTAAGGATCCAGTGATTTTCATCTGGGAACATTAATAGCTCAGATGGAATATCATTACGTTGCATGTATGTGAATGCAGCTAAACCTTGGCCGTATGGAACACGGTAATCTTTTTCACCGTGGATCACTAACATTGGCGTTTTCCAGTTTTCAACATAATTTACTGGGTTAAACTTTTCATACAGCTCTTTGTTTTCAGTGTATGTGCCACCAAACTCATATTCAGGGAACCAAAGCTCTTCTGTTACATGATACATAGAGCGCATATCAAACAAACCAGCGTGATTAACTAAACATTGGAAACCATCACTCCAATTACCTTGGAACCAGTTCATCATGTAGCCACCATATGAGCCACCTAATGCGCAAGCGTTTTCAGTATCTAACCATTTTTGTTGCTGACCAACGGCTGCTAAGCCTTTTTGTAAATCTTCTAAAGGTTTGCCACCCCAATCTTTAGAGATTGAATCTGTAAATGCTTGACCGTAGCCAGTAGAACCATGGAAATCCACCATCACGACACCGTAGCCAGCACCAGCCCAAAGTTGTGCATTCCAGCGACCACTAAATGAATTGCCAAATGAGCCTTGCGGGCCACCATGAACTAAATATGCGACAGGATATTTTTTACCAGACTCGTAGTTAGCAGGTTTAATCCAGTAACCATGTACAGTCTCATTATTCCAACCTTTAAAGTTAAACTGTTGAAATTCACCAAATTGAATTTCAGCTAGTTTTTCTTTGTTGACGTTGGTTAAACGCGTCAGGTTCTCACCTTCTAAACTGATTTTGTATAAGTCACCAGGTTCAACAAGTGATTTATTACTGAAGATAATGCTTGAGTCAGTCACGGCAACTAAACTATTGCTACCGTCATTATAAATAGGACGTACATCACCAAATTGAGTATTCACTTCGAAAATGCTCACTTGGCCAACATCTTGAGCTGTGACATATAAAGTACGGCCATCATCACTAAAAGTGAGTGAGTGCGGGCTGCGATCCCAAAGTGGTGCGACTTCTTTTTCTGCGCCTGTCACTGTATCACGTAACATTATGCGGTAACGGTCAGCTTCAAAACCAGGCTTACTCATTGCAAGGTAAGCTAATTGACGCCCATCTTTAGAATATGTCGGCTGTGCATCCCAAGCTAAATTTTCTTCAGTTAAGTTTTCAGCATCACCACCAGTAACAGGGACTTTCCACAAATCGTAGTTAGTCGTCCATGCTTGGTCTTTACTTGGCGCTTTTGCGCTGTATACGATATGTTTGCCATCAGCAGTAAAGGTCACTTCTTCCATGCCAGAAAACGGCTTTGGCGGTGTTTCAGTATCTAAACCCAAAGTGACGTCAACAACTTCGGTGACTTGTTTGCCATTTAACTGACCAACAAATAAATGATTACGAGCATGATCTTCCCATGTATCCCAATGGCGAACCATCAATTGCTTGTATTCACGACCAGTGGTCTTTTTGTTCTCTTCTGCTTCAATGCGATCCACTGTACACGCCAAGTCTTTACAGTCTGGAAAAACGCGCATATTCATAACAACTTGTTTGCCGTCATTAGAAATTTTGTAGCCATTCACATCTAATGGTAAGTCTGTTACTTGCAGCGCTTCACCACCTGATAATGACAAGTTATACAGCTGACTTGAGCCATTACGTGCCGCTAAGAAGTAAATTGATTTGTCATCAACACTAAAATTAACGTCGTGTTCTGTGCCTTTGTGCGAGGTAATTTGAACTGGCTTTGCATTTTTATTGCTTAAGTCCAGCAAGTATAAATCTGAGCTACTCTCGCCATCTGCATCAATATTTTTAACGGCATAAACTAATTGCTTGCCATCATTAGAGACTGCAGCTGAATGTAACTTATTTAAGTTAACCAATTGCTGAACATTAAAAGGGGTTTTAGTTGAATCGGCTGCTTGAACTGACAGTGCAAGTCCTGCTGCACCAAGTGCAAGTAATAGCGATGATTTTTTCATGGGATGAAGTTCTCTTGTTATTTTTTGTTGTTAATAGCAATCACGCTACTTTTAAAATCTACCCTATTCTTCAAACCTCATCACACTTTGGTGCGATGCTGTTAGATATCAGTTATTCAACTGAAATGACACTGTTTAAAAAATACTGATAAGCACATTACCCAAACAAAAACGCTCAGGCAATAGAGCAGTTCAAAAAAATGAACCATTCTATTTCTGAGCGTTATTTTTTCGTCATTTTGCCCATTTTGAAAGCGATTAAACCTCTATCGCAATAGTTAAATTAAGCCCTTAGATAATGAAGCCTTAATAACAAAAGATTGCTAATGTTTAAGCTTATCCCTTAGCGTTAGCAATATTGACTTTCCAAATTGCTGGGCCTGTTTCGTGGGCATTAACACCTTGAGTATCAACTGCTACTGTTACTGGCATATCTTTCACATCAAACTCGTAAATCGCTTCCATACCTAAATCTTCAAATGCCACAACGCGTGACTTTTTAATCGCTTTAGAGACTAAATAAGCTGCGCCGCCTACTGCCATTAGATAAACCGCTTTGTGTTTCTTAATTGACTCAACCGTTTGAGGGCCACGCTCTGATTTACCAATCATGCCCATTAAGCCCGTTTTTTCGAGCATTAAATCAGTAAATTTGTCCATACGAGTCGCAGTTGTTGGGCCTGCAGGGCCAACAACTTCGTTGCCAACAGGATCAACTGGGCCAACGTAGTAAATAAACTTACCAGTAAAGTCGACGCCTTCGGGCAAGCCTTCTCCCGATTCAATTAAGGTTTGAATGCGCTTATGGGCTGCATCGCGGCCTGTTAGCATTTTACCGTTAAGTAATAAGGTATCGCCGCTTTTCCATGTTTCAATTTCAGCTTGTGTAACATTATCAAGGTCAACACGATGAGTATTCTCACCTGCTTCACGAGTAATTTCAGGCCAATCAGACAATGATGGAGGAGATAAATCAGCAGGACCTGTGCCATCTAAGTGAAAATGAACGTGACGAGTTGCTGCGCAGTTCGGGATCATAACCACAGGTTTAGATGCAGCATGAGTCGGAACTGATTTTACTTTAATATCAAGTACAGTGGTTAAACCACCAAGACCTTGTGCGCCAATACCGGTATTATTGGCACGCTCGAAAATATCTAAACGTAATTTTTCTTCAGTGGTTTCTGCGCCCCGTTCCATTAATTCATGGATATCAACAGGGTCCATTAATGACTCTTTTGCTAATACTGCGGCTTTTTCAGCCGTGCCACCAATACCTATGCCTAGCATGCCTGGAGGACACCAGCCAGCACCCATTGTTGGTAAGGTTTTCTCTACCCACGCTGCGATATCATCAGACGGATTTAACATGACCA
Organism: Shewanella goraebulensis; assembly: GCF_030252245.1. Lineage (NCBI taxonomy): Bacteria > Pseudomonadati > Pseudomonadota > Gammaproteobacteria > Alteromonadales > Shewanellaceae > Shewanella > Shewanella goraebulensis. The sequence goes on from NZ_CP126972.1 coordinate 2,591,593, forward strand.
TTTTAGATTTGTTCTCTGATCCACCGCCTTTAGCTGCGATCATCACTTCAATATGGTTACCTGGCACCATATCGATATGGACTACTGATGGCGTGTTATCACGAGTATTTTTACGAGTACCAGCAGGATCGGCCACAATTGACGCACGTAATGGATTATCAGGATTGGTATACGCTTGACGAACACCTTCATCAACCATTTCCTGAACTGTCATGTCAGTTTTATCCCACTGAACTGCCATACCAATTTTAACGAAAGTGGTCACAATCCCAGTGTCCTGACATAAAGGACGTTTACCTTCAGCCGACATACGTGAATTAATCAAAATTTGTGCAATTGCATCTTTTGCTGCTGCACTTTCTTCGCGATCGTAGGCTTTAGCCATCGCATCGACGAAATCTTTCGGGTGGTAATAAGAGATATACTGCAAAGAGTCAGCAATACTTTCGATAAAATCAGCTTGTTTCATCACGACATTCGCAGAAGAATTTGTAGACATATAGGGGCGCTCCAGCAGCCATTGCGGCATAACTTGTTTTATTTTTATATGAATGCAGTCTAATCGTTTATAAATAACGCTAAACTTTAAAAAGCATTCAATTAGCTATTAATCCTTTCAGGGACAATATGATACTCTTTCCAACCTTTTTGGGCTACATCACTTTTTAAATAGGCTATAAAATGCGTAACTTGGGTCATCAATCTCTTGCTGTTACTTCACTCGACTGGGATGTTGATACTCATAGCGTTTTTAGTGCCTTTAGTCAGCAACCTTGGGCAATGCTACTAGATTCAACTAATAGCGAACATCAAGATGCCAATGTCGACATTATTGTATTCAATCCTATCGCAACGGTTGTCAGCGACAGTAACAACCGCGCTTACACTTTTCATGGTGATAATGCAGACAACAATAGCCATAATTTTGTACCCGATGGTTGTTCATCTGTCTTTAAGCTACTACAAAAGCTTCAGTCGCATTTGTATCCCGTAAAGCACTCAAGTGAGTTACCTTTTAGTGGCGGGTTAATCGGTAGCTTTAATTATGATTTAGGTAGAGTAATTGAAAATCTACCTCAGCAAGCAATGAAAGATATTCAACTTGCGGATGTGAATGTAGGCTTTTACGATTTTGCCTTAATTTTTAATCATACAAAACAGAGCTGGTTCGCAGTACATTATTTAGGTCAAACCGCGCTTGATACTGAGCTGGTCGATGTGGCTAATCTACTGGCTAAAAATGGTGTCATTAAGTCAAAATCTAGCCAATCATTTAAGTTGAATAAAATTGATTCATTAAATCAAAACAAACAATACCAAGATAATAAACACTCACAAAAGTCTAATTTCAAATTAACCTCGCCATGGCGAAATCAAACGTCTAAAGAGCAATACAGCGCTAAATTTGAAAAAGTGCAACAATACCTTCAGCAAGGCGATTGCTATCAAATAAATTTAACCCAAAGGTTTGATGCTGATTATCAAGGCTGTGAATGGCAGGCTTACTGCGCTCTTTCTGATGCCAATAAAGCACCCTTTTCTGCATTTATTCGTTTAGAAAATCATTGCATTTTATCAATATCACCAGAGCGATTTATTCAGCTTAATGGCAATCAAATATCAACTAAACCTATTAAAGGGACTCTGCCCCGTGATAAGTCACCAGAGCAAGATAAGCTTAATGCACAGCGTTTAAGAACCTCTGAAAAAGACTTAGCTGAAAATGTGATGATTGTAGATCTGCTACGAAATGACATTAGTAAAGTTGCCACTGCAGGTTCTGTTAACGTACCTAAACTTTTCGATATTGAAAGTTTTCCAGCAGTGCATCACCTAGTGAGTACTGTAGAAGCTATAATGGCTGAGCAATATGACGCCATCGACTTATTAAAAGCGGCGTTTCCTGGAGGCTCTATTACAGGAGCCCCCAAAATCCGCGCCATGGAAATCATAGAAGAGTTAGAACCTTCAAGACGAAGCATTTATTGCGGCAGTATTGGTTACATCAGCCAAGATGGACATATGGACACCAGTATTACAATTCGCACTTTGGTGACTCAGAATAATACTCTGTATTGCTGGGCTGGCGGTGGTATCGTTGCTGACTCAAATGTTGAGGCAGAATATCAAGAGACGTTTGATAAAGTCAGTAAAATATTACCAGTGCTTGAGCAAGTTAATTGCTAAATATTTGGTGAATGGCTCACTTTTGTACTTATAAGCTATTCCAGTTACATCCAATAAAACTTGTTTTAGTTGCTATGCCAAGTAAGGAAAGTCTACTTAATTTCCAATTCTGATTCATCAATAGATAATTTGAGCAGCTATCCTCATAACGCACTTTTGGCATTTTAATATTTACAATTCCACCTTGAGCAGAAATAATAACGGTCTTATTGTTTTCTATTGAGTAAATATGTCTAACAGCAACAAAATCGCGATCTTTTCTAAAGCAGAGCAAATATGCCAAGCCAATGGCGTTAAGTTTACTGCTAAAAGGCAAAACGTTTTTGCTGTACTTTTAGACTCAACAGTTCCTTTATCTGCTTATGATATTGTTGATAAATACCGTGAAACTTATCAAGAAACACTAGCACCCATGTCTGTTTATCGTATGCTAGATGTCCTTATCGAGTTGTCGTTAGTGCATAAACTGTCTTCTGAAAATAAATACCTCGCCTGCTCTCACATCACTTGCGATCACAAGCACGAAATACCACAATTTTTAATTTGTAATAGTTGCGGTAAAGTGGCAGAAAAAGGGATTCAAAAAAGTGTGATAGAAGCGCTGAAAAACAGTATTGAACAAGCTGATTTTCAACTGATTAATTCGCAAATTGAATTACAATGCTTGTGTAAAGACTGTGCCAAAACAACTAAAGATTAGCTATCAGCTATAACAACATTCTGATGGAATATTAAGCGTTCCTCAAATCAGTGCAAGCCCTAATCTATATCACTACTCACACTTGAAAGCTCGCTTATTTACAACAATTGAGCTTTCAGTTTCTCACTACCTATATCTAAATTATTGATATAATAAATTATTTAACCTATTCACCATATAACTTTGACAGATATTGTTTCGCAGCATGATGCCAAGTAAATCTCACCTCACTTGCTGACTGCCTCATCAATAAATATTCAGCGGCTTTGTCATTGTGTAGCGATAAAGCATTTTTCATCACTAACAAAAGTTGCTCTGATTGGTGTTGTAAATTGTTGCCTTCAAACAACCAACCATTTTGCTTATCTGCGATGGTATCTCTAAGTCCACCTACACCATGAGCAATACATACCTGACCGTGTTTCATGGCTAGTAACTGACTAATGCCGCAAGGCTCAAAACTACTTGGCATCATGAATAACTCGCCAAATTGATAAAGAGTGCTCGATAAAGCGTCATCGTAGCCATTAAGAAAAACAAAGTTGTCGTTATTGGCTGCCACTTTTTGAAACTCAGCTGCAATTTGTTTATCGCCGCTACCCAAAAGAATAAACACGGCTTTGGGTTTAAGTTGCTTTAAATTATCTAACAAAGCCTGCAAGGTAGAACTAGAATTAGCGCTAGAACTTGAACCAGAATTAGCATGAGGTTGACGCAGTAACAAGACTTTTTGATCGGTTAAGCGCCCTACTGACGTCATTAAAAAATCGCACTCTGTGCTAGGTTTTGACTGCTTTGTCGTTAATATTTGCAGACGGCTTAAGGCAATTTGATCGACACTTTTTATCCATTCAGATTTACCTAGCCACTTAATTACTGCTTGCTGGGCACCTTCAAATACTTGGCTAATATCTTTGGTCGTTACAGGTTTTATTGCTTTTATCCGCTCAACTTTAGTATTCGACTTACTATTTGATTCGTCATACACACAGCCGTTAAGAATACCGACGATATCACCACGATGATGTTTATCTTGAAGTGAACCTTCTAATCCCTCGCCGCCAAAAAATCCGTTTTGATGATCGGATGGCATTAATACTTCATTGGCATAAGTCGGCGAAACTAAGTGAACTTTATCGCTGAGTTCAATACCCATTTTCATAGGATTTATACAATGTGGATAGCGAGGATCGCATATTTGCGCTTTTTGCTCTTGGGTTAACAATCTTGAGAGTTCAGGAAACCATGCAGTGAATGACGATACATCATCCCGAATTGGCCGAATGCCCTGCAGTGCCAAATTATGAATTGAAAACACACAAGGAATACCTTTAAGCGCTGCATATTCAGGTGCAAAAGCGCGCAGCATAACTAACATACCAGCATGCCAATCATGCATATGTAAAGTATCAACAGGTTTTATCACGCCATCAACATACGCCTGTGCGACCGCTAAGTTAAATAAAGCAAACTTGGTGGCATCTTCAGCGAAAGGACGATCGGCACAGCCTTCGGTATACACTTGATTGTCTGGACTGTTGAAAAAGTGATGGTCAAATAGATACACAGAACTGGTTAACTGGCCATTTTGAGCTTGCGAGTTTTTAGCTTGCGAGTCACTAGCAGTTAAATATGGCGCAGGTATTTTATAGACATCGATTGTTTCGAGGTTTGCGCCAAACTTTACTACGACTTTGGCAATGAAGTCTGCATTATTGTCTTTAGCAATAAAACCATAATTAGGCATTGCGACATCTACATAAACATCAACTTTGGCGAGTGCGGGCGGCAAGTCACGAATAACATCCGCCATTCCACCTACTTTAGCCCCTTTTATGGCGTCATTTTCAGCTGCAATCATCAACACTTTTTTCACGTTAGTTGTTACCTTTTCAATATTAATTCTAGAACTCATTACGCCTAAAGAGATTTCAAAAATAAAAAGCGGCTATTTAGCTTAATAGCCGCTAGTTTATTAAGTCCTACTCGTAGCCCACAGGTAAACCAAGCATTTTACGGGTCACTAATGTGATGCCTTTCTCTGACACTCTAAATCCACGGGCTAAATCCTGCTCTCGGCTGTATCCAATTTCCATTCCTTCAGGAATAACACAGCCACGATCGATAATCGCATTTTGAATTTTGCAATTCTTCAGCACCACAACATCAGGCAATAATACTGAGTCTTTTACAAATGAGTATGAGCACACCCGTACTTCATCAAACAGCACACTACGTTTTACTTTAGCCCCTGAGATAATACAGCCACCAGACACTATTGAGTCCACTGCCATGCCGCGACGGTCGTCATCATCGAATACAAATTTAGCTGGAGGTAATTGTTCTTGATAAGTCCAAATCGGCCACTTAGCGTCATAAAGATTTAAAGCTGGTGTTGGCGATAACAGCTCCATATTGGCCTGAAAAAACGAGTCCAAGGTGCCCACGTCACGCCAATAAGCAGGCTCGTCAGGTACGGCACTGGTAAATGGGAAAGCGAACACGTTGGCATGTTCTATTATCGATGGAATAATATCTTTGCCAAAGTCTCTGTCAGAGTTTGCGTTATCTGCGTCTTTACGTAATTGCTCAAACAAAAACTTAGTGTTAAATACATAATTGCCCATTGACGCTAAGCAATACTCTTCGTTACCTGGAATAGATTTAGGCAGTTCAGGTTTTTCTTCAAAACCGATCACTCGTTTGTCTTCATCAACTTCCATCACACCAAACGCCCCAGCAGCTTCAGGTATTGGGGTTTCTAAACAACATACTGTCATGTCAGCGCCAGATTCCGCATGCGCTGCTAATAAGCCTGCGTAGTCCATACGATATACGTGATCACCAGAAAGAATCATCACGTATTTGGGGATTTCATGACGAATAATATCAATATTTTGGAATACCGCATCGGCAGTGCCTTCGTACCAATTACCCGATGTTTGCTGCGAGGCTGGTAATATTTCAACCGACTCACCAAGCTCCTTTTTAAAGTGTCCCCAACCACGACTGACATGGCGAATTAATGAGTGCGATTTATATTGGGTAACAACACCCACTCGGCGAATGCCTGAGTTAATGCAGTTCGATAACGGAAAATCGATAATGCGGAATTTACCTCCGAAGTACAGCGCAGGTTTTGCGCGCCAATCGGTTAGCTCATGCAATCGAGAGCCTCGTCCACCAGCTAAAATAAGCGCATATGTATCACGGGTAAGATTACTTATATAACGAACATTCGACATAGATATTAACTCCTAACTTTACGACTTTAGTTATAGCAATCGATAACTATTTGGTTAACCAAATTTCGTCACGGTATGCACTAATAGTGTTGTCACTTGAAAAACGTCCGCTTGCTGCAGTATTTCGAATACTCATTCGCGTCCAATGTTGCTTGTCTGCATAGGCTTGTGACACCTTGTCTTGGGCAACTTTATAAGCTTCAAAATCTGCGGCGATCATCCATTGATCAAAAGGATCTTCAATAGCATGAATAATGCTGTCGAAAATACCCGGTTCCACTAGGTTGAAATGACCACTCTTAAGCATTAATAAAACTTGATTAAGTGCGGTCGACTGTTGAATAAATTGTTGAGGGTTGTAGTTGGTTTTTAGTTGGCTCACTTGTTCAGCATTCATGCCGAACAAAAAGAAGTTTTCTTCTCCCACCTCTTCTAGCATTTCGATATTAGCGCCATCGAGTGTGCCGATAGTCATTGCGCCGTTCATCATGAATTTCATGTTGCCAGTGCCTGATGCTTCTTTGCCTGCTGTTGAAATTTGTTCAGACAAATCAGTACCCGGACAAATTTTTTCCATCGCACTGACGTTGTAATTGGGTAAGAAGGCAAATCGAAGGTATGGCGTGACGACAGGATCTGAATTGACCATGTGAGCGACATTGTTAGCTAATTTAATAATTTGCTTTGCCATCGCATAACCAGGCGCTGCTTTACCACCAATAAGCACACAACGTGGATGCAATCCTACGGTGTCACCTGCGACAATGCGTTGATACAGGTGTATCACGTGCATAATATTCAGTAACTGACGTTTATATTCATGTATCCGTTTAACTTGCACATCGAACATCATGTCTGGATCGAACGCCACGTCGCACTCTTCTAATACCAGTTTGGCTAAATCAACTTTGTTGTCGTATTTAACTTGCTGCCATTGCTTCATAAACGCTTTGTCGTCGGTAAAGGCATTAAGTGCGGTTAACTGAGTTAAATCAGTCACCCATTTATCACCTAAACGTCTGTTTAATAGCTTTGCTAAACGCGGGTTACAATGAGCCAGCCAGCGTCTTGGGGTCACACCATTGGTTTTGTTATTAAACTTTTGCGGCCACAGTTGGTAAAAGTCTTTAAACAAACCTTTTTTCAATAGTTCGGTGTGCAGACCTGCGACTCCATTAACCGAAAAGCTGGCGACGATGGCCAAATATGCCATACGAATATGTGGCTCTGGGCCTTCTTCAATAATCGACATACCTGCTAATTTGTCGTTATCACCCGGCCAATGATGGGCAACATCTTCTAAATATCGGGCATTAATTTCGTAAATGATTTCTAAAATACGCGGCAACATATTTGTTAGCATTCGCACAGGCCAGCGCTCTAATGCTTCGGGCAATAAAGTATGGTTGGTGTAGGCTACGCTTTTTGAAGTAATGTCCCATGCTTCATCCCAACCTAAACCATAACTATCCATTAATAAGCGCATCATTTCAGGTACGGCGATACTAGGATGGGTATCGTTTAATTGCATGACGTTAAGCTCACTAAAACAGCTGAAATCCAAGCCATGAACACCAACATAGCGCTGTAAAATATCTTGTAGACTGGCAGATGATAAGAAGTACTGTTGTCTTAATCGTAACTCCTTACCGTTTTCACTGGCATCATTGGGATACAGCACCATGGTAATTTGTTCAGCTAGATTTTTACGTGCTACCGCTTCGGTGTAATCGCCGTCATTAAACTCTGCTAAATCAAAATCATCAGTGGCTTCTGCTTTCCATAAACGTAGAGTATTAATACGACCATTTCTAAAACCTGGTACTGGCATATCATGAGGCACAGCTTTTACATCTTGGGTATCTGTCCACACATAATGACGATGGCCTTGTGGGTCGACATAGGATTCTGTGTGACCGAAAAATGGCACTGTGATGGCATGGTTTGCCATGCGCACTTCCCACGGATTACCTTCTCGCAACCAGCGATCGGGTTGCTCTACTTGATAACCATCAACCAGTTTTTGCTTAAACATGCCGTATTCATAACGAATACCGTAACCCACAACTGATAAATCAAGGCTTGCGCAACTGTCTAAGAAACACGCAGCTAAACGTCCTAAACCACCATTGCCTAAACCCGCATCTAACTCTGCTTCTTGCAGTGTTTCTAATTGAGCAGAATAATCCGTTAACGCATGACGAGTTTCTTCGGTTAAGTCTAAACTCAGTAATGCGTTACCAAGAGTTCGCCCCATTAAAAACTCTAACGAAAGATACGCCACCTGCTTTTGCTGATATTGATTATCTTTAACTCGTGTATCACGCCATTGTGGCAATAATTGAGATTTAACGGTTGTCGCTAATGCGCTGTACATGTCATTTACGGCAAGTTCATCGCGGCATAATGCGCTGTGAAACTGACGTTCAAAGGTTGCTGCTAAAGTGTCACAAGGATCGCAATCATTGGTTTTCGACTTGGTGATCGCTGTTTTTGCTTTTGCAGCAGATTTAGCCTTGGCTGGTGATGCTGACTTTTTCACTTTTTCAACCCTATCTGTAACAGCGTTATTATTGGTAACATTACTGGTTGCAGCTTTTCCTTTGGTGACTGGCATCGATAAACTCCTTCATAAAACCTATTAAATTCAATTTCTTGATTACATTTTAAAACCTGAATAAAACATAAATTCTTGACTAATATTCAAACTAACCATTAGCTGATGTTGTTTTTAGTTTTAGTGCTCAATCATTAGATTTATTGCATGCATGAAATAGCATCAGACTTCGACCAAGTAGGGTCAGCTGTTGGCTACATGCGTAACTGGGTTCAGTCTTTTGGTTATTGGTTTCATCAATCGCTTTATCATCAATAGGATTGTCATCGATTGCAGTAATCAGCACTTTCACTTTGCTTTTTGCAAGTAAACTTTCAATATCTGCATTATCAAGTTGTTGAGTGTTAATCAGTGGCTGCCATTGATTAAATCTATCAATGACAGGCAGAACAAATTGCTGTGACTGCTCATCGGCATTGAGTAATAGCAACAAAGCTTGAGGGTGTTGATAAGGCGGTAAAGTTTCGCACGTCAGTACTACTGCAAGTGTTCGCGCTTCAAATTCACTCCACTGTCGTTTAGCCATTGGTTCACCATGACGGCTATACCAGATAAAGCCATTGTCATATTGATCTTCAGGCTGGTGAATAAACTCTCTGTGACACAAGACAGGAAATCGCTTACGTAACTTGATGAGCTCTGTCGTAAATTCCACCAGCGGCCAATCAATATTTTGCCAATCAATCCAACAAATACGGTTATCTTGGCAGTAAGCATTATTGTTACCTTGCTGACTGTGACCCATTTCATCGCCGCTTAATAACATTGGCACACCTTGGGACAACATTAAGGTGGTTAATAGATTTCGTTGCTGACGAGAACGGACTTTTAGGATTTCTCTATTATCTGTTTTCCCTTCAGCGCCATAGTTACAGCTGAGGTTTTCATGGTGACCGTCTCGGTTATCTTCGCCATTCGCTAGGTTATGACGCTGCTCGAAACTCACCACATCATGCAAAGTAAAACCATCATGGCTGGTAATAAAGTTAATACTGGCTGATGGGCTACGACCATGATGCTCAAAAAAGTCACCTGAACCATGAAAACGGCGGGCAAACTCAGGCAGCATGCCGTTATCACCGCGCCAAAATCGGCGCATAGTGTCACGATAACGGTCATTCCACTCGCTAAATGCAATTGGATAATTACCCAATTGATATCCACCGGGGCCAATATCCCAAGGCTCAGCAATCAGTTTCACTTGACACAAAACAGGATCTTGACAAAGCGCGTCAAAGAACCCGCAGCCTGGATCAAAACCATAAGTTTCACGGCCAAGACAACTGGCTAAGTCGAATCTAAAGCCATCCACTCCCATTACCTCGACCCAATATCGAAGTGAGTCCATAATTAATTGCAGCACTTGCGGATGATTGGAGTTAAAGGTATTACCGCAGCCGGTATCGTTAATATATAAGCGTTGTTCATTCGGTACTAAACGATAATAACTGGCGTTATCGATACCGCGGAAACTTAATGTGGGCCCTAAACGATTCCCTTCTGCGGTATGGTTATAAACCACATCCAAAATGACTTCGATATTGGCGTCATGAAATGCGTCCACCATCTCCCTGAACTCAGTGATAGTGTCACCACTCAAATAGCTCGGATTCGGAGCAAAAAAGCCAATACTGTTATAGCCCCAATAATTACTCAGCTGCTTTTCAACTAAAAAAGGTTCGTTAAAAAAGCTTTGAATCGGGAGTAACTCAATACAGTTAACCCCAAGTTGGCTTAAGTACTGTATAGAACTCTTTGAGGCTAAACCTGCAAAAGTACCTTTAACGTCATCATCAACCTCATGATTAAGTACACTGAAACCTTTGACGTGGATTTCGTAAATGATGCTTTGCTCAAGAGGAATATTGAGACGTTTTACTGGTTTTTGTTTTAAAGCGCGATCGTCAATGACCACACATTTTGGCATATGCTGAGCGTTATCAATTTCACAAAAGGACAAGTCAGAACCAGTATTGGTTAACTCATAGCCATAATTGGCATCATTAGGTTCGAGTTCACCCAGTAATTGCTTGGCATAAGGGTCAAGTAACAGTTTATTGTGATTAAAACGATGACCAAGTAATGGCTCATAGGGACCATAAACTCGATAACCGTATAACTGCCCTGCGCTTATTCCCTCAAGGTAACCATGCCAAACCTGTCTGGTTTTTGCCGTTAAACAAATCTGTTGTTCGTTTAAGCCAAACTTATCGAAAAAACATATCACAACTTTGGTGGCATTAGCTGAAAACAAAGCGAAGTTAACCCCGTTGTCATCAACTGTAGAGCCAAGCGGATAAGGCTTACCTGCAAACAAACTGACATTGCTAGTGAATATATTTGATTGAACATGCTCAGTAGGCATAATCAGTCCTCTTCATGTTCAATATCGTTGTTAATCGCTAATACCACACAACTTAATGGCGGAACAGTCATTACCCCGCTAGTTTGCATTCCTTGCCATGGCACGTTTTCTTGTTCAATAATGCAGCTTACGACACCGCTACCTCCATAAAAATTCATATCACTATTGAGTACTTCGACGTATTTATTAGCGCTTGGTAAACCAACTCGAAAATGATGATGCACTTGTGGCGTCATATTGATGATAAAAATCAAATGGTCATCAGAAGATTTGGCATAACGAATAAAACTAAACACACTGTCTTGGCTGTTATCACAATCGAGCCACTGAAAGCCGGATGTATGATGGTCAAGCTCATACATACAAGGATGGTGCTGATAAAGGTTATTTAAATCTCGTACCCAATTTTGCATCCCTTGGTGTGGAGCGAACTGTAATAAATGCCAATCAAGACTTTGGTTATGATTCCATTCGTCACGCTGTGCAAACTCTGCCCCCATAAAGATGAGTTTCTTACCCGGTTGCCCCCACATTAAGCCGAAGTAAGCGCGTAAAGTGGCGAACTTTTGCCAATCATCACCAGGTATTTTATGCAGCAACGAACCTTTACCATGAACCACTTCGTCATGACTAACCGATAAAATAAATTGCTCTGTATAGGCGTAAACCAAAGCGAATGTCAGTTCGTGATGATGGTGACAGCGATAAATGGGGTCGCGTTTTAAGTAACTCAAGCTGTCATTCATCCAGCCCATGTTCCATTTAAAGCCAAAACCCAAGCCTCCGTTGTCAGTTGAGTTAGTCACTCCCGGCCAAGCAGTCGACTCCTCAGCAATCATGGTGACACCGGGAAAAGCCGCATAAATACGCTCGTTAAGTAGTTTCAAAAACTCAATAGCTTGAATGTTTTCACGGCCGCCATATTCATTAGGCAACCATTGGCCTGAGTCGCGGCTGTAATCGAGATAAAGCATTGACGAAACTGCATCTAAACGTAGGCCGTCAAAATGAAACTCTTCTAACCAATAACAGGCATTACTGAGTAAAAAGCTTTGTACTTCGCCACGGCCATAATTAAAAATTAATGTATCCCAGTCAGGGTGTTCACCTTTACGAGGGTCTTCATGTTCATACAAACAGCTGCCATCAAACTTCGATAAACCATGGGGATCTTTAGGAAAGTGTGCTGGCACCCAATCTAATAGCACACCAATGTCCCGCTGATGACAGGCATCAATAAATGCCTTTAAACCAACGGGATCACCAAAACGATAAGTGGAAGCAAACAAACCTACAGGTTGATAACCCCAAGAGCCATCAAACGGGTATTCACTGATTGGCATTATCTGTAAGTGGGTAAACCCCATTTCTTCAACATAGGGGATGAGATCATCAATCAAGTCTTGATAACTAAGGTATTCATCGCCCCATTCACCTTTGCGCTTCCATGATGCTAAGTGCACTTCATAAGTCGACATAGGCGCTTGATGCAATTGCTTTTTAGCCCGCTCTTTGAGCCAAACACTATCATTCCACTGATAGTCATGCTTTGCAGGTATAACCGATGAGTTACCCGGCGCCGACTGCATTTGTACTGCATAGGGATCGGCCTTTTCTATCTGCTCACCATATTGATTCGTAATTTGAAATTTATAAAATTGTCCCGCGCAGGCATTGGGTAAAAATATCTCCCAAATGCCGTTGCTTGGATGAAAACGCATTACGTGCTGTCTGACATCCCAGTGATTAAAATCACCCACCAAAGCTACTCGCTGTGCATTCGGCGCCCAAACACAAAAGTGTACCCCTTCAACGCCTTGGTTTTCTTTCCAGTTTGCGCCTAAAAACTGATAGCTTTTTTGTTGTTTACCTTCAGCAAATAGATACACATCATTTGGGTCAATTAAACTGCCAAATTGATAGGGGTCGATTATGGTTTCGACACTCATTGGGTAGGTCACTTTCAAGCTGTATAAGAAAGGCTTTACCCGTCTTCCCATTACTCCTGCAAATAGTCCTTGGTCATCCATTTTTGATAGCGAAGCAATTTTTTTGCCGTCTTTTAAACTCAACACTTCAACTGCAACGGCGCCTTTAACAAAACAGCGCACGATTAATGACTTAGCATTTTCCGCTTTATGCATACCTAACAATGAAAACACATCAGTGTAATCACCGTTTAAAATTGCGATATCAGTTCCATGATTAAAAAATGGGGCATTAGTCGTCATTGGTTATTGCTCCGTTTAAAAGTTAATTTATTTCCGCTATGGCTTGCTACTTAATGCAATCCGTCATCTTTTGTATTTGTTGACTGTATTCAGGCACTTTGCCGTGGCGAACTTGGTTGATTATTTTCAGCTTTTGCTTTACTTCATCTGACGCCATAATCTGCTCTAAACTCACAGATAATCGACGTTGCCAGTTGGAGTATTCTTTCCAAGTTCCGGGGATATTTATCGGTTTGGTTTCATCAATTAAATCGTCTATTTGCACGCTATAGAGCATCGACTCACCTGATGCCGTTAATGAAAACCATGCAGGTAATAATTGATTTAAACTGAGAGTTTCAACCACGGTTTGTGGCATAAGTAATTGTTGTTCTTTAAGTAAATTAACCAGTTGTTGCTTTTCACTTTCACGTTGCTGTAAAGACGTTTGAAACTGCTCATAATCAATTAATTCAAGTTCGTGCCTAAGCTTAATGTCATCGTTACTCCACCATGCTGAAAGAGTCGGAACATCATGATTTGCTAGCATCATTAAACTATGGGTTTTATAGAACTCAGGCGCAGAAAAGCCATGATGATTTTTGGTGAAGTAGAACAATTCATTTGAAAAGATTTTCGCTTTAGATAAGTTTTGCACAATCTCTGGCGGAACAATGCCTAAATCCTCACCAATGAGTAGACATTGCGCCCGCTGGCTTTCGAGACACAAAATGGCGAGTAAGGTATCAAGTGGATAATAAACATAAGCGCCTTTACCGTTATCAGTGTCTGTTGGCCACCACCATAAACGCAGTAATCCCATAACATGATCGATGCGTAAACCGCCACAAGACTGCATATTAGAGCGGATTAACGAGATAAAATGTTTGAAGTTATTTTGCTGTAGATTAATTGGATCAAGCGGTGTTAATCCCCAATTTTGTCCTTGTGGCGCAAACGGATCTGGCGGCGCACCGATACTGGCTTGCTGACAAAAATAGCCGCTGTTTTGTTGAACCTCAGCACCATTAGGTGATGCCCCAACAGCCATATCCCTGACAAGCCCTATTAGCATGCCAACTGACTTCGATTTTAATTGGCATATGGCGAGTTGTTCAGAAGCAATAAATTGCAGATAACAGATAAAATCTGCATCAGAGCCAGTATCACTGTTGTTAGAGCATGTTTTTATCAGCTCAGTGTGATGGGTGACATACTGAGCTAATGCTTCCCCTTGTTGCTGTTTAAATTGATTAAATTGATCGTAGCGCTTGGTCCTAACTAATCTATTCTTGCTAATAAATGCATTAAAAAGCAGACGGTATATCGTATATTTGAGATCATATACAGCAGCATAATTAAGTAAGCTGCCGTTAATTAAATATGCCCTTTTGTCTTGGAACTCTTGGGACTCTATTTGGTTAGCAATGCAGGCATATTCATCAACTGATTCAATATGAATATATAAAGGATTTAACCAGCGGCGATCGTCTGGACTATAAGGACTGAGATTGTTAGGTAAATCTAGCGCATGCAATGGATTAAGTAATATAAAATCAGCGCCTTGTTCAGCCGAATAACTAATGAGTTTCAGTAAATCGTTAAAATCTCCTATTCCCCATTGTGTATCGCTCTTGATGCTATATAACTGAGTACTTATTCCCCAAGGTTTGTGTGTATCGCTGTTGTTACAGAAGTTATTGCTTCTGAAATCGTTGCTACTGAAATCGTTATTGTTAATGCTTTTAGTTCTGATGTTTTTAGTACCGATAATGTCAGAGCTAGAGCTGTCACTATCAATGCTACCGCAATATGCACTTCGAGGAGCAAGCATATATTGGCCTGTATAAGTGTGAACAAAATTGTCAGACTCAACAGCCAAGCTAATTTGATGGTAACCCAGACCAACAGGGATATTGGATAGTTGGCTTAAGGAGTATTGATATTTAAAATAATTGCTGTCACCAACTCGGTAATCCCCAGCGACAGTTAATTGGTTACTGTGGATCTGAAAACGATAGGTGTCATTAAGCTCAGTCACTAACTCGAAACGAAGGTTTCCGTCAAAAGTTTCGGGAAGATATACCTCAACACTTGGTGTATCCACATAGCTCCATTGAAATTGACGCAGTGGATTTAACCAAGGTTTCACGTCTAGCTCATAAATACGTTGTTCAATATAAGAACCAGACAATACATCTGCATCAGATTGGCGCTGCAAGCCTAAATAGCCCAAGCACATTGACTTAAGAATTCCATTTCTATCTTCAGGGCTGATCTGAACATTGTTGCCAAAGCAATCAATAAACTCTGCCCCTACGCCTTGCAAATATAGTAACTTCTCCAGTCCCATATTTGTCTTCCTCGCAAATAACATAACTGGTTAATAACTCAGCAGTAACCATGCCAGTAAAACATCACAGTTTAACTACAGTGATATTTCATTCTAGTGACAAAATATATTATTTAAATTCATAAGCTTAGAAAGGAAGGGTTTGGGAGGGTAAAATTCATCCGTTTGAATTATTAGATTTGAATTTATTTTTTCTATATGTTTTGGTGCAAAAATGCACAAACCAAGTGCATCTAACAAGTTAGAATTCACAAGAAACCAATATGACATCAATAAGATTTTTAATTCATACTTTAAAATCAACAATCTCGAGAGTGAATATGGTAATTTAAACTTTGCTAATAATCATGTGGCAGATAGAGTTTTGCAAAGTAATCTTTTCAGACAATATTTCAATTGTATTTAATCGATAAGGGGAAAATGAAGCTTAATGAACACAAATCAATTTAATGTGCATTTTTCTCTTCAGCGTTTAGCCACTGAAATAAGCTCTGCGCCAATTAATAAAAGCTTGCGTAAAGCTGCTGTTCTAGTGCCCTTGTTGGAAGTTAATGGTCAACTGCAAATATTACTCACTCGACGAGCTCTGCATTTACGAGCGCATCCAGGGCAATACAGTTTTCCTGGTGGTAAAGTAGATGATGCTGATAACAGTCTGGTGGAAACCGCATTAAGAGAAGCTGATGAAGAAATTGGGTTGTCGCCTGACAATGTGACCATTGTTGGTAGCTTCCCATCCCATGCGACATTCACAGGCTTTGAAGTCACGCCGATAATCGGGTTAATTAATCAGCCATTTGATATTATTTTAGATCCAGGTGAAGTAGCTGAAACGTTCTGGGTGCCACTGCAATACTTTACTAATGCTAACAACCGCTACACCTTTAGCTTTTTCCGAAAAGGCAATGACTTTGACGTACACTATATGCCATATAAAGGTAAGTTTATTTGGGGTGTAACTGCTGCCATTATTGATTTACTTTGCCGTCATATTGAATTATCAAAAAGCTAAAATTAAATTCCAACCCTAATTAAAGCCAATTATTACTACAGTTAAACCACATATCGGATATAAAAACCTGCCGCCAATGATACTAACAACAATAATGGAATATTCACCCAATACTCAATTTTTCTAGCGGTTTGTGCATAATAATTAACTGCTAAGTTAACCAAGCTTATCCCAGCACACCACCAAATCAAATACTCAAGTTTGATTGTTAATACAGGGTCCCAATCTAAACGCACCTCAACACCTTGGCTTAAAAAGTAACCTACAGCCCGATCAGGTCTAGCTTCACCGAATACAACCAAAGCATAAACCGCCAAAGACCAACCAGCAATGGAAAGGACAGCCAATACAATTTGCAAAATTTTAGTTTTGGACATTTAACCACCTACATCATCAAGATGATAATAAAATATACTCTTTCATCATACGCTTACAAGTCTATTTAAAGATCAATTAGAAGATATTTTTAGCTTTTTAAGGATGTTTTAAAGTATTAAAACGCTAATAACGTTAAAAGTTGGCGAATTATCTTGTTATAAGGGGTTTTTCGGCTTGTGAAAAGCCGATATCAAGGTAATATAAAGCACTTATTTATATCATTGATCCATTGGAGAACTAAGCAACAATGAGCATTACATCTGTCGCTTCTGTATTTAAAGGTGACTTCGCGATTGGTTCGCAAGTTACAGTACGTGGTTGGGTTCGCTCTCGCCGCGATTCTAAAGCTGGTATTTCTTTCCTAGCTGTTTATGACGGTTCATGCTTTGATCCTATTCAAGGCGTTGTTCCGAATAATTTAGATAATTATACTGAAGAAGTGCTTAAGCTTACTGCTGGTTGTTCAGTGATTATGACTGGTGAAGTGGTTGAGTCTCCAGGCAAAGGTCAAGCATACGAAATGCAAGTAACCAAAGTTGAAGTGACAGGTTTTGTTGAAGATCCTGATACTTACCCAATGGCTGCTAAGCGTCACTCAATTGAGTACCTTCGCGAACTTGCTCATTTACGCCCACGCACAAACATCATTGGTGCAGTTGCCCGTGTTCGTAACTGTCTATCTCAAGCTATTCACCGTTTTTATAACGAACAAGGTTACATCTGGGTTTCAACCCCGCTAATCACTGCTTCAGATACTGAAGGCGCTGGTGAAATGTTCCGTGTATCAACTTTAGATATGGAAAACTTACCGCGCACTGATAAAGGTGAAGTTGATTTTGCTGAAGACTTTTTCGGTAAAGAATCTTTCTTAACGGTTTCAGGCCAGTTGAATGCAGAAACATACGCTTGTGCTCTTTCTAAGGTTTATACCTTTGGTCCAACATTCCGCGCTGAAAACTCAAACACGAGTCGTCATTTAGCAGAGTTCTGGATGGTTGAACCTGAAATTGCTTTTGCAGACTTAGATGATGCAGCAAAGCTTGCTGAAGACATGCTTAAATACTGTTTCCGCGCAGTATTAGAAGAACGACGTGACGATTTAGAGTTCTTCGCACAGCGAGTTGAGAAAACCGCTATAGAGCGTTTAGAAGCATTCGTAACCAGTGATTTCGCACAAATCGATTACACTGATGCGATTGAAATTCTTAAAGCTTGTGACAAGAAATTTGAGTTTGATGTTGAATGGGGTATCGACTTACATTCAGAACATGAACGTTACCTTGCAGAAGAACATTTCAAAGCACCTGTTGTTGTTAAAAACTATCCAAAAGACATTAAAGCATTCTACATGCGCTTAAATGACGATGGTAAAACAGTTGCTGCAATGGATGTATTAGCACCAGGTATTGGTGAAATCATTGGTGGCGCACAGCGTGAAGAACGTTTAGATGTACTTGATGCACGTTTAGCTGAAATGGAATTAGACCAAGAAGATTACTGGTGGTACCGTGACTTACGCCGTTATGGCACAGTCCCTCACGCTGGTTTTGGTTTAGGTTTTGAGCGATTAGTTTCATACGTGACTGGCGTAAGTAATATTCGTGACGTGATCCCATTCCCACGTGCACCAAAATCAGCAAATTTCTAATCTATTGCTAATAAAGGCAATCTTTAGATAATAAAAACGCGCTTTAAGCGCGTTTTTTTATGCCAGAAACTAAACTCTAATTGACGCAATAAATTTCATCGTAAAATAATGTTATCAATAACTATCACACTGAAGACAAGGTAATCATAACTATTAGATTGAATTAATTTCATTTAAACCTCAGAAATTAACTAATATTTCATGCATTGTCATCAATTATGAATACAGATAACTCATCTGGTTCAAGTATTCCCCATCTTGATAAGCAGGTTAACTGCATAGTCTCAATAAATGCCATATAATGATTGTTATTACTAAATCAATCATATCGAGCGAATAATGGAAGTCGAACTACTTGAAATTCGTAACTTTATCCGTCAATACCCGCCTTTTGATCTACTGCCAGAAAAAGCATTAATTGAAGTATCAAAGAGTATCGAAATTTCCTACTACCGCGCAGATAGCATGGTGATTGATTTTGAAGATAATATTCACGACCTTTATATGATCCGCAGTGGTGATGTTGAGATATATCGTCGCAGTGGTGAGCTATACAATCGACTGGATCAAGGCGAACTGTTTGGACAAATGGGCCTACTGACAAATAACAAGGTTCGTTACCCCGCAAAAGCACTAAAAGATACTCTACTGTACTGTATACCTGAAAAATTATTTGATGCATTTTGCGAGCGTTACGATGTGTTTGCAGATTTTGTAGAAGTAGAAGGTAGTGTAAGGCTTCAACAAGCAGTCGAGGACAACAGCGATGATGCCAATTCATTAACCACCTCAAAGGTTAAAACCATCCTCAGTGGCGAGCCGGTAATGCTGTCGAACACAACGTCTATTAAAGATGTTGCGCGTATTATGTCTGAGGATAATGTGTCTGCAGCGATTATTAATGACCCTAACTTAGCCGATGAAGGCGGTAATAGTTTTGTTGGTATTATTACAGTGCGAGATCTATGTGCCAAAGTTATTGCAGAGGGTTTAGACGTTGAAACCCCGGTTGGCGAAGTGATGTCGACAGAGCTTATTTCGCTCGATCACAATGCCTATATATTTGAAGCTATGTTATTAATGCTTCGCTATAACGTCCATCACCTCCCTATTTTAAAGAACAAACAACCTATTGGGTTAATTGAAGTTACTGACATAATTCGTTATGAATCACAGAACAGTTTGCTGATAGTCAGTAGTATTTTTCAACAAAATAGTATTGACGATTTAATCTTGTTATCTAGTCAAATTAAAGATTGTTTTGTCCGTATGGTTAATGAAGATGCTAACTCGCATATGGTTGGCCGCGCAATGTCAGAAATTGGCAGAAGCTTTAAACAGCGACTACTAGAGCTAGCTGAAGAACAGTTTGGCCCCCCTCCAGTGCCTTATTGTTTTCTTGCGCTTGGTTCAATGGCTCGTGATGAGCAGCTTATCGTTACCGATCAAGACAATGCGATAATTCTTGATAATGACTATCAAGAGTCATTGCACGGTGAATACTTTGCTCAATTGTCAAAATTCGTCTGCGATGGATTAGCCGCTTGCGGATACACTTATTGTACTGGCGATATCATGGCCACCAATCCTGAGTATCGTAAAACTCAGACAGAATGGGAAGAGTGCTTTTCCGATTGGATTGAACATCCAAATGGCCAAGCATTGCTTAATTGCTCCATTTTCTTTGATTTGTATGGAGTCTATGGCCGCCCCAAATGGGCTGAGCAATTAAATGCATTTATTTTAAGAAAAGCCAAAAAAAATAATCGCTTTTTGGCATGCCTTGCCCGAAACGCCTTAAATCGTACTCCGCCATTAGGTTTCTTTAAAGACTTCGTGATGGAAAAAGACGGGCGTCATAACAATTCAATTAACTTAAAACGTCGCGGTACAGCCCCTCTTGCGGATTTAATTCGTGTGCATGCCTTAGCAATCGGCTCACAATCTCAGAACTCATTCGATCGCCTGGAAGATATTATTGAAGCCGGTATTTTGCCACCTTCAAAAGGGAAAGATTTACAGCATGCTATGGAGTTTATTTCGTTAGTTCGTATACGCCACCAAGCATTAGACATTGAAGCGGAGCAAGAACCCGATAACAATATCGAACCTGAAAATATGTCTGATTTTGAAAGACGAAATCTTAAAGATGCATTTTTGGTGCTAAGTAGTGCGCAGAACTTTTTAAAGTTCCGCTACAGTGCAAACAGTATGCAGGGATAATTCATGCACCATTTTACCAATCAAGAAGTCCTGAACTGGAAAGCGTTTTTAGAAATAAAAGCCAAGGAAAGCAAAGATAAAAGGCTAACCCATTTTTATAATGCCAGTACCTATCATGACGAAACTAAAGTTAAAGATATTGAATTTGTTGCTTTAGATTTTGAAACCACTGGTTTAGATGCCGATCAAAATAGTATTATCAGTATTGGCTTAGTGCCCTTCACGCTTCAACGGATAGCACTAAGGAGAGCTAAGCACTGGTTTGTAACGCCTGAAGATAAATTACAAGAAGACTCTATTGTCATTCATGGAATTACCCATTCAGACTTAAAAGGCGCACCAGATCTTTTACGTATTTTAGAACAACTGCTAGATGAGCTAGCAGGTAAAATCGTCGTTGTGCATTACCGCAGGATTGAACGTGATTTTTTTGATGCCGCGCTACGTACATTGATCAATGAAGGCATAGTGTTTCCCGTTATTGATACCATGCAAATTGAAGCTGAAGTCCTTCAGTCTAAGCCTAAAAGCTTCTTAGACTGGTTTAAACACAAGCGCCCTGAGTCAATCAGATTGGGCGGCAGCCGCATGCGATATAATTTGCCTACCTATCCCCCCCATGATGCGTTAACTGATGCTATTGCCACTGCAGAGCTACTTCAAGCGCAAATCTATCATCACTTTAGTCCTGACACACCAATCAAAAAACTGTGGTTGTAATCGTTAACTTTTAATCCCCCCATAAAAAAACCGAGCAATACCTAATGTATTACTCGGTTTTTTAATAAAAGACATAAAGATTAACGCGCGCGTCTCTCTGTTCTTAGCCCCATAATTAAACTGACACACATCACCAGCAAAATAACGGTAAATGGCAAGGCTGTTGAAATTGCCCCAGCTTGTAATGCTTCAATGGCTTCTGTGCCACCAACCCATACAAGTACTGCAGCAATTGCACCTTCTATTAACGCCCAAAATACACGTTGTGGAGCAGGCGCATCAACTTTACCACCAGAAGTAATGCTATCAATAACCAGTGAACCTGAATCCGAAGACGTTACAAAGAATATTAATACAAGTACTACTGCTAACATTGATAAGATATTACCTAGTGGCAGTTGATCAAACACTTGGAACATGGCTAAAGGCACTTCTGTTAAGCCTTTCTCACCTAGCGAGCCGATGTTATTGACCACTTGATCAATACCTACGCCGCCAAATACTGACATCCACAGAATAGTGACAACTGTTGGTGCTATTAATACTGCTGTCATGAACTCACGGATAGTACGACCACGTGATATACGCGCGATAAACATACCAACAAATGGGGACCATGAAATCCACCAAGCCCAGTAGAATACAGTCCAGCCATGCATCCAAGCTTCGTCTTCACGACCTACTGGATTACTTAACGGTATAATATTTTTAATGTAACCCATAATTGTCGTAGGAATGGTTCCCATCGCCACAGCAAAGCTTACCAGCGCAACAAATACGACTAATATTAATGCCAGTAGCATATTAATATTACTGATAACTTTTACACCACCATCAATACCACGAACCACTGAAATAACAGCAATTAACGTCACAGCAAAGATAATTGCAATTTGAAGACCAAGGCTATTATCCATGCCAAATACATGGTGGAAACCACTGGCAGCTTGTTGAGCCCCCAAACCTAAAGACGTCGCTAAACCAAACAAGGTCGCGATAACCGCAAGAATATCGACAACATGACCAGGCCAGCCCCATGTGCGATCGCCCAATATTGGGTAGAATACTGAACGCATCGATAGCGGTAAGCCTTTGTTATAAGCAAAGAAAGCTAACGATAATGAAACCACACCATAAATTGCCCAAGGGTGAAGCCCCCAATGGAACATCGTCGCACCAAGGGCTAACTCGGCAGCTTCAGGCGTGTTAGCAGTGACATTTAACGGAGTTTCATACCAACCCGTGAAATAAGCGACTGGCTCAGCGACAGCCCAAAACATCAAGCCAATCCCCATACCAGCAGCAAATAACATTGCCACCCAAGATAATCTAGAATAATCTGTTTTTGCTTCATCTCCGCCTAATCGAATTTTACCAAAAGGCGAAATAATCATGGCTAAACAAAATAAAACGAATATGTTAGCTGACCACATAAATAAACCATCAAAAGCACCGATGATTTTCCATTTAATGCCATCTAATACCGACTTAGATGTTTCAGG
Source organism: Shewanella goraebulensis (assembly GCF_030252245.1). Classification (NCBI taxonomy): domain Bacteria; kingdom Pseudomonadati; phylum Pseudomonadota; class Gammaproteobacteria; order Alteromonadales; family Shewanellaceae; genus Shewanella; species Shewanella goraebulensis. The sequence continues at coordinate 2,614,753 of NZ_CP126972.1, forward strand.
GTCAACTAATAATAATGCGACGATGAACAATCCAATTAAGGACGCGCTGATCCCAAAAACGGGGTTATGAACATCAAAACCCCACTTTTGAATGTTATCTTGACCGACAGTGTAATCAGTATTATCGATACTGTATTTATCTTTATTAGTATTCATTAATCCTCGTTTAGAAGAATTTTCATCCGTAAAATGTAATTACATTTTACGTTATTAAGGGATATTTTGCAGCCAATGTAGAAAAGCAAACACGTTCCACATCACTTTTTAGAGTAAAAGTTAGATATTCTTAACAAAAGGGGTTAAATAAAAGACTCGATGATTAAGATAACTAAACGATAGGTCAATTAACCTATAGTGGCGTTATCAATAACCCTTAGCAAAAAAAAGGCTTAGCATTCGAGCTAAGCCTCTATGGAATCTCATAAACATACAATGAAATATTGCCGTGAAATTGTCCGTTAACTATTTAGAATAATTTGTTCACGTAGTTTTTTCACCTCATCACGTACAGATGCTGCCTGCTCAAATTCCAGATCTCTAGCGTGCTGATGCATTTGTTTCTCAAGTACATCAATTTGCTTCGATAGCTCCGCAACACTTTGAACTTTGCCCGAACTCTGAACGTATTCAGCCTCTTTTTCAGCAACTTTACCAAAAGCTGTGTATTGATGTTTACTGTTACCTCTATGAGGATCGCCTAAATCCATCACATCTGTAACTTTTTTAGTGACTCCTCGCGGTGTTTGGCCAAGCTTAACATTATGAGCATGTTGCTTCTCGCGGCGTCTCTCAGTTTCACCAATGGCTTTCTCCATTGATTTAGTTACCTTGTCGGCATATAGGATAACTTTACCGTGGACGTTACGCGCAGCTCGACCAATGGTTTGGATAAGCGATCGTTCTGAACGTAAAAAACCTTCTTTGTCAGCATCTAAAATACAAACTAACGATACTTCAGGCATATCCAAGCCTTCACGAAGTAAGTTAATTCCTACCAGTACATCAAAGTGGCCTAACCTTAAGTCTCGTATCACCTCAACCCGTTCAACGGTATCAATATCAGAATGTAAATAACGAACCTTAACGCCATGCTCATCAAGGTATTCTGTTAAATCTTCAGACATACGCTTGGTTAAAGTTGTAATAAGTACCCTTTCATTAGCAGCAACTCGTTTGGGGATTTCAGAAAGTAAATCGTCCACTTGAATGGCTACAGGTCTAATTTCGATCTCAGGGTCTAGTAAGCCTGTTGGTCTAACTACTTGCTCGGCAACTTCGCCATCACTTTGTTCAAATTCATAATCACTAGGAGTTGCTGACACAAACACTGTTTGCGGCATTAATTGCTCAAATTCTTCAAATTTAAGCGGTCTATTATCTAAAGCTGACGGCAAACGGAAACCATATTCAACTAATGTGGTTTTACGGCTTCGATCACCTTTATACATAGCTCCAATTTGCGGCACTGTCACATGGGATTCATCAATGATTAATAAACCATTGGCAGGCAAGTAATCTAATAAGGTAGGAGGCCCATCTCCTTCAGCGCGCCCGGATAGATAGCGTGAATAGTTTTCAATACCTGAACAATAACCTAGCTCAACCATCATCTCGATATCATATTGCACACGTTCAGAGATTCGCTGAGCTTCAATAAGCTTATTGTTATCTAATAGCTCTTGACGGCGTTCACGTAATTCTTCTTTAATATGCTCGGTCGCTTCGATAATTTTTTCTCTAGGAGTGACATAGTGGCTCTTAGGATAAACTGTCGTACGAGCTAGGCGTCGAGTCACCTGACCTGTTAATGGATCGAACTCGCTTAGCTGCTCTATTTCGTCATCAAATAATTCAACTCTGACGGCATCACGTTCGGATTCTGCTGGGAAAATATCAATCACTTCACCACGTACCCGGAACGTACCACGCTGCAAGTCAATATCATTGCGGGTGTACTGCAGTTCACCTAGTCGAGTGATAATGTCGCGCTGCCCCATCATATCGCCTTGACGAAGGTGCAATAACATTTTCATATACAGTTCTGGATCGCCTAAACCATAAATGGCTGATACAGAGGCGATCAACACCACATCTTTACGTTCTAATAATGCTTTTGTCGCCGAAAGGCGCATTTGTTCAATATGGGCATTAACTGATGCATCTTTTTCAATAAAGGTGTTAGATGCTGGAACATACGCTTCAGGTTGATAATAGTCATAGTAAGAAACGAAGTACTCAACGGCATTATTAGGAAAGAACTCTTTCATTTCACCGTATAGCTGAGCAGCTAGAGTTTTATTCGGCGCCATAATGATGGTTGGACGCCCTAATGTTTGAATCAAATTAGCCACGGTAAATGTTTTACCGGAGCCTGTCACACCAAGTAGTGTTTGTTTGGCGACGCCTGCTTCAAGTCCATCCACTAATTGTTTTATCGCGGTTGGCTGATCTCCTGCAGGTGAGTATTCTGAAACAAGATTGAAAACTGATTCTGTCACGACAAACATCCTTAAAAAGTTAATGATTCATTTTATACCGAACAGGTAAAACAATGCGACTATCTTCATTTATATCATTATGCTGGTCATGTAAATGTCATTAACACAATCTTACCCGCTCAACTCTTTCTGCTGACTTTTGATTAGGTAAGCAACTATCCATCGATGTGCAGCTTAATTCGCCAGAAAAGTGTTTGGACTAAATTCAAACAATAAATCAATTAAGAAAGACTTTAAGACAAGTAAGCTTAAACAAGTTTATCGGTTACCAACTATTGCCATAACAGTGCTTTATTACAATTTAACGAATGAAAAATGAAATAATGCTACAACAGCCACAAAATATTGAATTTGACTACAAAACCGCCAAAAACCTCTATTCTATGGCAATTTAATACACAATAGACCTTTCACTTAGACTACATTCGACATCACTAAACAATGAGGCTAAACAGAAATCTATTGCATTTTATAACACACTGAAATTCTGACGTTTTTTCGATTAGTTGATTCTGAACAATTTTTAACTTCCACCCAATGGTTATAAGGGCTTCAGAGGGTATTTCGTGAGTAACTCACAGGCTTATCCACAGATTTAGTGGATAAGTCACTCTAGCCCAATATTACTGGGCTATAGAGGTAAACAGAAATTCATGAAACAGTAAAAAAAGTTACATGAAATAAAATTACATTTGTAAGTCAGACTACGCAAATACATTTAAATGATTCATTTCTTTGCAACCATCACTGCTGTTTAGCCCATCAAATTGATCACTTCAACCAGTTAGGATTTTAGTTAGCATTCAAACAAGAACTTGCCTAATATTTTACAAACTAAATTAATGCGTAGGTTATATAGTTAACGCTAAGCAAGCTTGATTCTCAGTAGCCTTTTTGAATGAAGAACTACTCTTTGTATGTGTAATTTAATTGATTAACGATCATTCATCGCTATAGAGAGCCAGATATGTGATTAGTCGTATTTGATAATAAATCATAAAGAAAGCAACACATACATAAACTAGCCTACTTATTTATTGGTGGTCATGGTTATCAACACACCTACCAACCAAGTATTTAATTACTTTCACCTGCAAGCCGCCATATCAGAACAGACAGAATGATGTGCTTATACTTATAATGCATCCTTTACTTTGTGTACCTATAAAGTGAATAACATCGGTTAAATCAAATAACATCGGTGATATATGCTCAATAGAAGCGTTAAGTCGTAATAAGTAAATCAATAATCTTAAAAGATTGGCATAAATGCAGTTATTAATTAATTCCTTAGTAATCAGATTGCTTGCGAAAAAACACTCATTTTGACGTTTTATAAGCCACGATGCGTATTAGATGACCAGTTAACATCAATTTTTCAATTTTTTTTATATCTCGAGTTGACTGATTGTTCAGGGCGTTTTACTATGCGCTCCGTTCTCAGCAATACATTGCTAAAAACGATTCCCCTGTAGTTCAGTTGGTAGAACGGCGGACTGTTAATCCGTATGTCACTGGTTCGAGTCCAGTCTGGGGAGCCAATTTAGCATAGTTAGTTGAAAATAAAGATAAAATAAAATTCCCCTGTAGTTCAGTTGGTAGAACGGCGGACTGTTAATCCGTATGTCACTGGTTCGAGTCCAGTCTGGGGAGCCAATTTTATCTTAGTTTTAATCGATTCCCCTGTAGTTCAGTTGGTAGAACGGCGGACTGTTAATCCGTATGTCACTGGTTCGAGTCCAGTCTGGGGAGCCAATTAAAACACAATATAATGAAGTATCGATTCCCCTGTAGTTCAGTTGGTAGAACGGCGGACTGTTAATCCGTATGTCACTGGTTCGAGTCCAGTCTGGGGAGCCACTTTTTATATAAATCTTCAAATCCCCTGTAGTTCAGTTGGTAGAACGGCGGACTGTTAATCCGTATGTCACTGGTTCGAGTCCAGTCTGGGGAGCCAAGATTTTGACGCTTTGTCAATTTTATTCTTTCCTCTGATATCTATCTTTTAAAAATTCCCTTATACTTTCCCAGAATTTACACTACAATTCTCAGTGTTAACTCCTTTATTTGTTATAGATTTTTGGTTTTTTGCCGTTATATATAAACATATAATGACATCAGATTATTACAGGAAACGGACTCTTCATGGGCTTATCAAAATCATTCCAATTAGTTCTGTTTGTGATTTTTGGACTTCTTCTTTATCGGATTTATGATCTAGAAAATAAGGAAATGCAACTCCAAGGTTCATTGGCTATTCAAAATTATAGCCAGCATCTTAATCAAATGACCGAATGGAATGAAGACGGCGAAGCCTTATATAAAGAATTATCGAAAACATTCACCTTTAAATTTTTTCAATACATTCACTCAAATGACAGTGAGCTCAATTACACTTTTGGCAGTTTAGCGAAAAGTGATGACGAATTTGAAGATAAAATTTTTAAGATAGAATTAAGTGATACTAAGTCTTTCCCTGATGGTCGATTGCAAGTTCGGTTAAGCACCCAGTCTGTTATTTCAACTAGTTTTGTTAATTTGGAAAAAGCGGCAACCCTGACGATCTTTGCTTATTTGATCATAATGATAAGTTTCGCTGTTTTAATGGCTATTCACCGCAGAGGAATTAAATATGCCTGTGATTATATTGAGCAAGTTCCCAACTTAAGCTTTCAAGCTGTTGAGACCTCTCGTCTTAGAGGATCTTTAAAACCTATCGGTTTAGCTTTAGAAAAAAGTCGTATGGAATTAAAAACCAGCATCGATAATTTTCATAAAGAAAATAACTTACTCGCAAAAGCTGCCAACCAAGACCCTGTAACAGGCTTTTCCACTCGCCGCCGCTTTAATGAACACATTAAGAAAATTAGCCAATCAGATAAACAACAATTTGGCGTATTGGCGATTATCAAGGCAGCAGAATTATCTAGTATTAATCAATTACAAGGTCGTGAGGCTGGCGATGAATATTTAAGCCAAATAGCAGCATGCATTCGCCGTGCGGCTGCAAAATTCGGTATTAATGAATATTACCGCGTATCTAGCAGTGACTTTGCCCTTTTCATTCAAGACATCACGGTCAAAGAAGCCGAAAAATTTTTAATACTTTTAAAAGGCTATTTAGATGAATACGCTCAAACAATTGAACCAGACAGTATTGCCCATAGTGGCATGGTGCCATTTGAAAGTAATAGTGACACCCATGCATTATTAACGTTGGCAGATACCGCTGTCAGCATCGCCCAAACCTCTGGCCCAAATCGTTATCATATTCTCGAAAAATTCTCGGGTAATGAACAATTAGGGGACGACCACTGGAAAGTCACTATCAATGAATTAATTAACCGCAAAGGGCTTAAATTTTTTCAGCAGCCTATTCTACCGTGCAACAATCATGTGGATGTATATCGTGAGCTCTATGCGCGTTTCTTTAATACAGAAGGCTCAAACCTACCCACAGCTAGTGTAATAGCAATGTCGGAACGTCACGGATTAAACGTTGATTTAGACAAAATGATTGTTGTTCACACATTGCAGTTACTCAATGCAAATCCAAGCTTAACCGGCAATTTTGGTGTCAACATAAGCGCATCTTCAGCTCTGCAAGAAGTCTTTGTTTCATGGCTTAGAGATATTTTGTCTAGCCACCGCACTACTTCTGCAAGACTTATATTTGAAGTAAATGAATCTGGAATGCAAAAAAACGTCACCGCAAGTCGCCGTTTTGTTCATGAAATGCATAAAGTAGGGGCTAAAGTTGCCATACAGCAGTTTGGTTTAGGTTTTTCCTCGTTTAAATTTTTCCGCGAAGTTAAACCTGATGTCATAAAACTAGACAGCAGCTACAGTGAAGGGATTGACCAAGACAATAACAACAAGTTCTTTGTCAGAATGATTGTTGATATTTCACGTCGTATTGGCATAAAAGTCATCGCTACCGGTGTTGAAAGACAAGATGAAAAACTCACATTGGAGAAAATGTTGGTGGATGGACTCCAAGGTTATTATATTGCTAGACCTGAAATTATCGCTAAAACAGATAAATAAATAATCAATGTAAGATCAATCTTCCAAAATAGGGTTATTATTTACATAACCCTATTTTTTATCCGTTGTTTCTCAAGCCTAAACCTTAGATAATATAGCTAATCTCAAATAGAAAAGTGTAGTAATGACAGACTATCTCTTACTGTTAATCGGCACAGTACTGGTTAACAATTTCGTTTTAGTAAAATTTCTTGGCTTATGCCCTTTTATGGGGGTATCTAGCAAACTTGCCTCCGCTATCGGAATGTCGATGGCTACCACGTTTGTATTGACCCTTGCGTCTATTTTAAGTTACCTCACTAACGAGTTTATACTCCAGCCTTTCGATTTAACTTACTTGCGGACAATGAGCTTTATTCTTGTTATTGCAGTAGTCGTACAATTTACTGAAATGCTAGTGCAAAAAACCAGTGCTTCTTTGCACAGAGCATTAGGCATCTATCTACCTTTGATCACCACAAACTGTGCCGTGTTAGGTGTCGCGTTATTAAACGTCAATGAAGACCACAACTTTATTCAATCTGCGGTATATGGCTTCGGCGCTGCTGTAGGTTTTTCTTTAGTATTAGTATTGTTCTCCGCTATGCGTGAAAGACTCGCCGCAGCTGATGTACCAGTACCTTTTAAAGGTGGCGCCATTGCGATGATAACTGCCGGTTTAATGTCTTTAGCCTTCATGGGCTTTGCGGGGCTGGTTAAATAGTCATGTCGAGTATTGCAATTGCTGTCATAGTGCTGACAATCCTAGCACTCATTTTTGGCTTAATTCTTGGCTATGCTTCAATTAAATTTAAAGTTGAAGGCAACCCAATTATTGATCAAGTCGAAGCATTATTACCTCAAACTCAATGCGGTCAATGTGGTTATCCTGGTTGCAGACCATACGCTGAAGCTATTGCTAATGGCGATAATATTAATAAATGTCCACCTGGTGGCACAGCCACAATGGAAAAGCTTGCAGGCCTGATGGGCGTTGACCCTGAGCCATTAAATGAAGTCGCGCAGGAGAACGTTAAAAAAGTCGCCTACATTCGTGAAGATGAATGTATCGGTTGTACTAAATGTATTCAAGCATGCCCTGTCGATGCCATTTTAGGTGCCGGCAAACTCATGCACACCGTTATTACCAAGGACTGTACAGGTTGTGACTTATGCGTAGAGCCATGTCCAGTTGACTGTATCGATATGATCCCTGTAGCGCAAAATCTTAAAAATTGGGATTGGAAATTGGCCAGTATTCCTGTGACAGTCGTAGAAGATAAAAAAGTCACAATTAACGTGAGTAAAAAAGATATTGAAGTAAAAGAGGATTCTCAGTGCTAACTTTATTAGAACAAATTGATAAAGGGACTTTATGGCACTCTCCTGGAGGGATCCATCCGCCGCAATTAAAATCATTATCAAATCAGACATCGACGGCCCATATTGCGCCTGCCAAGCAATATCGTATTCCGTTACCACAAGTAGGTGACTGCGCAAGGCTGAGTATTAACGTCGGAGATAAAGTCGCTAAAGGCCAGAAGTTAACTGATGGCGAAGGCTTTATGTATTTACCAGTTCACTCACCTGTTTCAGGGGTAGTGAATGAAATCAGTTTACAAGCAAGTAACCACGCATCTGGTTTACCTACCCTGACCTGCGTTATTGATAATGACGAATTAGATGCGCAAATTGAGTATCAAACATCAACTTTAGAAGAGTTATCTAATCAACAAATATTAGAAAAAATAAAACAAGCGGGTATTGCTGGCATGGGCGGAGCCACCTTTCCAAGCCACATTAAACTGAATCCTGCCAGTGAAATTGATTTAGTCATTATCAATGGCGTTGAATGTGAGCCTTACATCACATCTGATGATGTATTAATGCGTGAAAATGCATTAGAAATCTTTAAAGGCATTCAGGTCATTAATCAATTGCTAACACCGCAACGCATAATTGTCGCCATTGAAGACAATAAACCAGAAGCTTGCGCATCAATGCAGCAATGTTTAAATCAGTTTGATGACTTACAAAACATTGTAAAAATTACTGTTATTCCGACCAAATACCCTTCTGGCGGTGAAAAACAGCTAATACAAATCATTACTGGACGTGAAGTACCAACGGGTAGTATTCCAGCTCAGCAAGGCATTGTCGTGCACAATGTAGGCACGGCTTATGCTATTCAAGATGCTGTGCTGCAGGGTAAACCGCTTATAGAACGTTTAGTAACATTAACGGGCGAACAAATAAAACAACCAGGCAATTATTGGTTACCTATAGGCACCAGCGTTGAACACGCCCTGTCTCAAGTTGGCTTTTCTGCCGATGATAATCAGAAAGTCATCATCGGTGGCCCTATGATGGGTTATGCCCTGCCAGATAATAATGTACCAGTATTAAAAGGCACTAACTGTATTCTTGCACCTAGTGCTCATGAAATAGCGCCTGAAGTTGATGAGAAAGCATGTATACGATGTGGTGAATGTGCGGTTGCTTGCCCTGCCTTGTTATTGCCTCAGCAATTATTTTGGCATGCAAAAGCTGAAGAATACGACAAAGCAGCTAGCTTTAACTTAAAGGACTGCATTGAATGTGGTTGTTGTAGTTTTGTCTGCCCAAGTGACATTCCACTAGTAGAGTATTACAGAATAGCGAAGTCCGCGTTAAAGAATGAAGCAGAAGAGAAACAACAAGCTGAACAAGCCAAAGTACGTTTCGAAGCACGCTTAAAACGTTTAGATGATGAAAAACGTGCACGCGAAGAAAAATCCAAATTAGCAGCAGAAAAACGTAAAGCCGCAGCCAATGCTAGTAGCAATAAAAATACCGTTGCTGAAGCCATGGCACGTATTGCAGCCAAAAAACAAGCAGCCGAGCAAGCTAAACAACAAGAACCTGCAAACGGAAAATCAGCAGCTGTTAAAGCTGCCATTGAGCGTGCAAAAGCTAAAAAGCTTGCCAATAAATCAAGCGAAACTGCTGATTCTGTTGAAGACAAGTCGACGTCTGACAATCAAGTTCAACCAGCTGCAAATGATAAAAAAGCTCAAATAGCCGCTGCTGTTGCACGGGCAAAAGCTAAGAAATTAGCTCAGAAAAATACTGATTCAAATATCAATGAAAATGTTGGTAACTCTGCTGAGGCTGATATTGATACAAGCTCCGATGCTCCTAGCACTGAACCCGTTGATGATAAAAAGGCGAAAATTGCCGCTGCTGTAGCACGGGCTAAAGCTAAGAAATTAGCTCAGAAAAATACTGATTCAAATATCAATGAAAATGTTAGTAACACTGTTGCTGATGCTAATACAAGCACTGATGCTCCTAGCACTGAACCCGTTGATGATAAAAAGGCGAAAATTGCCGCTGCTGTTGCGCGCGCGAAAGCTAAGAAGTTAGCACAAAAAATTGCTGATTCGAATGTCAATGAAGGTATGAATAATACTGTTGTAGATGCAGGTACGAGTGAAGTATCTGCTATCACTGAACCCGTTGACGAGAAAAAGGTAAAAATAGCCACTGCTGTAGCCCGTGCTAAAGCTAAGAAATTAGCACAACAGAATGCTGAGACTGATTTAGAAAGCGAAAATGCAACAGTCATTGTTCCTGTTGATGAAAAAAAAGCTAAAATCGCTGCCGCTGTCGCTCGAGCTAAAGCGAAAAAATTAGCTCAGCTAAATGCTGAAAACGAAACAGTTGCTGAAATAGCACAAGACAATCTAGTAGAAAATAATCTAGTTAAAGAAAGCCAAGCGACAAAAACAATAGAAACACCTGACATCACTCAATCAGTTGATGACAAGAAAGCAAGAATTGCTGCAGCTGTTGCCAAAGCAAAAGCGAAAAAATTGGCAAATCAACAAAAGTTGAGTGAAAAGGAATAATCATGGCATTTAAAATTGCATCATCTCCACATGTCAGCACTAGCTTACAAACTAATAAAGTTATGCAACGTGTCGCTTTATGCCTTATTCCTGGTATTTTAGCGCAAGTCTACTTTTTTGGTATGGGTACTTTAGTTCAAATACTCATCGCAGTAGTTACGTGTTTAGTCGCTGAAGCTGCAATTATGAAGCTTCGCAATAAATCGATTAAAAATGCCTTATCTGATAACAGCGCCCTCGTCACTGGATTATTAATTGCAGTTGCCATTCCCCCACTTACCCCTTGGTGGATGACAGTCATTGGTTGCAGCTTTGCTATCGTGATCGTAAAACACTTATATGGCGGTTTGGGCAACAATATATTTAATCCCGCCATGGCGGCTTATGTTTTATTGCTAGTATCATTCCCACTGCAAATGACTAACTGGGTTGCTCCTATTGAGCTAGCCGCTAATCATGTTGGCATAGTGGCAGCTTTTGCCCATATTTTTGAATTTAGTTCTGCTGGTTTAGATCATTTCAGAATCGCTATTGATGGTCACACCATGGCGACTCCGCTTGATACTTTTAAAACAGATTTATCCATGGGAATGACCAGTAGCGAGAGCTTACAGCGAAATGTATTTGATGGCATGACCGGTGTTGGGTGGTTTTGGGTGAATTTAGCCTACCTTGCTGGCGGCTTAATTATGCTTAAACTCAAGGTGATCCGCTGGCATATCAGTACCGGTATATTACTGGCCATATTTGTCTGCGCCGGTATCGGTTTCTTACTCAACCCAGATACTCATGCCAGTCCTATGTTGCACTTATTTTCTGGTGGCACCATGTTGTGCGCATTCTTTATCGCAACCGATCCTGTCACAGCGGCGACCAGTACCCGTGGAAGGTTATTATTCGGTGCGATTATCGGTGTGCTCATTTTTGTGATTAGAACTTACGGTGGTTACCCTGATGCTGTCGCTTTTGCAGTGTTACTGGCCAATATGTGCGCGCCATTTATTGATTATTATATCCGCCCACGTTCATACGGTCATCGTGCGGGTAATTAAGCCCAAAAGTATTGGTTTCAAACAGGATTAAACATGTTCAATATTATTACTAGAAACGGCCTCATTCTCGCCCTGTTTGCACTGTGTTGCACTGGCTTGGTCGCTTCAGTGAACTTTTTTACGCAAGAACGCATTATCGAGCAACAACGAAAGCAACTCGCAGGAGTATTAGAACAAATCATTCCCACTGATTTGCATGATAATGAATTAACCGAAGACTGCATTCTTGTCACCAATAAAGAGTTTTTGGGTACAGATGAAGCCCTACCTGTATATATTGCAAAAATGCAGCAACAACCTGTTGCTATTGCGATTGAAGCGATTGCACCAGATGGATACAACGGCGATATAAAAATTATTTTGGGTGTCAATAATGATAATGAGTTATTGGGTGTGAGAACGTTAACCCATCAAGAAACACCGGGCTTGGGTGATAAAATTGAATTACGCAAATCAGATTGGGTATTAGGTTTTAGCGGATTACTAATTGATGTAGACGCTAAACCTTTCGCCGTAAAAAAAGACGGTGGAGATATCGATCAGTTTACAGGTGCAACCATCACCCCACGCGCCTATGTTAAAGCGATTAATAAAGCGCTTACTTTTGTCAGCCAAAACCGTGAAACGCTTTATAACACCGTTAACCATTGTGGACGTGAACATGACTAATTATCGCGAAATTGCATGGCAAGGACTTTGGAAAAATAACCCTGGCTTAGTACAACTCCTTGGTTTGTGCCCACTTCTTGCCGTAACCGCAACAGTAACTAATGCCTTAGGTTTAGGTTTGGCGACCTTAATTGTCTTAGTTGGTTCCAATGTATTGGTTTCTTTAGTACGTGAATTTGTACCAAAAGAAATTCGAATTCCCGTTTTTGTCATGATCATTGCAGCCCTAGTGACGTGCGTACAATTACTCATTAACGCCTATGCTTACGGACTATATTTATCATTAGGTATCTTTTTGCCACTTATCGTGACTAACTGCGTCATTATTGGCCGAGCTGAAGCATTTGCATCTCGCAATAATGTCACCAGCGCTGCCTATGACGGCTTAATGATGGGTATCGGTTTTACTGCTGTTCTAGTTGTTTTAGGCGGTATGCGTGAATTACTGGGTCAAGGCACATTATTTGATGGCGCCGAGTTGTTACTCGGTGATTGGGCAAGTTCGCTAACGATTCAAGTATTCAATGTCGACACCCCCTTCTTACTCGCCATGTTACCCCCAGGCGCATTTATAGCGATGGGGTTACTTATTGCGCTTAAGAATGTAATCGATACAAAAATTGAACAACGTAAACCTCAGCAAGCGGTAGAAACTATTGCCCGCGCTAGGATCACCAAAGTTAGCTAATGTTTAATTAATTTAAAAAATAACGAATAAATAAAATGAATAAACAAAAACGCTATGAAATGCTGACAAGGCTTAGGGATAATAACCCTAAGCCGGAAACAGAACTTAACTTTGCATCGCCGTTCGAGCTACTCGTTGCAGTGACACTATCAGCACAAGCAACCGATGTCAGTGTTAACAAAGCGACCGACAAGTTGTTTCCTGTAGCCAATACACCTCAACAGATATTTGATTTAGGTGTTGAAGGACTTAAAACCTACATTAAAACCATAGGTTTATATAACAACAAAGCCATTAACGTTATTAAAGCCTGTGAAATGCTGATTAACCTTCATGATGGCGAAGTCCCAGAAAATAGAGAAGCATTAGAAGCATTACCCGGAGTTGGTCGCAAAACCGCAAATGTGGTATTAAATACCGCGTTTGGCTGGCCAACTATTGCAGTCGATACCCATATTTTCAGAATGGCAAACCGGACTAAGTTTGCAATAGGTAAAAATGTCGATCAAGTTGAAGAAAAAATGCTTAAAGTGACACCTGCTGAATTTAAAGTAGATGTACACCATTGGTTTATCTTACATGGTCGCTATACCTGTATTGCTCGAAAACCGCGTTGTGGCAGCTGCATCATTGAAGACTTGTGCGAGTTTAAGGATAAAATAGACTAGTTTTATATCGAACATAATTTGTACCATAAAAGCGCCTTTGAATCAGCAGCTACTCCCAGTAGTCTTCAGAGGCGTTTACCCCTCGTTAGCTAAACCCTCCTAAATAAAAATCTTTCGTCTATCTTCAATAAAACTTGACCAATTACAAAACTTCGTGTGTAAATTAGTTATTGTTTATTTAGGCAGCAATTAACTAAAACTGTAATTATTTCAAACTAAATACCAACTTTAAATGGCATTAACCGAACACTGAGGTTAACTAATGACACTTCTCAAACTATCAAAAAGCAACCTACCAACTATTGGGTCATTATTAATTTTAGCATTATCCCCTAAGTCAGTGATCAGTAATGAGATTGAGAATACGGTTAATCAACTTTGTTCGACTTGCCACAGGGTGAGTAATCTTGAGCGAAGTTCTGGTTACAGTAAACAAGATTGGAATTCTCTTGTTAGTTACATGGTCGATGTTGATGCTTCAAACAAAAAATTAAATCAAATTAGTGAATATCTCGCTGAAAAATACCCTATCAACGATAAACGTGCATCAAAGGTCATTGAAGGCGATATAAAGCTGCAGTTTAAATACTGGCAGGTTCCTACATTGGGTCAAAGAGCGCGAGATCCTGTTCAAGGCAAAGATGGGATTATATGGTGGGTAGGACAATGGGGTAATATTCTAGGTCGACTTGATCCAATAAGCGGCGATTTGAAAGAGTATACGCTACCAGATGGTACCTACCCTCACAGTGTCTCGTTAGATAAAGATCTCAGACCATGGTTTTTGGGTAATAAGAACGGAACAGTTGGTTATTTAGATCTGAACACTGAAACATTCAAAGTGTTCAAGATGCCAGATAAAAATGCGCGAGATCCTCACACTGGTGTGTTCGATAACAAAGGTTTATTTTGGTTTACATTACAACACAGTAATATGATAGGTAAGTTAGACCCAAGCACTGGTGATATTCAATTAGTCTCTTTACCCACGCCAAACTCTCGCCCCTATGGGATTAAACTGGACTCAAATGGCACACCTTGGGTGTCATGCAATGGCTCTAACTGTCTCATTAAAGTTAATAAACAAACAATGGCATTAGATGAAATTACGCTACCAGGAAAGGAAACTCATACTCGCCGTCTCGCCATTACATCTGATGACATGGTGTATTATGTAAATTCTGGCATGGGTAAATTAGGTAAGTACAATACAAAAACAGGCGAAGTTTCGGAGTGGAATACTCCAAGTGGAAAGGAAAGCCATCCTTATGCTATCGAATATGCTGACGGCGCAATTTGGTTTAATGAGTCAGCTAAAAGACCAGAAACCTTAGTGAGATTTGATTTAAAAACACAGAAGATGCAGAGCTGGCAAATTCCAAGTAAAGAAGGCGTTTATTCAGGGCTAATTAGACATATGAGAATGGGTAATAACGGCTTAATTATTCATCAAACGACTACCAATCAATTAGCTGAAGTAACTTGGTCAAAATAACAGTTTTGATTATAGATCTGGCAGCTTTTAATGACTAAAATTAAGACACAAAAAAACCGCCTTAAGCGGTTTTTTTATGGCTATTTGGTCAACGTTATTAAAACAAAGATACAAAAAAAGCACTGAAACAAATTGCGATCACGACTGAGGTACCAAGAGCCATTTTTAATTCTGTTGTCATTGTTATAGTCTCCAAATGAATATAATTTAATTTTAGCGAGTATCGATAATTTTCCCAGTGTTAAGCCACAATTATGTGAACTGAAACCAAAATTTTTCTAGTTAAAATCAATTTTTTAACTGTAATAGAAATTTGCTATGCTAACAAAAATTACCCTAGTAATAATTAAAGAGCACCTTATGTCGCAATTACTTCATACAATGATCCGTGTTGGAAACCTTGACCGCAGCATTGAGTTTTATACTCAAGTGATGGGAATGAAATTACTCAGAAAATCTGAGAATGCAGAATATAAATATACCCTAGCCTTTGTTGGCTTTGGCGAAGAGTCTACAGGTCAAGCTGTGATCGAATTAACTTATAATTGGGGCACTGATAGCTATGATTTAGGTAATGGCTTTGGTCACCTTGCTATTGGTGAAGAAGATATTTATCAGCGTTGTGATGCCATTGCCGCTGCTGGCGGTAAAGTTACACGCGCACCTGGCCCTGTTGCTGGCGGTAGTACTGAAATCGCTTTTGTTGAAGATCCTGACGGCTATAAAATCGAACTAATCCAAAAGAAAGCCATGAGCGAAGGCTTAGGTTAATTAGCTTTTAATGAATAAAACACAATAAAAAAGCCAGCATACGCTGGCTTTTTTGCTCTAAAGCTCGATTAGAACTTCATTGTTACACCAGCAAAGTAAGTACGACCGATTGTGTCGTAAACTTCTGGTACTGTACCACCGTCACTACCGTTAGAAACTCTTGATGGCTCTTCATCAGTTAAGTTCTTAACACCAGCACTTAGCATCCAGCTATCATTGATAAAGTAACTAGCTGAAACGTTGTGATAAAGAATTGAATCTACTTTATTGCCAGCACTTAAGTCATCCATTTCACCGATATAACGGTTGAAGTACATTACACTCCAATCGTCTTGACCTGCTTTAATACTAAAGTTGTTACGAACTTGGGCGTACGCGCCGAAGTTACCGTCGATAGTATTAGTGTAGTCAATGCCATCTTGTTCAAAGTTCAACAAGTAAGTCGTATCGTTGCTGATAGTCCAATCTAAGTTAAGCGCATCGAAAGTATAAGCTAAGTTGAAATCAATACCGCTTGTATCTTGGTAACCTACGTTAGTTAACGAGTTTGTTAGGTTAGATAAATCGCCATTCGGTCCGATATTAAATAATTCACAAGTTGCTTGGTCGCCACCATAACATGCATCAAGACCTGCTTGAGTATCTAGACGTGTAATTGCGTTTTTAACTTTAAAGCGCCAGTAATCAAGAGTTAACGACATTCCATCTACGTAGCTAGGTGAGTAAACTAAACCAGCCGTGTAAGACTCTGACTCTTCTGGTTGTAGATCTTCGTCAGATGTGTAGTTAACCAAGATTTGTGGATCTTGCTCATTACCCCAAGGATCATTTAAGTAATCGAATGAACCTGAATTACCACCGTATAGCTCACTAACACTTGGTGCACGGAAACCAGTCGCAGCTACAGTTCGAATCATTAAGTCATCTGTTGCTTCGTACGTTAAACCAATTTTCCAAGTTGATGCATTACCGAATGTAGAGTAATCATCAAAACGTAATGCGAATTCACCGGTTAGTTTTTCAGTAAACGGTACACTCACTTCTTGGAAAATAGAGATAACGCTGTAATCACCATCCGTTGGATCCTGCTGTGCGGCTGTACTATCGCCGGCAACAACAATTGGGTCTGGATTGTAGTAACCACTTTCGTAACGGTATTCAGCACCGATTGCAAAAGCAACTGCACCAGCATCTAAGTCAAACAATTCACCAGTTAGACCTGCTGAGAAAACATGTTGTTCGTTGCCGCCATCAGCCTCTTCAGTGTAAGCAACGCTATCTAGTAACGCTTGGTCAGTCATAGGCTGACCAGTTAACCAAGGATCTTGATCTGCATAAATTGCATCTGTCATGATTGATGCATTAATCGAGTTTTCAACGGCTGTTTTAGCTTTGTTTTTACCGTAAGTGTATGAAATATCCCAATCCATACCAGTATTAACATCAACATAACCAGCTAAACCAGCAGATACACGTAGAGTGTCAGTATCTTGAGTATAAACACGTGGGCCGACGTCATTCATACGTTTTCTGTAATTAACTTGGCCTTTATCATCTGCAGTGATACCTGCATCAATCATATTTTGATCAAGTTCGAAACATGTTGCTGGATCATCACCTGCTTCACATACATCAAGAGTTAAGTTGGCAGGTTGTGGTGCTAATTGCTGATTAGACTTACGTTTGGTATAAAGAATATCACCTGTAAGGATTAAGTCATTGCCCAGCTCTTGGGTCATATTAGCGAATAAACTGTAACGCTTACTTGGCGTTTGATAAAAACTATCTTGAGTGTAGTCATATCCTTCACCGCGCTCTACCCAGTTACCATTTTCATCTTTAACCATTCCGCCTAAAGAACCATCTGGGATGAATGAGCTATCACCTGGAGTTGTCCAGTCACGGTCTGATTGCACAACACCTTTACGTTCAGAGTAAGCTGCACCAATGGTGTAGTTACCACGTTCAGTGTTAAAACCATATAGAGCACTGATTTCGCCGTTTTCACCGTCGCTCTTATCAGTCATGCCGCCTTGAACGTCTACTTGGAAACCTTCAAAGTCTTTCTTAGTGATAATGTTCACAACACCAGCAATCGCATCCGAACCATATACTGCTGAAGCGCCATCTTTTAGAATTTCTACTCGTGCAATCATTGCAACTGGGATAGCGTTTAAATCCACAGCACTATCAGCACCAGAGCCGGAGTTAACCATACGACGGCCGTTAAGCAATACTAATGTACGTTGTGAACCCATACCACGAAGGTCAACCTGAGCCACACCGTCAGAACCGTTGTTGGTACTTGAACCAACTGCAGCACCAGCCATAGATGTTTGAGCTTGTAGTAATTCATCTACCGTTGTAAAACCTTCTGAACGAATCGCAGCAGCATCAATAACAGTCACTGGCGAAGCAGTTTCCATGTCTTGACGTTGAATACGGGAGCCTGTAACTGCAATTCTTTCTACATTTGCAGATTCTTCTTCAGCATAAGCACTTACTGAAACAGCTGAAGCAGCAGAAACTGAGGCTAATAACGCCACATTTATGCTGTTTGATATTTTAGATCTTTTAATCATTTGTTGCTCCCTGGTGATATCTTTTCTTATTCTGTTTACGCAATTAAATAAGTATTTAAATTTGCGTTGGACTAGATACTGAATAACCAGAGATATTTCGTCAAACCACTAACTTGTAACTTTTGAGTCGTTTTTTGTTAATAACTATGCGGTAGGTTTGTAAAGCAAATTAAGTGACGTGTATCTCAAAACATTATTACTTTAGTATTTCAGTTGAATAAACTAGAGAAACACCTTTAAAGCAGAATTATTATCTAGGTCACAAATAACATTTTTAAAACTTACCCAAAGCTAAAAGTGTGATACAGATCACACAAATATATTGAACCTTGATGATGTTAATTCAAATTTCTTCAGTTTTGATTCAGGTTTTAAGCTTTTCACCATTTGAAACACTGAAACCTAGGCCTGCACTGAGACAGAGTGATTTGGGCTTTATTGATGTTTAATTGGTCAATTAAAATAGCAACAATGAACGGTGATTATTTTACGGTAGTTGTTTTATTTGCCTGGCTTTATAAAGCACATTAACCAATAAATTTTCACATAGCTTGAACAAGTAAGCTCTCGATTACAAAATACTAACATCTGACCTTTTTTAGGAACTTTCTTAATAAAGATTAATTAGACTGAAATGTTAATATTCTGGTTAACCTTACTTTGAATAGTTATTCATTTTATTTAGGCAATAAAAAAGGAAAGACTATGCTTTCCTTATTCATATCATTAACAATTTATTCTGCGGGTTTCATAATATCAAAGTGTTGATAGGCCCTATCTGTTGCAATACGCCCTCTTGGAGTGCGCTGTATAAACCCTTGTTGAATTAGAAAAGGCTCTAAAACATCTTCAATAGTTTCTCTATCCTCACCAATGGCAGCAGCTAAGTTATCTAACCCAACTGGCCCGCCCATAAATTTATCAATAATCGCCAGTAACAGTTTTCTATCTAAGTAATCAAAACCTTCTAGGTCGACATCTAATAAATCCAATGCCTTTTGTGCGACGTCTTCGGTCACAAAGCCATCATGCTTCACTTCAGCGTAATCTCGAACACGTCTAAGAAGACGGTTGGCTATTCTTGGAGTGCCTCGCGAACGTTTTGCAATTTCAAACGCTCCTGCTTCATCAATAGGTAATTCCATCACTTTAGCTGAGCGTTTGACAATAGTGCAAAGGTCTTTGACGTTATAAAACTCTAAGCGCAGAGGTATACCAAATCTTGCTCGTAGTGGTGATGTTAACGCACCAGCGCGAGTGGTAGCACCAATCAAAGAGAATGGCGGCAAGTCGAGCTTAATAGAACGCGCTGCAGGCCCTTCACCAATCATGATATCTAACTGGTAATCTTCCATAGCAGGATAAAGAATCTCTTCAACCACAGGACTCAGTCGATGAATTTCATCAATAAAAAGTACATCACCGTGTTCAAGGTTCGTTAATAACGCTGCTAAATCCCCTGCTTTTTCAAGTACGGGCCCAGATGTGGATTTAATGTTTACGCCCATTTCATTAGCCACAATCATGGCTAATGTTGTTTTACCGAGTCCTGGAGGGCCAAAAATTAGCATATGATCGAGTGCTTCTTCACGCTTTAGCGCTGCCTCAATAAACACCTTCAACTGAGCACGAGTATCATCCTGCCCAGTATAATCCTCCAACATTTTAGGGCGCATGGCTCTATCAATATGAACTTCTTGTTCAAATTCTTGTGGTTGGATTAAACGATCCGCTTCTATCATTGTGGCCTCTTTATAACATCGACTTCAATGAGGCTTTAATTAACACCTCACTTGTCATTCCTTCGCTATAAGCACTTAAAACAGCTTTACTTGCTTGAGCAGGTTTATAACCTAATGCAATTAACGCAGCAATGGCGTCTTCTTCTGCGTTATTTTCAACAGCAGCCGGCTTATAATTACTTTGTAGAGCAAACTCACGCTCAGAACCTACTGAGGCTTCTAGTAAACTTTTCAACTTATCACGCATTTCAACGACTAAGCGCTCAGCAGTTTTTTTACCAACGCCAGGCAATTTGACGAGAGTCACTATGTCATCACGCTCGACACAATTCACAAACTCGCTGGCAGTCATACCCGATAAAATGGTTAACGCAAGTTTAGGGCCCACACCGTTAGTTTTGATTAGAAGACGAAACAGTGCTCGTTCTTGCTTGGTGATAAACCCATAAAGTAGCTGCGCATCCTCACGCACCACAAAGTGGGTATAGAGCATTGCTGATTGATTGAGTTCTGGGAGCTCATAAAAACTGGTCATAGGCACTTGTAGCTCGTAACCAACACCGTTTACATCTAAAACAATTTCAGGTGCTTGTTTTTCAACAACCAACCCGCTTAATCTTCCTATCATTTATATCGTCCATATGTGCGGCTTTGGGCTTTTCCGCCCATCGCAATTAAACTTTGGAAAGTATGATTATGACAAACTGCGACACCTAAAGCATCGGCAGCATCGGCTTGCGGTGCTGCTGGTAATTTAAATATTTGTTGGATCATATGCTGAACTTGGGTTTTCTGCGCGCGACCTGTACCAACTACTGCGCTTTTGATTTGGGTTGCACTATATTCAGCTACAGGTAACCCCGCATTCATCGCAGCAACGATTGCTACGCCTCTCGCTTGCCCTAATTTAAGCGCAGAATCCGCATTTTTTGCCATAAAAACCCGTTCAATGGCAAATTGGTCAGGTTGATACTGCTTGATGATTTCAGTAACGCCATCAAAAACCTGTTTCAATCTAGTAGGTAAATCATCTGCTGACGTGCGTATACAGCCACTTCCAAGGTATCTTTGTTGTCTACCTTGACATTGAATAACACCATAACCTGTGATCCGCGAACCTGGGTCAATCCCCAAAATGATCGTCATCGATTTACGCTTCCTTGGAACAATTATTCAAGGCTTTCCATCACTTCATCTGAAATTTCAGCATTATGATAAACTTCTTGAACATCATCATGATCTTCAAGGTTATCAATCAAACGCATAAACTTAGCAGCAGTATCGGCATCTAACTCTGCTTTAGTGCCTGCAATCATAGTAACTTCTGCATTTATTGCTTCAAAACCGCCGGCATCCAGTGCATCTTTTACAGTACCGAAAGCATCTGGTGTGGTAAACACATCAAATGCGCCATTTTCATGAGTAATAACATCTTCTGCGCCCGCTTCAAGCGCAGCATCCATTAGTTCGTCTTCATCAACGTCAGCATTGTAAGAAATTACACCCGATTTGGTGAACATATAAGCCACTGAGCCATCTGTACCTAAATTGCCACCTGACTTACTGAAAGCATTACGTACACCTGATACGGTACGGTTTTTATTATCTGTCATGGTTTCAACCATCACCGCGGTTCCGCCTGGGCCATAACCTTCATAAATAATGGTGTCTAATTGCTGGCCATCAAGCTCACCAGCGCCGCGTTTAACAGCACGTTCTACCGTGTCGCGGGTCATGTTATTTGATAATGCTTTATCAATTGCGGCACGTAAACGTGGATTTGCATCAGGGTCTGAACCACCTTCACGGGCAGAAACCGTTAGCTCGCGAATAAATTTACTGAATAGCTTACCTCGTTTTGCATCTTGAGCAGCTTTACGATGTTTAATGTTGTCCCATTTACTGTGGCCAGCCATGGCAACTCCTTGGATATGTATTTCAGTTTTTTAGGCTACATAAAAACAGACCGAGGCAAAAGCCTCGGTTTGTGGATTAACGCTTAATGTACAAACCAATTAAGTTTGTAAGTTGACTAATTAACATTACTCGTCAGCGGCAGGCTTTTCTTGCTCAATAACGCTAATCCCCAAATCAACTAATTGTTGAGGGTTAGCAAAACCTGGTGCATTCGTTAATGGACAAGCTGCCGTCGTCGTTTTCGGGAATGCCATCACATCACGAATAGAGCTAGCACCTGTCATCAACATGATAATACGGTCTAAACCGAATGCTAAACCTGCGTGTGGCGGTGTACCGTAACGTAATGCTTCTAATAAGAAGCCAAACTTCTCATTTGCTTCTTTATCATCAATACCAAGAATACGGAATACAGCACTTTGCATATCGGCATTATGGATACGAACAGAACCACCACCTAACTCACAGCCGTTTAATACCATGTCGTAAGCATCTGAGATTGCCGCACCAGGATTTGCTTCAAGTTCTTTAGCGGTTACACCACGAGGAGCCGTAAATGGATGATGAACTGCGTGGTATCCACCGTTGATTTTCTCAAACATTGGGAAGTCTACGACCCACATTGGGCGCCACTCACCTTCAAGTAATTCGAAATCTTCACCAGCTTTTAGACGCAATGCTCCCATCGCTTCAGCAACGACATTTGCTTTGTCAGCGCCAAATAAGATGATGTCACCAGTTTGTGCATTAGTACGTGCAACAATTTGATTAAC
Source organism: Shewanella goraebulensis (assembly GCF_030252245.1). NCBI lineage: Bacteria > Pseudomonadati > Pseudomonadota > Gammaproteobacteria > Alteromonadales > Shewanellaceae > Shewanella > Shewanella goraebulensis. Next base: position 2,637,524 of record NZ_CP126972.1, read on the forward strand.
GATATCTTCGTTTAAGAATTTAAGTACTGGAGATTGAATTCCTTCAATACCTGCACTTAAATCATTAATCTTCATCCACGCTAAGCCTTTAGCGCCGTATATGCCAGCGTACTTAGTGTAGTTATCAATTTGCTTACGAGACAGTGATGCACCTGTTGGGATACGAAGCGCAGCAACACGACCTTCTTCATCGTTAGCAGGACTACTAAATACTGCAAATTCAACATCTTTCACCAAATCCGCAACGTCCACTAACTCAAGTGGATTACGTAAATCAGGTTTGTCTGAACCATAACGCGCCATCGCTTCTGCATATGACATACGAGGAAACTCGCCTAATTCAACATTCATTAAATCGCTGAACAAGCCACGAACCATAGTCTCAGTTTTTTCCATTACCTGCTCAGCAGACATGAAAGAAGTTTCGATATCAATTTGAGTAAATTCTGGTTGGCGATCTGCACGCAAATCTTCATCACGGAAACATTTAACGATTTGGTAATAGCGATCAAAACCAGACATCATCAATAACTGTTTAAACAGCTGTGGAGATTGTGGCAAAGCAAAGAATTGACCTTTATAAGTACGACTTGGTACTAAATAATCACGAGCACCTTCTGGAGTCGCTTTAGTCAAAATAGGTGTTTCGATATCTAAGAACCCACTATCGTCTAAGAAACGACGCACAGCGCTAGTAACTTTCGAGCGGAATACTAAACGGTCAGCCATTTCAGGACGACGTAAGTCAAGGTAGCGATATTTTAACCGCTGCTCTTCACTGTTGTTTTGATGATTGTCCATGCTTAAAGGCAGTGGCGCAGAAGCATTGATAATGGTTAGGCCTTGGCCTAATACTTCAATTTCGCCAGTTTTCATTTGTGCATTGATTTGACTGTCAGGTCTTGCACGTACTAAACCTTTAACTTGTACGCAGAACTCACCACGTAAGCTGCTCGCTATTTTGAAAACGTCTTCCAAGTCTGGATCGTAAACAACTTGAACAATCCCTTCTCTGTCACGAAGATCTAAAAATATAACACCACCTAAATCGCGGCTACGGTTAACCCAACCGACTAAGGTGACTTCTTGACCAAGATGAGACTTATTAACGTCTCCACAATAATGACTGCGCATTTAACTCTACCCTTTGTTCGGAAATAGGTGTCTAAAAAACAATTTATTTTGGCATTATATTAAAATAATGCAGGCAACTATAGCACTTATAATACGTCAAAAACGTGATTATTAAACGTGTGCTACATTTTTGCATGGAAGTATCAATTAGTTTACTGCAATTGAACAGACTTTAGGGAAAGTTCCCTTTGTAACCGAGTAAAAAAACAGCAAATACTATGATTTATTGTATTTAACTGCTTAAAACCCATTAGTTAGTTAAAAGCTGTGCTTATCACCGCCTTGCTTTTTGACCTTATACATTTTCTTATCTGCAGTTTGCAGTAAAGCAATAGCGTCATCTCCATCATCAGGGTACACGGCAATGCCTATACTAGCTGATGCGGTTAAAGTGATTCCATCGACTAAAAAAGGATCAGATAAGACCTTGATGATATTGTCAGCAACTTTAGCTGCGCACTCAGCGCTTTCGACTTTATTTAGCAAGATAACAAACTCATCACCACCAAAACGCGAAACCGTATCAGATTTACGTACAACCGACTTTAATGCCGAAGCTATGTGTATCAGCAAACTATCACCGATATGATGTCCGTATTGATCGTTTACATTTTTAAATTTATCTAAATCAATAAACAATAGAGCAAATTTAACTTGTTCACGTTCATGGGCCTTGACTGCACACGCCAATCTGTCATCCAGTAAACCACGGTTTGGTAATTGAGTAACTGGATCATGCTCTGCAACAAATTTAATTTTTTGCTCTGCATTTTTTCTAAGTGCTATTTCTAATTTAAGACGTTTGTTAGCTAAAAAGACCGCAAAGGTAATCACGCTAATAACCAGTAGACCAAGTAAAACAATGTTGAACCATTTTTGATATTTATCAGCTTCTGAACGTAGGTCAACTGCAACCCATTTTTGGTACATTTGTTGCTGTTTCGTCTCATCGATAGTTTCGATTGCTCGATTAAGTAATGGAATTAACTCTTTTAGTTTTGGATAAACCCCAATATGACTTCTTTGTTCAGTTAAATCAGCCACTAATGCCATTTTCAAATCAGGAAACTCACCTTCATTTAATGCATAGGCAAGCGTGACGACTTGTTCAATGAACAAATCAACATTACCAGATGAAACGGCTTTTAATCCGTGTTGTGTGCTGTCAACTAGAACAATTTCAAGCCCAGGGAATTGTTGTTGCAACAGATTTATTAAGTTATAACCCTTAACCACTGCAATCCGTTTACCATTATACTGGCTTAAATTAAATAACGGTTGTTGAGTTAAACTAGTGGCAATCGCCCACGGTGATGGCCAATAACCTTCTGTAAACTCGAGTGCAGGTTCGCGATTTTTATTCTTCGCCATGCTGCCTACTAAATGAATACTACCGTTTTTTAAATCTTTATTGAGCCTGTCCCAGTTCTGATAAGCAACAGGGATGATATCAATATCTAATTGGTCAGTGATTATTTCGATGACTTCTTTATTAATGCCAGAAAACTCACCTAATTCATTTTGATATTCCATTGGCGCCCATTGTGTTAAGTAACCCAACTTGATCGCACCTAAAGAATCTATGTATTTCTTCTCTTTATTACTGATGTAAATTTGCTTATCTACTATAGAGAATGTTCTATCAGCCTTATTTAATAACCACTTCTGTTCAAGTTTAGCCATTTCAAAGTCACTGATTAATTTAAAACCATTTGCAATACGTTCAGCCAGTTCAGCGTCTTCAACCCTTGTCAGGTTATAGATTTGGGTATTGAAATCTAAGTCATTAAATTGGTAGAAGTCGGACCAAGACTTGTGATGCAACAAGTAATGTGCTGTATAGGCACTGGATGCAACAAAACCAGCAATGTCGCCATCACGACTTGCCTTAATCAATTGCTCAACAGATTCGTAATATCGAATTTGCGCGTTAGGAAGGACTTTTCTTAATTCGATAATGTATGGTGATGTTGCGAATAAACCTATACGTTGACCATCAAGTTCGCTGATGTCTTTAATTTCTTTGTTATAGCTAAAAAAGCGACTTTTAACTGAATAGAAATGATTCGCTCGATTAAGTCCTGTATTAATTTCATCACTTTCAGGGTATCCAATATGCACATCAGCATGGCCATCTTTAATAAGCTCAATACTGCCATTCATATCACTGGGTATAAAGTCAATTGCGATTCCTGTTTTCTCAGACCAAAGGTGCCATAAATCGACAAATAATCCATGTGGGAAGCCATCTAAACCAATATCAACAAAAGGCTCGACTTTCATTTGCATAGCGATAAGTATGCCGTTTGATTCACGGCGATATCCAAACCAACGTTTTTCAACTTCATCAATATGACTCGTGGAGATTTGTTTGAAGCCTTCATTAATCAACGGCAACCAAGATTTATTGGAGATTAATACGGCGGGTGCTAAATCTATTTCATTGATCAAAATTCGTGATGATATATGAAAGTTATTAGCTAACTCGAAGTTAATCGGAATTCCTTGGTTATAACCTTGAATCGTCGCGAATGCGTACAGCTCTCCAGCAACAACTGCATCATATAAAGCTTTTTTAGTTTTAAAGTTTTTGAATGTCAGGCTGGGTTCTATTGCCAGTAAGTCATCTTTGTGGGACGTACCTTCAATAATGCCAATTTTAAATGGCCTAATATCCTCAACATTTTTTTTGTCTGCGATGTCTTTATGAAGATATAAATAAGAATTAAGTGAGGAAACTTTTTCGCCATATGAAAATTGTTGTTGTCTTTCGTCGGTAATCGCCATTCCAATATGAATGTCGACATCACTATCAGCTAATTTTTGTAAAGATTCTTTCCACTGCATAGGTTTAAAATGCACTTTAATGCCTGTTACAGAGGACCATTCACGCCATATATCAACCATTACTCCTGCAGCATTACCATTGTCATCAACAAATTGATAAGGATAAGCATCCTCACTCATTGAAATAGTCATCGATTGGGGCATCGATGATACAGTGGTTATTGTATTGATCTCATCTGCCACCACAGGCAACGTCATCAAAATAAACAGTAAATAAGTAAAAATAGTGCTAATTAACTTCAAGCCCGTTCCTTTGTGCTAAGTTTTGAATGAAAAATCATTCTATTAGTCGTTATTTGTTTAATTTGTTCTTAACTACACACCTTTAAACAGTTGTCACTTTGTTAACTGGACATAGGTTTGTTTGTAAATGATTTTAATTTTTTGTTTATCATACCGATTTATATCGGCCATTTAACCAACTAGATTAAATTTTTACCCTAATTTAAGTAAATAAACAAAATAAAACAAAAAATACCAATAGGATACTTGCTGCTATTTGCTAGGATTGGCTAAAATGAAGCTATTATTTTTTCAAGTTACCTCAGATGAACTCTCAACTAGATACAATATACGCAGCAGCAACTGACAAAATATCCGATTTTCAGTTCGATAATCGTGTTGCTGGTGTATTTAATGACATGATTAGACGGTCGGTGCCAGGTTACACCCAAATCATTAATACTATTGGTGATTTCGCTGACCGCTATGTTACACCTAAATCTAATGTTTACGACTTAGGTAGCTCTTTAGGCTCAGCAACACTAAGCATTCGTCGTCAAATAGAGCAGCGTCAATGCAGAATTATTGCTGTCGATAATAGTGAGTCAATGGTATCTCGTTGCCAAGAGAATTTATCTGCCTATGTCAGCGATACGGAAGTAGAACTAATTTGTGGTGACATTCGTGATATCGACATTACCAATGCCTCAATGGTCGTGCTTAATTTCACGCTACAATTTCTTCCCGTAACCGATAGAGACGAATTGATTGCTAAGATTTATCAAGGTTTACTCCCTGGCGGCATATTAGTGATATCAGAAAAATTACGGTTTGAAGACAATGTGATTCAGACCTTATTAGATGAACAGCATTTAGATTTCAAACGCGCAAATGGATACAGCGAATTAGAGATTAGCCAAAAACGCAGTGCACTTGAAAATGTTATGCGTCCAGATAGTTTATCCATGCACCAACAACGCTTCACTGACAATGGTTTTAGCCATTCAACAGTGTGGTTTCAATGTTTTAATTTTGCATCAATGGTGGCCATCAAGTGATTAGTTTTAGTTCCTTTTACCAACAAATTGCCGACTCTAGCTTACAACATTGGCTTGAAGAACTTCCTGCAATTCTTGGGAAATGGCAAAGAGAGCACAAACATGGCAACTTGCCAAAATGGGAAAAAGTACTTAATAAACTGCATTACCCAGCTCCGACCCATATTGACTTGTTTAATGGTGTGAAAATTGGTGACGGAAGTCAGCTAACCGCTGGTCAAACTGAAAAGTTACAAAACCTATTAGGGTTATTCCAACCTTGGCGTAAAGGCCCTTTTTATATCCATGGTATTGAAATTGATACAGAGTGGCGCAGTGATTGGAAGTGGGACCGTGTAAAAGAACACATTTCACCTCTGGACAACCGCACTGTATTAGATGTGGGTTGTGGCAGTGGCTATCATATGTGGCGAATGCTAGGTGCTGGCGCAAAACGTGTTGTAGGTATTGACCCTTCACCATTATTTTTATGCCAATTTGAAGCGGTTAAACGTTTAGCAGGTAATGAGCAACCGGTGCATTTATTGCCTTTGGGTATTGAAGAGTTACCGCCATTAGATGCATTCGACACTGTGTTTTCAATGGGCGTGCTATATCATCGACGCTCCCCTATTGATCATATTCTACAATTACGTGACCAACTTAGAATGGGCGGCGAACTTGTATTAGAAACCTTGGTCATAGATGGTGACGAAAATGCGGTTCTAGTGCCTGAAGATCGCTATGGAAAAATGAACAATGTTTGGTTCTTGCCATCAGTAGACGCGCTCATGTTATGGTTGAAAAAATGCGATTTCACCGATATTCGCTGTGTAGATGTCGATATCACCTCAATGGCAGAACAAAGGTCAACTCAATGGATGAAGAATGAATCATTAGTTGATTATCTTGACCCAAATGATGTTAGTTTAACGGTCGAAGGTTATCCGGCTCCAAAGCGTGCAACTATTATTGCCATAAAAAACCAACCAAATCACGACCTAGTTTGATGTTGTAACCCTATAAAATAGCCCATTAAAGCAATAAATTAGAAAGATTAGCTTAGATTATAAAAACAGGAATTGTCATGTTAAAGCAGGTAATTATTTTATCCGTCACCGCCGCGTTAATATCAGGCTGTGCATCAACTGAGAAAGTTACTCCAGTTGGAAGTGAAGAACTGAGTGCTAATCTTGCCACTTCACAAACAGCGATTATCGATGCGATAAACGCTCAATGTGAAAGTTCTTCATCTGAAATGCAAAACCTAAGCGCTGAAGTAAACGATTTAAAATTACAAATCACTGACGCATTAGCCAAGCAATCCAAAAAAATGAATGACGATGCGGCTGCTCTCGCTCAATTAAGTGAGCCGCCACAATGTCCTGAATCTGTTGTTTCAGACAAAATTGTTTTAGGCGAAGTTGAGCATGTATTTGTTGACGAGCTTAAAGCCTCTTTTGAAACGCGTATTGATACGGGTGCAGAGTCTTCTTCATTAGATGCTAGAAATATCGTGTTGTTTGAACGAAACGGTGTTCAATGGGTACGATTTGATGTCATGACCAATGGAGCAGATCAGCCTGGTAACACCTTTGAGCATAAAGTTGAGCGTTTTGTTCGCATCAAACAAGACTCGGATATGCCAGATGACCGCCGTCCAGTCATCCACGCACATTTAAAAATTGGTCAGTATGCTGCTGAAACTGACTTGAACTTAACAGATCGTAGCCACTTAGAGTTCCCGTTATTACTTGGTCGTAAATTTATGAAAGACATTGCTGTTGTAGATGTTGGCCAAATATACGTTCATGGCAAAAAACCACAAACAGAATCGACTAAAGAAGCTAAATAGGAATTCAAATGCATTCTCGTAAGCCGTTTTTTATCTTTGTTGCCCTACTTTTCATTTCAGGGATAACTGCGAGTATTTACCGCAGTATTGAACATAACGTTCCATTTTTTCCAGGCGAGCAAGTTCAAAGCTGGTCCGTTGAAGCTAAAGTCATGTTTAATGGCATTAATAAACCTGCTGAAGCCTCACTTTCACTACCTCAAGACCCAGCCTTTGATGTGTTGGCCGAAAACGCAACATCTGCGGGGTATGGTTTAAATATATCTGAAGGCGATGATCGACGAGCTGTTTGGTCAATTCGTGAAGCTTCTGGTGGTCAGTCTTTATACTATCGCGTAACTCTGGTACCTACTGGTCAACTTAAAGTCGATGCCGATGAAGAGCCTGCGACCCCAGAACCATACTTATGGCAAGTGACCGAGCGCGGTGCAGCTGAACAAATCATTAATCAAGTTTGGGAACGAAGTGCCAGTAACATTTCTTACGCCCAACAGCTAATGGATGTGATTAACAACAGCAATCAATCACAAAACTTGGCTTTATTACTTTCAGTTAATTCTCGTACTCAACTATTTTTGCAAATGCTGCAATCTAAAGGTGTACCAGCAAAGCAAGTTAGTGGCTTGATGCTAGAAGATCAACGTCGCCGTCAACAGCTCAATCCGTACGTACAAGTTTATCAAGACGGTGAATGGATCTTATTTGATGTTGAGAACAACAAACAAGGTCGCCCAGACAACTTAGTACTATGGCAACACAATGGTATGTCAGTACTTGACGTTATTGGCGGTAGTAATTCACAAGTCAATTTCTCAATGTTACAAGAAACGCGTTCTGCATTAGCCACATCAATCGATATGATGATGAATACAGATTCGCTGGACTTTTCTCTGTATCAATTACCGCTTGAAGAGCAAAGCACGTTTAAAGGGATTTTGTTGATTCCTATCGGTGTCTTAGTCGTGGTTTTTTTGCGCGTTATTATCGGCATTAAAACTTCAGGTACCTTCATGCCAGTGCTTATTGCACTGGCATTTATTCAAACTACCTTACTGACAGGTTTGATTGGATTCTTACTCATTGTCGCGTTTGGCTTAATGATCCGTTCCTATTTATCACAACTCAATCTCTTGCTCATATCCCGAATATCCGCGGTGATTATTGTGGTGATATTTATTATTGGGTTATTTACTTTAATTTCATACAAGCTTGGTTTGAGCGAAGGACTAACTATTACATTCTTCCCAATGATCATTCTTGCGTGGACCATCGAGCGGATGTCTATCTTATGGGAAGAAGAAGGGCCTAAATCAGTATTTATGTCTGGTGGCGGTAGCTTATTTGTGGCGACATTAGCTTATTTAGCAATGAGCAACTCTTGGATCCAACATTGGGTGTTTAACTTCTTAGGTATTCATTTAGTCATTCTGGCATTGGTATTGGTAATGGGTCAGTACACTGGTTACCGCCTAACAGAACTAAAACGCTTTAAGCCTTTGGCTGAGGAAAAGTAATGAAAAATTACGCTTGGCCTTGGGAATTACGCCGAAACGGCGTTTTGAATATGAATAAGCGCAATATCGATTACATTGGCAAGTATAATCAACGTAAATTTTATAAGCGCGTCGATGATAAGCTCATTACTAAGCAATTAGCTTTAGCCAATGATATTGCAGTACCAGACTTAATCGGTGTTGTTGAAGAACAACATAAAATTAATGAAATACCGCAAATGGTACTGGGCAGAACAGGTTTTGTTATTAAGCCGGCTAAAGGTTCTGGTGGTAAAGGTATTTTAGTCATAACACACGTTGAAAACGGCCGTTATTACAAACCAAATGGCGATGAAGTCACACCAAATGAAGTATATCGTCATGTCTCGAATATCTTAAGTGGCCTATTTTCACTTGGTGGTATTCCTGATGTCGGCTTAGTCGAAGGCTTAATCGAATTTGATCCTGTGTTCGATGGCTTTAGTTACGAAGGTGTACCAGACATTCGCCTTATCGTATTTAAAGGCTATCCGGTCATGGGGATGCTTCGCTGCTCCACTGCTGCATCTGATGGTAAAGCGAACTTACACCAAGGTGCTGTTGGTGTTGGCTTGGATATAGCGACGGGTAAAAGCTTATATGCAGTTCAATTTGATAAGCCTGTGTTAACTCATCCAGATACCAATTATGAACTGTCACAAATCCAAGTGCCTAACTGGGATGTGCTATTACATACTGCATCAAGTGCCTATGAAATGTGTGAGTTAGGTTATTTGGGCACTGATATGGTATTGGACAAAGTACGCGGCCCGCTACTATTAGAGCTGAATGCTAGACCAGGATTGGCGATTCAAACAGCTAATGGTAAAGGGATTTTAGGTAGACTAAAACATGTAGAAGGTCTTAAAGGACCGACGTTATCAGTGGAAGAGCGCGTCGCATATGCAAAAAAACATTTTTGTAGTAATCCTAACTTTTAGTTTATTGGCAACTGCTCCGGCAGTTGCCAACCCGCTAAACCTTTTCATTCAACAATGTCTGCGTTATCAGCCGTCTCTGGTTGAATTAGATTTAAATCAGCCTGTTGCTAAACAGGCTGTTCAATTTGAACAACTCACCTTAGGTTTCAACAATTTTAATGACCGATTAAATTATTATCGTGACTTAGCCGCTAACAGCCAACGCGAAAGCATTTTGATGTGTCAGCTGCATTTAGCCGATGAGCTTCAAGTTTTACTGAAAGACCCTACACTTGAACATTTCATTGATAACCTGTCACAAGCACAGCCACCCTATTCGTCTTTAGCTGCAAAACTTAAATCAATTCAAAGTAGACAGTTAGACATTACCTCTAAATCCAAACTGCATAATGCTCAAGCCACTATAAGAAGAAACCTTAGCAATAATCATGTCGAATTAGTATTTAACGACAAAAAATGTCAGTTAACATCTCCTGCATTCGAGCATTCTCAGGAAGATACGACCCGTAATAATGACAATCATGATAACAACAACTCAGTCAACACCACTGCAAAATATAACCTCGATGTTAGCCTTGCTAAATATCTTATTTTACAACCAAATGAGCAATGTCGAAAAAGTGCTTGGCTTGCTTATCAATCGCGAGCCAAATACAAAAATGCAGTCTCGTTAGACATCATCAAGCAAATTAAACAACCAACTGCAGCGCAACATCTCGACACTCACTTTTTAGATAGTGATGCTCTAATTAATTATTTGCAGCAAATCACTACCAATATCAACATTGCACCGTGGAATATTGGGCAACATCTTGCGAGTTTACCTCACGAAAAATACACAGGTTTCACCTCAGCAAATGACATAATCGCGCAAGCGTTCCAACAATTAGAAGAGGTTGGAATTCGTTTTGAAATTTTATCTGTAGCTGCAATAACTCAGCAACAAGATCGCTTTGAACAAAAACGCGAAGAAACTCAGCTGTCATCAGAAAAAACGATTAATCAACTTGCCGAAAACCAAATCTATCGGGTGTGGCATCAACAACGTTTACTCGGCGAACTGTTTGTAACACCAGCAATGAAAACTTCTGCACACATTATTCGTTACCCCGTAATCGGGCATCAATTTGCACAAGCCAGTATCAGTTACGTAAAAAAAATCTCTAACCGAAGGCAAGCCAATCAATTAATCGATGCAGTAACAGAAACTATCGCAGGTTTAGCTCGAGGAAATAAATTTTATTTAAATAACAAACAGGGTCTGGCAGACAATCACTCACTAGGACAGCTTTGGTTAGCACAATATTTACGTCAACACCTCAAGTTAGACCTATCAGAGCGAGAACAAGCCGCAATTGATTATCGACAGCAATTACGTGTTTTTCGCTCTAAAGTGATTTTGGACTTCTATCTTAATGAACATATTAACCAACAGCCGCTAGCAATATCGTTTGAGCAAAGTTTTAATCAAGAGTGGCAAGGTGCTCAAGAACTAGCATTTAGCTTTAATGGCATTGCTAATGAGGGGATAGACTATTATTTACCTCTCTGGCATCAAAGCCTTGTTAGGATCATTTTTGAAGCAAGTAAACCTACAGTAACAGAACGTCAAGTTTTTGATATTTTTGTAGTTAATGAAGAAAATTTAACCCTAAATGAGCAAATGATCATTATACTTACCCCACCCAATGATCCATCATCAATCATCAGGAGAGCCTTCAATGTTGGCCATTCGCAAATTTAAATCCTTATCTTGCCTTGTAGGTTCAAGCATCGTCGGCTTGTCACTTGTGGTCGCTTCAACGGGAAGTTTCGCTGAAACAAAACCATCCTCAGCAACGCTAACACATCAACAAGTTCGAAGTGCGATTCAGCTAAACCTTGAACAAAATATGTATACTCTCCCACCGCGTATTCAGGGCCATTACGGCCTAAGAATGTACCGTATGACAGGTGATGAAAAATACACTAATGCTGCACTTATCGATTTAATTACTATTACTGAACGCCAAAATTACTTTGCTTGCAATATTGATACACCTAAATTTATTGAACAGCAAGCAGAGCAAGCTATCAGTGTATTGGGTAAAGGGCCTCGTGCTAAAGCACGCAAGAAAGCATTAAAACCTTTCCCTGAGTTTATTTTTTATAGCGATATTTTATTACGGTACGCCAGCCGGATTAATGAGTTAGGTTTTAATGGTCCATGCCACCAACAGATGGTCGATGCTCTAAAGGCTTACGATCTAACACCAGGATTAACTGCCCCTAAAATGATTAAATCTTGGGCTGCTCAACTAATTAATTATGCTTATTGGGCAGAACAGCTTGAAGTTGGAAGCTATGTTGAAGATTACAAAAAAGCCTTTATTGCAGCTTACCCAAATGACAAAGACAGTGAACTAGACAAAAAACAGTTCCAAAATAAACTATATGGCATGACGCACTTTATTTTCGCCGCAAGTGGTTATTACCAAAAAGAAGTTAGTGCGAAAGAATTTAAATGGATCTTAGATTACTTTGATAACAACATCGACCGTATTCTAAAAGATGCAACTGACGACATTATTTCTGAAGTGGGCATCAGCTTTTATTTAACTGGTTTACGTGATCACCCTGTGATTAAAAAAACCCAAAACCATATAGCAGCTTCGTTTGAACCAGAATATCAGATCATTCCATCGCCTAGAGGTAACCCTGATATGGTAATGGGTGAGCACCGAAATGTATTAGCTATGATGTTATTAGACTGGCCAGAAAAACTTCACAAAGGCCCTTATCTTGCAGACATTAAAGCCACTAAAAAATACTTACCTGTGCAAGTTGCACCTATAAAAACTGATAAAAACTGACAAAAACTAAGGGCGTAATTATCAATACGCCCTATTTCTTATTGATAAAAATTGGGGCGGCTAAATTGTTTAACATTACTGTGTTGTTTCTTCGCCCATAATTAACTCCTGCATCGACAGTTAAGAACAATATCATTCGAGAATAATATGAGCAGAGCAAAGTCAACATTAGAACAATGGCGTATCCTTCAATCTGTTGTTGATTTTGGTGGATACGCACAAGCAGCAGATCAGCTCAATAAAAGCCAATCATCACTTAATCATGCAGTGGCAAAACTACAAAGTCAGTTAGGTATCCAATTACTCGAAGTTAAAGGCCGCAAAGCTTACCTTACTGAACAAGGAGAAGTATTACTGCGCCGTTCACGTCATTTAACACAAACAGTCGATGAACTTGAACAATTAGCCAGTAACTTAGGTGAAGGTTGGGAACCCAATTTAACTATTGCCCGCGAAATTATTTACCCTATGGACTTTTTAGTCGATGCATTAAAAGCATTTTTACCCCATAGCCGTGGGACTCGAGTCACTATCATCGATTCGGTAATTTCAGGAACTCATGAGCTAATTTTAAATAGCACGGCTGATATTGCCATATGTGCTATTCCCGCAAAAGGTCATATTGCAGAACCTATTTGTGAGTCAGAGTTATTTCTAGTTTGCTCTCCAGATCATCCTTTAGCTTTGCAAAAGGTTATTGCTGATGATCAAGTTCTTGCGCAATACTTACAGGTGGTAATCAAAGACACTGCGATTAATAAAGCCTCTGATACTGGTTGGCTCAAAGCAGAGCAACGCTGGACGGTTTCAAATTTCCACGAAGCGATAAATATACTAAAAACAGGCATTGGTTTTTGTTGGGCACCAGCCTACTTAGTTAAAGATAATATAGTATCAGGAGAGCTAAAACGGTTAGTGTTAAAAGGCAGTAAGAGTCGTAAAATACAACTATCTTTACTGATCCCAAATCGCGATAAACAAGGGCCTGCATCTAAACTACTAGAATCTTTGATACTACTTCAACATGATATAAATCAGAGTCTTGATTAAAATTAAACAAATAAAATTTGGCAAGGTTTAGGTGACGTTATACAGCAATATTGATTGGTGTGTATGCTTGTTCTGACTGTAAATCCGATACGTTAATGTTGGCATTATTGATTGTTGTTTCAGTATCGCTATTTTGATAGTTCGTTTGGTCAAATGGATAAGTGGGCGTAAAGTCTTGCTGACCAAACAATTCTAAGTGTTGAGCTAAATCATTAATTTGTTTTGAATCTTCACTACTTATTATCTTCTCTTGCCGCTCAGCAGTTAATTCTTTTTTCGCTTCATTCATTTTTTGAACCGCTTCATTAGCCACTTGAATATCGGCAATTGAAGGTTGAACTGGTGCCATGGCTGCTGCATAAACCTTTTGCATCTTGTTATAGGTTGCTTGGGCATTACCTTCAATCACACCAACATCGATATTAACCTTACCTTCAACAGCATAGCGTTTACCGTCGGGGCCTTTTTCGTAAGTATATTGAGGAGTGTGAGCAAAACTTCCACCTACGGCGGCGTGGGCCTGTTCATGTGTTTTAACTTCAGAGTCTCTTGCAGAAAGCTCCTTAATCACTTGGGCATCAAGTTGAACTTGTTGCTCCACTTCTTGCTTAACCGCTTCTTGTTTTTGTTCTGTTTGTGCTTTGTTTTCAGCTTCATTTTCAGCGCTGTTTTCAGCATTATCATCAACCTCAGCATTTTGTGCTTCCGTTTCTTTATTACCAATCCCTTCAAAGCCTGACACAGGCTTACCAACTAAATTATTTTCATCAATATTCTTAGAAAGCTTAACATCTTGATTAAAAACATTTATTGCTTTATCAGTTTCTTCCTGAGTTCCACCAGCTGATAAGCCCAGCACTGATATAGCGCCACTTTTCATATTAAATTGCGAAGCGGATGGGTTAAGCGATTCAGGAGTCATTGACTGCTGAACTGACATGTTTGAACTTGGATTAGTCTCCGATGTAATGTCGGCAAAATGAGTTGCAGAGTTATTGGCTAGAGGGCGATTAACTAGAGAGCCAGTTGCTAGAGAGCTCTTTGTTAAAGAACCATTTGTTGGGAAGGTACTTGTTAGTGTGTTCGCGGCCGGTACAGAGCTATTAGTAACAGAATTATTAGCAACGCTATTAGCACCATGACCTACAACCGAACCTCGAGTTGAGCGAACGCTTTGACTCGAGGTTAGGTTTGTTGCTTGTATAGAGGTTTGACTCTGAACATTCATAATTATCGATTAAACGGATAAATCGATAATAGTGCCGACATTTTCAGATGTAACATCAATGACTTCTGCAGAAGCTTGCGCTTGAGTCACCGCTTGCTCAGCATCAATCAAAGCAGATACTTTATCTGTTGGCTGCGTTGTTTGAGAACTTAAGGTTACAGTATCTTGTTCCGCTTTAATTGGAGCAGCTGTTGCTGGCTCTGGAGCAGCAACAGCTGTCGTTGCTTGCGCTAAATCGTTTTGGGCACTTTGTAAACCTTGTATTCCTGAGGTCATTGCTGATGGTACTTGCATGTCATCAATCCTTTTAAAATCAAACCTAAAACAATATAAAAATGAATTTAGTTCATATTATTATCGTTAAGTGTTCTTTATTAAGTGTTTAATTATCATTCAAGACTTACGGTTTGTACAGCAATAGGATACTTGTTATGCGCATTGTTATAACAAGTGCTAAAATCAAACACTAATACCAAGTTCTAAAACCATGCGCTCTCCCAGTCTTTCCAAACAGGATTCAAACCAATTCGTTGCATTTTTTCAATAACTTGACTAACACTTCGATCGTCACTGATTTCAAATTGATCCAGCTGCGCATTGGGATTTTGATAACCTCCTGGTTCAGTCGAACTACCAGCACTAATATTTGTCACCCCAAGTGGTAGCAAATTGTCTCTGAACTCAGGAGTTTCTCGAGTAGACAAACTAATTTCTAACTGCGCATTGAACAATCTAAATGCACAAATCAGTTGCACTAAACCTTCGTCGGTGAGCTCAACTTTCGGCGTTATCCCACCAGTACAAGGCCTTAACCTAGGTAACGAGATACTATAGCGCGTTCGCCAATAATACTTCTCTAAATACCCAAGATGATATCCCATCACTAGTGCATCTAACCGCCAGTCATCCAGCCCAAGTAACACCCCTAAACCAATTTTATCAACACCCGCGGCAGCGACTCGATCAGGAGTTGCTAAACGATATAAAAAATCTTGTTTTTTTCCGCGAGTATGGTGCTTACGATACGTTTGAGGTTGATAGGTTTCTTGATATACCATCACGGCATCAAGACCCAGCTCCACTAACGTTCGATACTCTGATTCAGTTAACGGCTGTACTTCAATTGCAACATAGCTAAATTGTTGCTTTACGATGGGTAAAACATGTTTAAAGTACTCAATACCTACTTTGGTTTCATGTTCACCAGACACCAGCAAAATTGAATCAAAACCTCGCTGCTTAATAATACTCATCTCAGCTAATAATTCTGCATCAGACAGTGTTTTTCGCTTGAGCTTATTACTCATCGAGAAACCACAATAATCACACTCATTAGCACACAAGTTAGACAAATAAAGCGGCAAATATAATCCAATATTGGCACCAAAACGCTGCCGAGTCAGCTGATAAGCTTTTTGCGCCATTTGTTCAAGATATGGTTGTGCCGCTGGCGATAATAAAGCCATTAAACTGTCGATGTTACCTTGCGAATGTGAAATCGCACGCTCCACATCTACAGCAGTGGTTGAATATAAGCGCATAGACAATTCATCAAGGTTTAACTGTTTAAATTGTTCAGTAAAACTCATTACTATCCTGACCTTAAAACTTTAAAAAGTTCGTTAGCGGACTAGTGTGTTCTGCTTGTTTTGAAACATTGCCGAGCCCTGCTAAATACGCTTGCCTTCCTGCTTTGACCGCATTGTTAAAACACTCCGCCATAGAAATAGGATCTGTACTACTGGCAATCGCGGTATTTACTAAAACGGCATCAGCTCCCATTTCCATCGCTCTACACGCATGCGAAGGTGCGCCTATACCAGCATCAACCACAACTGGTATATTCGCTTGCTCAATAATAATTTCTAAAAAGGGCTCTGTAGCCAAACCTTGATTGCTCCCAATAGGGCTACCTAATGGCATAACAGCGGCGCAGCCCACCTCTTCCAGTCGATAACATAAAACAGGGTCAGCATGTACATATGGCAATACAGTAAAACCTTTATTGCATAGTATTTCAGCGGCTTTTAACGTTTCTACGGCATCTGGCATTAAGTATTTAGGATCTGGATGTATTTCTAGTTTGATCAGCTTTGTAGCTAACATTTCACTGGCAAGTTCAGCTGCAAAAATGGCTTCTTTTGCATTACGTGCTCCTGCAGTATTTGGTAATAACTTAACTCCCATTTGCTGCAATGGCGTCAGTAAGTCATCAAAATCTTTACTGTGATCGATCCGCTTCATCGCTAGCGTCACTAATTGGGACTGAGACGCCGCTATCGCCGCTAACATTGTTTTAGAGTCGGTAAATTTCCCTGTTCCAGTAAACAAACGTGATTCGAATTCTTGATTAGCAATTGATAACATCTTATCCCCCTGCTACTGCTGAAAATACGTCAATTTTGTCACTTTGTTGACATTCAATCTGCGCCCAACGACTACGAGGAACAACTTGGTCATTCAAAACTAGTGCCAATGACTTCGGATTTAAATCTTTTAACTCAACTAACTGCAGCAAGCTTGCGTTGCTATGTAGTTTTTCAGCTGAACCATTAAATTCTATTGTGATCATAATTTTTCCTAACGTACTTAAAAGGCTGAAACTGCTTAATTTAATGCGCAAATACAACAATTTGGATCTTGTGACATACCGACATGGCGCCACTGTAGATTTTTAGCATCGAATAAATGCAGGCGGCCTTTCAAATCTCGCTTTTGTATTTCATCGCTTTTTAACCAATTTAGGCCCAGTAAAGCTTGCATTGATGCAACGGACAATAATGCTGAGGTTAGCACTCCAGCTTGAGCGCATGACTGATTTACGGCTGAATCTTCTGGATAAAGACATTGATAACAACCCGCTTTGTGCTCAGTATTGTTAGACGGTAGGATGTCAGATCCAGAGCTATTTTTGTCATGAGTGGCGACAAGATCCCCGTAAGAAACAGCCTGAGTAAAATCGAGACAAAATAACTGCCCATTTGCACCGCTGACGGCACCACTTATCAGCGCTTTTTTAGCACGGACTGCAATCCGGTTTATCAATAAGCGAGAAGTAAAATTATCAGTGCAATCAAAGACTATATCTGCATCGTTTAATATCGCGTCATCTTGAGCCATAAACCTTTGACATAGCGGTGTTATGACACAATCAGCATAAGCTAGAGAGAGTTTATGGGCGGCAACATCAACTTTTTTAAAACCGATATCTTCATTTTGAAATAACAATTGTCTTGGCAAATTTGATAACTCGACAATATCGTCATCCATCAAGATAATCTTGCCGACGCCAGCAGCAGCAAGTTGGTGAGCTACAGCATGACCTAAGCCGCCAATACCAATAATGACCACAGTGCTGTTCATCAATTTAAGCTGACCATCCTCACCCATATCAGGCAGTAATACATGGCTTGAATAACGCATATACTGAACATCAGATAATTTATTCATGACTAGTCTCGCACTGTAAACTTAAATCATCACTTTGCCACTGACTCAACAAACGTTTATATGCTGATGTTGGATAGGCAGCTTCAGTGACCGCTCTTACCACTGCGACGCTATCGACTTTGCTGGCTTTTATCTGATCGAGAACCTGCCCATCTATGCCACCAATCGCCACTGTTGGATAAACTGATTTAAGCAGAGCTGAGTAACGGGCTAATTTTGTTAAACCTTGGGGCGCCGATGGCATTACCTTAGTGGTCGTTGGAAAAATATGGCCAAGAGCGATATAGGAAGGTTTTAATTGGTGGGCAAGTAAGATCTCAAAAACGCTGTGACTCGATAAACCAATCGCAATCCCCGCTTCATTAATTACATCTAGCGGCGCCAATTCTGCGTCTTCTTGCCCTAAATGAATACCAAAAGCACCATGTTTTAACGCAAGCTGCCAATGATCGTTAATAAACACTTGGGCTTGATAATCACGCCCTAAAGTAATCGCTTGTTGAATTAGCGTCTCTATATGCTCATCTAATGTATCACCAGTTTGTTTTATTCTAAGCTGAACTGTTGTGCATTTAGCTTTAAGTAACGCTTCAAGCAATGCAATATCTTCAACAACGGGATAAACACCAATTTCTTGCTCTAATTTCGCAAAAGCCTTATTTGAACCATGACTTGAGCCAATAGTTTGATCTGCTGAGTTCGTTAGATTCTTATTCGAATCAATTGCGTAATAATGACTAACACGAGGATATAGACCAATATCCTCTGGCCAACCGGTTTTAGCTAAAGGGCCAGCGCCTTTGCCAAATTGCACACTATCTAATAAGCCTTTTGACACGTATGCTTTCGCCATCACAATTGCATCGTGAAGCACGTAGTCATGTGCCATAAAACAAGCAATAGCAGAAGATAATGTACAACCACTTCCGTGATTATTATTAGTTCCAATACGTTTTGATGATAGCCAAAAGCTTTGATATTGATGTGATTCGCTGACACCTAAAACCTGCTGACAAACAAATAAGTCACTGGCTGTATCTCCTTGCCATTGCTGGGCATCACCGCCTTTTGCAAGAAGATTACATTTTAAATCTATATTTAGAAACGAAGCAGCATCATAAAAACTCGCTTTACCTAAATCGATTTTTACAGCTGATTTTGGTACTAACCTAAACAACTCTTGAGCATTGGGCGTCAATAAAGTGATCAAACCTTTAAAAGCGCTGAAATCCAGTTCAGCTTGTCGATTTAAACCATCTCCACAACTGGCAACCATTACAGGATCGACAATCACAGGCACGATTTTGTTGGCAATATCTTTGCTTCTAAACGATTTGAGCCACTTAGCAATAACATTCAGCTGTTGTTGATTGGCAATCAGTCCAATTTTTATTGCTGCAGGTGTTAAATCAGCTTCAAGCACATTTAACTGAGCGATTAACATGGCATCTGATACTGGTTCAACCAAGTTCACTTCCACAGAGTTTTGGGCAGTCAGTGTAGTAATAACACTGCAGCCAAAACAGCCTAAGTCGTTCATCGTTGCTAAATCTGTTTGAATACCTGCGCCGCCACCACTGTCTGAACCCGCAATGGTCCAGACAATAGGTTTCTTAATATTTTGCATCAGTTGAGACATACTTAGCCCTCAACGTCTTCAAGTTCAGGGGTCTTGTTTGCCGTTGTAGCATCTTGTGCAGTTTTAGCGCTCTTCTGATTATCAGTAACAGAATGATATATTGCTGAACCTGTCGCTTTGAACTCGGCTGATTTTTGCGCCATTGCCGCATTTACATCAAGCTCGATACTACTCTCTTTCGTTGCTTGGAACTCATTTGCGTCAACAATCGAAATTGTCTGCTCAACACCTGTCGAAAATGCCTGCTTTTCTTGTTTAGCGGCATACTCACGAACTTCCTGTGTAATTTTCATTGAACAAAATTTAGGGCCACACATTGAGCAAAAATGGGCTACTTTGGCAGATTCTTGCGGCAATGATTCATCATGATATGCACGGGCGGTATCGGGGTCTAAACCAAGGTTATATTGATCTTCCCAGCGGAATTCAAAACGAGCTTTTGACAATGCGTTATCACGTATTTGTGCAGCTGGATGGCCTTTTGCGACATCTGCGGCATGGGCTGCAATTTTATAGGCAATTAACCCCTGTTTAACATCTTCTTTGTTTGGTAAGCCAAGATGTTCTTTAGGGGTGACATAGCACAGCATTGCGACACCATACCAGGCCATTTGGGCTGCACCTATGCCAGAGGTAAAGTGATCATAACCAGGTGCGATATCCGTTGTTTGTGGCCCTAAGGTATAAAAAGGTGCTTCATCGCAGTGGGCTAACTGCTTTTCCATATTGACTTTAATGAGTTGCATTGGCACATGACCAGGTCCTTCGATAATGGTTTGCACATCGTATTCCCATGCCACTTTTACCAACTCACCTAAGGTCTCAAGTTCTGCAAATTGTGCTTCGTCATTGGCATCTGCAATGCTACCTGGACGCATTCCGTCACCAAGCGACAAAGATACATCATAAGCCGCGCAGATTTCACAGATCTCTTTAAAATTTTCATACAAAAAACTTTCTTTGTGGTGACTCAAACACCACTTAGCCATTATGGAACCGCCACGAGAAACAATACCCGTTAAGCGTTTTGCCGTCATTGGGACATAACGCAGTAACACCCCAGCATGAATAGTGAAATAATCAACGCCTTGTTCAGCCTGCTCAATCAAGGTATCGCGAAACACTTCCCAATTAAGGTCTTCAGCAACACCATTCACTTTTTCTAACGCTTGATAAATTGGCACAGTACCAATTGGTACTGGTGAATTCCTGATTATCCATTCACGAGTTTCATGGATATAACGACCTGTAGAGAGATCCATTACCGTATCGGCGCCCCACCGCGTTGACCACACCAGCTTTTCAACTTCTTCTTCTATCGATGAAGTCACGGCTGAGTTACCGATATTGGCATTCACTTTAACTAAAAAGTTACGTCCAATAATCATAGGTTCAGCTTCTGGATGATTGATGTTGAGCGGAATAATCGCACGGCCGCGAGCCACTTCGTCACGGACAAACTCTGCGGTAATTGGCTGCCCGATCACTGCGCCAAATGCTTCTCCAGTAGCTTTTTGAGTTAGTATTTCATCTGTTACTTGCTCTCTTGCCATATTTTCACGTATGGCAATATATTCCATTTCAGGCGTGATGATCCCCTGGCGAGCATAGTGCATTTGGGTTACACACTTCCCTGTTTTAGCGCGTCTTGGCGGTACTAATGCTTCAAATCGTAAATGATCTAAACCATCATCAGCTAAACGTTGCTGGGTAAAGTCTGAGCTCACTCCTGCAAGTTGCTCTGTATCTTCACGTTCATCAATCCAACTTTCGCGGAATTTGTTTAAGCCTAAGCGGACGTTAATTTCAGCATCGGGATCAGAATATGCCCCAGCGCAATCGTAAACCTTAATGGGTGGATTACCCTGGGTAACAGGAGCGTCATCAGTGCCACCTAAAATAGTGTTTGTTTGATGAATTTGGCGCATACCCACGAATAAATCTTCGCGGGAACCGGTAAGATAAATTTTTTCAGAATTTGGATGTTGTAGTGGCTTTAATGTATCAATAAAAGCTTGGGCTTGTTCACGGGTTTGGCGACGATTTGACATTAGCAACCTCAAAATTAATTAAAAAGAGTTGCTTGCCTGGAGAGGTTTGTTGATGACGAGCGAGTTATAAATAACCCTGTAATTTGCTTTAATAAAGTTTCAAATAAACCTCTCGTAAGAAGCCTATATAACTTTACGCAATGTAAAACTCTAGCTGCTGACGGCATAAATTTAATGTTCGTCAAAACACACCAAATAATTTTACACTTTCAAAAAATCTGAAAACAGAAAGAAGAAATAGCAAATTAACTGCTTGTTTCCTTCGCAGGTTTTAACCTGATCAGGTTCAACGGATCCCGAATAAACGGTCTCAGCCATAAGGCACTCCGACAAGATGTCGTGCAGTATACTCAGCATACGAATTAAATTACAAGTGAATTACATTCAATTTCAACAATACAGCAATGATATTAATTCATCCCCCAAACCTTTGATAAAATTGAAATTGATTTAAATATGAAACAATAAAAAGACTAATCAATGAATTTATACCTAAGTAAAACACCATAAAAATAAACTCATTTATAAAGCACCAACAAGTGGCGTACAAAAATTACGGTAGTTGTACTTTCGATAACCTATTTTGAATTGCTCTATTTAGCGCCTTTTTCATTCGCGCACTATCACAGGGTTCAGCAAACCCTAAACCTTCTGCATGAGGGTTAATTTGTGTCGGCAGTGGCACAATCCGATAGCAAGTATCACCATGTTTCATTATACGATTAGGGTCTAAGCGATGGTCGAGAGTTGTGGCTTGTCGCTTGTCTTCTATTTCTATGATTTCAATATTAAACATTTCAGGCGTCAGCTCACTCAAACTGGCTCCATCACCAGAGGTGGCTCTGCGCGCTTGTTGAGAAACCAACGTTTGTAACGCTTGCTGGTTTAAGTTTTGCAAAACATTACTTGTCGCTGAATTCAAAACATTAAATTGTGAGTCACTTAATTCATTTTTATTGAACAGGTGCGAATGGACAGCCTCATCCTTCGGCTCCTGCAGATACATGCTGTCGACACTGCTCCAATTAAATTCAGTATCTAGTTTACTGGGAGCAGTATTTATCGTTTTATCATTTATAGGTTCGACATTTGATAGTTCGTCTACAGTGACTTTTTCGATTATAACTTCTTCAATAGGAGCTGCAGGTAATGGTGCTTGCTCAATAACTTGTTCTAATGCTACTGGCTTCACTTCAGTATCTAGCGGTATATTTTCTAGTGCCTTTATTGCCGCTATTGTAGTGGCAGAGTCGGAATTGACTTCAGCTGACGGCTCTGATGTTTCTGCAGGAGTCTTTTGTGGAGTCTGCTCTGGGGTGATTTTATGTTTAGTTGCTTGAGAAATTGCCGCTAACTGTTCTGCAGAAATGAAATAAGCATTTATTTCATTATTCTCTAATTGTGATTGTATTGAACTGTCTATTTTGTCTTCTTGTCTAGCTTTAGCTATTTCGACAAACACATCAACGGTTTGCTCAGCCAATAACAATAGTAATAAGAAACCAGCGACATGAATGATGGTCACAAATATCACGCTTGGTGACAGTATCTGTTTTAATCTTGTGGCTAAATAGTGGTTTTCAGCAAGTGCAGTTGTCTCCCTAGCAGAATCAATTGACTCGGCACGCAAACTTGGAATGGATAGAGTAATATCTGCACAGTTAAGGTTTTTGAGGTTTGAAAATGCTAGTTCTGATTGTTCAAAATCGATATCTTTAGCTTGTGTCTGTCTTTCAGCTGAAATAAATGGCGTTACATTGCCTGCATCAATATTCTCAAGAAACAGATCGTGTTCCAACAATTTATTATTTGTTGCTGTTTTTAAATCTGCTTCATGCTTATCGATCATTTAGCGCATCCTATCGCTCGAAAACATACTCATTTCAATAAATTGTAATTGATTGGTTTTTTAACCACCTAGAATCTAATCATCATGGTTTGAATAACATCTGATTCACAATTACAGAAATAGTTCACTTTGGCATCTATTTTACTTACACCTCAACGTTTAACAGCTAACATTATGAATGTATTAGCAAAACAAATTAAGCTTACACGTGTACGCTAAAATCATAGTATTTTATTATTTAAGCTGTTACTCTAATTTCCACATTGCTTAACTAGGTTGTATGCAAAGATGTCTCTTGAGTTAAATGCAGATCAAAAAATTGAAGCTAGCCCGCACTACCAGTCAGATTATTGCGCGACTGAAGAGTTAGCTAATAGCGTTACCCATGGTATTGGCGTGTTTGCAGGTCTTATCGCAATGGTTGCTATGCTAGTGAAAGGCTCATCGCATTTAAATGCCACTGAAATGTTTGGTATTGGAATTTATGGTCTCAGCATTGTTTTATTATTTCTCGCATCAACCCTATACCACTCAAGCACTACGCAGTTATGGCGAAAACGTTTCAAAATGGCCGATCATTGTGCCATCTACACCTTAATTGCAGGTACCTACACTCCGTTAATGCTTATTAGTCTAGATGGCGAACAAGCCAATATTGTACTCGCTGCCATTTGGTTGCTCGCATTAGGTGGTATTGTATTTAAAACCCTGTTTATAGGTCGATTTAAAGCTTTCAGTGTCATTCTTTATTTAATCATGGGTTGGTTGTGCGTTACTGTGATGAGTGATCTTATTCAAGGCATGTCCAACTTAGGATTTAATTTGTTACTATTAGGTGGTGCTTTCTACAGCATTGGAGTCATTTTCTATGTGAGTAAGCGTATTCCTTATAATCATGCTATTTGGCATTTGTTTGTTCTATCTGGTGCGCTGTCTCATTTTCTGTGTATCTATTTAACGGTGATTTAGTGGTTTAATCACTGTCTCCAAATTTTATAGCTCGTAATGATTCCTATCAGCACAATGATGCTTTATGCTGATGTTTTATTTGTGATGCTTTATACATGAACGAGCTGTCTTCGAAACAAAAAATTTGGTTTATCGTCAACATGATCCCCGAAGGAAATGTTCTCGCCTACGGCAAGGTTGCCGATCTTGCAGGTCTTCCAGGCCGCGCACGTTATGTATCTAAAGCATTAAAGGACGCCCCATCTCATCTTAACCTTCCTTGGCATAGAGTCATTAACAGCCAAGGGAAAATATCCTTTAAACTCAATACGATTAGTTTCCAAAATCAGCAAGAGCGTCTAAGATCAGAAGGAATTGAAGTGAACAAAGGTAAGATTTCACTGTCAAAATTTGAATGGAAGCCTGATATGGCAACATTGGTTCTCTCTTTACCTTTTTAACTCCAGACATAGGTACTATTTTGGTTAAACTATTTTCTGAAATTTCGAATCATATTACTTTTAGCAAAAAGCCTTGTTCAATTATCGCCCTTCTGGCGACAATATACGTTCAACCATTCAATTTAGCTTATGCGCAAACCACAGAAGATATTCAATCAGAAACTACTAACGAGGTTAGCTCAGCTGTTACAGAATTAGATTCTACGAAATTGGCTTCTACCAATAAGACTTCTGCTATGAGTAACATTGAAGTTGAAAACAAAAGCGACTTCCTAACACCTCTAGCTCCACATGATGCCGAATATAATGTTTATTACGGCAGCATCCATTTAGGTAAAGCGCGCTATCAATTACCTTTATCAGATAACGGTTTCTATCAATACCGATTCGATAGTGATGTCAGCTTATTGATGCTATCTGATGTGCGTAACATCAGTAGCGAGTTCCAATTAGTCGAGGGAAAACTTAAACCTATTCGTTATATGAGTAAACGCACTGGCACAGGAAGTGACTATAACGAACAAACCGTATTTGCAGAAGGCCAAGGTGTTATTCACACCATATATAAAGATGAGCGAGCTAAACTAGACTATGCAAACGATATTTTCGACCCATTAATGGTACAACTGCAATTTAGAATGGATATGTACAATCCACCAGAGAAACTGCAATACAAGATGGTGAAAGATAAAGAACTCGATGATTATGAATTTAAAGTTGTAGGTAAAGAGCGAGTGACTATCGAGAGTGGTTCATACGAAACCATTAAGATTGAAGTAGTAAGAACCAGTAAAAAACGCCAAACTTTTTTTTGGATGGCGCCAGACTTAGGCTTCTTACCCATTAGACTTAGTCACTTCTCAAAAGGCAGTAAGCAACTAGATATTAAATTGGATAATTATCAGTTTTTAGACACACCTAAAACCGTAACAGCTGTGCCAGAAATGGCATCAAAAAAATAACAAGCGTTTGAAATTGATTTACGAACAGCGTTTGAATATGGTTATAGCGTTCATAATAATAAAATGACAATCTACCAATATCTCCTTATTGGAGACTGTCATTTATCTTTATGTTCAATCTATAACAAATGAATTTTTCTATTATCTATGCTTGATTACTCGCTTGAAGTTCACCTTTCCTGAAAAGCTTCCAGTCACCTGGTTTTAATATGTTCCACTCTTCATTTTTAGTAAGAGGCCTAGTCGCAATAACAGTAACAACGTCATTTGGCGTGGTTTCTTTATTAAAGTCGATAACCACATCTGTATCGATTAGTTTTGCTTTCCCAAAGGGTGCACGGCGGGTGATATAGCAAAGGTTATTGCTACAATATGTCATCAAGTCCACACCATCGCTTAGGATCATATTAAACACACCAAGCGTTCTAATCTCATCAGCTAGACCTGCAATAAACGCAAATACAGCGTTCATATTTTCCGGTTGTTTAGGACCAAATTCAACTAACACCTGTTCCATTATCCAGCAGAAAGCCAACTCACTGTCAGTGTCACCAACAGGTTGGAAACGGTTAACGACAAACTTTTCTTGATAATCAGATAACTGACCATTGTGGGCATATGTCCAATACTTACCCCATAATTCCCGTGTGAAAGGATGGGTATTTTCAAGTGACACACAACCTCGATTAGCCTGACGAATATGGCTTACGACTATCTCACTTTTGATAGGGTAAGATTTAATCAGTTTGGCAATATGTGACTCACTGCTTGGACAAGCATCTTTAAAAGTACGACTACCCTTGCCTTCGTAGAAAGTAATTCCCCAGCCATCGACATGAGGACCAGTCACACCGCCTCTTTCAGCTAAACCTGTGAAACTAAACACAATATCAGTTGGAACGTTAGCGCTCATCGCTAATAACTCACACATGGGGAAACGCCTTAAAAAGTTTTATAAGTCATAATTTTATCTAATAACTATTGTACCTAGTGCAAAACATTTTTGGGATATTTTATTGTAGAAAATATTTTAAACAATTGTTTGAAAAAACTTGTAATCGTGGTCAGTAACGTTTAATTTTATGTGATACAGGTCTGACCACACTCAGTTCTGTGAATAGGATCATTAATTTGTAAGTGCTCATTTTTGAATGCTTTAAGGAGAAAGACATTGACTACCCTGACTTGGATCATCGCCATGATCGCAGTGCTCGGCGCAGCCACTTATATGCGAGTGTCGTTACTCACGGCTACCGTAGCTGCTGCAGTCGTCATGCTGATTGGCAGCGTATTAGATATTGTTGGTAGCGTGGCATGGATTGTATTTTTAGTCTTAGCACTACCGCTAAATGTAAAATCATTCCGCCAAAACTTCATTTCCCGTCCATTGCTTAAAGTATATCAAGGCATCATGCCTGAAATGTCTTCAACAGAAAAAGAAGCCATTGAAGCTGGTACGACTTGGTGGGAAGCTGATTTGTTTGCGGGTAACCCAAACTGGAACAAATTACACAACTACCCTAAAGGTCGTTTGACTGCTGAAGAGCAAGCTTTCCTTGATGGCCCTGTTGAAACAGTGTGTAAAATGCTTAACCAACATCAAGTGTCACATGAACTTGCTGATTTACCACCAGAAGTATGGCAATACCTAAAAGATGAAGGTTTCTTTGCCATGATCATTAAGAAAAAATACGGTGGTCTTGAATATTCAGCTTATGCCCAATCTCGTGTGCTTCAAAAGCTTGCAGGCTTAAGTAGTGAATTAGCATCAACTGTCGGTGTACCAAACTCTTTAGGTCCTGGTGAACTACTTCAGCACTACGGCACCCCAGAACAACAAGATCATTACCTACCTCGCCTAGCAAAAGGCTTAGAAGTACCTTGTTTTGCATTAACTAGCCCTGAAGCTGGTAGTGATGCAGGTGCAATCCCTGATTTTGGTGTTGTGTGTAAAGGTGAGTTTGAAGGCGAAGAAGTGTTAGGTATGAAACTAACATGGAACAAGCGTTACATTACCTTAGCCCCTGTTGCTACTGTATTAGGTTTAGCGTTCAAATTACGCGATCCTGATGGCCTACTTGGCGATACTGAAGATTTAGGTATTACTTGTGCGCTTATCCCAACCGACATCCCAGGTGTTGAAACTGGTCGTCGTCATTTCCCACTTAACTGTATGTTCCAAAATGGTCCAACCCGCGGTAATGAAGTCTTTGTGCCATTAAGCTTCATCATTGGTGGCCCAGAAATGGCTGGTCAAGGCTGGCGTATGCTGGTTGAGTGTTTGTCAGTGGGTCGTGGTATCACCCTGCCTTCTAACTCTGCAGGCGGCATTAAAACGGCAGCACTAGCAACAGGTGCTTATGCACGCATTCGTCGTCAATTTAAGCTACCTATCGGTAAACTTGAAGGCATTGAAGAGCCAATGGCACGTATTGGCGGTAACGCTTATCTAATGGACGCTGTGAGCTCGCTTACCACTGTTGGTATCGGTTTAGGTGAAAAACCTTCGGTTATCTCTGCAATCGTTAAATATCATTTAACCGATAGAATGCAGAAATGTGTTATCGATGCGATGGATATCCACGGTGGTAAAGGTGTGTGTCTTGGCCCGAATAACTATTTAGGTCGCGGTTACCAAGCTGCACCGATTGCGATTACCGTTGAAGGGGCAAACATTTTGACCCGCTCAATGATCATTTATGGTCAAGGCGCTATTCGTTGTCATCCATATGTACTTGCCGAAATGGAATCAGCTTTTGATACCACTTCTGGTAAAGGCTTAAGTAACTTTGATAATGCGATATTCGGCCATATCGGTTTCGCTATGTCTAACTTTGTAAGAAGCTTTTGGATGGGTGTAACATCTAGTCACTTCTCAAAGTCACCTTATAACGATAAAACAAAACGTTATTACCAACAGATGAATCGCTTCAGTGCTAACTTAGCCTTGTTATCAGATTTAGCGATGGCAACACTGGGTGGCAACCTGAAACGTAAAGAACGTATTTCGGCTCGTTTAGGCGATTTATTAAGCCAATTATACCTCGCCTCAGCAACGCTTAAACGTTATGAAGATGAAGGTCGTTTAACTGAGGATTTACCGTTAGTCCAATGGGCTGTTGAAGATTCACTTTATAAACTACAAACATCACTTGATGATTTACTAGATAACTTCCCTATGGGTCTTGGTTTCGCCTTACGCGCTGTCATCTTCCCGTTTGGTCGCCCTCTTAAACGTCCAAGTGATGTACTAGACCATAAAGTATCAAAAATTATGCAAACTCCGTGTGCTAGCCGTGACCGCTTAGGTCAAGGTCAATTCTGGACTCCTTCAGAGCACAACGTGGTGGGTATTCAAGAACAAACCTTACTGGATATTCTGGCTTCAGAGCCATTATATGACAAGGTATGTAAAGCTGCAGGTAAACGTCTGCCATTTATGTGGTTAGACAAAGTTGCTGCGGAAGGTAAAGCACTTGGCGTGTTAAGCGATGCTGAAGTTGCATTACTCGAAAGAGCTGAAGTTGGGCGTCTGAAATCAATTAATGTTGATGATTTCGACTCAGAAGAACTTGAAGCAAAAGCTGCTGTAATAGCAAAACAAATTCAAGCAGCTTGATAGATTTCACAATCTAACTTCAAAGGGAAAGCAATTGCTTTCCCTTTTTTTATCTCCAAATGTCCCCTATTACACAAACCCTGCTATCGATTAACTTCCTATGAGTAATTGGAACATTGTTTTTCTTAAATATGGATATTGTTGTTAAATGCCAGCAAATTAGCGCTAGTTTAATTGTAATTTGTTAAGACAGTGACGATGAGTTAGTTTAGATTATAAACTGGTCACTTTACCTTCAAGGAAGAAAATGAAAATTTTGCCAAATCTAACTATTATTGCAATTTTAGCCTCAAGTAGCGTGAATGCTAAGCCGATTATAGTTACTCAAGATAATTTCCCCCAAGCTTATACCAACCTGCGTTTTGCTGCGATTATTGACAAAGCTGGCGGCTTAAATAAATTCATAAAGATGCCAGTTCCAAGTAGTGTTCCAACTGAGCAGTTCGTTGTAAGAATGAATAGAGATACTGCATATTCAACTTCTGTTTTCGATTTATCTAGCAGAAAAGTTTACGTCACAATCCCGAAAACAGATAAGTACGTAACCATTCAAGTCGTCGATGAAAATCATGAAACCCAGCGGATGATATATGGCTCAGGCAGGCACTTGTTAACCGCTAAGACAGATCATGCATTTGTCATAGTTCGTACTCTTGATAGTGAGTTACGTGACAATATTGTGGTAGAAGCACCACAACCAAAACCATTCAAAACAAAAAACTGGGATAAACAATCACTCCAAAAAACAGAAGAAGCTGGCAATGCCGATTTCAGTGATGGTTATTACCAAGCCAGTGCTTTTAGTAATGTTGAAAGCGGTCAAACTCCATACATGAACTATGTTGGTGTTGCAGGCGGCTGGGGCGGCGCAATGGTCATGGATAACATTTATCAAACCAGCCCCTATTTTGACGCTAATGGTTGCTACGAAACGACATTCGTCAATCCGGAAGCAACTTACTTTTGGTCAGCTACTGTATATAACGGTGACGGATATATGTTTAATGACGTTGCCAATATATCAAGTGAAATGAAGCCAAAGAAAAATGCTGATGGAACTTATACTTTACGTTTTGGTTGCAAAGGCCAGCCAAACAACATTCCAGTGTTAGAAGGAAATACCACAGGCAAATTTAATGTCTTGATGCGCCATTATGGCCCTAGTGAAATGGTGAGTAATGGCGAATACGGTTACAACATGACGCAGTTTATTCGAAAGTCTGATTAATGTTAAATACGCTATCAAGAGATTGATTATTGCGAAATGAATTGAGGCAAAGTAAAGATTATTTTAATCGCTTTGCCCAATTCCCATTATGCTGAGCTTCACAACGTGTTTCGCTATCAAACACGACTTGTTTTGTTTGCAGCTTAATGCCCTGCTGCTGTAATTTATGAATTATCAAATTTTGAATATAAACATCTTCTTTGTGTAATACTAAACCTGTCAGTTGAGCATCATTTTCAAAAATACATACGACTTTTAATGAGGTCGGAAATGCACTGAATTTAACCGTATGGGTTAGCCACTCAAAGCCTTGATATTGATCAAGTAACATATCGCAAACTTCTGTCAATGTTTCTGTAATTTGTCTGTCTAATTTTTTATCTGTTTTTTTCATTCATTCATTCATGACTTAGTGTTAACTACAGCCAGTTCCCCGCCATTATCATATTATTTTCGTATGTTTCTGAGTAAATTGCTAAAGAACCATAAGACCCAAGATGCTCTTTATACCGACTCACTAAATAAAAACATCTACATAACTAGCAATAAAAAAGCCAGTTAAAACTAACTGGCTTTATTTAGCTTGCTAAAGATTAATCGTTAGAAAGCTCTTTCTCGAGCTGTTTAGTAATAGCATCTGGAGAGCTGCTATTGCGAGCAAAAAGACTGTATGCCACCGGTATCACTAATAATGTAAAGAATGTCGCTAGCAATATACCTGACAATACCACAACACCTATAACAAAGCGGGTTTCAGCCCCAGCACCACTCGACATCACAAGCGGGATAGCCCCTGCAGCTGTAGTAATACCCGTCATTAATATTGGACGTAAGCGCTGTGAGGATGCCTGAATAACGGCTTCATCAAAGGCAATACCTTTGTCACGAAGTTGGTTGGCAAATTCAACAATCAAAATACCGTTTTTGGCCGCAAGTCCCACCAGCATGATGATGCCGATTTGACTGTAAATATTGATACTTTGATCAGTAAACCATAAGCCGATTAAGGCACCAAGTGTGGCCAATGGTACAGTAAGCATAATCACCATTGGATGCACATAGCTTTCAAACTGAGCTGCCAAAACCAAGAATACAATGCCTAAAGCCAAAACAAATACAAAGTACATTGAATTACCCGAACTCTGATAATCCAATGACTGCCCTTTGTAACTGATCACTGCTTCAGCAGGTAAATAAGTATCGGCAATATCATTAAGATAATCTAACGCTTCACCTAAACTGTAACCATCAGCTAAGTTAGCTTCAATGGTAATAGCGCGCATTCGGTTATAACGATTTAATGAACTCGCATCAGCGTATTCTTCAACAGTAACCAAATTTGATAATGGCACCAACTCGTTGGTTCTATCAGAACGAACATAGATGTTTTCAAGATCGGTCGCCGTGTTTTGATTATCACGATTACCTTCAATAATCACATCGTATTCTTCACCATCACGCATGAACGTGGTAACTAATCGCGAACCCAACATCGACTCTAACGTTCGGCCAATATGCGAAATCGACACACCTAAATCAGCCGCACGGTCTTTATCAATGGCAACTCTTAACTGAGGTTTGGTTTCTTTATAATCATGATCAAGACCTGCGAGCATTTCGTTCTCACCTGCTTTTTCAAGCATGATATCTCGCCAATTGGCTAACTCTTCATAGCTAGGTCCGCCTAATACAAACTGCACAGGTTTACCTACACCACGACCAAATGCTTGCCGCATAATTGGGAACGCTCTAACGCCAGCTAAATCTGATATTCTTGTTCGAATATCAGTAATAATCTCATTTGCTGGACGACGTTCAGCCCAATCTTCTAATACAATAATCGCCATACCATTAGAAAAGTCTGCTGCAGTACCAAAACCACGAGGAGCACGTATTAATAGGCGTTTAATGTCACCTGCTTCAACTAAAGGCATTAAGCGGCCTTCAATTTCATCCATGTACTTTTCTATGTATTCAAAGCTTGCACCTTGTGGGCCATTAACCACCAAAAACATCGAACCACGGTCTTCCTGTGGCGCAAATTCCTGTGGCACCTTATTCAATAAATAGCCGCTGAAAGCAAACGCAGCCACCACAATAATACCAATGAGATAAGGCTGCTTAATCGCGCTATTAAGATTTGATTGATAGATTTTGGTAACAAAATCCATCATCGCATCCACTTTACGAACTAACCAAGAAGATTCACCTGCTGGTTTGAGCAGTTTCGAGCACATCATTGGGCTTAAGGTTAATGCTACAAGGCTTGAGAACATCACTGCTGCACTCATAGTGACAGCAAACTCTTTAAATAATTTACCTAAATCACCATCAAGGAAACTAATCGGCATAAACACTGCGATAAGGACTAGAGTTGTAGCCACAACAGCAAACGCCACCTCACGTCCACCCAGATATGCCGCTTTTAATGGCGAATCCCCTTGCTCAATTCGACGATGAATATTTTCTAGCATTACAATTGCATCATCAACCACCATACCAATGGCTAAAATCATCGCCAGTAGGGTTAGCAAGTTAATGGTATACCCTAGGGTATATAAAACGATAAACGTTCCCATAAGTGATACAGGAACCGTTAATGCCGGAATTAACATTGCACGCACACTACCTAAGAAAAGGTAAATGACAATAATCACTAACACCATGGCAATAAACAGCGTTTGATATACTTCTTTAATCGAGGCTTCAATAAATACCGAACTATCGTAAGAGCGTTTAATCTCCATTCCCGCAGGTAATGTAGGATTTATTTCATCCACTAATGCATTGGCGGCGCGAGCAACTTCCAAGGTATTAGAGGTAGATTGCTTTGATACACCCAAACCAATCATCGACTCAGTATTACCGCGAAACATAATTCGTTCTTCTTCAGAACCAATTTGAACCTTAGCAACATCACCTAGCCTAACTAAATAGCCATCATCTCCTTGGGTAATAACAAGGTTAGCGAAATCTTGCTCAGTTCTAAAACTTCTATCGACACGTACTGTGAAGTGACGCTCTTTGGATTCAATGGAGCCCGCTGGCAGTTCAACGTTTTCAGAACGTAGCGCTGACTCAACATCCGCAACGGTTAAGTTACGAGAAGCGAGTGCTTGGCGGTCAATCCAAATACGCATGGCATAAACTTTACCACCACCTAAACGTATATTAGCCACACCATCGACTACAGAAAAGCGATCGGTTAAATAACGGCGTGCGTAATCAGTTAATTGCAATGTCGTCATTTGATCTGAGACTAGATTCAGCCACATAATCACTTCATCACCGCCATTGGCTTTTTCAACCTCTGGTGGATCTGCTTCTTCTGGTAAATTATCCATTAGTCCAGAAATTCTATCGCGCACATCATTGGCAGCAGCTTCGATATCTCGGCCGACATCAAACTCTAATGTGACAGACGAGCGACCATCACGGCTTCGCGAGCTGACATGTTTAATGCCTTCAACGCCACTTATTCTATCTTCAATTAATTGGGTAATACGACTTTCAACAACCGAGGCACTAGCGCCGCGATAACGGGTATCGATAGACACCACTGGTGGGTCAATGTTTGGATATTCACGTAATGGTAGTTTTTCAAAAGAAACTAAACCAAGGATGATAATCAAAATACTGATAACAGAAGCTAATACCGGCCTTTTTACCGAGATATCAGTTAAAATCATGCGGCATTCTCCGAACCTGCCACATTGGCAAAATTAAAGGCCTCAGCAGCTTCTGTTTTGACTTTATCACCCGGTCTTACTTTTAGTAGGCCGCGAATAATCACAGGCGTACCAATTTCAACACCATCGATGATTTCAACCCAGCCACGGTTTCGAATACCTAAAGTGACTGAATGTTGCTCAACCACATTTTCGTCATTGACTGTATATACAAAATGTTTTGATTGAATTGGGATGATTGCAGATTCAGGTAATAACAAGGTTTCACGATTTTGTTTAATCAATTTAACTTTCATCAACATACCTGGCAGTAAAGCAGCGTCGGCATTATCTATAATTGCTCTGACAATCACAGCACGAGTCGATGGATTCACACGGCTATCAATTGATGTCACAACACCTCTAAAAATACGGTCTGGAAACGCTATGGCTTTTGACTCTACACTTTTACCTAATTGAAGCTCTTGGATAAAACGCTCGGGTACAGAAAAGTCGAGTTTAATCTTACTCACATCATCTAGTGTGGTGATTTGAGTACCTGGAGAGACTAACGAACCGACACTTACTTGTTTAAGACCCAAACGGCCAGAGAATGGAGCGTGAATCGCTCTGTCTTCTAATGCTGCTTTGGCTTGTTCAAGCTCCGCGCGGGTTGTATCAATGAGGGTTTGCAGTCGATCTCTTTCGAGTTCTGCAACCGTTTTACTGGTCACTAGACTTCTAATTCTGTCTAATTCGCGTAAGTGATCTTTTACTTTAACTTCGGCAACTCTAACTTTAGCAACTTGTTCTCGGTTACGAAGTTGCACAAGTAAGTCGCCCTTGTTGACGATGTCACCATCATCAAAGTTAATTGAAGCCACTTGCTCAGTGACTTTCGGAGTAATAGTTATAGACTCAAACGCTTTATTGGTACCAATCGCTTCGACTTCATCACGCACTGGTAACATGGCAACCTTGGCCACGACAACATTTGGAATCGGTTTAACACGCTCTTTAGTATTACTAGGAGACAGAGTCGATTGATAACCGAACCAAGCGAGACCTAATGCAACGAGTAATATTATAATTTTTTTCATCGGAATTCCGTTCGTCAAACTCATATACAAAATGTTAAAAGGATTGAAGCAAACGTTAGTTTACCCAGCAGCAAGCTGGTATCAAGGCGTTTTACCTTTCCTTACAAAATACACATTTCATTAACACGCGCATTTTTACGAATCAAACTGAATTGCAGTTCACATTTTGTTATTTATTCCCACCTTAATGATGTAAAA
Organism: Shewanella goraebulensis; assembly: GCF_030252245.1. Lineage (NCBI taxonomy): Bacteria > Pseudomonadati > Pseudomonadota > Gammaproteobacteria > Alteromonadales > Shewanellaceae > Shewanella > Shewanella goraebulensis. The sequence goes on from NZ_CP126972.1 coordinate 2,673,395, forward strand.
CAAACAATATCACTAGATAACCATCTAAAATCAGCATAAAAAAAAGAGACACATAAATGTGTCTCTTTGTAATAACCTGCTGCTTTTTAGAGCAAGTACAAATACTTTGGCGGTTTTAGATTAGCGAACTTTACGGTCCGCTTTCATCGCTTCGTTCAAAACACGATAAAGTTCAGTCACCACTTCATTATCTAATGGGTCACCCGCAGCATTCTTAATAAAGATTTTGGTTTGAGAGTTATCGTCGTTCTCTTCCAATTCAACACGATAATTACCACGCTCTAACGGTAACTTGTCTTCGCCCCACAACGAGCTCCAAAATCCGCCACTTTCTTCAAGAACAATATAATAAAGTCCCTTAGCGCTATTCATATCAACAATGTCAAAGCCAAGCTCTGGCATCACAATACGTAAACGATCCCAGGTTTTGGTAAAGTCAGCTTCAGCTACCCAGTAAGCACCAGTTTCTTCAGTTTCTGCAACTAAATCAACATCGATACCTAAACTTTGTTCGATTCGATCCGCTTTGATTTGCTTATCACGGGTAACACTCATGTAAGCAATGGTATTATTGAGCATATCAATAGTATATCGACGTTGGTCTTCACCACTTAAAAAGATTTCTTGTTCTTCACCGTCATATGATTCTTCATGCTCAACCAGATCAATACTCATACTTCCTGAGCGGCCATGTGGGCTAACATCAACGTCATAGCGGTAGCGCTGACGTAGTAAATAAACTTTATCAGCACCAAACCAACTGGTCTCGATCACATCTCTGTTTTCAATCCAACCAGTCTCTAGTACACCTGATTCATAATCTTCTTTCTCGACTGCGACATCGTACTTAGCAAGGAAGCCTTTGAGATTGTCAAAAACTTCTTGTTTGAGATCGGTTGTACTAGGAATAGACTCAACGATAATTTTAATGTTATCGCTACCCTCTTCAACACGAGTACCTTCAGACATTGGGAGTACAAGCAAAGGTGGACGTATATCTAAACGTTTGCCAATAAGTTCTTTATTAACGTCTTCACCAGCACTTGGAATATCGTATTCACGGCTATATGTGGGTTCAGTTAATCCTTCAGGGATTGTCAGCAACCGAACGGATTTAGCATTTACAAAATCTTCATTGCCATTGGCAACTCGACGATCTGTAGGTGTACTACACGCTGTAACGGCAGCAATTAATAAAATTGGGGTGACTTGCTTCAACATTTATCGGTTTACCTCTATCTGGGCTTGTTTCATCGCTTCTAACAACAGACCATGAAACTGCTCAGAAAGTTCAGTTAAAGGTAAACGAATATGTCCTTGGCTGATTAAACCCATTTGGTGAGCGGCCCATTTCACAGGAATTGGGTTGGCTTCACAGAATAGATGTTCATACAGACCTTTCATCGGCAGGTTAATGCTTTCTGATAGTGCATGATCTCCAGCTAACGCTGCATCACACATAGCTTTGAATGATTTAGGGACGATATTATTAGCAACAGATATAACACCGTCTCCACCTAATAATAAAAAGTCTCGGGCTGTCGCATCATCACCGCTGTACAATTTAAAGTCACTGCCACACAATTCGCGTAATTTCGCGACACGGGTCAAATCACCGGTGGCTTCTTTTACACCAACAATATTACTAACAGAAACTAATTCAGCTACTGTTTCAGGCAACATATCAACTGATGTACGGCCAGGTACATTGTAAAGAATTTGCGGTATGTCAGTACAAGCAGCAACGGCTTTGTAATGAGCAATTAAACCTTTTGGTGTTGGCTTATTGTAATAAGGGGTAACGCCGAGCATACCGACAATGCCAGAATCAGCCATAGATTGGGTCAGTTCAATGGCTTCAGCTGTTGCATTAGCGCCATTTCCGCCGATAACAGGAATTCTACCTGCAGCAAACTTAACGGTTTGTGCAACAACTTGTGCATGTTCTTTCATTGGTAGAGTCGCTGACTCTCCAGTGGTACCAACGGCTACAATCGCATCTGTGCCTTGGTCAATATGAAATTCTACGAGTCTTTCAAGACTACTGTAATCTACTGTGCCATCACTATTCATTGGTGTGATTAAGGCAACGATGCTTCCGTTTATCATCTAAATTCCCCAAGGTTTCAGGATTCGCTATGTTACTTATGCCTACTACTAATGACAAGCATTAACGGGGCTCTCAAATGCATTTATACAAAACTGGCAAAATATCGTGTTATTTGAACACTATTTTTATATTTTTATCTTGAACAACTCATGCAGAAATAAACTTTATTTCCTTATAAATCAATAGTTATTATAAATTAATGCTCAAACAATACTCTTTTCAATCAGTTTATAGCCTAATAAAGACATACTTATGTGGTTTAGTTCTAGTTATGGTAGCATTACGTCCCGCAAAAAAACTTTGCGTTAGCTCGCTAGTTTACGCTCTATGATATCGAAAAAGTGAGGAAAATCCATGACCAACTATCTGGTCGTTACTGCTATGGGCTCTGATCGCCCAGGTTTAGTAAGTCGCCTAGCCCGTTTAGCCAGTGAATGTGATTGTGACATAGTCGATAGCCGTATGGCTTTATTCGGAAATGAATTCACCCTGATCATGATGATCTCAGGATCTTGGGCTGCAATAACTAAGATAGAAACCCTATTACCTAGCTTAAGTGTTGAACTTGAGTTACTTACGGTAATGAAGCGCACCTCAAAGCATACACCTAAGAATTTTGTATCTCGAATCGAAGTCAGTGTAAACGGACAAGATCAACGAGGCACGATGAAGCGTATTACTGAATTTTTAGCAGATCGCTCATTAGATTTAGCAGCGGTACGTTCTCATGCCGATGATGATAATTTAACTCAAACCATTTTGTTTACGATTAACGTGCCTGAAAAAGTTGATCTATTAAAGCTTGAGAAAAGTATTCAAGAACTCGCAAATGAGCTTTCTTTAGATTGTTCCATCAATCACATGCAGGCCAGTGAAAAGTAAAAATAACAAATAAGGACTTTACATGAATACCCTAACAGTTGGTGATTTAGCACCGCAATTCTCTCTACAAAACCAATTTGACGAAACGATTGCGTTAACTGACGCTTTAAAAAAGGGCCCAGTATTAGTGTATTTCTACCCTAAAGCATCCACTCCAGGTTGTACTGTTCAGGCTCAAGGGCTTCGTGACAGTAAAGCAGAGCTAGCAAACCACAATGTAACGGTATTAGGTCTAAGTCCAGATCCAGTGGCTAAATTACTTAAATTTAATGATAAGCAGGAACTAAACTTCTCATTGCTTAGCGATGAAGACCACGCCATTGCCGATGCATTCGGTGTATGGGGTGAGAAAAAGTTTATGGGTAAAATTTATGATGGTATCCACCGTTTGAGCTTCTTAATCGGGCAAGACGGTAAAGTTGCTCACGTATTTGATAAATTCAAAACTAAAAATCATCATGAAGTCGTGTTATCTGTGATTGCTGAACAAAAATAAAACGAATTAAAGTAAACAAGTACAAACGATTAAAATAACTTGATGATTAAAAAGGCTTCGTTAATACGAAGCCTTTTTTGTTTCTATATGCCAGTCGCTGAAATAACCTTTACTTGGGCTCGTTTTCTTCAAGCTCGGAAGTTGCAGTTGTTTGAGCTTCTTCTTGTTCAATTGTTGCCTGTTTAGAATCTTCATCAGCAGCTGACTCTCGCTCAGCGACTTCTTTTAAATTACGCTGAATCACGTCTTTCTCTTGTGCTTCTGCAGGCAGCAAACTAATCAGCTCAATTCCCACTGGCAATTCCCTATCAGCACCAGAGATAATTTTCACTTTTTGATCTTTGGTGAGATAAATCAGCGGCATGGCAGTTTCACCATAACGCTCTTTGAAATCCTGTAGGGTAAAGTTATCCGTAATATTGGTAACTTTTATTACCGCACCTTTCGCCATATAACTGGCAATACGCGCATAAGAAACAGACTCACCAAATAAGCATAACCGTTTTAAATAAGATTCAGACAATTGATGCCTTGCACTTCCACCTTCTGCATTGTTTAAACCATAAACTTTTTGAGTACCCAATAAGTCTTGAAAATGAAAACTGACCAAGGGGTTTAATTGTCGATATGGCGATAATATTAATACGCGGCCAATGCCACTTAAGTCCATAAAGTTTTCGGCATGTTCAGAAGCTGGATTACCAAAATAAACAGGAATGTTAGCCATACGTGCTTGGCGAATATTGTCCCAGTTATTATCAGCAAGCATCACCTTTACATTTTTCTTGGTTAGAACTTTAGCAAGTTCGCGAGAAAATTTAGATGCGCCAAATAATAACAAACCCTGTGACGAATCAGCCTTAACACCAAGGAATTTTGCCCACGGCCCGGCTGTTAAACTTTGAATTACCACGGTGCCAATAATAATTAAAAATACCAATGGCACAATTGAACTTGCCCCATTAACGCCGATGGCTTCAAGCTTAATTGCAAATAAAGATGAAATAGCAGCTGCGACAATACCGCGTGGGGCGACCCAGCTTAAAAACCATTTATCTGACCTTGATAAACTGGTGCCGATACCTGATATCCAAATGCTTAATGGTCTTGCCACCAGCATTACAACCATTAGTACTCCAACACCGCCCCAGCCAAGATCTAACATAGCAGTTGAGTTTAATCGCGCAGCTAATAAGATAAAAAGCGCAGAGATTAACAATACCGTTAGGGTTTCTTTGAATTCTAAAATATCAGCAATATCAACCCCGCGCATATTAGCAAGCCATATCCCCATAACGGTTACCGTTAATAAACCAGACTCCTCTTGAATTAAATTAGAGCCAACAAACATGCCTAACATAATGGTCAACACAGCGGTATTTTTAAGATAATGAGGAAATACTGTCGTTCTCAACGCAATACCAATTAAATATCCTGCAATAGCCCCTAAGCCAAAACCGAGCAACAAGGTCATACCTAGTGCTGATAAGACATGTGTCGTAGGATCGGCCGCAGCAGCTACCGCAATATATTCATACACTAAAACGGCCAGTATCGCGCCAATAGGGTCGATGACAATACCTTCCCAACGTAAGATGCTAGCAAGGTTCGATTTAGGCCTTACAGTCCGTAACATAGGGACAATTACAGTTGGACCAGTTACCACAACTAAAGCGCCAAATAAGAGCGCCATCGGCCATTCAAAGCCTAATAACCAATGCGCTGCTGGTGCAATACAAGCCCAAGTGATAAATGCACCAAAAGTGACTAAATTTGTCACCATACGTCCATGGTCTTTGATTTCTTTGAAATTAAGGGTCAGCGCACCTTCAAATAAGATAACCGCTACACCTAATGAAATAATGGGAAATAACAAATCACCAAAAATTGCATCAGGATTTAAAATATCTAACCCAGGTCCGAGCAGTAAACCACATAACAATAGCGGCAAAATTGCGGGTAAACGCAACTTCCACCCTACCCACTGACACAATAGAGACAAGACGCCAATTAACGCTAGCATGCCTGTGATGTGTTCGACCATGTGTATATCCTTATAAAAGCGCTATTTGTTTTAGTCGTTTTTTTAAATGTCTATCTTTAATAAAATACTAAATACTGAAGTAGAGCAAGTGATATTAATACAATAGACGCAATTAATTAAAATTTTATTAACATCATAAGATGTTGATTTGAAATACGTAAAAGAGGTGAAATAAACAAGAATTGAAATTTAGACACAAAAAAGCCCTTGTCATATGACAAGGGCTGATCTGTTTGGCGGAGCGGACGGGACTCGAACCCGCGACCCCCGGCGTGACAGGCCGGTATTCTAACCAACTGAACTACCGCTCCTAAACTGTGTTATCTGTTAAAACAGATGAACAAAATATAAGTAACTTAACTGGCGGAGCGGACGGGACTCGAACCCGCGACCCCCGGCGTGACAGGCCGGTATTCTAACCAACTGAACTACCGCTCCACTTAAGTTGCGAAGAATAATAGAGATGTCGTCAAAAACCGTCAACCATTTTTTTCACCTTTTTGACTGTTTAGCTAAAAAATGTTCAACCAAGCTTAATTCATGTACTTTTTGTGCGTAAAAGAGTCAAGATTCTAAAGCGGCAAACTAAAATTGAATTAATGAGATGGCTGTTTTAAGTTTTACTTAGTGATTAATTAACAAGCGTTGGGCCGAATGTTCCCATTTTTAGCAGGTATTGAAGAAAAAGTTTAATTGAAATCAGAAGTAATGGAGTCACTACTGCAACCCCATATTTCGATATAGGTGTGTTTTATCAGCTATTTTTCATCTGGCATGGTTAAATCTAAATCATCGATAGTAGATTCTTGACTCTCTTCTCCAGCCCCCTCTTGCTCCAGTCGCAGTTTGGTTGCTGCTAACGCTTTATTTAGCGCCTGTTTTTTACGCCAAATAATTAAGCCTAAAATACCGATCACCAACAAGGTGCCATTTACCACTAAAATCCAGAATATAGCCTTCTCTTTTGCAGCCGCTTCTTCTTTTGCTGCTTGAATTGCCGCTCGCTGAGCTAATTCTTCCGCCGTGGGTGGCGGCGCAGGTGGCTCAATTAAATTGAAAAACTGCTCAGGCAAATCAAGTACAATTTCGCGACCTTCTATTGTGGTCGAAACTGCAGAGCCTTTAATTCGATAGCTGCCAAAATCAGTGACCGCAGGAATCGCGAGTAAGGTTTCTTTAAATTGAACCTCATTTAAACTTACCGGAAGTTTAAGACCTGCAGGCCCGACGATATCAAAGTGAAAATGAGTCTGTTCAAGTTGTAACACTTCATCATCAACAACCAGTTGAATATGCCATACCCCGTTTAACTTATCTTCAGGCTCGATAATATCGACTGCTATCGGTTTTTCCGAGAGATAAAAGGGATAACTAACCTCTCGCTGAAATATATTATTTCTTGCTTCAACCGTTAACGTATAATTTCCCCATGGTTGATTGAGGTTTTTCTTGCCCGTAAAGATGCCATCATCAGGGACTTCATCAAGCCCTTCACCGTTATCTTTATAAGACCCCACAATGATAGTACCAGTAGTAAAATTCGCGTCGGTATTCTTATGATGGCTGGCAAATTTAACAGTCCACTCAATCATGTAGTCAAGACCCGGCAACCTAACAGTCAAACCGTCTCCGAGTAACCGTGAAGTGACCTTAAGGCGTTCACCTTGAAATAAAGGTTGAGGAATCGGTTCGACATCAATTTCAAGTTTAGAAACTTTCTGAATGCTGGAGTTAGGCGCTAGATTGCCTAAAAGCTGCCAAGGACCAGGCATAGGCTTGGGGATTTTTATCATGTCACCCGTTAAGCCATCAACCCACTTAACAGATTCAGGGTGCCTATCTGAATACCATTTAGAACCGTCGGGTAAAATGACAATTACGGGGGCTGAGCCGTATTCTCGTTGAACAAGTAATGTAAGCTCATCAACCATATGATCAATTCTGAATCTATTTTTAAGTTCAGTGGCTTGGGTATATGGCACAGCAAAAACAGATTGGGGCAGCAGGCCACCAACCAATATTAACAATGACAATAAATAGGGGCTAAATCCTTTCATTAATTAGCGCATTACCTTAAGTATTAGGCTTCGCCTCTCCAGAGGCATTTTCCTGATTTTTGGACCAAATCCAATCGTTGGTCATGTGATACTAATTCATCGGCCGTAGCTGAGATCACTTTAAGATTAAACGCATTTTGTTCCACTAATTGAATACCGCCACCTTCTTGACCTGCCTTTTCGTTGGACAAATTAAACTTAATTTGACCACCTGTCATAATCAAATAGACATCGGCAAGAATTTCAGCATCCAATAACGCACCGTGATAAGTACGGCGTGACAAGTCGATACCATAACGACGACACAATGCATCAAGGTTGTTCTTTTGCCCAGGGTGCAAATGCTTGGCAACGACTAATGAATCAAGAATGCCACAGATATCAGCTGTCTTTGGACCTACTGGCTGTAAATGAGCAAACTCATGGTCCATAAAGCTAATATCGAACGGTGCGTTGTGTGCGACAATTTCAGCACCATCAATGAAATCAATAAATTCTTGGGCTATTTGATGAAAGCGTGGTTCTTTAGCGACTCTCTCATCGGTGATCCCATGAACTTCAATCGCTTCAGGGTCAATTAACTGACCTGGATTAATGTATTGATGATAAGTACGACCAGTCAATTTACGGTCTATCACTTCTACACAACCAATTTCAATAATGCGATGGCCAATATATACAGGCCCACCCGCTTGGTTCATACCAGTTGTTTCTGTATCTAAAATAACCTGGCGGCTTGCGCTAGAAATAATATTCATAGGTAACTCAATTAATTGTTATATGTTTAGGTATAATTGCCGACATTAATATGTATTGCATGGTAACAATTTGATGTCAGAACTAAAACAAATCAAAATATATACTGATGGCTCATGTCTGGGTAACCCAGGTCCCGGCGGATACGGTATTGTAATGAAATATAAGCTGCAAACCAAAGAAATGTCTGACGGATTTAAATTAACCACCAATAATCGCATGGAATTATTGGCGCCAATCATAGCATTAGAAGCCCTATATGAGCCGTGCAAAGTTATTTTAACAAGCGATAGCCAATATATGCGTCAAGGCATCACTCAATGGATCCATGGATGGAAGAAAAAAGGTTGGATTACATCAACGAAAACTCCAGTTAAGAACGTCGATTTGTGGAAACGCTTAGATGCCGTGAGCCAATTACATGACATGGACTGGCGCTGGGTTAAAGGACACGCAGGTCATGCAGAGAACGAACGCTGTGATGATTTAGCAAGATGGGCAGCTGAAGCTAAACCAGAGCAAGAAGATGTAAACTATAATCCCGAATAAAATTTTGTATATTCTAGATTCTTAACTTTACAATCTTGATTTTAAACTATTGATTTTTAAACTATGTCTTAAGAAATACGCCTTAAATTAACATTCTTAAGGCTCGTTAGGTTGAGACGGCTGCGAACAAGGCAAGGTAGAGTGACCTGATCTGCCCGCTGTAGATGCTGGTGCCCATTGTGGTGCTCTCGCCTTTTTCTTTTCTCTAATTGGCGTAAGCGGTGATTCCATTTTACGTGCCACAATCAAATAAACACTGCCAATTCCTGGTAACCAACGCTCAATTCGATTTTGCCACCATGTCCCTTGGTTTATATCCCCAATTAATGGATGATAGATAAAGCGTTCATCTTGAAGTATTTGATAACCTAACAACCCTAGCCAATCTTTTACCCTAGCAGGCATAAAAAACTGTCCTGACCAGGGAATTTTAGTTTGATATTTGGGTAATAACTTCCCCATAAACGCAGTACTTACTGGGTTAAAACCGCAGATAAAGATATACCCACCGCTTATCATGACGCGATCGACTTCTCTCAATAAACGATATGGGTCTTGTTCAAACTCGATAAGAAAACTCATTAACACCGCATCCATAGAACCACTATTGAGTGGTAAATGATGCGGATCAGCTATAATTGAAGCGCCTTCACCATCATGAATTGAAAAGTGTCGTGAAATGTTGCAATGAAGACTAGATATTTGGTGGCTTAATGGCCCAAGTTTTAATAGATGATAACCGAAAATCCTTGGCCACCAACAGGCTAACTTCTGTTCAACAGCCACTTGAATTTCATCGCCACAGGGTAATTGTTGCCAATCGTGCGGTTTCTCATTTATCGACATGAACAATTTACCCTCAAGGTTTTTGCGACTCATTTGAGTATAACGATTTTTATATTAAAGTCGTTAAGCTATCTCAATAATATTATTGTAATGAGATCAATGAGTAAATTTAGTCACTGTTTACATTTAGTGACGCTGCTAAGGCAAGAGCTATCCATTTAGTTACAGAACAATAAGTAATGTTGAGCGACGCAGTCACTCTCTACTAGTATCATTTTTAAAATAGTTCAGTTCTAACATACTTAGTCGCTTTACAAAAAAGTGCTAATTAAATAATTAATGTAAAGCATTCTGGCAATGAATAGTTATAGATGACAAGGTACTTCCTTTTTTAATCATCAGGGATTGGTGTCTTAAAGATAATCCGTTAATCTGTAGATTCTTATTTTATCAAGGTGCTTCCATGCTTTCAGTTATTACGATCCCGGCTTTCAATGACAATTATATTTGGTTATTTCATCAAGCTGACTCAAATAAAGCTTATGTTGTTGATCCGGGCTGCGCAAAAAGTGTATTAAGTTATTTGCAGGGTGCTGAAACTCAAGGAAACAAATTGGATTTAGTCGGTATTTTAATTACTCACCATCATGCGGATCACACAGGTGGTATCGCAGAGCTTCAAAAAGCCTATCAAAACCAACTCAATGTTTATGGGCCAAGTAAAGAAAACATCGATGGATTAACTGAGTTAATTGACCACCAACAATCACTATTACTCCCTTTTATTACTAATCCAGTGAATGTAATTGAAGTACCAGGCCATACATTAGGCCATATTGCATACAGTATCGAAGATGCCCTGTTTTGTGGAGATACACTTTTCAGCGGAGGTTGTGGTCGTTTATTTGAAGGCAGCCCAGAACAAATGTCGGCGTCGTTATCAAAATTATCATCACTAGATAAAGATACAAAAGTATACTGTGCTCATGAATACACCCAAGCTAATTTAGCCTTCGCTATGGCGGTTGAGCCTAATAACCCTCAATTGCAACAGTATAATCAGTCTGTTCTAGATGCCAGAATGAACAATATTTCAACAATCCCTACAACTATTGCAACAGAGTTAGCAATAAACCCGTTTTTAAGAAGTCACTGTACGGAAATTAAACAATCCATTTCGCAGCAGTTTAATGTGAACAATCCTACAGATATACAGACATTTACCTTGCTAAGACAGTGGAAAAACAATTTTTAAAAATTAGAACAAGGCTAAGCAAACGCAACTTAGCCAAGACAACAAGCGGGTTTTGCTCTACAATGCCGCTTCAATTTTGACCAATACTTTAGGCTTACAATCTTGTTAAGCCTGTTTGCAAGACTTAGGAATATCGTTTTCGATGCACAAATCTTTATATATTTTTGTTGGTAGCATGGCCTTTTTAACCGGCTGTCAAACACTAACAACTAAACCTACGCCAGAGCCTATTGCTATTCAAAAGCCGGCAGAGCCTGCAGAGCCTATCGTTAAAGTTGAAAAACCAGTTGAAATTACCGATGTATGGCAACGTATCAGTCTACAAATGGAAATGCCTATTGATGACCAGAAACTGGTCAATCAATATCGTGACTGGTATCTCGCAAATCCAAGACACTTAGAAATCGTGTCAAAGCGCGCTGAACCTTACCTTCATTACATTGTTGAAGAATTAGAAAAGCGTGATATGCCTATCGAAATTGCTTTATTGCCAATTGTAGAAAGCTCATTCGATCCTTCAGCTTACTCTGCCAGTGCAGCTTCAGGGCTTTGGCAATTAACCTCGCCTATTTCTAATTACTTCGGTGTAAAAAGTGACTGGTGGTATGACGGACGCCGTGACGTCCCAGCTGCAACTATCGCGGCACTAGATTTCCTAGAATATTTATATGACCGCACAGGTAACAATTGGTTGTATGCCATTGCGGCTTACAATACCGGTGAAGGCCGTGTAAATAACGCAGTACGTCGTAATAAAGCTGCTGGTAAAAGTACTGATTTTTGGTCGTTATCACTGCCAAGAGAAACTCAGCGTTATGTACCACAGTTAATAGCTTTATCTGATGTAATTAAAAATGCCGACAAATACGGTATTAACTTAACACCAATTAGCAACGAACCGCATATTGCGATTGTTGATATTCAAAGCCAAATGGATTTAAAACTAGCTGCTGATTTAGCTGACATGAACATTAACGAGCTTAAAAGCTTAAACCCTGGTCTTGATCGCTGGGCAACATCTCCTGATGGCCCCCACACACTGGTTGTGCCTTATGACAAAAAGGATGCTTTTGAGCAAAAGTTAGCTCAACTTGATCCTAAGTCAAAGCTAAACTGGCATCGTTATAAAATTCAGTCCGGCGACACTGTCAGCCACATAGCAAAGCGCTTCGATACTTCTGCATCGTTTATTCGCTCTAGTAATAATCTAAAGAATAACAATATTCGCGCAGGTCGATACTTGATTATTCCAGTACCACCAGAAGGTGCTGACTTAACTACCGATCAACTGTTAGCCCAGAACCAGTTAACACCAAAAGCTGTTACTTATACGGTTAAATCTGGCGATTCATTGTGGAATATTGCACGTAAATATGATGTTTCTGTAGATGCATTAATTCGCTGGAATCGATTACCGAAAAATGGAGCATTAAGTATTGGTAAAGTATTGACCATTGGTAGTGCTACAACAAACAGTGGCAACGAGCGCACAGTAAATTATAAGGTTCGCTCTGGCGACTCTTTAGCCCGTATTGCTGATAAGTTTAATGTCTCAGTAGATGATTTAATTAAATGGAATAAGTTGCATAACACTAAGTATATTCAACCTGGCCAAATGCTAAGGTTAGTTGTCGATGTCAGTAAGGTAAATGCATAAATCACCATTTATTGCAGGCGAAGTCTTGTAAAATAAAGACATAAAAAAGGCCAGTTAATCACTGGCCTTTTTATTGCAAATTTTTATTGCAAACGAGTCGTCGAAGCACATCTTATGTAAAGGTAACTATCTAAGTAATTAACTTTACTTACTTTAGTTACTTAACGATTAATGGAGTAGAGTTAGCATTAATCAATGGCATACTACTTCCATCAACTTTACCAGCGAATTTCACTTCAAAACGGTAACCAGGACCAGAAACCTTTTCCATAATGGCAACAGGTACACTGAAACGCGTTTTAATGGTTTGTGCAGGGGCTAAAGTCACATCTCTTAATGCTTGGGTATACATCATGTCCTGCGACGATGACCATACTTTCTGTCCTTTTGGATCATACAGCCACAAGTCAGCCGTCATTCCTGAATTAAACCTCAAGCTAACACTGTGACTTTGACTATTGGTCGCTGTGTACATCAAAGACATCGCTTTAGTTGGATCGGTATATTCCTTAGCTTCTAAAAAGCCAACAAGCACAGTTTCAGCCATAGTTGATACTCCAGCGCCTAAGGTAATCGATTTGACTTCCTTAGCGGGTTTTATGACAGCTGCATCTTTACTACCTTCAGCAGTCACATCGGTACTTGTCGCACTACAACCTACTAAAAGTAAACTTAAGCAACCTATAAAACGTTTCATTAAAACCCTCCTAATTTTTTGAACAAGCTATCTTTCAGCTTATCTGTTTCACCTTTTAACTTGGCATCAAATAACGCGCTAGTATCAATACCAAATTTAGGGTCTTGCATACTGCCTTTAATCGTTAGTGGAATATCCACCCCAGCCAATGGATCATTCTCGCCTCCTTGACCTGAAAGCGAACCAACAACCGAGGTTGTCAATTTATAGTCAACAGTTTGAGAATCAATATTGGCGCTGCCATTACCAGCTAAACGAATTAAAGGTGAAGCCATTGCTAAATCAGGATTAGTAAACATTGAATTTTTCAATGAATAACTACCTGTTAAACTAGTGAAATCAGTCTTAAGCTCTTCTTCATTCTGGGCAGATAAATCGCCTTTTAACTTATCTTGAGCGCTACGGATCATCTGCGGAATATTCACCCCATAAAGTGAGCCGTCTGCAATAGTAAAATCCCCATTTGCTAATAGATTTTTCTTTAAGTTATCAGGAATGAGACTTTTACCAGAACCTTTGATATTGAAATTTGCTGAACCAGAAATCAAATCGATATCTGCAGCATCTTTCAATAACGGGCGAAATTGTACTCCCGATAGTGATTTTTCAAAGTTATAACTTGCAACTTTTTGGCGTCCATCAAGTTTTGCTTTTGCAGTTATGCTGCCTTCATATAAATTTGCAGAAAAATCACTCAAATTAGCAATACCGTCTTTTACCGTCGCCTTCATTTCCCAGTCTTGAGTCAATAAATTAGCAACTTTTATTGATTTAACCGTCATGCCTAAAGTTAAATCTATGGTTTTCAATGCAGATAAATCAGGCTCTTGAGCAGGTTCAGTTGAAGCTACTTTTTCTGACGAAGCATCGTCTGCCTTCTCACTCGCTGGTGGCATTATTTTATCTAGATCAATATCACCGAAATCCATTTGAACATTAATCTTAGGGATTTTACTGCTGTAATTAACCTTAACTTCACCAGTAGCATTAATATTCATCGCGGACAGTTTACTGATTGCCACTTGTACGCTTTGTGAATCTAACCCAAGATTAATATCAGTGACTAACTGGGTGGTTAATTTCTTATTAGGAATGCTCTCACCATCTACGTCAGTATTAATGGTAAAACCTGCTATAGACACTTTAGTCAAATCTTTATTAACGGTAAGTTTGCCTTCACCATTACTGCTAACTGTCATATCTGGCATTTGGGCAGAAAAGTCATAAGCAAAATCTGCTGCATTCCCTAATGAAAACTCACCAAGTGTTAAACTATTTAATACAAATACCTGCTTGGTATCGTTCATTTCATCGATGAGATTAATCGTGGTGTTGGTAACCGATACACCACCAATTTGTAGGCTTTGAAGCTGTATATTACTGCTCGAAGGCTCTTTACTGCTCGAAGACTCTGCAGAAGCTTTCGGTTGTTCTGTTACTGCCGCTTTTTCGCCACTTAACCCATCTAAACTTGTCGAGCCATCCTTTTTCGTAACCATATTCAACGTTAAGCCATCTAAAGAAAGCATGGCGATTTGAACTTCTTGACTCAATAAAGGCATCAGTTCTACATTGGCAACGGCTTCATTGATTTCAACAAACGTAGCCGGAGAAAAGTTTTCTGGATTGGATAGTGAAATACCACCTAGGTTTATCCCTATTGATGGGAAGAAGCTCCAACTTAAATCATTTTCAATAACAAATTCGCGCCCAGTTTGTTTTGTAACTGCATCTACTATTTGTGGTTTAAAACTATTGAGATCAAAAAATACCGTTAAATACACGACCAGTATTAATACTAAACCGGCAACGATACCTAATAGCCATTTAAGTGCCTTCATGTTTGCATCCTTGTAAGCAAATTGAATTTCAATTTTAAGTTACTTATGTTGTTAATATTAGTTTAGCTTAATACCGTTAAATCTAAAGGTTTTTTCGCTATAGCTATGCCGTTTTCATCAGCATATACCATCATACTGGGTTTTATTGTGACACCTTCTATTTCAATATCGACATTGACTAAGCCGACCTCTTTTTTCACAGTTTTAATCGGGTTACTTGCTAATGCTTGTACCCCTATATCAATGGTTTTAAGCGTGCCAACATCACGAACAGCACCATAAATAATAATTCCTTCCCAATGATTGGATGCTGCTGATTCTGCAATCATGTCACCTAATAGTGCTCGGCGAAAAACGCCCCCCCCATCGACCACAAGCACTTTACCTCTTCCAGGCTTAGCTAGGGTTGATTTCACTTTAGAGTTATCTTCAAAACATTTAACTGTGACGACTTCGCCATAGAAAATAGTTCTACCACCATAGCTATTCCAATTTGATTGAACTAAAGTCAGTTCATCTTCGTAATAATCAAATAAGTCAGGTAATAAATCTAACATCTCACTCTCCATGTACTAAAATGAATAGAATTTAACATTAATATAAACGGGTATAGCTATTGAAACAATTCATAAATCTGAATAGACTGTCGCTTATACTCTATTGTTCATGGATGAAAACACTGCAATACCAACATTGCTTTTAATTAACTAACCTCTTTAAGTAGTTTTCTATATGACAGATATTAATTTACAAAATGTTATTAATGCTTTCGATGAATTAGATTTCGAAAACCGCACCACAAAAAACCTTGAGAATGCCCGCAATAGAGTTCAAATGAAGACATACTTATCCTCATTGGATTATAGCTTGCGTCGTTTAAAGATCTTAGAAGAAGTGGTATCTGAGATAGTAGAAGAAAAGCAAATTGAGTTATTAAAACAAGAACATATCCAAACCTACAAAGCAAAAATCATCCAGTTATCAAGAGAATATAAAATATCATACCAAGATGTTTTAAACATCATGGTAAAATTAAAACAATAATATTCTTCCAGATTAAAGCAGACATTATTTATTTCTGGCATCATGAATAATTCCTTACCAGTGTTTTAGCATACTTTGGGTTCTGTGTTATTAACTAGAAGCCAGTCGTATTATTAAATTCTATCTAGATGGATATCTAAGTGTGGATATTTAAGTGTAATTATCGTTAGTTTTCTTTTGATAGAAATGACAAATAGTACTAGAAATACAAAATAGTTCTAATGATATTGGTTGTTCATTTACCCTTCTATATTTAAAAATCTATCTATTCTTCTATTTTAAACACTAAGTGAGGAGCTGAGAATTAAAAAATAATGCCATTGATTAATAATACCAATCAATGGCGGCATTAATCACACTTTAAAATTACCGACAATCTTTCCTAATTGATTCGAACCATCAGCTATCTGAATACTGCTTTGAGAAAGTTGCTCATTATGTGTTTTATTTTCAAGCGACATATCGTTAATTCGAGTGATGTTCATATTCAACTCTGATATAACGGCACTTTGCTCTTCAGTGGCTCCTGCAATTTGAATATTCATCTGAGAAATATCGCCAATTGCCGTTTTTATTGAATTGAGTGCAACTTCTACTTTTTGAGTCTCACCGACAGTTTCATCGGATTGAATAATCGCTCGCTCAACCGACTGGTTAACATTTTCAATAGCTTCTCTAATTGCATCAATAATACCGTTAATTTCTCTGGTAGAATCTTGAGTGCGGCTTGCAAGGGTCCTCACTTCATCAGCAACAACCGCAAAACCTCGCCCAGCCTCACCAGCACGCGCAGCTTCAATTGCCGCATTTAAGGCCAGTAAATTAGTTTGTTCTGCAATGCCAACAATTACATCTAAAATTTGCCCTATTTGGCTAGAACTAACTTTTAATCCTTTGGCGACTGATCCAGTTTGTTGTAACTCTGTCGACAAATCACCAATCTTAACAATAGCATTATCAACAATTGCAGCGGTGTTATCAGCTTCACTGTCAGCAACATTGGCACTGTTAGCTGCAGTTTGCGCATTTGATGCTACTTCAGCTGCTGTCATCGACATTTCATTGATTGCTGTTGCAACGTTTTCTGTTTCCATTTGAACGCTAGAAGAGATGTCATTGGCTTTTGAAGAAATAGATGACAAATCACTAGCCAGAGTATGGCTTTCTGAAACAGAAACTGCCACCGAAGACACCAACTGCTGGATTTTATTGGTAAAAATATTAAAGTTTTGCGCTATCAAATTAAGTTCATCTTGACCATCTTCTGACAGCCTTAGAGTCAAATCACCTTCGCCTTTGGCAATATTTTCAAAAGCAGTAATCGTTTGTTGCATTGGCTCTGCAATACTTCGCGTAATCACAATTAAGAGAATAATAATCGGAACCCATATTACCAATAACAGCAATAAATATTGCATCACAAAAGTCGACTGTTGCGCTTGAATGTCATCAATATAAATACCAGTTCCTACAACCCAGCCCCATGGTTGGAAGCGCTCTACGACACTCATCTTAGGACTTGGTGAGTCTTGATTTGGTTTATTCCACATATAATTAACTGTGGCATTCTTAGATTGATTGGTTCGTTCAATCATTAACTGAAAAAGAGGTACTTTCTCAGGATCTCTCATGAATAAAACATTGGTATCTATTAATTTTTTAGCAAAAGCATGTTGAACCATGACGCCTTCTAAATTAATGGTAAAGAAGTATTCATTGCCAGAATATCGAAGTTCATTCAAAGCCGATATTGCAGCAGACTTGGCTTCATCCTCAGTTATTAGACCTTCTTGAGATTGTTGATGAAACTGAGATATAACGGAGCCGGCAACACCAACTAAAGAGGTAAGTTTTGCTTCTTTTTCTTGAACTAAAACATTATCAATTCGATTAAAAGCAAAGAAAAACATTAATATTGTTGCTAATGCTGCCACGATAATCATTGCCAGCAACCGATTTGCAATGCTAGTTTTGCGTAAAAATAGATAAACAGAATTCATGAGTATCACCATTTAATTGCAATTTAAGTTCACTCCGTACTCGTTATGTCGTATAAGCTATAAATTACTTAAAATACAATTGATAAGCTCTACAACCAACTGAAAAAGTGATTAATAGAAGCGAGAAACGATCTCAGCTTTAAAACACTGTAATGTATTTAGAAGCCACAAATCTCTCACTACGACTATTGTATTATCGACCACAGACGACAAATGTTGAACACTATTCGAGCAACCACTAGAATTAATTTGATATTATATTGATTGAAATCAGTTTTAAAAGTGACATGACGCACTGTCACATTGCCGCATTAATTTATTTAAGGTCTCTATCTTTTCATTAATTAGCTTTAACTTCAGACCTATTGAAACAATAATGAATGTTATAAAAGGAGGTTCAAGAAGCTTTAACAAATAAAATTACCAACTCACTCCAGATTAGCATCATGACTTTAAGAGATATTCACAAACCGTGATCTAATAGCAACTGATTTATCTTGATCATTCAAGTAAAAATTAACTGTTATAAACATAAATCAAACGGGAAGTAACCGTTTAAAGTAGAGTAAAAATCAAAAACTATTTTACATACACGTTTTCAAACTATTAGTTACTTTCAACTGAGTCTCGTTGTTTAATCTCAAAATCAAGTACATGTCGTAAACTTGATAAACTAGTCGAATCTATCTTATTCATATCTCCAGAAGTTAATAAATCAACAGATGACTCAGCCATAGCAATGATTGGTTGTTTAACCGTCGTAATATGTGGCCAAATAGTAGTAGCGATTGGCGTGTCATCGTAACCAGCAACACTCAAATCTTTTGGCACATTTAAGCCTAAAGAATTGGCTACTGAAATCACTGCTGCAGCCATATCATCATTACTGGCAAAAATAGCACTAGGTTTGTTAACTCTATCGAGTAATGCCTTAGCAGCTGACAATCCTGATTTATAACAGAATTGACCATACTCTATAAACTCTGGAGGAACTGGTAATTTTTTTGAACGCATAGCATCTAAAAATCCTTGATATCGTAACCTACAGGGACCTTTTTCTTGGTCGCCTACGATAAAACCAATATCTTTATGGCCGCTATTGATTAGCAAGTTTGTCATGTCATATGCAGCTTGATAATCATCCATGCAGACAAACGGAGATAACGTTAACTCTATATCTGGGGAAACACGAATATAAGGGACATTAAGCGAAGCTAGCTCCTTTAAAATAGAGATGTTATTACACAGTGGAGGCAATAAGATAACCCCATCCACACGCGTTTCTTCTATTAAATCACGAGTAATTTTTAGTTTATTTTCTTGGGTGCCTTCGCAATCATCAACGACTAAATGATAACCCTTCTTACGACAGCTTTTTAAAGCCGACAATATGAATTGACTGGCATAGTCACCGTCACTCGAATTCTCATACAACAGCCCAATAAAATAGGATTTTGAACTAGCTAACCTTCTTGCTGAAATATTTGGTCGATAATTCAGCTCTGAGGCCGCTTTCTTAACCTTAGTCCGGGTTTTATCACTTACCTTTTCATCATTATTGAGTACACGCGAAACGGTCATTTTAGAGACACCCGCCAATTTAGCTACATCTTGAATGGTTGTCTTTAATCTAGTACTCATATTAGTCGTTGCGCTCATCATAACTCATTAAGAATTGAAAATATTACAGACAAAGACTGTAACAAAAATAAAATAAAACTCAGAAACAATTTAAAAGAAACTCAAGATGATCCAAGGTATATCGTATATTGTTACCAAACAGGTTTAGCAAAAATATAAATAAAATCATTAACCAAAGCGTATATCACACATATGTTAACAAAAACGATAACCTCGGTATGTAACAACAAGTTTTAGGTTAACGATAACAATCATTAACTATTTCAACGTGCTTAAAGCTAATGTAATTAAAAGATTCACTCTAAATGAAGCTGTTCATTATCGTGTGAATCCTTAAGTCCCGTACTCGGTAAACACTCTTACTAAGCTAAAACTAAAGTTGTTTAAGCATCCACACATCACAACCGCCATGAATAGTGCCATCTAATGGTTGACTTAGATGCTCAAAGCCCACTTTTTCATATAATCTTATCGCTACAGACATGCTGGTTAATGTATCTAAATAACATTGCTTGAAGCCTGCTTTAGTTGCAAAATCCAAGCATTCTTGAGTTAATCGATTACCTAAGCCCAATCCTCGGCTTTGTGGAAGTAAAAACAGTTTACGCAATTCACAGGTATCTCTAGCATTATTAAATGGAGCAATACCTGCACCTCCTACAATTTCACCATCTACAAAAGCAACAAGGTAAATACTTTTCTGCTCAGGAAAATAATGCTGACTCATTTGTTCAACTTCCGCATCTGAGGGACCAAAGCCCTCGCCTACGGCACCAAACTCTTTACCAACTGCCTTTATGATGTTCGCAACGGCAGTATCTTGATCTGCACTTATAGGTTTTATGATTATATTCATCAATTTATTATATTTTTTTGCTTACTCGTATTTTTAGATTATCAGTAATTTTTTAATTTTAAAATAATTAATAAACCCACTTACTTAACCGGTTAATTAGCTAAATAATTTATCTAAATGTACGTTTTAACCCAGGCAATATGTTGTTGGAACAGTCTAGACATTTCTGGTGTCACAATGTCAGAAACTAATTTTCCAACCAGAATATCATTAGCAATGGCCTCAATTTCATAACTAAACCCAATGGTACTTCGGCAATCAGCAAATGAATCCTTATGGTCATCGAGTTCATAAAGATGACATTCACTGGCACGCCAAAAATCAGGGATAGTGATATAGCCTTTGTCGCCAATTATATAAGCCGAGTTTTGTAGTTTACTTCTAAAGGAAGTCCCTAAAACTGCCGTCATTTCAGAGTAATTGAATATAAAATTGGCTTCGTCTTCTACGCCATTGGGAGCAAGATGTGAACTTACATAAATAGATTCGGGGGATTGTTCAGTAAATAAATGTGCTAAAGCGATTGGATATATTCCCATATCAAAAACACATCCTCCGGCAAGATCAGTTGAATATTCTCGAGAATCCGGTGCATAAACTAGAGGGTAACCAAAATCAGCTTTAACTTGCAAAAGAGTGCCAATTCGACCAGCTTTAAGCCATTTTTTTGCTTGGATAATAGCTGGTAAAAAGTATGTCCACATGCCTTCTATAAGATAGACCTGCTGTTGCTCTGCTATTTCAAACAGCAAATGTGACTCTTCAACTGATACTGTAATTGGCTTTTCACACAACACGGACTTACCGGCAAGCATTGCCGCTTTAGCTTGCTCAAAGTGAAAGTTATGTGGTGTAGCAATATATACCACATCAATTTTGTCATCATTGTACAAACTCTCATAGTCGCCATAGGCAACCTTCGCATCGTATTGCTCAGCAAACTCTACAGCTCGTTTTTTATCACGTGCAGCCACTGCATAAAAATTGCAATTACTGACCACAGCCATATCGCTAGCAAATTGATGAGCAATCCGCCCTGCTCCGATGATGCCCCAATTAAGTGTTTTCATTTAAAATCCTTTTCATCGATATTAAAGCATCAATGTTGACGATGATATTTACACATAATTTAGTCGAAAAAGAAACCGAGCAAACTTTGAGTATAAAGTTTATACGATATAAGACTTGTTTAGCCTTTAATACTAATAATGTTAAAGATAGAAGTGAAAATCATGAATTACTATGACAATAAATTGGACAAGACTTAAGTATTGATTAACAATTTTATGGAGGTTAATGTAAGGTAAGAAGTTTTTAAGCAGGAAAATAACCCATATTGTTCAATATATTGAACAATAATAAGTTAATTTAAAACTGTTTATTATGCAGCTACAACAAGTTGTGCTTTTCTGAGCGGATTAAGTCTATTGTGCATCACTTTTATTGTTTCAAACTGCTGAAGGGTTTTATTTTCAGATAGTGGGCACTCTTTTGATAACACCATCACTAACGCAGCTTGTAAGCTATTTTCCACCACCATAACCAATACGCGAGTACCATTGGCATTAAGGTTAAATAACTTACCCACTTCGCAATAAACACATTCTTGGCTAATTTCAAAAAACCAAGATTTTGGCATTTGAGGTTTTAATAAAAAGTGCGCAGCTGTTGCATTTAATGCTGTTTGAACAACTGCAGCATCAGACATGTTAATAATTTTAGGAAGACTTTCAAGTAACTGTATATAGAATTTGGCGTGCTCGACACTAAATTCTGATGTTATTAACGCATCAGGAATGAGGGTTTTAGTTTTGTATGGGGTTAAGAACTCCATCTCGGAACCTAATGAAATACTTAATTGCTTATAGCTTTCATTATATTCCCACTGCCAGTCCTTATTTGGCATTAATAACATTTTTAGTACCTAATTATAAGAATACAATGTGATAATAGTTTATATTTCAGACAATATCAAAAGATAATTAAAAAAATTTGATATAAAGATCATAAAGTTATAGCGATCGAAAGATCGTGAATACGATCGCTATAACTTTTTTAGATCCAATTAATAGATCGTTTGTGCATTATTTAAACTAGTCAGATCTTATTTTGCTTTATAAGCTTTAACAATATCGTTAATTAAGCCTGGGCCTTGATAAATAAAGCCAGTATATATCTGAACTAATTGAGAACCTGCATCAAATTTAGCCAATGCATCTTCTGCACTATTAATTCCACCAACACCAATAATTGGGATCTCACCGTTTAAATATTCAGCTAATTGTTTGATCACTTTAGTAGAAAGATCCGTTAATGGCTTACCACTCAACCCGCCCATCTCATTGGCATTATCTAAACCAACTACGGCATCACGACTTAAAGTTGTATTGGTTGCGATAGCGCCATCGAATTTACTCTTTAATAATGACTCAGCAATTTTTTCAATCTCTTCAGTCGTTAAATCTGGAGCAATTTTAAGCGCTACTGGAACATACTTATTATACTTTTCAGCTAACTCGGCTTGTTTAGCTTTTAACGAGCTTAATAAATCATCTAAAAGCTCACCGTATTGCATTGTACGAAGACCAGGAGTATTCGGAGATGAAATATTAACCGCAATATAATCTGCATGTTGATATACTTTTTCCATACAGATTAAATAATCATTCTTGCCTTCATCGACAGGTGTATCTTTATTTTTACCAATATTAACACCAACAATAATATCGGTTTTCTTTGCCATTAAATTTCTGACTAAATTATCAACACCTTTGTTATTAAAACCCATGCGATTGATAATTGCTTTTGCAGGTTTTAATCTAAATAAACGCGGTTGTTCATTACCTGGTTGTGGGCGTGGTGTTACAGTTCCTACTTCAATGTGTCCGAAGCCCATAGCATGAAACGCGTCAATTGACTCACCATCTTTATCTAACCCAGCAGCAAGGCCTACAGGGTTATTAAACGTAATTCCCATGCAAGTTACTGGCGCCGCACTAACATTTTGACTGTAAAATAGGTTTAAAGGGTTGTTTCCAGTGTTTTTTAAACTTCCAATAGCGATGTTATGCGCTACTTCTGGATCCATTTGAAACATTACTTTTTGTGCAACTTTGTAAAAAAACATGCTTTCTCCTAAACCTAAAAAAAGCCCCGGCTATTTGCCAGGGCTTGTTAACTTATTATAATTAATTATCTTGGGCCTTCGCAATGAAGGATCAATAAATTAAGTTCTCGCAACGCCACTGAGAATTTCGCAAAGTCATGACTTTGAGAGACTTTAAAGTCTGCTAACAAGTGGAACCAACGCTCCAATAATTTCTCATTATTGTCTATCCATTGCTGAATAATCGAATCGGCATCACAGGTATCAGTACAAGCACGAAGCACTGTTGAGCTTAACGCTCGCTGCTGCCAATCTAACTCTTCTCTGAACGCTGCACGAGCAAGTGCTTGCCAATGGTTCGATACTGGTTGATTACTAATTTGTTCTAAGAACCAATGTAATTCAACTTTTGCACCTAATCTGAAGTAAGTTTCAGCAACTAATTGCACTGATTTTCCTTCAAGTTGAGCAATTTGAGCAATATCTAACGCTGAAAATAAAGTACTCATCTTAGCAACAACTTGTGCTAATGGCTTCGGTACATTTTGCTCAGTTAGTGATTTTATTTCACTTGAAATTGCAATCACTTCAGCAGCAATCATATATTGATCAACATTGGTCTTAAGCTCTTCAAATACTGGTTTGAAGAACGCCACTGTTTGCTCAATATTCTCACCTTTACTACGGTGGCGAATGAACCAGCGACACGCTCGGCGCATATTACGACGCAATTGATGCAGCATTTCGCTTTGTACATCAGCAGATACCACACCATTCAATTCAGTAATGGCTTGAGTTAAATCAGCTAAGCCAAAAACTTCGCGGGCCATAGTGTAGCAAATTGCAGCTTCGGCGACTGTGGCACCTGTCTCATCTTGCATACGTTGAACAAAATTAAAGCCCATATCATTAACCAATTCATTGGCTAATGAAGTAGCGATAATTTCACCACGTAGCGGATGAGCAATCATTTTGTCTGCGTATTTATCTTGTAATTGCTGCGGGAAATATGCCGTTAGCAATTTACTTAAGAAAGTGTCTTCAGTAATTTCAGCAGTAACTAATTGCTCTTTTAACACCATTTTACCATAGGCGACTAGCACAGATAGTTCAGGTCTGGTTAGCGGTCGGTTGTTAGCTAAACGCTCTGCTAATTCATCATCTGTCGGCAAGAATTCTAATGCTCTGTCTAACTTGCCATCTTTTTCAAGATACTGAATATAACGGATATGCTCTTTAAGTTGAGAAATACCATGTGCTTGCGTCACCGAGATAGTACGCGTTTGATCATTACAATCTTGCAGTACAATTTCACCCACTTCGTCAGTCATTTCTTCAAGTAGACGGTTACGTTGTTTAATGGTTAACTCGCCATCAGCCACTAAAGTGTTCAACAAAATTTTGATGTTAACTTCGTTATCAGAGCAATCTACCCCGCCAACGTTATCAACAAAGTCGGTATTAACACGGCCGCCATTAGCTGCAAATTCAATACGACCTAATTGGGTAGCACCTAAGTTACCACCTTCACCAATAATTTTAGCGTTTAACTCGTTACCATTAACACGAATAGCATCGTTAGCTCGATCGCCAACTTCTGCATGGCTCTCTGAAGTCGCTTTTACGTAAGTACCAATACCGCCATTCCAAATTAAATCAACGCGCATTTTAAGCAATGCTTGCATCAGTTGATTTGGTGTCATGGTGTCTAAATCAGTTTCAAGCATCGCTTTGATTTCTTTAGTCAACTTAAGTGACTTAGCAGAGCGATTGAAAATCACCCCGCCTTTAGACATCAATTTAGTGTTGTAATCTTCCCAGCTCGAACGCGGTAAGTTAAATAAACGCTCACGTTCTACATAACTCTTTTCAACGTCAGGATTTGGGTCTACAAAAATGTGCATATGGTTGAATGCAGCGACGAGCTTAGTATGACGTGATAACAACATACCGTTACCAAATACGTCGCCCGCCATGTCGCCAACCGCTAAACAAGTAAAGTCTGTGGTTTGGCAATCAATACCTTCTTCACGGAAATGGCGTTTAACTGACTCCCATGCACCTTTTGCGGTAATGCCCATTTTTTTATGGTCATAACCATTACTACCACCCGATGCAAACGCATCACCTAACCAGAAGTCATACTCGATGGCTATTTCGTTGGCGATATCTGAGAATGTAGCTGTGCCTTTATCAGCTGCTACCACTAGGTAGGCATCGTCTTCATCGTGACGAACCACATCTTTAGGAGGTACCACTTTACCTTCGATAATGTTGTCACTAATGTCGAGTAAACCGCGAATAAATAAACGGTAACAAGCTTGCCCTTCATTGAAGAATGCTTCTCGGCCACCATCTGTTGGCAGTTGCTTACAAACAAAACCACCTTTTGCACCTACTGGCACAATGACGGTGTTTTTAACTTGCTGTGCTTTAACAAGACCCAGTACTTCAGTACGGAAATCTTCACGTCTATCAGACCAACGCAAACCACCACGGGCAACTTTACCACCACGTAAATGCACACCTTCAACTCTTGGAGAGTAAACGAAGATTTCGAATTTCGGCAATGGACGCGGCATTTCCGGAATATCTTCAGGTAAAAACTTAAACGAAATGTAAGGCTTGTTCTCGTTTGTAGGTAATGTCTGATAGAAGTTAGTACGCAGTGTTGCGTTAATTAAATCTAGGTAACGACGGATAATGCGGTCATCATCAAGACTAGATACATCTTCAAGACGTAAATCCACCTGCTCTAAAAACTTACTTAATGTACGTGTTTTAAGCTTAGGGTTGAACTTACGAATAAACATTTTAACCAACAAGTCTGCTATTTGCGGATAACGGTTAAAGGTTTCTTCAATATAAGATTGGCTAAACGTTGCATCAATTTGGCGCATGTATTTAGCGTAAGCACGTAGAATAGAAACTTCACGACCGGTTAAACTGGTCGCTAAAATCATTCTGTTAAAACCATCATCTTCAAGCTCTTTATCCCAAACTTGAGATAAAGCATTTTGGAATCTATCTTGACTATCGGCCAAGTTATCAATAGCAGCGCCTTGCACTGTCATTAAGAAATCTAAGATCCAGAATGTATGACCATCAGCCGTTTTAACTTCGTAAGGTCGTTCGTTAATAACGCGTAAACCAAAGTTTTCAAGCATTGGTAATACATCAGAAAGATGGATAGGTTCATCTTTATGAAATAGCTTTAAGCGTACATTATTATCATTCAGCGCTGTCTCTTGCGGCTGATAGAAAAGCATGCCTAATTTGTGCTCATCATTTAATGCTTCAAGATGTTGAATATCAACAACTGCAGAGCTGGGTAGCACATCTTCTTTATAGCTTGGTGAAAATGCAGTTAAATAGCGTTTTGTAAGACCCGTACCTGACTGCTCACCTAACGCATTGTTAAGTGAACTGTGTAATTTATCTTCCCATGAGCGAGCCGCTTCAATTAGGTTTTTCTCAATAGCAGCCACATCGACGTCCATATTATTGTTATCAACTTTAATGATGTAATGCGTTCGCGCTAAAGTTGATTCTGAGAAGTAAGTGGTAAACTCTACATCTTCATTACTGTTAAAATGCTGAGCTAAAATGCGCTGAGTATCTTGGCGTAATTTAGTGTTGTATCTATCTTTTGATACATACACTAAGCAAGATAAGAAACGGCCAAAGCCGTCTTTTCGAACAAACAATTTAAGTTTGTCACGATCTTGCATTTGCAGTACACCACGCGCGATATGCGCCAGCTGATCTTCTTTTGCTTGAATTAGCTCATCGCGCGGAAGATTTTCAAGAATGTTCATCAAGGCTTTGTAATCATGAGAGCGCGGTGTTAGACCCGACTGCTCCATAACACGTTCAACTTTTCCTGCCAGAAGTGGTATTTCTCTTGGGCTACGGTTATACAAGTTTGATGCATACAAACCTAAGAAACGATCTTCACCAATCACATTTCCCGCTTTATCAAAGCGTTTAATACCAACATAATCTACGTAAGCTGGGCGATGAACACGGCTCTTAGTAGAACTCTTAGTCAATACGAGTAGGCTTTCATCCAGTGCTTCTTTACGGGCAGATGCTGAAAATGTTGATAGTAATAATCCGCGATCAGATTGTTGATTGCGTGAACGTGTCATCAAACCAAGGCTTGACTCTAAATCAGGAACCAGTTCCACATCCCCTTCGACACGTTTAAGCTCGTAAGAACGATAACCTAACAGAGTAAAGTGATGATTATTCAGGTAAGTCAAGAAGTTAGTAGCTTCTTCCATTTCAGCTTTTGTGCCAGGAAATGGTTGCTTAGGTAATTTCTTAATTGAGTCAGATAACTTATCCGACATTTGTTGCCAGTCATCGACTGATGAAACAACATCAGCAAATACTGACTCTAGCTCTTTGCCAATGGCTTTGATATCCGCTTCACTGCTTTGACGGTCAATTTCAATTAAAAACACTGCAACGTTTTCAGTTGCTTCTGGTGCATCTTTAATAAAAGAAACTTCTTTAACCAATTCCTCATCACGGACTAATGCTAATGGTGTATGTAGCACCATGTGCGCCGTGATCCCCATGCGATTTAATGCCATAGTCACTGAATCAACCAAGAAAGGCATATCTGGCTGAATAATTTCAATAATACTATGGGTAGACTGCCAGCCATGTTTCGACTGACTTGGGTTAAACACACGGATGTGGCTGTTGGTTTTAGCAGATTTGTTGAGCGCATTCCAAAGGCTTAATACCGCACCATAAAGGTCGCTGTCATTACGAGCATTTAAGTCGTCTTTTGACATGTGGGCATATATACAATTGGCAAATTGCTCAACTTGTTTAGCTTGAGAATTAGGGATTTTTTTATGAATTAAATTGACTACATTTTCTAGTAGTACTGAAGGCATTGCATCTTTAAAGGCCATGTTGCAGTTTCCTTAAGCGTTTATGGCAGCGCTTTTATCATTATATTGGATGCTTCGGCTTGTTGATTCAGTCTAAAACTGAGATCTGGAGCAAAGTTTATTACTAATTAACTGCTATATCGAGCACTATTTTAGTGGTAGATCCTCTAAAATCCTTGTTAACACAAGAATTATAGACACTATTTGACCAATCAAGCGTTTAGACAGACTAACTATGCAAAAAAAAGAGGAGCCTAAGCTCCTCTTGTTGATTCTAAACCGTCTGTTTACTTGGGTTTGCGCCAGAAAACTGCAGATAATGCAGGTAAAATAATTATCGCACCCAACATATTTACTAAAAACATGAAAGTTAACAAAATACCCATGTCCATTTGGAACTTAAGTGCTGAGAAGAACCAAGTACTCACACCAATAGCCAAAGTGAGGCCAGTAAATATCACCGCACTGCCTCGTTCGACTAATGCTTCAAAGTAAGCTTGCTGAACAGCCATACCTTGTGTAAGTTTGCCGGACATCGTCGATAAAATATAAATACCATAATCGACACCAATACCGACACCTAGTGCAATAACAGGTAATGTGCTAACTGCAAGTCCAATATCTAGCCAAGTCATTAACGCTTGAGCCAAGGTCGACACCACATATAACGGCACGATGACAGCAACTGTCGCTTTGATTGAGCGGAAACTAATAAGACACAATACAAACACGGCGCCATAAACATAAATCATCATTGGCAATTGCGCTTCACTTACCGCTTCATTGGTAGCAGCCATTACGCCAACAGGGCCAGATGCAAGTTTAAATTGCAATGTATCGGTGTTTAATTGCTCAGCCACTTGCTTCACTTTAGCAACTACAACCTCAATCGTTTCAGCCTTATGGTCTTTTAAAAATAAGAACACTGGCATGACTGAACAGTTACCATTAAGTAAACCTGAAGTCGTTGGTACTTGACCCACAGCTTGCACTAAACTTGCTGTAGTGCGTGGAAGTACTTGCCACTTAGGATTACCTTCGTTAAAACCTGCGTTAACACGCTTAGAGACTGACGCTAAACTCGCTGTAGACTCGACACCAGGCGTATTACCAACCATCCACTCAAATTGATCAATTTCATTTAGAATTTCATGATAAGTACATGCTTCAGGTGTCGCTTCAACAATTACAGTCATATAATCAGTCGTAATTGAATAATTATCTGTGATGTGAAAAGTATCTTGATTGTAACGCGAGTCTAAATGCAGTGCTGGTGCACCACCTTGTAAATCACCGATTTTCATATTGCTAGCTTGCTGGAAGCCAAAACCATATAAAATCGCCGTACAGGTTAATACAATCACCGCATACTTTGGAGTTGCAAAACGTGAAAGGCTACGCCATAAATTCTCAATTTTGGCTTTCTTAACTGGATCTTCTTTAGTTGGTTTAATCGTTGTATACGAAATAACCAAAGGTAATAAAATCAGGTTAGTTAGAATAATAACCGCGACACCAAGAGATGCAGAAATAGCCAGCTCTCGAATAATACCAATATCGATTGCCAGTAAAGTTAAGAACCCGACCGTATCAGATAACAATGCAACACCACCGGGTACCAGCAAACTACGAAACGCAGATGCAGAAGCTGCTTTAGTATTTTGACCATCGAGTACACGGCGTCTTACTGCATTAATCATTTGTACGCCATGACTTACCCCAATCGCAAACACTAAAAATGGTACAAGAATCGACATTGGATCTAGCCCGAAGCCTACAACCGTCAATAAACCTAACTGCCAAGTTACCGCAACCAAACTACATACAAGCGGTAAAATGGTAAGAATAAGTGATTTTGAAAACAGGTAAACCATCACCGCAGTAATTAATATTGCGATTAAAAAGAACAGTAATACGCCTTGCGCGCCTTCTGCTACATCACCGGCCATCTTAGCAAAACCGATAATATGAATTTTGATGGTATCTGTTTCGTACTTGCCGCGTAATTGCTGTTCTAATTGCTTAGCAAATTGAATGGTATTAAGTGGCTTAGTCGTTATATCTTTTTCAGCCCCTTCAGATTCTGCCATTTCTTCATCAGTTTTTGCCACGAAATCCATTAACTGAGCTGTTAACATAGCTGAAGAATAATCATTAGACACTAATCGACCAACGATACCCGCTTTCTCAACGTTATCGCGGACAACATTGAGTCCATAGTCATCATTGCGAAAATCAGCAGGAATAACCGGGCCGCCGGCAAAGCCATCTTCGACCACTTCTGTGAAACGTGTTGAAGGAGAATATAACGACTTAACTTGCGAGCGTTCTACACCAGGAATGAAAAACAGTTCATCATGAACTTTTTTAAGCGTATCAAAGTACTCAGGATTAAATATATTTCCGCTGGTATCTTCAACAGACACCATGATCCTATTTGCACCACCAAAGTCTTTTTGATGCTTAGTATAGGTTTTCATGTATTCATGATTTAGCGGTATATTTTTGCTGAAAGCCGCGTCCATTTGTAATTGGCTAGCTTGGTAACCAAGAAAAACAGTGATAAGCACGAATGATAAAATCACCCACATGCGGTTTCTAAAAAGATGGGTTTCAAATCCATTGACCAGTTTTTCTAACATCTTATCGGCCCTATTATTGTTGTTTTATTTTTATGCAAACTTATTGATTATTAGGTTCAATTCAAACAGTAACAGATCCAAATTGAAATGTTACTTGCCCCCGAAATTGAACACTCTCGTCCTGAGAAACCTATTCCGACTCTACTTGAGCTGAAATAACCCTTTAGAACCTGCAAACCAAACCTGTCCTTGGTTATCACTTTCTATTGCTACAATATTCTCACCCTGTCTGCGAGCGACAATAGTTGCATTATCTGAACTATCAAGTTCAATAACAACACCAGCATTACCGACGAGGTATAATGTACCTGTGTCAGTGACGAAAGCATTATTGATAGATGACTTTACTGGTAATTCAACTTCTTGCCATTGACTGAACTGTTTATCTGTTTTGAACACGTGACCACGCAGTCCCATCACATAAACAGCATCATTAACTTCAATAGCATTAAACATTGAGCCTTCATAATTGAAAGCTTGTGCGCTAAAAGTCTGACCGTTATCAGAAGATGTTGCGACTAAACCTAATTCACCGACCATCAATAATTGACTGTCAGATAACTGAATGACACGATTAAAATGAGGTAGTAAAGCAGCACGCTCCGATAAATATAATGCTTCATCCTCCGCTTTTAAATCTGCTAAATATGAAACATCTTCTGGAAATAGTAATTCTTCATGGAACTCTTGCACCCAATTTTTACCACCATCTATGGTGCGGTAAAATAAGCCGTATGCTCCAACTGCAATGCCATCTTTTTCGTTGAAGAATAAGATGTCCATTAATGGCTTTTCGACTTCAGTTGACTGAAATTGAACTTGCCAAGTTATGCCACCATCACTTGTATGAATAATTGTAGCATCATGGCCTACTGCCCAACCTTGTTTCTCATTCAAAAAGAACACTTTGGTGAGTTGAGAAATGACGGGAGAATTAATTTGCGTCCAATCTTGCTGCTGGTTAATTAATACGTGACCACGTTCGCCAACGGCAACTAGATTATCGCCTGCTTTAGCAATATCGAGAACCAAAGATGATTCAGCGAGTGGTTGTATTTGAACAGAAAGTGGATCGAATTGAGCATGGACTGGCGCAGTAGAAATAAAATAGCCTAAGCTGAGTGCGACAACATGGCGAAGTGTGCGAAACGACATACAAACTTCCTTAAAAATAATAGGGGCGCAATGCGCCCCTGATAGGTCTTAGCGAATACCTGCACGACGCAGTGCGTCAGGTGTGAAATTAGCTTCAGAAAGCTTGGCATCAAAGTCGTACATGCGGCCTTCGTTATCTAATCCCATAGCTAAATAACGACGAGATTGTAAATCATGGAAAATTTCTAACGTGCTCCAATGAGTAGGAACTTCATAGTAATTAATCGAGTGTGCTGTACCTACGCGGTAAAGTTCATCACGGTTATCATACATATCTGTTAGAGAAACCTGCCAAGAATCTTCATCGATATAGAAAACACGGGTTTTATAAATATGGCGCATGCCATCTTTAAGTGTCGCTTTAACTTCCCATACACGATGCTTTTCCCAACGAGCAAATTCAGGATTGATATGACCCGGTTTTAAAATTTGATCATATGAAAGTGAATCTGAATGTAACTTGTAATCGTTATATGGAATATAAAGCTCTTTCTTTCCAACTAGTTCCCAGTTGTATCGAACAGGTGACCCGTTAAACATATCGAAATCATCTGTCGTTCTTAGACCATCAGATACTGTACCAGGAGTATCGAAAGCTACATTTGGTGCTTTACGAACACGGCG
The DNA here is from genome assembly GCF_030252245.1 of Shewanella goraebulensis. Classification (NCBI taxonomy): domain Bacteria; kingdom Pseudomonadati; phylum Pseudomonadota; class Gammaproteobacteria; order Alteromonadales; family Shewanellaceae; genus Shewanella; species Shewanella goraebulensis. The sequence continues at coordinate 2,706,503 of NZ_CP126972.1, forward strand.
TTGTCCAGTGTTGTAGGTCCAAGCTTGACGAGGTAACGCTTCTTGATCCATGGTTTCTTTAACAAGTAATGCAGTACCAGCAAGACGAGCTGGCTGACGTACAACTTGCTTGAAGAAGAACAAGGTATTAGATTCTTTTAACTGATCTAAGGTCACTTCTGGTCGACTGTAACTAAAACGAATTTCCTCAGCGGTTTCAATAAGCGTATAAGAACCGCCTGCTGTTGGAGCCGCTTGGCTACGTGCGGTTTTAATATCAACACCGCGATAGCGAAGAATATGGTTCCAAATAACTTCTAAACCATTATTAGGAATAGGAAATGGCACACTAATAGATGCACCACTTACACCATTACCATTTGCCACAAGCTCAGCATTTAATGCATTTGCTTTAGTCGCATCATATACATATTGCGGCAGAGAAGCTGTACGACGAGATTCATAAACATTCATTTTGTATGTATCTGGATACAGTTCAAAAAGCTTGTTTTGACCCGGCGTTAAAAATTCAGCGTACTGAGCTTTATTTGCATTAGTAATGGTAAATAAAATCTTATCTGAAGGAAATGGATCTGGGTGATGCATGCCCTTTTCATAACCAGCTACAGGAGAGGTAATCCCATTATCCCAAGCTGGAATTGAACCGTCAGCGTTACCCGCTTTAACAGCTCCAATGGGTGTAAGTTCATTACCCAATTTAGCTGCTTCAGCTTCAGATACTTTCGCCATCGCTGCAGGTGCGCTAAACGCCATAATTACTGCAGCCGATAATATCGTCAGTTTCTTCATTATTATTATCCTTCTAGATAGAATACTTGACGTTGAACGAGACGTAATCTCGGTCTGTCATTGCATTAGTTGTTCCTACACCACCGAAGAAGCTGTTGTAAGAAATATCTGCACCCCAGCGGCTGCGATAATCAAAATTTACGCCGACTGCTACTGATTTACGACCTTCGGTAAATAAGAACATTGGATCAGGTGTAATACCATCAACGTCATGTGAGAAAATCACACGTGGTGACATATTCACACCAGCAAAGATATTATTGTAGTCAGCTTTGGCAACTAAGCGATAACCCCAAGCAAAATCTGTTGGGAATGGATTAGTTTCAGGACCATCATGAAGTGCTTCGATGATGCCTGGCATATCTGGGTTACCACCTGAACGAGCCGTTCCTGGTCCGTTTAAGCGTAACTCGTCAAAACCTGGCATATCATGGATCCACACACCACCAATCTCAGCAAGCATAGTCAGATTATCTGTTCCTAATGTAGGGCCAAATAAATGCGTGAAAGTTGCCTGTGCTTGAGTAGTATCAGATAAAATAAATCCATCGATTGACTCGCCAGGTTTAACGCCTTCAATTTGAGAAATACCATCTAAATCAGGACGAAGTCCTGCTTCTGCTAATTGCTGAGGCATACCGGCAAACAATAACTCTACGTCATCAATTTGTAATGGCTCATCGATTCGATGAGAGATTTCACCCGCTACAGATGTGTCACCCACCAAAGTGTTAAAACTAAAACCATATAATTGGATATCTTCAGGGTAAACAATTTGTGCTTTAGTGAAGGTTTCCATACTAAGAAGTAATTCACGGTCAATTTCACCGCCACTTGCAGCTAAACGGCCGTAGTCACGAGCAACTGCTTCATCGGTGAAGTTAGACGCGGTACCACTAATAAGTGGACGACGGCTATGATAGTTCATGTAGTACAGACCAAATTCAGTTTCACCTAAAGACGGTGCGTAATAACCTAATTTGATACCATACTGACCATCATCACTTGGTTTTTCTTCATCTTGAACTAACGCCACTTTGGTAGCGTAAGGCACCATGTAAGCGGCATAAGCTGGATCAAAATTGGCTGCAGCTGCTGCGCCATATAGCGATGCATACTCAGACATTAAAAACTCAAGATTAATATCCGGGTTGGCATTAAAACCTAGTTGAGCATTTTGAGCATAACCACCAAAACCTGCGAAGTCATTGGTAGCAAAATTTGAGCCCGGAGTAGGCACCCAAATAGGCTCCCAGTCATATTGATAAAATGCTTCAACAGATAAGTTTTCAGTGACGCCTAAAGAAGCCCAAACCATACCTTGTGGACGGAATGCTTCTTTAAGTTCAGCACCAGGTGCATTCAAAATATTCAAATCAACAGAGTTAATTACACCAATACCATGCGGGATTAATGTACTTTCCCCCCATGAAACTACTTGGTTACCCACGCGGACAGATAGCGGGTTTTTACCGTCATTTAAATCGAAGTTACCGTAAACGAATGCATCTAATAAACGAACGTCCTTACATTGCACTTCTGATGCGCGGTCATCTTCACACGGATCAAATTCATTACCTGTAAGTGGGTCATTGAAGTCGTAATCGCCATCGTTTAATTTGCGATCGTAGAAATACATTCCACGCACAAATAAACCAAAGTTCTTATATTCTAAAGACAATTCATGTAAGCCTTTAAAAATTTCAGAAGTAGTATCACCTTGTGAGTAAAGTAAATTACTTAAGTCGTTGTTACTTGAATAAGAACCAGGTTGGCTCCAAATTTGAGAAGTGGTGTATTTTGGTGTTTGCCCAAAAGGCGCACCAAAAGCAGAATAACCAGACCAATCAAATTGTGGTTGGTTAACTTTACCGATTTGTCCTTCCCAATCACGCTCAGACACGCGCCAGCTTGCGCCAACAGTCCAAGTCGAGTCAAAGGTGCCTCGTACTTCACCCCAATCAAATGAAACAGCATTAGCGCTACTGCTCATCCCTAAAGTCAATGCCGACACCACCCCCAAAGCGAGTGCCGACTTGTTAAAGCGTCTTTTAACAATATTCATTTTTGCTTCTCTCCGTAACCTGCCGGATTCGTTGTTATAGGATTTGAACCAACATTTTGTTAGCCTGCAGGCAACACCATTGTTACAGCAATTAACATCATTGGGCAAGTTCAAAAAACATTAAATTTGTTAACGAATTGGTGTAGTTAGGAGAAATTTACTAAGAATAATCGAACGCTTATTTGAATTAGATCACACAAAATGACTACAGAGGAAGAGAAAAAGAATAAAAAATCTATATTTCAGTGACTTGCAAAAAACCAAGTGGAGCTAAATTACCATTTAACAATCAATTGACCGTTTGAAGTAATTACTCTAAATTTTATTTAAAGAAATAAATTTACCTGAAGATTCTAAGCGCAGAATGAACTGTCCATGGATACCAGAAGTAGTGACAAACGGTCTAAAATATTTACCATTTATATGTAATATTTTGCCGTTAACATCCTTTACCTCGACATTTTTTACAGTTCCTTGGTAATAAGGAAGAAAATCTTTAAAGCTGATGTACATCGAAAATATAAATTGCATACCGTTAATCGTAATTTAGAATAATAAACTGAAATATATGAAACAGGCAATGAAATAGCTAAGTTCAGCTAAACCATTGCCTTTAATTCACTAAAATTAATTAAGCTTGTTCTAGCGCTTTTTCAACTTTCTCGAATAAATCCTTAGACAAATTCGGTAATGCTTTTAATCGCAATAAACAGTCTTTCATTTTCTGCTGACGCTTTGCATCAAACTTACTAAATTGAATGAGTGGAGTGATCATTCGTGCTGCAATTTGTGGGTTTAGTTCATTCAATTTAACCAGAATATCGGTTAAATACTCGTAACCTGCTCCACTGGCTTGATGAAATTGATATGTATTCGCTGCAACAAAGAAACCAATCAAAGAACGAACTCGATTAGGATTATTAAAGCTAAAGCTTTCGTGGTTAGTCAGGGCTTTAATCTGAGATAACACATCGGCAGTATTCTGGGAAGCTTGTAAACTAAACCATTTATCCATCACTAACGGTGTAGATACCCATTGCTTTTCAAAATCTTGCATTAAAGCCTGTTGGCAAGATAACTGACCTAAAACCGCCGCTTTAAGTGCTGCTAAACTGTCTGTCATGTTGGTGGCAGAGTGATACTGCTGAGTCACTAAGTCTTCATATTCTGAAGAAACTCGAGATAACAACACTAAACAGATGTTTTTAAACGCACGTGATGCCGCGTCGTCTTCATTAACCAATGAACGATAGCGAGTGACCAATTCATCTAAACAAGCTTCCGCTAGTTCATCTACAACAAACTCTCGCGCTGCCTGCAAAGCATCTAAATCGACGGTTTTGACTTGCTCAATAAGTGCAGCAGCACTTGGGAAAGCTAAAATTTCCGCAACAAGTGCCTTATCGATATTTTCATCTAAAATAACTCCTCTAATAGCCTCAATGACTCTAGCATCAAGATGCATGGTTTCTTTTGCTGCTAATGTCGCAACATTTTGCCAAACCGCTTGACTGAATAACCCGACAGATGCTTCCCAGCGCGCAACTTCACTGGTAGCAAATCGTGTTAAATGCACTAATTGGTCGACATTAAATTCATAATCTAAACGCACTGGTGCTGAAAAGTCTTGCAGCAGTGAGGGCACAGGCATTGATTCAACATCGTTAAATGTAAACGTTTGCTCAGCTTGCTTTACCGCCAATACTTGATTGTTTATCGACTGACCTTCGGCATCTAATAATTCTACGCTGAAAGGTATATGCAACAATTTGCCTTTCTCGCCTTGTGAAGTCACAGATTGTTTAACGGTTAACTGATATTGTTTTTTATCGGCATCAAAGCTGTCAGTCACGCTAACAATGGGTGTACCTGCTTGGCTGTACCAATTTCTAAATAAACCTAAATCGATACCACTCGCTGATTCCATTGCATTAACAAAGTCATCGCAAGTCACAGCTTGTCCATCGTGACGTTCGAAATAGCACTTCATGCCTAATTGGAAATTTTTCTCACCTAAAATGGTGTGCATCATGCGAATGACTTCAGCACCTTTGTTGTAAACAGTCACGGTATAAAAGTTATTCATCTCAATGACTGATTCAGGACGAATTGGATGCGACATTGGGCCTGCATCTTCAGCAAACTGTTGGTTCTTCATTACACGAATGGCTTGAATTCTGTTTACCGCACGAGAACCAAGATCTGAGCTAAATTCTTGATCTCTAAATACGGTTAACCCTTCTTTTAGGCTTAATTGAAACCAATCACGACACGTGACTCGGTTACCAGTCCAGTTATGAAAATATTCATGACCAACAACTGACTCGATACCGTGATAATCTTCATCTGTTGCACTTGCTGTATCTGCTAATACATACTTTGTATTAAAGACATTCAGACCTTTGTTTTCCATCGCACCCATATTGAAAAAATCTACGGCAACAATCATGTAAATATCAAGGTCGTATTCTAAGTCAAAACGGCTTTCATCCCATGCCATCGACTTTTGCAGCGAGACCATCGCATGATCCGCTTTATGTAAGTTTCCTTTATCAACAAAAACTTGTAATTTCACTTCACGGCCACTACGGGTGGTGAATTTATCTTCGAGTAAATCAAAATCACCAGCAACTAAAGCGAATAAATAGCTAGGTTTTGGAAATGGATCTTCCCAGCGCACATAATGACGACCAGCAGTTGTTTCCCCCTTCTCGACAAGGTTGCCGTTACTTAACAAGAAAGGAAATGCAGCTTTGTCTGCTTCAACTTTCACAGTATAAATGGCAAGAACATCAGGACGGTCTAAGAAATAAGTAATTCTTCTGAAGCCTTCCGCTTCACACTGAGTACAGTATGCTCCATCAGACATATACAACCCTTCAAGGCTTGAGTTAGCTTCTGGATCTTGTTTGGTGACCAGTCTCAATTCAAAATCATTTAATTCTGTGGTCACCAATAATTGGCTATCTTGCTCTTTAAAGTCTGCAGGCTGACCATTAATTTCTACTGAGACTAAATTAATCTGCTCACCTACAAGTACTAAAGCTTCATTATGATCGCCAACTCTCTGAACTTTACTCGTTGCGATAACTTCAGTATCTGAGCCTTTTAAATTAAAATCTAACTCGATATGACTTATTGTGAAAGTCGGTGCTTGGTAGTCTTTTAAATGTTTTGCTTGAGCTTGAGTCATAAATAATCCTTGAATAACACTTAGCACTTTATAGGCATAAAATTTACATAATAAAAAACGCGCTTAAAGCGCGTTTTTTGGCAATAAAATAGGATTTATTTCACTGCTGATTTTTTAGCATCAACCATATCTAAGGTAATTAATGCAGTTTCTTCTAAGAATGCATCTGGCACTTCTAATTCATCTTCATCAGACTCTTCAGTATCGGCCATATCATTCTCAGCGACTTCAGTAGAACCTGCTTCAGTTTCAGTAGTCTCTTCATCTTCTTCATCAAGTGAAGCTAAAGGCTCAAGACCATTCTTAACACGACGCTCATTGGTACGGTCAAGAATACGTTTTTCGTCTTCTTCACGTGATGCAATACGCTCACTTTCAACTAATGAAATAGTCTTGTCGTTATGATGCTTTTTAAATTCTGCTATATCATCAAAAATATAACCGAATTCTACATCCGTTTTAATACGTTGCTGATGCTTAGTATCAAGTTTGGTGATCAGCTCTGGATAGATATTGCCAAGTGTTCCGTATTGCGCAACTGGCACTTTATCCCAAGGTAAAGCATTTTTCTCTTCAGATTCACCATATTCGCCCGGCTCTAAGGCACTTGGGAATTTAATGTCTGGTGTTACACCTTTAAGTTGAGTACTGCCACCATTAATACGATAGAATTTTGCGATAGTGTATTGAACATGACCAATTGGTTTTTCATACATATCGTAAATGCGGCCAAGGCTCTTGTGTTGTTGCACAGTACCTTTACCAAAACTTGCTTCACCAACAATCAGTGCACGATCATAGTCTTGGAGAGCTGCGGCAAAAATCTCTGAAGCTGAAGCGCTATAGCGATCGACCATTACTGTTAATGGTCCGCTGTATGCACTTTTTCCGTCATTATCACGATTTTGAGTCACACGGCCATTAGCATCACGAATTTGTACCACTGGGCCCATATCAATAAACAAACCAGTTAATAAAGTCGCTTCGGTTAATGCGCCACCGCCATTACCACGTAAATCGATGATAATACCTTCAACTTTATCTTCTTTAAGTTTGGCAATTTCTTTCTCTACATCAACTGATAAGTTCATGTAGAAGCCAGGAATTTGAATAACCCCCACTTTTCGGTTTGCAAATTCGCCTTCTGAAGGCTCAATTACTTTTGATGTCGCTGCGCGGTCTTCTAAACGAATTTTGTCACGAATAATGGTGACTTCGAATGTTTTAGCATTTGCGCCGCCTTTTTTAGGCAGAATTTCTAAGTTAACTTCACTGCCTTTAGGCCCTTTGATTAACTCAACAACATCATCTAAACGCCAACCAATAACATCAACTATTTCGCCGTCTTTTTGACCAACACCAATAATTTTATCTTCTGGAGACAGCTTTTCACTGCTTGCTGCAGGGCCTCCAGCAACTAAACTTTTAATAACTGTGTAGTCATCGTCCATTTGCAATACCGCACCAATGCCTTCAAGACTTAGGTTCATTTCCATTTGGAAACGCTCTGCATTACGAGGAGATAAATAACTTGTATGAGGTTCTACTGTACGAGCAAAGGCGTTCATCACACCTTGGAATACATCTTCGCTGTGAGTTTGGCTTAAACGCTTAATGGCATTGTTATAACGCTTACCTAATATTTCGACTGTTTCTTCCCAGTCTTTATCGGCAAGTTTGAGGTTCAATGCATCGTATTTAACACGTTGTCGCCACAACTCATTTAATTCTGCTTCATCTTTAGGCCACGCCGCTTCTTCACGATCAAATTCGTAGGCATCATCCGCTTCAGTGAAGTCAAATTCTTTATCTAATAAAGTCAATGCGTAGGCAAAGCGTTCATAACGACGTTTTTGCAATAAAGAAAACATATTAAAGGCAGGTTCGATATTGCCAGTTTTGACCATATCGTCAAACAGATGCTGATATTGTTTAAAGCTATCAACATCTGCTTGAGTAAGCACGTTACGTCTGAAATCTAACTGTTGTAGATATCGGTCGTAAATCAACTCAGAAAAAGCATCATCAAGCTCAAAGCGATGGTAGTGAGAACGAGTGAATAAATTCGTTACCCTCTTACTCGCAACCTTGTGTTGAGGCTCTTGCTCAAGTTTAGGTAACTCGTTGATTTGAATAGTTGGTGAAATTGCCCAAGCCGAAAAACCGACAAATAAAGTGGCAATCGACGCAGCCAAAGTGAGTTTTCGCATCAACAAGTTACTCCTTAAATGATCACGATAATAAAATATGCTCTGCACGTACTTTAACGACTAAACCAGAATCAAGCTGTACATGGACATCTTCTTTCTTGATATCAGTGATAACGCCAGCAACAGGATTTTGTCCTAACTTGACACTAACACGTTGTTTTTGTTTAAGCTCGTCAAATTTTGCAGCAACATAATTAACTTTTGGTGCAGCAGGCTTTTTAGCCTTCGCAGGACGGTCTTTCTTAACAGGAGCTGCTTTTGAAGAAGGTGCTTTTTTAGCTGTCTTCTTAGGGTTTGCTTTAGCTGCTTGCGCTTGACGCTTAGCTTTGGCTTTTTCTTGACCTTCTTTTAAGGTCTGCTGAGCATGATCGATATGCTCTTGTTCAAGTTCACCACAGTCTTGGCCATCAAGATCAATACGTTGAACACCGGTTTTAACACCTTTAAGGTAACGCCAGCTACTTGTATAACGTCTAAGTGCAACACGTAATTGTGTTTTACTTACTTTAGAATCTTCAGCCAACCTTTCAGCTAAATCTTGAAACAACCCAATTTTTAATGGCTTAGTTTCACCTTCTGCTATAAAGCATAAAGGAAATGTTTCATATAAATACGCTAAAACTGCGTTGGTGTCGGTCAACTTGTCTGTTGATTCCATTTTTACTTCCACGTTATATAAGGGGACTGGTTTATAGCTATCTTAGCTAGTTACAGTCGTTTATCTTTCGTTAAACAGAGTCTTGCTTAACGTTCAAATTAGCATTTCCTACATGATTGCTAAAGCAATTGAAACATGCCTTAACAAATTAACTTACTTACCTGCATATTTACAGTAAATAAATTTTGAACATAGTAATGCGTGCAGCTCAGTATTATAAAGCTCGTGTCAGCGATTGCGACCTGCAATTTGGCTTATTTGGTCGCAAATTAAGCAAATAAGCAAGATTCGAAGCTTTTAACTAAGTTTTCTAGGCCTTTTTGATCATCTTTATCAAAACGATTCAAAGAAGGACTATCAATATCTAACACTGCGATCACATCTTTACCATGATGCACAGGTACTACAATTTCAGAATTACTGGCTGCATCACATGCAATATGACCTTCAAATTGATGTACATCTTCAACAAGTTGAGTTTGATCTAATGCCGCAGCTGTACCGCAAACACCTTTTCCAATAATAATACGAGTACAGGCCACTTTACCTTGAAATGGACCCAGCACTAATTGGTCATTACGTTTAATGTAAAAGCCAACCCAATTAATATCGTCTAAATTATCATTCAACAACGCTGAAAAGTTTGCCATACCTGCAATAAGGTCGTCTTCGCCGTCCATTAAAGCCAGTACTTGTCGATTTAAGGTGTCATATAATTCAGCTTTCATTCTACTTCCTAACAATTATTTTATTCTGCTGCCGTTTTTTTAGTGGCTTTTTTTGTCGCAGGTTTTGCCGCTGCCGGTTTTGCCTTTACGACGCCTTTGAGTAAATTTGCGAGTTCATCTTTATTAGATGCAAGATAAAATGCAAGTTTCTCAACACTATTTTCGTCAATTTTTAACTCAGCGCTAGTAATAAAAGGAACTAAGTTATCTGCAATGTCGAGCATTTTGTCATAGGCATCGGCTTCTTTTTTAGATGTGAACGTCATCTTTTCCACCCCTTCTCTGACCACGACAAACTTTGTAATTACCGCCATGATTAACCTCTTACTGTTTTTATATACAGTGCATAGAGTGTCATAGAACTAACTTCTGATGCAAGTATTCTGATTATTCTGGTATTATCTCATTTCATTGTAACTCGAATCCGGACAGATAAACTCAGATTGAGCTCATATTTAAGGCAATATAGCCGTTAAAACATGTCTCAAATTGCATCAGGAGTTAGCTGCTCACATTTACTAAATGGATGGTTTTAGTTTTTATATGCCAAAAAGTTTAGATCAAGACACCATTATATTGTGCCGTTCTTGTGATTTAGCTGTACAACGTCGTGCTCTGCCCTCTAATGTTCGGGCATTATGTCCTCGTTGTCACACGGCACTTTACGACGTACCCTATTGCTCGGTTAATGGCATGCTTGCTTTATGTATTGCCGCTATACTTTTTTATATCCCAGCCAACTTTCTACCTGTTTTAGAAATTCATTTTTTAGGCAGTATTAGGGCAACGACCGTTTATGAGAGTGCTGTTGCGGTTTGGGTACAAGGTTATTGGATTGTGGCAGTTGCAGTTATTGCTGCAGCAGTGATTGCCCCTGGGCTATTAATCTTGTCGATATTGTTACAAATCATAATTGTTAAGCGCCGCCTGCATTCTGACTTTTGGCAACAAACCTATCGCAGGTTACTAAAAAACCATGGGCTACTTTCACAACTATCAATGCTAGAAATTTATGTAATTTCATTCTTAGTGGCTGCATTTAATTTATCCGATTTTTCAGATATTTATCTAGGCATGGGCACATTTTGTTTTGGAATGCTATTTCTGGTGATTTTATTTTTACAGCGTGAATACAATTTAGAACATATGTGGAGAATGGTTCATGAAGAATAATTCGACACAAACGACTGAAAGCAATTTAGCTGAAACTCATCTGACAGAGAACCTTTTGCCCAAAGAGCATGCTTTTAACACTGCTAAGCAAGGCAAAGAAATTGGCATGACACTTTGTGGTACCTGTCGTAATATTAATGCCATTTCAGATGCACGATGCAGTCGCTGTTACTCAAAAATACAACCCAGAAATGAACAAAGTTTACAGCAGAGTTGGGCGTTACTCATCACTGCTGCCATATTATTAATACCTGCCAATATTTATCCCATCACAATGCTGACTAACCAAGGCAAAGTGACATATGACACTATTTTTACTGGTATTGTACATCTGGTGCATTCAGATATGATCCCAATTGCTATTATTGTGTTTACAGCCAGTATATTAGTGCCTTGGTTAAAGATTGCGGGCTTAGCCATTTACTTAACCGCAATAAGTTTCAATTTACCTATTTCTAAAAAGAAGCTCATGGTTGGTTTCCATATTATCGAGTGGATTGGACGATGGTCTATGCTTGATTTATTCGTTATTGCGCTAACTGTTGCTGTAGTGAATATGGGACAACTTCTTGATGCAAAACCTGCACCTGCCGCTACAGCGTTCGCGCTAGTCATACTATTGACTCAATTAGCTGCAAAGGTACTTGATACACGTTTACTTTGGGATCGCTTGGAAAAAAACAATGACACGAATTGAATCACCAAAAGTCGTTAAAAAGAAACTCTTCTCACCTATTTGGTTACTGCCTATTGTGGCACTTGCTCTAGGCGCTTGGCTTGGAGTTAAAAGTATCAAAGAATCAGGAATCGAAATACAAGTTCATTTCCCAAGTGCTATTGGCATCGATATCGGAAAAACCCTTGTCAAATACCAAGGATTAACAGTTGGTAAAGTAACAGATATTAGCCTTGATAAAGATTTATCAGGGGTGAATGTTAAAATCGTCATGGATTATCGTTCGGACCCGTTCCTTAATAAAAACACGCTCTTTTGGTTAGTCACACCTAAAGCCAGCATTACTGGAATTGAAGGTTTAGATACGTTATTTTCAGGAAATTACATTGCGATTGAGCCTGGAGACGGTAGTTCTACTTCTGAATTTATTGCTTCAACCGAAGCGCCTTCAATGATCCCAAATGAAGAAGAAGGTATTGTGGTAAAACTGACCACCCCGACTTTAGGCTCTCTTGATGTGGGCTCATTGGTTTTTTATCGCCAAGTCCCTGTTGGTAAAGTTGTTAATTATCGCTTAATCGATAGCAACACTATTATTATCAGCACCTTTATCGAGCAGCAATATGCACACCTAGTTAACCAGGATTCACAATTTTGGAATGTCTCAGGTCTTAAAATCGATGCGTCACTATCGGGAATCAAAGTTAACACAGAGAGTCTCGCGTCTTTACTAGCAGGAGGTATCAGCTTTAATTCTGATACTAAAGCTGCCAAGGCCGTTACAGGAGACAACTACGTTTTATATCCAGATGAAGAAAGTGCTGTCAAAGGTGTTGAATTTGTTTTAACAGCCGATCATGCAGATGATATAAGTCAAGGCTCAGCCATCGTATATCGCGGTATCGAAGTAGGTAAAATTCACCAAACTAAACTTACCGAAAACGGGGTTAAATTTTTAGCCAAGTTTGATAGTCAATATCAACAGCTACTTAATGCTGATAGCCAGTTTTGGGTAGCCGGCGCAGAAATATCAATGGACGGTGTAAAGCATGCAAGTCGCTTATTAACGGGTAGCGTGGTTAATGTCTTACCTGGGGTTGCTGAAACCAGTTTACCGGCTCAATTCACATTACAGAATCAAGCTCCTGACCTCCTTAGCGGTGATAAGCTTCATATCAAACTTATTTCAGAAGAACATAGCGGATTAACAGAAGGCGCTGAAGTAAGATACAAACAAATGCCAATTGGTGAAGTAACTCAAGTGACCTTCTCTCATGATTTTAGTGGTGTTGAGTATAGAGTTGAAATATTGCCCGAATTTCAAAGTCTATTAACCACTGACAGCCACTTTGTTTCTGAGTCTGCTCTAACTATAGATGCGTCTTTAGATGGCGTTACTGTCACAACTCGCGATTTAAATACCATTGTCGCGGGTGCTGTATCTCTGGTCAGAGGAAAAACCAAAGCATCAGTTAGACCTAATAGCCAATATGCACTTTATAACTCCACTGAGCATGCCCTTGAGTCTATAAATCAACATAAACTAACCACAATGTCACTTGAGAGTATTGATGGTGCAGGTTTATCTGCAGGCTCACCGGTTTATTACAAAAAAATGCAAATTGGCTCCGTTAAAGCAGTCGACTGGGAAAGCAAAACTGATCAATTTTCAATTACTTTATCTATCCAACATAAATTTAACCAACTAGTCCGTGACAATAGCGTTTTTTGGCGTAATGACGCAGCGACCATTGATGCAAGTTTATCTGGAATTGAAGTCAATATTGCCCCGCTTGAAGGCGCACTAAAAGGCAGCATCAGCCTAGGCTTACTCAATGAAGATCAAATAGGCAATCAACAGCGTTTGTATGACTCAAAAGAATTAGCCCTTAAACAAGCTAAAACCATTACCCTTATCTTACCGGCAGAGGCTAAAGTGGCTTCTAAAGCCGCTATTCGATATCAAGGTCATCAAATCGGTGTTGTTCAACAAGTAAAGCTCAATCAGGATCTTGATAGCTTGACGGCATCGGCTTACCTCTACGGTGAATATGCGGATCATTTTACAAAAACTGATACTGAGTTCTTTGTTGTTGATGCTCAAATATCATTAGCAGGGATTAAAGCACCAGAAACCTTAATCACAGGTCCATATATTGGTGTATTACCAGGTAAGCAAACTGAAGCAACTGATTCATTTGATGCGCATTTATCAGCAAGATATGATGCAGACATAGACGAAGACGCAGTCACGCTAATTTTAGAAGACAAGCAATTAGGTTCAATTAAAGTGGGAACACCGATATTTTTCAGGGGGATATCTATTGGCCAAGTTGATGGTTACTCGTTATCAGATAGCGGCAATAAAGTCTTAATGTACTCCCACATTGAAAAGCAATACACGCACCTTGTTAATAAATCGAGCCGATTCTGGGATGCATCTGGCATCAAATTGGAAGTAGGTATTTTCTCTGGTGCGCAAATCGAAACAGGCTCTTTAGAAACCTTACTATCAGGTGGTATTTCGGTAGTTACTGAAGATGTGACAACTGATGTGAACGCTTTGTCATCAGGTGCTAGCTTTAGTCTTTATAATAAGATGAAAGAAGAATGGCGAAGATGGCAACCTGAGCAAGTTAAACAATAAGTAAAAAGTTAGGTAATCACTAATCTATTAAATCAATAAAGAGAATCAGTGAATAAAAAAGTCGGCTTATGCCGACTTTTTTATTGTTACGGATAATTAAAGATTCAACCATAAAACCAGTAACACACTCCTATAGCAGCCATAATACCACCGACATCGGCAGCTAAACCACACCCTAAAGCATGACGACTATTTCTAATGCCAACCGAACCAAAATACACCGCTAAGACATAGAATGTAGTCTCGGTACTACCCTGAAAGATTGCAGATAAACGTCCAGCGAATGAATCAACGCCGTGATGGTCCATTGTTTCAAGCATCATAGCTCTGGCGCCTGAGCCGCTAAACGGCTTCATCAAGGCTGTAGGCATAGCTTCAACAAACCGATTATCAAAGCCAAATAACAACACTAGATTAGATAAGCCCTGCAAAGCGTAATCTAACGCACCTGATGCCCTTAATAGTCCAATAGCCAATAGCATTGCAAGCAAATATGGAATAAGCATTATGGCTTGCGAAAACCCGCCTTTAGCGCCTTCAACAAATTCGTCGTATATTGCTACCTTTCGATAACCTGCAGTCAGAATAAAGCTCAAAATGAGCACCATTAATATTCCATTGCCTAAGGTTGTCGATAAAGTGCCAATAGCCTCTGCTGATAATGTCATCAAATAAAAAACGCTGGCAATTAATACGCTAATTAAGGTCGCGCCATAAGCAAGAACAACACCATTGAATAAGGAAATTCGCTGCACAATAGCAACAATCGTCAGGCCCACTAATGTTGATGCTACTGTGGCAAGTAGAATAGGCAAAAAGACATCGGCAGGTGCAGCAGCGCCCTGTTGAGCCCGATACAAAAACACAGTGACAGGAACTAAAGTAACAGAAGAAGTATTGAGTACTAAGAATAAAATTTGCGCATTAGTCGCTACAGTTTTTTCTGGATTAAGACTTTGAAGGTCTTGCATCGCCTTTAAGCCCAATGGCGTCGCGGCGTTATCGAGGCCGAGCATATTAGCAGTTAAATTCATAGACATACTACCGTATGCAGGATGCCCTCTTGGCACATCAGGCATTAGCTTTGATAACAGAGGTTCAAATAAACGAGCGAAAACACCTACAACACCGGCCTTTTCCCCCACCTGCATTAACCCCATCCACAGCGCTAACACGCCAATAAGACCAATAGAAATTTCAGCCGCGAGTTTTGCGCTGCTAAATACGGCATTGACCGAATCACTTAAGACTTCAACATGACCATTAAACAACTGCACAACGATAGCTATCGCAGCTGTTAGGAAAAAAAATAACCACACTCTGTTCAGCACTTAATACTCCATCATTATCGACCGACGCTGATCGCGTTTTTGTTTAGCTTTTGTAGTACGGGAAACCTAAGCTTTATTAATGCATGATATAATCTATTTCATTATTACACAGTTGTTTTATAGAAATTTTTTACTATGGCTCAAATTAACCCTGATTACCTGACACACATTGCGGCAGAACTTCCTGAACATCTTGATATGGATGAGTTTATCTCAGCCTGTCAACGTCCATTAAGAAAATCAATTCGCGTAAATACACTAAAAATATCGGTGGCAGATTTTAAACTAATCATGCAATCCAAAGGTTGGGAGTTTGAGCCTATCCCATGGTGCAATGAAGGTTTTTGGGTTATCCATGATGAAAAGCAACAACCAGGAAATAGTGTTGAGCATATTCAGGGACTGTTCTACATTCAGGAAGCCAGCTCAATGCTGCCTCCAGAAGCATTATTCGATGATTTTAATACTACAAATTTAGACAACCAGTCAATTGTATTAGATGTTGCCTCAGCGCCAGGTTCAAAAACCACTCAACTTGCTGCATTAATGCAAAACCAAGGCTTATTAATTGCCAACGAATACTCAGCAAGCCGCGTAAAAATTTTACATGCCAATGTCCAGCGCATGGGCGTTCGCCAAACAGCATTAACCCATTTTGATGGTAAGGTATTTGGTGAATACCTCTATGAGAAGTTTGATGCGATTTTACTTGATGCCCCTTGTGGTGGCGAAGGCACTGTGCGAAAAGATGTTAATGCACTAAAAAACTGGCAACTGGATGATGTTACCGACATTGCTGAAACGCAAAAGCAGTTGATTGAATCTGCTTTCTTAGCGCTAAAACCTGGTGGTTCACTGGTTTACTCAACCTGTACGTTAAGTCAGATTGAAAACCAACAAATATGTCATTTTATTCAGCAACAATATCCTGACTCAGTAGAATTTTCACCACTAAACCATTTATTCAAAAATTCAGAAAAAGCCTGTACACCAGAGGGATTCTTGCATGTTTGGCCGCAGATATTTGATAGTGAAGGGTTCTTTGTCGCTAAAATTAGAAAGACTGTGTCGGTTCCAAGATTAAAAAAATGCCCTAAACAGCAGCGAAACTTTCCTTTTGTCTCAGCTAAAGCGAAACAAACTGAAGAAATCGCTGAGTATTTAGCTAAGTCATTTAATATTAACTTACCGCAGCAATTTGATGTGATGATCCGTGATGATGAATACTGGTTATTCCCAGCCCAATTTAGTGAATTTATTGGATTAATGCGTTTTCAGCGTATTGGGTTCAAACTCGCAGACGTGCTCAAAAAAGGCTTTAAAGTTAAACATGAAGCCATCATTGCCTTAAGTGACTTTGTTAGTAACCAAGATAGAGTTATTGAGTTAAATCGTTCGCAAGCAGTTGAATTTTTAATGGGCCGTGATATTCCAACCAGTGATATTGAGGGATTAGATACCACACCCGCAGGTGAAATGATCGTTAGCTTTCATCACAAACCACTTGGCGTAGTAAAGCACTTGGGACATCGTCTTAAAAATAATTTACCAAGGGAATTGGTTAAAGATAAAATTGAAACGATTTAATTGTTGAAATAATAAAGCAGTTAAAAGTAACGAGTCAGATATTATCTGAATAGTTTAATTGACTCTAATTCAATTAATTTACTGTATTTTTCAGTCAGTATTGTATCTAACAAAAGCTATTTATTCGTTTAACAACCAATTTTAGTTTATTAATTGTGCAAATTTTAAATAGGCAACTATAATTTGTGCAGACGATTTATTTTCGAGAATAAAGTAGTTTTAAAGCTTTATTCTCGTTCATGTTTACTGAGAATAGCCTCTCAACAGTAGCGCAGGGCTCTTTTTAATAAGAGCCATTCCCCTAGACCCAGAACAATTGGATAGTTTTGGGTCTTTTTTTGTCTTATCAAAAGGAATAAACGACTTTATACGTCACTAGCGACCAATCAGTTTGGCTGCATCTGTGAATAGATTAAAGAAGTTCTCAGATGTGTAATCCGCTAAATCTTGATACTTTTCACCGCGAAGCTCAGCAACAAATTCCGCTACATCACGGACGTAAGCAGGTTGATTTTCTTTACCACGATGAGGAACTGGCGCTAAATAAGGCGAGTCAGTTTCTACCAGTAATCTATCTTGAGGCACTTGACGAATAACGCTACGCAGTTCACCAGCATTCTTAAATGTCACAATACCGGATACTGAAATATAAAAACCTAAATCAATTGCGGCTTTAGCCATTTCCCAGTTTTCAGTAAAGCAATGCAGTACACCACCTACTTTGTCAGCATTGCCCGCCTTTAACATGGCAATGGTATCTTCACGTGCATCACGAGTGTGGACTATTAAAGGTTTATTCACCTCAACAGCTAATGAAATTTGCTGTTCAAAGCACTGCTGTTGAAGGTTTTTCGTTTCTGGAGCATAAAAATAATCTAGCCCAGTTTCACCAATAGCAACCACTTTACGGTCGGTAGCGAACTGTTTAATTTCATCGACATTTAGGCCATCTTGGACATCAAGCGGGTGAACACCAGAGGAAAGGAATACATTATCAAATTGCGCCATCTTTTCACGCATAGATTCGAAACCTTGCTGGCGAACATTGACGCACAGCAGGTAATCTACACCGCGGGATTTAGCACCATCAACAATGGCTTGCAAACTAGATTGGTCAGGTGCCGCTTTTAAACGGTCTAAGTGGCAATGTGAATCAATTAACATGAGAATTCTATCAAAAGCTAAAATAAGCCAGCAAGAATACCTAGCTACATAGTGCAGGTCAAATCACTTGAAGAAAGTTCACTTGAGAGTAATTTTTCAATGTGATGCTTATGACTTTCCGGATCAGTTTTAATTTTAACCCCAATCCCAGCAGGTCGACCACCTGAAGCCCCTAATGGGTTAATCCAAACTACCACGCCTTTAAAGTCGGTCATTTGCATAGTGCCGGGTAACTTGTACGAAATCGACAGCTCTTGTCCCAAAAAATGGCTTTCGGTTGTCGAGATAAATAAACCCGCAGGTTTAATAAACGGCATATAAGCTCTGTACAATTGGTGCAGAGTATCAAAATTTACAACAAGATCGGTCATAATCTCAGTCTATTATTTAAGATGAATAAGTTGTCTAAATTCGAGTATATAATCCTGACATAAAGCAGGTGCATTGATACTCGCCATAGTTGCTAGTCGTTGGCACATTTGTGCCACTTTCGAAGACAAACCAATAATGTTACTCACAGCTAATGCATCTAGCTCTTTACTTTTTAACACATATTGCCTTAAGTACAAATATAAAACATTAAGTGCATCAACAATTTGATGCTCAGAAACTTTATTTAAACTGCCGCTCAAGTGGCCTGATTTAATACTTAACGCCCAATCAGTTCGAAACTGTATCAGCTGCTGATAGTGATTACTGCCAAGGCTCTCAGCTAACTTTAAAGGCCCGCCTATCATACTCAAACACCAAGTGACATCATGTGGCTTTTCGCCAGCACTTACAGAAGGCAGCAACTGATTCGCTTGTAACCATTGATAAACTTGCTTTCTGTCGGGACCATGAAAAGCCACTTGCTGGCAACGACTTTTAATTGTCGCAAGTAATCTAGAAGGCACATCAGTCTGCAAAATGATTAAGATATTATTGCCTGGTTCTTCTAAGGTTTTAAGTAATGCATTGGCTGACGCTAAATTAAACTGCTCACAATTAAAAATAATAGCAACTCGTTGGCCACCTTGCTGAGCCGTTACGGTAAGCTTTTGACATAAATCACGGATCTGGTCGACCTTAATCTGTGTTCCATCAGCTTTAATTTGATGACAATCAGGGTGAGTGCCGGCCTTAAAAAGTAAGCAACTCTTACAATGCCCACACGCACCCACTGGTGTTAATGCAGTGCACATAGCCGCTTCAGCCATCTCATTTGCTAAAATATGTCCACCTAGCCCCTGATCAATACTGACCAGTTGCGCATGGGCACTATGCCCACAGCTCCGCTCTTTAACAAAGCGCTCAAATGGTGCATCTAACCAAGGTAGCTGTTGTAAACTGAATGCTTGCATTATCTGCTTGCCTTATTAAACATTCTTGACATGTTTTAGCTTAACCTAGCTGTTAATTCACGAGTGATTTGCGCATGAACTTGCTCAATCGTCTGACTAGCATCAATCACAATGATGGTGTCATCTTCAGCCGCAAAAGATAGAAATGTTGTTCTAGCTCGTTCAAAAAATTCAATTTTTTGAATTTCAATTCTGTCTAATTCTCCACGACTGGCAGCTCTTGCAAGGCCTAATTGTGGGTCAATATCCAAGTACAGAGTCAAATCAGGCTTAAAGCCTTTCAAGGTAATATCACTAATTGATTTAACTAAAGGCATAAGCCCTCGACCACCGCCTTGGTAAGCTAATGAAGATAAATTATGACGGTCACCTAATACCCAAGTCCCTTTGGCTAACGCTGGTTTAATCACATTAGCAATTAGCTGCGCTCTTGCAGCATAAAAAAGTAAACATTCAGCTTCATCACAAAGAGGATCCGTTTCATCAGCAACTTTGACTAAATCCCGCATTTTTTCAGCAAGCGGTGTACCGCCAGGCTCACGAGTACATACAGGTTCTTGATGGCTATGCTGAGTGATGATTTTTTTTACCAGTTCAATCGCGCTAGATTTACCTGCGCCTTCTAGTCCTTCAATAACGATAAACTTTGCTTGCTCTTGGGTCATTTTCTATTTCTCTGGTATTCGTTTACTGCGCGGTTATGCTGCGCTAGCGTCTCTGAAAACACGTGGCTGCCATCATTACGTGAGACAAAATATAAATAGTTTACATCTGCAGGTTTTGCCGCAGCAAAAATCGCTGCTTTACTTGGCGCAGCAATGGGCGTTGGCGGTAAACCGTTAATGCGGTAGGTATTAAATGCAGTATGTTCACGTAAATCACTGCGGGTAATATTGCCCTTATATCGCTCTCCCATACCGTAAATGACGGTAGGATCGGTCTGTAAACGCATCCCCAGTTTCAAGCGATTATTAAATACAGCGGCAACCCAATCTCTTTCAGATGGTTTACCCGTTTCCTTTTCAATAATCGACGCTATGGTCAGTAATTCATACGGCGTTTTTAATTTAAGATCTGGGTCTCGTTCATTCCAAGCAGCTGCAAGTGTTTTTTGCATCATTTGGTAACTACGCTCTAAAATCGACTCAAGTGAATCACTTGCTTGGTATTGGTAAGTCTCTGGGAAAAACTTGCCTTCAGGTAGCCCAGAGTCATCACCATTTTTGACCAAAATACGATTAAACACATCTTCATCAAAACTCAAATGCGGTAAATCAACCAACGACTCATGCCACTCTTTAATTGTCTTACCCTCAATTAAGGTGACTGAAAAAGTCATTTCATCGCCACGATTAAGCTTGGTAAGTAAACTGTCGATGCTATCACCTGGAGTGATTTGATATAGCCCAGTTCGAATATGTGCATATTCAGGATTAATTTTAACAAGGTATTTGAGTTTCCAACTATCAGAAATAATCTGTTTAGATTCTAACTCTGCCCCAAGTTTGGTGACATTCATGCCTTGTGCGATTGTCAATTCAGTGGGTTCATCAATTGTTAACACCTGATTTGGGTAAGCAATAATTTGCTGGTAGCCCCAAAAGCCAATGACACAAGCGACTGTAGTTAATGTCATTAACGATGTAAGAATAATTGTAATGGTTTTTTTCATATTTTTTAATAAAAACCTTAGTATAAAAGTTTAAGCTGAGTTAATAAGTTATGGGTCATTCCCCAAGGTTTATAGTGATGCTTAGAGCTTAAATTGGCATTAATCGTGCCTAAATTTATGTGATTGATATTCACCATACCTAATAAACTATTACTGATAAATACATGGTCTGCACTTTGTAAGTCACTTAAGGTCACTGTTTGCGCCAATACTTCAATATTGTTCTTTAATAACGCATCAATTATTTGTTCACGCATAACACCTGAAACGCCACTATGCGACATGGTAGGAGTGATAACTTGATTACCTTTGACTATGAAGACATTGGCCATGGAGGATTCTATAACATGGTCATCAGTGTCTAACACTAGCCAATCATCGACCCCTTGCGGAAGCGCTTGTTGCTTTATCAAGACCTGCTCAAGACGGTTGAGGTGCTTCATTCCCGCTAATAATGGCTGCTTAGCTAATGCCACTGGAGAAAGCGCTAAAGCAATACCATTGGTTTGCCACTGGGCATATATTGCAGGTAATTCATGTAATGAAATGACTTCACAAACTTCTGGTGATTCAGGAGCTGTATAACCTCGACCGCCAACACCTCGGCTTAATAGTAGTTTAATGCAGCCATGTGTGAGTGTTTGAGCATGGAGACTTAGTCGATTAATTAATGAGGTTGTATCTTGAATATTAAAACCTAAACGATGACAAGCTTGCTGCAATCTATCTAAATGCTCATTCAAAAATAGAATCTGACCTTGAGCAACGCGCATAGTCGCAAACGCACCATCGCCATAGGCAAGCCCTCTATCAAGCGCTTGAACCGTATTTTCAGATTGTCCATTCACAAATACCGAAACCATGATTTCCCTGTCTTAAGGTGTTGTAAAACTTGTCTATTATTTTAGTCAGACTTATCTAATTTAACTAACAATTTATACTAATGAGTTAAGTTCAATAATCGCTGCGATTAGCAAGCATTGCAAAATAGCGATTTAAAGATAATGGCAAGAGTGAATGTTAGAGCTGGAAACACTGATACCAGAGTGGTCTCAGTTAAGAATTAGGCTCCACAGTAATGAAGCCTTTATCTAGCAAATCTGAGATCACATCCTTGTTATCTTAAGATTATCTTGCTAACAGATGTTGGATCCTTGCTTTAAGGATATCTGTTGCAATACGGTTTTTACCACCGCGAGGGACAATAATATCAGCGTGCTGCTTTGACGGTTCAATGAACTGTAAGAACATTGGACGAACAGTAGCTTTATACTGAGCAATCACTGATTCCATAGTACGCCCGCGCTCAGCTACATCACGAGTCAAACGACGTAAGAAACAAATATCCAGCGGTGTATCCATGAATACACTCGCATCCATAAGTTCACGTAATTTAGGATCAGTTAACAGTAAAATACCTTCTAAGATAATGACCTTTTTAGGCTGCATATCCAGAGTTTTACTCATGCGAGTATGCTCTTTGTAGCTATAACAAGGAATATTTACCTGCTCACCCTTCTTTAATTGCTTAAGGTGTTCAGCTAATAGTTGATGATCCAGTGCTTTAGGATGATCATAATTCGTTTTAACACGGTCTTCCATTGTCATATGACTTTGGTCACGGTAATAAGCGTCTTCATTAATCACACCGATTTGATCGGTGCCCAGGTCGCGCTTTAGTTCTTCAAAAATCGTTTGGGCAATTAAACTTTTGCCTGATGCTGAAGCACCTGCGATACCAATAATGACACATTGCTGAGAATTCATTACTTAACCTTACTCGTCGTCTGAAATACTGATTGAAACTGTGTTTTTGTTTTGCTGCTTGGCAAGTTGAGCACCCACTTTACGGGCAATTTCACGATAAATAGCAGCAACTTCTGAATCTGGCTTACTGGCAACCGCAGGGTTACCTTCATCCATTGACTCACGAATATTAATATTAAGCGGCAATGCGCCCAATAATGGCACTTCATAACGTTCTGCAATCTTACTGCCGCCATGGGTACCAAAAGGATGTTCTTTATGACCACATTCAGGACATAAATGAAAACTCATGTTTTCGATGATACCTAAAACTGGAATATCCACTTTTTGGAACATGGTGATGCCTTTTTTAGCATCTTCAAGTGCGATATCTTGTGGCGTTGTAACAACAACCGTGCCACTGACTGGAAACTTTTGTGACAGTGTTAATTGTATGTCACCAGTTCCTGGTGGCAAATCAATCACTAAATAATCTAATTCTGGCCACTGAGTTTCAGTTAATAACTGGTTCAATGCACCTGCTGCCATTGGACCGCGCCAAACAGCGGCTTCACCATCGCCTAGCATAAAGCCAATTGATTGAGCTGAAATGCCATGTGCAGAAGCTGCAGTCATCATTTTGCCATCTGGTGATGTAGGTTTAAAACCTTGAAGCCCCAACATCATTGGGATTGATGGTCCATAAATATCAGCATCTAAAATACCGACTTCAGCACCTTCTGCTTTTAATGCCAACGCAAGGTTGACAGCTGTTGTAGATTTACCGACACCACCTTTACCAGAAGCCACAGCAATCACTTGCTTGATATTTGGAATAGGTTCTACTGAAGCAATGGCTGAAAATACGCGAGGCTGGAAATCAATTTCGCATTCGACTTCGTCGATGGCGTCTAACACGGCGAGCTTTTTTGTCACATCCATAACCGTATCGCGATATTGCGTCATACAAGGGTAAGGATATACCAAGCCAAGAAGCAGTCGTTTGCCTTCTATCGCAAGCTTATTAACACAACCTGCAGACACTAACCCTTCGGCTAAATATGGATCTTGATATGCATCTAAAATACTCAATACTGGACCAAGAAGGTCATCACTTAATTGATAATCTGTATGCGAAGTAGACAAAAGCAGAACTCCCAGCGAAAAATTTGCCCAAGTGTACCAGAATTAGAGAAAAATGAGCGCTAATTTAGCCGTTTTTGTTGTTGTTTGATGAAATAATCACTTTGATCGGTTAGTATCTTGACCATATATTTAGTGTAATCGATTGTTGAGACAAAATGACAAATTCACAACGTAAAATCCTGGTGACAAGTGCCCTCCCATATGCCAATGGTCCTATCCATTTAGGTCATATGCTTGAGTATATTCAAACTGATATTTGGTCTCGTTACCAAAAGCTTCGTGGACATGAATGTCACTATATTTGTGCTGATGATGCCCATGGCACACCAATCATGCTCAAAGCTCAACAAATGGGTATAACCCCAGAAGAAATGATTGCTCAAGTACAAAAAGAACATGAACAAGATTTCGCGGATTTTAATATTCAATTTGATAACTTTCATAGTACTCACAGTGATGAAAACCGTGAACTAGCCAGTGATATCTATTTAAAATTACGCGATGGCGGTTACATTAAGACCAAAACTATCTCGCAATTATATGATCCTGAAAAAGAAATGTTTTTACCGGATCGTTTCGTTAAAGGCACCTGCCCTAAATGTAAAAGCGAAGATCAATACGGTGATAACTGTGACAACTGCGGTGCAACTTACAGCACAACAGATTTAATCAATCCTTACTCTGTTGTATCAGGTGCAACCCCAGTCATGAAAGACAGTGAACACTTCTTTTTTGACTTACCTGCATTTGAAACAATGCTAGGTGAGTGGTTATCTTCAGGCTCACTGCAACCTGAAATTGCTAACAAATTAAGAGAATGGTTCGATCAAGGTTTACAACAGTGGGATATCTCACGTGATGCACCTTATTTCGGTTTCGAAATCCCTGACCAACCAGGTAAATTTTTCTATGTATGGTTAGACGCACCTATCGGTTACATGGGCTCGTTTAAAAACTTATGTGATAAACGTGACGACCTTGATTTCGATGAATTTTGGAAAAAAGATTCTACAACAGAGCTTTATCACTTTATTGGTAAAGACATTGTTAACTTCCACGGCTTATTCTGGCCAGCCATGCTAGACGGTGCAGGAGTACGTAAACCTACAAGCGTATTCGCTCATGGTTACGTCACAGTCAATGGCGCCAAAATGTCTAAATCAAAAGGCACGTTCATCAAAGCACGTACTTATTTAGATAACCTAGATCCTGAATACTTGCGTTATTACTATGCCGCTAAGTTAAACAGTCGTGTTGATGACTTAGATTTAAATCTTGAAGACTTTGCACAGCGCGTTAACTCAGATTTAGTTGGTAAATTAGTTAACCTTGCATCACGTACCGCCGGCTTCATTAGCAAACGTTTTGAGGGTAAATTAGCTAAAATTAACGACAGCACGTTAATTGACACTTTCTTAGCGAAACAAGACACCATTGCAGAACTATACGAAACACGTGAGTTCGGTAAAGCCATGCGTGAAATTATGGCTCTAGCTGATTTGGCTAATGCCTATGTCGCAGATGCTGCGCCTTGGCAATTAATTAAAGATGAAGCTAAGCAAGTAGAAGCTCATCAAGTATGCAGTAATGCGCTTAACTTGTTCCGCATTCTAGTAACTTACCTTAAACCTGTGCTACCTCAACTTGCACTGAAAGTTGAAAGCTTCCTACAATTGACTCTCACTTGGGACAATTTAAGCCAAGATTTAGCGGGGCATGAGATTGCGAAGTTCAAAGCATTAATGCAGCGCATTGAGATGAAAAGCATTGAAGCAATTATCGAAGCATCAACTGAAAACCTGCAAGTAGCTGAAATAGCCGCTCCTAAAGTTGAAGAAGTGCAAACAGAGCTTGAAAAAGAGCCTTTGGCACCTGAAATCACTTTTGATGATTTTGCTAAAATTGATTTACGCATAGCATTAATTGCTAAAGCTGAACATATCGAAAAAGCCAACAAGCTGCTTCGTTTAGAGCTAGATTTAGGCGGAAAAACCAAACAAGTATTTGCCGGCATTAAATCTGCTTATGCGCCTGAAGACTTAATTGGCAAGCACACCGTTATGGTCGCTAACCTTGCACCGCGTAAAATGAAGTTTGGTGAGTCAGAAGGAATGGTATTAGCCGCTGGCCCTGGTGGTAAAGATATCTGGATTTTAGAACCACATGCTGGCGCAAAGCCTGGAATGCGAGTCATGTAATTGGTGAAATCACCATTACATTTTTAATAAAAAGCCGTCATGTGACGGCTTTTTTAGGTCTTAAATAAGTCTTTATTAAGACATCAACTTACTCTCTGAGTGAGTGATTTCGTTATCATGAGTTTGACCACACTCATCTTTGTCAGGATCACATGGGGTTTCTTGAGCGAAGCGTTGGCTTTTATAAGCTTCAGTATCTGCTTCAATCGCTTGTCTTAAGCGCTCTTCATATTCAATAAATAAATTAATGAAATCACCGCCAAACTTTTCGCCATCAGAGCGGCCCAGCCACTCATTATAAAGTACTTCAGCAGCTTCACTTTCAACTCGCATATAAGTGTGCTTTTGCTTTCCAACAAGTTCCTCTGAGAAACCCATGGCTTTCATTGATTCAGCGCCAACCTTAAGGGCTGAGCGGAAAGTTTCAGACTCTACATAGTCAGCCCCAGCTTGGCGGAGTAAATGTCCGTGCCCACGGTCGAACGCGCGACTAATGACTTTTAACTTAGGGTATTTGTGTTTGAGATGTTTAACTAGCTCAACACTACTTTGAGGGTTGTCTATCGCCACAACAAATACAGATGCAGTTGCAACACCAGCTGTTTCCAATAAATCCGGACGTGTCGCATCACCATAATAAGCTTTCGTATTAATTTTGCGTAGGTTATCAACTTGAGTTGCTTGGTGATCAAGTACCACCGTTTTAACGCCATTGGACAACAAAAGCCGATTAACAATCTGCCCAAAACGGCCAATACCCGCGATGATAACAGTCCCCTGATCGTCCACTTCATCTTGCTCACGATCATTTGAAGTTTGCTGGTATTTAGGCAATATGACTTTCTCATAAAAAATGAATAAACCTGGGGTCAAGAACATCGATAATGCCACCACTATCGAGAGCGGCTGAGCAACTTCGGCAGAAATGACATGATTTTGTTGGCTAAAACTCAATAATACAAACCCAAACTCGCCAGCCTGAGCCAAACTTAAGGTGTATAGCCATCTATCACTGCCTTTAATCCTAAATACAAAGCTTAATAGCAATAAAACCAATGCTTTAACTATCATTACTGCAGCTGTCATTCCTAAAATCACACTTAGGTAATCCCACAGGATTTCAAAATCAATCCCAGCACCTACAGTGATAAAGAATAGCCCCAACAATAAACCTTTGAATGGACCAATGTGGGTTTCTAACTCATGCTTAAATTCGCTATTTGCTAGCACTACGCCAGCTAAAAAAGTACCTAATGCTGGAGAAACACCGACTAAACTCATTAATGTCGCAATACCAATAACCAGTAGTAATGCTGCGGCAGTAGATATTTCTCGGACACCTGAATCTGCAATAAACCTAAACACAGGCCGACTTAAATAATGGCCACCAAACACTACAAGTCCTATCGATAGGACTAACACCAAAGCGTATAAACCGCCATGTAAATCAGCAACCAAGGACAGCTCTTCATGATGCTCTGCAGCAACGGCAACAGACGCTTGTGCTGCCTCCACTAATTCTGGCAGTGCTAACAGCGGTATTAATGCCAACATGGGGATCACGGCGATATCTTGAAACAGTAATACGCCAAAAGCATTTTTGCCCGCTGTTGTTTTGGTAAGCCCCTTCTCATTCAAGGTTTGCAGCACAATCGCAGTAGAGGATAATGAAAAGATTAAGCCAATAGTTAGGGCCACAGTCCACTGCATTTCAAACATCAATGCAATAGCCATCACTATCCCTGCCGAAAGCCCAACCTGCAAGCCGCCCATCCCAATTAAACGATGTCTCATTGACCAGAGCATTTTAGGCTCAAGCTCTAAACCAACGAGAAACAACATCATCACAACACCAAATTCGGCAAAATGCTGAATAGTATTAGTTTCGCTGCCCACAAGCCCTACAATAGGACCAATAACAACGCCAGCAATCAAATACCCAAGCACTGAACCTAAACCCATTCTCTGGGCTATTGGAACTGCGATAACCGCTGCGGAAAGATAAATAAATGCTTGAAGAAAATACTCTGTCATGATGCGCTTCCCTATTAGCTAATGATAGCTATGGCCAAATGATAACTTTTAGCTACTAATAATTATGAGCTGATGACAACTATAAATTAATGTAGTTATGACTTAGTGATAACTACACAGGATTCACAATGTCGATAAAGTGATGTTTTACACCAAACTCCTGAGCCAGATGCTCACCTAATGCTTGAATACCAAATTGTTCAGTAGCGTGATGGCCTGCCGCAAAATAATGGATGTTTTGTTCCATAGCGCAATGGTAAGTGCGCTCAGACACTTCACCACTTATAAATGCATCTACGCCTAATAATGCCGCGTGATCAATATAATCTTGCGCTCCACCTGTACACCAAGCTAATGATGAAATGAGTTTTTGCTTATCACCTATATGAAGCGGCTCTTTATTAAGTTTATCTGATAACAAAGCACACATTTGATCTGCAGTTAATGGCTTAGGTAACTTCCCTTGCCATAGCAAACTCTGGGGAATGTCAGCACAGACTTCAACGTCATTTAAACCCAGTTTATTAGCAAGTTCAGCATTATTACCTAATGTAAGATGCGCATCTAATGGTAAATGATAGCCGAATAAATTAATGTCGTGGGTCATTAAAGCTTTAATTCGATTGTATTTCATTCCTGTTATGACTTCAGGTTCACTTTTCCAGAAAAAACCATGGTGCACCAAAATTGCATCGGCATTTAACGCCGCGGCTTGTTCAATTAATGCTTGGCATGCAGTAACGCCTGTTACGATGGTTTTAATCTGTTCTGTGCCCTGCACTTGAAGACCATTTGGCGCATAGTCTTTAAATTGGTTTACATTAAGAAAATCATTTAGATATTTGGATAATTGTTGGCGAGATACAGACGTTAATGACATAAAACTAATCCTAAAAATTTTGATATTAACAGTGTAACGCAGTCCAATACTTATTGAAAAACCCTTGTTAAGATTGATTATTTGCTAGGCTATTTTTGCTTTAATTGGACTTTTGGGTGCATTAAACACTAAAATTAGGCTTAAGGGATGTTGAAAACATTAAATAAACTATTCATTAAAGAAAAATAGGTCTCAAAATGTCTAACTTGACTAAAGAAGCGCTTATCGCCGAATTAAAAGCTGCTCTTGAAAAGCAAACTTCAAAAACTGTTGAAATTGAACAGAAAGGCAGTTGGTATAAAATTGATGGCGGCAAGTCTTTACGCTTTAGCGATCTTGAGCAAATGCACCTTGAAGCTACTCAAGGCAAACCAGCAGATAAAGCTCCTGCGGCTAAAAAGGAAGTTGCTAAAAAAGACGTTGCGAAAAAGCCTGCTGCAATACCTGCAGCCAAGAAGGCCGTAGCTAAAAAGTCAGTTGCTAAGAAAGCGAATGCTTCAGGTGGTAAAACACCGAAAGAATTATGGCGTGAAAAATTAGCAAATGCGGGTAAGAATACTCTGCCACGCGGTTTCTAATATTCGCTAAATCTTTAAAACTAAAAAGGAGCCTCTGGCTCCTTTTTTATTATCGCATTTGTTTACTTGTTAAAGCCTTTAGCGCAAGAGCAAACTACATTGCAATATCAACTCTGACATAACCTTTAAGGTAAACCACTCTGACTTCATCGCCAGCAACAAATGTCATACCAGGATCTAAGTCTTGAATGACCATCACTTGGGTTCCATCATCTAAATTTATCATCATTTCAATCAGCTGATATTCGAGAGTTCGAGTTGAATTACCATATCGATTTGCCGCAGCACCACCTAGTAAAGCTCCCAATACTGTTGCGACATCTTGACCAGAACCGCCACCAAATTGGTGACCTACAACACCGCCGATTAATGCCCCGCCAAAGGTTTTCCAACCAAGATTACGATCTTCAACTAATTGAGTTTCAGTGACATGCTTGATGGACTCGACTTGACCGTATACAACCTTCTCAACTGGGACGGCTTGATTTCTGTCATAAGCTGACAAGGTAGAAGTGCTAACAATGGACATAAATAACGCAAAAAGCGCACTAAATCTTATCGCTGAGCTGTTTGTGAGTTTCAACATAGACAAAATTCCGCTAACGTAGGCATTAAGGTTTAGTCAATAATATACTTAATTTGAACTCACTGTCTTATTTAAATCATCTTCCGCATTTTCCAGATCCCAAACAAGCACTCGATGATCCTAATGGGTTACTTGCTGTCGGAGGTGACTTATCGCCACAGCGTTTAGTTGAAGCATACTATCAAGGGATTTTTCCTTGGTTTAATGATGACGACCCTATTCTATGGTGGTCGCCTGACCCTAGAGCTATTTTTACGCCAAAAGCTCAGCCACTTAATAAAAGCATGAAAAAATATCTACGTAAGACACAGTGGCGTTATACCATTAATCATGCCTTTGCTGATGTTATCAGAGCATGTTCAGAGCCTAGACTCACCCAACAAGAGACTTGGATTTCAACTAATATTCAAGAAGCTTACATTCAGCTCCATTTATTGGGCAAAGCTCATTCAATCGAAGTTTGGGATGGTAATCAGCTTATTGGTGGTTTGTACGGTATTGCTGTTGGGAGTGTGTTTTGTGGTGAGTCTATGTTCCATCGTCAAACTAACGCATCAAAAGCTGCTTTTGCCATACTCAACCAGCATATCGTCAAACACGGTTTTAAATTGATCGATGCACAAATTATGAATCCACACTTAGAAAACTTGGGCGCTCAAGCATGTCCTCGAGAAGATTTTTTATCTTCTTTGAAGCAATTACGTAATCAAGTTATCGATAATAAGGCTTGGGTAGCACAAGAGGTTTGTTTTGAGTTCTAGAAGTATCAGTGTGGGTATTAGCCACCCTTTTGATTGTAACTACATCGAAGGGTTAAAAGAGCAGCTGCTTATCATTCAAGAGTCTCAACTTGATAGTGCATTGTTTGAGCAATTGCTCGGCATGGGTTTTAGACGTAACGGCAACTCGATATATAAACCACGTTGCCCTAGTTGCTCTGCCTGCCAATCCATTCGAGTTGTCGTGCCAGAATTTAAAATATCTAAAAGGCAAAAGCGTACACTTAAAAATAATCAAGATTTACATTGGAAAGTGACCCATGAGGTCACAGATGCCCATTATACATTATACGAAAAATACATCATTGGTCGTCATTCAGATGGACCTATGTATCCACCCAGTGAAAATCAATATAAGGATTTTTTATTGTGTGACTGGCTAAAACCCACGTATATCGAAGTGTACCAAGAAGATAAATTAATTGGGGTCGCCGTCACTGACGTTATGAATAACAGCCTATCTGCTATTTACAGCTACTTTGACCCCGACTACGCTAAACGCTCACTTGGGGTTTATATGATCTTATTACAATGTGAATTAGCCCAGCAGCTAGGCAAGCAATTTCTGTATTTAGGTTATCAAATTGATGAAAACAGAAAAATGAATTACAAACGTTTATATCGCCCTTATCAAATATTAACGGCAAATGGATGGCAACATATTGAAAAAGAACCCACGCTATAGTGTTTCAATCCTTTACAGTAAGCGCTTTTTGGGGCATGATACGGCGAATTTTTTATATTTGAAGGCATAAAGGTAACCAATTAATGGCGAAAGAAGACAACATTGAAATGCAGGGCACAATCCTTGAGACCTTGCCAAATACAATGTTCCGCGTTGAACTTGAAAATGGTCATGTTGTGATTGCACACATTTCTGGCAAGATGCGCAAAAACTACATCCGTATTTTAACGGGTGATAAAGTTACGGTTCAGTTGACTCCTTACGATTTAAGTAAAGGTCGTATCGTCTTCCGCGCACGTTAATACTGCCTCATCTATTTAAAAACCCGGCTTAAATGTCGGGTTTTTTATTGGCTATAGATTAACGTTAATACAAAAATGGCTATCTGATTTCAGATAGCCATTTTTATTAAACGATTAACACGTCAACACTAAACCAATGTGCAAATTACGACACCTTTTCTTCGCATTCGCAGTTAATGACAATTTCATTGTCCTTAACATCCACTTTGGCAGTACCGCCCGCTTCCAATTTACCAAACAGTATTTCATCGGCTAAAGGTCGTTTAATCAACTCAGTGACAACTCGTCCCATAGGTCGTGCGCCCATGTTTTTGTCGTAGCCTTTTTCAGCAAGTAGCGTACGCGCTTCATCAGTCACTTCCAATGTCACCCGTTTCTCGTCAAGTTGTGCTTGTAGTTCAATTAAGAACTTATCAACTACTTTGGCAATAATGGTCATATCTAAATGATTAAACCAAATAATTGAATCTAAACGATTACGAAACTCTGGCGTGAATACCTTATTAATTTCAGACATAGCATTAAGACTATTATCTTGCTGCTTAAACCCAATTGAAGTGCGAATGGTTTCTTGCACACCGGCATTGGTTGTCATCACTAAGGTGACATTTCTGAAATCAGCTTTACGGCCATTATTATCAGTTAAGGTTCCGTGATCCATGACTTGTAATAGCAAATTGTAGACATCCGGATGGGCTTTTTCAATTTCATCCAATAACACCACACAATGAGGGTTTTTAATCACAGCATCTGTTAACAAACCACCTTGCTCATAACCCACATAACCTGGAGGCGAACCGATTAGGCGTGAAACCGCGTGACGTTCCATGTACTCTGACATATCGAATCGAATTAACTTCATGTTTAAACAAGAAGCTAATTGGTTAGTCACTTCAGTTTTACCCACACCAGTAGGTCCAGCAAACAAGAAACTACCTACTGGCTTTTTCTCAGCGCCTAAACCACTTCGAGATAATCGAATGGCTGAACTAAGCCCCTCAATCGCCTTGTCTTGGCCAAACACCAACATTTTAAGGTTACGCTCAAGGTTTTTAAGTAAATCCTTATCAGTA
The DNA here is from genome assembly GCF_030252245.1 of Shewanella goraebulensis. Taxonomy (NCBI): domain Bacteria; kingdom Pseudomonadati; phylum Pseudomonadota; class Gammaproteobacteria; order Alteromonadales; family Shewanellaceae; genus Shewanella; species Shewanella goraebulensis. The sequence goes on from NZ_CP126972.1 coordinate 2,739,746, forward strand.
GACGATACGGACTTTTCAGGAATACGAGCGATCTTAGCGATTATCGCTTCAATTTCTGGCTGACCAATGGTTTTCTTACGTTTGCTTTGCGGCAACATCACCATACGAGCGCCCGCTTCATCGATTACATCAATGGCTTTATCAGGCAAGTGACGGTCATTGATGTGTTTTGCCGATAAACTCGCAGCTGAACTTATGGCAGCTTGAGTGTATCGCACGCCGTGGTGTTCTTCGTATTTGGACTTAAGCCCTAATAGAATTTTAGTGGTCTCGGCAACCGATGGTTCGTTAATATCTATTTTCTGGAAACGTCTTGCTAGGGCGCGATCTTTTTCAAAAATACTTTGGTATTCTTGAAAGGTCGTCGACCCCATACAGCGTAGCGTACCGTTAGACAGTAATGGTTTTAGCAAATTTGATGCATCCATAACGCCACCGGACGCGGCACCTGCGCCAATAATGGTATGAATTTCATCGATGAACAAAATTGCGTGTTCATTCTTACCCAGCTCTTTAAGTAAGCCTTTAAAGCGTTTCTCAAAATCCCCGCGGTATTTTGTGCCCGCAAGTAATGAGCCTAAATCTAATGAGTAAACAGTTGCATCTTTGATTACATCAGGTACTTGATCGTTAACGATACGATAAGCTAGGCCTTCTGCGATGGCAGTTTTACCAACACCTGCTTCCCCCACCAATAGCGGGTTATTTTTACGACGACGACATAAGGTTTGAATCGCACGTTCTACTTCGTCATCACGTCCTATTAATGGATCGATCACACCATCTTTAGACATTTGATTTAAGTCAGTAGCAAATTGCGACAAAAGACTCCTGTCTTCAGCAGACTCGCTGCCTTCTTCTGATGCTTCTGGATTATTAATTTCACTATCGTCGTCATCTTTCGGTAAACCATGTGAAATGTAATTCACCACATCTAAACGGGTGATTTCGCAACGACGTAGTAAGTAAACTGCTTGGGATTCTTGTTCACTAAAAATAGCCACGAGTACATTGGCACCAGTGACTTCATTACGCCCTGAAGATTGCACATGGAATACTGCACGTTGCAGCACACGTTGAAAACCTAATGTTGGCTGGGTTTCACGTTCTTCAGTGCTTTCGGCGATTAATGGGGTTGTTTGTTGAATGAAGTTAGATACTTCCTCGTGAAGACGAGTAATATCCGCGCCACAAGCCAATAGTGCTTCTTTGGCCGATGGGTTATTGATTAATGCTAATAATAAATGTTCTACCGTCATATATTCATGACGTGAATCTCTAGCTTGTTGAAAAGCTAGGTTCAAGGTGACTTCGAGATCTTTGTTTAGCATAAGCACCCCCTAAAAATACTCATAAACTGCAGAGTTACCAATGGAAAATCAAATCGTTCATCATGCAGTTTCTAATGAACACAGTAATGGATGTTGATTTTCTTTGGCAAATTGATTTACTTGTAACACTTTCGTTTCGGCAATGCCAAACGAATAAACACCGCATATTCCTTTACCTTGGTGATGGATAGCCAACATAATATCGGTGGCTTGTTGTTCATCCTTATTAAAAAAGCGTTGTAACACTTCTATCACGAAATCCATCGGAGTGTAATCATCGTTATTTAACACGACTTTGTACATTGAAGGTGGTTGTAGCTCCGATTCAACACGTTCTTCTGTGTGCTCTACGCTGCCTAATCTACCCATGAGTTAATACTAGCCTCTAGTTTGGTACAAGACCAATTGATATTATTAAATTAATTAAATGTTGTCATTTTGTTAATTTTTACTTGACATCTTTTCGTACAAATTTCATTCTGTTCTGAGGCGGCAATAGAGACCGCTGATAAAAATAAGTTTTACTATCTTACTGGTAAGTAGACAACAGAAGGAAGTGGAAGTATGGCAAGCGGAACTGTTAAATGGTTCAACAACGCCAAAGGATTCGGGTTTATTTGCCCAGATCAGGGTGGCGAAGATGTATTTGCGCATTATTCAACAATCGAAATGGAAGGTTATAGAACGCTTAAAGCGGGCCAACCTGTAGATTTCGAAACTGAGCAGGGCCCAAAAGGGATGCATGCTTCAGCCATTTCACCTACTAAATAGTAGCTGAAACTATAAAACAAAAAGGCAGAGATTTTAATCTCTGCCTTTTTTATTTAATAATTTTATTGCATATCACAGCTCGTTCGCTTAAAAAACACCCAAAAAGATTTCTTAAACACAAACTTTCTTACAAAATTAACGAGTCCAACAGCCAACACACTTAAATTTTTTGCACAAAAAAGCAGAAACTTTCGTTTCTGCTTTTGCTATTTAAGCGAATTAACACCTGTTATTGTATTAAGCCGTAATGAAAGAGTTCAACAATGCACTCGGACGCATTGCCGCTTCTGCTTTTGCTGCATCTAAACGGAAATAACCACCTAAATCAACAGCTGGACCTTGTGAATCATTTAACTCAGCAACAATTGCAGCTTCGTTTGTAGTTAATGATTCAGCTAACCCTGCAAATTCAGCAGCTAATTCAGCATCAGTTGTTTGAACTGATAATGCTTGAGCCCAGTACATAGCAAGATAGAAATGGCTGCCACGGTTATCAAGCTCACCTACACGACGTGAAGGAGACTTGTTACTATCCAAGAATTGACCAATAGCCGTATCAAGTGTATCTGCCAATACTTGTGCTTTAGGGTTGTTCTCAGTTTGGCTTAAGTGCTCTAAAGACGCCGCTAACGCTAAAAACTCACCCAGTGAATCCCAACGTAAGTGCCCTTCTTTCTCAACCTGCTGAACGTGCTTAGGTGCACTACCACCTGCGCCAGTTTCAAATAGACCACCGCCATTCATCAGTGGCACAATCGACAACATTTTAGCACTGGTGCCTAATTCAAGAATTGGGAATAAATCAGTTAAGTAATCACGTAATACGTTACCAGTTACTGAAATCGTATCTAGCCCATCATGAACGCGCGCAAGTGTTGCTCGAGTTGCCTCAACTGGCGCTAAGATTTGTAAATCAAGACCTGCTGTATCGTGATCTTTTAAGTACAGTTCTACTTTTGCGATAAGCTGAGCATCGTGAGCACGATTGCTATCTAACCAGAAAATTGCAGGCGTGTTGCTTAAACGAGAGCGTTTAACAGCTAATTTAACCCAGTCACGAATTGGTGCATCTTTAACTTGGCACATTCTGAAAATGTCACCCACTTCGACGTTGTGGCTCATAAGTACGTCACCCGCACTGTTGATAACCTTAACAACACCCGCTGATGCAATTTCAAACGTTTTATCGTGGCTACCGTACTCTTCTGCTTTTTGTGCCATTAGACCGACGTTTGGAACGCTGCCCATTGTCGTTGGGTTAAATGCGCCATTGGCCTTACAAAATGCAATAGTTTCTTGGTAAACACCGGCGTAACAACGATCTGGGATCATTGCTTTTGTGTCTTTTAGTTGACCGTCTGGTCCCCACATTTTGCCTGAAGAACGAATAGCAGCAGGCATAGAAGCATCAATAATGATATCACTTGGTACATGCAGATTAGTAATACCTTTATCAGAATCAACCATCGCTAGTGCTGGACGCTGTGCGTAAACAGCAGCAATATCAGCTTCAACTTCAGCGCGTTTTGCTTGTGGAAGCGATGCGATTTTAGCGTAAACATCACCAAAACCATTGTTTACATCAACACCTAACTCATCAAACAATGCTTGATGCTTAGTGAATACGTCTTTAAAGAACACTTTAACAGCATGACCGAATAAAATTGGGTCAGACACTTTCATCATGGTCGCTTTTAAGTGAAGCGATAATAAAACATCTTCAGATTTAGCGGCTTCGATTTCACGCTCATAAAAAGCTTGCAATGCTTTGTTACTCATCACTGCAGTATCGATGATTTCACCTGTGAGCAAAGGCAGGTTTTTCTTAAGCACAGCTTCTTGACCGTCAACTTGCGTTAGTACAATACTCACTGTGTCCGCGGCAGTTAACGTTACTGACTGCTCGCTTCCGTAAAAATCACCTTCTTGCATATGAGCAACATGAGATTGTGAGTCACTTGCCCATTTACCCATTGAATGCGGATTTTTCTTAGCGTAGTTTTTAACTGAAGTCGGTGCGCGGCGATCTGAGTTACCTTCACGTAATACCGGGTTTACCGCACTACCTTTAATCTTGTCATAACGGCTTTGAGTATCACGTTCAGCATCGGTTGTAGGCTCATCCGGATAATTCGGAATGTCATAACCTTTAGCTTGAAGCTCAGCAATACAAGCTTTCAATTGTGGAATTGACGCACTGATATTAGGTAACTTAATAATATTAGCTTCAGGAGTCCCAGCCATCACACCTAATTCAGTTAATGCATCGGAGATTTTTTGTTCTGCAGTTAACTTTTCAGGAAAGTTTGCAATGACACGGCCTGATAAAGATATATCTCGGGTCTCAACTTTAACACCTGCAGCGTTGGTAAATGTGCGGATGATAGGGAGTAATGAAAGCGTGGCTAATGCTGGCGCTTCATCAGTTTCAGTATAAATGATCGTTGGAGAGTTATCTTTCATGCTTTTTCCTACATTATTGAAATAAAAAGTTTTTATAAATTATTATTGTAATAAGTAACTACCTAAAATAGCTTCAATCTTGTTGTCGAAGTCTATTTATATACGGCACAAATCCATATGAAAATAGAAAAATAAACTGTGGCTGTGGTAACAAAAGTGGGCACAGATCACATTTTTTAGGCCAACATCATAGATCATTATCTCGCAGATTCAAATTCCACTAAGGCCCAATGCCAAGTAAACTATGCAAAATAACTTAATTTCGCCCTTAAATAGGCTTATCTATGCCAGCAAATGACAAAGCAAAACGATTTAGTACCAAACCGGCATTTGCCCGAACAGCTAAAAAGTCTACCAACAATACCAGAAAACCCGTTAAACGCACCGTAAAAAAAACGGTTAAAAATCCAATAATAGTGTTATTTAACAAACCTTTTGATGTTCTTTGTCAATTTACTGATGAGTCAGGAAGGCAAACATTAAAAGATTTTATTCCAGTAAAAGATGTTTACGCTGCAGGTAGGCTTGATAGGGACAGTGAAGGATTATTGTTGCTAACTAATGACGGTAAGCTACAAGCCCAAATAACTCAGCCCAAAAAGAAAACATATAAGACTTATTGGGCTCAAGTTGAAGGCGAGCCAAGCGAGCAAGCAATAAAAGAGCTATGCCAAGGTGTTGAATTAAAAGATGGAATAACCTTACCTGCTAAAGTGACGGTCATGAGTGAACCTAACGTTTGGGAACGAATACCACCGGTTAGGGAAAGAAAATCAATTCCGACAACTTGGTTAGAAATTCAAATTTGTGAAGGTCGTAATAGGCAGGTTAGAAGAATGACAGCCCACATTGGCCACCCTACTTTAAGATTAATTCGCTATAAAATAGGTCAATGGAGTTTAGATGATATCGATAATGGGCAATATAAAACGATTGCCCAGTAATTTTCATATTAAATAAACTGACTAATGAAGTGGACCCAATGTGCTTCAGCGTGTTTAGGGTTAGTGTTCACAACTAATATAGGATAATTCAATGACTCAGCAACGCTACAAACCTAATACGACTGTGGCCTGTGTGATCCATTGCCAACAAAAGTTTTTATTCGTCGAAGAAATCATTGAAGGTGAAGTTCGTTTCAATCAACCTGCTGGTCATATTGAGGCTCTAGAATCAATTCCACAGGCTTGTAAACGAGAAGTTAATGAAGAGACTGGGTTAGATATTGAATTGGCAGGCTTGATTGGTATCTATCAATTCAGCGCAGATGAGCAATTGGCTTTTGTGCGGTTTACCTTCGCAGCAGAGACTGAAAACTTGATAGATTGCCAGCCTTTAGATGAAGCGATTAAGGCTTGTCACTGGCTTACATTAGATGAAATAAAGTCCCGTAAACATCAACTTAGAAGCCCTTTGGTGATAAAATGCATCGAGGACTATTTACATAAAGGTCACAGCCCATTATCACTGATTGATAGTGACCTTCAGATGATAGCCGACAACAACAATGCGTGATAGAATATGCGCCGCACATTTTTGAGATTTTCGTGATGTTTTTCATCGATTTTTAAGGTCAGTTGTAAAGGTCGATTTTTACATTTATTTATGATGGCAAATACCTAGCGACTTGAAAAACGCTATTGTCGACCACATGATCATCTCTTGTATCCGTAAATTCACTGGTTTTTAGGTTTTATGACATCAATCAATCCCAATCCCAATTCAAATGCTAAAAAAGTCATCGTAGGCATGTCCGGCGGTGTAGATTCTTCAGTTTCGGCTTATCTGCTCATGCAGCAAGGCTATCAGGTTGAAGGATTATTTATGAAGAACTGGGAAGAAGATGATACGGATGAATATTGTCTTGCAGCTGAAGATTTAAAAGACGCACAAGCCGTCTGTGACAAACTCGGCATCAAATTGCACACGGTTAACTTCGCATCAGAGTATTGGGACAATGTGTTTGAACATTTCCTTGAAGAATACAAAGCGGGTCGTACACCGAACCCTGACATCATGTGCAACAAAGAAATCAAATTCAAAGCATTTTTAGAATTCGCTGATGAAATTCTAGATGCTGACTACATTGCTATGGGCCATTACGTTCGTCGCCACGACAACGAAGATGGCACCACTCAAATGCTTCGTGGTATAGATGCTAATAAAGACCAAAGCTATTTTCTTTATACGTTAAGCGACAAACAAGTTGCTAAAAGCTTATTCCCTGTTGGCGAATTAGAAAAGTTCCAAGTTCGCGATATTGCCAAAGAAATGGGTCTTATCACCCATGACAAGAAAGACAGCACAGGTATTTGCTTTATTGGTGAACGTAAATTCACTGACTTCTTAGGCACATACTTGCCAGCACAACCTGGTGATATTGAAACAGCTGAAGGTGAAGTGATCGGTACTCACCAAGGTTTGATGTATCACACCCTTGGCCAACGTAAAGGGCTTGGCATTGGTGGCTTAAAAAATAGCAATGACAACCCTTGGTATGTAGTTGAGAAAGATTTATTACGTAATGTTCTTATTGTTGCTCAAGGCGGTAATCACCCTCGCCTGATGTCACATGGCATGCTTGTGAGTCAATTGCACTGGGTTGACCGCAAAGGCCCTATTTCGCCAGCAACCATTACCGTTAAAACTCGTTACCGTCAGCAAGATGTGAAATGTACTGTTACGACTGAGGGCGAAGATAACATTAAAGTGATGTTTGATGAGCCAGTTGCAGCGGTAACGCCAGGTCAATCAGCGGTATTCTATGATGGTGAGGTCTGTTTAGGCGGCGGCATTATCGATACGTTAATTAGAGGATAGAGCGTGAGCCAAGTATTATTTGAACGCACAATGGCGTTTGCAGGTATTTTACAAGCTATTGCTCAAGTTCAACACCTCGCCCGTCATGGTGAGTCAGACGAGACAGCCATGGCGGCAAGTTTGAACACCATCATGGTGACAGATCCAGAATCAATTTCTGATATCTATAAAGATAAACAAGCGCTCAATAAAGGCTACCAGCTAATTGAAAATCAATTAGGCGACGGTAATAGCAAAGACGTTGAAACAACACGTTATTTGGTTGGCATGCTCGCACTAGAACGTAAATTAGCACGTTCTGCCAACGGCCTTGGCATGCTAGCTGAGCGTATTAACCAAGTTCACCGACAACTGCACCATTTTGCCATTACTGATGAGCAAATCGTTGCGAGCTTAGCAAGCATCTATAGCGATGTGATCAGTGAGCTTGGCCCTAAATTACAAATTTCTGGTAATCCAGCTTGCTTGCAACAACCGCAAGTACAACAAAAAATCCGTGCTTTACTTCTATCAGCTATGCGCAGTGCTGTTTTATGGCGTCAATTAGGTGGCAAACGTCGTCATCTGGTTTTTGCTCGTAAAGCCATTGTGGATACTGCTATTAGCAGCCGTAAAAATAATTAATCGTATCACCCTACAACAAAAGTTCATCAAGGAGCTTCAAATGGATCTTTCTGCACTGACTGCTATCTCTCCGATAGACGGTCGTTATGGTAGCAAAACCACCTCTTTACGAGGTATTTTCAGCGAATTCGGTTTAACTAAATACCGTGTTCAAGTTGAAATTAACTGGTTAAAACTACTTTCAAGCTGCCCAGAGATTGAAGAAGTTCCGCCATTCAGTGAAGAAGCATTAATCTTACTGGATAGCATCAAGGATAACTTCAGCGAAGAAGACGCATTGCGCGTTAAAACAATTGAAAGAACCACCAACCACGACGTTAAAGCGGTTGAGTATTTCATTAAAGAACAAATTGCCGATAACGCTGAATTAGTCGCTATCGACGAATTTGTTCACTTCGCGTGTACTTCAGAAGACATCAATAACTTATCTCATGCGTTAATGCTAAAAGAAGCACGTGAGTTAGTCTTGGCACCACAGTGTCTTGAAATTGTTGATGCAATTAAAAAATTAGCGACTGAAAACAAATCAGTTCCGTTAATGTCACGTACTCACGGACAACCAGCTTCACCTACTACATTAGGTAAAGAGATGGCTAACGTTGCTGTACGTCTAGAGCGTCAACTAAACCAAATCAACGCAGTTGAAATCATGGGTAAAATCAATGGTGCTGTAGGTAACTACAACGCACACATCTCTGCTTACCCAGAAGTTAACTGGCATGAACTGTCACAGCGTTTCGTTACAAGCTTAGGCATCAACTGGAACCCTTACACAACTCAAATCGAACCGCATGATTACATTGCTGAACTATTTGATGCTGTAGCACGATTTAACACCATTCTTATCGATTTCGATCGTGACATTTGGGGTTACATTGCAATGGGTCACTTTAAGCAACGTACTATTGCTGGCGAAATTGGTTCTTCAACCATGCCGCACAAAGTTAACCCTATCGATTTTGAAAACTCAGAAGGTAACTTAGGTATTGCTAATGCGCTTATGCAGCATTTGGCCGCTAAATTGCCAGTTTCAAGATGGCAACGTGATTTAACGGATTCAACCGTATTGCGTAACCTAGGTGTTGGTATGGCTCATTCATTAATAGCTTATCAAGCAACAATGAAAGGCATCAGCAAGCTAGAAGTTAACGAAGCAAACCTATTAGCTGAATTAGACAAAAACTGGGAAGTACTGGCTGAGCCTGTACAAACGGTTATGCGTCGCTATGGCATCGAAAAACCATACGAAAAGTTAAAAGAATTAACCCGTGGTAAGCGTATTGATGGTGAGCAACTTGCTTTATTCATCGATGGCTTAGAGCTACCAGACAGCGTTAAAGCTGAACTTAAAACAATGACACCAGCTAACTATATCGGCCGTGCTGAAGCATTCGTTGACGAGTTAAAATAATCCTCCAAATAAGCACTTAAGGTGACTTATTAGATGAATAAGGAATGGCGACGCCTCGTAAGAGCTGTCGCCTTTTTAATACTATGTATACATTAAATTTCGATACAGCTGACTTCACCCGTGAATATTGGCAAAAGAAGCCCATTGTTATTAAAAATGCCTTTAATGACTTTGAAGATCCCATTTCAGCAGATGAACTTGCAGGTTTAGCAATGGAAGAAGATATATCTTCGCGCATTGTTCAAACACAAGCGCAGGGCTGGAATGTAGTTCAAGGACCATTTGAAGATTATGATGAATATGGTGAAGATGGCTGGCAGTTATTGGTTCAAGCCGTTAATCATTGGTATCCAGAGTCTCAACCATTAGTCGAGGCGTTTCGCTTTTTACCCGACTGGCGTTTTGATGACTTGATGGTGTCATTCGCAACACCTAAAGGCGGCGTCGGGCCACATATCGATAACTACGATGTATTCATTATTCAAGGTGAAGGTAAGCGACGCTGGCAGGTTGGCAATATTGGCAACCACCAACAACGTGGTGGTGATAAAAACAGCCCATTAGTCGATGACTTTGAACCTATTATTGACGTGGTATTAACCAAAGGTGATGTACTTTATATTCCGCCTGGTTACCCACATTGCGGTGAAACGTTAACACTTGCTTTAAGTTACTCAATTGGTTTTAGAGCGCCGAGTCAGCAAGAGTTGCTGACCGAAATGGCAGATTCATTAATTGATAATAATCTTGGTAAGCAGCGATTTACCTCAACTGAAGAAGTAGCAAATAAAGGCTTCGTGAGTGAGCAACAACAGCAAGGAATGATGAATTTACTAACTCAACTTGCCCAAGACCCAAATCAATATCAAACCATGCTGGGTAAATTGTTAAGTCAAAACCGTTTTGAGTTAGACCTTAACCCATTTGAGCAACCAATTTCGGCTAATGATGTTACTGAAGCCATTGAAGATGGCGCTAGCATTCAACGCATTGGTGGCTTAAAAGTCCTCAAGTTAGAAGCTGATAAGCAAGCACAATTATACATCAATGGTGAAGTGGTAACAGTTGCAGGTATCGATGCTGATATTGTAGCAATTATTGCTAATGAGCACTTTATCGACCAAGACTCTTTATTGAAATGGAGTCAACAACCCGCTCTAGTGAAGTTAGTTGCTCAGTTAATCAACCAAGGTTGGTTTTACTTTTCTGAATAGCATTTAAAGTTATAAATAGCATTTAAAGTTATAAATCGAGTCATTAAAAATGGCTGAAATCCAGTTATAAAAAAGGCACTAAAGAATCTACGTTAGTGCCTTTTTTATCTGTACTTATAACAAAAAATTAATAAAGGTCGGTTTCGCCTATCGGACGAGTTTTTAAAAACTTCAAAAACCACATGTACTGTTCAGGGTAAGCGTTAATCACCTGTTCAACCATATGATTTAGCGCGATAGCTTCATTGTCTTTGCCTTGCATGTCTTCTGGATTCACCGCTGGCATCACGGTTAAATTAAATTGGCGAGCTTGTTTGTCATAGCCAATTTTGACCGGCAACACTTGCGCCTTTCCTGCTTGAGCTAAGCGCCCTACCACTGGCAAAGTGGCTTTAACGGTGCCTAGTAGCGGTGCAAAAACACTTTGCTCGCGGCCTAAATCTTCGTCAGGTAGATAAAAGAAACTATTATCTTGTCTTAATTCACTGATTAGAGCGCGTATACCTGCCTCTCGCATGTAAACCCGACCGTTTTGACTACTACGTAGACGATTACTAAACCAGTTAAATAAACCGTTTCTGTGAGCTTTTGCCATCGTAACCATGGGGAGCTCAATGTTAAGCCTAATACCTGCATAATCAATCGGCCACACATGGGGCATAATAAAGATGATAGGCTGACCAGCTTGTCTTGCTGAGTTAACATGCTCAAAACCATCAATCGTTACCCTGCGTTTGATATGCGCATTCGAGCGAAGCAACAATTCAGCTTGTGACATTAACGTCAATACAAACATATCGACATTGTCTTTAATCAAAGCATCAATTTCAGCAGCAGATTTTTCAGGAAAACAGGTGCGTATATTAATGCGAGCAACATTTATTGGCTTTTTAGCTATCAGCATCACAAGCCTTGCCAATAGTCGAGAAAGTGGGTCTCGGATCAAGGCAGGCATTAAACCAAATATAAACAAGATGACAATGGCAAGCCATGTGCCCCAGTACTTGGGATGCAATAAAGAAAGAGTAAATCGACGGTCGAAATGTTTTGCTTGTCTAGCCAAAAGAAACCTCAAAAAATTACATCAATGCTATGAAATATAAAGAGCGGAACCAAACACGTATAATAACAATTTTCTAGTACTGACAACACGATAATTTTATATCATCTACTTAACTCACACTGGCTTATCCGTCTTAGAAAACAAAAAAGCCACTCAAACGAGTGGCTTTTTTAATCAAGCGAAACTATTTCTTAGCCGAGTTTGATTCTTCAACTCGAGTTTTCAACTTTTGTCCTGGACGGAAAGTCACAACACGTCGAGCTGAAATTGGAATATCTTCACCAGTTTTTGGGTTCCTTCCCGGTCTTTGATTCTTGTCGCGCAGATCAAAGTTTCCAAAGCCAGATAACTTGACCTGCTCACCACTTTCGAGTGCTTCTCTAATTTCTTCAAAGAAAGACTCAACCATCTCTTTGGCAACACGTTTATTAATGCCCAGCGTTTCAAAAAGATGTTCTGCCATTTCGGCTTTGGTAAGTGCCATACTTTTAGTCCCTCAACGATGCGTTGAACTCGGTCTTAAGTGCAGACACAACTGAATCAACAGTTTCAGTTATATCCTTTTCTTCAAGCGTACGAGTAATGTCTTGTAATGTAAGTGCTATTGCAAGGCTCTTTTTGCCTGCTTCAACACCTTTACCTCGGTATACGTCGAACAAGTTTAAGCCAACCAACTGATTTTCGCCAACTTTTCTTATCAAATTCATAACATTAGTTGCAGAAACTTCTTCTTCAACAACAACAGCAATATCACGTCGATTTGCAGGAAACTTAGATACAGTCTGGGCTAGCGGCAAACTGGCATGCAGTAAAGCGTCCAGTTCTAACTCAAAAATAATTGTTTTACCATTTAGTCCAAAAGGCTTTTCCAAACTAGGATGGACAGCACCAATGATACCAATGACCTGATTATTTCTTAGTATTTCAGCACATTGCCCCGGATGAAGAGCAGAATGTGTTGCACTTCTAAAAGTAAATTCAGAAGTCGAAACTGTCAAGCCGATAATTGATTCTAAATCACCTTTTAAATCAAAGAAGTCGACAGTTTTAGAATCCATAGACCAATGTTCATCATTTTGAACACCAGAAATCACCGCACCAATCATGGCTTCTTGTCTAACACCAGAATCTGCTTTTGCATCAGGTACAAAGCGTAAACCCGTCTCAAATAAACGCACACGACCTTGCTGACGGCTTTGGTTATAACCTACTGAGGTCAACAATCCAGTGAACATAGAAAGGCGCATAGCAGACATTTCAACCGAAATTGGGTTCGGCAAAATCATTGCTGGTGCATCTGGGTGAACAAGATTTTGTTGCTTAGGGTCAACAAAGCTATAAGTCACAGCTTCTTGGAAACCGCGAGCAACTAGCACATTACGTACTTTACGTAATGAAATATCCGCTTCTTTATGATCAGACATGGTTAACGAGGCTACAGGTGCAATATTCGGGATATTGTTATATCCGTAAATACGCGCAACTTCTTCGATTAAGTCTTCTTCAATGGCCATATCGAAACGGTAAGTTGCCGTCACAACAGTCCAAGTTTCCGCATTAGCTGTCACAGTAAAGCCTAAACGCTCAAGAATTTCAGTCACATCAGCTGCAGGAATATGGTGACCTAAAATTTTATCAAGCTTGCTACGACGTAGTGTTAACTCAACTGGCTTAGGTAAATTAGCTTCAGTAACCGCTTCTTCAACAGGACCAGCCTCGCCACCACAAATATCTAATACTAGACGTGTTGCTCGGTCCATGACCTTGTGTTGTAGTTCAGGGTCAACACCACGCTCAAAACGATGTGAAGCGTCTGTATGAAGACCTAAACGGCGTGATTTACCCATAATCGCAAGCGGAGCAAAAAATGCACACTCTAAAAGGATATCTTGAGTCTTAGTCGTTACGCTGGTTTTTTCGCCGCCAAACACACCTGCTAAGGCAATTGAGCCACTGTCATCTGCGATAACTAAAGTGTCATTAGGTACTGTCACTTCATTACCGTCTAATAATGTCAGCTTTTCAGCGCCATCACTTAAACGTACTTGAATCGCACCAGACAATGTTGCTAAGTCAAACGCATGCATTGGTTGACCGTATTCAATTAATACATAATTGGTAATATCAACAATTGGGTCAATTGAGCGAATACCACTACGACGCAATTTTTCTTGCATCCATAATGGAGTCGCAGCAGCTAAATCTACGTTTTTAACCACACGGCCTAAGTAACGAGGACAAGCTTGTGAATCAATCACATTGATTGCAACTTTATCTTCGATGGTCGCTGTAACCGCATCCCAAGTTGGCTCTGTTACTGCTTCACGATTTAATACGCCGACTTCGCGGGCAAGACCAGCCATACCAAGGCAGTCTGCGCGGTTTGCAGTTAAATCAACATCAATGATGGCATCATTAAGGTCTAGGTATTCGCGAACGTCTTTACCGATTGGCGCATCCGTTGGTAATTCGATAATGCCATCGCTTTCGATGTCGATACCTAATTCACCATATGAACACAACATACCAAATGATGGTTGACCACGTAATTTGGCTTTTTTGATTTTAAAATCACCAGGAAGCACTGCGCCAACCATAGCAACAGCAACTTTTAAACCTAAACGGCAATTTGGTGCGCCACAAACGATGTCGATTAACTCTTCTTCACCGACATTAATTTTGGTAACACGCAGTTTGTCAGCATCAGGGTGCTGACCACACTCAACAACTTCACCGACAACAACACCACTAAATGCGGCAGCTACTGGGTCAACGCCATCTACTTCAAGACCGGCCATTGTAATTTGGTGTGATAACTCGTCACGGCTTACTGATGGGTTAACCCACTCACGAAGCCAAGATTCACTGAATTTCATCTTTATATCGCTCCGTTATTTGAATTGCTTAAGAAAACGTAAATCGTTTTCGAAGAAGGCACGTAGGTCATTTACGCCGTAACGCAGCATTGTTAAACGCTCAACACCCATACCGAAAGCAAAACCAGAGTATTTTTCAGGGTCGATACCGACACTGCGAAGTACGTTAGGATGCACCATACCGCAACCTAATACTTCTAACCATTTACCGTTCTTACCCATTACGTCGACTTCAGCTGAAGGCTCAGTAAACGGGAAGTAAGACGGACGGAAACGCACTTCTAAATCTTCTTCGAAGAAGTTACGTAAGAAGTCATGCAAAATGCCTTTTAATTCAGCAAAGTTAACTTTTTCATCAACTAGCAGACCTTCCACTTGGTGGAACATCGGCGTATGAGTTTGATCGTAATCGTTACGGTAAACACGGCCTGGAGATATAATACGTAAAGGCGGCTTTTCGTGTTCCATTGTACGAATTTGAACACCTGAAGTTTGCGTACGGAGCATTACTTTCGGGTTGAAATAGAAAGTGTCATGATCAGCACGAGCAGGATGATGCTCAGAAATGTTCAATGCATCGAAGTTATGAAAATCATCTTCAATTTCAGGACCGTTTTTAACAGAGAATCCTAACTCACCAAAGAAAGTTTCAATACGTTCGATAGTACGTGTCACTGGGTGAAGCCCACCCAATTCAATGGTACGACCTGGTAAGGTAACATCGATTTGCTCAGCGATAAGTTGCGCTTCTAACTCTGCAGCCTTTAAGCCTTCAATGCGCTCAGAAAGTTCTTTCTGTACCGCTTGTTTAGCTTGGTTGACTGCTTGTCCAAAAGCAGGTTTCTCTGCTGGACTTAAGCTACCCATCAATTTCATCATGTCAGTGATCTTACCTTTCTTACCAAGGTAATCGACACGGATATCATCCAATGCCTTTAGATCACTGGCCTTACCAATTACTTCTAAGGCTTGTTCTACGATCTCAGTTAACTGCTGCATTATATCTTCCACTGCATTCTTGCATATCAAATGCGTTTGGGCGCCCAAGGTACGGACGACATATTTAGTCTAAGTTTTAATGTTAAATTAAACCTAAAGCATGGGGTTAAAACAAAAGATGAGATTTTACGTGACCTAGGCTTATTTGGCTAGCATTTATTGTAATTAAAGCCAGTAAACTCCTGCATTATCATGAGTTAGCTTCTAATGGTCTTGTTTCATTTAAACTTGAAAAAAACTTATATCGTAAATTGTAATTTTTTCTATTAATAAATATCTCAATACTTGTGAAAAATAGCCTTCTTCATTTTAAATTTATTGAAAGTCAAACTAAAGTTTATGTCGTTACATCCGATACAATTGTATTGCGTAATAAAATTAAGAGGTAAGCATGAAAGAAGTAAAGTTCAGGTGGGTAGATCAATTTTTGATTAAGTTATCAATCAAAGCAAAGTTCACCATCTTGGCAATTGTTCCAATAGCTCTAATTTTATTACTTACTTTTACACTTATTAATAGTTTTCAAACTACCTTAGCTAAAGCTGAAATTGACGAGGCGGTATCGTTAAATAACACATACAATCACGCTGTTGATGTAGCACTAAATCTACTTGATGAAGATAAGCATCAAGCCTTTTTATCCGATTTAGATGGCTCAAGCCGTGCGGTTAATATTGATACTCTTACTCGCCAAGAGCAGCAAATTGCACGCCAGGGCGGCGGGTCAATTGAAACCAGTACTGGGTTTACCGTATTTAGTGAAGTTAATGCACACGATATTGTCATTACAACCCAAATTAAACATCAAACTATCGAAGAAAAAACAAGTGATGATAACAACTTAGCTTATTTATTAATGACAATAATCATCATCATCATTTTTCTATTTTCTTACTATATTTCAACCTTTATCGGCGGAGCGCTCTACACAACCGTGATGGCACTTAGAAGAGCTACGGACGGTGATTTAACCAGTCGATTAAACTTTTTTGAAGTCCCTGATGAGTTCAGTTTACTTGCCATCAGCGTTGATGAACTTGTTGATAGACAACATAAACTTGTTTTACAAATGACACAGGCGACAGAGCAAATCAGGCAAGTCGTTCACGGGTTTAGAACCACGGCAGAAGATGGCCAAGCCGTTGCAGTGAATCAACGTCAGCATCTAGACTCGCTAGCTACCGCGATGGAAGAAATGACTGCTGCGGTAAAAGAAGTAGCTCGTAATGCCGAGCAATCTTCATCTGAAACTCAAGAAGCAAACAATCAAGTGACTGCTGGTTCAAATGACATCGAAACCACGGTTCAAGCCATTGATTTACTTTCAACTGAAATCGCTGGCGCGTCTGATGCGGTCAACGAACTCAATGACAATGCCAGTAAAATTGATGCTGTGGTAACGACCATTAATGCTATTTCTGAACAAACTAACCTATTGGCGCTCAATGCCGCTATTGAGGCAGCGCGCGCTGGTGAACAAGGTCGCGGCTTTGCTGTTGTTGCTGATGAAGTGAGAACCCTTGCAGGGCGCACTCAGTCCGCCACAGTAGAAATTAAAACCATGATTGAAGCGTTACAATCTGGAACACAAAACCTGACTCAGGTGATGTCGCGAACTGTTGATCAAGCTGAAGAAGGTAAAAAACATGTACTGCAAACCGGAGAGGATTTAGCAAGTATTGCTCATCACAGTGGGAAGGTGTTCGAGATGAGTGTGTTAATTGCAACGTCAGCAGAAGAACAGTCTGCTGTGGCGAATGAAATAGCCTCTAATTTAATGGAAATTAGAAACCAATCTCATAATGTTGAAGAAGCGGCTAATCTATCGGTGTCAGGCTGTAATGAACTTAACAGTACTGCTGAAGAATTAGATAAATTGATGATTGGACTCAAAATTTAATCTACTATTTCTAACAGATAAAATTAACTACAATCTATAAAAAGCTCGTCACTATTGGTGACGAGCTTTTTTTATTCTAAAACCTAAAATGCAAACATTAAAGTGACAACTTGTTACGTTATCGGTTCTTTTCTAAACGCGCTAATAAGCTAGACGTATCCCAACGATTACCTTTCATCGCCTGCACCTCAGAGTAGAATTGATCCACTAACGCTGTAACAGGTAAATGACTGCCATTTCGGCGCCCTTCTTCCAGTGCAATGCCTAAATCTTTTCGCATCCAATCAATGGCAAATCCAAAATCATATTCACCCTGCCACATTGTTTGGTATCGGTTTTCCATTTGCCAGCTTTGCGCAGCACCTTTACTAATAACTTCAACTACTTTTAAACCATCAAGTCCAGCACTTTTAGCAAAATGTAAGCCCTCAGCAAGCCCTTGTACCACACCTGCAATACAAATCTGATTTACCATTTTCGTTAACTGGCCTGCACCTACTTCACCCAGCAATTCGGCACAGCGACTGTACGATTCAATAACAGGCTTAACTTGATTAAATACAGACTCTTTACCCCCCATCATCACAGTAAGTACGCCATTTTCAGCACCCGCTTGGCCGCCAGAAACTGGCGCATCAAGAAATTCAATATTTTTATCAGCCAATATCGCTGCCACTTCACGGGCAACATCTGCTGATGCCGTGGTATGGTCCACTAAAATAGCGCCAGATTTAATACCGTTAATAACACCATTTTCACCAAGGACCACTTGCCTTAAATCATCGTCATTACCAACACAGGTAAAGACAATATCTTGGTCTTTTGCAGCCAATGCAGGAGTTAGTGCAAATTCACCTTGGTAATCATGTGTCCATTGTTTAGCTTTTGCAGTGGTGCGATTATAAACCGTAACTTGATGGCCCTGCTTAACAAGATGTCCCGCCATCGGGTACCCCATAACGCCAAGGCCAATAAATGCTACTTTCGCCATAATATCCTTCTTATTATTCTAATGAGTGAATGCTATTAACTATGTGAGTTTCTAGTATCTAAAACTTAAAGTGCAGGTTTTACATGGGCTTCCATTTCAGCACCAATGCGCTTACGCATATCCATTAATCTGAGTGCCGAATCTCTTAAACGAATATCATCTTCATTTTGAGGGATCCATTCAGGCACGGAAGTCGGTTTACCATCATCGTCTACTGCAACCATAATCACAATACAATGGGTGGTTAAATGACGATCAGGTTCTTTAGGATCGCCAGCTTTTACATCAATGCCTAAATGCATTGAAGAAGTGCCGGTATAAATGACTTTGGCACTCACCTCAACAATATTGCCTACATGGATAGGTTTAACAAAGCGAATACCACCCGCATAAACGGTAATACAGTATTTTCCACTCCAGCCGGCTGCACCTGCATAGGCGGCTAAATCAATCCATTTCATTACAGCGCCACCATGGACTTTTCCGCCAAAGTTTACATCAGCAGGTTCTGCTAAAAATCGTAAGGTGATCTCTCTATCTACTCCGGCCATAACGCCTCCTAAATTGTTGCACTCGCAACAGTTTACGATACTTTGCTGCTTAAATGGATAAATTCATCTTGTTTGATTTAATTAACATCTTGGACTGAATATTCGCTAAACAAATCACCTATTTTATAGCGTTGATTTCATATTCTTCATTCTAACTTTCATTAAGCAACATCTTGATATATATGAGGCAAAAAAAAACAGCCACCTTAGTGACTGCTTTATCATCAAGCACCTATAAAGCTTTACGATTTACGCATCGCCTTTTTTAAATAAAAGCGATCCGTTAGTCCCGCCAAAACCAAATGAATTACACAAAGCATAATCAAATGTATGCTCTTTTGCTTTATGGGCAACAAAATCTAAATCGCAGCCTTCATCAGGGTTATCTAAATTGATTGTTGGCGGCACAATTTGATCACGTAAAGCCAAAATGGTCACGATCGCTTCAACCGAACCTGCAGCACCTAATAAATGGCCGGTCATAGACTTAGTTGAACTCACTAATAAGTCATATGCATGTGGGCCAAATACTGATTTGACTGCAGCAGCTTCCGCTTTATCGCCAGCAGGAGTTGATGTGCCATGAGCATTAATATAACCCACTTTCTCATTAGCAATTTGCGCATCATTGATTGCGTTGACCATTGCAGCGGCTGCGCCTGCACCATCAGCTGGAGGCGAAGTCATGTGGAATGCATCGCCACTCATGCCAAACCCAACTAACTCAGCATAAATTTTTGCGCCGCGGGCTTTAGCGTGCTCATATTCTTCCATCACCATGACACCAGCGCCATCACCAATCACAAAACCGTCACGGTCTCTATCCCAAGGACGACTGGCCGCTTGTGGTTCTTCATTACGAGTTGATAACGCTTTAGCTGAGCCAAAGCCAGCCACAGCAAGCGGAGAAGTCACATCTTCAGCGCCACCTGCCAACATCACATCGGCATCGCCATAAGCGATAGTACGAGCGGCAAAACCAATGTTATGCACACCTGTCGTACAGGCCGTTGTGACTGCAAAGTTAGGGCCTGTCATGCCATATTTAATTGATAAATGGCCAGAAATCATATTAATAATGGTGCTTGGTACAAAGAATGGAGACACTTTACGCGGGCCACCTTTTAACAAAGCTGCATGATTTTGCTCAATTAAAGGCATGCCGCCCATGCCTGCACCAATCGCAGTACCGACGCGAGAAGGATTTTCTTGTTCCATATCCAAACCAGCATCATTCATCGCTTGGATACCTGCAGCCATGCCGTATTGGATAAACAAATCCATTTTACGAGCATCTTTACGTGATAAGTACTGCTCAACGTCAAAATCTTTAACAGAGCCACTGAAGCGAGTGCCAAAATCAGTTGCATCAAATTTGGTAATGGGTTCAATACCACTTTTACCTGCTAATAAAGATTGCCAAGAAGAATCGACATCGTTACCCACTGGAGTAACTAGTCCTAGGCCTGTAATCACGACACGACGTTTAGACACAGTAGTCACCTTTGAAATAATTAGGCATAAGCCAACAATAAACAGTATGGGTTAATCCATCATCAATGACTTTGTACTGGGTACATTTAACATTGAGCAGATAAGAAGCGAGCTGAAGGATTAACACTTTGGAAATAAGTCTAGTCGAATAGTATCGACTTCAGAAACAAAAACAGGCGGCATAAATGCCACCTGTTTTTGTGAATCTGGGATTACTGATTTTTTGAAACGTAATCGATCGCTGCTTGAACAGTAGTGATCTTTTCAGCTTCTTCATCAGGGATCTCGGTATCAAACTCTTCTTCTAGAGCCATAACCAATTCAACAGTGTCCAGAGAATCTGCACCTAAATCGTCTACGAATGATGCAGCTGATTTAACGTCTTCTTCCTTAACGCCAAGTTGCTCAATGATGATTTTCTTTACACGTTCTTCGATGTTGCTCATTAGTTTTCTTTCCTATTCAAATTACACACTTGCGTAAGATTGCGAGTAGTTTATTCGATCCAGCTGACAATGCAAGCTTAGTTTTCGTGGTCTAACCACGAAAATTATCATACTTTGATATCAATCCAGATTCAATAAAAGTCGTTGCCCTTACAGGCGATTAAACCATGTACATTCCACCATTTACATGCAGGGTCTCACCTGTAATGTAAGCAGCAGAATCAGATGCTAAAAATAATACTGCGTTAGCAATCTCTTGTGCTTGCCCTAAACGCTCCATTGGCACTTGAGACATGATAGCTTGCTGTTGTTCTTCATTTAGCTCATCTGTCATGTCAGTTTGAATGAAACCTGGTGCAATAGCATTCACTGTTATTTGACGAGATGCAACCTCTCTTGCAAGAGATTTTGTAAATCCAATCAAACCAGCTTTAGCAGCTGAGTAATTAACTTGCCCTGCATTGCCCATGGTTCCTACAACTGAACCAATATTGATGATACGTCCATTACGTTTTTTCATCATAGAGCGCATAACAGGTTTTGATAACCTAAATAGCGACGTTAAGTTAGTATCAAGAATATCTTGCCACTCATCGTCTTTCATACGCATTAATAAATTATCACGTGTGATACCCGCGCTATTGACAAGAATATCAACATCACCGGCTTTTTCTTTGATCTGGGCGAATAATTGCGCAACTGATTCTTTGTCAGTGACGTTTAATACTAAACCGTGACCTTTATCACCAAGGTATTCTTGGATTGCAGCAGCACCTTTTTCGCTCGTTGCAGTACCAATAACTACAGCGCCGGCTTCGACTAAAGTTTCAGTAATAGCACGGCCAATACCGCGACTTGCGCCAGTCACTAAAGCAACTTTGCCAGTTAAATTAAAGCTAATGCTCATGAAAATTCCTTATTGGATTAAAGCAGATAAAGAAGCCGCGTTATTTACCGCCTGCCCCTTTAATGATTTATTAATTCTTTTTGTTAAGCCAGTTAACACTTTCCCTGGGCCCATTTCCACTAAATCTGTAATACCTTTTTCGGCCATTAATTCAACTGATTCGCTCCAACGAACTGGGCAGTAAAGCTGACGAACTAAGGCATCTTTAATATCACTTCCAGAAATCGGTGTCGCAACATCAACGTTATTAATAACTGTGATATTTGGTTCATTAAATGTCAGCTGTGCAAGTGCATCAGCTAATTTATCAGCAGCAGGTTTCATTAACGCGCAATGAGACGGTACACTGACAGGCAATGCAACGGCCATTTTAGCTCCAGCAGCTTTACATGCTGCTGCAGCTCTTTCTACTGCTTCTTTTTCGCCAGCAATAACCACTTGACCAGGACTGTTAAAATTAACAGGGCTAACAACTGCACCATTTGCTGATTCTTCACAAGCTTTGGCAATAGCATCGTTATCCAGACCAATAATCGCAAACATAGCACCTGTTCCTGCTGGTACAGCTTGTTGCATTAACTGACCACGAAGCTCTACTAATTTTACTG
Organism: Shewanella goraebulensis; assembly: GCF_030252245.1. Lineage (NCBI taxonomy): Bacteria > Pseudomonadati > Pseudomonadota > Gammaproteobacteria > Alteromonadales > Shewanellaceae > Shewanella > Shewanella goraebulensis. The sequence continues at coordinate 2,762,215 of NZ_CP126972.1, forward strand.
CATCAGCAAAATTAATTACTCCTGCACACACTAGTGCAGAGTATTCACCTAAGCTATGTCCTGCAAGCAAGCTAGGCTTAGCTGCGCCGCTTGCTTCATAAGCACGGAAAATTGCAACACTTGCTGTTAATAATGCAGGTTGTGTTTTATCAGTTTCATTAAGGTTTTCTGCTGGCCCATCTTGAGTCAACGCCCATAAATCGTAACCTAATACTTCACTTGCCTCGGCAAACGTATCTGTTACAACTGGGAATTCAGCAGCTAAATCAGCTAACATGCCAACAGCTTGAGAACCTTGTCCAGGAAAAACAAAAGCCATATTTTCCATTGTATTTATTACCTTTATTCGTTCATGAAAAATGAAATATTCGTCATATTTTAAAGCATTGCATACCAAAACTTTAACGATAGAGAACAGTTAGTTAATGAGTGCTCTGTTCATAAACTAAAAATATCTTACTGACGTTTTAACAATAAATCTAGAATCTTACTGGTGCGCTAAGGCTAAAAGCGAACAAGCGCACTAATACTAAAAACGCACAAGTGCGCTGCCCCAAGCAAAACCGCCGCCAAATGCTTCTAATAAAATCAGTTGGCCGCGTTGAATTCTGCCATCTCTTACCGCTTCATCTAATGCAATAGGCACAGATGCAGCAGAAGTATTACCATGCTTCGCCAGCGTTAAAACCACTTTGTCTAAACTCATATTGAGCTTCTTAGCTGTGGCTTTAATTATTCTAAAGTTAGCTTGATGCGGCACTAACCAGTCAATTTCTGATTTATCAATATTATTAATTCGTAATGTTTCAGTTACCACGTGAGAAAGCTGAGTGACAGCAAATTTAAAGACGTCATTACCTTTCATCGTCATAAAGCTAACCGCTTCTGATGACTCATTTGCTCGCGGTGGGAATGAACACTTCAATAAATCGCCTTGACGACCATCAGCGTATATATGAGTAGAAATAATACCTGGTTGTTCACTAGCACCAATAACTGCAGCGCCAGCGCCGTCACCAAATAATATCACTGTGGTACGGTCATCAGGGTCACACAGGCGTGATAACACGTCAGCGCCAATTACCAATACTTTTTTAGCGGCACCCGTTTTAACAAACTGGTCAGCGACTGATAAGGCATAAACAAAACCTGAACACGCCGCAGCGATATCGAAAGCAGGAATCGTATGAATACCGAGTAATTTTTGAATTTCGCATGCTGCAGCTGGAAATGCATTACTGGCGCTTGTGGTACCGCAGACAATCATGTCTAACTCACTGGCTTCAATACCTGCCATTTTTAATGCTTTTAATGCAGCTTGATAACCCATTGTTGTAACAGTTTCATCTTCAGCAGCAATGCGACGTTCAGAAATACCTGTACGCTCCACAATCCACTGATCTGAAGTGTCGACCATTTTTTCTAGATCGAGGTTACTACGAACTTGCACCGGCAGATAACTACCAGTTCCGAGAATTTTTGTATGCATATAATGAGATCAGCTATTGATGTCTAAAAGAATCGTCTCCAAACGATCTTTAATCATTTCCGGAAGACGACGTTTTGCTTCTGTAGCAGCTAAATTGATTGCTTGTAAGTAAGCGGCTTCATCAGCGTTTCCATGACTCTTTACTACTATTCCGCGCAATCCTATCAGACTTGCGCCATTGTAGTGGTCGGGGTTCATCTTGCTGAGTACTGATTGTATACGTGGAGCGAGGAGTTTAGACAACATCCGCACGAACAAACCTTGCGTTAGTCCACGTTTTAATTGGTGAACTAATAACTTAGCAATGCCTTCAGATGTTTTTAATGTGATATTGCCAACAAAGCCGTCACATACAATGACATCAACACTTCCAGTGAATATCTCATCACCTTCTACAAAGCCTGTGTAATTGACTTGTTCAGTATCCATTAAATACTGCGCAGCTTGTTGAACTTGATCGTTACCCTTCACATCTTCAATACCGACGTTTAGTAAGGCAACTTTAGGTTTGGCGCGTTTATGGACGGCTTCGCATAACACTGAGCCCATAACTGCAAACTGAAACAAGGTTTCAGAGTCACAGGATACGTTGGCGCCAAGATCCAATAAATAAACAGGTTTACCTGTGACTGCAGGTAAACAACTCACTAAAGCGGGCCTATCAACGCCAGGAAGCGTTTTTAGTAAAATCTTAGCCAATGCCATTAATGCACCAGTATTACCGGCACTAACGCAAGCTTGGGCTTTACCATCTTTAACTAACTCTAGCGCCAAACGCATTGAGCTTTGTTTACGCGAGCGAATAGCTTGGATAGGCCTATCACACATAGTGATAACTTCAGTGGTATGAATAATTTGAATTCGTGCACGAACAGCACTGTCAATTTCAACTAAATGGGGATCTATTTCAGCTTGGTTGCCGACTAGAATAATGGATAGTTGGGAATTGAATTTCAGTGCCTGCAAGGCTGCAGGCACTGTGACGAGGGGGCCATTATCGCCCCCCATCACATCTAACGCGAGCGTCAGATCCGTCATAAGATTAGCAACAAATTACTTGTTGATAACCTTTTTACCGCGGTAGAAACCATCAGCAGTCACGTTGTGACGTAGATGTAATTCACCGCTAGTAGCGTCTACAGATAATTGAGCAGTGCTCAATGCATCGTGTGAACGGCGCATGCCGCGCTTTGAACGTGATTTTTTATTCTGTTGTACAGCCATTTGACTTGTCTCCTAGATTACTTGCTCTTCAGTTTTTCTAACACTGCAAACGGATTTGGACGCTCCTCTTGAGAGGGCTCGATTTCGCCTACAGCTATGTCACTTGTTCCTAGGTTGCAATCAGCATTCTGATGCATAGGAATAATTGGCATAGCGATTATCAATTCATCTTCGATCAACTGATGCAGACGAACTTCACCAATTTCATTGCACTCAATCGGCTCATACGCATCCGGGAGCTCATCGATTTCTTCTTGTGTCTTACAAAGACCAAAGGAGAAGTCGACCGTAACCTCTGTGGTATATGGTGTCATGCAACGTTGACATAGCAGAGTGAGCTCCGTCACAGCCTTCCCGCGAAGGTAGACTATCCCCTGAATATCGACGCCACATTCTAACGACACTGTCACATCGGAACAATCGCCAGCACATAACTCGTTTAATCGCTTATTCTGTTTGCCGGGCACAATACCTTCATAACGAAGGCCGCTGGCTGCAGTTCGAATAGGATCAATTGATACTGGTATCTTTACTGTTTGCATAAGGCGCGCATATTATAGTTTGAAAACGCTAGAGTCAAAGGAAATTTATCCAAATTGAGGTTAATTGCTTAACTAAACAAAATGAACAATTTACTAAAACGCCAACATTAAAATTGATCGAAGCGAAATATTACCTGTCACAGCCTGCGATCACAAGCACGATCCGGCTAAATTTACTGCATTTGAACGCAATTTTGACTTATTATAGTCGTAATTATCTAAATATATGAAAGACGTAACATGAATAGCAAAATCATCTTGGCTTCTACCTCGGTTTATCGCAAAGAAATTCTTCAAAAGTTACAACTGCCCTTCGAGTGTATATCGCCAAATATAGACGAAAGCCCCTATGAAAATGAAACAGCACAAGCATTAGTGTTAAGACTTGCAGAAGCTAAAGCCTTTGCAGGGACTGAATTATACAATTCTATAAATAAAAATGATCAAAATGAAAGCTCATCAGTACTTGTTATTGGTTCTGATCAAGTGGCTGTAATAGATGGTCAAATTATTGGTAAACCTCACACTACTGAAAAAGCTATAAAGCAATTACAACAAGCATCAGGTAAAGCAATTACCTTTTATACAGGTCTTAGTGTAATAAATAGTCATACTAAGCAGGTATTCAGTTTAATCGAACCATTTACCGTGCACTTCAGAGAATTGACTCTTGCAGAAATTACGCGTTATGTTGAACTAGAACAACCTTTATACTGTGCTGGCAGCTTTAAAGCTGAAGGACTAGGAATCGCTCTGTTTGAAAAGCTTGAAGGCGATGACCCTAACACCTTGATTGGCTTACCACTGATTAAGCTTATTCAGTTACTTAAAAAACATGATATTCAAGTATTGTAAAAGTGACGTTTTTTAATAAAAAATATATGAACCTTTATTAAGGATAATCAAAGGTTCAATTTAAAATCGGTAATTTTTGAATGACTATTATCGGGCTCATTAGAGTTCAGCGTCTAGAACATGGAATAACTCACCTCCACCTCTTTTAACCAAAAAATTAAAATAACTATTGAAAACTAAGAGGCAAGGACTACAAACAAAAAATTAGGAATTAATTAACACTAATAAAAATGACAATCAGCAATAGAAATTCACAAACTCACATAGAGACAATTGAAATAAGTTAATCAATAAGTATTTAAAGCTCAAATAACCGACCAGAAATAAAATAACAAGTACACTCTACCTTTCGATATAATATTCAAATCTCATCAAAACTCCTTTCATCTCATATAAGTCAGCTCCCTAACCCTGCAATATATTTACATTGTTGCAGATTAAAAAAAAAGCTAAAAAGTTAATAAAACGATAAATTAATGTATCCCACTCTAATTAGCAATTTAGCATCACTTTGTAATAAAAATAAATCGCCAACATGGAGAGGAAGCAGTAAAACGAACAATAACATTAACTTAGCCAAGAACACAGTAAGGCGACCAAACAACTTAAGATTCAGCTAAACCAATGTTTAGTTCGCAAAATAACTTAAATATACATTTAGATCACATTGCAACTAATATCATTTATCATGTAAGAATAAAATTGACATTCATCACATACTAATTCTTTGCAAACATTTACATTCCTCACCGAAGCAATCACGGAATTACTAATAATAGATAATAGGATTAGTAATTAATAAAAATTAAACCTGCAATATCAGAGGTGTTAACTAAAACATCGATATTACACAAATGATTTTTCCACACTGCTTTATTACATCTAAATCAATTTAGATATTCAAACATTTTAAAGCCAAGTGTATTTAAACGTTTTTATTAACGGATGAATTAGTAAATTATTCGTCTCACCTAGTGTTTTACAAGACATTTATTTAAATGGACGTCATGAAAGCTATTAAGGTAAAGACTGTTTATCCCATCCACCGCTTTAAACTGTAGATTGAAATAAAAATAATATTAAATGCTAAGCGCTAGCTAGCAAGGAACATAATGATGAACAAACAATTCAAATTAAGCCTTATTTGTGCTTCAATTTTGGCCTTAACTGCGTGTAATGATGATGACACAGTTACGATTGATCCCAATCCTGATTTAGAAGTTCAAATAGCTGAGCTAACAGAACAGAATCAACAGTTAGACGAGGCTAATAAAGACTTAACTGAAGCGAACTTAACCCTTGCTGATGCCAATGAAGAATTGGATGGCAAAGCTGCTAGTTTTGTCAGTACCTTCCAAGAACAATGTGCCAACATCGGTGTGAATTTCGAATATGAAAATCCAAACCCAGATTCGCCATATGTCAATAATGGTAAATCACCAGAAGCGAGTTTAATTGGTGTATTTGGCATGCCTGAAATCCCTTTTGAGCATAACGAAGGTTCGACATGTACTTCATGTCACACCGATGGCCACGATAGCGGTATGGCTTGTGATACTTGTCATAGTTTTGCAGCTGAACCTGTTGAGCCAACAGATCCTGTTGAGCCTGTTGACCCTACTGATCCAGGCGCACCTGACATGCCTACTCATCCAGCTGATGGAAATTGGGATAGCTACACAGGCGCATCGAATGTAGGCACTTTCTATTACAATGCTGATGGTGCTTCATTTGTAAACGCTGCATTCTTAGAAACTCGTATGGGTAAACAAAATACCTTCTACGAGTGGAAAGAAGCTGCTGAAGGTGAAGGAGTCGCAACTCTTAAAACGGCCTGTGGTCTAGAAAATCGTGAGTTTATTACTCATGAATACCCTGAAGATGGCAAATCTTACACCTTAAATAGCTACTCTAACTTCAAAGGTGCATCTACTTTCACTACTTTCCGTATGGAAGAAGGCACTCCTATAGCAAGTTCTGCTACATTTGGCCCAGGTATGAGTTTAGAGGATGATGGTGAGTATTACATCGACTTGTTTATTACTAAGAATAATACTTGTAAAAACTTAATCACTAATGGACGCGGTGAAGTACATTACTATGAATACGATACGCGCTCTAATGTGAAAAAAGGCTCACCAGATATGGGCCCACGTAACGCAGGTGCTCGTATTCAAGTCACAGCTGATTTGCATAAGTCCGTACTAAAAAGCTTTGATTGGTTCACACCAGTTTACGGTGCAGATGGTCAATCATTCGACCCACAAGCTGTTGATTGGGATACTGTAGGTTCTTGTGATCTTAAACTTAAAGTACAAGTAATTTATCCACTAGGTTAATTTCTGCTTTAGTTCTATACACAAAAAAGCCGATGAGTAAATCATCGGCTTTTTATTTATTCATAAGTCACTTAAGCAACCATCTACCTAAAGTATGAATACAATAAGCTAAAGGTACTGCAATATGTCAGTTGGCTTATTTGCTGTAGCTGTCGGATTTTGACTCAATAATTCTTCCAAACTATGGGCGCCATAGGTTACTGCAATACTGCTCACACCGGCATTATTAGCCATTGCAATATCTAACTTAGAATCGCCAACCATTACCGCTTGCTCTGGCGCAATATTGAGCTCTTCAAGTAATGAGGTAATCATTGAAGGATGTGGTTTAGACTCAGCTTCATCAGCAGAGCGTGTCGCCACAAAGTATTGCCCTAAACCAGTTTCAGCTAACATGCGATCAAGACCAGCTCTTCGCTTACCAGTTGCAATTGCTAGCGTGTGCCCTGCTGCTTGAATTTCAGTTAATACTGTTTCGATGCCATCAAATAAAGGGCTAGGAGTAACATTTATATTGAGATAGTAATTTTTATACGCTTCAAGTAAATCATCATATTGATCAGCGTTATTTGGAAACAAATTTTCCATGGCTGGTAATATTGATAATCCGATGATATCGCGCACTTGCTGATCAGTCGGCACCGGCAAACTCAAATCTGAAGCCACACACTGCATACAATCGACAATTTTGCCGATTGAATCCATTAACGTGCCGTCCCAGTCAAAAATTACTAATTGATACTGATTGGTAGTGTTTAGAATCATGCGCGTTTTAACTTTTCTAAGGTCGATAACAAGATATCATCTAAAGGTGCTTTAACCGTTTTAACTTCATCATTTTCAGGATGGATAAACTTAAGCTCTGCAGCGTGCAAGAATAAACGATTTAGCCCTTTTTCTCGCATTGAGTCATCAAACTTTTTCTCACTGTACTTATCGTCACACGCAATCGCATGACCAGCATATTGACAATGAACACGAATTTGATGGGTACGCCCTGTAACAGGGCTTGCCTTGACTAAAGTACAGCCATGATAACGCTGCATAATTTTATAACGGGTTTCTGAAGGCTTGCCTTCAGGATTAACCCTGACAATACGTTCACCTGATTTCAAAGTGATTTTTAATAACGGTGCTTTAATCACTTTATCTTTAGCTTGCCAATCACCACGCACTAATGCCATGTAATCTTTTTGCATGGTCTTTTTTCGGAGTTGGTCATGCAAATGTTTAAGTGCACTGCGCTTTTTAGCAATTAAAAGTACGCCGGAAGTATCTTTATCTAAACGATGCACTAATTCTAAAAATTTTTGTTGCGGTCGTAATGAACGAAGGCCTTCAATCACACCAAAGTCGACACCACTGCCACCATGTACAGCAATTCCAGCAGGTTTATTCAATACGATAAGGTGATTATCTTCATGAATAATACGTGCTTCGAGTTGCGTTACTTTCGACAGTTTTGCCGAAGGCGCTGTACGGTGATCTTTTTCAGCCATTCTTACTGGCGGAATACGCACTACATCATCAATTTGTAATTTGTACTCAGGTTTTATCCTTTTCTTATTTACACGCACCTCACCTTTGCGCACGATTCTGTAAATCATGCTTTTAGGAACACCTTTTAATTTGGTGAGGAGAAAATTATCGATGCGTTGCTCAAAATGATCTTCATCAATGGTGACCAATTGAACTTTTGTGGGAGTTTCTGTATTCATGATGCGCCTATAGTAATTACGGCGCACATTGTACCCTAAGTTTTCCCTTGATGGGACAATAAGAATTCGTTGTTTTGATTGCTGTATAAATTGTTTATTGCTATATTTGCGCAGTGATTGAGGATAAACAGTGAATAAAATGTTCACAACCTCAATTTATTAAGGTGTATTTTCAGTAGAATTCATGAGCACGGCAGGTCGCAAATCATTGATTTGCAAATTGTAAACATCACAAAGCAATAAGAATTGCTTTTACAGTTAAACCGTCTGTTTCATCATTATTTACAAAGTTTTCCTGAAACTTAACACCCCCCAAATTCGAACAAATTTTAGCTTGTCATCAAACAGACAGATTCGACTTGGGCATTACCGGAAAAGAAATTTAAAATTTATGGGGTTGGTTGCTTATTAACAACGAATTCCTTGTTTTTGTAATCATTAAAAAATAAGCCATAAATAGGATGCGACACGCAGCGATGCGTCTTACAGCAATGCGCACCTAACTTGCCTAAAAACCAGCCGCGAGGCTTCGTGAATAATAATTTTAGGCCCGTAATGCAACGATAAGTCTTTGTTTGATGACCTTATTAGAAGAATTAAGTCATCATGAAACGTATGTTAATTAATGCAACTCAATCGGAAGAGTTGCGCGTTGCCCTAGTAGATGGGCAACAATTGTATGATCTGGATATCGAAAGCCCAGGCCATGAACAAAAAAAATCAAATATCTATAAAGGCACCATCACTCGCGTAGAACCTTCTTTAGAAGCTGCGTTTGTAGACTACGGTGCAGATCGTCACGGTTTCCTTCCGCTTAAAGAAATCGCTCGCGAATACTTCCCTAAAGGTTATTCTTTCCAAGGCCGTCCAAATATCAAAGAAGTGGTATCTGAAGGTCAAGAAGTTATAGTTCAAATCGACAAAGAAGAACGTGGTAATAAAGGCGCTGCTTTAACAACGTTTATCTCTCTTGCCGGTTCTTACCTAGTTTTAATGCCTAATAACCCACGTGCAGGCGGTATTTCTCGTCGCATTGAAGGTGATGAGCGAACTGAACTTAAAGCGGCAATGTCTGAGCTAACTGTACCAAATGGTATGGGTCTGATTGTGCGTACTGCTGGTGTTGGTAAAGACGCTGCTGAACTAAAGTGGGATCTTAAAGTCCTACAACATCACTGGGATGCGATTCAAGAAGCGGCTCAAAGCAAGCCTGCACCATTCCTAATTCACCAAGAAAGTAATGTAATTGTTCGCGCAATCCGTGATTACTTGCGCCGTGATGTTGGTGAAATTCTAATTGACCACCCACGTATTTTTGAAGAAGCAAAACAACACATTGGTCTAGTTCGCCCTGATTTTGTAGAGCGTGTTAAACGTTACGAATCAGAAGTACCATTGTTTACTCACTTTCAAATCGAATCTCAGATTGAGTCAGCTTTCCAACGTGAAGTTCGTTTGCCTTCTGGTGGTTCAATCGTTATTGACCCAACTGAAGCATTAACGTCTATCGATATTAACTCTGCCCGAGCAACTAAAGGCGGCGATATCGAAGAAACTGCACTGAACACTAACCTTGAAGCCGCGGATGAAATTGCTCGTCAATTACGCCTACGTGACTTAGGTGGTTTAGTGGTTATCGATTTCATCGATATGACACCAGTTAGACATCAACGCGAAGTTGAAAACAGAATGCGTGATGCGGTTCATTTAGACCGTGCCCGTGTTCAGTTAGGCCGTATTTCTCGCTTTGGTTTAATGGAAATGTCACGCCAACGTCTACGCCCTTCTCTTGGTGAGTCTGCAGGTCATTTATGTCCTCGCTGTCATGGTCAAGGGACTATTCGCAGTACTGAATCGTTAGCACTTTCTATTCTTCGCTTAATGGAAGAAGAAGCGATTAAAGAAAACACTTCACAAATTGAAGCCGTTGTCCCAGTTGATGTTGCTGCGTTCTTGTTAAATGAGAAACGTAAAGCTATTCGCATCACTGAAGAGCGTCACAATGTTGAAGTGTACGTTATCCCAGATTCGCACATGACGACACCTGACTACCGCGTGTCACGCTTAAGAAGCGATGATGAAGTAGTTGAGTCAAGTTACAAGCGCGTAGAAAAGCCAGAAGCTAAGTTGTATGAGCCACGTAAACTTGAACGTGCTGAAGCTCAACAACCTGCGATTAAAGGTTTTGGTACGCCAAAAACGACTAAGCCAACTCCAGCGGCAGAGCAACCAGCAAAAGCTGCTACGCCAGCTGCATCAGAGCCAGGTTTCTTCGCTAAAATGGTTTCTGCAATTAGCAAACTGTTCTCATCTGATGAGCCAGCTAAAACCGAATCTAAGCCATCTGATAAGAATCGTAAAGATAACCAAAACAACCGCCGTAACCGTCGTAATGATTCGCGCCGTAATGACAACCGTCGTAACCGCAATGACAGCCGTAATGAAAACCGTAACGATGCTGACAACAAAGGTAGAGACAACAAAGGTCGTAACAAAAAGAATGACAGAGATGTTGCTAATAAAGAGCAAGCAGATAAACGTCAGCCTAAAAACGACCCTAAAGCAAAGACAAACAAACCTGTTGCCGATAAATCTCGCAATGAAACAGAAAAGTCGCCTAAGCAAGAAGCAGCAAGGGAACGTCGCCAACGTCGTAACATGCGCCGTAAAGTTCGTATCGAAAACGAACAAAACGAAGCTAAGTTAAATGAAGTTGAAGCAACCTCAGCTAATGCATCTGTTGAAGTAGCAGCAAAACCTACAGCAACTGAGCAGTCAGCTAAGCCAGCTCGTACTCGTCGCCCTAGAAAAGACAACACAGCGAAAACTGAAAATGTTGAAGCTGCAACGTCAGAATCTTCAAAAGAAGCTGAAGTTGTTAATGTTGAAAAAGCAGAAACTGTTAAAGAAGCTAAAGCTGATACAACAGTTGTTGAAGCACCTGTAGTTACTGAAGCTGTTAAACCAGCAACTGACTCATCAAGTTCGGCTGCAGCCGCTGCACCAGAAAAAGTTAATGCAACTACTGAAACAACTGAAGAAGTTAATGCTGAAGACAGTGAAGAGAAACAAGGTCAACGTCGTAGCCGTCGTAGCCCACGTCACCTTCGAGCTGCTGGTCAACGCCGTCGTCGTGATGAAGATGAAACATCTCCTGCAACAGCAGTATTTACACCAGTTGACGAGCTAGAGAAGCAACTAGATGCTGAACAAGCTGCCGAAGCTGTTGAAGTTAAGACTGAGGCACCTACTGTCGAAGCTACGCCAGTAGTTGAAGAAGTTAAAACTGAAACACCTGTTGTTCAAGAGCCAGTAGCTGAAGAAGTTAAAGTTGAAGCACCTGTTGCTCAAGAGCCAGTAGCTGAAGAAGTTAAAGTTGAAGCACCTGTTGCTCAAGAGCCAGTAGCTGAAGAAGTTAAAGTTGAAGCGCCTGTTGCTCAAGAGCCTGTAGTTGAAGACATTAAAGTTGAAGAAGTTAAAACTGAAGTATCAGAAGCACCAGCTAAAGATAATTCAATAGCTTCTGCTCCAATGGCAAAACCTGCTGCTATTCAACGCAAAGTCGTTGCAACTCCAACAGCAACAGCAACAGCCACTAAGGTTGAAGCGCCAGCTAAAAAACCTGCTGCCGCGAGCCGCTTTGGTTCTATGGTGATGTCAGATACAACGAAACCTGTTTCTGAAGCTCGTACTCAGCAAGCTGTCCCTAAAGGTCGTGAATACGAGAAATCTCAGCCTGATGCTGAAGCTGCAAAATCTAAAGTAGCTAACAGTGCCTCATCTGATACCACCAAGGCATAAGTCTTTAGGTAAAACAGATAATACTTAATTTAAAAAGCCACGCTAATTAGCGTGGCTTTTTTTATGTTTACAGTTTGATTAAATATTCTATTTATCTTCAATTAAGCTTATTTTCAGGTTTAGCCAAGGGTTAATTTTTGTTAACATACGCACACTTTTACTTTCAAACACATCAATTGTTTTCAGGGGCTAAATGTTCGATTTACTTCGTCACAAAACTAGTAGTAGCAAAGCAGATATCTTATCTGGTTTGACTGTTGCTCTTGCACTTATTCCAGAAGCCGTTGCTTTTGCATTCGTTGCACAAGTTGAACCTATGGTCGGTTTATACGCAGCCTTTATTATGGGCATTATAACTGCTGTAATTGGTGGTCGTCCGGGAATGATTTCTGGTGCTACAGGCGCGATGGCCGTTGTAATGGTATCTCTGGTTGTTGAACACGGAGTGCAGTATTTATTCGCAGCTGTGGTGCTGGCGGGGATTATTCAAATTTCTGCTGGGGTATTCAAACTCGGTAAGTTCATTCGCATTGTTCCTTACCCAGTAATGATTGGCTTTGTGAATGGTTTAGCCATTGTGATTTTCTTAGCTCAGCTTGGGCAATTCCAAGTTAAGGATGCTGCAGGAAACATGGTTTGGTTAGGACAAGAGCCACTAATGATCATGCTAGGACTTGTGGCACTGACCATGGCAATTATTCACTTTTTACCTAAACTAACTACTGCGATTCCATCTTCGCTTGTGGCTATTCTTACGGTAACGGCGTTAGTTGTGGGGTTAGATTTAGATACCCGAAACGTACTCGATTTCTTAAAAACCATGAGCGGTGATGAGCATGCAACAATTGCAGGCAGCTTGCCTTCATTTGCAATTCCAAGTGTACCTTTTAACCTAGAAACACTTTACATCATATTGCCATATGCATGTATTCTTGCTGCCGTTGGTCTGATTGAATCCTTACTAACACTAACAGTGATTGATGAAATGACTAACAGCCGTGGTCGTGGTAACAAAGAATGTGTTGGTCAAGGTGTTGGTAACATCACAAGTGGCTTCTTTGGTGCTATGGGCGGTTGTGCCATGATTGGCCAATCAATGATTAACATCAACTCTGGTGGCCGTGGTCGACTATCAGGTGTCACTGCCGCATTAGCATTACTAGCCTTTATTCTATTTGGTGCAGCCTTTATTGAGATTATCCCTTTAGCAGCCTTAGTAGGCGTAATGTTCATTGTTGTACTGGGTACATTTGAATGGGCAAGCTTTAAAGTGATGCGTAAAGTGCCGAAACATGATGCGTTTGTTATTGTGTTAGTGACCACAGTAACGGTATTCACAGATTTAGCGTTTGCGGTATTTGTTGGTGTTATCGTTTCAGCTCTTGTTTTTGCCTGGGAACATGCAAAGCACATCAATGTTGAAAAAAGCATTGATGCTAACGGCTGGAAAGTTTACAAGTTAAATGGTCCATTATTCTTTGGCTCAGTTTCTAACTTCTTAGAACTATTTGATGCTGAAAATGATGCTGAAGATGTGATTGTTGACTTCCAAAACTCTCGCGTTGCTGATCACTCAGCATTAGATGCAATTGATACTTTGGCTGAGCGTTATGTTGCTGCAGGTAAGCGATTACACTTAAGACATTTAAGTGGCGACTGTAAAGAGTTACTGCATAAAGCGCGTGACTTAGTTGAGGTTAACGTCATAGAAGATCCACACTACAAAGTGGCTGATGATGCTCTAGACTCTTAATCAATAAGAGTTAAGTTAACTTTATATAAAGTCCACACAATAAAAAGCGAACTATTCAGTTCGCTTTTTTATGTTTGAAATCTGACATTCAAGTACTAAAAATTAACCTAATGAATAGCCAATAATCTATTAGTCTTTTTTCAATAGCGCTTCAAATTGCTTCATCGCTTTTTCAAATTTAGGTTTAATCAACAGCTGACAATATGGCTGTTCTGCATTTTTGGCAAAGTAATCATCGTGAAAATTTTCAGCATGATAAAATGCTTCATACATAGACACTTCAGTCACAATCGGTTTTGGCCAAATCCCCTGCTGTATTAACTTACTGATGGCAATCGTTGCATCATCGACCTGCTGGGCATTATGAGTAAAAATAACCGAACGATATTGCGGACCTTTATCATTGCCTTGCTGGTTAAGCGTGGTTGGGTCATGTATGGCAAAAAACACTGATAATAACGTGTTGTAGCTAATAACCTCAGGGTTAAAAGTTACTTGTATCACTTCGGCGTGGCCAGTGACACCACTGCACACGGCATCATAGTGTGCGTCTTCTGTCGTGCCGCCGCTGTAACCAGAATAAACGCTCTCAACACCATCAAGCCTTTGAAACACGGCTTCGATACACCAAAAGCAACCCGCGCCGAATGTTGCCAGTTGCAATGCCTTAGTGGCATTACACTTTTCAGCTTCAATATCTTCATAGCTTTTAAACAACATCGACACTGAATTAACACAATGGCGCATGTTTTTACCTGTGAGCATTTCACCTTTAAAAACATGTCCAAGATGACCACCGCAATCATGGCAAGTAATTTCAGTACGCTTTCCATCAGCATCTAATGTACGTTTAATCGCGCCATGAATTTCATCATCAAAGGCTGGCCAGCCACAAAAAGCATTAAACTTATGCTCACTTTTATATAAAGGCGCTAAGCATTTTTTACATAGGTATAGACCTTCAGCTTCATGATTGACGTATTCTCCACTAAATGGACGTTCAGTTCCTTTCTGCTCAATGACATACTTTTCAAACTCAGTTAATTCATTCATTTGCATCGTCCTAACTTCAATCTTGACCTTCTTACTGTATCGCAATATCTAAACAGATGGCAGTATGCCTAATAAACATCACTATTTCGACTTATTAGACCTGTTTTCAAGTCAAAAAATTGCAGCAAAGTGTGACGAAGGTTAAAATCATATCGGGTCAAAAAAACAATAAGTAGAAAATATGAAATTAGAAACAATTGATTACCGCTCAGAAAATTGTGCTAAACAATTTGTTGAGTCATTAAGAGAAACCGGTTTTGGAGTGTTATCCAATCACCCTATCAGTAAAGAACTTGTCGAAACCATCTATAAAGAATGGTACGAGTTTTTTCAAGCTGAACAAAAAAATGATTTTTTGTTTAAACCAGAGACACAGGATGGTTTTTTCCCTGCCTCAATTTCTGAGACAGCTAAAGGTCATAGCGTAAAAGATATCAAAGAATATTTTCACGTATATCCTTGGGGCCGAATTCCTGAGTCGCTAAAAACCAATATCTTAGCTTACTACAAACATGCCAATGATTTAGCAGCAGAGTTATTAGGCTGGATTGAACAATATGCACCAGCCGATGTTGCCGCTAAGTTCTCTATTCCATTACCTGCAATGATTGCTGAAAGTGAAAAAACACTGCTACGTGTTTTACATTACCCGCCAATGGCTGGTGATGAAGAGCTGGGGGCTATTCGTGCTGCAGCCCATGAAGACATTAATTTAATCACCGTTTTACCAGCAGCCAATGAACCTGGTCTTCAGGTACAAACCAAAGATGATAACTGGGTTGATGTACCAAGTGACTTTGGTAATATTATTATTAATATCGGCGACATGCTTCAAGAAGCTTCTGGTGGTTATTACCCTTCAACATCACATCGAGTGATTAACCCAGAAGGGACGGACAAGACTAAATCGCGTATTTCTTTACCGCTATTTTTACATCCAAACCCTGAGGTTGTGCTATCTGATCGCTATACTGCTGATAGCTATTTAATGGAAAGATTACGCGAACTGGGTGTTATTTAAGTTCCGGTATCAATTCAATAGGATTAAAGCGCCAATTGGCGCTTTTTTTTATCATTTGGCGGCATAACAAGGTAGAATATGCCCCCTTTGTTAGCAGTAGTTTTAAAAAAGGCAAACACATGGCAATTCAATGGTACCCAGGACACATGCACAAGGCTCGAAAAGAGATTGAAGAGGCGATGCCTCAAGTCGATCTTGTTATCGAAGTATTAGATGCACGTATTCCATATAGTAGTGAAAACCCTATGGTTTCGACCTTAAGGGGCGATAAGCCATGTATAAAACTACTGAACAAATCAGACTTAGCCGACCCTAAAGTGACGGCACATTGGATTGAATACCTCGAACGTGAGCAAGGCGTTAAAGCAACGGCCATTACTACTTTGCAACCAGGCCAAGTTAAGAGTATTCCAGATATTTGTCGTAAACTAGTTCCTTCGCGGGATAAACTCGAAAAAGATATTCGTACCATGATTATGGGGATTCCTAATGTCGGTAAATCTACCATCATTAACGCCCTTGCTGGACGTACGCTAGCTAAAACAGGTAATGAGCCTGCGGTTACAAAACGTCAGCAACGAATTAATTTGAAAAACGGTATCGTACTGTCTGATACTCCAGGTATTTTGTGGCCAAAAGTTGATAATGAAGCCAGTAGTTATCGCCTTGCTGTTACCGGTGCGATTAAAGATACCGCTATGGAATATGAAGATGTGGCCATGTTTGCCGCAGAGTACTTCTTACATGCCTACCCTGATGAAATTTGTGAACGTTATAAGCTTAAATCGTTACCTGACACAGACATTGAGTTACTTGAAGAAATTGGCCGTAAACGCGGTGCATTGAGACCCGGCGGTCGAATCGATTTACACAAAGCTTCTGAATTATTACTGCATGAATTCCGTTCAGGTAAAACCGGTTTATTGACCTTGGAAACGCCAGAAATGGCAGAAATTGAAAAGGCTGAAGTAGCCCGAGTGCTTGCAGAAAAAGAAGCGATTAAGCAACAAAAGCTTGAACAAGAAAGATTAAAACGCTCCGGTAAACGCCATCAAAATGACTAAATGTTCCTGACGACTTATTAAAATGGCGTTAGCAAAAAAGTAAACTTTAACGTCATTGAATGAAAGTAAAAGGCTTATCAGTTGATAAGCCTTTTTAATTTCAGTAGTAGACGCTATCCGTTATTAATTTTCTGCGCCAAACGACCTAAACTTGTATCTAATAAATCTAATACAATTTCAAAACCATTTTCGCCGCCATAATACGGATCAGGCACTTCTTCTACTCCATTAAGCTCATTATCGCCAAAAGATAATATCAACCTAATTTTATGTTGATATTCAACAGGGCAACGACTGAACAAATCCTCCAAATTACTGTTATCAGCAGCCAGAATTAAATCAAACCGATTAAAGTCTTCATTTGTGACTTTTCTAGCTTGCATACCACTGAAATCGAGTCCTCTAGCTTCACCGGCTTTTATTGAGCGGGGATCTGGAGGATTACCTTGATGATAGGCTGCAGTACCTGCGGAATCGATTTGCAATTCAAGTTGTAATTCATGGGCTTTATCTTTAAATACTGCCTCAGCGCTTGGAGAGCGACAAATATTACCAAGGCAAACAAACAACACAGATTTTACCTCAGCCAAATTTAATGGATTATCGCTATCCTTTATGCTTTTAGATGTAAGCTTGGAGTTCAATGTCGTTCCCTCTTGTTTTATTTAAGCTTAAAGTTAAAGTCTAATTATTCTGTTCTAAATTATTCTGTTCTAAATTAATCTGGCCTGATTATTCCAGCCTTAGTCGTAAAAAATGTGCAAAACGCGGTATACCATTTTTAGTGAACCCTAAATATTGGTAAGTCACTACCGCACCTATCGCTGGCGGGTCTGCTCTTTCTTGATCACTAAAACCACTGCCAATATTAAACCTTTTACCATCAGGCATTTCAACGGTGATAGAGCCCAATAACCCGGAATACTTGCCCTTACCTTCATTATGGGCAACGACCACCGCCTCAGCATCATACTTGGGTTTAAGTTTGACAATATTGGGGCTACGACCAATTGTATACAACGCCGTTTTTTTATGTAGCATCAAACCTTCACCTTGATTTTCTATCACCCTATCAAGTTCATTGTATAACTGCACTTGAGTAGTAAATTCTTGCTGAGGTATTTGCTGTATATATCTGGAATTTACTGCTATATGCTTCATCTTCGCAACTCGCTCACTAAAAGCACCGCCGTGTTCAGGCAAGTCGAAGATCATAAACGTCACTTGCTGCCATAATGGGCTTTCAGCTTTATGACTTCTCGATAGTGCTGAAACGGCCTCAAAGTCATTTCGCTTTATCCATAATTCGCCATCTATTTTTTCTTTTGGAAAATCGGCAGTAAACCACTCGGGGATAACAATAACTCTCCCCGAACGCGAGAGCATCTTTTCGCCATTCCAATAACCTCTCACTCCATCAAGCTTTTCACTCACATAATAATCGTTAACATTGATGCTTTTGTGAAAACGGCTAGCTAGTTGTATTGGCAGAGTGTCAGTGGCAAACCCACAAATAGGAATTAATAAATAGATGAACAGAAATATAATAGACAGTAAATATCTTGGCATAGTAGCATCCTTGCTAGTCATGTTAGCGAAATTGCGCTTTTACAGTATCAATTCTAGAGCCTGTTGATTGTAGTCAGGAAATCAAGCTTTGCTATTTTTATGGCAAGTAAAATATTTTTAATGGGTAGTAAAACAATTTCGCGAGAGCAAACAATCAAATACTAAGGTTAAAAATGAAACCAGTAGATAATCATGGGATAAAACGGGTCATCCGCGCCACAGGCTTTTCAATTCAAGGGCTCATCAGTGCGTGGAAAAACGAAGCTGCATTCAGACAAGAGCTTATTCTTGTGGTGGTACTGCTACCTATTGCACTATTAGCTAATGTCAGTTTAGTTGAATCCATTTTGATGATAATGACACTTTTTATTGTGCTGATAACAGAGTTATTAAACTCGGCCATCGAGGCGGTTGTCGATCGCATCAGCGATGAAATCCACCCGCTCAGTGGTCAAGCGAAAGATGTAGCTTCTGCAGCAGTATTTTTAAGTCTAGCTTTATGCGGCATCACCTGGTGCGCAATACTAGTGAATGCCTACATTTTGTAGGTTTGAATATTCCCAAGAGTTTTAATTTAATACTGCCTAAGTCATGTTTACATGAGGATTTGCTGTTAATAAAACAAACCTGACGCTATTGATAAGCTTTATCAGTAAGCAGTATTAGCGCTTGTTCAATTTCATCTAAACGCTCATTTTTCCCCCAATGAGCGGCATAAATATGTCGGCGCATAGGGTTTACGCCCTCGACTAAGAATATGTCGTTATTTTGTATTTTTGCCTTAACCATGGTTTCTGGTAAAAAAGCGCAGCCTCCATTACTCAGCATAAATTCACACGCAATTTGGGCTGAACTGGTATGTAACTTTGGCATAGGTAAGTTTGTTAACTCTTGTGCATGCATGATATTAAAAGCCGTTCCCCAATCTACTTTTATATATTGAGACTGTTTAAGACTATCAATGGTTTGCCCTTCTTGATGGCTTACCAACACCAAGTTCACTCGGTTTAACTTTGTGATTTCAATATCATCGATTCGCAATGGGTCGAAACTTAACGCGATATCTAGCGTTCTTTCAGACAATTGTTTCGACATCACTGCTGTCGAAATCACATCCATTCTTAGGGAAACATCTTCTAAGCCAGAACTTAATGGCTGCATAAAATCGTTTAAGAAACTATCCCAGACATTATGGCCTATACCAAGAGTAAGTTGCACAGATTGCAGCTTTGATAGCGACACATCTTGTTTGGCTCGCTCAACCGCAGTTAACACTGCATTGGCATGTTCTAACATTCGCTCACCAGCAGGCGTTGGCTGAATATTATTACGCTGGCGATCAAATAAAGACACACCTAACAATGTCTCAAGTTGTTTAACCCTAAAACTTACCGCGCTGCGAGTTAAAAATAAATTATCAGCAGCTTTGCCAAAATGCCGAGTTCGATAAACTTCTAAGAACGTTTTTAGTAAATCTGTATCCATAATGGCTTAATGCTCAAACGTGAATGTACTTAACCATGTTAATAGCGTTTTATAGCAAAAATATTGCAAAGAGTATTCAGCTACGATTTTTGATTGTGAACTAGGAATTTATAATTTTAAGTTGGGGTTTGTAATTGAAATTTCTACTCAAAATGCTGACTTGATACAAATGGTTCCAATCAGCAGTTTTTTGACAAAAAACAACAACTCATAAAAATTAACATTTTGTCAAATAAATGACTGTGAATTTGTTGAAAAAACTGAAGATTTTATAATTGTCTTATAAAGATATACAGTGTTTTCACGATTAAAAACATAGCTCTTACGTTACTTGGCAAGTCAAGTTTAATGATATTATTAATGTTATTTTACAGCAACTTAAAAGGGTAAGTCGAAAGGCGTAGTTTACTGTTCAAGTCATGAGATACGAACAAACATTGATCTAGGATCATTTTAAGGCAGATTTACACTAACAAAAACTTCACATCTGGTTACATAATGCTAGTATAAATACACAAAAAGATATAACCCTGATTATCCAATAAAAATAAAAAGCACGAATGGCTCAAGTTGAGCACATAATAAGTGCGGAGATAAAATGTTTAAGCGAGCCTCTTTAGGACTTTTAGCTGCAGTTTGTACTACCGGCCATGTAAAAGCTGATGAATATAAAATTACCATTGGTGCATTTTACGCTAGCTCAGATTCAACCATGCTAGTAAAAAGTGCAAAAGATACTGGTAATTACTATTTACTCGATTTTGAAGATGACTTGTTACTTACAGATGAACAGTTTCTTCCTTTCTTTGAATTCAAGTACAGTTTCAATGACCGTCATAATATCTACCTCGATTGGAAGTCACTTCACCGTAATGCCGATACACCGCAATTAGGTTTTGATATTGAAATTCCTGAGTTTGGCGACAATGATCAAAGCTTTTTAATCGATGGTAACGCTAAACTAGCCACCACACTCAATATTGATATTTTACGTTTAGGTTATGGTTATGATATTTGGGAAGGTGATAACTATACTGTAGGTGCCTCAATCGGTTTACACACAATGTTTATCGAAACCGTATTCGAAGGCACTATTGGTTTGTGTGAAGCCAATACCGATGCCAATAGCTTGTGTGATACCGCTACCCTAACTCCTAGAATTGTTGATAACGCCCTCACAGCACCTCTTCCCGATATCGGTGTTTATGCCAGTTACGAATTTTATCCTGGCTGGGTATTTAACACTCACGCGCAATACTTTGCGATTAAATACGATAATATCAAAGGTTCATTGGTCGATATTCGTGCTGGAGTTCAAGCTGAAATCTGCGAAGATTGGCACTTATCTTTAGCCTATAATTATTACGATGTAGACATTGATCTTGAACGCTCTCGTAGTGTTTTAGACAAAGAGTTTAGAACCTTAGACTACAATATTAATTACAGTTTCACAGGCCCCATGTTCGCCGTATCCTACTCTTTTTAATTTAAACTAAGCACCTAATGACAGGTGCTTTTTTATGGATTATGATTTAATAATTATGTCACTTTCAAACATCTTCGCTCATTATTTAATTTGCTAAGTGGCCCATTCACATTTGAGGGATTGAATGTCAAATGATCTACTAAAATCTGCCGCTTTTAATTTAAAAAAGGCAGTTCCTTTGATGTTAAAACACAGCATACCCACCACACCGACAAACTATGCTCTTTGGTATGCCTACGTTGCAGAATCAAATCCTAAACTAAATACCGCGCTTGATACTGTGATAGCACAGAATCAACAATATTCGCCTATATCCAGTGAATTACTTTACCGAGAGCACATCTCTGATCCTGTTGAGTTAGATGTACGCGACATGAGGCAAAACCTAGATGCCATGGTTTGTGAGTTATCGCAATCATTAAAAGACACCAATCATGACACCAGTAATTTCCAATCAAAAATAGAGAAAGAGTTCAGCAAACTAACCGAGCTTGAAAGTAAAGGTTTTTCTCTTGAGCAAGTGATTAAAGTGGTTCGTGGCATAGTGAATGAGTCCGCAAGTATTCATTCAAGTACGGTTAGCTTTACGCAACAACTAACCAAAGCTCAAAGTGAAATCGAAGCACTCAAGCAGCGTTTGGCAGAAACAGAAAAAGATGTGTTATTCGATGCGTTAACTGAAGTTCTTAATCGCCGCGCTTTCAATGAAGACATTAATGCCATGGTTAATCAATCTCCTGCTGGCTGCTGCATGATCCTTGCTGATATTGACCACTTTAAGCAATTTAATGATACCTATGGCCACCAGCTTGGTGACTTAGTTCTAAAGGTGGTTGCTAAACGTTTAAAAGAATCTTGCCGAGATGGGGTAAAACTTTATCGCTTTGGTGGTGAGGAGTTTGCTATTTTACTGCCAAATAGCAACCAACGTATTGCAAGACAATTAGCTGAAGCAATGCGCCGTTCTATTGAGAAACTCAGTGTTAAAGATCGACGCAGTGAAACGCGTATCGATAATATTACCGCGTCATTTGGTGTAGCGCAGTGGAAAGAAAAGCAAACAACTAGCCAGCTTATTGAAGCCACTGACAAGTTGTTATATGAGGCAAAACGACTTGGACGAAATAGAGTTATGCCCATTTCTAGCTAATCGCTAACATTAAACACCACTCGCTAATGGGAGTTATTCGTCATTAATAGATTTTATATTAATCGATGTCCGCTATTCATTTTTTTCGCCGTGACCACATAGCGATAATCACTACTAGCGGACAAATCTTCAAACGGATAGCAAGTAATTAAAGTAAGCTGGTTATCCGTCGTCATACTAAGCACTTCAGTTTGCGTTTCATGAACGATATCAATCTGAGTAATCAAATAGTTTTGTTGTAAACCATGTGGTGTTTCTAACTCTATAATGTCGCCTTTTTTCACTTTTTGTAGCGGTAAAAAGTGAGTATCGCGATGACCTGCAATAATCGTATTGCCCTGCTCACCTACTCCTGCGCCGCTCAATAATAAACTGGGACCAAAGGCGAGGTTTCTGCCTGAAGCGCCAGCCAATACAAACATTGGCTGACCAATAGGATACAAATCAGTTTCCTTATCGGCGTAAAGCTTTAACTTCCCCACAGGGTGAGTGTCAGCCCAACTCCATGGCTTGTGGGGTAATTGATCTTCTAACGTTTTACTCCATGCTTGCTCAATCAAATATTGAGCAAAATTGGCTTTAATTTGCATATATGCTCCTTGTGATAAAAAACTCACTCCTATAAGCGCCACACAACACGGTAAAATCCACTTGTACGACATCATAAAGCCTCCAACTTGCCACCTTTTGGTAAAACCAATCTCTGGCCTGGTAAATAGCCTTTTAACCAAAGTCCATGTAATAGCGCGATAATCAGTAAACTCAGACCAATAAGCATGTTTAATCGACTCGAGGTTGCCGTTTGGGGTAACACGCCTTGTGGTCGTTGCCAGCCATCTGGCAAATGTCTTTTAACCTGTAGATTTTGATTAAACTCGGCCATTGGGTTCACGGGGGTTTTATCGACAGCCACTAAACTGGTTTGTGAGGTCACTAAATGATATTTCATCCCTAAGGCTTCAACTTGAGATTTAACCCTCGGTAAGTTTGCTCTCGTTTGTGTGGCTTCAATTGCACTTATCTGCGCATTTGCCCATATCAAATCAAGACCTACTGCTTGTTTAGGGTTATTGCGACTAATCTGTTGCTGCCAAAATTGGCCTTGGCTATAACCTGAAACAATCAAATCCTGTTGGTTATATGAAGGCGATTTAAAGCTCACCAATAATGGTTCATCTTGATATAAGTCAGGGATTTGGACAGGCCAGTAATCAGGAACAGTCCCATCTTGGTATGTAAGTTTAATGTCGGTGCTCACTGGCTTTTCAATTTTTGCTAGTAGCTTAGCAATCTTGGTTTTAACTTCTGATGTTTTACCTATGTAGGTGTAGGTTCCTCGGCCAAACATGGCGGCACGTTCCATAAAGTAAGCATTTGGCGCTGAGCCTATACCCACAGTAAATAATCGGCTGTCACCTAATTCAGCTTCAATTTGTTGAAATAGCCCATGCTCATTACTAACAGCCCCATCGGTGATAAAAATAACTTGTCTTAAATGGTTCTGCGCAGAAGCACTTTCTTGCGTGCTATCGCCATAATTTGCTACTGCTTTATAATTTTGTACCGTTTCATTAGTTATTAGTGAAGCCGACAGTGCTTTACCTATCTCAGTACCACCGTTAGCCTCTAGCCCTCTCACAAATTGATTCGCTTTTCCGATATTCGAGCTTGTACCTAGCAAAGATGTCGCCGATAACTGACTGACCGAATGATTAAATTCAATGACATTGAACTTATCTTGGCTGGTTAATCCCGCTAAAGCATACAACATGGCTTGTTTAGCTTGTTTAAGTGAGCCACCAGACATAGAGCCTGAAGTATCAATCACCAGAATAAGTTCACGAGGGACATGAGATTGACCAATCCCTTCATATTGAGCTTCAAATTTACTTTCGAGTTGCTCTTGTGAGAAACCACTATCAGTAGCAAAAGACGGGGTTAACATAACTAAACCATATTCAACGTTATTGTGAGCTTGATGACTGTCACCTATTGTTTGCATATTCTTGAACTCATCACTTCCTTTAACCTGTCCTGAACGAGTATCAAGCGATGTTGCATGGGTTTGACCGCGCTGAGTAAATACCGCTGTCAGTGGCTGCGCACTTTCGATAACAGAATCATCTGCGCGCCAGGTTAATACAAAGTCTTTATTGGCTTTTTCTTGTTTAACAAATTCAATTTGCCACTTATTGTCAGCACCGGTTTTTGACACCTGATGATAGGGACTATCGATATTCGCTACATTAAAGCCCGCATCTAGCTCAATTGATAAGCTCACCGTTAAAGATTCTTTCTCTTTAGAATCGTCAAAATTATCAGCAATAAAAAACTCATTAGAAAAGTTAAAAATCGAAGTCGGCAAACTTGGCGATAATGACTCATAAAATGAGTTAGATAATGAAGATTCACTCGCTGAGGCTTTTCCAGTACCCTTAATCGCTGGCGAGTAGCGTGGATTAATGGTCATTGGGAAACGAAGGCTAAATTCACCCTCTTTATAAACCAACTTTTCTTGGTAACTGATCTCTACGGTCAAAGTTTCACTGGGACCAAGATTAGCGACTTCAGTGGTAAAAATATTTGGACGTTGCTGCGAAACAAGACTGGCTCTTTTTCCCTGCGCTTTGGCTTTTTCAAAAGTGGCTTTAGCGACATTTTTCGGTTGAATATCCCCCTCGATAACGCGTTCTCCAATAATTAAACGCATCTGATCTACCGCGCCATTATGCGGTAATGGAAATATATAACTGCCATTAATCCAAACTGTAGAGTCATTAGTAAATGTTTGCTTAACACTCACTCTATTTGTCCAGCCCGAGACTTTCATTTGCACATCGGTGCTCAGAGGCAAACTCTCAAACCGCTGACCATTATGCTGATAACGCAAAATACCTTGTGTCACCTTTTCGCTGTCTGCTTGCCCTTCAACTTCAACCATACGAGTATTGTTCGGTGACATTGCATGCACTGGAAATAACACATTCAATATCATCAGCACCACAAGGATTAATCCTGAACAGCCATAAGCAGCTATATTGTTAAATCGGCGAATACTTTCATTTTCTCGCTTGTCATTGTCTCGCTTGTTATTTGCGGATTCACTCACCTGATAACGGGTTACCCTTTTCATTATTTTCTCTCCATGAACTCAGCACTCCCCTTCGTAAAAACAATTCATATAAAACCCTGATAAAGCGATATTTATGCGAAATGTTTTACGAAGGCTGGATCGGTAATTAAGCTAAAATTAGTTCGCAGCGAGTGCTTCACCGACTGGCATGATTTTTAAGGTTACGCGGCGGTCAAAAAAGTCATTCTCAAAACTTTGCTGCGCATGTAAAGGCGCTGATGCACCGAAAGCTTTAGCGTGCAGGCGCTCAGATGACACACCTTGACTGACTAAGTAATTAGTGACTTCAATTAAACGTTGCTCTGAAAGTGCTTGATTAAATGTGCTATCACC
The DNA here is from genome assembly GCF_030252245.1 of Shewanella goraebulensis. Classification (NCBI taxonomy): domain Bacteria; kingdom Pseudomonadati; phylum Pseudomonadota; class Gammaproteobacteria; order Alteromonadales; family Shewanellaceae; genus Shewanella; species Shewanella goraebulensis. The sequence continues at coordinate 2,788,230 of NZ_CP126972.1, forward strand.
GCGGCGATCAGCATAACCTGTTAAGTCCAACATCAACTCTGGAGATAACGCCATTAAATAGGCCACATCATCCAACTGCTGTACAAAATGAGGTTCGATAGTGGAAGAGCCTGTCTTAAACTGAACATTGAGGCCAATAGCTAGCTCTTGTAACTGTTGCTGCTGTGCTTCACGTAAATCTGTTAACTGCGATTGCACTAACAAATACTCATCTGTTACTTCCGCTAAAGATTGTTGCTTTTCATGTAATGCGGTTAATTCTGAAGTTTGAATCTCAATCGATTGTTGCTGCTGAGCCAATAGCTCTTTTTGGTTTTTAATTTCAGAGTCATCTCCTACTGTTTTGCCTATTAAGGTTCCGGCAAATGCGCCAATGATTGCGCCAACTGGACCGCCAACGACAGCGCCTAATACTGCACCTGAAGTCAGTCCGACTAACTCTTCTGTATGTTCACGTTCATCGGTGACTTCAGTTGCTTCAGTCATCAGATTGCTATCGTCTAGCATTTCATCATTAGCCACTGAAATGTTTGAGATAAATAGGCTACTGATAACGGCTACTGCGATTAATTGCTTTTTCATGGTGTTTTCCTTTTAAGTTCTATTAATGTCGTTTAATAAATGAGGCTTAAAATGTGTGTCTCATTCGATGTAGCTATTAAACACAATTGAAATGGCAACTAAGGGGCATAAAAATGGCAATGTGAGGATGAAATGTGGCAACAATATGGCAATTGCTTTGAGGCAATTTTTTTGGAACAGAAATCATGTATAGTCAGCCATATAAGTCATAATCAATGCTATTACATGAAAAGAATTGCCATCGTTGAAGATGAAGTCGCTATCAGAGAAAACTACAAAGAATTGCTACAACAGCAAGGCTATAATGTCCAAGGTTATGCTAACCGCCCTGCGGCTATGCTCGCCTTTAACGCCCGCCTACCTGATTTAGCTATTATTGATATCGGCCTAGAGAATGAAATCGATGGTGGTTTTACCTTGTGCCAATCACTCCGCTCCATGTCTAGCAGTTTGCCTATTATCTTTTTGACCGCTAGAGACAGCGACTTTGATACAGTTTGCGGCCTGCGCTTAGGGGCTGACGACTACCTATCAAAAGATGTGAGCTTTCCTCACCTTATTGCACGGATTGCCGCACTTTTCAGACGTTCAGAATTAATTGGCGCCGCTACGGTAGAAGACAACCTTATCGAACATGGGTCTTTAACCATTGATGGCAATCGTATTCAAGTGTATTGGGACCAACAACCGATTGAGTTAACCGTTACTGAGTTTTGGATGGTGCATGCGATGGCAAAACACCCTGGGCATGTCCGAAGCCGTCAAGACTTAATGCAAGAAGCAAAAATCTTTGTCGATGACAGTACGATTACTTCGCATGTAAAGCGTATACGTAAAAAGTTTATCAGTGCTGATAAAGATTTTAACTGCATCGATACGGTTTACGGAATGGGTTATCGCTGGGATAGTGTTAGCTAATGTTTAATATCCCCATTGGTCTTCGCGCCAAAGTTGTTATCTTATCTTTATTCCTACTTTGCTTGCCTTGGCTGGGGTATGAGTACGTGTGGGAAATGGAAAAATACCTACGTCATGGTCAAGAAAAAACCCTTGAGGGTACCACACAAGCATTAGCAACAGCATTGCATGAACGACCTAAACTATTTAATCATCAAGCGAGCTTTTTAAGCCAAGTAGAAAAAGGCCGCGACTTATATGCCTATCCATTATCAGGCCCCATTCAATTAGATGGGAAATTGATTGATTGGCAGCAGTATCAGCACCGTATGATTAATTACTCCAGTGAGCATGTGATTTTTAATCGTGATGAAAACCAACCTGTTGATATTAATTTTACCCATATGGTGGGTAAATATGGCGGTTACTTATATGGTTTTTTTGAGGTGCACGATAAGCAGCTTGTGTATCGCAGTAAAAACAGTCTGCGTGTGGATAAAAACGATCACTTAATCATTGCGACTCAAGCGCCTGATGGACTGTTTAAACGCTATATTGTGGCTAATATGCAAGATGGTTGGTTAAGCGCATTTGAATTGCCGCAAGACCCCACTCTCTCGATGCCCGTCACTCCAGAAATCCGCATACAAGGCCAATGGGTAGCGACTAAAGATGGCTATAATATCGAATTCAGAATGCCGCTATCTATGGTGGGCAGTAAGCTTGGTTTTGCAATTTATAACGTGGATGATGTTAAAACTCGCACAGTGAACACCATTATTGGCACATCGGCAATCGACTCTGTCGATCATTTAGGTACAGTCTTGGTGCCCTCTCCAGAAATTGAAAATATCATCAAAGGCATGAGCCACAATAGCTCACGTATTTGGGTGGTGGATAATCACGGTCGTGTATTAGCTAAGTCTGGAGACATTCGTGCCAGTAATAACGTTTGGTCATCAAGCTTAACTGAAACAGAAAATCGTAGCGCGTGGAGTCAATTTAAAAGCGATCATCTATTGCCTTTGTACTATAAGATTTTAACTAAACCACCGCAGGACTTTGTTGACTCTTTGCAAGACTCAACTGAACTCAGTGGCAGCCATATCCAGCAAGCACTAGATGGTAAACGCGGCTCAACTTGGCGATTAACTCCAGATAACAAAGCGGTAGTATTAGCCGCAGCCAGTCCTATTTGGATTGACGACAAAGTCATGGGTGCGGTAATTGCAGAAGAAACCACTCATGGCATTCGTACCTTACGAAATCGCGCCTTAGAAAAACTCTTTAATGTCATTTTAACCATCATGAGTATGGGCACACTTGCATTGTTTATCTTCGCATCGAGTATTTCTAGTCGTATCCGTAAATTACGCGATCAATCAGAACAAGCCATCGACAGCCAAGGTCGGGTAAAACAACAAATTGTGCCTTCTAAAACTCGTGATGAAATTGGCGACCTATCTCGAAGCTTTGCCAGTATTGTTGGTAGGCTGGGGCAATATACTCATTATCTTGAAAATATGTCGTCACGCTTGTCTCACGAACTAAGAACGCCTGTTGCAGTAGTGCGCTCATCACTTGAGCATTTAAGTTTGCAAACCCTTGAGCCTGCCAGCGAAAAGTATGTCGCTCGCGCACAAGAAGGCGTCAGTCGTTTGCATCTCATTTTAAATAATCTAAGTGAAGCCACTCGTCTAGAGGCCAGTTTGTCACACGTTGAACAAAGCGATTTTTCACTGCAACAAGTGGTCAGTGGCTGCATGCAGGGCTATCAATATACTTACCCTGACAATGAGTTTGCCGTAGACATTAACGATAGCTCAATGTCGATGCACGGCGTACCTGAGTACATTGCCCAACTAATGGATAAGCTAATCAATAATGCTATTGAGTTTAGCACTGAAGATCCCATTGAAGTGTCACTGAAACTCACAGGCAAAACAGCTAAATTAACCGTTAAAAATCGCGGACCACTGCTACCTTTTGATATGAGTGAACAAATTTTTGAATCCATGGTGTCTATCAGACCCCAAGGTGTACAGGCAAAACCCCATTTGGGATTAGGTTTGTATATCGCAAGATTAATCACTGAGTTTCATCAAGGCAGTATTCGAGCGCAGAACTTAACTGACGATTCAGGCGTCGAGTTTTATTTAGAATTTCCAGTAACAGAATCAAAATAAGCATTATTATCATCCTAGCGCTTTATTATGGCCGTATAGATGGTAGGATGGCTAAATAAAATGAATAACATCACCTTGCATTAATTGGGAATGAATTTATGAGTCATCAACAAGACAAACTCGCAACGCAAATTGTCAGTGTGGGTAGAGAGAAAAAATACTCTAAAGGTATTATCAATCCGCCAGTATATCGCGCATCTACTGTTGTTTTCGACACCATGGATGACATGCGCTTTGCCATTAAAAACAAAACCAATGGTGAAATGTTTTATGGACGTCGTGGCACCCCGACTCATTTTTCTTTTCAACAAGCGATTAGCGAATTAGAAGGTGGTGCAGGTACAGCCCTCTATCCATCTGGCGCTGGTGCTATAAGTGGCGCCTTACTGTCATTTTTGAAAAGTGGCGACCATTTACTAATGGTCGATAGCGCCTATGAGCCAACCCGTGATTTATGTAATAAATTACTAGCTGGTTTTGGCATTGAAACCACCTACTACGATCCGCTGATTGGTGAAGGTATTAAAGACTTAATTCAGCCAAATACCAAAGTGTTATTCTTAGAATCGCCTGGGTCTATTACTATGGAAATTCAAGATGTGCCAACATTAAGCCGTATTGCACATGAACACGATGTAGTAGTAATGCTCGATAACACATGGGCTTCACCCATCAATTCACGTCCATTTGAAATGGGCGTCGACATTTCGATTCAAGCAGCGACCAAATACATTGTCGGCCACTCTGATGTGATGATGGGCACAGCCACAGCCAATGAAGCACACTGGGAGCAATTGCGTGAAAACAGTTACATCATGGGTCAAACTACCTCACCTGACGATGTATATCTTGCTGCACGCGGGTTACGTACATTAGGCGTGCGCATGGCCCAACATGATAAAAATGCCCTTAAAGTCGCTAATTGGTTAGCTAGTCGACCTGAAGTCGATCATTTGCGACACCCTGCTTTCGAAACTTGTCCTGGTCACGAGTTTTATCAGCGCGACTTTAGTGGCGGCAATGGTTTGTTTTCATTTGTACTAAAACAAGGCAACTTAGCTTCTGTCACTGCTTTTGTGGAAAACATGCGCCACTTTAAAATGGGCTTTTCGTGGGGCGGATATGAAAGCTTAATTCTTGGTGTATTCGGAATTGATAGGCTTCGCACAGCAACCCAATGGGATACCAGCAAACCGCTCATTAGACTTCACATCGGTTTAGAAGATCCTGATGATTTGATTGCTGATTTAACTGCCGCATTTGAACGCTTTAATAACGTTATTGGAAAATAACGTTTAAATTTACGCGGCTTAAATAAAGGGCCTTCTCATAGAGAAAGCCCTTTTTGCTTTATATGCACTATCACTAACAACACCAATAAACTCTATCTAAAACCCGTTAGCGGATCAGTTCGCGTTTACGATGGATTGCAGTACTCTTCGCAGTTCGTCACTGTTGGCTTTCGATAAGCCAATTATCACACTGGGTTTTTGACCTCGAGTTTCAATTTCGACTTTGTCCCAAATAATGCCGCTACGATAATTAAAGCCCGCAATCTTATTCCATGGGACTTCATCTGTGTTATTCCATAGCCTAAAAATGCCTGGTGTATTAATCGTAATCTTATCTTCATCAGTGACAATTTCTTGGGGTAAAAACCGAAATCTGAATAACAATGATGCCAACACTTCTGAATTAAATGACATAGACAACTGGGTGACATCAATACTTATTTGGCTAAAGCGATAATGACAATGCATACAGACTTTAGCCTCTAAAGGTAATGTGCCATGGCAATCAGGGCACACATGGTTAGATAAATATTCAAGACAATGACCACATTTAAGCGCGCCATCATTTAATTCATTCTGACAAAAAGGACAATCCATGTAGTCACCTTAGCTATTGTTGTTTTTGTTACTATATCTAAGTCTTTAATACACCATAAATACTAGTTTGTTGCTTGCACCTGGCTGTAAGCTTTAGTTCCCCATAAAGGCACTGTCGACAGGCTGTGCTTGTAGCTTCCTGAGGTTTCTTTTGTAGAATAAGAAACATACATTAGTGTTTGGTTTTCTTTATCAAAAATACGTCTAATTTTCATGGTTTTGAAAAAGATACTTTTTGATTTTTTGAACACAATTTCGCCCGATGCAGACATATCAATTGCAGCAATCATTTGCGGGGTAATTTCACCGGTTTGACGACATGAAATAGCGGAATCAGAAGGATCAGAAAAACTTAAATCCGCTTCAATACTCGCTACATGACAAGTCACGCCAGTCACAATCGGGTCTACCATCATATTGAGCTTAATATCTTTAGTGGTAAACACTCCTAGACTCACTTTACCCACATCATCACTACAGCTCATTGTGAGGAAACTTGTTGCAACAATGAGTAAGGCTGACGATAGTTTTTTATTTAAAAATATTTTTGATAGAGAAAACATAAAGCGACTTTTCCTTAAGAGTTAAATACTTTACCAGCCCAGCGCACTAAGCCACTGGTCACACTGCCAAAGTGATCGCCGACCACGATTTCAGCTTGGCTAAATTGATCGGTAATACATTGATGGATAACTGGGCTTTTGGCCGTACCGCCTGTCACATAAACCACATCAGGCATAACACCTGCTTCTTCAACTGCTTGCTTCATAATAGTGACTAATTTGGCTACAGGTTGATCCACTGCAGTTTCAAAATCAGTTTGATTTACACCAACTGCAAATTGAGACTCAATAAATGATAAATCAGCGTCGTACTCAGCTTGAGTTGATAAACCAATTTTCGATTGCTCTGCTTGACGCACAAACTGGTAACTCATTTGATGCTGTCTTAATGACTTTAAGCGCGTCAATAACTCAGGTTTTAATGAATCTTTGATTAATTCATCAATTAGCTTCGCCGTAGACAGTGAATTAAAGTCACGCTGAGCACTAATATCATTCACAGCAACGCCATTCCAAAACGGTTGGCGTGGTACCGTTAAATTGGTTTTTAATTGCGATCCCAAGCCTAAATGAGGCATAAAGCAGTTCATCGCAACGGCAATGTCTAAGTCATTACCACCCACACGCTGACCACTATGGCCTAACACGTCGTCACTGCGATCGGTTTTATGCTGTAAATCAGGGCCCATTTTCACCATAGAGCAATCCGTCGTACCACCGCCCACATCCACAACCAATACTGTTTGATTACGGCTCATTGAGGCTTCGAAATCCATGGCTGCTGCCATTGGCTCAAATAAAAAGCTTACCTGCTCAAAACCTGCTCGTTTGGCCGCGGTTTCTAAAATCGCTTGGGCTTGTTGATTACTTAATTCTCCACCAATTCCTTGGAAATTAACTGGTCTGCCGATAACTGCTTGGGTAATGGGTTCGTTAATTAATTTGTTTGCACGGGACATGACCTCTAGCATCATTAACGTCACAATATCTTCAAACAAAGCAACTTGCTCTGGGCGGAGACCACTGGCACCAAGAAACGATTTTGGCGACCGGACATAAAAACCTTCATCAGGTAAATCTAAGTAAGCATCGATGGCTTCTGGGCCTACAAACACCACTTGTTCATCTGGATAAATATCCAAATCATGGCGTACCATTCTTGCGCGGCTTAATTGCGCTGAGCGTAACTTGCCATATTCAGCTTTAAATTCTGGTGCAATACGTTGATAAACAGCTTCTGCGATTAACTCTCGATCCATTGCATATAAGGTAGATGATAAGAAATTACTGTCGCCATTGATCGGAATTAACCTGACTTCACCCTCTTTTTCAATACCAACGGAACAATTTGCACTGCCATAATCAAACCCAATAAACATTTCTTACCACTCAAAAATTCAAATCAATGCTAAAAATAACACAAGCTTTATATCGGATCTTATAAAGTTTAGTGTTCACTGTTATTTAGCTGACAATTTCATCAATTGGTTTAATTTGCTTAATCAATTTGTTGCACTATTGAATTTGCTGAAAACAGTGTTCGCCTCAATAACATCACAAAATTGTCATATTACTGCAGTAAAATACCTTTGAACTTTATTCATATTAAACAGTGAATTAGCTATTCCACTCTAGCGTATTATTTTCGCACCATTCGATTATGGCTTTTATGAAAGTACTACCGTAATGCTTTGCAGGAGCAAAATGTGACTGAATCCCGTCATCTTAAATTCGTTGATAAAGAACTGTCTTGGTTGTCATTTAATGAACGTGTATTACAAGAAGCTTATGATGCTTCTGTACCACTCATTGAGCGAGTGAGGTTCTTAGGGATTTTTTCAAGTAACATGGATGAGTTTTTTCAGGTTCGAGTCGCTGCTGTTAGACGAGCGATACTCGTTTCTGGGATCAGTTCTAAACAGCTTAAATACCAGCAATTAATGACCAAAATTCAGGAAAAAGTATTCGACTTACAAGAGAAGTTTGATCAAATTTACCCTGTATTAATGAAAGAGTTAGCTCGCTGTAATATCTTTTTAATTAACGAGACTCAACTGAGTGAGTTTCACAGTGCTTGGCTTAAGAAGTACTTTAAAAATCAATTGAAGCGTCATATAGCACCCCATATCGTCACCGATGAAAGTGACTTAGTGCAGCACTTAGTTGATGGGACAACCTACTTAGTCGCTAGCCTGCAATCGGGCGATAATAAAGAGTACGCTTTGGTAGAAGTGCCCAATAAGAATGTACCTCGATTTTTAGAACTACCAACTGAAAAAACATCAAAAATTAAACACTTAATATTGCTAGATAATATTATACGTCACTGTATTGATGATTTATTTAGACCTTTTTTTGAGTTCGATACCATTCAAGTTTTCTCAATGAAAATGACCCGAGATGCGGATTACAACATCAGTAATGAGCTTGAACAAACAACTCTTGAACGAATGACAAAAGGGATTAAAAAACGTTTAAATGCTCAACCAGTAAGACTGGTTTATGACCGCAATATGCCTGAAGATATGTTAGAGATGCTCAAGTCACACTTGCATATCAGCTCTACAGAGTGTCTTGTGCCGGGCGGCCGATATCATAGCTTCAAAGACTTTATGGACTTCCCCAATCCAAGTCGAAAAAAACTGGTAAACGAGAAGCTTCATCCTATTGATAGCAGTCAGTTTTTAGCGTTTGACAACAGTTTTGATGCAATTAGGCATAAAGATATTATGCTTAATTACCCGTATCATAAGTTTTCTCATTTTACTGAATTAGTCAGACAAGCCGCTTATGATCCAGCAGTTAAATTCATTAAAATTAACCTTTATCGAGTGGCGAAGAAAAGCCACATTATGCAGTCACTGATTGATGCCGTTAAAAATGGTAAACAAGTGACCGCAATCATTGAGCTTAGAGCCCGTTTTGATGAGGAATCAAACATTAACTGGACTCGGCGCTTAGCTGAAGCCGGAGTGACTGTGCATCATGGTATTCCGAGTTTAAAAGTCCATTCAAAACTATGCCTCATTGGTCGTAAAGAGCATGGTCAAACCCAGTATTATTGCCACATAGGTTCAGGTAACTTTAACGAAGGAACTGCCCGTTTTTATACTGACTTTTCGTTGTTTACCGCCAATCAAGATATTGCAGGTGAAGTCAAACAAGTTTTTGATTTAATTGAAAGACCTTACCGTAAAGATGAATTTAATCATCTCATCGTCTCGCCTTATAACTCGCGAACACGCTTTTTAAGCTTAATCGATGATGAAATTGCACAAGCTAAACAAAACAAGCCTGCCAGTATTCAGCTAAAACTGAATAATCTGGTGGATGACATCATGATTAATAAGCTATATGAAGCCTCGAATGCCGGTGTCAAAATCACCATGCTTATCCGTGGTATGTGCAGCTTAATCCCCAAAATACCAGGGCAAAGCGACAACATTAAGGTTTATAGTATTATCGATCGTTATTTAGAGCATTCACGGGTGATGTTGTTCCATGCCGGCGGCGAACAAAAACTGTTTATTGGTTCCTCTGACTGGATGACGCGTAATATTGATGAACGAATTGAAGTCTCAACCCCAGTATATGATAAGCAGTTAAAACAGATGGTTATTGCTATACTTTCGTTGCAATTTAAAGATAATACTAAGTCTAGGGTGATTAATCAGCAGCATGATAATCGCTATAACCCTAGAGGAAATAAACGCAAACTTCGTAGCCAAATTGCCATTCATCAATACCTTAATAGCTACGAAAAGAAAGTAAAAACTGCATTAGCAGTCAAATATAACAATAAGAACCAAGCAGAATTACCACAAGAGGCTTAAATTGGCTGATGTTATTGCACAAGACTCACAACATTTTGTCGCTATCGACATGGGGTCAAATAGTTTTCACTTAGTTATTGCTCGTGAACAAGACGGGCTTTTGCAAGTGTTGCATAAAGAAAAACGCCAAGTGCAGCTAGCCAAATACCTTGATAATCACAATGTGTTAGCGGAAGTTGCAATCGAAAATGGTGTTCAATGTCTTAAAGACTTTAGTCAGCGTTTTTCAAACTTAGCGAAAGCCCAAGTCAAAATTGTCGCCACACACACCTTACGGGTAGCCAAAAATCGCCAATCTTTTTTAACTGCAGCCCGCAAAGTGCTGCCCTACCCAATTAATGTTGTTTCAGGTCATGAAGAAGCGCGGTTAATTTATACCGGTATCGCCCACAGCCAAGTGCTTGAACAAAAAAATATAGTTATCGATATTGGTGGTGGCTCAACAGAAGTGATTGTGGGTAATGAAAAACGCGCTAAACACTTAGCCAGTTTAAAATGTGGCTGCGTCAGTTATAACAAACGCTTTTTTGTGAATGGACACCTAACAAAAGAAGCGTTTAAACAAGCTATTCAAGCTGCAGATAAGCAATTTTCATGCTTAAGCCAAGTTTACTTTAACCAAGATTGGTCACTCGTGTTAGGGAGTTCAGGCTCAGCAAAAGCTATCACTCTCGCCATCAGTGAAGTGACTGATAATGGCAAAGGTATAACCAGTAAAAACCTTTTAGCGTTAAAAAAACACCTCATCAATGTCGGTAGTATCGACAAGCTTGAATTCGAGCTATTAGATGAAAGAAGGATCCCACTTCTAGCTGCAGGTTTGGCAATCTTAATCAGTTTTTTTCGGCAATTGGGGATTGAACATTTGCAAGCTGCAAAAGGTGCACTTCGCGAAGGAGTCCTCTATGAGCTTGCCAAGATTGAACAACAAGTTGATATTAGGCAACGCACATTATCGAGTTTGGCTCAGCTGTATCATGCTGATGTTAACCAAGCATCTAAGGTGACTAAAACTGCCTTGACCTTATTTGAGCAAGTCAGTAATTCATGGCAATTAGCAGATTATCGTTGGTTACTAGAAGGCGCTTGTCAGCTCCACGAAATTGGCATTTCGATTAATTCAAAATCACACCATAAGCACGGAAGTTACATTCTCGAAAATAGTGACTTACCGGGTTTTAACCAACAGCAACAGCAAATGTTAGCCTTGCTCGTAGGCAATCATCGAAAAAAACTAAACTATTCAGCAATGACAATAGCTGATGAGATTCAGCGCCAAGCTTTTATGCGCTTATTAACCCTTCTGCGTCTCGCAGTATTGTTTAATTTAGGTCGAACATCCAGCAGCAACCAACAAATAAAGGTTAAAGCGCAACAAGCAGATTTGACGATTAAGTTTTCGCAGTGCAAAGAGCAGGATAAAGAAGCAACTCAACGCAGTGAGTTATTAATACAAGATTTATATGCCGAACAGAAAAAGTTAGCCACAATAGGGATTAATTTGTGTTTTAAGTAAGTTGTATTTTAAGTAAGTTGAGCTTTAACTCATGAGAACACCCATAAAAAAGTACACGCTATTTTAATAACGTGTACTTTTTAGCTATTTAAGCCTAAATAAAAAACTTTAACTTGGTGATGTTCCTTATCGAAAACAAACTGATAAAAGTAGAGTTTTAACTAGCTTTCGTTTTGCGCTTGCTTTAACGACTCTTTATCTTTGCGGCGCTGTGCAATGACTTGTTTTACTTCACTGCCAATGTGCGCTTCACCACGTTGCTTTGCTAATTGTACTTGGCGTTCACGTTCAATAAAGCGCTGGCGTTGCTCATCTGAAATTTTATCAATACAGTGTGGGCAACTAACCCCTTGAACATAAGCTTCTGTTTGCATTTCTTCTTGGGTAATCGGCATGCGACAAGCATTACATTGATCGTAAATGCCTTTTTCAAGTTGATGGTTCACTGCGACGCGGTTATCAAATACAAAGCACTCACCTTCCCATAAACTTTGTTCAGGCTTTACTTCTTCTAGATATTTTAGGATGCCACCTTCAAGGTGATAAACCTCATCAAACCCTTGCTCTTTTAAATAAGCAGTCGATTTTTCACAGCGAATACCACCAGTACAGAACATGGCGACTTTTTTATGTTTGGCAGGATCTAGGTTTTCTTTAACGTAGTCAGGAAATTCACGGAATGTCTCTGTTACAGGGTTAACAGCATCTTTAAACGTACCAATTTGTACTTCATAGTCATTTCGGGTATCAACTAATAGCACTTCAGGATCTGAAATTAACGCATTCCAATCTTTAGGCTTTACATAAGTACCTACGACTTCGCGAGGATCGATTCCCTCAACGCCCATAGTCACAATTTCTTTTTTAAGTTTTACTTTAGTGCGATAAAAAGGCATTTGTTCATCAAATGAAAGCTTACACACAATATCAGCTAAGCCTTCTTGTGTGGCTAACCATGCCAGTAATCCATCAATGGCTTGCTGGCTACCAGCAACTGTACCGTTAATGCCTTCTTTAGCCAGTAGTAAGGTACCGCGGATTTCAGCGTTTTCCATATGGGCTAATAACGGTGCTCTAATAGATTCAAAATTAGGTAAGGCAACAAACTTATATAACGCACAAACTACAACGTGTGACATGGTTTTCTCCGCTAGCTGGAACTTAATTTCCAGTGCATAGGTTTTATCGAAATAATGTGTTTATTAAGCTTTAAATTTGAGAGCTTTGTTATAGAGCAATATTGATTAACGCCAATAGGCAACAATAACAACCCCAGAGTAAATGAGGCCTACCTCAAATAAAAGCGCAGAATTGTACCTTAATCACACTTATCTCGGCAATTTTATTTGATTAAGATCACACTGCGAAGGGAGTTAATATTAATTGCTAAGCGCAATTATTACTAACAATCCATTGATTAACGTCTTAGAATGGCTCGTACATTAAGAAATCAAAAATAAACACGCCACATGATTCTATACAGTTTTAGACGTTGTCCTTACGCAATGAGAGCCCGCTTAGGCCTACACTTATCTTCTCTAAACCCGCAGGTACGAGAAATCATCCTTAAAAATAAACCTGCTGAAATGCTGGAGATTTCCCCTAAAGGAACGGTGCCGGTTTTAGCCATTCAATCCGAAAGCCAACACCAATACGAAAGCATTACTAATAAATGGCTTATATTAGAAGAAAGTCTAGATATCATTAATTATTCACTCAGCCATTATCCTGCAACGAATTACAAATATTTATGCAAAGATGAATATGATTTATTGATAGAGTCGTTAACTGACAAAGATACAAAAGCATTAATTGATATAAACGATAATGAATTTAAACCTTGGCTAGATAAGTACAAATATGCAGATAGACACCTTGAATTTACGGAAGAGTATTACCGCGAAAAAGCATGTAAATTCATAGCAATACTGGAGGCTAAACTGAACGACAAAGAGCATTTACTTGCTAACAGTCCAACCTTTGCCGATTATGCTATTTTCCCATTCGTTCGCCAATTTGCCCACGTTAACCGAAGTTGGTTTGAACAAAGCCAGTATTCACAAGTAAAAAAATGGCTTAAACACCATATTGAAAGTGATTTATTTCAATCCGTTATGTGTAAATACCCACTATGGTTAGACGACAAAACCCTTAAAACAAAACTAAAACAGTCATAAAATGGGTACAGTAAATTAGTAACTGCTTAATTATCAATCTTATTTTCAACCTTTTGTATAAGTATTCACTAAAACCATTGAATTAGTAGGTGAAATTAAAGTAAGTTATATCAACTATAAGATGGATTTTTTATTGTTTTTACTGCGAATTTCCAAAATGAGATTAAGCTTAAATAAGTCTCTTTGCAGTAATCAAGGATGCAGACATGGAACAAATGGATTTGGTGATGTTGTTAATACTGCTACTCAGTATTTTACATATCATGTTTTGTCATAGAGCAATGACAACTGGCGCTCATATAGATAATGTGCGCAGATATTTATGGGGAACCATCAGCCTATTTTTTGGGCCTTTGGGTTACTATATTTATCAGAATTTACTGCCGCTAGATTCATTAGACCCTAATGAGTAAATCAAACTTGCTTTAGCAACTATCCCAATGACTTTTATCATACCGACGCTGCTTTTGATGCAGCGCCATATTTTATATTTTCTTTTTATGTTTGCTTTGATGTACAGACTTTTTAGTTCAAAGTGCTTTGATAAATCATACCACTATAAAAAACGAGCAAACTGACGACCATCCTTTAAAGGTTTCACTGGTGCTTTAACTGCTGGAGTTCCAACATATAAGAAGCCTACAATTTGTTCATTTTCAGCTAAGCCTAACTCTTTATTCACAGTGGCATTAAAAGCAAAGTCACCTGTACGCCAAACTGCGCCTAAACCAATAGAAAATGCTGCTTGTTGCATTGCCATAGTCGCACAGCCTGCAGCAAGTTGCTGTTCTAGCAACGGAACTTTCGGATGCTGTTGGTTTTTAGTCGCAATGGTAATGACCATAGGTGCACGATGAGGCATGCCTTTAGCTTTAGTGATAAAAGCTTCTTCAGCTCCATTAGCGCTAGCTGCTTTAACAAAAATTTCGCCTAATTTATTAAGGCCATCGCCAGCGGCAATGATAAACTCCCAAGGTGTTAAAGCACCATGATCAGGCACACGAGCACCAGCATTAAGAATAAAATCCAGTTGAGATTCTGAAGGTGCTGGCAGCGTTAATCTCGGTGTTGATTGTCGGGTGAGTAATAATTCTGATGCGTCCAATGAAATGTCCTTTTTATCAATCACATTAATTAAATTCAGACTGATACTAACAAAAATCCCACATTGAAGTGGGATTTTTTAACGATTCTATTTATGACATAAAACGCTTTCGAATAAAGTAATCAACGCTGGTGTATCGACCACCTCCCAGCATCAGTAGAGCCAGCAACATAAATAAATAGGTTATGGCAAACTCGATACCGTTATTCAAAATAACAAAATTACCAGAGCTGGTTAGCCATTCATAATTTCCGTGCTGTTGTAAAATGGACTTGGCGGCGGCTAATTTTTCAGCCGAAGAAGCAACATTATCATTCGCTAACCAAGAACTCGCATCCGCTATCGCTAACCAACCATTATCAATATGTACAGCAAAAGCTGCGACGAACATGGTAAACATCATCGGAATTGCAACAAGTCGAGTCGCCAATCCAATTAACAATAAAAAACCACCAAATAGTTCTGTACCAGCAGCCAATGCCGTCATGACTTCAGGCATCGGTAAGCCTAATCCCCAGTCTGGATTACCAAACCAGGCTGCGGTATCGCTAAAATGCGACAATTTGTTGTAACCCGCTTGCATTAATACTGGCGCAAGATAAACACGTAAAGCTAATGGTGCTATGCCTTCAATATGTTTTAAAAAGTTTAAAAACTGCTGGTAAAGATTACTCATATTTATTCCTTAAAATATTCGCTCATTACGTCACTAGACCAAGCATAGTAGATAAATCTTTCAAAACATGATTAAAAATTACTAATTTACATTACGTAACCTTTACTTAATCTCCTTTGATAGGTCACTTAAGTCGGCTATTAACTCATCCATTTTTTTAGTGAAATGTTGTCTTTGTTTGGCTGATAAACTGCTATTAAGGTCAATGATTAATTGACCAAATAAACGAGAGTTTTGGTCAACATGTTGCTGATAAACTTCTGATTTCAATTCATCAGGTGATGTCATCAATAAGCGCATACGCTGCTCAAGTAGCACTGTATCATCGCGCATTTCAATGGCTTGTTGAAATTGCCTTAACCAATCCAGTCGATACTCTAGCCACATATCAAGTGTCGCTATTCGCTGTTTATTGTATTGCTTAACTAATGCTTCTTGCTGTGACGAAACACTGCCTAACCAATCGTCAATGTTATCAATGACTTTTTCATTTGAATCGTCTAGCAATTGCTGCGGAGTTTTTCCGGCATACTTCTGGTTTAACTCTTTATTATCCTCTTTAAGCTTTTCTATCATTTCGCGAGCTTGTTGATCAGAAAGGCTGGATAAAATAGGTAATAAATCAGGTAATACAAAATCAAAAATGCGAAACCAATGTGCTTTAGCATCGGTGACTTGCTGTTGCCATAACTCAGGAGTAACAGTTTGGTTTTGTATCGCTTTTGAAAGAGAATTGAGCTGCTGACTATATCGGAGTAACTCATCTTTTTGATGCCAGATTAGGAATTTCTCTAGTATTACATCAAACTTTTTTTGCTGTTGTTTATCAAAAGTAACGTACTCCTCTACCCGCCACTCGATGGCCCAATCGAGAAAGAAATAGCTAAATTTAGTGGAACACCCCACCAAAAACACCACCAGCAATAATGGAACGAATGACTTCTTCAACGGACGTTCTCCTTAATCTTGGCTATTGATTAAGAATAATAGCCTTATGATATTAAAGATAGGTATTTGTTGAATAACAAAAAATATGAAGTTTTTAAGTTAGTTGAACTTTCATCAACTAAAGTAACATTAATGAGTTGCTCATCTTCTGAGTGCGTGCTTTTAGCTGCCATCATTAATGCCCAGGCCGCACCAAATGCCCAAAAGCAGTTATAGATTTGTTCTAAATAGTGAATAGCATTGGATTGTAGGTTTGGATGCTGACATAGATATTGCTCAGAAAGATCTTTAGCTTGTTGCTCAGTTAATTGATGGGTTGCCAAAATCGAGGCTAAATCAAACATCGGATGGCTTGCTGCACAATATTCAAAATCGATACACAACAAATTATCTTGTTGTAGCAATAAATTAAAAGGTGATAAATCGCGATGACAAAATTGAGGCCTAATCAAACAAGACTCTAAATCAGTCAGCCAAGAAGTCATTGCTGGCTTTAAGTTTGTTAGTTGCTCAAAAGCATCACACCATTGTTCATCTAATTGGTTATTTGACAGTTCAGCTAGTGACTCAAGATAGACCTGCCACTGCTCAGTAATGCTAATGACTTTCGGGGGTAATGCTAAGGTAGTGAATTGCTTTAGTAAGCTCAGTAATTGGCTAACGGGTTCGTACTGTTCAGCTAAACCATCGCCATATCGAAAGGAATTGTTACTGGGTCGATTAGATGAGCTAAAACCATATTCAGAGAATGTAGATGACCAATCAAAGCTTGTTTGCTTGATAAACTCACTTAAATAAAACTGCTTAGTCTCACTTTGCCATATGAGTTTAGGTGCTAATTTGATAGCTTGTGCCATTCGCCAGCAAGCCACTTCATTGTCTCTATCACACCACTGTTCAATATCTTTATTATCACGTAACACCCAGTCTTGAGATGGCATTTTAAGATAATAATTACTGTTACTTAACCCTGCAGACAATCTATCGACGCCAGTACAATTGTCGCTGATATCCACCACTAATGATGACGGCAATTGATGTTTAAGCTCAGTTGGCAATAATGCCCAAGGATTAAATACTGTCATCGGTTATTAATCTTTATTCTCGCTCAGTTTATGAATTAAAAAATAGCTGAATGTTTATTAACACGTGTTATTTAGCTAGATTTAACTGTGTTTCAAGCGTATCTTGCTGCATTTTTTTACGCCACATAAAATAACCACTCACCGCCATAAATAAATATAAAACCAGTAAACCAGAAGTAAGCATTAAGCCTTTTTGAAGATACAAATATATAGACAATGAATTTATCACCATCCAGTAATACCAGTTTTCAATTACTTTTTTAGCTACTAGGTAGGTGGTCATCACGGCAAAACACGTAGTTAACGCATCAAGGTATGGAAAAGATGCCGAAGTATTCGTGGCCATCAAATAACCGACAATCAATGATATTACTGACGTTACCGCAATAATAATCAAATGCTTATTCAATGACCAACTCACAATAGCTAGCTCTGTGTCTTGTGAGCTGCCTTCAATTTTATTACTGCCATAACGCCATAACCAAAAGCCATACACTGCCATAGCCATATAATAGACGTTAAGTAGGGATTCCATTAATAGTGAGACTTTCCAAAACAACACCGTATAAATAGCGGTACTAACAAAAGCTGCGGCCCAGCACCAGATATTGGTTCTCATGGCTAAAACTAAATAGGCGATCGCAAGTACAACAGCAATAGCTTCCCACCCTGTCATAGCGGACGCTTCTGTTATCGCGGTTTGAAAGTAACGGAAAATCTCAGCAAGCATATTAATAGTTTCTTTTTCTATACAAAAATAAATTAACTAAAGTATTTAAGGGAAATAGTTCTTAATAATCAGTTTCTTATAATGAGTAGCAATAGTTCGTTATGAACGTTATTCAGTGTGAGTTAAATCCAACTCACCACCAATGAATTTACACACAAAAACAGCCTTGCCCCACTTTTGGTGAGCGGCTTCCATCTCCACAGCAAGCATTGACATAACATCTGCATATTCACCACAAACTTGAGTTGCCATTGCATTAGTTTTTCTTTCGATATTTGAGTAGCTATCAACACGGCCAATAAACCATTTTATCGGATCTAAATAGTTTTCGTTAAACGGGTACATACTGATTTCAGCTGTTAATTTCATCAGGAACTCCTTTGGGACGACTTAAGTAAAAATACCGCCGTAGTTTAGCAAAGAAATGGCAAACCATGGCGGTATTTCACTGTATAACATTGTTAAGTAACAATATTAAAACCATTGTTATTGTTAAAGAAATTTAGCTTTATCAATAACCAGTAAACGCTACATAAACTTCACATCAAGTGTAATGCCTAATTGACGAGGATCGCCATAACGAACATATTGTTTGTCAGCCCAATCTAAATCTGGCTCATTACCAAAGTAGAAACCACGTACGCCATATTGCTCATCAAATAAGTTTCTGCCCCATAAGTAAGCAGACCACATTTGTGACTCATAACCAATGCGCGCATTGAATATAGTGTAAGCATCTGATTTTGATTCATTGCTATCAGAGTAATAGAAGTCACTTTTACCACTCGCATTTAAGTTGGTGAACCAGCCTGAGTCACTGACATAACTCATACCAGCACTGTAAGTGAAATTAGGCGCATGAGCCTGGTCGCGCCCCGTTAAATCTATAACGTTGCCGTATTTATCATTGTATTGATAATCACCGTATTCTGTTTCTAACCAACCTACACTGCCGTAAAATTCAATATTATCAGTGGCATAGTATTTAAAGTCAGCTTCTGCGCCATAGTTTTTGGCACTACCAGCGTTTTCAGTGTATAAAATGAAGCGTTGCTGATCGTCAGGATCTTGTTGTGATGCCGATACTTGTTGGTTTTGACGGTCCATATAAAATAACGCCATATTGGTCGCCACTGCGCCATCTAGCCATGATGATTTAAGGCCTAGTTCATAGTTGTATAGAATTTCTGTATCAAATTCTTTTTTGTCGGCAAGTTCAGGTGGTAAGGTCATATTAAAGCCACCCGCTTTGTAACCACGAGCGATTCTAAAGTAAGCGTTATGATCTTGATTTAAGCTTTTAGAAATCGCTAAATGCCCGCCCCACATATTTTCTGTAGGATCGAACTCGTCACCATTACTGTCCGAATACTCACTTACACGACGTTCTAAACGTACCCCTGCAGAAAATACGTAACCATCACCAAATTGAGTATCGGTTTGAGCAAAAATGGCATAGTTGGTGGCTTCATATTCTGATTGCAAGACTTCATCAGGCCAGCCATTGTATTCAGAGTATAAATCGTTATCTTCTTTTAGGTTCATGCCATATAAACCCAATAACCAGTCCGTAGAATCGTTAAAAATTCGGCCTGCTTCGTTCGAGCTAATACGGAACTCTTGTGAAATGGTTTTGCGGTCGCCTTGCTTATCCCATGTGTAATCGTAAACACATGGCTCTGTGCCAATCTCTACCCAGTTATCATCATAAGCAGTACATTCTTTTGAAGCCCAGTACTCAGGGTTAGCCCAATCACCATCATAATTATGGTGATGGTCAGTTTGCGCAAATGAGGTCAACGAAGTCAGTTCAAATTTTTCAAACTGAGTAAAAATCGCTTTTAGGCCAACGCCAGTGGTTTTTTGACTATCAACTCCAGGCTTGTCCGTAATGGTTTCAAAACCATTATTATCTAATGTCCAAGCATCATAGCCGTTATCAAAATTGGCGTGTAATAAGGTTAAATCAAGCTGCACGTCATCGGTTGCATACCAGCGCAGTTTTGCTCTAGCGGTAAACTCGTCACGGGCGTTTGTGTCTTCACGCTCCAGATAGGTATTATCACGGTAACCATTTTGAGAATGCTGCTCTAACGATACGCGGTACAACAATTTACCAGAGTCAGATAAGGGACCTGAGCTGAAACCAGAGAAGGTTTGTAAATCATCGTCCCCCATTGATACTTGTGCACCATGTTCAAATACATCCGTTGGGTCATTACTTTTCAAATAAATTAAACCCGCTAAAGCATTAGCACCGTATTGAGTCCCTTGCGGCCCACGCAGCACTTCTACTTGTTGCATATCGTACATGCTTGAAACCATGCCGATACCTGATAAATCAATATCATCAACGATAAAGCCAACTGATGAGTTAGGTGCGCCTTGATATTCTTCTTGCTCACCCACACCACGAATTTGGAAATATTTTGGACGTGAACTACCACCTGACCAGTTAAAGTTGGCTATTGAATTCAACACATCTTCAAAATGCTGCGCCCCTTCGTCTTGTAATTGCTGACTGTCGATTACCGTCACACTAGAAGGCGCTTTTTCAAGCTCGATATTACTGAAATCAGCATTAACAACAATGACTTCCATCTTTTCTGCATTTGGCGCTGCGCGCTCAATATCTTCAGTTTGTGCAACAGCAGAAGTCGATAAAGCGGCGAGAATGGCAATCGCAACAGGCGATTTAGGTTTAAATAAAGACATAGGACCTCAAATAATAATTTTGAGATCCGGCAAGCATAGTGAATGAGTGATGTGCATCTGTGACAAAATGGTCGAGTTCGCTTTACTGCCTCAGCGCTAGTTCAAAAATGATGTCTTAAAAAATGCAGCCTATTCCTACGCCGGTATTAGCCGGATCAGGTTCTAAGGGTTTGTCATAAAACATCTCAGTTAACTCTTTTTCGAGCTAACACCCCTTGGCGAGGCGGATTATAAACGATTAGACATAAGTACGACACTGTTACTGAGAACTTTTCATTAACTATTTAAGTACAAATTTGCATCACCCCAAAAACCATGAAATTTAGGTATAAAAAAACACCCAAATAAGGGTGCTTTTTAAAAATGTTGACGCTTAATTGGAAAAGGCTTTGCGCACATAAACATCAAATCGTGTGGCTGAGGCATTCGGTGCGACTGCGGTTACTTGCATTTGTTGTTTGCCATGAAGTTTCAGAGACTTCCAGCTTGTAGCTTCATCTTCAATGGTAAATCCTCCAGCATCATACCAAGTAAATTTATATTGCAGACGTAAATCGGTGCCAACCTTACTTAGAATTAACGCCGAACCTTGTAATAAATCACCTTGAGTACGCACGTTAACTTGTTCGACAGTAACTTCTTGACCAAATGAGTAATTATCAACCCGAGTTTCGCCATTGGAACCTGCTGATACACCTGCGGTGTGATTCGCACAAGCTGACATCATTAATACTAATGTTACGACAACTATTGAAAATTTCATCATGCATCCTCTTGATAACTTAACCCAATTGGGTTGAAACTGACTGTTAATAAATGACTTATATTAGGTAGCTTATAATAAGCGGCTAATACTAAGCGGCTTACATTATTTACTATTCTACAGAATAGACAAAAGCCTATTGGTCTAATAAAAAGTGCGCTCTAGCGGTGGCAATTAATTGCTTTCTATTTGTTTGCCAACAATTGATTGTAACATGAGCGACTCTGCGACCTTGACGGGTGATTTTGCACTCAGCGAAGGTATCTTGGTGTAAACCAGCCCTTAAATAATCAATTGAAAAGTCAATAATTTTAGGCACTTTCTTCGCTTGCATAAACACCATTAGTTGCACAATTGCCGACATTTCCATAAAGCCTGCAATCACACCACCATGAATAGCGGGTAAAATCGGGTTGCCAATATTGTCGTCTTTTTGCGGTAATTTAAACACCATTTCATCACCGAAACGATTAACACTCATGCCGATAAACTGTGTATACGGCACTTTAGCTAATAAATAACTATAATCGTTCAAGTCGATGGCACGTTTAACAATATCATGAACATTTAAATCATCCGCCGCAAAAGCATCCGCAATTGGCGTAACTGACTCTCGAGTCTCAACATTACTTTTGCTTGACTCTACAGTATTTTTTGACTCGCCCATTAATGCTTGACGGAATTCTTCACCTACCATTTCAGGACTAATACGCATAAATGAACCCACGGCGTGAGCAATAGGGTCATCAACACTGTCTTGATAAGCAATCGCCCTAGTGAATGCTACATTGGCAGATAAACGATAACACTCCGCAATGGCATATAGCGGCTTATCGGGTTCAGCTGGCTTCATATAGTCGACACGCAAATCCAGTGTTGGTGATATCTCTAAAGACTCATATTTAGCTAAAATCGCACTCACAACCGAAGTCCCAGATGCAGTGTCGATTAGCGTAGTCACTACCCCGCCATGGATAACACCAGTATCTGGGTCGCCAATAATATCCTGGCTATATGGCAGTTCAAGTAACACATGATGTTCACTGGCTTCAAGCACACTGATATTCAATCTGCGGCACTGCGCTAATTGATTAACAAAGCGGGTTGCCACTTCTGTTAGCGGAAAAAAATCACTGTTTATTTTCATTTCGCTCAATTTATCCTGCGTGATTTAGCATAGAACCCAATGGTTTTCCGCCTACCAAATGCATGTGAATATGATAAACCTCTTGGCCACCATGTTTATTACAATTCATAATTAAACGATAACCATCTTCAGCGATACCAGCCTCATCAGCTAATTTAGCTGCAACTGACATCATGCGACCTAACGCAAGTTCATCTGAAGCTTTAATATCATTAGCAGTCGGAATAAGATGATTCGGAATAATTAAAATGTGAGTCGGTGCTTGAGGTGAAATATCACGAAACGCAGTGACTAGCTCGTCTTGGAATAAAATATCCGCAGGAATTTCGCGGCGAATAATTTTACTAAAAATGGTTTCTTCGGCCATGGGTAATCATCCTTATCGTTTATGTAGGGTGAAGCCTGTTACGGGATCTACAAACTAGGTTATCTTATAGTATCAACTACCGCCTTTGTCACTCCAGTAAATACTCCTTTTAGATTTAGAAGATTTGTACATCAGCATTTGCACATTGTGAGTGATTTTGGCAGCATTAAGATTCTTCTAGCTCGCATTTCTTTTTAGCAACACCCACTTACTTGGAATTTGTTCATGCATTATCACATCATTGCTATCGATCCTAAAGCGCATTTATTTGAAGTCACTCAAACAATTAGCACAGCAAAACCTCATCAGATTTTGTCATTACCCTCTTGGCTACCTGGCAGTTATATGATCCGTGATTTCGCCAGAAACCTGATTGATATAAAAGCGGTTGATAACAATGAACAACCGATCGAAGTATTGCAGTTAGATAAACAAACTTGGCAATGCCAAAACAGTGAAAATTTTATCAAAATTAGTTATCAAGTTTATGCTTGGGACCTATCTGTGCGTTCAGCGCACTTAGATACTACCCATGGCTTTTTTAATGGCAGTAGCGTTTTCTTATGCGCTAAAGAACTTGAAGAAACCAAGCATACTTTAACCATTGAAAAACCAGCATTAGATGAGTTAAAGCAATGGAAGTTAGCCACCAGCATGAAAAGAACTGCAGGTGAACAATTCGGCTTTGGAGAGTTTTATGCCGATAACTATGATGACTTCATTGATCACCCTGTTGAAATGGGCGAACTGACTATTGAAAGCTTTGAAGCTTGCGGCGTACCGCACGATGTTGTCCTCAGCGGTAAACATCGCGCATCAATGCCGCGCATATGTAAAGACTTAAAAGCCATTTGTGAATACCAGATAAACCTTTTTGGTGGCAATGCTCCCTTTGAACGCTATGTCTTTTTAACCACTGTTTTAGGTAATGGTTTTGGCGGATTAGAGCACCGTGCAAGCACTGCGTTAATGTGTTCTAGAAAAGATTTACCCACTAATATGGAGCACGAGGTCAACAAAGATTATCGGGTTTATCTATCCCTATGTAGTCACGAGTATTTCCATAGTTGGAATGTAAAACGGATTAAACCTGCCGAGTTTACGCCATTCGATTTATCTAAAGAAGCTTACACAGAGCAGCTTTGGGCCTATGAAGGCATAACATCCTACTTTGATGACTTTTTAACTTATCGAAGTGGTTGTGTAGATCAAACTCAATATTTAACCATGCTTAGTGAAATCATGACTCGAGTTTATCGCTCTCAAGGTCGTTTTAAGCAAACCTTAAAATCGTCGAGCTTTAATGCGTGGACTAAATTTTATAAGCAAGATGAAAATGCCAATAATGCCATTGTCAGCTACTATACTAAAGGCGCGTTATTCGCACTCTATTTGGACTTAACGATCCGTCTAGAAACTAACGGAAAACAGAGTTTAGATGATGTTATGCGCGAACTTTGGCAAGATTATGGCTCAAAAAACATTGGCACCCAGATTGATACCCACCAACAAATTATCGAAAGTCTGTTAAACAGAAATTGCGATGATTTATTTGCTTACCTTGATAACACCCAAGATATCCCGCTAAAGCCTTTACTTGAAAAAGTAGGGATTACTATGCGACTTCGAGCAAGCGCAGGAAATACCGATTTAGGTGGCGGAGATGTGTCTGGCAATAAAATCGCATTTGGCGCAAAAACTAAACCGGAATCTATCGGTCTAAAAGTCTTAACGGTGGCCCAAGCTAGCCCTGCTCATCAAGCTGGATTAAGTGCTGGAGATTTATTGATTGCAGCTAATAACTTGCAAGTTGATGCTCAATTTGAAGCGCAACTTCAAACTATGACCGTCGGTGAAGAATTGTTATTTCATTGGTTTAGACGAGACGAGCTGATGCAGGGGGTTATGCCAATCAATGAATCAGTAGCTGATACAATTAGCCTTGAAATTCAAGATAAAAATAAGCTAAGCATTTGGCTATAGTGAATATCAAATCTTAATAAGTAATTTATAAGTAAAAAAAAAGGTGCCTCAAAGGCACCTTTTTACGTGATGCTGATAAATTATCCTCGTTTGATTCTCGCGCTCACTTTCGCTTCGCTGTGAGCTTCTAACCAATATTTCTGTAAGGTTGTGTTTTGCATTCCTGTTGCTGAATCACCTAAACTCCACGCCCCTTTCCAAATTCCATCAGCGATTAAGTGAACCACTGCGCTTTCAATTGCCGAAACAACACAAAGACTCACAGGTTCATTTGAAGTATAGCCAGCTTCAGCTTCTAATAAATCTTGAGCATCAATAAACTTAAACACTCCTGCAGTAATTTCTTTTGATATAACCGCTTTAGTTGTCGTAACACTACTCAGTAAACGGCCTGTTCGAATGTCCACTGCACGTAGGTTGACAGTAATACTGTCAACACGATACTGCCCTGACGCACCTATACCTAAATAACGTGCGCCTGCACCGCCAGTTTTAATGTTGGTATCATAAGCGACAATTCCGCCTTCCATTAACACCTGAGCACTGTTTAATTGTGGAAGTTTACTCGCATCCCCTTTAAGTCCTGCGCGAACAATTTTTCGCTCCGTCAAAAGGTTTTGAAGTCCTTCTCTCTCTACTGGTATAAACCAAGCCGAATCATTTAAAGACTGCGCTAAAAACGCTGTCCCAGACTGTGGCACTGCTGTTGAAAAGTTACTTGATGGAATTGGCTTGTATTGGCCTGTTTGGTCTCTAAAGTCGTAAACAGCAGCAACCATAGCGCCTTGCGGAAAAGGTAAACTTGTTAGGTCATAATAAGTTTCACTTTTTGGCATTAGGCTAGACGTTGCATCAATATTTTCGAATTCTTCATCAACGGATGAACAAGCCGACAACATGAGTACAAGGCCACAAATAATCATCTTATTCATCGTTAGCCACCCACACTATCGTCAACAATACCACCAACTTCAATAATGGTAGTTTCGCCAGTTAGCACATCAGTTATATGTACAATTAACGAACCATCTTCATTGACGACATTAATTTCGAAATCATCAGTTAATAAATATCCTTCCCCACCATTAGCTGCATCATTAAATAGCTGACTCATTAATCTCGACTGCAAAGAGCTAGAAAGCCTTTCCAAAGCTGTTGGAGAAACATAGCCAGAACCACCACCATCATGGTCATTTTGTGCCGCAGCATTCGCTAATAAATATGAACCATTTAAATAACTACCACCAAAAGCTGGATTCACAGGTTGATAAATCAATTGAGTTGCAAAAGTATCAAGTGAGAACATTAATACTATTGAAGTTAATATTAGTTTTTTCATATTGGCATTCCCTGCTTATATCTCATCAGGAGCAAGATCAGGATCAAATAACGCTCCCAACACTGCTTGTTCGTTTCTTTTAGTCACTGCAGCATTCACTCTCTTAGCTGCGTAATCAGCCTGATCGTCCATATTCCTACTCACCGGTGAAACAAAAGTGACAAATATGGTTTTACGATTATGTTGAATTAAAATTTTACTACCACTTCTTGCTGTTGCTTGTTCAACAATGGTTAAGCCTGAATGTTTGGTGTTACCACCTATATCTCTATAAGCACCTACAAATTCCCGATAAAAACGATGACCTAATCTCGTCATCGCTCTGTTTAATATAAGTCCATCAATTAAGTCTGATTCTTGTTTCGATTTGTTATCATTAACGATGATTGACTTGGTCCCTGGTTTTTTTAATGAATTTTCTTGCGCCACAGATGCTTTAGACTCTGGCACGATTTCATCTAAAGCTGGCTTCACCTCAGGGACTGACACTTGTTTTTGAGGTTCGACTTCAACTTTATTAACTTCAGCAGCCACCGACTCATTCATCAAAATGACAAATAAGAAATTAAGGCTGATGAATATCAATAAAGAATTTTTCACACTCTTACCTCATGCATATGGGTTTGAGCCCAAGCAATCGCTTGTCCACGACTTGATACACCAATTTTTCTGAACGCTCTATATAAATGCGTTTTGATGGTACTTTCACTGACAAATAGTTGATTAGCGATATCTAAGTTAGTACTGCCTGTTAGCAAAGCCTGCAGCACTTCTCTTTCTCTAATGGTTAAATGTTCAGATTCATCATCGGCATCATCATTCATAATCGATTTATGCAAATCATTCGGGATAACACTACGGCCTTTTAAAATTTCATTTAATCCACTACTCACTTCAGTCAGATCTGCATCTATATAAAATGCGCCCGAAGTCGTAGCAGGATGAATTAGAAATTTGGCATCAACTTGTTTTGGGAAGTTAATGAACACCGTTTTCACGACATAATGTTCACGCTCAATAAGCCTTTGTAGTTGGTAAGCTTGTTGTAAATCTATGGTGGCTAAATCAAACACAACTAAAGAAATTTGTTGAGTTGATAATTGTGAACTCATCGTCGCTGGAGTGGCTTTGGCAAGCTTGACCAAAAACTCTTGAGGCCAACGACAATCTAGTAAATCAATAAGTAATTGAGAACGGGAAACTATCATCCAATTGATAACTTTAAACATCACTTACACTCCATGTGATTGCGAATAAATATAAATTAATAAACTCTGATACTGTACCTGTATCATTAAAGCCAGATTAGCAAGCTAACCTGGCTTTAACAATTAGCCGAAAGGGTGTTTAAAAAGCCTCCCTTATACTTTAGTACTACTGAGGGGCGGCACCTTGTAAAACAGTAACTTGGTTATTTGAACCGTAAGAACTCACTGTGGCACTGTTATTCATATCAGTTTGAGTCACTGTAACCATGTTATTACCACCGCTAAAGTCACCGACAAGAACTGATGCGTAATGGTCACTACCAGTTTGATCTATATCAATCCCATCACCTGTGCCATAGGTAGTACCATATGCGTCATTAAGCTCGCCTTCTTGCATAATATCGACATTGGAAGCTTCTGAACCTGCACTTGCAGAAGCATAGTTACTATCACCAGTTTGCTCAACACTCGCTGTACTACCATCGTACCAAGCTTGTGTTGAACCAATATTGCTATCTCCAGTTTGATTTACTGTTGCAGTCGAACCTGCCCCATAAGTATAAGCAGAACCGTAATTAGAATTACCTGATTGATCTACTGTTGAAGTACTATCGTCACCCGCATAATATGAACCACCATATGCAGAGTTACTATTACCAACCTGATCGATATCTACAGTATGAGTACCTGCTGAAGTTTGATAAGTATAGGCATTGTTTGAATCACCTAATTGGTAAATATTCACCGTTCCATCTTGACCATACTGATAAGAATTAACAGTATTACCGACTCCATCGGTATATACGGTAGCATCATTATTCAAGTTTGTTTGGGTAACATTAAGCTCGTTATCACTACCATAATAAGCTCTCACATCAGCTGAATGATCATCACCACTTTGATCTATACTGATGCTGTCATTTGTTCCATATGTTTGACCATAAGCGTAGTTGTCATCGCCCAACTGCCCAATAGTAACCGACGCTTGATCATAACCAGCGTAAGCAGTAGCAGAGTTACTATCGCCTTCCTGATCAATAACAGCAGAACTATTGTCATAATAACTTACCGCGCTACCAGAATTGTTGTCACCCAACTGTGTCACTGAAGAGGTATCTCCAGTCCCATGAGTTGAAGCATAGCCATAGTTTGAATTACCAGTTTGGTTAATTGTTGCAGTACTTCCAACACCTGAATAATAAGAATAACCATTTGCTGAATTACTATCGCCAACTTGATCTATATCGATAGTAGCCCCATCGCTGCCAGAATCTTGATATGCACTAGCAGAGTTTGAATTACCTGTCTGGTCCACTGTAACAATTCCGTTCATACCATCTTGATTAACATAGGCAGAGTTACCGGTTCCAAGAGTTGATCCACCTTGATTAACTGTTGCAGAGTTACCTGAACTAATTTGGTTAACATCTGCAAAGTTACTATCATCCCCTTGAGATATTATGGCTCCATTAGAAGATCCACTTTGAGTCACTGAAGAGGTATTAAAATCACCAGCTTGAGTAACTGAAGCACTATTACTAGTACTATCTGCCTGCTGGGTAATAGTGACAGCATTATCATTGCCTGTTTGTCCTACTGTTGCTGAATTGTTGTCACTTGCATAAGCGCTACTAGAAGCAAAGATTGCTGCTGTAACTAATAAAGCTATTTTAGAATGTTTCATTATCGTATTTCCCTTTACTATGATAAAAGATATTTATGGGTTAATTACCACAACACTTCTGCGTAATTTCCACATGCTGCGAATTACCCCATTGAAGTACACCTACCGCATTCCCGGATCCGTACTGCTGGATCCCAATCGAATTTTCGTAACCACTTTGCTGTATTAAAGCTACGTTTCCTGTTCCTGTTTGCATCACATCGAGCAATAAATTTTCTCCGTGTTGCAAAGAGACAACCACATTACCTACCCCTGTTTGTAAAATTTCGGCTTCAATATTGGCTCCAGACTGAACTAAACCAACAAAATGTTGCGAGCCTTGCTGACTAGTGTTTATTGAATTATTAAAGCCACCTTGATGAGAACGGAATGAGTTGTCCATTCCAGATTGATTTAGGTTTAATGAGTTATCACTGCCGTCTTGATTAATACCAGCAACATTATTTGCTCCACTAACAAGCTCATCATATTCACTTAAATCTGACTGACTGAAACTAGGAAAAGAAGCTAGACAAACAACAAGAGCAAGCATCCCTGCTATTGTTTGTAAGCGATGTAATATCTCACGCTTGAATAAGTCCATGCTTCCTGCCCTTAACATAGTGAAGAGTTAATCCCTCCACATTTCCAATACGGTTAGTATTACGCTTCCTTAACAGACCTGAATCCACCCCGAGTATTAAAGGCGCATAGACCAATAGGCTAAAAAAAATTGCCCCCCCCACTTTATTACTATTAGCTGAAATAGTACTTAACATGGTAAGCAACTGATTAGTTTGCACAAATTTGTATTGCGTCAGTAAAATGACATATAACGAAAGATTGAGGAGTTTAGTAAAGGTGAGAATTTTTAGACTTTATTGGTGTCGCTTAAGGCTTAACTTAATAACAAATATATGCAACAAAATAGTAGAGCTGCACTTAGGCTTTGCCAAAATTTAATTGGATTTCTTTGAATAAAAGGAATGAAGGTTTTGGAATCAGTTTGGCTGGGTGTAGTTAATGCGTGAATAAACTCATTGGTATCAGCAAAGCGTAATGAAGGCTCAAAAGATAACGCTTTTTGTAATGCTTTATCCATCCATTCGGGCACCATGGGATTAGTTGCATAAACGGGGATATAAGTAAGCTTTAAAAAGTCATTTCTGCTATGGCATTTGGCTAGTTGTCCTTTAAAAGGCTGTTCACCAGCAAGCATTTCATAAGCTATAACGGCAAAAGAGAATAAGTCAGCTCTGCCATCGGACTGATAACCTAGAATAACTTCAGGTGATGTGTAATCCGCAGTACCCAGTATCTTGTCTCGTTTAAGCGGCGTATTAATTTCAGCAATGCCTTTAATATGGCAAGCACCAAAGTCAATAATTTTGACCACCCCATCTCGAGTGAGATAAATATTATCTGGCTTTAAATCTTGATGAAGTGTTTCTTTACGATGAAAAGCCCGAATACCAGTCTCTACTTGCTTTAGTAACAGTAATACATCCTCAACAGGCCCTCGCTGATGTTGTTCCATCCAATCAGCCAAACTTAAGCCTTCTAGATATTCAGTCAAATAATAAAGTGCCGACTTATTAACATGATGATCAACGACTTTCACCACATGCTGATTATTAATTCTATGACCTATCCAACTTTCAAGCATAAAACGTTCAATATAAGCTGCATCATCAATGTAATTTACTGACGGTGTTTTCATACAACGTTCTTCACCGAGCTTATTTTTTACGATATACACTTGGCTGCGTTGACTTTGATGCAGCACTTTAGTGACTTCATAGTCATCCAGTTTCATCCCTACTGCCATTGGCGGCGGAAAAGGACGGCTAGAAAGTTTACGATAAACATCGTCAATGGCTTGAGTGGGTAGCTGTTTTACTCCGATAAGCTGGGCGCTTAAGTTATCCTTGCTCTCCAATTCAAAGGCTTTATCAAGCAGCTTTTGACAAAATATCTCACAGGAATTATCCGATAAAGTTGGATTAGATTGTTGAAAATTCGATAAACTTTTAGCCAGTTCATGATCGGTAACCACATCATGGATACCATCTGTGGTCATTAAATAAAGGTCACCAACTTCAATATTAAACTGTTTGTAATCAACCTCTAGATTGACATCCATTCCCAATGCGCGAGTAAGATAACTGGTAAAATCATTCACTGATGTGCTGTGATCGCGACTTAATTTGACCAGTTGACCTTGTCTAAAGCGATATATTCGCGAATCACCCACATGCAGCATATGCGCCGAACACGACTTAAACACTAACGCACTAAAAGTACATACATAGCCTTTCCGTGCATCGCGATAGTCTTGACCTAAACCATACAACCAGCGATTAAGCGCAGTTAAAACACGAGTACTAGAGGTCAAAACACTCCATGATTCAGGCGTTGAATAGTAATCAGCGATAAAGTTAGACACGCTTATGGCTGATGCTTTAGCACCACCTTCAGCTGCACTCACTCCATCGCTGATGACACTCACAATCCCTTTTGTGGTTAACATCAAACCCGTAGGTATTTTGATGCCAATTGCATCTTCATTATCTGGTTTGCGCCCTTTATCAGACACTTGTCCTGCAAATACTTCTAATACTCCAGAAATCGGTAATTGCTCAGCTTTTGGGTTTGCAGCATCCACTAAAACAGCTTTGCTCTTACTCAAGTGACTGTCCATATGAGCCTCGATATGAGTATCAACATGAGCAACTGCTTGAGTTAAGGTGTTCTCACTCTCTGCATTATTCAAACCTGCAGTGTTCAATTTAGTATTATGGTTTGATTGCATCACAATCCTATAAAAAAACTAACACCGTAAAGTTAATACAAAACGGTGTTAGTGATTGATAGAGAAGATTAATTAACACTAATCAGTGTCACTTCACCCTTTTCATTCACTTCAGCCATATGGCCTTTAGGCTCAGTCATAAAGAATAAAGTAATAAAACCGAGTACCGCACTGACAGCAATAACATAAAAGAACACAGAGGTCGGTACCATTGAATAAACGGTTAAGAAAAATACCGCGCCAACATTACCATAAGCCCCTGTCATACCTGCAATTTGGCCCGTTAAGCGGCGCTTAATGAGTGGTACAGCAGCAAATACAGCACCTTCTCCACCTTGAACAAAGAAAGAACATGCCATAACCACAACAACTGCTAATGGCAAAGACCAAGAACCATCAATTTGCCCAACAGCAAAGTAACCAACCGCTAAACCTGCTGTAAGAATTAATAAGGTATTTTTACGGCCAAATTTATCACTTAACCAACCGCCACCAGGGCGAGACATCAAGTTCATAAACGCATAACTCGATGCCACCATCCCCGCCTGCGCCATGCCTAACCCAAAGGTTTCAGCAAAAAATAATGGCAACATGGAGACAACAGCTAATTCAGAACCAAATGTCGTAAAGTACAATACATTCAACACCGCAACTTGCTTAAAAGGATAGCGTTCAAACTCAGGTACTTCTTTGACAAAAATATCTTTATTCACTTGATATGTTTGATAAAGGTCGACAAAGAAGATACCGACTAAACCTGCATAAATAATGTTTGTAGTTTGCTCATCAAGCATAGCAACGCCTGCAGGTGATAACTTCCAAGCAAGTAGTGCTAAGGTTGCGTACATCGGGATCTTCATGAAAATCAGTAAAGCAAAATCGCCTTTACTAGTGACTTCTAATCCGCCTGCTTTTTTAGGTTTAAAATAAGTCGAACCTTTTGGCGTATCAGTGACATTAAAGTAATACACAAATGCGAACGCTAAACTCATTAATCCTGTTAGACCAATGGCATAACGCCAGCCATCTTCACCACCAAAAAATATTGCAATGGCTGGTAAGGTAAATGCAGCAGCTGCTGAACCGAAATTACCCCAACCGCCGTAAATGCCTTCAGCAGTGCCAAGCTCTTTTGCAGGGAACCATTCACTAACAATACGAATACCAATAACAAAGCCTGCGCCAATGAAACCAATTAAAAAACGCGCTAATGCGAGTTGTTCAAATGAGTCTGCGACAGCGAACATAAAACACGGTATCGAACACACACCCATTAACACTGAATAAGTTAAACGAGGTCCATATTTATCCGTCACCATGCCGATAATAATTCGCGCAGGAATCGTTAGTGCGACATTTAATATCAATAAGGTTTTAATCTGCGATTTAGTCAATCCTAGACTATCCGCGATTACGCTCAATAACGGCGCAGCATTAAACCAAACGACAAAAGTAATAAAAAATGCAATCCAGCTTAAATGCAGTGTTTTCATCTTTCCCGAAAACGACAGTAAGTTAAATTTTTCAGAACTCATTCTTCACGTCCTTATGACTTAGCCAAGATAAGAACTTGGCCAGCTTCCTTTTTAATCTCATAGGGAGAAGCAACTAATGCTTCATTTTCAATACACACGCCAGTCTCAAGGCTGTAATGTTGCTTATATAGCGGTGATGCAACACAGAGCACCCCTTCCATATCGCAAATTAATCCTCTAGCTAATAAGCTAACGCCAGTCGCAGGGTCAACATTATCAATAGCAAATAATCCGTGCTTACCAAGATCAAATATCGCAACCGCTTTACCAGCAACCCAAGCAGCAACACCTGTTCCTTGAGGTAAAGTTGACTCATTACATACATTTACCCAACTCATACTAATTCCTCCGCTACAGCTTGCTCGTTTTGTTCACTGGTGATGTCTTTAATCGCTATATTTCCAGCACCTGAAGATTCAGGACTTAATGGGAAACGTTGCTCACGAACGCGCTCGTATAAATGTGTCTCACCTTCTGGCATCGCATCTGGATTAACAAACTCATTAAAGCGCGCTAAAAACTCGGGGTTATCTAAACTGGTTTTCCATTCGCACTGATAAGTATCGACCACATTATTCATTTGCGTATCTAACTCGGCAGCAATGCCTAAACTGTCTTCAATCACCACGGATTGCAGGTACTCAAGGCCGCCCTCTAACGATTCCATCCAAACAGAGGTGCGTTGTAATTTATCTGCAGTTTTAATATAGAACATTAAAACTCTATCAATGTATTTCACTAAGGTTTCAGTATCTAAATCAGTGGCAAATAAATCACCATGACGTGGACGCATCCCTCCGTTACCAGCAACATACAAATTCCAACCTTTATCCGTTGCAATCACACCGATATCTTTACTTTGTGCTTCTGCACATTCGCGGGTACAACCAGAAACAGCAAACTTAATTTTATGAGGGCTACGCAGACCTTTGTAACGATTCTCTAAATCAATCGCGGTGCCGACTGAATCTTGAACACCATAACGACACCAAGTGCTACCGACGCAAGATTTAACAGTACGTAGTGATTTACCGTATGCATGACCAGTCTCAAACCCTGCATCAATAAGCTTGTGCCAAATAATCGGTAGCTCAGATAATTTGGCGCCAAACATATCAATACGTTGACCACCGGTAATTTTGGTGTACAAATCGAACTCTTTGGCCACTGCGCCAATTGCGATTAAGCCATCTGGCGTTATTTCGCCGCCCGCAATACGTGGTACAACTGAATATGTCCCGTCTTTTTGTAAGTTACCTAAGTAGGCATCATTAGTATCTTGAAGTTGCACGTGACTACTTTCTTGGTTCAATACATATTTATTCTGTAGCGAAGCAAAAATTGATGCTGCAGCAGGTTTACAAAGATCACAACCAAACGTGCTGTGTTGTCCTGTGGGTGATTTTTTACCATGCTTAGTAATCAAAGTGTCAAAGTCAGTAATATTCTCGACCTGGCATAAATGATAAAGCGACTGTCTGTCATGCTCGAAATGCTCACAAATACCTGTGTTACATTCAACTCCTTCTGCAGTAAGCGCCTGATCCATCACCTGTTTAACTAGTGCTGAACATCCGCCACAACCTGATGCAGCGCGGGTACATGACTTAATTTCAGCGATGGTATGGTTACCTTCCTTCACTGAATTGACGATATCGGCTTTCGTTACCTGATGACACGAACAAATAATAGAGGTGTCTTTTAGCTCAACGGCTGACTCATCGCCAGTCATTAGCAACTCAACCGCATTGCCTTCAATTTCATCTTGCGATAAATAACAGTCTAATAGTCGGTTATAGTCACTATTATCACCGACTAACACCGCGCCTTTTAGGAACTTACCGGTTTCATCTAGCCAGAGTTTTTTATAAATTCCAGATTGGTTATCTGAAAGTTCAACAAACTGTGCATTTTCAAAGCCACGACTTTCACCTATTGCAGCAACATCTACACCCAGTAATTTAAGCTTGGTGCTCATGTCCGCACCTGTAAACGTAGAAGATGAAGTTGCACCATCAGCACTTGCAGCAATGTGCGACACTGCAACACGCGCCATTTGATAACCTGGTGCAACTAAGCCAAAGATGCGGTTTTGCCATAAGGCACATTCACCTATGGCATAAACATCTGCCGCTGAAGTCAAACAATTATCATCAATAGTGATGCCACCTCGCTCACCCATTGCCAACCCACTTGAACGAGCCAACGCATCTTGCGGGCGAATACCTGCTGAAAACACAATCATGTCAGTTTCAAGGAAGGTGTCATCGTTAAATGTCATACGATGCATAGCCGACTCACCATCAATAATAGCCGTAGTCGCTTTTGAAGTATGAACCGAAACACCCAAGTCATTAATTTTACTTTTCAGTAAATCACCGGCTTTATCATTTAACTGAACAGGCATTAACTGCGGTGCAAACTCAACCACATGGGTTGTTACCCCTAATGCCATTAGTGCATTTGCCGCTTCTAAGCCTAATAGCCCGCCACCAACAACCACACCGACCTTAGACTGGCTAGCGGCAGCTTCAATATCCTGTAAATCTTCAATGGTGCGATAAACCACGCAACGCTCGCGGTCATTGCCATTAATTGGCGGTACAAAAGGATATGATCCCGTTGCCAACACTAAACGATCATATGCGCCAGTGATGCCATCTTCGGTAGTAATGGTTTTATTTTCTGTATCTACTGCCGTAATGCGCGTATCTAGATGAAGTTTTACGCCCCAATCTTGGTAATCCTGCGCACTTGTTAACATCAGCTCATCAGCGCTGCCTGTTTCAAAGTACTTGGATAACTGCACACGGTCATATGCTGGACGAGGCTCTTCACCAAAGACTTCAACATCGAATTGATTTTGTAAGCCTTGACTACATAACTGTTCAATAAAATGGTGCCCGACCATGCCATTTCCGATCACAACAAGCTTTGGTTTTGCACTCGTTACTTTCGTTGAATTCGACGTTCCTGTTGAATTAGCCATCGTAGGCTCCTTTATTTTTTTGAATACTAAAAAACAAAAAGGCGCCAATCTCTGGATTAACAGAGATGGCGCCATTGCCTATGATTCAAATTTTTAAAATATAAACTGAAAAAACTTTCACTGACTAACAAATCTTTATGAGTGTGACTAAGACGCCATTGCCTTAAGTAAAACCCTCATATTCATCAAAAAATCGCTAGCCTTTAATCTTGGATAAATGTCTCACTACATGTATTTACATATTGCATCGACTATGCCAACCCGATAAATAATGTAACTCACTGATAATTAAATACTTAAAGTCATGTGAAATATATACGCTTAGGCTTCCTTGTTCACCGCAGGAGCAGTTGCACCAAACTGATGCATCTTCTTTGCCTCAAGTTGTTGCGCGGCAGAAATGATCTGCTGCGC
This sequence comes from Shewanella goraebulensis, assembly GCF_030252245.1. NCBI lineage: Bacteria > Pseudomonadati > Pseudomonadota > Gammaproteobacteria > Alteromonadales > Shewanellaceae > Shewanella > Shewanella goraebulensis. The sequence continues at coordinate 2,825,352 of NZ_CP126972.1, forward strand.
CATATCAGCAAGACTAATACTTCTATCCATCGCCTGTTTTTGAATTAATTCATGAGCTTGTGATTCAGAAATACCTTGTCTTTGTAGCATTGACTTGGCCTTAGACATGAGTTTTAAACCTGTACATTTGGCATCAAGTAGCTTGACCTTTTCAAGCATATTAGACGCACTGTTAAAGCGAATTTTTGCTAAGCCGACTAATGAATTTAATCGCTTAGGAGTCATTTTCTCTGGCACAAAAGTGACTCGACCACACTTTAATAGGTTCTCAAGATGACTCTCGTCCCAAGCGTAAGCATTAACGATTATTGGCAATGCAGTACTTGCTAGTAATCGCTCAATAAAAACTTGTTGCATCGGTTGTAGCGCTTCAGTAAAAAACACCAAGCACAAACCATTACCTTTCATGGCTTGGCGTTCTAACTGACTTAGTGAGCTCATCTCGACACAAGGCTCAACAGAACTCAGTTCAGACATACAATCAACAAACAAATCTTCATTTTTAAACGAAGGGTCACGATAAACTAAATTAACCATGAATTAGCTCCGAACGTTATGGTTAAAAAACACGATATTAAATTCGCTAAAACTCCTGAAATCAATAACTTCATGGGCGCTGCTCACAAACATTAGCATCCGCTTGATAAGAGTTCATAAACGTCTCACCAGTTTGGCTTAAGTCATCTTTAAAAGAGGCGCTATTATTGCGAAGAAGCCAGTCTTTATTGGCTCTTTCAATTGCCTTTTCAATGGTTAACGAAGGTGATAACAAGGCGTACACTAAGGCCATTGTTGCAATAATACTGCTAATGGCTTGCTGCAACTGTAAATCTGTCAGTTCGGTTTCGTTAATATCAACACCGCGCCACAACTGTGCAAGTAAGTATGCAGGCAAATCAGACTGCCCTACTTTTGCACCAACAAAAGCCTCAAGCTGTGTGGGCATGTCCAACTGCTCAGTTTTAGAAGTAAACTGAGTACCGTTAGCACTAAAACGCAGCAAGCTTAACTGAGTGGTCACTCTCGGGTTAATCTCTGTTTCACCCTGCAAACCTTTAAAAATGGCAATATTGGCAGGTTTTTCAGTTCCATTAGGTACTTGTTGTGCAGCCAGCAACATTGCTACTTGTTGGTGCTGCTTATCTAAACCGGGATGAAAATAGCTGCGTAAACTAAATGCAGCATTAGTTGGATTAATACAACGAACTGACATTTGAATTAAACTTCGAAGCCCCAATTCTTGGTGTAAGCAGCGACAATCATTAAGTACAGGAACAATATCAGCAGAATTAACGTAGATAACCCCAGAAGACGCTAAGTTGGATTTCGCTTGTTCTGCGGTAAAACAGCGTGGAATATCTAGCGCAGAAATAAAAGCTTCAACATGTCGACGATGAGGCAAGGATTGACTATCACCATGTAAGATAATGGTTTTGCCATTTTTCGCGAGTGTTTTAGCGGCTAATAATAACCATGGTAATTGCTCGCGCTTACCCGCGTAAACTGGCCAGTCGATATCAGCTTTAATTGATTGCCATTGAGTTGGGACTAACTTTTTTAGCCCTGCAGCGACGCCCGCCAATTCTTCAATGGATTCACCACGAACACGCATCAACATCATTGCTGCTGCCATTTGGCTATTAGTGACATCACCTTTAGCAAAAGCTGTGATTAAATGTGACGCCTCTGCAAAATTTAAGCTGCGACTGCCTTTAATCCCTTTCCCCAAGGTTTTAACTAATTTTCGGGTATCAAAGTCTTCGGCTGTCAGCATGGCTTCATCATGTTGTTCAACCATTTACGACCTCGTCTAGATGGTAATCAGCCAAATTGTTGTTCGCTAAATTGGCATCAGCAGAGTGAGTGTCAATATCTTCAAGTAGCGCTGTTAACTCTTGGCCAACGGCAACAACTTCCCCAATAATAATCAGTGTCGGACCACTATCTTTAATGGTTTGTGCTTTGTCAGCCATGTTGCTCACATTAGCGAACGTCACTAACTGATTCGGTCTACCACCGTTGGTTACAAATGCCACAGGAAGTTGAGCAGGTGCATCCACCGCCAGTAAACCTGCTGAAATTGCCGTGGCTTGTTCTTTGCCCATATAAAAAACTAAGGTTGATTCTGCAGCAAGCAAGGCTTTCCATTGAGTTGGCGCTTGATGATTACCTTCACTAATAAACCGTGTACCTGTTACTAAGGTGACTGAACGCGCGGTGCCACGATACGTTAAAGGAATACCTGTGGTAGATGCACAGCCCAATGCTGCTGTTACTCCGGGAGTAAATCGACTCACTACCCCTTTTTTAGCAAGGTAAATAGACTCTTCAGCTCCGCGGCCAAAAATATGTGGGTCGCCACCTTTTAAACGCACAACCTTTAACCCTTGTAGCGCAAGCTTTGCCAGCAAAGCATTAATATCATCTTGTTTATAGCTAGGTTGACCGCAACGTTTACCAACAAAATGGCGTTGACACTCTGGTGACACTAGAGAAAGAATATCGCTACTGACTAGGCTGTCATACACCAGCGCTTCGGCTTGAGAAACAATGCGCGCTGCTTTAATCGTCATCAAATCCAGTTGTCCACAACCTGCTCCAACAATTTCAACTTCACCTGCGCCTAATTGATTTTCATCCGCTTGGTTTAAAGAGGTTATGGCCTGATTAAAGTTAACTAACTTATTAAATGAATGGCTCATCACGCCACCTCCTCTTGTGTAGATTTTGTCGGACTTTTCTTGGTGTTTTCTGGTTTTGCTTTTACTTCAGTGTTTTGAGTGGCTACCGCTGGCGTTTTCGTTTCATTTTCAGAATTTTTGGTTTCAATAGCCATATCTTCAAGCCCAACTAACCAAATATCATTGGCACATTGGACGACTTCACTATAACAACTGCCGCATTGTTTTCCGCATCCAAGTTCTGCCTGAGTTTCACTAAGTGCTGCATTAAAGTCAGCTTGGTTAATTGAAATATTGTCTGTTGCGCTGCGTTTATTAAATACGGTGTTGTCGAGTTTTTGCAGCATAGCATCTTGAATTTTAGCTTCCGTAACGCCTGTACATGCACAAATAAGTGGGCTGTTACCTGCTTTGATTAACTGATGCAATTGCTGCATTAAGGCAGTATCGACTTCTTTTCCAATAAGCAAGTGCATAGGTTCAAGCGCCACTTCAACCTGTTGTTCGCTTAACAATTTTAGCGATACCAGCAGACCTTTATGAATATTGCATTGCACATGAATAAGTTGCTTACTGAATAAACTGATGGTCCATTTAAGAGAATAAAGCGTCGATTGGAACCCAAAACCTTGCTCTGCATCACTAAAAGCAATGTGAAAACACTCGCCTTGTGATAATGACTGCTGCACGTTCCAGCAAGTTCCATTAAATTCAGGGTCATGCTCACCAAAAATAACCCCTTGCAGTGCGGCATAAACTTTTGAAATGCTAACGGTTTGACACTTAAAAGCAGGTTGCTTTGATACTGGGTCAACATCGCTGTTTAAAGCCTGATTAACCCCATCGCCAACTGAAAATTGCGACGACCAATGCATTGGCATAAACGCAATATCTGGAGCTTGATTCTCATCAGAAACAACTCTGGCAGCAGCAACTTTTCTACTAACAGTTTCGGCATCATCAACTTCAGTTTCAAAACTGACCAAGTCACCATTTTGTAAATCAAGTTGCTTGATTTTTAACGGGTGCATTGCAATGAATGGCTCAGGAATACTGGCGCGAAGACTGGCAATATGACCAGTACGTGTCATGGTGTGCCATTGATCGCGGCTGCGACCACTGTTTAATTTAATTTGATGCTGATTAACAACTTCAGTGGCCATACTAACTGCTGTTGAATGTGCAGTGGTTATAAATTGCGCTTTTTGGCTTGGGGTTGAGAATAAGCCATTTTGATAAACTCTTTGATTCGATTGACCTAGTTGTGAGGTATCTGCCACAGGCCATTGAGTCGGCTTTAAACCATCATATTGCTCATTCGTTAAATCACTCATGCCAGTTAAGTCGAATTGTTTTTCAGGAAAACGGCTTTTTACGGCTTTTGATAATTGTGCAAATTCCTTAAATACTGCAGCGCTATTTTTAAAATCAAATTCATTTTCAAAGCCCATTAATTTAGCAACTTCAGCAAGTGCCCACCAATCAGCTTTAGCCTCACCTTTTGTTGGGATAAAACCACGCTGGCGAGTAATGACTCTTTCACTATTGGTCACAGTGCCGCACTTTTCTGACCAACCTAATGCAGGCAACAAAATATCCGCTTGTTTGGCCGTTGCTGCATCTTGAGTAATATCAGATACCACTACAAAAGGACAAGCATCGAATGCCTGCTGAATTTTAGCAGTATTAGGTAGCGACACTAACGGGTTAGTTCCCATAATCCATACCGCTTTAATTTTTCCTTCAGCCATGGCATCAAAAAGCTCAACAGCGGTTAAACCTTTTTCTTTAGCAATAACACCGCTCTTATCATCGGTATGCCAAAAGTCAGCAAGCAATTGACGTTCAGCATCAGTAAAGCCCATATGACAAGCAAGCTGCGTAGCTAAACCACCGACTTCGCGGCCCCCCATTGCATTGGGTTGTCCTGTGAGAGAAAAGAAGCCGCTACCAGGCTTACCGATATGTGCTAATGCTAAATGGCAATTGATCATCGCATTGGTGGTATCAGTTCCTAAAACCGACTGATTTACCCCCTGACAACTGGCTGTCATTACTTTTTCATTTCCAATGAATAATTGGTAAAAATGCAGCAACTCACTGGTTGATAACCCCAATGAAGTGGCTAGATTATCCACTTCAAATTGTTGCTTATCGTGTGACAGTTCAGTCAGCACAGCTTCAATATCTTGAGTATGCGCCGCAATGTAATCGGTATCAGCAGCATCATTATCGACAATAAACTGCAGCAAACCATTAAATAGTAAACTGTCAGTACCTGGGGCAATTTGTAAATGTAAATCTGCCTGACTTGAAGTCGCGGTTTTAGCAGGATCAATCACAACGATTTTTGTGCCACGCTGTTCACGGGTTTTTATCATACGCTGGAATAGCACTGGGTGAGTCCAAGCGCTATTGGCACCGACTAATACAATCACATCGGCAAGTTCAAAATCTTCATAACAACCTGGCACCACATCTTCGCCGAAGGCGCGCATATGTCCACTAACCGCCGAAGACATACATAAACGCGAATTTGTATCTACATTGGCAGTACCAATAAAGCCTTTGGCCAGTTTATTTGCAACATAGTAGTCTTCAGTCAGCAATTGGCCTGAAAGGTAAAAGGCTACTGAATCTGGCCCATGTTCTGCAATTGTTTGCTTAAAAGTCTCTGCCACTGTATTCAGCGCTGCATCCCAAGAAACTGGTTTGCCTGATTTTAATTTGGGGTAGCGCAAAGTATTAGGCCGAACCAGACTCTCGATGAGTCGTTCGCCTTTTGCACAAAGCTGACCTTTATTGGCTGGATGGGCTTGATCGCCAATCAACTCAAAATTTGCATTAAATGCAGTTGATTTTTGAGAACCAGCATTTAGCGAACTTGAGTTTAAAGAGTTTGATTTCGGTGAGATAGTAACGCCACAGCCAACTCCACAATAAGCACAACTAGATTGGATATTAGACATGCAACTTCCCTTTACTGACAAAATTTTATGTCAATAACATCGCAAAAGTTGTGCCAATTACTAAGGTGATGATTTAACGAGGATTTAACAAAAAAGTAAAAGAGAAGCACTAAGAACTGTGCAACATAAGTGCACCATTTCGCACCAAGTTTGCGCAAACCATTGAAAACAAACGATTATAAATACCTCTTTAGAGGTACAAAAAGAGAGTAATTTTGAGAATATTTTGAACTTCAAATTAAAGTTTGACGACAAACTGTATTTAAAGCCATAAAAAAAGCGCCAACATCAACGGCGCTTTTTTAAACTTTTTTGCATCGTACTCATAATCAGCATCGATGAAAAATAGCAATCAAGTTATCGAAACTACTGAGCAGAACGCCCATCATCATGACAGCTATCACATGTTGGTACATCGCCAACATTCATGTCATGTGGTGCGTGACAATCTGCACACATTAGCATTCCATCATGCGGTGCGTGATTATCGTCCATTTCAGCAAGTGTTCCGTGACAGCTTTGACACTGTTCGAACTCATACTCACCATCTGCTGAAGGCTCGCCGTCAGCGTGACAGCTTTCACAACCACCCATCTCAGCGTGGAAATCAGCAAGATTTTCATCTGCGGCAAAAGCATTTGATGACAAAGTTAGTACAGCAAGAGCTGCTGCAAACAATGCTACAAGAATTTTATTGCTCACTATAATACCCTCCATTTGTGATATTCGAGAAAGCTCTCATCAAGTGGCTTTCTTCGATATCGGTTATCAGCACGACATTTATGGCTCAGTTATAAACTTAGCTAACACTGGTTATTTTAGCAACAGCAAAAGTAACCACTAATAACTAACAACTAACAACTGCACCAACCCCCTAATATGCGTCACTCTTTGTATCCGCAATATTAAAGTCGAGGTTATTCTACTCGTTCAAGAGTAAAAAGAAAGCAATAAAAAAGGAGCCACAAGGCTCCTTTTGTTAATCATATTAAGATATTAGCTGTTCTTAAGAGCGCTAATACGCTTATCAAGAGGTGGATGGCTCATTAAGAATTCAGCCATTGAACCTTTACCATTAATACCTAGTGCTGACATTTGTGCTGGCATTGCGCCTGCTTCAGGGCCCGTTTTTAAGCGCTCTAATGCAGCAATCATTTTGTGCTTTCCGGCTAGTTTCGCAGCACCTTCATCAGCTTTAAATTCACGAATACGTGAGAAGTAAGCCACAATCATTGACGCTAAAATACCAAATAACATGTCCATGACGAAAACAACCGCCATATAAGCAAACATACCTAGGCCTTCACCGTCTTCACTGTTGTTAGCTACTACGTTGTTCACGATACCTGCTACAACACGGGCAGCAAAGATAACGAAGGTGTTTACCACGCCTTGAATTAGGGTCAGTGTCACCATATCGCCATTGGCAACGTGGCTAACTTCGTGCGCTAGCACGCCTTCTATTTCGTCTTGAGTCATACCATAAAGTAGACCAGAACTTACCGCGACCAATGCATTGTCTTTGCTTGGGCCAGTGGCAAAAGCATTCATTTCTGGTGATTGGTAAATCGCCACTTCTGGCATTTTGATACCAGCTTGCTCTGCTTGACGAGCAACGGTGTCAACCAACCAACGTTCAGTGTTATCACGTGGTGATGTAATAACCTCACAACCCATGGTCTTTTTAGCCATCCACTTAGAAATCGCTAAACTGATGAATGCACCACCAAAACCAAACATTGCAGCAAAAATTAATAACCCGCTCATGCTTGAAGTGCTCACTCCAAGTAGAGACATAACAATTGAAGCTACTAGCAAAATCGCTAAGTTAGTTCCAATCAATAACATAATACGTAACATTACAACTCCTATCTGGCACAGATGCCGCTTTAAACTTAAATATTGAACCCATCAGTTCGCGTTAATCGCGGTACTGTTTACATTTTTTTCGTCTGTCTTAATCAAACAATCGATGAACACTTAACGACATAATATGTCCTAAAAATTGTTTTTCAAGGGTCGAATGTCAAAAATAGACATAAAATGTCGACTACTTTGAAAAAAATATCACAGCAAGCCTTACCTAACCTGAATGTGTCGCTTGTTTGTCGCAGAGTCTAGGTAGCTTGCATTAATCTAAACTTAAAATTTACACTCATTTACGCCCAAGTCATTAGTTAAGTTATGGAAAGCGATTAATCTTTGTTAATATCGGTGTATACCAGAATAAGAAGTTAATAATTAACCAGTTAAGGATATTTACATGGCTATGAATGCATTGATGTTAAGCAGTTCTCGTGAAGGCAATACCGCTTATTTAGCCCATGCCATTGATTACATCAAACCACTGACAACCCATGCTAAAAAATGGGTGTTTATTCCCTACGCAGGCGTGAGTGTTGACTATGATAAATACCTTGCAATGGTCACCGAAGGTTTGTCACCACTGAATATTGAAGTCAGTAGCATTCATCAATACAGTGACCCGAAACAAGCCATAAAAGACGCAGATGGAATTTTAGTTGGCGGTGGTAATACTTTCCAGCTATTAAACGAACTTTATCGCTACGACCTAATCCATTTAATCAATGAACAAGTCACTAATGGTAAGCCCTATATTGGTTGGAGCGCAGGTTCTAACATCACAGGTTTAAGTATTCGTACCACAAACGATATGCCAATTGTTGAACCTGCATCCTTTACGGGCCTTAAACTGCTTCCATTTCAACTAAACCCGCACTACACCAACTATCAAGCACCTGGTCATAATGGCGAAACTCGAGCACAACGATTACTTGAGTTCACCTTAGTTGACCCTATTACGCCAGTGATTGGTATTCAGGAAGGTACAGCACTTTGGCGACGTGGTGATACTTTAACCTTGGTCGGCGATAAAGAAGCCTATTTATTCCATGGCAAGCAGCAAGAAGTCGTTATCCCTGTCGGCAGTGACTTGAGTAGCTACTTAGATTAAACAAGTTAACGCTTAAGCTATATCAAATAAGCTTCTTCGTTTTAACTTAGGCGGTAAAAACCTAGCGACAATAAAAAAGCCTTAAATTCAAATAGAATTTAAGGCTTTTTTGAACTATTACCAGTTGATTAAGTGGAAATAGTGATAACAGATATCAAATCACCATCACTTAAAACGTGTAGTTCAATTTAACGCTGAAGTAACGTCCAGGTTGGCTATAAGTTTCTTCAGTCACACCTAAGTTGGACATCAGGAATTTTGATTGACCAGCAACATCAGCATAATCGATGTACTCAGTGTCAAACACGTTGAATACCCCTGAGCGTACTGACCAGTTTTCACTTAAAACAAAGTTAGCCGTGACATCAAAGACTGCGTAACCTGCGGTATTAAATACTTCATTGAAATCCATTCCAGGAATATTACCCGGGAAAATATCTAAATCAGTAGTGCGATCCATACTGTCAGCAAAACGCACTGTTAAACCAAAGTCCATTTCGGTATTGGCAAGGTATGTATAGTAATTTACACCCACATTACCTTTAAGCGGGCTAACTGAATTTAAGTAATCACCGTTTTGATCTTCGCCATGAGTGTAAGCAATGTTACCCCAAATTTCGATCTCGTCACTCAGCCACTGACTAAATGACGCTTCAGCACCATACAAAGTCACTTCATCAAAGTTTGTGTATTGGTATTCAAGTGATTGTGGAAGTACACAACCTAAAGGCCCGCCACAGCCAACAAACTCCCAGTCGATATAGTCATTTGCTTGAGTATAGAAAGTGGTGAATTCGTATTGAGTATCGCCGTGATGACCACGTACACCCACCTCGATAGTATGGCTTGATTCAGACTCTAAATCGTAGTTCGCTTGGATCATTACTGGGAATGGCATTTTGCCATCTTTAACTTCAAGCTCACCCCATTTTTGATCTGGCGTAGGCATTTTGTAACCGTAAGCGTACTGAGCATACACATTGACGTTCGGCGTCATGTGGTAAACAAGGCCTAATTTAGGTGACCAAAAACCATCACTCATTTCTTCAAAATCAGCTGGGTCGCGGCCCGCTTCTTCAGCTTGGTTTTGATCTGGCGTGTTTTTAAAGTAATCGTAACGCAAACCTAAAATGGCATTTAACTTGCCATCATAAAAGGTGATGTCATCTTGAATGAAAGCACCAACACGTAGGCTTTTAGTATCAGCAAATGAAAAAGTATCAGTATCTGATGGTGCCCAGTTACCATTGTCATCCATCACTTGGTAATCACGTGGACGGCTCATTTCTGATTGCTCAACATCCACACCATAAATAATGTTGTGGTCATGACCCGTTAGGGATAAAGATTTGCTAAAAGTACTGGCAAAACCTACACGGTATTCATCAAACTGGTAATCTCTGTGCTCATAAATATCACGAGCCTCACCGTTAGCACCATTGTAGTAATCACGCTTCTCACTTTGATCTGTTTTACCGTAATACAAAACGAAATCGACATTGTCGTGAATTACTCGGTCTTTAGTAGAGCGTAAACGTAGCGAAGTGTTTAATGATTGTGTTTGACGATCATAGTCAATAGAGCTATTTCCTGCACTATCAAATGTGTTTTCCCAGCGGTCAAGCTGCTGATTCATATAATCAACAGTTAACTGCAAGTTAGTGTCATCATTGAAGTGATATTTACTTTTAATTAAGAAGCTATCTGTCACCAAATCACTATCAGGAAGTGTTTCACTGTAGTTTTGTTGCTCTTCACCTTCACGACGTTGATACGTCACTAAGTTATCAAAATTACCTGCAGAAAACGCACTGGTAAAACCTGCACTATACTCATCATTCATGCCGGTGTAACCCGCATTAGCTGAGAAGTAGTAATCTTCGCCTCGTAAATAGTCATCAGCATCTTTTGATGTCATCACTAATACACCGCCAAGTGCATCTGAACCGTACATAGTTGATGCTGCAGCTTTTAAAACTTCGACTTGCTTTAAGCCTTCTACTTCAGTTAAACCACGGCCTGTACCTTCAGCACCAGGACCTAATGGTGAAGCATATTGGTTATTTACACGAACGCCATCCTTCACCATCATGACACGGTTGCCACCAATACCACGGATAGTCACCGAGCTTGGTTTACCTGCTCCGCCTTTAACATCAACAGCCGCTTCATTGCGGAACAAAGTTGAAAAATCAGTGCTCATATTGCGGGCAATAGCTTCTTCATCAATAACCACAACAGAGCCAGCAACTTGATCAAGCGTCTGTTCCATACGAGAACCTGAAACAACAATCACTTCATGGAAGTTTGAGATAGATTGTTTAATTTCTTCTTTGGATACGACTTCTTGAGTCTCTGCAACGACCTGAGGCGATAATGCAGCAGCAATTGCAGCACTAATTAATTTAACTGAAAGTGGTTTCATCAACGCTATCCTTAATTAAACCTTAATAGGAATTAATCTCATCTTTAATGGCGCAGGAGTCTACCATGAAGATTTTTTCACATAGCGATCACGATCCCAATATGAGTGTGTAGCGATGAATCTCAAGAATTTTCTTCGCCACTGTTTAATAAATGTAAAAACATAGATTGCTAATGTTTATTTAATTGAAACCAAAACAGCGGGATAGGACAACATTTGCATCAAAATGTATCCTAAAGTCCAACAAAAAATATTGAGGGGTTAACGGTAAACAGATGAAATGCCTTAATGAGAACCTAGAGCCAGCCTAAAAATGCAATGGATAAACTAAAATGATTTTATAATGGATGAAGAATGCAAAAAAAGAGCTAACAGAATTTAGCCTGTTAGCTCTTTTTATTGTCATCATTGTTTATTAAAAACTAATACTGATAAGTTAACACCTTAATCAGTCAGTGCTCTGTGAACCATCAACTGACTGTTTCTCAAGATTAACGCTATGAACATCTTTTAGCTCTTGCTCAGTCAATACACCTCCTCCCAATGAACGGTAAAGGGTGATCATTGATAATAAACGGTCGCGTCTAACTTGGCTCAAGGTTAATTCTGCGTTAAACAAGCTTCGCTGAGCATCCATTAAATCTAACGAGCTCGATACCCCATTACGATACCTCAGCATAGCCAAACGCGTGTATTCTTTTGAAGCTGCTACCAAATCTTGCTGCGCTTCAATAGCAAGCTCTGAGCGCCTAAAGCTATTCATCGCATCATTGACTTCAAAGTATGCCCGAAGCACGATGCTACGATAAGCTAGATTAGCCTGTTTATATTCTTGCTTAGCAATCTCATATTGTGCGGAAATACTGCCAGCATTGAAAATCGGCGCAGTAATGCCCCCCAATAGAGACCAAGTCACGCCTTGGCTGTCAAATATGCTGCTAAGATCATCCGTTTCGGTGCCGTAACTACCGCTAATCGTGAACTGTGGAAAGAAAGCTGTTTTTGCTACACCCACATTAGCGTTAGCAGCTATGAGTGCTTGCTCTGCTGCTTTGACATCAGGACGCTGTGATAACATTTGTGACGGCACACCAACAGCAAAAGTAGTGGGAAATAACTGAATATCTTCTAATAACTCAGTGCCAGTTTTTACCTCTAACGGATAATTAAACTCCCCTAGTAATATTTTCAGCTGGTTTGATTTAGCTTTTCTTTCAAAATCTAGATCGGGCAAGGTCACTTTAGCGCTTTGATATTCCACTTCAGCTTGACGCACCTGTAAGCCTGAAATAACCCCGTTCTTCTTACGCAAACGAGACAAGTCACGTTCTTTTAAACGAATTTCAACAGTATTTAAGGCTATTTGATAGCGTTGCTCGATATCTAACCATTCATAGTAGCGACTAGCCACATCACTAATAAGGCTGATAACTGCTAGGTTTAACGAATCTTGAGCCGAGATAAAATTGGCATATTCAGCTTCACTTCTGCGTCTATTCGCTCCCCAAATATCAAGTTCCCAAGATACAACGCCATCCAGCGTAAACTCATTACCATGGTCAGGATCAGTACTGGTTATTGCACTATCAATTGAGCGTTCAGCGCCAGCTTCAAGCCCTAATGATGGATACAGGGCTGCATCAGTCACAGTAACTTTAGAACGAGCAGCAATTAATCGAGAGCGCACAGTCTCTAAATCTAAATTTTGCGATAATGCATGAGAAATAAGCACTTGAAGCTCTGGGTCTAAATAAAATTCTTTCCATTTAGATAAACCCAAGTTTGTTTGCGACTCTTGGGCTAGGTCATCATGATATTGCTCAGGGATTTCCAGCACTGGCCTTTCATATTCAGGACCCATAGCACAGCTTGATAACAGCACACTAAAACTTATCGCTTGCAAAGCGCTGCCAAACTTATAGGTTAAATGATGCCCTATTGGATAAGACTTTCTCAGTACTTTGCTATTAAGCACAGTAGCAAAACGCTCAAGAGACAAAGAGTTAAGTTGATAACTAGACATTATTCTGCCTCCTTAACGGTTTCTGGCGTTGTGCTTGATACAACCGTTTTGGCTGACACTTTTGATTTAAGCCAACCTGCTGTAGTCACAAAAAATAGCGGCACCATCACAATACCAATCGAGGTGGCGAAAATCATACCGCACAAAATCGGAATAGAAATACTTTGACGACTCACAGCCCCAGGCCCAACGGATAGTACTAATGGTAATACCCCAAGAATAAATGCCATCGAGGTCATTAAAATAGGCCTAAAGCGCATGGTAGCAGCCTCTAAAGCCGCATCAAGTCTACTCTTACCGTCGTTATGTAACTGGTTGGCAAATTCAACAATCAAAATTGAGTTTTTAGCAGCCATACCAATAAGCGCAATAAATGCCACCTGGAAAAACAAGTTACTTTCCATGCCACTAACTAATGTCCCCAATGACGCACCTAACATCGCAATTGGCGCAATCAACAGTACAGCTATGGGAATAGTCCAACTCTCATATAAAGCAGCTAAAAATAAGAATACAAACAGCATCGCTAACGAAACTGCAATGCTCGTTTGATTGGCAGATTGCACTTCTTGATAAGTAATCCCAGTCCACTCGTAACTAAACTCAATAGGCAACATAGGTTTAGCCACTCGTTCAATGGCCTTAATCACATCACCCGATGCGTAACCTTGAGCTGGGGTTGCATTAATCGAGGCACTACTGAACAAGTTATAGTGCGTAACTGCTGCAGGACCTACCGTATAGTCATATTTTGCCAGCACCCCAATTGGCACCATTGCCCCCGTATTTGAGCGAACGTAGTAATCTTTTATTTGCTCAGGGAATTGACGGTACTGCTCTTCAGCCTGTACTTTTACCCGATAAACACGGCCGAATAAATTAAAGTCATTTACCGTCGATGAATCAGTAAAAGTTTTAATCGTGCTGTAAATATCAGCCACATTCACCCCAATTGCCATGGCTTTCGCTTCATCAACGGTAAGATGTAGCTGCGGAATCGCGCTCTGCAAAGACAAACTCGCAGAGGCAATTTCAGGTTGTAGCTTCAGTGCTTCAACCAATTCATCCGCGGTTTCCATTAAGCCTTTAAAGTTCGTCCCAGAAGTATCTTGTAACTCCATTTCAACCCCAGAACCATTACCAAGCCCCGGTACTGCAGATGGTAAATACAGATTAAACTCTGCTTCTAAAATGTTATGTAGCGAAAGACGAATATCTTTCATGACCTTTTGCACAGTTGCATCACTTTCGGCTCTATCAACCCAAGGTTTTAAAATCACCTCAAACTGGCCGTTTGCTTGGTTAGAACCTGAACGTTTATTTTCCCCTGCAAGGGTAAATGAATAAGCAATGGCAGGATGGGATAACACATAGGCTTCGGCTTTTTTAAGCACAGCTTGTGAGCGATTAACGGTTGCGCCATCAGGTAAGGTCATGTCAATAAAGAAACGACCTTGGTCTTCATCAGGCATAAAGCTTGATGGCAGCGTCGACATGATGAAGTAAACACCACCGACCATTAAGGCAAACAACAAATAACTGCGTTTCGCATGCTTAGTGGTTAACGCCACCAACGCAGTATATTTGGTCGTGCTGATATCAAGCTTATCGTTCATCCATTTGAAAAAACCTGAGGTGGGTTTATCACCCGGTCTTAATAACAAAGCACACAATGCAGGAGATAATGTCAGCGCAACAACGGTTGAAATGAGAACAGCGACAGTAATTGCCACAGCAAACTCGCGGTACATAATGCCGGTGATCCCAGATAAGAATGACACTGGAACAAATACAGCAGCCAACACTAAACTGGTAGCAACTAACGCGCCCGACAGTTCTTTCATGGCTGAACGAGTTGCTTCTGCTGGCGATAAACCATTTTCATTCATTAATCGCTCAACGTTCTCGACCACCACAATTGCATCATCAACCACAATACCAATGGCAAGTACTAAAGCTAAAAGACTCACTGTGTTAATGGTAAACCCAAACGCTAACATAGCGGCCAGAGTGCCGATTAGCGACACTGGCACGGCAATGGCCGGGATTAACGTCGCACGCACATTTTGTAAAAACAAATACACCACCAGAATCACTAATATCAGTGCTTCCACCAATGTTTTAACCACTTCATCAATGGAGTTTTCAATAAATACCGAAGCATCAAAAAACACTTCCCAATTCATGCCTTGAGGGAATTTTTCGGCAAGTTTTGCCATCTCGGCTTTAACGTTTTTGGTGACCTGTAATGCATTAGCACCAGGCAATAGGTAAACCTGTAAAATAGTCGCATTAGCGCCATTAAGCTGAGATTGTAAGGTATAAGAGGAAGAGCCTAACTCAATCTTCGCAATGTCACGTAAACGAATGATAGAACCATCATTATTGGCTCGAACAATAATTTCTTTAAATTGCGGCACACTGCTCATACGCCCTGCTGCTGTGATTGGCAGTGTCATGCTCAATGAGTCACTATTTGGCTGAGAGCCAATTGAACCCGCTGGAGATTCTTTGTTTTGTGCTTTTACTGCGTTAATCACATCCGCAGTGGTTAAACCATAACCAGCCATCGTATCGGGTCTTAACCAAACTCGCATCGAATAACTTCGTGCACCAGTATTACGTACTCGGCCAACGCCAGGAATTCGCTTAAGCGCCGATTCAATATTTATGGTGCCGTAATTGCTTAAATAAATCTCATCAAAGCGTTCATCACTTGAGGTTAGAGCAAGCTTTAATAACTCTACTGAGGCTTCTTTAGATACCGATACCCCTTCTGTTTGTACATCAATGGGCAAACTACCAGTCGCTTGCTGGGTAGAGTTTTGCACATCAACAGCAGCGAGATCTGGATTCGTACCCACGTCAAACGTAATAGTGACATTGGCGCTACCAGAGTTGGTGCTTTTTGAACTCATGTAAATCATATTGGGCAAGCCGTTAAGCTCTTGCTCAAGTGGGGTGGCAACCGATTCAGCAGCTGTAGTTGATGTTGCACCTGGGTATGATGCTGACACTTTTACCTGTGGCGGCGTAATATACGGATATTGATCAATCGGCAGCTGAAACATGGCAATTAAGCCTAGTAGCACGATGACAATAGAAATTACGCACGCATAAACAGGTCGATTAACAAAGAACTGAGCCATTATTTTTGCTCCTGTTCTTGTTCTTGCTCCTGTTGCTTAAGCGCTTGTTCTTTAAGAATTACATCTTCTCTTTTAAGGTACTCATCCGCAGTTAATGGCTCAGCTAATTGACCATGACGCACACGATGCATACCTTCAACAATCACCAGTTCTCCCGCTTTTAGTCCGCTTTTGACCACCACGCCCATTTGGCCTTGATGCTCAATCACAATAAAGCGACGCTCCACTTTATTGTCAGGCAGCACCACCATGACATATACCCCGCCTTGCTCAACTTGAGTGGCCTTTTGCGGGATAACAATCGCGTTATTAACTTCATTTAGTTTAATACGAACATTGGTGTACTGACCTGGAAGTAACTCTCTATCTGGGTTTGGTAATTCAGCTCTTACTTGGAATGTACCCGTTTCAGGGTTAACTGATGGGTCAGTAAAACCAACATCCCCTAAAAAACGATACTCACTGTTATCTGGCAGTGTAATGGTTACAAATCCCTCTACAGCTTTACCTTCAGCTTCGGCTTCTTGTTGTTCGCTATAGCTTGTCATACGTCGGCGAGCGTTGAGGTAATCAAGGGCTGACATATTAAAGGTCACGTAAATAGGGTCGACTTGTTTCACTCGGGTTAATAATGATTGACCACTGCTACCGACTAATGCGCCGATATCAACTTCAGAACGACTCACCAGACCTGAAATTGGCGAGGTAATTTGGGTATAGCTAAGTTCAAGTTCAGCTTCTTCTAGCTCTGCTTTACTGGCGGCAAGGCTTGACCTCGCTTGAGAAAGCACCGAAATCGCATTATCAAAATCAAGCTGACTGGTGGCGTCTTGCTCATAAAGAGGCTTTAAGCGCTCAACGTCTCGCTTGGATTTATCTAGCACTGATTGCTGTGACTCAACGTTAGCTTTTAATCTGTTAACAACGGCTAAATAAGGACGATTATCAATGCTATAAAGTAATGCCCCTTCTTTAATCGCACTGCCTTCAATAAAGCTTTTATCTTGTACAAAACCGTCGACACGCGCCCGAACCTCAACATCTAATGACGCTTGAGTTACCCCAACATAGTTACCAAATAAGGGCACAGTTGCAGTGTTCACTTGCTCAACCACCACTAGTTTAGGCGTAATTTTTGGCTCTGGCTTTTCACAGCCTGACAATGTTGCCGCAGCGATAATCACTGCTAACGAAAGTACCTTGGGTGTGAAAGAGGTTGCCATATCTATACCTAAATCCTTTATGGTTATCGCTTTAAATCTGCTGCTTTATTGAACATAAAAACACAAAAAAAACAGCAAGATATTGAAGTTACACTTTAATAACAGTGTATGTTCAATTTTCTAACACAGCAAGCAAAGGTTTGTATAAGTTATCAACAGTGATTAATGAGGTTTATTAGACTATTTCAGTGTGGTTTTATCTGTTTAAAGATGAATGCAAAACAGGTAAATATAATGGTTTTCGATTTTAAAATGTATAAATATCTCGATTTGATAGAGAAGTCGTTATTTTTATTACGTGAAGGGAATCGGGTAACTTATTACTTGAAAAATAACTGAGATCAAAATGCTAGCAAGATAAAGAGGAGTAACTTTTTATTTAAGCGAATAACCTCTGTGTTATCCCCCTAGCACTTTCATGAAAAATATCACCTAAATACAGAGCAAGTCCACTTTCTAACAATTCACTTGGAATGATTACGTCATAAGCCCTAGTGGGAATATCTGTATTTGAATCGATAAATAAATGCCACTCTTTATCGACTATTTTAACGGACATCAACTTAGCAAACGCACCAAACGTTAAAACATAGAGGGCCCTAGTGAGTTGGGCTAGCTATGCTTTATTTAGCACCATAGTCTCTTGTTATGTGTTCATACTCATAGCGTACTCAGCACAACCAGTATGCTCGCAAACATGCTCATTATCTACCTTAAAACCTTGTGATAAATAGAATTGATAAGTTGCTTCATTGTCTTTGTATACGTTTAAAGTCAATTCCGAACATTGTCCTTTTGCATGTGCAATTAATCGCTTACCAATACCTCGACCTTGATGTTCAGGCGAAACAAAAATCGCAGCTAACAGGTTTTCATATAACGAGTAGAAGCCAGTGACATAACCTTCATTTTCGAATACATAAGTCTTCGATGCTGGGATGTAGATTTCACGCATATTTGAGACTTGAGATTCCCAAAACTCTGCTGCGACAAAATCATGAGCTTGTATTGATGCTTTAAGCCAAATATCGAGAATTAACTCGATATCCTCTGATTTGTACTGTCTAATCATTTTCGATTCAACCGATAATAAATTGTAAAATATAGGCTATATGATGCCGAATATGACGGCCTAATAATTGAAGATTTACGACAATTGGGGCTAAAATGTGTAGCGAAGCGAAACCGAGAAAACTGTTAGCATTGTCCTGCTTGAATGACTTGTTATAACCCGCCTACTCAATACTTACAACTTGGTATAGAGCACCAAATTGATTATTTTCGTCTAGTTTTTTCAGAGTCAAAACAACATCAGTAATATCCTGTTCAATTAATGCGTGTTGTCCGTAAATCACTTTAAATGAACCATCAACCACATCCCCTAAAATGACGTTATGGACTCTAGTGTTGAACAGATAAAAAGTTGAGTATGTTGTGCACTCACTATCTCCGAAACAAAGCTTTCCAGATTCCACATTTGTGTTTGTAATAAACTCTAGATCTGCTCGAATCTTCACATCATCACTCGCAAAAGTGAAATATGAAAAAAAGCATAATGTAAGAACAATCAACTTTTTCATAAAGGGTTATAACGCCCGCATAAGGGGCTGATTAATAGTTTGCTAAAATGTGCAGCGTAGCGGAACCGAGCAAACTGTTAGCAGTCCCGTGCTTAATGCGCTTGTTAGGTGTTTTTACGCACAAGCATTTGTTCTTTAACATTGTTTGGAATATTAACCCATGTTGTTTCATTATTTAAACTTAAATTAATACTGCAATTCTTTGCGACTTTGATGATGTGATGAAACCAATCAGAATGACTCCACTCTCTGGGTGGTGGAGATTTAAATGCTTTTAGATTGTTGTCCCAATTTACTTCAGCAGCTTCACGATAAATATATTGGTAGCTAGGGTCTCCGCCACTAGCCAAAACCACTATCAATTGATCATTTTCGAGTATCTCAACTCTCTCGATTACTTCCATGTTCGATAAACACCTAACGCTCCACTTAGCGGGAGCAGACTGCCCGGCTATAATCCGCGAGGCACGAGCGCAGCCGGGCTAGCTGAAATCCGCCTACAGTGCCTTGTTATGTTGCGAAACCTTGTTTTAATCTAGAAGAAATCACCCAGAAAAGCATCAAAGTCATTATAGCTATAGAAATCCATAAATTAGTGAAGCGTTCAATTAGCCCTATAATTGGCGCACTTATGCAGACGATCGAGACAAACATAGTATCTCTTTTCTTAAATCTTGGATCGGTAATGCTCACCAAAATTAATACTACAGCCAATAAGATCGCTGAGTACAACGCAACATCCATTTAACGATGCTCCCTTTTGAATTGACTAGATTTACTTACGGACAATATTCAGCAAGCAACATAACGCCCTGCTCAGCGGAAGCAATTCAGTTGGCTAAAATCCGCGAGGCACTCGCAACAGCCAACTGAATTGCGATCCGCCTGCAGCGCCTTGTTAGTATGCCTGCAGCTCATCGGCACACTTATATGACTCACTAGTTGAAGCAAGCTCAAGCATTCTCTTGTTGAATGCCTCTGCATAGGAAAACGCCTTGGTTATTAAATCATTTGAGGACCCACAAACTGAACTATCAGCACCAACCCACAAAGTTTCCCACTTAGTTTCCAATACTACGCAAACAGTCATCTCAATATCGTCAAATGCAGGACGTGCAGGAGCAATGCCATTAGCTACAGATATAAATGAAACTCCTGACTTATCGAAGGCTAAGTCAGCATCTTCGGAAGCATTGTTTACATAATATCTAGCTTGCTCCGACTCAAAACGGCAGTCATCAGCATATGCAATACTCGACCATGCAATAAACACTAATATGAGGATTCTCATACTACCTCCTGGCATACTAACGCCAGCATAAGGGGCGCATAAATACTTGGCTAAAATTAGTGAGGAACGAACGTAAGCCAAGTGTTTTGCGTCCATTCCTTAATGCTCTTGTTAGGGTTTAATACGGGACAACAGTTCAGCTACTTCTGCAACAACCATTTCTGGTTCATCATTTTGCGGATAGTGATAACTTTTATTTGTTAAGACTGCTTTGCCCTGTGGAAAAGTATTTACCCAGTCCGAGTGCAATTGTCCCCACATATCGCGAGCTTTATCAGTGAAAAATAGAATTGGGGGGGCTGCAAATTTTTTTGTTGAGACTATTACAGTTACTGGGATATCTGGAATTTGGGGGTAATCTGGTAATGGACGTTTTGACCAAAAATCTAGATAATTATTAGACATACCATTTGCAAGATCATCTAGCTTTACTTGGGCGATTTCTTTTTCAGCTAACTCTAAATCAATTTTACGCATTATATCAACATCATGCTCTGAAGCTGGCTCTATCAGCATTAAGGCTGATACTTTTTCAGGGTACGTTGACGCAAAGCGCCTTGCGATATATGCCCCATAAGAATGAGCTACGTAAACGACTGGTTGATCTATTTCTAAAACATCAAGAAGCAAAGATGCTTCTTCGGCATATTCTTCGGAAGTGTAATTCTTTTTAATTTTCTCAGAACCACCATTCCCAATTCTTGAATAGCGAATAACTTTGGTTTTTTGAGCTAGAGTTTCAAAGACTGGATTCCAATCAGATAACCCAGCAGAACCTCCAGCTTCGAGGAAAACTATCCGCTTCCCGCTTCCTTTAATTTCATATTCAACATCGTAGCCTTTTACTTTCACTAAATTTATTTCAGCTTCAGCACTAAAAGCAACCAAAAGTACTAAAAATAACCATCCAGGTTTCACGTACATTCCTTAAACACTAACGCCGCATTAAGCGGACAAAAATAGTGGGTTAAAATGTGTAGCGAAGCGAAACGTAACCCACTGTTTTTGTTCCATTTAAATGCCTTGTTATGTTTTTATTTCATGTAGAAATCTATCCAACAGCCAATTTTCATCATCAGGACAGCTAATTATCCGACACTGCTCATATTCATATTTTTTAAGCTGGCATTTAGATTTATCATCAATTAACGCTGAAGCTAGAAACAACTTCATTTCAACTGATGTCAGGCGTGAATATATTTGTAAAACATATAAGCTTTTTTCACTTTTATTAAATGTTGGCTCACGATCGATCAACTCTATTAGCAACTGGATACTCATCACCAAAGGCTGAATTTCACCATAGTTTTTCTTTATACGATCAATTAATTCAGGCTCCTGCGAATTTTTTATTACATTCCAAAGCCAATCTAAGTAATCATGACCTTTATAAGATTTAGAATATTGAGTTGTATACCCCATTACATATTCAACATGATCTTTAAGTAAAGTCAGAAATATTTGTAAAGCTGACTGTTTACTCTGCTTACGATATGAGTCAATTAAAAATAATAAAGTAATCGCAGCTACTATAGGACCAGTAACTCCGCCCATGTAACTTCCAAATGCTCCCCAATCAACCTGATTATTTGAAAGGCTTGCCTCATGGTGATTAAAATAAAACCAAAACGGGAAAAATGGTGTAAGTAGAATGGCTAAAATATATTTTGTTGAACTCATAAAATCCTAATTTTTAAATATTGCAGATTGTAAAACATAACGCCTAAATAACAGGCTAAGTAATGGTTGGCTAAAATTGTGTAGCGAAGCGAAACGTAGCCAACTGTTACGTGTCCTTGTTGATTTTCTTGTTATGTCTTCAGTCCGCATGACCTAATTATTTATATCAATATCGATACCGAATTTCTTAACTCTCCGCTTGTTGATTTCACTTTCTGCCGCAATTTTCTTTAATGCGGAAACGGAATTAGTTAACAAAGAACTAGGTTCTCCGTCTTTGGAGGCGTAATTACCTAGTTTCAAACAGCTTTCAACATAAAGGGATAAATCAATGCCTTTTGTTTCTTTAAATATTTCATAAAACCCATCTATAGAAGTATCACCTAAAATAGTTATATCTTTATCATTCCAGCCATTCTGCTTTGAAACCCGAGCCAAAACAGATTTAGCAGATTCATCAATGACGTATTCCTTAAATTTACCTTCAAATTTTTCTCTAATTTCTAAATCTGTTACATCACTAGAGAATGGATTACTCATAAAGTCATTAAGATTAAATAGGTTGGGTGTATCTTTTCTACTTTCAATATATTTATCTATTGCAACACTAGCCTTTTTATCTTCACCAAGCTCCCTAAAAAGAGTAACTGTACCATTTAAGTTCATGGGGGAAATATGCTTAGCATTTGCAACTAAGCTTTCAAAAAGGGCTTCAACAACTTCACCTTGATTATTATCAAAATTATGATGGTATAGCTCCCAAGCTTTAGTAAACGAATTTTCAGATTTGGACGCTAATATTTGAGAGTTTTTAACCTCAGACTTTGCTCTGAGCTCCCCTTCCACTATATAACCTGTTTCTACGGCTTTGGCTAAGACAAGATCCAACTCATCGGTAATACCGTATCCGTATTCATGCAAAAGGACTTTCCACTTTTTAGTTTGTTCATCCTCTTCCTTCTTACCACCAATGCCGTATGAGCTATATGATGTTCTAGTGACAAAATCAAAGCTAGGAACTTTATCATTCCCTTTGGAACAATAATAAGCCCATGAAAATAGTACCAAGGAATGAATAACTTGATGCGTTACTTCTACTTCCAGTCCTTTCAGAATTGGAGTAGCAATTGAAACAAGCCTTTCTATTTTCTTTAATACTCGAATATTCTTTATTTCAAGTTTTTCAGAAAGAGTTCTTAAACTCTTTGCTTCATAAGAATCCCCTTCAAAAGCAACCGCAGCACACTCGCGAGCCGTAGGAGAAAACTCCAGTTCTAAATCAATAACTTTTTCTCGGTATTTAAAATAATCATCTAAGCCATCTTCACCGTCATTTAACAAAATGACAATTTTGCATTTCTTTTGCTCTTTTAGTAATGAGATTAAGCCTAGTAAGTCTTTAATGTCTAGACCTTTCCCTTTCCTCTCCAAATCATCAATGCATATGAGAGTTTCCGTAATAGATAGAAATGATAGTGATTCGATTGTCGAGCTGAAATTTTTGATTAATGGCGCATTCCTGAAAATGTTATAAGATTTTCTTGTTAGAGAGTCTGCTATTCCTGTTGTATTTTCTTTAAACGTTTCAATACTTGCCTCAGTACCGATCAAATCTCTTTTTACGGTATTTTCAAAAATGGCATATTTAAAAGCATCTAAAGAATTAATACCGAATAACGAAACATATGAATATCTAGGCAACGCTATAGCATCATCAAACTTATATTCAGATAAGTACTTTTTCCAACTATACGTTTTACCAACTCCCCAAGCACCTTTAATACCCATAACTTCAGGGGTTGAAGAACTAACAAAAAGCTTAACTTGATGTTTCACTATTTCTATAGACATACACTCATTCCACGAAGAAGACATAACGCCTAATTAACAGGCAAAAAATTGTTGGCTAAAATAAGTGAACGGAGTGAACAAAAAGCCAACTGTTTTTTGTCCTTGTTTAATCTCTTGTTAGGCCTTGATTACGCAAAACCTTGAATCTATTGTACTAATAACCAAGTTTAAGTTATTTAATACAGGTTCAACAACCTCTGTAAGAATTAGAGATGAAATGTTTTTTGCCAACCCCATTTCATTTACAGTACAAACATAGCCTTGATGAACCACTTTATTTCTAATTTTTTGAACATCCTCGGCTTCCGACAAAATTGGCTTTCCATTCATACCTTTGATATCCGATAACTCAATATCGGCGGCATGTGAACACAGTACATTTAGTAATTTGTTATATCTAGCAAAACCAGATTGACCAATAGTAGATCCAACAATTAGTTCTGCCACACTTTCGTTATGCACCATGCCGTATAGGACAGGCTTTAACAAAACAACTTTTAAGAATAGTTCGATTGCTGTTGTGTACATAATTAACGCTGAGCGAGGAGATATTTGTAAAAGCTCATTTGCGTGATGATAACTAACAATCGGAGCTTCTATTAGATGAGGATGTTTTAAATAATATGACTGCATTCTTTCTTCAATGAATTCATCAATAGCTTGCTCTTTATGATCAGGATAAAGCTCTTCACTCATACGATCATAAAAATCATCCATTGCGGCATCATGTTCGTCGTAACTCATATCTATCCCTAGAAACTTAACAGCTTATTCAACGGCGCATCATTCAATGTCGGCCGTTTAAGTTATTGATTAATAACATCCTACATTTGCTATCTTATTGATGTAAAGCACTTTAAATTTCAATAATGCCAAAACAAAGCGAGCAAAATGTATTTAAAAAATATTTATCAAATTTCACTCTGAAAAATATCAATATAATTATAGCTTTACAAAAGTTCAGTCTTAATTACTCCTACAACTTATGGGTAATTTTTGACCGAAGAATACATAAATCAGCCTAAAACCATTATAACTGTATAAATATACAGCTATAAGTAAAAGCAGGCGAATTTATGAAGAATGCAGGCTATTTAGGCGCAATTAGAGAACAAATAAGAGTACGTCATTATCGTTAACCTCAGCTTGGGATAATAAATAGGTTTCAAACAGCCCTTTACACCGCTAACTGCGTTGAATTCACTTACAATAGGCTAGCTATTGGTGCGTCAATTCGCCTTGTTATCAATGCAAAGTTCAAGTTTGAATGCAAAGTGCTAAATAGAGAACATCAAACGCCATTTCTCCATCTCTTAACCCAAGCTGAGGTTAGCTACCAAACAGAGAAGTCATATTTGTATTGGAACCGATACTTTATTAGACACTTTAAATTTTCCTCGGCCAAAGAAATTACCCCATCACATATTGAACAATTTCTGACTTTTCTTGCCAACATAAAGCAAGTATCTTCCAGTACCCAACAACAGGCACTATGCGCACTTGTTTTTGCATTCAAACATGTACTTGCAATTAACACCGATGATTTGCAATTCCCCTATGCAAAACCACCCAGCAGAATTCCTCAGGTACTTGACGATTCAGAGGCGAAGTTAATTATTGAACAGTTAACAGGAAAATATAAACTATTGGGGATCTTACTTTATGGTGCTGGACTTCGTCTTACTGAGGCTCTGAGCTTGCGCATAAAAGATATCGATACTCAAAATCAGTCCCTATTTATTTACCGAGGAAAAGGTAAAAAAGATCGAGTGTGCATTTTACCGCAAATGGCAAATGAGTTAATTGATAAGCAATTTAATCACGTACGCCAAACTCACTTAACAGATTTATCAAAGGGATTAGGTATGGCTTCGTTACCTGCTAGCCTAATAAAAAAGTTTGGCACTAGTGCCAAGCTATTCCATTGGCAGTATGTTTTTCCATCGATTCATTGCGCTTTGCACCCCGTAGATGGCTATATTTGCAGACATCACATTGATCCAACAACATTTAGAAAAGCTTTACAAAAAGCAGTTAGCAAAACATCAATTACCAAGCGGGTAACCGCGCACACTTTCAGACATTCTTTTGCAACCAACTTACTTAGACGCGGCCATGATATAAGAACCGTACTAGAACTACTTGGCCATAATGATGTAAAAACAACCCAAATATATACCCATGTTGCGGGCTTACACCAAACAGGCGTATTAAGCCCGATGGATATAACGTGACAAATTTTTAAACTGAAATTGTTTGAATGCTAGATTAGAAATTAATAAATTGAGCAGCTTGCTTTGCGTTTGGATTCGATAAATGAGCCACATAACCAAGAAAATCAGAGCTCATCATTTGTTTTAATGTTGCGAGGTTTTCATCTTGATATGCCATATCTGGATCGACTTGGTTGGCTACCCAGCCAACGATTTTTAATCCATCAGACAATATGGCTTCTTGAGTTAATAAAGCGTGGTTAAGGCAGCCTAATTTCATTCCTACGACCAAAATGATTCCGACTTGCTGCTGCATTGCCAGCAACTTAACACTGTCTGATAAGTATTCTCCATTACCAAGTGGTAAGCGCCAGCCTCCAGCACCTTCGATTAAGGCAAAATCAGCATTAGCCAGCTCTGTTAATGGTAAGGTGTCTACAACACCTTGAGCGGTTAACATCACGCCTTGTTGCATAGCAGCAATATGAGGCGCAATAGCTGGCTTAAATGCAACTGGGTTGATTTGGTGATATTCAAGCTTGATATTTGACTCAGCAATCAAAGCTAATGCATCGCTATTTCTCAGGCCATTTTCAGTTTGCTCACAGCCTGATGCAATGGGCTTAACGCCCATTTTATTCCCTTTAGCGCTGTGCAATAACGCTGACGAAACTAAGGTTTTACCGCTATCGGTGTCTGTACCTGTGATGAAATAAATCATTGCGATTAACCTTTATTTTTTTGTTAGCTGCAAATAAGTAATTTGATAAGTTAAGGGAATGCCTTTAGCTTGTCGCAAGGTTTCAGCATGTTGCTTTAGTGCTAGCCAATCTTGACGCCCACGAAGCGTTACCCGCTCTATTGGTGAACAGCTTTGAAGCGAACGCGCTTGTATTGAAGGCTTTTGTAATGAAGGCTCTTGATACGACTTTACCGATGCCCCAACCCCTTTTATTGAATAAAGCAGTGCTCGTAAATCATTAAAATACAAAGATTCACTGCATTCATCTACGCTATCAACTTGCCAATATTGGCTATCGATTTCTGCTGTTATTTCTTCAACTGAACGAAAGGTATTATGTCCCAAGCCTAAAGTTTCAAGCTCAGGCAAACTGCCACGACTGACAATACTGATTAAACACGGTGCAGTAGGTTTTAGTACTCGATGAAACTCGCTAAATACAGCTTGTAAGTCATCACACCATTGCAATACAAGGTTTGAATATAAGCCGTCAAATTGCTGTTCAATTATTGGCAAGCTCACAGCATCAGCGCACAAGGTTTTATAAGATGGGAATGACTGATTCACCACCGCTAGCATCGGTTCTGATAAATCAATGGCAGTCACAGTAGCAATGCCTTGGTGTTTGTTGTTAACCGAGGA
Organism: Shewanella goraebulensis; assembly: GCF_030252245.1. NCBI lineage: Bacteria > Pseudomonadati > Pseudomonadota > Gammaproteobacteria > Alteromonadales > Shewanellaceae > Shewanella > Shewanella goraebulensis. Next base: position 2,852,795 of record NZ_CP126972.1, read on the forward strand.
AAAGTCAGTTCCTGGGCCACTACCAATATCGACAATATCGCCCTTTAGCGGGATGTGACTTAATAATTTTTCAGCGGTTATCCGCTGCAACACATCATGCTGTTTATAGGTTGACGCTGCCTGAGAAAACTTTACTGCCACAGGGTTATTTGAGTTCATTCACGCTCTCGAAAAGATAGCTAAGCGATACTTTTTGATAGAAGTATGCTTAAAAAAATTAAATTAAGGCTGCCAATACGTCGACCAATTGAGCGATGTCGTTTTTATTATGCTGCGCATTAATCGTGATACGCAGTCTTGCTTGACCAGCAGGAACCGTCGGTGGCCTGATGGCACCAACTGCAAAACCTGCATCATACAATTTACTCGCAATCAGTAATGTTTTATCACTATCACCAATGATCACTGGTTGAATTGCAGTGGTGGAGTCGGTAATTGCAATATTGTGTTTAATACAAGCTTGTCTAAATGCGCCAATATTAGCATTAAGCGCTTCAAGCCTATGTGGCTGCGACTGAGTTAAATTGACCGCAGTTAATGCTAAATAAGCACTTGCTGGCGATAAGGCGGTTGAGTATATATATTGGCGAGATTGCGCCACCATAAAATCAATAACGGCCTTAGGGCCAAGAATCGCAGCCCCTTGGCAACCAAGCGCTTTACCAAATGTCACCACTTGAATGTCGCACAGTCTCTTTTTTTGTTGAGAATGAGTTTGCTGAAAGCTGTTTTGTTGAGAGTTGTTTTGCTGGGAGCTGAATTGCTGACTCTTATCTTGTTCAGGCTTGTGTTGCTGAGAGTTGTCTTTTGGAGTTTGAGGGACACCAAAACCATGGGCATCATCAACCACAAGCCAACTATTATATTGCTCACACAAACGCTTTAGTTCAAATAATGGCGCTGTATCACCATCCATACTAAAAACGCTTTCTGTCATTAACACGCTATTAGGATTTCGCTTAAGCTGTTGCTCGGCGTGGTCAAGATCATTGTGTTTATAGCGTCTAAAGACTGCCCCACTATCTTTTACGCCATCAATCACTGATGCATGAATGAGCTTATCGGCAATCACCACATCATTAGCGTCAAATAGTGTTTTGACTAGCGCTTGATTGGCACTGAAACCTGAGCAAAATAAAAGCCCTGCTTCATGGCCTGTCAGCTCGCACAGTCTTTGTTCTAGTTGCAAATGAGCTTGGCTATAACCTGAAACTAAAGGCGATGCCTTACTGCCAACGCCGTAGATTGTTGCCCCTTGCGTAACAGCATCAACCATTTCAGCGGCATTGGCTAAGCCAAGGTAGTCATTATGGCTAAAGTCGATAATGTGTTGATTTTTATCAGCCTTTGACAACTTACGTTGTCTGAGCAAGCCATCGTTTTCTAGCTTGTGCATACGTTGGCTGATTTTATCTAAAATAGGATGACTGCCCATAATCACTGCCTTTAACGACTAGATAGCGCCCGCATCAAAGAACTGTTGAGTCGCTTTATCTTTTTTAGCGTTCGCTTTTGCTAACAAGGCGCTGTCTGATTCAATATCTGCCGATGGACCTTGTTCAGGATGCAAACCTAAACGCTTGAATAGAGTCATATCGTCGTTTTCTTCTGGGTTTGGCGTTGTCAGTAACTTGCAACCATAGAAGATTGAGTTGGCGCCAGCGAAGAAACACATAGATTGTAATTCATCAGTCATGTTCTCGCGTCCAGCTGATAAGCGAACTCGTGATTTAGGCATGATAATTCGTGCAACAGCAATAGTGCGGACAAATTCAAGCGGATCTAAATCATCAATTTTTTCAAACGGCGTTCCCGCCACTTTAACCAGCATGTTAATTGGTACAGAGTCAGGATGTTGTTCAAGGTTAGCGAGCTGTTGCAGTAAACCTGCACGATCGGTTGCTTTTTCTCCCATGCCGACAATGCCACCTGAACACACTTTCATGCCTGATGCGCGAACATTAGATAAGGTATCGATACGATTTTGATAAGTACGCGTGGTAATAACATCGCCATAGTACTCAGGCGAGGTATCTAAATTATGGTTGTAGTAATCAAGACCTGCACTGGCTAACTCGTCTGCTTGCTCTGATGACAACATGCCTAAGGTCATGCAGGTTTCCATGCCTAAGGCGCGAACATCTTTCACCATTTGAGTTAAATAAGGCATGTCACGTTCACGCGGGTTACGCCAAGCGGCTCCCATACAGAAGCGTGATGCGCCAGCAGCTTTGGCACTTTTCGCTTCAGTGATAACTTTCTCGATTTCGAGTAAACGTTCTTTTTCAAGACCGGTATCGTAGCGTGCACTTTGCGGACAGTATTTACAATCTTCTGGGCAAGCACCGGTCTTAATCGACAATAAGCGACTAATTTGCACTTCGTTAGGATCAAAAGATTCACGGTGAATACTGTGAGCTTTAAACAATAAATCATTCATTGGTAAAGCAAATAACGCTTCAATTTCTGCTTTGGTCCAGTCGTGACGGATCGCTGACGATGACATGATTAATCCTTTTTTATTCATTTTGTATTCACTTTATATTGGGTTAGGATACCTTCAGCGTTTAAACTGTCAATGCTAGCAAGCAACACACCTTGACTAACGGTTAAAATATGAACAATAAAGATTTTCAACATTCAGCCTCAACCATCGACTTTGACTTCGATAAACAGCATATTTGGCACCCTTATACTTCCATGAGCCACGCCGCAAAAGTCACGGGAGTCCAATCTGCTGACGGCTGTGAGTTAACCTTATCTGATGGTCAAGTGGTTGTTGATGGCACTAGCTCTTGGTGGGCTTGTATTCATGGCTATAATCGCCCTGAAATTATCGAAGCCATGCAGTATCAATTAACCACATTAAGCCATGTGATGTTTGGCGGTATTACCCACGCACCTGCAGTTAATTTGTGTAAACGCCTTGTAGAAATGACCAGTCCTAATCTGACTAAAGTATTTTTAGCAGATTCTGGCTCCATTGCAGTAGAAGTTGCCATGAAGATGGCGATGCAATATTGGCAAGGTAAAAACCAGCCATTAAAACAACAATTGCTTACCGTGAAACGTGGTTATCATGGCGATACTTTCGCAGCCATGAGTGTCTGCGATCCTGATAATGGTATGCACACTATGTTTGGCAATGCGGTCACTGAGCAATTATTTGCTCCTGCACCGCAATCAGCTTTTAATCAGGCACTAGTCAATGGTGATACTGATGCCTTAGAAGCAATATTAAAAACTAACCATCAACACATTGCCGCAATTATCATTGAACCGATTATGCAAGCCGCTGGCGGTATGCACTTTTACTCAGCCGAATACTTAGTTGCTTTGCGCGGCCTATGCGATAAATACCAAGTGTTGTTAATTTTAGACGAAATCGCCACTGGTTTTGGCCGCATAGGTAAACTGTTTGCCTATGAATATGCCAATATCGAAGCTGATATTTTATGTTTGGGCAAAGCGTTAACAGGTGGGTACATTAGCCTTGCAGCAACGATTTGTAGTGACGAAGTGGCTAAAGGAATAAGTGACTCTCCTGCTGGCGTGTTTATGCATGGACCGACCTTTATGGGGAACCCACTCGCATGCGCCGCTGCGGATGCAAGTTTACAGATTTTACAAACAAGCAATTGGCAGCAGCAAGTAACCGATATTGAATCGCAAATGAAGCAAGAGCTTGCTGAAGCAATTGATTATGAGCATGTAAAAGATGTTCGAGTGCTTGGCTCTGTTGGCGTGATTGAAATGGACAGTGCGATTAATACCGGAGCACTGCAGAAAGCATTTATTGAGCTTGGCGTTTGGATTAGACCTTTTGACAATGTTATATACATCACCCCGCCCTACACGATTACGTCAGCTCAGTTAACCAAACTGACGAATGCGATGAAAATCATCGCAGCTGATATCACTCAAGAACAAAGCAGTGCTGATACATTCAGTAATGGCTAACTTGCCTTAAACATAAAAAGACCTTTGATCATAGAATGGATCAAAGGTCTTTTTTATTTCCCGAAAGAAAATTAGCTAAATAAACAGTCTCAATAAATTGAGTTTCATATCGAAATTTATCCAACTATTTATATTTAGAAACAATCTACAGTGAATAACTATTGTGTTTATAAAGTGCGTAAATACCTGCTTGTCGTCAGAAGTCACTTTATCTATCGGTATGAGTTTAATGGCGCTAAATATGTTTCGAACGTTATTTGCTCTAGTTGCAAAAATAAATAGCCTATTTAGATAGAATCTGCTTCTTGAGGTGTGTCATCTAACCATTTTAAACTGCCTAATGGGTAGCCTAAAAACCATTTGCTGCGCTCTAACACAATGCGAGTTTTGATATTTTTAATACTTAACTCGGAGCGGTCAGATAATTCTGTACAGATATCATTGAGTTTTTTGATATTAGGAAAGCAACTTAACGACATGTAATCAATATCTCCGCTCAATTGCATACAGTCCATAAACTCTGGAATTTCTTGAATTGCACTCACAAAGCGACGACGAGACGGTGCACTATTATCGTGTAAAGTGAATTCTACGTACGCCATAACATGTTCACATATTTGCTCTAAATTCACATCAGCATGAAACGTTCGAAAGTAACCTGCTTCTTTTAGTGCTTTGACTCTTTGAAAACATGCACTCGGCGATAAGCTGACTTTTTCAGCTAATTCGATATTCGTCAGATCCCCTTCAAGATGAAGTGTCGCCAAAATCTTCTTATTGTAGCTATCAATTTTTACTTTCTTTTTCATTTTCAGAAACCTAAGCCTGCATTTGCTTTGCCTATACTGGATTATCCCTCATTTGTTTGCAAAATTTCGTTAGTTTTATCTCAAAGCGATAATTTTTTACTGCATTTAAATAGCATTACAAAATATTATTTTTCAGCAAAGCGCCACAATGGTTATAACGGATCACACACATGCACAATATCTACATAATTATGCATATAAGCCTATGAGGGCAACTACATGAACACTAGCCATCGTCACATTTTTGCAAAATCAATTTTAGCAACTGCGATCAGTTTCTCGCTCGTCACTTCGGCTTATGCTGCAGATGAACAGCAACAAATAACGAATGCAGAAGCCGGTATTGAACGAATTCAAATTAGTGCTCGTGGTCGTGTAGAGACACTGCAAAATGTACCTGATTCTGTGACCGCATTCAGTGGCGACATGATCCAAAATCAGCGTATTGAAAACTTCCGTGATGTGGCTGATTTAACACCTAATTTAAGCCAACTTGATAACTTCCGCCCTGGGTTAGCCAGAATTACCATTCGTGGACTGATTACCCCTCAAGTGGGCGATGCCCCTTTAGCATTTGTGGTTGATGGAGTTACAGCACCTGACTTAGAGTTTATTAACCAAGATTTAGTCGATATTGAACGTATTGAAGTGATGCGCGGAGCACAAGGCGCGCTGTACGGTAAAGGGGCAATTGGCGGCGCGGTTATCGTGACCACCAAAAAACCGACTGATGAATTAGAAGGCACATTAAAAGGCTCTTACGGTAATGGCAACACTTACAATTTAAATGGTGTCGTGTCTGGTGCGTTAAATGATGATAGCAGCGCATTCTTCCGTGTTGGCGGTTATACCAAAAGCTCTGATGGATTAATTGATAATGCATTTTTAGATGAACAAGCAGATTACTTATCTGAAGACTCAGTATTTGCTCAGTTAGAATTTGACTTGTTTGACGATACAACATTAAACCTTCGCGGCCGATACACCACCAGTGATGCTGGTTTTGCTTATTATCAAGGCGTGACTGAAGATACTTCTGAAGATTTTGATATTCCAACTTCGCAAAATATCAGAAATAACGATCAACGCGATGTATATGAAGTCAGTGCTAAATTAACTCAGCATTATGATTTAGGTACGTTCGACTTTATTACTGCCTATAGCAGCAGTGAAAACACTCACTTTTATGATGGAGACTATTCGGCAGACCCAACCTTTATAGATGAAGATGACTTCTTTCGAGCGCCTTTTGGCACCGAAGGCTTAAATGACGTTAAATCATTAACGGTAGAGTCTCGGTTTACTTCTCAAAGCGATCAAAGACTAAGGTGGGCAGTGTCAGCTTTTTATCAAGATAAAGAGCGCGATAACACTATTAATTTCTTTGATGATTTTTTAGGAGACGTGCCACTTGATAGAGATGATTTTACCGACGATATGATTTACTTAACCATTGCTGATAAAAACAGTAGTAAAGCATGGGCTCTTTCTGGTCAAATTAACTATGACATTACTGACAAACTTGAGTTAACTGCGGCGCTGCGTTACGACAATGATAAGCGCGAGTCTTACGATCCCAATAATCCCGTGGATACCTTCGCAGAAGATACCTTTAGTGAATGGCAGCCAAAATTCACTTTGGCATATCAAATGAACCCAGACTTATTGTTATATACCGGATATTCTAAAGGATTTAGAAGTGGCGGTTTCAATGAACCCGCAGAAGGCATTAACCGCGTATTTAATCAAGAAGTGTCAGACAGTTATGAAGCAGGTTTTAAAACCACGCTGTTTTCAAATAAGGTCACTTTAAACGGCGCTGTGTTTATGATTTCGCAATCAGATGCACAAATAACCCAGTTTAATGTTGATACCTTTACCCTTGAAAACTTAGCCATTGACGACGTACTAACAAAAGGTGCAGAAATTGAACTTGGTTGGGCGGCTACTGAAAACCTAGATGTTCGATTTAATGCAGGTTTAATCGATTCTGAAATTAAGGAATTTACTGACAAACCTGAACTTGAAGGCTACTCGCAAGTATGGGTACCAGAATATACATACAGCTTGTCTGCTAATCACTTGTTCCCTATCGGTGCTAATTGGTCAATCGTTTCACGAGCTGATATTCAGGTTCAAGGGCCACAATACTTTGATATTGAAATCCCAGATGTGACGTCTTCTACCTTTACCTCGATTAATGCTGGCATCGGCTTACAGTCAGATGATTGGACAGTACAGCTATATGTTAATAACTTAACCGATGAGCGCACTATTGAAGACATCTTCTTTTTCGGTGACGGTGTGACAGACTTAGCACGTATGCCAAATAAACCTCGTACCTATGGTATTGAAGCAATATATAACTTTTAATCTAGTACTTGTTAAATAAGTCGCTCGTTAAATAACTTACTTATTAAATAAATTGTTCAATAAACCAAAGGCCTCATTAGAGGCCTGTTGAGGGTTCATGTCAGTAAAGCAATCATCACACACCAATGATCTAGCTAATTCATCGCAACCAGACTCATCTCAATCACACAGAGATGACATATTTGATGATTATGCTACTCGCCCTGTACCACAACATAAAACCGTGGGCGGTATTCGCATTGGGATGATTAATGGAGGACTCGCCTTTGCGGTGCCAGGCCTCATTACAGGCATAGAGCTTGGCGGAGAATTAGGACTAGAGCAAAGTATTTACGCTTTTTTGATTGGCGGTCTGATTCTGTCAGTACTCGGTGTGGTGACAGGGTTAGTTGGCATGCATAACCGTTTAACATCATGCATGACAATGAAATTTGTATTTGGCACTAAGGGAGCTAACTTACTCAGCTTAGCATTCGTGTTGTCATTGCTGGGTTGGTATGGCGTTAACATCAATTTGTTTAGCGAAGTATCGCAAACGCTAATACTGCAGATGTTTAACTTTACAGTCCCTATTTGGGTACTCGATATTTCGTCCGGCATCCTTATAACACTTACCACTATTTGGGGTTTCTCATTGATAGAGAAAGTCTCAAGCTTGTTTGTGCCAGTGTTGTTTATCTTAATCAGTTACATGCTTTATAAAAGTTTCGGTTACTCATTGAGCCCTGCCGAGAGTATTAATCAACAAATGGACACCATTTCATTGACTTTCGGTGAAGCGGTATCTGCTGTTGTAGGAAGTTTTATTGTCAGTGTTGTGTTAATGCCTGACTTTACCCGTTTTGCTAAAACAAAAACCGATACCGTCGTCGCTTCTTTCCTGCCCTTTTTATTACTCAACACATTTGTTTATGTCGCCGCTGCAATTGCAGGGTTAGCCGTGCAACAAAGCGACATATTACAAGTCATGTTAACGCTCGGCATTGGTGCCTTAGCTTTTGTACTGCTAATTATGTCGAGTTGGGTGACAAACGTGGTTAACCTTTATAGTGCAGCATTAGGTATTAATGCGATGAATGCTCATTGGAAGGAATGGAAGATTATTGTATGCGCTGGGGTGCTAGGCACTGGGATTGCTTCATTTAATTTACTGGAAAATTTCACCGACTTTTTATTTAGCTTATCAATAATCTTTACCCCAGTTGCTGCAATTTACGTAGTGGACTTTTTCCTGCTTCGTCATCAGCAAGTTTATCAACTTACACAATTAACCAGTTTACCCACCTTTAACTATTGCGCTGTCATGGCATGGGGGATCGGCATACTTACCTCAATATTAGTCAATAAAGGTCACTTAACTCTGACAAGCATTGAAGTATGTGACGCCATAATCGTCACTGTGCCGGCTTATTACTTTTTAATGAAAGCCTTTGCAAAAAAAACGCTCACATGAGGTGAGATATCGCGATGATTGTTTTGTGTAACGCTTAAATTTGAACACATATTTTTGCAGTGATTATTAAAATAACTTCAGATAACACAGATTAAAATTCCAGAGCAAACCTAAGCTTAAGAGATGTAAATGATGAAAACACTGACTCGATTAGACTTATCTGACATATTACACGGCTGCGCAATTCTTGGCACTGGCGGAGGTGGTGAGCTAGATGAAGGTTTTCACTATATTGATAAAGCGCTCGAGGCAGGTAAAACCTTTAATCTTATTAGTGTAGAAAATGTCCCTGCAGGCAAGAATATCTGCACTCCTTATATGCTTGGCGCACTAACGCCAATGTCAGAGGAAGAAGAGCTGCAATATAAACGTCTTCCAAAAGCTGATAAATCATCAATAATGACTGCATTTAAACGCCTAGAGCAATACACTGGTGATGAATTTTACGGCACTATATGTTGCGAACTTGGCGGCTCTAATACCGCGATCTCCTTTTACGTTGCCGCAATGGCTAATGGTTATATCATCGATGCCGATGTTGCTGGCCGCGCCGTTCCTGAAATCACCCACTCTACTTATTACTTTAATGACATTCCAGCAGCGCCTATCGTCACTGCAAACGAATTCGGTGAGTGCTTTATCTGTGAGAATGTCATCGATGATTTACGTGCAGAAAGCGTTGTGCGAGCCTTATCAATGATAAGCCGCAATGACATTGCAGCTATCGATCACGCAATGCCTATTGAACAAGTTAAAGATGCTGTCATTAAAGGCACAATATCTAAATCCTTAGCCATTGGCCAAGCCTATCGCAAAGCAAAAGAACAAAATAAAGATATCGCAGATGAAATAGCTAATCACGGTGAAGGATATGTGGCATTTAGAGGCATAGTCACTGAGTTTAGCTTTAAAACTCAAGATGGTTTTACTTTAGGAGATGTCTATATTGACGGTACAGGCGAGTATGTAAGTAACCGTTATCATATTGAAGTGAAGAATGAGAACTTGGTAAGCAGGCTGAACGAAGAAGTCGATGTCACTATTCCTGATTTAATATGCTGCTTAGACATGGACACCTTAACCCCTATTACCAATCCAAACTTTAGCCAACAAATGAATGTGGCAATTGTAGTACTTCCAGCACCAAAAGAATTTACGACTGAGCGAGGCCTTGAAGCCTTTGGTCCTGCATATGTCGGGCTCAAAATGCCATATATTGCTGCTGTTGAACGCCACTTTAAAAATAATCGGTATAAAAATATAAAGTAAAAATACCAATATGAGTATTTTGTAGGTTCTAATTTTGTCTAATAATGATGTTCATAGACTTTAAGTATTAGGTGACTTTTTGCATTAGGTGACTTTAAGTATCAGGTGGCTTGGAACATATGGGTATATTTGTTCTATTTACTGAATAGATTTAACCACTTGCCACTTAACAAATTAACTTAAGTCAACTGACTTAAGTCAATAATCCCGAATCAATAAACCCAAAACACAGCATCAATTTTAAATGTATGCAGGCCTCTCATAATAATTCCCTTTCACGCCCCATAGCTTATGAGGGAGTAAATGTAACAATCGCTTCACAAGCAAATTTTTAAAGGAATATGTAATACTGAATTGACATTAAATTGCCTTTCAATGAATTAAACATTTCTTAGCAAGAATTCCACAGCCACAAACATACGTTGTAAAATGATGATTTTAAACACATAAAAGGCAATATTTCACTTTTTTAATTGTTCATTATTATGCTTAATAAAGCCTATTAGCGTTCAAAAATCTTCTCTAATTTGACTAATACCGTTACAAAAACAACCAGAATTGGTATTACCAATACTTAAACCAAAACATGACCAAAGCTTTACCACCAATCATCCACTTCGAAGAACACTTAACTATACTCACTTATAGGTAAAATAAATAAAGCCTTTAAAATCAGAGCTATAAATACAAAACCCTATAGGAAACTTATATTACCTATTACAAATCGAAATTTTAAAGTGATCGTTCACGTATGACAACAAACCTAGTCACACTAGACCTTGGTATACCAATGTAATGATTTTGGTAATAATAAGTTGCAATCAAATTACCCCTGTTATATAAATGTTGCTGTTGATTAAAACAACAACAATTGGTCATAACAAAGTTTAACAATGACTAAAAACAATTTTTGGGGGAATTATGAAGCTTAATAGAATAAGCGCTATGTTTAGTGAGGCTAAAAGTAAAGCGACTAATGTGTCGCTCTTTGGTGCGACTTTAACGGCTTTGCTAACCATGCCAGCATTTGCAGCTGAACCTGCTGCAGAAGCTGATACAAGTGAAATCGAAGTAATCGCAGTTAAAGGGATCTTCGGTAGCTTGAAAGCTGCGAACTTACTAAAACGAACTGATGACCGTATTGTCGATGCTATTGTTGCTGAAGACATTGGTAAGTTACCTGATAACAATATTGCAGAAGCACTACAACGTATTACCGGTGTTTCAATTGGTACTGACTTCGGCGTAGGTGAATCTGTCACTATTCGCGGCGTATCAGAAAACCTTGTATTACTGAATGGTCGTTCTACTGCTGGTGCTGGTCGTGGCGGTATTGGTTTAGATGATTTCCCATCTAGCTTCTTAAAAACTGTTGAAGTCATTAAGTCTCCAACACCAGAAATGATTGAAGGTGCCTTGGGTGGTACAGTCAACATGCAAACAATTCGCCCATTAGAGCTTTCAGAGCCACTTGTAGCGATTACGTTAGATGGTGAATACGCGGATAAAACAGAAAATACAGCACCTAATTTTTCAATGGGTATTGGTGACAACTGGGACCTAGGTGATGCGGGTACTTTTGGTGCCTCTGCCAATTTAGCTTATTTAGATCGCGAATTACGTCGTGATGAATTTTTTAGTAAAGTAGACTTACAAGACAATATCGATATTAATGGTGACGGTATTGTTGACGATTCAGGTGGACCAAACGGTAAATACCTGCGTCGCACTCAAAACACAGTTGAACAAAAAACTGAACAACGTGAACGTACTGCTTATGGTATTTCTCTACAATGGGAGCCCGTTAGTGCTGAAGCCAATATCTACCTAGATTTAAATGCAACCAAACTAGATGGCGGCCAGTCTGCTTATTCTATTCTTGATGTAGGCGGTTCTTCTGTAGCAAGAAGTGATTCTTACTACGACTCTAACGGCGAGCTTCATAATTACGATTTAGATGGCGTACTAGTAATTCCAAAAACATGGAGTGATTTTACTACGTCAGATACCACCTCACATGCCATTGGTGGTGAATGGTTTATCACAGATAATATTGAGTTATCTGCTGAGTATTCATTATCTAAATCTGAAGAAAAACAAACAGCAAACGAGTTTAACCTACGCCCTATTGAACGTACTGACCCAACTGATTCATTAACTACTCATACAAGTACAAGTAGCTCATACAGCGGTGGTGGTATTCCAGGTTATATGTATGCTGACTCAGGTATGCTAACTAATCCAGACAACTTAGTGTTCCGTGAATTTTTCCACAAAACATTAGAAACTGACAATGAAGAGCAAGCATTACGCTTTGACTTTAAAATCAGTGATATTGGTGTAGATTGGGTATCAGCTGTTAAAGCCGGTGTTCGCTTTACTGACCGAGATTACACAGCAAACCGCTTTGATCTTAAACCAATTAATGGTGACACAACACTTAAAGATTCATATAAAAAAGCGGTTGATGATAATGGTAACTTCGCACCAATCTGGATCGATAACGCCTTACTTGCTGATAGCATGAATATCGTTAACTTGAATAATTCGTTCGACCAAACTGGTGTTAACGGCCAAAACGACTTATTGACGTACAATGTATATGACGCTGATCAACTGCAAGATACTGAAGCGACTTACGCACTTGTACAACAAATGCTGCAAGACACTTCTTATGCAATGAACGGGACTTTAGCCGACAACATGGTTGAAGATAACGGCGCATATAAAGAAATCAACGAGAAAACCAGTGCTATTTACGCTCAGTTCCATTTAGATTTTGATGATTTAACTGCGGTATTTGGTGGTCGTTATATTCAAACAGAACTGGAGTCGAGTGTTGTTGCTTCTGTTGACGCTGACGGTAATAAAGTACTAGATACTGGTAAAAATGATTATTCAGATTTCCTACCTAGCTTAAACGTGACTTATACCTTAACTGAAGAAACGTTAATGCGTTTTGCTGCAGCGAAAGTAATGCGTCGCGCTGATTTTGATGAATTAAGCCCAGCACTTTCAATCGATAACTCGTTAGTAACTGGTACTCAAGGTTCTTACCAACTTGAGCCATACCGTGTTACACAATACGATTTATCTGTAGAGCATTACTTTGGTGATGGCGGTATCGTTTCTGCGGCGCTTTTCTATAAAGATGTTAATTCATTCACCCAAACTGACAGCAGCTGTTTAGCTGATGCAAGTACCGTATCAGGTCAAAACACGACTGAATGGGGTAACATTTGTTTACTCGACACTGCTGGTCAAAGTCAAGGTGATGTTAATTTCGCTACAGAAGATCAAGGTTTAGCTTATGTAGACCAACAGAAAGCTGCTGGCCAAACGGGTATTGTAATTGATACTGACGTTAACGGTGGTAGTGGTGAAGTGAAAGGTCTAGAGCTTGGTTATCAGCAACAGTTCACATTCTTACCAGGTTTCTGGTCAGGTTTTGGTGTTAATGCTAACTATACTTATGCAGACAGTGAGCAGCCTGATGGTAACCCACTACTGAACATTTCAGAAAATACAGCTAATGGCCAAATTTACTGGGAAAATGAAGATCTTCAGTTCCGTTTAGCATACAACTGGCGTGACCGTTACTTATATTCACAAGCTGAAAAACGCGTTCAAACTGTTGGTGCATTGGGTTATAACGTATTTAACCAAAATGACCCTACTGCAGATGACTTTGACGCAACAGTAGGTAATAACTACCGTGAAGCACGTGGTCAGTTTGATTTCTCTGCAAGTTGGGATATTAACGAACACTTCGCTGTTGTCGGTAACGTTGTTAACTTAACTGGTGAGCCAATTGAGTATACAACGGAACTTGGTTCTGTATGGAAATATAGCGAATCAGATCGTCGTTACACGTTAGGTTTACGCGCTAGATTCTAATTTAGTCGCACCTCGCAAAGAGAGCCTATTAATTTGATAGGCTCTCTTTAAATAAACCCTAACCACACCACTGTATTTACTTCGAAATAAAACAACCAATGTCACAAAATCAACAATTGGTAAACCAATTATAATAATTGGTCAGTAAACAATTGGCTTTACAGTCTTATTGTAATACAATTAAAAAATCAGAAGTAAGTAAAGAATTCGTACACTTTTAATTGAAACTATAAAAGCAAAACTAATAATCATTTTCGCTTTTATAAAAATAACTTAGCACGCCTATTCTTGATGCTAGCGCAAATAGCATTCAGATAGCATTTACCAATATATTTAGGAGTTAGATATGACAAAGCCTGTCATTGGTTTCATCGGACTTGGCCTTATGGGCGGCAACATGGTTGAGAACCTTCAAAAGAGAGGTTATCAAGTAAATGTAATGGATCTTAGTGCAGAAGCTGTTGCTCGAGTTACTGACCGTGGTAACGCAACTGCGTTTACTTCAGCAAAAGAGTTAGCAGCTGCAAGTGATGTCGTTCAGTTCTGCCTAACAACTTCAGAAGTTGTTGAAAAGATTGTTTACGGCGACGACGGTGTTTTAGCAGGTATTAAAGAAGGTTCAGTATTAGTTGATTTTGGTACTTCTATCCCAGCTTCTACTAAGAAAATCGGTGCTGCACTAGCAGAAAAAGGCGCGGGCATGATTGATGCTCCTTTAGGTCGTACTCCTGCACATGCTAAAGATGGCCTATTAAATATTATGGCTGCTGGCGACATGGATACATTCAATAAGGTTAAGTCTCTTTTAGAAGAGCAAGGCGAGAATGTATTCCACCTAGGTGCATTAGGTGCAGGTCACACTACCAAGTTAATCAACAACTTCATGGGCATGACTACTGTTGCTACTATGTCTCAAGCTTTTGCAGTTGCAAAACTTGCAGGTGTTGATGGCCAACAACTGTTTGACATCATGTCAGCTGGTCCATCTAACTCTCCGTTCATGCAGTTCTGCAAGTTCTATGCTGTAGATGGTGAAGAAAAATTAGGTTTCTCTGTTGCTAATGCCAACAAAGATCTTGGTTACTTCCTAGCAATGTGTGAAGACTTAGGTACTCAGTCTTTAATTGCTCAAGGTACTTCAACAAGCTTACAAGCTGCTGTTGATGCTGGTATGGGTCAAAATGACGTACCTGTAATTTTTGATTACTTCACTAAGTTAGCAAAGTAATTTAAAACAAGCTTACTCAAAAGCCTTACTAGAGTGTTAACACTGCGATGCAGTCATACTCAGTAAGGTTTTTTTATGTTCTAAGGTAATGTTTGGAAATAAATATTTTGAAGCTAACATTTTGAAATAAACATTTTTAAGTTAACGTTTTCTTCTAATTAATCAAGTTTTTATAAATAATTAGCGCATGTATTAAAAGAATTCTCTCTTCTATTCTTATAGTTTAATCCATCTCTTGTCAGCCAAACATGCTCACATATCCCCTTTGCTTAGTAACCCGTTCTAACCAGTTATTAATGTTGACATAATGAGTTAAATCAAAACCACCTTCATGTGCGACATGGGTATAGGCATAAAGTGCAATATCGGCCAAGGTAAACTGAGAGCCAATAATAAACAGGTTATCTGATAACTGCTGATCAAGTAAGCCAAGTATTTTAGCCCCCTTAGCATGTAATGAATCATATTCAGACTGACGCTCAACAGGCATGTTTTGGTATAACTGAATAAAGCGTGCCACGGCAATGCATGGCTCATGAGTATATTGCTCGTAAAACATCCATTGATACATCAACGCCTTATCAAATTCATCTTTAGGAACAAGCTCAGAATTACCAGCTAAATAACCAATAATCGCATTAGATTCAGCTAGGACTCTGCCATCAGTTAATTCTATAATCGGTAACTTACCTTGGGGACTTTTGGCTAAAAACGCTGGCGTAGTTGTCTCCCCTTTCATCAAGTCTACGGCTTTCCACTGATATTCAATATTCAGCAGATGTAGTGTGAGTTTAATTTTATAGCAATTACCTGACTTCTCATCACCGTATACTGTAATCATTCGCTGTCCTTGTGAAACTGATATATAACTTGGTTTGATGACTAATAGCTTATTTTACTCTTAACTTTTTGGCTGACCTAACTCTTAATTTTATGTATTACTTAACTAAGCTAGAAATAAGCGCTCTTAATGCGGCAGGTTTTACCATTTTCGCCATATAGTGATAACCACGCTTTTGTACATCGTCAACCAAATCTTTATTGGTATTAGCAGTAATCAAGATCCCTGGTAAATGCTCACCGTAACGAGAGCGGATGCCATCCATCGCATCAACACCATTTTGATCATTATCTAAATGGTAATCGGCTAAAACAATATCGGGCGCGACGCCCTTTAAGCCCAGTTTAATTCGTGCATCTGCTAAATCAGATGCACACACGACTTCACACTTCCAACGAGTTAATAAGCTTTCAAGCCCTGCTAAAATGGCTTCTTCGTTATCAATACAAAGCACTTTCACCCCAGCTAATGGCTGAGTTAATGTTGGCACTGGTTTAATGACTTTTTCACTGACTGTCTCACCAAGCGGCACCGTTATAGAAAATACCGAACCCTGACCCAATTTGGATGTCACTTGTATTTGATGTTCAAGCACCTTGCTGATCCTGTCTGCAATCGCTAAACCTAGGCCAAGGCCACTCACATTGCGACTACTCGGGTGATTGAGCCGCTTAAACTCTTTGAAAATTTCTTCGGTTTCGTTTTCATCAATTCCGCAACCGGTATCAATAACTTGTATTTCAAGGAAGTCACCACGACGGCGACAACCCAACAAGACTTGCCCTCCTTTTGCATAGCGATACGCATTGGTCAGAAAGTTTTGTAAAATACGTCTTAATAAAGATAAATCAGAATTTATCGTGGCAGTGCAAGGCATCATGTTAAATCGAATTTGGTTATCATTAGCCATCGCATCGAACTCAACAGATAAGCCATTTAACAGCTCTGCCACCGCAAAGTCGCGACGATTAACTTCGACCATGCCTGAATCTAACTTAGAGATATCCAGTAAATCTGTTAATAGCTCACCCGCTGTGCGAAGTGAATTATTGATATGAGAAATAGTAGTTTTACCTTCTAAATCTAAATTGGGGTATTGTGCAAGAGACGCTGTAAATAAACGCGCCGCATTTAAAGGCTGCATTAAGTCATGTCCTACTGCTGCCAAAAAGCGACTTTTAGAGGCATTTGCTAACTCTTCTTGGGCTTTCGCTTCCAGTAGTTCACTGTTAAGCATTGCCAGTTCATAAGTACGCTCTTGTACGCGAGACTCTAGTGTTTCATTAGCTTCAATCAATGCCTTTTCTTGCAGTCGATACTGAGTAATATCGGTAAAGGTCATCACAAAACCGCCATCTGGCATGGGATTACCTTGAATCTTAATGACCTTGCCGTCTTTTCGTTGTCGCTCTGAAGTATGTTCTGTGCCGTTTCGCATGTGCTGAACACGGATCTCAACCTGTGTTTCTATATCGCCTTCACCACAATAACCTCGCGCAGCATTAAAACGCACGACTTCACTGATTGGCATACCTTGTTGTAAAAAGTCATCAGGATAATCATAAAGCTCTGCGTATTTATAATTCCACGCAACAAGGTTTAAGTCTTTATCAACAACGCTCATGCCTTCATAGGCATGTTCAATAGCGCCGCGAAGCATGTCTTGGCTCAAAATAATTTTTGACGACGCTTCATCTACTAAGCTGAAAACTTCATCAAGGGCTAAATCACGTCCTTGTAATACAGAATCCATCACCAGTGAAGCACTGGATGCACCAAGCACACCTGCGAGCATATGTTCAGTATGAGAAATCAGTTCTTCACCAGCAACCTTGTGCCATGAGTCACTGCGCACTGCATCAGGGGAGAATTTACTGAAGCTTTCATAAGCTCTTGTCGGACTGACAAAACGACTCGCAAGGATTAATAAGTCCTGCTGAGAAATTGCGCCATGTTTGCGGTTAGTGTCCTTCTTATCACCCTGCTTATTTGCCCCAGGGTTAATAAAATGACTTGCTTGAATACGCTCTGCTACACCCGCTCTGAACCAAAGAGAGCCTAAAATATAACAAACCACATTGGCGAGTAATGCAATTAAGGTATCGGCAACTTCTGGGCTTATAGACGCTAGCAGACCCGTTTCGCCGCCAATCCCTACACTGCCCTCAAATAAGATGTAACACCAAAGCGAGAAACCAACGGCTAAGCCTAAAAAGACCCCAGAACGATTACCATATTTCCAATACATTCCACCTAATAAAGCTGGCGCTAATTGCGCAAATGCCCCAAAAGAAAGCTGTCCAAGGTGAGACAGCGATTCGCTGTTGCCAAACAACAAATAACTTAAATAACCTAACGCCAGAATGATGACGATGGCTAAGCGACGGGCGTTTAATAAAAAGCGGGCAAATTGATTAAAGTTGGTTCCATTAACACGGCCTGTTCGCAACATAAACGGCACTAACCATTCGTTACTGATCATCACACTAATAGTAACTACCGCTACGATTACCATACCTGTCGCTGCAGACAAAGTACCCAATAATGCGATGACTGCCAGCACGGGCTGGTCTAATGCAAGAGGTAGATTAATCACATAGGTATCTGCAGCAACACTATCACCTAATAACAAGGTGCCTGCTAATGCCAGCGGCGCGACAAATAGCCCGAACATGGCTAAATAAAGCGGAAAAATCCAACGAGCTTTGTTAAGTACCGCTTCTTCAGCACACTCAACTACCATCACATGGAATTGACGCGGCATACACATGAAGGCAGCTATCCCCACCAGCATTTCAGGCAAAAATGACACGATATTAAGGCTGCCATTTTTGATGATATCTTTGTCTGATGCTTGCTGCCAAATATCGCCAAAACCATCAAAGTATAAATAGGTAATCACAAAACCGACGATCAAGAATGCCGCCAATTTTACCAGCGACTCAAATGCAATGGCTACCATCATGCCCGGGTTATGTTCTGTGGCATCCAGTTTTCGGGTGCCAAACAAAATGGCAAAAATAGCCAATATAAAAGTAATAAGTAAAGGTACACTGACAGCACTTAAAGGCTGATTGTCTGGTTGGAAAAGATTTAAACTAAACACCATCGCTTTAAGTTGTAAGGCGATGTAAGGCATGATGCCAAATAGTGCAATGAGGGTAACAATCGCTGCGAGAGTTTGAGATTTACCATATCGAGCGGCAATAAAATCAGCCACTGAAGTAATATTTTGCGCTTTTGAGATGATAACCATCTTGCGCAATACCCCAAAACCGAGCGAAAAAACTAATATGGGGCCTAAGTATATCGGTAAAAAAGACCACAAATCGTTGGCAGATTGACCAACTGTGCCTAAGAAGCTCCAAGAAGAACAGTAAACCGCTAGACTTAAGCCGTATATCCATACCTGAACTTTTTTGGTGATCTTGCTAAACCATCGCTCAGCTCCCCACGCTAAAATAAACAGTAAAGAAACATAGCAAATTGCAATCACAGCAACGACTAAGGTCAAATTCATGGCTTTCTCTTCTTATTATATTCGCTTAATAAATAAGCAATAAATCTGTGTCAATTTGGTGCCATGCTAACATGCGCAACAGGTTAAATATTAAGGATATTTTAAAACTAGACCAAGGTCTAATAGTGTTAACCTCACCTTGCAGACGATACTTTCGTAACGCTAAATTCGACAAAGGGAAGCCATATGAGCTCGCAGTCTCTCTATAAAGTACCAGCAGATTTCGCAACCAACGCACTGGTAGACAATGATACCTATAAGAAAATGTACCAAGAATCTGTGGTAAATCCAGAAGGTTTTTGGAGAGAACACGGTAAGCGTATTGATTGGATCAAACCCTACACCAAAATTAAGAAGACGTCATTTGATGATCATAACCTGTCAATTAACTGGTTTTATGATGGCACATTGAACGCTTCAGCTAACTGTTTGGATCGCCACCTTGAAAAAAATGGTGACCGTGTTGCCATTATCTGGGAAGGCGATGATGCCAGCGAACAACGCAAAATTACCTACCGTGAGCTTCATACTGATGTATGTAAGTTTGCTAACGCCCTACGCAGCCAAGGTGTTTGTAAAGGCGATGTAGTAACCATTTATATGCCAATGGTGCCAGAAGCTGCAGTCGCAATGCTAGCATGTGCACGCATCGGTGCTGTTCACTCTGTTGTCTTTGGTGGCTTCTCACCTGACTCAATTGCATCA
This sequence comes from Shewanella goraebulensis, assembly GCF_030252245.1. Lineage (NCBI taxonomy): Bacteria > Pseudomonadati > Pseudomonadota > Gammaproteobacteria > Alteromonadales > Shewanellaceae > Shewanella > Shewanella goraebulensis. The sequence continues at coordinate 2,872,850 of NZ_CP126972.1, forward strand.
CGTGTGATTGATGGTAATTCAAAAGTGCTAATTACTGCCGATGAAGGTATTCGTGGCGGTCGTAAAATTCCATTAAAGCGAAGCATTGATGACGCACTGAATAATCCAGATGTTGATTGCGTCGAAAAAGTTATCGTACTTAACCGAACTGGTGGTGACATCGATTGGGTTGAAGGTCGTGATATTTGGTGGAGCGATGTAATGGCAACAGCTTCAGAGCATTGCCAAGCAGAAGAAATGGGCGCTGAAGACCCGCTTTTCCTACTGTATACATCAGGCTCAACCGGTAACCCTAAAGGTGTGTTACACACCACAGGTGGTTACATGGTTTATGCTTCAATGACTCACGAATATGTCTTTGATTACAAAGAAGGTGAAGTTTACTGGTGTACTGCTGATGTGGGGTGGATTACCGGTCACTCATACATGGTATACGGCCCGCTTGCTAATGGCGCAACCGTGCTAATTCACGAAGGTGTTCCTAACTCGCCAGGCCCTTCTCGTTTAGGCGAAATGATTGACCGTCATAAAGTCAATATTCTTTATACAGCTCCGACATTAATCCGTGCATTAATGGCTGAGGGCAAAGAGCAATTTGAAGGTTTCGATGGCAGCTCTTTACGTGTCATGGGCTCAGTAGGTGAACCTATTAACCCAGAAGCATGGCGTTGGTACCACGAAGTGATTGGTCATGAGTCTTGCCCTATTGTGGATACATGGTGGCAAACAGAAACTGGTGGCATTCTAATTAGCCCGTTACCAGGCGCAACTGATGCAAAACCAGGCTCTGCTACTCGTCCATTCTTTGGCGTACAACCTGCGTTAGTGGATAACATGGGCAATATTTTAGACGGCGCGGTTGAAGGAAACTTAGTCATCCTAGATTCATGGCCTGGTCAAATGCGAACTGTTTATGGCGACCATGACCGTTTTGCACTGACCTACTTTAAAACCTTTAGAGGCATGTACTTTACTGGTGACGGTGCTCGTCGTGATGAAGATGGTTATTACTGGATCACTGGCCGAGTAGATGACGTTATTAATGTGTCCGGCCATCGACTTGGTACAGCAGAAGTTGAAAGTGCACTTGTTTCACATGAGCTAGTTGCTGAAGCTGCAGTAGTTGGTTACCCCCATGATATCAAGGGCCAAGGTATCTATGCTTATGTGACGCTTACTAAAGGCGTTGAAGAAACAGAAGAACTTCGTCAAGGTCTACGCCAATGGGTTCGTAAAGAAATCGGCGCCCTAGCGACCCCTGATTTAATTCAGTGGGCTGGCGGACTACCTAAAACGCGTTCAGGCAAAATCATGCGTCGCTTCTTACGCAAGATTGCAGCAAATGAAGTGACCAACTTAGGTGATTCTTCAACACTGGCAGATCCAGCGGTAATCGATACACTTATCGAATCCCGCTTAAATAAAACCGAATAACACTGACGATTAGTGATTGTCAGGTTAATCGTAACCTTTACGTCCTACCCACCTAGAGAGTCTTGACCAGATTCTCATTGCCCCCTCAAATGAGGGGGCTTTTTTATGTTAAAACTCAGCTTAAGCAAATCGTAATAACCTAACATCCACTGCGTTACGTGATAAAGTAACCCCTCAGTTATCTTTTCAAAACATTCAACAATAACGAGTTTATGCCAGTAACAATTTCGCTTCGTGATTATCAGCAAGACTCAGTCAATGCTGCCATAGCCCATTTTAAACAAAGTAATGATTCAGCGGTGCTGGTATTACCCACAGGTGCAGGTAAAAGCATCGTCATCGCTGAGCTTGCACGTATTGCACGTGGAAATGTTTTAGTGCTCACTCACGTTAAAGAGTTAGTTGCACAAAATGCAGAAAAAGTGGGTTTACTAACCGAAGAAGCCAGTATTTATTCTGCTGGATTAAATCAAAAAAAAGCAGTTGGTAAAACTGTTGTCGCCAGTGTGCAATCTGCAGCAAGAGCGCCAGAAAAATTCAATCAGGTTTTTTCTTTGGTGATCATTGATGAGTGTCACCGCGTGAGTAACGATGAAAATAGTCAATACTGGCAATTGCTGGCTCATTTAAAAAAACGTAACCCACAACTTAAATTATTGGGTTTAACAGCAACACCATACCGCTTAGGTTTAGGTTGGATATATCGCCACCACTACCATGGCAAAGTGGGTAACACTGAAAAACCGATTTTTGAAAAATGTATATTTGAGCTGCCAATGCGGCCTTTAATCAAGCAAGGTTATTTAACTGCGCCTAAGATTTTTGATGGCTTAAGTGCTCAATATGACTTTAGCCAAGTCACACCTTCAGAATCTGGGGAGTACCCGCAAAAAGAAGTCGATGACTTACTCAATCATCAAGGCCGAGCAACAACCGCTATTATCAAACAAGTGCTACAACTTGCCGAGCACCGTAAAGGCGTGCTCATATTTGCAGCAACAGTGCGTCATGCACAAGAAATAATGACGTTACTCGATGATAGTGCAGCATTAATAACCGCTGAGACACTTCATATCGAGCGCGATGAAATAATTACTCGCTTTAAACAACAGCAACTTAAATTTATTGTTAACGTTGCAGTATTAACCACTGGCTTTGACGCCCCTCATGTGGACTTAATCGCGATTTTAAGACCTACAGCATCAGTGAGCCTATTTCAGCAAATGATTGGCCGAGGGCTCCGTTTAGCGCCTGATAAAGATGATTGCCTAGTAATTGATTACGCAGCAAATGGCTATGACTTATACTTCCCAGAAGTTGGCCAAGTGAAAACCAACAGTAAATCTGTACCTGTGCAAGTTCACTGCCCCGTTTGTCAGTTTGCCAACACGTTTTGGGGATTAGTTGATAGTGACGGCGATATAGTTGAGCACTTTGGCAGGCGGTGCCAAGGCTTAGTAGAAAAGACTCATGATAATCAAAAACATCAATGTGACTTTCGATTCAGGTCAAAATCCTGTCCTGATTGCGGCGCTGAGAATGATATTGCTGCCCGTATATGCCAAACCTGTCAATCTACATTGATAGATCCAGACAAACGCTTGAAGCAAGTCTTATCTTCTCAACATCACCATCTCTTTAAATGCCAAGAAATGCTACTAACGGCAGATGACAACAAATTAATCGTTCAATACTTCGATATTGAAGCGAATGACTTTAAAGAAACCTTTAGAATGGAAACCCCTGCCCAGCGCCGCGCGCTATTTGCCATTTTTATCGCACCGCATTCGCGAACGCCAGGAATGAAACATCCACAATACAAAACACCGCAGCAACTTATTACTCAAGCAGATCACTTTAAGAAACCTGATTTACTCCTATTAAAAAAACAGAAAAATAAATGGGATTTAGTCGAGAAGTTTTTTGACTATAAAGGTCGTTATAAAACGATTGATGAAAGTAGTTTTTAACCGAGTTCTGTATAAATTATCAATTCAATAAGAGTTATGGTATAAATCGTCAAATCAAAAAAAGGAGTCACTATGTTTGTTGTAATTTTTGGCCGTCCAGGCTGTCCATATTGTGTTCGTGCTGTTGAATTATCAGAAAAATTAACTGAACAGCGTGACGGTTTTAAATTTAAGTACGTAGACATTCATGCTGAAGGCATTTCTAAAGCTGACCTAGAGAAAACTGTGGGCAAGCCAGTTGAAACGGTACCGCAAATCTTCGTAGATGAAGTTCATGTAGGTGGTTACACTGAGTTCGAACAGTATGTTCGTTCAAATAACTTATTAGGCTAAATATTTTCGCTACAATTCGCTAATATATTATTGAAAGAAAAAGGGTTAATTCAATGAATTAACCCTTTTAAATGTAACTTGATTTTCGGGGGGAAGTTACAATATCAAACTACTTTACTATAGGACGTATTTAGCAGAAAACAAAATACGGCTTAAGTCACCATCGCTACCATCTTCTCTTTCATTCATCGCATACATATACTCAACACCAAAAGTTAACGGCTTAGTTGGTGAATACAGCAAGTTAATATAGCTAGAATATGATTCAGCATTAACCTGATCACTTGATAGCATGGTATCGTTATCAGCCTTAAACGCTGAAACAGTTAAGCTAGAACGCCATTTATCATTCCACCAATGACGATAAGCTGCATAACCACCATATGAACTGATGGTTTGTATTTCGCCAGATGCATCTAAATTACCTGCATTTGCATAGTTAAGCGCCATATAACGGCCTAAACCTTCACCATATGTTGCTGAAAACTTAAAGTCATCTCCGCCAACTGGAATAATACCTGCGATGCTCGCACCATAACCCATTTCTGTTGAGTCAACGGCTTGCGTGCCAACATTTTGTTCTACATTTAATTGACGTAAAATACCTGCTACAGAAATGGCTGTACCACCTTCTGTTTTAAAGTTATAACGCGCAACAACATCTGGCACAATACCACTTCCACTGGTTAAACGAGATGCTGTTTGGTATTGATTTACGGTTGTTTCTGGATTTTCTACCGCTAACTGGAAGCCACCATTGGTATATCGGATCATCGCTTGACGCACAAATGGCGTACCCTCAGCTGCCCCAACGAAATCTAAGTTCTCTGGCAACGCACCAGGGTTTTGAAATGTGGTCCATGTTTGACCTACAGTCCAATTATCATAGCTTACAAATGCTTGGCGAATACGAGGAGAATAACTGTTTGATACACGTTCATTACCATCTGTATGAGTCATGAAATCTAATTCAATAAACCCTGTTAGCTTATGGCCATCAAAATCTGACACAGTTTTAAAATTAAAGCGTGTCTCACGTGCTTGAAAATCGACAACTTGGTTGCCATTTCCTTCTTCCCCATAAATAGTACCAGGCACATAAAACTGACGAGATAAACTTCCTGAGTCTGGCGCCCCATTACCATAATCACTGAACATCACATCGGCTTTTACATAACCACCAAACTGCATATCAGTATCTGCATAGCTCACATTACTTAATGCCAGCATCGAGATACCTATTACTAAACCATATTTTGCTTGTTTCATCATGCTCTCCCTGTTCTTATCATCCATAGCAATATGACCCAGTTAACATCCAAGCAACATTAGCAATAGGTCTATTAGACAAAAGTAGATGAGAGAAAACTAAAATGATTATCAGAATTGCAATTAAATGGTGGATAACATTAGCAATTAGAATACGTTAAGACTGATCGGTGAATTTATTAGCTAAGCTGTATTTTTGTGAACAAAAGAATACTTATTTATGAGGCGATAAAGTTGACAAAAAGTACAACATCAACATACAAGAGATGAATTTATATCTAAGCTGAATAAATTAAAAAACTGGAATATAAATAGATTAAAAACGATAGGACAATAGGGGGTCTGAATCAAAGCCGAACAGGCTATCTCACTTTCAGAAAAGTGGTGGGTCGTGAAGGATTCGAACCTTCGACCAATTGGTTAAAAGCCAACTGCTCTACCAACTGAGCTAACGACCCATCTAGTTTTACGTAACGATTCATTACGTCTAAATCTATGCCTAACAGGCAACACTTTTAGAAAAGTGGTGGGTCGTGAAGGATTCGAACCTTCGACCAATTGGTTAAAAGCCAACTGCTCTACCAACTGAGCTAACGACCCATCTAGTTTTACGTAACGATTCATTACGTCTGAATTAAAGCCTGACTGGCAATCTCACTTTCAGAAAGTGGTGGGTCGTGAAGGATTCGAACCTTCGACCAATTGGTTAAAAGCCAACTGCTCTACCAACTGAGCTAACGACCCATCTGTATTTCATTAAAACTATGTCTTAATTGGAGAGAAAGCCAACTGCTTAATTAAACCAAGCAACTGATCTAACGACCCATCTAGTTTTACGTAACGATTCATTACGTCTGAATTAAAGCCTGACTGGCAATCTCACTTTCAGAAAGTGGTGGGTCGTGAAGGATTCGAACCTTCGACCAATTGGTTAAAAGCCAACTGCTCTACCAACTGAGCTAACGACCCATCTAGGTAATGCATCTAAATCTATGCCTAACTGGCAACACTTTTAGAAAAGTGGTGGGTCGTGAAGGATTCGAACCTTCGACCAATTGGTTAAAAGCCAACTGCTCTACCAACTGAGCTAACGACCCATCTGTATTTCATTAAAACTATGTCTTAATTGGAGAGAAAGCCAACTGCTTAATTAAACTAAGCAACTGTTCTAACGACCCATCTAGTTTTACGTAACGATTCATTACGTCTGAATTAAAGCCTGACTGGCAATCTCACTTTCAGAAAGTGGTGGGTCGTGAAGGATTCGAACCTTCGACCAATTGGTTAAAAGCCAACTGCTCTACCAACTGAGCTAACGACCCATTTCTGTTTCTTAGATTAAGTGAAGACTATAAATAGAGTTCAATCAATCTGTCATCAAAATAAGTTAATCTAACCTGTTTAATGACCCCAGAACGTCGCTCCGTTCTGAGGGCGCCTATAATACCTTTTTCATCTTCTCATGCAAGTGCAATTTATGGTTTTTTTGCCGTTTGCACTAAAAATAAACTAAGAGGCTGTTTTTTAGTTAAATTAGGCTTATAAAGCCGACAGTTGTTGTTGTGCTAGACGAGCAGAGGCACTATTTGCATATTCTTTTAATACGCGGTTATAGAAAGTCTTTGCTGTTGTGCTATCACCCTCTTTCTCTGCGATCATACCTAGCTTGACTAAACTATCACCACGCTTGTTTGAGTTAGGGTATTTTGTCACCACAGTATCAAAAGCTTGCTTAGCTTCTGGGAAGGTACCTTTATTAAATAATAACTGTCCAAGCCAATAATTTGCGTTAGCCGCATAAGTTGAATCAGGATATTGCTTAATAAACTCGCTGAAGGCTGGAATCGCTTCATCATACTTTCTTTCTTTCAACACAAGGTTGACCGCTTGCTCATAGCTGGCAGTTTCACCTAATGTGGACTTTGTCGCTGAACTTGCACTTGAATCAGCAACAGTCACTGTGGTTGAAGCAGCACTTGCTGATAAATTGGCAATTTCTTCATAAAGCTGACGTTGACGCTGAAGCATTTGACTAATTTGGTAATCTTGCTGTTCGGTAATGCCACGTAAATCCAATACTTCACGTTGTAAAGCATCTAAGCGTTGTTGGGCTTCGAATTCAGTTTGTTGTTTCGCTTTAATTATACGCTCTAAACGAGAGATGCGATCATCACTTGAACCACCAGCAATGTCTTGTACTGGCGCAGGTGCAGCTGTGGCACCCGCAGTTACAAACATTGCAGCAACTAAAACAGCATGTTTCATCAATAAACTCCTAAAATGGCCAGCAGGACTGGCCCTCCGTATACGTCAATTGTTATAACGTAATTAGTAAACTAAAACACCACGACGGTTTTTAGCAAAACCACTTTCTGAACGAGAAAAATCTAATGGTTTTTCTTCACCGTAACTAACCACACTCATTTGGCTAGCTTGAACACCCATGCCTTGTAAGTATTTTGCAATGGCTTTGGCACGGCGTTCCCCAAGAGCAATATTGTATTCAGGTGTACCACGCTCATCTGCATGACCTTCAATCAATACTCGCACATTTGGATGTTCTACTAAGTAGTTACCGTGAGCTTGGATAATTGCCGCATTTTCGCTTTGTACTTCACTACGGTCAAAATCAAAGTAAATGATGTTTTGAGCACGTAATTCTTCTTGCTCAACTCTTTGTTGCTCTTCTGGTGTTAAGATTGGCGCTACGCCACCAGTTTCAACTCCACCAGAACCATATTCACCGCCAGTAGTTGTGGTTGTTGAACCACTTGTTGAACCACTTGCATCTGTTTCAGATTCTGAAGTTGTGCTACATGCCCCTAATGCCATTACAGGTACAACAACTAACATAGCTTTAAACAACTTATTCAGATTCATGGGTAATCCTTAATTAATTTTTATAAAAATGGAGACCAGGCTGGCGATTTCACTTCGCCTTGGCCTGCTGGTAGTCTTGCTTTAAATCTTCCATCCATAGATACCGCAGCTAACACTTGGCTACCGCGGTAAGTGGTACCATAAATAACCATGGTTCCATTTGGCGCAATACTTGGAGACTCATCAAGTTGAGTCGAAGTCAGTACTTGCATAAAGCGAGTTTTAAGATCCATTCTCGCGATATTGTATTTACCGTTAGTGCGGTTAACAAAAATCATGCTGCGACCATCAGGTGTTATCGTGCCACCTAAATTCCACTCACCTTCAAATGTCACACGTGATATTTTTCCAGTGCTCAGTTTCACTTGATAAATTTGCGGTCTACCGCCGCGTTCAGAGGTAAAAATCAACGACTCACCATCTGGTGTCCACGAAGCTTCAGTATCAATCGCATAATGATTAGTGACACGCTTCAATGCTTTAGTGGCGATATCAATAATATATATTTCTGGCTGGCCATCTTTAGATAAAGTCACCGCCAGCTTTTTACCATCAGGTGAAAAGCTTGGAGCACCATTTATACCATTATGCGAGCTAACTTTAACGCGCTCTTGAGTATAGATATCTTGAACAAAGATTTCCGCTTTACGGTTCTCAAAACTTACATATGCTAAACGACGTCCATCAGGCGACCATGCTGGTGACATTAATGGCTCAGGTGAACGTAATAACATTTGTTCGTTATAACCGTCGTAATCTGAAATCATTAAATGATATGGCGACTTTTCGCCTTGCTTAACCACAACATAAGCTACACGGCTTAAAAACGCACCACGAATACCAGTTAATTTTTCATACACGATGTCGCTGATACGGTGACCGTATTGTCTAAATTGCGCTTCACTAATGACCGTTTCACGACTTTCAAGTAATAAGTCATTAGAAGTCGTAGGACCTTTACCTGATTGCAGTTGCGCTTTAACAAGATCAATCAGATCAAAGCTCACTAAATATTGATTAGTACCATAAGGTTTAATAGAACCTACGAGTAATGCTTCAGATGCCGTTTCGCCCCAACCAGTGGCAATAAACTCTTTCACAGTGCTGATATTCGTTTGTGGTAAACCGCGTGCATCAAGCGGATTAAACGTACCGCTTCGCGCTAAATCACTGGTAACAACATCACTAATTTGCTGTGGAGCTGGACCTGTACCCTGCCAAACAAAAGGCATAATCGCGATAGGTCTAGCTGCATCAACACCTTCAGTGATAACAATATCTAATGCAGCATTAGCGGTAGTACTAATAAATAGTACCAATATCGTTAACCATTTTGCCAAAATCTTCATGTGACTCCTTTAATTAAATTCCGGTGATACGGTTAAATTAATTTCTTTCATTTTGTTATAAACGTCTGCTTCAGCTGAAACAGGTAAACGCCCTGCTTTGTTAATAGCCGCTTTAGCTGCACGGCAAACTACTTGGTCGCCACTTAATGTTTGGCTTGCAGTGACAAAACCATCTTGCGCTAAGCGAATTAATACTCGACAACTTTTACCACGCATCGACTCATCGACAACCAAATTACGCTGAATAGTTGATTTAATCATTGCGGTGTACTTGTTTACTTCAGACACAACTTGCTTATTACGAGTAGCCGATAGCGCAACTTGTTCAGCCGCCATTGCTTCTGCCATTTCACGTTCTTGGCGAGCACGTTCAGCTTCTTCAGCCTTACGTTTTCTTTCAGCCTCTTCTTTACGTTTGCGTTCATCTTCACGTTTTTTAGCCGCCGCAGCTTCTTCTGCTTTGCGTTTTTCAGCAGCTTTTTTCTCAGCAGCTTGACGTTCAGCTTCTTGCTTTTTACGTAAATCCGCTGCTTTTTGGGCTTTAGCTTTTTCTTCAGCTTCTTTTAACTTTGCAGCTTTCGCCGCATTGTTGGCTTTAAGGGTTTCTTGCTCTTTTAACTTACGCTGATTTTCGAGCTGCTTGATGCGTTCTTGCTCTTTACGCACTTCATCTCTTGCTTTGCGTGCTTGCCTGTCTAACTCTGCTTGACGTTCACGCTCAATACGCGCGGAATCAGCACGTTGTTTCTTCAGTTTTTCAGCATGTTCATTAATACGCTGTTGATCCACCACCACAGCTTGCACTATTGGCTCTGACTGTTGAGCTTGCGGCAAATGTTTAGGCTTATCATCAAAGCTAATGCCTAATGCTAGCGCGACAATAACGCCAACATGCACACCTGCTGAGATTGTAATTGGTAAGGTTAATTGAGATTTAGCAGCCACCAAATTACTCCTTAGGTGAATCAGTCATCAAGCCCACTGCAGGCACACCCGCACCTTGCAGACTGACCATTAACTGAATCACATTTTCATAAGGAATACGGCGGTCAGCTTTCACGACCACCGGTCTTTCAGGTTCAAGTAAGATCATTGCGCCCACTTGAATTGAGATTTCATCCAAAGACAGTGAATCATCATTAGATCCACTTCCTACATTGAGGAAATACTCTCCAAACTCATCTATAGATGCCACAATAGGTGGTTTACTTTCAGCTGGTAACGGTTCAGCTTCACCTTGAGGTAATTCAACTTTGACCCCTTGCGAAACTATTGGCGCAGTAACCATAAAGATGATTAACAGCACCAACATCACGTCAATATAAGGTACAACATTGATTTCGGCGACCGGACGACGGCGCTTACGTTGATACATTACACCGCTTCCTTCTCACTGTAGGCCTGGCGTTGCAATATGTTAGAAAACTCTTCCATAAAGTTAACGTGCGACATTTCAATCTTTTCGACTTGAGTCGAGAAACGGTTATAGCCAATAACAGCTGGGATCGCGGCGAACAAGCCCATAGCTGTTGCAATCAAGGCTTCAGCAATACCTGGTGCAACCATGGTAAGCGTGGCATTTTCAACGGCGCCAAGAGCAATAAACGAGTTCATGATGCCCCATACTGTTCCGAACAAACCAATATACGGACTTGTTGAACCTATGGTCGCTAATAAAGGAAGGTGTGTTTCTAAACGTTCAACTTCACGAGATAAACTGACTCGCATAGCACGGGTAGTGCCATCCATGACAGCTTCAGGTGATTTACTGTTGGCTTGGCTTAAACGTGAATACTCTTTAAACCCTGCTACAAATAAAGCTTCAAGTCCTGAAACACCTTCACTGCGAGCAGATAATTCTTTATACAACTTGTTGAGATCAACTCCTGACCAAAATGTATCTTCAAATTTGATAGCTTTAGCCCGAGCGCTATTTAATAACTTTCGACGCTGAATAATGACAGCCCATGAGGCAATAGATAAGCATAATAAAGTCAGCATCACTAACTTAACGAGAACACTTGCCTCTAAAAAAAGACCGATAAAAGAAATTTCAGCTTGCACGGTTGAACTCCTGCACAATATTTAATGGGATAGCTCTTGGTCGCATACGTGATAAAGCGATACAGGCAACAATAATAGTGCCCTCACAATAACAGTCGCCTTTGTCATCAAGCAATCGCTGTTTAAACACCAAAGAGGCTTTTTTTAATTCTATGACCTGTGACTCTACAAATAAGTTCTGTTCGAATCTTGCTGCAATGCGAAAATCTAATTCTGCATGCTTAACAACAAAAGCAATATCATCCGTTAATAACTCACTTTGAACGACACCCATAGATTTTAACCACTCGGTTCGGGCGCGCTCGAAGAAGTTTAAATAGTTAGAATGATAAACTACTCCACCAGCATCGGTGTCTTCGTAATAAATTGAAATAGGCCATGTAAACATAATTTGCGATTGTAAATTTTGCGTAATAAAAGATGGCTTACTATACCGAGTACCACAACGCTTGTGAATAAAAGGACTCGGGAAAGCAGGCTTTATTTTATGGTTCAACGCTTAATTTGCCATTAAAAAACGGCTTTTTCAGGCTTAATACAAAGAAATGAAGAAAGTTTAATGTTAACCATTGAAAAGTTTACATTCTATTAACCTTGATAAGTAAACAAACTGGTAGGACAGTGCCGAAATAACCACCAAATTTTGTTACTCAGCCTTTAGTTTGAATTTCATGGGCACCAAATGCTGTTTTTATACTTATATTGCTTATAGAGTCGAGCAAATTAATTCCTTTCATTTATATTTACTTTTTTAGAATAGATTGATTCACCGTAGTCCAGACCCCTTCTTCAAAGTCTTTCTTTAGCGACCACTCACCTCTTAAAAAAACACTAGCTAAAAAAACAGTAACGTTAGTAAAACAAGGCATTTAATCAGCATAATTTATAAACTAATCTTCCATATCAGTTTTGGATAAGATTATTTATTGCATATATTTTTACTTAAAGCCTGCCCCAATTTATTGATGACTTCTCAGTCCAACAGTAAAACTCACTAACACCTCCATTTATTGAGTAGTTAATAGTCAAAAAAGCTATTTAGCATTAATTATACTCATCCTAGTCAAGTTGACATGTTGAACTAGATTCCGTTATCTAAAACCAAAAGGTGATAAACATCACTATTTAAGTTAATCACCCGATATCATAGGCTTATAGAAGATAAATTTATTTTATTATTTTAGTTTTTACTGTACATAAGCTGACTTTTAACAATTGTATATCATTACTTAAAACGCTTAAATCGACTAAATATGCACTCACCATGCTTATAAAGTATGTTTTAATCCACTTTACTCACTTAAGCGTGATTACACTATAATCGAACTCAATAATTCAGATTAGTTTTACTAATGATAAATTGAAATTTTTCTAGTTTGTCAATCTAGAGCAATCTCTCTAATATGTATCTTGTTTTCAGGACATAGCTAATTTAGTTATTGAAAACCAAGAACTCCAAGATGATGTACCCCAATACCTCATCTTATCCCTGGTTCTTATGCTTGACTTCCTTCCTTGAATTTGTGAATACAAATTGTTTGGCCCGCTTACTTTAAGCGGGCTTTTTTTTATCTAAAAATTTACCCTTTAAAACCATTTAAAATCTACCGATGCTTCAAGCATAAAAAATGGCTTAGCTCATAAAGCTAAACCATTATCGCAGTTCTATTACCATCAAAAGTAACACAAACCATATTAAGGTCATCAACTTACTAACACCGGGATAAGTAACATCAAAATCAGCATCAACCAGTTGTCAGTTAACCTTCCTTATGACTAATCTTAAATGCTTTTAGAAATCTTAATCACAACTCGGCGGTTACGGGCTCTTTCTTCCATTAAGTTATTAGAAGCAACATGTCGCCTTTCACCATGGCCGGTTTTATGAATACGGCTTTCTTCAATGCCGCTAGCCACTAGAATGTCCGCAACAGAGTCCGCACGACGTTCAGAAACCCGCTGGTTAGTCGAGCGTCCACCATAACTGTCGGTATAAGCGTCCACGAAAATCAATTCAACATCAGAGTCATATGATAAATACTCTTTTACGCGATTAAGTTGCTGTTTAGAGAAACGGGTTAAATTAGTACCGCCCTCTTCATAATTTAATACTGTAAATGCAATATCGTCGAAGCCGTAAGGTAATAATGTCGATAAACATGAGCGAAACTGTCTATATTGGCCACCAAAATTTGCTGCCGATAAACCTACTGCCACTTTATCTGCCTTGTTATACCAATCAGCATAATAAAAAGTAGGCTGCATCCCCTTACTTAATTCCGATAGCATTGACCAGGCTGCTTGTTTAGGTACTTCGCCATTAAATTGCTTTTGATACTTAAGTTTAGTAATTGCTTTTTCATTAACGCCTGGACGCCATTGAGGGGCTTTGCTGATAAGCTCGGCATTAGTGACTTGATCAGGTTTATTCCACATATCTAAGGTAAAGTTTAGATTCAAATCTTTACCCGCTTTACTCGTAAAAACGGCTCTACCGTAGTCAGGGATATCATGCTCTAGTCGGCATTCAATCGGACTATTTTGGCTAATGCGCCACATTGAATCATCTAAAGACGCAACATAGTGCTGTAAATCTGCTTGCACAGAAAACACACACCCTAAGCTTGATAATAGAATTGCTTTACGCCACATAAAAACACCCTGTCAGATAGTCACATTTCTGTATCGGCAAAGTTTTATTATTCTTTAGCAGAGAAATCGCACAATCAAACATGACACTGAGCCACAGTTTTAGCATAATAGCCGACATATTAGAGAATGAGGTTTTTAATGAGCGATATCTGCGACGCAAACAAATTCAAACACCGCTTTAGAGGCTACTTTCCTGTTGTTATCGATGTCGAGACCGCAGGTTTCAATGCCGCAACTGATGCGTTGCTAGAAATAGCTGTCACCACCCTTAAAATGAATGATGATGGTTTTATTGAACTTGATAAAACCCAACACTTTCATATTGAGCCTTTTGAAGGTGCAAACCTTGAACCTGAAGCATTAGCGTTTAATGGTATCGATCCAACTAATCCTTTACGTGGCGCTGTCGATGAAAAGCAAGCGTTCCTAGAAATTTTCAAGCATGTAAAGAAAGCACAAAAAGCGGCTGACTGTCATCGCTGTATCATTGTGGCTCACAATGCTGCATTTGATATTGGCTTTGTTAATAAAGCCATTGAACGCAACGACTTAAAACGTTCTCCATTCCACCCATTCGCAACTTTCGATACCGCAACGCTAGCCGGATTAGCTATCGGCCACACCGTACTTGCTAAGGCATGTAAAATGGCAGGAATCGACTTTGACAATAAAGAAGCGCACTCAGCCTTGTACGACACAGAACGAACTGCAGAATTATTCTGTTATATCGTCAATAAGTGGAAAACTTTGGGCGGTTGGCCAATGGTGAGTGAAGAAGTTGATGAAGTAGAAGTAAAAGAAGCGTCAGAGAGTTAGCACCAATTCAATGCACTTTTAAAAGACACAAAAAAAGCTGCCTAGGCAGCTTTTTTAATATCTAACAAAAGCGATTAAAGCTTGTCAGAGTTATCTTTTAGGTAAGAAGCAACACCTTCAGTCGTTGCAGTCATTCCTTTGTCGCCTTTTTCCCAACCAGCAGGACAAACTTCACCGTGCTCTTCGTGGAATTGTAACGCATCGATCATACGTAGCATTTCGTCAACGTTACGTCCTAGTGGTAAATCGTTAACCACTTGATGACGAACTTGACCTTCTTTGTCGATTAAGAAAGATGCACGGAAAGCAACACCTGCTTCTGGATGCTCAACGTCGTATGCTTTACAGATTTCGTGCTTAACGTCAGCAACTAGTGTGTAGTTAACTTCACCGATACCGCCTTTATCTACAGCAGTATTTCTCCAAGCGTGATGAGAGAACTGAGAATCGATTGAAACACCGATAACTTCAACGCCACGTTTAGTGAACTCTTCAATACGGTGATCAAAAGCAATCAACTCTGAAGGACACACGAAAGTGAAATCTAGTGGGTAGAAGAAAACAACTGCTGACTTACCTTTAATCGCGGTAGATAGATTGAAACTATCAACGATTTCACCAGTACCAAGAACCGCTGCGGCAGTAAAATCTGGGGCCGGACGGCCTACTAATACGCTCATTTTATATCTCCATCTATGGATTGAAAAAAACTTAAAAACAATGCCTGTTAATCTGAGTAGCATTATACCCAAACTAAAGCATTATGCGAGACAGCTCACACAATTGCTTCAACTTGAAATGAATCTGTATCTTGGATAATTGCGATATACCTTACCCCTAATTGATTAAAGAAATAAGTCCTTTAAGATGAAATATGTTTTACCTGCTGAAAAAACAGTCCACTTGTCGATAAGAAAAAGGCAAATGAATAATTTGCTTTATACAAAAGATTATATTCAACATAACGACAGGCCTTGTTACATCAATGAAAAACCCTCCTTACATGAATACACTTTTTGTAAACTGAATAGAGATAAACTGGACATGACGTTTGATACGGACAAGAATGACTTCACTATGTCTATCTAATAACAAAACTAAATAAGAAAAAATTAATATGAATGCGGTCGTAATTGCTGTCACCTTAATGCTTGCATTAAGTCTCATGCGTGTGAATGTTGTCATCGCACTAACTGTAAGCGCACTTGTTGCAGGGTTAGTTGGAGGCTTAGATATTCATCAAACCATCGCAGCCTTTAATGATGGTCTTGGCGGCGGTGCACAAATTGCTTTAAGTTATGCCTTACTTGGCGCCTTTGCTGCCGCTTTATCGCATTCTGGCTTAACCACACTCATTTCTCACAACATTATTAAAAAAGTGGGTAAAGAACCAAATAGCACCAACACATTAGTTGTGCGTTGGTTATTACTTGCTTCCATTTTATTAATGGCAATAAGTTCGCAAAATATTCTGCCAATCCATATTGCGTTTATTCCAATTTTGATCCCGCCATTACTGCATGTATTAAGCAAACTACAAATCGATAGACGCTTAGTTGCTTGTATTATCACTTTTGGTCTTGTTACCACTTATATGATTTTACCGATCGGCTTTGGTGGTATTTTCTTAAATGATATTTTATTGGCTAACTTGAACAACAATGGTCTTGAAGCAGTTAAAGAACAAATTCCAACCGCTATGCTTCTACCTGCGCTAGGAATGATTACTGGCTTATTAACAGCAGTGTTCATTACTTACCGTAAACCACGAATTTATGAAGCGAAGGATATTGTTGCAGACCAAAGTGAAGAAGTGGGAATTAACAAAAAGACCATAATCATTTCGCTTGTGGCTATCATTGCAACGTTAGTGGTTCAATTACAAACTGACTCAATGATATTCGGTGCATTAACAGGTTTCATCATCTTCCGTTTCTCAGGCATTATTAAACCTGATGTCAGGCAAGATATGTTTAACCAAGGTGTATTGATGATGGCCAATATTGGTTTCATCATGATTGCAGCAGCGGGTTTTGCTGCGGTAGTAAAATCCACTGGTGAAGTCAGCACCCTTGTTACTTCGTTAGGCGACATTATTGGTGACAATAAAGCCTTAGCAGCCTTGCTCATGCTGGTTGTAGGGTTATTAATTACTATGGGCATTGGTTCTTCATTCTCAACCATTCCAATTATCGCTACCATTTATGTACCATTAGCACTCACCTTTGGCTTTTCAGTTGCAGCAACAATCGCATTAGTGGGTACAGCAGCAGCTTTGGGTGATGCAGGCTCACCTGCTTCAGATTCAACCTTAGGCCCAACAGCAGGTCTAAATGCTGACGGACAGCACGATCATATCCGTGACAGTGTTATCCCGACCTTTATTCACTACAACATTCCGCTTATCGGCTTTGGCTGGATTGCAGCAATGGTACTTTAGTAGTCGATAGCATTATCAGTCTTGAACAATATGAAGTCGTAAATACTGATTAAGACCCAATAAAAAAGGAGCCAACGGCTCCTTTTTTATTATCGGTTTACTAAATTTATTTAGTACCGAAAATCTTATCCCCAGCATCACCAAGACCCGGTAAAATATAACCCTGCTCATTTAAGCAGTCATCGATTGATGCTGTATATAGTTCGATATCTGGATGTGCAGCTTCTAAAGCCTTAATACCTTCAGGCGCAGCAACTAATACCAGTGCTTTTATTGACACACAGCCACGCTTTTTAAGTAAGTCGATAGTCGCAATCATCGAACCGCCTGTTGCCAGCATAGGATCGACCACAATCGCCACACGCTCATCAACATTGCTAACGAGTTTGTCAAAATATGGAACTGGTTCTAAAGTTTCTTCGTCACGGTAAATACCGACAACAGAAATTTTAGCACTAGGCATATGCTCTAATACGCCATCCATCATCCCCAATCCTGCTCGAAGAATAGGGACAACTGTCACCTTCTTACCTTTGATCTGTTCAATCTCAACAGGGCCGTTCCAGCCATTAATAGTGACAGTTTCTGTTTCAAAGTCTGCTGTTGCTTCGTACGTTAATAAGCTACCAACTTCTGTGGCTAACTCACGAAAACGTTTAGTACTGATTTCAGCTTCACGCATTAAGCCTACTTTATGACGAATTAACGGGTGTTTTACTTCAACGACTTTCATTTTTGCACTCCTGATGATGAGATATTTTTCGCAAATTGTTCAAATTCTAGTTTATTTATTCTCTTTATAAAACATAAAGTTTCATAATTGCAGCCAATCTCACGCTAAACAGCTAAAAGCATTACAGAAAACTGTTTTCATAATCGGATAAAGCTAAATCATGACTTTCGACGCCTACCACAAGCTGATAGAATAGCGCCGCATAAAATCCCATAAAACGATGTACCCTAGAGGATCCTCCGTGAGCACTCCTACACCACTTAGCTACAAAGACGCTGGCGTTGATATCGATGCTGGTAATGCATTAGTCAATAATATTAAATCTGCGGTAAAACGCACTCACCGTCCTGAAGTAATGGGCAACCTAGGTGGTTTTGGCGCTCTTTGCGAATTGCCAACTAAGTATAAACACCCAGTATTAGTCTCTGGTACTGACGGTGTTGGAACCAAGTTACGTTTAGCCATTGATTACAAAAAGCACGACACTGTTGGTGTTGATTTAGTTGCTATGTGTGTAAATGACTTAATCGTATCTGGTGCTGAACCTTTGTTCTTCCTAGATTACTACGCAACTGGCAAGTTAGATGTTGAAACTGCCACTTCAGTTGTTAACGGTATTGCTGAAGGCTGTCATCAATCAGGTTGTGCATTAATCGGTGGTGAAACTGCTGAAATGCCTGGTATGTATGAAGGTGAAGATTACGATTTAGCGGGTTTTTGTGTTGGTGTCGCTGAAAAAGAAGCTATCATCGACGGGACTAAAGTTAAATCTGGTGACGCACTTATTGCACTAGGTTCAACTGGCCCTCACTCAAATGGTTACTCTTTAGTACGTAAAGTATTAGAAGTAAGCAAGGCAGATCCTCAACAAGATCTTGCTGGTAAACCGCTTATCGAGCATTTATTAGAACCTACCAAGATTTATGTAAAGCCTTTACTTAAGTTGCTTGAGCAAACTGAAGTTCATGCAATGGCGCATATTACTGGTGGTGGATTCTGGGAAAACATCCCACGCGTATTACCTGACGATTGCAAAGCAGTTGTTAAAGGCGACTCTTGGCAGTGGCCTGTTGTTTTCGACTGGTTAATGGAAAACGGCAACATAGAGCAGTTTGAAATGTACCGCACCTTTAACTGTGGTGTAGGTATGATTATTGCCCTTCCTGCTGAAAAAGTAGAGTCAGCACTTGAACTACTTAAAGCTGAAGGTGAAAACGCTTGGTTAATCGGTGAAATTGCAAATCGTCAAGGTGACGAAGAGCAAGTGGAGATTAACTAGATGTCTGAATGCTGCCGCGTTCTTGTTCTTATCTCAGGTAACGGTACTAACTTACAAGCCATTATTGATGGTTGTGATGATAACCTTAACGCTGAAGTTGTTGGTGTTATTAGCAACAAACCTGATGCTTACGGACTTGTCCGTGCTCATCATGGTGAAATCAATACAAGTTGTGTTATCGCCCGTAAGGATGAAAGCCGCCAGCAATATGACATGCGTTTACAGCAAGCCATTGAGCAGTATCAGCCAGATTTAATTGTGCTTGCTGGCTTCATGCGTATTTTATCTGATGAGTTCGTTAGTCAATATATGGGTAAGATGATCAATATCCACCCTTCTTTATTGCCTAAATATGCAGGGCTGCATACTCATCAAAGAGCATTAGATGCCAAAGATACTGAGCATGGTGCGAGTGTTCACTTTGTCATTCCTGAACTGGATGCTGGGCCTGTTGTATTGCAGGCTAAAGTCCCTGTTTATGAAGATGATACAGTAGAAACCTTATCTAGCCGTGTTCATGAACAAGAGCATGCTATCTACCCGCTAGTGGTAAAATGGTTTAGCTTAAACCGATTAAAAATGGTGGATAAAAAAGCCTATTTGGA
This sequence comes from Shewanella goraebulensis, assembly GCF_030252245.1. Lineage (NCBI taxonomy): Bacteria > Pseudomonadati > Pseudomonadota > Gammaproteobacteria > Alteromonadales > Shewanellaceae > Shewanella > Shewanella goraebulensis. Next base: position 2,892,674 of record NZ_CP126972.1, read on the forward strand.
TGACCAACTTATTGGTATTCACGGTTACGCACCTGATTAATTTGTTTAATAAAGCTTAAAAATTAAAAATCTCGCCTTGGCGAGATTTTTTGTTTTTATCGATTCAAACTGACCTAACAGGTTGAAATCATAAATTAGCGAACGGGTAAATCCATTCCGGCAAACATCTCATCAATCAGTTGTTGGTCCCGCAATGCTACCGCCTTCTCTACGACATCACGAGTTAAGTGCGGCGCAAAGTTATACATGAAGTCGTACATATAACTACGTAAAAAGCTACCGCGTCTAAAGCCAATTTTTGTCGTGCTATGGGCAAATAAATGTCTCGCATCAATTGCCACTAAGTCTTTATCAATCACTGGATCAATTGCCATTGAAGCGATAACACCGACACCAAGTCCTAATCTCACATAGGTTTTAAGTACATCAGCACTGGTGGCACTGAATACGACTCTTGGCTCTAGCTCAGCCTTCTTGAATGACTTTTCAATTTCAGATGCTTTGTCGAAACCAAATACATAAGTTACCAATGGAAACTCAGCCAAATCTTCAATAGTCAGGTTTTTACGATTAGCTAACGGATGATCTCGGGTAACAACAATCGAACGATTCCAGTGATAACAAGGTAACATAATTAAGTCTGAGTATAGGTGCATTGCTTCTGTTGCAATTGCGAAATCAGCATCACCTCTTGCAGCTTGCTCACTAATTTGCGAAGGCGTCCCTTGATGCATGTGCAAGTTCACTTTTGGGTAGCGCTTAATAAAAGGCTTAATGACTTGTGGAAGCGCATAACGGGCTTGTGTATCAGTTGTCGCAATATTGAGTTCACCTTGATTAGGTTGGGTATACTCTTCTGAGACTTTTTTAATACTTTCAACTTTACCTAAAATATCATTGGAAATATCGATCACTAATTGGCCAGCTGGTGTCACATGAGTTAAATGCTTACCACTGCGGCCAAAGATTTGTATCCCCAGCTCATCTTCAAGCATTCTGACTTGTTTACTGATCCCTGGCTGCGAGGTGTAAAGGTCTTCTGCTGTTGCTGAGACATTTAAATTGTGTTTTACCACTTCTGCAATATATCTTAGTTGCTGTAATTTCATGTTACTACCTTCGTGTTGCACCAGATGTGAATCAGTTTTATTTACTAGAAACTTTCGATAGAAACTAAACTGTTCAAATAAAACACAACCAAAACAGTTTATGAAAGATTTCGTTATAGCTAAATGTTATAGACGATCTAAATTATTAAATCAAATAGTAATAACGAGTTTGAGAATTTTGCATGTTATTGGCCTCTAATGGTAACCTTGCGGACTCAGTCCAAAGTTATAGCAATTCTTAACGATTTGAATGACTTTTTATACGACACTGTTCGTGTCTTGCGCTAAGATATAAACTACAAATTTAATAAAAGTGGTAACAAACCACTCTGCTGTTAATTATTGAACGGAAACCATATGACCTTTACCTTGGTATTGATACTGTTAGGTGCACTTTTTATTCTGATCATTGGTATTAGTGTTATTCAGCAACAAAAAGAACGTGCTGAAGCAGAACGTAGAATGGAATTAAAACGCCATAGAGCTATCATTAATGAAACCGAAAACGTTTTATCTAACACAGGCTTGGCATCATTTCCTAGCAGTGTAATTTTAGTGCTTTACAAGCGGATTAATGAAGCGCTTGAAATGTCCCTAACCCATCTTGAAAATCAACCACAACAAGCGGATTACCAACGTCGCTTAGTCGATATCCAAACTCAAATCACGACTTTAAGCTCTAGTCCATCACAAGCTTTAGCGATTGAAAACTTTCGCTTACCGGACAATGACAAGCAAATTTTAGAATTAGTACAGATGCTCAAGAAGCTTAAAGCTATTGTTAGAGCTGAAAACAACAAAGGTAAACTAGACCCGCAAGTGTTTGCTGAAGCAGAAAACCGTATAGATAGCTACCAATTGCGCATTAATGTTGAGTCAATGCTTTCACGTTCACGCGCTGCTAACTCGCTAAAACAATTTGGTTCATCTAAACAAATGGTGTCCAAAGCACTAGCAACATTGCAGGCTATTAAAGCTAAAACACCTAATGACCCTTTCATTAGTCGTAAAGTTGAAGAAGCGAAAGAGTTGTTAGAAGAGATTGATTCTCAGCAGAAACAGTTGAACCCTCAAGCGGTCAAAACACCTAAAGATGACGAAGATGATATCGATATGCTATTCCAACCTAAGAAGAAATGGTAAAGCGCTCATTAGGTTTTTCAAGCATATAAGTTGATTATTTAATTAAAGCCTCGAAAGAGGCTTTTTTGTATTTGTGAAAAAGTATGTAATTACTTAACAATAGATTGAATGGGTCTAACTGATGAGTCACTTTGGCTAAGTATCTATTTGGTACCCTAGTATGTTAAATGAGCCTACGAGTTAATCTTGAAAGGCACAAATCATTGATTTAATATTTTTACCTTTAGAAACAAAGATATACATCGGATCCCAGCTAAAAATCAGAAACAAAAATGGGACCCTTAGGTCCCATTTAAATTTAAAGCTTAATCAAATTAAGAGGCTTTTTTCTTGACCGCTTTTTTTGCTGGCTTTTTCTTAGTAGATTCGCTTACCCACTTGCCACCAATAAACTTCGAAGACCAACCTGTCGCTTTGCCATCAACTTCAGTCGCAACATATTGCTCCTTAGTTTTACGGCTAAATTTAACGGCGGCTTTATTACCATCATCATCTGTAACCGGGGCATCAGCTAGGTACTGATATTTTGGCCATAGTTGGTCACGGTAATGCACAAGCTCTTCAACTAACGGTGCACGAGTCTCACGGGATTTAGGGAATGTACTTGCAGCTAGGAAAATACCTGCAGCGCCGTCACGTAAAACGAAATGCGCGTCAGACTTTGTACATTTTAAATCAGGTAAGAAGATCGGATCTTCTTTTGGCGGCGCTGCTTCACCGCTCTTAAGCAGCTTACGAGTATTTTTACACTCTGTATTAGTACAGCCAAAGTACTTACCGAAGCGACCATTTTTAAGTTCCATATCATTGCCGCATTTATCACACTCAATGATTGGGCCTTCATAGCCTTTAATCTTGAACTGTCCCGCTTCGATTTCGTACCCTTCACACGTTGGGTTATTACCACAAACATGCAATTTACGGCCTTCATCGATTAAGTAGCTGTCCATTGCTGTGCCACATTTACCACAACGATGTTTGGCGCGAAGAGCATCAGTTTCAGCATCTTCATTATCACTAACCGCTTCTTCACCAGGCGTTAAGTTCATTGTCGTCTTACAACGTTCTTTCGGCGGCAATGCATAACCTGAACAACCTAGGAATACACCGGTTGTACCTGTGCGGATCCCCATTGGACGGCCACAAGTAGGACATTTAATGTCTTCAGCAAGTACCATCTCATTGAGACGCATACCACCTTCTTCAGGATCTAACTCAGCATTTTTGAGCTGCTTAGTTAATTCAGCATAGAAACCATCAAGTACGGTTTTCCACTCTAACTTACCTTGAGCTACGTCATCGAGCGTTTGCTCCATGCTAGCAGTAAAGTCAAAGTTCATAATGTCGCTAAAGCTTTCAACTAGGCGGTCACTAACGATTTCACCCATCTTTTCAGCGAAGAATCGACGGTTTTCAACTTTGACATAACCACGATCTTGAATCGTAGAAATAATCGTTGCATAGGTTGATGGACGACCGATACCGCGTTTTTCAAGTTCTTTGACCAATGATGCTTCACTAAAGCGCGCTGGCGGTTTAGTAAAATGCTGTTTCGGCAATAGCTCATTAAGGTCTAACACATCACCTTTATCTAAAGGTGGTAAAGTGTTGTCTTCATCATTCTTCTTACCCATTGGTGGCTGAACTTTAGTCCAACCATCAAAACGTAATGTGCGACCACTGGCTTTTAATTCGTAATCACCTGCGGTAACAGTAAGACGAGTTGCATCATATTTGGCAGGCATCATCTGACAAGCAACAAATTGTCGCCAAATGAGCTCATAAAGACGCTGAGCGTCTCTTTCCATATCTGTTAAAGATGCTGACTGTACGATGACGTTTGACGGCCTGATAGCTTCATGCGCCTCTTGAGCACCTTCTTTGCTACCATAACGTAATGGTTGTTCAGGTAAATACTTCTTACCGTACTCTGAACCAATCATGTCACGCACGCCTTCAACGGCTTCTTTACTTAAGTTTGTAGAATCGGTACGCATATAAGTAATATGGCCCGCTTCGTACAAACGTTGCGCCATCATCATGGTCTTCTTAACACCGAAACCAAGTCGCGTACTCGCAGCTTGTTGCAGTGTAGAAGTAATATATGGTGCAGAAGGTTTGCTTGATGTCGCTTTGTCATCACGACCAGTGACAACAAACTTGGCATCTTTTAATGCATCTAGTGCAACTTGAGCTTGAGCTTCATTAATCGGGCTAAATGCCGCTGATTGAAACTTGGCAACTTGCATTTTAAGCTTTTGCTGCTGTGAAGTAGCTAGGTCAGCATGAACATCCCAGAATTCTTCTGGCACAAATGCTTTAATCTCGCCTTCACGTTCAACCACTAGACGCACTGCAACCGATTGAACTCGACCAGCAGATAAACCGCGCGCTACTTTTTTCCAAAGTAATGGTGACACCATGAAACCCACAACGCGATCGAGGAATCGACGAGCTTGTTGTGCATTAACCATATTGGTATCAAGAGCTGAAGGCTCACTGAAAGCATCTTGGATAGCAGATTTGGTAATTTCGTTAAAGACAACTCGTTGATAACGAGATTCGTCACCACCAATGATCTCTTGTAAATGCCAAGCAATTGCTTCTCCCTCTCTATCCAAATCGGTTGCGAGATAGATGTGGTCGGCTTTTTCAGCAAGCGCTTTTAATTCTTTAACGACTTTTTCTTTACCAGGTAATATTTGGTATTTAGCGGCCCAGCCTTTTTCAGGGTTAATTCCCATACGAGCCACTAACGCACGTTTATCACGTTGTAGCTTATACTTGGCTTTCTCTTCAGGGGCCATTTTCCTAACTTCAGCAGGCGTTTTAGTCGCAACCTTGCTGTCAGGCGATGATGATGTAGGCAAATCACGGATATGACCTACACTCGATTTAACGATAAATTCTTTACCAAGGTATTTATTAATAGTCTTGGCTTTGGCCGGCGATTCGACAATAACTAGCGATTTACCCATAGTTTAATTTGCGCCAAAAAGTCTCTGATAGATTAAATTGGTTCCATATATAGAGTGTTGAGACGAATGTTTCAAGTAAATACCTCTAATATGTGTCCAGCGAGCCATTTTTTAATCAATTATAAAAAATGAAAAAAAATAATATTGCGTTAATTAAAAGTAATATTTCATTATTTATGGTCTAGCAAGTAAAAGTTGTGCATGTTTAGTCACTTTTTCAATTTTTGAGACCAAAGTCACCGCTTGTTAAGGCCTATTTCATCAGTATACTGGCTGTATTCTTGCAGTACCTAGCAGCAAATGAACTCATTTTCATAACAATATTTCATAACAATAATAAATATTTTTTAAGGATAATAAATGAAGCACTTCGAAGCGAACTTTGATGGACTTGTCGGACCAACCCACAATTATGCAGGTTTATCTTTTGGTAATGTAGCCTCATATAGCAACGCTGCGCAAGCTTCAAATCCAAAGTCTGCCGCGAAGCAAGGACTGAAAAAAGCAAAAGCACTTGCTGACTTAGGTATGATTCAAGGAGTATTAGCCCCTCAAGAACGTCCTGACCTTCACTCTCTTCGCCGTATGGGTTTTGCAGGTTCTGACGCTGAAGTACTAAACCAAGCCGCTAAGCATGCTCCTGCTTTATTAAATGCCTGTTGCAGTGCATCATCAATGTGGACTGCAAATGCGGCCACAGTCTCACCGAGTGCTGATACTCGCGATGGAAAAGTGCATTTCACACCAGCAAACTTGGTCGATAAGCTGCACCGCAGCATTGAGCCGTTAACGACAGGTAATATTCTAAAAGCGACATTTAAAGATGAGCGTTTTTTTAAGCATCATCTGCATTTACCTGAACACGCAAGTTTTGGTGATGAAGGCGCAGCCAATCACACTCGCCTTTGCCAAGATTACGGCCACTCAGGTGTAGAGCTATTTGTTTACGGACAAGAAGCAACTAATCCGAATGCAGTTAAACCGACTAAATACCCAGCTAGGCAAACATTAGAAGCGTCACAAGCTGTTGCTCGCTTGCATCAACTAGATGAAGAAAGCAGCGTCTTTATGCAGCAAAACCCAAGCGTGATTGATCAAGGTGTATTTCATAACGATGTGATTTCAGTTGGTAACCAAAATGTATTGTTCTATCACGAACAAGCTTTTTTAAATACTGAAGCCAAATTTGAAGAAATCCGCAGCAAGATGAACACCGATGTGCACTTTATTAAAGTCGCAACGGATCAAGTTTCAATTAACGATGCTGTTAAGAGTTATTTATTTAATACTCAGATTATTACCCTACCAAACGGCGAAATGGCGATTATTGCACCTACTAACTGTCAAGAGAACCCAGCGGTATTTGCTTACCTCAATGAGCTGGTGACTTTAGGTACGCCTATTAAACAAGTACAGTATTATGATGTGAAACAAAGTATGCAAAATGGCGGCGGCCCTGCTTGTTTGCGCCTGCGGGTTGCAATGAGTGAATTAGAAATATCAGCCGTTAATCAAAACACATTAATGAATGATGCATTATTTAATCGACTAAATGTCTGGGTAGATAAACATTACCGCGACAGTTTAGAAGTAAAGGACTTAGCTGACCCACAATTAATAATTGAATCACGCACCGCGTTAGATGAATTAACCCAGATTTTAAAATTGGGCAGTGTTTATCAATTCCAAAAGTAAATAATACTTCTTTTAATAAGCATAAAAAATGCCGCTCAATGAGCGGCATTTTTATATCTAACTATTGTCAGTTATAGAATGTTAATTCCGATAGCTATTACTTCAGTAAGCACTCCATTAGGAGTTTCAGTAGTTACAGAGAACACTCCTGAATTTGGCTCATCTTCACCTTTAAGTGAAACCGCAAAGTTGCGACCACCATTATGGTTAGAACTAGGCCATGTAATCGTAGAAGTACTAGTCACTGACCCTGCTGAAGCTTTAAACGTTACTGTAGTGCCTGCTGGTAATTGCTGGTTATGCAAATCAGATAATGTGAAATAAACAGTTGCAGCTCCTTTGCCCGTTATCACTATCGGACTATTTCCGTCATGTACACCATCATCAACAATTAATATTTCTGAAGGTAGTGTCGCCACGGCAGTGCTTCCTGACATGACAATAACAATACTACGTCTCACGAAAAGAGATTTAGAATCACTCACTCCATCGGCACATCCTGCGTGAACAGGATCTGAACAAAGCACACCATTATATAAACCATCTGCTTTGTCAAAAACGGTATTGACGTTGAAATCAATCAATTCTTCTAATGAGCCACCATCAAGACCTTTTAAAGCATCATCAGCTTGAGGGTTGAAAACTGTATCTTCATTGTAATCATTAAACGCATCATCTAGATCAAATTTCTCACCAGTGACATCCGTACCAGTTAAAAACTCATTCATTTCATCGGCATCAAAGCGACCATTACCATTTAAATCTGGGAATGATTCTTCACCAATAGCAGTGGCTGTAATAGTTGCTCGACCGCCATACGGTTGTCCATAGTAGTTACCGTAAACAATATTATCAGCTAAACAAGTAGGATCTTCCGATTTATCAGACAGCTTATAGCACTTTTGACTTTGAACTGGGCTTAAGATTTGGTTGCCTAAAGCATCATAAAAGCTTTTGCCTTCGGGGCGTGGAAGTTGTGAAGTCCATTTAACTGAACAAACGCCATTAACCGTTTGACATGCATCTTCAATAGAGCCACCTTCCGTTGTAAATGAAACCGTAGTTCCATCAGGCACAGGGTTATTAAAAGCATCAGCCATACGAGCAGTGACTTCGACTTCAGTTCCTTCTCTATTCCAGCCTTCAGCGTTATATATAGTTGAAGATAGGGAAAAACTGTCTTGATCAGGAATACCTGTAGAAACTACTAATTGACTAGATTGACTTGAAATAACAGGAGATGACCCCTGAATAGTACCTGTAACTCGAACAGATGTTGCGACTGTACCTGTTGTCACAACAGTTTGAACAATACCTTCATTATTGGTGGTAGCAGTAATTGGATCGATTGAAATGCCACCGACAACAGTATTTAACGAAAAATCTACAGCTTGGTTAGCTACGACATTACTATTTTTATCAAGAACTTGAAACTTCACCACTGATGATTCAATACCACCGGTACCTAAAATTCCAATATTTTCAGGCTCAGCTGATACAAACACAATACTGCCAATATCAGACTGTAAAACATTGATAGTTGCAACAGCTGATAAACTGATACCACCCGCATTTGCAGTTACATTAATCTGATCTTCCCCAACACAACCTTGTGCTAGATAAGTAGATGTGGCAACGCCGTTTGAAGATGAAACTGGAGAACTTAATTGAGCCTGTGCAGGAACCTTTGTCGCACAAGTCGATGAAAAATTCACATCAATAGGTTGTGTGAATGGATTACCTTCCTCATCTTGTATAAGAACAGTAACTGTTGCTGTGCCACCTGCAGATAAATCAGAAGTGCTGACTTCAGCTACTCCCTCAGTAAAAGGAGAACCGCTTCCCATCACAACATTTGTTGCTCCGACAACAACAATCGCTTCGCCTTTCTCACCGGTAGAAAGTGATGCGGTAACTGTTCCTGCCCCTAAAGAGCTACCTGCATAAATATCTACAGATGCTTGATTCTCACCATTTGTTACCGCTGAAGTTATTGGCAAGTCACCAATTTCAGAACTAAACGAAACAATCGTTGGCTTGCTGATACCAGTTACTGTAGCAACTAAAACACCTGGAACAAGTGTACTAATCGTTTCAACTTCTTCACCAGCAGCATTATATAACTTGAGACTTACTTGGGATCCACCGCCCGCTTCACCACCATCGCCAAGCATAGTAAATGCAACAGTACCAGCTTCACCAGATGCGATACTGGCGGTCACAGAACCTGAGCCTGCAATTTCAGCTGAAAAGAGGTTAATAGTTGCAACGCCTTCTGAATTGGTTACAGCTGTTGCAGTTGAAACATCAAAAGAACCTAATTCTTGATTGCTCAACTCAAAGGTAACTAACTCACCAGAGACTGCGCCATTTATTGAACTTTTAACCGTAGCGGTTAATAGTGCTCCGGTAGTTGCATCTACTACTTCATCGGATGCGACTGAAGAAACCAGTTCAACTGTAAAAGTTTCAGTCGGAGTCGTTCCCCCACCACCGTCATCTGAAATGCTTCCTCCACCACTACAAGCGAAAAGAAAAATTGAACTCAAAAGCGCTAAAAATAGTCTTTGTGCTGACCTCATTGTCAGTCTCCCTGTTACATTAAAATCGTACTTAAGATTTATAATAGTTACTTATATCGTGATATTACACAAAAATCTGGTAACTTTTTTGTTACTCTACTGTTTTATTCGGCATTTTTCCTTAAAAACTTTAACTTTTACACCGTTTCATAAGATTTATTTTCCTGCTAGGCTTTAAAAGATAAATATAAAAATCATTAAAAATCGATGATTGAGATTGGAAGGAAGTAGTTTTGAATAAAAATAGTAAGCTTGGTTTAACAAGCAAAATCCTCATAGGTATGGGTGCGGGTATTCTTCTCGGATTAATTCTGAGAAACGTATTTCCAGAAAGCCTTTTTGTAAAAGACTATATAACCGAAGGCATTTTACATGTTGTCGGAACAATATTTATTTCAAGTTTGAAAATGTTAGTTGTACCACTCGTGTTTGTATCACTGGTTTGTGGTACAAGTTCATTGAGCGATCCTTCTAAATTAGGGCGACTAGGCGGTAAAACCATTGCCTTTTATATGTTCACCACTGCAATTGCACTCACCGTTGCAATCACACTCGCTATTATCGTTCATCCTGGTAATGCGTCACTTGCCACTTCAGCAATGGAATTCAGTGCCAAAGATGCACCAAGCCTTTCTGAAGTAGTGATTAACATTGTGCCGACTAACCCAATTGAAGCTATGAGCCAAGGCAACATGCTGCAAATTATCATTTTTGCAGTCATCTTTGGTTTTGCCATTTCTCATATTGGTGAACGCGGCGCTCGTGTATCCGCGCTATTTAATGACTTAAACGAAGTCATCATGCGTGTAGTAACGCTAGTAATGCAACTTGCACCATACGGTGTCTTTGCTCTAATGGCTAAGTTAAGCTTAACTCTTGGACTAGAAACCTTAGGCAGTGTGGTTCAATACTTCTTCTTAGTCATTTTCGTGTTGCTCGTACAGGCATTGGTGGTTTACCCAACACTGTTGAAAACATTTACAGGCCTTAGTCCGTTCATGTTCTTGCGCAAGATGCGTGATGTTCAGCTATTTGCTTTCAGCACCGCGAGTTCAAATGCGACGTTACCTGTAACGATTGAAACATGTGAACACCGTTTAGGTGCTGACAATAAAGTCGCTTCATTTACTCTGCCTTTAGGTGCAACCATCAACATGGATGGCACTGCTATCATGCAAGGTGTTGCAACGGTATTTATTGCCCAAGTATTTGGTATTGAATTAGGTCTTATGGATTATGCCTTAGTGGTTGTAACCGCAACCTTAGCCTCTATCGGTACCGCTGGTGTTCCTGGTGTTGGTCTAATCATGCTTGCCATGGTACTTAACCAAGTTGGTCTTCCTGTTGAAGGTATTGCACTAATTATTGGTGTAGACCGTCTATTAGATATGATCCGTACAGCAGTAAACGTCACCGGTGACTCAGTAGCTACTGTCGTGATTGCTAAATCTGAAGGCGAGTTCAACGAAGAAATCTTTAATAACTCTCAAGCAGGTAAAGTTGGCTCAAGCTTTGAAGACCAAGTTAAAAATGCTTAGTTAATAATTTGTATTTTATGCGAATAAAAAGGCGCCTTGATGGCGCCTTTTTTATTTATGAGATAACCTAACGTTTCTTATTTTATACATCGCTAATATCAATTCTCTTATTTCAGTATCTTTATAACCTAACACTTCGGAATTAAAATGGACTTTACCTTACTTTCAACACTCGCCGTAATACATTGCTTGGCACTTATAAGTCCAGGCCCAGATTTTGCCATTATTGTAAAAACATCTACCCAGCAAAGTCGCCAGACTGCGTTGATGTGCGCTGCGGGCATTAGCGCCTCTATATTAATCCACAGTTTACTGTCGCTTTTGGGTATCAGCATTATGATAAAGCAATCTGAGCTGGCATACTTTACGGTACAAATTATTGGGGTGAGTTACCTTGCGTGGATGGGATTTGGGGCCTTAGCCTCTGCAGTAAAATCTTTTCAAAATAAATCGGAGCCTTCTGAAGTACTGCAAACACGTTCTGCTAAAGCTAATATTAGTTTCGATGCTATAACGCCTGCTAAAGGCTTTAAAATCGGTTTATATACTAATTTACTCAATCCTAAAGCGCTGATTTTCTTTATTACTATATTCACAGTACTGGTGACACCTGAAGTTACTGCATCAACCAAAATAGCTTCGGCCAGCTTATTGTTTATTTTATCGCTAATTTGGTTTTGCTTTTTAGCCTTAATACTGACTAAACCAGCAATACAAAATAAAATGAGTAAAGGAAGCAATATCATCGATGCAATAACAGGAGTGATATTCATCGGGGTGGCACTCACCATATTACTAAGTCTGATACAGCAACTGCTTGTCTCATAAGTCAATTACTATTACAGTCAGTTAAGGTTAAGCATTATTACTTTATTATCTACCTATAGCAGGTAGTTAACTGGTGAGTTAGAAAAGTTAACTAGACAATATTTAATAAGCTTTAAAATCATATTTCTAATTTTATAGCGATAACACCAAAGAGTATTTTATGAGAATTTTGGTAATAGAAGACGACCCTATCTTATCCCATCACTTGAATGTGCAATTATCTGATTTAGGTAATCAAGTTCAGGTTGCCTTAACAGCAAAAGAAGGGTTTTATCAGGCTACGAACTACCCTATTGATATCGCTATAGTCGATCTAGGCTTACCCGATAAAGACGGTATGAGCCTCATCTCAGACATACGTAATGCTGGCGTCAAAGCGCCGATTTTAATTTTAACCGCCCGGGTAAATTGGCAAGATAAAGTAGAAGGCTTAAATGCTGGAGCCGATGATTACTTAGTGAAACCTTTTCAAAAAGAAGAGCTAGTAGCAAGATTAGATGCATTAGTAAGGCGAAGCGCAGGCTTTGTAAAACCCACCATCAGTAGTGGCACACTGCAACTGGATTTAGCAGCCAAACAAGTGAGCCTAAATGATGAGAACATGGAAGTGACTGCTTTTGAATATCTCATTTTGGAATATTTGATGCGTCATTGCCACGAAGTCGTTGCTAAACAACGTTTACTGGACGTAGTTTATGGAGATAAAGAAGGCGATCCGAATACCATTGAGGTTATGGTCAGCCGTATTCGTAAGAAACTCAGCAAAGGTGGGATTGAAAACCCTATCGCCACTATTCGCGGCCAAGGATATAAATTTAATCTCCCATGCAGTTAAGATTTAAGCTCAAAAAGCGTCTGTTAACACGGATGTTCATTACCTCACTTTCTATCATTGCATTGGTGGGGTTTGGGCTTGCTTGGTCAGTGACCATCCTTCATGCCCAGAATAGTTATAATAAGGAAACTTCGCAGCTCATCGCAGAAATGCCACAAATCGCTGCCGAACTAAGAGAATACGATCTCATCCCAGCAGACAATGGTTGGCTTAAAGAAAATAACAAACAAAAACGCTATATGATGGCGAGTTGTACCCAGACCTTTGATGAAGTGTGGATTTCTACATTAGCCATAGACAGCGGTTTGGATAACATTTGTCAGCGCTTTGAATCAATAGCAGACACAAACCCGCCATATTACCTCACGATGTCAGATGAAAAGTCCTACTTTGCTTATATGCTGCCAGTTGAACTTAATCAAACTCAGTACAACATGGTAGTCCTCAAAGATGCTAATTCTGTTGAGGGAGAATTTATTCGCTTCAAAAAACTTACTTATCTGCGTCTCGCTGTGGTTATGCTTCTCGCAGTAGTATTACTTGTCAGTGCGGCATACTGGGGAATGCGCCCGATGGCAAGATTGAAAAGCGAATTGCAGGCGATTGGAGATGGTAAAAAAAAGGCGCTTTCGGACGGTTATCCTCATGAACTTGAAGGTGTCACTCAAGCATTAAACCAATTATTGTCGCAATCTAGTGATCAGCAAGAACGCTATCAAAATGCGATGAATGATTTAGCGCATAGCCTCAAAACACGATTAGCTGCAGTACACGCTATTACTGACGACAACTCACTGACTAAAACCGATGCGAGCGAGAAAATTATGCAGCAAGTGGGTCAGATGGATCAGCTGGTTAAATATCAATTAAAACGCGCTTTAGTCGGCAGACAAGGTTTAGTACACGAACAAACACCTGTAAAACCTATGATTGATCAATTATCGCAAATGCTGTTTAAAATTTACCGTGAAAAAGATATAAGATTTACCGTTAATGTTGAGCCAGAAGTGAGCTTCCCGATTAATAAAGGCGACTTAATGGAGCTTTGTGGCAACTTGATGGAAAACGGGTTTAGGCTCTCGATTAGCGAAGTCATCGTTACTGCCAGTATTGATCAAGACGGCAATGCAGTACTCATTGTTGAAGATGATGGCCCGGGTGTTGAAGATGCTTTAAAAGAGCGCATCATTCAGCGCGGCGTGCGCGCTGATACCCAATCACCAGGACAAGGGATTGGACTTGCAGTGTGTAACGAAATTGTCAGCAGCTACCATGGACTACTTTCTATTACAGAAAGCCATTTACAAGGCGCAAAATTTACTATCAAAATTCCGCCTCAATAATCATTGTTTAAATCACGAACTAAATGACTAAATATGTACTAACAATTTAACTTCACTAAATAATTAGCACCAATAGCAAGTAATAAAACGGGGCGAAATGCCTCGATTTTATCTAATTGGCGCATATAAGTTTTCAGCCTTGTTAAACATAATCCATGACGTAGCAATGTACTTATCACCACTAATCGGTGTATTGCCTTTATGGGTATGAGTAAAGCCTGCCGGCGCTATGACCATAGTGCCTTTTTTTGGAGAAACTGATTTATTTTGATAATAGAATTCTGTCTCTCCACCTTCTTGTACATCATTCAGATAAAACATATATAACAGCACTCGATGCAGCGCTTCATGAGAGCCTGTTTGAGGGAAATGTTCTGAATGCCAGTGAGGATATCCGCCAACATCTTGAATATACTTCTGAAGATTCACCACGCCGCTACGATACAAATACTTAGTTAATGCTTCAGCTCTTGGCTCACCAAGAGAAGAAAAATTATCAGGATTGAGGGTGACTGGTTTACCTTGCTCATCGGCTACTGAAACTGAAACTGCTCCCATTAATGCCATGGGATACTTTTTGAAATAACTTGCGGTGTGCTTTAATGTATTCTGTAATAGCTCATTCTTAAGCGAAATCATATCTTCATGATTATCCAAGGTTAAATCAAAGCTTCTCTTTTTCGTCCTATCTACGCCTTGGCCTGTTTTTCCTTCCATAACGCCTTCATGTTTCTCGAAAGCCATTATTAGCCTCTCACACAAATCATCAGGTAATGCATTCGGGATGACTTCAATAAAATCCATATTAAATCAGCACTTTTTAATAATGTAGTGATAATATGCTGCCATGGAATTGATAAATTGGCAAAAATACTCGCTTATCACTTGCTATTCAAATAATAAAAAATGCTTTAGGTATTTGCTTTAACCTATGAAAAAATCTGTAAAAGTATCAATAAATCAAATTCAAGTGGGTAACTTTATTCGCTTACCTGTCTCGTGGAAAGATCACCCATTTCTGTTTAGTAGCTTTAAAGTAAAAACAGAGTCTCAAATAGAATTAATCAAAAGCCTCGGCATTGAGCACGTTTATTTCGACAAAGAACGTAGTGATAGCCCATTAATAGATAAAGCACATATCACGCAGAAATCAGTACTCGTTCAAGATGAAGGCCTAGATAAATTAAAACTCGAAATGGATCAATACAAACAGGATCAAATCGAGTACCAGAATAAACTGCGCCGAAGCATCAAGAAAACTGAACAACAATTTGAACGGTCTTTAGCAATGATGCGCTCAACAGTATCTAAGTTAGGAAGTCGGCCACTTAACTCCGTTAATGATGCTAAAGATATGATTAGTACCATGACGAGTATGTTGCTAAATTCAGATGATTTAGTACTGCATCTAATGAGCGACGCAAAACCTGACGATCTCATTTATCATCACTCAATGAATGTATCAGTGATGTGTATGATGCTAGCTAAAAGCCTTGAATGGAGCCGAGAAGATATTGAGCTAGTTGGATTAGGTGCATTATTTCATGATGTCGGAAAACTTAAAATTCCAAGCAATATCTTAAAAAAACAAGTCCCGCTTACCAAGCCTGAACAAAACTTAATTAAGCAGCACCCGCTGATGAGTCTTAATTTCCTGAAATTAGCAGATACATTTCCGGAGCAAGCAAAACCTATGATTGCTAATCATCACGAATTCCTTGATGGCTCAGGTTACCCAAAAGGTTTAAAAGCAGATGAATTAGATAAATTCAGTCAGTTAATAACTGTGGTAAATGAATACGATGATTTGTGTAATGGTACTAAAATTTCCAAAGCCAAAACACCCTACGCTTCACTGGGTATAATTTACAAAAATTATAAGCACAAACTTAACACCGAATACGTTGGGAAATTAATTAAAACTATTGGTATTTACCCCCCTGGTAGTGTCATTGAATTGTCCAGTGGACAGTTTGGCTTGGTCATGTCAGTTAACCTAAATAAGATATTGTTCCCTCAGATTATGCTTTATGATCCTTTAGTTCCCAAAGACCAAGCGCCAATTATTGATTTAGAACGAGAAGAAATCAGTATCGTGCGTTGCTTACCCACATCAGCTTTGCCTGACAATATTTTTAAATATTTAAACCCAAGGGAACGCATCAGCTACGGCGTTGGACAAGCTTAGTAGTCTTAGCCAGAAACATTAATTCTTTAGGCCTGTTGATTTTTCGAGGGCGTTGTTACAGTGAAGGGGGTAAACTAAAAGCACTTTACTTACTGTTGAGCGAATTTAGCTTAGATTACTTGGAGGTAACCCTCTAGCCTCAATTAAAACGCTTTTATCTCGAACAAAACTTAATCAGTAAAGTTCAACATGCCCTAATGCAAAAACCATTAATAACAGAGTTATTAATGGTTTTTGTAAACATGGTTACGCTTAATTAAATAACGTTTATCTAAAACGATTATAACCAACCTTTCCGCTTAAAGAATAAGTAGGTGCCACCGGCACTGGCAAGCATCAAACCAATCGCCATTGGATAACCAAAACGCCAATCTAATTCTGGCATATTGGCAAAGTTCATCCCGTAACTACTGGCGATAACTGTTGGTGGTAAAAATACCACGGCAGCAACCGAGAAGATTTTAATGATTTTTGTTTGCTGGATGCCACTGAAGCCCATCGCGGCATCCAATAAGAAATTTAATTTATCGAAAATAAATTGGCTATGTGGCATTAACGATTCAATATCCGATAGCATTTCACGTAAGTCTTTAATGTTCTCTTCAGATAAATGATCACGATAATAACGTTGAATGTAACGCAATGAACGTTGTGTATCGAGCAAACTTAAACGAATTTTGCCATTTGAGTCTTCTTGCAGCGTGATCATTTTAAAGACTTCATCGAGCTCTTCATCATCAAACACTTTCTGGCTAACATCATCGAGAACTGAATACACATCTTCAATTAAATCAGAAAGGTAATCTACTTTAAGATGAAATAGCTCTAACATCAGTCCTTGTGGTGTTGTTGCATCTAATCGTCCTAAACGTAAATAGTTACGCAGCAAACGGATCAAGCCCACGTCATCTTCGCGAATCGTCAGTAAAAAATCTTTTCGCAAGTTGAACGAGACGTTAATCGCACGAACATCAGAGCCAACACGTTGCGGGAAAAGAGAGTTAATGTGCAACCCATCTTTGCTCTGAAAAAAACGTGCTGAAGCTTCAATTTCATTAATGTCTTCCTCTTCGGGTACTTCCTCTACCGAAAACCGACTTAACCACTCACGCTCATCGTCATTGGGTTTGAACATGTCTAACCATAATGTTTGTTCGGGTATACTGTCTTGAACATTCAGTTCATGAACAGTTAACTTGCGATTGTGATAAACATAGGCAGTAATCATGATTCCCCCAGAGTGGTCACTTTAAGGTGTCCACCTTCAATTAACTTTATACAACTGGCATAAATTTTTGGGCTAGTGTACTAAAATAATTTGATAATAAAATGTTTAAATGTAATTACGAGCAAATAAGCTCACAAATGTGCCCAAAACGTTTAATACATATAATAAATGCAAAAAAAAGCGCCCAAACGGACGCTTTAATTGAAATATGCCGCTTTATTCACCTTTCAGACGTCGGTCTAATTGATCTTTTAAGTTAGCTGGTACACCTTTAATTAATAAGGTGTCAGAAATAGGATCGTAGATAACGCGCTCACCTAAGTGACCACCATCAAAACTCAATGTTACTCCGCCACCCGTGCCCGAAAACTTCTTCAATGTGCGTAAACTAGCTTTATCAGCAGGAAACTCTTCATCTAGCTCGTAAGTGCCACCACACGCAAAATCATAAAATGAGTCCATGCCAGAGTCAGCTAATTCGTCAGCCAAATCTTTCACTTCAATATCTGCGCCTTCATCAGCACGTTCACTACAGTAATCAAATACTTTGTCACGGCACTGCTGACGCTCATCTTTAGTCAACTCGCTGCTAGCAACAAAGTCTTCTACAGCGTGCATTAAGGTTTTGTTTTGCGCTTTGGTATTCACGCCTTCTACGCAACCCATAAAGTCTAAAAAGAAATCGGCTACCTTGCGTCCAGCACGACCTCTAACAAACGAGATATATTTGCGAGATTCTTTATCAGCTTGCCACTCTGTTAAGTCGATACGAGCTGCTAATTGAACATTGGTTAAGTCCAAATGATTATTCTGCGATAGCTCCATGTCATCAAGTACCGTCATTGACGGTTTAGCATTCAGCAAAGCCACAAATAAATAATCACTTGTCATGCTGGTATAACAAGACATCAATAAAAATCCGCCTTGGCTGAAGTCGTATTTAGCGAGTTCTTCTTGTAGCAACTTACTGGCAGCACTACTGAACTCAACAAAACCTAACTCGCCACTACGATATTCATTTAATGCGTTAGAAAAAGCAGGGTTTGCTTCGCCATCTTCCCCATGAGTCCCAAAAAAGCCAAAACCTTTACCCGCTTTTCCAGTATAAGTTTGGTGTAATTCTTCCAACATAGACTCTACTGCATTGCTGTTTAATAGCGGCTGGGGTCTAAGACGACAACTTAACTGTCCCTGACTGTCTTGGGAAATTTCGTGGATAATTGCTTGTTCGATATTGATGCTCATAAGCCCTAACTGATCTCTATTGATGAAAGCGAAATAGCGTTCGATATCATAACAGACCGAGTTAAAAAGTCTCAAAAAATCTTATCGAAAACGTGCAATAACAAATCAAATAAACTTGAGAATTGTCAGCTGAACCTTCAGAGAAGAATGTGGCATAAAATCAGGATAAACAGCTAAATATTGTTGTATTTTTAGTCTTTAGAAACTTGCAGCAACCGCGCATTAAATCCGATATAATAGCCGGCTAATTCATTACTTTTTGAACTTTTCTGATTATGGCTATCCAATCTAAATATACCAACACTCAAGTTGAAGCATTAATAACTGAGCTTTTAGCAGTACTAAACAAGCATCAGGCACCAACTGATTTAAGCCTGATGGTATTAGGCAACTGTGTATCACACTTACTTGAAAACAAAGTACCGAGTGAATCTCGTCAAGCTGTTGCTGAACAATTCGCAAAAGCGTTAGCACAATCAGTAAAAGCTGACTAAGACGTACTAAAGTCATTTAAATTGTTCAAAGGTATGCTATTTTTATATTTTACTTTTGACACAATTATTTTGATTCCAGATAGGATTAGGAAAACGATACCGCATGGTTGAGCGCAAAAAACAAATGACTCGTGACAAAGTGTCGCGTCTTGTTAACTGGGGCCACTGGTTTGCCTTCTTTAATGGTTTTTTAGCCATGATAGTAGGCGCTCGCTATTTAAGCAGTGTCGGTTACCCTGAAACCATTATTGGCTGGGGCTACCTTGCAATCAGCACGATTGGTCACTTCAGTTTTTTAGCCTTTATTGTTTACGTCGTATTTCTTTTTCCTGTCACACTGCTGCTGCCCTACTCAAAAATATTGCGTGGCTATGCAGCGCTAGTGGCCACGTTAGGTCTATGTATCTTACTGTATGACACCATTGTTTATGATGATTACGGTATTCACTTAAGTCCATTTGCGTTTGACCTTGCTTGGACAGATCTTAATGCCCTTCTTAAAAGCACATCCTACATAGCGACACCGACAGCGATTATTTTAATCGAGCTAACTGCAGCTAACTTTATTTGGAAAAGAATAGAGAAATTAGAGAAGAAGCAGCTCGGTAATAAAGCGATTGCTTTCGTGGGTATTTGTTTTATCAGCAGTCATTTGGTTCACATTTGGGCTGATGCATCTGATGTTACTCAAATTACCCGTTTTGATGATACCTATCCGCTGTCTTACCCTGCAACAGCCCGATCTTTCATGGAAAGTCATGGTATTGAAGGCACAAACAGTGATGACAACAGTTATCAAACCAAAGCAAGAAAACTAAGTTACCCAGTTGCGCCACTTGAATGCAAAGCGCCAGCTGAATTACAAGAACAAGCCAATGTGCTTATCATCACTGTTGATGGTTTAAGAGCAGATATGGTCAACGAACTCACCATGCCTTTTTTAACTCAGTACCAAGCTGACAATAAGCAGTTTTCTGAGCATTACAGTGGCGGCAACCAATTCAAAACAGGCATGTTTGCTTTATTTTATGGCTTACAAGGTAACTATGGTGATAGAAAAGAGTTTTATCACACTGCGCCTATTATGACTGACGCATTGACGAAAGCAGGTTATCAACAAGCTATTTTTCTGTCAGAAGAAAACCAACGTGTGTTCGAGGGGCGTTCAATATTTGATGGCCTAACTATTTTTACCAATCATAGTGAAACAAGCAGCGCACAAACCGACATGAAAAATGTACAACAGTTTGTTGACTGGAGTGCAGAACAACAATCACATTGGTTCTCGCTGGTTAACCTATCTGCACCGAAACATTACGATACCCCAATTGGCTTTTTAGGTATTGAAACAGTTAAGCCACATATCGATTTAAAGCCTGCGCAAAGGGTCCTTTATAATCAATACCGTCAGTCACTTTACTTCATTGATCAGCAGTTACAGAAAATTGTAAGTGCACTTAGTGATGATACCGTTGTGATGATTACCGGTACCCATGGTCAGGTGTTTAATAGTAATACTTCTGAAGTTAATCAAAACCTCTCACCGGGTAACGTTCAAGTGCCTTTTGTTATGCATTGGCCGAAAGCGGGTGCTGATAATGTGACCTATCGTACAAGCCATTATGGCATTGTACCTACTGTGATGAGCCACATACTTCATTGTGACAATCCAATCACAGATTACAGCTCAGGTTACAGCTTATTGCAGCCGAGCGAGCAAAGCTGGGTCTATATTGGTGACAGCCGCACATTTGCTATTTACCAAAGTGAAGAAATAACCGTACTGGACCGTCATGGTAAATATCGTATTTATGATATTGATTATCAAAAAAGGCTCAAACACAAATTAAGTGCGCCAGAACTGATTCAAGTGATGCGTGAAGGAAGAAGGCTTTATAATCAGTAATACTGCATAAACGTATAAAATACAATCGATTGATGGTGTTTTTTAGTAAAGCTATTGCCTGAAAAATACCTTATTGATAGTCTATGCAGCATAAGATTTTAATCGGGATATGGCCTAGTCCGGTAAGGCGCTTGTCTGGGGGACAAGAGATCACAGGTTCAAATCCTGTTATCCCGACCAATTCTTATCAATGATTTAAACTTTTTGTTCAGCTTGTGGCAACCTCTCTAGCCAAAAAACAGCATGGCTCAATACTCTGTAAATTTACTAATCGACTTTACCTTTCGACTTCTACTATTCAAGTAGCGATTTCAATATTGGCTAACCAACGCAAATACATATTGCCATTTTTGACCTCTGTCACTTAATACAATGCTCGAATGTAGACTTCTGTGAGTGATGTAATAGAACAATCACATTCTAATAAGCTATATTGCTGGATTCAAAATGCATGATGACAGCTGATTAGTGAGGAACGTGGCAATGTGGTGGCGAATTATTCTAATTTCTTTGGCTTATTTACTTTTAGGTGCCCACTTTTTACGATTCGGCCAAATGCCACTGGCGATAACTTGCGTGATGCTTCCCCTTCTACTATTGCTTAAAAGTAACCTGATTACTCGAATCATCCAGCTAGGGTTAGTTGTTGCGACAGTTATGGTTTGGGGAATATCTACATACCAGTATATTGACCTCAGAATGACAATGCATGAACCGTGGTACTTATTGGCAATAATCATGGGCAGTGTTATTAGCTTCAGTTTATTCGCAAGTTACTGCATCAATGGCCTGATACATCCACCTAGAGATAAAAATTGCTTATTTAGATAATCAGATCATGGTGAACAAAATCAGATACAAAAAAGCCGAGTTTAACTCGGCTTTTTTGTATCTATTTCATAAGAGTTAAACTCTAAGCATTGCTCAACTTATCCCTAGAAAAGCATTCACAATACTGAAGTAAATCATCAAACCTGATATATCAACAATAGATGCGAGTAACGGACTAACAAGTACTGCAGGATCTAGTTTACAGGCCCTTGCAATAATAGGTAATACGCCGCCTAAAGTGGTTGATATTGTTATTTGAATAAACAACGCAACAGCTATCGCACAGGCAATGAGTTCTAAATCAAAGCCACCAGTAGACATACCATCACTAAAAAGCATCACCCTTGCCACAATAACCAGTGCGATCACCAAACCAATGACTAACGCAACTCTGCTTTCTTTCCACAATACTGACAACCACTGGCGCTTCTTAAGCTCTCCAGTGGCCAAAGCTCTAATCACTAAAGTTGCGGCCTGAGCTCCAGTGTTACCGCCAGCGGCAGCAATCACAGGCATATAAATAGCCAATAACATTAATTGACTGAGAGTATCTTCATAACTTGCAATAATTAAACCTGAAACAATGCCTAACAAAGCCAGACCAATAATCCAGCCTATTCTTTGTTGCACATGTGCAAACACCCCGGTATTTAAATAACCTTTATGGGGCTCAACTTCTGAAAGAATTATGCCTAGCTGATGTGCATAATGTCTCGCTCTAACATCTTCACCAATAATATCTAATTCAGCGATTAACTTTTGGACATGAATAACTGAACACTCACCAAGAATATTGACTGCATCCTCAATAGGCATTGAGGTTAATAATGCTACTTGTTCATTTTGAGTGTAGTGAGTAAATTCTATATGGGTTGGGCTGGTGTCTTCATTCGTTTCTAGAATTGAATCGTAAGCTAAAGCTTTATTTATAAGCTTCATGGAATATCTCTCTATCTTGCAAAGCTTAACCGACCATTTTTAAAGCGGCAGGTCTTATTCATCAGCCACCTTCAAATAAGTGTGCTAATCATTTTCTAAATACAAAAGTATTGTGAAATTAAGTAGAGAATTGGGAGAAAAATAAAAACTAACTAGTGAAATGCAATCTCAGCCACTGCAGGGCTAGACATTCATTGACAGAACGACTGTAGGTTATTTTTCTCCCTTTCTACTAGGGGGATAATCGGTCGTTTTCATTGTCGTTTCCAAATAAGACTGGTTATTCCAGTGCCGCGCAATATATCAAAGGCCTACGGCTTTGGACAAGAAGATTAATGCAGGAAAAAGTGAAAATAACAAAACTATGACACAAATTTAAAGTCGGCAAACAGAAGCGCTTTAGCCAAGCCTTTATTGATAACAAAAGATAAATTAACGTATCAGCGCAAGTAAAAACGAACTCCATATGACTCTATTATCAAGATTTAACAGCTACTTTAATTTAAACAACCATTGCTTGATGGTCTTTCTTCTGTACCAAAGTAATAAAACGAACACACCAATATAAATGCTCGGTTCAATAATTTCTGACTTTACCGACCAATAAAAATGAATTGGCGCTAACAATGCCATGACATAAACCCAATTATGTAATGACTGCCAACCTTTACCCATCTTACGTTTTATTGCCTGAAAAGAAGTTAATGCTAAAAAGGTAGCAATAATAAAGCAGGCAGCGCCAACTAAAATATACGGCCGTTTAATTATCTCTTCAAATAGAAAGCCCCAAGCAAACAGCAAATCCAAACTAATAAATGCGGCGATATGTAAACTCGCGTATGCAAATACATATAAACCCACTAACCTTCTTGTTTGCAGTAATAGCCCTTGCCTAAACCGTTTAGCAATTGGTGATATAAGCAGTGTTACCACTAAGGCGTTAATCGCACCCATGCCTGTATAATGGATAATATACTGCACCGGATCGCCGCCAGCATTATCGGTTAACACCATTACGACTAAGTAAATTATTGGGGTTAAAAAGCTTAAATGTAATAAACCTTTTAACCAAAATAAACCTCTAGGTGTCAGACGCTTCAATAGTACTTCCTTAAATCTAAATTTTTATATAAATCTGCCACTTGTTCGCCATAGCCATTAAACATTTGTGTCGGGATACGTTTTGCAGAAAATAACCCGCCCTCACCGATGCTGCGCTCTGATGCCTGTGACCACCTTGGGTGATCCACCTGTGGATTTACATTGGCATAAAAACCGTATTCATGTGGCGCTAATTGATTCCAACTGGTTGGCGGTTGCTTGTCCGTCACGCGGATTCTGACTACAGACTTGATGCTTTTAAAACCGTATTTCCACGGTAAAACCAGTCTAACTGGCGCCCCATTCTGAGGTGGTAAGGTTTTACCATAAAGGCCAACTGCTAAAAATGGTAATTCATTCATTGCCTCATTAATCGTCAATCCTTCGACATAGGGGTAATGAATGCCGCCGCCCATTAAACGATTCTTTTGCCCAGGCATTTGGTCTGGATCAAACAAGGTTTCAAAAGCAACATGAGTGGCTTTACTCGACACACCAGCCATTTTTAACAGCTCAGCTAATGAAAAACCAACCCAAGGCACAACCATCGACCATGCTTCAACACAGCGCAATCGATAAATACGTTCTTCAAGATCGAACTTAGTGGTTAAGTCATTCAAATCTAAGGTTAAAGATTTATCAACTAAACCTTCAATTCTTAGTTCCCAGGGGTTAACTTGAAACTGCTGGGCGTTTTCAAACGGATCTTGTTTGCTGGTGCCAAATTCATAAAAATTATTATGACGAATTATTTTATCTTCTGGAGTTAAACGATCAACTATTTGAAACTGGTTAGGCTTGCTGTAATCAAGACCCTGCACGGCAAAAGGAGGCTTATCTTCGCTGCCAAATAAATCAAACAGCCCAGCTTGAACTTGGCCAGGTAAGCTTGCACCCAAGGCGCCAAGTCCCATTGCTTTAATAATATTACGTCTGTCACTAAACACACTTTCTGGAGTGACTTCATTTTCTTTAAGTGACCAAGAAGGCGTATTGCTAATTCCTTTCGTAAAGCCTTTTTTTGACGCCATAAATCACCCCTTGTCGTTCAATTAGAACCAGATTAACTATCTTCGATAAACTATAAGACAGTTTAATACGAATATTAATTTCAAAAAGTTTATATTATTTATCCTTTTGAGTTTATTAATTAAGCGCTTAAGTATGAAATAGCCTGCAACTCCCTTGCGCCATCATTAACGGCATGAGAATCTTAAGCATCATTTTCAGTTGGTCGAAATCATGACGCTTCCCACTTCTTTATCTATCGCCGAAATCATCGCATTATCTGCCGCCGCTTTTTTAGGTTTACTCATTGGCGCCCTACTTAATCAACGTTTAACCCGCCAGCGATGGGAACAACATCGGGATAAAATTGCCGCTGAAACAAGCCAACTTCAAGCAGATTTAGAGATTAAACAGCAACTATTACAGCAACAAATTGATGAAAAAGAAGACGCGCTGCAACAGGCAAGAGAAAGGTCTGAAATACTGATTGCTCAGTTATCTAAATTAGAAGCACAAGCAGAACGTGTGCCGCAACTTGAACAAACATTAGCTGATGGCCAGCGTAAGTTCATGGAAACCCAGTTGGCACTCTCTAAATCCAATGCCATGCAACAAAGTATTCAAACCCAAGCTAACACTGAAAAAGCGGCGCTAAACGACAAAATTGCCCTACTAGAAAGTGCAGAAGAAAGATTAAAACTGCAATTTGAAAATCTGGCTAACCGCATTTTTGAAGAGCGCAGCGAAAATTTTAAGCAACAAAACGTCACTCAAATTGATGGCGTGCTTGGTCCCCTAAAGCAGCAACTTGAAGGGTTCAGACAGCAAATCCGTGAATCCTATACTCAGGAACAAACTGAACGTAGTGCACTTAAGCATCAACTTGATCATTTAAAAGACCTCAATCTTAAAATGAGTCAAGATGCGATTAACCTTACCAAAGCGCTCAAAGGTGATAACAAGCAACAAGGTAATTGGGGCGAAGTCATACTAGAGCGAGTATTACAAGAAAGTGGTCTACGTGAAGGTCATGAGTACGATACCCAACAAGATTTAAAAGATGAGCAAGGTAAACGCTTCAAACCCGATGTCATTGTTCACTTACCTGAGCAAAAAGATGTGGTTATCGATGCAAAAATGTCACTGGTGGCGTACGAGCGCTTCTTTAACAGCGAAGATGAAATCGTTCAGCAACAAGCAATTAAAGAGTTAGCTCTCTCAATTCGTCAACATATTAAAGGCTTAAGTCAGAAGGATTATCATAAGCTTCATGGCCTTAAGAGCCTTGATTATGTGCTGATGTTTATCCCCATTGAACCAGCTTTTTTATTAGCACTAGAATCTGATCCTTCGCTGGTAAGCTTCGCATTAGATCATAATATTATGCTCGTCAGCCCAACAAACTTATTAGTTGCACTGCGCACAATAAATAATATTTGGCGATACGAATATCAAAATCAAAATGCACAAAGCATCGCCGCGCAAGCGGCTAAGATTTATGACAAATTATGTGGCTATGTTGAAGATATGGATAAATTAGGCCGCGCCCTAGAAACCGCGTATAAAACTTATCAGCAAGCAATGAGTAAATTGTCACAAGGAAAAGGTAACCTAATAAGACAAGCTCATATCATGCAAAAACTAGGGGTTGAAACCAGCAAGAACCTAGACCCACAGCTAATTAATAAAGCTTTGGATGACTCTAAAGAGAGCTAACCCTTAACTTAAGCACTGAGCACAGCCTGATAAAAGGTTTAAGCAAATTTAACGAACCACCAATGGCTATTTGCACTATTATTTGATTGAGCAAAACTGTTGAGTTTTTTAACAGTAAATTGCTGAGTTAAAACACGAGATACGATAACAACACTACAGAGCATGTTTAAATAACAGTTCAATCAATTATTGAACTCTAAGTTAAGTTTTCGCAACGAAGTCGTACTGAGGCGGAGGTCTCATTATTATGCGTAACATGGTGCATTTTTCATTTGTCATTACCGCCCTGCTTTTGTTGCAGGGCTATAGCTACTGCGTCAGTGCTAAAGAAGCAAACTACAGCGCTGAACAGCAACTTTATTTAGATGCCCGTCAAGCGCTAGATAAAAAACAAATGAAAACCTATCAACAATTACGTACTAAACTCGGTGAGTATCCGCTAAACGTTTATCTCGATTACCATGAAAAATCTACCAGCATTTTGAAACTCAATGGCAAACAAGCTCACCAAGCCATTGAAGCATTTAACGCAACTCCCTTATATAACAACTTGCGCTACCGCTATTTAAAAAATGCCGGAAACAGAAAGCAATGGCAAAATTTTCTCACTATCTCGCCAGACTCGCCCAATGATACTGCGCTGCAATGTTATTATTTTAGAGCACAACTGTCCCAAGGAAACGACAAAGTCGCTTTTGCTGGCGCACAAAGATTATGGCTATACGGCCGCTCTCGTCCAAAAGAATGCGACGTATTGTTCAGCGAGTGGGCTAAAGCTGGTAAACGCAGCCAAGCGCTCATTTGGTCACGGATGCTATTAAGCTTTAACGAAAGTCAGTACGGATTAACTCAATACCTAGCAAGAAAAATCACCAAAAATAAAGCTGAAGCTGATTTACTTATATCCGTTTACCGCGATCCAAATAGTTTACGTCATACCCGTAAATTTTCTTCTAAGTCACCAATGGTGGCTGATATCGTTACCGTAGGGCTGAGAAAACTTGCCCGTAAGGACTTAAAGCAAGCGGTTAAACTTTACAAAAAATACGATAAAGCGAATCGATTCAATGCCATTAAAGGGCAGCAATTAAATCGCTATATTGTTCGCCGTGCACTGATTTATAAAGAAGCTGACTTACTCGAACATATCGATGCCAGTTTACCCATTTTAGATTCTGATGACTTATTTCAAATCAGGCTGCGCTGGGCGATTAGCGAGCAAGATACCGCATCCATAAAGCGCTACCTTGCATTGTTAAGTGATGATGTCATTGACGACTCACGCTGGCAATATTGGCAAGGGCGCTATTTAGATGAAAATGGGGCAAATGAAGCTGACAAACTTCAGTCTAAAAAAATTTCAACGCAACTCAGCCAAGCTCGTAACTTTTATGGCTTTCATACTGCACAAACCATTAAAGCGCCGTTAGCAATGAATGACGATAATTTACAGTCATCACCGCAGCTTGCCGCCAGATTAAATGACGATCCCGCTATGGCAAGGATTGTAGAATTAATTGCCATGGATAAAACTCGAGATGCCCGCAATGAGTGGGTACATATGCTTCGTAGGCAATCTAATCCAATGCGCGCAGAATACGGTTTGTACGCGCTTAAACAAGGTTGGTTTGATTACAGCGTTGAAGCCAGTATTCAAGCTAAACAATGGAATAGCTTAAAGCTACGCTTTCCGCCAGCGGCGCAAACAGAGTTTGAAAAAGCCAGTAAAAAGTACAAAGTGAATATTGATGAAGTGCGCGCAATCGCAAGACGTGAAAGCGCATTTTATCCTTATGCCACATCCGGTGTTGGCGCCCGTGGTTTAATGCAATTAATGCCTGCGACAGCCAAAGAAACCGCGCGTAAGAATAAGCTCAAATTCAAACGTAAAACCGATTTGTACCAAGTGGAGTACAACATTCAACTTGGTAGTGCTTACTATGCAGAGCTATTAAAGCAATTCGATAATAACCGTGTGTTAGCCTCTGCAGCATATAACGCAGGGCCTCATCGAGTTAAACGCTGGCTAAAAGAGTCCGATGGAAAATTAGATGTCATGAGCTTTATCGAAACCATTCCATATAAAGAAACACGAGAATATGTGCAGGCAGTGCTGAGCTACCGTTTGATTTACCAACAATCCCATAGCCCAGATGCCAGTATGTTTAGCCCACAAGAACTGAGTTTTTTATATTAAAACAGCTGTTAATAATGTCTTAAGCATTTAATAAACTTTTACAGCTTAATGACGTTAAGTGCTTTCCTTCTAATAAATGACAAGGTAACGTTATAGTTTCGGTGTATTTGTTAACAAACATCACTTTTTAGTTTGTTAACTAACGGAGTCCTGAGTGCCAGCGTCAAAACTAAAACAATTATTATCGCAATTAGAAAGTGTATTACTGGGTAAACCAGAGCAAATTAAACTGGCTGTGGCCTGCATTTTGGCTAAAGGCCACTTATTAATTGAAGATTTACCGGGAATGGGCAAAACCAGTTTATCCCAAGCGCTCGCTACCTCTTTAGGCATGAGTTATCAACGGATCCAATTCACCAGCGATATGCTCCCTGCCGACATTCTCGGTGTGTCGATTTATCAGCAGGAACAGCAACAATTTACTTTTCACCCTGGGCCCATTTTTAATCAAATGCTGTTAGCCGATGAAATTAACCGTGCTAGCCCTAAAACCCAAAGCGCGCTTCTCGAAGCTATGGCTGAACGCCAAATCACCTTAGATGGCACCACTCACCCGTTGCCAAAACCTTTCTTTGTTATTGCAACGCAAAACCCTATTGAGCAATCAGGTACGTTTCCATTACCTGAATCACAATTAGATCGCTTTATGATGCGTATTTCTATTGGCTACCCGAATGAGCAAGCTGAACTTGAAATGCTCAAAGGCTTAACTTCTCGCAGCGTAGCTGAACCACTGTCTCAATGCTTTACGCCTGATGAATTAATCAGCTTACAAAACCAAGTTCAGAAAGTGAGCGCATCTGATGCTGTACTCAAATACCTCATTCATTTAGCAAAATTTTCTCGCCAGCAGGCTGATGGCAACGGTCTATCTCCCCGTGCCAGTATTGCGCTGTTAGATGCCGCTAAATCTTGGGCGTTTATACATCATCGCAATTACGTGGTACCTGAAGATATTCAAGCGGTATTTCACTGCGTGGCTGAACACCGTATTCGCACGAATAGTCAGTTACAAGGTCAAGCCTTGTCTGATCATATTCTTGCTAGCGTTAACCCAATTAGCTAGCAAGTATGAATAAGAAAGTTGAACCACGAGCAAGTTTTCAGCCAAAACAAAAATGGTATTCACGCTTCATTCCTCATCGAATAACGCGCCGCTGGGGGCATTGGCTTAACAAGCGGATCCCCCCTAACAAACAGGTCACGCTGACCCATAAGAGTATTTTCATCTTACCCAGTGGCTTTGGTATCGCGTGGTTTGCACTTATTTTTGTACTCTATCTATTTGGAACAAACTATCAAAATAACTTAGTCATAGGCCTAAGCTTATTGCTGGCAAGTGTACTGCATACTTGTATTATCTACAGCTATAAAAACCTTGCAGGGCTAACACTTACATCTCAAACACCACCTGAAACTTATGCCAATCAAAATATTGCATTCCCGGTAAGTTTAACCAGCAAAATAAACAAAAATAACAGTCATACTAGCCATCAACAAATTTGTCTAAACTTTGCTGACCAGCGACATATTCGACTGACAGATGTTGGTGAGTCAATCCATGCAACTATCGCTTTCTCACCACAGGTTCGTGGCACATTTAATCCAGGGCGAATTCAAGTTTCATCCAATTTCCCTTTAGGTTTGTTCCGCACTTGGACTTATGTTGATTTGGATATCAATCACATCATTTATGCTGAGCCGCTAAACACTCAAGTATCGCTCACCAGTTTAGATGACGATAACAGCACAGAATTTGACCACGGTAAATTACAGCCTGGAGTAGACGATTACAAAGGCTTAAAAACCTATGTTGAAGGTGAGTCATTAAAACAGGTCGCTTGGAAACAGTGGGCCCAAGGTCGAGGTATGCTAACCAAAGAGTTTGCGCAACCAGAGGGTAAACCCGTGTGGTTAAGCCTTGATGACACTCGAGGTAATAGCCTTGAGCAAAAACTCAGCAAACTCGCTTGGCAAGTCAATGCCTTATCTCAAGGACAGCAAGTGTTTGGTTTAGCCCTTAATCAGCACATCATTGAACAAGACAGCGGCGAAGCACACCGTAAACAATGCCAACAACTCATTGCACTATTCGGCAAAACGAATGAATTAAACAATGGGAGTGCTAATGAAAGCTAAAAAAACAGCACCTCAAAATGCAAGTTTAACGGATTCATTTAACGATAACTTTAATGAAAACATCGGTCGTAATACCCTGTTTTGGTTACTGTTAACCAATGTGTTGGTGTTATCGCCACTTTATCAAGATGCCACGTTGTGGAGTATTGGTATTTGCGCCATTTGCTTTGTTTGGCGAGTGGGTATTTATTTTGGCAAAGTCGCCGCCCCGCCAAAGCTATTAGTCACCAGCCTTGCCATTGGCGCCGCCGCCACATTAGCTTTAGTGTCTAAAGAAATTGGCATGCTTAACGCACTCGTTAATTTGCTACTGCTGGGTTACGCGCTTAAATACATTGAAATGCGTCAAATTCGTGATGTAAAAGTCGTGGTGTTAGTAGGCTATTTTCTCATTGCGTTTGCGCTGCTTGAGCGCCAAAGCATCTTAGATACTGTGCATTTACTGTTTGTCTGCGTTATCAACGCCTGCGTCCTTATCAGTGTATATCAACATAGCAGCAGAAAGGTTAACTTAAGCTTTGGTTTAAAATTATTTTTGCAAAGTCTGCCCTTAGCATTACTCCTGTTTGTGGTATTCCCGCGCCTACCTCCATTATGGTTAGCCCCAAGTATGAACAATGCCACTACAGGCTTATCTGATGAAGTTTCACTGGGAGATATCAGTAAACTCACTCGCTCGCCAAGCCTGGCATTTAGAGTCGGATTTGATAACGAGACTCAAAATTTTTCTAAATCACAGCTTATACCTAATCAGGAACTATACTGGCGCGCGTTGGTGATGGAAAACTATGATGGAAAAACATGGAAGCAAGCAAATAAAAGAAAAAATCAACAACTTAAGATTTATGGGGAAAGACCTAGCAGACCACGTCCCCAAGGGCCTGAGCTTGATAACCCTTTAAATTATCAGGTAATTACCGAACCCACATTTCAAAAATGGCTTTTTGGCTTAGACCAATCCTTCTCTCCCACTGAGCAAGTGGTAGAAATGAGTGATTTTCGCTTATTCTCATTACGTAATGTAGATCAACGTTTTAGTTATCGAGTGACCTCTTATCCTAACAGCAAACTTGAAGCTGAATTACTACCACTGACCAGGCGGATTAATTTAACTCTGCCAACTAAAACCAATCCTAAAACTCAAGCGCTGGGGCAGCAATTTGCCAAGGAATACCCTAACCCCGTTAATCGCATTAACGCAATGATGCGTTATTTTACTGAACAACCGTATTTTTATACCTTAAGCCCACCTCCTATCGGCGGCGATCAAGTGGATGATTTCTTGTTTGAAAACAAAGCGGGGTTTTGCTCTCATTACGCGTCAGCATTAGTGTTTATGGCACGTTCAAGTGGTATACCTGCTCGTATGGTTGCTGGCTATCAAGGCGGTGAGTACAACCCTAAAGCAGGTTATTACAGTATTTATCAGTACATGGCTCATGCATGGACCGAAGTCTGGTTTGAAGGACAAGGCTGGGTTCGTTTTGATCCAACAGCTATGATAGCGCCTGAGCGAATATTAGATGGTTTTGATGCTATGTTTACCGGCCAAGATAGCTACTTACAAGACAGTCCGTTTACCAGTTTGAGATTAAAAGAAATCCCTTGGCTTAATGATATTCGACTGCAACTAGCAAGTTTGGATTTTTACTGGAGCGTCTGGGTACTTGGCTTTGATGGAGAACGCCAGCAACAAGTGCTCAGTGAATTACTTGGTGATGTAAATACCAGTAAAATGATCATCTTAATGATTATCAGCTTTAGCCTTATAGCGTTAGTGATTGCCTACTATGCGGGTGTGTTTAATTTAAGCCCCAAACAGGACCCAATCATCAAACGCTATAACCTTATATGCGCTAAGTTAGCTAAAAAAGGTTACCCACGTGAGACCATGCCACCACAAGCATTTGCAAACTTTGTACATCAAGTGCTACATCAAGAGCAACCGCAATTGGTATTCGATTTTGAAAAAATGACAGAACACTTTATTGCACTTCAATATCAGCAGTTAAGTGATAAGCAGGTTGAACAACATCAAATCTTGTTTAAGCGCTACTTTAGGAAAGTGAAAATGGGATTGTAGGGTTAACTTTTTAATTTGCTCATTTAAATGAGATTAACGTCGTGGTGCTTCGCCCACACCAGACGAAAGGGAAACAACAGCATTTCCCTTTTCGATATCCCTTACCGCCCCTACGAAATTGCTCTGAAAAGCGAGTAAGCCTCATGCTTATTCAATGGGGATTTATTCTAGCCGCAGATTCATTAGTATTAGCAAATATTCTTAGGAATTTTTTTAGGGCTGTATGCTCAATTTGAATTGAGGTAACAATAGAATTGAACATTCAAAGAAGATCATAATTATTAAAAATTTCGCAGCTTCGCAGCTTCGCTCTCCTTAATTAATCATTACTAACGTGTATCACCTGTTGCTTTTGTTTAATAATAATCCCGTTGTTAGTTGTGCCTTTAGCTATGTCTTCGCACATGTGCATTACACCGCGTTTGTTAAGCTCTTTTTCAATACCATCATGACCTGATATAGCCAGTTCCTTATAGATCCACATGTGGCATAATTCTGCCGTTGTTGCTATTGATGGAAAAGAGCTGACACAACCTGATAATAAAAAAGTTAATATAGCAATCAATAACGCTTTCATTTGTTATTTCTCTTCAAGTTTATAATTTTTATAAATACTGCACTTTTTTTTATTCTGTATTGATTTGTGTCAACAATAAGTGAGTCAAAGTAAATCCAGCATATTTAGCAAGATCAAACCTTGCTTTAATGCTACTTTAGGAATGTAAAATTCATTTAGCCACAATAGTTCGTTAGGTTATTTTTTTAAATTTGAATGAGCATAAAGTCGTGGCGCTTCGCCCACACCAGACCAAAAGGGTATCAACAGCAATACCCTCTTGGAACACCCCTCTGCCCCAACGAAATTTTCTGAAAAGCGAAATATTTCAATGGGGATTTTCATAGTGTCAAACTTCATTTTTAGTCCGCCTCGTCAATCTGAAAAAATCACTAACGCTTACGAAGGGGCGTCCCTTCCCCTCGAAAGCTAGCCAGACATCCATGTCTGGACTCACGAAATTTTCTTGATTTCCTTAATTCCAGATAAACATTCAAAGAAGGTCAAAATCATAATAAATACTAATAACCCACTTTCATATAAACCAAGTCAGGAATAACAAATGAATCTGCAGACTCGATAATCTCCGTTGGAAGTGTCCGAATGCGTTGTGCTAATTTGCGTGATGGAGGCAGGACGCCGACATAGCCTCAGATTGAGCCAGGGATGGCGAATCTGAGGCGATAGTAAATTAGCTCTATAGCATGAGGAAAAACACTTCGTCGGAGCGGCAAGGGATATCGAAAAGGGAAATGCTGTTGTTTCCCTTTCGTCGGGTGTGGGCGAAGCGCCACGACCTTAGTCCACACGGAGTTTGGAAATAAAGCAAGTCCCTTACGTCAGTGCACAAATATCACCACCCTGTACTCGTTTATCCTGACTAACTCTGATAGAGTGCTTAAAAATCAACAACTTTACTTTAGAAAAACTTAATCAACAGATTTGTAATATGATTATTCGCACTATACAAAATTTAGCTTTCAAGTAAGTTTTTTGTAAATTGGAATTTATAAAATGAGTGATACAAATTTAGTAAATTGGTACATCAAGTCTCAACCCGTATACAAAAGATTAGCAAATAAAGTTGAATCCTTTTTAATAGAATACTTTGATATGAACTCTATCGGTTATCATATTGTTACTTCTAGGGCTAAAACTATTGAGAGTGTTAGAGGGAAAGGTAACTCTGGAAAATATAACGATCCGATTAATCAGATACAGGATTTTGCAGGTATACGTATTATCACTTATGTAGAAGATGAAATTTCTCTTATACAAAAAGTGATCGAAGACAACTTTGATATTGATGTTGAGAATAGCTCCAATAAATCTGAAGCTCTCGGAATTGATAAAGTAGGCTATCAATCAGTCCACTACATTGCAAGGTTAAAACAAGATAGGCTTAGGCTGCCAGAGTATAAACAATATGAAGGTAAGTGCTTTGAAATTCAAATTAGAACAATTCTACAACATGCATGGGCTGAAATTGAACACGACCGTAACTACAAGTTCAGCGGAAAACTGCCTGATGAACTTAGTCGAAGGTTTAAAATTTTAGCTGGGGTATTAGAACTTGCAGATAAAGAATT
Organism: Shewanella goraebulensis; assembly: GCF_030252245.1. Taxonomy (NCBI): domain Bacteria; kingdom Pseudomonadati; phylum Pseudomonadota; class Gammaproteobacteria; order Alteromonadales; family Shewanellaceae; genus Shewanella; species Shewanella goraebulensis. The sequence goes on from NZ_CP126972.1 coordinate 2,927,945, forward strand.
TAATTCAATTTCAAATCAAATAGATGACATATCAGCAAGTGTAGATGAAGGCACTAAAACTGGTAAACTAGATATACCTATTTCATCTACTACCTTATCTCAATTTTTGCTTACCAGATTTAAAACGGTTATCGAAACAATGGGAGTGCCTTCACATGACAGTGAGGGTGTTTTAGTTGAAGAGCTGAATGCTTTTGGAATAACAACACTAAGTGAATTAGAAAGCATAATTCCTGAAGACATTGAAAAGTTTTACATTGCATCTTCCAACGGTTCCCTTCATGAGTGGGGAATGGTGCGAAGCTTGATGCTTTTACACGATTTTAGAAAGTATGGTGAAATAGTAAAAAGTGATGAACCTGGTGATTGGTGTAATTCAAGTTCTCATATTGATACAGAATTTGAACTCGAATATTACAAAAAGCACAATGTGGACTGGAATGAGTTAGCCCAGAAATATAACTATTGTTTTGATTTAGAATTAGAATCAGGTTTATAGTTGACTGAAAAGTAGGTTAAAAAAACCAAAACCTGACATTTTTAGCCTACCCATAATAAAATAACACTATCTTAAGCAAGCAAAACCTATCCCATTTGCTTGCTATTTTATCGTTTAACCCCACTATGTTATAAAAGCCTTTCAAACCTAATAACAACCTCTTAGAATGGTTTTTATCATCAGTTGCAGAGTCAGTAATGCTTAGATTAATTCAATCGAATCAGATGGAAGTGCTATCTGAACAGCTTTCCAAAATGTTAGCCATTCCCCTTGATAATGCTAACTTGCTGGCTAACGAGCATGTGCTAGTCCAAAGCCCAGGTATGTCGACTTGGCTGCGTTTAGAAGTGGCTAAATACAATGGTATTGCAGCGGCCCTTTCCTTCCCGCTTCCATCTAGCTTTACTTGGCAACTTTGCCATGAATTATTGCCTGATGTGCCCAAAGATAATGCTTTTACCAAGGCGGCCATGACGTGGAAGTTAATGGATTTGCTGCCAACTTTATTAACAGATGAAGATTTTGCGCCACTAAAAGCGTACCTCACTCCTGAGTTAGCGACCGATTATACAGACTCTAACCTAAACTTAGATCCTTCTGCGGTAGAAGCAGCACAAACACATACCCCTACAAAAGATAGCTTAAGTATTTTATCGGCCCAGCATCAACAGCATTTTGATGCGATGAAGCTTTATCAATTGTGTGGCCGTATTGCCGATATTTTTGACCAATACTTAGTTTATCGCCCAAGTTGGATCCTTGGTTGGGAGCAAAACGAGCACCCGATAAAACTGGAACAAAATCAGTTATGGCAACCTAAATTGTGGCGAGCATTAATTGACTACAATCAAAACACCATCAAGGGTAGCCATTATCATCGCGCCAATTTACATCAAGAATTGATTTCAGCGTTGCAAAACCCTCAAACGGTTATCGGCTCACTACCAGAGCGGTTATTTGTGTTTGGTATTTCATCCATGCCACCGCAAACCCTTGAGGTGCTTTACCATTTAGCCGAACGTATCGAAGTTATCATGTTTTCATTAAGCCCTTGCCAGCATTATTGGGGCGATATCGTTGACCCTAAAGCTCGCGCTCGTATGGCGCTGCAATATGCTGATAAAAAACAGTTAGGTGAACTGTGGGAAGAAAAGTTAGAAGTTGGCAATCCCATTTTAGCCAATAACGGCAAAATGGGACGTGAGCTTTTAGATTTAATGCTGGAGTTACCTGCTGAGCACACTGACTTTAGCTACGATTGTTACATAGAACCAGAGCAATCCCCTGATGAGCTAAACCTACTTCAAGGTTTGCAGTTCGACATTTTACAAATGGAAACATTAGGCCAAGCATTAGGGCCAGATGCGCATTTTTATCAAAATACTGAGGCGCGAAGAAGTCTTAAACCAACTGATGATTCGATTACTTTAAGAAGCTGTCATAGCCCGCTACGTGAAGTTGAAACCCTGCACGATCATTTATTAGAACTCCTTTCCAATAAAGACAATAGTGACAGCTTACTGCCTAAAGATATTGTGGTTATGATGCCTGATGTTGCAGCTTATGCGCCGTACATTGATGCAGTTTTTGGCACCAGTAATAGCCAATCAAGCTCTTTACAAGGCGCGTTAAAAGGTACTCGTCAAAGTAACTATTATATTCCTTATGCCATTGCAGATAGAGGCGCTGCGCAAGAGTCGCCACTAATTAATAGTTTCTTAAATTTACTTAATATCAATCAAAGTCGTTTTGGCTTAACAGATATCATTAGTATTCTTGAAGTGCCCGCTATTTTACGCAAGTTTCAACTCGATGATGACGGTTTACAGCTCATCAGGCGCTGGTTAGATGACGCCAATGTTCGTTGGGGGCGTGATGAACACACTCGCCTGCAACAAGGTGTTCCTGGTTTTAAACAGAACTCATGGGCATTTGGCATTAGCCGTCTTATTCAAGGTTACGCTTTCAACGACGACTCATCGATTTACCATGAAACCTTGTTAGTAAAGGGTGTTGAAGGACAATCTGCGCAAACCTTGGGTTACTTACTTAACTTTTTAGAGTCCATTGATGAGTATCAACTGCAACTTGCGACCACCTGCCCGACACTTGAGCGCATTGAACAGCTTTATCAATTACTCGATGTATTTTTTGAAGCTGATGACGATGAACGCGAACAAGTGCAAACCATCCGTGAAGCATTAACAGCATTAAAAGAAGAATTAGAAGGTGCAGGCCATCATGGCGAGCTTGATATTGAAGTGCTTAAACAGTGGTTCAATCAACGCTTAAATGAATCAAGAGTGGGTCAGCGATACCTTGCAGGTAGCGTTAACTTTTGTACCTTAATGCCAATGCGATCGATTCCATTTAAAGTGGTGTGTTTATTAGGAATGAATGACGGTGTTTATCCTCGAGTCCAGCATCCTGTGGGCTTTGACTTGATGGCGCACAATGGCGCAATAAAAGGCGACCGATCACGTAGATTAGATGACAGATACCTCTTTTTAGAAGCGCTTTTATCAGCAAGGCAGCAGCTTTATATCAGTTACATTGGCCACTCAGAGCGCGATAATGCCGAGCGAATTCCGTCGATGTTAGTGTCAGAGCTTATTGAGTATTATCAGCTGTGTTACTTTGCCGATTATTGCTTCACCGAAGGTTCAGACTCTACTCTACGGTCAAACATCAGTAATGACGCTGCCGACCAAGCTATTATTGAGCATTTGATTGTTCAGCAACCGCTGCAACCTTTCGATGCGAAACTATTTCAGTCTGAGATTTCTGACTCGCCATTGCAGCAATCTAGGTTACAACAAACTTCTTTTCAGCAAAGTTATAGCCATCAATGGTGCCCGCCTAAGTTTAATGATCCATTAACAGCGCAATGGCAATCGGCATTTATCGACTCTGCTAAACCTATTGCTGTGGATTTACAATCAGATTTAGCCGATGCAGCGACAGAACATCAACTTACTCTTGAGCTATCTGCTTTATTGCGTTTCTTTAGAAGCCCTGCGCAGTTCTTTTTAAATCGTAGCCTTAAAGTCGACTTTAACCTGCGTATTCAGGCCGACGATAATGATGAACCTTTTGGTTTAGACTCGCTTGAGCGTTACAAGCTGCAATCCGCTTTACTCGATAGCGCTATTTCAAATCAGTTAGAACATGCAGATATTGAGTTTGTCGCCAAGCTAAAAGCTAGCGGTTCATTACCGATGAAGCCTTTTGATGATTTGCTACTCAATCAATATCAAAAAGATATCGCACCACTCATTGGCCGTGTATTGTATTTAACTGCTGAAACTCAAACCACTGAAGTGGATGTGGATTTATCCTTTAACGACATTAAATTAACGCCGCAACAAACTATCGAAGTCAATTTGATTGGCCGCATTGATGATATTTACGCCAAGGGCCAAGTGAACTATCGCCCTGGGACTGCTCATGGCCGGGACTTTTTGCGGGTTTACTTACGTCACTTGTGTTTAAACGCGGCTGGAGTAGAGAAAAACAGTTACCTGCTGGATATAGGCCATTTTCATGCCTTTACTGCCATAAAAACTGATGCAGCACAGCAACTGTTGCAACTGTTTATTCAAGCTTATGTTAACGGCCAAGCACAGCCTCTTTGCTTTATGCCGCGTACAGCCCTTGCCTACGTTGAAGCGGAAGGTGAACACGATGAAAAGCTCCATGAAGCACAAAGCCAATGGATTGATGAACAAACCGAGTTTGGCGAAGGAAACGATCCACATAATAAGCGTTTATTTAGCTTCCCAGAGGATTTCACTGAGCATGGGTTTGGCCAAACAGCCATGCAACTACTTAAGCCAATGCTCAGCGTTTATCACAAAGGCACCTTGGCTGACTTAGATGAATACATCAACGAAACCTTATCGACTAGCACTGAGGGTAAACAATAATGGTCACAGTAACCAAATTAAATCCCCTCACCTTACCTTTTTCAGGCAGTAGCTTAATTGAAGCCAGTGCTGGCACAGGTAAAACCTATACCATTTCAGGGTTATATTTACGTTTACTGTTGGGTGATGAAAACAACGCGCCATTAACCTGCGAAAAAATCTTAGTGGTGACTTTTACCAATGCGGCCACCGAAGAGTTACGTGACCGTATCCGAAAACGAATTCAGGTAGCTTTTAAATGCTTTATTGGTCTTGAAACTAACGATGAGTTTGTCAAAGCGCTTTATCAGCAAATACCAGTGTCAGAGCGTTCAATCGCGTTAAGACGTTTAGATTTAGCGTTAAAGTCATTAGATGAAGCCGCCATTTTTACCATTCATGGTTTCTGTCAGCGGATTTTGTCAGACATGGCGTTCGAGTCATCATTGCTCTTTGAATCTGAATTTACCCTAGATGACAGCGAGTTTTTACACCATGCGGTAAGGGACTTTTGGCGTGAAACCTGTTACCCATTGCCACCCGTATTAGCCCAAGTGATTGCCAAAGAATTTGGCAGCCCTGATGATTTAGCCAAACAACTAAGGCAGCTATTAGGTGCAACGCAAGCTAAAACCTCATTTATAGCCAAAGACTTTAATAAGTTAACCAATGAGCTTATTCAAAGTTTATCACGCTTTAAAATGCGCTGGGCAGCCGACAGTGAAACAGCACTGACATTACTCCACAGCCTACCGCTTAATGGTGCCCGCTTTGGTAAAAAAGCCGATGACTACCCTAAACTTGCAGCAATGTTTGACCGCTTAAGCAATTGGGTCAAAGCAGATGATGGTTTGCCGCCAATTAAAGAATTAGAAATGCTGGCACTGTCAGGTCTTAAGCTCAATAAAGGCGGCACGGTACCAACGCCATCTGAAGCGCCACTATTAGATCATATTGAGCGATTGTTTGATTTAATAAATCAAATCAAACCCGCATTTTTAGTTCGGGCTAAAGATGGAATAAAATTACGTTTTGCGCTGCAAAAAGCCCAGCGTAATTTGATGACCCCTGACGATCTATTAATCACCTTAGCTGGCGCACTGAATTCTGCGCAAAACAGTCAAGCTGCTGAATCACAAGCATCACAAGCATCACAAGAGGCTGAGTCTTGCGTCTCGCAGCAGCTTGCTAACGCCATTGCCAGCCGCTTCCCGGTCGCCTTAATTGATGAATTCCAAGATACCGATCCGCTACAATTTGCGATTTTCTCGGCTATTTATCAGGAGCAAGAACAATTAGATAAACTCAGTTTGCTAATGATTGGCGATCCTAAACAAGCGATTTATGCCTTTCGCGGAGCCGATATTCATACCTATATTCAAGCCCGTAAGCAAACCCAAGCCCATTACAACCTTGAAACCAATTACCGCTCATCAACTGCGCTAGTAAAGGGTGTAAACCAGTTATTTAGCCAACATGACGATCCGTTTATTAGTGATGCGATTCCTTATGATGCAGTCAATACGCCAAAAAGTGCTGACAATAAAATACTCACCGAAGCAGAAACTCACGCTGCAGCACTGCGCATAAAGTTACTGGGTGAAGATGACTCAGGATTAAATAAAACCACTGGCCGTAAAGTATTAGCCAATGATGCCGCCAGTGAAATTAAGCGGCTATTAACTGAATCCCAAGATGGTCAGTGTTTTACGGGCAATGGTTTTACGGAAAATAGCTCAAATGGCAAATCAGCCAAACCGCTTATTGCTAAAGACATAGCGGTACTGGTGCGCGACCGAAACGAAGCGGCTGTCATGAAAAAAGCCTTAAGCGACCGTAATATTGGCGCAGTATTTTTAAGCCGTGATAGCGTCTTTAAAACCCAAGAAGCCTTTGAGCTTGCGATTATATTACGTGCTTTAGCTACCCCAAAAGATGAGCGCAGCTTACGCAGCGCCATGGCAACCGAGTTAATGGGCTATAGCGCCCAGCAAATTCATCAATTTAATCAAGATGAAGAACAGCGCCAAGATTTATTAGATAAATTCGCTGAGTGGCATCAACTGTGGAATCGTCACGGCATTATGCCAGCACTGCTTTCCCTCGCCAGTGAAACAGCACTCATCAAACGTTACTTAGCCAAAGGGAATGTGAATGAGTCAAAAGCAATCAACGAAACTGAAAGTGGCGAGCGCCGCTTAACCGATTTTCGTCATCTATCTGAGCTGTTACAACAAAAAGCCACCGAGCTTGATGGTAGCAGCGCCTTAATCAATTGGTTTGAACAACAACTGATTGATGGTCAAGGGAGCGACGAGCAGCAGCTTAGGCTTGAAAGCGAGCAAAACTTGGTACAAATCGTCACGATTCATAAGAGTAAAGGGCTTGAGTACCCAGTATGTTTTGTCCCCTTTATCAGCTTAGCCCGAGATAATCGCCGAAAACCCACACCAATGCTTTACCATCAAAACGACCAATTAATATGGGATGTAGAAGCCACTAAAGAAGGTTGGGAGCAATATAAACAAGAAAATCTTGCCGAAGATTTACGCTTGTTATATGTGGCGCTCACCCGCCCTGTTTATGTGTGTTACTTATACATCGCCAATCATAGCCGTATGTTAAAAGCGGGCATTAGTAGCCAATTATTTGAAACTGCCATCGGTTATTTATTGGGTATCACCAGTAAAGAGTGCGACTTTGAGCAGCTCAAATTAAAAGCGCAATCGCTTACGAAAGATAAAGCTGGCAATGTCATTGATGCAATTAGTATTACTGAAGTCGAAGCCATCGATGAGTCAGCGCTTATCAATATTGATAACAACGACCAAGACCTTGCACCGAAAACATTAGTGCGCGATTACCATACGCCTTGGCGAGTAGGCAGTTACTCAGGGCTAGTGAAGCATTTAGCCCATGAAAAAGTGACCCCAGGGGCAGACGATGAAGACTTCAGTCAAGAAATACAACCACAGTTTGAACCAAGCAGTGATATCAATCCGTTTGATACTGAAGCTCAAGAAGATGCCATTAACCGTTTTACCTTTGAACGCGGTGCCAATGCCGGTAGCTTTATGCACTTGGTATTAGAGTTATTTGACTTCACCAATGCCGATAATGAATTACCAGATGCGTTAATCAAAGCGATGGATCAATACGGTTTTGATAAAGAGATTTGGACAGACACCTTATTTGATTGGTATCAGCAAATATTGCATACCCCACTATTAACGGGTTATCAGCAATGCGATCAACAATTGCTTACCCCGCAAGGGATGCCGCTGACCTTAAGTGAGTTAACTGAAAAGCAAAAACTGGTGGAGATGGAGTTTTACTTACCCATTAGCCGATTAAAGTCGGAGCAATTAAACCAACTGTTAACCCATTACGGTTATGATGCAGGGCTTGAATTTGATGAGCTACAAGGCATGTTAAAAGGCTTTATCGATTTAACCTTTGAATATAATGGTCAATATTACATAGCCGATTATAAATCGAATCATTTAGGTGACGACTACCAAGATTACAATATCGACGCCATGAGCAAAGCCATCAGTAGCCACCGCTATAACCTGCAATATATCTTGTATACCTTAGCGCTCCATCGTTACTTGTCATTGCGCATGCCAACCTATGATTATCAACGTCATATTGGCGGCAGCTTTTACTTATTCCTACGTGGAATGAGCCCTCAATCGCCGCAATCTGGAGTGTTTTTCGACAAGCCACCTCAAGCGTTGATTGAGCAATTAGATGTACTATTTAATTCTTCAATTGATCCAAGTACTTCAACTGAAACGAGAGCATCAATGGAGTCTGCATCATGAGCCAATTACTCCAACTCAGCGCACCAATAAAAGATTTATTAAAACACTGGCAACAGCAAGCACTAATCACCCCCCTTGATCGCCACTTCGCTTTGGAAATGGCCAAAGTTCAAGTTGAGGCTAAAATTTCACGCCAAACAACTCAAGTCGATAACGGCTCAAACGGTGATTTTTTACTGTTTATTTGCACCCTATTGAGTCAGCAACTATCAAGTCAGCATAGCTGTTTAGTGATCAACGATATCGATTTGGCTAACCCTTTTTGCGAGCAACAAGCTTTGTGCAAGCTAACGCTCGACCACCAGCAATTAGCCAATGCCATTATCGACTTGGATTGTGTTGGTGAGCCCAATGATAATAAACCACTTATTTTTGAACATGGGCGTTTATACCTTAATAAGTACTATCACTTTGAAACCGAAGTGGCTAACCGCCTAAATCAAATGGCAGCGATTAACTTAGATATTGATTTATCAGCTGGCTCTCAAGTATTGCCCGCTTATTTAAATGACTTATTTGATGAAGTAAATCCAAGCTCGACAGCCCCGATGATCAACTGGCAAAAAGTGGCTACCGCCACTGCTTTAACGAAAGCCTTAGCGGTGATTACGGGTGGCCCTGGCACAGGTAAAACCACTACGGTGACTAAGCTTTTATTGCTTCTGCTGACTCAATCATCATTAACCATACGCTTAGTAGCGCCAACGGGGAAAGCTGCAGCAAGATTAAGTGAGTCAATTAAAGCTTCAAAATCCCGTTTACTTGCTCAAGTCAGCCAAACCGGCAAACCAGAGTTAATTGATGCGCTAAATAGTATTCCCGAAGAAGCTGCTACCTTACACAGGTTATTGGGGGTTATTCCTAACTCCCATGCTTTTCGCCATAACAAAGAAAACCCATTGCGCTTAGATTTATTGGTGGTAGATGAAGCCTCGATGGTTGATTTACCTATGATGCATAAGCTGTTAAATGCATTGCCAAATAAAGCCAGGTTGATACTTTTAGGCGATCAAGACCAGCTAGCCTCTGTTGAAGCTGGCGCAGTCTTAGCCGATATTTGCTCGGGACTTGCCAATACGGCTGTTAGTTCAACAGCTAACCCAGAAATATCCAACGAGCAATCACAGCCTTGGCGAATGCGTTATTGCGCCAAACAAGCTGAGTTACTTCATCAGTTAACAGGTGAAGATACCCATCAATTTATTGATCAAACACCGATGATTGGTGACAACTTATGCATGTTAATGCACAGCCACCGCTTTAAAGGTGATGCGGGGATTGGCTTGCTGGCTAAAGCGGTTAACACTGTCGATATCAATGGTATTCGCCGTGAGTGGCAACAAGGCCATCAAGAACTCACATGGATTGAGCATCTGCCTGAAGGCCAAAGCATACAGTTACTGCAATTGTCTGTTGCGGCTTATAGCGAATACTTGCAAATGATCCTCGATAATCAATTTGCTTATCAACAGAGTTCTGATTCTAATGCTGATTCTGGTTCACGTGAGGATATTCATCAAGCGATAGACATTATTGATAGCTTCAATAAATTCCGTGTTTTATGTGCCATGCGCTCAGGTGAATTTGGCGTCGATGGAATCAACCTTGCCATTGCCAATGTACTTAAGCAAAACCGTTGGATAAAGCCGAGCCAAGAGTTTTATCTGGGCAGACCGATTATCATCCAGAGTAACGATTACAACCTGGGCTTGTTTAACGGTGACATTGGGCTAATTTTACAAGATGAGCTTAAACCTGAGCGGCTTATGGCTTACTTTGTCAAAGCTGATGGTAGTTTACTTAAAGTGCAACCCGCTCGCTTGCCACATCATGACAGCTGTTTTGCGATGACCGTACATAAAAGCCAAGGCAGTGAGTTTGAAAAAGTAGCCTTCGTTTTACCACAAAAACCCAGTAATTCTCAGTGGCAACTGCTCACTAAAGAGTTGGTTTATACTGCCATTACAAGGGCTAAACAGCACTTTATCTGCTTAGGCTCACCTTATGTGTTCGAAAAAGCCTGTAAGCAAGTGACCTCAAGAGCATCAGGATTAGCAATGAGGTTATGGGGAAAGGCTCGTTAGCAGATTGGTATTCATCTAATGAATATAATCATCTAACAGTTAACTGATAGCTGTTAGTCTCCCCCAAATATCATGCAAGAAATAACGAAAGGGAACCCTATTCCTTTCGTTATATTAGGTGAACTATTAACAGTGACTGTGAAGATGTCATTTAGATTTATTTAAGTATGCTCAATGTGAGTGCCTTTTCTTCAAATGAATAAAATCATCATTAAAGCCAATTCTGTAGCCTTTTCCCTTTAAACAACCTATTGAGTAAACCAGCGAGCTGCATTACTGATTGCTTTTTGAAAACCGCTCATTGGCTTGATGATAAAGTGATCCATAGTCACTTCCGTAGGCTCATCCAATGATTGTAAAATCGTATTCAGCTGCTGTAAGTTTTTTACCGTTAAATCAAGGTTTGCTTCATTAGGTTGGTATGTTGAGCCAATAGGATAGTACTCCCCTAACTGCGCTTTCATTTCAATATGAGCACCAAGTATCGCACTCACTTCATGGGACTCAGCAAACTGGGTTAATCTAGCAATACTTGAGCGATATTCATCCCAATTTTTAACATAAATATATCCTGGGTATAAAGTATCTCCAGTCAATAACCATTTATTTTTATCGTCGTAAAAAGTTAATGCTTCTTCTTGATGGCCAGGAGTAGGGAATACCGTAATATCTCTGCCTCCAAGCGCAATGGTGAATTGCCCTTGTGGCCATTTATCAAACTGATAAAACTGCTGTACAGCGGATGATGAAGGCATAACTAGATGTGTATTTTTTTCCCCTTCAAAAGATTTATCACCTTGATAATGATCACTATGACCATGAGAGTGAACGATGATCAGCTCCTTGTTGGCGATCATATTGCTACCCAATACTGTTTGTATTTCTTCATAAAAACTAAAATCAGCGTCACGATTAAGTGCACCGGTATCAAGTATTAACACTTTATTTTCACCGACTAAGATATATATAAACGGCGCTTCGTATGTTAAACATTTATTTTGACGGACAATATAGCTGTTAGGATCATACTGATAAACCTCATGTGCTGGCTGATTATCAGCATTACAATCCAACGCGCCATGAGCCCAAGTGTGACCATTGAATATTGAAATTGGCTTAGCTGGCTGAGTTTGCTCGGTATCACTTAAATGTATGCTTGATTGAGCAGAGCATCCTGACGTGATGAAAACTAAAACCATTAATAACACTAATGTCAGCCAAGCTTGTCTAATAGGGGTAAAGTCCTTAATTGAAGACCTCATAAATTCACCGTCCTTGAAAAATGATTTTAAACTCAGGCTAAATACATAGCTAAAATACCAAAGTTCAGCTAGCTATATTGTTAACAGTAAAAGCTATTAAGCTTAGGAAGCAACAGAACTAGGAATCATCACTAGAGCATTAAGTCATTTATAAGTGATGTTTGTTATTCAGTAAAATCTAATAATGTAAGAAAAGGTTTTAGGTTTTATCTTGTACCACCCCCACTGCTAGGCTTATAAATATTGTGAGTAAATTACTGAAAGCACCATTAACAGAGCAAATGACACTCTGATTATCCTTGCCTGTCTCGGATGAGTAAAAAGAGGTTTTATTAAACGGCCAAACATTAACCATAAGCTATCAACGACCATAGCAATTAACATGCAAATTAAGCCTGTAGAGATATAACTTATCCACGACAGTTCAAACGGCAATAAGAACTGTGAGAATATTGCTAAAAAGGCTGCGTAAGCTTTGGGGTTAATAAGGTTCAGAATAAAGCCATCTTGAAAGCTAGGAGCATGATGTATTTCTTTATCAATAACCAAGGGCGCCGTTGCAATTTTGTAGGCAATAAAGCAGATATATAACCCACCGATAGTTTGGCAAATCACTTTGACATTGGGATAAACACTAAGCAGCGTGGATAACCCAAGAGTTGTACCTATAATGGCTACTAACAACCCTAGCAAAATCCCCATAAGAAATGGCGTGCCTTGCTTTATACCAAAGGTTGCCCCTGTAGCAGCAAGTGCGATAGGTACTGGACCTGGCGAGCCTAATAATAAGGTTGTGGCAAGCATAAGAGAAGCAATGGATTCTATCAATTTCTCACTCCATGGGATTTATAAAAGATAGCTAAATTTTGACAAAATAAAGGCTAGCAAAGGGCATTTGCTAGCCTTCTATTATTGATAGCCTAAAGATCTAGTTAACAGTACTAGTTAATAATTAGGAACAGCCTTGGTTAATTAAAAACTATTTTCAGGAATTCTTACCCAGCCTTCCATTAACACCCTTGCACTACGGCTCATACTGGCTTTGTTCACTTGCCAGTTACCATCAACCATTGTTGCCTCTGCGCCAACCTTTAGCGTACCGGACGGATGACCAAACACCACTTGAGTACGTGGAGTGCCGCCAGCAGCTAAGTTCACTAATGAACCTTCTACAGCCGCAGCAGTACCAATCGCCACAGCAGCAGTACCCATCATGGCATGATGAAGTTTACCCATAGATAAGGCGCGAACTTGTAAATCAATATCTGAAACTGTAATTGATTTCCCGCTTGATGAGGTGTAATCACTAGGGGCTGAAACAAAGGCAATTTTTGGCGTATGTTGACGACCCGCCGCTTCATCAATGTGATTAATTAACCCCATTTGCACAGCCCCATGAGCACGAAGCATTTCAAAAAAAGCTAAAGCGTGTGGGTCACTATTGACGTCATCTTGCAGTTCATTACCTTGATAGCCAATATCTGCAGCATTAACAAAAATTGTCGGAATGCCAGCATTAATCATGGTGGCTTTCACTGACTTAACGCCCTTTTCGCTAAACTCTGGAATAGATTGCGGCAATATCAGCTCATCAACCACATTACCTGTTGGGAACATCGCCGCGTCAGCATCAGCTGGTGCCATAAATTCCACAAGCACTTCGGCTGCAGGAAAAGTAACCCCATCGAGTTCAAAGTCACCGGTTTCTTGCACTTCACCATTTGTCATTGGTACGTGAGCAATGATGGTCTTGTTAATATTGGCTTGCCAAATTCTCACTACTGCAATGCCATTTTGTGGAATACGGCTCGCATCAACCAAGCCGTTTGAAATGGAAAATGAGCCAACCGCTGCAGTTAAATTACCGCAATTACCACTCCAGTCTACAAACGGTTTATCAATGGCCACTTGACCAAATAAATAATCTACATCGTGATCAATTTGAGTGCTTTTTGATAAAATTACCGTTTTACTGGTACTGGATGTTGCCCCGCCCATACCGTCGGTTTGTTTACCGTATGGATCAGGGCTACCGATCACTCTAAGTAATAATGCATCACGAGCAGCACCCGCTACTTGAGCCACTTTTGGCAAATCAATTAGATTGAAAAAAACGCCTTTACTGGTGCCACCACGCATATATGTGGCGGGTATTTTTACTTGTGGAGCATGCGCCTGTTGTTGCGTAGACATACCAATTCCTACTCATTTTATTCTTATAAAATCTATAAATCATCAATGGATGTATGGGACTTAATCGCCCCCAACATTACCAAATACCAAGCGCGAGAGATCTTATTCGCGCTTATATCATGTCGTCTTTGATTTAATAGCTACTGATTACAGATTACTTTCAAGAAAGTCTTGAGCAAAGCGCTGTAAAATACCGCCAGCTTCATATACCGATAGCTCTTCAGCAGTGTCTAATCGGCACTTAACAGGCACTTCAGCTTGCGAGCCATCACGACGATGAATAACTAATGTCATCATAGCCCCAGGGGTACGCTCACCCACCACATCAAAGGTTTCGCTGCCGTCGATTTGATATGTATGACGGCTTTCACCATTGATAAATTCAACAGGTAATACGCCCATACCGACCAAGTTAGTGCGATGAATTCGCTCAAAACCTTCAGCGACAATCACTTCAACACCCGCTAAACGAACGCCCTTTGCTGCCCAGTCACGACTTGAACCTTGGCCATAATCTTTACCAGCAATGATCACTAATGGCTGCTTACGATCCATATAGGTTTCTATGGCTTCCCACATACGGCTTATCTTCCCTTCTGGCTCAATACGCGCGTATGAACCTTGCTTAATTTGGCCATTGTCTTGGACCATTTCATTGAGCAGCTTAGGGTTGGCAAAAGTAGCGCGTTGAGCGGTTAAGTGATCGCCGCGATGCGTCGCATACGAGTTGAAGTCTTCTTCTGGTAAACCCATTTTATCAAGGTAAGCACCCGCTGCACTATTGAGCATAATCGCATTAGATGGCGATAAATGGTCAGTGGTAATGTTGTCACCCAATACCGCTAATGGACGCATACCCTTCATAGTACGCTCACCTGCTAATGCGCCTTCCCAATATGGGGGACGACGAATATAGGTACTTTGCGGACGCCACTCATATTGCGGATCAATCTTAGGTGAAGAGCCCTCTTGTGAAGAACCTGTGCCATAGTCCACTTTAATATCAAACATTGGCTCGTACACTTTACGAAATTGCTCAGGCTTAACGCTTTTAGCAATCACTGCATCGATTTCAGCATCTGATGGCCACAAGTCTTTTAAGCGAATGTCATTTCCTTCACTGTCTTTGCCCAATACATCTTTTTCGATATCAAAACGAATAGTTCCGGCGATAGCGTAAGCAACAACTAATGGCGGTGATGCCAAGAATGCTTGTTTCGCATAGGGATGAATACGACCATCGAAGTTACGGTTACCAGAGAGCACTGCGGTGGTGTATAAATCGCGCTCAATAACTTCTTTTTGAATAACTGGGTCTAATGCGCCACTCATACCATTACAGGTGGTACAAGCAAAACCAACAATGCCGAAACCAAGGGCTTCAAGTTCGGTTAATAAATTGGCATCTTCAAGGTAAAGTTGCACCGCTTTAGAGCCTGGTGCTAATGAGGTTTTCACCCATGGTTTGCGAGTTAACCCTTTAGCATTGGCATTACGTGCAAAGAGACCTGCTGCAATAACGTTGCGCGGGTTTGAAGTATTAGTACAGCTAGTGATTGCGGCAATAATACAGGCACCATCAGGCATTAAGCCTGCTTCATTTTCAACTTCACCACTGATGCCTTTTGCAGCTAAGTCACTGGTTGAAACACGGCGATGTGGGTTCGACGGGCCAGCAATGTTGCGACCTACTGATGACAAGTCAAACTTAAGCACACGTTCGTATTCAGCATTGGTGAGCGTATCAGCCCATAAACCATTAGCTTTGGCATAGGTCTCTACAAGCTTAACTTGTTCATCATCACGACCTGTCAACGTTAAGTAATCAATGGTTTTATCATCGATATAGAACATTGCAGCTGTAGCGCCAAATTCTGGGGTCATATTAGAGATGGTTGCGCGATCGCCTAATGTTAGGTTTGCTGCACCCTCACCGTAGAACTCAAGATAAGTTGATACTACTTTTTGCTCACGTAAAAACTCAGTAATCGCTAACACAATATCGGTGGCAGTGATACCAGCTTGACGCTCACCCATCAACTCAACGCCCACGATATCAGGTAGGCGCATCCATGATGGACGACCAAGCATAACGCTTTCAGCTTCTAGGCCGCCCACACCAATTGCGATAACGCCAAGCGCATCCACATGGGGCGTATGGCTGTCTGTACCTACTAACGTATCAGGAAATGCCACACCTTCTCGGGCTTGTACCACTGGGGACATCTTTTCTAGGTTAATTTGATGCATGATGCCGTTACCAGGCTGGATCACATCAATGTTTTCAAATGCCGTTTTCGTCCAATTAATAAAATGGAAACGGTCATCATTTCGTCTATCTTCAATAGCGCGGTTTTTCTCAAAGGCATCTTTTTCAAATCCTGCATGCTCAACAGCCAATGAATGGTCGACAATTAATTGAGTTGGTACCACGGGATTTACTTTAGATGGGTCACCGCCTTTTTCAGCAATAGCGTCACGTAAACCCGCTAAATCAACTAATGCCGTTTGGCCTAAAATATCATGACAAACTACACGAGCTGGGTACCAAGGAAAATCAAGATCGCGCTTACGCTCGATAATTTGCTTAAGTGAATCGGTTAGCGTTTCTGGTGAGCAACGTCTTACTAGGTTTTCAGCATATACGCGTGAAGTGTATGGCAGTTTTTCATAAGCACCTGGCTTAATGGCGTCGACTGCAGCTTTGGTATCAAAATAATCAAGATTGCTACCAGCTAGGGGCTTTCTAAAATTGGAATTCATAATCAATCCGTTGTTATTAATGGTTAACAACTTTTCTAATCGCTTACTGTGTTTTACTGAATGAAATGCAGATCGTTTTTGTTTTTATTGAGGCATATTCAGCAGTGAAGTAACGATAAAAAGATGTAAAACAAACTAATTTATTCGCGTTTAAATAAACAAAAGGCTGACGGATTCCGTCAGCCTTTACGCTTTATCGTTCACTAATTGGCGTTACTGTACGAGGCTCTGAACCGGTGTAATCAGCACTTGGTCTAATAATACGGTTATTAGTACGCTGCTCCATAACATGCGCAGCCCAACCCGTTAAACGAGAACATACGAAAATAGGCGTAAACAACTTGGTTGGAATACCCATGAAGTGATAAGCCGAGGCATGGAAAAAGTCAGCATTACAGAATAGTTTTTTGCTATCCCACATGAACTCTTCACAGGCAACAGAAATATCATAAAGACTGGTATCGCCATGTTCATGGGCAAGTTTTTCTGACCACGCTTTAATAATCACATTACGTGGATCTGAGGTGCGATAAATGGCATGTCCAAATCCCATGATTTTCTCTTTACGCTCTAGCATGCCAGCCATTTGAGTTTTAGCATCTGCTGGTGAAGTAAACTTTTGAATCATATCCATCGCCGCTTCATTGGCGCCACCATGTAATGGACCACGAAGTGTACCGATAGCACCAGTAATACATGAGTACATATCAGATAATGTTGATGCACAAACACGAGCGGTAAAGGTTGAAGCGTTAAACTCATGCTCAGCATAAAGGATTAACGAGACATCCATCACCTTACGATGTTGCTCAGATGGCGTTTCACCACGAAGTAGCTTTAAAAAATGACCGCCAATGGTGTCTTCATCAGTAACACAGTCAATTTCAACGCCGTCATGGCTAAAACGGTACCAGTAACACATGATGGCAGGAAAAGCGGCAAGTAGGCGATTAGCAGCAGTATTTTGCTGAGTAAAATCCATTTCTGGTTCTAAATTACCTAAAAATGAACAACCTGTGCGCATCACATCCATTGGGTGTGCATCTGCAGGAATACGTTGTAGTACTTCTTTTAGCGCTTGTGGTAAATCACGCTGAGCGTTTAGTGCCGTTTTGTAGGTTTCTAGTTGGTCTAGTGTTGGCAGTTCACCGTTAAACAGTAAGTATGCGACTTCCTCGAAGGTGGCATTTTCAGATAAATCAGCCACATCATAACCGCAATAAGTTAAACCAGAGCCTGATTTACCCACGGTACATAATGCTGTTTCACCTGCGCTTTGACCTCGAAGGCCCGCGCCACTTAATTTCTTGTCTACCATAATGATGTCCTATTCTTTTATGTTTCTGCTATTTTTCACATATTCGATAAATCAAAGATGCTTATTATTTATTAGGTCCTGTTAACACTTACTTCATTACTCTTTCTAACTTATCTGCTTGCTAAAAATTGTCATTGTCCCAAAACAATGTTTGGCTAATTTTTATACTGACGTTTTATACCAACAATTAGCACATAACTTCTAGCAGACAGCTTTTACATAAATATTTATGTTGTTTACTTGTTCTTACCTTCAGCAAATAAGCTATCTAGTTTTTGCTCGTAGTCGTGATAACCCAGATAATCATACAAATCCATACGAGTTTGCATGGTATCGACAACCGCTTTTTGGTCACCATCATTTAAAATTGCTGAATAGACATTCTCAGCAGCTTTATTCATTGCACGGAAGGCACTTAATGGATAAAGCACCATGTCTGCACCCCACTCACCTAGCTGCTCTTTATTCCACAACTCTGTTTGGCCAAACTCTGTAATGTTCGCCAGAATAGGCACGTCTAACGCCTGAGAAAATGCACGATAGTGTTCTTCTGTTTTAACGGCTTCTGCAAAAATACCATCTGCACCTGCTGCCACATAAGCTTTAGCGCGAGCGATTGCCGCCTCTAAACCTTCTTGAGCAAATGAATCAGTGCGAGCCATGATGAAAAAGTCAGGATCAATACGCGCATCAACCGCAGCTTTAATGCGATCAACCATTTCTTCTGTTGAAACTATTTCTTTATTTGGACGATGACCACAACGCTTTTGCGCGACTTGGTCTTCCATGTGCACCGCTGCAGCGCCTGCTTTTTCCATATCACGAACAGTTTTAGCAATGTTAAATGCGCCGCCCCAGCCCGTATCAATGTCCACTAATAACGGTAAATCACAGGCTGAAGTAATGCGCTGCACATCAACGATTACATCGTTCAATGACGTCATACCCAAATCAGGCAAACCGTAGGATGCATTTGCAACACCGCCGCCTGATAAATATATCGCTTGATGACCAATCTGTTTTGCCATCATTGCAGCATAAGCATTGATAGTACCGACGATTTGTAGTGGTTTGTTGTCAGCTAGTGCTTGACGGAATTTTTTGCCTGCGCTCATGACTTCCCTCTCTTTATTGTGCAATTGTGTTCAATGGCTTGCCGTGTTTTGCTGTTAATACACGTGCGATTGAATGGATTTGTTGGTTTATTAGTTTTCTAGCTTCGATTCGATATTGGCTTTTGAGTACATGATATGACGGCGCATGAGCATTTCTGCCAGCTCTTCATCACGGTTCGAAATCGCTTTGACTATGTGTTTATGTTCATCAAATGCAGTAGTGACACGTGGACCTGCCATACCGAGTTGTACGCGATACATACGTATAAGGTGATACATGCCCTCAATAAGCACGGTAATAAGATGTTTATTCTTACTGCCTAATATGATGCGGTAATGAAAGTCGACATCGCCGGCTTCTTGGTAATAGGATTCGCCTGATTGAACTTCGTCAAAATGACGATTCAGCAGGGAATTTAAATCAGCAATTTCAGTATGTGACATATTTTTAGCAGCAAGTCTTGCAGCCATGCCTTCCAACGACTCACGAACTTGATATAGCTCAATCAAGCCTTCGGGCGTTAACGCCACAACTCTTGCGCCAACATTTGCTTTGCGCTCAACCAAATGGCATGACTCTAACCGATTAATCGCTTCACGAATAACGGCACGGCTTACTTGATACTTTGTCGACAGTTCAGTTTCACTCAATTTTGAGCCAGCTTGAATATCGCCCTCGACAATATCTTTGCGCAATTCAAAGAAAGTCTTATCAGCTACGGTTACTGGCTGTTCGTTAAAGAATGTCATTAGAATAAAGTTAAGCTACATTTCGAATAATTGTCGACAATATATGCTCATTTATTGGCAGGGTCAATATAAAACCAGCTCATTGTCGACAAAGGTCTAACGTGGACGTCAACATTTCAGTACGTTTTTAATTGCAATAAGAAGATTCAAACAAAGTGGCTCTAGTATTGTTATTTCTTAACAATAAAAGCACAATGGAGTAACACTGATATTTCTTATTAAAGAATAATAGAATCAAGGCTTAATATGTCAGAGAGTGCAAAAACAGTTAACGTAAAACCTGCTGAGAAAAAAGGCTTTTTAAACAGCATTAATCACTTTCGTGGAATAGCGATTATTTTTATTGTTATGGCTCACTGTTATCGCCCTGCCGGTTGGGAGGTCGAAACATTAGCCGATAAAGCTTGGTTTAATTTAATGATGAACGGCACGGTATTTTTTGTGTTTATTTCAGGTTTTTTATTCCACCACGTGTTTTATCATCGCTGGGATTATAAGAAATACATGAAAAGCAAAACCAAGTTTGTATTCTTGCCTTATATATTGCTATCACTACCTTGGATATTTTGGCACTTATCAGTCGGTACAGATCCAGCGATGCATGTAATGTATGCCGATATTGAGAAGCCCGTTGTTGCAGCAAGCTGGTATGTCATCACTGGCAGAACATTAACCGCGTATTGGTATATTCCAATGGGAATGATGTTGTTTGCTCTATCTCCTTGGGTAATGCATTTAATCAAGCGTCAACACCTGCTTATTGTAGCGGTACCATTGTTCATCATTGCCATGTTAATTCACAGACCGGAGTCAAACCTCAACGCGATTCAGTCTTTGTTTTACTTTTTACCTGTCTATTTATTTGGTGTATGGGGCTCAGCCCATAGAGACAAACTATTTCCATTCATCGATAAATACTGGATTTTGATGTTACTACTCGCCATTGTCTTAGCAGTTGCTCAAGCACATTGGTTTGGTGCGGGGACGTTAAATAAAGCAGCACTTGAACTGACTGTGCCTGATTTGATGTTGCCACAAAAAATGTTACTGACTTTTGTCATATTGGCGATTTTAAATAAATTTGAACACATCAGTATTAAGCCACTGCAAAAGCTCGCCGAAGTCAGTTTTGCAATTTACTTTATTCATCCTTGGATAACGACTCCTTGGTGGATGATCTATAACAGTCCAGATATTTTCGGCTTAGCGGGTAGCGGGAATATTCTCACCACATTAATTGTCACTATGCTAGTCATCGTCATTTCTTACTTCATTGCCGTTGCGATCAAGAAATTATTCGATAAAAAGAGCCGTTATCTCATTGGCTGGTAAAATAGGCGAATCAACGTCAATAACTAAGGCCTTGTTGATTAACAGCAAGGCCTTTTGATTGGCTGACAAACTGGTTTATTTTGTATAGATGAAGGCGAATAATTAAACTTTAGTAATTAATAACCCATATTGATGATTAGATAAGCAGTTACCGAAAACCTTGCTTGCACTAAACCTTACCAGTTCATTATCATGAACCAACGATAAACCTATTTTCACCGTCAACTTCTCACGGGGCTATATGACAACTATCAATGTACTGCTAATTTGTGGCGGAGGCAGCGCTGAACACGATGTTTCAGTATTGTCAGCTAACTATTTTGAATCATCTTTAGCAAAGTCAGATAAAGTAAATCTGCTTAGACTAGAGCTTGATGCTAATGGCCACTATTTCGATACAGAAGGTAATCGATGTGAGTTAACTAACCGCCGTGAAGTTCGTTTTGATAATGAAAGTAAACCCGCATGGCCTGTAGATTATGCCATTCCTTGTATTCACGGCTTTCCCGGAGAGACAGGTGATATTCAATCATATTTTAACCTGATCCAACTGCCTTATTTTGGTTGTGAATCTGAGGCATCAAGTAACTGCTTTAACAAAATTACAGCTAAAATGTGGTTTACTGCATTAGGTATTCCTAATACACCTTATATTTTCTTAAATGATTTAACTCAAGAGGCTGTTTCACAAACGAAAATTGCACTTAAACAGTGGAGATCTGTATTTGTAAAAGCAGCGTCTCAAGGGTCATCTGTTGGTTGTTATAAAGTTGATGATGCATCACAAGTCGAACAAGTCCTAAATGATGCTTTTGGTTTTGCACCGTCTGTGGTGGTTGAAAAAACCATCGTTGCACGAGAACTTGAAGTGGCAGTTTATGAATATCAAGGTGAAGTGATTGCCACATTACCCGGGGAAATTATTTGTGCAAGTAATACCTTTTACACTTTTGAAGAAAAATATAATGCTAGCAGCAAAGCCAGAACGGACATTGTCGCGCAAAACTTATCTGTAGAAGTAACACAACAAATCAGAGAGTATGCCATAAAGGCATTCAAAGGGATGAAGCTCAGACACTTATCAAGAATTGATTTCTTTTTAACAGATGAGAATGAAATTTTATTAAATGAAATTAATACCTTCCCTGGTTCTACACCCATTTCGATGTTCCCGAAAATGCTTCAAAATAACGGTGAAGACTTTACCGCTTACCTTGTAAACAACATCGAAAATCAGCTTTAACGCGACATATTAATTGAAATAATATTGGAGAATGTTTGCTGATGGCCAGCATTTTCCAATTCATCCCGCCACGGCTTATCTTGCACCTTTACCATATAAAAGTCTTGCCTGTATGTGTCAGTAACAAATGCAATACCATGTTGCATCAACTCGTAATGAATGTCGTTAATGAACACCAACGAGAAACCTTGCCGCCCGGTTAATTGATTAATATCTTCCCTAGTTAAACTGACCCCAGACTCTAATTGATCAAACTGTAACTTAAGCCAGTTAGCAAAATCTTTAGAACTCACCATAGACATAATACCCCTCCAAACAAAGCTCGTGTTGTTATCAGCGGATATCTCATCCGTTGAGAGCTAGCTGAATAGTAGTAAGTATAGTTTGTTAACTTAATTATTTTGCAAACAATACTTTTTATAGACCAAACAAGCTTCCATGTAGCATGAAAGTATTAGATTCATATTCATCATAAATTGAAGTATTACAACAAAACACCATACTCACGATTAAGTTTAGCCATAAACCCATCTTGGTACATGGTGTTTAATGCATTCACTAATGCATCATGTTTATCTTTATCCAAAGTTTCATTGCACGCCATCGCCCGTAAAGAGGTATGAAAAATGAGTTCTGGCTCCCCCAATTGAATTTTAGATTGTCTCATTAAGGCTTGGGCACTAATCAACTCAGCAGCCCAAAGGTCGATGCGATTCCTTTCAAGCTTTTTGATATTTAATGCATCATCATTGGTAACCTGAACTTGATACCGAAATGATGTCAGATATTCACTGATCCCACTGCCTAAATAAGTACCAATAGATAATGGCTTAGCATCTTGAAGCGTCACTAAAGGGATTGCTTGACTCTTTGAACTGAATAAACCGTAGCGCGAGATCAAAACAGGCCCAACCCAGCGATAATCACTTTCTTTTTGTTGGGTGCGCACAATAGGTAACACACACACATTATGGCTTCTTTTTGTCATCGTCAATCCACGTTTTAATGGATTAAAAACCACCTTATATTCGATTTCAGCTCGCGAAAACATCTCGTCGATAATATCAATTATCAATCCTTGATGTGTAGTGTCCGTTTGTTCTGCAAACGGAACGTGCTGATAGGTGTAAACAGTAATTTCGGAAGCAAAAACCATTTGAGATAAAAAAACATTCATAATTATAAAGCAACCGCAAAACCAAGAATAAACCTGTTTATTACCAAGCATTGATTGCCTCCTCAAAAGGTAACGTTTTGCCTTTAACTTCATTTGGCATCATCGCTTTTGGGGCACCAGGTTTATTCAACCAAACCGAGGGGTTAACCTTTTTATTCACTTTTGGCCCACAAGTTAAATTTTGCTCCTGTAATTCAAGTAAATGATTATCAATCTGCTCTGCTAGCGTATTCAATCCTTCCGGTACAGATAGTTTCCCTTCAATAATGAGGCTTATAGCTTGCCACCAATAACCCGCCATCCCTTGATAATCAGGCACATTGGTTCCAGTAGGCGTCCAAATATTTCTCGCATGACTTCGATAAAACTCAACTAGACCACCTAAATAAGGTGCTCTTTCTGTCATGTAATCAGAATCTATATCCGATTGACGAATAGGCGTTGAACCAACGAGTGTTTTCTTTAATGAGACCGTCTTTGAAACAACAAATTGAGCGTACAACCAAGCAGCAATTTGATGGCTTTCTGGCGTGTGACTCAAGAAAGTCCAAGCACCTGTATCTTGGTATCCTGACTTCATGCCTTTTTGCCAATATTTGCCGATAGGAGATGGAGCGACTCGCCATTTCGGCGTACCATCTTGATTCATCACAGCTAAGCCTTGTTTTGTAAAGTCAGGCACAAATGCGGTATACCAAAATATTTGTTGGGCGATATTGCCTTTGGCTGCCCAATCTCCAGATTCTGAGAAGGTTAACTGCTGCGCTTCTGGTGGCGCATATTTAACTAGCCACTCTTTATACTTTTCTATGGCGTATATCGCAGCAGGACTATTTAACGCCCCCCCTCGCTCAACACTTGCCCCCACAGGATGACAGTCCTCAACACGAATACCCCATTCATCAACTGGCAAGCCATTAGGCAGCCCTTTATCACCAACACCAGCCATTGATAACCACGCATCAGAGATTCGCCAACCTAGTGAAGGGTCTGATTTGGCGTAATCCATATGTCCATATATTTTAATACCATCTATCTCGTTAATATCAGCAGTAAAAAACTCCGCAATATCTTCATAGGCTTGCCAATTCTGCGGAACTCCTAATGGATATCCATACTTGGCTTCGAACAACTTTTGATACTCCGGTTTGGCAAACCAATCACTCCGATACCAGTACAAATTAGCGAATTGTTGATCGGGTAATTGATATATTTTTCCATCTGGGCCGGTAGTAAAAGCAAGGCCAACGAAATCATTTAAATCGAGTGATGGCAGCGTATAGGCTTTTGCTTGATTATTTATCAGATCAGTTATCGAAATCACATGCTGTTGTCTAAAATGGCTACCAATAAGATCGCTATCACTAATATAGGCATCATAAAGACGTTGGCCTGTCATAATTTGAGCGGAAAACTTTTTAATCACATCGTCTTCGTTAGTTAACTCATGAATGACATGAATTCCGGTTATTTCGTAAAAAGCTTTAGCTAAAATATTGGCTTCATATTGGTGGGTATTTATTCGCTCAGAAACAACTCTAATGGTCATGCCTTTAAAAGGTTGTGATTTATTCTGAAACCAACTTAGCTCTTCTAATTGCTGGGGAATTGATAACGTTGAAGGTTGAAACTCAGAGTCTAACCATTTTATTAATAGCTCATTGGAATCTTTAGATTCGACAGTGGATGGTTGTTTATCTTGGTGAGTGATTAACGAAATCTCGCTCGAAGCAACGTCAATAGGCAACGCAAAGCTAAAAGACATCATAGCCAAGAACTGCAAAGCTAGTCTGGGCTTGAGTAATGTTTTAACGTCATTATATATTGAATTGAATTTCTGCATGCATCCTGCTTCAGTGTTCGTTTAAAACATATTAGCCAAATTAAGTCTCTATAACTGCTGTAAAATTCGTCTATTTTAATATAGCCTCATTAGTGACAAAAAGGCCAGCATACGCTGACCTTTTATGATACATACTGACTAAAATCTTTGCGACTTTATCACAGTGGGAGTATTAGAAACCTTCCACTCCAGCCATATCAGGTAATTCATGTGCAATACCTTTATGACAATCAATACAGGTTTTTTCACCACTTGCTAAAGATGTTGAATGCATTTGTGATGCACGCTTAGACTGGCGAGTGAAATCCATATAATCGAAGTTATGACAGTTACGGCACTCTAACGAGTCATTTGCTTTAAGCCTATTCCATTCATTTTCAGCTAAGTGACGACGCTTAGCTTCAAATTTTTCACGAGTGTTAATCGTACCAAATACTTTGCCCCATACTTCTTTCGAAGCCTGCATTTTACGGGCAATCTTATCAGTCCAATTATGCGGGACGTGACAATCAGGACACGTTGCTCGAACACCACTGCGGTTAGTAAAATGAATCGTTGTTTTCAACTCTTCATAAACATTGTTTTCCATCTCGTGGCAACCAATACAAAACTGTTCTTGGTTCGTCACTTCTAGGGCAGTGTTAAAGCCACCCCAGAAAATCACACCAGCAACAAAGCCACCTAGAGTAAGAAAACCAAGACTGTAGTGGATACTTGGACGGTTTAGTACTTTCCAAATTAGCTTCAGATTTTCTATTAATTTTCCAATCATACCCGCTCCTAGTGCTCAGCTTTAGAAGATTCTTTCATGAGTTCTTTAACATCCACAAAATCATTTTCAACGAGTAACTTAGCATCCAACTGAGCTACATGGCATTGAGTACAGTAATAACGACGTGGTGATAATGAAGCCAAGAAGTTATTATCTCTATCCATGTAATGTGTCACACTCACCATAGGTGCTTGTGAATGTCCTGTACTGTTACGAGCATGACATTGCATACATTTATTCACTTTCAAATCAACTTGATATCCGTCAATTTTGTGCGGAATAATCGGCGGTTGCATTGGGTAGTTACGCACTTGTTTTACATCAGAGTTAATTACCTTCTGCATTACTGGTGGCGTTGGTTCGACTTCAATAGGGGCTAAACGTAATGTCGCCACTTTGTCTTCAGGTACAGTTGCAGCCATCAAACTAAAAGAGAAGCCCAATAACGCAATCATTGATAAAATTTTACGTGCTTTCATGGTCGTTCTCCTTAGGCTTTGACAATCTTAACCGCACACTTTTTAAAGTCAGTTTGTTTTGACAAAGGATCTGTCGCATCAAGTGTGACCTTATTAATCAGCTGGCTAGCATCAAACCATGGTACGAAAACCAATCCAATTGGTGGCTTATTACGCCCTCTCGTTTCAACGCGGGTTTTAATTTCACCACGACGAGAAATAACTTTCACTTCATCACCACGGCGTAGTCCACGCTTTTTAGCGTCATCAGGGTGCATGAAACACACTGCATCTGGGAAGGCTTTGTAAAGCTCTGGTACACGTTGCGTCATCGAACCAGAATGCCAATGCTCTAAAACACGGCCTGTTGATAGCCAAATATCAAACTCTTCATCTGGCACCTCAGGTGCTGGCTCATATGGCAAGGCGAAAATAATCGCTTTACCGTCTGGTTTACCGTAAAACTCAAAGCCTTTACCCGCTTTCACATAAGGATCTGATCCTTCACGGTAACGCCATTTAGTCTCTTTACCGTCAACCACAGGCCAACGCAAACCATGCTCAGTATGGTACACATCAAAATCAGCTAAATCATGACCATGACCACGGCCAAATTGAGCGTACTCTTCAAATAAACCTTTTTGAACATAGAAACCAAAATGCTTCGCTTCATTATTCATAAACTTAGGGTCGGCATCACTTAATGGGAACTTCTCAACGTTACCGTTTTGGTAAAGCACTTCAAATAATGTTTTACCTTTGAATTGCGGATTAGCATCAAGGACGTCTTTTGACCAAACTTCGTCAGTAGTAAAGCGTTTTGAGAATTCCATCAACTGCCATAAGTCTGACATTGACTCTCCAGGTGCTTGTACCATTTGATGCCAAAACTGAGTACGACGCTCTGCATTACCATATGCGCCTTCTTTTTCTACCCACATTGCTGAAGGTAAAATCAAATCACCTGCTTGAGTAGTAACTGTTGGATAGGCATCAGAAACAACGATGAAATTGTCAGGATTACGGTAGCCCGGTAAACCTTCTTCGTTCATGTTAGCCGCAGCTTGCATGTTGTTGTTAACTTGAACCCAATAACAATTCAAATCACCATCTTTAAGGCGACGGTTTTGCTCAACAGCATGGTAGCCAGGTTTAGGCGGAATAATACCACTTGGAATATTCCAAATATCTTCGGCAAGTTTACGATGCTTAGGGTTGGTGACCACCATATCTGCAGGTAGACGATGCGAGAAAGTCCCCACTTCACGAGCGGTACCACACGCAGACGGTTGACCCGTTAACGAGAATGGACTGTTACCCGGAGTCGAAATCTTACCCACTAGTAAATGAATGTTATAAATTAGGTTGTTACACCATACACCGCGAGTATGTTGATTGAAGCCCATAGTCCAGAAAGAAGTAACTTTCTTTTTAGGGTCAGCATATAACTCAGCCAGTTCTATTAATTTATGTTCAGGAACACCTGACAGCTTGCTAACGCTTTCAACATCATAATCAGCAACAAACTTTTTGAACTCTTCAAAATCAATTGGGGTTGAATCACCAGCAGTACCGACATTTTTTGCTTTTTTCTGCAATGGATGTGATGCGCGTAAACCATAACCAATGTCAGTTTCACCTTTACGGAAATTAACATGTTTACTGATAAAGTCTTTATCGACTTTGTCATTTTGAATTATGTAGTTAGCAATAAAATTCAACATTGCTAAATCTGTTTGTGGCGTAAATACAATCGGCAAATCGGCTAAATCAAATGAGCGATGTTGGAACGTCGACAATACCGCCACTTTTACATGAGGAGCACTTAAGCGTCGGTCAGTCACACGAGTCCAAAGAATAGGATGCATTTCTGCCATATTTGAGCCCCACAATACAAAAGCATCAGCCGCTTCCATATCATCGTAACAGCCCATTGGTTCATCTATACCAAAGGTACGCATGAAGCCACCTACTGCCGAAGCCATGCAATGACGAGCGTTAGGGTCAATATTGTTTGAACCAAAACCCGCTTTCATCAGTTTAACTGCAGCGTAACCTTCCCAAACTGTCCACTGACCTGAGCCAAACATACCAACAGCCGTTGGACCTTTAGCTTTGATGGTTTTCTTCCATTTTTCAGCCATGGTATCAAATGCCATATCCCAGCTAACAGGAGTGAATTCACCATTCTTGTCGTATTTACCGTCGGTCATTCTTAACATTGGAGTTTGAAGACGATCGCGTCCATACATGATTTTTGATAAGAAATAGCCTTTAACACAGTTTAAACCACGGTTAACTTCACTTTTAGCATCACCGTGAGTAGCAACCACTTTACCGTCTCTCGTAGCGACGATGACTGAACAACCAGTACCGCAAAAACGACATGGTGCTTTATTCCACTCTAATTTTGTTTGCTCCGAGCTAGTGATCAGGTTACTCGCTGATGCGGGTAAAGCCATACCAGCAACACCAGCTGCTGCCATAGCAGCATTGGCTTTCATAAACTCACGTCTGTTCATACTCATTCTTCACCCTCTTCTAGCTCTTCGCTTTGGTGATAAACCATAGTGGCAGTTAACACACCTGGGATTGCATTAATGGTAGAGATGTCATCCATTAAAGAGCGCTGTGTTGGCCCTTCAATCACCACTACAATTTTCATTTCATTATTCACTGATAATTCAGCATTTTTCATCGCCATAATCTTCTGACGAACTTCAGCCATTTGTTCTGGTTGAACTTGAACAATTAGGCTAGTTACATGGATTTCTTTTTTGCTCATCGACACTTACTTCTCTATTATTTATTTTTGTTAGATTAAACTAACCCGCACCGGGTGGGCCTGAAAGGATTTGACTGAACCAAATGGTAAAACCAAGTGCACTGACTAACAGTGCTGATAAGATTGGTGCTAAAAAAACCGTTAAGAATATAAAAATTTTAAATTCTAGGCTTTTTTCACGTTGCAGATCTGTACTCATGGAGCCTCCTGCAGAGGGTTATAAAGAAAGTAATGTAACTTAGTTGTTACCTACTAAGAATTGCGAGAATTTTATCTTTAATCAAAGACTAAACTATATACTCACAAATTGGTAAAGCGAATATTTGTTGATCTAGATCATAAAAATAAACTAAACAATTGCTCTGTATGGATTTATATTTGACTTAACTAATCCAACTCTATAGTGACAAGAAAATGACTTACAAAATGAATACAATTGAAAATCGTTTCTAATACCTAAGTATATATAGCCGCTTAGTCAAAAGTTATCAACTTGTTAATCATTCATTTGCGATTATTAAATAGGCAAAACACGAAAACTTTTAAAGTCTCTCCACACGAAACTGAATACAATTTTGATTATTTTCATAAACAAACAAAAAAGCACAATTGAATTGATATTCAATTGTGCTAAATAAATGATATTGACTGGAAGAGCTTCAGTTTAGCGTCTTACTCTATATCGCAATACTTTTAATGACTTTTGCTCGTCGACATCTGCAAATACAGGCGGGTTTTCAATACGTTCAACAAACTCAATATTTGGCGCAGTTTCAGTGACCTGTTCCATTAAAAAATCACATCCTAACTCTGGCGCATTCAAACACAGCAACACTTCTCCTTGCTCAGCTAACAGTTCTGGTAGTCTACGTAAAAGTCTTACGTAGTCTTTAGTTGCCACAAAACTGCCTTTTTGATTACTTGGTGGATCGGCAACAATTAAATCATAAGGGCCTAATTTTGTAAGCTTACCCCACGACCTGAATATGTCATGACCAAGAAAACGTGCTCCTGATTCAAACCCATTCAAAAGGTGATTTTGTTTACCAATACTCAGCGCGCCTTTACTCATATCCATATTAACGACTTCAGTCGCACCGCCTTGCAAACCGACAACTGAAAAAGCACAAGTATATGCAAAAAGATTGAGTACTTTTTTATCCTTTGCATGGTCTTTAACCCATCGACGACCGTTTGCCATGTCCAAAAAAATACCATGATTTTGACCACGTAAAAGGTGTACTAAAAAATCGGCACCATTTTCTGTGATGATATGTTTTTCAGGCACTGCACCGGACACTATTTCAGTGACTGTTTTACCAGCATTTCGATATTGAAATACAAGATTAAAACTCAATTCGCTGTGGCTTTGTTGCCATACTTCGGCTATTGCGTCAGTCAAAGTAAAACGCTCAGCTTCTGATAGCTCTTTAAAACTGGTTAATAGCAACACAGGCTTAAACCAATC
Organism: Shewanella goraebulensis; assembly: GCF_030252245.1. Taxonomy (NCBI): domain Bacteria; kingdom Pseudomonadati; phylum Pseudomonadota; class Gammaproteobacteria; order Alteromonadales; family Shewanellaceae; genus Shewanella; species Shewanella goraebulensis. Next base: position 2,958,739 of record NZ_CP126972.1, read on the forward strand.
TAAACAAAGGTGTTCAAAACCTTCAAATCGACCACCTCTGCCGTGAAATACACGGCAAAGTTCATCAGTTAATTGAACTTGAGCAAGAGCTTGCCCAAGTGGAAAATCTTCACACACTAAATTCATGTTTTTACATTCACAATTTTATAAATAAGCTATTAAAGAAAATTTATGCTTTATCAACGTTAGTTGTTTCTTCGGCATCTGGCTGTTGAGATTTGTCCGGCTCATCAGGGATTTCGTCTGATAATAAAATGGCAAACCATTTTCCGCCCTCGCTAGACTCAAGTGCAATTTTAACAATCATGGTTAATGGAACAGATAACAGCATACCGACCGAACCCAATAACCAGCCCCAAAAGATTAATGACAAAAACACTACTAGTGTTGATAACCCCAAACCTCGGCCCATAAACCGTGGTTCCACGGCATTGCCCATTACTGTATTCGTACCAAGATATAAAAGTGCAGTAAAACCAGCAGCCCCTGGCCCCATTTGAATAAACGCTAATAAGACTGCCGGGATAGCCGCAATGATAGAACCAATATTTGGAATATAGTTAAACAAAAAAGCAATAACAGCCCAAAGCAAAGCGTAATCAACTCCAATAATCGATAAACCAACACCAATGATAATGGCCGTTCCGATACTGACCAATGTTTTAATCACCATATACTGGTTTACTGAGTGCAAAAATTTATCAATTTGCTTTAAACGCATGTCTGGATCATCAAGCGCTAAATGAAACTTTTTAGGTAAGGATTGCGCTTCAAATAACATGAAAATAATGGTCAAAATGATTAAAAACAAATTGGCCATCACATTACCTAATCCTGACAGCATATTTGTCGTCATACTTAATGCCATTCCAGGGTCAAAATACTCGAGGACTTTATCTTTTGAAATATTGATATTCAAACCATTGAGCTTTTCAAGTATCCAGGAAAACTGTTCAATTAACTGTTGACGATAAAATGGCATTTGTTGCGAGAACTCATTAATAGAACTACCAACAAGACTAGCTAACCAAAGTCCCATCATGACAATAAACAACATCAATAATATAACCGATAACCATTTAGGTACTCTATAGCGGGTCATAAACTGAATAGCAGGATTACACACTACGGCCAAGAATGCTGACAATACAAATGGTACGACGATGGGGCTGGCTGTTTTTATTCCCGCTAATATCACAACCAAACACGCCATAATGGCAAAACCACGTAACGCCATCGATGATGAATTACCACCACTCATATTTAAATCCCTTTGTTGTTACTAAAATTTTCGGATACATAGTTACTTTTTATTTAAGCGTTTAAGTTATTGATGTTTTGCTTACTGCTTTTTCAACTTCAGGATTATTCCCCTTGAGAAGTTCACTTTCACCGTTATTGATTACAAACCTAATAAATTGTGTATTTAACCCATGCTTAAACTAGCACAATAAGAATAACTTACGCAGTATACTCCTAATCAATTGAGTATGAATGGCTATATTAAGTCTATTTAATTAAATATTAGCGTAACTTTAGCAAGTGGATGCTGAATCTAAGCTAAATAAGCTTACTGTGAAAGATCATAACGAATAACTTAACTAAAGTAAGTTCAAATTAGTAAACTGAGTAACAGTAATGCCCTAGTGAAAAATAGAGCATTTCCTCATTGATTTAAGTTGATCTTAGGTTCGTTATGGATCGTAATGGTTTTTAACCGATTACCTAAATCATTTTACAGACTGATTGACACAAAATGCCCCCCACAATATGGTGAGAATATGAATATAATAATGACTGGCGCAACAGGATTTGTTGGGCAGCAATTAGTCGCATTGCTAAGCCAACAATCTCATCAACTTACCATTGTTACCCGAAATGTCTCTCATGCGACCCAAGTCTTGGGCTCAAATCATCGTTATGTTGATAACCTGAGTAAATTAGAAAACTTAAATGATTTTGACACTGTTATTAATCTTGCCGGTGAACCTATTGTCGGTAAACGATGGAGCAATCAACAAAAACAGCGTATTTGCGATAGTCGCTGGGATATCACTGCAATGTTGACTCAGTTGATTAAACAAAGCGACACACCACCAACGAGTTTTATTAGTGCATCTGCAATTGGATATTATGGCCGCCAAGGAAGTACTCCCGTTGATGAAGACAGCCAAGCCCATAATGAATTCAGCCATCAAGTATGCAGTGAATGGGAGCACCTTGCTCTTAAAGCGCAATCAGAAACCACGCGTGTTTGCGTACTAAGAATTGGTATTGTGTTAGGAAAAAATGGGGGAGCACTGGCTAAGATGTTACCTCCTTTCAAACTCGGCCTTGGTGGACCTATAGGTAAGGGTTTACACGGTGTCAGTTGGATACATATCGACGATTTAACTCATTTAATTGAGCATTTAATGATTACAAACAATGCACAAGGAGTATTTAATGCTACCGCCCCAAACCCAGTTAATCATAAACGATTTGCTGAATCGATTGGCTCAAGCTTAAACCGCCCTGCATGTATTCCAACGCCAGTAATAGCGCTAAAACTTGCGATGGGTGAGATGGCGGATTTGATTGTAGAAGGCCAATTTGTATTGCCTAAACGTGCCCTAGCCTCAGGCTTTAATTTCAAATACCCAGAGATTAACCCTGCGCTGGATTCTATTCTCAAAGCTTAATGAGCAGCTCAATAGCCATCAAACAATTCAAAGACTCATGATCGTAAATACTCATGAGTCTCTCTCGCTTTTCTTATCGAGTTTATCCTGAGTTAGAGCTTTACTAATTGAAATAAAATTTATTCGAGTTTGATTATTGATTTACTAGAGTCGTTATTGTTTCAATAAACCAATCGTATCGCTTGGGAAGTGGACGAAACTTCTTGCGGATCATATATAGAGGTTCTTTTACTTGGTGTTGTAAATTGGCTACAGAAATCAGTTCAGGCCTGTTAAAACAGTTTACCGCGAACTCTGGTAATACAGTAAAACCGAGCCCCTTGGCCACTGGTAATAAGATTTGATTCAACTGATTCACATAACTTGCGGTAGGGATGGCACTCGCCTGTTCATCGCTATAATTGCTGCTGATTAATTGCTGCAGGTAATGCATTGCATCGGGATGAGAAATCAACCCAAGCGACGTTAATTGCTTAAAACTCATACCCTTACCCTGGAATTTGGCAGGTACTATCAAGCATAAGTTGTCATCACCAATAGGATTTACTTCAAGTTCCGGGTTTGACACAAATTGGGTCACAATACCGATATCAATATCATTGCTTATTACTTGCTCAATAATGCGTTTATTTGGCGCGGCCTCCACAGATACCGACAATTGCGGATGTTGGATTTGATAATCGATGAAGTGCGGGTATAGCCACATCGCCAGTGAACCAGAGCAGGCAAAACGACAATCGCCCGCGTAAGGAGAATCTAGCTGAATATCGCTGAGCAATTGTTCCTGCTGCTTAAGTAACTGCTCTCCATATTGCTGCAGTTGCATACCAGCATCTGTTAGCTCAAATCGTTTTCCAAATCGCTGAATAAGCTGTACGTTAAGCTGCTGCTCTAATTTTTGAACATGCTGGCTCACACCGGGCTGTGTCATAAACAATTGTTCTGCTGTTTGGGTAAAATGGCCTATTTCGGCAAGCTTTAAAAAGGTGGTTAACCACTTCTGATTTATCATGAAAGCGTTACTCGGCATTTAAAATTATTCGACTTGCCCCTACTATAACAATAAATTATTAAAATAAGAGTCCATAATAACTTAAAATAAATTTTCTTGGTCTTTTACACAAAAATGCCGCTAAGCAGGCTTAACGGCATTTCAATCGTTCAAGTTATTTAAATAAGCACTTTAAAGCATTAGGTTAGTTTTCTATGTCACTAACAATGTAGCAAAAAAGCAAATTAAAAACTGTAGTTCTAAACCATAATAACTACTCGCCGAAGCTGTATTGCCTTTTTATCTCAACCACTTCCACAGTATAAGAGCTATACCATTTGTCTTGACCAAGCTTCTGTGCCACGGCATGTTTAGCGTCTTGATGCCAACGTTTAATATCCTCTTCACAATGCCAGTAAGAGATAGCTATTTCTTGATCACCCTCAGCAACAGCAAAAAAGTCGACACACCTATACTGCTCAAATGCCAAATCGCGCATTATGGCAACCGTATCAACATAGTGTTGATCTTGGTTGCCGACTTTCGCTTTGAAAATAACGGCGAACATGTCTAACTCCTTTTAAACTAGCCTATTTAGTGCAAGGGATATTAACCCGCTTTTAATAAATCACTACAAGACTGATTCAGTAATTGACGACAGCGCCACATTCCTAAGAAGGCTACCACAGCAGCACCTGCCAGCGGTGCAATGCCCCACCAAGGCCAATGCATATAAACCACTAATTCAAATACTTGAGTTTTAAGCATATATAACGCAAATTCAGCCACAATGACCGCAAGAATACCGGCAATAGCGCCAAGCAAAGCAAACTCAAGACCTGTCGCTGAGCGAAGTAGCCAACCAGATGCACCAAAGGTTCGCAACACGGCGAGCTCACGCTGCCTTGTCGCCATCCCCGCTTCTGTTTGTGCTATCAGTACTAATGCACTTGCCAATAATACCAAAGCCAAAACCAGCGATAACGACAATGATACTTGCTCAATAATTTGTCGTAACTGCCCCACCATGGCACCAACATCAATCACAGAAATTGTTGGAAACTGTTGGATTAATTGCAACACCACAGCGTTTGCTGTTAAGTCACTGCCATTGGCTTTTAAGTCTTCATCATTGAGGTGAAAGCTTGCCATGGAAGTATAGGAAAACGGCTCAAGTGCTTTGGGCTTAAATATCATGAAGAAGTTTGGCTGAAGCGTTTCCCACTGAACCTGTCTAAAACTGGTAACTTTTACGCTAAAGCTCTGATTATCTATGCTAAAAGTCATCGTGTCGTTTAAAGACAATCCAAGGCGCTCAGCAACTTCGGCTTCTACGGAGACTTCGTCATCAGCTTGGTTAAATGTGCCAGCGGTAATTTCATTATTAGGTGGCAATGTTTCTCGGTAAGTTAAGTTTAACTCTCGTGAAATACCCACTCGCCCTTCGGCGCCGTCTTTCTCCTCTTGACGCGAAATTAATTCTTCATCGTTAATATGCGTTAAACGGCCACGGATCACTGGATAAATGTCGGTCGCGATAATCTTATTGCGATCTAGAAAATCATCCAGTGGTTTAGTATCTTCAGGAGCAATATTTACCAAGAAATAGTTAGGTGCATCTTCAGGTAATTGCTTTTGCCATTCATTGAGCAAATCTTGTCTTAGTGCCAATATAGTTAATAACAACACAAGCGCACTACTAAAACCGACTAACTGCACTGCATTTTGTCTTGCGCGTCTGCGAAGACCTGCCAATGCTAATTGGAAAGGATTAGTCGTTTTCATGCCAACACTATGACCTAAACGGATCATTGCAAAGCCTAAAATACTCAGCAACACACCCAGCAATAACACTGCAAGTACAACTGTCATGGTTAGTGCAATACTGCGAGAATACAAATATCCTAATAACGCCATAGCACCTAGGCTGAGTAACAAATGTAGCCACATGCCAAACTGTAAACCTTCAAGCTGCCTTTGCAGTACTCTTAAAGGTGGAATCGCCAATAAGCGCATTAATGGATAAGCAGAAAACATGAAAGCACTGATTAAGCCAGTACTGACACCGAGCACTAAAGGCCTTGAATATGGTGGTGAATAGGCCGCAATTTCTGCAGGCAAAAATTGGTTAATGCCTAAATCGAGTAATAAGCCACCTAATAAACCCAACACAATACCAACAAGCGTCACCAACATTAAATGGATACCAAACAAGGTTCGAATTTGCTTAGAAGATGCACCAAATGTTTTAAGCATCGCCACAACATCATAGTGTCTTTGACAATAGCGCTGCGCCGCAATACCAATAGCAGCACAAGCTAATGCAATACCTAACAAACTCGCGAGTAACAAAAAACGTTCTGCGCGCTGCACTGCTGAAGCGATTGGTGAGTCACCAGATTGCACATCAGTCCAGCGCTGGCTGTTATTCAGTAATGGCTTTGCTTTTGTTTCAAATTCAGTTAAAGATTGGGCTTCACCGGCAAATTGATACACATAGCTTACGCGACTACCAGGTTGGATAATCCCAGTTGCTGCAACGTCATCTAAACGCATTAATAGCACAGGAGATGAAGCAAAAGGGTTAAAACCAGCATCTGGTAAGCGACTAATTTCTGCAGATAAATTCAGCTCAGTATTGCCGAGTTCCAATGTGGCTGGATAACCCAGTAAACCACCCAATCTGTTTTCATACCAAGCTTCTCCCGTTTTAGGTAATGCTTGTGTAATTCCTGATGACAGCTCAATATCACCTCGAAGCGGATAACCATCACCAACAGCCTTTATTGTCACCAACTGAAACTTATCACCCGAATAAACCATCGAATTGAAATTCATGTTACTGACATGCAAGATATCAAGTGATTCTGCTAATGTGAGCACTTGCTCATCAAGTGGAACCGGTGAGTCAATAATGCGATCGGCAGCAATAAAACTGGCCGCTTCGCCATTAATAGCCACTTGTAAGCGCTCGCTGACACGTGCAAGTCCACTCACTGATAACACTGCTAACGTTATCGCCAATACAATTAATAATAACTGTCCTTGCATCAGTTCACGTTTAAATAAACGCCAAGCTAATTGTAACTCCATTAGCACGCCTCCTCTGAAGCGCTTTGTTCTTCATTAATTGTTGCTATAGTCTCTGATAAGTGACCATTCTCCATCACTAACTGCCTTTGGCATCGCTTAGCCAGCTCTAAATCATGTGTCACTAATACCAATGTGGTATCGCTTTCTTGGTTTAGAGCAAACAACATATCGGCAATTTTATCACCGTTGGCACTATCGAGATTTCCTGTGGGTTCATCAGCAAATAATACCTTGGGTTCACAAATAAATGCTCGAGCAATGGCTACACGTTGTTGCTCGCCACCGGATAACTGTTTAGGTAGATGGGTTAAACGATGAGATAAGCCAACACGTTCCAGCATGTTTTCAGCTTTCTCACGGGCATTTTGTACTCCAGCAAGTTCAGCAGGTAACATTACGTTTTCAAGCGCGGTTAATGTATCGACCAGCATAAAAGACTGAAAAATAAAGCTGACTTTTTGTTTTCTCAGTGCCGCTTTTTGTTCTTCATTGAGACCTGACAGCGCTTGCCCATCAAGTAATATCTCACCTGATGTCGGTGTATCAAGCGCTGCGAGCAAACCCAGTAACGTAGACTTGCCAGATCCTGATGGACCAAGGATCGCAACACTGTCTCCCTGCTTGACATCCATATTAATGCCATTGAGGATAGTAAGCTCTCCCTCTTGGGTCACCACAGTTTTATTGAGGTTAGTAACGTTAATGGCACTTGAATTATTTGCAAAATTAGTCGACATACGATCCTTCTTATTTTTACCGGCTAAACGCCTGCTTACTGCGGCGGTTATGTTTGTTGTTTCAACAATGTTCATTTCAACATCTAGCTATGCTGCCACGATTTTGATCTTAGGTGATAGTCTAAGTGCGGGATATGGCATGTCGGAAGAGCAAGGTTGGGTACAATTGTTACGAGACCAATACCCTGAACATGACATTATCAACGGCTCTGTTAGTGGCGAAACCACCGCTGGTGGTTTACGCAGACTCCCGAGTTTACTGACTTCCAGCGAGATTGATCTCGTTGTTGTTGAACTAGGTGGTAATGATGGATTACGTGGATTTCCACCAAATCAACTGAAATCAAATCTTACAAAAATCATTAACTTGTCACAAGACAGTGGGGCAAATGTCCTGCTCACTGAAATTATGGTGCCACCTAATTACGGTCCAAGATACACTAAAATGTTCAATGATGTTTATCATGACCTAGCTGATGATTTTGACATTCCATTGGCACCTTTTTTCATGATGGATATCGCAGCGAATTCTGACTTAATGCAGCGTGATGGCATCCATCCAAATCAAGAGGCTCAACCTAAAATTACGCAATGGATGCAGCCCTGGATCATGAATGCTTTGAAAAAGTAACCAAGGTTAAAAAAATTCATTAAAAAAGAGTAAAAAGTAATTTTATTTTAAGCTTTACCAATTAAACTGTTCCCAAATGGATTTTTTACAAACGCAAAAAGTACCAATTTTTGTGACGTTTTATTAAAGCAATTTACGAAAGCGCATTTCATAAAATAGCTTTCATGCACAAATAATTGGTAAAACCCTATGGCTAAAAGGAAAAATTATGTCCGTCAGTCGTCAAAAGAAAGCTTATTTACCAACAGCAACACGTAAAAACCAGTACATCACCGTTGGATTCACGTTAACTGATGAGTTATTAGCGTCATACAGTGATTTGGATAATTGTTACCAAGAGTTCAGTAAACTGGTTTACAAAATTGCTGATAAACATGAACTTTTTAACGTTCATGTTATTGCCAACGACAAGCTGCCCATGGTTCGTTACCACAATGAAGCATATTGCCTCACCACAGAAGAACAGCTTCGTTTCTTTTATAACCCTGCTCATCATGAAGCCAATCGCCTTCACGCGCTTGCAGGTTACCGAGCGAAAAAATTAAAAGTGGTTTTCCTTGCCACTGGTACAGAGCTTCGTAGTCACTCTGCTGAGTTCCATGCAAAGATTCAAAGCTTTTTAGCTGAAATTAAGCCGCTATTACCGATTAGTGATATCCCAACTAAAGTTCGAGACCATCAGCATATTTCTTACGACTTTTTTGCCAAAGCAAAAGGCCTCAAAGAGACTTATGGTTATAAACTTCGCGCTGTAGACAGCCGTTACAAACGCCGTGAGTGTGATCTGCCGGAATCGGTTAGTGCGCTAAATTATGTGACAGTTAGCTTACCAATGGGTCGACGTATTAAACAACAACTCGCTGCTGAAAACGCCACTAGCTTTGGTGAAAAGTACCAAAGAGTGGCAGATCACTTTGTTAAAGCAACTGCAGCCAATAAGCTAAATCGAGTTGCAATGATTGCTAACGGCAAAGTACCCTTAGTTCGTAACAGTAAATACGAACAACTCGATAGCACTGCTGAGTTTCAAATGGTCGGTTTCGACCCTAGTGATAAAGCCCCTGCACCCATTTTTCATTGGGATGACACCAAGCTCGCTGAAGCGATTCGTTTTGTTATCGTTGCATCTAAAGCAGATCAACATGATGAAAGTTATGGACGCTTTATGAGCCAAGTTGATGATGCTATTCGCCAATTTACTAATCAATTTGATATCGATAAAGAACATATCGATGTGATCGTGCGCTTCCATCAGCATTTGAGTTATAAAGCGTAACGCTAAATGCTACTCAAAATTAAAAAACGACAGCACTTGCTGTCGTTTTTCTATTTCTGCGCCTCACCTCAGCAACGACTCTAGCAATCAATAAAAGCATCTTAAATATCCACTATTTTGATTTAGCTAACATATAACCTCAAAGCATATGTTATATAAATGTGGCCGGATCTCACATTGATTAACAATTGTCAAACAAGGCATGTTGGACAACATACGAATTAAATCGTATCCACTCCACTGGCGGAACCTAGCGGAGTAGGCATGAAATAATAATAAGCAGGAGATGCTATGTTCAACAAGAAAATGCCTTGGCTGGTACCTACCCTTGTAGCGACAGCTGTCACAATGAGTTTAAGCGGTTGTGGTTCAGATGATGACGACGCAACCATAACCGAAACCCCACCCGTAGTTCAGCCACCAGCAGAAACCGGCCCTACCTTTCCTGAAGGTGCCATCATGGTTGAAGCAGGTGAAAATCTCACCATGAGTATTCAAGAAGCTTTAATCAATGCTCAAAGTAATGATGTCATCGTTCTACCAAAAGGTAATTTTAAAATAGAATCCACATTACTGTTTGATGGTGATGTGGACGGTGATGGTGTGTTTTCTAAAAACGTAACCATTATGGGTTACGGGCAAGATGAAACCGTACTCGATTTCTCTGAAGCAAACTCTGGTGACGGTATTTTTGTGCAAAATGCGGTCAATATAATCATTCAAGATCTGTCGGTTAATGAAGCCAAAAATAACGGGATCAAGCTCAAAAATACTAACGGTATTATCTTAAGAAGATTGGCAACCATTTGGGATGGTGAACTCGATAAAGATAATGGAGCTTACGGTCTTTACCCTGTTGAATGTGAAAATATCTTAATTGAAGATACCTATGTACGCGGTAGTGCAGACGCCGGTATTTATGTAGGCCAATCACAATATATTGTTGTGCGTCGTAATATTGCCAAAGAGAACGTCGCAGGTATCGAAATCGAAAACTCTAAATATGCTGATGTTTATGACAATGAAGCTGTAGGTAATACAGGCGGCGTATTAGTATTTGATTTACCCATCAATAACCAAAGATATGGTTCAAGTGTTCGTGTGTTTAATAATAAAATTCACAATAACAACACTAAAAACTTCGCCAATGCTTCATCAAACCCTGGTGGTGTGCACATTGTGCCTCCTGGGACGGGGGTCATTATTCTTTCTACGGATGATGTAGAAGTATTCAACAATGACATTAGTGACCATGACAGCTTAGCAGTTGCCGTAACGAGTTTTTTTGTGGCAGAAAGAGATATAAGTACGTTTGTCGCTAATTATGCCCAACCTGGACAAGCCATTAGTGATGGCTGGCGTGCAACCCCAAGAAATATTCATGTACATGACAATAATATTACTGATTACGGCCAAAAACCAAATGGACATTTGATTGATGACATTATTAAAGCTTACGTACTCACTCATGGGAAAATGCCAGGTGTTATTTACGATGGTTTAGGTGAAGCATTATCTAATAATGGCACTGCGGCTTATCTCGGTTTACAAGAATTACCATTCGCAGAAGACGGCAGTGATAACACTTGTATCATCAACAATGGCGATGTCAGTGTTGGTCGTTTATATGCGAATTCAAATACAGATCAAAATCTACCTGAAGCAATGTTACAAGCTCCTCAAGAAGATCTTTTAGCTTGTTCACAAGTCAGCTTACCAGTTCATACCGTCACCTTTGGCGATGAAATATTCGGCTGTGGTGTAGATGATGAAACAGAAGGTTGTGATGGCGGCACCTTAATTGGTGGTGGCGGTTCGATTGGCGAGGGTGAAGGTGGCCTTGAAGGTGATGGGGATTTAAGTTTATGTGAAGCTACTGGAGATAATGTCAGCTGGGATGCGTTATTAAAAGCAAACTGCCCTAACCTGTCTGACTATAACCTGTTTGCTGATATGACAAATCCAACTGCAGCGCCAAACTCTAATGGCCTGCCCTACGATCTCAATACACCATTATTTACCGACCACGCCACTAAATATCGTTTTGTGTATTTACCTGATGGCACTAAAGCCGATTACAATGAAAATGAATCATTTGATTTCCCTGTCGGCACAGTCATCAGTAAAACATTTGCACTACCAGAAGATACTAACGCACGCGGTTTCGCAAATGAAGATTTAATTGAGACTCGACTATTAATCCACCGTGAAACAGGTTGGAGCGCACTGCCTTATGTATGGAAAGCGGATAAATCCGATGCTGTACTAGCAAAAGCTGGGGCGATTCAAGGTAAGCAAGTCACTCATAAAGGTGAAATGCTCAGTTTTGATTATGTTGTTCCAAGCATGAATCAATGTAAGCAATGTCATCAGTTCAAAGCTGATGCAGATAGTAACGCAGTGTTTATGCCTATTGGTCCAAAAGCTCGACATTTAAACCGTGAGTATGCCTACATTGACGGCAGTATGAATCAGTTAACCAAATGGCAAGCTGCAGGTATTTTGCAAGGCTTACCAACGTTGTCCGATGTTGACATGGTGTCTGAGTATCAAGATGGTGATGAAGCGAATATTGCTTCAATGTCAGATACTGAGTTAATGGCTGCGGCTAAAGGTTATTTAGATATTAACTGTGCCCATTGTCATCGCCCTGAAGGCAATGCATCCAATACAGGTTTAAAGCTTGAGTATTGGCGCAGTTATGATGAAGATGCTGGTTTTTCTCATGGTACGTGTAAGTCACCTGTGGCTTATGGTGGTGGCACCTTAGGTTATGATGTTGTACCAGGTAACCCTGAGGAATCAATTTTACATTTCCGTATGGAAAGCAACGATCCAGGTGATAGGATGCCTGAAATTGGTCGCAGCCTATCTCATGATGAAGGTGTTGCATTAATCAGCGAATGGATTAAGCGATTGCCAGCGGCGTCTTGTTCTTAATTCGCCTGTAATAAGAGGATGGACTTAGGTTCATCCTCTTATACTTTTCTTAGCCAAGAAACTTACCCAATTTTATTATTCTTAATTTTTTCTTTGTTCTTTTTGTTGTTTATCAAAATGAAAACAGGAGATCGTCAATGTCTTATCTCTTCCATACCAAAGCCAGTTTTTTGAAGCAGACTCTATTGAATCAGAAGGTATTGAACAGAAGAGCTTTAAATCAAAGAAGTTTGGATAAGATTTTATGGACAAAGAGTGTATGGAAAAAGAGCCTATTAATCATTTCTCTAACTTCCATATTAATGGCATGTGGCGGTTCTGACAGTGATAGTGCTAAAAGTGATAGTTCAAGCCCTGAAGTTCCTGCTACGCCTACAACACCCACGACACCAGAGCAACCTGATACCTCAGATGATGTTTGTCAGCAAACGAATTCAGAAGTGAATTGGACAGCTTTAATGTCTAAGGACTGTCCTAACTTAAGCGATTACGGCTTATTTATCGAACCAAGTATGCCGACTCATTCACCAACGACACCAGGCATCAACTATCAACTATCTACTGAACTCTTCTCAAATTATGCCAGTAAATATCGATTTGTTTTTCTACCTGATAATCAATCAATGACGTTTGAAGCACAGCAAGTATTTACCCTGCCTGTCGGCAGTGTTTTAGTTAAAACCTTTGCGCTACCATTTGATACTCAACTGAGTGATGCAAATAACGAAAAGTTGATTGAAACACGGCTGATGATCCATCGTGAAGCTGGCTGGACGGCATTAACGTACCAATGGCAACAAGAAAACGCATCACTCATTATAGCGGGAGCGGATGTAACTCATACACTGAATAATCAAGGTGAATCCATCACTTTCGATTACCATATTCCTAGCAAAGTTGAGTGCAAAATATGTCATCAAATTACTGAAAATGATATCAGCCGTATTAACCCCATAGGTGTAAAAGCGCACTTATTGAATCGAGACATAACCCTAAGTCATGGTAGCAAAACTAACCAACTCACTTTTTGGGCAGATGAAAATATGCTCACGTTACTGCCGGATTTAAGCAGCGTAGATAAATCCTATGCACTTGAAAATAATGAAGCGAGTTTAACTAATCGAGCCAAGGGGTATTTAGATATAAATTGCGCTCATTGTCATAATGAACAAGGTTTTGCGAGTATTTCAGGTTTACGTTTAAGCTACTTTATTGACCACACAAGCTTTGAATACGGCGTTTGTAAACAGCCTCCAGGATGGGATGGTGGCCCTAATGGATTGTCATATGACATAGTGCCTGGAAATGCTGAACGCTCAATAATGCATTATCGACAGATATTATCGTCTCCAAAAGATAAGATGCCGCCAATCGGACGTGAGATTATTCATACTGAAGGAACTCAATTGGTCGAGCGCTGGATTGATGGCATGTCACCGACCATTGGTCTATGTCAGTCATAGTCCTTAGACTATTGCTTGGTGTATTTATCGGCTGACTATTTAGGCTATTGATTTGCCAATTGATTAAGTCGCAGAAAGTGTCCCGGAGGATATCCTAGCCAATGTTTAAAACTTTGCCTGAAATGGCTCACGTCACCATAACCAAGAGTTTCAGCAATGTCTTCAATAGACATTGTATCGGTCAAGATTAAATTGATAGCAGCTTGGCAACGTACTTGGTCGATTAACTTTTGGTAGCTCGTCCCTGCCGCAGAGAGCTTACGCCTAAAACTTCGCTCACTCATATGTATCGAGAGAGCAAACGGTTCCAATTTAGGCGGGTTTGGCATGCTGTGGCGAATAGCTGTCAGTACCTTATCAATAAACGAAATACTGTCAGGAGCCACTTTTTCAATATTGGCTTGCTTGAATTGATAAGCTAAGGGCTTATCTAATATTGCAATGTTTAACCCCCATTCAAAAAAGTCACAATCAAATTTGATTGTCGCGCCGGTTTCTTGGGTTAAGTAGTCAGTATTGCAGCAGGGTAAAGCTAAATGAATTTGATCAATAAATACCGGAGTATCGACTAACTGTCTTGCTGCCCCTAATAAAGCGCACACGCTGTGCTGAAACTGAAAAGAAAACTTATCAGCTGAGACTTTGCCAGTATTAAGCCATCGAACCCACAATTTATCATCTTCAATCCGAACTAAGGTATCAGCAAAACTACCTGCTAAATCAGGATTTTGGATAACAAATTTAAGGCACTGACCTAAGGTAGTAAACTGATCAAAGAAAGGCAGAAGAACATCGAGGGATTCAACTTGATAACTGGTGCCTAGACGGGCACCAATTTCTTTATCTGGACTCAGTAAACGTAATTGCTCCATTGCAAACTCAACTTGCCATACATATACAAACTTCATGGCGTTAAGCTCTGATGGTCCTAAGCCCAGTTTAATGTAGATATCTGCAGCAACAGTTTCACCGAGGTGAGTTTCAATAAAATTGAGTAAATTACGTAATTCAAAAGCAGGGTAACATTGATCCCCTACCATCATATTCGCTTTATAACCCGACTCTTGCTGCATTGGTACCCTTATTTAACTGCGTTTTCACGCTCCATCAAACGATTTAAAACACCATCAACAGACAACGAAGCACCATGGGCAATTTTGTCAGCTAACTTTTTCTTCATTTGATACTTAATTTTAATCACTTGATGCTCTTTGGCCAAACCTAAAATCACATCATCACTGGTTGAAATAGCATCAACCAAACCTAGTTCAATAGCTTGTTGGCCATACCAATGCTCACCAGTAGCGACTTTAGCAATATCCATATCAGGGCGATATTTGCTAACAAATTCTTTGAACAATACATGTGTTTCTTCAAGCTCTTCCTGAAACTTTTCACGACCTTCATCGGTATTTTCACCGAACACGGTTAAAGTACGTTTAAAGTCGCCAGCTGTATGCTGCTCGTAATCAATATCGTGCTTTTTAAGCAAACGGCTAAAGTTAGGTAGCTGAGCAACAACACCAATTGATCCAACAATGGCAAAAGGTGCAGCGTAAACTTTGTCCGCAACACACGCCATCATATAACCGCCACTTGCAGCGACTTTATCAATACAGATAGTCAAAGGAATATTCGCTTGCTTTAAACGGTCAAGCTGACTTGATGCAAGTCCATAACCATGAACCATACCACCGCCACTTTCGACATTGACTAATACTTGGTCGTCTTTATCAGCAACAGTCAAAATAGCCGTAATCTCTTCACGTAGCGAAGCCACTTCACCCGCATCAATACTGCCTTTAAAATCGATTACAAATACTTTAGAAGACGCTGTATCTTCTTTTTCAGCGGCTTTAACATCGGCTTTTAACTGCTTCTCGTAAGCCTTAAATTGTTTTTTGGTGAGCAACTCTTCTTTTAACTCTTTCTCAAGCTGTTTTAACTCATCAGTGACATCAGTTAGCTTAAGCTCACCTTTCTCTGTCTTTTGTTTCATGCTGCTAGCAAGCACAACAATCACTACCGCAAGAATTGCGACGACAATAGTGACAGCTTTAGCTAGAAACATGCCGTACTCAGATAAAAACTCCAAAATACACTCCATAAAGAAATACGTTATTACGGGTTATCTTAGCAGGAAGTTAAACATTGTAGACAATAAAAAACCCAGCATTTGCTGGGTTTTTAGTCAATTAACAATTAAACATCATTAATTAGCTACAAGGCACAATAACTTCTTCATCATCAACAAGAATCGTTGCTGCGCCTAAGCCTGCTGTTTTAGCAAATGTGGCTACTTGAGATTGCATTTCAACTGTGGCTCGAGCTGCCATGCCATCAGTTACACCGTCAATTTCATCAGGACTAACAATAGAACTGTGATGCCCTTTCGCAAATCTAACCACTCCAGAACCCGCGTTATTAGAGCTAACACAACCTAAACCTAAACCAGCAATCAACGGCTCAGTACCAGATAATGGAAAGCCTTCAACCTGATTTGGCAGCACTTGGTCAGGTAAATTACCTGCGCCATCACCCGCCACTTCAATTAAATGCACTGGTAATTGGGTGTCAGCTAACATCGCCGCATGGTTAATTGGGTCTGCTGAATCAACTGCGGTTTGCACAGCAAATGCAAATGTTGGAATAAATGCAGCATAAACTGATTCAACTAGCGCAGCATACTCAGGCGTACCTGGCTCATAACCTGCAACGTTTGCTTCCTCAACCAAAGCAATGAAATCAGCAGTTGCAGTCACAGTCTCAAATAATACTGGACCAAAAGTCGCAGAGCCGGCGAATGAACCCGCTAAGCCACCAGCTGGAGCAACTAACGATGCAGCATTAATAGCATATGCATTTGGCAATTCAGTGCCATCAGCAGGATTAGTTAAACCTGTTGAAGCATAAGTTGATAAAGTGGTACCAACGATACCACCTAAACTTAAGCCTTGAGCGCTGATTTTACTGATATCAAAAACTTGTTGACCACCAGCCTGCGCAATTTCACTGTACATGCCAGTTAATAGTAAACGTAAACCTAGATGATCAAGTGTGGCTTGACGGAAGTTATCACGTACAGTCAGTGTACTCGCCACATTCACAAAAACTAATGGGTTACCATTGGCATATTCAGGGCCAAATAACTCACTTGTAGCTGAAATATCATATACGCCGTTGCCTGTTGCATCATAAGAACGATCACCATGCAAAGGCATATCAATTGCAATAGTTGCTACGCCTAAAGCGGCATAGGTTCCTGCATAAGCAAGTGCCATTTGTTTAGTGCCACCTAAACCGTGCAGAGCCATTGTTGTTGGCCAACCATTTGTAGGTGGTGTAAAAGTTAACCCTTGAGATGCTTGAAACTCAGCTAATTTAGTCGCATTAGGAAGTGTAATTTGTACATTAACATCTTCATAATTCATAATAGCTGGTACAGGATTAAACTTAGTTAAATGTTTGGTGGGATCTGCAGCAGTGCCATCATCTAATAACCAAGTTTTACCCGCCATTAATGCAGGATTTTGCAACGCAGCAGCTGGATCAACACCTTGCGCCACAGCTTGTGAGCTAAAGTTAGCGACACTCATAGTACCTGCTTCAAGCGCCAGTAAAACTGACACAGGGCTATCACCGAGTGCAAACCAGCGGCCATTTGGTGCTGTAGGGGCACCATCAACAATTGGGATATTACAAGCTGAAGAAGAGCAATCACCGTATATCGGTAAACGAACAACGGCAGTATAAATTTCAGCAATATCAGAAACAACATAAGCTACACCATCAGCTTCTGTTAAACCTGCAGCTTGAGCAACAGTGACAACACCACCAAAACCATTATCCATCGGCATCGGAGTTTGAACAAAAGAAGGGGTATATCCTGGAGTTGAAGCCATCAAGAGTTTCGTTGTTTCATACACATCAGCTACAGACTGAGTGGTAAACAAACCAGAGTATGAAACTGTTTCAGCATCAACACCGTGTTCAGCAGCCATACCTTTCTCATAGCTGTTCACTAAACCTTGAAGTAAAAGCTGCTCATCAGTTTCAAGTGGCTTAGTATCAATATCTAATTTTAGTAGAGTATAAGTGCTTGAAGGCTCAATGGCACGACCAGCAGAATCTTGAATCAGATTAGTTGTTGCGTATATGTATGACTGATTCGGCTTCAATGCTTTTAGTGGAACGACAGCAATGGTATTACCTGAAGCTTGTGCGATGAAATCAACCCCAAATTGAAGTTCTTCGCCAATCTTACAAGCTGAAAGCGATAACTCATCACTACATTCTGGATCGGTTGATAACGCTCCGCCTACTGTTGCTTCAAATAAACGCACAGCGCCTGCTTGGAAAACAGATGCGGCGTCTAGCGTTAGCATCTCGCCTGAATTATCAGTAGCAAGATCAACTGTAATTGATATTGGCGAAGAAGTTGACCAACCATCCAGTGCGCCTAGTGCTAATGTAGGGTCAACATAGTCAACACCATCTTCACCCGGTATAGCTAACGTACCATCTGTGGTTCCGTTAAATAAAAGGTCATTTGGCAGTGGTACATCACCAGCAGCAGGGTCGAAGACCACTTGAGAGAATGGAATGAGTGGCTCCACAGAATCTTTTGCTTCATTTGTACTATCTTCACTACAGCCGCTAAGCCCAAGAGCAGATGCAATAGCAACACCCAATATGAGTCTTTTCATCTTTTTTCCCCAAATCTTGTTGTAATAATTTTAATTTCCCCAAAAATTGGTCACAATAGCGTAAACGCATGACCATAAGGACATATTTTTGTCCTTAACTCATCTCAAGTTAACGTAAAAGCATTGAGTTAGCTACATATTTGTTACATGCAAAAGTACTACACGTTAACATTTATCAGTCATTTGTTTTAAACGATCGTTTATCTTTTGTTCGAATCTAGATTTGACGTGCTTTTGCTGCCCAAGGAAAAAATGAACCATGTTGGAATATCAAGCTAAAAAAGATTTATTAAATAATAAAACCATTCTTGTTACTGGCGCAGGTGCAGGCATTGGCCGCGTAGCAGCAATTAATTTTGCAAAACATGGCGCTACAGTGATTTTATTAGGTAAAACAGTTAAAAAACTAGAAGCGGTTTACGATGAAATAGAACAAGCTGGTTACCCAAAGCCAGCCATAGTGCCTTTAGATTTAAAAGGTGCTACTGAGCAAAATTATAAAGATATGGCAGATACTATTGCTGAACAATTTGGCCACTTAGACGGTGTTTTACATAACGCCAGTTTATTAGGTGCGCTTGGGCCATTTGAACACATTGATTTAGAATCACTTGAAGATGTAATGAAAATTAATGTTACTGCACAAGTTATTCTCACAAAAGCTTTACTACCTATTATGCGCGCTGCACCTTCTTCATCGTTAATCTTTACTTCAAGTAGTGTTGGCAGACAAGGGCGTGCTTATTGGGGCCCTTATGCTTTCTCTAAATTCGCCACAGAAGGCATGATGCAAGTGTTAGCTCACGAGTGTGAAGGTACCAGCGTTCGCGTAAATAGCGTCAACCCTGGTGCAACTCGTACAGAAATGCGTGCAAAAGCCTATCCAGGTGAAGATCCTGCCACGCTGAAAACGGCAGAAGAAATTATGCCTACATACCTTTACCTGATGGGTGATGAAGCCCTTGAGGTTAATGGTCAGCAATTTAACGCACAATAGCTATTGAGCAATACTGTAAAATAAAAAGGAGCCAATGGCTCCTTTTTATTTTAAGCATTGTTGAAACACAAGCTTAATAAACAACTCAATTTAGTTCCTATTATTAAAAACTAATTTGTTTTGCGTTTTGTTCTATCAGCTTGTCCCCTACCCCTGATACTTGACTAAGTTGCTCCAGGTTTTTGAACTTGCCATTCTTGGCTCGATATTCAACAATCGCTTTCGCCTTGGATTCTCCAATACCTTTTAATTGCTGTAATTCAGTCGCACTGGCTTTATTGATATTTACTATAGCTTGTTTAGTATCTTGAACTGCTTTAGAGGGTACTTGAGTATGCTTTGCATCAGTTGTTGAAACCTGTTTGGCTTCGCTAGAATTTGAAATAGCGACAGATAAAGCACAGGCGCACATTACGCCCATTAGAAATGGATGTTTCATTGTTAACTCCTTTAAGTCCAATTTAAAACCGATCTGCTTCCCTATCCTTGATCGGCTGATTAAGTTATTTCCGAACGCTAAGATTAACCCAGCAAAATAACTATCATAAAACTGTAGTCAACAATTTAAATAGTTCAAATTTTAACCTAAAACTTTTCTTGTTCAGTGTTATTTGCTTGCTTAGCTTTGCTCTTGTGCATCATTGAGGCTGAGAATGCTTTTAACTCAGTTAATAGTTGTTGATGTATCTGTCCAAGTTTAGGGCGGTTTTGTTCTTTAAAACTTAATGGTCGACACAAGCCCATCGCTTGATAACCTAACCTTGCAGTCAGTAAACCTCCACCTAAGCCTTGAGCTAACCTTGCAGATAATTTCCCCGTCATTTCAACGGATAACAGTTGGGTGCCCAAATCTGTAACGACCTCAGTGGTGCCTGCATAAACAATATTAACAACAATACTTTTAATCAGTTTAATTCGGCTCCAATAACCAAGCTCAATACCATAAACTTCTGCAATGGCATTAATCATTCGTTGATTACGCCACAAGATAATCGCCATATCTAAGACTGCTAACGGGCTGGCAGCAAGCAATAAAGCTGATTCTGCGGCATATCGACTGACAATTTGTTTCGCTTTTTCATCTTGCTCGCTTACAACTAAATCATCAAATAACAGCACCATTTCTGCATCATTATGCTCGCTAGTATTAATCGCAACATATTGCTGCTTGCCTTTACTATCAGGGTAATATGCCATTAAACAGGCGATAAATTTCTCTGCTTCACCACGTTGCATACTCTGTGACAGGCGCTCACCGGTCACTTGGGTATCAGCTACATGCTTTAATCGAACTAATTTACGCCACTCAACCAGAGTCACAGAAGACACCCATGCCACAACAATCGAAGTTACTGTTGCATAGAAGCCGAATAACCATGGGCTTTGAAGAAATGCTGCATGTAAACCTAATAGGGTTTGTACAACTACGGCGAGAGTGATGCCCACCAAAGAGAGTTTAGCCAGAACAGACCAACTCTTAGATGTATTTCGTGTTTCACTAGCATTAACATCTGGTGCTATTTCAGCTAAAGCACTTTCGCAAATAAATTCAACTTCAGCAAAAGTTCGCCCCGCTTTTACTTGCAGTTCCTCTTCAACTTCAGACTCAAATACTTGTTGTTGTTTCAATTCAGTTTGCTTAAGTGAGCTGTCAGCGTTTGAGTTGGTCTTATTTGATTGATTCATTACTGTAATTTGTCCCCAAGTAAAAATTGCAGCAAGTGATCTAATCGAATATGTTCAAATTGCGGATCAGAAGTTGCTGTATTCGGTAATTTTGGAGGATTAAACGAAACAAAATTGAATCCCTGCTTTAGCCAAAATTCATTTTCAGGTAATGATTGTGGTACTTCACCAGGGAAAATGGTTAGCATATTTTGATTTTCATCTATGCCTCTTACCACTTCTTGCTCGCCCGTTGAGGTGTTTACCAAACCGTGTTGGGTCGCTTTGATGGCACTAATGGCCATAGTCTCAACTTCGCAACCTTCATAATTAGCAAAATGCTGGCTGTGTTTGAGCATATCGGTAAGTAAACTTAATACATGACTTTGCTGATCACGGGTGACCCTGTCGACTTTACTGGCAGCAAATAATAATTTATCAATTTTAGGTGAGAACAAACGCTTTAACAGGCTAGATTGCCCAAAATGGAAACTTTCAACAATGCTATTTAATGCATTGCCCATATCTTCAAATTGTTCTTTACCATTATTTAAGCCATTGAAGCAGTCCACCAGCACTAACTGTCGATCAAAGCTAGCAAAATAGTCACGATAAAAAGGCTTTACAACGACAGAGACATATTCTTGATAGCGCTTTTTCAATACTTGGAAATAGCTATCTTCAGCAGATGATTCAAGTTCGGCAAGCTGCTCTACGGTTAAATTCACCAAAGGGAAAAAAGCCAATAAAGGCGTATCAGCAAACTCCCCAGGCAATAACATTCGCCCAGGTTGAGCTAAGTAAAAGCCTTGAACATTAACTAAATCGACTAATAGCTCTTGATATAAGTCAGCCACTTGCTTAAGTTTATGTTCATCTGCGGTCTCAGCAAAATCAAGTTGATTAATAGCGTGTTCAAAAGCGGAGTAACATGCTGAATGACGTAATCGCTTTTTAACCTCAATTTGACCTGTCACCCATTCGGTATAACTTTGCTTAAGCATGGGTAAATCTAATAACCACTCACCTGGGTAATCGACGATATCAACATACAATGTGGCAGTATCAGATATTTTTGCCAATATGCCCTTTCTTGGACGATATTTTATTGCTAAACGAAGTTCTGAAATATTTCGTGTAGACGCAGGCCAACTTGCTGGCGATGAGGTTAAAGCATTCATTCCGCCTTGGTAATCAAAACTGGCTATCGCTAAATCAGGCTGCATAGCACGTTTAATACCGATAAGACGGTTATCTCGGGAAACTTGCCACAAAGGTAGAGGGTTTTGCTTGATGTTGCTGCCAGCATGGAGCATTTGATTAACGAGTCCTGTGATGAAAGCTGTTTTGCCCGCTCCAGATAACCCTGTCACCGCTAAACGTACATGCCTGTCGGTACTTCGATTGACTAACTGATGGGTTTTTTTGGATATTTTACTTATAGAGCGATCAATAAAACTCATAATTTATCTCAAGTCATCATTAAATCCCTGCTACTTACCGTTTTCTAACTTTACGAATAAGTGGAGGAAATTACGTAAGAGTTTGGGCAACATTTATTACTATAACATTTTGGCAAGAAAGGAAAAACTCAAGGGCGGAATACCGCCCATTGGATTTAGCCGCTCTTATTAGAGCGAGGTAACGCAGGTGTTGTCATTTAAAATGATTATTAATCTTTATAGATTATTAATTTCATGCTTTAAATCAAAATTATCTGAAGTCACATGACGCTCTAAACGTTGCAATCTAATTTCAAGTGCATAGAACTGACTGTTAACTTCATGTAGTGCACGTTTTGCTGGCTCTCCAGCCTGCCACACTTTCTTCTTTACCTCGATATCCTTATGGTGCTGTTTCGAACTATCATCAACAGGTTGACTGTCCAAGATAACCCACAAGGCGATATAGATAATTAAAATGGGCCCTGAACCACCCACTAAAAAGATTGATACCGCAATGACACGCACTAGCCAAGTTTCAAAATTAAAGTAATCGGCAATCCCTGCACATACTCCTGAAATCTTACCTGCTTGGGGGATTCGGTATAATGTACGACCGTTAGCCTTGCTCATGTTTTCCCCTCCACTCTGGTGCTTCCGTGTCTAAGATAGCTTCCAATGTTTCAATTCGATTTCCCATTTTTTCTGCTTGGGCAATCAATTCGTTAAGTTGCGTAAACTCTGCCTCAGTGAGCCCCTGGCTCACTTGTCGCTTACTGCGATAATGAAGAACCAACCAGATAGGCGCCACAATCAGTAGAAAAATAATAATTGGGGCAATAAGAAGATCCATATCCATAACTCACCTCTGAAAAAAGTTTACTTGTTTGTTTTAGTTTGCGATTTTGGAGCTGATTTCGCTTTTACTTTCGCTTTTAATGCTTCTAACTCTTCATTTACTGAATCTTCAGCTTCTAATGCTGCAAACTCATCTGCAAGATTATTTTTCTTACCGATATCGTATGCTTCTACTTGTGATTCTAAGCCTTCAACGCGGCGTTCATAGTTCTCGAACTTGACCATTGCGTCATCAATTTTGCTAGAGTCTAACTGTTTTTTCACTTCTAAGCGTGAAGTCGCAGTTTGCTTACGCATAATGATTGTTTTTTGGCGTGCTCTTGCATCATTAAGCTTTTCTTGAAGTTGTTCAACTTCTTGCTTAAGGCGAGCAATATGATCTTCAACAACTTGCAGTTCCATTTCTAGGGTTTCTAGCACTGTCACTGTTTTTTGCTTCTCAACCAAGGCCGCTTTGGCTAAATCTTCTCTATCTTTCGATAAAGCCAATTCTGCTTTTGCTTGCCAATCGATAACTTGTTCTTGTACTCGGCTAATACGACGAAGTAATTCTTTCTTTTCTGCTAAAACTTTTGCAGAAGTTGAACGAACCTCAACTAGCGTATCTTCCATTTCCTGAATAATCAGACGAACCATTTTTTCTGGATCTTCAGCCTTATCTAGTAAAGCACTGATGTTAGAATTAATGATATCTGCAAAGCGTGAGAAGATTCCCATAATGTGTCCCTCAAATATTTTGTTAATGTCGAATATTACCATTCACAAGGCGTGCCAACTTTACATAAACAATAATTATCAACAAGTTAACCAAATTATTAACTTTTTCTTTATTTTAAAGCGCTAGCCAACTATTATGATTTTCACCACTTGTTAGCGTAATAGACTAAAAATTACAGTGACTAGACAATTTGAGCAAGACAATCTTATCGGACAATCCAATGCTTTATTAGAAGTATTGGAACATGTTTCTAAAGTTGCCCCACTTTCTAAGCCGGTTTTAATCATCGGTGAACGTGGTACAGGTAAAGAACTTATCGCAGAACGACTACATTTTCTATCCGCACGTTGGGATCAGGAGTTTATTAAGCTCAATTGTTCTTCATTAAGTGAGTCTTTACTTGAAAGCGAATTATTCGGCCACGAGTCTGGTGCATTCACCGGAGCGAAAGGAAAACATGAAGGCCGCTTTGAACGTGCTGATGACGGTACGCTTTTTTTAGATGAGCTCGCTAATACCTCTGGTCTTATTCAAGAAAAACTATTACGGGTTATCGAATACGGTGAATTTGAACGTGTCGGTGGCAGTAAAACGGTACAAACTAACGTCCGCTTAGTCTGCGCAGCCAATGAAGATTTACCATCACTTGCTGAAAATGGCGAGTTTCGCGCTGATTTACTGGATAGACTGGCATTTGATGTTATTACATTACCACCACTTAGATGTAGAACAGAAGACATCATGCCATTGGCTGAGTACTTTGCCATTAGCATGGCAAGACAACTCAACTTAGAATATTTCGGTGGTTTTAGCCCTGTCGCAATTGAACAATTAATGTCTCATCGCTGGCCAGGAAATATTCGTGAACTTAAAAACGTGGTTGAGCGAAGCGTGTATCGCCGCGGCTCCGATGGTGATGAAATTGACCATATTATTCTTGATCCATTTGCGTCACCTTATCGCCCCACAAGTCGCGTAAAAACACGAGAACGCCAACAGGCTCCAGTAAATACTGCTGCAGACACTTCCGTTACTGCTTCAGGTGAAAAAGACAGTACTGATGAAGTTCAAGAAGCATCAAGGTCTCAACTTAACGCACAGTTTAGCTTCCCGATTAATTTTAAAGATCATACTGAAAACTATGAAGTCGAATTGCTCAAAAAAGCATTAGCTGAAAGTCAATATAACCAAAAGAAAACGGCTGAGTTACTTGGATTAAGCTATCACCAACTACGTGGCATTTTGAAAAAGTACAACTTATTGGAGAAGGCTTAAGATGATATTTGCTCCTAAGTTATTAACACTGCTAAAATAGTCGTTTACAGCCTAAAAATTAAATGATGAAAAAATGCGTGTGAAGAGAGAACGCTGGAATCCCTTAGCATTACTCTGCTTACTATCTTTTTTAGTAACAGCTTGTGGTGAGTTAAATGTCCCGTCTGGGATTGTTTATTGCTCTGAAGGTAATCCAGAAACCTTTAACCCGCAATTGGTTACATCAGGCACCACCATTGATGCTAGTTCAAACCAGCTATATAACCGTCTAATCGACTATAACGATGACTCTTCAGACTACATTGCTTCACTTGCAACCGAGTGGGATGTATCTGATGATGGGCTAAGCTATCGCTTCAAATTACGTGAAGGCGTACAATTCCAATACAGCAATTTATTTAGCCCATCGCGAGCTTTCAATGCTGATGATGTGATCTTTTCTTTTAAACGCATTATTGATATTAATCATCCTTATCATTTAATCAGCCGTACTGGTTATCCTTTTTTTCAAAGTATCGACTTTTCAAACTTAGTCGCCGATATCGAAAGAGTAAATGATCATGAAGTCATCTTTCACCTCACCCATAAAGATGCCTCTTTTTTATCTAATCTCGCCACGGATTTTGCGGTTATTTTATCTGCAGAATATGCCAAGCAACAGCTGGCTGCTGGAACACCGGAAAATGTTGATTTTTTTGCTATCGGTACCGGTCCATTTTATTTAGCAGAGTATGTTAAAAATGAATACATACGCTTTAAACGAAACCCTTATTATTGGGGAGAACAAGCGAAAATTGATTTATTAGTCTATGATATAACACGTAAAAGTGAAGCAAGATTGGCTAAAATCATTACCCGAGACTGTCAAGTTTCGGCTTTGCCTAAAGCTAATGAACTTAAAGTGATTAAAAAACATAAGCACCTTGAGTTACGTAAAAAACCAGGATTAAACGTAGCCTTTTGGGCTTTCAATACCCAAAAACCTCCTTTAGATGATGCTAGGGTGCGCCACGCTTTAGCTCACGCCGTTGATAAACAAAATATTCTTGATGTGGTCTACCACGATACCGCCGTCGCTGCATCGGGAATGTTACCGCCAGCATCTTGGGCCTACTCTGAAACAGAAGATGCAAATCATTATGATCCAGAAGAGGCAAAACGCTTGTTAAAAGAAGCAGGTGTGTCGGATTTATCTTTTGATATTTGGGCAATGCCAGTGGTCAGAATTTACAACCCAAATGCGCTTAAAACAGCAGAACTTATTCAAGCAGATTTGGCCAATATTGGCGTCACCGTTAATATCGTCAGTTACGATTGGAGTGTATTCACCCAAAAGCTTATTTCAAGTGATTATGATTCAGTATTAATTGGTTGGAACGCAGATAATACCGACCCTGATAACTTTTTTACACCGTTACTGAGCTGCAGTGCACTTGAGTCAAATAATAATCGCTCTCGATGGTGTTCAAGCAAGTTAGACTCTATTCTAGCTCAAGCAAAAGAAACCCTTTCTAAGCCCGAGCGCAAAGCACTTTATAAGCAAGCAGAAAAGATTATTCATGAGCAAGTGCCACTGGTTAATATTGCACACGCTCAAAAATTACTGTTAAAAAATACCGATATCAATATCAAAAATGTCAATCCCTATGGCGGAATGTCTTTTTCCAGCGTTGAACTAAAAAAAGAGGAGGTTCAACCCTAATGTGGCGCTATTTTTTAAGACGAATCAATCTCTTTTTTGCAACCTCTTTAGTGATGATTGCCGTGTTGTTTTTTGCAACAGGCATGTTTCCTGTTGACAAAGGCTATGCGTTATCTGGCATACAATTTCCTACTGCTGAGCAACAAGCTCAAACGATTGAAGACTATCAATTAGAAGGCAATCAACTGAGTCAATTCGTGGCTTATGTCACCCAGCGATTATCAGGTAATCTAGGGATTTCAGTTAACTCCCAGCAAAGCGTAGCAGATGAGCTTAGCGCAGTGCTTCCCGCCTCTTTTGAACTGTCATTGTTTGCAGGATGTCTTGCGGTATTTTTTGGCGTACCTTTAGGTGTTTTGGCTTCTCTTAGCAAAAGTAAATCAGTGCAGCGCAGCATTTTAGCCATTACCTTAACCGGTTATTCTATACCGGTTTTCTGGCTAGGTTTAACCCTTACCCTTTGGTTTGGTGTGCAACTTGAGTGGCTGCCTATTTCTGGCCAGATTAACCTGTTATACGAAATAGAACCCGTTACTCGCTTCATGTTGATTGATACTTTGCTGTCGGAAGAAACCTACAGGATGTCAGCTTTTAAGGATGCTTTGCTGCATATTATTTTGCCAGCGGTGACTTTGGCTGTACTGCCTTTTACAGTAGTTATCCGCATTACCCGTCAAGCAATGATGACTGTGATGACTCAAACTTACATTCGCGCAGCCGAGGCTCGTGGCTTGAATACATATCGAATTCTTCTTAGACATGCCTTACCAAATGCGCTTATCCCAGTACTAAAAGCTTTTGGGTTGATGCTAGGTTCATTTGCAAGTTACGGTATTGTCGTTGAAGTTATCTTTGCTTGGCCTGGTGTGGGCTCATGGCTTATTAATGGCATATATCAACGAGATTACACTGTTATCCAAGCGGGTATATTGTCGGTTTCATTATTGATTATCTTTTTGAGTATCGTGATTGAATTAGTGCATACCACTATTAACCCAATTAATAGGAAAGAGTTGTATGCCAATTAAAAAACTCTACCAAGAAGAACAAATAGACTCGCCACTTGGGCATTTATGGCATGCTTTTGCCAGCAACCCTTTTGCTGTAGCTGGTTTATGGGCGGTGATATTTCTATTACTGTTAGTTGTTTTCGGGCCATTGCTCGCACCTTTCCAACCAGAAACACAAAATCCTAATGCTATTTTACTGCCACCATCATGGGATGCAGCAGGTCATGTTTCTCACTTTTTAGGCACAGACGATTTAGGCCGTGACTTATTTAGTCGTATTCTTCACGGTGTAAGGCTTACTTTTGGTATGTCGCTGATTGTCGTCATCTGTGCACTAGTGGTGGGGTTTATTATTGGCTCACTTTCAGGAATGATGCGTGGATTAAAGTCGAGTATTTTAGGCCATTTATTAGATGCTTTGTTGTCAATTCCATCCCTTCTGTTAGCGATTTTAGTGGTAGCAGTGACAGGCCCAGGCCTCACCAACGTGTTTTGGGCTGTGGGCATTGCCTTAACGCCACAATTTGTTCGCGCAATTCACCAAGCTGTCCATGAAGAATTACAAAAAGAGTATGTCACCGCAGCTAAACTCGATGGCGCTAGCCAAGTACAAATTTTCTGGTATGTCATTATGCCTAATGTGTGGGATGTGGTGATTATTCAAACCACCATTGCAATTTCTGTGGCTATCTTAGATATTGCAGCACTTGGATTTTTAAATTTAGGCGCGCAGGCGCCTAGCTCTGAATGGGGCTCAATGATTTTCCAAGGGCTAAGTAGCTTACTTATCGCACCGTGGACCATCACCATCCCTGGGCTTGCTATTTTATTTACGGTTTTATCCATCAACTTGGTGGGTGACGGATTACGCTCGGCGCTAGCGCCGATAAGAAATTAACTTATGCCATTACTTGATATAAGAAACCTCACTATTGAGCTTGAGACTCCTCAAGGGACGGTAAAAGTGCTTGAAAAAGTCAGCTTAACCATTAATCCCGGAGAAGTGCATGGGTTAGTGGGAGAGTCGGGCTCAGGCCGTAGTTTGTTAGCTAAAGCCGTACTTGGGGTGTTAGGTCCAAACTGGAATATCATTGCTGATCGGATGATGTGGGATGGCAAAAACCTGCTAGAAATGACGTCCAAACAGCGCCGTAATTTAATGGGCACTGACATGACGATGATATTTCAAGATCCTTCTGGCAGCTTAGATCCCGTTAAAACTATTGGTAGTCAACTAATTGAGTCATTAACGCCAAATAAATCTGTTCCTTTTTGGCGTAGATCTAAAGATACCAATTTAACCGCGCAAAAATGGTTACATAAAGTGGGTATTAAACAACCTAAAGCCATCATGAAAAGCTACCCTTGGGAATTATCTGAAGGCGAGTGCCAAAAAGTGATGATTGCCATGGCAGTAGCAAATCACCCGAGATTGTTAATTGCCGATGAGCCAACCAACTCAATGGAGCTTAGTACTCAAGCGCAAATATTTAGGCTCTTGTCACAGCTTAACCAATTACAAAACGTGTCTATTTTACTGGTAAGTCATGAACTAGAGACATTAGTAAAATGGTGTGACCGCATTAGTATTTTATACAGTGGCCAAATTATGGAGTCGGGACCGGTAAGTGAATTGCTTAAAAATCCGTATCATCCATATACCAAAGCCTTATTTAAAAACTTGCCAGAGCACACAGGTAAAATGCGTCATAAGTCATATTTGCCATCATTACAGGGTTCATCACCTTCCTTACAGCACTTACCTGCTGGTTGCCGTTTAGGCCCACGTTGCCCTGATGCGCAAAGACAATGCGTTATACAGCCCAATTTAGCTCATGAGAAAGATCGCTATTTTGCTTGCCATTTCCCATATAACAATGAGATTGAAGATGACAACGCCATTACTTAACGTTACCGATCTCAGTAAGCGATATTTTATTGGTTATAAACGCTTTAAAGCTCAATATAACCAAGCGCTCTCCCCTGTTTCATTTGAACTTGAACGAGGTCAAACATTAGCGATTGTAGGTCAAGTGAGTTCAGGTAAAAGCACCTTAGCAAGAATGCTTGTCGGCGCAGAACCACGTACGACCGGTACTATCGAGTTTGAAGGTGAAGCGCTAGAGGCTCGTAACTTAAAGCAGCGTTGTCGCTTAATACGGATGATTTTTCAAGACCCGAATACATCGCTCAATCCAAGATTAACCATTGGTGAGTTATTAGAAGAACCTTTGCGATTTAATACAGATATGGCAAGCCATGAGCGAAAAGCTCAAGTGACCGAGACTCTGCGTAAAGTGGGCTTACTGCCAGAACATGCCAATTTCTATCCGCATATGGTGTCAGAGGGCCAAAAGCAAAGAGTTGCAGTAGCACGAGCTTTAATGCTAAACCCGAAAATTATCATTGCCGATGAAGCGCTAACATCGTTAGATTTATCAGTTCGGTCTCAAATTCTTAATTTGTTGCTCAAGCTACAGAAAGAAATGGGGCTTTCTTATATCTTTGTGACCCACAATCTAAACGTGGTTCGACACTTCAGTGACAAAGTCATGGTGCTTAATAAAGGGATCATGGTTGAGAAAAGTACCACTGAAGAATTATTTGAAAACCCACAACATGAATACACGCGCAGACTGATTGCAGAGCAAACTCAGCTCACTGCAAAACGCTAAACTGCTCCAACCACTGAGTTAAATGGCCACTTTTTACAAAAATGAGTGCCATTTCGGCTGCTAACTATTTATCCTATGGCCATTGTTAAAGGAAGAAGCGAAATTATGATTATTAAACCAAAGATACGTGGCTTTATTTGTACCACTACACATCCAACTGGCTGTGAAGCTAACGTAAAAGAACAAATTGAATTAACCAAAGCGAAAGGCAAAATTGCTAATGGCCCTAAAAAGGTACTCGTAGTGGGTTCTTCAAGTGGTTATGGCTTATCTTCGCGCATCGCATCTGCATTTGGTAGCGATGCTGCCACTATTGGTGTTTTCTTCGAAAAACCAAGCACTGAAACTAAGCCTGGTACTGCGGGTTGGTATAACTCTGCTTACTTTGACCAGTTTGCCAAAGCAGAAGGTTTATACTCTAAAAGTATTAACTGTGATGCTTTTAGCCATGAGGCGAAGCAGAAAGTGATTGAGATGATTAAGGAAGACCTTGGTCAAATCGATATGGTGGTTTATTCATTAGCCTCTCCTGTGCGCAAATTACCTGATACTGGTGAAGTTATCCGCTCAAGCCTTAAGCCAATTGGCGAGACTTATACCGCGACGGCAGTAGATACCAATAAAAACACTATTATTGAAACATCAGTTGAACCTGCTACTGAGCAAGAAATTGCTGACACGGTCACAGTCATGGGCGGTGAAGATTGGGAATTATGGATGAGCGCCTTAAGTGAAGCTGGCGTATTAACCGACAACTGTAAAACAGTAGCTTACAGCTACATTGGTACTGAGATCACTTGGCCTATTTACTGGCACGGTGCCCTTGGTAAAGCCAAAATGGATTTAGATCGTGCCGCAAAAGCTTTAAATACTAAGTTATCTGCTACTGGCGGCTCTGCAAATGTTGCCGTACTTAAGAGTGTAGTCACTCAAGCAAGTTCAGCTATCCCGGTTATGCCACTTTACATCGCAATGGTATTTAAAAAAATGCGTGAAGAAGGTGTTCATGAAGGTTGTATGGATCAAATCTATCGTATGTTCAGCGAGCGATTGTTCCGTGAAGATGGTGCTGCACCTGCAACTGATGCTGATAACCGTTTACGTCTAGATGATTGGGAATTACGCGAAGAAATTCAAAAGCATTGCCGTGAACTGTGGGCTGACGTAACCACTGAAAACTTAGCTGAACTGACAGATTACAATGAATATAAAGAAGAGTTCTTGAAACTGTTTGGTTTTGGCATCGACGGTATTGATTATGAAGCAGACGTTAATCCTAATGTGATGTTTGATGTCGTTAGTTTATAAATCATAAACTCAACACCTAATCATAAAAACCAAGTCAGTTGACTTGGTTTTTTTATGCTTGTTATTCAACTTTTCAATGGTTTCACTTTTCTAAAGCTCAAAAACTTAGCCATAAACTCACTCAAAAAAAAGGCCAAGTTGATGAGACTTGGCCTTGAGATTCAGGGATGATGAATTTATTTAAAGGTTATTTCTTTTCTAGTGCATGCTTAGCTGCGTTTTCACCAGCTTTGCGGCCAAACACCACTGTTTCAGCAATGGCATTACCACCTAGACGATTATGACCATGTAAGCCACCAGTCACTTCACCGGCTGCAAATAAACCATCCATTTTCCAGCTTTGTAAGTTAAGTACGTTTGCATCGGTATCAACTGCAACACCACCCATGGTGTGGTGAATACCAGGTGCTACTTTCACTGCATAAAAAGGAGCTTTGCTTAGGTTGATAGGCATGTCTTCACGACCAAATGCATCATCTTTCCCAGCAGCTTGATACTTGTTGTAATCGCTTGCTGTTTTCGATAAATCACTCATTCCAGTGATTTTTGCTAGCTCTTCAATGCTATTCGCTTTGCTCAACATACCTAAATGCTCATAACCACGAACCATTTTTTTCTTTTCAACTAACTGCTCGTCAAATACCAACCAAGCATATTGATCTTTTTGCTTCAGAATTGCATCAGATGCACGGTCACGGGTGGTTAATTCACTGATAAAACGTTGTCCGTCAGTATTCACCATAATCGCTCCTACACCACGAACGGTTTCAGAAATCAGGATACGGCTGTCTTTACCAATAGTTGGATGCGCTTGAACCCAATCGATATCAGTCATAGAAGCACCAATTTCTTTCGCGAGCAAAACACCATCACCTGTTGCAGTTACATTGTTTGAACTTGTCATGTCTTTCATTGTTGGACGGTAATAAGCAACCATTTGCTTATTCATACCGTAACCGCCAGTAGCTAAGACAACAGAATCAGCTGCGACCATGTTGTAGCCTGAATGGCGACCATGAACAATGACACCAGCGACTGACTTATCATCATTTAGTACAATTTTTTCAATACGTGAGTTAACGCGAACCGGGATGTCACGCTCGATTGCAGCTGCACGCAGCGTATCAATAATGTGTGGCCCTACAGATGCACCACCTGAAGGACGATGGGTACGTTCAACACGAGCACCACCTGAACGCTTTAAATCATCCATGTTGGCACCTAAAGACTCAAGCCATGCCACAGCACCTGCTGACTCCTC
This sequence comes from Shewanella goraebulensis, assembly GCF_030252245.1. Taxonomy (NCBI): domain Bacteria; kingdom Pseudomonadati; phylum Pseudomonadota; class Gammaproteobacteria; order Alteromonadales; family Shewanellaceae; genus Shewanella; species Shewanella goraebulensis. The sequence goes on from NZ_CP126972.1 coordinate 2,992,168, forward strand.
AGCTAAAATCTGTACTAATTTAGGATCATTTTTATAACGACCGCCTTTCATTGCATCTTCAGCATACCAATCAACTGAATCTTCAATTCCCTTAGCTTTTTGTTGCGGGGTACCTACAGCATTGATGCCGCCAGCCGCCAACATTGAATTACCGCCGGTATAAGGTGCTTTTTCAAATAGAACAACATTTGCGCCAGCCATTTTAGCTGAAATAGCTGCGTTAAAACCTGCAGAACCACCACCAACAACAATCACATCAACAGTTTCTACAGGCCCTTTATCAATCGCTTTTTGGATTTTTTCCTGGTTCCAATCACCATCCCACTTCTTCTTCGCTTTCGCATCAGCAAAAGGCATTTCCATTTCGAAGTTATGGCAGTTATTACAAGTTAATTCTGGTTTAGCGTGACCAGAGTGACAAGAAGTACAGTTAATTTCACCTAGATGAGAAGCATGTGGATCAAATTCAAGTTTGTCATTAACCAAATCTGCGTAACCACCATGACAATCCTGACACTGTGCATTTTCATGTGTCTGGCTATCAGTCATGGTTTTTTTAATGTCTTTCATCTTGTCTGTCACATGACAAGTTTGGCAATCACCCATGTCTGTGTGAAATGAAGCTAAGTCATTTTTTGCAACAGCACTACCAGAAGTAAGCATCATCACTGCCACTGCCGAAGCTAAGTATTTAAGTTTCATGTGTTCGATCCTTTATGTGTGTTTTCTTATATCTCGTTTGTTGAGAGCAAGATTACTCACTAAGGGGTATTAAAACTTAGATCTTTATCATATTTAAGTTTCAGTTAAGTTTTTATGAAAACGTGTTCAATTCTCCTTAAACATCAACATAAAACAAACAGCTGTGACACATGTTCATTTTATCCAAATTTAAAATTACTACGATATAAAACATGAAATCTAAATAGTTTTTTTAAGTTTATACATTTCGTCAAATATATAAATTTAATTTTCTTATCACGAAGATAACTATTTATAAGAATAGAAGTAAAACAATAATAATTTCTATTAAAACATAATAACTACTATTTAATTTACTATTAAAAACATGGGATTGAACATGAAAAAAACATTACTTTCTTTAACTGTGGTTGCGCTCCTTTCAGCCAACTCACACTCAGTATTAGCAGAGTCACCGCAATTTTATGGCCGTTTAGAAATGGCTGTAACGAATTCAGACAATGGCTCTACTACTCAGAATGGTAAGTCTGGCACCGTATTAGAAAATAACTTTTCAAGACTAGGTCTTCACGGAAGTGAAACAATTGCTAAAAATATTGATGTGCTTTACCGAGTCGAAGTACAAGTTAATTCTGCAACAAACGAAGGCAGTGATGACGTCTTTAAACCAAGAAATACCTACTTAGGATTAAAAACTCAGGCGGGTACGGTTTTAGTAGGCCGTAATGACACCGTAATGAAAACCTCTAAGGGTACAGCTGAAGCGTTTGCCTTAACTAACGCAGCTTATAATCGTATGATTGCTGGTCAAGTCCGTAAAGGTGATGGCTTCACGTATTACTCGCCTAAATTTGCCGATTTAATTACCTTAAACGCCACCTACTTGATTGATGATAATTACGCTGAATACGACGACGATGGTATACGTACTGATTATGACGAAAAGCAATATGCTGTCAGCATTATTGCGGGTGATAAAAAACTAAAGAAACAATCTTATTACCTCGCTGCAGCATATAACACAATCGGTGGAGTAGATGCATATCGCGGTGTGGCTCAAGTAAAAATTGGCAGCCTTAAACTAGGCGGTTTATTTCAAAATACAGAAAGTCAGGAATACAGTTACAAGGAAGGTAACTCTTATTTTCTAAGTGCTGTTTATAATTTAAATGGCGTTAATTTAAAAGCTGAAATTGGCAAAGATGAAGCTGGCTTTGGTAAATATTTTAAAAATAGTGCAGCTTCCTCGAGTGAATACAACCGCGCAACTGATGTCGACATTACTTCATTTGTGATTGGTGCAGATTACCGCATTTCAAAGTCCACTAAAGTATTTGCGCATTATGCTAAATATGAAGGCGAATATAGAGTTGAAAATGCTGGTCCTGTGATCGATTTAGATGAAGATAATATTTTCAGCGTAGGGGTTCGATACGACTTTTAAGCAGTTAACGGGTGTTAGTGATTATCAATATCGCTAACACCTACTTTGCAAGGTTAAAACTTTTATAAAAAACATGAGCAGCGTTCCAAAAAATACAACCTAAACAATGATTTTAACGTTGTTTATTCATATTTAGCTATAATCTCATACATCATTTTTAAAGTAACCTTACCTAATGAAAATCACGCTTAAACAACTGACTATTTTTAAAGCGATACATGACAATGGACAGATATCCAAAGCTGCACAGCAGCTTCATATGTCGACTCCAGCGGTCAGTATGGCACTAAAGGAATTGGAAAGTTCTTTAGGTACACGATTATTTGAGCGCAGCAGCAATGGATTATCCATTAATGATAACGGCGAAGTCATTCTTCCTTATGCAAATGAAATGCTGTCGAAAGGGACTCAGTTGGAACAGATGTTTGCCGAACGAAATGCTGTAGGTGGCACCATAAAAATTGGCAGTAGTAAAACGGCTGGAAACTATATTTTATCTCGTAAAATTCCGCAGTTTAAAAAGCTACACCCGTTAGTTGATATAAAACTTGTGATTAATAACAGTTTAACCATTGAAAAAATGGTTTCTGAGAAAGAGTTAGATTTAGGCTTTGTGGATGCAAAACCGGGGCTCAACAACTTACAATATGACCAATGGATTAAGGATAAAATTTGTCTGGTAACGAGTTGTGATAACCCAATACTCGAAGAAACTATTACACCTAAGCTTCTGTCTGAGCAATTATGGGTAATGGATTCGACCTTGTCAGTGTCAAGGCTACGTAATACTCAGTTATTAAGAAGTGCTAAAATCACTATCAATAACGAGTTATCAATGAATACCATGGGCGCGATTAAACGCGCAATTGGAACTGGGATTGGTGTTAGTGTCTTGCCTTATCTTGCCGTTAAAGAAGAAATACGACGAGGTGAAATTGTAGAATTACAATTGCCTGGTTGGGATTTTAATCGTAATTATTGGTCCATCAGGCGAAATGATGAATCACTATCCTCATTATTAGAAGAGTTCATGCGTTTCTGTAACGCATAGCGACATTCTTAAAATACATTAAGGTAGCCAGAAAGTAATGATCAATCAAGATCCTGTCATATTTGGCTTACTTAGCACCATAATTGGTTTGGTTTTTTATACCAGTCAATCATCTCATCCGCTGCTAAAACAAATATACCGTTTTGTGCCAGTTATGGTCATGTGCTACGTGCTGCCCTCACTATTAAATACATTCAATATTGTTGATGCTAGTAATAGTGAATTAAACACCATCACTTCAAAATATTTAATGCCCGCTTGCTTAACATTGTTAATTATTAGCGTGGATATTAAATCGATACTGTTACTGGGACCTAAAATAATAATCTTATTTTTACTCGGTAGTATTGGCGTTATTATTGGCGGACCACTCACATTATTACTTTTCTCAAAGATCATTCCTGAAAGTATTAACTGGCTGGGCGCCGATGCAACTTGGAAAGGGATGGCAACATTGGCCGGCAACTGGGTAGGCGGCACAGCTAACCAAATTGCGATGAAAGAAATCTACCAAGTTGAAGAAAACCTTTTCGCGATTATGATTTCAGTTAACGTTATCTATTCAGCAATATGGATGTCATTTTTATTGATTTGCGCTAACAACGCCGCTTTTATTGATAAAAAAATCAATGCTGACACCAGTCAGTTTAATCAGCTGATAACCATTACAGAAAAGCGAGTAACCGCTAACCAAGCTAAGCCAACCCTTAATGATTATATGATGATGTTTGCCGTGGCCTTTGGTGTCACAGGGTTTGCACATTGGGGTGCTGATATTCTGGCCCCTTTTTTTGCTGATAATTACCCCCAAACAGAGAAATACAGTTTTACATCTCATTTTTTTTGGATAGTGATCATTGTGACAACTGTTAGCATTGTGCTTTCAAACACAAAGGTTAGAGAACTTGAAACTGTTGGAGCGTCAAAAGTCTCCACCATTATGTTGTACTGCTTGATTGCGAATATGGGACTTCAAATGGATCTTACCATGATCGATGATTTCCCAATTTATTTCGCTATCGGGTTTGTTTGGTTAAGCATTCACGCGATGGTTGTGATCATTGCAGGTTTGCTAATGAGAGCACCAGTCGCTTATATGGCGTTAGCAAGCCAATGCTGTATTGGTGGGGCTGCATCTTCACCTGTTGTCGCGATGGCATTTCATCGCTCATTAGCACCAGTTGCTATCTTATTTTCAGTGTTTGGCTATGCTTGGGCGACTTATATGGCATGGATCTGTGCTGAATTGATGCGAGTGACTGCGCTTTAAAAGTGCGCTTAGGTTCACTCTTTGTACAAGGGTAAATACACTCTCGTTTGAGTCTGATTTGAATTATTTATTTTTAACTTCTCAAAGATTAACGGCATAGTATTTAATTGAGTATTATTAATTTTGCTGTTTTCAACTAACCAAGTGCCATATAAATATTTTATTTTTTTATTTAGTACTTCATCAGAACCTGAATGCAAAAACGAAGCGTAGCTCCCCTTTGGTATACTTGTTTCTTTAAAATATTCTGAGTATTCAATAGCGGCTATTAAAGAAGCTTTCTGTTGTGCATTGACACTAACAGCGATATCAATTTTGTAATTTGATGTTGGTGAGTGGATCTGTTCGTATTCAACTCCCTCTGGGTAAGTCTGATAAATAAAATTGAAAGTTTGGCTTTTTTCAGGCGACAGATTATGCGTTTGCCTAAATGCACGCATTGCTTGAATTGTTTGCGGTAAATACTCTGCTAATGTGCGATGCTCAATAATAATTAACGGAACTTCTTCGAGCTCTACGACTTCAATATTCACCTCAAAAGCTGATAATTGATCATGCCCCTCTGACAACGTTTTTAACGGTTGTTGTTTTTGAAAAAAGTTACCCCAATCAGGAGCGAGCTGAAATTGTTTTGGGCTTTGACCAATACTTCTGGTAAATGCGTGCTCAAAAGCTTTTTCAGAGCTAAAACCAACAGCTTGAGCTACAACACTAATCGCAACACTTTTATCAAAACCAAGTTGTTGAGCTGCCTCTAGATGACGTAATAAATCAATGTATTCATTAAGCTTGGTATGAAATAAGCTCTGAAAAATAAATTCAAAATGATACTCAGGGATCTGTGCAAGCCTAGCTAACGTTTCAATATCTAAACTCGACGATAAATTATTGTCAATATGAGTTAATACACGCTCAAAGCGTTGGGTTATATTCTCCACATCTTTCCCTTTCTCTTTGCATTAGTTAGGCTTCTTTATCTTTGCCAATACAATAAATAATTAAGAAGTTATCTATCATTTTGAAACCACATTTGTAACTACAGCTTTAACTACAGATAGCTCCTCAGCTTACTTTTTCCCAACAAAAATAAGCTTCATCAGCCAATGCTATTAATTGCGAATCTTCTTCGGTATCACCATAGGCATAGACTTTGTCAAAATCATTTAACGAATGTTTTTGTTCAACCCTTTGTGCTTTTACTTCAGCACTGCAGTCACCACCTAAATAACGACCTGTTAAACGGCCTTTTTGTATTTCTAGATTGGCACAAATTAATTGATACCCATGTTGTTCACACCAAGGAATTAAATAAGCATCCAACGACGCCGATACAATAACGATTAAATCACCCTGCTTTTTATGCCATTCTAACCGCTTTTTGGCTTCTGCTCTCATCACAGAATTTAATGTTAAAGCATACTCTTTTCCTTGAGCAAACACTTCGTCAGGTTGTCGGTTCCAGAAACCCAAACGAGTAATAACCGTTCTAATTTTAGAGGCGCCAATCAACTTAAACTTATAAAGTATGATGAAGGGTAATAAAAAAGGATAACAGACGATAATTCGCCATCTAGGCACACTCAAATATATAAATGGGGTGTATGTATCAATTTCCGTGATGGTGCCATCAAAGTCAAAAAGCGCAATATTCATGAAGTTCCTTCTACATGATTGGGTTAAACTGATTATTGATTAAACTTTAAAAGTGAAACATAAAAAAGCCAAGGTTCCCCTTGGCTTTTAAATTATATCCCTTGAACTAAGTGTTATTCAGCCACAGGGTACTCAATTTTAGCTTTTGCTTTTAACGCATCAATGATGGCGCGGTAATCTGCTTCGCTATATTGCGGCGCTAAACGCTCTTTAATGCTGTCAATAATATTGCTATCAATGCCGACCGCAGCGTTCACATTATCAAGTGCAATAACGGCAAAACCATTAGCTAGAGCAGCGGTATCAAATGCAACAGAACCTGATTGTGGTGCTGGCATTTGGAATGCTTTAGTAGTGATAGCTTGGTCGATATCTTGGCTGAAACGAGCTAACTGAACTTTAGTTGCAATAGTCGTTTCAGTAATTTCGTTACCAGCTTTCATTTCAGCTAAGTATTCGTTGGCTTTTTCGCTTGCTTCGAGGTTAGCTTGTTCTTGCACTAAACGTGCTTCGATACCCGCTTTAACTTCACTTAAAGGTAAAGTACCTGCATCTTGATGCTTAAGTAAACGAATTACGACAACGTGGTTAGGCTCAAGCTCAATCACTTCGCTGTTCATGCCACTTCCGATTACGTCATCAGAAAAAGCTGCGCGGACTAACTCAGGCTTGTTCAAGTTCGCTGGTGCATTGTTACGCGAGAACAGCTGAGTTGTTTGCACTTCCACATCTAATGCTTTAGCCGTTTCGTCCAATGTATCTGGCACTTCGTAACTTGTGTCAGCTAAGACGCTTTGTAAGCTGTAGAACTCATCAACGGCTTTCTTGTTCTTAAGGTCAGCAACAATCTTATCTTGAACTTCATCAAATGGTGCTGCGGCACCTGATTGAACGTCAAGTAACTTAACGATGTGGTAACCGAACTCACTTTTTACAACTTGCGAGTATTCACCTTGGTTAAGCTCAAATAATGCAGTATCAAATTCAGGATCCATTACGCCTTGTTCAAACCAGTCAAGTTGACCGCCTTGCTCAGCACTGAATTGGTCATCTGAATCAGCCTTTGCTACTTCAGCAAAGTCTTCGCCTGCTTGTAATTTAGCTAAACTTGCTTCAGCTTTCGCTTCATCAGCACTGTCATCGCCTGAGGCAAATAAAATATGTGCAGCTAAACGTTTTTCAGGCGTTTGGTACTGTTGCTTATTTTCTTCGTAATATGTACGTGCATCTTCAACTGATGCTTCTATACCCTTAGCAATATTAGCGACGTTAAGTTCTACGTACTCTAAGCTCACCTTTTCTTGATCCATAAATTGCATCAAGTTGCTGTCGTAGTAGTTTTTGATGGCGTCTTCTGACACTGAAGCAGAAGCTAAATAAGGCGTTGAATCAACAACTAAGTAACGAATGTCACGAGTCTGGCCTTGAACTTCAGCTAATTGCTTTGCTTCACCATCTAATACGAATTCAGTGGCGACTAACGATGTTAACAGCTGACGACGCGTCATATCAGTGCGCATCATATTTCTGAAGCTTGTCGTTTGGTAGCCTAGCTGACGTAATACAGCTAAATAACGATCGTTATCAAACACGCCATCAGTTTGGAAGGCTGGCTCATTAACAATCGCTTGTCTAATTTGATCATCTGAAACACGTAAGCCTAAATCTTCTGCTGCTTGAGTCATTAATTTGTCAGCAATCAGACGGTCTAATACATTTTGCTTGATACCATTCATGTAGTTATCATCAGCAGATAATGCATCAAACATTTCACCTAGTTGTTGTTCTAAGCGGCCACGTTCGTTTTGATAAGCTTGTTCTAGTTCATTTGCAGTAATCTCGTCACCGTTAACTACAGCGACAGCAACTTCAGTTGAAGTTCCTAGGTAACTACTTACACCTGCAAATGCGAACGAAAGAATCACTAGCACTAAAATACTTTTAGCAATAACGCCTTGTGAACCTTCGCGAATTTTTTCTAACATCTGAATTCTCGCTTGTTGCGATTAAAAAAATAAAAAGGCGCACCACTTGGGGATGCGCCTTCTTGTAATTTATGTGGAGTTATCAGACGCTACCTCGGGTATGACCCAATTCCTCCGAATATCAAAACTAACTAAGTTTTTTCTGATATTTCTTTCGCAAAAAGCACTGTCAAAACAGTGCTTTCTACAAATGCCTTACAAAAGGCAACGATATTAACTATTTAGTTAACAGCGTCTTTTAGAGCTTTACCAGCTTTGAATGCTGGAATGTTTGCTGCTGCAATTTTGATTTCCGCACCAGTTTGTGGGTTACGGCCAGTACGTTCTGCACGTTGACGTACTTCAAAAGTACCAAAACCAACTAGAGAAATTTTGTCGCCTTCTTTAAGTGCTTCAGTAACAGCACCAATGAAAGAATCTAATGCACGGCCAGCGCCTGCTTTAGAAATGTCAGCACCAGAAGCGATTTTCTCGATTAGTTCAGATTTGTTCATGTCATCCCCTTGAATGTTTATTTTCGCGCCGCAACCAAATCCGTCTTTAGAGCGGTCTGCGGAGGCTTTTTTGTAATAAGTTTGATACCACACCAAACTTAGTTGGAAAACCAAAAAAAATGTACTTGGATACAGCTCAAAGTCAGTTGCGCCAAGGGTTTGGTGCTAACTGACTCTCCACTTATCTAGGCTACCACAGCTTTCGCGTTTGTTAAGCCCCTTTTTTCACTTTTTTTGGCTTCAAAGCATGTTTTTTTGCTATTTAGCTACTTTTTAACCACTTCAAAGCCCTTTACAGGTCTCTCTAAGGCTAATTCAAGCACTTCATCCACCCATCTAACGGGATGAATTTTAAGATCTGCAATGACATTCGCAGGAATTTCTTCTAAGTCGCGCTCATTTTCTTTAGGAATAAGAACAACTTTTATACCGCCGCGATGCGCCGCAAGTAACTTTTCTTTTAAGCCACCAATAGGAAGTACTTCGCCACGAAGAGTAATTTCACCCGTCATCGCCACATCACTTTTAACAGGGTTACCAGTTAAACTTGAAACGAGTGCAGTACACATCGCAGCACCTGCCGAAGGACCGTCTTTAGGTGTTGCTCCTTCAGGTACGTGAACGTGAATATCACGTTTCTCGTAAAAGTCAGCATTAATACCTAATTGTTCAGCTCGTGCTCTTACTACAGTCATAGCAGCTTGAATTGACTCTTGCATTACGTCACCCAGCGAACCGGTATAAGCAAGTTTGCCTTTACCTGACACAGATGTGGCTTCAATCGTTAGCAAATCACCGCCAACCTGAGTCCACGCAAGACCTGTCACTTGACCAATTTGGTTATTTGATTCTGCTTTACCGTAATCAAAGCGCTGCACACCTAAGAATGACTTCAAGTTATCTTGATTCACTTCAACAGTCTTAACTGACTTGTCTAAAAGAATCATTTTAACGACTTTACGGCACACTTTAGACAACTCACGTTCTAATGAACGCACACCAGCTTCTCGAGTGTAATAACGGATCATGCCGATGATGGCACTATCGTCGATATTGATTTCTTTAGGCTTAAGACCGTTACGCTCAACTTGCTTAGTCAGCAAATGCTTTTTAGCGATGTTAAGTTTTTCATCTTCGGTATAACCCGATAAACGAATCACTTCCATACGATCTAATAACGGTCCTGGAATATCCATTGAATTCGATGTAGCCACAAACATTACATCAGATAAGTCGTAATCTACTTCTAAGTAATGGTCGTTAAATGCTGCATTTTGCTCAGGATCAAGCACTTCAAGTAATGCTGACGAGGGGTCGCCACGCATATCTGAGCTCATCTTATCGATTTCATCTAATAAGAATAATGGGTTTTTAACACCCACTTTAGCCATTTTTTGAATCACTTTACCTGGCATTGAGCCAATGTAAGTACGACGATGTCCACGGATTTCCGCTTCATCACGTACGCCACCTAAGGCAACACGAACATACTTACGACCTGTTGCTTTAGCAATAGACTGACCCAGTGAAGTTTTACCTACACCTGGTGGTCCAACTAAACACAGGATTGGGCCTTTAAGCTGCTTAACACGGCTTTGAACTGCTAGGTACTCAAGAATACGCTCTTTAACTTTTTCTAAACCATGGTGGTCTGTATCTAAAATTTCTTCAGCCTTAGATAAGTCACGCTTAATTTTAGAACGTTGGCTCCAAGGCACTGACGTCATCCAATCAACATAGCTTCTCACCACTGTCGCTTCTGCAGACATTGGTGACATCATTTTTAACTTATTAAGCTCAGCCTCTGCTTTTTCTTTTGCTTCAGCAGGCATTTTAGCTTCTTCGATCTTACGACCTAAGACTTCAAATTCATCTTGGCTTTCGTCAAGGTCGCCGAGTTCTTTTTGAATGGCTTTCATTTGCTCATTCAAATAATACTCGCGCTGGCTTTTTTCCATCTGTTTCTTAACGCGGCCACGAATACGTTTCTCAACTTGTAATAAGTCAATCTCGCCTTCCATCATCGCCATTAAATATTCAAGACGTTCGCCAACGTTGATCATTTCAAGTACTGACTGTTTATCTTCTAATTTAAGCGGCATATGAGCAGCCATCGTGTCAGCAAGACGTGCAGCTTCTTCAATACCGGTCAATGAAGTCAGTACTTCTGGTGGGATTTTTTTGTTTAACTTGATGTAACCTTCAAACTGGCTGATAGCGCTACGTACAAGCACCTCTTCTTCTTTTTCAGCAAGTTGTTCAGATTCTAAGTATTGCGCTGTGGCAACGAAGAATTCTTCTTCTTGGGTGTATTTATCAACTTTTGCACGCTGACCGCCTTCAACTAATACTTTAACAGTGCCATCAGGCAATTTAAGTAATTGTAAAATTGACGCTACAGTACCAATTTCGAAAATATCATCTTTTGTTGGTTCGTCTAAATCAGCTTCTTTCTGTGCGACCAATAAAATTTGTTTATCTTGTTCCATTGCCGATTCTAAACATCGAATTGATTTCTCTCGTCCGACGAATAACGGAATTACCATATGGGGATAAACCACTACATCTCGAAGTGGCAGCACGGGGAGTTCGATATGCGCTTCACGCTCTTGGGTCATAGTTCGATTCCGTTTGATGAATGGATTTTATAATCAGTATATTGGGATGTTTCTTGAAGTTTCAATGCTTAATACGAAAAAAGGAGCCCGATGGACTCCTTATTTTTCATAAACTGCTAAAAGCGGCTATTTATTGTTCGCCACCAGCCACTTGGCTGTCAGTGTTTTCATAAATCAAGATAGGTGCAGACTCACCTTTCACAACTGATTCATCAACAACGGCTTTTATTACACCTTCTACTGAAGGAATGTCATACATAGTATCTAATAAGATATCTTCGATGATAGACCGTAAGCCACGAGCACCTGTTTTACGCGTCATTGCTTTGTGAGCAATGGCTTTAAGTGCATCTTCACGGAACTCAAGTTCAACCTCTTCCATCTCAAACAACGCACCATACTGTTTAGTCAGTGCATTTTTAGGTTGAGATAAAATTTGTACCAATGCAGATTCATCTAACTCTGTTAGCGTCGCAACAACTGGTAAACGGCCGATAAATTCAGGGATCAAACCAAATTTAATTAAATCTTCTGGTTCAACTTTACCTAACGTTTGTGAAATCGTGGTCTTATCAGCTTCGCCTTTGACTTCAGCACCAAAACCAATTCCAGTACCTGTTAGCCCACGTTGCTCAATGACTTTCTCAAGTCCAGCAAACGCACCGCCACAGATAAATAAGATTTTAGAGGTATCAACCTGTAAAAACTCTTGCTGCGGATGCTTACGACCACCTTGCGGTGGAACTGAAGCAACAGTACCTTCAATCAATTTTAGCAGTGCCTGCTGAACACCTTCACCAGACACATCACGTGTAATTGAAGGGTTATCAGATTTACGGCTAATTTTATCGATTTCATCAATATAAACGATACCACGTTCAGCTTTCTCAACGTCATAGTCACATTTCTGAAGTAGTTTTTGAATGATGTTTTCAACATCTTCACCAACATAACCAGCTTCAGTTAATGTTGTCGCATCAGCCATAGTAAATGGCACATCTAAAGAACGCGCTAGTGTTTCAGCCAATAACGTTTTACCACTACCGGTTGGACCGATAAGCAAAATGTTACTTTTACCTAATTCAACACCTTCAATCGGTGTGCCATTACGCAAACGTTTATAGTGGTTATATACCGCCACCGACAAGACTTTTTTAGCCTGATTTTGACCAATAACATAATCATCGAGATGAGTACGCAATTCGTGCGGCGTCGGTAACTTATCATGATCGCGCTTAGGCGATATTTCTTTAATTTCTTCGCGAATGATGTCATTACAAAGCTCGACACACTCGTCACAAACATATACTGAAGGTCCAGCGATTAGCTTTCTAACTTCATGTTGGCTTTTTCCGCAAAAAGAGCAGTACAGTAGTTTGCCACTGTCACCGGTACTTTTATTATCGCCCATTACCCTACCTCTGTTGCAGCCTGTTCACTGTTTTCAAAAAACCATCTGTGCATTTATTCACCTACACAGGAACAGTCAAATATTTTTTATACGCTATTCATCACAGAATAGCGTACTCAGGCCTAAAGATCAGCTACGCTTTTCAAAAACTGAATCAACTAAACCATAATCAGCAGCTTCTTGCGCACTCATAAAGTTATCACGGTCAGTATCACGCTCGATAACATCTAATGGCTGGCCAGTATGTTCAGCTAACATTTCATTCAATTTATTCTTAATGCCTAAGATTTCTTGAGCATGAATAGCAATGTCAGATGCTTGTCCTTGGAACCCACCTAGTGGCTGATGGATCATCACACGTGAATTAGGTAGACAATGACGTTTTCCTTCAGCACCACCTGCTAATAAGAATGCACCCATGCTACAAGCTTGGCCAATACATACCGTGCTTACATTAGGCTTAATGAATTGCATCGTGTCGTAAATTGCCATACCAGCAGTAACAGAACCACCAGGTGAATTGATATAAATTGAGATATCTTTATCTGGGCTTTCTGATTCTAGGAACAATAATTGCGCCACGATCAAATTAGCCATGTGTTCTTCCACTTGGCCAACCAAGAAAATTACTCGCTCTTTTAATAAACGAGAGTAAATATCATATGAACGCTCACCTTTAGCCGTTTGTTCAACAACCATAGGTACAAGAGCATTGAGTACAGATTCTGGCGCTTTATGCATTTTATGCTTCCCTAAAATAAAAATGGCTCGTATGAGGAACCTCATACGAGCCATTAAATGGCGATCCGCCAATCAAGTCAAGCGAAGGTTACGCTTTACCTGTTGCCTTGTTCATAAATTCTTCAAAAGCGACTTCTTTTGGAGTAACTTTTGATGATTTTAATAGAACTTCAACAGCTTGCTCTTCAAGCGCTACGTTGCGCATGTTTTGCATAAGCTCTTTGTTGCCATTGTAGTATTCAACAACTTCACTTGGATCTTCATATGCAGAAGCCATTGAAGCAATAAGACCTTGAACACGTTCGTCTTCAGCTTGAAGTTCGTTAGTTTTGATCACTTCACCTAAAAGTAAACCTACTTTAACACGACGCTCAGCTTGTTCAGTGAACAAATCAGCTGGAAGCTCAGGCATGTTTTCAGTTTGGCCACCAAAGCGCTGCATTGCTTGTTGACGAAGAACATTAACTTCACCGTCTACTAATGCTTTAGGGATAGTGATTTCGTTTGCAGATAACAAACCTTCAATAACTTGCTCTTTAACATTTGCTTTAAGCGCTTGTTCAAGTTCACGAGTCATGTTTTTGCGGATTTCAGCTTTAAGTGCTTCTAAACCACCTTCAGCGATACCGAATAAAGAAGCAAACTCATCGTTAACTTCTGGTAATTCTGCAGCTTGAACTTCAGTAAGAGTAATAACGAACTTAGCCGCTTTACCTTTTAAGTTCTCAGCATGGTAATCTTCAGGGAATGTCACTTCGATTTCGAATTCATCACCTGCTTTATGACCAATAACACCAGCTTCGAAGCCAGGGATCATACGGTTGCTACCAAGCTCTAGTTCGAAATCATCAGCTTTTCCGCCTTCGAATTCTTCACCATCAACAGAACCTACGAAGTTCATTTTAGCTTTGTTACCTTCTTCAGCAGCAGTTTCAACTACAGCGAATGTAGCGTGTTGCTTGCGAAGAGTTTCAATCATAGTGTCAACGTCAGCGTCGTTAACTTCAGCTTGTGGCTGCTCAACTTCGATTGCATCTAAACCAGTTAGTTCCACTTCTGGGTAGATTTCGAAAGTCGCTACGAATACGTAGTTTTCGCCTTCAGTTTCGCCTGGTGCGAAAACTGGCGCGCCAGCTGGGTTTAATTTTTCAGCCATGATAGCTTCGATGAAGTTGCGTTGCATAACTTCACCAGTAACGTCTTGGCGGATTGCTGCGCCGTAACGTTGGTTGATCACAGATACTGGTACTTTACCTGGACGGAAACCTGAAATCTTTGCACGTTTCGCTTCACGTAATAAGTTGTCTTTAACTAATTTCTCAATTTGTTCAGCAGGAACAGAAATTGTTAGGCGACGTTCTAGGCCTTGAGTTGTTTCAACAGAAACTTGCATTGTTTTACCTCGAAATATGTCTGACGTCCTTTGTAATAGTCGAAACCTCAACTATTAAATATTCGTTTCTTGATTATTAATGTTTTCTAATAAAAGTGCGATACAGCAGCTTTTCAGCGCCATTACCCGTAATAATTCGTATTAGATATTTATCAAGACGCGACATTATAGCGACGGTTTACTGCTGAGTCGAGTGTGAAAACGGGGTTATGTGGGGATTTTAGACATAAAAAAAGCGACCTAAGGTCGCTTTCTCTACAATCGTGCATTTTTAATGCAAAATTTGGGGTGACTGATGGGGCTCGAACCCACGACAACCGGAATCACAATCCGGGGCTCTACCAACTGAGCTACAATCACCATAATTTGGTACGCCACTCAGGATTCGAACCTGAGACCCACGCCTTAGAAGGGCGTTGCTCTATCCAGCTGAGCTAGTGGCGCATGGTTTACAAATCTAATCTGAATAACCCGCTGTCACAATCAATTGATTTGGTGTTCAATTAATGTATCAAGCTTATTCGCAAAACATTAGCTTTACAAATATAAAATTGGTCGGTGATAGAGGATTCGAACCTCTGACCCTCTCGTCCCAAACGAGATGCGCTACCGGGCTGCGCTAATCACCGAGATGTCTTCAACAGTTAGTTTTAAGTTAGTACTTAACGGCTTATCTGTGAGAACGGGGCGCATATTAACGAGTCACTTTACTATCGTCAACGATTTTTTTTGCAAACTGGTTCAGCTGCTGTTTTTACAAACAAAAAATTCTGTTTTTAATAAATCGTTTAGCCATTAATCATGACATGCCTATGCCTGACTGGTAGAATACGCCTCGTTTAAAATCATCTCAATCGCGCCATATAAAGGAAACTATACACTCATGACTGCCCAAAATATTGATGGCAAAGCGATAGCTCAATCTATTAGAACCTCATTAAAAGAAAAAGTATTGGCGCGTAAAGCGGCTGGTAAACGTGTTCCAGGTCTAGCAGTGATTCTGGTTGGCGCTGATGCCGCCTCACAAGTATATGTTGGCAGCAAACGCCGAGCATGTGAAGAAGTCGGTTTTGAATCGTATTCATATGACCTTGAAACTACAACAACCGAAGCTGAATTATTAGCACTAATTGATCAATGTAATGAAGACCCAAAAATCGATGGCATCTTAGTACAATTACCTTTACCTGATCATATTGAAGACTCAAAGGTCATCGAGCGCATCAGGCCAGACAAAGATGTCGATGGTTTCCACCCTTATAATGTTGGTAGATTAGCCCAGCGTATCCCTGTACTACGTTCATGCACGCCAAAAGGAATTATTACCCTAATCAAGTCAACAGGTATTGATACCTACGGACTTGATGCCACTATCGTTGGCGCATCTAATATTGTTGGTCGTCCAATGACATTAGAGTTATTGCTAGCAGGCTGTACAACCACAACATGTCATCGCTTTACCAAAAACCTTGAGCAAAAAGTTCGCCAAGCGGATTTGCTGGTTGTCGCTGTGGGTAAACCTGGGTTTATCCCAGGTGATTGGATTAAGCCAGGTGCTATTGTCATTGATGTGGGTATTAACCGCCTTGAGAGTGGTCAACTTGTTGGTGATGTTGAATTTGACGTTGCAGCCGAGAAAGCTGCATTCATTACCCCTGTACCAGGTGGTGTAGGCCCAATGACAATTGCAAGCTTACTTGAAAACACCTTATATGCTGCTGAGCAATACCACGACTAATTAAATCCATTTAGTGATAATAAGCTTCATAAGTATTTAAGCTGATTATCAAGACCAAATGAAATAAAAAAGCCTGCATATTTGCAGGCTTTTTTTTGGATTAAGATAACAACTGAGTAAGCAACATTTTATTACATTGATTTAAAACTCTACTGAGTTATTCAGTCCTGTCTTATCGCTTATTAAGACTTTTTACGCCAAGTTGTGCCTTCTTCGCCATCTTCTAAGACAACGTTTAACGCATTCAATCTATCGCGAGCTGCATCAGCAGCAGGCCAGTCTTTTTCAGCACGAGCACGATTACGCTCAACGATTAACGCTTCAATTTCTGCGACTTCGTCATCACTGCCTTCACCTTGGAAGAAAGCATCAACATCACGATTGATTAGACCTAAAACATCCGTTAATGATTTAAGGCTGACACCGAGTGCGCTTGCTTGTGCCATATCGATTAGTTTTAAGCGGTTAATCTCACGCACCATTTCGAAAATAACTGAATAAGCTTCTGGCGTATTAAAATCATCATCCATTGCCGTTTTAAACTTAGCAATAAAGGCTTCTGCAGGCGCAGCAGTAACAGATAAGTCTAAGCCTTTTAGTGAGGTATAAATTCTCTCTAGAGCTGATTTAGCTTGCTTCAAATTATCTTCTGAATAATTTAACTGACTACGGTAATGCCCTGATAGCAAGAAATAACGAACAGTTTCAGGATCGTAATGCGCTAATACATCACGAATGGTAAAGAAGTTGCCTAATGATTTAGACATTTTCTCTTTATCGACCATGACCATGCCAGTATGCATCCAGTAGTTCACATATTGTGAGCCGTGTGCACAGCATGATTGTGCAATCTCATTTTCATGATGTGGGAACTGTAAATCGCTACCGCCACCATGAATATCAAAATGCTCGCCTAAATGCTTGCTGTTCATTGCTGAACATTCAATGTGCCAACCAGGACGACCTGGTCCCCATGGCGATTCCCAAGTTGGTTCACCAGGTTTAGACATTTTCCACAAAACGAAGTCCATAGGGTCACGTTTGGTGTCTTCTACTTCAACACGCGCGCCAGCTTGAAGTTGTTCAAGGTTTTGACCAGACAAACGACCATATTCAGCGAACGAAGACACACTGAACAGTACATCACCGCTTTCAGATACATAGGCATGATCTTTAGCAATAAGTGTTTGCACCATTTCAATGATTTCTTCGATGTGCAGCGTCGCTCTTGGTTCAAAATCAGGACGCATCATATTTAGTGAGTCAAAATCATTGTGCATTTCGCCAATTAATCGCTCAGTTAATGAATCACAACTTTCTTTATTTTCAGCGGCGCGCTTAATGATTTTATCATCAACGTCAGTGATGTTACGTAGGTAGTTCACGTCAAAACCACTGTAACGTAAATAACGAACAATCATATCGAAAGAAACAAAAGTACGACCATGACCAATGTGACATAAATCATATATGGTGATACCACATACATACATGCCAATCTTGCCTGGGTTAATCGGTTTAAATTCTTGCTTTTCACGACTCATACTATTGTAAATTTTCAACATCGATGGTTCTCTTTTACTCGTTTTGATACCAATATAATTAGATCAAAGTCTATCATGAGCAACACTGTTTTGAACACTGCACTTTAAGCCTCACGTTAGATAAGTTAGAATCGCGCAACAATTTTTTTCTAGGTATTTAAATATGATCACTTTGCACACCAACATGGGCGATATCAAAATTGCTCTTAATGCTGAAAAAGCGCCTCTTACTGTTGAAAACTTCATCAAGTACGTTAAAGACGGTTTCTATGACGGCACAGTTTTTCACCGCGTTATTGACGGGTTTATGGTACAAGGTGGTGGATTTACTGAAGATATGGTTCAGAAAACACCTAACGCAGCTATCAAAAACGAAGCTAACAACGGTTTATCGAACAAAATCGGTACATTAGCAATGGCGCGTACTTCTGATCCACATTCAGCAACGGCGCAATTCTTCATCAACGTTAGCGACAACACTTTCTTAGATCATAAAGCAGAAACCGGTCAAGGCTGGGGTTACTGTGTATTTGCTGAAGTGGTTGAAGGCTTAGACATCGTTGAGAAAATTAAAGGTGTTAGCACGGGTAACCGTGGTATGCATCAAGATGTGCCACTAGAAGCCGTGGTAATCAACAGTGCTAGCATTGCTGAATAAGCTATAGTGCACACTGTATTTATGGGCGATTTGCACTTAAGTGCCGATCGTCCTGATATCTCTCAAGCCTTTATTGACTACCTCAATTCAGATTTATCTGAAGTTGAAGCCATGTACATTATCGGTGATTTGTTTGAAGTGTGGACCAGCGATGATATTGCTGAGCCTTTTACTGATGACATTGCTACACATATCAAACAAGTATCTAAGCGAATGCCAGTTTACTTCATTCATGGCAATCGTGATTTTATGGTAGGTAAAGAATTTGCAGCCAAATCTGGTATGCAGTTATTACCTGAAATCAAAGTACTCGATTTATACGGCATCCAAACTGTAGTGCTACACGGTGACAGTTTATGCACCCTAGATAAGTCTTACCAACGCTTCCGCCGCTTTAGAAACTCAGCAATCGTTAAATGGATTTATTGTCACTTACCAAAATCGACTCGACAAAAAATCGCTGCAGATATCAGGCATAAAAGCCAAAGTGGAAATCAAGATAAAAGCTATGTCATCATGGATGTAGAACAGTCTGCCGTTGATGCCTTATTAGGTAATACCCATACCCAAAGAATGATCCACGGGCACACTCATCGCCCAGCTATTCATGAATTAGATGATAATAAGCAACGTATTGTTGTTGGTGATTGGTACGATCAAGGTAGTATTTTGATTGTAAATAAAGACAGTGCTGAATTACAACAACTGCCCTTCTCTGCTAAAAAGTAATCAGCTCTAGTTGCGGATAATTTTTATACCCAGCCAATCAATATACGGACTAAGTCATCATTTATAGTTACCAATCTCACTCTGATTAAACTTATTGCCTTAAGTATTACACTGGCAAGCCACTATGGAACTTAAAATCTTCGTCAGGAAGTAAAATTAAATCAGCTTCCACCTGCGCAAAAAAAGCGACCCTTTCACTGATGTCCTTACCAGAAATAGACTCTGCAAGTGATAAATAGTCTTGATAATGGCGGGCTTCTGAGCGAAGTAAAGAGATATAAAATTTTTCTAAGTCAGCATCGAGGTGTGGAGCAAGTTTGGCAAAACGCTCACACGATCTTGCTTCAATAAACGCTCCAATAATTAACTTATCAACTAATGCATCAGGCTCAAAAGTCTTAACATGCTTCATCATTCCTTTAGCATAACGCCCAGCTTCTAAAAGTTCATAAGGCACATTCTTCTTATCCATTAGCTCCATAACTTGATAGAAATGGTGCAACTCTTCTTTTATCAGTAGCACCATTTTATCAACAAGGTCTTGTCCATAGGGACAATTATCCCTTACGGTGACTTGCTTAGTGATATTACTTTTGCCCTTTAAGCTTGCTAAATCACCCACACGTTTGTAAGCAAACTCTTCGTAAGGTTTTACCCACTGCGTAAGTCGATTCGCACTTTCTTTATCAACTGCATATTTACGAATAAGAAACATGGCGCTTTGGGCGGCTTTAAGTTCACAAAGCAAATGATCTCGTAGAATAATGGATAAATTATCAGAATGACTCGCTTTGTTAATCCAACTATCAGGGGTCTCACACTTTAAAAAACGATAAATGGGCGCCAATAATTGCTGCATGTGATTTTAAACTTTTGTTAGGGTTTGAACGTATTTTACCTTCGTTGAGGATATTTCTACAGATAAAACACGATTAACCCTTGACGAATCGATGCTTATGTTCAATAAATAGTCTATACATCTTCGTAACAATAGTTGCTAAAGTTGTATTTCAATCTACTTAAATGGATGAACTTCGTAAGGGATGAAGTTACTACTCAATATATGACTAAAGGATATTGAGTAGATCTGGAGCTGATTAAGTCGATTGATATATGGGACTATGATCAGTTCGTCTGCAGTTTGGCGAGCTAATGTATGAATGCTAAACAAGGATAATAATAACTATGATACTAAATCACTTAATGGGGCTTTACACTCATCCGAAACAAGAGTGGAAAACAATTGAACGCAATCATGAGGCAGTAAAAAGCAGTCTCAGTCATATATTACTCATCGCATTAATTCCTGCAGTATGCAGCTTTATAGCGACAGCTTACATTGGTTGGCATCCAGCAAATGGTGACCCACTATTTTTGACACCACAAAGTGCAATGTTTATGTCGGTAGGGATGTATTTCGGCCTTATCGGTGGTGTGATGGCATTAGCATACTTATCTTTTTGGATGGCAAAAACCTTTGATGCATCACCAACATTTACCCAAGCATTAGAACTTGCCGCATACACTGCGACACCATTATTTATGGTTGGTATTTCGGTACTTTATCCTGTGCTTTGGTTTATTATGTTAGTTGGCCTTGCAGGCTTAGCTTACTCGGTATATTTACTCTATGCAGGTGTTCCAATCATTATGAATATTCCTGAAGAAAAAGGGTTTATCTACGCAAGTTCAGTCGTTACGGCAGGATTAGTTCTGTTAGTCGGCCTAATGGGAAGTAGTGTCATCTTATGGAGCTTAGGTTTTGGCCCTATGATGCAATAAGTATTTTTAAACTATAATTAAAGGCGCTTACGCGCCTTTTTTAATGTGTTTTCATCTCGTTTTCACTAAATTCATTAAATAAAACCACAAATTTTGTCGCATTTACAATACGCTCAACTTTGTACAAAAACCTGCAACAGTCTTTAGGATGCAATATGACCAAAAACACTTATCAAAAAATACTCTTTGTTATAATACTCCTGATGAGCCTTTTTGCTATTAACTATTGGGTGAAGTCTTCATCACCAATACCAGATCACCAGCAAGATAAATCTCAAAAACTTGCTTCTGAAACAAAAATCTCTACTAAAAGCTCTCCCCCGAAACAAGCTAAAGATATTACTTTGAATTCCTTAGATGAGCTTATCGCCCTATTTGATACCCTCAATTACAACACTGAAAGCTGGCAAGCAGGTGTCCGTGAAGTCCCTAGACTGAGCTTCGAACGTGTTAGCGAGAAATGGCAGCAGACTTCGAATGAAATACCAGTACAACTAAAAAAAATGGTTTTCTTTAGGCTTATGGCCCCACTGATCCTCATTAGTAATGAAAACATCACAGCAGAAAGAGAAGTTGTCAAACTCGCTAGACTCGATGATGCTAAATTAACCGCTATAGCAAGAAAATACAGAATCACTAGCGAAACTTTAGAGTCAATAACCGAAGAGCAACGCCAACAATTATTGAAGCGTGTTGATATCATGCCGCCTTCACTGGTACTAGCACAAGCTGCAGAAGAAAGTGGTTGGGCAACATCGAGATTTACTTTAGAGGGTAATGCTTTCTTTGGCCAATGGGATTTCAGTGGTAACGGAATGATCCCTAAGCAACAACGAAAGGAGCTAGGTAACTATGGTTTAGCAAGATTTGATACCCCTCAAGCATCTGTTGAAGGTTATATGCTCAATATTAATACTAACGCTGCCTATATAAAGTTACGTGAGCTTAGAAGAGACTTAAGAGCTGATAAACAGCCAATAACAGGGTTAGAGTTAGCCAACACCTTAGATAGATACTCTGAGCGTGGTCAAGCTTATATTGATGGTATTCAAGGGATGATACGCTTTAATAAATTAGATCAAGTTGATGAGGCTTATTTAAGTGACGATGCACCACTTCATTTAATATCAGCTAATCAATAAATTCAGGTGATGGATTCTCACTTAAAAACAAAAATGCCAGAGCTTTCGCTCTGGCATTTCTTTATCTAAACAAAAAGCAATATCGCCTTCTTATGCAAAAGAATCTCGTAATGGAACCGTTAAGTTAAACACTAAATGTTCTTTTGAAGAGTCTTTACTGTCTGCACAAAAGTAACCTTCACGTTCGAACTGATAAGCTTTTTCAGCTTGTGCGTTTACAAGACCCGCTTCAGCAACACCTTGTAATACCACTAATGATTCAGTATTTATAACTTCGTCTAGTGTTTCGAATGCTGCTGGAGTTGCTTCAGTAAACAAACGATTATATAAACGAAACTCTGCAGGTTTAGCTGTTGAAGCTTCAACCCAATGAATCACACCTTTTACTTTACGGCCATCACTTGGGTTCTTGCCTAATGTTTCATTGTCATAAGTACAATAAACAGTAGTGACATTACCTTCGTCATCTTGGTCAAAACGTTCAGCTTTAATGACATAAGCGTTACGTAAACGTACTTCTTTGCCTAATACTAAACGTTTGAAATGTTTGTTCGCTGACTCGCGGAAATCTTCAGCATCGATAAATAACTCTTTACCGAATGCTAACTCACGCGTTCCCATTTCAGGCTTGTTAGGGTGCATTGGTGCATTAATGATTTCTGGCGATTCTGATGGATAATTCTCAATAATCACTTTGATCGGTTTTAGCACAGCCATTGCCCGCGGGGCATTTTCATTTAACTCTTCACGAATACACGCATCAAGCACGCCACCTTCGATTAAGTTCTCCTGCTTTGTCACGCCAATACGTTGACAAAACTCACGGATAGAAGCAGGTGTATAACCTCTACGGCGTAACCCTGCAATAGTCGGCATGCGAGGATCATCCCAACCATTTACTATGTTGCGAGTAACCAAATCATTTAGCTTACGCTTTGACATCATAGTGTATTCAAGATTCAATCTTGAAAATTCATACTGTCTGGTACGGTTTGGTAAGTTAAAGTCATCTAAATGATCTAATACCCAATCATACAAACGGCGATTGTCTTGGAACTCTAATGTACATAACGAGTGAGTAATATTTTCAATCGCATCAGAAATACAATGAGTAAAATCGTACATCGGGTAGATGCACCACTTGTCACCTGTTTGATGATGGTGCGCAAAACGAATACGATAAATCACAGGGTCACGCATACACATGAACGGTGAAGCCATATCGATTTTTGCACGAAGAGCACATTCACCTTCTTTGAATTCACCTTTGCGCATTTTTTCAAAGAGCACTATGTTTTCTTCAACGGAAGTATCACGGTATGGGCTATTCTTACCTGGCTCTTTTAAGGTACCACGGTATTCACGTGTCTCTTCTGCATTTAAGAAACAAACGTAAGCTAACCCTTTAGTGATCAACTCAACCGCATATTGATGCAGTTGATCAAAATAGTTAGACGAATAACGAATTTCACCAGACCAATCGAAGCCTAACCAACGAACGTCATCTTGAATAGAATGAACATAATCGATGTCTTCTTTTTCAGGATTCGTATCATCAAAGCGTAAGTTACACTGACCTTGATAATCCTTTGCAATACCAAAATTTAAACAAATAGACTTAGCATGACCAATGTGTAAAAAACCATTTGGCTCAGGCGGGAATCGGGTTTGCACACTGTTGTGCTTACCACTTTTTAAGTCTTCATCAATGATATTACGTATGAAGTTACTAGGACGTACTTCGTTGTCCACTTGACTCATGGAGTTCCTCTTAGTGCACGATGGTAAAATTATATGACCTTCGATGATCCTACAGTTTTACGCGAGTTACAATGCCTGTTTGATAAAAATAATAGTCTAAAAACAAAAAACCAGCATTTATTAAAATGCTGGTTTTAAATTGAACATTAAAAAGCCTTATTCAGTGATAACTCTTACGCCAGGAATAATTTGCTGGTTCTTTTTACCTTGCTTCTTAAGCCACATGTAATAGCCTACTAACGCAATAGTGAAGAACGAAATCCAACTCACCGACTGTACAGGGTGCTTAGCAATATTTGCCCCTTGGTAAACAACTGTCGCACTGCCGTAAGCTAAAGCAAACGTCCATAAAGCAGCAAAACGTGCCCACTTATTGCCAAATTCATTTACTAGTGCGCCCATAGCCGCAACACACGGAGTATAGAGCAAAACAAATAATAAGTATGAAAACGCAGCTACCTTAGTTGTAAAACCAGCTTGAAGTGCACTAAAGGTTGAACGATCAACACCCTGCTCTTCTGCTGCTTCCTCAATATTTTCAACGTTACCAACATCTAATGACAATGGATCTTCTGGCGCAATACCAAATAAGTTTTCAGGAATTGTCGCGAGTGCTTCAGAAAAGCTTTCAGAAAGACTGGCTAGCTCTTCTTCACCATCAGCTGGATCAGAGTACAAGCTATTTAACGTTCCAACAACCGCTTCTTTAGCAAAGATACCTGTGATGATACCAACAGTTGCTGGCCAGTTTTCTTGTTCTACACCCATTGGCGAGAATAGTGGCGTTACTTTTTGACTTAACACACTTAAGACAGATTCTTTACTGTCTTCATGTCCAAAGCTGCCATCAGTACCAATTGCATTAATAAAGTTAAGTAAGGTCACTACGATAACAATGGTTTTACCTGCACCTAAAATAAAGCTCTTAGTACGTTTTGTTGTACGAGAAAAAACAGCTTTAAGTTTTGGCATTTCATAGCTTGGTAGTTCCATTACAACTGCGCTGCTACTGCCTGGTAATACTGTGCTACGTAACAATAATCCCGTACCTACAGCGGCTAAAATACCGATGATATACAATAAAAATACAAGGTTTTGTCCTGAGTCAGGGAAAAATGCAGCAGCGAATAATGCGTAAACCGGTAAACGTGCGCCACAAGACATAAATGGTGCCATCATCCCAGTAACGATGCGTTCTCTTTCACTACCTAATGTAC
Source organism: Shewanella goraebulensis (assembly GCF_030252245.1). Classification (NCBI taxonomy): domain Bacteria; kingdom Pseudomonadati; phylum Pseudomonadota; class Gammaproteobacteria; order Alteromonadales; family Shewanellaceae; genus Shewanella; species Shewanella goraebulensis. Next base: position 3,017,501 of record NZ_CP126972.1, read on the forward strand.
GAGTAGCCATAATTGCAGGTACTGAGCAACCAAAACCGACAATCATAGGAACAAAAGCTTTACCTGGTAACCCGATGCGGCGCATCAAACCATCAACGACGAAAGCAGCTCTAGACATGTAACCAGAAGCTTCAAGCACAGAAAGCGCTAAAAATAGCGCAGCGATAACTGGAATGAATGTCGCGACCGTTTGAATACCTTGGCCGATACCACCCGCTAAAATGGTTACTAACCAAACTGGAGAGCCAATAGACTCTAGCAGCGCACCAAATTGATCAACAAAAACTGCACCTGCTGCAATATCAAAGAAGTCGATAAAGGCGCTACCAACGTTGATACTAAACATGAACATCAAATACATAACGAATAGGAATACAGGTACACCTAAAACGGGATGAAGTAATACTTTATCTAATTTATCACTGGCACTTTCATGGCCTGCAACATTGACTGAGCTATCAAATACTTTTTGAACAAAATCAAAACGAGTAGTCGCCACTAATACTTCGATATCAGTTCCAGATTGTTCTGCGATTTGAGTACATTCATTCACAACATCTTTTAAGCTGGTGCTATCACATTGACCACAGCCATTACCATTACCTAACATGGCTAATGCACGGCCGCGGCTTAAGTCATCCGAATGTTGCTGTAACGTTTTAACGCCTGACTCGATGCTTTCATCGTAATCAAGCATTAATGGCGACTCTGTTATTTCGCCATTTAGCAATCTTAAAACCTGATCTTGAACCCGCTTAACATCAGCTTCTTCTCTAGAACACACCGCTATCACTGGACAGCCAAGCTCTTTACTCATTGATTCTAAATCAGTCGTGATACCCAACTTTTTAGCTGCATCAATCTTATTTAAAACCACAACCATAGGAACACCAAGCTCTCTAAGTTGTACTGTTAAATAAAGGTGTCTTTCAATATTAGTCGCATCAACTAAGTTGATAATGCCATCAACTCGTTGCTCAGCAAGATACTGTTGCGCTATCTGCTCATCTAAAGAACAGTCGCAGCTGTTACCCGCTGGCAATAAATCATAAATACCGGGTAAATCAGTAAGGTGAACATTGGTATTATCTAAAGTGAAGTAACCCGTTTTTTTCTCAACAGTTACACCTGACCAGTTGCCAACTTGTTGATTTGAGCCTGTTAATGCATTGAATAGAGTGGATTTTCCCGCATTTGGGTTGCCTACCGTTACGCAATGAAATTCTTTAGTCATTTGTTACTACCACCTCAATAATATCCGCTAAATCACGGCGCATACATAAACGACTGCCACGTAACTCTAATTCAACACCAGAGCCCATTGGAGCTCTTCGTAACATTCTGAACGCTGTATGAGGTGTAATCCCCATTGATAACAACTTACGCTTTACTGTTTGAGGTAAAGAAAGTTGACCGATTTCAGCAATCTTCGCCGAGTCTCCGGGATTAAGTTCACTGAGCTTCATTAGACATCCACCTTGCGTTCAAAAATATTTATTAAGTGATTTTATATGAGCCATTAACGCAATACTTTTACATAGATCATGTTTTATAAGCGTAAACGAGAATAGTTTTCAATTGTATTGCCTATTATGTGATAGATGTCCGCAATAAAATAGTGAATTTGCACTTTTAATTTGATAAGTGATTACTAAAACAGCTTAAACGAAACAGCTAGTTATTCTCGGATATCAGATTGCAGTAATCCGAATATATATTCATCAATGAGTTGGTCACCAATCATATGATTTGCTCTAAGCAAGCCTTCTTGAGTGAAGCCGCTTTTAATCATAACTTTGGCCGAAGCAACATTTTCAACTGCACAATAACCAATAAACTTTTTAATATTAAATTGAAAAACGCCCCAGTCGATTACCGCTTTGAGACTTTCTGTTCCATAACCTAACCCCTGTTGGTTGGGGGATATTAAATAACCTATTTCTGCACGATTCATCACTTCACTTTCACGATAAAATCCTGTTAAACCAACAAATTCATGACTCGAAACTGTTTCGATAACTAATGTAAGCCAACTATCAGAGTCATATTTCCAGGGTTCTAGTCGTTGATTAAATGTTTGTTTAATTTCAGCTTCAGAAGTCACTTCCCTGATATGCTTTAGAACTGATGGATTTGAATTTAGTGCAAGTACGTTAGGCCAATCTTTTTTTTGCATAGATCTAATAACAAGCCTATCTGTGTACAACTCGATCATTAAGTATCCCTTCTAGTAGAACAACAAACTAATTTCCTATTTCAAAAAACAAAAAAGGCAGCCGAAGCTGCCTTCTTAGGTTGAGTATTGATCAACCTCGGCTTGTCACCTCAAGAAGGTGATACCCAAATTGAGTTTTAACTGGACCTTGTACTTCATTTAATGGTGCGCTAAATACCACTTCATCAAATTCACGAACCATCATACCTGGGCCAAAAGAACCAAGTTCACCACCCTGTGCACCAGAAGGACAAGATGAGTTCGCTTTAGCGATTTCTGCGAAATCTGCACCCGCAACAATTTGCTGCTTTAATTGCTCACATTGCTCTTCTGAGCTAACTAAAAGGTGTCTTGCAGTTGCCTGTACCATGATGTACTCCTACTTGTGTAGATTTAAAAGCTTCAAAAATTATAGGGAGCGTAAGCTCCCTATATGTGGTTCACAAAGGTAAGCTAACAGCTATTCACTACTTTGCCAATTGAGATTCAATCCAACGACCTATTTTTTTCTCCATAACTGCCATAGGTAAAGAGCCAGTGGTGAGTATTTGGTCATGAAACGCTTTTAAGTCGAACTTTTCACCAAGTTTTGCTTCAGCATCTGCTCTTAGCTTTAAAATGGTTAATTGGCCAATTTTATATGATAGAGCCTGACCAGGTATGGCCATATAACGTTCTACTTCAGCAATAATGTCAGATTCAGCCATAGGTGAGTTATCTTTCATATATTGAATTGCTTGTTCGCGGCTCCAACCTTTTGCATGCAAGCCAGTATCAACAACTAAACGCATTGCGCGAAGCATCTCATCAGATAATTTGCCAAAGTACTGATAAGGATCTTTGAATAACCCCATTTCAATTCCTAGGTATTCAGCATAAAGTGCCCAACCTTCTTCAAAAGCTGTGTAACCTTGAAAGCGTTGAAATTCAGGAATACCTGTTAGCTCTTGTTTTATCGCAATTTGGAAATGATGACCAGGAGCAGCTTCATGCAAAGATAGTGTAGTCATTCCCCACTTTGGTTGAGCTTTAAGGTTATAAGTATTGATGTAAAACACACCAGGACGTGAACCATCTACTGCAGGCGATTGGTACGAAGCACCTGCTGCAGATTTTTCTCTAAAGTCTTCAACAGGTTTAACAACATAATCTGCCTTAGGCATGATATTAAAGTACTTAGGCAGCTCTTTATTGATATCTTCTTTTAAAGACATATAACCATCAATAAGCCCCTGTCTTTCGGTAAAGAAATATTGAGGTTCGCTGCCTAAAGAGGCGAAAAACGCTGTTAAGTCACCTTCAAATTTAACTTGTTCACGTACAGAATCCATTTCGGTTAAGATACGTTTAACTTCAGAAAGGCCAATCTGATGAATTTCGTCAACTGGCATTGTGGTTGTAGTGTGACTATTTGCTAGAGACTGATACCACTCTTTACCGTTCGGTAATCCCCACCAACCATCTGATGCTCGTGCATGTGGTAAATATGTATCTTTGAAGTAATTTCTCAGTTGAGTAAGAGCAGGCAATAAGTCTACTTGGATTAACGCTGTATATTCTTCTGTTAAGGCAAGCTTTTCTTCAGCACTGAAGTCTTCAGGAAGTTGATTAATTGGTGCATAGAATAAGCTTTTATCTGCAGATGTAACCAATTGCGCGTCTAATTGAGGAATAATTCGCTCAACTAATACTTTGGGAAGAACAACTTTACTTTTAATTCCTTCATCCATTCTAGCTTGAGCTAATACAGTCCAATTAATAAAACCTTGAAGACGCTTAAGCCAGTTCTGATAATCTTCTACAGTTTTAAAAGGTTGAGCACTTTCACCACTACCTAATTGGATCATGCTGATCACAGTACTATAGAATTGGTTCATAGGGATAAAATGTTCAGGGTATGATTCTGCCACTAAATCCATATGGCGATCGTAAATGAACATATCAAAACTAAGTTGTAAGTTTTCAGGTAATGCGTCAACATCTAGTGACTTAGCTTGCTTTAGGTAGCGCGAATTAAGCTCATGACGTTGTTTAAGATACTCTTCAGTTAAAGCTCCACCGAATTTGTCATTATAATCGTTGACGCCAACATATGTTGCATAGATTGGCTCTAAAGCAAGAATATCTTTAAAGTAATTATCTGCCATTTCATTATAGATATCAGCTGCACTTTTCTTGATAACTTCTTCAGAAGAGACACTCGAGCTAGCTTGCTTGCTCGGCATTGTTGACTTCTGTTCATTACAAGCTTGTAAAAACAAAAGTGAAGTAATTGATACTGCTAGTATAGTTTTCTGCATATTATTTCCCTATGTTGGCACAAATCGTCAATGCCTTAATCTGTTTGTCGTTCTTTGTAATTATTATTTGCAATGTATAAGATATTGCATGTTGGCAGTTAGTAATAATTTGTAACTGAGAATAACAAAAAAAAATTGATAATTGTTATTAGAATATCAGATAAAAAAAAAGCCCCTAATAGGGGCTTTTTGCGAATTAACCATTACAGAGTAATATTGTTAATCCGAGCTTTTTCTTTTATGTAAGAAATATAACTGTTAGCACTTCTCTTAGTCTTGCTGTGTTTAGCAGCTCGATTCGCACGTTTGTAAGCAGATTTATACTGCTTCAAACTTAGGTGGGCTAATGTTAATTCAAGTTCTGCTTCACCTGGCTCATCAAGGCCTGCTGAAAGTGCTTTTTCAAACACTGGAATAGCAGACTTTGGTAGCTCAGCGATAGCTAAAATTTTACCTTGCTTAAGGTATAATTCAGCATCACCTGTTAGCTCCGCAGCTTGTCCATACAGCTTAGCAGCTTGTTTGAAGTTCTTAGCATTATGATAGAAACCAGCGAGAATCTTTATTGTCTTTTCATTCTCTTTTATCAGTCCTGATTTCATATGTTTTTCATATAACTTAGCTGCATTATACGGAGCACCGTTTTGCGACATAAGTTGAGCTAAACGAGTAATGTTACCGTCAGACTCTAGAAAACCATTTTTATAAGCTAGATCATAAGTTGCAAGCGACTTAGTGTAATCTTCAGTCATCAAATAAAACTGAGCAAGCTGTACCCAAAGACGTTTATCGTCTTGGAATAAAGGCACCATAATTTCTAGTACTTTTACCGCTTCTTTATACTTCTTTTGATTGAAGTATGAAGTCAATTTCATTTGATAAAGGCCTTTATCAGGTTTTTCCATTAAGGAAAGACCCTTATCGGCAACTTCAAGTACTTTATCCCACTGCTTAAGTTCACTGTATGCAATACCGATACGACGGTAAACAACTGGGTCAACTTTACAAGTGAAATCCATCCACTTGTAGTAGTAAGGAATAGCTTCTTTGAACTGCTTTTCTTGTAGTAATAAATCAGCATACAAACGCATTGTTGCACCATGATCTGTACCACCAAGAATATCGGCATCAACAGCTGTTTTTAAGTACTTGATAGCCGTGCTCATTTGGCCTTTCTCAGCATAAAAAGAACCAATCATTCGACCAATATAGGCTTTATCGAAGTCATTTTTGGCATTAACTTCAAGTAAAATCTCGATTGCTTCGTCTAACTGACCTTCTGTATACCTTTCAAATGCACGTTGAACTTTTTTACCTGCACTCGCGCCAACAGCTCTAGATTGACGTTCATCAATTGGACATTTCTCTGCAGCTTGTGCAGTTGAAACAACCAAAAGTGAACTAGTACATAAAGTTATCAATAAAGCACTAGCAAGTTTATTTACTGTTCGCATTATCGACCTCCTTTATCTAATGTAAAATCTAGTTGAACCGTCATTCCAGGAACCTTCATAGCCTTACCATCAATGATTTTAGGCTTGTATTTCCATTTCTTTAAAGCTCTAACAGCTTCGCGATCGAAAATACGTTTAGGTTCAGCTTTAATAACTTTAACGTCTTCGATTCCGCCTAATTCATTAATAGTAAATGAAAGTTGTACATAACCTTCTTTACCATCACGTGCTGCAGCAATTGGGTATTGAGGATCAATACGTACAATTGGTGTTGCATCACCATCACGCGTCATCATGTTACCGAGTTTAAAACCTGTACTTGCACCGCCTGCCACAACACCACTCATGTTAAATGCCATGTTCGTATCAATATCTGATGACGTATCTGGCGGAGTAGTTTCCGGCTTTGGTGGTTGCTCAGGTGGTGCTGGCGGCTTTGGTTTAACCCTTGGCTTATCCTGAACTTTCGTATCCTGTTTCTCCATACTGATCTCAATGATAGGAGAATCAGTTGAGGTGTCGGCGCGCTTTGCGCCGCCACCGACCAAGAAGGCCATGAAGATAAACAAGGCGAAAGTAACAGCAGCACCTAATATGAGTGATACTATTGCTCTCAGCATATTAGTCTTTCCCCGCTGAAATCGAAATTTTATCGATACCCGCTTTCTTAACGTTGTCCATTACTTTAACAACAAGGCCATGTTCAGCTTCTTGGTCTGCTTCAATTAGAACAGCCGCTTCAGGTGCTTCAGCTAACATACGTTCTACGTTTGCTGTTACACGCTCGATGTCAACCTGACGGTTTTCCATCTTAATTACGCCTGTCTTACTCACACCAATAAAGATGTTCGCAGATTTTTGTTGTGTCGCAGTAGAAGCTTCAGGTTTCTTGTAATCAAGGCCTGATGGCTTAATGAACGAAGTCGTCACAATAAAGAAGATAAGCATGATAAACACGATATCTAGCATCGGTGTCATATCTACTTGCGCTTCTTCTTCTACGTTTAAATGCTTTTTACGTGCCATTTTAAATACTCTCTCTAGTGGTGCGGCAAGCTATCTTTAAGCTTTTCAAGACTGATTTTCATTTTTGCATCTAATCGAGTGCTAAAAAATACACCTGATAGTGCTGCAACCATTCCTGCCATTGTTGGCATGGTTGCCATTGAAATACCAGCCGCCATCATACGAGCATTACTCGTACCATGAACTGCCATCACATCGAACACTGCTATCATTCCGGTTACGGTACCTAGTAGACCAATCATCGGACAGATTGCCACTAAGGTTTTGATCATCAGCATACGAGCATTCATATCTTGTTTTGCTTGGGACATCCAAGCTTCACGGATACGGTGCGCATACCAAGAGGTTGAATCCTCTCGATTATTCCATAGGTCTATAATACCTTTATGCTCTTTTGGTGCTACCCAACTGACATACCAAAAGCGCTCTAGCATCAATACCCACATTAGGAATAGTACAGCCGCTACCAGCCAGAGGATATCTCCTCCGGTGGCCATGAAGCCCCTGACAGAGTCCCAAACGTCCATCAGGATTAGCATCATTAGTCAGCCCTCTTCTCAGCATGGTCTGCAATAATGCCGGCACTTTGCTCTTCAAGAACTTGTACTACTGTTTTACTACGTGCAATTACGATTGCATGCATTAACATTAATGGTAGTGCAGCAACTAGACCTTGAACCGTAGTCATCAATGCCATAGAGATACCACCAGCCATTAGACGTGGGTCACCAGTACCGAACAATTGAATTGTTTGGAAGGTTGCAATCATACCAGTAACAGTACCTAACAGACCCATCATTGGAGCAATTGCAGCTAGTACTTTAATGATTGAAATACGAGCTTCTAACGCTGGTGTTTCCTTCAAAATAGCTTCATCGAGTTTTAACTCTAGAGTTTCAACATCAACGTCTTTATTTTCATGATAAACCTTAAGTACACGACCTAAAGCGTTGTTACCTGGGTTATCAATATTTTTACGTTGTGCTTTAACTTTAGAACCAACAATGTAAAGCGTTACTAAACGTTCAATCGAGATAAGCGCACCAAGTACTAAAATACCGATAATGATGTAACCAATTGGCCCACCAGCTTCGATACGTTCTTCAATGGTTGCTTTTTGAGTGAATACACTTAGTAGAACGCCGCGTGCTGGGTCAACGAATAATTTTTCGTAACCAGAAGTGGCACTAGTGAATGATTTAACACTTGAAACTTGAGCACTACCTGGCTGTTGAGATAGTTTTTGAATCAAACCTAAATCAGCGTTGTAAACAACATATTCGCCATCAGCAAGTAAGTTATAAGCACCAACACGAGTAACTGTAGTAGATTCAACGTTACCGTCCAATCCTGTCACTTGGCCATCAAAGTTAACAACTTTACCTGACTCAACCATTTCGAAAAGCTGTGCTTCCCAGAATTGTTCTAGCTCATCAATTTTAGGTAATTCTTTACGAGCACCAAGTTCAGCAATGAATGCATCACGGCCAGGGAATTGTGCAGTAATGTTAGAACTAACTAACTTTCCTGCAAAATCGCCAGCTTCACCTTTAACAACACCGAACATTTCACCTAAGTCACCAGAAGCAATTTTACGATCTTCTTCTAACTGAGCGATTTTACGTTCGTTATCAGTGAAAGCTTGTGCTAAATCTTTACCACGTTGAGCTTCAGCTGCTAGTGCAGCTTTTTCACGTTTTAAAAGTGCAGCTTTATCGCCGCGCTCATTTAAGAATTCAGCTTCACGCTTTTTGTTTGTTTTATTAGCGTTAGCACGATCTGTTTGTACTTGTTGTAATAATTGTTCAATCGTTTTAGGTGCGTCAGCAGCACTAACCATACCTGAAGTTAGAGACAAGCTTGCAGCAACGATTGCTGTAGTAATAAACTTTTTCATTATTGCGCAGCCTCCGCAGCAGGGATCGGTAAGGCGAATAGATCAGGAGCACCTTGACCACGAGCCTGTTTAATAGCTTTACTTAAGTTACGAAGATAACCAGCTTCTAACTCATCCCAGCTTTTAGATTCTTCGTTGTACATCCAAGCTGACTTTTGATCTTGGCTTTGAGCGTATAAGCTCACACGACCAAAGTTTAAGAAATCAACTAAGATTTCTTTACCGTCTAGTTCTAATTGACCTGTTTCAGCAATTAGCTTTGAACCGTATTCACGCTCGATGTTATATGCATCAAGAATTAGACGGTATTTTTCTGCTAAAGTTACTTCAGCACTGTTTAATGTATCTTTTAAGCGTTGAACTCGAGTTTCACGCGCTTCAAGATTAAATGGTAAATCTAAAGCGATAAATTGCTCTAGTGCTTCAACCATTTTAAACATTAAAGGAACAACACCTTGTCTAAGAGCATCAACACCGTCGATATCGTCTTGAATTAGCTTCATCGTTGCTTCTTGGTCTGCAACTAAGCCTGCAACGTAATCGTTGTATGATTTTAAAGATTCACGTTCGTCAGCAACAGAGCCATACTCAAAAAGCATGTCTTGTGCTTGATCGAAATATTTATCAACTTTATTTTGCGACGCAGCAGCATCTGTATGGATCTTAGTATCTGCTTTTTGTACATCGCTTAGAGGATCTGCAATCACGAAGTTGCTGCTAGCTAATGCAAGCGCGCCAACCAGTGCAGTAGCGATTTTTGTTCTATTGCTTACCTTGGACATAGTTCCCAACCAATTTATAGTGAATTAGAAAGCTTAACTAATGTGTAACAACCAAGATTAAATTGTTAATCCTTGTTGCTGCAACTAAGTCTATCTTTCTCTTGTGATTGTTAGTTTTTTCTTCCCTATTCTATGCCTGCTAAGGCATAGACCCGCTCGCATCATTTCACAAAATGTTGACCTGTGTCAACAATTGAGAACATCTAAAACTACTGGAAAGACTAGTTAACTGTTCAATTTGTATTGAAAGATTATTTTCTATACATTTTACTCAATAAACACCCATATACATTAGCAATCAACAATAAAATTAATTATTCATTTTTCCTAAGAGTCAACTCCCAAGCAATTATCTTATGTTCTTCTTTTACTTCATTTATTGAAACTAACACTAAACCTACGGGTAAATTTTCTAAAATAGTAATTATCTTTTTATGATCAATAGATGCAGATAATAATTCTGTTAGCCTAAGACGTTGACTTAGGATTTCTTTTTCCACAAAAGCCAAAAACTCATATTTTTTATCAATACTCCACATCATTCCTTTTGTAAAGAATTGCCCTACATACGCCATTAGCTCACTTTCTTTTGCAGACTGTTCATCAATATCAATTATATTCTTAATGCAATTATTAACAGAATGTCGATATTGTTCACAAATTGGGTCATTCTTAGCTTTTTGAATATCTATCCCTGACTTTATTTCACCCATACTCTTTATAAGCATGGACATATTAGAAAATAGCTCGTCAATATATGGACTAAGTAAGATATTATTTGCTTTTTTATTAACCTCGATAACTGACGAATTAGAATTATGCATAATAAAATTAGCTTCACCATTAAGTTTAAGGACCCGATTTACTTCTTTTAACGAACGAATCAAATCAGAATATTCAATAGCAAATTGTGAAGTGCACTTATCGAAAGAACTTGTATCAAAGGGCAAATTTGTACAATCAATATATGATAGTAATTTAATATTAACAGTTGAGTTTTCAAAAGTTTGAGGCAGCTTCACTTTGGCCATATCAATACCAATAACATTCCCAGATAAATTTCCGTCAACAAAACTTTTAAGTAACATAGGAATAGCACCATTACCTGTACCGATATCTAACATGTTGAAATTATTGTCCAACTCTGAAAATTTGCCTTTCCAATAATGCTTAAGTGCTCCCTCATAGTTATCATCAATTGCTCCACCAAAAGAAGTTAAAAAACCTTGATTCCAATACTCACTCCAATGGTCACTCATGTTCTCTCCAAAAAATTCAATAAAAAAGGCTCCCTAGGGAGCCTTTAAAATATACTACTTATTTATATTTTAGAACTTCAAAGTATAACTAGCACGATATTCACGACCGTAGTTGTTATATAAGCTAGGATCTTCGTACTTACCATCTGAACTTAATACTGGATCTTCATCAGTAAGGTTGTTCACAGCAAGACGAATTAGTCCAAAGCTGCCTACATCATAGCTGTAAGAGATGTTATGAATTAACCAATCGTCCAATTCACCTTCATCTTTATCTTCATAAGTTGAGCTAATGTAGTTAGCATTCCAGCTGAAGCTATTGTCACCAATTGAGTAGATAGCTGTGAAGTTAGAGCGGTAATCAGGTTGTCCTGCCCAACCAGCAGTATCTACAGCATCAGTACCAGCAGCATCTTCAACGATGTACTTAGTGATAAAGCTGTTTTGCCAGTTAAAATTGAATTCACCAATACTTGTTTCAAAAGCACTATTTAATGCAACATCAATACCTTCGATTTCAAGCTTGTCACTGTTAGCATAACCAGTACCTACTTCAAGTGCTCTACCTAAAGTGCCACCTGTGCTAGGTGCGCGGTTAACATAAAACGTGTCTGTTGGTGCAAGTGTGCCATCAGCAATACCTTCCATGACACTTGTGCTTGAACGTTGACTAATTACATCATCAATATTTAAGTTAAAGTAATCAACTTTAACACCAAACTCTTCAATCACATCCCAAGCAACACCGAAGTTAATGTACTCAGATGTTTCAGGACCTAACTCATCGTTAGCACTAATGTATGTATCAACCTGCCCAGATGGACAATCAGCAATTCCGTTAGATTCACAGAATGCGTAATCTGTTGCAGTTTCAGCACTAAATGTTGTTGCTGCGTACAATTGATCCAAACCTGGTGCACGGAATGCTTCAGAATATGAAGCACGTACAACTAAGTTATCAAGTGCTTGCCATCTTACTGACGCTTTAGGAGCAGTGTTGCCACCAAAGTCACTATAATCATCGTAACGAACAGCTAAGTTAATTTCTACGCTATCAACAACTGGTAGAGCAACCTCATAGAAAGCTGCCCATACTTGACGGTCACCACCAGCTGAGTTACCCGCACTACCACCGATTAAACCAGCTTCAGACTGAGCGTCATAAACTTCACTGAAGTTTTGGTCAAAGTATTCCATTCCAAAATAGTGAGCAGCTTGACCACCTGGCAATTCAAATGCATCAAACCCGATACCACCATTGTACTGGTCGAAAGTCGCTCTACCTTGAGTTAAAGTAGTCGCTCTCATGTTATTGATACCGGCTTCAGAGCCTAAATCAATATCATTAGCTTGGTTGTAAGCTAACCCTGAATAACTTAGGTAATACTCACCGATAGATTTGTTGTCGGCGATGTTGTGATGGTAATAAAATTCCCATGTAGCATCATTCCAAGAACTAATAGAACCACGTAAACCTGTTAGGTAATCTTGGTTATAGTCATCAACTTTACCATCACGGTTACCAATACCAACCCAACGGAAATAACCAAACGTTTCTTCATCATAAGGGTTATGTGGATTATCAGCAGCCATATTACTCCAACCTGCAGCTGGAGGAGCGTAACGACCAAACGATGAGTTTTGTGTAACCATTGCACGACCAAACCACTCAACGTCTTCTGCTATTTCATAGTTTGCATCAACGTAAACAGTATTGCGGTCAATAGAGGCTTTGTTATATGAAACATTACCATATGCGAACATACAGTATTCAGCACCTGGTGTTCCCCAATGGGTATCTGCTTTGACTTTACGGAAAGTATTTTCACCGTATTCAGCAACTAAATCGTCACACAAAGGAGATGCTTGAGTAGTAGAAAAATCTGGAGCTGCAATTGTAGCGCCATAGATTGACCAACCATCAGTGTCTACATATGCTTGAGCTGAATCATAGTCACCATTAATTTTTGCTGCAGTAAAGTCACGGTCAGCATCAGAAATACCTTCACGGTCTTGATGATCAAATGCAAAAGTAATATTACCTTTGTCCATTTCATAACCAGCGACAACTGAGAATTCTTTACTTGTTAGACCACCATCACGGTCACGACTACCACCACCTACATTAAATTCAATGCCTTGGTAATTCTTTTTCATGATGATGTTTACAACACCAGCAATCGCATCTGAACCATAAGTTGAAGAAGCACCATCTGTTAAGATTTCAATTCTTTCAACTGCAGCCATTGGAATAGCATTCAAGTTAGCTGAAGCACCGCCTAGAGTCGGTGAACCAGGAAAACGCTTACCATCGATAAGTACTAGGGTACGACTTGAACCAGCACCACGTAAATCGATCGTTGCTTGAGACTGTGCTGAACTACCTGAACGTTCAGAGAACGAACCAAATGAGTTCAAGTTACTGTTACGAAGTGCATCAGCAACGGTAAAGTTACCTTCTACCTTCATATTTTCTGCAGTAATGGTAGTTACCGGTGAAGCACCTTCTAAATCAGTACGCTTAATACGCGAACCCGTTACTTCAATACGCTCTACTGTTTCATCTTCTTCAGCAGCAAAAGCTACCGGTGTACTTAGTGCTGCCGCAGCTGCACCGCTAATCATTGCGAGACGCACTGATTTAGCTAATAAATTCTTATGCATTGTCAATCTCCCTGGACTTATATCTTTCTTATTTTCCAACGTGTTTAAGGACAAGTTGGTGAATGTGTGCGAATTACACCGCTACTACATTTCAAGAGCAATAAAATCACAAATAAAACATTTATTCAACACATGTTTCATTAACATAAGAGGTGACTGAGCCTTTTGCACAGTTAAAATGTCCATTTTTATGGACACAAACAGAACTTTCAACTACCAACAAAAGGCAAGCTCTTGAAAGTATTATTCTTTATTAATTACTAAGGAAAACCAATGATGTTAATAAAATGTTTTTGACTGCTTTATTTTTAAGCGACAAAAATGCTCAACTCAAGCCTAGTAAACACAATCATTTAACATTTTAACTATATTCCTTTTTAAGAAGCCAAAAAAAAACACCCATAAATGGGTGTTTTTAGACGTTTGAAAAGCTATTTGTTACTAAAGAGTGTAACGAATACCGAAACCAATACCGTCATCATCAGATAACTTCATTGCAGCTTCTTCACTACCACTGAAGTCACTATTATCGATACGACCTTCTAAGTAAATAACTGTATTAGCATCCCAGATGTAATGTAAGCCAGCTACAGTGAACTGACGTTTGAACGTGTCACCTTCGTAGTCAGCTTTGTACTCATCACCAGCATCTAAGATATTGTAAGAAAGGAACGCACGGATATTGTTGTCAAAACGGTATGATAAAAGCGTTTCTACACCATAAGCTTCTGAGATCAGACGGCCTAAATTGTCTGTATCGTGGAACTCTTGCTTACTGTAGTTAGCCGCTGCGTATAGACCTTCAGCATCCCAACCGCCGTAAGTTAGACCCAAACCGTAGATTATATCAGTTTCTTCAATTTTTTCGTTTTCTACAGTAGAACCTTTGAATTCACCTACGTTTACACCCGCAGTAACAACGAATTTATCTGTTGCTTGATAAGTTAATGCTAAACCGTAAGTATTGTTATATTCAATTGTAGCAACAGTTTGTTGAACATTGATCATTGGAGATACTGGAGGTTCGCCATCAACAGTACCGTCAGATAACACGTCAAACTCGTCTTGCTTTAACTGGGCTTGAACAGCAAAACTAAAGTCACCAAATGCATTACGGTATTGAACCGTTTTGTCGCCACGACCAGTACCATTTACCGAACCGTCGCCTTTGTTATATGTATAAGTACCTGAAGCATCACCATCCCATACAAAACCGTAGTTAGTGTTGTAAACGACGTCGTACCAAGCACCCCACTGCTTACCTACAGTTAACGTACCGTAAGTGTCATGATTAACACCAACATAGCCCAAACGGTTCGATAGGAAGTCGCCATTCTCATAAGAAAGTTGGTCATTGTTATAAATAATTTCACTGTCACCAAATGGATTTACGCCCCACTCTAATTTAGCAAAAGTATTCCAGCCGTCACCCATTTGGCGCTCAAAGCCGAAATTAATGCGTGATGCACCATTGACCACTTCAGTAGTATCTTGACCATGGAAAACACGAGCATCAATAAAACCACCAATTTCTACAGAATTTTTATCATCTTTGTAGATTTCGATAGCTGAAGCCGTTGGTACGAACATTACAGCTGCAAGTGCTGAAGCGATTAAAGTTTTTTTCATCAAGCTAAACCTTCCCATTTAATTTTCATCATTATTTCTGATAACAGTCCATTTTGTTTGTATTATCCTTTCATCAAAGGCTAGCACGCAGAAATATCTCGAAACAAAGAAATGAGCGTTTTTTCCTCCTGAATATACCAAAACAACACATCAGACAGTACAATCAACTACGAAACCATTAAAAAATAGTAACGAATAACCATAAATGCAATATCGATTAACGCTAAATTAACATCATTTGATTGTTACTAAGACTATCAAAGCCCTCACCTAGCAATGCTAAAACAGGTTCAGCAATGGGTTTTATCTGTTTTTCGACATAATATTGATAATCTATCGCTTCATTTTTAGCTTCTATAGGCTGCGCTCCATTAAGCGTCATTCGATATTCAACCATACTACCTCGCCTGCCAGCGCTTTCATTTCCAGTTATCTGGCACAATCTGATTGCAGCTTTAACATGTGGTGATGATTTAGCAGTGTATTCCTCAACATTTCTTTTGAGCCTTTTCCTAAATATCAGCTCCTCATCTAACTCGCCTTTTTCGAGCTTTTGCAGTTGTTGCTGCAAATAAGACTTCACATCGCCTTGTGTAAATAGTAAAAGATATAAGTGGTATTGCATCCTTCTAGCTACTGGGCTCCAATCACTTCTCACCTGCTCCATTCCTTTAAAAGTCAGCTCTATATGGCCTTCGCTATCTTTTGACGCACCTACATAGCGTTTTTTACTCCCCGCATCTGAACCTCTGAGTGTAGGCATGACAAATTGATTAAAATGGCTCTCAAACTCTAATTCCAAATAACTTTCAATTTGATAATTATCGGTGCACGTTTGTCGCCATTTCTCGGTAACAAGTCTAGCGAGCGTTTGTCCCACACAATTTATATCTTGTATTTGATGATTTTCACCAAGCCAGACAAAGGTTGAATCAGTATCACCGTAAATAACCTTATAGCCTTCGGCTTCAATCCAACTTTTAGTTTGCTTCATAATTTGATGACCGCGCATAGTGATCGAACTAGCAAGCTTCGCATCATGAAATACACAGCCTTTAGACCCTAAAACACCATATAAGGAGTTCATGATAATTTTAATAGCTTGAGATAGTGGTTTATCTTTATGAACTTTGGCGAGCTCTCTTTGCTCAGCTAGCTTTGCAATTAATTGCGGTAATATAGGATTTTCACGGCTAAATTGTGCTTCTAAAAAGCCAGGTACAGTCAACTCTTTTGTTTGGTGTTCGGCTTCAATAAGCCCTTTGGGATCGATTAAAAATGTGCGAATGATTGAGGGGTACAAACTTTTAAAATCGAGAACTAATACATCTTTATAAAATCCAGGTATAGAATCCATAACATAGCCACCTGGCGACTCTAACCCTTTGCTTGCTGCTCTTGCAGGTGCAACATAACCACTGCGATGAAGGTGCGGTAAGTATAAATTATTGAACGCAGCGACTGATGCGCCCACTCGACCAAACTCTAGTCCTGTTAACTTTGCTCTTTCCAATGCAAAAGCGAGAAGTTGTGTGTTTTCAAAAATATCCCAGACAAGACGGCAATCAGTTAAGTTGTAGAATGCTAATGCAAGTTTATCGTTAGCAAATAAGTGACAAATCTCTTGGCCACGATTTTCAACATGGTCGATTGCTTTACCTTCATTAAGTAGATGCTGAGACACATGCTCTAGAGAATAACGTTCGAATTGATAAAACGCCGCTTTAATCCAATCAATCCCATCGAGCACAACTCTGCCCGGAAGTGATAAGGTTTCAGGCCTGAATTTATCTTCTACTTTCCATGAAAGTTCAGTACTAGCCCTTCCAATCAACAAAGGAATACTATGTAATTGACAGCGCTTATATAATAAAGCTAAATCGAACGTCACCACAGCCCAACCAATAATTACATCAGGGTCATAATCAGTAAACCAATGGATTAACGCATGGATTAATTCAACTTCGTTATCGACCCACTGAATATATTCGCTTGAGCTTGTATAAGCTTTAGCATTTGAGTTACCGTCTTCGTTTTCAGCAAGCTTATTTTCATCAAAGGTTGGCTTGCCGACCATTATCACTTTTTTATATATATCACATTGATTATCAAGTGCAGATTTTGAGCCATATAAACCCACAGAATATAGCTCGCCTGTCGGGCTACATTCAAAATCCAGTGAAACCATAGATAACGGAATATCCAAATCAGCCTTTCTTGCTTTCGTCGCTATATATGAAGGCAGCGATTGCTGCAATGGTGGCGCAGATGCAATAAATTCAGCATCTAACGCGATAAAACGTTCGATTAAATAACGTTGCTCCACTTTAATGTCAGCTTCATAGATATCGATGCCTGCATCATTAGCAATCCTCAATAACTGCTTTTGTACCGTGGTTGATTTAAGGTAAATACATGACACTTGTTGATGACTAAAATTTTTAAGTTTTATCGGCTCTATGCGGATGCCTGAAGTAAAATGCTGCAGTAAAAATGCACTGTCTGACTGTTTGCAAAAACAAATAACTTCAGCTTGCTCAATCTCGATTAACGCAGGACCTGAAGCCGTTTTTAAAAAATATTGCAGTAACAAACGACCATGCTGATACTTAGCATGCCTAGTCAACACTCTACCTTTAACAGACGTTAAAGTAAGATTAGACTGCAAACTTACTGGTGATTCACTAGCAATTATCATTTATTCATCAACCAAATGATTTTTACCTGCCAAAATGAGACTCTCAGATACGTCAAATTATCCACCTTTAAAGTATAAGACTTATCTAAACCTTCGATTATTTATTCCGAACATTCAAAATCACTGTTATTATGTACAGCATATACCAGCCAATAAAGAATTAGTAAGTAAAGATTGCTAATGGGTCATACATGTTAACGGATCATATCAAAACTCAGATCCGCACTATCTATAAAGATATTGCGACTGCGATGCCAAACTTTCGTTCTCGCAGAGAACAAAACTACATGGTTGCAGAAATCTCGAAGACGTTAGCAGGTGATTACGATAAACACAGGCGCATTATGGTCTGTGAGGCCGGAACTGGTATTGGTAAGTCGCTTTCTTATATTTTAGGCACCATTCCATTGGCACTTGCTAGTAAGAAAAAGGTCTGTATTGCAACGGCGACAGTAGCACTTCAGGAGCAATTACTTCATAAAGATTTACCCTTCTTTTTACAACAATCTGGTGTCGATTTTAAATTCGGCTTAGTAAAAGGCAGACAACGTTATGTCTGCCTAGCCAAACTCGCTGCGATGATAGGCCCGGAAGACACCTCACAAATGGCGATGTGGCAAACAAAACCAGATCAAAGCCAAATAGATTTATTGAAAGGCATTCATCAAGATTTTCAAGAAGGGAAATGGAATGGTGAGATTGATACATTAAAGCAGCCATTGCCAGATTTTTTATGGCAACAAATTTGTTGCGACAAACACACTTGTCACAGACAAATGTCGAGTCATCACAACTGTCCGTTTCATAAGGCCCGAGAAGATGTAGAAACTTGGGACGTGTTAATCGTCAACCACAGTTTATTGTTTGCCGACCTAGAACTCGGTGGCGGTGTTATCCTCCCTGAACCAGAAGATATGTTTTATGTCATCGATGAGGCTCATCACTTGCCAACAGTTGCCAGAGATTTCTCTAGCGCTCAAGCAACCCTTAGAGGCGCAAGTGACTGGTTAGAGAAAGCCTCTAAAACCTGCTCAAAACTGCAAAACCAACTTAAGACGACTCATATCATTGCACCAGTACAGGCGATGCTTGATCATATTGGAGATTTAGTGACTCAGCTAAATCAAGTGGCTCACTTTTGCGATACACAGCCAAAACTTTTTGCCAACCCAGAAACTCGCTTACGATTCGAAAATGGCAAACTTCCAGAGTCATTACTAATACAAGCAGAAAACTTAGCAACAACATCAAATCTTGCGGTTAAGCAATTTACCAAAATCCAAAGTGTACTTAATGAAGCTATCAAAGATGGTGAGCTGCCAAAGCATCAATCGGAAGCTGCATTATCAGAAGCAGGTTTTATACTGCAGAGATTAGAAAACCTTGCAAAACTTTGGAAAATGCTCGCAAAAGAGGACTCCAAAAAAGGCGCTCCCATGGCACGCTGGGCTGAATTAATAACCGGTAAACAGCAAGATTATTTATTCTGTGCTTCTCCTATTGAAGTTGGCTTTATGTTGGAACACATGCTGTGGCAAAAAGCTGCGGGGGTCGTGCTTTGCAGCGCAACTCTAAGGGCATTAAATAATTTCAATCATTTCGCGCATCAAGTTGGGTTATCTCTAAATGACGGCAGCCGCTTTCTAGCATTGCTATCACCATTTGATTACGAAAATAATGCCACCTTATTTATCCCCCAGATGAATAACGAGCCCACTGAAGATGCTTTTACCGATGAATTAGCGGAACAGATTGTCGCTCTTGTTGAAGATGAAATGGCGACACTCGTCTTGTTTGCTTCTTATT
Organism: Shewanella goraebulensis; assembly: GCF_030252245.1. NCBI lineage: Bacteria > Pseudomonadati > Pseudomonadota > Gammaproteobacteria > Alteromonadales > Shewanellaceae > Shewanella > Shewanella goraebulensis. The sequence goes on from NZ_CP126972.1 coordinate 3,037,231, forward strand.
GGCAAATGGAAAAAGTGACTGATCAAGTGATGAGTAAAATTCCAAAAGGCCAGCTATTTGTCCAAGGCACAATGCCAAGACAACAAATCCTCCAGCAACATAAACAGCGATGTGATGATGGCAAACCAAGCATTATCTTCGGTACTGGAAGCTTTTCAGAAGGGTTAGATTTACCTGGAGATTATTTAACAAACTTAATTGTTACTAAGTTGCCTTTTGCTGTACCAACGTCTCCAGTTGAACAAGCTCATGCAGAATACATTAAGAGTAAAGGTGGCAATCCGTTTCTGCAGCTAACTATTCCTGATGCTTCACGAAAATTAATCCAGAGTTGTGGTAGATTACTCCGTAAAGAAGATGACTATGGTCGTGTCACCATTTTGGATAGACGTCTTATTACCAAGCGTTATGGCAAATCACTCCTCGATGCCCTACCGCCTTTTCGCAAAGTTATAGAATAGGTATATTTTTGGAATTATTGTTAGATCCAAGCCACTGGGTAATCTTGGCCGTTATAGGCCTTGTGGCCGGTTTTATTGATGCCGTAGTTGGTGGTGGTGGGTTGCTATCTATTCCAGCACTGTTAACTATGGGTATCCCACCACATTTAGCACTAGGAACCAACAAACTAGCAGCTTGTTTTGGTTCAATCACAGCTGGCTACACCTATTATAAGCAACAATTAATCAATCTTAGATTTTGGAAGACGGCTTTTATAACCACCTTTTTGGGCGCCATATTAGGCAGTATTTTTGTTTATTTAATTGATGCAGCTTGGCTTGAAAAAATCTTACCGTTAGTCATTATCAGTATTGCTATCTATACCTTATTTAGTCCTAAAGCTATGGGGGAAAACCTCAAAGCTGCACCTATAACCTCACCCTGCAAACGAAAACAAGCTGCCCAAGGCGTATTACTCGGCGGCTATGATGGTTTTGCAGGACCAGGGATTGGCGCTTTTTGGACAGTATCGAGTATAAGATTACACAAATTACCTTTACTCAATAGTTGCGCATTAGCACGAGTAATGACGTCAGTAAGTAATGTCACCGCTTTGGTTATTTTTGCCTTGTTAGGCGAAGTAGACTGGATTTTAGGACTGTGGATGGGCGTATGTATGATGGCGGGATCGTATATTGGTGCTAAATCGGCGATTAGATTTGGGGTCCCATTTGTTAAGCCTCTGTTTATCTTTACTGTTTTGTCGATAGCAGCACACCTTGCGTGGACGGCTTGGCTATGAGAAATACCAATCAACTAATTTACCAATTAAAACAGCAACTAAGCTCACTAGAGCAAGATGCGCTTTATCATGACCAGCAATTACCTGCCCAACAAAAAAAAATGCTGCAAGATATTGAACGATTTAACTCACAATTGTTTATTCAACAAGGTGCGCAATTAAGCCCTTGCATAGTTCAACTAAAAAAAGATATTCAGCAGTTAGAAAAGCAACTTTCTTTAAAACTCGATGTCAAAATTATCGAATTAAGTTGTCAACGTATACAAGATCGTTTTACAGCGCTGCGCCGAGCATTGGTTACGACCAATATAAACGTAAAAACAGCAGAGCAAAAACGCGCCAATAGCCGTGCTCGATACGCAAAAAAACAACAGCAACAACATTCAGACAGCGGGTTTGGTTGGATTGCTAGTAATGTGATGAAGAATAGCCATCAAATTTATCAAGAATTAAATAAACATTTGAATTGGGCTACAACTTTTGAACAAAAAATTGCAGAAATGGAAACTAAGCTTGCAAACTGTCACAGTACTGACAAAATCACGATACAAAATGAAATCCTTTCCCTACATCGAAGATTAGGGAAATGCCGTCAAGCAATTAGCTATATTGAAGAACGAATTCAAATGTTTGAACGGCCGCATAGAAATAACCATCGTTAAGGAGCAACAATGAAATTTACTCTCCCGCTAAGTGCAGCATTAATAGCTTTCGTCACTTCAACATCGGCTATAGCGGCTAATATGACCATTCCTATGTCTTTTGAATACCTAGCGCTTGACGGTAAAGAAATAGATACCAATATGTTTACTCATAAAACCGATTTAGCACTTGAAAATGGTGACCATAAAATAGCGATTCGCTATCACGATATGGTTGATGACGATTTTAGTGATAGTCAAAGTTTTGTGAAATCATCACCGTTTATTATCGATATAACCGTTGATGGTGATCATGAATATTTATTAAAGCCAGCTGATGGCGACTTTGTTAAAAGACCAAAATCATTTGCGAAAGATCCACAAATCGTGATTTCACGTAAAGATAATGGTTCAGTCATCTATAAAGTGACGCAAACAGACTATAAAGAAAGTAGCTTTATCAGTAATTTGTTTAGCGGCAATAAAGGCGAAGATATTGACACTTTATCTGCATCAGCCACTGACGGTAATACCAAAGCAATCCCTGTTGCTGCTGTTGCGACAAGTGCTACTGTGGCGGCCACAGCTCCGTCTGCTGCCCAAGTTGCACCAGCGCCAGCTGTTGCACAAGCAGGTGATAAGACTGCCACACATCCTGAACAGATGCTGCAATACTGGTGGTTACAGGCCGATGAAGAAACCAGAAAAGAGTTTATGAGCTGGGCTATCAAACAACTTTAAGCGCTAGGTTTCTATCACTTAAGCAGCTGACTTACAATTGAGTATTCCACTTGTATATCACGCCAGCTATTCCAAGCTGGCGTTACCTTCCCACCATCGATTTCCAACAACTAAGTACCAGTTACTAAAGCAATATTTGCTCGACCAAAGAATTGCACAACCAGAACACTTTTATTCGGCAGATAAAATCAAATCAGACTCAATCAAGCAAATCAGACTCAATCAAGCAAATCCATCAATCACAATATGTCGATAACTTTATCCAAAACAACCTCGACCATAAAGTAATGAGACGAATTGGGTTCCCTTGGAGTGAAGCTTTACTTAATAGAACTTTACACGCTGTTGGTGGTACGACTTTATGTGCTGAATTAGCAATACAACATGGCATAGCTTTACACTTAAGTGGTGGTTATCATCATGCTCATTATGATTACGGTAGTGGCTTTTGCATCTTCAATGACTTAATGATTGCCGCGAATACAATGCTCCTTACCGGCAAGGCAACCAAAGTCCTCATTATTGATTGTGACGTGCACCAAGGTGATGGCACAGCTACATTATCAACTAACGTTGAAAATATAGTGAGCTGTTCTTTTCATTGTTTAAAGAATTTCCCTTCAAGAAAGTCGCATTCAGATCATGATATAGAGTTTGACAAAGGAACTGATGATGAACACTTTCTTCAAACTCTACAACAAGTCGTGCCTTATCTCATTAGTATTCACCAACCCGATTTTATTCTTTACGATGCTGGCGTAGATATTCACACCGATGACGACTTAGGCTACCTCAATATATCTACAGCAGGTATTTTTGCCCGTGATAAGTTTATATTTGATCAAGCTAAACTTGCTGACATCCCAATTGCAGCGGTAATTGGTGGCGGATACAGCCGCGATGAAGCTGAATTAACCAAGCGTCACAGTCAACTTTTTATTGCAGCCAACTCAATCTGGTAGCAAACTAGCACAAAAGACATTCTGCTGGAGCTAAATATGCAAGTTGATATTCGTAATTATTATGAAGTGCTACTCATGGAAATATTAAGAGATGAAGGCTTATTGGAAGAGTTGCCAGAAGAGTACCTAGCAGATTTGTGTTGCGTCACCCTAAACCAATTGCCTGTTCGTTATATCAGACATTTAGTCGATACCTATTTCTTCGAAGATTATAATGAATTACAAAAAATGAAAAATGAGATACAAATTGCCCTAGAAAAGTCTCGTGATTTTTTGAAGGCCAATTTAAAGAGACGTATTGCAGAAGAGGAAGCTGATGCCAAAGCCAAGCTTGAAGCATTACCAACTATTGAAAATAGCTAATTATAGATAATTACTAATTTTAAGTTTATTTGATTAATAAATAATATTAAGAGGTAAATCTAGAAGAATTTGGAGGTTCCCCTAGAGCCGCACTCCGGCACATGAGTCACTTGCTGCGGTTGCTCCCTTCCAGGCCTGGCCGAGTTCACAAGTTATCATTGCGGAGGGACCCTAAGGTCACCATAGATTTCACATTAAACAGGTTTGATGTGAACGGCAGGATTATCCCCCAAGCCATTAGCATGATCAAGTTAATTCCGATCACTTTTACCATCTTTATGTTTGTTTGAACAATCATTACACAATTCATCTTTTATTTGAGCAATGAACTTCTTCATGCTGCATAACAATTCTACTATTATTCATTATTATCTAAATTTGAATTTTCAAGTTCAATAAAACCCTCACCGAAAAACATTCCCAAGAACGCTTTGAGACATGGATCACAATTTCAACCAAAAACTTGCATTGCAAGCATAAATCTAACTTAAAAAACAAATAAAACAACACAAACATCACATAAAACACTTATTATTAGTAATGGCAATTTTAGCAGTAAGTAATGTATTGGATGGTACGTTAGTTAATGATTTCATTAATTAAGCTTACTGGAATTGATTATATCGAAGACTTTTTTTAAACAGCAGACAGCACTGATGCGCAACATTTGCAAAACAAGTGACTTTTGCTTTTTACAATTTCAACATTTTAACTTTCAAATTGTAGAATTTAGTAATACCTCTTTCGGAATAGTAAGATCTAAATCACAGTGATTTAAGAGCTAACTTAATAAAATGGAAGAGCTCATAATTAAGCTTGGATATGAACCATACACTTGATTTTATGATGAAGAATCAAGTTAAAACAAAAATCTCTTGCAGGGAACAATGATGAAAAAATTCAATTTCAATACTACTGCTAAAGCGGTATTTAGTGCAGGCCTATTGGCTGTAGCACTTACCGGCTGTGGCAGTGACGGAACTGATGGTGAAGATGGTGAAGATGGCACTGTTGGAAAACCAATTGGTTCGGTATCAGCATTAACAAGTACTATTACAACTGCTAGCGTTGATGAAAACCAATTTTTAACTGTCGACTTTAAGTTAGCTGATGCTAATGGTGTTGCGGTTATTGGTTTAACTCAAGCAGATCTTGCTGCTATTTCTTTTGGTCGAGTTGGTTCAGCTGTTGAGCCCGGCGAAGATGAAATCGTTAACCCAAGTGTCGATAGACAAATTTGGTTAAGCTACTTCAACAAAGATAAAGGTGACGGTTACTTTACTGGCTCTAGTTATTTTGATGGCAGTAAAAGTGAATGTGAAGACTGCTTTGTTGATAACAAAGATGGTAGCTACTCAATCACAATCGATAAAGCGATTGATACCTTAGAAAAATATGATTACATGGCAGATGCGACTAACGGTGTTTACATGTCAATCAAAACCACTAATAACAGTGCACAAACACTTGTTAACAATAGTTTTTTCTACTGGATACCAGCAACAGATGTAGAAGTTGAAAAACCGCTACAAATCCTTGCAAACTCAGACTGTCAAACATGTCACCGAGCTGGACAAGCTGGTGAGTTATCAATGCATGGCAGTAAGCATAATACAGAAGAAGCCTGTTCTTTCTGTCACACGGATTATAACAGTTACAGTAAGCAAGATACTGACGCAGACGGTAACCCGATTGGTGAAGCATACGAATACGATGGTTCGATCAAAGGTATGGTTCACAGCATCCATACAACTGCGAACTTCTCTGACGACGGCGTTTACCCGCAAATGACTTCGAACTGTTTAACTTGTCATAACCCGAATGAAGACTTCAACTTAACTGACAGCTGGAAAGCCGATGTTGATACCACTGCATGTTGGAGCTGTCATAGTCCAAGTCCTGCAGCTGAAGCCGCTGGTGTTCCTTCTTCACACAGACAGGGTAATAACTGTTTAGATTGCCATACAAATGACGGCAGTGGACGTGGCGCTGAAGAAGCTCATTATGGGTTAAATAGCAACTTCTTAGCGACAACGCTTAAAGTTGAATTTAACACTATGACAGTAGCTGATGACGCTTCAGAAATCCTCGTTAACTTCACGGTAAAAAATGGTGATGAATTCGTAGCGATTAATCAAATTGACCCTCGTCCATATAAGTACGGCGGCTATAACAGTGCAATCGTTATCAATGGTGTATTAACTGACGATTTCTTAGTTAACTATCAGAAAGTTGGTTACGATACTTTCACTGAACAAGCTGATGGTTCAATCACAGCAACGGTCAGTGCTGATGACTTTGAAATTGCGACACTAATCGATGCTGGCTCAACAATCGCGTTAAGCAGTCAAATCCATGTTTGTTCAGGTAAAGGTGTTATTGAATACTGTGATGAAGCTGAACTTGATGCTGGTGATCAAGACGCTCCTTATGTCACTTCTGATACTTTCTACTTCAACTTAGACGGTACGGTTGTTGAAGAGTCTCCACGTATGCAACATGCAGAAATGGCTGATTGTCAGCAATGTCACACTACGCAAATCACTCACCGTTATACAAATGACATCGATGGTTGTGCTTCTTGTCATAACGGAACTCGTGCGACTTCAGGTGGCGAAGCATCTAACTTAGCGACTAAAGTTCACTCTAAACACTATGTTTACGATTCAAGTGATTCTTTATTCTTTAACAAAACTGAATGTCAAGCGTGTCACGGTGATGATGGCTTCTCTATCCAAGGCATCACAGCTGATTCTACTCCAGTAGCCTTCGGTAAAGATGACGTTGGTTTGCTAGTAGTATCACCGCAAACTGCGGCTTGTGTTAGCTGTCACGTTCCTCCTTATGGATTAAGTGAATCGACTATCCAACATATTGAAACAAATGGTGGTGTTGTCGGTACAATTGACTCATTAGGTGTACCAGAAGCTGATTATGATTCGTTGAAAGGAATTGAAACCTGTTCAACTTGTCACAATGATAGTCAGATTCTTAAAGCTCACTCCGATTGGAGTGGACAATAAAGATTAATGAGTAAAATAAAGAGTCGCCATCGTGCGGCTCTTTTTTGCTTTAAGCTAATAAAACAAGGTTTGCTTGAGAAAATGTATACCTCTTTAGAAATAGACCGATCTGCTTCACAGTATCAGTCTAGATATAAAGATTTTTCTCTAGTTGTGGATTAATCTTGTAATTGATGAATTTAAAAACCCAAAAAAGCTAAATTGACTCAATAGACTACGCATCTAGGCAAAATAAAAAGCCACGTCAAATTTAAGCGATGTCTTATTATGCAGGGACAAATGATGAACAAGAAAAATTCTAAAATTGCACTGATGCTTGTAGCAAGTGCAGTCAGCTTAGCCTTAACAGGTTGTGGCAGTGACGGTGATGACGGCACTGATGGTAATCCAGGTCTTCCTGGCGGAACGCCAGCTGAAGCGATTCAAAAACTTAACTTAGAAGTGCTTTCTGTCACTTATGAGGGTAACAACCCTACCCTAAAGGTCTATGCAACCAACGAAAATGACGAACCAGTTGTTGGACTTTCATCATTTGAAGTTAAAAAAGTTGCTCAGCTTATCCCAGCAGGGGCTTCAGGTGCAGGTAACAGTGCAGCTTGGGAGTCTATTGGCTCTCAAAAAGCATTCACAGATAACAAAAATGGTAGCTATAATTTCACCATTGAAACTGACGGTTTCAATTCTGAATTAACACAGCGCTATAATATCATTGCTCAGAATGCAATGCTGTTAGATGGCGTTACTGAAGTACCTCATACTGAGCTATCACAAGATTTTGATGGTGAAGGTTATGACGCTAAATATACAAAGAACATTGTGTCACATGACACTTGTGCAAATTGTCATGCCGAAGGTGAGCCTATCACTACTCGACATAGTAGCTATTTTACTCAAGAAACTTGCGCGACATGTCACAGCACAAACCTTTCTACAGAAAGTCAGTGGAAACACTTAATTCATAACATTCACAACAGTAATAAATCGTTTACTGATAAAAATGATAAAGAATATACCGGTGTTACTGCCGAAGCTTTAATTCAAAACAACTGCCAATCATGTCACGTTGAGTCTGAAGAGCTAACTGAATGGGGCAACTGGACTCGTATTCCAACCATGGAAACGTGTACAAGTTGTCACACTGGAATTGATTTTGTTGCTGGTGAAGGTCACTCACAACAATCTGACAATTCAAACTGTATTGCTTGTCATAACGCAAGCTGGACTGAAGAAATTCACACAGGTCCTTTCGTTGAGAAGAAAGCCTTCATTGACATGTATGGCATGACTTCAACGCTAACAGTTAACACTGATACTTCAGCAACCCTATCAGTATCTATTACTGATGCAGCTGGAACAGCTATCGACGCTTCAACTTTAGTAAGCAAGATTCAGCGTATTGAAACTATCACTAACGTTGGTCCTAACTTCCCTATCATGGGTTACAACGCAAGCCCAGGAACGGGTCTAGCTAAAGTAGCTTACGATTTAGTTAGAGATGGCGAACTTGGTACTGATGTAACAGTTGTTGCTGGAAACATTGAATACACTATTCCTTCTTTACCATTCGGTGAGTACTCACCTGCGGGTATGCAAGATACTGATACAGCATTCAGCTTCATCGGTTTAGAAATGTGTAACGATGGAACTAGCCCAGTTGAATGTGGCGAAGATATCGCAACAACTAGTATGAAAGCAGATTTAGTATTTGGCACGCTTTCAGGCGAAGCGCCTAGCATGCGTCATACAGACTCTGTTGCATTCAATACTTGTGAAAACTGTCACGGTGAAACTTTCGAGATTCATAAAGGCTACCATGCTGGTTTCGTAATGACTGAACAACTAGGTCGTGAAAATGCTGATGGTGAAGTTGTTGTTGGTGTTGATGGCTGTGTGACTTGTCATACTCCAGATGGCACATATGCATCAGGCGGAAACCAAGGTGCACTTGAAATGAAACTTCATAGTGTCCATGGTGAGCAAGGTATCGTTGGCGACTGTGCACAGTGTCATAATGATTTCAATCTTGATGCATTCAAACTGAAAGGTGCTTTAGCAACTTCAGCTGGCGCATACACTACGCCTATCACAGCAACTTGTGCATCGTGTCATGGATTCGATGAAATCAAGGCCCATGCTGAAGGTCAAGGAGCTGTTGTGAACGGTTCTTATGAAGATGCAAATGCTTCTGCACAAGTTGAGTTCTGTATGGCTTGTCATAAGCCTACCATTTTCGATCACACTCAGGTGAACATGTAATTTCAAATAAGGGAGAAGCTTGCTTCTCCCTTACTTTACAAAAATCGCATTTACATCATGAGCTAGATTGGGAAGCCTAACTATGAAAATCAAAATGAAACTAAATTCTATCATCCCGACATTTGTGACAGTTGTACTGTTATCTCTTGGGATGTCTCACTCGGCTTACGCGTCGAAGTGGGATGCAAAAATGACACCTGACGAAGTTGAAGCCGTTCTTGATAAAAAGTTTGAAGAAGGCAGCTATTCACCTAAAGGTGCTGATTCTTGCTTAATGTGTCACCGACGTTCTGAGAAAGTCATGGATATCTTTAAAGGTGTTCACGGCGCTATCGAATCATCAAAAAGTCCAATGGCAGGCCTTCAATGTGAAGCATGTCATGGTCCAATGGGTAAACATAACCGTGGTGGTAACGAACCAGTTATCGCGTTTGGTCCTGACTCTACCTTAGCACCAGAAAAACAAAACAGTGTTTGTATGGGTTGTCACTTAGATGATGACCGTATGTCTTGGAATACTAGCCATCACGACAATGCTGATGTTGCTTGTGCTTCTTGTCACAGCGTACACACAGCTAACGATCCTATTCTGTCTAAAAAGACTGAAATGGAAGTGTGTACTAGCTGTCATACAAAACAAAAAACAGATATGAATAAACGCTCAAGTCATCCAATGCAGTGGAACCAAATGACTTGTAGTGATTGTCATAATCCTCATGGAAGCATGGCTGATTCAGACCTGGTTAAACCAAGTGTGAACGAGACTTGTTATTCATGTCACGCTGAAAAACGTGGTCCTAAGCTTTGGGAACACGCGCCTGTAACTGAAAACTGTGTAACATGTCATAACCCACATGGTTCAGTGAATGAAGGAATGCTAAAAACTCGTGCTCCACAACTATGTCAGCAATGTCATGCCAGTGATGGTCATGCAAGTAATGCTTACTTAGGGAACACAGGTATGGGTTCTAATGTTGGTGATAATGCCTTTACTGGTGGCCGCAGTTGTTTAAATTGTCATAGCCAAGTACATGGTTCTAACCACCCTTCTGGCAAATTACTTCAGCGTTAAGGATGTACGACTATGAAATTTAAACTGAATTTAATCACCTTAGCGTTAGTTGCCAATGCAGGATTTGCAATGGCAGCCGATGGTTACGGTGTAGGTAGTGCCAATACTGATAAAGTAAAATTCGACAAGTGGGTTTGTAAAGGTTGTGCCGTAGAAACTGGTGTAACTGGTAGTGTTGGCGTCGGTGTTGGTTACAACAGCGAAGATGACATTCACTCAGCTAACGCATTTGGTAGCGACAATGAATTTGCACCTAAATTGGATGCTGATGTTAATTACATCGGTGAGTCTGGTTACCGTGCTAAAGTTGAAGCGACTGACTTAGGTCTAGACAATGGCCGTTTAGATGTGAACGTAGGTAAATTAGGTCAATACAACTTGAACCTAAACTACCGCTCTATTGCTACTTATGACTCAAACAGCGTTGTTTCCCCTTACCAAGGTATTGGTGGTTCAGACTTAACCTTACCTGATAACTGGCAAACAGCTGGTTCTACTGATGGTATGACTGAGTTATATAGCAGTCTTAACCCGTTTGAGCTTTCACTGAAACGTGAGCGTGCTGGTCTTGGTTTCGAATATCAAACTGAGTCTATGTTTACTACTTACGTTAATTATCAGCGTGAAGAAAAAACCGGAACTAAAACAGCTTCTGGTAGCTTCTTCAACCAATCTATGATGATTGCTGAACCTGTAGATTACACAACTGACACCATTAATGCTGGTATTAAGTTTAGCGGTAAAAACTGGTTCACTAGCCTAAACTATGACGGTTCTATCTTTAAAAACGATAATGCCCAACTAAGCTACGACAATGCCTTTAACCCAACGTTTGGCGCTCAAACACGTGGTTACATGGCACTTGATCCAGACAATGAATCGCACATTGTGTCGCTGCTTGGCCAATATACTGAAAACGGAACCGCGGTAAGTGGTCGCTTGATGTTTGGTCAAATGAGCCAAGATCAAGACTTAGTGACATCAGGCTATGGTTACAGCGTACCAACAGAATCTGTTGATGCGAAAGTAGACCTAACTGGGATGACATTAAAAGCAGTTTCACGTATCAATCGCAGTGTGCGCGTGTCAGGTAGTTACGACTACTCAGATCGCGAAAATAACACCAATATCGAAGAGTGGACTCAAATCAGCATCAACGATGTAAACGGTCAAGTGGCATACAACACGCCATACGATCAAACAACACATCGCGCAAAAATCGCAGCTGATTACCGTATTACTCGTGGTATGAAACTTGATGGTGGAGTTGATTACAAGCGTGATGAGCGTAGTTACTCTGAACGTGAAGTCACAGAAGAAAGCACACTTTGGGCTCGTTACCGCGTCAACAGTTTTGAAAACTGGGATATGTGGGTAAAAGGTAGTTTTGGTAACCGTGATGGTTCTGATTACCAAGCATCAGAGTGGACTTCATCTGAAAATAATGACCTGTTACGTAAATATTACCTAGCAGATCGTGACCGCTCTATGGTTGAAGCACGCATAAGCCATACACCAATTGAGGCATTGACTGTAGATCTAGGCGTACGTTATGCACTAGATGACTACACTGATACCGAAATTGGTTTAACTGAGTCGAAAGACACCAGTTACGACATCAATGTAAATTACATGTTCAATAAAGATGTCATGTTGAATGCATTCTATAATCACCAGGTTATTGAATCACAGCAATCAGGTAGCAGCACGTTCTCAGGCCCAACTTGGCAAGCTGATATCGAAGATACTATTGATGTAGTGGGCGCCAATTTAAGTTATAACAACTTAATGGATAGCCGTTTACGTTTAGGTCTTGATTACACCTACTCTGAATCAGACAGTAATACCCAAGTTCGCCAAGGTGTAACCGGCGACTACGGTGATTACTTTGCTAAAGTGCATAACGTTAATTTATACGGTCAATATCAAGCCACTGAGAAAATGGCGGTACGTTTGGATTATAAAATTGAGAAATACTTAGATAATGATGCAGCGAACGACATTGCTCCAGATAACATCTGGAATGTCATGAGTTTTGGCAGTAACAGCCATGATTACACCGCACACATGATTATGCTAAGCGTTAACTACAAGTTATAAGCGCTAATTGATAGATTAAAAGCCTGCATTTATGCAGGCTTTTTTGTTACTGCAATACACATAGTCTTGTTAAGCTTTGTCGTTTTTTGTGCCCGAATTCGCATTTACCAACAAATAACTTCATATTGCTAAATTAACAAAAGCTATTCTAAGCAATGTCCATTAAAATTCTGTCAAAGTGAATAATTTGACTCAACTTCTTATGCAAAAAAAGCCCCAAATATTATCTGGTATTGCCATGTCATTTTTGACCTTGCCTGCCTATGCTTCAACCACAACTATTGCAAATGACAGCATACTTATTTTAATCGCCTTAATGGCGTTTGCGTTTATTAACGCTATCGTACAGGCTTGTTGCTATTTTTCTGGTCAATACGTACAAGCTTCTTTTAGCCAAAAACATGTCACAGTATCGCTTTTAGTCCCGATAGCTGCACTTATTGGCTTCATTATGCAATATGAATCATTTGCCCAGTTTGTGCTTTATCTTGGCGTGGTAGTGTTATCGATCGGTACAGCATTAATTCCCATGCCGCTAACCAATAAGAAATCCCCTTCTCGATTCTCAGCATTAATTTTACTGACAGGTGCAATTATCATATTGCCGCTAAGTATTATCGTCGCACCTATTAGCATTTTTTCAATTGCTTTATGTCATATCGGCCTAAAGCAATCTGAAGTTCCACCATTTGCTAAGTTCGCAACCTTATTGACTTTAATTACCAGTTACGGTTTATTGTTTTATTGGCTTTATCAAGTAATTAACCACTTAGCAGCTTAAACTGTTACTGTTTTTTGAGTGAACTATGTATGTAATTGACAGTGCAATCGCCAACAGGATTGTAGATAGAACCATGAAAATCATTGGGCACAACATCAATGTGATGAATGCCCAAGGGGTAATTTTAGGTTCTGGCTCTAACGAGCGTATCGGCGCTATACATGAAGGGGCGTTACTGGCAATTAGTCAAAACCGAAATGTTGAAATCAACCAAGATATTGCTCCAAGTTTACACGGGGTAAAATCTGGCCTTAACTTGCCTTTGCACTATCAAGGGCAAATTGTTGGTGTCATCGGTATTACTGGTAAGCCTTGCGAGTTAGCTCAATACGGTGAGCTACTGAAAATGACTGCCGAAATGATTGTTGAACAAGCTAACTTGCAAGATCAATTACAATGGCAAAATAGACAAAAAGAAGAGTTCATCCTACAGCTCATTCGCGCAGAAGATAAAGATGTAGATCAATTGACCCACTGGGGACACCAATTAGGGATTGATGTCACTGTCGAGAGAGTCGTCGCCATTATCGAAATCGAGTCTGCTAATCAACAGCAAGTTCACAACAACCAAGCGTTAAAACAAATAGTCCATTTATTGCAGCATCCAGACCGCGATAATCTCATAGCAATGACATCACTCAATCAACTGGTTATTTTAAAGCCAGCCTATCTTGACGGAAAACGCTGGGATCCTGAGCTTGAAAGTCATCGCATTGATAAGCTATTAAAACGCATTCCTGCCAACATGGAATTGAAACTCAACATATCTTTAGGTCATTTCTTTATTGGCATTGAAGGCATTGCAAAGTCTTACCGCACGGCAAAAGAGACACTCGCGATAGGTAAGAGTTTAAACCCTGAACGCAGTAAATATTTATACGAAGATTATGCCTTACAAGTTATTTTCACAGGTCTTAAGCAACATTGGCGAGGTGATGCCCTTTCAGCGCCCTATTTAAAGCTGGTAGATGCTGATAAGAATGGTGTACTACAAAAGACTTTATCAGTTTATATTCAGCATATTGGCGACCACAAACAATGTGCTGAGGTCTTGTTCATCCATCGAAATACCCTGCGCTATCGTTTAGATAAAATTCAACAAATCACTGGCACTAATTTGCAAGAATTTCATCATTTACTCAATTTGTATCTAGGCCAGATAATGCATCAAACCTGATGTTATAGAGCTTATTCCCAGCCCAGAACAATTCAATGCGTCAAAACTCACTCATCAAACAACAGTTAATGTGTCATTGCACAATTATAAATCTTTTAACCTTGCAATATCTGTGCTTTTGCACAAAGAATTAAATCTGTAAGTTTTCAATAATACGCCTACAAAAACAACATATCTTTATACCCTGACCAGAGACGTTATCATGAGCATGATCTTGATATTAATTGGCGTAATTGCATTTATTGTTATTGCGACTTCAAAATTTAAATTACATCCCTTTTTAACCCTTATTTTGGCTTCTTTTTTAGCCGCCTTTGCTTATGGTTTGCCAAGTGCAGACATTGCTAAAACTATCACCACAGGCTTTGGTGGCATATTAGGCTATATCGGCCTTGTTATCGTGCTAGGTACTATTATCGGTACTATTCTTGAAAAAAGCGGCGCCGCCATCACCATGGCCGACGTTGTCATTAAAGTGCTTGGAAAACGCTTTCCAACATTAACCATGTCCATTATTGGTTATATTGTCTCTATCCCCGTCTTTTGTGACTCGGGTTTCGTCATTTTGAACTCGCTTAAGCAGTCAATGGCTAACAGAATGAAAGTATCAAGTGTCTCAATGAGTGTTGCACTCGCAACGGGCTTATATGCAACTCATACATTTGTACCTCCAACACCTGGCCCTATTGCTGCAGCGGGTAATTTAGGCCTCGAAAACCAACTGGGCTTGGTCATTGCTATTGGTGTATTCGTTGCAGCAATTGCAGCACTTGCAGGTACTTTATGGGCTAACCGATTTGCAAATGAGCAACCTGATGGTGAAGGCGCTGCTGAGTTAAATGATCAACTTGAAGACTATGAAACCTTAAAGCAAAGCTATGGCGAACTGCCTAGCCCAACAAAAGCTTTTGCACCTATCTTTGTACCTATTTTACTGATTTGCTTAGGTTCAATTGCAAACTTCCCATCTGCACCGTTAGGTAAAGAAGCGCTTTTTGATATCTTGATGTTTTTAGGTCAGCCAGTTAATGCGTTAATGATTGGTTTACTACTAGCAATTCCGTTGTTAAAGAGTTCAGACAAAATTAAAGAGTTCAGTGAACGTATTAGCCAAGGCTTGGTAGTTGCTGCACCAATACTATTGATTACAGGTGCAGGTGGTGCATTTGGCGCAGTGCTGAAAGCAACAGAAATTGGTACCTTCCTAGGTAGTAGCTTATCTGCACTTGGTGTCGGTATTTTCATGCCATTCATCGTAGCTGCAGCACTTAAATCAGCACAAGGCTCATCGACTGTTGCCTTGGTTGCGACTTCAGCACTTGTCGCTCCGTTATTAGGCGATATTGGCTTAGCGAGTGATATGGGACGAGTACTCACAGTGATGGCAATTGGTGCTGGTGCAATGACTGTATCTCACGCTAATGACAGCTTTTTCTGGGTAGTCACTCAATTTAGCCGCATGAGTGTTAAACAGGCATACCGTGCCCAAACAATGGCGACACTAGTCCAAGGCTTAACAGCTATGACCTTGGTTTACATTTTGAGCTTAGTACTGCTTTAATCTGCAATTGTTATCCATTCTAGCCACCCTTAATTGGGTGGCGTTTTAGTCAATTTTAAACACGAGATTTGATATGAAAATAGTCATCGCCCCTGACTCGTTCAAAGAAAGCCTTAGTGCATTAGGTGTTGCTAATGCAGTAGAGGAAGGATTTAAACATATCTTCCCTAATGCTGAATATTGTAAAGTGCCTATGGCCGATGGCGGCGAAGGCACAGTACAAGCCATGGTAGACGCCACTGGCGGCAAAATGGAACTTCTTCAAGTCACAGGACCTGATGGACAATCAGTTAAAGCGCAATATGGCATATTGGGAGCCACCGACGGCAGCTCTGATAGCGTTACAGCTGTGATCGAAATGGCAGAAGCTTCTGGTTTACACCATATTGAACGTGATTGCCGTAATCCTATGCTAACCACTAGTTATGGCACAGGGGAACTTATTCGTGATGCACTTGATAAGGGTATTAATCATATCATTTTGGGTTTAGGCGGCAGTGCAACCAATGATGGTGGCGCAGGTATGGCACAAGCATTAGGTTTTAAACTCAATACCATTCAAGGCACATCTATCGGCTATGGGGCTGCAGGGTTAAGTCAATTAGCTCATATAGACAGCTCAGCAGCGCACCCTCTAATTGCTAATTGTAAAATTGAAGTGGCATGTGATGTCGATAACCCACTTTGCGGTCCTAATGGTGCATCGGCGGTCTTTGGCCCACAAAAAGGGGCAAGTCCTGAAATGGTAATTGAACTAGACAAAACGCTAAATCACTTTGCGAATATCATCAATAGCACAGCAACATTACAGCTTGCTGATGACATGGCATCATATCCAGGTGCTGGCGCTGCTGGCGGCATGGGCTATGGCGTAATGACTTTACTGAATGCAGAACTTCAACCAGGTGTCGACATCGTCATTAAGACAGTGAAGCTTGCTGAGTTAATGCAAGGGGCAAATATCGTTATTACTGGCGAAGGTCGGATGGATAGCCAAACCTTGAGTGGTAAAACACCGATGGGCGTAATGCAACAAGCCATAAACCAACAAATCCCTGTGATTGGTATTGCAGGCTGTTTAGGTCAAGGCGCCGAACTCATTTTAGAGAAAGGCATGACCGCAATATTCCCAATTATCCCAGCACTGGCTCCATTAGATAATATTTTAGCTGATGCCCATGGGAATTTGGTCAATACCGCTCAAAATATCGCCGCAACGTTAAAACTATCGTTATAAAGCAGTCCGTTTGGAGCAAAAACTTGCTGACCAATAATCCATGAAGTAAAGTTAGCCCTCATAATTGCCAAGAAGACAGATACACTTTTAATGCTTCTTGGCTGAAAAATAAAAATGATGGCACGATTACATGACCGTAAAGAACTCCCGACAAGCCCAAGCATCAGAAGCTAGCCTTCTGCGAATATTTACCATTCCAGAAGATGCAGAATCAACGCTGAGTATTATTGAGCAGAAACTTTCTGAAGACTTAGCTGGCTTTTTAGGTAACAGTATTGCGGCTTTAGAAAAGCCATTATCGTTAATCGAACAAGATTTTCGTGCATACAAAATTCCAGACTCTCCTAGATTTGTTTCTGATTACACTGACGAAATCATGAAAAATCTAGTAGCTCACTCTGTTCATACTTCAGCGCCAAGCTTTATCGGCCATATGACTTCTGCCCTGCCTTATTTTGTCTTACCGCTGTCAAAAATGATGGTTGGCTTAAATCAAAACCTCGTCAAGATTGAAACTTCTAAAGCTTTCACTCCCCTTGAGCGCCAAGTACTTGGTATGATGCACCATTTGATTTTTGATCAAAGCGATAGTTTTTATGACCAATGGATGCACAGCGCGAATTATTCACTAGGGGCATTTTGTTCCGGTGGCACTGTAGCCAACATTACCGCCTTATGGATAGCTCGAAACCAATTACTTAAAGCAGATGGCAACTTTAAAGGTATTAACCGTGAAGGTTTACCTCGCGCGTTAAAACACTACGGATATGACGATTTAGCGATTCTAGTGTCAGAGCGTGGTCACTACTCAATTGGCAAAACAGCAGATTTATTAGGCATTGGCCGCGACAATATTATTAGTATTCCAACCAATGCTGACAATAAAGTTGACGTAGAACAAATGCGTCAAACCGCAGCTATACTCGCCGCTGACAACATTAAAGTCATGGCAATTGTTGGCGTTGCAGGCACTACCGAAACCGGTAATATTGATCCTTTAACAGAACTTGCTCAGCTTGCAGCAGAATTACAATGCCACTTCCACGTTGATGCAGCATGGGGCGGAGCCAGTTTATTATCAGATAAGTACCGTTATTTACTGAATGGAATTGAACTCGCTGATTCGGTCACTATTGATGCCCATAAACAAATGTATGTCCCCATGGGGGCTGGCATGGTGTTATTTAAAGATCCTGAACTGGCTCATGCAATTGCACACCATGCTGAGTACATACTCCGCGTTGGCTCTAAAGATTTAGGTAGCCAAACATTGGAAGGTTCAAGACCTGGTATGGCGATGTTAGTGCATGCTTGCTTACAAATTATCGGTAGTGATGGTTATGAAATACTGATCAATAACAGTCTTGAGAAAGCACGCTATTTTGCAGAGAAGATTCACCAACACTCAGATTTTGAACTGATCACTGAACCTGAGTTGTGTATTTTAACTTACCGATATGTTCCGAAAGAAGTACAGGGATTTATTGCCGATGCTATCGATCGAAATGATACTGATGTCATTGCAAAATGTAATCAGTTACTTGATGGGTTAACTCAATTCATTCAAAAACATCAGCGTGAGCAAGGTAAATCTTTTGTTTCCCGTACCCGAATTAAACCTGCAAAATATCAACGACAAGCAACAACCGTATTTAGAGTTGTATTAGCAAACCCTTTAACAACCCATGAAATACTGAATGCTGTTTTACAAGAGCAAACTGAGATAGCAAGACTTGATAAAAAGTTCTTGCCAAAGTTACTAGAACTCAGTCAAGAGTGATAACGTGACACTCCTATGAAACAGCCATAAAAAAACCAGCTAAGCTGGTTTTTTTATGGCTAATTAATCCACTATTCAAACATCAAAATAATATAAGCAACAAACAAAATTAGGTGAGCAACTCCATTCAATGAGTTTGTTCTGCCACTACTAAAACTAACAGCTGTCATCATTAGCGTAGTGCATAGAAGCACCATTTCAGCATTAGCTAAGCCAAGTTGTAATGGTTGATTAATCACATAACTGATTAAAATAACCGTTGGTACTGTCAAGGCGATGGTGGCAAGCACTGAACCGAAAAACAAGTTCATCGCCCGCTGCAATTGATTATTCAATGCCGCTTTTATTGCCCCCACTGCTTCTGGTGCTAGCACCAGTAACGCAACTATCAAACCACCAAACGCAATGGGTGCGTCTAAAAACTCAATACCAACTTCAACCGGAATCGCAAAACTCTTCGACAATAGAATAATCACCATCAAATACGCAATCAAAAAGAAAGAGTGATAAAAATTAGACCCCAATGGACCATGATCTTCATCTTCAACTAAATGATTTTTGTCGATAAAAAAATGAGTATGACTACGAGTCTGTATAAATAGAAACGTACAATACAATCCAATCGAAGCAATAATCAGAGTTCCTGTCATCGCCAACGACATCGAACCAAATTCATCCGATGAGGTAAAGTTAGGCATGACTAAACACAATAATGCGAGTGGAATTATGCCGATTAAATATGATTTTATCCCATCCACATTATATTTCTGTGTTCGATACTTAATGCCACCAATCAATAAGGTTATCCCGACCAAACCATTTAAAACCGCCATAATGACCGCAAACATGGTGTCTCTGGCTAAAACAGGGTTAGGATCACCAGTAACCATAATGGATGAGATCATCACCACTTCTAGAGTTATAACCGACAAGGTTAAAATTAAGGTCCCATAAGGATCACCCAATTTTATGGCTAAAGCGTCAGAGTGACGTACGACAGCAAATATAGTTGCTAACACTACAATAAATAAAAAAGAGCTTACTAACAGACCATAAAACGAAAATAACTCCCCTTGTAATACCTGATTCCACTGACTTTTGAACACAGTGACAGCCAAGAACCCAATCAAAAGTAACCACTCTTGTTTAAACAGCTTTGTCATGAGTAGTTTTCCTCAATATCAAGAGATTGAGGAATGTAATCTGCGGGTTTTAAACCAAATAGCTGAGGTAATGTCACCCCTAAAGCAATAGATGAGCTGGTGCCGCATACTATGCCTACAAATAAAGCGATAGAGAAACCTTGCAAACTATCTCCAGCAAGAAGCCACAGACTTGAAACCGTCACAAGTGTCGTACCTGAAGTCACTAATGTTCTTGAAAAGGTCGCTTTAACTGCTTCATTAATAATAGGTTCAGTTTGACCGTTAGGGCGCATACGCATCAATTCTCTGACCCTGTCAGCAATAATAATCGAGTCATTTAATGAGTAACCCAGTACAGCCAGTAACGCAGCTAGTACGGTCAAATTAAATTCTATTTGCAATAACGAAAATACGCCCAAAACAATCACAACATCAGTCATTAACGCGATTAGAGCTCCTGACGCTAGGCGCCAATCAAAGCGCATGCTGAGATAGACCATGATTAACAACAAACAAGCTATAATTGCCAAACTGCCTTGCTCAACCATTTCTTGTCCGACTTGTGGTCCAACAATACTATGGCTATCGACTTGAACCTTCTGGCTAATTGGGGCTAGTTGCTCTGCAATTCCTGTATCAAGTTCACCATCATGACTATAGCGAATAATCCACTGGCCACTGTCACTGCCTTTCATCACTTGCACATCTTGACTGAGTTCTTGATCTAAATGAGCCTTAATTTGATCTGCTTGTAAAGCCGCATCGACTCGCACTTCAGCGACAACGCCACCAGTGAAATCAAGCCCCCAGTTAAACCCCTTAAACGCTACTAATCCTAACGACACCACTAACAAAAACAGTGAAAAACCTGTCATGATAAAACGAATTTTAGTTAACTTACTGCTTGTCGTTTGATTTGATAAACTATCTGATGAATTTTTCATTATATTTTTACCATGCGACGTTTATCACGTCCCCAAATTAGGTTAATAATGGCTCTTGAAAGGAAAATGCCTGTAAACATGCTTGTAAGAAGCCCTAAGCCGAGTGTCAGGGCAAAGCCTTGAATAGGTCCATTACCAATTGAGTAAAGGGCTATTGCCACAATCATTGTGGTTAAATTCGCATCCCAAATAGATGAAAAAGCACTATCAAAACCGCTGTTAATGGATTGAGCAAAGCTATAACCTTGTTTCATTTTGTCTTTGATTCGCTCAAAAATCAGTACGTTAGTATCAACAGCCATACCAACTGTCAGTACTAAACCCGCAATACCTGGCATAGTCAAAACGGCCCCAGGAATTAACGCTATTAAACCCACCAGCATGACAAGGTTGATGCATAATGCAGTATTAGCCACCCAACCTAATCGTCGATACCAAAAGGCAATAAATGTTAGTGTTAGACCTAGACCTAATGCTAAGGCTGCAAAACCACTTTTAACATTTTCAGCGCCAAGGCTTGGGCCAATGGTTCGCTCTTCTACTATGGTGACAGGTGCAGTTAACGAGCCAGCGCTCAGTAACATCGCTAATTCTTGTGACTCTGCTAAATTGCCACTACCTGAAATCATAAAGCGATTACCTAGGTGCGCTTGAATAGTCGCGACACTGATGACCTTACTTTGCTCAACACTTTCACCATCTTTTCCTTGGCTAAACTCGTTATAGAGCGTCGCCATTGGATTACCGATATTATCCCGTGAGAATGAAGATATTTTTCTCCCACCAGCAGAGTCTAAAGTCAGGTTCACTTGCGGCATGCCCATTTCTCCAATGCTTGCTCTAGCATCAATGATATGCTCACCACCTAAAATTGCTCTTCTGTTTAAATGCACTGGTCTGCCGCTTTCATCATCTACGGTCATTGCCATTGGTGAGCGCGGCTCAGCTAAAGCGTGGAAAGATAAAGACGCTGTTGCGCCAATCACATTTTTTGCAGTGGCAGGGTCTTGAACCCCTGGTAACTCAATGCGAATTCTTGTTTGACCTTGGCGCTGCACAGAAGCCTCAGTAATCCCTAAATGCTCAATGCGGCTTCGCATAATTTGCAGGTTTTGAAGAACCGTTGTACTACGCAATACATCACGCGCTTCTTCAGTTTGCGTCATTACCAAGGTGTTACCATTTACGCTGCGTTGCCACTGGGGAAACTCTTCACGAGCACTCGCAACCCCAGCTTGTAAATCGGCATTATTTCGAAAGTTCAGCTGCACTTTGCCATCAACATGTCGGCCTTGAGAGCCTCTGACCATTTGCCTAAATTCAT
This sequence comes from Shewanella goraebulensis, assembly GCF_030252245.1. Classification (NCBI taxonomy): domain Bacteria; kingdom Pseudomonadati; phylum Pseudomonadota; class Gammaproteobacteria; order Alteromonadales; family Shewanellaceae; genus Shewanella; species Shewanella goraebulensis. Next base: position 3,059,581 of record NZ_CP126972.1, read on the forward strand.
CAATGACCATTTGTCGATGGGCGTGATACACAGGTTCCATATCAACATCCAATAAGAATTGGACACCACCACGTAAATCCAAACCCAATTTAATTGGATTAAAACCCAAGTCTGTTAACCATTGAGGTGCATCAGACTCCATAGCCAAAGCAACAACAACGTTATCTTTTTCTAAGTAAGATTCCATCGAATATTTGGCAGCAGATTGTTGATTAGGATCGCTCAACACTACGGTTATTTTATCTCGGGTTTGGGTAACGTAGTTTGTCGAAATATCTTCGCTATTTAACTGTTTAACAAGTTGAGATATCTCAATTTGATTGTCTCTAGCGTTAATATGTAGAGCTGCATTCTCGCCATAAAGCGACGGTAATGCGCTAAGAAACATCATTAAAATGCTAATAAGCAGCACGATGTATTTCCAAGTCGCAAAGCGATTAATTGGAGCTTGAGGTGTTTTTTTATTCACGTTTTATTCTCTGTTAAGAATGAGACCGTGCACTTGCTTAGATAAAGCCTATGAAACTTAACTCTTACGAAATAAACTCGAAAGAAATCAACTCAAATAGGTATGTCCAAGAGCACAATAAATTAGCCGTAAATCGGCAATAAATAATTTATTTGAATAACAGAGAGTTAGCTAAAACGTATATGATGGTGGCTATAGAGGCTGTTACCGTCTTTCCAGCCTGATAGGCGAGAAACGGCACTAGATAGCTGGCTAGTCCAATGAGTGGTGAATTTAGGTTTTTCTATCGGGGCAATATAACGGTTGAATATAATTGGCTCGAAAAAAGCGATTTGTAGAAAATAATTAGGTCTTGCGCCGACCCCTGCTCGATTATCACTACTGACAACCCGTCGAACTTCATTAAAAAAGTTAATATTGGTTAACTCACCAATAAGCGGTTGTTCTTTTTCTTTAGAAAATTGCTTAGATTTAGCCTGATTATTAACTAGATTAGAAACAACACTCTGGCTATCAGTTTGCAACAGTTGAGATTGCAATAGGTTAATTTGATTAGCTTGAGCAGTATTTGAGACATAAGCTTTTGCACTATCAGTAGATGATATGATGCTTAAAGCAATTGAGTCACCTGAAACACAAGTCGACATTTCAGCGGTTACTAGATCAGTATTATTTTGTTTCTGAGTCTCATTTAGTTGCACTTGTGCAAGCGTTGAGAAAGAACTCAACGATAACACTAACAAAAAAATGATTTTTAGACGTTTAAACAACAAAATATTTTCCAAACTCAATTATGAAATTCGATTATATGTTGAATTGTATCAATTCGCATACCAATAAATATATTCAGCGTCCCCTTAAACATTAAAAAACCATTTTTAAGCATAAATTTCAGCATCTTGAGCAATTATTAATTTTAATTAACAACGCCAGTAGTTGCTAATTAAGGTACAAACTTATGTTGCAATGGTCTTCCTAAAACAAAAATGCCGCTGCTTTTTAATAACGGGCTTTTGTATATAGCGGAAAGATAGGGATATGAAGACCCTACATTGAGACGCTACAAACCAATTGGCAATACTCCAAAATACAAACACAAAAAAGCCCGCTATTTTTCAATAACGGGCTCTTTCGATAAATATGGCGCAGAGATAGGGATATGAACCCTACATTGAGACGCTACAAACCTTTTAAATATCTTTACAAATATCTCAAATTTCAAAAAGCAAAAAGCCCGCTAATAACTTAGCGGGCTTTTCTTAATATGGCGGAGAGATAGGGATTTGAACCCTAGATGGGCTACAAACCCATGCCGGTTTTCAAGACCGGTGCATTCGACCACTCTGCCATCTCTCCGAACGCCGAGAATAATATAAGTATCAGGCTCACTTGTAAACATGATTTTTTAAAAACTTATTCAAATGGTCACCAAATAGTCTTTTTAGTTATTATTTAAGCAAACTTAGTAAAAACCGTCTCTCTAGTACATTATAAACGGCCATAAAAGCCATAAATAGCTGACTGATAGAAGAATCATTTCAATGATATGACGATATTGTGTGCTAAAATCTTTTTAATTATTTCTAACACTTGTAGCTATGACCACAACTTTGATCCCAGCCTCGCAACTTGCGCCGCAGTTTACCTTGCCTCAATCTTTACCAAGTACTGTTTATTTAAGTCATCTGTTACTTGGACAAGAACGCTGTACAGATGCATTTAACTTAATGACAAAAATTGACAATCAGCACCTCTATCTTGCTGACTTTGCAAGTATCGATCGTAAGTTATTTTTTAAAGCTTTAGTTGGGCAAGCTGATACTCCGTCTGACTCATATTTAGTCGCGACAAAAAATCAAAACGATAACCAAGATTTAAGTTTTCGTTGGCAAACTGAGCTACCTTCTGCAAACGTTGGAACTATAGCCAATCAAAATCAGCTCTATAGCTACATCAGCGGTCAAATTCGCCGTGCGGATTTAATTGGTAAAATGCAAAAAAACGATAAATCGAGCCAATATAAAGCTGGGATATTAGCTTCGAACCATTTTGTATTTATTGATGTAGAGTCACTTTGGAAGCGCGAGGGATTGTGGGAATTTGTGATGCAAATTCTTGAAGATGGTTTTTACCGCATCAACAGTGAACTTGCTCCAATTCCGCTGAACTGTAAAATTATCCTTGTCGGCTCTGCTAATTTGTTTACTCATTTACGTAGTGAGGACCGAGTCTTTTTCAAATACTTTCCGCTACTCGCCGAAGTAAATTCAGAGTTAGACTTAATCAAATACTCAGAGGCTCAATACTTACAATGGCTTTTGAGTTTGGCTAATGAGTATGGTGTTCAATTGGAGCTATCCGCTTTAATGCCTTTATTCTGGTATAGCTCAAAACTCACAGAACATCAGCAGCGTTTAAGTTTATCAATGCTACAAATTGCGCAATTGCTGACCCAAGCAAAAGCGTTAACCCATGCTAAGTCGGTTAGCGCGTCTACCTTATCTAATGCACTAGTCAATATTAAAAAGCGTCATGACAGTTCTGAAATTTACGCTGCGCAAAACTTTGCTGATAATTTCATTAATTTGCAAACATCGGGTGAGATGATAGGCCAAATAAATGGCTTAACAGTGATTGATACCCAAGATGCCAGTTATGGCGAACCAGCCAGAATCACAACCACAGTTCATTATGGTGACGGTGAAGTCATCGATATTGAAAGAAAATCTGAACTGGGTGGCAATATCCATACTAAAGGCATGATGATCTTATCAGCTTCTTTGTATCGTATCTTTGGTCGTGACGCACCATTGCATTTAAATGCCAATATTGTATTCGAACAGTCTTATCAAGAGATTGATGGAGATAGTGCCTCACTAGCTGAATATTGTTGTTTAATGTCAGCAATTGCGGAGCAACCGATTAATCAAGCTTTTTCAATTACAGGTGCACTAGATCAATTTGGGAATGTACAAGCGATTGGTGGTGTTAACGAAAAAATTGAAGGCTTTTTTAAACTATGTCAAAGCCGTGGCCTAAATGGTGAACACAGTGTCATCATTCCAAAAGCTAATGTGTTGCAATTGAACCTTGAGCCAGAAATTATTGAAGCTATTGATAAAGGTTTATTCCATGTCCATGCAATAGCGCACATGGATGAAGCTATCACTTTGCTAATGCAAATTAATGCTGGTGAGAGAAATGAAGACAATGATTTTCCAGAGAAATCTTTGTATGGACTCGTCCAACAAAGATTAGAAAAAATGGCTGGCCAAGATGATGACGATGTCGAACCGTCATTTTTACAAAAAATATTAATAAAATTACGAATTATTTAGTGATCGGAGTTGTTTAGCTTACACGTGTTCGCTATCTTGTCACCCTACTCAACATTAAGTGGTAATATTTTAAATGGTAAAAGCTAACAGTTTCACTAAAGAAGAGTTAATCGCATGCGGTAATGGAAGCCTTTTTGCGCCTAACTCACCTCGCTTACCTGTCGATAATATGTTGATGATCGACCGTATTACTAAAATCAATGAAAACGGTGGTGAGTTTGGTAAAGGCGAAATCGTAGCAGAACTTGATATTACCCCAGACTTATGGTTTTTTGATTGCCACTTTAATGGCGATCCTGTTATGCCTGGTTGCTTAGGCTTAGATGCAATGTGGCAACTCGTTGGATTCTATTTAGGTTGGGAAGGCGCTGAAGGTAAAGGTCGTGCTTTAGGTGTGGGCGAAGTCAAGTTCACTGGTCAAGTATTGCCAGAAGCTAAAAAAGTCACTTATAAACTGACATTAAAGCGCAAAATACACCGTAAACTCGTTATGGGCATTGCTGATGCAGTAATGGAAGTCGATGGCCGTGAGATATACTCTGCTACAGACTTAAAAGTGGGTATTTTTAAAGATACCTCTACATTCTAAAGATGCTATCAGCAGAATTACCGATTGATAATTTAGTGTTAAATTTAGTCTCAGAAAAATATTTTGAAGTATAAACTTTGTAATCAGTGGTTTGACATATAGCTGTTTAAATAGTGCTGCTGAATATAAGTGCTGAAGTGGAAGTAAAATCAAACTTCATCTATTTAAATTTAATGCTATAGACACCACATAAAGTCTTTCTTAAAAGCCCTCACTATTCGCATGAGGGCTTTTTTGTATTTGGACAACATCTAATCCTATTTATTAAACAAACCGCTTAAACGGCCATCAACACCTTCACGCCACCCGCCTAACCATTGTGATTTAGAATCTAAAGTACCATATGGACAAAGTTCTTTTGAACGTCCTGCAATTCCCGCTTGGAACCCTTTAGAAAAAGCTCTATCTAATCGATCTCTTTTTTGTCTTTTCATTAACACATCCTCGTTTTGTTAATTAAGCCCATTGAATAGTGACTTCATCAATGGCTTCAACATAAGAAATAGGCGAGTTTTCACACAAGATCAATGTCGATTTATGACAAAATTATGCATTTTTATTTAAGGTATTGAGAAAAAAGACAAAAAAAAATCGAGGAATAAACCTCGACTTTTTGTTCAAAAAATGCTCAAGCTATTTCATTTTACGACGACGTAGCCAAAGTAGCGGTAAGCTTAATAACCAGGCAAAAGATGCTGCACCTTGACGTACATATGGCTCATCTTCAACTAAGTCAGACTCAGTACAAGCTTCTTGATTACCTGCTGACGGTTTAAGCACAACCATGCGGGTTAGGAACGATGTTACAGGATCACCATTGCCATCAATTTCAAATAATGGCGTGCCATTTTCGCCTAAAATCAAGTTACCATCTTCATCGTATTGATAAACAGGTTTACGAACAAATGCCGTGCCTACAATTGTACCTTCCTCATTAATGCTGTTTGCTTCAACAACATAGAATTCAGCACCATAGGTTAGGATTGAACCATCACCATCAATGACTTCAACTTGATGACGAGTCCACTCACCATCTTCATCTTGCTCGTAACCTTTCGATTCACAAGTTAAGTTGTTATTGATGTTGATAAACTCATTGTCGTTCATGTTGAATAAGAAACCAGCCTTAGGACGTGGCGTGTCTTTATCGTAAGTCACTTCAATGTTACCAACAACTTGCCCTGCGTTATTGATGGCTTTTGGTTTGCTGGTTAAATCTGACAGACCTTCTTGAAAATCATCAGGGACGACAATTTCAGCTGCAGGGTCATTAATGTCGTAGTAAAAGAATTTTTCTCTTAAATAGCCACTGATGTATTTTTGGAAGCTACCCACAACTATACCATTATCATTAATATCATAAGCTATTGAGCTATAGACGGTATCACTGAAAATGTCAGGGTCAATCCAATTGTATTCGTATTCACCTGTCGTGGTATTTTTCTGCCAATATGCTGCATCTTGGTATAAGTCATCTTCTTTACCGTTACGGTAAGTGTGCGAACGACCGACAACTACACCGTCATTATTAATACCTAAACCTTGAGCGGTGTAGTTAAGAGTAGAATCTTCATCCGGAGTTAAACCAAGTGGAAGCTCAATAATATTATCTTCAGGGATCGTATTATCCGATTCGATTTGCCACACGTGAGCTCGGGTTTGATAAGAAATATTTCTCACACCATTTGATGGGTACTGATCAGCCTGAACGCACACTTCTACAGGTACTGGAAACTCCTCATCTTCGTCTTCACTGGCATCAATACAATCGTCAACACGGCCTGAACTGTATTCTGTAATGGCTGTACTTGCATAACCTGCAACTAAGTTACTGTTGTTAACTGCAGCGGCCGCTGACCAACCACCTAGCTCAACAACAAAGTCGTCATCTTCACGCACGTATGTTTCATATGAAGGATTAAGTTCGATTTCAGTGCCATCTTCTGTTACCGCAACTCCGCGTAATTCAAAGTCACGATAATACCAATATTCTATAAAATCATCTTCATCTTCAGGTTGTTCACCTTCATAGTCCATGGTTTTTTCAGGTGCGGTATAAGCGCCAACTTTAACGCCGCTATCGTTCATACCATAAAAAAAGGTATCGACTGAATTGACAATTAAATCACCTTCATCGTCAACGTCAGTAGGCGCTGTCGTACCATTAATGCTGAAGAAGTTAGGGTTCCATGGAGATTCTGCGTCATTTTCTTCAGCAGTAAAAGTGTAGTTATTAGCAATAATTGGTAAATAAACTGAATAAACAATGGCTTCTTCTGGCGCAATACCGTCTTCTACGTCAATAACACCATCGTCGTCTTCATCATCTACTGATAACTTTTTCTTACCTTTAGATACACCGACCATCTCGTCGTTGGCATTAACACCAAGGGCATAACCACGGCTGGTGCCATCGACATTACCTTTAAGGTCAAAATCTTCGATGTTTACAATTTCATATACTGGAGCAGCATGAACACTTCCGATAGCGCCAAGCACACTCAAGGCAACGACAGATAATGCCTTATCAAACTTCGACTTCATTTTAATTCCTATTTTTATTATGCGCTTACTTCAATGACTCGAGTTCTTCCCAACGTTCAAAGCAAGTGTCCAATTCTTGTTCTTTTGTCGCCAATGCTTGAAGCACTGAATTGACAGTATCTTGTGGTTGGCTATAAAAATCAGCCGAAGCCACAGTTGTTTGTAATTCTTCAACTTCTTGTTCTAACTTCTCCATCTTACTCGGCAATTGGTCGAGTTCGCGTTGAAGTTTGAACGACAATTTTTTTGGTGCATTCGTTGCAGCTTGTTTAGGTTTTTCAGCCTTAGTTTCAACGGGTGCTGATGGTATGACAACAGATGTGGCGTCAGGTTCCTCAGAATAAAATTTAGCGCCCTGAGATACAGCATCATTGTATCCACCGACATACTCGTGCCAGCCCCCATTACCTGCAAACCACCAACTACTTGTCACCGTATTATCAATAAATTCACGGTCATGACTCACAATCAGTAATGTCCCTTCAAAATCAGTGAGTAGAGACTCTAACAATTCTAAGGTCTCAACATCAAGGTCATTGGTTGGTTCATCAAGAATAATCAAGTTTGCTGGCCGTAAAAGCAAGCGTGCTAGCAACAGACGGTTTTTTTCGCCGCCCGATAATGCTTTAACAGGTGTCCTCGCTCTAGCTGGCGAAAATAAAAAGTCTTGTAAGTAACTCAAGATATGACGGTCTTGACCGTTAATCGTTACGGTACTTTTACCGTCGCCGACATTTTCTTCAACCGTTTTTTCTGGGTCTAGTGCTTCACGGTATTGGTCAAAGTAAGCTACTTCAAGTTTAGTGCCTACTTTCACTTCACCTGATTGCGGTGTTAATTGCTCAATCAATAATTTGATTAAAGTAGATTTACCGCAACCATTAGGACCAATTAATGCGATTCTATCTCCACGCATCACGGTTGAACTGAAGTTTTTAACTAAGTCTTTTTCAGGTAAGTTGTAATTGATATTTTTAATATCAAATACCAACTTGCCTGAACGCTCAGTATCGCTGACGTTCATCTTCGCATTGCCTTGACGATTCAAACGTTCAGAACGTTCGGTTCTTAAGGCTTTTAATGCTCGAACACGCCCTTCGTTACGAGTACGGCGCGCTTTAACCCCTTGACGGATCCAAGCTTCTTCTTCAGCAAGTTTTTTATCAAAATGCGCATTTTGCTCAGCTTCAACACGTAACCATTCCTGCTTCCCTTCTAGGTACATTTTGTAATTGCCAGGCCATGACGTTACAACACCACGGTCTAAATCAACAATGCGAGTCGCCATACGATGAATAAAGCCACGGTCATGGCTGACAAAGACAATCGCGCCTTTGAAATTAAGCAAGAATTGCTCTAACCATTCAATGGTATCAATATCAAGGTGGTTAGTAGGCTCATCAAGTAACAATAAGTCAGGTTCACTAACTAAGGCACGGGCTAATGCGACTTTACGTTGCCAGCCGCCAGACAGCTCATTCAGAGGCTTATCTGGGTCTAGTCCTAATAACTCACAATTTTGGATGATTCTTGAATCAAGTTGCCAGCCATTATTATGATCAAGTGACTCTTGCAAGCGAGTCATTTGATTGAGCATTTTCTCCATTGCTTCAGGCTCAGCTGTTGCAACGTCATGAGAAAGCTGATGATAACGCTCTAGTTGTTCACCAATTTCTTGAAGCCCCGCTGAAATATACTTATATACTGTCCCTGTTTCAGCTTTAGGTGGATCTTGTTGCAATCGACTCACAGTGACATCAGATGCAATATTAAACTCACCGTCATCAAGTAACACATCACCTGATAAGACTTTCATTAAACTTGATTTACCTGCGCCATTTCGGCCCACAATACAAACACGCTCACCAGGTAAAATAGTGAAATCAGAATTTTTCAATAATGGTGTGTAACCATAGGCTAACGAACCATTATTAATACGAACTAGACTCAAACGACGCTCCTAATAAAATCAGTTAACTGCTCGCCATCAAACGGCCAAAACAGTTCTTTATCACCCATCACTAACACCGGAATAGAAATGCCATAACGTTCAGCTAATACTTCGTCATCGCAAATATCGATATGTTGATAGCTCAAGCCTAATTGCTCAACCAAGGATTGAGCGATTTCACACAGATGACACCCATCTGTGTGATACAAAATTAAACCTGAGTTTTCTGTCATGGTGTTAGTTAACATATTACTACTCGTCATGATTTAGCTGCTATAAGGCGACTTAGCATGAGTGATTAACCATGTGTTATGGATGTGCGGATTACGCTTATAATCCAATGGTAAGGTTTGGTTATCAATATTCTTCACGTCCATTTTATACTGACTTAAAAGATTGATATCCATTTTAAATTTACGCTTGTTATTCGAGAAAATTATTTCACCAGTCGGGCTTAACAATTTAATCAAATCAACTAATAGTGCTGCGTGGTCACGCTGAACATCCCAGCTATCTTCCATACGCTTAGAGTTAGAAAAAGTTGGCGGGTCAATGAAGATTAAATCGAACTGTTCGTTACAATCTTTAATCCATTGAATGCAGTTAGCTTGCTCAAACTGATATTGTCTAACGTTGAGGTTATTTAGCTCAAAGTTCTCTTTAGCCCAAGCAAGGTAGGTATTCGACATATCAACAGTGGTTACTGATTTTGCGCCGCCAAGTGCAGCATGTACTGACGCACTACCGGTATATGAGAACAAGTTCAGTACACGTTTACCCGCTGACTTTTCACCAACCAATTTACGGGTTAAACGATGATCTAAAAATAAGCCAGTGTCTAAATACCCTGTTAGGTTTAATTTAAAGCGGGCGTTATATTCTTGAGTAATGATCTCAAGCTTTTGCTCATCAATTTTTTGATATTGATTCGTCCCTTTTTGACGCTCACGGGTTTTTAATGTCACAAGCTCAGGGTCAATACCTAACGCATTCGGTAGTGATAACAACACATCCGTTAAACGGCGTTTAGTGACGGCTTCCGGAATCGTCGCTGGCGCTGAATACTCTTGAATCACAACATGGTCGACATATTTATCAACCGCAACATTGTACTCTGGTAAGTCAGCATCATAAATACGGTAGCTATCAATGCCCTCTTTTTTAGCCCACTTAGTCAGCTGCTTCATGTTCTTTTTAATGCGGTTAGCAAAAGCAGGTGAAATATCGGCAATATCGACGCCTTCAGGCAATACTGGCGCTTCGCGGCGAGTACTTTTAGCATGCAGAGTATAAAGATTAAAACCACACTCAAGTGCGCCATTAAACATCTTCATTTGCTTATCAGCTTTTAGCTTTAATGCTGATAATAACTCAATGTCACTGCAAAGCATGGCAATTTTCCAACCACCAAAGTCTTTCTTAAATTTGTCACCCAGCTGGTAATACAACTGCAATAGTTCAGTAATACTGCCTAAGCGCTCACCATATGGAGGATTAGAAATAAGAAAGCCGTCTGCAACAGGTGGAGTCACATTTAACGCATCCGATACAGAGAACTCAATTAAATCGGCAACACCTGCATTTTCAGCATTCTTTTTAGCTAAAGCCACTAAGCGAGAATCGATATCTGATGCAAAGAATTTAACCGCGCAGCGAGTCTTACCTAATGAAGCTCTGGCGTGTGCTTCATCTAAAATTTGATGCCAAATAGTCTCATCGTGCTCAAGCCAATGCTCAAAACCAAATCTTGCACGTTGTAAACCAGGGGCGATATCAGCAGCAATTAAAGCGGCTTCAATAACGACGGTACCACTTCCGCAAAAAGGGTCTAATAACGTTATAGGATTTGCTTGCCAGCCACTTCGAGCCAACATGTTGGCGGCAAGGTTTTCTTTTAACGGCGCTTCACCTGTAGTAGAGCGATAACCGCGTTGGTGTAAAGAAGGACCAGAAAAATTGATCGACATGGTAAGTTGATTATTTCGGTAATGAGCATCAATTCTAAAATCAGAATTAATACGCTCTACGTCTGGGCGCTCTTTACCATCATCACGAAAACGGTCAACTACCGCATCTTTGATTTTCAATGCACCAAATTGGGTGTTATTGATAAATCCACCAGTACCATGGAAGTCGATACCAAATGTACTGTTATTAGAGAAGTGAGATGGCCAATCGACAGCATAAGCTGCGTTATAAAGTTGCTCGGCAGATTCACAAGCACCTTTATAGATAACCACGACAATGCGACTAGCAAGGCGAGACCATAATGTAATTCGGTAGGCGAGTTCTATTGGTGCAGAAAAATACACACCAGCGACGCTTTCCTTAACATCAGTAGCACCAAACTCTTTAAGCTCATTAGATAAGCTATATTCAAAACCCTTAGGGGCAGCAGCAAAAAAATTTAACATGGAATCGCAGTCATCATCTCACAGGTATAATTAAGTCGGCATTATATACCTAAACCAAATCTCAAGTGTGAAAATGTCACTGAAAAGCATAAATTCTAATCTTTTAAGTCATTTTGAACAATTTACAGAATAAATGAGGGATATTCGAAGAGGTGAAAGTCGGTAAATTTGATCTTAAAATTTCAAAATTGGAAAAATATAAATAAGACATCGATTAAAAGCCAAACAATAAAGCCAATAAATCGCTATTTATGCTCATTAACCCAACAAACAATCATAAAAATGTCATTTCGACTTGCCAAGGACGGTATAGGTCGTTATAGTTCGCCCCGCTTAAACGGACGCGGGATGGAGCAGTTTGGTAGCTCGTCGGGCTCATAACCCGAAGGTCGTTGGTTCAAATCCAGCTCCCGCAACCAATTTTGTAAAACAAATCAATTATTTGTTTAGTTTTATAAAACTGCAAAAGCTATTAAATTTATTTATTAGCAATCGGTTTAAGCAAGATAGTTTATATTCGGACGCGGGATGGAGCAGTTTGGTAGCTCGTCGGGCTCATAACCCGAAGGTCGTTGGTTCAAATCCAGCTCCCGCAACCAATATAACAACTATCAATATTAAGTACGGACGCGGGATGGAGCAGTTTGGTAGCTCGTCGGGCTCATAACCCGAAGGTCGTTGGTTCAAATCCAGCTCCCGCAACCACTTACTTAATAAAAATTGAAAAAATCGGACGCGGGATGGAGCAGTTTGGTAGCTCGTCGGGCTCATAACCCGAAGGTCGTTGGTTCAAATCCAGCTCCCGCAACCAATTTCTTATAAACCTTTTATAAGATGTACAATAACTGATGCTACATCAGCAAAAATACTTTTCAATTTAGCTAAAAATAAATACGGACGCGGGATGGAGCAGTTTGGTAGCTCGTCGGGCTCATAACCCGAAGGTCGTTGGTTCAAATCCAGCTCCCGCAACCAATTTATTATAAGATTTACCTTCCTAGCTTTCTCTAATAACTTCCTGTTAAGAACTTCTTATTAAGAACCATCTTTTAAAATTTTCTAAGCACTATCTCTTTGCCACTTTATCAGCTATAAACCTTACTTCTTAATTACATAAAAAAGCCCGCAAATAGCGAGCTTTTATATCCCTGATTTTTTTATGTTTTCAGATCAGTCTTAAAGCTTGTTCTAAATCAGTAATTAAATCCTCAACATTTTCTAACCCAACCGAAATTCTCAATAAGTTATCTGTGATACCAGCTTCTGCACGAGCTTCAGGTGTATAGGGCGAATGAGTCATAGATGCTGGATGCTGCACCAATGACTCCGCATCTCCTAAACTCACTGCGATTGCAAATAACGATAAACGATTGACGAAGTTAATTGCTGCTTGTTTATCGCCATTTAATTCAAATGCAATCACCCCACCGGCTCGTTTCATCTGACGTCCAACATAGGCATTACCTTGATGAGACTTAAGTCCTGGGTAGAACACCTGATTTATTTGAGGGTGACTTTCTAAATAATTGGCAATAGTTTCAGCATTATCACAATGACGGGTCAACCTAACATCCAATGTTTTGAGACCACGAAGAATTAACCAAGCATCATGGGGCGAGATCACGCCACCAAAGTCTTTTAATATTTCATATTTAACTTTAAGAATATGCGCTTCACTGCCACACACTATTCCCGCAATTACATCTCCATGACCATTGAGGTACTTGGTTGCACTATGAATAACCATATCAACTCCCATTGATAATGGCTGTTGCAACAGTGGTGTCATAAAGGTGTTATCGACAATACTAATTAGCCCATTTCGCTTTGCTATCTCGACTATCGCGCATATATCAAACACCTGTAAATGCGGATTCACTGGTGTTTCACAAAACACTAATTTGGTGTTGGGTTGAATAGCTGCCTCAATCGCAAGCGTATCGCTAAAATCGACAAATGTGGTATTAATTCCAAGGCGTGTTAATTGAGTGCTAAGCAATGCGAAAGTACAGCCATAAATGGCGTTTGATGCAATAAGGTGATCGCCAGTTTCGAGATGAGTCAGCAATGCTGATGACACGGCAGCCATACCAGATGCGCACGCTGCAGCACTTTCAGCGCCTTCAAGCATTGCCATTTTACGTTCTAGTTCATCAGTAGTCGGGTTACCGAGTCGAGTATACATATGGCCTGGTTCATCACCTGCAAATCGAGCACCGCCTTGTTCTGCATTATCAAACACAAACGTCGCCGACTGATAAAGTGGCGTCACTAATGCCCCAAAGCCTTCTTTCTTATGACCACCATGAATTGCTAAAGTGGCTAAATTCCATTGTTCTTGCATCCTGCCCTCCCAGCTCACTTTTCATTAGAGTAATATTTGTTTTATTAGTGAGTTGGAATTTAAGATACAGAGGTTGATAATTTAACCAATGCTTATAGATGTTTTTATACACACTCAATTTGTAAATCAAGTGTTACAACTTAGCTGTAACTCCCATCAGTCCAGCTTTTTCCAAACTTCTTTTTCAGATAATTGACCACCCTCATAACGTTTGGTATGCCATTCATTCCCATCTATATGATAAGAAAACTTAAATGACTCTCCTTGTTTGACGTTAAACGAATTTAAAGTTGGAAATTCAATATAGTGTTGTTTTGTTAGTTGATACTTACCTGTACCTGCAGCCCAAAAAGTTTGGACAGCTGACTCTAATTTCATAGTAGTAAAACTAAAGTGCGTTTTCGAAATAACTTTAATAGCCGTGAGGTTTAAATCTCGATAATCAATCCATTGGTTTTTATCATTCAAATATGCCCCTGATACTAACTGCCAACTACCGATAAGCGGGTTTTGACCAATGAAAGGTTCATGTGATTTACCCACTGAAGCCCCATGACTGTTGGTTATCACAGCTAAAGTGGTAATAGCCAGCAAAAACAATTGTAAAAATGAGCGTAAGATAATCATTAGTTTTTCCATTGTAATCAATTAACAGGCATCATAATGGTGACTATTTTGCTTGGGTCACAACGTGCTGAATAGCCAACTTAGGTCTAGTAGCAATCTACTTTGTATTTATATGAAGCTATAAACTTCAAACCTATATATACAGACAGTCCGAAAAGTTTTTACTGAGTATATAAACTTAACTGGAAATCACGATGACAGAAAAAGAGAAGATGCTAGCAGGTCAAGCCTATGATGCGTGGGAACCTGAATTACTGGCATTAAGAGCCAATGCCAAAAAGTTATGCCATCAGTTTAATCAACTTTGTCCGTCTGAGAATGATAAGCGTAATCAAATTATTAACGCACTGATTTCACCAAAGGGTAAGTGTCATATTGAGGCTAATTTTTTCTGTGATTACGGCATTAATATCGAAGTTGGTGATAACTTTTATGCTAATCATAACTTAGTCATATTAGATGTTTGCAAGGTAAAGGTTGGCAATAATGTCATGTTTGGCCCTAACGTGATGCTTTCCACTGCAACTCATCCTCTTGATGCAATCGAAAGGCGCTCAACAGAATACGGTAAACCCATCGTTATAGGTAATGATGTCTGGCTTGGGGGAAATGTTTCTATTTTGCCTGGCATAACTATTGGTGATAAAGCGGTGATAGGTGCTGGAAGCGTTGTCACCAAAGATATTGCCGGCAATGGTGTATATGCCGGCAATCCATGTAAGTTTATTAAACCCCTCGTTTAGGATAAACGGTTATAGCGACTGCTTTAGTCGCTTCATGCCTTCATCAATATTGATTAGGGCTTGGTAACCAAAGTCTTGTTTGGCTGCACTGATATCAAAATAATGACAAGTTGAAAGTTGGCGAGCAACAAAGCGCGTCATAATAGGTTCTTGCTGTTTTTTGAGCAGGCCGTAGACAGTTTCTAAAACAACCCCCGCTGTATAAGCAACACCAGCAGGCACACGTTTTGTGACAGGAGCTATATCAACACAAGCCAAGATTTTATTAAGCATTGCTGCCATGGTTATTGGCTCATCATTACTTAAAAAGTAAGCCTTACCTGCGGAATTAGCTGCAGCGTTTAAATCATTTGCGGCAAGAATGTGAGCATAAGCGGCGTTGTCTACATAAATGGTGTCTACCAATTTATCTTGTTTGCCGACTAACTTTAGTTTACCTATTTTGGCACGTTCAATTACCCTTGGTACAAGGTGAGGATCTTCAGGACCCCAAATTAAATGTGGTCTTAACGCGGTGGTTTTGAGCTCTGAAGTATTGGCATTAAGCACCATTTTTTCAGCAATGGCTTTTGAATGCCCATAATAGTTTAGGAATTTTTCAGCATAAGGGGCTGACTCATTAATGCCTGCTTCATCTTCACCAGCAAAGGTGACACTTGGCGTGCTGGTATAAACCAAACGCTTGATATCCAGTGCTTTACAAGCTCGAATAATATTAGCAGTGCCATTAACATTTGGGTCAAAATAGCTTTCTCTGCTTCCCCAAACACCGGCTTTAGAGGCGACGTGAAACACAAGATCGCAATCTTGCATTGCTGCATACAAACTATCGTAATCAGCAATATCACCTTGAATCATAGTGACTCCCATTGCTGTTAATTCTGGGTAACTTCCACGAGCAAAACCTACGACGTCAATATCTGCTGCTCGCAGTCTTTTACAAATAGTTTTACCTAAAAAACCACCTGCACCTGTCACAAAAACCTTACTTACCGTCGGTTTTAGCGTCTGCAATGCGGCTTGTTCTTGTATTAATAGATCTTCAAACATCAACGGACTCTTATGGTTAGCAGTATTGTTTTTTGACACATCACTAATAGTCACAGGTTATTCCTTCCACTGCTTCTGCGCCCACACACTGAGTTTTTCTCTGAATATTTTAGCGTTATGGCGTACATCAACTGGAAAATCTGGATGAATTAAAAAGCGATGAATACCTTTTGTATGTTGGTGCTTGTCAGCAATATCGAGCAAGTCTTGATATAAAGCTTTGCTGGTTGAACAAACAATTCCTTTATCAAGTTCGACACATAATAGCGGCACTGTTGTCCCATTAATCTCAATAGCCACTAATGCTGAGCGTTTAACTTGTTGATGAGTATTAAATACTCGCTCACAAGGTATAGAGAAATAGCGTTTATCACTGTCTACACGGTGCGCTTTACGTCCGCACATCCACAGTTTACCTTCATCATCAAGGTAACCAACATCGCCCATTCGGTGGCGAATAGTTGTTCCATCAATGTTAATGTCAGCAATTTTGGCAATCGCCGTGGCGCTATCACGATGATAATAACGGCCACTGACCATAGGACCTTTAACAACAATTTCCCCTATCTTGCCATTTGGCAACATGAGTGAGTCATCCCACTGGCTAATCACATCTTCTGTTATATCTATGATAGCGATTTCAACCCCTTCAATAGGTCGCCCAACACATATTCCTTTGCCATTATCGGTGGCTTCAGTCGTCTCCAATAATGCCGAACTCGGCATCATGCTGATAGGTAAAGATTCAGTGGCGCCATAGGAGTTCAACACTTCAACATCTGGAGAAAGCATTTGACTGAAGCGTTTAATTGAGGAAATCGTCGCTGGCGCACCTGCGGATATAACCCGCTTAACGCTGCTAAGTTTATGATCTGTTTGCTCTCCTGCCTGACCTAAACGCTCAAGCAGCGCTGGATTAACAAACATATTTGAGCATTGATACTTTTCTATCGCTGCAAATAAGTAATCAGGGTTCGCTGTAATTGGCTTACTTGCATCCATTGCAGGAACAATTGATGCCATCCCTAATGCTGGCCCAAATAATGAGAACAATGGGAAAGTTGCCAAATCACGTTCGCCAGGTTTAATTCCATAATCCAATTTTAATGCTTGGATTTGTGCTTCAAACATTGCATGACTATAAACCACACCTTTTGGTGTTCCAGTACTTCCGCTGGTAAACAAAATCGCCGCTATTTCATCATGTTCAAGCAACTTAACGGAGTAAGGCTTTGCGGTTTGAGCTTTAGGGAGTTGATCAATACTTTCTGCACCAGATAACCAACGTTGAACACTGCTGCCGCCCACATTCAAGTTATGTTTAACCGACGACTTACCCCAACCTAATAGTCTTCGGGCAATATTAGCCTTTGGAATACCGATAAAAACATCAGGCTGTGCTTCTTCAAAACATTGTTTAAGATTTTTAACACCCATACCTGGGTCGACTAAAATCGGAATAATACCGGCTTTGAATAAAGCAAAAGTCAGTACAAAAAAATCGATACTCGGTGTCACCATTAATACTGCTTTCATACCAGCTTGAATACCAAAATCATTCAGCCGATAAGCTATGTCATCAGATTCAATATTTAGATTGTTAAAGTCGATTTCTTGATACGAAAGAGTGCCAGATTGAGCTGTTTGCAAGGCGACAGCAAGATCTGTTGGAGAATGTTGTGCAGCATGAGATAAATGCTGACATATGTTAGCCGTTTTTATGGTCATAAGCTCACAGTCATAATTACGATTATAAATTAACTACATAGATAACAATTGGTGTTAACTTTTCTAGCAGCAAAATAAAAAGGCATCATTACGATGCCTTTTTTTGCTGTCAACACGTTAACCTTTTGGCTGCTCAGCCATAAAGTGCTGAATAAGCCCAATGACATCTTCGCTAGCATCTTCAAGAATATAATGACCGCAATCATCAAACTCTCTTACTTGCGCATGAGGCATGTGCTGACGCCATTTATCTAAAAAGTGCTTATCAAATACAAAATCTTGTAGTCCCCAACAAATTAACGTTGGTACATCAGAAAATTTCGCTAAGCTGTCACTGATTTCAGTGACTAAATCGTAGTTACGATCTTCAGGCTTTAATGGAATATCCTGCACAAAACGTAGTGTCGAAATACGATTTTTCCAGTTATTAAATGGCGCTACGTATGCTTCACGCACTTCTTTTGCCATTGGCTGACGTTTAACGCCAACATAAGACGCTATTGATGAGAATGCGTTAAAGCCTCTCACTAAAAACGTCCCCAAAATGGTTTCACGGCAAACCCACAATGCCCACGGAAACGGTTTAGTTTCTGGTAAATGAAACGCTGCAGTATTTAAAAACACTAAACGTTTAATGCGCTCAGGATAGCGAGCGGCATAGCCCATACCAATCATACCGCCCCAATCGTGAACAACTAGGGTAATATTTTCTTTCACATCTAAATGGTCTAGCAAAGCTTCTAAATCGTCAATGCGATTTTTTAAGGTGTAATCGTATTGTGGATCGTCGGGTTTATCCGATAAACCACAACCAATATGATCTGGCACGATACATTGGTGAGTTGGGCTTAAAGCGCTGACCAAATTACGATAGTAGTAACTCCAACTCGGATTACCGTGAACCATAACCACTGGTTCGCCTTGACCTTCATTGACGTAATGTAATTTATTGCCATTACGATCTAAGTAATGACTGTCAAAAGGCAACAGATTCTCTAACATGATGCTTCCTAATAATTTTTATAATACTGTTAAATAACCAGTTGGATAACTACCACTTGATGCCGAGCATCATACAGTTTAATCCACTGCCTATTCCTAGAAAGCTCACTTGATCGCCTAGCTTTAAGAAACCTTGGTCATGTGCAATCGCTGCTGTGACTGGTAACGATACTGTGCCCATATTGCCCAATGTTTCATAAGTTGGGTATTCTTTTTCGTGAGGAATATCTAATGCATTTAACACTTGTTTACGGTTTGATGCGCCAACTTGATGACAAATCACTTTATCAACTTGATCAACGACCCAATCACGTTGAGTTAAGAAATGTTCCCAAGTGTGCTTAGCTAAATCAACGCCCTCTTTTAACAAGGTAACGGCATCAGTGCGCATAAACTCGCGATAAAGTTTTTGGCTAGTTTCTTGTAACCCCCACTGACACAATTCATGGTGTTCAGGAGCTGATAAGTGGCTCGCACCTAATAATTGATGTTGACGAGTATTTTTAAGAGGCAAACTGCCATCAGTCAATATCACAGCTACTGCACCAGAACCACCAGTCAATGTAGCTAGTGATTGAGCAAAATTTTGCATTGTAGGATCAGACAACATATTGTCGATAGTCACTTCCACAATATCGCGGGCTGATTCACAGGAAACCACCATGCCAGCTTTAATTTGGCCTAACTCAATGCGATTAGCAATATCTAAAATCCCTGACAACACTCCAAGACAAGCATTACTGATATCATAAATCGCAGTATCTTTAGACACTCCTAGCTCAGCTGCAACACGACAAGCAGTTGCAGGCTCATGTTGGTCACGACAAACGCCGGTATACACCACAGCGCCTAAATCGTTCACACTAATGCCAGTTTCATCAACTGCTTTTCTTGCGGCGCATAAAGCTCCGTCAGATAAACGATAGCCTTTTGGCCACCAACGACGTTCTTTAATACCTGTTAATGCAGCAAGTTGCCCCATTGGAATACGAAACTTTTGATAAAGCGGCGCAAGACGAGATTCTAGGTCTAGGCTAGACACCACTTGGGGTGCTAACTCATAAGCCATACTATTAATAAAAACGCGGGAATATTTCATGAAACCGTATCAATCGCTCACTTTAAGGTCGCTTACAGCAACCATATTTATTGGTATTTGTTATTAACCCGCCATTTGAGCAAGAAAAACCCAAATATTCAATATAAAACCACTTTTAGTCGCAGATAAATCTATCTAAACCACAGTTAATTTGACAGAAACTTACAACGACATAAGTTAATTAAATCCGTTTCATTGTATTTTAAAACTATATAACAGCGAGTTAGCTAACATTTCGAACATAGATAATATCAATTATCTTTTTTTAGCCTGAATTAAGCTATTTCTTGGAGTAATACTGTTTGAACAAAATTCAAACACCTCAACTTGATAGTGATGTTGCTCTAGGTAACACACTCTATCTAATATTAACCAGTGCTCTAAAACCTGCCTGAACAAGTGAGCAACCAAATCAATCCGTCTAGTAAGCCGTTGTCTATCGCGCCCTATTTGGAAATATGCCTCAATATCATTAATCGTGGAAATATCCACTTGTTTTTGCGAAGCAGCCCAATGACAAAAATCGACAAAACCACCTGAGAGTTGGCTACGTTTGATACTTGGGATAGGTAGATAATTAGAATTGCCAGTCGCATCTCGTTGCAAGCTATCAAACCCTAAGCGCCAGCATATTTCTTGATGCCTTAAGGCGAGTTGCTTTTGATTTGCAATCACGCTTTGTTGCAGTGGCAGCTGTAAATCGTGTCTAGATAAGCTAAAGTTCGCTTGTTTAGCCGCATCAGAAAGTGGCTGGTATTGCTTCGCTTCGATTAAATGATAACAACAAGGCGAGAATGAAATCGACTGTGTGGCAGCTTCTGTGGCTAAATTAAGTAAGCGAACATGCAAGTCACCACATGCATGTAGTGCAACGGCATGTTGCTCAGTCTTTAATGGATTTTCATCCAACTTAAATACATCGGTGCAGCAAAACTGCTGAGGCAACTGCCAACGTTTAGCAAAATTTTGTCCTTGCTCGCACAGGCTTTGTTGCCATTCTAGACTGGTTACATTGGTATGAAGGGTTTTAGCAAGATAACGGCCTAAATGTCCTTTACCAGCACACCACTCTACAATCGGTAATCCATCTAAAGGAACATGGTAAGCAAACTGAGTGATTTGTTGCCACTTACGTCCTTTAATATGGGCACTAAAGTGACTTAATTCAGTTTCTGTTAGTGCTGACTTACTATCATTTCCGGTGCTAGCTATAAACTCATTGCACAATAAGCTTCTCAGCTCAGTAAACTCAATAGTCAAACTTGAGCTCGAATTTGAACCCGAGGCTGAGTTCAAATCCTCAACCACACTTGGCAACAAAAATTCCACGAGCGTTTGCTGTTCAACATCTAACGCATCAATATCAGCATCATCAATTTGCCACACTTTATCTGCCAATCTTGGAAATGCTTGTTCCCAAGGTAAAGATTGGCACTCAAATGCTTGCACTTGCCATAAAGGCTTAAGCAAGGTTAACCATTTGCTTATCTGCAAGAGTTTCGTTGTGTTAGCAGTACTAATAGACAATGCTGAAGCCTTCTATGCTTGTTTTCTTATCGCCATTCGCTTGCCTAACCAGACACCGAACCCTAAAGGCGCAAAAAATACCGCGATTAAGAACAAAATGAAATACACAATCATACTCTTGAGCATTTCAGTGATCTGTTTGAAGACTAATTCAACGGTTTTATGGGTTAACGAATCTAAATCCTGAATCGCTGCTTCTCGCTCATCAGTAATCATTTGCACCAATGCTTCACGCTCATGGGTAATAATCAGCGCAAGCGAAGCACGCTCTTTTGATAGCTGTTGCAGTTTATCATCTGTCACTGCACTTAACTGCTCAATTAACGGACTCAGTTCGGTGCGCATATCTGACGCTAACAGTGTCATCATTTCTGGTGTTTGTTCCATTAAGGCTTGAAACTTTACCGTAGTTTCGCTGATATTTTTAAGAGCTTGTTCTACATCGGCGGCATTAACATCTGCATGCAAGGCATATAGCTCGGCTTTCCAACCTAATATTTTAGGCATTTGCTGAGTTGTCATGGCCATTCTATCTGACATATCACTCATCACTTCAGGCATTGAGCCAAAAGTAGTGATCGCTTCAAACTCAGAAATATTGCTATAAGCTAACCAATCTTGAAACGCTGATGTTCGACTAAAACTAATATCTTTAATTGGATTTTTTGCTACATATTGCTTAATAAAAGCTTGATGTTTTTTGTAGCTGCTAGCATCAACAAATCCTTTGACCGTTTTTGCAAACTGCGCTGATAATATCTGACTCGCCTCTATCGCAATGATTTGCTGCTCACCAAACAAATCACTGCCAGCACCTTCAGAGAAATACTGTTCCATTTGTGCGGTAAACACCCAAGTATCCAGCATTGCTGCCACTGGTGAAGCTTGAAAAATCGCACGCTGTAAGTTTTGCTCTGAGTAAATTTTCCACATCAAAGTATTCGAAATAACCGTGACATCATCTGTGCCATTGGCAATGAGATCAGCACTGGCTTCTACTTGAGTATAAAAAGTGTAACTAAACTCACGGCTAAACATCCGCATGTTAATTTGATCTTTAGGTAATGGCTCGACACCACTTTCAAGTTTCACTTCAAGTAACGAACACCCCGTCATAATGAGTAAACTTAACACCGCCATCGATATAATAGACCCGCGCTTTACTACTGAACATAGCCAAGATTTCATGGTATTCTCCACACCAACTTGTAGCAATTAAGCTAATTTTATCCAACACCAACTCGCCGCTAATGTTACAAAAAAAACAAAATGGCGACAGTTAACCAATAAGATTAACTAGTTGATATATAATAATTAAATTTCATCGAAGACTAATTTTTATCATGCTTTATGTCTAGTTTTTTGATGGATAAATGAATACCAATCACTCCCTGACTTGTAATTATAGGACGAATAAATGCACTCACCTTGCGTTGCTAAATGCGGGCTAAACGATGACGACTTTTGTATGGGTTGTTTTAGACACATCAATGAAATAGTTGGCTGGGGAAAGGCTAGTGACGAAAAGAAACAACAAATTTGGGATTTATTGCCTGAGCGCAAACAAACACTTAAAGGTGGTAATAGCCATCAGGTGATCAGCCGAGACAAATGGCTAGCTGCCGAAGGTAAGCTGTAACATCGGTTTATTCAGCAGCTTAATGCCTAAAACCCAAAAAAAGGTTACCCGAAGGTAACCTTTTAATTCAACTCAGCGAACACTTTAACACTGATAGTAAACCTTAAGTTTTTAGCAATAACTTACTTTTTCATCATCGATTTTAAATCAGCAAAAGGATTGTAAGTCGCAGCTTCTTGTTTCACTTCTTTGGTGCTGCCGTAACGGATCAATTCTTCAAAACGGGAATGCTCGTTATCGTGACAATAAAGACATAATAGCTCCCAGTTAGAGCCATCTGATGGGTTATTATCATGGTTATGATCAACATGATGCACTGTAAGCTCAGATAAATTCTTATGGGTGAACTCACGAGTACAACGGCCGCATACCCAAGGATAGAGCTTTAACGCTTGTTCGCGATATCCTTTTTCTCGGCTGGCTTTGTACTCTCTCGCTTCCGCTAATACTTTATCTAGTTTACTTTGAGTGCCTGACATCGACTTTCCCACTATTGTTTGTTAACCATTAGTGACCAATTTTTATAAATTAGCCCAAAAAATTACCCCAAGGATAATCTCAGTTATCACTTGAGGCAATGTTTTCTGCTATAGCGATTATATAGCGACTAAATTTAAGCAGTGCCTATAGCCATCACACTTATTACAGAAGCTTTAAAATTCATTAAACCATCACCAACTCAGAATTAGACAGGTGTTGATAATGCAGATAACGCTCATACTGGTTAACGATATCGGCAATAATCTGCTCTTGTGTATAGCCCATCACATCATAATGCTGGCCACCGTGCTCTAAAAACACTTCTACTCTGTAGTAATCTTGATGACTATCAAACGTCTCGACTTCAGTACCATTCATCGTAAAGGCTCGGATACGGAGCCCATAGGCAAATGGCGAAGTTTCATTTTCAGAACTGCCTATTAGTAGCCATACCCGTTGGTTAACTTGAGTAATTACCGCTGGTACATTTTTGTCTAAGAAGGCTTGCTTTACTTCTTTCAAAGCAGGTTTAGCAATCATATCCAGAAAGTTTTGTGCATCTTGCTGGCTTGGCTGCGAAACCAGCACATCAATCCGGTCTTTCCAGCTCATATTCGCCTGTGCAAATTGGACGCTAGTATTATGTTGTTGGACACTTTCAAGCTTTAAACGGTCATCTTTAAGGGCTTTATATAGTCCAATACACATCAAAAACATCACAATCAAAAATGGCATAGCACTGGCAATCGCAGCGGTTTGAAGTGCATGTAAACCACCAGCAACGAGTAATACAGACGCTACAACACCTTGTAAAACCGCCCAGAATAATCGCTGCCACACAGGTGAAGTTCTATCACCACCTGAGGTTAAGTTGTCTATGACTAATGAGCCTGAATCAGAAGAAGTCACAAAAAAGGTCACCACTAAAAAGACGGCTACAACGGATAAAACTGTGCTAAATGGTAAAAACTCAAAGAATCTAAACAATGCCACCGATACATCATTACTTACAGCATCCGCTAAGTAAGTTGCACCGCGATTCATAATGGCGTCAATGGCAGTATTACCAAACACCGTCATCCACAAAAAGGTGATCCCTGTGGGTACAAACAACATACCCATTAAAAACTCACGAATGGTACGTCCGCGACTCACTCGGGCGATAAAAGTACCAACAAATGGAGACCAAGAAATCCACCAGCCCCAATAC
Source organism: Shewanella goraebulensis (assembly GCF_030252245.1). NCBI lineage: Bacteria > Pseudomonadati > Pseudomonadota > Gammaproteobacteria > Alteromonadales > Shewanellaceae > Shewanella > Shewanella goraebulensis. The sequence goes on from NZ_CP126972.1 coordinate 3,084,335, forward strand.
AATAATGTCCAACCACCAATCCAATCCTCTTTTTGCTCATAGGCATAGAGGTTAAAAGTTTTATTCACAATATCGCTAAAGTAACCGCCAGTGTTTTCCACGAATGCTTGTAAAAGCATTACCGTAGGTCCTAAAAACAATACTGCTATTAACAAGATTAATGCTAAAAAGAGATTCAACTCACTTAACCGTCTTACCCCTTTATCTAACCCTGCTACAACCGAAACTGTCGCGATGGCAGTAATGCTAAGGGTTAAAAACACTTGAGTGGAAATCGTATTCGGGAATCCGTCTATTAAATAGCTCAAACCTGAATTGACTTGTAAAACACCAAAACCAAGTGATGTCGCAACACCAAACATAGTGCCTAACACTGCAAACGTATCAACCGCATGGCCAATAGGACCATAGATCCGATCACCGATTAACGGATACAAACCGGATCTTGGCAATAATGGCAATTTATGACGATATGAAAAGTAAGCTAAACTAAGCGCAACCACAGCATAGATAGCCCACACATGAAGACCATAATGATAAAAAGTGATTTTCAGAGCATCTTTAGCAGCTTGAATGCTTTCAGGATCTGCCTCTGGCGGAGCCAAAAAATGCATTACAGGCTCAGCGACACCAAAAAACATTAAGCCAATACCCATGCCTGCTGAAAAAAGCATCGACACCCAACTCTTGTTGCTGTAGTCAGGTACTGAATGATCTGGGCCCAACTTAATATCCCCGTATCGACTAAGCATCACATAGATAATAAATATCAAAAAGATGCCGACACCAAGAATATAAAGCCAACCAGCTTTAACTTCTAACCAGGATTGAATAGATTTAAAGAAATGGCTAACACTATCTGGCCATACAGCACAGAATAGAACCATCATAAAAATAAGTATTACAGAAGAATAAAAGACAGGCGGGTTAACACTCGACTTCTTTGACATGATAGAGAACCAGAATAAGTTACGATAAGTCGCTAAAAATCTGCTTTAAAAATAAAAAGTTAACTTATAATACTGCTAACTAATATTTTTCGATTTCATGCAACCGTAAAAAGAAAATTAAGTATATGTGACTACAAATATAGTCACACCACCGTTAATTATCTATTTTACAGGGGGATTATTATTAGAAATGGAAATACCAGCAGTTAGATTAAAACGCATTGCATCTTCAAAAGACCAATCGACCTCGATGAGATCTTCGCGTTTAACTAAACTTGTCACACCAGCCATTTGATAACTCAACTGGAATAATACCGGCACCCAATCACCTTCAGGTAAAGCTTCAGTTAACGGTTTAGGCGCTGTTTGATTCATAATAAACCCAACAACATAACCACCATTTGCTTGCTTAATTAATACCGTCTTTTGATTTTTGGGCTTTCCATCTCGCTTCATCAACGCAGCAATATCACGAATACTGCCGTAGACCGATTTAAACAAGGGGAACTTCATTAACTGCTGTTCTAGCCAGCCATATAACCAAGCAAATGGACTAAACGAAAATAACACCCCTGAAATAAACACCAATACGGCGACTAGAATAAAGCCTGCACCGACAAAGGTATTATTAAGGTCAACTATATCCAGCAGTAAATGACCTAGGCCATCTAAAGAAATAAATAACGACCAAAATAACCAAAGACTTAATACCATAGGTAATAAGTTGGTTAATCCACGAGAAAGGGTATTTTTCATTTAGCTCACGAGAAAGAAGATTAAGCGAAAATGTTAACACAATTTGCTCATTAGTCATGTCGCATATACGAGATGACTAATTGAGCAAACATGACTTTGTGAACTTAATCACATTCAATTAAGTTTACTGTTCTCATATTTAATTTTTTGAAGCAGAAAATGACACCCATTGATGGCGTCCTAACTCTAAAACAACTCCCACAGCTAAACCAGCTGCAGTATTGATAACAAGACAAGCTAACGCCGTAGAAAAAATCACAAAAATACAAAAAGGTTTACCATCGATAAAACGCTTTGACCAAGCAAGTTGAGTACCTGCTATTGCGAGCAAACTCCCTAGCACCGCAAGCGGAATTAGCGAAAGAACAGTCGCAATGCCCTGCCCCCAAAACGCTGCAATAAGTAAACAAGTGACGCCAAAAATAGTCGGCGCTAACCAAGTGCGTGCGCCAAAATGATGCTGTACCGCTAACCCACCCGCGCCGTGACACATAGCAGCACCGCCAAAAGGAGCCAATAACAAATTTGACCACCCTGAGGTTTTAGCAAAAGCCTGTGGAGTAAATTTGTCACTATCATCGGGAAACTTGTCTTTTGCCATCGCAGAAATAGCGATCACCGCATTGGTTAGTGTCAGCGCCAGCTGCGGCAATACCAATAACACAGCTGCAGAACTCCATTCATGACTATCAGGCCAGCTAAACTGCCAAGTTGCAGCTTGGGCGAAATTAAAATTGGGCGCACTTTGGCTTAGGTACTGCCAAGTAATGCCTAACAAAATAACCAGAGGCATCACAATGTATTGCATCGGCATGAAGCGACTTAGAAACAATGCAGCAAAAGCGAGTAATCCCACAGCCCATGTTTCACTCATCATAAAGCCGCCCATCCAAATCAATTGAATACCAATCGCTAATTGGATCCCGATGCTAATAGCTGGCGATAACTGTTTCGCCATCCATTGAATGATGCCGCTGTATGCGAGTATGAGGAGTATTACCCCCATTAACATGGCGGAAGCTTGCAACATGCCTGGTGTTAACCCTTCAGCAATCACCAGAGCACTGATTACTTTCATGGGTTGTATTGGGATAGGCCTGCGATAGTAAAAAGCGGTAAAGAGTGCAAAGCAACCAAAACCTAAAAAAATGCCTTGTGGGGAAAATTGGTTTAGTGCGATAAGCCCTAATACCAAAGGAAGAAAGGTGCCTAAGTCAGCAAATGCACCGCTTAGTTCTCCTGAAAATTTGTTTACGTTATTTAATCTATGGGTCTTACATCTCATATATCTTGCCATAAGGATTGGATATAGAGATAAAGCAATTAAAGTGCCAAATTTTATTTGTGACCTATTTCATAAAAATTTCGATTTTTTAATAAGTTATAGAAACTGCTGAGACAAACTGTCTCAAAATCATTATTTCCACAAGGTCATTTTGTCCAATTTAGCATTCTCTTATTCATTCTTGATAACTGATGACTTCCTTTGAGCTAGCTTTTACACATTTGTCGCATCAAAATATCTGTTGCAAGAATAGTAATCGCAATAAATCGCTGCCACGAAAAAGCCCCTATAAAGGGGCTTAATCTTACTATCGACAATCACATGTATATGCTGATAGCGATGAATATAGAGCTGTCGATTTACATGTTTAAATCTTTTTCCATATCTTCATATGAAGTATGGCGAACATCTTTACCTTTCACGAAAAAGATAATGTATTCACAGATATTTTTACAACGGTCACCGACACGCTCAACTGCACGTGCAGCCCAAAGTACATCTAGTACCGCTGGGATAGAACGAGGATCTTCCATCATATAGGTCATTAATTGACGAATAATACCTTCATACTCTTTGTCTAACTTGGCATCTTCTTTATGCAACTCTAGTGCGTTTTCCGCATCCATACGTGCAAATGCATCAAGGGTCGCATGAAGCGTGCGCGTAGCATGACGTCCCATGTTTTCAATACTCACCAATAATGGCTGCTGATTGTTTAAACGCTTATCTAAAGCCGCTTTAGCAATACGTACACAAGCATCGCCAATACGCTCTAAATCGGTAATGGTCTTACCGATTGTGATAATAAGACGTAAATCACTTGCAGCAGGCTGACGCTTAGCAATAATACGAGTACATTCTTCATCAATAGCCACTTCCATGCCATTAACTCGATGATCGCCATCAATGACTTTCTGCGCAAGTTCGGCATCAAGTGATGCAAGTGCATCAAGTGACTCTTCAAGCTGACGCTCTACTAAGCCACCCATCGCTAATACGCGGTTACGAATATCTTCTAATTCAGCGTTAAACTGACCAGAAATATGCTTATTTAAACTTTTGTTTTCCATTACTGTATCAACCTTTATTCTTTAAAATATTGACCTAAGCCATCAGCTACTAATGCCAGTACAATTAGCCGTAACGACCTGTAATGTAATCTTCTGTCTTACGTTTTTGTGGCGTGGTAAAGATAGTATTGGTATCAGCGTACTCAATTAATTCACCCATGTACATGAAGGCGGTTTGGTCTGATACACGTGCAGCCTGTTGCATGTTATGCGTTACGATGACCACAGTATATTTTGATTTAAGATCCGTGATTAACTCTTCAATCGTTAACGTTGAAATTGGATCCAATGCCGATGTCGGTTCATCGAGTAATAATACTTCTGGCTCAATGGCAATCGCACGAGCAATAACAAGACGTTGCTGCTGACCACCAGATAAACCGAAAGCGTTATCATGTAAACGGTCTTTCACTTCATCCCAAATCGCAGCGCCGCGAAGAGAACGTTCAGCCGCTTCATCTAACTCACGACGGTTGCTCACACCTTGTAGGCGTAATCCGTAAACCACGTTCTCGTAAATCGATTTTGGAAACGGGTTAGGACGCTGGAACACCATACCGACATTACGGCGAAGGGCTGCGACATCGACTTTCTTGTCATAAATGTTCTGGCCGTGAAGTAAGATCTCACCTTCAATATGACAAGTTTCAACTAAGTCGTTCATTCGGTTAATACAACGTAATAGCGTTGATTTACCGCAACCACTTGGGCCAATAAATGCTGTCACTTGGTTTTTCGGGATCTTCATGCTCACATCAAATAGAGCTTGTTTATCGCCATAACGTAAGTCTAGATTACGAATTTCTAGCGCAGTATCCTGTGCAGGTAGGTTTGCTAAATCGACAACTTCAGATTTAATAGCGCTTTGATCAATAGAAATCATTTTTGTTTTTTCCTCAGGATATCGCTAATTAATGTTCTAGCGAACGGAATTTTTCACGTAAGTGATTACGTACACTAATAGCTGTTAAGTTAAGTGTCACAATCACAGATACTAATAAGAATGAAGTTGCATAAACTAATGGTCTAGCCGCTTCTACGTTAGGGCTTTGGAAGCCAACGTCATAAATATGGAAACCCAAATGCATAAACTTACGTTCTAAATGGATAAACGGGAAGTTCATATCAATGGGAAGTGTCGGTGCAAGTTTAACAACACCCACTAACATCAACGGCGCAACTTCACCTGCTGCACGAGCAACAGCCAAAATAAGACCTGTCATAATTGCAGGACTCGCCATTGGAATAATTATGCGCCATAAGGTTTCAAACTTTGTCGCACCTAAGGCTAAACTGCCTTGTCGTACTGCAATTGGAATACGACTCAAACCTTCTTCAGTCGATACAATAACCACAGGCAGAGTCAAAATAGCTAAAGTTAATGCTGACCAAATTACACCAGGCGAACCAAAGGTTGGCGATGGTAATGCTTCAGGATAAAACAATTGGTCTAATGAACCACCAAGCATGTATACGAAGAAGCCTAAACCAAATACACCGTATACAATTGACGGAACACCCGCTAAGTTAATCACCGCAATACGGATCATCTTAGTTATTGGGCCTTTCTTAGCGTATTCGTGTAAGTAAATCGCCGCTATAACACCAAATGGCGTCACAATCACAGCCATCAGCATAACCATAAATACCGTACCGAAAATTGCTGGGAATACACCGCCCTCAGTATTGGCTTCACGTGGGTCATGGCTAACAAAGCGACCTAAACCAACAAACCAATGCACGACTTTATCAAAGCTATTCATGCGGTTTACATAGCTAACATCAAGTACTGAATCAAGCTTTAAAGTGACTTCTTCACCGCGCATATCACGAATGATAACAGAGTCTCTTGCCGCTTCATCACGCAATGCAAACAAGTCTTTTTCCATGACTAAATAGTCTTGGTTCAACTGCTCAGCTTGCGCATCAAGCTCTGCTTTAAGTGCTGGCGTTAATTTACCATCTAACTCGTAACCACGTTCTTTTAAACGAAGACGTTCCAGCGCATAGTTAACTGAACCAATTTCAGACTTCTGCAGTTTCAGCGCTTGCTTACCAATATTAACCGAACGTTCTATATGCTCTTCTAACGACGCTTCAATTTGCTCACCTTCAATTGATAAACGCTTACCGTCTTCGATAACGGCTATAGGATAGCCATAGAAGTTACCGTTTTTAGTACGCTCAAACATTGCGATATCAGTTGGCTTTTCACGACTCACAATATCCGTTGCTAATATCCAGCGGAAATCTAAACCAACAAACTCACGGTTACCCGTTTTAACTAAATAACGCGTAACAAACTCACCTGGATGTTCATTAAACGTGTGACCCGCTGAAATTAATCGCTCAGTAGGCACTTCTTCACGGTCGTAAATTTCACCGATTAAGGTCGACTTAACACCATTATTGTCTTCCATTTCCCACTGATAAATATCAGCAGGCCAGAAGTAACTTAAACCGCGCCAAGCAATTAATAACAACAAACCAAGTACTGCAATCAAGCTGATACTTACTGCACCACCAGTCATCCATATCCATGGAGAACCTGATTTAACCCACTTACCCATTGCTCAAACCTCTCAAGGCGATTGGCGAAATATTAAATACTGTTTTCATCTTCATTCCTTAAAGTGAGCTGTAACGTTCACGTAGACGTTGACGTACCACTTCTGCAATGGTGTTAAAGACAAAGGTAAATACAAACAAAACGAATGCTGCAAGGAACAGGACGCGGTAATGCGAACTACCAATGGCAGATTCTGGCATTTCAACAGCAATGTTCGCCGCCAAGGTACGCATACCTTCAAATACACTCCACTCAAGGATTGCGGTGTTACCTGTTGCCATTAATACAATCATGGTCTCACCTACCGCGCGGCCTAACCCCATCATCACTGCTGAGAAGATACCAGGACTTGCCGTTAGCAATACCACACGTGTCAATGTCTGCCAGTTTGTTGCACCTAAGGCTAACGAACCATTCGACAAGTGACGTGGCACAGAGAAAATCGCATCTTCAGCAATCGAGAAAATCGTTGGAATAACCGCAAAGCCCATCGCAATGCCAACTACAAACGCGTTACGTTGGTCAAATGTAATGCCGAGTTCATTGGTGATAAATTGACGCGTGTTGCCATCAAAGAAAGCAATTTCAATCACTGGACTTATTTCGAATGAGAACCAACCCACAAACAAAATAACCGGGATTAGCATAATTTCTTGATAGGTCTCAGGTAAGCGTTGTTTCCACTGAGGTGGTAACTTGCTCCAAGTGAATGCACTCAGCAAAATACTGGTCGGTAATAGCGTCAGTAACACTAAAATACCCGGCAAATGATCTTCAATTAATGGCGCTAACCATAAACCTGCTAAGAAACCCAAAATAACCGTAGGCAGTGCTTCCATGATTTCAATCGTTGGCTTGACCACACTTCGCACTTTTGGAGCCATAAAATAAGCGGTATAAATTGCCCCAGCAATCGCAATTGGCACAGCAAATAGCATCGCGTAAAAAGCGGCTTTCATGGTACCAAATGCTAACGGCATCAAACTTAATTTAGCTTCAAAATCATCTGAACCTGAGGTGGATTGCCATACATACTGTGGTTCTGGATAACCTTCGTACCAGACTTTTTGCCACAAAGCGCTCCATGAGACTTCAGGATGGTCATTTTCGACCGCAAACACATTCAAGCTATTGTTTGCTTCGACGATTAACGCATTAGAGCGTGGACTGAAAGCCATCTCACCAGGCTGAGCAATATTAATTTTTTCAGTGAACAAGTTACGTTGACTGGTTGTATAAAGCAGCGATAGCTCGCCTTCAGGGCTTACTACAGCAAAGCTTTTACGATAAAACTCAGTCGCAATTGTTTGCACTGGTGAGTCAATTTCAAAATCACGAATCTTTTGATATAAACGACCATTGCGGCTACTTACTTGGAAGTATTGGTCAATGGTACCGTCTTCATAATTGACTAATACGGAGCTTGCGCCCGCCAATAAGCTGACATTGGATACTTTATTTTTGCCATCTTTAACGTCAATAACTTGAAGTAACGTTGGCTCATCTGTATCACGAATGTTATAGATAAAAATCTTGTCTGATGTCGGTAAAATTAACTGACGATGATCAGGTGTCATTAACGCCGTTAATGCATCTTTAGGCGCATCTTCAACGACAGTTAAGTCTGAATACCATTCAATTTCTTCGGTCATCATGTTTTCTTCGCCTTCAAGGCGATTCAATTTCCATGCACCTTCATTGTTTTGGTATGCAAAGCCAATGCGACTATCGATATAATCAAAGGTTAAATGATGTAAAGGCTGACCTTCATCAACCATGATTGGTGTTTCACCGAGTGGATATCGTAAACGAGGCGTTATCGTGCGCACGTTGTCCGGGTAAGTTACACCAAAATCAACACCGACAATTAAAGCTTCTCCAGAACTTAAGCCCAAGACAAAACGTTGCTCGTTTGGCTTTGCTTTAGCACTACTGACTACCTTAGTGCCCGCTGGAATCGGTGGATGAAAGCTTTCAATTAACTGCTTGCTGGCAACTGAATAAAAATCAACTTGACCATTTACCAATACGCGATAAGCAATCTCATTTTGCTCATCACTACCAACCATTAGCGTGGCAACGTCGGTATTTTGATAACTGATTGTTGATACAGGTTCAACATCAGCGCCATCAAAAATAGGTTTAATCACATACAATAAATAAAAGAAAATCAGCAACAAAGCGACAAAGACCATGGTGCCACCCACAGTCACTCCGACTTCAGCTGCTTTATCCGTAAATGCTCTTCGACTTGTGCTTCTACTAACTAGCAAGCTTTTCGTTTCAGAACCAGGCTGACCTACCTGACTTTCCATTCAGAACCTCTATAATTAATCGTCAGCGAAATTTCGCTATGATTGTTTAATCCACTGTGTTACTAAATAAATAGCTGTTTTATTTACTTAAACCGACTGTTGTTAAATTACTAGCACGTAGCTGTTGTAAAAATCAGCAGTTTAGCGAGCTTATATGACATTTTTTGAATGCCATTTTAATTGGCTGAATTATATGACGTAAATATGACAGTAGTGTTACAGCAGATTTATTTGTTAAAAATTTGGGAGTTTCATATATGTTACGTTACCTGATCACCTTGCAAGCCCCTGATAGAGTAGGATTAGTTGAGCAAATCGCAAATGTTATAAGTCGTCATAATGGTAACTGGCTTGATTCAGAAATGCGTCATATCGACGGTGTTTTTGCAGCAATATTACAGTTAGAAGTATCTGCATTAAAATGGGATGCGATGCTGGAAGCTTTAGAGTGTATTGAAGGACTAAACTACGCCTACTCTAAAACTGGCCATATCGCAGAGCCAATCAAGCGTTTAAGCTTTAACTTAGTGGCGTATGACCGTGAAGGTTTAGTCCTTGAAATATCAAATAAGATCAATGCGCTTGGAATAAACATAGAGCAGTTTAGTAGTCAGCAAGAAACGGCAAGCCATAGCGGTATCGCGCTATTTAGAGCCACTATGGGCCTAGGCTTATCAAACCCAAACCAAGAAGAACAGTTAACAGAATCCTTATATGAACTTGGTGATGATGTTGTGCTCGATAAACTCAGTAAAAGCACTTAGTTATTAAAATTTATTCTTGAAATTAGCTACTAGTCATCAGTCACTAACAATTCGCAACGGGTACCAATAACGACGAACCTGCTGTTCATAAGCATATTACGCCAGCGTGACGATTCATTATCCACGCTGGTGTCTAAGCCATATATCAAGTTTTCTACCCGTTACATTTTCGATGTCATTGCGATAAAACTTCATTAAACTGTCATAATATCTTTGCCCGCATAGCTGTCAGTTCAATCTAAAAAACCGTTTAATTTTACCTACAAGCATCTGTTAGACTAAGTACAAATGATAAAAACAAAGAGTATAAAATGTTAGGAACGCTGTCTAAAATGCGCACTCAGCTTGATGAGCAAAATGAAGTGCAATACAAACTGCCTGTGGGCGACGAAACCATCGACCTTAATCCTTTAATTGGTAAAACACTGACACTCACTCACACAGGTAATATATTTTGTTGCAGTTGCGGTAAAAAGACCAAGAAGAGTTACTCTCAAGGACATTGTTACGTGTGTATGTCTAAGCTTGCAAGCTGCGATTTATGCATTATGAAGCCTGAAACATGCCATTTTGACAAAGGCACATGCCGTGAGCCTGATTGGGCTCAAAGCCATTGCTTTGTTCCCCACTATGTATATTTATCGAATACCTCAGGGATTAAAGTCGGCATTACCCGCTACACTCAAATTCCGACTCGTTGGATCGATCAAGGCGCGACGCAAGGGCTCCCTATATTCAAAGTTTCAACCCGCCAACTATCAGGTTTAGTCGAGGTTGAATTAGCCAAGTTAATCAACGATAAGACAAACTGGCAGGCGATGCTTAAAGGCAATGCTGAAGATGTTGATTTAGTCGAAATAGCCAATCAACTGTTCCCTGTGATTGAAGAGCGTTTACAAGAAATCAAACAAGAAAACCCGGATTTTGTTATTGAGCGCTTAGATAATTCGATTCAAGGGATCAAGTTCCCTATCACTGAGTTCCCTAAGAAAGTGAAATCCCATAACTTTGATAAAACCCCTGAAGTGACGGGTATTTTGCAAGGTATCAAAGGTCAGTACCTCATATTTGATACTGGCGTAATTAACATCCGTAAGTTTGGATCGTACGAAGTCGATGTCGCCGTGTAAACGTTGCATTAGCTTATAGATAAACAAAAAGGCCGCTGAAATATATCAACGGCCTTTTTAGTATTCAAACAGTATTCGAAAACTACATAACGTGGTTTGGCACAGAATTTAACATCATAGTGGTAAGCTTATCAAAGCGCTGTTCGCGATCTTCAATCGGCTTCCCCGTATCAGTGAAGCCTTGTGCAAGAACCTTCCATACAGGTTGAATACGAATAGGGCTAAATAGTGCAACGAGTACCGAACCTTTTTCATAGTCGTCATCAACACCCTTGGTCGATAAGCCGGCAACTAAACCCGCACGTTTCATGATTTCTTTATCACTCATTTCCGACTCAAGAGCCATGCCAAAACCCACTAAAATGCTTGGTGACTCATTACCTTCAACATAATGATATCCCTTAGCTTCCATAATCTTAGTGATAGATTGACGCATATGTCTTACTAACTCGGCATCATTAAGCTTATTCGCGCTATGAACCGTAAACATGGTTGGATGCCAGCCAAAACTTGTTGCACTTGAAGAAATTAAATCTAAGTCGCCCGACGTAACCATAGTAATTCGACTTGGAACCGGATCAATACTGGTTTCATTAGTTGCACAACCACTAAGCAATACCGCGACTAAGCTTATCCATAAACACCACTGTTTGTTTATCATTTATCCGTTAATCCTATAATCAGAAACTGGCAAGTACTTCGTAAAAAAGCACAACCATTAAGAGCAATTTTCAAGCGCAAAAATTAAAAAATTAATATCTATTTTAATTTAACATATGAACCCTAACCTAACCTGACTCAAATTTAATAACAACAAATCTAAATATTTTAAGTATATTTAAAACACTTAAGAACAAATAACAAAAACAGCTCCAACCACTTTACTACAAACGTATCTGAATATAATTCACTAAACACAAGTTTTTTGTTTGTTCACTAGGCGATAACCGCTAAAATACCTATCTTACATAAATTCCCCATCTAGAATAATAAGGTTTATGGAACTCATTATTACCATCGCATTGTTTGCCTTTTCTGCAGGTATTACTCCAGGTCCAAACAACATTATGTTGATGACTTCTGGGGTAAATTTTGGTGTTAAACGCAGTATTCCACATTTATTAGGGATCATTGTTGGCTTCCCTAGTATGGTTCTCGCCATTGGTTTAGGCCTAAGTGCTGTGTTTCAAGCCTATCCTGTTGCCCATCAAATGATAAAAGTGGCTGGCATTATCTATCTGCTTTATCTTTCTTGGCTGATTGCTAATAGTTCTAGCAATCTGGAAGGAAAACAAACAGCAAAGCCATTTAACTTTATACAAGCAGCAGCGTTTCAGTGGGTTAACCCAAAGGGTTGGATTATGGCTGTTGGTGCTATTGCGACATTCACTAGCATTGACCATTCTTTAGCGCCACAAGTCATTACCATTGCAGTAGTGTTCTTCTTTGTTGCATTACCTTGCGCCTCAATATGGCTGAGCTTTGGCGTTGGCTTAAAAAAATTACTCAAAAATCAACGTCAGCAAAGAATATTTAATATTTCAATGGCGTTATTATTGGTGCTATCTATTATCCCTATGGTACTACCTAACTAGTCGTGTCAATTAAGCAGCAGGAATTCAGATGTCAGAGTTAAACGAATATCATCTAGAGACGGCAAACTGGGTCAACAAAGTGATAATGAAATACAATATTTGTCCTTTTGCTCGTCGTGAAGTTGAACGCAACAGCATTCGCTATTACTGCAGTGAAAACACTAAAGTTAAGCAAGTCATGAAGGACTTTTTGACCGAATGCCGATACTTGGATGATAACCCTGAAGTTGAAACCACTCTATTCATTATGCCCCGCGGCTTTGAAGGCTTTTACTGCTATCTCGATATCGTTGATTTAGCAAACGACAAACTGTTTGAAAACGAATATGAAGGAGTTTATCAACTGGCAAGTTTTCATCCAGACTATTGCTTCGAGGGCGAACCACAAGATAGTGCGGCAAACTTTACCAACCGTTCCCCTTACCCAACGATTCATATCATTCGCGAATCAAGTATGGAAGCTGCACTCGCCGAATATGATGAACCAGAAAGCATACCTGAACGGAATATCGCTTTTGCAGAACGAAAAGGTACTGAATTTTTCACTGCTTTACTCAAGCAATGTCGTGTAGCCCCTTCAAACAATAAATAGCTAAAAAGAGTATCGATTTGAATAAACCACAGCAGTTACTGGGTAAAACCGGTATGCTATTTTTTCTGGTCATTATTAGCGCTTTTCCGCCGTTAACGATTGATTTGTATTTACCCGCTTTACCCACCATGGTTGAAGCGCTCAATACCAATCAATCAATGGTGAACTTAACCCTCAGTAGCTACTTTATCACTTATGCTTTCGGTCTACTTTTTTGGGGGCCATTAAGTGAAAAATTTGGCCGTAAACCTATCGTGCTAATTGGGATAACCGGCTACATTGTTACTAGCATTCTTTGCGCCTTATCAGCCAGTATTGAGCAACTTATCCTAGCCCGCATACTGCAAGCCTTTGCTGCGAGTGCTGTCACTGTGGTATCAACCGCCATCGTAAAGGACATGTATACCGGCCGAGATCGGGAGAAAATCATGGCAACTATCATGTCACTGGTCATCATCGCTCCTATGGTTGCGCCAGTTATTGGTGCTTTTTTATTACAAGTTGCCACATGGCGAATGATGTTTGTCGCATTAGCTATATTTGGCAGTTTCGCGGGTGTTTTGGCCTTATGTTATCAAGAAACCCTTGAGAAAAGGTATCAGGGCTCAATACTGAGGTCGTGGGGACGACTTGCGATTATTATCCAAAACCCTAGATTTGCCATCTTATTAGTCATATTTTCAATTTCGCCAATGGCATTAATGGGCTTTCTCGCTTCTGGTTCATATATATACATTAATGATTTTGGATTAACCGAACAGCAATTCAGCTACGCGTTCGCTTTTAATGCGATGTGCGCAGCCTTTGGGCCAATGATTTATATGCGTTTATCCCGTTACATCACGGTGAAAAGGATCATCACTTTGTGTTTTGTCTTTTTATCAGTAGCAGGCATATTAACCCTAACCATAGGTCATTTATCGCCTATTATTTTTGCCCTTATTGCTGCGCCAGCTACTGTCGTTATCATCACGATGAAAGTACCTGGTACAAACTTAATGCTTGATCAACAAAGCCACGACACGGGTTCAGCCGTGGCTTTAATTCAGTTTTGCAGTATGACTTGCGGCGCACTTGGAATGTTACTTGTTTCACTTAGCCAAGAGTCTTTAATTAAAAACCTAGGCCTCATTCAACTCAGTGTTGGGATAATAGGTGCAATCTTATGGTTACTTGTTAAAAACAAACCTTTTGTTACTGATAAGCTATTAAAAAACAAATAAAAATCTTCATTTAAAAAAGCGTGAGCGATAAACCACATTAACTTATGATTGTATCGCCCACGCTCGTTAAATATCTTTTTAGAACTTATTTTTAGTTTCTACACTAACAACCCATTGACGCCGCTAAAGCTATTACCATAGTTATTCCAGCCTAAACCAAACGCATTGGCGATATCTAAGTACAAATTCGACATACCTGCATTATTGGCATCAATAGCTATCCCTTTATTTATCGCATTGCCTGCCCCACCCGCAAGATAAATACCTGATTTGGATTCACAATCAAAGGGGAGAATTCAGAATTTAAAGGTAAAACATTGAAATACAATGCAATATATTTTGATTGAAATGTATGCAGTTGGATTGCATACGTATTCATAGATCTTTATTAGAAAAGGGCAATTTAATGAAGGTTTTATCACTTTATTTAGAGAGGTAGACGAAAATATTAATACCGCCACGATTTTAATTATATTGGCCTATTGCACTAAATAAGTTCGCTCATAAATAACAAGATACAAAACAGTATTAAAAGAAAATTTAGTTTAAAAATTTAACTTGATTAGGTGATTCATACTGCCGCAAACAGCAGCATTAATTTGTTATTCATTTCAAATAGAAAGCTTTGCTGTGTAAGTTTACAAGCAACACTAACAGCAGAGTTTAAACTCACACAAAGCTTCACAATTAATTAAGTGACTTTGCACCTAAATTTGTTGCCATTCTCTTAGCGATAACTTGAAATACCGCGAGCTCATCTTCTGTCATCCCAGCTGTCATTTGTTGATAAATATTTTTATCAATTGAATTGATCTCCCCCATTATCAACTGACTTTTTTCAGTTAAACGCAAACATTGGCTGCGCTTATCTTCAGGGTTTGGTTCCTTAACAATCAGCTCTTGGGTAATTAATGTATTAAGTAAACGCGTCACTTGGGCCTTGTCACGATTTAAAAAGTTCGCGATATCTATAGCGCTACACGGCGCTTTTTTACTAATGATTTTAAGTACTCGCACATGCATCGGTGCGATGTCTAAATCCAGTTGCTCAATATTATCGTGTAACTGACGCTTCAAAACATGTACTAACTGAAACAGGCTTTCTAATGATTTTCTATCTTGCATAACGAGACTCCACAACAAAACTAGTTGACATTATCAACCATAAAAACTATAGTTGATATTATCAACTACATTAACAGTTATTTCAAGACGGAGGATAACTATGGTTCATCAAGCATTAAATCCACAATCACTGAACGCACAAGCGATTAATTCACCCACGTTTAATTCAAGCGAGATAGTTACCTTGAAGCCAA
This sequence comes from Shewanella goraebulensis, assembly GCF_030252245.1. Lineage (NCBI taxonomy): Bacteria > Pseudomonadati > Pseudomonadota > Gammaproteobacteria > Alteromonadales > Shewanellaceae > Shewanella > Shewanella goraebulensis. Next base: position 3,099,903 of record NZ_CP126972.1, read on the forward strand.
CAAATAATAAAACACCTCTGATTTATAAAGTGCTCACCGTCTTAGGCATGATGACATTAATGGGCGGCACATTAACAGGTGTGATGACATTTTTAAATCTTGGTTACAGCGATAGTTTTTTCTCTGACTGGTTAAGTGCATTTTTGCTGGCAGCAGTTACAGTGATGCCAGCGGGTTTTACCATGATGGCATTACTAACAAAGCTCGTAGAGATACTCATGCTCAATTCGGGAGAAAAACTAAAGAACACGCTTATAGGTATTAGCATGGCTTTGATTATGGAATCAGGTATCGCACTATCGACAACTTACAATAATCTTGGGGTTACAAATTCGGAAACGTTTTTTACCGCTTGGTTCAATACTCTAGTCACAGCGCTGCCTTTTGCGTTAACCATAATGGTTATCGTGTCATTGACCATAAAACCTAAAGTAGAAGCCATATTAAAAGGCTAAACATTAATCACTAAACATTTACTTCAAATTTAACGACTATAAACTATTTATAAGGTATTAATTATGAGCACAATTATCCGTAAAGGTCACAGCTATCGTATTACTGTCGAAGAAATCAACTTACCAGAGTCACAGGTAGGTAGAACGTTAGGTTTTGAATTTCAAGATAGAGAAGACTTATTCAACGTTGTTGATAAATTACAACAAGGCAGTGGGTTAGAAACATCTTTAGCGACTAGAGTTGCAGTGTCATTGCGCCTATTAGGTCCTGTGATGATGGAAAACCGTAAGCACCCATTATTTGCTGAATTTATGCCACACTTTAAATCATTTATGCAGAACTTAAAAAGTACAGTTAAAAGCACAATGAAAAAATAGTAATTTATTAAGGTGTACTAAACACACCTTAAGAATCAACTATGGATAAATTATCAATTTAATCCTTTAGGAGTTATTGAATGAACATCGCTATTACCGCTGCAAGCGGACAACTAGGTACAGCAATTGTAAAAGCTCTGTTAGCCATTAACCCTAAAGAAAATGTTATCGCATTAGCACGAACGCCAGCTAATGCGCGACATCTAGGTGTGGAAGTTCGACCTGGCGATTACAACGAACCATTACAATTAGAGCAGTCACTGCAATCAATTGATGTACTGCTAGTCGTCTCTGGTATGGATGCACCTGATAAACGAATTCGTCAACATCGTAATGTCATTGAGGCGGCTAAAAAAGCCGGTGTGAGAAAAATAGTTTACACCAGTGTTCAAGGGGCAGAAGAAAATACCGCCTTCTCCCCTGTTATTCAAAGTAATCGTCAAACAGAGCAAGATGTTAGAGATAGTGGTTTAGATTGGGTCATTGGCCGTAATGGAATCTATATAGAGCCGGATATTGAATACATCGACAGTTATAAAAAATTAGGCTTTATTACTAATTGTGCTAATGATGGTAAATGCGGCTATACCACCAGAAGTGAGCTGGGCTTTGCCTATGCGTGCATGCTCACCAATGATAAGCATAACAGTCAAACTTATAACCTCCATGGGGAAGCACTCACTCAATATCAATTGGCTGACTATATGAATCAAGCCTTTGATACCGAATTGACTTATAAACCCATGACGGTTGAAGAATATCAGCAAGATAGAATTGCTGAACTAGGTGATTTTATCGGTACTGTGATTGCGGGAATTTATCAAGGGATCCAAGAAGGTAAAGCAAATAATCCAAGTCACTTTGTACAAGCTGCAGGCAGAGCACATATTAGCTGGGACGAGTACTTCACTGACTTTAAAAGTCATAATATATAAACGTTCGACTTGTTCTAGATAGCACAAAGCCCAGTATTTACTGGACTTTTATATATTTGAGTCGCTTATGAAAATTGCTTCACAATCAATCTTTTTGCTCAGCTTTAGTCACTAACGATGCATTGCTCGCACCTTCAGAACCAATCGTTAATTTACCTTGCTCAACAAGCCAGAAACCTAATCCAACAAACACCCCGCCGCCAACAATATTGCCTAATGTCACCGGAATGAGATTGTTAAATACAAAATTGATTAAGGTTAAATCGGCATATTGCTGAGGGTTAATGTTTAACGCAAGGTAGAAACTTTCAGGAGCAAAGCTATGTATCGCAACTCCCAAAGGCACCATAAACATATTGGCAATACTATGCTCAAAGCCACTACTAACAAACATCGCTACAGGTAATATCATTAATAAAGATTTGGTTAATAAATCTTTAGTTGCAAACGTCATCCACACAGCAAGACAAACCAGCATGTTACACAAAATACCTAAAGTGAAAGCTTGACCCCAAGTGTGATGGATTTTATGTTGCGCAATATTGAGTGCATTAAGCCCCCATTGTCCGCCATTTAACTCGAACATACGTGACGTCATTATCAGTAGCACCATTATTAATGCACCAATTAAATTACCGCCATAAACTCGCGCCCAACATTGTAGTTGTGTTGCAGTTTTAATTTGTTTTTGTGCCCAAGGAATGGAAGTAAGTACAGTACTGGTAAATAACTCAGCGCCACATACAACCACTAAAATGAGGCCAAGGCTAAATGCAATACCACCAATAAAGCGGGTCATGCCCCAACCGCTGGTACTGCCAGTGGTTACCGTGACATAAAATACAAATGCAATGGCAATAAACGCACCTGCAAATATCGATAAGATGAAAGATTGCCAAGGGCTTTTGGCCACCTTAGCTAAACCAAAATTTTCAGCTTGTTCGTAAGTCGTCGGTTCTGACGGCTTATTCGTTAACTCGGTCGTTGAATCTGCCGATTTTTGGCGTTCTTCACCGGTTAATTTCTGCATAAAAAACCTCAAATCTTTTAAAACTCAATAGGACTAATAAAGCAAATAAACAGCGTGACTTGTTATAACAAACTTAACCGCATTCAACGCCATTATTTAATCATACAAATAAATTGGTAATACCAAGAATAGTCATGTGAACTTGGTAATAAAGCTGCTTTTAAAAGTAAAGCTTTCACTAATAAATGATCGACTTATCTAAAAGATGCTATAAAACAGTATAGCAAAGCTATATTGCGATAAGAAGGTAACAAAAAGCTAGCCAACAACAAGCCGCAAGAGTAGTCACTAATGATTGAATAAAAAACTTTTTGGTCAAAAAGTGTTAGCCAGATAACAGTTTTGTCCATATCTTATTCGATTTTGATTTAATTAAGTGAAGTTGCATAAAACCTATGCTAATATTCTTTAGGTAAATTGGTCTTACCAATTTATATTTGCAAAGATTTTCGCTAACTCAGTACCAATATTAGTGAGTTAGCCAACAGATTAGATGCCCTAGTAATTATCCATTAATAGGGGTCTCAATTTTTTGATATGCCAACTTGGTTGTAACAGTTATCAACTACCATCGTATGGGCACATCAACAGTCAATTAACGAGAAGGTAAATTACCATGACCGATAAAACAGAGTTATTTGCAAACGCTTGGCAAGGTTTTGAAGCTGGCGATTGGAAAACTGAAGTTAATGTTCGTGACTTCATCCAGAAAAACTACACACCTTATGAAGGTGACGAGTCTTTTCTAGCTGGTGCAACTCAAGCTACTGAAACACTTTGGGAAAAAGTGATGGTCGGTATTAAGCAAGAGAACAGCACTCACGCTCCTGTTGATTTCGACACAAAAATGGTTTCAACCATTACCTCTCATGATGCTGGCTATATCAACAAAGATTTAGAAACCATCGTTGGTTTACAAACTGATGCGCCACTTAAACGTGCAATGCTACCTAATGGTGGTATTCGTATGGTTGAAGGTTCTTGTAAAGCTTACGACCGTGTATTAGATGAAGACGTTAAATACACTTACTCTGAATTACGTAAAACCCATAACCAAGGCGTATTCGATGTTTATACTCCTGAAATCATGGCGTGCCGTAAGTCTGGTATTTTAACTGGTTTACCAGATGCATACGGCCGTGGTCGTATCATTGGTGATTACCGTCGTATCGCACTTTACGGTGTTGACTACTTGATGAAAGACAAGTTCGCTCAGTTCTCTTCACTTCAAGCTGGTTTTGAAGCAGGCGAAGATTTAGCAAGCACAATGCAACTACGTGAAGAAATTGCAGAGCAGCATCGTTCTTTAGGTCAAATGAAGAAAATGGCAGCTAAATACGGCTGTGATATTTCTCTACCAGCAACCAATGCTAAAGAAGCAATTCAGTGGACTTACTTCGGTTACCTTGCTGCAGTAAAAAGCCAAAACGGCGCAGCAATGTCATTAGGTCGTACTTCATCATTCCTTGATATTTTCATCGAACGTGATATCGCTAACGGCGTATTAACTGAAGAACAAGCACAAGAAATGGTTGACCATTTCGTGATGAAACTACGTATGGTGCGTTTCTTACGTACTCCAGAATACGATGAGTTATTCTCTGGCGACCCAATCTGGGCAACTGAATCTGTTGCAGGTATGGGTTTAGATGGCCGTACTTTAGTGACTAAGAACAGCTTCCGTTTCTTACACACTTTATACAACATGGGCCCTAGCCCTGAGCCAAACATCACTGTTCTATGGTCGAACGAATTACCACAGGGCTTTAAAAACTTCTGTGCCAAGGTATCTATCGATACTAGTTCTATCCAGTATGAAAACGATGACTTAATGCGTCCTGATTTCGAATCAGACGATTACGCAATCGCATGTTGTGTGAGCCCGATGATTGTGGGTAAACACATGCAGTTCTTCGGTGCTCGCGCTAACTTAGCAAAAACCATGCTTTACGCTATCAATGGCGGCGTGGATGAGAAACTGAAAATCCAAGTAGGCCCTAAAGCCGACAAGATTACTGCTGAAGTTTTAGATTTTGATGATGTAATGGGTCGTTTAGACGGCTTAATGGATTGGCTAGCGACACAATATGTGACAGCACTTAACTCAATTCATTACATGCACGACAAGTACTCTTATGAAGCTGCGTTGATGGCACTTCATGACCGTGACGTTCGTCGTACTATGGCATGTGGTATTGCTGGTCTTTCAATTGCTGCCGATTCATTATCAGCAATTAAATTCGGTACGGTTAAGCCTATCCGTGATGAAGACGGTATTGCAATCGACTTCGATATTTCAGGTGACTACCCTAAATTTGGTAACAATGACCCACGTGTAGATGACATCGCTTGTGACTTAGTTGAACGCTTCATGGCTAAGATCCGTACTAAGAAAATGTACCGTGATGCGATTCCAACACAGTCAATCTTGACCATTACATCAAACGTTGTATACGGCAAGAAAACAGGTACAACTCCAGACGGTCGTCCAGCTGGCGCGCCGTTTGCTCCAGGTGCTAACCCAATGCATGGTCGTGATGAAAATGGTGCGATTGCATCACTTACATCAGTAGCGAAACTGCCTTTTGCTCACGCACAAGACGGTATCTCTTACACTTTCTCTATCGTGCCAAACGCGTTAGGTAAAGATGAGACTGGTCGCCGCGCTAACCTTGCATCGCTAATGGACGGTTACTTCATGAGTAACGCTAATAGCGAAGGTGGTCAGCACTTAAACGTGAACGTGATGAACCGTGAAATGCTTGAAGATGCAATTGTGAACCCTGAAAAGTACCCACAATTAACCATCCGAGTATCAGGTTACGCTGTACGTTTCAATGCACTAACACCTGAACAGCAACAAGATGTAATTACTCGTACTTTCACTAAAGGCTTGTAATACTTGTTAAAATTGGTTGTACTAATATACCGTTATGCGTCCATAACATTTAGTTAGTGCAACCATTTTTTTTTTGCTTGTTTGGAGAGCCCATGACCACAGGTCGTATCCACTCTATTGAATCCTTTGGTACCGTTGACGGTCCTGGTATCCGCTATGTTGCGTTTATGCAGGGTTGCTTAATGAAATGTCAGTATTGCCATAACCGTGATACTTGGGATTTAGACGGCGGTAAAGAAGTCACTGTTGATGAGCTTATGAGCCAAATCATCGGTTACAAACCTTTCCTCAAATCGGGTGGTGTGACAGCAACAGGTGGAGAAGCCATTCTTCAAGCTGAGTTTGTCGCTGAGCTTTTCAAAGCTTGTAAAGAAAATGATTTACATACCTGCCTCGACACCAATGGTTTTGTCCGCAAATACTCACCTGTGATTGATGAGTTACTCGATAATACCGACTTAGTATTACTCGACATAAAACAAATGGATGATGCCAAGCACATCGATTTAACTAAGGTCAGTAATCAACGCACGCTTCAATTTGCCGAATACTTAGCAAAGCGTAATCAAAAAACTTGGGTCAGATATGTGGTTGTCGATGGTTTTACTGAAGATCTTGCTTCAGCTAAAGCATTAGCAGACTTTATTGAACCAATGAAGAATGTTGAAAAGGTAGAGTTACTACCTTATCACCAGTTAGGCACTCACAAGTGGGAAGCGTTCGGTGAAACATATTCGTTAATCGACACCAAACCACCAAGCAAAGAAACAATGGAAGCCATTAAAGCGGTATTCACTGAACGTGGCATAAAAGCAGATTATTAAAAGCAGCTTACTAAAGCTGTTCCCAGTAACTTTTATCCAAACGTTCGAACGCCATTTTTAAAATAAGTGCCATATCTAAATAACACGCTTTAGCCCCTAGAGGTTGGCAGGTTATGCCCATGGAACTCATTTTAGTAGTGAGCTGGTTAGTCCAATCAAATAGTGTTATCGGCAAAGGGTGTTTAGCACGTAATCCCAGCCATAACAGGCCTTGAATAGGCAAACTGATAAAGAACAATAGTATGGCGATGGCTTGAGGTAAAAATGCCCAGCCGTTGACATACACTTGGCTAATTGCAGCCAAGATAGCAAAAAATGGCATAAACATAATGCCTAAATGGGTTGCCCTAACGACACGGTATTCAGGGAAATAAAACCCAAGTTGTCGAACCATAGGCCAGGTTTTCATATAACGTCGACCATCGCCAATGATTTTGAAGACTTTTACGCTCAACGTTACGCCCTACAAGATTTGAAAGATATATGCACAATAGCACACAGCGATAATTAGCCCCAAATTTACGGTAAATTTATCGGTTGTTTAGTAATTAATTAACTATGATTGATAGTTGAAATAACACATTTCACGTCGATTTAAATTTTGCACTATCAGACTAAAAGGTCTCAACATGTCAGAAAAACTCGTACTAGTACTCAACTGCGGTAGCTCTTCTTTAAAATTCGCTGTAATTGATGCTGTTTCAGGTGATGATCACATATCAGGACTTGCAGAATGCTTCGGTTTAGAAGATTCACGCATCAAATGGAAAGTTAACGGCGCAAAAAATGAAGCCAAATTAGGCGCATTTACCGCTCACCGTGAAGCTGTTGAATACATAGTTAACAATATTCTTGCTGATCAGCCAGAATTAGCGGCTCAAATCCAAGCAATTGGTCACCGTATTGTTCATGGCGGCGAAAAATACTCTCGCTCAGTGATCATTAACGAAGACGTTATTACTGGTATTGAAGACTGTGCATCACTAGCACCACTTCATAACCCAGCGCATCTAATTGGTATTCGTGCAGCAATGGCTTCTTTCCCTGCTCTACCACAAGTTGCTGTATTTGATACTGCATTCCACCAAACGATGCCAGAGCACGCTTATATCTACGCACTACCTTACAAGCTATACCGCGAACACGGCATTCGTCGCTACGGTATGCACGGGACTAGTCACTTATTTGTTAGCCGTGAAGCCGCAAAAGTGCTTAATCAAGACGTAGCTGATACTAATGTGATTGTTGCACATTTAGGTAATGGCGCTTCTGTAACTGCCGTTAAAGGCGGAAAAAGTGTTGATACTTCAATGGGTTTAACGCCATTAGAAGGCTTAGTTATGGGTACACGCTGTGGCGATATGGACCCTTCAATCATCTATCACCTAGTGAACCAACTTGGTTACACCATCGATGAAGTCAACAACTTACTCAACAAACAAAGTGGTTTGTTAGGGATATCTGAACTAACAAATGACTGCCGTGGTATTGAAGACGGTTATAAAGATGGCCATAAAGGCGCGACATTAGCATTAGAGATCTTCTGCTACCGTTTAGCCAAGTATATTGCTTCTTACACTGTGCCTTTAGGACGTTTAGATGCCGTTGTGTTCACAGGTGGTATCGGTGAAAACTCTGACATCATCCGTGCAAAAGTACTAGAAATGCTGGCTATCTTTAATTTCAATGTTAATGAAGAAAAAAACCTTGCTGCACGTTTCGGTAAAGAAGGCGTGATCACAGAAGAAGGCAGTACAGTGGCGATGGTTATCCCTACTAATGAAGAATGGGTTATCGCTGAAGATGCCATTAAGCTCATCAAAGGTTAATCACCATTGCCCTACGTAAAGCCTGCTTAGCGGGCTTTATTTACGCTATTTATAGAGGTTTCTATGTCTCGTAATATTATGTTAATCCCAATTGGTACAGGTGTAGGTTTAACCTCGCTGAGTCTTGGGATGGTACGCGCACTTGAACGCAAAGGCGTTAAAGTACAGTTCTTTAAGCCGATTGCGCAAATTCGCAATGGTGATAACGGTCCTGAACGTTCAACCACTATATTAAGCCATTCGCCAACCGTTAATCCGCTTGAGCCATTTTCAATGGAACATGCTGAAAACTTAATTCGCTCAGAGCAAATTGACGTGTTAATGGAGCAAATTATTGCTCGTGCTAGCGAATGTGCTGCCAACACAGAAACCATCGTTATCGAAGGTTTAGTGCCAACTCGCACTCACCCATTCTCAGACGACATCAACTTTGAAATTGCCAAAGCACTTGATGCCGATGTGATTTTCATTGCCACACCTGGTAACGATACACCTAACGGATTAATGAATCGCTTAGAAATCGCTTACAACTCTTGGGGTGGACACAAAAATAAACGTCTTATTGGCTCAATCATCAATAAGATTGGTGCACCTGTCGATGATGAAGGCCGTGCACGTCCTGATTTATCAGAAGTATTTGATCATGCCGAGGCATCGACTAACGATACTTCAGCCATGTTCCAACTTCCAGGTAAAAGCCCACTGCGTATCTTAGGTAGTGTGCCTTATAACCTTGATTTAGTGTCACCTCGCGCGTCTGATTTAGCCAAGCATTTAAATGCTAAAATCATTAACGCTGGTGAGATGAACATTCGCCGCCTACGTAAAGTGACCTTCTGTGCCCGTAGTATTCCAAATATGGTTACCCATATTCGCACTAACTCTTTACTAGTCACTTCTGGCGATCGCTCAGATGTGATTGTCTCGGCCTGTCTTGCTGCAATGAATGGCGTAAAAATCGGTGCATTGCTGCTAACTGGTGGTTATGAGCCTGAGCCTGAAATCATGGCTTTGTGTGAACGCGCTTTTGAAACAGGTCTACCTGTATTTTTAATCGACAGTAACACATGGCAAACATCACTTAATATTCAACGTTTTGATCATGAAGTGCCAGTTGATGATGCTGTACGTATCGATAGCGTACAAGAGTTTGTCGCTAGCCACATTGACCAAAGCTGGATTGAGAGTGTTACTCAAAACTCTCCACGTGAGCACCGTTTATCGCCACCAGCATTCAGATACAAACTGACTGAGCTTGCACGCGCCGCGAAGAAAACCATTGTATTACCAGAAGGTGAAGAGCCAAGAACAATCAAAGCTGCCTCTATTTGTGCAGAGCGTGGCATTGCCCGTTGTGTGCTTTTAGGTAACGTTGAAGAAATCTTACGTATCGCATCATCTCAAGATGTCGTACTCGGTGAAGGTGTGCAAATCATTGACCCACTGCAAGCCCGTGACCGTTATGTGGAAGGCATGCTAGATTTACGTCGCCACAAAGGCTTAACTGAAGTCGTTGCTAAAGAGCAGTTAGAAGACAACATGGTATTAGGTACTATGATGTTAGCTCAAGACGAAGTCGACGGTATTGTATCTGGTGCGGTAAACACCACAGCCAATACAATTCGTCCTCCACTGCAATTAATTAAAACGGCTCCGGGTTCAAGCTTAGTATCTTCTATCTTCTTCATGTTGATGCCTGATCAAGTCTTAGTATACGGTGACTGCGCAATTAACCCAGATCCAAACCCTGAGCAACTTGCTGATATCGCCATTCAATCAGCAGAGTCTGCTGCGGCATTTGGTATTGAGCCACGTGTAGCAATGATCAGTTATTCAACAGGTACTTCAGGTACAGGTTCGGATGTTGATAAAGTGCGTGAAGCTACGCGAATTGCACAAGAGAAACGTCCTGACTTAGTCATCGACGGACCACTGCAATATGATGCTGCTGTAATGGAAAACGTTGCTCGCTCTAAAGCGCCAGACAGCCCAGTAGCAGGTAAAGCAACAGTATTTGTATTCCCAGACTTAAACACGGGTAATACAACATACAAAGCGGTACAGCGTAGTGCAGATCTCATCAGTATTGGTCCAATGCTGCAAGGTATGCGCAAGCCAGTAAACGATTTATCACGCGGCGCTTTAGTCGATGATATCGTTTACACCATTGCACTTACAGCAATTCAAGCGGCGCAAAACGAACAGCCTTAAACGGTCATTCACAGCCTATTTATTACTCGGTTAATAATAGAAAACAAAAAAGCACTTTCGCTTACGCGTCTGTGCTTTTTTATTGGCTGAAAATCAAGCTCAGAAACTGAGCGATTATCAATAGCATGATTTGTGATTAATTAACTGCAAATTCTAACAAGCTGTACTAACCAGAATTACAGTTAATTTAGAGAACAAACTAGGTGCACAACAAAAATGGCTCTTCATTACTCCACTTCAATAGGATTAAAAACACTTTATTAAATTGTGTTAATAATCGTATTTGAAAAGTATTTTTTATTGAATTGCAAGTAGTACAGACGAGAGAAAAGGATATATTTTCAGATAAAAATAGAAATTTACACAAGACAAATGAAGGGTGTCACTTTTTGACCAGCACTTAAAAACATTAATTATCATTAAGTTACAAACAAGGCTAATAGTATTCAACAAAGTTGTCCACAGATTTTGTGGATAACCCAAAGTTATCCACTAAACTCTACGAGCAAGTTCAGAATAGTTATTAATACTTATTTTAGACTATATAGTAAGATATGCCACGAGTCCTATTTACAGTCAAGGTCTTTATGCCAAAATTGCTAATAACAGTTAGTTGCTTGTGTCTGCTAATTGAAATAGCGATACTGGTCTATCATCATAAGAAACTTAACTACTATGCATAAAATTATTGTCATTATTAGTGTTTTACTCCTTACTGCCTGCAGCCCAGCAGAAGAGAATCAGCAGGGTCGGTTAGAAAAAGCATTAAGCCCTGAACAAGTATCCATTGGTTTCTTTAAAGCTATCTACGTCGATCGAGATGTGCAAAAAGCCAAAGTGTTCGTCAGCCCTGAATTGCAGGAAGTTATGTCACACTACCATATTGCATCCGCTGTTCAGCGTCATGTATTGGGCTTATCCATGACTGATGTCAATATGAGTATTGATGATATTGATATTGACTTCTTTCGTAAGTTCACCGATGAAGTCGATGTAAAAGTGAAAATCGAAGGCTTACGAGGTGGAAGCCCTTGGGTAGATGATCGCACCATCAAATTAGTAAAAAATGGTAAGCGTTGGACGATTGTTGAAGTACTCACGGAGAAAGGCCGTATTGACTTGTAACCTTGCGCGACAATTTCTCACTTTAATAGCACCTAAATTGTAGACATAAAAAAAGCAGCTAAGGCTGCTTTTTTTATGCTTGAGAAAGAGCTAATAGTATTAGTTCAATCTACTTATTCTTCTTCAGTAGGTAGTGACTCTAGAACGTCATCTTTTACTTGATAATAAGCATTTTCATATTCATGAACTTCCATAGTAACTCCTATCAACCTAAGGTCGTTTTGTAGGGGGTAAGGAATGTCTATTATATAGGGGGTGACATTTTCCTTTACAGAGAAGCAGTAGCCATCATTACTTCTTGTTATTGATTATACCAAGCAAATAGTTTCAACCCAACCAATAATTACAAAAAACTTTCAGAAATGTATGTGAGTTTAGTAAATAACTCGTTTAATAGTGCTTTTTAGCAAGGTAAAACTGTAAGTCTTACAAAAAAGATCACGAGTGCAGCATATTAATGTCACATTTAGCTATCTCACAATACAAGCTAATCACATATGCCGACTAATTTTAAGATGATAAAAAAGCGAGTGATACCGACTTAGATATCACTCGCTATATTTTTTAAACCTATCCTTATTAGCTTATTTTGTTTAGCCAATTCTTTAGCCAAAAGACTCGAGGTGAGCTCTTACACTTGGTTTATATGCATCACAATCCGTTTTTCTGAAATTGGATAAGCTGTACCTAGCACCTGTGCAAAACACGATACTCGGTATTCTTCTATCATCCAGCGCGCTTCAACCAATGACTCTGGTATAGGTTGCATTTTAGGTACTTTAGCAAGTTGAGCGGCTAATAAATCACTCACCTTAGCAATGCTTTGCATATGCAAACGGTCACGCGTTGGATCAACTGGCAGCTTATCTAAGCGGTTTTCAATTGCTTTCAAGTAACGTGCTACATCAGCAAGACGGCTCCAACCACAGTGTTCTACAAAGCCTTTAAATACTAATTTATCAAGCTGGTTATTAATGTCACTCATGGCGAAAGCGATATCTAAACTGATTTTACCTTTTAAGCGTTTTTTAATACGTTGATAAATCGTTAGAACTTGCTCGACTTGCAACGAAATTTGCTCTGCATAACCGTTAAGTTCTTGTCTTACCCAGTCTTTAGCTTGTTCAAACTGTGCTTCGTTACGCACATCAAGCTTTTTCTCATCTAACAATTGCTGAACCGAAGCTGAAATAATATCGTCAATCAGCAGTTGTACTTGACCGAAAGGATTAAAGTACATTGCAAGCTTAGCCTTATTAGGCAGCGCTTTTTGTAAGTGTTTAACTGGTGACGGGATATTGATGAGCAGTAAGCGACGTAAACCTATTCGGTGCTGACGTTCTGCTTCAAATTCGTCATCAAACAATTTAATAGAGACTTGATCTTTTTCATCAATTAACGCTGGATAAGCTTTAACTTCGTAATTGCCTTTACGCTTTTGATATTGCTTAGGTAAATCACCAAATGACCAAGTGGTGATTTCTTTCTTTTCAATACCATCCTCAGCCACATTACGAATCGCTTTTGCAACAACCCCTTGAAGTTTGTCTTTTAGGGTATCTAAATCGCGACCTTGATCCACCAGACGATGTTTGTCATCTTCAATCTTAAAATTAACGGCTAAGTGAGCACTTAACTGGGTTAAATCAAAATCATCCCCACTGATACGTGTACCTGTCATACGAAGTAACTGCTTACACATAGCATCAAGTAGCGGCATAGTAAACGGTTCCATCGCTTGCACACAAGCGCGGGCATAATCAGGTGCTGGCACAAAATTGCGACGTAGATTTTTAGGTAATGACTTAATCAGCGCTACGACCTTTTCTTCTCTAAGCCCTGGAACTAACCAATCAAAATCATCCGTATCAATTTGGTTAATCAAGGCCACAGGTATATGAACCGAAACACCATCATCTTCTGCGGCAGGCTCGAAGTGATAACTCACTTGCAGACCCAAATTAGCTTTATGCCACACTTCAGGAAAGTCCAATGCCGAAATATGATCAGCACTGCGTTGCATCAATAAGTCTTGATTGAAGTCCAGTAACTCAGGATTATCTTTACGAGCGACTTTCCACCATTTAAAAAACAGCGGCGCGTTATAAATGCCTTGTGGAACTAACGGGTCGTAAAAGTCTACCAACACTTGCTCATCAACCAAGATATCGCGTCGACGAGACTTATGCTCTAACGACTCAATATCATTCAGCAGTTGCTGATTTTTAATAAAGAAAGGCTCTTTTGTTTGTAACTGCCCTTCTGCTAACGCGCTGCGAATAAAGATTTCACGAGCCTCAACGGGATCAATAGGCCCATATTGCACTCGGCGGCGATTAACCACAGTTAGGCCATATAGCACTTGATTTTCAAAGGCGATAACACTAGCAGGCTTTGCTTCAAAGTGCGGTTCTAGATGATTTTTCTTAATCAAATGTGCCGCTAACGGCTCTAACCACTCTGGTTGAATTTTGGCACAGCAACGGGCAAATAACCGCGAGGTTTCAGTCAACTCCGCAGCCATGATCCACTTAGGGCCTTTTTTCGCTAAAGGAGAGCCTGGAAACACAAAGAACTTACGATTACGCGCACCTAGATATTCGTTATTAGCATCTTTAAAACCAATATGGCTCAGCAAGCCTGACAGTAGGGCTTTGTGTAAATTATCATAGCTTGCTGGTGAATCATTTAACCGCCACTTTAAGTCATGTACAGCTTGTTTAATTTGAGTATATAAATCCTGCCATTCACGTACTCGTAAATAGGCTAAATACTCTTCTCGGCATTGTTTTCTGAACTGACTGGCTGATAATTCGCTTTTTTGCTCTTTTAAGTAATTCCACAGATTTACCCAACTGACAAAATCTGAGTCTTTATCGGCATATCTGCGATGACATTCATCAGCGGCTTGCTTCTTTTCAATCGGCCTTTCACGCGGGTCTTGGATCGATAAACCTGAGGCAATCACCATCACTTCGTGCAAACAGCTCATATCTTTTGCTTCAAGTACCATTCTCGCCAAACGAGGATCTAATGGAATTTTAGCTAAATCACGGCCTAGGTTTGTCAGCACTAAGTCTTTGCGTTTTTGTTTAACAGCTTGCAGCTCTTCCAGTAGTAAAAAACCATCACGAATATGCTTTTGATCAGGTGGCTGAATAAATGGGAACCCTGCAATATCACCAAGACCAATAGCCAACATTTGCAGGATAACCGAGGCTAAATTAGTACGAAGGATCTCAGGATCGGTAAACTCAGGACGCTGATTAAAATCCATTTCGTCATATAAACGAATACATATACCTGCAGCAACACGACCACAACGACCTTGTCGCTGATTAGCACTGGCTTGTGAAATAGGCTCTATCGGTAAACGTTGTACTTTGGTGCGATAACTATAACGACTAATACGCGCGGTACCAGGATCAATAACATAACGAATCCCCGGCACGGTTAATGACGTTTCAGCCACGTTGGTGGCTAATACAATTCTGCGGCCAATATGACTTTTAAATACTTTTGACTGTTCACCATAAGATAGCCGTGCATATAACGGCAAGATTTCTGTATCGCGATATTTTTGTTTACGCAACATTTCAGCTGTATCACGAATTTCGCGCTCACCATTCATGAAAATCAAAATATCGCCAGGCCCTTCGGCCATTAACTCATCCACTGCAGAGAAAATCCCATCACTGACATCTAAATCAGCATCGGTATCTCGTACTAATGGACGGTAGCGAGTTTCTACTGGGAAGGTTCGGCCTGATACTTCAATGACTGGTGCATTGTTAAAGTGTTTTGAAAAGCGTTCAACATCAATGGTTGCCGAGGTAATAATCACTTTTAAATCAGGACGTTTTTTTAGAACTTGCTTAAGGTAACCTAAAATAAAATCAATATTTAAGCTTCGTTCGTGCGCTTCATCGATAATGATCGCATCATATTGATTTAAAAACTTATCTGATGTCAGTTCAGCCAGTAAAATACCATCTGTCATCAGCTTGATATAACTGTCTGGACTTATCGCATCGGCAAATCGGACTTTAAAGCCGACAACTTCACCTAGTGGACTGTTAATTTCTTCCGCAACGCGGTTTGCCACACTTCGAGCTGCAAGTCGTCTTGGTTGAGTGTGACCAATTAAACCGCGCGTTCCTAGCCCTAACTCTAAGCAAATTTTAGGTAACTGAGTGGTTTTACCTGAGCCAGTCTCACCCGCCACAATCACCACTTGGTTGGTCGCAATGGCAGAGGCAATATCATTACGTTTTTGCGATACCGGCAAGGAGTCTGGGTAGCTAACTTGAGGAATATTATTTAGTCGGTATTGCGCTTTATCGTAAGCGTTAACCGCTTGTTCTGACAACTTAGCAAGGACTTGATCTTTCTTTTCAGACTGAGGCTCTTTTTTTAACTGAAACAACCTACGACGAATTCTAGCCGCATCGGTTTGATAACAAGAGTTTAGGTATGCTTTAGAGAGCGGGTGTTGGTCCGAATTCAAATCTAATTCCTAGCAAGTATTTCAAAAACTGCGATCCTAGCAAGGAACTAGACTGAATGGTATTAGTTTGCAACAAACAACAAGGTAAACTTAGATTTATACTGCAGGTAATTGGCGATATTACCCTTAGCCTCTATGCAGGCGTTAAATAACATTGCTGCATATATATGTTCATCGCTTTAAGTACATCAGTACGGTTAATCGTCCCCACCACCTTTGCCCCTTCTACAACTGGGTAAATCTTCGGTTTTGCCCCTAACATTTGTTCTGCCAGTTGCAATATACTGCCCTCAGGCGAAGCGGTTAAGACATCGGTTTTCATGCAATCTTTAACAGTTTCAGTCATGTCACAGTGATAGCTGCTTTTTAGCATCACTGATAAGCAGTCTTGTTGAGACAAAAATCCCACCAGCTGACCATCATTATCAATCACTGCTGCGCCCGCTTTATTTTTGGTCAGCAAATGTTCTACTGCCGTTGCTAACGACATATTGGCTTTTAACAACACAGGTTGGCGATCCATATATTCTGAAATTTGAATTGAATCCATATATTACCCCTTTAATTTTAACATCAGCGCTAGTGTTCAATCGACGATTTATGTTTAGTCATTAAAAATCAAAACTCTAAATTTTCAGTATCGACTACACCTCATCTTTGATTTAGTTATCGTACTAATAATCGTACTAATAATCGTACTAATATTCGTACTAATAATCGTACTAATATTAGTGTAGTCAAATTTAACAAGATACGTTGATTGAATAACTAGATTGTCGTAACAGGAATTTAAGGGGGGAAATTGATGAGTGACAGACTTTCCTCAGAAGGTGAGTCATAAGATGACTCAAATATTTGCGGCCTTCATTCATCTACAAAAAACTGAGAGGCTGATTTCAGTAAAGGGAAATTACGGCAAAGCAGCCATTAATAATCGTGCTGTTAAGTGCTCAAACTCGACATACGTGAAACTAGCATGCTCGCTGAATATAAAACATTAGCAGCAAGAAACAAGCAACGGGTTCTGATTGGAAAGACAACTGTTAAACTTTCCATAATAATTAATTGAAAAATATAAAACTAAAACCTGTTTAAAAACGTACTAGTGCAAAAGGCTATTAAAAAGTGATTGGTATGTTTTCTATATTCAAGCAAGACCCCATCAAAAAACTCAATAAAGCTTATGAAGCTAAACTTGAACAAGCCATGTATGCACAAAGAAATGGCGATATTAAATCCTATTCAATGATTACCGCAGAAGCAGAAGACATTGTAAAACAGATTCAAGAGCTAGAGCGGCTAACAAAGTGATAACTTGATAGTGTTTGTCGGTGGCAAAAATGCTATGAATATAAATGAGTTAATGCCCTAATCCAATGGACAACATGAGTTAGGGATTAAACCTTGGCGCATAATAATCTGATAGAAAACAATGAAGTTTATTCTGTCGCCAGTTATTTATCACCCCCACAAATTTAAGTACCAAACAAGGCTAATGCTAGCTCTAGATGGGGTTGATAGCCCCATCTAAATTAGCTACTGGTCTTCTTTACTCAAAAAGTAAAAAAGCACATGTATTCACTTAATTGTTGATATGCGTTTGCAGTTCGTAAGGCGTGCCACCGTAGGTATAGTCAGTTGCAATTAAATTAATCACATCACCTTTTTCAATACCGCGTAACGATGTTTCAATAATTAACTCATCAGTCGATGCATTGTAGATATAAATATCGTAATCACCACTTTCCAATTCATAATCATCATTACCCATATAACTTAGTTCAATTTGAGCAGAATAAGAATCAGGATTAGCACCATCATTTAAAATTAAAACGTCAATAGCATCACTTTTTATATCACTAATATTGTGGCTAACTAAAATTTTCGCATGGGTATCTATAACACGCAGATCTTCTTCATTATCATTTACAGTAATAGCTGATGATGTGTCACCAGACGTTAAGATAAGAGTACGACTACCTGGTTGCATATCAACACTAAATGTATCAATTTTATCTTCAGTCGTATTATCCATTAAGTAATAGTTTCGAGTATCACCCGTATCAATATTTTCTATTTCAATATCAACTGAGTCAGACAAAGTACCAAATTCTAGGGCACTTGTGATTAAGCTGGCTTCGTCATCGTTACTAGCATCAGTTAAATAAATATCAAGATAAACATCTAAGTAATCAGGAGCTGAAATACCATGAAAGAAGCGCACATTTGCTGCTTGTGCTTCATTGGTGAGTTTACGGCCGCCATCAGTTTCAATGTCGACGATGGTATTGACGTGATCGTCTGAACCAGCAATCAGATAGCTAGTGAGTGCAAATATTTGAGCATCCCCGTCTGCTATCGTTATGCCGTCTGTCGATGCAATAATGATATCTGTGCCAGATTCAGTCAGTACCAATTTGTAACTACCTGATTCAATTTCTATTTCATCACTTGACGCTTCATATGCCAATGTATAATCGGCGACTTTATTTAATAAATCTTCACCTTCGTTTAACCAGTAAACGTCAATATCAGCGGCTGAGTTCGATAGATTGATAAATTGAATGATTGCATCATAGTCTTCATCAAAATCTTCATCGTATAAATCCGAAATGTCAGTCGTCAATGTTAACGATGACGGCGCATCTGTATCACCATAAATAATATATGTACTGGTTTTATTTTTGGATACACTAATACTATCGCCACTTGTAAATTCGTCATTCGTGGAGTTAGGTAAAATTTGATTAAATTCTAAGTCGTAGCTGTCATTACTGACTTGTTCGATACTGCTTGCATCACCGAACGCTAATTCACCTATAGACTCATCTTCAACCATAATTTCAATCGCTGGAGATTGCGCGACTAAATTAACAAATTGATAGTAGCCCATTGAACTAGAGTCACTACTTTCCTCAAGTAATATCGTTTCCCAATCACACGCTGCTAACGTTAACGATATTCCGACAAATAAGGTTGCGGATAATATTTTTTTCATTTTTCCCTTAAACATAAGAAAATGTGCACCTAAATTGTAAATATGCATTGATTATACTTTTGAATAGTGTGAATTTTCGTAAGCATTAAGGAAAAAGCGTGGAGGTTTAGTATAAGTAAGTAAATAGGGATTCGGCGCGGTTATTTATTAAACCTAATCAAGAGGTATCAAGTTTTTAATTAGCCTTGGAACATAAGCGTTTGATAGAAAACAATTCCACTCTACTTATTCTTGCCCTCACTTATTAAGTAATTCTTATGATATGTTTATGAAGGTAAATAATTAACAAGGAGTTTATCGTGACCTTCAAGGAGTTTTCACAAAGGTTACGCTAATAACATGGAAAAAATTATACAATTTATTGGTAATTCGATACTCATTTTAATCGCATTTAGCCTTTTCTTATCAGGAATCATTTCTGATGAAAGTACGTTAGTAAGCTCAAATTACCTTTACATTATATTAGGTGTTGGGGCTGCATATCTATTTTTGAAATTCACACCAGAATTACATTCTAATAAGAGTAAAAAAGAAAGAAGAAAACATCAAATGTCGGCATTTTTAGTTTTTATTTTTATACTTGTTGCTGGACCACTTGCTACAGCTAGATACGGACACATATTGCTTTCTTTGGCCGGCCAAAGTAAAGAAGTTGATTTAGAGTTAACTGTCGATTATGTAAGTAGTACATATGGTAGTGCTTATTGCGCAGGGGCAATACGTTTAAAAGGTTATTCCAACTTTGTAAACGGTAGGCTCTGTGGCGTATCAAGGTCAATATGGTCACAATTGAAAAGTGGTGACCGTATTATAGTCCAAGGTTTAGAAACATATTGGGGCTTCGAATATACAAATTTTAAAAAAAATCTCGATAGAGAAATCTATCAAAGTAAAACACTTAGGTTGCTTCACGATTTTAAAAACATGGATTCAAATAAAGCTTTTGCATTAGCTAGAGGAGTTGATGGTCGAGAGGTAATTGGTTATTCACATTCATATAGCTCACTTCAAAAGGCCAAAGAAAGAGCGCTTAATGAGTGCCAAGCACAGATAGAATTACATAGCATTACAACTGAATGTAAACTTATTCGGTAATTTATTATAAAAATGAACATTGGTAGTGGTAAGGAGTTTGGCCGCTACTTTAGAGCATACCAAGCTCATTTATGGACAAAAGCGAGTTAGAACAATTGCTCGATAACTTTAGACTCACATTAGATTCGGTATTGCAGATAAGCCTAGAGATCTCTTGCCATGTATATTCACCTGCACCTGATTGTTCTTGAATGACTTTAAACTGCTTTAGTTGAGTGTCCTCGAATTATACGAATTCAAGCGCTTCAACTAAAGCCATTGTTGCGATTCCTATTATTTGGGTTCTATACAAAAATACCATGGAGGGGCTAGTCTGTGCCCCTGAGAGATCTCATCGCCTACCGTATGATCTCGTACCATGGATTGGTTCTGATATAAGTACCGCCATTTAGTCGAAAATGCTTTCGCTAGGATTAAGTATTATCGAGCTATTTCAAGTAGATGTGGCAAGCTAGAAAGGAATTATACCAGCATACTATCGCTGGCATTCATGTTAATGTGGTTGCCGATGTATTGCTGAACATAAAACGTATAGCGAAGATCAACATGCCCTAATCAAAGACATTCTTTGCAATGTTCTTAATTTTGCTCAGCGAAATAATGCTCTGAGGCATGCTTATACGCAGCAAGTAAACGAGCAGTGGCTAATTGACTAACATCAGCATTGGGTACGACCACCTCAAACACATGGTAGCCACCTTCATATTCGTAAAACTCAACCGCCACGCCATTGTTTTTCATTTGCTCAACAAATTCAATCGTTTCATCATAGAACAGGTCCTGATCACCAACAAAAGTATAGGTGGGTGGTAATCCAGATAAATCTGTTGCTCTGGAGGGGGCTGCGTAAATGGGCACACTATCAGTTTGATACAGATCCCCTAAGTAGAGCTCCCATGCCATACGATTTTTCGTCGAATTCCAAATTAAATGCGTGTTCTGCGTATTAGAAAGTGAGCTATTTCTGTCGTCTAACATCGGATAGAGTGGCATTTGAAACGCGATGTTAATTTTCCCTTGGTCTCGAGCATACAAGGTTGTCGCTGCGGTTAAACCACCGCCAGCACTTCCTCCTGCAATAAACAATTGGCTGTCATTGATACCAAGCTCCGCAGCATTATCTTTCATCCATGCAAGGGTGGCGTAGCTGTCATTTAAAGCAGCAGGGTAAGGGGCCTCATGAGAAAGCCGATATGCAGGCGCAACGATCACGGTGTTTGAGGTGTGAATGAGGTCGGACATAAAACGTATATCTAGCGCTGAGTCTGGTGACCCCATAACATAGCCGCCACCATGCAGATATAAGAGTCCAGCAGCATCGGGAGTCGATTTATCTGAACGCAGTATTACCACTCGAATGTTGTTTCCATCTCGGCCTTTGATGTAGGTTTCTTCTACAACAATCCCTTTATCTAAGTCATAGTTCTCTGGCTCTGCCTGTCGACCTAATGCGATCAGCTGCTCCGGAGTTTCGGCTTGAGTAAAACGATCGACAACATACCCAAACAGCCGCAATTCAGAGTCTACATTCGGGTAAGAGGCGTTCACATGAAAGAACAGAGCTCCCACTATGACAGCCAAAGCCCCCACCAACCCAACTGTCACTTTTATTGCTATACGCATAAATCCTCCCGTTACCATGACTAAGGCCGTTGAGTACACGGTTGACCATAGCGGTATGTTTATTGTTTCCAGCATTATTGCTGATTAATTCTAGTGTTCCAGAGATTAGCAAGTTAAGGAAAAGCCAACTTATACATTTCCCAAAAACAGCTGCCTAAACGGAGGGATCTATTTTGGGAAATGTGTAAGTTTCTTGTTTCATCTCTCAGTATGATCTCGACATCGAATCAAGTAGAAGTGCCCACCATTGAAATGTTGTACTCGATGGGCGCTGATGAAGTTTCATTTAACACAATGAGAAAACTAAAAATTACTATTAAAGGTAAGACAATGAACTCTAAATATATTATTGCCTTGTCATTGGTGCTTATGGCACTAATCAGCATTTCTATTTTGACATGGGGAAGTAATACAAAACTTGCCAATGTGGTGCTAGCTAACACCAACTCAACAGAAGTTGAAAAACTTCCATTAGAAGGTAAAGCTTTTAAATACGATAGCTACCATCCTTACAACATCGGGTTTGATTTAGATAATGCTTTAGCCAGCGCACTATCGGAGATGGATGAAGGCTACGACCTACTGGTCAATAGCACGGTCAATGTTCAGTCATATTATTTAATTGTTTACTTTTCCAAATATTTCACAGTGCAAGGCACAGCCCTTCAATCTGCGGAGCTAAAAAAACAAATGAGTGATGAGGCTTATCAAAACTGGTTGATAAGCAGCAATGTGATCAACATAGCAGGTGATACACAATCCGCCGCACTCAAATAACCTGTAAGCACACTACTAATTTGGCTGAGTAACAACAAATTGGATATTCAATAAATTCTATTCCCGAATGTTCAAACCTCACCTGATAAATTTGTACTACAGCTTTGTTTTTAATTTACTGAGATACCATATATGCCACTACTTAGTGACAAAACCCGAATACTACTTAAGTTATTCGTTCCACAAAGAAGGACTCCTAACCCTCAGCATGCTATTCCCAAAGGAGATAAAAACCTTCAAGGAAAGACCATAGTATTTACCGGTGGGACCGATGGCATTGGACGTGGTGCCGTTGAAATGTTGTGTTCAATGGGCGCAAACATTGTCCTGCTCGCTCGAAATAAGACTAAGGCAGAGGCGGTGATTGAGTCGATTAAAACAGCTCATACGCAAGGTTCGATAAACCTAAAAATTTGTAATCTGGCCTCGATGGACAGCGTGAAAGCGTGTGCTGAGCGTATTCTTTCTGAATATCCAAAGATAGATGTTCTGGTGAATAATGCGGGCATCAATATGACCAAGTCTGTTATCACTAACGACAATTTTGAAACGAACTGGGCTATTAATTACTTTGGCCCAAGATTGCTTACTGAACTGCTTCTGGATCGCATTAAAGCGTCAGCGCCGGCACGCATCGTAAACCTCACCACAAATACAGAGTTTATACCTGAAATCGATTTCGATGACATTCAGGCAAGAGTTAATTTCGATACCGACGAAAGCTATGTGGAATCGAAGCTTTCTATGAATATGTTTACTGTTGACTTAGCAAAGCAATTGCAAGGTTCAGGGGTAACCGCTAACTCGCTTTGCCCGGGCCATATCCGCTCTAACTTGCTCAGCCACCTTGAAGGTGCTGAAAAAGTCATGAGCTATGTCATGCACTACATGGCTTCACCAACCATAGTTGGTGCAGACCGAATTGTAAGATTGGCCATCTCATCTGAATTTGATGACGTCACTGGCGCGTACATTTGTGAAGACAAGTTGAAACCTCACCATCAAGAGGCACAGAAACCTGAAAAACGAACACAAGCACAGCAGATGACTACAAAAGCCCTTTCTCGTTGGCTACCTACAAATGAAACTATTATTGAATAATGAGGATTAACATAATGAACAAAAAAACCATACTGATTACTGGATGCAGCACTGGCTTTGGCAAACTGACAGCACGACTTTTTCAAAGCAAAGGCTGGAATGTCATCGCAACAATGCGTTCACCTGAAAAGGAAACTGAGCTCAACAAGCTTCCAAATGTTCTCGTGACAAGGCTTGATGTCACTGAGCCACAAAGCATCACTGACGCTATCAATGTAGGCATGGAACAATTCGGCACCATTGATGCGTTGGTCAACAATGCGGGCATTTCTGGTATGGGCGTTTTTGAACAGTGGGATGAACACGAGATCAACGCGATATTCAATACCAATGTTTATGGTCCAATGCGTGTTGCTCAACAAGTGTTACCAATAATGCGTAAACAAAAAGAAGGGGTGATCATCAATATCTCATCCCTTGCTGGAATTTTAGGTTCACCCTACTCTTCTGTTTATAGCGCGGCTAAATTTGCTGTCGAAGGCTTAACTGAAGCCCTAGCTCTAGAATATGCCCCGTTCAACATCAAGACAAAAGTCATTGCTCCAGGGGCCTATGAGACCAACTTGTTTACCACGATCCCTCACCGAATTCTTGCTAACGGTGACCAACAAATTAGGGATTACAGTGATAAGATGCTTCAGAAGATGAATGTAACGATGGAGCAGATGCGCCAACAAGGTGCTACAGAATCCGATCCTCAGGAAGTCGCAGATAAAATATACCAATGTGTGACTGAAGAGACTCCTGTGCATAACGTATCAGGAAGTGATGCTGAGGCATTCTTACAAATGAAGAAATCCATGTCTGAAAATCAGTTGATGAAAGCCATTTCTGACATGTTTGTACCAGAAGTACACACTGCCTAAATCTAAACGCAGTTGAGGAATAGCCAATGAGTAAAGTGAACACTGTTAAATCCATAGCCCAGTTACATCGCTATTTGGGCCTGCCTAGCCCATTGCACCCGTTGATAACGGTGATTCCTCAATCTGCGTTTCAAGGTAAAGTGGAATCAGGTAGCACCTACGCTTTTGAGTTGTATCAGATATCATTGAAACAGGGTATCGAGTGCACTTTGAACTATGGAAGAAACACCTATGACTTTAATGATGGTTCAATGGTATTTATTGCCCCCGGACAATCAGCTGTCGCTTCTGACATTGAGATAGATCCGAATGCAGCAGGTTGGACAATCGCGTTTCACCCTGATCTGATCTCTCGTTCAGACCTTGGGAAGAAAATGGATCAGTACACCTTTTTCAATTATGAAAGTAATGAATCTCTGCACCTTTCCGCCAAAGAGATTGAACTTGCAACAGATATCTCTGAGAAAATTGAGTTTGAATACTCGCAAAATATGGATCGCCATACTCAGTCATTATTACTATCAAATCTCGAGCTACTCCTTAATTACTGTGTGAGATTCTACGACAGGCAGTTTTACGTTCGGGCTGACTTAAACCGTGATTACTTGGGCCGATTCGAAGCTTTTTTAAACAGCTACTACCTTAGTAATAAACCTTTGGAAAGAGGGGTGCCAACGGTTCAATATTGCGGCCAGGAGTTAGGGCTTTCGCCTTATTATTTAAGCGACTTGCTAAAACGTGAAACGGGAAAGACCGCGCTGGAGTACATCCACCTTTTCCTTATTGAGAGATCAAAATCGTTAATGCTTGAGGACAAGCTGAGCATTAGCCAAATTGCGTGTGATCTTGGTTTTGAATACCCACAGCACTTTTCTAAGTTATTTAAATCCAAGACAGGAATGTCTCCGCGAACCTTCAAGTCATCCTCACAGATAAAGCACTAGAGCTTGGAGTAATTAAACAATGAAAGTCATCATCACGGGTGCAACAGGTATGGTTGGAAGAAGTGTATTAAACCAATGCCTTGAAAGCGATAATGTGCAAGAGGTGCTGCTTATTGGTCGCACGCCATTGGCACTGAATCACCCTAAAATAACAGAGTTAATCCACCCAGACTTTTCTGATTTTAGTCAGGTTCAAACCGAGCTCTCTGGCTATGACGCTTGTTTTCATTGCATGGGCATTTCATCATTGGGGATTAACGAACAAAACTACAACCATATCACCTACGAGATGACTTATGCGTTAGCGTCATCATTAGTTAATGTCTCTGCGCAAATCACGTTTAATTATCTTAGTGGTACAGGGGCAGATAGCTCGGAGCAAGGCTCTGTAATGTGGGCCAGAGTTAAAGGAAAAACCGAAAACATGTTGCTGAACATCGGATTTGCAGACGCGTATATGTTTAGGCTTGGTGCTCTTTTTCCACAACGAGATATAAAAAGCAAAACAGCTTTATACAACCTGTTATATAACGGTTTACGCCCCTTTTTCCCAATATTAAAGAAAGTAATACCTATTACGACCAGTGAAGCGCTGGGTAGAGCAATGATCCACTCCGTCAGTTCTCCACAACCATTAAAGGTACTGGAAAACGAAGACATTAATCGATTAGCGATAGATACATAAATGTTTAGCTCTGTATGTCTTATTAGTCGCGCGGGGAGATGTAGAACTTAGCACCATAGGTAGATTATGAACAACAAAACCTGCACTATTGATAGAATTCACTAAAACACAATGGGGCACAAACGCGTTAGAACGACAAACGAAGTTTAAAGCTGGATGATTCTCAGTTGGAAATTTTGCTGTTTAAATTTCGCCGGAGCTGCTGGGACTATGGTTTATAAAGAATCAAGAGGGGTGAGCAGTTTCACCCTTCTTGCTCTGGTGTGGGCGAAGCGCCACGACGTTAATCCAAACGGAGTTTGGAAATCCAGTATGAAATCCATATGTCTATAACTGATATTAACTAAGTACCAAGACGTAGAGTTTTCAAAATAGTAAGCAAGGAATGGGCACAAATAAGCTACGGCCTCAAACTCAACCTATGCTGAACTAAAAAAGCACCAAATGAAAACTTGATGCTTTTTTAAATCTCAATCGTGATTGATAACAATAACAAGGAAAGTTAAGGCTTACTTATCACGCCAAATCATCACTTGTGCTTCTTCCCCACTCTTACGCGTTGCGCGGTACATCCCTTCTGTATTAAAAGGGGTCGCAATATTGCCGCGATGATCAATTGCTATCACGCCACCTGTACCGCCAGCGGTAATCAATCTTTGGTTAATCACTTCATCGGCCGCCTGAATAATCGACTTACTTTGGTATTTCACCTTCGCGCAAATATCACCTGCGACTTGGTAGCGAATAAAATATTCACCATGTCCAGTCGCTGACACTGCGCACACTCCATTCTCAGCATAAGTTCCAGCACCAATAACGGGCGCATCGCCAATACGACCATAGCGTTTATTCGTCATTCCGCCGGTTGAGGTACCTGCACTAATATTACCTTGTTTATCTAATGCGACAGCGCCAACGGTACCAACTTTATATTCTGTGTCTAACTGTTGGTGCGCAGCTTGGTAATCTGCACTGGTTTTCGCTTCAGCCATTTTTGCTTTTGCACGCTGTAAACCTTGATAACGTTTTTGGGTATTAAAGGTTTCGTTAGCCACCAATTGGACCCCCTGAGTTAAAGCAAACTCTTCAGCCCCTTCTCCATAAAGCATGACATGGACAGACTCATCCATCACCAAGCGTGCTAAATCAATCGGATTTTTAATGTGTTTAACGCCAGCAACCGCACCTGCGTTCATGGTATTACCATCCATAATAGATGCATCCATTTCATGCTGTTCATTATGAGTGTATACCGCACCTTTACCCGCATTAAAGTACGGAGAATCTTCTAGTACATTAATAGCTGTTGTGACGGCTTTAAGGCTTGAGCCACCTTTTTCTAACACCAGATAACCTGCATCAACAGCTTCTTTTAGTTTTGCGCGATAGGCTTGTTCTTGCTCTGGAGTGAAACTGGATTTTTTAATGGTTCCGGCGCCACCATGAATGGCGATAGCAAAAGGTTTGTCACTATTAGCAAAAGATAAACCTGAAAAAAGTGTCAGTGAAACAGCAAAAGCGAGCGATATTGTTTTCATTTTAAGCAAGTCCTTGATCGGTTTGTATCTTTGTAACCATTTCGGGCGGTAATTTCAATCATAACCTTGCCTGTTAGCACTATTCTGGCGACAATAGGTTATAAGTAATTAGCCGTTGATAAGCATTCATTCATTGTTATCCAAATCGTTTAAATATTGCCTTGTAGTGTGCGTTGCCCTCGTTTCGTTGGCATCGAATTTCGCTTGGGCAAAAGATGATTGGCTTAAAATCGAATTAACGGGTACTTCTGAACGATTAACCAAGAATATTTTAGCCCACTTAGGCGAAAGCCCAAATTCTGCGGTGCAGCGCCGCGCATTCCTATTTACCGTTGAAGATAGCGTCACTGCAGCGTTAGAATCCATGGGACATTATCATGCAAAAGTAGACATCGATGTCACTGAATCAGAAAAGGGGCCATGGAAGCTTACTATCGATATCGATGAAGGCGCACCCACCATCATTCAATGGATTGATATCAAGTTCAGTGATGAAATGCTCAATGACGACAGCTTTAATCGCTGGCTAAATCAATTGACAGTTAAACCAGGCGATACGTTAAACCATGGAGTCTATTCTGACTTAAAGTCGCAATTGGTGACTCTCGCACTAGCAAGAGGTTATTTTGACGCGACTTTTGCTCGCTCTGAAATAGAAATCAATCGAGATTTCAATACTGCAAAAATTCATATCGACTTCCAATCAGGAAAACGTTACCTCATTGGTGATGTGGTATTTTCAGGCCAAACTGTCAATGACGATTTATTAGAAAAATTGATTCCTTTTGATCCAAATGCCAAGTACTCCACCAGTCGATTAAACCGCCTTAACAGAAACTTAATCGATACAGGCTATTTCAGCAGCATCAAAGTATTACCGCTAATTGACAATATCTCAGATAGCCAAGTGCCTATCAAAGTAGATTTAGCTCCACGCCCTACTCACTCCTTTGAGGTGGGTTTAGGTGCTGACATTGGCAATAATGTTGAGAATAACATTGAGCCACGTATCCGACTAACATGGCGTATGCCAGAAATTAACCGTTTCGGCCATACTCAAGAAACGACCATGGAGTGGTCACCAGATAGGCCTAAATTCTTAACTACATACACGATCCCTTTGACGCATCCATTAGACGACCAATTGAAATTTAAAGTTGGCCTTTTACGTGACAAATACGGTGTGACTCAAGACTATAATGAAGAAAACAAGAGTTATGACTACACTGGCGAGCTTGAATCTGAAAAGCGTTTGATAGGCATTATCAGGCAAATGCGCTTAGACAGTGGCTGGTTATTTGGTTACTCACTAGAGTTCAACCAAGAGTTTTATAATCAATCGGATACAGACTACGACCCGCAATATATTTTAGCAGGCTTCGGCATTGGTAAAACCACCCGTGGTGACAACACTCTTGACCCCAAGTCAGGCTTTAGGCAGGTTTATAGTGTTGAGTACGGTGATCCCAATTTAGGTTCAGAAATTCGACTGGCAAAATTAGAAGCCAAATTTAAGTGGATTGATACTTTCTTTGATCGTCATCGCTTTGTTGCCCGTCTGGATTTAGGTGCCAATATCGCCGACAGTGATCAAATTGACCAAATATCACCTTCACTGCGTTACTTTGCCGGTGGCGATCAGTCTATACGCGGTTATAGTTACCAAGAGCTAGGCCCTTATATTGAGTATGAGAACTCTGAAGGCGGCACATCACGTCAGGTTGTGGGTGGCCGCTATCTTGTTGTAGGTAGTTTAGAGTATCAATATTACCTTACTGATACTTGGCGAGTTGCAAGTTTTGTCGATGCTGGTAATGCATTTGATACCGAACAATTTGAACCCGTTGTTTCAGTCGGTGGCGGTATTCACTGGATTTCACCTATTGGACCAATCAAGCTTGATTTAGGTGTCGGCCTTAAAGAGACAGAAACAGTTGATCGCTCATGGCGAATTCATATAACCATGGGGACGGAATTGTAATGACTGAACAATCATCCCCTCAAACATCCGCACAAGACCATAAGCCTCATTCAGCTAATGGTCATATTCCAGCGGCTAAGCCGCCAAAAACTCTATTAAAACGCTGCTGGAGTACATTTAAGCTTTCAACACGAATATTCATCTATATTCCATTACTGATACTCATCGTTGTTGCAGTATTAATTGGTACCCCAATTGGCGCACAAATTAGTGTCTTCTTTGCCAATCAATTTGTCCCCAACCTTGAGCTCAAGCTGCGTTCAGGGATTATTAATAAGCATTTAGAGTTTGATTACGCCAGTTGGTCAATGAACGGCGTAGCGGTAGAAGTAGAAAACTTGTCTCTTTCATGGGTGCCAACATGTTTATTCAATAAACAAATATGTGTCGATAGTCTACTAGCGACCGATGTAAAAGTGCGTGTAGCCACCGATGAGTTTGATGACGTTCCTATTGATGAAAATGCTAGCAGTGATGATATAAATGATGATCTTATAGATGATTTAGCCCAAGTTAACGCGGAAACCGCTGAGCTAGATGTAGAAAATGAGGAACCGTCACCACTGATATTACCTGTGATAATAGGCCTTAACGAACTGGATTTAAATAACGTAAAAGTCAGTGTCAACGATATGCGTTATAACGCTGAACGTCTGCAAGGCAAAGCCTTGTGGAACAAAAGTGGCCTGCGCGTGAGTTATCTTCACAGTGATGGATTGCTCGTCGATATTCCGCTCGGGGATGGCGATGATGATCAAACGCCTAGTACGAATATCGATAAAGATAAAAATAAAGGTGAAGATAACATAATTCCTGAAACGCCTTCTGAGATAGATGACTGGGCGATGGCTAATCTGCCCGCGGTCTATATGACCTTCCCTATTTATGTTGATGAACTGATTTCGAACGATAGTGTAATGCGATTAGGTTCACGCGAAGACAAATTTGCGCATATTGCATTAGAAGGCAGTTATGTAGAGTACTTCATTGATGTGCAACAACTGGCAGTCACACACGAGTACGGTGATGCCACACTCGTTGGTGATATTAGCTTAAACGATGACTATCCAATGACCATCGATGCACAATTCAAGCTCAATAATGTGGCTGAATTACCGAGTTTATCCAAGCAAGAAATTGCAATACAGGCCGAGAATGGCTTTGATGATTTAGCAGTAAAAGTATCGGCAACTGGTGATATGACTATCGACTTTGAAGCTATTGTCGCACTCAGCAAGCCTGAAATGAATTATCAATTAGAAGTCGCGCAAGCAGATCTGAAATGGCCTTTTGATAAACCTGAATACTTAGCCAAAGTGGACAAGTTCACCAGTAAAGGTGATATAAACAGTCAATCTGCGATTTTTAGCGCGCAACTACAGAGTCCGTTTCATCCAAAACTTGATGCCGACGCCAATGTTAGTTTTGAGCAAGACAAGCTAACCGTTTCGCACATTGATATAAAATCCGAAGCTGGTGACATTAAGGGTAATGGAGTACTGGATTTCACTGATGGTGTGAACTGGCAAGCAGAGCTACTAACTGAAACATTACAATTAGAAAAGATCAGTTATTTGTATGAACTTACTGAACTCGACAGTAACGTAAGCGGTCAGTTGTCAACTAAAGGTAGTGTTGGCGATGAGACTTGGAACATACAAATCGCCGATGCAGATCTTAAAGGCACGTTAAATGAGTTTCCATTAACAGTCAGTGGCAATATAGAATTCAATGAACAACTTGCCGTCAATGCTGATAATTTACATGCAACCGCACTAGGCGCGGAGCTCATAGTAAATGGACAAGCCAGTAAATTTTGGGATGTTGATGCTGAACTTACCGTACCCGATCTTAGTCAATGGTTGCCAAGTTCAACGGGAGGTATTTATGCAAAAATCGATGTGACGGGTAATGAGCAACAACCCATTGTAGACATTACCGCTAAGGTCAGTGATTTTGAATATGCCGATATGGAAGTTGAGCTCCTTAACCTAACAGCAAATTATCTACCACTGAATAATCATCAGTTTAAACTTGATGTCACTAACGACAAGTTTAACTGGCAAAATATTGATTTATCAGAAATTTCCATCAATGCTTCAGGTAATTTAAATCAACAACACCTTGAGCTTAATACCGCTGGCGAATTTGCCATTCATACCATTGTTGACAATAAATTTGACGAACAAACTCAAATCTTTGATGCCCAAATTAACGCATTATCAGTCACTAATTTCTTAGGAACTTGGACTACAGACCGAGTTGTAGACATCATTTGGGATCAGAAAAAGACTCAAGGAAGCGTCAAGCCATTTTGTATTACCCACCCCAACAATCAAGTGTGTATCGAAACAACTGCAAGCTTCGGTCAATCAGGTGATATCAATCTTATAGCACATGGGATACCAGGACTTTTATTAAAGCCAATGTTACCCACTCGACTATCTTGGGCTGGCGATACAGATGTTATAGCGTCAGCTAGCTGGTCAGAAACTGAAAACCTTCGAGCCAATGCTGAAGTCAACATGGCCGAAGGAGAGATTGAGTTAAAACGAACCAGTAATGATTTTATTAAACTCAATTACGATGTCGTCAAATTGAACATCTTATTAGATGAAGAAAAGCTAGACACTAATCTTATTGTTAAAGCAGAACAAATTGCCAAGATACACAGTCAAATTAGTGTCAGCAGCGATCCAAGTCGCAATTTATCCGGCAATATCAGCATAGACACCTTAAACCTTAATCATTTCCAAGGCTTTTTTCCAAAACTTGAAACCCTTAAAGGTGACTTTACTGCAAATTTGGATCTAGTAGGCAACCTTAATAACCCAATGGCTCAAGGCAGTATTTCATTATCACAAGCTGCAATTGCCACAACCAGTAATCCTACCTTAGTAGATAACATTAATCTCACTATGGCGCTAAAAGGTCAAAAAGGGTTAATAGATGGCAACTTATCTATGGGTGAAGGGTTAGCGCAAATCAATGGCACGTTATCATGGCCACAAGGTGACTTCAGTGGTGATATTGACATCAAAGGTGACAAACTCGCGTTAATCCAGCCACCGATTGCAATTTTACATGCTTCTCCTGATATCAATCTTACCTTCAATAAAGATCAATTGGCGGTCAAGGGAAATGTCGACATACCCGCTGGTGAAATAACCATTGTTCAACTTGCAGAAGGTGGCGTTGCCGTCTCATCTGATGTGGTATTTAATGACTCTATCTCTGAACAAGAACAACGTGTGAGCCCTTATGCCATCGTGTCAGATTTGAACATTAATGTTGGCCCTGAAGTTACCGTTGACGGGATGGGACTTAGCGGCAAACTCAACGGAACACTTCTGCTACAACAACAAGCATTTAAACCGCCATTATTGTTCGGTGATATCAGAGTGAGTCGCGGCACCTACAAGTTCATGGGGCAAACACTAACGATTAGTACAGGTGAAGTTCAGTTTTCAGGGCCAACCGAAATCCCTAATTTAAATATCGAAGCCATAAGAGAAATTAAAGAAGAAGATATTACCGCAGGTGTAAGAGTTACTGGTACCGCTATGCGCCCTATTGTGACCTTATTTTCAACCCCTGCAAAAGAGCAAGCAGAAATATTGTCATACATCGTCACTGGGGCTGGTTTTAGCAATGGCAGCAATGAACAAAACAGTGCATTAATGATGGGCGCAGCCCTAACCTTAGGGTCGCAATTTGGTGGCGGAGCCATGAATAACATTGGCTCGACAGCAACGGGGTTAATCGAAAAATTTGGCTTTTCTAACGTGCAGCTCGATGCCAACGATGAAGGCCGTGTCGCGATTAGTGGTTACATTGGTGAAGACTTAATGGTCAAATACGGTATTGGGGTATTTAACCCAGGCTATGAAATGACGGTTCGCTACTACATTTTATCGCAGCTGTATCTAGAAACTGTATCAGGAACGTTAAACCAATCATTAGATATCTATTACAGTTTCAATGTAGATTAGCTTTTTAAACGATAATTGTCCTGATTATGCTTATCTCTAACACTATGACTACAGATGCTTATTAACTTAAGCTTCTAAGCAGGTTTTAGCTAACTGTCTATGGAATATATACCGTATTTCAGACATAAAAAAAGCGCCTAATGGCGCTTTTTTCATTCAAATTAACGATTAAGCAAATTTGAAGTCAATATGTTCAACTAAAGTTTTGAACGCGTGGCGTTGCATAGCTTGAACACGTACTTTAACTTCTTTACCATCGATAACTAGAGTTAAATCTGTGTTGTAGAAATCGTCATTCAATTGAATGTTTACGATATCTTTTTGAGCCATTTTGATTGAGATAGGCTCTTTACCTGGACCGTAGATTACAGCAGGAACTAAATTCGCATGACGTAGGCGGCGGCTCGAACCTTTCCCGATTTCAGTACGGATTTCAGCTTGAATAGTGTAAGACATGTGTTTCTCACTTAATAAAAAAATAAATTGATGTTGTTATTTTCGACCAATAACAACTCGTGCTTGTTTATTAATAATAAAATTCTATAAAAAGCGTATTAAAACAATTCAATCGAACTCGTTTAAACAAAGCGCGCGGATTTTAACACAGCTTATGCACCTCAACAAGCAATTAGCAGCTATTTCATACCAATAACTCAGTTAGTATCTCACCAACTTATCGATAGCTCTGCATAATTAACCCCATAGCTTAACAGTGCTGAAGATAATACATACTGTGCACGGTTTTTAGCATCATGAAGATTAATGACAAAAATGAAACTTTACCAACTTCTTACAGGGCCACAATCCACATGAATAAAACCAGAACGGGGATAATAGCCAACACCACCAAGCTGTAATGAACGCGCAGCATCACGCAAGGTTTTAAGCTCGACGCCAGGAATAGCGAGATCCATCGCCATACCTTTCATATGATAACTTTTCTTGGCAACACCGTTACTTTTCGCAGCCAACATATTATTGGTATGTGGCGAGCGGTAACCAGAAATCACGTGTACTTCGTCGTTGTTACCAATCGCTTGTTGTAAATTATACACAAACTCATATAAGCGTTTATCCATAGGGGCTGCTTGATTCCGGCGGTGATCTCGTAGCACTTCACTGAATAACGATAATGTATCTTGATTGTACTCACCTTCTGCCCAGAACTGTCCTTGTTCGCGCTCGCCAGTGTGACGATTATAAAAACTCAACTCTCTAACGCCTTGGGTTGAACGACTTGCTTGAACGGGGGTTGAAAACACTGAAGCGACAGCAACACCACTTAAACCTAACAATACTTGCCTACGGGCAGGACAAACTAAAGACATTAACTCACCACTTTCTAATTATAAAATCTGTGTGTTTTTTACACAACCGAAAGGGAAGTTAAACGGAAAGCAAGGCAATAGCAAGGGTTCAAGCCGATAAAGTCAGCTTAAATTTTGTACATC
Organism: Shewanella goraebulensis; assembly: GCF_030252245.1. Classification (NCBI taxonomy): domain Bacteria; kingdom Pseudomonadati; phylum Pseudomonadota; class Gammaproteobacteria; order Alteromonadales; family Shewanellaceae; genus Shewanella; species Shewanella goraebulensis. The sequence goes on from NZ_CP126972.1 coordinate 3,135,147, forward strand.
TTGGTAAGTTTTAATCAGGTCAATCACTTATCGAGCAACGCCCTGTAACGAGGTAGATGAATTATTCGCCACAATTGTTTGCCCCATGTTGTTCAAATGATAAATATCGTTACGGTATTGAGCTAAATTAGTAGCATCGACCCACGCATTCCAATAAACAAAATGAATCGGTACGGTTTGTGAAAGTGAGAACCATTGAGTGTTGCCACCTTCTGTTTGCATTCGCTGCCAAGTCCGCTTGTCAATCACTACATTGGTTGCAAACCATTCTGCTAACTCTTGGACTTTTTCAATACGCACACAACCCGATGAAAGCGCCCTGTCATCCTCAGCAAATAAACCTTTATCAGGGGTATCATGTAAATAAATGTTTAAGTCGTTTTTAAAGTGAAACTTATAACGCCCTAACGCATTAATCTCACCAGGTCGCTGAACTAAACGATAAGGAAACGGCCCAGCGTTGACAATATCTTGCCACTCTTGTGGGGTTTTACTGACTTTAGTGCCGCTAACATCATATACATCAAACTGCCTATCACTGATATAACTGCCGTTTTCGGCCACTTTTGGCAATATGTCACGACGCATCAGTTTTTTGGGTACAGTCCAAGTTGGATTAATCACAATATTAGAAATTTGGCCTTTCATCACTGGGGTTCGTCGATAAGAACGCCCAACAATCACTCTAGAGGTCAGTGCCACTTGATTATCACTGACTAATACCATTTCAAATGCAGGAATATTCACTAATAAATATTGCTCACCTAAATCTGCTTTATAGCTAGTCTTTTGTACAAAGTTATCTGCCAGTAATTCAGCACGCTCTTTTGGAGTTTGATTAAGCCAATATAAGGTTTTAGGACCAATAACAGCATCAGCCTTTAAACCATGACGAGCTTGAAAGCGCGCAACAGCATCAGCAATAGTGTCATCAAAAACGAACTGAGTTTCAGAACGAGAAGACAAATCACCCAGTAGCCATAAACGTTGCGAAATAGCACTAACGGTTTTATGGCTATCACCGGGGCGTAATAGCCCACCAGGTTGAATACTTGCCCAGTCATGGCGTTCGTTAAGCCACATGAGCCTTCTGATGTGGTTTAACACACTTAAATAATCTTCCACATTGGGTTCAAGAGCAAAGGTTTTGCGTTTTGAAGAGGCGCTAACATCTAAACTGTCATATGGCAGTGCAACTTGGCGTTGATGCCAAAATTCGGCAATATCAACTTGGATAGTATCAATATACTCGAGCTTTTCAGCTTCACTTGCCCCTTGTAAAATGGATAAAAAATCCTGCCACTTAACAGACGGATCCACCAACGAAATCAGTAAGACATGTTGAACCAATGTCTTGTAGGTCGCATGGTTTTGTGAAGCTGCTTTAATCGGCAAGCTCAATAGAATTGACAATAAGAAAGTAAAAGCAAAACCAGTACGAACATAAATACGCAAACAACACAATGCTCTCATCCATTCCCTCCTACTTCGAATTCATTTACTCAGTATGGCAAAAAAATATCAACCTTGTGTTACAGAAAGTGATATCAGCTAACAAGTTACTACGAAAGGCGGATGAATTTAGACCAACCAAACCAACAAGCCATTAGTAAGCGATTAATTGGCCTTAAGAAACTAGGAATGCTGTGGCAGAACTGCTATAAACGTTGCCCGCAAAAAAATTTAACTATTTATCGCAGTAATTTTATGAATAAGAAGCAACTCGTACAAACTATGGCATCTGACATTGGCATAACACAATCTCAAGCCAAGCCTCAATTAGAACAGATCCTCATTCAGCTTCATAAAGCCTTAACCGAAGGCGAGAAAGTGTATTTACCCCAATTTGGCACCTTCGAGCTTCGTTACCATTTAGCAAAAAATGGTCGTAATCCTCATACAGGTGAAAGCATCGAAATCCCAGGATTCAATCAACCGAGCTTTAAACCTGCCCCAGCATTTAAAAAGCACATCAATGTTTAAGTTATTATTCGCTCAATAAAGTAAAAGCTAAAACGACAAAGCCTCTGCTAGAATAATTCGAGCAGAGGCTTTTTATTAGGGATGATTAAGGGTTTTAATTAGGCCGGATAAGGCCTGTCTAAATTGTTTTTGGACAGAAGTGAGTTAGTACAAAAGGGTTAAAAATGAGTTATGAGATTATAGGAAGTACGGTAATAAATTAAAGTTTACACGACCCCACATATTATGTTCCTTTAATTTAAGCTATTTAAATCAGCATACAAATATCAGATTTTCCTTCACACTCTCTTCACACCTTAATCGATATAGTAGCTACACATTGAGCAGCACGAGACTTAAAAACTCTGTTACTTAATATAAATTTTTATACTACGCACTTTATTTATTAAGGAAAAACCATGTTTAAAAAATTAATCGTATTACCTCTTATTGTATTTTCTAGCCTTAGTTTTGCTAATTATGAACCTGCACAACAAGGTGGATTTTCAGGACCAAATACAGATGTTGAATTGTCAGTTAAACAAGCATTAGAAGTAAAAGATGATACGACTGTTTCTTTAACTGGTCATATTGTACTTTCAAATGGTGGAGAAGATTACTGGTTTGAAGATAAAACTGGACGTATCCTAGTTGAAATTGATAACCATGTATTTAAAAACCAGACTGTAACGCCTGAAATGTTAGTGACAATTGTTGGTGAAGTCGATAATGATTGGAGCGATAGTTCAGTGGATGTAGATGTATTAACAATTAATTTTTAATAGATTGATTCAGGCAAGCTTCTTTCGTAAGGTAACTATTTATCATTCAACTTTATAGTTCGTATTACGAAGGTGCTAAATGCATATATTAATTGTGGATGATACCCATAGTGTCGCAGAAACAATTGCTGATTATCTTGAACTTGAAGGCATGACCATTGATTTTGCTTATCATGGGGAAGCAGCCTTACAATTAGTGCAAGATAATCACTATGACGCCATTATCATGGACATTATGATGCCCAAAATGGATGGCATTACTGCGGTCAAAAAGTTAAGAGAAGAGTTATTTTGTGATACACCTATTTTGTTCTTAACCGCTAAGGATCAGCTTGAAGATAAAATAGCTTCTTTCAAAGCTGGAGGTGATGACTATTTAGTAAAGCCCTTTGCATTAGAAGAATTGAGTTTACGTTTACATGCTCTTTCCCATCGCGGTGTACGTCAAAACATTGGCCAATTAAGCTTTGCGGATATCAGTGTTGATGTTAAAAGTGGAGAAGTGAATTGCGCTGGTAAAATGATTAAAGTGAGTCCAATTCAATTAACCATTCTTAAAGTGTTACTTAAAAAAGCTCCCAATATTGCGAGTAGACAAGAAGTCATACAAGCAATATGGGGAGATGAAAGTCCTTCTAGTGATGCACTGCGAAGTCATGTATATAGCTTGCGCACTAAACTTGCTGAAGGGCAAAATGAATCCCGACTAGAGACTATTCATGGGCAAGGCTTCCGACTTAAATCAGAATAACAAACAATATCCGAGCATTTATCGCCACATAAGACGCCATTTAAGCATCTCATTGTTGGTTATTTTTTGTTTTTTCGGCTCAACTGTTTATCTTGCTGAAAGCAAACTTGAAGTGATTAGTTTGCATCATTGGCTAGATACTGAATTAGATCGTTACGAGAAAGAATATGCCATTTATGGTTTAGCTACAAAGTTGCCCAACACCGCTGAATTTGATACTTATTGGACAGAACGTGAAGTACCTGATTGGTTAGCTCCATTCCAGCAGATTGGTTTTAATGAGCACTTATTAGGCTCAGAGGACAAACACTTTATTATCGCAAACCACCCTTCAGGTAAGGGGTTGATGTATATTGTCTTTAAAAAAGATGCCGATGATTTTTTAGATATATATGAAGAAAGTCTGCATACCTATATTATATTCCTCGGTTTATTTATTGGATTGGGCGTGGTGATTTATAGTTTCTATTTTATGCGTTTAATATCTTCGCCATTACTCGCCATAGAGCAAAAGATCACGCTAATGAAACCTAACCAACAAATGTCTAAACTACAAACAAAATATCGTGAAACACGCCATATAGAACAAACCTTTATTAATAATAAAAAGGATATTGAAGGCTTTTTCCAACGCGAAACCGAGTTTAGTCGCTTTTCATCTCATGAGTTACGCACACCAATCATGGTGATCAAAGGCTCTACTGAATTATTAGCAAAAATCCCCAACCAACTACCAGTTGCACAAAAAGCAATTAAACGCGTACAACAGGCCTGCGAAGACATGGAGATATTATCTGAAGCCTTTTTATTATTAGGTAAGGAATCAATTGAAGAAGCACACTTTAAAGAGGTTCAGCTTGAAGATGCTGTTAGAAAACAGCTCGATGAATTGCAGGTTTTATTTTTAAAACAAGGATTAGATTACTCCTTACATCTACATCAACCAGCCACAATAAAGTGTCCACCTTCCTTTGTTTCTATTGTGATTAATAACCTCATTAAAAATGCATTTAGTTACAGCGTTGCAGATATTCAAGTCAGCCTACAACAGCGACAATTGACCATCACGAATCGTCATCAAGGAAACGAAACTTATCAAGCAGGCTATGGTTGTGGTTTGGTGATTGTTGAGCGCGTGTGCGAACGAATGGGATGGATATTTACTAGTAAAGATACGGGAGAAGAGTTTATAGCCTTTGTACAATTTTAAGTTGTTCCTACAATAAAATATTAGCTAATATTTTATTGTTAGTATCCTGTTCTTCAAACATTTAACCTTCCTTAAATTGAGTAAATCTACTCTGCTGAATTATTTTAAACTTAATTTGAATATAAAAAATACCTTCACGTTCTCTTCACACCTTTACCTGCATAATGCCCACATATTAATTTACTTGGTCGTAATAAGTAAGTTAACAACCTGCCATTATTGAGCGACTTATTTTGTGAGGAAAAATTATGTTTAAGAAATTATGTGTATTACCACTTGTTATGTTTTCTAGCATTAGCTTTGCAGCCATTACACCTATTCAACAAGGTGGATTTAAAGGCCCTAGTTCTGCACCCCAATTAACAGTTTTACAAGTTCAAGATGCACAAGACGAAACCTTGGTTTCAATTACAGGCCATATTGTTTCGACGCAAGGAGATGAAAATTACCTATTTAAAGATGAAACAGGTGAGATTCAAGTTGAAATTGACAATCATTTATTTCAGGGCCAAACAGTGACCCCAGAAACAATAATTACCATCGTTGGTGAAGTAGATAAAGAATGGAAACAGATTTCGATTGATGCTGACTCGTTATTAATCAATCAATAAATGCTAGCTAAACGAATAAAAAATTATGGATAAGAAGATGATAATTAAGACTTTAGCATCCTTAGCTGTATGTTTATCTGGGCTTATCGGTCTGACTATATATGCACTCGTTACTTATAGTAGTGATATTTATAACGCATTAGAGGATGACTCTTTAAAAAGCATTCAGACCCAAATCGAGAATGTACATACCAACATTGAATCTGTAGTAGAAAATACAGAAAAAACTATTCAAGGCAACATCATTGAAATTCAAGGCGATGTTGTATCGGCAATGAGTAAAACTAACGAGACAATTCAAGGCCACGCAGAGCAATTTAAAAGTAATGTTAAGTCCGCGGTTGAGAGTACAGATTTACAAATTCAAGATAGTATTAAAAGCATTAATGAAATTGATGCTGAAGAAGGTGAGAGTACTGAGTAAAAGTAGAATAAGCATCCTTCTACATAAAATGGAAAATATGCTTTGCTAAATATTTTCCATTTTTATCTCTTTCATCTCAACGAGAAATGAAAGTCCAACATTTCAATGTGTCGGTCAATAGAAAATGGGTCACAATTTCAAAACGTACCTAACTCACTTTGGGGCATAAACGTGTTATGACCACTAACTCTTCAGTTCATTTATATTGGGTTTGTTAAAGAAAATCACTACTTCAATCTAACCCATTGCCTGCCGCTGGAATGTTCAGGATGAACGGTATGTCGCGAACAAATGGATGTGAAAGAGCGACCTTATATGCAGATACTACAGCGAGACGCTGGCTCTTGATTTAAAAGTAAGCATCCATGTAAGCTCTGCCAAAACAAATAACATCCATGTTAAACGGCCAGTTCGGCATCCATTTATCTCGCTCAGAGCGTTTCACACTGTGAAACTTCGCCTTGTTTGGGTAGCTCGCTGCTGTATCTACACTGGGATTATTACTTCTTCGATTTAGCTTCATTTGTGTATCCAGTAGGCTTGAGAACATCAAGAAAATTGTGTGAGCCCTGACATGGCCTTTCTCGCACATCCATGTGCTTTAAGGCATTTAGTGCATCCTGCACTTAAGATCCTGGCTAGCTTTCGAGGGGAAGGGACGCCCCATCGGAAGCGTTAGCGATTTTAAAAAATGGACGAAGCGGAATACAAAAGGAGTTAAAAGTTGGCTAGATCACCGTTGAAATTTCCCGCTTTTCAGAAAATTTATTAGGTGCAGCGGGGTGTTCCAAGAGGGTATTGCTGTTGATACCCTCTTGGTCTGGTGTGGGCGAAGCGCCGCGACGTAAATCCAAACGAAGTTTGGAAATCCAGTGTGAAATCCATATGACTAAAACTGATATTAACTATGCAACAGGACTTTGATTTCTCCAAATGGCTAGTAAGCTTCAAAGCATTAATGATTTATAGATAAAATAAAATGAACTGGAAAGTTAAAGTCCCCCAAGAATATAACAGATATAGAATCACTAAATGCTACTCAAATGGCTATATGACAAAAGCAGATGACAAATGCAGGTGACAAATGCCAGTTATAAACACGGACTCCAGAAACCACCTCATCTAATAATGCTGAAAAGCTAATTTACGGGTTTTTATCCACTGCTTTTGTTAGAATCCTTTTTTATTTTTAACAGCTGTATTTTTCAGTTGTGATATTGCCACTTTGTTTTGCTGCAAGTGCTGAAGTTTACCTATTTAAAGGCAGGTTATGACCGTTCTTCTAATGACACCACCGATGACTCAGTTAAATACGCCTTATCCGGCTACAGCGTATTTAACTGGCTTTTTACGCTCTAGAGGCTATGAGGCGGTGCAACGCGATCCTGCAATTGAATTGTTTTTAGAAATGATGACAGCGCCAGCACTTGAGATTATTCGTCAGCATGTAGAAGAGAACTACCAACACTTTGAAGATGACGAGCTCCCTGATGTCATTTTTAATTTTCTTGCTGAATTTGACCGTTACCACTTAACCGTCGAAACTGCGATTCGGTTCTTACAAGGCAAAGACCCAAGCCTTGCCATGCGGATTAACTCGCGTCGTTTTTTACCTGAAGGCCCTGCATTTGATGCCATTGCACAAATGGAAGCGGTATCAGGTGATGTACTGCAAGCAGCCTTTGGTAACCTAGGCGTACAAGATAAAGCCAAATATTTAGCCACGCTGTTTATCAATGATTTATCGAGCGTAATTACTCAAGGGGTTGACCCATACTTCGAAGTAAGTCGTTATGGTGAGCAACTTGCCGCAGCCAACCCAAGCTTTGATAACCTCTACGATACCTTAATGGGCGAGCCAAGTTTTAGCTCTGAAATCTTGGAGCAATTAGTCGAGCATTACCTTGAAGAAACTCAGCCGAGTGTGATTGCACTCACCGTTCCTTTTCCAGGCAATATGCTCGGCGCTTTGCGTATTGCGCAAACCTGCAAAAGTATCAACCCAGAAATCCCTATCGTTATCGGTGGCGGTTTTATTAATACAGAACTACGTGCGCTGAAAGATCCCCGCGTATTTGAGTTTATTGATTTTATCTGTCTAGATGACGGCGAGCGACCTTTAATCACCTTGCTGGAATACTTCCAAGGTGAGCGTGAAATTGATGATTTAGTGCGTACTTATTTTCTCGCAGAAGATGAAAGTGGCCAACCTTATGTTCACTTTAATGAAAATACCGAGCTTCACGATATTCCACAAACTGATGTGGGCGCACCAATATACGATGGGCTGCCGTTAGGTGATTACCTGTCGTTATGCGAAATGCTTAACCCAATGCACCGAATTTGGAGTGATGGCCGCTGGAACAAGCTCACCATTGCCCATGGTTGTTATTGGCGTAAATGTAGCTTTTGCGATGTCAGCCTAGATTATATTGACCGATACGATGCTGCAGGCGCCGATGTATTGGTCGATAGAATCGAACAGATCATAGAAGAAACTGGTGAAACAGGTTTTCATTTTGTCGATGAAGCCTTACCGCCAAAAGTGTTATTTTCATTAGCTAAACGATTAATTGAACGTAATGTAGTGATTAGTTGGTGGGGTAACATCCGTTTTGAAAGAACCTTTAGCCAAGCACGCTGCCAGTTACTCGCAGATTCAGGCTGTATCGCTGTCAGCGGTGGCCTTGAAGTCGCATCCGACCGTTTATTAAAACTGATGAAAAAAGGCGTCAGCGTTGAGCGTGTAGCTCATGTGACTAAAGCATTCAGTGACGCTGGTATTTTGGTTCATGCTTACTTGATGTATGGCTTCCCCACTCAAACTGAGCAAGAAACCATTGATTCCCTTGAAATGGTACGTCAAATGATGGAGCAAGGTTGTTTCCAGTCAGCTTACTGGCACCGTTTTGTTGCCACGGTTCACAGCCCGATTGGTATGAACCCTGAACAATTTGGTATTACCTTAGCTGAACGACCAGATATTTTATTCGCAGAAAATGATGTCGACTTTACTGACCCAACCGGCACAGATCATCCCATGCTAGGCGAAGGACTTCGTAAAGCAATTTACAACTACATGCACGGTATTGGATTCGACCAACCAATGAGCTTTTGGTTTGATCAAGAAGTCACCCCAACTCAAATGAAAAAAGATTTGATACTCACAGCAATCAATAACTTTATTGCCAGTAACGAAGAGTAATTAAGTCTTCAAGATAATAAACAGAGCAATTATTTGCTCTGTTTTTTTATGTCCTGTTTTTACTCAGCTTAAATTGAACTTGATTGCTCCTTGTCGGACTAGAACTGGCACGTCCTACTTTAAAGCGACAAGGGATTTTGCTTTTATTCTGAATCATTTCTATAAATTTCAGACACAAAAAAGCCCCAACTTTCGTTGAGGCTTTTTCGCATCATACCTACGTATAGCTCTTTAAAGTAAAGAATGATGGTACCCGATGCCAGACTTGAACTAGCACGCCCTATTTTAAAACGACGAGGGATTTTGATTTTATTCTGAATCATTTCTATAAATTTCAGACACAAAAAAGCCCCAACTTTCGTTGAGGCTTTTTCGCATCATACTTACGTATAGCTCTTTAAAGTAAAGAATGATGGTACCCGATGCCAGACTTGAACTAGCACGCCCTATTTTAAAACGACGAGGGATTTTGATTTTAACTCAATAACTCAAATTACAGGTACAAAAAAGCCCCAACTTTCGTTGAGGCTTTTTCGCACCATACTTACGTATAGCTCTTTAAAGTAAAGAATGATGGTACCCGAGGCCAGACTTGAACTGGCACGCCCTACTTTAAAACGACGAGGGATTTTATCTTTCTACAATTACTCAATTTTTAGACATAAAAAAGCCCCGACTAATGTCGAGGCTTTTTTATGATGGTACCCGAGGCCAGACTTGAACTAGCACGCCCTACTTTAAAACGACGAGGGGTTTTGCTTTTATTCTTTGAATCATTTCAACAAATTTCAGACACAAAAAAGCCCCAACTTTCGTTGAGGCTTTTTCGCACCATACTTACGTATGTAAATGATGGTACCCGAGGCCAGACTTGAACTGGCACGCCTATTAAGCGAGGGATTTTAAATCCCTTGTGTCTACCGATTCCACCACTCGGGCAAACTCTGGTAACTCGTCGTAACGCGTTACAAAATTTGATATTCAACGAAGCAATCGGTTGCCACCGCTGATGTGGTGCATACTTTACTGATTTTTCAGATTGAATCAATAAAAAAATGAAACTTATTGTTCGAATGCCCATTTTACAAGCAAATAGCACGAAAACACGGCATTAAAGCACCATTTAACGCCAAGCCTTTAAAACTAATCCTTTAATGCGTCGTTAACTCGACATTTAAGCTCAGGTAATAATTGCTGAGCAAACCATGGATTTTTCGCTAACCAAATATTATTTCTTGGGCTGGGGTGTGGTAAAGGCATTATTGAACGAGGATAGTCTGACCAATTTTTAACGGTTTCAGTTAAAGACTGCTTAGCAGTGTCTAAATGATAGTCTTGAGCATACTTGCCAATAACAATGGTGAGCTGTATTTGATCAAGCTCGGCGAGCAATAACGCACGCCACGTTTTGGCGCATTGTTTAAGCGGAGGTAAGTCACCGCTTTTACCCTTTCCCGGATAACAAAAGCCCATTGGCAGAATAGCCACTTGCTTAGGATCGTAAAACACTGCCTTATCAATCCCTAACCACTCTCTTAAACGTTCGCCACTGGCATCGTCAAAGGGGACACCAGACTGATGTACCGCAAGACCAGGCGCTTGTCCTGCTATTAAAATTTTGGCAGTTGAATGAAGCTGCACAACAGGCTTAACCCCGTGCGCTAATTCAGGCTTACACAACTCACATTGCTTTACCTGTTCAATCAGAAGATTTAATTCCGCTTGGCTCATTCTACTAACTTACCTTTTGATTTTTTATATACCATTATGTAGCAGCTGAAATATTAAACTCTAGTTTGTTCTATCTTTCTGGCTCTTCTGTTCTCAGAAGTTAAATTCTAGCTTAACTTGCTTAACTGCTGACAAATTTCATCAAAACTCGGTCGTAAATCAGATTGATGCTGTAAACATTGCTGAGATAGTTCTGAAAGCACGGTGAATTCAGTCGTGTTGGCTTTATTACCCAATGCAATTTGTTGCTGCAATAAGTCATCCAGCATATTGCCAAACGCTCTAACTTCAATCCATTGCATAAAATTAGCTTGCTGTGGGGATAATTTACTTAAATCAGTCGCTGCGCCAAAGTCACCAAACAGCATATTAGCTTGCGCATCAATCATGGTGTTGTGGGCGTAAATATCTCCATGACTCACTTTATGTTGATGAAGGTGCGATAAAGCCCCTGCCATGCTCAACATCACTTTGACTAAATGCGCCATAGAAATGTCCATATCATCTGCAAAGGTATCTCTGGTGCAGGTGACAAGTGAAGGTGGCAAACCTAAGTTATAAAATCGCGGTGGAATAAGCTCCATCACCAAACCTAAATGATCTGGTTCTGAAATCTGCGCCAGTACTTTAATTAAGTTTGGGTGATGGCCTGCACTTAAGCAGCAATGTAATTCATCTTTAGGGTAACCATCAGAAGTCACTGCGCCTCTAAACATCTTCAGCGCAACGATATTGCTGATACCTGCTTGTGACTCAAACGCCTTATTCCAGTGAGCTTGATAAATTACCCCTGATGCGCCTTGACCTAGTTGGTCACCAAGTTCAAAATCAGCCATGTTCGCTTGACGAAACGAGTCATGACTAACGTGATTATCAGTCACTGGATTACCACTAAATGCCAACCAAGCCAACTTAGGTAAAGATAATAACCAATCTGGTACTTGGGTTAATTCATTGGCTGAAATGCGCAGTAACTCGAGCTCAGTACAGTTCGCCATGCTATTTGGCAAAGCAGTAATTTTGTTACCCGCAAGCGCGCATTTTTTTAATCGGTGCAAATCTCCTATTGAGTCAGGTAACTTGGATATTTGGTTATCGGTTAAAATTAGCCAACGGGTATCAACTGGCAAACTGTTTTCTGCAACTGTGGTAATTTGGTTCGCTTTAAAGCCAATCATTTCAAGTTTAGGACACTTGGCAATCACTGCAGGAAGTTCAGTAAAGCAATTGAATGACAGAAATAAAATTTTCAACTCAGTTAATTGTGCAAACTCATCTGGTAATTGGCTTAAACGATTATTGGATAAATCCAGCACCTCTAAGGTGTCTGCAAACGCTAACACTTCATGCGGGAATTCAACTAATTGTTCAGCAATTTGGATACGTTGTAATTTCTGACTATTTAATTCGCCTGATTTTAATTGCGCCAAAGTGTGCAAATGACCTTCCTAAATATTTATTCGATTAAAATTGCGCACATCATAAGGGATCACTCCCAACAAGTTAAGACTGCAAAGTCAGAGTTAAGTAGAATCAATCAACCCATTGTCATTTCAGTTCAAACTAGCGCAAAATAATAGGACGATATTTGGTTGGTATTATGTAATTAGTTTTATTTGATAAGTAATATTTGATAAGTAATAGAAGGTTACTCAATGAGTGAATTAACACCTATAAGTTTTTTTGGTCGCTTTGAAAAAGACATTTTATCTGGGGCTAAAACCATTACTTTACGAGATGAATCAGAATCTCACTTCAAAGTCGGTGAAACCTTGTCAGTGTCGACTTTTGAAGATGACCGTTGGTTTTGCAACATTAAGGTATTAGCGGTGACTAAAGTGGCTTTTCATCAATTAACTGAGGAGCATGCTGAACAAGAGAACATGGAGCTTTCATTTCTTAAGTCACTCATTCAGGAGGTTTACCCCGGAGTTGAACAGTTATTCGAAATTAAATATCAGCTGGTTACTTAACTGATATTTTTTAAATAAGTTAATCAATTCAAAAGAAAAATGGGTGAAGTGGTTAGATATTTAAGTTATAACTGACGACTAATGATTAACGGAAAGGATGACCGACATTGCATTACTTAAGCTTATTTTTGTTATGGCCTGTATATTTACTTCAAGCTATTTGGGTCAAAAAAACCACACTTAAGCTGCCTGAACCCAATGGACTTCGGGAAGGCGTCGTAAAACTAAACGACACTGAAAACTCATCTTTCAATTCTGAAGCTAATGATGGTTCGGATGCAAATTCAACGACATTATCTTTATTGATTGTTGGCGATTCAGCGGCTGCAGGTGTTGGGGTAGAAACTCAGCAACAGGCGCTATCAGGCCAATTAGTCACTTCCTTGTCCTCAATGATGTGTCAAACAACACAATCCTCGGCTCTAGGTGATTACAAACTCAAATGGCAATTAATCGCAAAGAGTGGTTATAGCACCCAAAACTGTCTCAACAAATTCAATTATATTCTAACTCAACCCCATCAAATTTCTGCCGATGTGGTGGTTATTTCATTAGGTGTGAATGATGTTTTAAGCCCTATTTCGGCTAAGACTTGGATTAGTCAGCAACAGCAATTGTGCGAGTTACTTTTTACATCATTGGCTTGCCAACAAATAATCATCACCAGCGTACCGCCTATGTCAGCCTTTCCTGCTTTACCACAACCATTCAGATGGTTTCTTGGCGCGAGATCTAATGAATTTAATCATGCATTAACTCAATGGATTAAAAGCTGTGCTTTACCGTGTGAGCAATTAGACATGCGCCAGTCACTCGCTAGCGCGACGATGGCCAAAGATGGATTTCACCCCAGTGAAAGTATTTATCAACACTGGGGGAAGCAAGCTGCGATACTTATCAGTAATAAAATCAATGCTGAGAACGTTAAACATCAACACCTTGCCTAAAATCTTTAAGCTAAACCAGCGTGAGTACTATTTTACCGACAAACTGTTTTTGCTGAAAAATATCTTGAGCTGTTGCGATATCTTCTAGGGCAAAAGTTTTTGCGACCAAAGGCTTAATTTTGCCACTTTCAATGCAAGTAACTAAGTTTTGAAATACCTGCGGTGCTAATACTGTACAACCAAAGAAGCTCAGGTCTTTTAAATATAAGGTTCTTACATCAAGCTCGACTAACGCACCACCAATGGCCCCTGAAACCGCATAACGGCCCCCTGGTTTAAGTACCTCGAGTAACTGCGGCCATTGCTTACCTGCCACTAAATCTATCACTACGTTGACACTGTTATTACCTAACACTTCCACTAAATCAACATCTCTAGCTAAGACTTTATCGGCGCCTAAGCTAAGTAAATGCTCATTTTTACTTGGACTAGTGATTGCAATGACTTTTGCCCCACGCGCTTTTACTAGCTGAATTGCTGCAGAGCCCACACCGCCTGAAGCCCCAGTTATTAATACAGTATCTGTTGAGCCAACATTCGCACGAGTAAGCATGTTCTCTGCGGTAGAGTATGAACACGGAAATGAAGCAAGCTCAGCATCTGTTAGCGAGCTATTAATTGCACAGGCATACTGAGAGGCTACTTTGGTGTATTGAGCAAAGCCGCCATCGCATTCGGAGCCGAAATACCAAGGCGAAGTAAGCTGCTGGCCATTATGTTCCCTAAGGCACGGCTCGATCAATACCCGCTCGCCAATTCGATTCTGGCTAACTTTATTACCAACCGCGACGATAACGCCGCATACATCCGCGCCTTGGATACGGGGAAAAACAAATGTATTTCCCGACCAACTAGTGTCATCACTTTCAGCATCACCGCTTTTAACTTCAGATTTGGAATACCACCCCGTGCGGGTATTGATATCGGTATTATTTACGCCAGCAGCGAGTACTCGAATTAGCACTTCATTATCTGTTAGTGTCGGCACTGCAATATGTTGGTTTAACTGCAACATTTCAGGTCCACCATGACCAATTAATTGAACCCCTGTCATTGTTGCTGGGATTGCTTGGTTTAGGCTTGGTGCTTCTAAGGACGGCATACTGGTGACTCCATAATGATAGATATGATTTGTTTGGCAGAAAGGATTGATTCTTGTCCTTGTAATGGCCAAGTGGCTGAAGCGCCTTCATGTAGTAGAAATAACGCAGATGCGAGATCAGGCCGGCAACTCACTTGTGCTAAGCGCTGACGCACCTCTTCTTTATGGCCTGCAACGACATTAATGACATCCTGATTATCAGGAAAAGCAGTTATCGCATTCATTGACATGCACCCGTTCGGGGCAAATTGCTGCATCCATTTTTCTAACTGAGTGAAAATATGTAGAACTGACTTCGTTCCATTCGTTAAAGAATCATCAGCCAAAAAAGAAAGGTATCTTTGATGACGGTATTCAAGCGCTGCGACAATCATCGCCTCTTTAGAAGGGTAATGTTTATAAAGGGTACGCAAGCTCACATTACATGCCGTTTTTAACTGCGCCACACTGGGCTCTGCAAACCCATACTGGCTAAAGGCCTTCTCTAAACTTGCAGCAATTTGGACTTTTAAAGGTAGTGGACAATCAGTCGTGTTTGGATCCATTTCCATCAAGCTCACCTAGTAGAGTATTCATTCTACCCGCAATAGTAGAATGAACACTCTACCCTGTCAATATCTCTAATGAATTTTTCACCTTGTCTAATAGTTCTCTACTCAGTCTCTATCTAATCTTTAATCAATGGAGACTCAATCTTTGATCAATAGCAAATCAATCCCTAATTAATGCTAATTATGGGGTTTAAGTCATGCTAGCTACCTACATCACCGGAAATCAATGTTTGTCATTTTTATATTAAATCTCAATAACACTCACTCTTTTAACAAAAAATACTGTTATAGATTAGTAAATTAGCTTGAAGCCAATTAAAAGAAAGTGAACGAAATATAAGTTTTAACTTAGAGACATGCACATTTGAGCTGTGTTTGTTGAATGAGTAAAAATGTTGTGATTTGAGTCATAATTAATTTGTATTATTATATGTTAAATATGTTATTTGGCGTTATATTGGTGCTAAGTCATTACGAGCATCACAGATGATGCTCTGAGCGTTAATCCAGATAAAGTCATTCAAAGAAAGTAATACGAAATAATTCATAAAAGCCATAAGTAGGAATGTCGTTACAATGAAAAAATTAACAGTACTACCTTTAACCTTAATCGTATCGGGTTTATTAACAGCATGTGCAGCGACAACCGAACCAAGGGTAAATCCATATCCCGCAGCAACGGGGGAACGTGAAGCGCCAGCGGATTATTCTCAATTTTCTAATATTTTATCTGCGTCAAAGCTGCAAATTTCAACCCCAAATTCAAGACCTGGCAGTAAATATGAATTAGCCACTGACAGCGATTTTAGCGGCATCGTTAACGAGCACTTTTATGTTGATAAAGGCTCTAAAGCACTAATCATGAACATGGAAGGTTATAAATTACGTAATGAGTTAAGAGTGCTTGAGAACTTCAAGTCAGATAGTCCCAATACTTTTTATCATCTTTCAGCTGAACTAATGCCAATAAACCCACGCGAATCAGTGAAAGATAGCCCATCTAAGAATGACGCTATGACATTCTTACAAGTGCACAATAAAGGTACCTTTGATGATGGCAAGCATGGAGTAGGTTACATCCCTCACCCACTATTACGCTTGGTGTATGAAGCTGACCGCAAAGGGGTTAAAGATCATTACTGGGCGATCATTAAAAACAACGCAGTCAACTGCAGTAAAGACAGCGGTAACCGCGACACATCAGATTGTAAAAATGCCTATGTTCGCTTTGATCTCGGTGCATATGACCCAAATGCCCCAACTCAATTCGATATCATTGTTGGTGATTCAAAATTAGTCATTAATAGAGATGGTGTGAACCAAGTGGAGCATGACATCACGTACTGGAAAGAGATGCTCAATTATTTTAAAGCAGGTGTTTATAACCAGTTTGAAAATGGCAAAAGTGAAGCTCACTTCTATCAATTAGATTATAAGATTGAACAAAAATAATTTAAGGTTTTTGTAGAACTCCACTTTAATCAATGGGAGTTAGCTAACAAATCAAGAAAATCAGCTAACTCTCACTGAACATATATTTATAAAGCTCAAGTTTCGAGCGCTAAACATATTCAAATTGCAGACACAAAAAGCCACAACTTTCGTTGAGGCTTTTTTGCACCATACACTTAATACAATAAGTCGTATGTAAGCTCTTCATAGAAAAATAATGGTACCCGAGGCCAGACTTGAACTGGCACGCCTGATTTTAAAACGACGAGGGATTTATCTTTGCACAAACACTCAAATTCTTCCGAATTACAGGCACAAAAAAGCCCCAACTTTCGTTGAGGCTTTTTTGTGCCATACACTTAATACAATAAGTCGTATGTAAGCTCTTCATAGAAAAATAATGGTACCCGAAGCCAGACTTGAACTGGCACGCCTGATTTTAAAACGACGAGGGATTTATCTTTGCACAAACACTTAAATTCTTCCGAATTACAGGCACAAAAAAGCCCCAACTTTCGTTGAGGCTTTTTGCACCATACACTTAATACAATAAGTCGTATGTAAGCTCTTCATAGAAGAATAATGGTACCCGAAGCCAGACTTGAACTGGCACGCCTGATTTTAAAACGACGAGGGATTTATCTTTGCACAAACACTCAAATTCTTCCGAATTAAAGGCACAAAAAAGCCTCAACTTTCGTTGAGGCTTTTTCGCACCATACTCTTTAATACTAAAAGTCGTATGTAAGCTCTTCATAGAAAAATAATGGTACCCGAGGCCAAACTTGAACTGGCACGCCTGATTTTAAAACGACGAGGGACTTATCTTTGCACAAACACTCAAATTCTTCCGAATTACAGGCACAAAAAAGCCCCAACTTTCGTTGAGGCTTTTTCGCACCATACACTTAATACAATAAGTCGTATGTAAGCTCTTCATAGAAGAATAATGGTACCCGAGGCCAGACTTGAACTGGCACGCCTGATTTTAAAACGACGAGGGACTTATCTTTGCACAAACACTCAAATTCTTCCGAATTACAGGCACAAAAAAGCCCCAACTTTCGTTGAGGCTTTTTCGCACCATACACTTAATACAATAAGTCGTATGTAAGCTCTTCATAGAAGAATAATGGTACCCGAGGCCAGACTTGAACTGGCACGCCTATTAAGCGAGGGATTTTAAATCCCTTGTGTCTACCGATTCCACCACTCGGGCAAAAGTGTTGTCTTAACTGCTTAACGTAATTGTTAGCAACTAAACAAAAATTGTGGAGGCGCGACCCGGAGTCGAACCGAGGTCGACGGATTTGCAATCCGCAGCATAGCCATTCTGCCATCGCGCCGTATAGAGAATGATTGGAGCGACATATCGGGTTCGAACCGATGACCTATACCTTGGCAAGGTATCGCTCTACCAACTGAGCTAATGTCGCATTTTTAGCTTAATTAATTCACTTAACAAGGTATCGTCTGATACAAAGCTAACTGAGCTAATCTCGCAATCATTTGCCTATCTTCGCAGATTAGGCCTCGATGTCATCAAGTTGCAACCTTTCGGTTATACGCTGAAGCATCGCTGTCTACGGGGGTGCATTCTACCGATTTCAGTGTCGGTGTCAATTGCTGTTTTCAACAAAAATGACTGAGTGCGCACTAAATAAACTTATTGAACTTTTATTGCACTACTCAGCGGTTAAGTCTTTCCAAGCTGCTGAAATATAACTCATCATCGACCAGAAAGTTAGCACAGCAGCGACATAGAATAGTCCATAAGCGACATTAGTCAAAAATTCATTCGGCTGCCAAATCAAACCAACAATCGCCACCATTTGCGCTGCGGTTTTATATTTACCAATCCAAGACACTGCAACGACACCACGCTTACCAATTTCAGCCATCCACTCTCGCAGCGCTGAAATAACAATTTCACGGCCGATCATGAACAGTGCAGCTAAGGTGAGATAAATATTATCGTTTTGCTGAACCAACAACACCAACGCCGTTGTCACCATAATTTTATCCGCTACCGGATCTAAAAAGGCACCAAAACGAGTCGACTGTTTGAGTTTTCTTGCTGCATAACCATCTAACGCGTCCGTTACCGCCGCTAACCAGAAGATAAATGCGGACGCAAAAGGCGCCCAAGCGTAAGGGAGATAAAAAACTACGACAAAAACCGGCAACAGTAACAACCGGAATAATGTTAGCGCTATAGGTAAATTAAAAGGCATTGAAGAAACCAAATAGTCAGAAACAGCGCCAATCTTGCCTTAATTTTATCCCCCTCGCAATGCATCATGGATTGTTTGTGCCATTTCTAGGCTAATTCCGGGTACTTTTGTTAATTCAGCAACACTAGCGCCCTTAACTTCCTGTATTCCGCCCAAATGTTGTAACAATAGTTTGCGACGCTTTGGCCCAACACCCTGGATCGATTCTAATGTCGAAGTATTGCGAGTTTTCTGACGTTTATTACGGTGGCCAGTAATAGCAAATCTGTGTGATTCATCTCGAATGTGCAATATTAAGTGGAATGCTGGCGAGTCACTGGCAAGCTCAAAAGTTTGTTCTGTACCGCCAAATACAAACGTTTCGAGCCCTGCTTTACGGCCTTCACCTTTAGTTACGCCAATTAACAATGGTGGTCTATCTATGTTCACGCACTTTTCATCAACAATCTTTTGTGCAATTCGCAACTGGCCAATACCGCCATCAATAAACACAATATCCGGCACTTTGCCGTTGTTATCAATTTTTTCGAATCGACGCTTTAGTGCTTGCTCCATTGCAGCGTAATCATCGCCGCCGGTAATGCCATTAATGTTATAACGGCGATAGTCTGCTTTATGAGGGCCTTCACGGTTAAACACCACGCAAGAAGCTACGGTGCTTTCTCCCATCGTATGACTGATATCAAAACATTCCATACGGGTGATCTGATGGCCAAACTCCAACGCTTCTTCCAATAACTGAAATCGCTGCTCAACGGTATTCTTGTGAGATAAACGCGTATTCACTGCATTCGTTGCATTTGTTATTGCTAATCGTAAGAAGTTAGCGCGCTCCCCTCGTACATGGGTTTTAATTTCAAATTTACGCTCTAACGCCGCTGAAATAGTTTCTTCTAAAACTTTTTTCTCATCAAAATTCTCGCTAATGATGACTTCTTTTGGAATTGTTCTTTGAATATCAGCGTTTAAATAAAACTGACCTATGAAAGACACCAGCACTTCTTCTAAGTCGGTTTCCGGTGGTACTGTCGGATAATAACTACGGCTGCCAAAAATTTTACCGTCGCGAATAAACAATAAATGAAAACACACAATGCCTGATGCGTAATGCACGCCAATCACGTCCATATCACCTTTATGGTTTGATACTTCTTGCTGTTCGGCGACGCGTCTTAATGCAGTAATTTGATCACGATATTGCGCCGCGGACTCATATTCCATTTCATTGGCAGCAGTGTCCATTTTAGCCACCAGCTCGCTGATCACTTGTTGGTCTTTACCTCGTAAAAACAAACTCGCGAGTTTAACTTGGCCTGCATAATCTTCATCTGAGATACGCCCTACACAAGGCGCACTGCAGCGCTCAAGTTGATATTGTAAACAAGGCCGAGAGCGAGACTTATAATACAAATCATCACACTGACGAATAGGAAACAGCTTTTGCATGAGGTTTAGGCTTTCACGCACAGCGCCGCCATTAGGATAAGGCCCAAAGTAATGGCCTTTCTCTCTTTTCGGGCCGCGGTGATATGCCAACCTAGGATGCTTATGGCCACTTAATAAAATATACGGATAGGACTTATCATCACGTAACAATACATTGTACTTAGGCATGTATTGTTTGATGTAATCGTTTTCAAGCAGTAATGCATCGGTTTCGCTATGGGTTAGCGTCACATCAACATTAGCAATACGGGCAACAAGCGCTTGAGTTTTAACGTTAGGCAGATTCGCTCTGAAATACGAAGAAAGACGCTTTTTGAGATCTTTTGCTTTACCGACATAAATCACTTCACCTTTGTCATCGTACATACGATAAACACCTGGTGAAGATGAAACGGTTTTTAAAAATAATTTTGAATTAAAGCTTGAAGGCATCAACTATCCTAAAGTAGGCGTCGATACCTTGGTATGAACACCTAATGTCTAAAAAGAACTGGCATCGAGCATTTTGTAGCGAATAGCTAGGCGGGTCAACTCAACATCTCCACCAATATCTAATTTGGCAAATAAACGATAGCGATAACTGTTGACTGTTTTAGGGCTTAAATTTAGCTTTTCAGATATGTCATTAACCTTTTCACCATTGGTGATCATCAACATGATCTGCAACTCTCGCTCGGATAGACTGCTAAACGGATTTTCATCAGAGTGACTAAACTGACTCAATGCCATTTGCTGAGCTATTTCAGGCGATAAGTAACGTTGTCCTCGCGACACTTGTTGAATGGCACGCAGCACTTCAGGCGACGTCGAGCCCTTGGTTAAATAACCTGACGCACCAGCTTGCATCACTTTAGTAGGAAATGGATCTTCTGTTTGAACCGTGAGTACGATAATTTTCGCTTCCGGTTGATAGCGTAGAATTTTACGGGTGGCTTCTAATCCGCCCATACCTGGCATATTCATGTCCATCAGAATCACATCCGCTTCACTTTGACGAGACCACTGCACTGCAGTTTCGCCGTCAGGAGCTTCACCAACCACTTTTATTCCTCGTTCATCTTCTAATAAACGACGAATGCCAGTTCTCACTAATTCATGATCATCAACTAAATATACTGAAATCAACTTCTATCCACCTTAAAAACAGATTCGTCCTGAATTTTATTCTTATCCGTACATGGGTAATTTAGCTCATTGAGCGACTGACGGAAAGCGAAATAAGCGCTTAAGCTTGTAGGAATAGCTTAGTTAATAAGTTCTTCTCATGAAATTGACTCGTAAATTCAACTCGTACTAAAAATCACATCTGTAATTTTCACTACTTTATGCTAAACAGGCTAATTTTTTTAATATTATCAGCACAAACCTCTGAAATTAACGGCTAACCCCCAAGATAAAAAATAACCTAATTAATTTATCTAAATCTTCTTACTAAACGCCAAAAATTACTCAAATGTCTAAAAATTGACAAACCTGAAGTAAAAATTCTCATTATAGAAATATTGCCACTGATTTAATCCCATAAAAAACCGCAACTGAATAGTCAGTTGCGGTTTTCATTTTTTACTCTATAAGCTTAGCAAATTCGCTTTATAAAAAACTCATTCAAAGAAGTTTTTAAGCGGTGCGCTTACTCTTCATTTTCAACAAAATCGTCAGAAAAATCAGTTTCCCAGTACTTATAACCTTGAACCGTCGCCTGTGCTGCAGCCCCCATTAGGTTAACTTGGTAGGTTTTTACACCACTGACATCGACAGATTGGTTAGCTGACGCTTGGTCACCGCTTTCTTCATATTTTGCACTGGCTTCAGCCTGCGCTTGACCTTCATAACCAGACTCTTTAAAGCGAGTCATCGCATCGTTATCCATAAAGGCTTGTACAAAGGCCATTTGCTTCCAACCAATACCCGCACCCACACCGCCAGTTGCGAAACGGTAATAAGAATTTTGACCGTTTGAGGTTAGTACACAGACCCCGCCACCGGTTGACAGTGCAAACAAGTAGCTGTTACTACCAGTACAAACTACATAACCCACTGACTGAGCGACCGCAGTTTTTGCGCCGCTATGTTCAGCATAAATCTCTTGTAACGCTGACTGTGTTTCTTTACGCGCATTGGCTTTTTTAGACTCTGGGTTATCACCTGTCGCACAACCTGTTAATAAAGCAGGCACCATAACAGCAGCTAAAAGTAATTTTTTACTGATAAAAGTCTTAGACATGTAATTTTCCTCTGTCGAAAATAGGTTTAAATTGCCGTTATTGGCAAGTTACACAGATAAATAAGGGCACTCATATAGAGTGAATAATCCGTTCAGAAATAAGCCACGTAGATGACTACTGTGTTACTTAACCGCTTCTGAATAAGCCTTACATCGTTTAGCATTTTTCACTCATTGGCTTAGCGCTTAACTCGATATAGGCTTATTATAATCGAGCGCTAAAACATTTGTTACCATTTCACGCCATATGTGACATTAAACACCCTCACTTAAGCATTTACTCATTGAGTTCAACATAAAACCCATAAAAACATTACTCAACATCTTTAAATTTAGCTTTTATTTCTAAAATTTCATCTAGTTTATCAACAAATAACGGCACTAACTTAGGGTCAAAGTGACTCCCTGCTTCTCGCTTAATAAGCGATATAGCATCGTCTACTGTCCACGCCTTTTTATATGGGCGCTCGCTGGTTAACGCATCAAATACATCTGCGATGGCGACAATACGACCATTTAATGGGATATTCTCACCACTTAATCCATGAGGATAGCCACTGCCATCCCACTTTTCGTGATGAGTCAGCGCGACTTCTTGAGCAATGGTCATTAGTTCTGAATCCTTGTCACCAAGGATTTCAGCGCCGATTACACAATGCTTTTTCATTTCCTCAAACTCTTCAAACTCGAGCTTTCCGGGTTTCTTTAAAATGGCATCAGATATTCCGATTTTGCCTACATCATGCATAGGGGCTGCATTCATTAGCACTTCAGCAGCAGGTTCATTCATCCCCGCTGCAAGAGCTAGCACGTGAGTGTAGTAACTCATGCGAATGACATGCATCCCTGTTTCATTATCTTTATATTCGGCTGCGCGGCCTAAGCGGCGAATAACATTTAATTGATTTTGAGCAATTTCCGCCGTCTTTTGCTGTACTTTAATCGCAAGTATTCTGTTTTGATCTGTTAATGCTAGTTGAGTATGTACGCGACGTTGTACGATAGGCGGATTAAATGGCTTAGTAATATAATCGGCAGCGCCGAGCTCTAACCCTTTTATTTCATCATCAGCAGAAATTTTAGCGGTCACAAATATCACTGGAATATGGCGAGTTCTTTCATCTTGTTTGAGTTGTCTGCACACTTCAAAACCATCAATGCCCGGCATCATGATATCTAGCAAGATTAAGTCTAAGTTGATACTACGAGCAATTTTAAGTGCTAACTCACCATTTTTAGCAATCTTAATCTGATAGTCTGACTTTAATACACCCGCTAACACATCAATGTTTTCAGGGGTATCATCCACTACTAAAATAGTCTGCTTTTCCATCTACACTCCTTGTTCAATCCGTTAATACGTATTTATTCAGTCCATTAACGATAATTGCTCAATCATCTGTTTAGCGATTTCCATCGCCGTATCTAATTCATAATCATTCAACTGCTTTTCTAGTAATTTATAATTGTGTACTAACGGCTCGACATTTAAACAATCGCCGTGACTGTCGAGATATTCAGTCGCTTCCATATCAAAGCTTTCAAGCATGGTAATTAAAACTTCTAAGGTTTTGATTGCTAATGACTTGTCTAATGATAGTTGAACTTTATCAATTTGCGACGCAGGAATTGAAGTGGATATTTCTTCACATACTTTAGACAGCTCAAGTTCAATGTCAGCTAACGTGCTCACTTCACTTTCAGACAACCTTTGCTCCAAATGTAATGCCTGTTCAGCTAACTTAATTGCGCCGATGCTGCCAGCAACACCTTTTAATGTATGTACCAGCCGAGCGGCTACAGATTGATCATTTACTGCTATAGCCTTCGAAAATGCGCCAATAAACCCTTTTTGACCAGTAACGAATTTAGCCAATAACTTATAATATAAACCTACATCACCTTGTGTTCGTATCAAGCCTTGAGCAGTATCAACATGCTTCATTTCTATAATATTTGAGTTTAATTTCTCTGTTCCATTTTGCTCAATGAGTTCTATTTCAGTCGGATTTACTGGGGTTATCCATTTCGCCATCGTTATGAACATCGCTTCTACATCAATAGGCTTAGGTATATGATCATTCATACCTGCATCAAGCGCTTTTTCGCGATCTCCAGCCATAGCATTGGCTGTCATCGCAAGAATTGGCAAAGTTTGGTTTTGCGGCATTTCACGTATTTTTCTGGTTGAGGAATAGCCGTCCATCACTGGCATTTGGCAATCCATTAACACGCCATCAAAATCTTGTTCAGCTACCAGTTCAAGGGCTTGTTGACCATTAGCCGCGATGGTGGTTTCGATTTGCTTATTGTTAAGTAACTCTTGAATGAGCTCTTGGTTTAAATCGTTATCTTCTGCAATCAATATATTGGCGCCCGCTAAATGCTTTAGAGCTTTCGACAGTTCACTGCCTGCATCAGTATGTCTAGATTGATATTCTTCATCCGATATAACGTAAGAAAGCGCTTTAATGAGACTAGATTGAGTTTGTGGCTTCGTTAAAATGCTATCAAAATGCACATCAGCTGCACTGAGTAATAAGTCCTCTTTGCCATACGCTGTAATCATGATGAGCTTAGGTTTAATTTCTGGTGTGAGTTCGCCAATAAATCGAGCGACATCAATCCCACTGACTTCAGGCATCTGCCAATCGACTATAGCGACATCAGTTTGTTCACCACTGTCGAGCCAGGCAATAGCAGCTTTACCGCTATCAAACACTTTGACCTTCATCCCTACATTAACCAACAAGTTAGATAATATCTCTCTCGCAGCTTGATTATCATCAACTAATAAAACCGACTTACCATCAAGATAAGAAAGGTCTTGCTCCATTGGAGAGCTCGAAGAAATAGGATTTAAGTCAAAAGGAATATTGAGATTAAAAATACTGCCAACACCTGACTCGCTACTTAACGTAATATCAGCATTCATCAATTCCGCAAGGTTTTTGCAAATCGCTAAGCCTAGACCTGTACCACCATATTTTCGAGTCGTTGATGCATCAGCTTGTGAAAACGCATTAAACAGTCGCGACTGCTGCTCAGGCGTCATACCAATACCTGAGTCGGCTACAGAAAAGATAATATTGGCTTGATTGGGGGTAAGTTCAACTAATTTAGCTGAGATGATAATGTTGCCATGCTCGGTAAACTTAACGGCATTGTTCGCTAAATTGATGAGCACTTGCCCTACTCGCAATGGATCACCTAACAAGTTTTTAGGAATGTTTTCATCAATATCAAATAACAACTCCAAACCTTTATCAGCCACTTTAATGCCAATAAGGTTACTAACATTATTTAATAATTCATCAATGCTTAAATCAATGTTTTCGATGTCTAATTTACCAGCCTCAATTTTAGAAAAATCGAGAATATCGTTAATGATCCCTAATAAAGATTGAGCTGAACCATTGGTCTTTTCAATGTAATTACGCTGCTGACGGCTTAAATCAGTTTCTAGCGCTAAATGTGACATGCCGATAATGGCATTCATTGGAGTGCGAATTTCATGGCTCATATTCGCCAGAAAATCACTTTTGGCTTTGTTGGCGTCATCAGCTTCGGCAATGGCGGCTGCGAGCTCTCTTTCTAACTCTTTTGCTGCATTAACATTAATATGCACGCCACTTATCCGTTCAGGGCTGCCATCTTCGTGATATTGATAAGTTTGCCCAATACTTAAGATCCAGTCGTAACTGCCATCTTTACGGAGCATCCTAAACTCTTGACGAATAATTTGCTCGACATCGCCTTCGGCTGCAGGCTGTTTTAAACTAAGAATATCAGTATGATCATCTGGGTGAATCAAGCCGGAAAAAGTTTCAGCTCCCGAAGTCAGTTCTGCCCATTTATCTTCATTTGCACAAATATCAAGCCGCTCATAACCTAACATTTGGCTGTACATACGATTGACGACAACACGATTTTCGTGAGGGTAAAAATCCCACATTCCCATTTGGGCACTTTTAGCGGCAACTTCAAGTTTTTCTTCTGAGTCTAATAAAAGGTTTTCAGCAAGCTTTTGTTCAGTAATATCAAATAAAGTGCCATCGAAAAAACCTTTCCGATTATTTTCAGACGTTTCAAACTTTGCCATAACTTGAACATACCTGAGTTCACCAGAACGATTAAGGATTCGCATATCAACAACCACTTTTTTGTTGTTTAATGCTGCCTGTCTGACTGTTTCAAAGAACATTTCTCCGTCGCCATCAATAGCTAAATGAACAAAGCGCCGCTTAGGGTCTGTGCCAATAAAGTCTGCAACAGGGTAGCCCGTGATATGCTCAAAATTAGGACTAATATAAGAAACGGTAAAATCATTACTGACTAAATCGACGTAATTGCACCGAAATACTGCCCCTTGAATATTTTCGACTAAGGTTTGATACTGTTGCTGATTCTTTTGCATCTCTGCTCGAACAGTCTCCTGCTCATCAATATCAAGCAGTGCTAGTCGAATTTCATTCAAGCTAGTATCGTCATTAAATTCAGTTCTTACAGTAAGAGACACAGCAAGGTTTTGACCTGATTCTGTATTTAAAATAAGCCTAGCATCAGAGGTATCTACACCTTTCAGAGCCGATTTAAAAACTCTCTGACCTTCTCCATCATCGGTATTAAGCACATCTGCCCAGGTTAATTCAGTGAACTCTTTGCGCTCATGACCCGTGATTAATGCGAACTGTTTGTTGTGCTTAGTAAACTTACCATTGACGTCTAAAGTTGCGTAAGCCACTGCTGAGTTTTCGTATAAATCCCATAAACGGTTTTCTCGTTCTTGAATATCTCTAGTTCGAATTGAAATGGTTTTTTCTAACTTCTCATTACTGATTTGTAATCGACGTAAAATATGACGACTAAGCCAGAGGCTTGCTACAGTCAATAACAGGCATGACAACGCAATGACGCTGATGAGAATAATGATGATGGTTTTAAAGTACGAATAATTACTGCTTGCTTCGTCAATAGACATTTCTGTGACGATACCAAAACCGTAGCGCTCATCCCACTTCCAAGCACCTATAACATCCACACCTAAATAGTTTCGATAAGATTTATAACTGCTACCGTTCCGCTTAGCGCTAACTTGCTTGGCTGAGTAAGTCAGACCAAGCTCATTATGATTAACACTTGCAGGGGTCTGTGCAGTTAACTCATGAATTGGGTCGGTGACTTTCAGGTTGAGTACTGACATTTGTCCTTCTTCTAGTAACCCAAAAGAAATTAAATGCTTTTCATAGCGACTATGGGACAGCATCCGGCCTTGCTCATCAACAAAGTATGATTCACCAGTATCTCCAACTGCACCACTCTTGGTTAATTTCGCAAATTCTAGATAAGGGTCAATTCGAAGTGAAAGCACAGCGGTAATTTCGCCATTATCTTGAGTAACAGGACTGAGTACAAACATGGTAGGGGTATCAGCACGCTCTATTCCATAAGGGTTAGATAAAGCAATATCAGATCGCATCGGAGGTGTGATGACAATTTCACCTTTGACAGCTCTAGCAAATAATTTGGGATGTTCACGTTTAACAATATTAGTGACGCCAAGATTATTGTCACGACTTGAGGCAATATTCTTCCCATCTAACGTGATAATGAAAAAACCTAACGAACCAAACGATTCGCTATACCTTTTATAAGCATCTCTAGACCAGGCTAAATGATCACTTTCAAGGAGTTCTTCCTTATCTGGACCGATTTTTGTTAGATAAATCGCGCGTTGTAGTAACAATGGATTGGTCGCAACAGCGCCCACTCTATCTTCCCAGCCTCTAACCCATGAAGACAAGGCTGCATCGGTGGTCAAAGCGACAGAATTTAACGCTAAGCCACTTTTTTCTAAATCATGTTTATAAGCAACATTCAAACCTATCGCTGCGATGAGTGAAAGTAGCACTAAAAAACAACACACTATTAAACCAGTGAAAGTCCGATTAGTACCACTTTCAAAAAATGTTGAGAGGTCATTATTAGCTTGCTTTCTTAGACGTAAAAACAACCACAATAGTAAAAACAACAATCCAATTGCTATCGAGGATAAAGTTATATTCATTTCCATCCAATTCCATTACATCAGTTATTACAGTGATAGACCAATCAGCTATTTATATGATTTTCTAAGCTATTTTCCAGACCCCTTACTCAACTAGATTAGTCCATCCAAAAACAATAGCTTATAAATCTTGCATAGCATGTGGCAGTGAAATCGAAACGCTTGTTGTGTCATTTTCATCACTGACTTCTAAAGCAACGTTTCCATTTTGTGCTTCTGCAAGTAACTTAGCTGAGTAAGTACCAATACCCGTCCCATTATCTTTACCAGCTGAAGTGTATTTGTTCCAAAAAGTGTCGCGGATATGTTCTTCTACAACGCCAAGATTCTGAATAGTGATAATCAATGCAGGCTTATCTAAATCGGTATTTGAAACGCTATCAATTCTCTTCAAAGAAATTGATACGCGCGTCTTATTTGGCGCTGCTTCACAGGCATTTTTAAGCAGATTAAATAACATCGAATAGCTAAGACTTTCGTCACCCAGTGCTAGGTAGTCTTCGTCACCATCCTCTTCACAATCGAGGTAAATCAATAGATGTTTTACTTGGAAAGTTTTCTTTAAAACCGCAATAATTTTTTCCAGTAAATTGAACATGGAAAATGGCTTTGGTATTAAGGTAAATCGACCGGTTTCAATTTTATATAACTCACTAGACATATTGATCATATTCAACAATTGAAAAGACATATCTTCCGCGATGTGAGTATTTTCTAGGTTACTTTTGGAAATGTGAGGATCTTGGCTTATCTGTTCAAGTAACGCCATTAACCCAGCAATAGGTCCTTTTAAATCATGCTGCAATACTTGCTGAACTTCTTGTTTTAACTTTTCCGTAGTCACCATGTTGTCAAAATCAGACTGCAGACGCTTATGCATTTGCACATAAGTCATCAAGTTTCGAACTCTCAGCTTTAATAATTCAGGTTGGATAGGTTTACTAATATAATCGACTGCGCCACTATCTAACCCCTGAAGTTGGTATTTATCTTCAGTTAATGCTGTAACAAATATCACAGGAATATTTGCAGATTGAGGATGCTCTCTTAGACGTTTTAGTACTTCAAAACCATCCATACCTGGCATCATGATATCTAATAGAATTAAATCGGGAGGCGAATCTGATTGGGCTATTTCCAGCGCTTTTTGACCTTGTTTAGCCAGCTTGACTTGATATTCGTCTTTTAATAATCCACCAATTAAAGTGAGATTATCGGTAGTATCATCAACGACCAATACTGAAGAGCGAGGAGCATCTTTATCATCTATCGTATTAGATGAATTGGGAGAACTTAGAGTATCGGCGACTAACGCGGGGTCGTCTTGCTGGAAAGACTGAGCTTTGTTACTAATATGACCACTCAAGCATTGTGCAACACGTTGTTGTAAAGTCACTGTATTAAATGGCTTAATAACAATATCTGTGACGCCGCTTGTGATTGCAGTGCTCACCCTCTCTCTTGCCGCCTCAGCAGTTATCATTAGAAAAGGAATGTGTCGCCACTTTGTCGATTGACGGACTTCATTTAATAGCTCAATGCCCGACATCACAGGCATATTCCAATCAGAAATAATCAGATCAATGGTATAGTTTTGAAGTACCTTTAACGCTTTTGCACCATTTTCTGCCTGATGAACATGACCAATGCCAAAGCGACGCAATTGATCTGAACTGATTTTACGGATGGCGTCCATATCATCAACAATCAAAACACTTTTCTTCGTTAAATCCATGCGACCTCATCCGTTAGAGTCAATGACTCTACTTCGCGAAAAAGTAGAGTTTAATTAGCCTTTTAGCTAATTTTCAGTTTGTGACATTTTTGCCCCAACTAAACTAGCAACAATAATCGCCATATAAAACTGACCACAAATAGCCTCTGCAAAAGCAAAAAATCTCGCGATGGGCATATTGGGAGAAATCTCACCGTAACCCACTGTGGTTAGCGTGATATAGCTGTAGTAAATTGCAGTAGATAAATTATCAGGCCATTTCTGTACTTCGATACCATTAAAGGCCGCACCGAATATTTCGATTAATAACAAATAGGTGAACGCCCAAATAAGCCCTAAAAGCAAAAATATACAAATAGAGCCAATAATCTGGTTAGTCGAAATTTTGCCAGAAAATAATACTTGTTTCGCAGCGCGTGAGGTTGCTGCAATCAGAAAAGAAAGAATGGTTAATAAGGCAACAATATCCAGATTAAGTAATTCAAATACTGAGCCGATACTGGCAAAAACAAGTGTAGTGAACATCAAGCCAAAGCTTGAACGTATCCAGCGCTTATTTTGACCTAAGCCAATAACCGAAATAGACAAACTCATTACGGTAGTGCCTACCACAATCATTTGCCCAGCATCAAAAAACTGTTCAACTAATGCCGCACTTAACAACACCAATACTAAAGACCCCAGTAAATAACTAAAGTTGTCTTCCTGCGACATCACTTTACCCATCAGACTTTATCCTTCTGTCTTTTCAACTTCAGGTAACACTGAATCGGTATCCACTTCGGCAGTTTCAACAACTAGCCATGCCGAAAATAGTTTGTAGCTTAATGCCAGTACCACGGCGCCGACAAACAACCCAACGATGCCAGACAAAATCATGCCGCCGATTGCACCTAGCAATATCACCAACATAGGAATATCTACGCCACGTCCCATTAGCATAGGCTTTAAGAATGCATCACTGGCACTCACTAAAATGCTCCAAATCATAAAGATAATTGCTGTCGTAGATGATTCCACGCTGAATACATAAGCAATGATAGGTGCCAAGATTAATATTGGCGGTAATTGAATAATGGCTAGAATAAGCACCAATAGCATCCAAATACCTGTACCGGGTACCCCAGCTAACCCTAAGCCAATACCCGCCAAAATAGACTGAATAAATGCGACGCCAATAACTCCTTGCACCACACTTCGAACGGTAGCAACAGCAAGTGCTGAGAACTCTTCACCATGCTTACCCGCAAGCCTTACTGAGACTTTATGGAACATTTGGTTTGAACCTTCAGCTTTACCCATAAACACGCCAGCAATAATGATTGATATTAAAAACTGCAAGACTGTCATACCAAAGCTA
Source organism: Shewanella goraebulensis (assembly GCF_030252245.1). NCBI lineage: Bacteria > Pseudomonadati > Pseudomonadota > Gammaproteobacteria > Alteromonadales > Shewanellaceae > Shewanella > Shewanella goraebulensis. The sequence goes on from NZ_CP126972.1 coordinate 3,166,914, forward strand.
CCAAATGCACCAGCTGCTTTGGTTGAAAATGTTTTTATTTCATCGGCATAAGTTCTAACCAACTTCTCTAAATCGGACGAAGCTGAAGACCAAACGTTATACAGTTTATCGCCAACTAAAGGGAGTTCAGCAACCGACTCTTTAGGTGCGGGGATCACTAAAGTGCCATCGTGAACTTCAGCGACAAAATCTTGGGTGCCAGATACTATAGCGCCTGAAAATAATACAGTCGGGACAATTAACAAGGCCAATGAAAGTAAGGTGATCAGCAAGCTCGATTTAACCATAGTCAGTTTAAGCTTACGGCTAATGAGTTTTACGACGGGGTATAAAGCTATTGCAATAATACCACCCCATAAAATGGGCATAATGAAAGGTTGAATGATTTTAAAACACCAAATCACCATCGCGAAAATTAACGCTATTTTAATCGCAGCATCCACTGCTGCATGAGTAAACTCCGCAGAGTTCGAAATAGGTTTATCACTCATATAATGTCTGTCCCTGATTTAATGTCATTCCATTTAAAAATAATATTAACAAGCCAAGTTGTCAGTTATGGGTCGCTAACTCTTTTAAACAAAAGTAATTTTGATACGTTTATTAATAAAAATATAGCGCAACTTTGCCAATAAAACACCCGCTACAACATAAAAACATTTCATTAATCAATGAAATATCAATTAAAGAACATTTAAAACTGTTAACCAACGATTTTACAATATAAAACTGAGACTTAAGACAGAGGCAATAGCGTATTTACTGCAAATGTTGTATCAAATTCATTTTGGTTGGTTATTTTGACGAAACACTCGAGGTGAGAAACCAGACATGCGCTTAAATGCTCTGGAGAAATGCGCAACATCAGCATAACCCAAGGAAGCTGATATCTGAGTAACAGCAATATCCTTGTTTAACAAAAGAGTCTTAGCTTGCTGAAAGAAAATTCCTTCTACCATTTGGCTGTAACTCACCCCTTCTTCAGAAAGCCTACGCTGCAATGTACGTACACTTAACCCTAAAAGATCTGCTGCAGCGGTTATAGGTAATCGTCCTGAAGACATATAAGGTAATAATGCAAACTGAAGGCTGGCAATAAAACCTTTAGGGCTTTCTACTATGGTTTTTAATGTGGAATCCCACCCCTCTTTAAGCTTTACAGGACCATCTAAAACCGCATCAGAGATACTTAATGCAGTCACATTACGTGCGTAAAACACTTGTGACTCATTAAGCTTTAACACGTTTAAGTAATGCGCTTCGTTTGAAGACTGCAGGGCAATATCAATTGGTTGCCAATGGGTTTGTGTCACAGCTCGAACTAACTCAACCATCATGGTTAAAGCAAATTGCTCAGAAAGGTCAATTTCAATGGGGTCTTCTTTTTGACGAAAACGAGCAAACCACACCTTTTTTAAGGCCGTTTTCAAATGTACTTGGGTTTGTTTAGACTCAAGGTTTACCACATGAGTAAAGTCAATCAATGCTTGTCTTACTGTGCCTTTTAAGGAGATTTTAGCTAAGTGTTGAGGAATGAATATTGATCTAGCGACTTGATATAACCACTCAGAAAAGCGTTGCCTACCCAGCTTTTCAGCCATTAACTTTAATAAATTTAATACCGCTTGTTCTGAAACGTAATCATACTCATTTGTCAGCAGACTCTCGGGTAAACCTGCTTGCTCAATAAGCGGATAAACATTGTTCTCAAAGTCTTTAAGTCTAGCGACAAACGGAGCTATGTATTCGGCACGCAAAAGTGGAATAAAAGCGCTTTGTTCTTTTTCAAAAACTTGTGATGGCATTTATTTCACCTCAAACTAACGGTCAACGAATCAAAAAACTAAATAGCCAAATCATTACATGGCAGTTCTTTTCTGTAAAAACTTCCAATTACGTGTCTCAAGAAAGAACGATGCTACTACCATGTATACTCCCACAAGAAATAATTGCGCAATTCGAATATAAAAATTGGTAGCCACATCAGCATCAGTTGAAGATGCTGTCGAGCCGACAACCACCAATAGCGCTGAAAATATTCCCGCAAAGATAGGCGCTTTTTCAGGGTTAGCATAAATTTTTTGGCTAAATAATAATGCACAGATCATTGCTAAACCCACGTAAAAAGTGAGCTCAGGGACAATCACTAATAAATTGTAAAAAACCACCGCCATTGCACCACCGATGCCATTAGTGATCAGCAAAAACAAGCTCACTTTTACACTCTTACTTCCCGCAGATTGTAACGACAAAATGGCGATAAAAATCATCGTCAATAGCGCACCAGTAATCTCAAATAAGTAGAAAAAAGTAATCACAGGAAAGGCAATAATCAATGCACGAACAGACTCATAAAGGCGCTCATCAGAGGTCAACCCTGCTGCGACATGGGTTTCTCGGTTAGGAGATAGATCAGGCAATAAAATATGCAATAAGGTAAAAATGACGACAGCTACAACACCTGAGAAGCTTAATCCCACCCCAACAAAAATAGCAGCACCCGGATGAAGTATGCCTAAATAGGGTAATACTAAGGTTGCTACAATCAAAATAGTGGCAAAGAAATTCCATTTAGGATTTGAAAAAAGGTAGTAAGCCCAGAGCATCAGCAGCGCAAGAAGTGGCAACAACACCATCGGATATTGCACAGGGCCAAAGCTTACCAGCCATGCAATTGCAATCGTCGCCACCATTGATAACAGCAACTCATAAACAGTTTGAATAGTCGGCTCGGTTCTATCGACTAAAAACTTAGCCACGAACACCGGAACAATAAACGCTAATTGCCAAGCAAATATCGCTGAAACTGCCACGGCCAGCCCGATACCTAGAGTAAAACGAATAACCCGACGGGTATAAATCGCTTCCTCAAGTTCGGGGGCTATGGCAACAGTTTGCTTATCTGACATAAGAGAACCAGCTTACTAAGCGAATCCAGAACTTACCAAATAAGTTCATAACTGAGCTCTCTTTGGTATAAACCATTACGTCAGCTTGGCCGCCTACTCGGCGCAAACCTTTCGCTTCATCTTCATCAAATACAATGGTCACAGGGAAACGTTGAGACTGCCTTAACCATCCTGTTTGACCAGTTGTTTGTGCAAGTTTGCCTGTTTGCTCGTTTTGGCCCCAGTCAACACCATAGTCGATGTAAGCGACTTTACCGGTAAATACCTTGCCAGGAGCATAATCCAACGCAAACTCCACTTTATCGCCAGGCTTCATGTTACCAATGCTGTTCTCTCTAAAGTTTGCTTCAATCCACACATCTTCAGACGAAATAAACGTCATAACAGGTTGCCCTGCATTAGCGTAAAACCCCTCTTTTAAACGAAAATTAGAGGCTACACCGTCAGTTGGTGCTTTAATTTCAGTTCTCGCCAAATTAAGCTCTGCTTGTTCAAGTGCTAATAATGCAGATTTAACGGCAGTGTTATTTTCACCTTCTGAACCTAAACGTTCCTCTGCTTTGGCTAAGTCAGCATTTGCCGCCGCAACACCGGCTTCTGCACTGGCTAATTCTGCGCGGGCATTATCCGCATCAGCCTGCGACATCACATTTTGCTCAACCATTGTAAAAATACGTTTTGATTGCACTTTAGCGTTGGTGTAGTTAGCTTCAGCATTAGCAACTTTAGCTTTTGCAGCGGTCACATTAGCTGTTAATGCTCCCATATTCTGCCCTGCTTGAGTCACATTTTGCTGTGCAGTAAACAGTGCTATTTCATAATCTTTTGGATTAATCCGTGCCAGTACTTCACCTTCTCGAATTAATGTATTCGCAGAGGCAGTAATCTCAATCACTTCACCAGAAACCTGAGGAGTAATTGGCACCACAAAACCACGTATACGACCTAAATCTGTAGAAGGAATATATCTGTCAGCAATAAGGTGAAAAACAAATAAAAAACACACCACGATTAAAATGATATTGGTGACTTTACGAATTTTTTGATTCTTTGCTTTATCTGCTGGGGTATCAGCAGTAGAAGCTTGTTCGACTTGGGCTTGAGCCTCTTCAGTTTGAGCAACAACCTCAGTTGAAGAAACTTCTTTATTCTTATCAGTCATAACCTTCCCTTGAATCGACGCTATATTTGAGCTGCTAAATTGAGTTGTTAACCCATTAGAATGTTAACAGTTAATTAGAGACTTGTTAGTGTAATTGCAGTATAGAATTAATTCGATATAGAACTCAAATATAACTATTAAATTAGTTAGTTATATTGGCTATCGGCGCTGAGTAGCTAAATTGACTAGAGAATAAGTGAGTTACATGAATCTTGGAGCGAAAGCTTGATAGAAATAAATGACATTTAACTCACTTCTTTGCAATGACTTTGAAAGGCTTTAGAAATACTATATGCAATGACCTTTGCAAAAAACTAAACAGCATCGTTTTAAACCTCCAATTCAATTAACAGAAAACTCCTTTAGCGCAGTCATGGCAAGTGCGGCTTTATCGGCCGGCACAAAGATATGGTCATGATAATATGCAGCAATAACATTGGCACTGATACCGTAATCTGTTAGTTTTTGAGCGATAGCCGCAGTTAATCCCACCGCCTCTAAACTAGAGTGAACCGTTAACGTAATTTGCTTAAAACGTCCCTCAAACGGTAAGTAGGCTTGAATAGCTGCCTCTGAAGATAACACTAATGTTAACCCTTCTTGCTCCTGAAATAGGCACAAGGGATCTAAATGGGCATATTCAGCAATTCGCCCTTTTACATGGCAAAATACAAACTCACCAGTATGTAACTCTGGCGACATATTAGCTAATAATTGATTTAAATCTGTTATGCCTGTCATTTTCAATCCTTGGGGCTTTATTTCATACTTTATTTAACGCTTTAATTATTACTTTACTTAACTCATTTATTTAATCTTTTATTGAGAGTAATGCCTAATCACAGACACCTTGCCATCGTCTATTTCAAGCACTTCAAACGCTGAGTTATCATGAAGAGTTAGTTGACCATTATCAGGGTGAGTCCCTTTTGCCACAGTATGGAACTCAATCATTATCACATTATGACCGTAGGCTTGATTAGTGAGTTTGGCTGAATACTCATCGTGTGATGCTAAGTAATAGCTCATTCCTTTACGAAGCGCAGCTTTACCGTCAGGCTGACGGCTATCGTCATCGCTCCAAGGTAAATGCTGGTAACCCACATCATCAGTTAAAAAAGATAAATAATGTTCTAAATCTTCTTTGGTCGCATCAGGTTTCTGTGAACCTTTCCATGCTTCAAAGTACTGCTGAGTAAAGCCTTCATAATCAAACTCAACTTTTGTAGGTTTATCTTCAGCAAGTGCTTTAAACGGTGCTAAAGCAAGGATTAATAGCGCCAACCACACCAGCAGTGATACGCGCAATGTCGAGATATTACTTACAAAATTCCATTTCATCATGTTTCCCTTAATACTATTTACCGTTTAACCGTTACATCTAGTTTCACTAATTTAAGCTTGTAACTTACTGAATAAAATACTGAACTGCAACGGTTGTAAACCACCTAACTAAATTAAGAGAGTTATACTAAGAGAATTAAATATAGAGATAAGTCACAAGGGTATGATGGGGTAATCAAATCGTTTTTTGGTATTCAAATAACCAAAAAGCTTCGTTAATATCAGGTTGAATTTCGCCTACTTTTTTATAGCCGAGCTTTTGATAAAAGTGATGATTACGAAAAGCTTTATAGGGAGTAACAAGCGACCAATTAACGATTTGGGAATAGCGTTTTTCAAGTAGATTTATCGTTTCAGAACCTATTTTCTTATCCTGAAACTCAGGTGCAATAAAGAAGTACTTCACCTCAATTTCAGTCAGGCTTTTCAGCACCACTAAAATGCCACCCGCATTTTGACTTCCATATTTAATAATATAATAGTGACCAGACTCAATACTTTGCTGATGCCAAGGCGTGGATTCAATATGAGGAGGGAAACTTCCATACTGCTCAAAATCAGCTTGAAAGGCTTTAACGGCAAGCGACTTTAACAGCGCAGCTTGTTCAGTTTTGGCTAAAACTAATCGGGTTAGTATCATAATTAGCTTTTATTACTCGCATTACTAGTTGTAGTGATAACTCATCAAAACGCCAACAGATTAAAAGATAATCGCAAAAAGATTAAATGCTAAATAAGTTACGTTTACAAGTGAATTTCTAACTCTTTCTTAGACAGGAATGAGATTGTAACGCCCTAATAATGAGCAAATTAGCTTGTTATAAGCGCTTATTATCCACCACTAGTTCCAGAGTCACCACCTGTTGAATCATGACCAATATCAGAGTCAGCAATCCACATTTGATCTTTGGTGGCAGAATTAAACCAAAAAAACACTTTAGTTCGGTAAGTAACTAAAAGATAAAACAATGCTGTAAGAATTGGAACAATTATAAAGATAACTGAAAACTTAAAACGCTCTTTGCCATTATGCTTCTTATTTTTGTATACAGCTATTATCCCTATGAGCGAAAAGATAGGCCAGAGAACTAAAAAGGCAATTTGCTCAAGAGTCATGTTTAGGCCTTATAATGCCTCGTTAAGAAGCAAATAATATGTTGGCTAAAATTAGCGACGAAGGGGCAAAAGCCAACTGTTTTTGCCCTTTAAAACGACTTGTTAGATGCTATGTTACGTATGAACCTAGCAACGGGCTTTTCAAAATATTTAAATGATACAAATGCTACTGAAACAGTTAGAACGAAAGATAATAATAATTTCAATTCAACACTTAAATTGAGCTTGTTTACAAAAATAATAATTGGCATGTGAAGCAAATATAATGAATAAGATACTTTTCCCAAGAAGTCACCGAACCTGTTAGCTAATAGTACATTATTATCAGGAACTAAAAATACAATACAAAAAAATACGGAACTCATTACAAGTAATACTTCATAGCTTAACCACATTCTTGTCTTAGCATCAGACGTAACAGATGAGAGCTCTGGATACATAGCAGGTATTAAGAGTAACACGAAAATAAAGTAATGTTTTTTAAGGTATTTCGGCACCTCAAAAGACTTATAATGCATTCCAAAAATAACCCCAATAAAAAAATAAGGTAAACTTCTTAACGTATTAAATAAGTTGTAACGAACTCCGTTTATGTCTCCATATACTCGTGGAAAGTTTGCGAAAAATAGCAGGAGCATAACCGCTAATATTGAAAGGTAAATATAGCCTCTCCTATTCTTTGAAAATGACCAAAAAATCAGGAATACGAAGTAAAATTGTATTTCAGGGGGGATTGACCAAAGTACACTGTCACCATATAAAAATAGTAGATGACTAATCAGTGCATTCGTATCTGGAATGTTATAAAGACTATCATTGCCGATTAAGGACAAAACATAAGAGCTAAGTACAATAACCAAGAATAATGGAACGACTCTTGCGATTCGAGCTAATAAGTAGCGCTTGATATTAACGTTGCTGAATTTTTGGGTCAGGTATAAGTGAGACATTAAAAAACCACTCAGCAAGAAAAACAGCATTACACCGTACGCTCCAGAGCCTCCGCCTAACATTCCATTAAGCCAATTTGTAATATCGCTAAAATGAGTAATAAACACAATTAATGCAGCCAACCCACGCAATGTGTTTAATTTTCTAATCTCCAACTAAAACCCCGGACTTGAATAATGCAGGCATCTAACGCCCCTCTAATAAGTGAGCCATGTGCTGGCGGGCGATTTGCACAGCAAATGGCATGACAGCCTTGGTGAATCTTAATTCAGAGGCTTGTTATATTTCGTCCAATAAATCCACACTCCAAAAAGAAAAACAATGTTCAATATAAGCTTAAATATTCCCAAAAATACTGTCGTTCTAGTTTGTACAAGATCCTGATATTTGGGCAATTCGCTATTCAACCTATTGACTGCTAGTGTCACTGTTTGAGTGTCTCCTTGTCGACTAGCAATTGTAATCGCTTTGGCATACGTTTCTATTTTTTTTGACGATTTTTCTAGTGTCTGTTCAATGCTTGTATTACCACTATTAGTATTCCACCAAGGTAAATACTCGAAAGCTAGCCCACCGATGCTTAGCAGCGAGATAATAAAAATAGTAATAAACGGTACTTTTAGGCTCATCGGTAGACTCTAGAAATCTAACAGCATAATAGCGAGAATTCCGATAAACACCCTTGGGCATCTTACCGATCTCCAATCACTTCCAGCTTTATTTGTTAATATTTTTAATAACTTAACAGTAAGATTTCTGTGAGGCAATAATCATTTTTACGGTGAAAACGAGAATGTAGATAATCGAGAATTTTTTGGGGTCGTTATGTAAACTTTCTCACAAATAAAATACTGACCTTTCAATAATATAAGTCTATTCGTTTGGTAAAACCAAGAATTTTGCTTTTACATAACGAGAAGCAAATACTGTCAATTGTTGCATTTTAATTATAACTGTATAAATACACAGCTATACGTGATATTTAATTAAAGAGAATGCTGACTTTAGATGACTAGTTAAACAGGTGCAGTGGCTAACAAGCTTCGGGGCATAAACGTGTTATAACCACTAACTTTTCACTTCATTTATATTGGGTTTGTTAAAGAAGATCACTACATTGCCTGCCGCTGGGATGTACAGGACGAACGAAATGTCGCGATCACATGGTCAATGATGTTCCATACATCATAAAGACATTTACCATATCCCTATGGTTCAGATGTGAAAGAGCGACCTTAATGTGCAGATACAACTGCGAGACGCTGGCTCTTGATTTAAAAGTAAGCATCCATGTAAGCTCTGCCAAAACATCTATGTTTTGGAAGCTCGCTGCTGCATCTACACTGGGATTATTACTTCTTCGATTTAGCTTCATTTGTGTATCCAGTAGGCTTGAGAACATCAAGAGAATCAAGTGAATCCTGACATGGATGTCAGGCTAGTTTTCGAGGGGAAGGGACTCCCCCGTCGGAAGCGTTAGTGATTTTTGAAGATGTTCGAAGCGGAATACAAACGAAGTTTAAATCTGGATGATTCTCCGTTGGAAATTTTGCTGTTTAAATTTCGCCGGAGCGGCAAGGGATATCGAAAAGGGAAATGCTGTTGTTTCCCTTTCGTCTGGTGTGGGCGAAGCGCCACGACGTTAATCCAAACGAAGTTTGGAAATCCTGTGTGAAATCCATATGTCTAAAACTGATATTAATTAAGTACCACGACGTAGAGTTTTCAAAATAGTAAACATGGAATGGCGCATAAACGAGTTATGAACCCTACATTGACGCGCCACAAACCTGTTAACTCTCTGGCTGAACTAACTCGAATTCCAGAAAGCAAAAAGCCCGCTAATAAATTAGCGGGCTTTTCTAAATATGACTGAGAGATAGAGATTCGAACCCTAAATGGATTGTGCTACAAACCTTTTAAATATCTTTCCAAATATCTCAAATTTTAAAAAGCAAAAAGCCCGCTAATAAATTAGCGGGCTTTTCTAAATATGGCGGAGAGATAGGGATTTGAACCCTAGATGGGCTACAAACCCATGCCGGTTTTCAAGACCGGTGCATTCGACCACTCTGCCATCTCTCCGAACGAGCGAGATAATAGCGATCTCACTCGCTGGTGTAAAGTACAAATTGAAATAAATTATCTATTTGGCTATTTGAGCAGCAATCTAGGCTTTAACGCTTAAAATAAGCACTATTTATCCATTTTAACCGGGGTTAAACCTTTTGCCCTATCATCGACAGCATCATCTAATTCAAAGCCAGCTTGTTTCCAAGTCTCTGCTTCTTCTGGGTTAAACTTCTCTTTTGACCAAGCCGATGCAGAATCCACACTAAAACTTGCTTTACTCCATTGCTGAGATTGTTCAGCATTAAAACCACTCTTACTCCATGTTTGTGCTTTTGCAGCATCAAACCCTATTGCTTTCCAGTCTGCTATTTCCCTTTCAGACATCCCCTTCCATGTCGGCGCCGATGCACAGCCATATAAAAGACAAGCTACTACCATGACGATTAACTTTTTCATTTAATACTCCCTTAACAGTAAGTGTATGTAACTGGCTAAAAAATCATCAAATTAAATATAGTTAGCGATATTCACAGTTTCAAGGAAGCCCTTGATTATATTTATGACCATTTGAGCATATCCATCATTGAGAATGCTTGATTAAGACTGGTCAGCTCTATCTGAGCCTTTAACAAAAGCAAAATTTTAACGCTGGAGCCAAACGATATATCAATAAACGGCGCGCTTTAAGCTGCAAACAATAAACCGCTAGCAAAAAAGATAAGCAATAAAAAAGGCCGCCAATGGCGACCTTAATCGGTAAACACAATTCATTGCACACGGCTATAGCAGTTTAACCTCGTTGACGTGTCGACTTTGGACGCGCAACAGCTGTTTTATGCTTACGTACAGCACGGCGAATTTTAGCGCCTTTAACTTGTGCGCGAGCAACACTGTGCTTATCGGTGCCAAGTAATGTACGTGTTTCTGGCTCTAAACCGGCTAACTGACGCAAGTAGTTAACTTGTTCCATATCAAGCTCAGTCCAGCCACCACGCGGTAATGCTTTAGGTAATTCAACCATACCGTAGCGAACACGAATAAGACGGCTTACTTGTACTTCTTGTGATTCCCATAAGCGACGAACCTCACGGTTACGTCCTTCTTTAAGCGTGACATGCCACCACTTATTTAAACCTTCACCACCAGCAGGTTTGATAGTATCAAAACTTGCAGGGCCATCTTCAAGGGTTACGCCTTTACGCAAACGCTGAACAGCGGACTCTGGCACTTCACCGAAAGTACGTACCGCATATTCGCGGTCGACTTCATTTGAAGGGTGCATTAAACGGTTAGCAAGCTCACCGTCTGATGTGAATAATAATAGACCCGAAGTATTGATATCCAAACGTCCAACCGCTACCCAACGTGAATCACGTATTTTTGGTAAACGTTCGAACACAGTGGTTCTGCCTTCTGGATCTTTACGACTACAAATTTCACCTTCTGGCTTATGGTAAGCCAATACGCGACAAATGATGTCTTCTTCAGTTTTGATAACGATGGCACGGCCATCGATGCGTATTTTGGCATCCGCTTCAACGCGATCACCTAAACTGGCAATTTCTCCGTCTACACTAATACGGCCTGCAGCAATCCATGCCTCCATCTCACGACGGGAGCCATGGCCTGCACGGGCCAAGACTTTCTGCAATTTTTCGCTCATCTAGTTCGACTCTTCTGTTTGTTGTGGTGCCAATGATACTTTCTCAAATAGCACCTGCAATGACTCTTCATCACTAAGCGAAGGCAAATCCGCTAAGGTTTTCAAGCCAAAATAGGATAAAAACTCTGTGGTCGTAGCATAGAGTGCTGGTCGCCCTGGCACTTCTTTATGACCGACGGTTTTTACCCAATGTCTATCAGCTAAACTCTTTATTATGTGGCTGCTGACGGCCACACCTCTTACATGTTCAATATCACCGCGCGTTACTGGTTGCTGATAAGCAATCACCGCTAAGGTTTCTAACGTCGCCCGTGAATATTTAGGGGATTTTTCTTGCCACAAAGGTTGTAAAAATTCACTTAACAACTCTTGGGTTTGAAAGCGATAACCACTAGCCACTTCAACCAGTTGTACCCCACGCTCTTGATAATCTTGTTGTAACTCATCTAAGCAAGCTTTAATCCTTGCTCGAGACACATCAAACTTCACTAAAACAGTGTCTTTAATCATTTTGATACTGAGTGGTTTTCCCATTACAAATAAACTGGCTTCGATTAATTGTTTTAATTGAATGTCGTTTATTTGCATGATGTCCTTTCTCATATCTTGTGCCGTATCGATTAAAACGCTTTCACGTAAATCGGTGCTAACGGCTCATTTTGAACCAAATCAACTAATAGCTCTTTCACTAATTCCATCAAGGCTAAAAAGCTCACTACCACACCCGCTTTGCCCTCACTAACATCAAATAAATCAGTAAAAGGGATAAAATGCTCAGTCGACAGTTTTGCTAAAATCTGACTCATCCGCTCGCGGGTTGATAACAACTCACGCTTCACATGATGATGTTCGTTCGCATCAATTCGTTTTAATACCTCAGAAAACGCCTGAGCAATATCAACTAATGATACTTCAGGAGGCATGATAACCGGCTTAATGTTTGGTGCGGCTTTAGCTTGTGCTAAATATACATCGCGCTCCAATCGTGGCAGCCCATCTAAATCGGCTGCAGCCTGCTTTATCACTTCATAGGCTTTTAACTGGCGAATTAACACCACGCGAGGATCTTCTTCCTCTTCATCTGCAGTCACTATTTTAGGTAACAACAGTCGAGATTTAATTTCTGCAAGTGTCGCTGCCATGACTAAATAATCAGCAGCAAGCTCAATTCGCGCTTCAGTTAAAATATCAATATAGACTAAATACTGAGTGGTAATTTTTTCAATTGGCAAGTCAACAACATCCAGTTTTTGCTTGCGAATTAAATATAATAATAAATCTAACGGCCCTTCAAATGTCTCTAAAAACACTTCAAGCGCTTCTGGCGGAATAAACAAATCGGTCGGCATTGCATCAACGGCTTCACCGCGAACAATCGCTAGGGGTAAACTTTTTTGGATACCCTGCATTGGTTTATTCCTTAATTTAATGACTTAATATCAGTTGGTTAAAACAAGTAGCAACACATAACAAATGGTAAACTGATTTGCCTTACACTTTGGCTAATACGTCAAAACTATAGCTAGAAATTACCGAACGCGCGATTATACGCACTATTGCTTAGGGTTGAAACAACTATCCCACAAACTTGCAGGCCAAAAGTTATACTGCGCCCCAAACTGCCCTTTAATTTGCTCAAAAAACTTATTCAAACGGGCTGATATCACCTGCGCCTTCACGCACAATAACCATGTCGCCATCGGACATATCAATCACTGTGGTTTGGTTTTCAGCTAGGTAACCACCATGAATAATAGCATCAACACTGTGCTCTAAAATATCTCGAATATGCTCAGGATCAGACTCAGCAAACTCTTCATCTGGCATCACTAAACTGGTCGACATAATCGGCGCTTCTAAGGCTTCTAACAGCGCTAACGCAATCAAGTTATCAGGCACGCGAATACCAATGGTTTTCTTCTTATCGCACTGTAATCTACGTGGCACTTCTTTGCTGGCTTTAAAAATAAAAGTGTAAGGGCCAGGGGTGCAGCTTTTCAGTAAACGGAAGGCTTGATTATCAACGCGGGCAAAGTTCGCCAGCTCAGACAAGTCACGGCACATCAGTGAAAAGTTATTATCATTTTCGATTTTACGAATACGCACCATACGGGTCATGGCATCTTTTTCGCCAATCATACAACCTAATGCATAACCTGAGTCAGTAGGATAAACAATCACCCCACCCTGCTTTAAAATGTTTACCGCTTGGCTAATTAATCTTGCTTGCGGGTTTTCGTCATGTATATAAAAGAATTGGCTCATGTTCGCTCCGTCCAAGATTCTGATTGCCAAACCCACTGTACACCAGCAGGTTGGAATAAATTTTTGCCTAACTCAATCCAATTACTCGGGAAATGAAAATCACTGCCAATGGAACCCTTTAAGTTATTCATATGGCTTAAAGCGACTAAGTTAGCGCGATCATCAATACTTTGTTGGCCTAGCACGACTTCCATCGCATCACCGCCCGCTTCTTTGTATTCTCGCACCAAACGCTTTAACCATTTAGCCGACAATTTATAACCGCTTGGGTGCGCTAAAACAGCCACGCCGCCAGTTTGATGAATAATGTCGATAGCTGTAGCCATGTCACTCCAATTATTGGGCACATAACCTGTTTTCCCACGAGCTAAGTAACGCTTGAAGACACTCGGCATATCCTTAGCATAACCGTTTTCAGCTAACCAACGCGCATAATGCCCTCGGCTGATTGCCGCGCCATCGGCGTATTTTTTTGCGCCTTCATAAGCGCCTTCAATACCTGCTTTTGCAAGACGTACTCCAATTTCTTGAGCGCGTTCTTCACGTAACTCACGTTGACGACTTAAAAAATCAAGTAACTCTGGCGCTTGTTTATCCATGTTCAAACCAACAATATGGATATCAAAATTTTGCCAACGAGTTGAAATTTCAACACCGTCGATTAATTTAAGCGGCTTTTCATGTTGTTGATTAAATTGATGTGCTTCTGCAAGACCTGCCACGGTATCGTGATCAGTAATAGCTAGCATTTCAACGCCCTTTTCAATGGCGCGTTCAACAAGTTCAGAAGGAGTAAGTACGCCGTCAGATGCGGTCGTATGGCTGTGAAGATCGGCCAAGAGAGAGTCTGTTATCATAACGTTATTGTACTTTAATCTTTGTTGAAAAGCTTAACCCTGACGTGATTATTTGCTACATATTCAGCAAATTGATGGCGCTTTCACCTTGATGAGCAAAAAAATACCAAATTTGAGAAATATTCAATTGACTTTAAACCTCAGCTAAGGTCTTCTATAAGGCATACGTTAGCCAAACGCATTTTGCTAACTTTTTTAGATATACAACCTAAACTCAAGAGATTCGATTTAAATGACTAACTTTAACGCACTTAACATCAATTGGTGGTGGCACTTCCCAAATTAACGGGTGGTGTGAAGCGTTGTAGTTATTTAAATAACAACAAGATTTTACTAGAAAGCCCGCAGAGATGTGGGCTTTCTTGCTATTTACGGCTTGCACTCTCCGATAAAACTAACGCAAACCGAGCACGGCACTGGCACCAATAAGAGTATCGAGTATGAAGAATCAACATATTAGAGAGGCGCAATAAGTATTATGGAACATCAGTTCGCCCATGTAGTGACCCAAAAGCAACCGTTAGCGTATCACGCTGATCCATTAAGCCTTTATCAGCATGTGACCGCCAATGCGCCACATACTATGTTGCTAGAATCCGCTGAGATTGAAAGCAAAGATCACTTAAAAAGCATTGTGTTAACCCACGCCGCCATGATGGTTCGCTGTGACGGTTACAAACTGACATTCAGCGCCCTCACCGATAACGGTGCTAGTTTACTTGCACCTATCAGTGACTTCTTCAAAACAAGTGAGCAGCAACAGCAAGACAAGGTATTAGTCATTAACCTTGCTAAAGCCAAGCAGTTACAAGATGAAGATGCGCGTTTAAAATCCACGTCTCCTCTTGATGGTTTAAGAATGTTCGTTCAACACATTCAAACTGATCAAAAAGATGCCTTTGAAGATTTGTTTTTAGGTGGTGTACTGGCGTATGACTTAATCGATACTGTAGAGCCGCTACCAGAAGTGCCTAATGCTGATAACGATTGTCCTGATTACTTATTCTACCTCGCCGAAACACTTATCTTAGTTGACCACCAGCAACAACACGCTGAAATCATCACCCACCAGTTTTCAACTGACGCACAGCTAACTGAGACACTTGCAAAGCGTGCTATTGATGTTAATCAGCAATGCCAAACATTGACGCCAGTTCAACCTTTAGTGACGGTCGATGCTGACACGCACGTTAACATCAGTGACGAAACCTTTAAGCAAACAGTGATTGATTTAAAAGAACACATTGTTGCAGGTGATATTTTCCAAGTTGTACCTTCAAGAAGCTTTAGCCTGCCGTGCCCGAATACCTTAGGGGCTTATCGAGCGCTGCGCCTAACTAATCCAAGCCCGTACATGTTTTACTTTCGCGGCCCTGACTTCACTTTATTTGGCGCCTCTCCTGAAAGCGCACTCAAATATGATGCAGCAAGCAACCAAGTTGAAGTATACCCAATTGCAGGTACACGTCAGCGCGGTAAAACTGCCGAAGGCAGCATTGATTTTGACTTAGATAGCCGTATTGAGCTTGAGCTTCGACTTGATAAAAAAGAGTTGTCTGAACACTTAATGTTGGTTGATTTAGCCCGTAACGATATTGCCCGTATTAGCCAAAGCGGCAGCCGTAAAGTGGCAGAATTGCTCAAAGTTGACCGCTACTCACACGTGATGCATCTCGTTAGCCGTGTTACTGGTCAATTACGTGAAGACTTAGATGCCCTGCATGCTTATCAAGCTTGCATGAACATGGGCACTTTAGTCGGCGCGCCAAAAGTGCGTGCGTCACAGTTGGTTCGAGAAGCCGAGCAAGCTCGCCGTGGCAGTTATGGCGGCGCAGTCGGTTACGTAAATGGTCTAGGCGACATGGATACCTGTATCGTGATTCGCTCAGCCTTTGTTAAAAATGATGTGGCCTTTATTCAAGCAGGCGCTGGAGTGGTATTTGATTCAGACCCACAAGCTGAAGCCGACGAAACCCGTCAAAAAGCCCAAGCGGTGATTTCTGCCATCAAAATGGGAGGTGGATTATAATGACGACTTCTCAGAGCACCAATAACATGAAACTGTATTTATTAGATAACTTTGACTCATTCACCTACAACTTAGTGGATCAATTTCGCAGTTTAGGCTTCGAAGTGCTGATTTACCGTAATAATGTTAGCGCTGATTACTTAGCTGAAAAACTTATCGCAGAATCAGGACAAGCAGCCTTAGTGTTGTCTCCAGGACCAGGCGCACCACATGAAGCTGGTTGCATGATGGAGCTTATCGGCAAAGTCGCGGGCAAAGTGCCCATGCTGGGTATTTGTTTAGGCCATCAAGCCATGGTTGAGTATTACGGTGGTAAAGTTGAACGTGCTCCCTTTGTGGTTCACGGTAAAGCTAGCCCAACTACGCACAACGGCGAAGGTGTGTTTGCAAACCTACCTTCTCCACTACCAGTAGCGCGCTATCACAGCTTAGTGGCTACCTTAGTGCCTGATTGTTTAGACGTGATTGCCACAACCGAAGACATGCCAATGGCGGTGATTCATCCACAAGATAAAGCGGTTGGATTCCAATTTCATCCAGAGTCTATTTTAACCACTTTAGGTAGCACGCTATTAACCCAAACCTTGACTTACCTCACGCACGCTAATGAAAGCAGCCAATCCACTAACCAAAAGGGAGCCTTATAATGTCTCAGCTTCAACCACTATTAGACTCACTTTATCAAGGCAATGCATTAACCCGCAGCCAAAGTGCTGAATTATTTACCGCAATCGTTGAAGGTGAAATGGACCCTATTGCCATGGCTGGCATGTTAGTGGCACTAAAAATGCGCGGCGAAACCATTGAAGAAATCACAGGAGCAGCAGATGCACTTCGTAAAGCCGCTAAACCATTTCCACGCAGCCCTAAATCATTAGCAACAGGTGTGGTAGATATTGTAGGTACAGGCGGTGATGGTCATAACACCATTAATATCTCTACCACAGCATCATTTGTTGCAGCAGCTGCTGGCGCAAAAGTGGCCAAACACGGCAACCGCGGCGTATCGAGTAAATCAGGTGCATCAGATGTGTTATCACACTGCGGTATTGGTTTAACCATGGCGCCAGAAGTAGCTAGTCAGTGTATTGAAGACTTCGGTTTATGCTTTTTATTCGCGCCACATTATCATGCAGGTGTGCGCCACGCAGTGCCTGTAAGACAAGCACTTAAAACCCGTACTATCTTTAACATATTAGGCCCGCTGATTAATCCCGCTAAACCTGAAGCCATGTTACTTGGCGTATATTCACCTAAATTAATTGCGCCAATCGTTAACGTATTAAACGCTTTAGGTGTTAAACGTGCCATGGTCGTATACGGCAGCGGACTCGATGAGGTCGCCCTACATGGCGAAACCCAAGTTGCAGAGCTTAACGACGGCAACATTCGTTTTTATAAGCTAACGCCACAAGAGTTAGGCGTTGAGCCTGCTGAAATTTCAGCCCTTGAAGGCGGTGAGCCAAGTGATAACGCCCTTATTACTCAAGCTATTTTAAAAGGCGAAGGTAAACCTGCCCATCGTGACGCGGTTGCGATTAATGCGGGTTGTGCACTATATGTCAGCGGGGTTTGTGACACTGTACAGCAAGGTACTCAACTTGCCCTTGAAACAATCAATAGCGGCAAAGCCTTTTCGGTATTAACTCAACTGGCTGAAGCAAGCCAGCAAGAGGAAGCATAGTAATGTCTACAGTAATGCCTAACGTTGCTAATAAAACGGCTAAAGAATCAAACGTATTAACTAAAATTGTTGATACCAAAGTAGCGCATATAGCCTCGTTAAAGCTGCGTTATCCAGAATCAAGCTTACAACCCAAAATATCAGACCGCAGTTTATTTGATGCCCTTAAAGCGCCAAATGCGGGTTATATTTTTGAATGTAAAAAAGCCAGCCCATCTAAAGGGCTTATTCGTCCAGTATTTGACGTTGAAGCAATTGCCGATATTTATGGTAAATACGCTGCAGGCATCTCGGTATTAACTGACGAGCAATTCTTCCAAGGCGATATTGATTACATTCCACTAGTACGCGCTCGTGTCAGCCAACCTATTTTATGTAAAGACTTCTTTGTCGATACATATCAAATCAAACTGGCAGCCCATCAAGGTGCTGACGCGGTACTATTAATGCTGTCAGTACTTGATGATGCGCAATACAAGTTATTGGCTGAAGAAGCGGCCAAATACAATTTAGATGCGCTAACCGAAGTCAGTAACCAAGAAGAACTGGAACGCGCCATTGATCTTAATGCGCGTATTGTGGGTATTAACAACCGCAACTTACGTGACTTAAGTACCGATTTAGCCACCACTGAAGCTTTAGCGCCGCAAATTCCAACTGACAGAGTCATTATCAGTGAGTCAGGCATTTATAATAATCAGCAGGTTAAGCGCTTAAATCCGTTAGTAGATGGTTACCTTGTGGGCAGCTCTATCATGGCGCAAGACGATATCGACCTTGCTTGTCGTCAACTGATTTTTGGCAATAACAAAGTCTGCGGGTTAACTCGCCTTGAAGATATTAAAGCAGTAGCTGAAGCTGGCGCAGTTTTTGGAGGATTAATCTTCCACCCAAAATCATCACGAAGTGTCACTGTTGAACAAGCGGCTTCATTAGTCAATCAAAGCGAACGAAATAACATTGCTTTGAACTTTGTCGGCGTATTCGTCAACAAAGCCAATGAAGACATTGTTGCAACCGTAAAAGCAGTCGGTTTGTCAGTAGTGCAATTGCATGGCAGCGAAACCAGTGACGATGTCACTGAGCTTAAACTCTTGCTTGCCGATGCTAAACTTGATTGCCAAATCTGGAAAGCCGTCAGCGTAGACAGCGAGAGCCAAACGTTAGGTGACAAACCAGAAGGTGCAGACCGATTCTTATTTGACAGTAAAACTAACACAGGCTTTGGCGGCACGGGCGAAACCTTCAACTGGCAAGCGTTACTCGAAAATTCTGCGATAACTAACACAGAACGAGAAAACAGCATGCTTGCAGGTGGGCTAACACCTGAAAATGCATTCGAAGCCAACCAGCAAGGTTTTTACGGTTTAGATCTCAACTCAGGCGTTGAATCACAGCCCGGCATTAAAGATGCACACAAGCTTGCCCAAGCATTCACGGCAATCAGAAAGAATTAGACCCGAATTTTATACAGCATTACGAAATAGCCTACATGGGTATTTCAGACAATTTTGATAAGGAAGACCCAATGACAAAGCTCAAGCTTGACCCTTATTTTGGCGAATATGGCGGCATGTACGTACCGCAAATTCTTGTTCCAGCGCTAAAGCAATTAGAAACCGCTTTTGTAGAAGCTCAAGAAGATGAAGAGTTTCAAAAAGAATTTACTGAGTTACTGAAAAACTATGCCGGTCGCCCTACCGCATTAACCTTAACCCGTAACTTAAGCCCTAACCCTATGGTCAAAATCTATCTAAAACGTGAAGATTTACTCCATGGCGGTGCGCACAAAACTAACCAAGTACTGGGTCAGGCGCTATTGGCAAAACGTATGGGTAAAAAAGAAATCATTGCTGAAACAGGTGCAGGCCAACATGGCGTAGCTACGGCGTTAGCCTGTGCACTATTAGACCTTAAATGTAAGGTTTACATGGGCGCGAAAGACGTTGAACGTCAATCACCAAACGTATTTAGAATGAAACTGATGGGCGCTGAAGTAATTCCTGTTACATCAGGTTCAGCCACCTTAAAAGATGCCTGTAACGAAGCCATGCGTGACTGGTCAGCAAGTTATGACAAAGCGCATTACCTGCTCGGCACCGCAGCGGGACCACATCCATTTCCGACAATCGTGCGTGAATTCCAACGTATGATTGGTGAAGAAACTAAAAAACAAATTCTTGAAAAAGAAGGTCGCTTGCCAGATGCGGTTATCGCATGTGTTGGCGGTGGTTCAAATGCTATTGGTATGTTCGCTGACTTCATCGAAGAAAAAGACGTTGAACTTATCGGTGTTGAACCTGCTGGTAAAGGCATTGATACGCCAATGCACGGCGCACCGCTTAAGCACGGTAAAACGGGCATATTCTTTGGTATGAAAGCGCCATTAATGCAAGACAGCGATGGCCAAATTGAAGAGTCATATTCTGTTTCAGCCGGTCTTGATTTCCCATCAGTTGGGCCACAACATGCGCATCTTAATGCGACAGGACGCGCCCGTTACGAGTCTGCTACCGATGATGAAGCACTAGAGTGTTTCCAGCTGCTTGCGCGCACAGAAGGGATTATCCCAGCGCTTGAATCAGCCCATGCCATTGCTTATGCAGTCCGTATGGCTAAAGAAGCCACTAAAGAAACTATTTTAGTGGTTAACTTATCGGGCCGTGGTGATAAAGATATCTTCACCGTCTCTGACATTTTAGAACAAAAAGCTTCTGCTGAAGCTGCGAAGTAAGGACTTATCATGACTAATCGTTATCAAGCAGCTTTTGACCAATTAGCGCAAAAACAGCAAGGTGCGTTTGTGCCGTTCGTGACCCTTGGCGACCCAAGCGTTGGGGTGTCACTTAAGATCATCAAAACCTTAGTGGATAATGGCGCTGATGCATTAGAGCTAGGCTTTCCATTTTCAGATCCATTAGCTGATGGGCCGGTGATTCAAGGCGCTAACTTACGCGCATTAGATTCAGGTACTAACGTTGCAGATTGTTTCTCACTGCTGACACAGGTCCGTGAGTTATACCCTGACATGCCAATTGGATTACTGTTATACGCTAACCTCGTATTCGCCAATGGCATTGATGCTTTTTACGCTAAAGCTAAGCAAGCTGGCGTAGATTCAGTATTGATTGCTGATGTACCAGTAGAAGAGTCGGCACCATTCAGTGAAGCGGCTCATAAGCATGGCGTTGCTCCTATTTTTATCGCGCCGCCAAATGCGGATACCGACACCATAAAAATGGTCAGTAAAAACGGTCAAGGTTATACCTACTTGCTATCTCGTGCTGGGGTGACAGGCACAGAGTCAAAAGCAGGCGCACCTATTGGTGAAGTCCTTGCTAAACTTGCAGAGTTTAATGCACCACCGCCATTATTAGGTTTCGGTATTGCCGAGCCTAAACAAGTGAGCGAAGCCATTAAAGCGGGTGCCGCAGGCGCCATTTCAGGCTCCGCAGTGGTCAAAATCATCGAACGTAATAAAGACGATGAAAAAGCCTTATTAAGCGAGCTAGCTGAATTTACTCGTAATATGAAAGCGGCGACACACAAATAAACGGTCTTAAATAACAGACTTTAAATAACAGACATGAGTCATAAATTTATGGCTTAATGTTACAGATATTAAGCTTGATTTAAGACTTAAAATGCCACTCCTTCGAGTGGCATTTTTGTTTTATCAATTATGAAGTTTTATTAACCCTTAAACAGCATAAATCAGCCAATCTCACCCTCGTTACCCTTCATATCAACCCTGCCGCCATGCTAGACTCTGAGCCTACTATTACCATAATGATTAATACCCAACTCAAGCTTACAAAAAATCGATGACGGCTATTAATCAATAAACTGACTTATCTATTTAGGCTATCGCATCATATGAAACAATTGCTTGATTTTCTTCCGTTGGTAATCTTTTTTGCCATCTATAAATTTTATGACATTTACACTGCAACAGGCGCGCTTATCGCAGCTACCGCAGTGCAGCTTATTGTCACTTATATCCTATATAAACAAGTCGAAAAAATGCATTTAATCACCTTTGCGATGGTGACATTTTTCGGTACCTTAACCTTGATATTCCACGATGACGCCTTCATCAAATGGAAGGTCACTATTGTTTATGCCTTCTTCGCCATCGCATTAATGGTGAGCCAGTTAATCAATAAACCTATCCTTAAAAGCATGCTCGGCAAAGAAATGAAATGCCCCGACAATATCTGGGCACACGTCACTTGGTACTGGGTCAGCTTCTTTGTTGCCTGTGGTATTGCTAACATCTATGTTGCCTTTAGCTTGCCGCTAGAAACTTGGGTTAACTTTAAAGTATTCGGTTTAACCGCCCTTACCCTAGTCAATACTGTTATTACCGTTATGTACCTATACAAACATATGGAACATGATGAATCGGAACAAATAAAATAATTCAAGGAACCTATCTATGTGGTACATGATTTCGTCACAAGATGTTGAAAACAGTTTAGAAAAACGCATGAGTGCCCGCCCAGCTCACCTTGCACGCTTAGAAGCATTAGCCGCTGAAGGTCGCTTATTAGTCGCAGGCCCGCACCCTGCTATCGACAGTGAAAACCCAGCAGAAGCCGGTTTTACAGGTTCATTAGTGGTTGCAGAGTTTGAGTCATTAGTTGCCGCACAAGCATGGGCAGACCAAGACCCATACATCGATGCTGGCGTATACGCGAGCGTCATTGTTAAGCCATTTAAGCGAGTACTTGTCTAATGAAAATTGTCTCATTTAACATCAATGGTATTCGCGCCCGCTTACATCAATTGCAAGCGCTTATCGACAGCCACCAGCCTGACGTTATCGGTTTGCAAGAAACCAAAGTCCACGATGAAGCTTTCCCTGTCGCTGACGTTGAAGCCATGGGTTATCACGTACATTATCACGGCGGCAAAGCCCATTACGGCGTGGCAATGTTGTCAAAAGCTGAACCGATTGAAGTCATTAAAGGGTTTAAAGATGATGCAGAAGATGCCCAGCGCCGAATGATCATGGGTAAATTCAAACAGGCTAACGGCCGCATTATTACCGTAATGAATGGCTATTTCCCACAAGGCGAAAACATCAGTCACGAAACCAAATACCCAGCTAAGCGTAAGTTCTACCAAGACTTGATGCAGCATTTAGCTGATAACCACACCCCAGATGAAGACATTGCCATTATTGGTGATATCAACATCTCACCAGTGGATTTAGATATCGGTATTGGTGACGTTAACGCTAAACGCTGGCTTAAAACCGGTAAATGTAGTTTCCAACCAGAAGAACGTGAATGGCTGCAGCGCCTTAAAGATTGGGGCTTAGTTGACAGCTTCCGTGAGTTACACCCAGAGCGCACTGAACGTTACTCGTGGTTTGATTACCGCAGTAAAGGCTTTGTCGATAACCGCGGCCTGCGTATTGATGTGGTCATGGTGACTCAGTCGTTATTACCACGCTTAACTGAATCTGATGTTGATTACGATTTACGTGGCATTGAAAAGCCATCAGATCATGCGCCGATTTGGAGCACCTTTTCAGACTAGTAAAGAGTGATTAGTTAAGAGTAACTGCTCGATATGAACAGCAAATCACAAAAGCCTAACGTTAATGCGTTAGGCTTTTGTTTTGAGGCGAGGCAGAATACCTCTCAGTGTATATTTTCACGCTCTTCCCTTTCTTGTAAGGTTAATTAGCTAAACCTATGCAAATAGTATTTATGCTATTATGTTTTATATTAGGAAGTGGTTATGTAGCGAGTTTAACTGTGAATGGAGCCAAAACTATAAAAGGACTTTATAAGTTGAAGCATATTAAATACCCCAAAGCCCCAAAAAATAGGCATGGATTTGTTAGCTTTTTTATCTATGTGACGCTTATATTTATGAGTCAGCCCACTCTCGCTTCTGAAGATAAAACCATTCACTTTACCACCAGTAATAGCATTGAACCCTACTTTTTTGTTGATAAGAAAAGCGGACTGCAATATGAATTATTAGATGCAGCTTTAACTGCAAGTAGTTTGCAACTTGGAGAAATTACCTTTGCGACCAACCTCAGAGCTTTGCGATTAGTCAAAACCAAAAAAATCGACTGTATTATCAATTCCCCTTCAAATAGCGACGGTTTATTTTTAACCCAAAGCTTATTAGAGTATCAAAATAGTGTATTTTTTCTGACCAAAAACAAACTAAAAATAAATACAATTCAAGATCTTAAAAACTATTCTTTGGTTGGGTTTCAAAATGCAAATCAATACTTAGGTGCAGAGTTTTCAGAGTTATCGAAAACACATAAGAGTTATCATGAAATTGCCAGTCAAAAAAACCAAATCTTGATGCTATTCAGTGAGCGTATTCAAGCTATCATTCTTGAACAACGGATTTTCGACTATTATCGCAATCAAATCGACGACCGAATTAAATCACCTTTTGAGGTCACCAAGTTCAAATTATTCGACCAAGCGCCTCGCTATATTGCTTGCCATGATCCCCATACCGCCATCCTAGTCAATGAAGCTATTTCGCAGTTAAAACAAACCAACAAATATCAGGATATTTTGCTCAATGCTGAGCGGAGCTATAGCGGTGTTTCTGAGTTAACGAAGTAAACTTTTAACTGTGGGCTAATATTGAAACTATTCAAAATCGAATGTTTTTTTAATTGGTTAGTAGTTGGTGCTGTGCCAAAATGAATAATAAAAGCGGTGCCTCAAAGGCAAACGAAGCTTTCATTCAAGGGCTGAGGCTACCAACGTTTAGTTGCTGCTAGAAAAACTGAATAAAGTAGCTATTTACGCCATAATCTCTTGTTAGTTTTATTTACCAAATACGCCACCATGGCTTTTTAATACCGTCATGCTTAATGGTTAAAAACTGAGGTTCGCTTTCAGCTCCTGAAGCTGAAACACCAATAATTTTAACTTTAATGTTAAAAGCCTCTTGTTCATAGCTACTTCCATCGAACCAAATAAATGAAAACTCCTTTCCATTTTCTACGTATTTAGAAGGTGTTACAGCTTCACCAGTAAATAAACTATCTTCAAAGTTTCCTTCACTGACTTCAAATTTATAACCTTGCTTTTTCGCCGGCGTATTTTGTAATTCTAAAGTGAGAATACCCGCATCTGATGTCGAATATAAATTACCATCGTCAGTACCTCTTCGAATTGTCTTAACTACGAATGTTGGCTTTTCTGCTACGATAATTTCTTTTGAATCAACTACAAATGTATCGAGTAGTAGAATGAACGAACCAGAATAGGAAATGCTACTAACGAATAGTAATGATAATATTGCAAACCTCAAGATATCTCCTATTTGAATATAGCTAACGCCCGCATAAGCGACGCATAAATAGTTGGCTAAAATTGCGAGGAACGAGCGCTGCCAACTTTTTAGCGTACGTTTGAGTAACTTGTTATACGTTTTTTTGATGCAGACTAAAGTTGTCTGCAAGTTTACCCCAAAGAGCATTATCACCTAGAGCGAAAGGATCAATTTTTGTTAATTTTGTTTTAAATAATGAAACTAATAACGGATTAACTCTGTGCTCTATAAGTGCATTTTCTTCTTTTAATAAAGCTTGATCTACCATATCTAAAAACGCATCCAGCGTTAAAAACAATTTAGCTAAATTAGCATTAACAAATATTAATGTAGCACCATCAGAACTTACTTGATAAATACTACTGTCATTTGGTTTTAGCACTATAGGATCAGAGTTTTGCCCTGAACCTATAACAGTACAATCGGGGAAGTTTTCTATAGCAAACTTTATATTACCTTTCCAATCACTTGCCCAAGACCAATTTGATAACAATGGTAGAAATTGTTCATCTTCAAAGTCACCAAAATATAAACGAGGAGAAACAAAACCAGGCAACCCTGTTTTACAAATTACATCCGCGTTCTCAGCAGTAATACTTTTACCTTTCAATAAATGCTTTGGATATATTTGAAACTCAAAATCGGGATGCACACTCTACCTCGAAACGTATAATGCCCCAATAAGGGGAAATTTATTAGTTGGCTAAAATTGTTAAACGCAGTGAAAACAGCCAACTATAAATTTTCCTGCTTTATTTTCTTGTTAGGTTTCGCTTAGACCGAACGAGCTGTAATAAGCAACTACTTTAGTGCTCCTGAATATGTATAACCATAACGCAGCAGCAAGAGTAAATGAAATGATTAACCCAACAACGCTACCATAACCAAATAACAAAAATATTGCTGACCAATAAAGTAAATTCCCCCAACGCGACCATGGTAAACCTTTGGCCGTAGCAAAGCTCAAATACGCCATACAGCTTATAAATACTAAAAACAGTGGACCAGCACCTGACAACCAAAACTCACTATAACTTAATACCTCACCATTGATTTTATACGTTGCACTCGGCCACGGCCAAAAGCCAAACAATAGAAGAGGCACAAACGTGATTGCATTTACGCCATACATAAACATAAAAAGCCGCGGCATTCTTTTTCCTGATTTAAAAAAAAGAAAAAGCGTATTAAAGAAAAACTCCATCTCTACTGTGCTCCTTGAAGAAACCTAACGAGCTTGTAGAATTACTCGTTTAAAATTAATTGTTCAATCAATAAACAGTATATGAGTTCCTATTTTGATTCAAGCGTTTAGCCTAGGTTTCATTATGATTTCAAGCATTGATTTTAAGTGGGGATAATTGCGGTTTAAGTGAAGCTTTAGACGTCACTTTTAAAGGTAAAAAGGGCTTCCCCTCTTAATGCATACTATGTTGCAGTTTCTCGATATTATGAACAAGACAATACAGTTGCCATTGGGCGTTTACTTTTTCTTGGCATCGTAAGGTCAGTTTGTTCATGCCTTTATTGACCGTAATATTGCCAAATACGGGCTCAATACAACCGAGCCGTTTGCTGTATTGTCGTCGTCCCATCGGGCTGTCTATATTCACTTTCATCTTATCAATGTAACTGAGCTTTTTGCGTGATTCATCATTCTTAAACTGTACTTGCCGACCCGTTTTTATCGGCGGTTTTCGCATGCATTGCTGTTGTAGCGGGCAGTTTTTACAGTCTTTTAAGTAACCACAGAATCGGGTGTACTCTTGGTTATAACTTTTAACATTGATACCACTTCGCCACATGTCATTGCCCGCAGGACAGCGGCAGGTCTGAGTGATTTCATCATAATGAAAGTCACTAGAGGTAAATAAGCGCGGCTTGCCCTGACGTCGTTTAAATCTGCGTTTTTCTTGTTCTGTTTCGTAAGTTTCACTGTCTTTAAACAGCGGGTTTCGTTTTCTAAATTGGTTATCGGCAATGTAAACATCAAAGCCACTTTGCGCCATAAATGCCAAATTAGCTTCACTATTGAACCCGCTGTCTGCGGTGAATTTAATGGTGTGTTCGTTTGAGGGCTTATCGACATGGAGTTTATCGAGCTGTTGTTTTAATTGCGTGACAGCAGGCTTGAGCGTTTGTTGTTCACCGACCGAGCCCCACGCTTTTGCTTGTAGGATGATTTGATGTTTATCATCATTTATCGCAATCCCGTTATAACCTTGTATGGTGCCTTTAGATGTCGTCATCTTGGCGCTGTCAGGATCGGTGATATTACTTTTTACAGGCTTGCCTTGACTGCCTAACTTCTCTTTGTGTGTCGCAAGGAATGTCGTAATTTTATCCGCACTTTTATCCAGCTTTTCTTTTTGCTTTAAATCTTGTGTGGCGAGCTCTTCACTTACCCCATCTTGCGCTTGATGACGCTCAATAATACGCTGACTTGCACGCTGTAGCTTAACTCTTTTACGACCAAGTTCATCGAATGTGCCGCTCCATTCTTTACTCGCATTTGACTTCATCTTACAACCATCAATAGCGAACATATTACGACCGATTAATCCTTCTTCGTCACATATCATCAGCACTTGGGTAAAAAGGGGTTCTATTTGCTCATGCATTTTAGCCACAAACCCCGCTATAGAAGTGTAATGTGGCTGAACGTCACCGGACACACTCATGAACAAAATATTGTTTTCGCAAGCTTTGGCAATGCGTCGGCTACTGATTAAACCATGAGCGTAACCGAGTAAAATAACCTTCAACATCACAGCGGGAGAATACGCCGCGGCCCCCGTTTTATCATTGTTATACCAGGTATCAAATGTCGATAAATCAAGTTTATTTTCGATAATATAACAAAGCGCATACTCAAACGTACCAGGCAGAATTTGCTCTGAAAAATTGATGGGAATGAATTTACTTTGGCAGGATAAGTCAGGCTTGTAGTTGGCCATAACAATTTACTGTAGGTGAATAATATCTATTAGATCACAGACATCGATACGCCGCAAGGTTAAAAAACAACCAAATAAGTTTATTTGTAAAAGACGTTGAAAACGTCATTTGGAGAGAAATTCTACAGCCTCAACGCCTCATTAAGAGGCTAAAAGTAGTTAGCTAAAATAGTGAGGCACGAACAAAAGCTAACTGTTTTTTGTGATCTTCACCCGATAAAATAGACACCGTCCATTTTCAAAATAATTTCTGCTCAAATTCAACAGGTGTTTTATATCCTAAGCTCGAATGCAGGCGCTGTCTATTGTAGAAATAGTTTAAATAACCTTTGAGCTTAGAATGTAATTTAGTGCTCGTTTCAAATGTGTTTCCTCTGATTACATCCGCTTTCAATGAATGAAAAAAAGACTCGACCTCTGCATTATCTGTACAACAACCAGGCCTGTTCATGCTGGCTTTAATGTTGTGACACGCTAAATACTGTTGAACCACATGAGCTCTGTATTCTGCCCCTCTATCGGTGTGAAACAGAACAGTCTCGCTGGGTTTACGCTTTCTTATTGCGAGCTTTAAGGCCTTTAAAGTCAACTCTGTTGTTTTGTTCTTTCCAAATGCCCAGCCTATGACTCGGCGGGAATACAAGTCGATGACAACGGCTAAATAATGCCACTTAGCCCCTACTTTTAAATACGTAATATCTCCTGACCATTGTTGATTCATACCTGTCGCTTTGGCCAAACCTTTACGCTTATTTTCAATCGCTTTATAGAAGAACTTTACTTTCGCTGGTTTACTGTATGTCTTTAAAGACCGAGCCCTTAAACCATGCTCTCGCATCAACCTAGCAACTCGCTTTTCACTGGTAATGACTCCTTCTTTTTTAAGAGCGTGAAAGACGCGGGGGCTGCCATATGTTTGGTGATTAGCATTAAACACTTGTTCTATTTTAATCAGCAAATTTGCATCAGAAACGGCTCGTAAGGACACAAGACGATGACACCAAGCATAGTAACCACTACGTGATACTTTTAGCCAAGAGCATAGGTATTTGACGCCTAGTGTTTGTCCGAACTTTTGGATGAATCCAAATCGTTCTGATGTACTTCCGCCAGATACCGTTGCCACTTTTTTAGCAAGTCGTTCTCCTGCTTAAGCCGCTGATTTTCTTTCTTTAGTTTCTGGAGAGCCTTCAGTTCATTTTTAGTGGGTAGCTTACTCATAATTTCATTGTTGCTTGGATAGCGAGGGGCTTTAGAAAACTTACCTTCTTTGTATTCTTTTCGCCAACGACTCAGCATTAACGGGTGAATATCAAGAGCTAGAGCAACATCCTTAGACATGACATCATCTCTTAAGCTTAGCTGGACTGCTTTGATTTTGAATTTTACAGGATAAAACCATGTCTTTCTTGGTTGGGTATATCTAGGCATTTTAGCCTCCTCAAAGTGATGAGGAGGTGTCTACTAAACTGGGGGAAGAGCATAGTCCCGCTTGATTGGCTTGTTACCTTTCGATTACGTCGAGTATTTGCTTCATCGCAGGGTCTTTACCTTTAAAGTAGCTGTCCGACGACAGATTTACAGGAATATGAGGTGCGATCCAGATACGATGATCTTCAGCCTTTGAAGCTTGATGATATTGAGAAGAAATTATCCCCCATACACCACTATAGGGAAGCTTAAACCAGCCCGCCTCACCAAGATGATTAGGCCTACTGCCACTGGGCTCGCCTACGATGATGGCGTCTGTTAAGCGATTAATATCAGCAAGTAATAAATGTGCCGCTGAAAAGGTATTTCTGCCAACGATAACAAATAGCTTATTTTCTTCGCTCTGTTCAACAAAGTGAATCAACGCCCTAGTTAGCGGTGGTAAAATTGAGCCATTGCCACCACTATTGTGGCGTAAATCCAGTACCAGATTTTTTATCTTACTTTTTGATAAGACTTGGCGGATCTCTTTGCTAAATAGTGCAATAGACTTGGACTTATTCTGAGCAATAGCATTTAGCTGCACGAAAAGGTAATTATCTTTTTTGTTTTCCTGATACCAGTAATTTTCATTCTTTTGTTGTAAATAATCCGGAACATTTGCGCCTTCTAACTTAGGTAATGTAGGAAAACCTCTAAAATTGAACGACTCTCCCGATAATTTGACTCGTTCATTTTTGCCATTTTTATCAGCTAAAGTTAAGAGAACTTCCTCTGCACTTTTTACGATGCCAAGCCCCTCTAGTACCTCAGGTAAAGCCAAATAATATGGCCCTAGCCAATATTGTTGCATCTCATTATCCCTGGCATTTACACTAGCTATCTTTTCCATTGCTTTTTCAATAGGCGTATCTGCAATTGATATCACTTTCCGCCCAAGTAAATGCTGATAATCTGCATTTGTTTTAACAATATAAAGACCATCACTAAATTTATAAAACTGGACAGGTAAGCGAGTAAATGAGCCTTTTTTGGAGTGAGTAGGAACAATAAAGTTATGTCCATTACCAACACTAGCGACAAGTTCCATAAACTGGAAAACGATTTGCTGATCGCTTAGGTTCGGAATATTCTGTGCTATTGCTTTTGCTTGAAGTTCAAGCTCACCTTCAGAAACGTGATGATAAGTATCAACATGAAGACGTTTAATCTCATCAAGTAAAAATTGTAAATCTACCAACCAGGCATCGTTTCTTGATAACCCTGATTCAAGGTACTCCCCCGAAAGCCGCTGATAGCTTTCATTATCAACGAGTTTTTGAAACTTGGGACTACCAATAAGTGACTTTCTGTCATCCCACCTAAATTCAAGGGCTGTCTTTATCCAATCAAGAGCTTGTGATTTATTCCCCAAAGCTGAATAACACTGAGCAATTTTAATCATTATGTCGTTAGACGGCGAGCCTGCCGACTTGAGCCCTGTCATGATTGTACCGAGTTCCAATGTTTGTTTTAGCGCAGGTATGGCTTGCTCGCATCGATCGGTTTGCAGATAACCATGCCCCAGCATAAACCAAGTATCACCATCATCTTGGTATTCTTGAGTAAGGCTTTTAAGTAATGGGATAGCTTTGTCCCACTCGCTTTTTCTAGCTAAGTGGATTGCCTGATTTCTCTGAGCCCAATACTCAGCGCCACTTTCGGGAAAGCTTGTTGATGGCAACCTACCAATGGCCTCATTGCTCATTAAATTTGACTTAGATGCAGCGAGTGAAGTGGTACATACAAAACAAAGAAGATAGGTAATTATTATTTTTTTCATGATGCTTGACTCTAATGTTGTCGAGAAAGATAACACCCTGTTAACAGGCAAAATATAGTTGGCTAAAATGAGGAACGAAGTGACAAAAGCCAACTGTTTTTTGTCCTAGTTTAACAACTTGTTAGAGAGCTATTTACGGCTAGGCTCGAACGAGTCATATCTTGGAAGCTTAACATCTAATTCTTCCCAATTTGCTTTTGACGAAACAAAATTATGAGAGATTGGGCGTTCTTCTATATCTGAATCAAGAATACCCAGCCTTAATCTATAACGTGTAGGATCTTGTTCATTTGAACTATAAACTGGAGAACCACAATTAGTGCAGAAATACCTATTTTTACCTGGCTTAAATGAAAATTTGCTTAAGCTATTTTTGCCTGATGTAATCTCTAAATCTACAGAGCTTATGAAACCATTTGTGGCAAAAGCTGTACCGCTATTTTTTCTGCACAAAGAACAATGACAGTGAATAATGTCACTGATTTCACCATTTATTTTTATTTGCACTTCGCCGCAT
Organism: Shewanella goraebulensis; assembly: GCF_030252245.1. Lineage (NCBI taxonomy): Bacteria > Pseudomonadati > Pseudomonadota > Gammaproteobacteria > Alteromonadales > Shewanellaceae > Shewanella > Shewanella goraebulensis. The sequence goes on from NZ_CP126972.1 coordinate 3,199,023, forward strand.
AAACACTTGCCTAGATACATAATTCGATATTCCTACAGCTCTCTAACGTCGCAATATGGGGCGCATAAATGCTTGGCTAAAATTAGCGACGAAGGAGCCCAAGCCAAGCGTTTTGCGTCCCTTTCATAAATGCCTAGTTATGTTTTTATACGATATAGCAAATAGTTACCCAGCAGCAATGGCCAAATTATTATTGCTACAGGTTGAACATAAAGCTTGGGCATAGTTATCACTCAAGGATTTAATGCTACATCTTCAGCACTTTACTCAGCGGTAAATCGCGATAACGTTTACCAGAGGCTGCAAATATGGCATTGGTTAAACTAGGGGCCACTGGCGGCACGCCCGGTTCACCGACGCCTGCAGGTTTGGCATCTGACTCAACAATAATGGTTTCAATTTCTGGTGACTGGCCGATGCGTAGCAGCGGATAGTTATGGAAATTTGATTGCTCGACTTTACCGTCTTTGTAACTAATTTCGCCCATCATCGCGAGGCTTAAACCAAATATGATGGCGCCTTCAGTTTGTGAGTGCACGCGGTCAGGGTTGACAACTGTGCCTGCATCAATCGCCGCGATACTCTTCAGAACCTTTAGCTTGTCACCATCCATTTCAACTAATGTGGCGACAGCAACATAGCTGACGAAGCTGCGATGCACGGCAAAACCCCAGCCTTGATTGGCTTTGATTTTAGGCTGATTAGCCATGGCCTTTTCAACGGCATCAATCACACCTAAATAGCGGCCAATATCAATGGGGAAGTCTTCTAGAGTCTCGCCATAGTTACCGTATTTAACCACTTGGTTTTCAAGCTTTTCATGTCGCGGTTTGCCCAATAGCTCACGCCACATGCTAATACAGGGTTTGCCTGCATTGACAGCAAGTTCATCGACAAAGCTGCCGACACCAAAACCATGCTGAATATTACACACTGAACGCATCCAACCGATACGAGAATGCGCCGTTGCTTTGACTGACTCCAGCTGAATTTGGCTTAGGTTAAACGGCATATCCGAAAAACCAAGGTCTAATTCCCCTGCTGATGGCATATCGACGCCTTCGGCAAAAGTTGAGCTAATCGACGGGAAACCTGTTCGGGCAAGTAATGCCGTTGGGGCGTTATTGCCATCTAACTTAGCTTGATAATGCTGTGCACTAATAGCATGGTAATACCCGTTTTGAATTTCATCTTCACGGCTCCATAGCAGTTTGACGGGTTTAGCTATTTTTTGTGATAACCATGCAGCTTCAGCGCTAAAGTCAGGTTTCGATTTACGCCCAAAGCCGCCACCTAACAAGGTGACATTCACTTTAACTTGCTCGTCTTTTAAGCCTAAAACGCCAGCGACATTCTTTTGAGTACTTTGCGGCGTTTGGGTTGATGCCCAAATTTCGCAACTATCTTTAGTCACTGATGCCGCAGCCGCTGGCGGCTCCATCATGGCATGGGTTAAGTACGGTACGGTGTAAACAGCTGACAAACTATTATCGTTACTCCAATCAGTAACAGAATCGCCCAATTGACGAATAACCGTGCCAGACTCCCCGACGCGTTTTACAAGCTCAATTAAATCGGCATCCGAGTCATATTGGCTGTTAGCAGAGTCTGTCCAAGTGATTTTTAACGCTTTACGCCCTTGCAGCGCACTCCAACTATTGGTTGCAATAACGGCAACTCCGCCAAGCGGCTGAAATAACGGCGCACCTTTTGATATCGGGATTTGTATGACATCTAACACCCCTGCGACTTGACGAGCGGCGCTATCATCTAAGGTAGCCACATCACTACCAAACACTGGCGGGCGAGTAATTGAGGCGTGCACCATTCCTGCTACTTTGACATCAAAACCATATTCAGCTTTGCCGTTAAGCATATCGTCCATATCCACAATGGTGGGCGACTTACCAATGTGAGTAAATTTAGATGCTGGTTTTAGTACCACACTATCAAGTGCGGGTGTTGGCAGAGCAGACGCTGCAATCGCTAGCTCACCAAATGACAGGCTTTTACCATTGGTTTTGTGATGGATTTCACCTGCCTTTGCATACACATCTGATGGTGAGACTTGCCACTGATTAGCGGCGGCTTGCTCTAACATGCTTCTTGCTGTTGCGCCCATTTGACGCATTTTTTGATAATGCTTACGAATACTGCGGCTGCCATCGGTGTTTTGACTGCCATACTGCTCATCTGCTAGGCCTTGTACGACAACAATTTGATCCCAATCGGCTTCTAATTCATCGGCTAAAACTTGTGGCACACCTGTTCTGATCCCCTGACCCATTTCTGAGCGGTGACAGGTTAAATACACCTTATTATCTTCGCCAATGGCGATAAAGATATTCAGCTGTGCTTGCTTGCCTTGAGCGCTTGCCTCTTGACCGATTGCCATAGGACTCCACGCTAAACCTGAGGCTCCTAGTGCTAATCCGCCGCCCACTGCGCCAAATAGTTTAAGCACATTACGACGGCTAATATTTTCAACTGCGGTAAATGTGGTCATGGTTATGCCTCCGCTTTACGATTGTCTGCTGCGGTATTGATCGCAGCTTTAATACGGGGGTAAGTGCCGCAGCGACAAATATTGCCTGACATCGCATCATCGATTTGCGCTTCAGAAGGTTTGGCTGTGGTGTTAAGTAACGCTGCCGCTGACATAAGTTGCCCAGCTTGGCAGTAACCACATTGCGGGACGTTGTGTTTCTCCCAAGCTGCTTTTAATTTTTCAGCTTCAAGCCCTTCAATGGTCGTTACAGATTTACCTGCGGCCTGCTTAATGCTGGTTAAACAACCACGTACAGGTGAACCATCGATATGCACAGTGCAGGCTCCACAAAGGCCAGCGCCGCAGCCGTACTTGGTGCCAGTTAACCCTAAGATATCCCGCAGTGCCCATAAGATAGGCATATTAGGGTCTGCATCTAGGGTGAAACTCTTACCGTTCACTTCAAGTGTTTGCTTTTGTTGCGTCATCACTTACTCCTTGTTAGCCAACCACCAGCTAAGATCGGCTTTGGTATCAATATCAATGGCGGCTTGCTCTAACGGAAAGACGGCCAAGGTTTGATTAGTTAAATGTTGTTTTAATAGTTTTTTAGCCCCTGAATCGCCAGTTAATTGCTGAAGGGCATCAAAGTCTTCAGCAAGGAATATGGCTGGCACACCTGGGTTTTGTTGATAATAAGCAGCTGTCGTTTGACCAAAAAGACAAAACAAACGATAGAGGCTTAAATAATGTAAATGGGAAATAGCCACTTGATCAGCAAGGCTTAATAGCAAGGCATCAGCTTTTTCAGCTTGGGCATATTTGGCGGCCATGTCCACCGAACTGGCAATACCCGATTGCCAGTCTTGATTGATGAGTATCGGCGTATTCATTGGCACCAATGGAGATAATTCATCAATATGACCGCCCAAAATTACGCAAGGTTTACCAATATCTATTTGCTCAGCAGCTTGAGTTAATTCCAATAAGCTATGCGTCAGCAAGCTGTGGTTTTCAGCTTGTGGATCTGGGTCTTTCACTTCTGGGCCTGATACTGTGGCAGCAAGCTTTGCACCATCAAACCGTGTGCTTTGACCCGCAGCCAACATCACGCTGATCACTTTGGGGGCTTTAGATAAAAAAGTCACTAGCCCATGACCCTATCTAAGCGGCATAAATCATCATCTTTACCGATGCTATGATGGAGCACCCCATGACACTGGGATAATATGCTTATTGCTACCGAGCTCGGTAATTCGCCGCCGAGCGCGAGTCCTGCAGGCGCTGAAAAGAAGCCACTGAACTCTTGCTGTGAAAGCTTGGCTAAACCTAGCACTTTATCGCGTCTGTGCCCAGGGCCTAATAACGCGATATAAGCGATATCGGTGGGCTGTAATGCGCTAAGTGCTAGTGCATCTAACTCAAGATTGTGATTCATCACAACAGCAGCGTCTAATTGAGTTAATGTGTCACTTTTAAGTTGTTGCAGTGGGGTTTTATTGATTTTAGCAACCGGAAAATCATAGCTGCGAGCATAGGCTGAGCGACTATCAAATACGGTAACTTTCCAGTCTAATTGGGCAGCCATTGCCGCTAAAGGCTGTGCATCTAATCCACCGCCGAATATGCCTAAATGAAATGGTGCACGAACAGGAATCGATAAATAATCTTTATCCGCCATAGTGAGTTGCCGAGTTTTATTCGATAAATCGTTACTTTGAATTGGTTTATCGGTATCTGAGGCAATAAATCTACCTGACATCTCACCAGCATGGCTAGCATTGTGATTAAGAGACAGTTGGTACTGACCGTGATAACCACGGGTTAACTGCTGATGTAGCATAGGTAAACCAAGGTAATGGTTGTCAGCCAATAATGGCACCATCATGATATTAACTAACCCACCACAACCTAGCTGATAACTAGTGTCGTTTTCATCGGTAGCATCATAAGTGAGATGAAGCACTTGTTGAGTTTGAATAGCTTGCTGTGCATGTCGGCGTAAGTCGGCCTCTAGACAACCACCACTGAGCATTCCCAGTGTTTTACCTAACGGGTCAAATAACATCATGGCACCCGGCTTACGGTAAGATGAGCCTTCAACCGAAGTAATAACAGCTAATGCCCATTCGAGTTGCGGTTTTTCAGCCCAAATATCCAATAGTGATAATAAGTGATGCGCCATAAATCCTTGCCTGCTCAATCAATCCTTAATTAACCCGTAACGTATTAAGATACGAGTCATTGCCAGCACATTGTTGTGTTGGAGCTTATAAGCTAACAAAGGATGTCAATAATGCAAAGATTAGTGAAGGCTAAAGAATGTAATAAACCATGTAAACTCGAGGGAGGATTGCCAGCGAGTCAGGCTACTCGCTGGTTTGCATAGGTGCGGATAATAGGTAAAAAAATGTAACTTTATATCCCGATATATCGACTGGCTTAAGCCAGTAACTGATCTGCCACAAATGGGTTGTGCTGTCGCTCTTCTTCAAAAGTAGACATAGGGCCATGACCCGGAATAAAACTCACCTTGTCGCCTAAAGGCCATAGCTTTTGCGTAATTGAGTTAATCAGCTGTTTATGATCTGATTGCGGGAAATCAGTTCGGCCAATTGAACTTCTAAATAGGACGTCACCAACCCATGCAAGATGCGACTCTTTTGAGTGAAATACCACGTGACCTGGTGTATGGCCTGGACAATGCAGTACTGCTAGGGTTTGCTCACCAATAGTGACTTCATCGCCTTCGTTTAAATACTGAGTTGGTTCAAAAGAATCTATATGCGGGAAACCAAAATTTTGACTCTGCTTAGCTAAGTTTTCTAGCCAGAATTGGTCAGCAATATGCGGTCCAATAATCGGTATATTGAGTTGATTAGCGAGCATTTTAGCACCACCAACATGATCAATATGACCGTGAGTTAATAAAATTTTATCTAAAGTAAGCCCTAACTTACTGACTTCGGTCACAATGCGATCAATGTCTCCGCCAGGATCAACCACTGCTGCTAGTTTGGTTTTTTCACACCAAATCACACTACAATTTTGTTGGAACGGGGTAACTGGAATGATTTGATATTTCATTTCTTATTTCCTCACAGTAGCAAGTGTTTGCTTTGAGCTTATTATGCTTCAAGTGGCGTAAAAAAGTTTGATCTATCTTTTAAATATTTATAAAAAAAATCACAATCACACGAACGCTTGATGCCAACTTGATATATAGACCGTACATTCAATGTATTTATTTAAGCAATAAACAAGGTTAATTTACTCTTAATTCCTTATTTTAATATGAATAGATCATTAACAATCAAACTGTATTTAAAGGTGAGTTATAAGAGTGAGTTGAAGCGATTATAAACAATTACAAACATAAATTAGCTTTTGCTAACAAAACTTAGCTAATTCAGCTTAAGTTTTCATTGTGATCGATAGTTAAGCTTTCTACAATACTACCTTTCTCTAGTCTCTCTTCACAGGTACGGCATGCAAATGGACAGCATTCTCTCAGGTATTGTTTCAAAGAAACATTTTTTCTCGGTTCCGCTCAATTATCAGCAACCAGAAGGAGAGAAAATAACGGTATTTGCTCGTGAAATAGTCAGTACTGAAAACCAACAAAAAGACTTACCTTATTTAGTGTATTTTCAAGGTGGCCCAGGTTTTGGTGCAGTTAGACCCATTGAAAATAGCGGCTGGATAAAACGTGCTTTGCAAGAGTATCGGGTTATTTTACTCGACCAACGAGGCACCGGCCTTTCAAGTTTAATTAATCATGTCACGCTGAGCCATTTACCCCTTGAACAGCAAGTAGAGTACGTTAGCCAATTTCGAGCTGACAATATTATTCGCGACGCTGAGTTTATTCGCCTTAAACTGACCAACAATACTCAGTGGAGCATTTTAGGCCAAAGCTTTGGTGGTTTTTGTGTATTGCACTACCTGTCTGCTGCGCCAGATTCGATTAAAGAAGCCTTTATTACCGGCGGTATTCCATCATTAACTCGCCGCGCTGATGATGTTTACAAAGCGACCTATCAACGTGTGATTAAAAAGAATAATGACTTTTATCGCCGCTTTAAAGATGCAGAGCAATTAACCGCTGAGCTTGCTGAATACGTAGATAACAACCAAGTTTCATTAGCCACAGGTGAACAACTCACCGTTGAAATGCTACAGTTACTTGGGGTTAATATCGGGATGGAACAAGGCCCTGAAGCAGTGTATTACCTGTTAGAGCAAGCATTAATTGACACAGCTTCAGGCAAGCAGATTAATCCGCTTTTCTTACATCAATTTAGTCAGTTCTTGGACTACAATACCAACCCTATTTTTGCTTTAATGCATGAATCGATTTATTGCCAGCAGTTCCATCAGCAAGGTGCTAATTGGTCAGCCCACCGAGTAAGAGAGCAGTTCCAGCAGTTTAATTATCAAAAAGGTCAACGCCTGTTATTTACTGGCGAGATGATTTATCCATGGATGTTTGAGCAATTTAACCAACTAAAGCCGCTTAAAACCTTAGCCGATGCTATTGCCAGTAAATCTGATTGGAGCAATTTATATGACGTTGATGTGTTAATGCAAAACACAGTGCCCGTTACAGCAGCAATTTATAGCGAAGATATGTATGTTGATATGAATTACAGCCTCGAAACAGCGGTCTTGGTTGATAACCTTCAATATTGGCTAACATCTGAATATGAGCACAATGGTATTCGTATTGATGGTGAACGAGTGTTAGATAAGCTGATTTCATTAAATCGTCAAAAGTCGTTGAGATAATATGACTTTTGGTCAAAAAACGGCTTGAGATCACAATGTGAATGACTAATTTAATTTTCGTTTAAGCATAAAGGCGCATAATCACTCGTGTTCCGCCCTTTATGTTGTGAACTAGTGAATTTTTATGAGTAATCCTTTATTGGCTTACTCATTTTTTTTGGCTTAAATTCTTCGGTAAATTCAACTGTATTTTACTAACACCATTTGTCATTTGAGTTGCAAAAACTAAAGGGAGCCTCAATAATTTTAGCTCCCTTCATGCAAGATAAATAATCTTAAGCAGTTTCAGCTGTTGCTTCGTTAGTCGGTTTATCACGCAGTGAAAAGTAAATTTTCGAAACCAAAAACTCAGCGATTAATATCCCAAATACCAATACAAAGAAGGCAACAATTCCGTTGAACGGCCCGGTAAAGGTAATGCTGTCACCAAATGCTAAGTTAATCGCTTCAAGCATAATAATTTTTGAAAAGAACAAAATTGCCCATGTGCTTAACGCGCGGTAAATCTTTGGCGCCGTACCCGGTTTACTCTTAAAGTGATCAGCTAACTTGTGTTCAAATGCAATAGTTAGCTTGAGTAATAATTGCAGTAAAATGGCAACTAACAAGGTTACCGAAAAAGACGACACGGTGATATGTTGCCAATACTCAGCAAGTAAGTTCAACACAGTTAAATCAACTAACACTGCTAAGGTATAACCTACAAAATAACGTTGTGGGCTATTAAAACCATGTAATGGTCTAGCTAGCGTGGTTTGTTCTTCTGACATAGTAAACCTCTAATTTATCTGTGTTTATAAACGATTAACTTGCTTATCAATAGTAACCAGTTATCAACAATATTCAAACAAATAAGTTACTAATGCCGATTAAATTAAGCTCCAGCAAGCTCAATTTGATCATTAAAATGCTTCGGCATTAGAGTGTTTAGGAATGAGGCAACCTAAATAAGGAGTGCCTAAATCAAAAGGCGCCAAAATAACTCTTCATTGCTTTAAGTCTTAACGTGGCTGCGCCTAACATATCGATTGGACCTAATAATGAAAACGGCTTTTCAGTTGATATCCACGCAGAGCCTCGAGCACCAATGGGAATTTCAATCCCTTCAGGGTCGGTGAATTCAATTAACACGGTGCGGCCAATGTTTTTCGAGTTATTAATAAGTTGCTGAGCAACACCTTGCTCTTGGCTACCATGACTACCTCTAGCTTCACCTGTTGCTAATGAAATTGAATGTACTCTACCTCGAAAAATATGACCTGGATAAGCATCAATATAAAACTCAGCAAACTGGCCTTGCTTCACCCTATTCCATAATTGATCAGGGATACGCATTTCTAAAATCTTCGTCTCAGTATTCCACAGTTGAATGTTACCCACTCTTGAGCCTGCTGCAGTGTCGATTCGAGTAATCGCACCATCAAAAGGCGCACGAATTTCAAGTTGGTTATTTTCAAATTCAGCTTGTTGCTGCTGCGCTAGCAATGACTCACGGTCAAACCTTAGCGAGCTGAGCGTTGACTGATATTGGTCAATATCGCGTTTTGCTACCACGTTTTTAACTTGAGTCAGTCTTGCTAAGTCTTGTTCTGTTTGGCTAATTTCGCTATCTAGGCTGTTAATTTCAGCTTCAATTTGGCGCAAGCTATTACTCTCTTCGTTATTTACCAAGGTATATAATAACTGCCCTTTTTCAACACGCTGATTATGCTCAACGTAGTATTGGTCGATTGATTCAGTTATCGGACTTAAAATCGCCGTTTGCGCTCTCACAACCGATGAGTCAGTTAAATCCACTGGCGAATAAAATCGATGGGCGAAAAACACTGCTAAGTTAATCAGCACGCCCACCACAACCATTGAAATGTAATTAGCCGTTGTGCGCTTGACTAAGCCCGTTTTTAACAAAATCCAGCAAATCAATATATATGGGTAAAGTAGCTCTTTCATTATGCTTGTCTCCCTTTTATCACTGCAGTAATTTTTTTCCAGTCGGTTACTACAATTAAGATGGCTGCTATCCACAATTCGTTATAAAAAAAGCCGATAGTGCATAGCCAAAACACCAATTTGGCTTGTCCCGTATGTTCTGCATGTTTTTTAGGTAATGAGTGCAGTTTCCAATATCCCCAAATTGCTAAGCAAATCGTGACTATCAGCATCATGGTCAGTGCGCCGATAAAAATCTCGGTATCAAGTAATTTCCCTTTAAGCGCGGATGTGGTGGTCCAATAATCCGCTGGAATATCTTGATGGTGCACAGTAAAACCGCTGGCTAATACAACTGAGCCGATGGCGATAAATACAAGGGTCATTAAAATAATGAATATCGTTTTGTAGCGACTAACAAAACCTGCTGCGGGTTTGGTTTTAGGGATAGTAGTAGGAACCGAATGTGTCATAACCTGCCTCTATTTGATGTTGTTTAATCATCTTGTAATGGCAGAAATTATAGGTTGAGGCTGGCATCAAAAGTTACCATTTTACGCCACAATATTAGGGAGCATAAATTGACCGATTTACTGGTTTGATAGCTGGTTAACTCACAAGCGACGAATATAAGAATCGAAAATAGTAATGCAGATTAAAAATGACTGACTTTCACATCATCTAACCAGATTGATTCGACTCGCTCAGAGCGCTCACGTAAAACCCCTAACTGAACAAACATATTCTCATTGCTGGCAACTAAGGTTTGTAAGGTTAAATCGACTTGCTGTTGGTTATCCAATGATACTTGTATATGGCCTTTATTCATCGACCAACGGGTTGCTAACTTAACGGTATACCAAACGTTTGTTTTTATATCGTCAAACTGCCATAAGGCTTGTTGGACGTTTTGAGTTTCAGGTTGATCACCAATCACTACCGTTTTGGCAATATTAGATACCAAACTCATTCTTGCACCATTAAGTTGTAATCGATAACTCTGTCGATAGGTTTTATCGGACTCCCAATACGCTATTTGATGGGTGTCATCACTGAACAAGTTAGGAAGCATAAACTGCCAGCTTACAATGGTCGTTTGGCCTTCTCTGGTATATGCAGGCTTATGCTGTAACTCAACACGATTAAGTGCATCGATACCACGCCAAAGATAGGATTGTTCACCTGTAATCTCAATTAAAGCTGCATAATCTTGAGCCATAGCGGAGGTTGAAGTTGGGGGTAATGCAGAAGTAATAGCTGGATTCGGTTTTGGCCGAATGCTAATACCTTGAGGATGTAAAATATATGACCACTTATCTAAACTTTGCTCATCAAAATTTTCGTGCCAAATACCTGTTGAGATAACACTATTGTCAGCCTGAACTAGAGCACTTTCAGCCAAAGAAGGTTTTGCTGAGCCTATCAATGTAATAGCAAGTATTAGCGCTACAAGTGTAGTAACAGCAACAACTGAAGCTGAATTTTTAATCCCTATTACTCGATTACGATAATATTGCTGCATTCCCAATTTATCCATTATCCATTAACCCTTTCAGCCCAAGATAAACGATTTATTTAAGCTCACAGATTAGCGAAAGTAGTAAAAATTAACGAACTTTATATTGAATAAACTATGTACTCAATAAACAACAATAAAAAAGCGCAATATTGCTATTGCGCTTCACGGTTAATCGAGAAAACTTGAATCAGTCATTAAGAACTAGTTAGCCTGATTCTCGCGAATATCCATTATTGGCATCACACCTTCACCCATCATGGTAGTCGGTAATTTTCCGTCCCATGCTTGCGCTTCAGTTAAGGTGACGATTAACGGGTTGTTTTTAAGCGCCTTGGCTTTAGCCTCAATCGCTTGAGCTTCAGCCTTACCTCTTAATAAAATAGACTGAGCCTCTGCTTCAGCAATCTTTAAAATACCTTTTGCTTTAGCATCAGCCGTGTTCACTGCGCGTAATGCTTCTAGGCGCTGTCTTTCAAGTTTATGCTCTTCTGCCGCAGCTAAGTTTTTCTCAGTTTGCTTAATTTCAATAGAGTTAATGTACTTTTGCGGCAAGATAATATTTTCAATTTGAATGTTATCAACGACAACCGGAAAATCAGCCATTTCTTCAGATAGTCGACGTTCGATACCTTGAATAGCACTGGCTCTGTCTTGAATCAATTGTTCAGCTTCAAACTGAGGAATCGTATCTTTTGTTGCTGAGCGGAATCGAGGGTCTAAAATACGCTGCTCAAATTGACTCAAACCACCGTAGCTTTTAAAAAGTTCTAATGCGGCTTCTTTATTAACCGTCCAGTTAACCGATACTTCAATGGTGACTGGCATCTGTTCTTTAGTGCTTGAGGCCATTTTTTCCGCATTTTTACGGGTTCGGACTTCAATCACTTCTACTGTTTCAATAAAAGGAATTTTAAAATGTAGGCCCGGGTTTTGCTGATCTTTTGCTTCTCCGAAGCGTTTTACCACACCAACATGGCCTTCAATGACGATGTAGTAAGAGTTAAACACAGCAACGATGAGCAATAAAAATGGTATCGCTTTTAAAAGCGAAGAAGGGGTAATAACATCCTTGATATTCATAAACTTCCTAATGATTTAAATAACATAGCAATTTCCTGACGCGCTAGATTACCTAAAACAAACAAAATCGCAACACAATTCAGTAAAATGTATCAACCAATCTCAACCAATAAATTACTTAGCGCTGCGGCTTTTGGTGTTTCTTGCTGATTTAGCAGTCCCCTTGGAGGTGCTGGTAGATGATTTACGTTTATAACCGCCTTTTGAACCTGAGCGACGCTTTTTATAACCAGGACCCGTTACCCCAGATAAGGCATTGGGTAATCGATTAGCAGCTTGAGTTATCAGTTCATTCAGTTGAGTGATTAATGGTGTCATAAACGCATCGTAACGTAATTGCTTTTGACTTATGGCATCTAGGCTACTTTCCCACAGCGCTGTCATATCTGGCGTTGTAGCAGATTCGGGCAATGAGTTCACCAAACCGCTTCCCACAGCCGTTGCTACAATCGCCTTGCCTTGGCGCTGTAAATAGCCACGCTTGAATAGCAACTCAATGATACCTGCACGTGTGGCTTCAGTGCCTAATCCATCGGTATCTTTGAGGATTTTTTTCACATCTGCATTGGTGACATAACGGTTAATTCCGGTCATTGCCCCTAATAATGTGGCATCGGTAAAATGCTTTGGTGGTTGAGTTATTTTTTCAACGAGCTCTCCATTTAGGCTTTGTAATTGCTGTCCCTTTACTAGCGCAGGCAGGGTTGCTAACTCATCATCATCTTCTTTTTTGGTATTAACACCATTATTGCTGTAGTTATTGCGACTAGAACTATTACTACTAGAACTGCCTGATGCAAAAAGCTGTTTCCAGCCCAGTGAGGTTTCTTGTTTAGCTTTGGTAGTGAATAAACCGCCCTCAATAGTGACTTCAACCAGTGTTTCGTCATATAAATATGCAGCGTAAAACTGCGCTAAGTATTGTCTAGCAATATGGGAATATAACTTGGCTTCTTTTGATGACAGATTAGCTAAATTACTGACCTTTTCAGTGGGTACAATTGCGTGGTGAGCATCAACTTTTTTATCATCCCAAGCTTTAGATTTAAGCTTAGCATTTGGTGCATCTGCTTTTGCCGTTAAAGAGGGATCGTTTTTAGTGATTGCATTAATCACATGCGGTGCTAAACCATGTTGCTCAACCGGTAAGTAACGACTATCTGAGCGAGGATAAGTAATCAATTTATGACGTTCGTACAAGCTTTGGCATATATCCAATACTTCTTTAGCACTCATACCGAATCGTTTAGCCGCATCAATTTGTAATGCCGATAAACTGTATGGCAGCGGTGGATTTTGGCGTTTACTCTTAGCTTCGATTTGGGTCACTTCAGCGGATTGATTGCTAATGCGACCAACAACATTTTCAGCTAGGCCTTTTGCCAGTACCCGCCCTTCTTCATCCATATATGGCTGACACGCTTCACTGGGTTTCCACTTAGCAGTGAATGATTCATTTTGCTCAGTTAATAAATGCGCTAACACTTCATAAAAAGGTTTAGGAACGAAGTTCGCGATTTCTTCATCACGCCTCACGACTAACCCAAGTACAGGGGTTTGGACTCGTCCAACCGATAATACCCCTTGATAGCCCACCTTTTTACCCTGAATGGTATAAGCGCGGGTCATATTCATGCCATATAACCAATCAGCTCGGCTACGAGCTAATGCAGAGGTTGAAAGTGGCACAAACTCTTTATTGGTTCGCATTTGGCCAAGCGCTCTTTTTACTGCCGAAGGATTTAAATCACTGATCAGCAGGCGTTGAGTTTGAGCAATCTTATCGGCTTTTACCCCTGAATGAGAAATGACTTCATCCACCAGCAACTGCCCTTCTCTGTCGGGGTCGCCAGCGTTAACCAAGCTCGAAGCCTGCTTAATCAGTTTCTTCAAGGTAGACAATTGCGAACGTGTTTTTGATTTCGGCTTCAATTTCCATTGTTCAGGCACAATTGGAAGGTGAGCTAGCTGCCAAGACTTGTAAGCTGGATCGTAAGCATCGGGTTCGGCTTGCTCTAATAAATGTCCCACACACCATGAAACACAATCACCGTTGGCGGTCATAATGTAACCATCACCTTTTTTGTGTGGCTTTGGCAATACATCAGCTATGGCTCGGCCTAAGCTTGGTTTCTCGGCAATATATAGAATCATTCAAGTCTAACCATCTAGATTGGGAAGCGCTCTTAACACTGTATTTTAAATAATATGGCTCCTACTGTATATAATTACAGTTATTATTAACAGTAAATATTCACTGAAATTAGATTTAAAAAGAACTGGCAATAAATAACACCTGAGCGAGTTTAAATAACAATTAAAGGCTTCTATATCTAGCTGTTCAGTATTTAATTAGGCTATTTTTGTAGTTAATTTTCATAACCGAAAAACAAAGAATATAAAATCGCCCCTATTGCCATACAATTGACTTTTTATACCGCCAAAAACAAACGTTTCATCTAAGTTCCCATCATTAAAGCTGAAATAAAGTTGATCCAGATCATCATTGTTAACGAATTCTTGGGATAGGTTTAGTTATCGCAAATATTGAGCTCAGGAGCCCGTTATGGAATTGAAGCAATGTGAGAAGTGTTACACAGACGTCTGCGTAAACGGGAAATGGTTTCATCATGATCATTTGACCACAAGTGCTTACATGTTAAATGGTGGTTCACCAGAAATGGTTGAACTTGCTAAAATGCCAACCACTGAAACTGAGTTAGTCGATATGCTGACTAGCACTTTTTGATTAAACTTGATTGAGTTTATTCAGCCTAAAAGTGGCAACAAAGCTCTATAAATTTTGATCAAAAAAGCAGTGTTAACACTGCTTTTTTTATGCCTGCTATTTAAACCCGCAACCAGAGCGAATTTTGTCTTTGGTTCTATGTAATAATAGGCTATGTGTTTGCTATTAATCATTCACGCTGCGCATTCATAGTACGCCCCATTAAAATAACAATAGCGGTGACTGCAGGACTCAATATCGTCAGTGCAGTTTTGCTTGACCATACCATTATCAGAACATCGAGATCATTATGAGATGTATAATCATTAACAGGGAAATAGAAAATCAACAACCACAATGGTATTGAGCTTATGGCAATATGAAGCATGTACTTGCTGTTAACCTCTCGCTGCTTAGCTTTTTTATTGCACAGATGAATAACCCCAATAGTGATAGCAGAAAAAACCACTGTCACAGCCCATAAAATAAAAGCAATCACCATTCCCATTCATTACCTCAATAAACGAATAATTAAACTTCATCACTGCATTTAACGCAGCTTAAAATACCACTGTTATCGCTTTATTAAACAGGCTTATTCAACATGCTTATTCAACTTACGAATTCAACTGAAGTAAGTCCCATTTATTGCCGTATAAATCTTGGAAAACCACGACAGTGCCATATTCTTCTATCCTAGGTTCCTCATTGAATACCACTTCATTGGCCAGCATTAACTTATAGTCACGCCAAAAGTCGTTAGTTTGAAGAAACAAAAATACCCGACCTCCAGTTTGATTACCCACCGACAGCTTTTGAGTTTCATTGCTGGCTTGGGCTAATAGCAACTTGGTGCCATTGCCATTTGGCGGTGACACTAACACCCAACGTTTTCCGCCACCTAAATCGGTATCTTCGACCAAGGTAAACTGTAGTTTTTGAGTGTAGAAGGCAATAGCGTCATCATAATCGTCAACGACTAATGCAATCACTCCGATTTGCTGTTGAGTAACTGTCGACATGCAATGTCCTTTTAATTGAATGTAAAATTAGCATTAAGATTGTAAGGCTTTAATTATAAAACATCTGATTTATTTTATTGATATAAAACAAGTTAAATAAAAGTTGGTAGGCTTAAGTTCAGTGAAAATAAAAAAATAAACCACTCATTAATGAGTGGCTTATTTTGAATTAATTGGTCAACAAATAGTAAACTGCTTTAGCGACTATTTAGCCTCTTTTAGCCTCTTTTAGCCACTGACAAGGGAATGGAAAAACCTATCTTGCCTCGGTAAATAGTAATTTTCATAATTAAAAGACATCACAACACGCTTTGTGCGTCCAATGATTTCATTGCGAGGCACAAACCCAATCACACGTGAATCAGCACTGTTATCCCGATTATCACCCAATACAAGATAATACCCGGGTGGCACTGTCACCTCGTTAAAGTTAGCGCGTTTTGATCCAAATTTATTGACTCTTATTGAATGCTCCACGCCAAGTAAATCTTCAATCTTATCCTGCAAATCATGGCTGCTTGTTATTTGGCTTTCTTGCTCAGTATCGAATTCAAGCTTTTGAACAGCTTTAGCGGTGACATCTAAATCATCTTGATAGCTAATACTTTGATTATTGATCACTAGTTGATTGTTGTTTAGCGAAACTGTGTCACCAGGAACTCCAACAACACGCTTTACCAATCTATTTCCAGCAGCTTCGGAGTCAAAAATAATGATATCACCGCGAACTGGATCGCCTGTTTTATATAAGGAAAAATGAGTAAAAGGAATGCGAACATCATAAGCCATTTTGTTTGCAAGAATTCTGTCACCGATTAATATACTTGGCTTCATTGAGCCTGTAGGCACGGTATACCAATCAGCGACTGCACTTCTGAATACGCTCATTAGCGCGATAAAAATGAGCAGTGATTTATACTCTTTTAGAAACTTTGCGAGTTTGTTTATCATCGTAATCCCTTATGTTTAGTGTTGAACCTAGTGCTAGCGTTAAGCTTGCGGCTTTGCGCTTACCGTTTAATACAATGTACTTTCTGCAATGTACTCTCTGTAATGTACTCTCTGTAATGTACTCTCTGTAATGTACTCTCTGTAATGCATTTTCTGTAATGCACTTTATGTAATAATTTGAGCACTTGATTAAAGCAATTATAAGGCCACTATTATTTAATAATAAATTCAGTAACTTGATATTTTCAGGGTTAACTTAAATGAGTAATTTCACCACCTATTAGTCTCTTAACCTTAACAAGTGATGAGTCGTCACATGAAAATGAGCTAAACAAACCACTCGTTCAAAAATTTTGCATTAAAAAAGGAAGCCGAAGCTTCCTGTTATAGTGACGTCATCAATGAAGGGTCGTTAACTTAATTTCTCTGTAAAAAAGTTAATGGTACGATCCCATGCAAGTTTGGCGTTGGCTTCATCATAACGGCCTGTCGAGTCATTATGAAAACCATGCTTGGCGCCTTTATACATATGCATCTGATAAGGTACTTTATAACGATTTAAATCAGCTTCGTAATCAGGCCATGATTTATTAACCCGCTCATCTTCTTCACCAAGTTGTACCATCAAAGATGCTTTAATATTTTCACGAAGTTCTTTCTTAGCGGGTGTTCCATAAAAAGGCACGCCAGCGCTAAGCAAGTCAGATTCGACTGCAGCAAGGTAGTTAACGATGTAACCACCAAAACAAAAACCTACTGCGCCTAATTTTCCGTTACTGTTACCATGAGATTTTAAAAATTTAGCCGCAGCGACAAAATCTTGCTGAATTTTATCTCTGTCCATCGAACGCTGCATTGCGCGGCCTTCATCGTCATTACCAGGATAGCCACCTAATGGATATAAAGCATCTGGCGCAAATGCAATAAAACCAGCTTTTGCTAAACGACGCGCCACATCTTTCACATAAGGGTTTAAGCCACGATTTTCGTGAATAACTAATACAACTGGCAGAGGAGCTACTTCGCCTTCAGCTTGATTTACAGGAACCACCAAGTAGCCTTGGCCTTTTCCATGCCCTTGTGGTGAATCAAATGTCTCGTAGGTGGCTTTGATATCGGCATCATTAAAAGATACTTGCTCTGCTAACGCATAATTAGGTAGTAATGCAGAAGTCAGAACGCTCATGGAGTAACCTACTGCGACTAAGGTACCCAGCTTCTTCATGAAGGTTCGACGGTCCATACCGCCGTGGGCATATTCGTCGTACCAATCAAATGCTTCTTGAGGGATATCATTTCTTTGTGGCTGAGACATTGCTTTTCTCCATTTTGAATCTTTTAAGATTGAGTTCCTTTAACTAACCTAGGGGAGGAAAAGCACAATGTAAATAGTTTGTCGTACAAATAGTAAATGACTGATTTATTTGAATAGCTATTTTATATCTTTCTCAATACCGTATATATCTTCATCAATGGTTTCGATACGTGCTTCGAATATTGCTCTTGCATCATGTAAGCCACGGTTATAAAAGTGCGCCCCAATATTACTGGCAAAGAAATCCAATAGAAATTCGGCATCAAACTGACCTAAATCTTGATCGAGTTCATCTTCAAAATAGGTTTGGATTTTATGCACCATCATTTCACGCTGCTCTGCAGTAAATTCAATTTTAGACATTAAGCCCTTCTCCTAAACCACAATCTTGTGGGGTAACTATGTAAAAACAGGTTGTATTTAATCTTATATCATAAATGTTTGATTGGGTTTCAGATACAAAAAAGCCAGCTTTCGCTGGCTTTTCAAATGCAATGACGTCACATCAAATTAAGGATGACAGACGTTGTGCATTTCTAAGTTAGTGCCGATGTCTTTGCTGTTCGCTTTAGCATCATCGTTACGTAACTGTGTTAAGTGATCTAAGTAGGCTTGGTCAACATCATTGGTGATGTATTGACCATCGAATACTGAGGTTTCAAAACGCTTAATATCAGGGTTTTCCATTCCTACAGCATCGACCAAATCAGTTAAATCTTGGAAGATAATGCCATCTGCACCGATGATTTTTGCAATTTCGTCAGCATCACGGCCATGAGCGATAAGCTCATTGGTCGTTGGCATATCAATACCGTAAACGTTAGGGAAACGGATTTCAGGAGCAGCTGATGCAAAGTAAACTTTCTTTGCGCCTGCTTCACGTGCCATTTCAATAATCTGCTCAGAAGTGGTGCCACGTACAATAGAATCATCGACTAATAATACGTTTTTACCTTTAAACTCAGTGTTAATAGCATTGAGCTTACGACGTACAGACTTCTTACGCTCTTGCTGACCTGGCATGATAAACGTACGGCCAATATAACGGTTTTTCACAAAACCTTGACGGTAAGGCAGATCCATACAACGGGCAATTTCTAATGCGATATCACATGATGTTTCAGGAATTGGAATAACCACATCAATGTCATGATCTTCCCATTCTTTTTGAATTTTAGCGCCCAATTTTGCGCCCATGTTTACACGGCTGCCATAAACTGAAATTTTGTCCATCGCTGAGTCTGGACGAGCAAAATAAACAAACTCAAAAATACATGGCGCATAGCTCGGGTCTACTGCACATTGGCGAGTAAATAGCTGGCCATCTAACGAGATATAAATCGCTTCACCAGGCGCAACATCACGCATCACTTCAAAGCCTACGGCATCTAATGCAACGCTTTCAGAAGCGACCATGTATTCGGTACCCGTTGGAGTTTCGTGCTTACCAAGCACTAACGGACGGATACCGAAAGGGTCGCGAAATGCGACTAAGCCCTGACCAATAATCATCGCTGCAACAGCGTAAGCACCACGAGTTTGTGCGTGTACTTTAGCCACGGCATCAAATACTTCATCAGCGCTTAAGGTTAAACTGCGAGTTTCTTGAAGCTCATCTGCTAATAGGTTTAGCAGAACTTCAGAGTCTGAGGTGGTGTTAACATGACGACGTTTTTTAACTAGGCTTTCAGCCAGTTCAACCGTGTTAGTTAAGTTACCGTTATGGGCTAAAGAAATACCAAATGGTGAGTTAACATAAAAAGGTTGCGCCTCTGAAGCACTCGAGCTACCAGCAGTTGGGTAACGCACGTGTCCAATGCCAGCTTTACCTTGAAGGCGTTGCATATGTTTAACTTCGAAAACGTCTTTAACTAGTCCATTTGCCTTACGTAAACGAAACGCACTCTTGTCAACAGTCACAATACCTGCTGCATCTTGACCACGGTGCTGAAGCACGGTCAAAGCATCATAAATGGTTTGATTAACCGATGACTGACCAACTATTCCGACGATACCACACATGGGTAAGCTTCCTCATTGTAAGATGTTTTATATTTATATTTTGGGTACAAAGCTAGATGTGTTTTCCAAGTAGTCAAAAAACCACTGAATCACCACACCAAATTGGGGTACAAGTTCTGACTCTTTCCACCAGTCTTGACTTGGCGAACCGGTAAAAGCATCCAGAAAAAATAAGATTGCGCTGACAATTAATGCCCCGCGCAGTGCACCGAAACACAAGCCTAAAACTCGATCGGTACCTGATAAACCAGTTTTAGAAACCAGTTGACCTAATAAGTAGTTTACTAATGCGCCTAAGATAAGCGAGGCGACAAACAAGATGGCAATGGCAACACCGTTGCGCATGGTTTCGTCGCTCATTTGCGTTAAATGAACGGCTAAGTCTTGATAAAATTGGCTGGCAATAAAGAAGGCAGCGAACCATACCACTAAAGACATGGCTTCTTTGGCAAATCCGCGGATCAAACTGATGACAGTTGATAAGCCGATGACGATGAGAATAGCGTAATCAATCCAAACCATTGAGATGGGGATCCGGTATAGATGTTAAGACGGCGCGATTCTAACAGAGACAGAAAACTTTCTCACCAACTGCTAGATAAATTGACTTTGCGCTGTACCAAACAATAGTGAATAGTTAGTTTTCTAGGGGATTGTATTGAACAATTTTGCCTTGAAGACCATTAATTTTTTTGATTTTTTTCTGGTATGTTTTCAATTTATCAGTCGAAAGCTCAGGGCCGACAAATACCTTAGTCAACGAACCATCAATTGGTTTTGCAGGTAAGGTGTAAGCAGTAAAGCCATTTTCTCTAAGCTTTTTAACTAAATCTTCCACATTTTTGGCATTGTTAAATCCACCCAACTGCAAAGTGTAACCCGCTTTGATAGGCTCCACTTTTTTCACTTCAGGCTTAGCTTTAGCAACTTGTTTAACTTCGGCAGTTTGAGTTTGAGTAGGTGCACTATTTGCGATCGACTCCTGAGCAGTATCTTCTGATACTCCTAGGTCTTGGGTTTGGGCGATTTCTTCAACTTCAAAGGTTTCAGGTTTGTAACCTTCACCAATGGCATCACTTGCTTGCTCATTGATTACTGGACGCAGCGGGATTTCAGTGAACTCTTCGATTTCTCGTTGTTTCTTGCCATCGAGTAAGTCAGGCAAAAATATCACCCCAAGCGCCACGATAACGACGGTTCCCACTAATCGGTTTTGAAATTGAGCAGACAAATGTTTATTCCCTTTGTAAAATTTTGCTAAAGCCAGCCACAGTGTAAAATGAGCCAAAAACAATTACCACATCATCTGCAGTTATATTTACACTTATGCTCTGCCACGCTTGGCTAATTGAATCAAACTGATAAGACACGGACTTAGCTGAATTATTGGTTGAACTCACCGGCAACTGATTTGCTAACGTTTGCGCATCTAAGCCACGATCAACATCTAAGCTTGTAAAATACCATTCATTAACTGTGCCGTTAAGCTCGCTAAGTACAGCGGATGCATCCTTATCTTTTAACATGCCACACAAAGCAATAATGCGAGCAGGTTTATATTGTTGCAATTGAGATGCTAAATACTTTGCGGCATGGGGATTATGAGCAACATCGACTAGTACAACAGGTTTATCTAACACTTGCTCTAATCGCCCTGACAAGCTCGCTGTTGCGATGCCAGTGGTAATATCAGCAGCACTAATTGCTGGCCATGTTTGTTCAATGACGGCAATGGCAGTCGCAGCATTAGCTAAGGGTAGTTTAGGTAAGCTCAGTTTATTGATGGCGCACTTGTTGCCACTGAATTGCCATTTATCGCCATTAAGGTGATAGCTAAAGTCTTTATTAACTCGATATACCTTAGCGTTAATTTCAGCGGCATATTCAAGTACTGTACTTGGCAAGTCAGGCTCACCAATCACGGCTAAACAGTTTTCGCGAAATATGCCAGCTTTCTCGCGGCCCACTAACTCACGGGTATCGCCAAGATATTCTTGATGGTCGATATCAATTGAGGTAATGACAGTGACATCTGCATCGATAATATTAGTGGCATCTAAGCGTCCACCTAAACCCACTTCAAGTAACACCACATCAGGTTGAGTCTGCTTAAATATATACAGCCCTGCTAAGGTGGCATATTCAAAGAAGCTTAATGAGATTTCGGTTTGTTGACTTTGTGTTCTGGCACTTTCAATCGCAATAAAAGCTTCGATTAACTGTTCATCAGAAACATCTTGATGATTCAATCGAACTCGCTCATTAAAGTTAATTAAGTGAGGAGAGCTATACACGCCTACGGTTTTACCCGCTTGCAGTAATACGGACTCAATCATGGCGCAGGTCGTCCCTTTGCCATTAGTGCCTGCAACAGTAACAACCTGAGAGTCGAGATTTAGTACATTTAAGCGCAGAGCCACCTCAGTGACACGGGTTAAGCCCATTTCAATTTCAGTTGGGTGAATAGACAATAAATAATCTAACCACTGAGATAAACTTGCACCTTTTTTTGGCGCCTTGATAGCCTGACTATCATTTTCACAACTGGCATTTACTGAAGTCATGTTATTCCTTAACTCAACAAGTCTGATTTATCCAAGGTTTAACTCGTAAAACCGAGTTACTTAATCGAGCATAAATAATGGCCCCATAGGCGGCTTAGGTAATTGATATTGCTCCGGGTAAGTCACATCCACTAGATATAGGCCATTTGGCTTTGATGTTGGCGCAGCATACTTTCTATCTTTTAAGGCAAGTAGCTCATTGACCCATTCTACTTTTTGATTTGACTGACCAATTTCAATTAGGGTGCCGACAATATTTCGTACCATATGGTGTAAAAAAGCATTGGCTTTAATATCAATCATAATGAATCGCCCTTGGCGAGTAACATTAACAAATTCGATGGTTCTCACAGGGCTGTGAGCCTGACATTGCAGGGCTCGGAAACTGGTAAAGTCGTGTTCGCCGACAAACAGCTGCGCACCTTGATGCATCAATTCATGATCAAGTTCGTAGTGATAATGACTTAAGCCATTGCGTAAAATGCCCGGTCTAAATTCACTGTTATCAATAATATAACGATATCTACGGGCAGTAGCGGAAAAGCGAGCGTGGAACGTATCGTCCACTTCCTTTGCCCAGCGAATCGCAATATCATCAGGTAGTTTGGCATTTACACCTAAGGTCCAAGCGGACATTTGGCGAGTAGACTGAGTGTCAAAATGCACCACTTGGCCTGTACCGTGAACCCCTGAGTCGGTTCTGCCAGCGCAAATTATCTCAATGGGTTCATTGGCTATTGATGATAAAGCGGCCTCGATTCTTGCCTGTACAGAAACAACTTCTTTCTGTCGCTGCCAACCGAAGTATTGACTACCATCATATTCGACACCTAACGCCACACGCATTGAAATAACCCTCAAATTTTAAGAGCGCGCATTTTAGCACAAAAAAAACGGCGCATGCATGCTGCGCCGTTTGATCATTTTTATTGCTTAGTTAACACACTATATTCGTTGTTTATTAGCTCATATTATCAAGCAGTTTACCCGCTTCTGTTTGTTGACGTTCGTTGCCGTCAATTTGAACTTCTTTCAAAATCGCTTTGGCGGCATCTTCATCTTCGATTTCGATGTAAGCGCGAGCTAAATCTAACTTGGCATTGACAGAGTTCTCTTCATCATCAACATCAATCATTTCAGCATTGCCGATTAGGGAGTTAACCTCTCCCATATCCACATCGACATCTTTATATTGATCACTTAAGTCGATGTCCTCATCGGCATCGTTAAGTAATTTATCAATATCAATAAAGCCATTCTCTTGCTCAAACGTATCAAGTATTGCCTCAGAAGGCGCTGCTGAACTATCGGACTGTTCTGATTCAGTTTTAGTTGATTCACTTACTGTAAGGCCTTCTTGGGCATCTAATGCCGCTAAAGCTTCATCTACGGTTAAATTATCATCAACTAATTGATAACTATCATCATCGTTACTGATACTGTCAGTTTGCTCTGCAGCAGGATGGTTAGAAGCTTGCTGGAATAAATCCGCTTCCCAGTCCAAAGCTGGCGATTCGGATTTCTTAGACTTTAAATCATCGAAGAAGCCTGAGTCTTTAGTTGCAATTTCGGTGTCTGGCTGTTCTTCAACATTCAATTCGACATTTAATTCGCTGTCTTCAGAATCTGCTACTGAAAGCTCAGATAACATAGCGTCAAACTCCTGCTCTGAAACAGTAGTTTGTTCTTGATCTTCTTGTGTTGAGTCTAATTCTGTTGCAAAGCTCTGCTCTGGCACCAGAGTTTCATCATTTGAAAATAGTGGCACTTCTTCGTCAGCGATTTTATCGACATCAAAATCTGCTAACAGGGCATCAAGCTCATCAATATCTGAATCTTGTTCTTCATTACTTTGTTGCGAAACTTTATCTTGCTGCTCTGCTGCAAGCAATTCAGTGACCAGCAGATCTTCTTGAGGCTCAGTTTCTTTTTCTGATTGCAATTCAGAAGGCGAATCATCTTGCATATCCAATGAAGACTCATCACCTGGCGCAAACTTAAGATCTGTCTCATTTGAGTCTGTAACATCTAGGTCTGTAACATCTAAGTCAGCTAACAATTCATCTAAATCGGCAGCTTCGTTATCAGTATTTTCTAATTTTGATGAGAATTGCTCTGGTTGCTCTTGTTCAATATCTGCAATGATGTTGTCGATTTCGAAATCAGTATTGGTATCAAAATTGGCTTCATCTTTTTCGGTTTCTGAACCAGTCGATTCTAACTCTGAAAGTAGCGAGTCGATGTCGCCATTATCTGATTCAATTTCAAGTTCAGACTCTATTTCTTCAAGTTCTGCACTCAATACCTGCTCAACATCAAGACCTTCATTGCTTAATGGAGCGAACTCTTTCTCTGGATCAACTTCAGCGATAAGCTCATCAATATTCGCCGTTTCATCTAGGCTGACTGAAACATCATTTTCTAATTCGGCGGCAATTTCTGCGGTAAAATCATGTTCATCTTCCGTAGGTGCGTCAATGGAGGCTAAAAGCGCATCCAAGTCATCTTCATCCGAAGTCGTTTCTGCTTGTTCAGATGCTGACTCTGTCTCAATTTCAGCCTCTAAAGCTAAATCAGCATCAGTTGAAATCTCATCTGGTAAATCAAAGTCAGCTAATAAGCTATCAATATCATCTTGGGTATCTGTCGCTAGAGCTTCTGTGACTTGAGCTTCTGTGGCTTGAGCCGCTAGTTCTGGCGCTGCAGGCTCATCTTCTGTTGTTAAGACTTCTGAATCTGTCTCTGCTGGTATATCAAATCCAGCTAACAGGCTATCAATATCATCTTGTGGGTCGGCAGCAGGAGTGTCACTTTCCAGCGATTGAATATCACTAGAGTCAGTTTCTTCAGGTAAATCAAAGTCAGCCAATAGACTGTCGATATCATTTTGTGGATTGCTATCTTCTGTTGCATCAATGTTTGACTCCGAACTTGAATCTAAACTTGCTGCAGAGTCAGGCTCTGGTTCGTCAAAGCCAGCTAATAAGCTGTCTAAATCATCGGTGTCTGATGCTGTTTCTTGTTCTGCAGCGGTATCTTCAGATTCAACTGGCGAGTCTAAACCTTCAAGTAAACTATCAAGGTCATCTTCATCAGCTTCAAGAGGTTGTAAATCTTCCTCTTGCTCTTCCATAGCTTCAGCCCATAGATCATCTAACGATGTTCCTTCAGCCTCTTCTTCAGTCGTTTGGGCATCTTCGGTGATGTACATATCAGCATCGGATGATTCATCCAAGCTTAGTTCTTCAGTGGCTGTAGTTTCTAAATCAAGCAAATCGTCGATGCTGTCGGTTGACGCTTCATCTTCATCTAAATGAATGGCTAAGTTTTCAATATCATCCACTTCTGCTTCAGGTTCAAAAGCCTCCTGTTCCATCTCTTGCTCTGCTGAAGTTTCAGCTTCATTCAATGCATTGTTCTTACGGCGCATTAGCCAAAATATCAACAAGAAAATAATGACTAAAGGTAGCGCAGCAACCAGTGCTAACAACATCATATTGTCTGAAATTGAACGCCAGAAATCAGTCGGTTCTTCTACCACCTCAGGTTTATTATTCTGCTCCACTAACTGCTGATGAGTCGTCTCTAACCCTTGGTATTTTTCAGTGAGTAACTGAAAGTCTTCTTGCATCGCTGATAGCTGCAAAGTTAACTCTTGGATCTTAGCTTTTAGTGCAGTGTTGTCTGCATCTTTCACCATTAACATATCTTCTGCACGCGCAAGCTCGTCAGTTAATGACAAGGTCTTAGTTTGTGCATCTTCTAATTTAACAGTTAACTCATCAATTTGAGGCTGGCTTTTAGCTGCGGCTTGTTTTGCTAAGTCTGTTGCCGTGGGTTGCTTTGTCTCAGCCACTATTTGTAATGGCTTTTGCGGCGATGGTTGATTAGCTACCGACGGGTTATTTGTTGAAGGAATCGCTGGAGGTGTTGTTGATGTAGCACGTTGATTCGCATTAGGAAGACGTTTATCGTTATTTTCCGCCCTTGTTTTAGCTTCTGAACGACTAACTTGTGCCATAACATCAGCAGATGGCACTAGTAGCGTCATGCCGCGTTCTAATGAATTGTAATTATTACTGCTAAAAGCATGAGGGTTCGCGTCAAATAATGCCGCCATCACTTGATATACGGAGATATTTTGATTGGGTCTTACTTTTTGAGCAATGCTCCAAAAGGTATCAGCTGAGGTTGTTGGGCCATATTGACGAGCTGGCGCGGAGCTGACCTCACCATTTGGACCGGTAATTTTGAGCGTTTCTGCATGGGCAGGCTCGATAAAATGAGAAGCAGAAACAACGGCCATTGCACAGGCCATAATGCCAACAAAATAAGAGGTACGAAAAATCATCAATCTTTCCCTTTGAGCGCGATCGAGTTGTCTTCGTGACAACTGGCTTTAGGTCATTTATTTTTATTAATTAAGACTATAAACCAGATTTAGTCACCCTGCTACTGCTGACAGCGGTAAAACGAAAAAAGCCTGCAGGCTGCAGGCTTTTTAGTCTAAATAACTCTATTCATAGCAGATTAATAATAATCTCTAATGAGAACTTCAGCTATTTGAACACTGTTTAAAGCAGCACCTTTACGAATGTTATCGGCCGTTACCCATAAATTTATACCGTAATCGTGAGAAATATCTTTTCTTACACGACCGACAAACACAGGATCTGTGCCAGCAGAGTCGGTTACAACTGTTGGGTAGTCTTCATCGTTTTCAAATAACACCACTCCTTCTGCATCACGCAGAACTGCTTTTACTTCTTCAGCTTCAACAGGTTGACGAGTTTCTAAATGCACAGCTTCTGAGTGTCCGTAGAATACAGGAACACGCACAGCTGTTGGGTTAACCACAATATCGTGGTCGCCAAAAATCTTCTGTGTTTCCCACACCATTTTCATTTCTTCTTTGGTGTAGCCATTTTCCATAAACACATCAATTTGCGGTAACACGTTAAATGCAATTTGCTTTGGATAAACTTTGTTTTCAGCAGGTAAGCCTTGAAGTAACTTCGACGTTTGACCTGCAAGTTCATCAATAGCTTGCTTCCCAGAACCAGAAACTGATTGATAAGTCGCAACGTTAATACGCGAAATACCAAATGCATCATAAATCGGTTTTAAAGCCACTAACATCTGAATGGTTGAACAATTAGGGTTGGCAATAATGTTACGATTACGAAAATCAGCAATGGCTTGTGGATTAACTTCAGGTACAACAAGCGGTACGTCGATGTCGTAACGGAAATGTGAGGTGTTATCAATCACAACACAGCCATTCTCAGCAGCAATAGGTGCCCACTTAGCTGATACATCGCCACCAGCAGAGAAAAAGCCAATTTGAGCTTTACTCCAATCGAACGTGTCCACATCAAGAATTTCTACTTGTTTACCATTAAAGCTTACGGTGTCGCCAGCACTGCGGCTACTTGCTAATGGGTATAAGTTTGCGACTGGGAATTTTCGCTCTTCAAGGATCTCAATCATAGTTTGACCCACTGCGCCCGACGCACCTAAAACAACAACATTAAATTCCTGTGACATAATTAACGCTCGACTCCTGAAAAACCTAATTTATATATCCAATTTACCTCAGATAGCCCCGTGTTGACTAGCGACAATGCACTAAATTCACGTCTATGTGTGTGATTTTTTCTCATATGGTCAAACCCATGGTTATTAAGAAAGCTATTTCTAAACAAATAGTCGTCATCACTGAGGTTGTAGACCAACCTTGAGATATTCAGTAACTGAGTTTCTGAAAGGTCACTGTTAATATTAAGCTGGCTGATATTAAAAGCGGGTAACAAATTGCTGACGCTCTTATCGACCTCAAGATTAAGAATAGCGCACAGTTTTTGGAACAACATGTGCGTTCCTCGTGCTTTACCTTCAAGGCTGTAACCCGCAATATGAGGAGTCGCAAATTCAACTAATGGAACTAGCTCAGGCATTGGGTTAGGCTCACCTTCCCATACATCCAAAACCAGTTTTAAATCGCTTCTTTGTTGCTTTACTTTAATCAGGGCGCGATTATCAATGACTTCGCCGCGACAGCAATTTAATAACCAAGTATTGGGTTTAAGTTGGTTGAGTTTAGCTTCGTCAAACAAATACCAAGTCTTATCTTTACCTGTTCGTGTAATTGGCACATGTAAACTAATGATATCGGCTTGGTCAATAATGGTATCAAGGGGAACAAACTCGCGAGATGCATTGACTTTATCGCCTTGTTTAGCCAAAACAGGATCGCACAATAGTACTTTCATACCGTAAGCTTTTAGGCAATGTTCAAGTGCTGAACCTGTATTCCCTGCCCCAACAATGCCTACAACCTTACCTTTAAGCGGTTGCTTAAATCGTTTAGCAAGCTCCAACATGGCAATAAACGCGAACTCACCGACAGCTGTAGCATTACAACCTGGAGCATTACTAAAGGGAATATTGCTTACTTGAAGGTAATCAAGATCAATATGGTCAGTGCCAATTGTCGCGCTGCCGACAAACTTAAGCTTATTAGCTTTTGCAAGTAGCTGCTTATTTACCTTAGTGACGGAACGAACCAATAAAACATCGACATCGACCAGTTGCTCTGGTCTAAGTTGACGGCCATTAACAAGAGTTATTTCGCCTAGTTCGCCAAATAATGCTTCAACATAAGGCATATTCTCATCAGCAACAATCTTCATACTTGGGATTTACCATCTTAAAACGATACGATTGCCTTATTCTATCAAGTAATGAGAAACAGTCGTTACCTTCAAAAACGAAATAATGAATTCTATTTTAAATTTGGATCCTAAACAGCGGTTAATTTACTTTAAATACAAAAAAACCTTCAACGTTTCCGTTAAAGGTTTTTAAATATTCAGTCTAAATATCAGCTTTAATGAGTCATAAAATACATCATAACGACAAGCTAAATATTATTACTTAAATTTACGCATCACTAATGTTGCGTTAGTGCCACCAAAACCAAAGCTATTGCTCATAACAGTGGTTAGCTCAGCATCACGATATTCAGTGACTAATGGAATACCAGCCGCTTTTTCGTCCGGAGTATCGATGTTGATACTTGGCGCAATAAAGCTGTTTTCCATCATTATCATGCTATAAATCGCTTCATGAACACCTGCAGCACCCAAAGCATGACCTGTCATTGACTTAGTTGAAGCCACTGGCGGAATGTTGTCTTGGAAGACTTCATGGATTGCTTCAAGTTCACGCACATCACCTACTGGGGTAGATGTACCGTGAGTGTTAACATAATCAATTGGTGTATCAACATCAGCAAGTGCCATTTGCATACAACGAACAGCACCTTCACCTGACGGAGCAACCATATCGTAACCGTCTGAAGAAGCGCCATAACCGATAATTTCGGCATAGATTTTAGCGCCACGAGCTAATGCGTGCTCTAACTCTTCAACAACCACGATTCCGCCGCCGCCAGAGATAACAAAACCGTCACGGTCAGCATCGTAAGTACGTGAAGCCAATTCTGGTGTTTCGTTGTACTTAGTTGATAACGCACCCATCGCATCAAACCCCATAGTCAGGGTCCAATCTAATTCTTCAGCACCACCAGCAAATACCATATCTTGCTTACCCATTTGGATAAGTTCAGCCGCATGGCCAATACAGTGAGCAGATGTTGCACAGGCTGAACTGATTGAGTAGTTCATGCCTTTAATTTTGAATGGGGTAGCTAAACATGCACTCGCGGTACTCGCCATAATACGAGGTACGATGTAAGGACCTACACGTTTAACGCCTTTTTCACGTAGCTTATCAGCTGCTTCCACTTGGTTTTTAGAAGATGCACCGCCGGTGCCAACAACTAAACCCACACGATGGTGAGAATATTGCTCTTCAGTTAAGTTTGCATCGCTGATAGCTTCTTGCATAGCAATGTATGCATAAGCGGCAGCATCACCCATAAAACGTAGCGCTTTACGGTCAATGTGATCTGCTGGGTTTAATTTAATCTCGCCCCACACGTGGCTGCGTAATTTCATTTCTTCGAATTGGTCAGAATGGGTAATACCACTACGTCCAGCTTTAAGTGAATCAGTCACTTCTTGCTTGTTATTACCGATGCTTGAAACAACACCTAAACCTGTTATTACGACTCTTTTCATTTTTTGCTATCCATTTTGTACGTGTCAGTACCTAATTTTGCTGCCGCAATGATATCCGCTTTAGACGAATAAAGTGGTCAGCTTTCAACAAACATAGGTAAAATAATCTCAATAGAACCAAATTTGAGTATGAGCTTTGACCAATTTAACCACTGACTTCCCTATAGTTACCCGAGATTGTGCAACAATATCGACTAATTTTCCAAGTAGTTACTGTCAAAACCCTAATTATGCAGCAAGCATAAGGCATTATTATGAAACTGTCTTGTCAGATAAGCCAAACTCTCACAAAACCTTGTGTATTGGTCAGCTTGGGTTTGGAATTGGCATGGAAGTCATGCTGCTTTGGCAATTATCTGAACAATTTAGCCAATCGATCCACCTCAGTGTATTTGATGCATACAGCATTAATGCATTTGAACTAAGTCAGTTGATTCAACAAGCTCAGATTCAATTGACCCAAGATGTAACAAGTCATGAATTAACAACTCTTTCTTCCCCTTGGCATGATTATGTTGTGCAATTAACAACATCCTCTATTGCCAATATTAACGGATGCCAGCGGCTCAGTTTTAACCAAGGTCAATTTGTTGTTGATGTTTACTTTGGTAATCTACACAACAGCATTCAAACTCTTCCTTTTAGCCAACAAGGCCAGCTAGAGCACTGGCATTGCTTACCTCATACGACGCAAGAAGAGTATTTAGATCAACACTTCACTCAAAAGCTATTCTGGCAAATGGGTAGGATCAGCCTCGACAGTGCTAGCTTTTACACTTTTGATGAAAGAAATGCTCCATCAAAGCTAGTCCATTACGCTGAGAGTGCTGGATTTACCTTAGTTTCAAATCCGCAGAAACGTGAAAATGGCGTTTTAAAACTGCTTAATAATGAAATTCCCCTATGTGAGCGAAAAGCACTTCGCCAATTATTATTAAGCGAGTATGCCTATTGTTTACCTCACGAAAATTTGCCCGCTAAAGATGGTAATGAGTCCATTGCGATTATAGGCGGTGGCATTGCAGCCGCTCACCTTGCTTTGTCACTGGCTGAAAAAGGTAAAAATGTCACAATTTATTGTAAGGACCAAATGCTGGCTGATGGCGCATCAGGTAACAAACAAGGGGCTATTTACCCACTTCTAACTCCCGATAACGGTTTAATGAGCCAATACTTTCAACAAGCCTTTTTGTACAGTCGTCGCCGTTTAGAGGAGTTAACTGCTGCGGGCCATCAAATAGATCATCAGTTATGCGGCGTGTTGCAAACGGGCTTTGATGAACGTAGTGATGCAAGGTTAAATAAGATTATTGATGGTCAGCCTTGGCCAAACGAAATAGCATTTTCCGTAAGTTCCGCCAAAGCGAATGAGCTTGCCAATATTCAAATAGATAAGCCCGCATTTTATTACCCGTTAGCAGGCTGGATTTGCCCCCAAGAGTTTGCAGTGGCTGCAATAAAACAAGCACAGAAAATAGCCTCAAGTAAAGGCAATGAAGTGATTGTAAAGCTTAACTGCAAGATTTCAGCATTAACCAAAACAGATTCAGTTTGGCGACTAACCTCAACGGAGCATAATGAGTTAGGTACGCAGCATTATGAACACCCCATAGCTGTTGCAGCATCAGGCGCGCAGCTAACGGAGTTTGCACAAACTCGTTCACTGCAAGTCACAGGGTTTCGCGGCCAAGTGAGCCATATTCCCTCAAAAGGTAAACTTGCCGAATTACAAACGGTAATTTGCGCTCATGGTTACCTCACCCCTGAAAATAACCAGCATCATTGTGTGGGGGCAAGTTACGTTAAGTCACCTGACAACCTTGATTACTGTCCTGATGAACAACGAGAGAACGCTCAAAAAATGCATCATAGTTTCCCCGACAGGGATTGGGTAAATGATGTGGATGTTTCAGATGAAAAAGCTAGAGTCGGCGTACGAATGGTCACTCGAGACCATTGCCCTATGATGGGATTAGCGCCAGACATCGATAGCATATTCGCGCAATATCACACTGAGCCATTAGCAGACCATCAACTCACTGTTGCCAGTCGTAAATTTTGGCGCCAGCACCGCGCACCTTCACATCAAGGTTTATACGTTTTAGGTGGGTTAGGATCAAGAGGGTTAAGTTCAGGGCCGCTAGCTGCTGAGGCATTAGCCTCCATTATTTGCGAGCAAACGCCGCCAATCAGTTACGACATGTTCGCAATGTTAAACCCCAATCGCATGTGGTTAAGAAAGTTACTCAAAGGCAAATCTTTGATGGTCTAATTTTCTAATTTAACTAAAGTCTTCAGTCAGCAAAATGATGAAAACTCACTTAACATCCATACCCGAAACTTGCTATAGGAAGTATTATGAACCAAAGGATCCACCAAGCTTATTTAGGCGAGTTGTACGGCATCGCCTTTTTTACTTTATTTCAGAATGTAGAACAAAACCCTCAACGTCAGCTCCTTTGGAATAAGCTTGTTGAAGTAGAAACACTAACTGCTGAGTTACTATTATCATACCTGTTAAAGCAATCTGAACGCTTTAGCTACCCAGTCGATAAAATGACACAGAAAGGCCATGAAGATGCACAGAAGTGGCTGGGGTTAGAGTGGACTGAACTACTGCAAACTCTAAAGACTTGGGTGGAACCCTTTGAGGCAGAATACCGTCAATGGGCAAAAGACTGTACAGAAAATCAGGAGGTATTTGATTTAATCGCCGCCCATGAGACCGCCATACTGCAATGCTTTGAAGCCGAAATAATCCAAAAAAATGGCCAAGTTAAACTTGACCATTTTATTCAGCAACATAGTAAACCAGCTTAACGCTATTTGAGCCAAGTTTTGACTTTGGTGCGATTATTATTATCGCGACTCTCACGAATAAGCTCATCATCAGCCGCTACTTGGGCACTTTTTGATAAACGGTCATATAACAATACATTGACCGATGCCGCCAGATTCATACATCCCACAGTCGGTACATATACAACGTCATCTGCAGCATCAATAATTTGCTGTGGAATGGTGCCATCTTCAGGGCCAAAGATATAAAAAGCATTTTGCGGATGTTCAAATAACGGCAACGGCGTGGCACCAACCACTAAATCAACACAAATAATTTTAGCACCTTCTGGTGCTTGCTCAAGCAACGACTCCACCCGTGTTAACGGAATCGTTTTGGCTGCATTTTTAGTATCAACGTCATATTGCGCTTCGCCTGAGCGAGCAGCAAGTTCGTAACGATTACCAGTGTAAAGTACTGACTTTGCTTGATAACAACCCGCAGCGCGCATAATACCACCTACGTTAACTGGGGTTTTAGGGTTAACAAGACCAATAGCAGCCCTTGAGTGTTCGAGGGTACTATCGATAGTATTGATTTGTTCAGTCATGCAATATCACTTACTTTTACTATATATTTAATATCAGTGCTTAGTTAATAACTAATGCTTAATTAATAACTAGTGTTTAGTTGATATCGGGGCTTAATTCATTTCTGAGCTTACGTAATATCGCGTTATTTGATATCGCTGATAATTTGACGTAATTGTTGCCAAGCATTTTGCACTAATTCAAAGTCTGCTTGTTCTAATTCATCGTTAGCCAGTGCCAAACAATCAACCATTTTTTCATCTAACGCTTCAATACCGCTAAGTTGTTCTTGTTCAAGCTGAGAAAAAACCACTGCGATATGGCCTTGTAAGTAACCACTTGCAAATAGCGCGTCATCATCACCATTGGCAACTGTATGTTCAATCCAACCTTCTAATGCCGCATCGTACTTCTCTAACATGCTCTAACTCTCCGATAAATCTGGGTTGGCGACTTGGTACATCACGTAATCGTGGTATCCAGTGGTAATTTTATAATAACCAGCAAGCGCACTATCTAATTCAGGGTCGCCACTATCCACAATTAATGGCCTTCCTTCAAGTGCTTTTAACTTAGTTTTTGTTGCTAGAATAATAATATTGTCTTTTCCAATACGTTTAATCAGCTGTGGCGATAGTTGCTGATTACCTCGACCGAGAATATGCCCTTGTCCACCAATGAGGGTAATTACTAACTTTGCTGGTTTGTCTTCAGTTAATTCAAGTAACTGTTTTGCCGTTACATCTGATGCGATAAGTTGTTGATGCTGAATAACATCTACACCTAATAAGGTATTGTCGAGATGCAAGTCTTCCATCACTGCGGCAACCGTTGAGCCACTGCCAATAATATAAAGCTCATCTTCCATTTGATTAATAACATCTGCTGCAATATCTGCCAGAACTAATTCATCCACTTCTTTACCGCCCATTTTTACCGCTTGAATGTAACGCGGCTCGGCAGGTACTAGCATTTCACCAAAGCGTTTTGCTCTAACCGTGCCCTGCCGGAAAGCTTGTTCATCAATGTCCATCACATCGGCGCTCATCAAGCTAACTAACTCGCGTTTTAGCAACATACTGACGACGATACCCGCTGCATGTGGGGTAATGGCATAAACGCCAGAATGAATTTTCACGCCTGCAGGGACGCCTAAAACGGGCAATTGTGCAGGTAATGAGTCATCCATTACGGCATAAATATCACGGGCCGTGCCATCTCCGCCAGCAAACAACAATAAATCTAACGATTCATTTAAAAGAGCTTTGACAGCCTGCTGCGTATCATCAGCAGATGATTGATATACGGAGGATGATTGATTTGAGTCGGATGATTGCAGAGCAGTATCATTAGCTTGATATGAATGAATACAAGTGACTGAAAACCCCATCTCAACAGCAAGGTTTTGCCCCATATCGCCTGAAGCCGTAATTATATCAATTTGGTCTTTAAACGGCTCGATGACAGCCAAGGCTTGCTGCATTCTTAGACCTGCTTTGGGCTCAGCGCCTTTTTCAAACGCCAATTGCGCCACATTGTCAGAGCCTTTCAGACCGACACTGCCACCTAATCCTGCCAATGGGTTAATAATCAAACCTAATCTAAAACGCTTCACTGCAATGAATCCTTTATTTTTACCTTAAATCAGATGTGTAAATCTAATATCAAAACTAACAAGTGCTTTGACTATTTGGTTTTGTCTCTTTAATCGCAGCAGCTGCGATTAACGATAGTAGTGCACAAAAAGAGGCAAACAACCAGGTTTGGCCTGAGCCTGAACCGTCGCCCCATATCATTCCGCTTATCCATATCCCTATCGCGCCACCTAAGCCAAAACTTAAACTAGCATATAAGGCTTGGCCTTTACTGCGATGAGCAATATCAAAATTTCGATGAATAAACTGTATCGACGCAGCATGAGTTAAGCCGAAAGTGAATGCATGTAATGCTTGACTGATAGACAAGAGCAAAAGATTATCGACCCCGTAGGCAAGCAAAACCCATCTTAATACTGTAAAAGCAATACTGACAATCAATAATATCTTCACGCCAAATCGCCCCAGCAGTCTAGGCGCTAGCATAAACATTAAGATTTCAACAACCACGCCAAAAGCCACAAACAGCCCTGCTACGCCCTCAGAGTATCCTGCTTGTTTAAGATACAAAACGAAGAAACCATAAAATGGCCCAACACTCATTTGTAATAAAATCGCAGAAATCAGGAACCAAATAATAGGAGAAGTTAACTTCAGAGGAGGTCTAGAGGCGGCATCGCCAAGTGAGGCTCTATTATTTGGTAAGGCTAAGGCACATAGAAACATACCCACAAATAGCACCATGCCAATTGATGGCACAATTTCAGCCCCATACTCACTAATTGCAAAGCCTGCGAAAATCACTAAACAAATATAACCTACACTTCCCCAACTTCGTATAGCACCGTAACGATGCGATTCATCCCCTAAACTTTCAAGAGTAATGACTTCAAGTTGGGCCAAAATAGCATTCCAGAAAAAGGTATAGACCATCAGGCTTAAGGCAAGATACGTTAAGCTGCCGTCAAAGAAAAAGCTGATATAGGTTATCGCAGCGGCAGCTGAACCGAATTTGACTAATTCAGAACGCATTCCCGTTCTATCAGCCACCATAGCCCATACATTAGGCGCAATAATGCGCGTCCCCATGAGTATCGCCATCAGAAATCCAATTTCTTGCGCATTAAAGCCTCGGTTATCAAAAAAGACACCAAGATAAGGAACCATTAACCCAAGAATTGAAAAAAAGAAAAAGTAACAAGCGCTGAGCCAACGGACGTTAGGCTCAGCAGATAACGCATTAGGCATTTATTTCATACCGATAACAGGGGTTTGAGAAACCACATCCTGATTTTGAGCGCGATGACGAAGCAAGTGATCCATAAGAACAATCGCTAACATCGCTTCTGCAATAGGTACTGCTCGAATACCAACACAAGGGTCATGACGACCTTTGGTAACAACATCAGCCGTTGTGCCTTGTGCTGTCATACTTTGCCCTGGCACTGAAATGCTTGATGTTGGTTTTAGCGCTATATGAGCAACGATAGGCTGACCAGAAGAGATGCCACCTAAAACGCCGCCAGCATGATTTGACTCAAACCCAGCTGGAGACATTAAGTCGCGACCTTCTGAACCTTTTTGGGTCACGACGCCAAAACCGTCACCGATTTCAACCCCTTTTACCGCGTTAATACCCATGAGTGCATGAGCTATATCAGCATCTAGTCGGTCAAATACTGGTTCACCTAATCCAACAGGAACTCCTGTTGCTGCAACAGTAATTTTAGCCCCGACAGAGTCGCCTGATTTTTTTAAATCACGCATGTACTCATCAAGTTGCTCTAATTTAGAGGCATCAGGAAAGAAGAAAGCATTTTGCTCTACTTCATTTAAGTCAACCGAATCAGCGCAGATAGGCCCAAGTTGGGACATGTAACCGTTAATTTCGATCCCATGAACTTGTTTAAGGTATTTTTTAGCAACGGCGCCGGCTGCTACACGCATCGCAGTCTCACGGGCAGATGAACGTCCACCACCACGATAATCACGTAGACCATATTTTTGCTGATAAGTGTAATCAGCATGACCTGGACGAAATAAGTCTTTGATATTTGAATAATCTTGACTGCGCTGGTCAGTGTTCTCAATTAACAAACCAATTGAAGTACCTGTTGTTTTATCTTCAAAAACACCAGATAAAATGCGTACTTCATCAGGTTCGCGGCGCGCAGTTGTATAACGTGAGGTACCCGGGCGACGGCGATCTAAATCGTGCTGCATATCTTCAACCGTCAGTTCAAGACCTGGTGGGCAGCCATCAATAATACAACCTAATGCAACACCGTGACTTTCACCGAAAGTCGTTACGACAAAATTCTGACCTATGCTATTTCCCGACATGCTATCTGATTACCTCAACGTGATATATTTTTCTAATCGTTATTATTCACTATCTTTATAGATGGCGAAAAGTGATTCATTTTCAACTAGCTGATCATAGGTAAGAACAAACACACCGTCTCCGCCATGTTCAAACTCGACCCAAGTGAATGGAACATCTGGGAATTGCTCGTTCAAATGCACCATCGAATTGCCGACTTCGACAACCAATAAACCATCAGGAGTCAGATAATCTGCTGCATTAGCAAGAATACGCTTGGTTAAATCTAACCCATCACGACCTGATGCTAAGCCTATAGCTGGCTCATGACGATATTCATCAGGCATATCGCCGATGTCTTCTTCATCTACGTATGGTGGGTTCGATACGATCAAATCGTAATGTGGACCTTTTTCAATCGATGAGAAAATATCAGATTGAATGGGAAAAACTCGGTCTAATACATTTAATGATTCAATATTAATTTGAGCAACTTCTAGCGCGTCTTCACTGATATCCAATGCATCAACCTCAGCATCTTCAAACGCATAAGCACATGCAATAGCAATACACCCACTGCCAGTACATAAGTCCATAACACGTGACACTGGCTTGTTGTACAGCCATGGGCTGAAACCGTTATTGATCATTTCAGCTATTGGTGAGCGTGGCACTAACACACGCTCATCAACATAAAACTCTAGATCAGCAAAGCGGGCTTTGTTGGTTAGGTATGGAACCGGTAAACGCTCACGTACACGACGAATAATTAATTCAACAATCTTGTGTTTTTCACTGCTAGTCAGGTTTGAGTTAACCACCTGCTGACCGATTTCTTCAGGAAGATGTAATGCATGGAAAACCAAAGAAATAGCTTCATCCCAAGCATTATCAGTTCCGTGCCCATAATAAATGTTAGCATCGTTAAAACGGCTCACAGCCCAACGCAACATATCGCCAACGGTTCTTAATTCGGTGACAGCTTCATCTACAAAGATTTTATCCAAAACATAACTCCTGAAAAATTGTTCCTGACCATTGTAACTGAAGTCTATTAAGATGACCTAGAATTCAATACAATAGCGCTATGAATAAAGAAAATAATCCTGACTTTGCGCTGTTTTCAGAGCAATTTGACGGCGTTAAACCGTTAAATCAAGATAAACACCATTTTAAGCAGTCGGTCAAATCCAAACAACAAGTCGAAATAAAAGAGCAGCAAGTATATGCTGATAGTTATTTCTCGGATAATTATCAACCTATCTTGCCTGTTGAAGGGCCAATGCGCTGGTTGAACGAAGGCGTTGAAAAAATTGAGTTGAAGCGATTACGTCGCGGAGATTATCAGCCTGATTTATTACTTGATTTACATGGTATGCGCCAAGCTGAAGCTAAACTTGAATTAGCTGCGCTACTGCAGGCATGTGTCAAACAACATATTCTTTGCTGCTGCGTGATGCATGGTTACGGTTCTGGGATCTTAAAGCAACAACTACCTATGTGGCTCGCACAGCACCCAAAAGTGAAAGCTTTTCATCAAGCACCTAAAGAATGGGGCGCTGATGCAGCTTTACTCATCTTGGTTGATATTGGCGACCATGCTCATCGAAGATAATTTTAATAACAGTTTATGAGTGCTCGGTATTTCGATAACCAAGCACTCACAGACTTCACACTTTACAAAATGACTGAAACTAGATTTAAGCACTCATTTGCGTAGGGGTTTGCATCAATTCAAAATGACCGCCATGTTCATTTCGCTCAATTGACGCGATAGCTGAAGTGGCAAAAATAGGTGGTTCCATTCCGGCGACTAATTCACTGACCATGTAACCTAGAATGGGCATGTGAGCAATGACTAACACCTTGTTAGCGTCATAATTTTCTGCATAAGCCAAAATCGCATCAACAGCAATTTGTGGGCTTCCTGAAGGCGTAATATCATCTAAAACTAACCACTTATTCGGCTCTGGTAAGTGTTTAGCGACCTCTTGCCACGTTTGCTGAGCTCTTAAGTAAGGACTCACAATCACTAAATCTACACTAGCGACTTTTTCAGTTAGCCAGTTTGCCATGGCATTAGATTGAATGCGGCCTAATTGCGACAGCATTCTTTCTCTATCAGATGGTGCATCAAAGCTTGCTTCACCATGTCGCATCAAAAATAGCTGCATACTTCTATTGCTGCTCATTGTCGCCACTCATTATTATTGTGTTTGTTTTTCAATTGTAGCCTTAAAAAGGCCATCTACAAAGTATCAATGAAGTAAAATTAATTAGTCTTTAGTCGATATTTTCATTAGATATTTGCTAAAAGTCGTCAACGAGATCAATATATAACAAGCCTTCTTATCTGGAGCATTATCTTGACCATAAAGCCAGACACAGCACTTGATGCAAAAAATAACATCGTTACTAGCCCAAATGACCATCGCCAATATCGCCATATTGAGCTCGATAACGCATTAAAGGTCTTACTCGTTGAGGATAACACTTCGACACAAGCGGCTGCTTCCATGACAGTCTCTGTAGGCCATTTTGATGACCCAATTTCTCGCCCTGGCATGGCTCATTTTCTAGAACACATGTTATTTTTAGGCACCGAAAAATTCCCTGATTCTGGCGAATATCATCAATTTATCAACCAGCATGGTGGCTCAAATAACGCTTGGACTGGCACAGAACAAACCAATTTTTTCTATAGTATCGATTCCGAACACTTCGAAGAGTCATTAGATAGATTCAGCCAATTTTTTATTGCGCCAAAATTTGATTTAGATCTTGTTGACAGAGAAAGGAATGCCATCGACTCTGAATACAGTTTAAAACTAAAAGATGATATTAGACGTGTTTATCAAGTTCAAAAAGAGTCGGTTAATCCCGAACACCCTTTTAGTAAGTTTTCAGTGGGCAACCTTCAGACCCTTGCAGGGGATGAAGCAGAAGTCAGACAGGAACTTCTAGACTTTTATCGGTCGAAATACAGCGCAAATATTATGACGCTTTGTTTAGTTTCTCCACTTTCATTGGATGCTCAGGCTAAATTGGCACAACACTTTTTCAGCCAAATCAATAATCGAAATGTTGAGCTTAACTATCGTGATGTGCCTTATCTTCATGAAGATGCAAAGCTTAAACACATCAATATCTCACCGGTGAAAGACCAAAAAAGATTAAATATCAGTTTTGCCCTTCCTTGTATTGAGCCATTCTACCAACGTAAACCACTTACATTTATCAGCCACTTATTAGGCAATGAAAGCCCTGGTAGCTTGCTGTCTTATTTAAAAGAACAAGGCTATGCCAATAATTTATCAGCAGGTGGTGGCGTCAATGGCTACAACTTTAAAGATTACAGCATCAGTATTCAGCTCACAGAGAAAGGGCTTCAGCAAGTCGATACGATTATTGAATGTACTTTTGAATATATTGAGCTAATACGCACTTCAGGAATAGAACCTTGGCGTTATGATGAACGTTCAAGTCTGTTATCTACAGCCTTTAAATATCAAGAGCAAATAAAAATACTCGATTTAGCCAGCCATTTAAGCATCAACATGCAGCATTATAAGGTCGAAGATATTGTCTTTGGCGACTATCGTATGGATGGGTTAAATCCTGAAGAAGCATTAAGCTTATTAGAGATGTTCTCCCCATCCAATATGCGTACTCAGTTGGTTTCCAAAGAAGTCAGTACTAACCAGCAAGCTAAATGGTATTTTACCCCCTACTCAGTTGAAGATATTCCTGCTGAGAAAATAGCCCATTGGCAACAGGCAAAACCTAGAGCAGAATTGTCACTACCAACAAAAAACCCGTTTATTGT
This sequence comes from Shewanella goraebulensis, assembly GCF_030252245.1. Taxonomy (NCBI): domain Bacteria; kingdom Pseudomonadati; phylum Pseudomonadota; class Gammaproteobacteria; order Alteromonadales; family Shewanellaceae; genus Shewanella; species Shewanella goraebulensis. Next base: position 3,240,686 of record NZ_CP126972.1, read on the forward strand.
GAATAATCCACAATCTCGTGACGAAGCCAGTAACAGTGATGTACCTGTTGTGGTTGCTGAAGATGAAGGTTATCGAATTTGGCATCGTAAAGATGATGAATTTAACGTACCTAAAGGCCATTTGTACCTTTCTTTGGATTCAGAAAATGCGAGCCCAACACCTAAACATGCTGCATTAACGCGGTTATACGTTGAGATGGTTTTAGATTACTTAACAGAATCAACTTATCAAGCTGAAGTTGCTGGGCTTAATTACAACATATACCCTCATCAAGGCGGTATAACTCTACATCTAACCGGCTTTACAGGTAATCAAGAAACCTTATTGGCTTTAGTGATTGAAAAAGCAAGAGAGCGTAATTTTACTCAAGAGCGCTTTAAACTCATTAAAAAGCAGCTACTAAGAAGTTGGACTAACGTGGCTCAAGCTAAGCCTATTGCTCAACTATTTACTAGCCTTACAGTCACACTACAAAAACGCTCTTATGAGCCCGCGAAAATGGCAGAGATGCTCGAAGATGTCACCTTAGATGAGCTTCACGATCATGTGAGTGCATTTTACGAGAAAATTTATGTAGAAGGTTTAGTTTATGGCGACTGGCTTGTTAGCGAGACTCAGCAACTCGCAAAACGATTAAAGCAGGTTCTATCTTTAGTCACAAAGCCAAGCTCTGAGTCCAGTCGCGAACTGATAAACCTTAGTGACAGAGGCACGTTAATGCGTGAACTTTCTGTTGAACATCAAGACAGTGCAATCATCGTTTACTATCAGTCAAATGAAACCACAGCTAATACTGTTGGTTTATTTAGTTTGCTAAACCACACAATGTCGTCTACTTTTTTTCATGAACTAAGAACAGAAAAACAGCTTGGTTACATGGTCGGAACAGGATATCTACCACTTAATCGCCACCCAGGGATGATATTCTACATACAATCACCAACTACCGGACCTCGCGAATTACTCGAAGCCATTGATGAATTTATCGCTGACTTTAACTATGCAGTAATGCAAATTACAAAAGAGCAATGGGAAACGACTAAGCTAGGCTTAATTAATCAAATATTGGAAAAAGATGCCAACCTTAAAAGTAGAAGTCAGCGTTACTGGGTTTGCCTTGGCAATAGAGATTATGACTTTAAACAGCGAGAAAGAGTCGTTGAAGAAATCAAGAAATTTACTCGTGCAGACCTTATTAAGTTTATCGTGAGCAATATGCGCAGTAAACACAGTGACAGATTAGTGATGTTTAGTGCTGGTGAGCAACACACTCAATTAGAGCCAATGCCTACAGCGCAAGTGATTACGGACTTAAGAGGATTTAAACAAGATGCCAATAAGTTTGAATTCTAGTGATTTACAAGACGTTTAAAAATTTTTACAGAATTTATAAAATTATCATCATCGGTGCTTTTTACAGTGTAAAAAACTGCCTTATGAAGTAAATGGAGTCTATTTAGGATGATTTTTAATCATTGTAAGCCATTGTTTGTATAAATTTAATACAGAGTGTTGAAATATATTTTTTTTATTCTTACCAATTTTTGACAAAGTATTAACTTTCTGAAAAAGTGGAGTATTACGTTGAATAATTCTAAATCACAGAAGATAAAAGTATCCTGTTTATGCAAATGATAAGTCGGTTGTTAATTTGTACATTTCTCCTTGCTCATGCATTGACGAGCCTTGCTTTTGCTGATTCTGGTTCAAATTATGATCTGACACTTAATACAGAGATTTATAATACTGAAGATGGTTTATCTCAAGTAACTGTAACTAGTATTGTTGAGGATAAAGATGGGTTTGTATGGTTAGGTACCGTTAATGGACTCAACCGTTTTGACGGTACAAATTTCAAACACTTTTTTGCCGAAGATAATAATTCAAATTTACCCAGCTCTTTCATTAAAAGTTTACTCGTAGATAGTCAAAATAGGCTTATTGTTGGTACGGATTTAGGGTTAGCTTTATACAATGATACCTCAGAAACTTTCTCTTCAATAGAAGTCGATAGCAAGCCATTAACAGAAGCGATATGGTCTATATCTGCACTTTCTAAAGGTGTGGTCATTGGTCTAGACAACAAAATTTTAATTCTTAATGAAAGTTTAACAAGAGTTTTATGGGACTTTAATAGCGAAGTATTACAAGAAGTTAAAAAGGTTGTTGAGATTGAAGAAAGCTTATATATAAGAAATTATAATGGAATAGTCTTTAAATTAGAAGATAATAAACTATCAACCATAGCCTATAAGTCAAATGACATAGGTCTAATATCTAATCGGCTAATTATATCTACAAACGATGGTTTATTTAGCATTAAAAATAACAATAAAGAAAAAATTTCCGATGTTGTTATGACGTACTTAGAGCCTTCTAGAGGAGGTAATGAATTAACTTCTATTATTGATTCAGATATTGTTAGAATTGACGAAAATAACACTATTAAAAAAATTGGTTTCATTGATCAAGATGCATCTAGAAAACGTCCATATATAAAAGAAACCAAATCAGCGATATTTATAACTGATGTAAACTTGGGCGTAATAAAAATTGATAGAAACAGAAATTTAATTAAAAGTTCAAAGTTTATAAAAGATAATATTTGGGCTGCGACACAAACTGAAACCAATATATTCCTTGCTACTGACTCTCTTGACGTTAGAGTGTTAGACAAATCTTTAAAGTACCTTTACTCAATTGAAATTGAGAATGCTTCAGGCCCAAAATCAATAAGAGTATTAAATAATAATCTATACACAGGCAATATTACAGGTTTAACTAAAACTGATTTATCCACCTTAAATACCGTTCAAATACTTGACAGACATATAAGTAATGTAAAGTTGAGTGAAAATAAAGATTATATCTTCGCTTCAACAATTAACGGTAAAATTTTTGTAGTAAAGGATTCCACAGTGGTTGAAACACTAACTACTGGAGAACGTTACCCTATATTTGATTTAATTGAGAGAAATAATGAGTTATGGGTAGCCTCTCAGGGAGGATTATTTAGAATTAAAAATGGTAAACCAGATAAAATCTTCTCGGAGAGTATGGTTACCACCTTAAAATTCGACGGAAATGAACTCTATTTTGGTACCAGAAATTCATTACTAAGATTGAATATAGAAACCAATGAGTTAAAAGAAATATTCAAACATAACAAACTAATTTATTCGATTGAACTGTTTAACAATTTTTTAGTTTCAGCTTCCGCTATGGAATTGAACATAACCAATAAAACGAGCTTTAAAAATCTCAAGTTAACAACTAGAAATGGCGCTCAAGCTGATTATAACTCCCTAGCTTCAATAAAAATTGGCGATTACTCATTATTTGGCGGAGCTAAAGGTTTAAGTATTGTAAACCCAAATGAAATCTATAATGAGATTTTGATTTCTGGTAGTACAAATGCTGCACTGATTGATTTTTTATTATTTAATGTATCTGAAAGCATTGATGGTGGGATTCTTACACAGCCAATAAATAAACAAAAAAATATTACTTTAAAGTATTCCGATTACCCATTCACATTCACTTTTGTAACTCCAGGCCAGCCGCTAGAAGAGTTTGAGTTTTATTACCAAATGGAAGGTCTAAATGATAATTGGCTTCCTTCACAGAACATTAACTCAGCAACATACACAAACCTTTCTTCAGGAGTATACAATTTCCATGTTTACGCAATTAATAAATTATCAGGAAAACAAGGTGAAACAAAAACCATTCAAATAACTGTCACTCCACCTTGGTACTACTCTTTCGAAGCTAAACTTTCATATACTTTACTTGGCTTTATATTGTTCTTTATCATAACTAAAATAGTTTTACGACGACGTGAAATACAAAAACAGATTGCATTAAGTGAAGAAAGATTAAAGTTATCGCTCTGGGGAAGTGGCGATGAAATGTGGGATTGGGATATAGAGACTGGCGAGATTTACCGCTCTAATATTTGGGGAACACTAGAATTTCCTCAAGATGGACAACGTTCAGGTAAACCAGGTGAAGAAAGTAATATCCATCCTTTAGACCAAAATCGCGTTAAAACTGCGTTAAACGACCATTTTAAAGGTCTAACAGACCATTTTGAAGTGGCTTATCGTGTAAAAAGTCGCGAAAATCTGTGGATGTGGATTTTAGATAGAGCAAAAATTGTAGAAAGAGATCACAAAGAAAATCCTGTTCGAATGACGGGTACCATTAAAAACATCAATAACCTTAAACAAACAGAAGAACAGTTACGATTATTCGAACGTGCAATTGAAAATATTTCCGAAGGGATGTTTATCTTAGATGAAAAATATCGTTTTGTTGAAGTCAATGACGCTTGTTGTGAGTTAACAAACCAATCTCGAGAAGAGTTTATTGGCGGTTTATTTACTTTTGGACGTTACCCTGAGTCTTACACAAACCAAATACATGCCTCCCTTTCTCAGCAAGGTCGCTGGAGTAATGAATTAGAAGCAAATAAAGGCGATGGTAGCCACTTCTTAATGGAGTTAACAGTAGATGCCATCTATAACCAACAAGGCGAAACAACTCACTACGTTGGTGTTTTCTCAGATATTACCCGACGAAAACAGCAAGAAGAAGAACTTAGAAAATTAACCAACAGTGATATTTTAACCGGTCTACCAAACCGTTCTAGTTTACAAGTCACGCTAAACAATTTAGTCAAAAAAGACATTCACCATACTTTAATGGTTTTAGATTTAGATAACTTTAAACGCATTAATGATTCTTTAGGTCATCAAATAGGCGATGAGCTATTAGTGGATGTGGCGAAGCGCATTCAAAATAATGTGCCAAAACACGTAAGCTTATATCGTTTAGGCGGTGATGAGTTTGCAATATTAATCGACCATAACCCTGACATTGGTTCTTGTGCCGCGATTGCATCTCGAATTATAGATGCCTTAAAAGAAGAATTTAAAATAGACAATGAATCACTAGTAGTCGGTTTAAGTATTGGTATTGTGCTTTACCCTGAAGATGAACAAAATGAATTAGCTCTACTGCGTAAAGCAGACATCGCTATGTATCACGCAAAATCTGGTGGCGGTAACCGTTATCAATTCTATTCGGAATCTTTGAACCAAAATGCTTTACGTCAGCTTGAAATTGAAAATTTAATTCGAGAAGGTTTAAAGGAAGATTTATTTGAAGTCTACTATCAGCCAAAAGTTGACCTAAAAGAAGATAACCTTGTCGGTATGGAAGCATTAGTAAGACTAGTCCACCCTGAACACGGCATTATTTCTCCCAATGAGTTTATTCCTCTTGCGGAAGAAAATGGCCTGATTGTTGAAATCGGTGATTTAGTTTTAAGAAAAGCATGCTTTGCGGCGCAGAAATGGCGTGAACAAGGTATCTTTAACGGCCGTGTTGCGATTAACTTGTCTTCCAGACAGTTCGCCCTCCCTGATCTTCAACAACGTATTTCAAGCGTATTACAGTTAACCAAACTACCTGCTTGTCATTTGGAACTTGAGATTACTGAAAGCACGATTATTAAAAACCCTGAAAACGCGATTAAGGTCATGAACCAACTTGCCAAAATGGGAGTCACATTAGCGCTGGATGATTTTGGTACTGGTTATTCATCATTATCCTATTTGAAACGTTTCCCTATTCACTGTCTAAAAATTGATAAATCTTTTGTCGATGACATCAGTAAATCTGATCGTGATTTAAAAATGGTAGATAGTATCATTACTATTGCGCATAACATGGGGTTATCTGTGGTTGGTGAAGGCGTAGAGGATGACGCACAACTTAACATTTTAAAAGCGCTTAAATGTGAGGAGATCCAAGGTTACATTTTCAGTAAACCCGTACCCGAGAAAGATTTCACTGCGCTACTAAATGTAAATTTCAACAGACAAGAGAAAAAACGTATCAATAGTTAACATTGGCACAACAAGTGCAGCTAGCAGTTCAGACGTCAAATAAAAAACTTTTTATTAACCCTGAATTGAGAGATAAAAACAATGATTAACGGAATTATCATAGCTGCACTTTTAACTTCTACTTCTGCTGCTAACAATACAATGGAAGTTCTTCCTTCAGTACATCCTGAAATGGTAAAAACGGTTGGTCTGCCAAACATCAAGTTTGTTGACACTCAAGTAGCAGGCCTACCAAACATCAAGTTTGTTGATACCCAAGTCGCTGGTCTTCCAAATATTAAGTTTGTTGATACCCAAGTCGCTGGTCTTCCAAACATTAAGTTTGTTGATACACAAGTAGCAGGCCTACCCAACATCAAGTTTGTTGACACTCAAGTAGCAGGCCTACCCAACATCAAGTTTGTTGACACTCAAGTAGCAGGCCTACCCAACATCAAGTTTGCTGACACTCAAGTAGCTGGTCTTCCAAACATTAAGTTTGTTGATACCCAAGTCGCTGGTCTTCCAAACATTAAGTTTGTTGATACCCAAGTCGCTGGTCTTCCAAACATTAAGTTTGTTAATACACAAGTAGCAGGCCTACCCAACATCAAGTTTGTTGACACTCAAGTAGCAGGCCTACCCAACATCAAGTTTGTTGACACTCAAGTAGCAGGCCTACCCAACATCAAGTTTGCTGACACTCAAGTAGCTGGTCTTCCAAACATTAAGTTTGTTGATACCCAAGTCGCTGGCCTACCCAACATCAAGTTTGTTGATACCCAAGTCGCTGGTCTTCCAAACATTAAGTTTGTTGATACCCAAGTCGCTGGTCTTCCAAACATTAAGTTTGTTGATACACAAGTAGCAGGCCTACCCAACATCAAGTTTGTTGACACACAAGTCGCTGGCCTACCCAACATCAAGTTTGTTGAGACTCAAGTAGCAGGCCTACCCAACATCAAGTTTGTTGACACACAAGTAGCAGGCCTACCCAACATCAAGTTTGTTGACACACAAGTCGCTGGCCTACCCAACATCAAGTTTGTTGACACACAAGTCGCTGGCCTACCAAACATCAAGTTTGTTGACACACAAGTAGCAGGCCTACCCAACATCAAGTTTGTTGACACTCAAGTAGCTGGTCTTCCCAACATTAAATTCAGCAACTCAATCATCGCTTAAGGAAGTCATTATGTTTAATTCTTTAAAGAAAGCTCTTGGTATTGCACAACCACAGCGTAAAAAAGTTAAATTACCAGAAGGTTTAGAACACTTAGAAGTAATTAAAGCAAAAGCTTGGTGGAGTTAAGCTTGAACACTAAAAAGATCAATCTACTAGGCGAGCGATTAATTAGCTTTAGCCAATAAATACCAATAAAAAAGGGAGCATTTGCTCCCTTTTTTATTGGTATTTATTGGCTCAAAAATGATTAGTCTGCTCATTTTCTACAGATAGCTTTCTTATCAATAAATATTTATGACTGTTGAATAACGGGTACGCTAACGGCCCCATTAAAAAGCCTGCTAGTGACCATCTTTTGACAGCCATACCATTATAAAAAGCCTGATTACCTAGATAAAATCCAGAAATACACGACACAAAGATAATAAGAAATATCACTGAAACCTCTATAATTCATTCAGTTAACGTCATTCCATAATCATTGAACACCACAGCTAACCCAGCCGAGTGTAAAGATGGCGAGATTATAACCAATATCACAACCTATTACTAATAGCAGCAATAGGTAGTAAAGCATAACAATAGACAAGCTGACTACATTCTAGGCAATAACGTGCCACTTTTGTATGAAAAGGCGGCAACGTATTGCCGCTTTGTTATTTTGTCAATACTTAGAAGTATGAAATATGACTAATAAAACTTAGTACCACTTTCTGCCATTTGAACTAATTTGTCGCATGGCTCAAAACGATCACCGTGCTGCTGTTGATATTGACGTAATTTTGACACTAAAGTCGCAATCCCCATTGAATCCATATAACGGAATGGGCCACCTAAAAATGGTGGGAAACCAATACCGAATATTGCGCCAATGTCACCATCTCGAGGATTAGCGATAATCCCTTCATCGAGACAACGCACAGCTTCATTTAGCATCAACACAACACAGCGCATAGCGATATCACTGGCAGAACCTGTCGTTTGATTACTGACGCCTAGTACTTGATATACAGACTCATCAACGAGTTTAACTTTCGATTTCTTATTGCCATATTGATAGAAACCTTTGCCATTTTTACGTCCCTTTCGGTCGTCGGCAAGTAACTTATCAAATGCATCTGGCGCTCTAAAACGTTCACCTAACTCTTGAGTTAAAATTGGCGCAATCTTAGCACCGACATCAATACCGACTTCGTCAAGTAATGTAATTGGGCCGACTGGGAAGCCAAACTTAACCAATGCTTTATCTAAGCTTTCAACCTTTTCACCAGACAATAAAACTTGAGCAGCTTCATTCATATATGGCGCAAGAATTCGGTTGACGTAAAAGCCTGCACCGTCTTGAACAACAATCGGTGTTTTACCTTGTTTACGAGCAAAGGCTACTGTAGTTGCGATGGTTTCAGGCGATGTTGTTTTATGGGCAATAACTTCCACTAACGGCATTTTTTCGACAGGCGAAAAGTAATGTAAACCAATGACATTTTCAGGGCGCGATGCAGCCTCTGCTATTTGGCCAATAGGTAAAGATGAAGTATTAGAGGCAAAAATCGTATTTTCGTGACACTCACGTTCAACATCTTTTACCATCTGATGCTTCAGCGCTAAATCTTCAAATACCGCTTCAACAACGATATCGGCATCTTTTACGCCTTTGTACTCAGTGGTGGTTGTCATCAGCGCCATTAAGTTATCTCTAACTGCTGGCGTCATATGACGACGTTTAACACCTTTAGCCAATAATTTATATGCATAGGCTAATGCATTGCTCAAGCCTTTTTCATTAATGTCTTTTACGCGAGCTGGAATCTTGGCTTTCGTTGTCGTAACAGACGCAATGCCACCGCCCATTAAGCCACCACCAATCACAAACGCTTTATTCACTTTTCGAGGTTCAGCACCTTCAGCACCCGTTTCTTTTTTCATTTCAGTGGTTGCAAAGAAAATACTACGAAGTGATTCTGACTCTGGCGACATCACTAATTCAGCAAAATGACTGGCTTCAACTTCAAGCCCTTTTATCATTCCTTTATTCATGCCCTGTTTTACACAGTCAATGATTTTAGCTGGCGCAGGGTAATTACCTTGAGTCTTTTTTAATACCTGTTTTGCAGCTTGGTCAAAAATAATGTCGCGTGTGGTACTGGTTGATTCAAGTACCTTATTCAAGGCACTCTTTTTAGCAATCTTTGCAGCAGACTTGCCTTTTTTTGCCAACGCTATTGCGGTGTCTAATAAAATAGACTCAGGAACAACATCATCGACGAGAGCCATTTTCAGTGCTTGCTTAGGACGGATTTGCTTACCTGTCAGCATCATATCTAGTGCTGTTGTTATGCCTACTTGTCTAGGCAAACGTTGGGTACCTCCGCCACCAGGAAGTAAACCAAGCTGTACTTCAGGTACGCCCATGATAGTTTTTTTATCATCAGTACATACTCGTAAGTGACACGCTAACGCCAATTCTAAACCGCCACCTAAACAAGCGCCGTTAATCGCTGCAACAACAGGGATTGATAATTTTTCTAGTTCATTAAAAACCACATGACCTTTCTGTGAAAGCTCTTTAGCTGCCGATACACTGGTACAAGCGTCAAGCATACTGATGTCAGCACCTGCAACAAATGAGTCAGATTTCCCAGAAATAACGACTAAGCCTTTGACGCCTGCGTCATGCTTAATTTCAGCTAAAATCTCACTAATTTCTGGTCCAAATTCAGCTTTTAAGGTGTTCATGGTTTCACCAGGAACATCCATAGTTAAAATAGCAATACCGTCTTCGCGGCGAGATAAATTAAATGTCTTTTCCATGTTAATTACTCCACTTCTACAATCATTGCTGCGCCAAGACCACCAGCAGCACATGCTGTAGCGAGACCAGTACCACCACCACGTCGTTTTAATTCACGACACACTTGAGTGATTAAACGAGTACCTGTAGCCGCAAACGGATGACCATAAGCAAGTGAGCCACCTAATACGTTAAATTTACTCATATCGATTTCACCAATTGCTCGGTTTCGACCTAATTTTTCTTCAGCAAACTTTTTCGAACCAAACATCTGCATGTTTGCCAGTGTTTGAGCAGCGAAAGCTTCATGCATTTCAATCAGAGTTAAATCTTCAAGCTCCATACCTGCACGCTTTAATGCAAGTGGCGTAGCATAAGAAGGTCCCATTAACATGTCCTGCCATACATCAATCGCGGTAAACGCATAACTCTTAATGTAACCAATAGGTTCATAACCCAATGCTTTGGCTCTACCCTCACTCATTAAAATAATGGCAGAAGCGCCATCAGTTAATGGAGTGCTGTTAGCAGCGGTAACAGAGCCATGTTTACGGTCGAAAGCAGGACGTAGTTTAGCGTAAGACTCAAGCACTGAGTTTTCACGAATATTATTATCGCGGTCAATAAACTGCTTGTAAGGTGGTACATGAGCAGTCATCACTTCATCACGTAAGTTGCCGGTATTCCATGTTTCAGTAGCAAGAGTATGAGAGCGATGCGCCAGTGCATCTTGATCAGCACGACTAATAGAATACGTTTTAGCCATTTGCTCAGCAGTTTGTCCCATAGACAAACCAGTTGAGTATTCTGCTACTGCTGGCGGTACAGGCATTAAATCTTTAAGACCTAGACGACGAGCGATAGCAAACTTTTGTTTAAATGTGCGGGCTTTATTTAAATCAACGAGTGCGTGGGCTAGCTTTTTTGAAACGCCAATCGGTAATACCGAAGAAGAATCTGCACCGCCCGCAATACCAATTTCGACATTGCCAGTCATAATAGATTCAGCCACATTCACTGCAGACTGGAAACTCGTAGCACATGCCCGTGTTACGCTGTATGCATCAGTCGACACATCCATGCCAGTCCCTAGCACAATTTCACGAGCGATATTTGGCGCTGCTGGCATTTGTACGACTTGGCCGTAAACTAATTGTTCGATAGTTTTAGGATCTAGTTCTGAGCGTGATAGCAATTCATTAACCACCATTTTGCCCATATCTAATGCTGATACGCCGTGAAATGCGGTCGCTTGTTTTGCAAATGGGGTACGTAAACCCGCAACGATTGCAATGCGTTCCCCGCGGGCGTTGGTTACTTGTTGTCTATCACTCATTGTTCACCCTCTTGTAATTGTTTAGCCTTCAAATGGCTTGTCAGTGAATATCCATTTTTGTCAGACAGGTCTGGTCTGACCATAAAGTGTGATCTGATTCTAACTTTTAATTACCAAGTTTTAAACATCCGTATGAAAATAAGCTCAAAATAAACTCAAAAACACCAACCAACATACATTTATCTTGCATAAAATCAAAAGGTTAAAATTTAGAGCTTTAACTTTAAAATGTCATCTTTCTTAATTATTCTGGCATTAAATAACAACTTAACGACTATCTCGTTTGCGAACTAACAAATAAAAATGAAAATCTGTTAATCATACTAGCCAAAGGCTAATGAAATTCATTAACATGGTATTAATTAGAACAAATTTCAGCAAATAATTGAGTATCATCATGCCTTTGAGTCGATTTCATTCCTTACGCGCTTATTTAAATAATGTCATTTTGGGACAACCTGTATTAACAGAGAACTTGCTCATCGCACTCATTGCCGATGGCCATTTATTAGTTGAGGGCCCTCCTGGTCTTGCAAAAACACGTGCTGTTAAAGCGCTTTGCGATGGTGTTGAAGGCGATTTTCATCGAATTCAATTTACCCCAGATTTATTACCAGCCGATTTAACCGGTACTGACATTTATCGTGCTCAAACTGCCACATTTGAATTTGAAGCAGGACCAATCTTTCATAATCTGATTTTGGCTGATGAAATTAACCGTGCACCAGCTAAAGTCCAATCAGCACTGCTAGAAGCAATGGCTGAAGGCCAAGTTACGGTCGGTAAGAATAGTTATCCTCTTCCTGATTTATTCTTGGTTATGGCGACACAAAACCCACTTGAAAATGAAGGAACATACCCATTACCTGAAGCTCAATTAGACCGTTTTTTAATGCACTTAAACTTAGATTACCCAAGTGCTGAAACTGAACGTGAAATTTTGCGTCAATCACGCAATGAAGCCGTCACTAAACAACTGCCTACCATTGAGCCTGTGGCGCAATCAGATGTATTTGCTGCCCGCGAACAAGCGATGGAGCTTTACTTAGCTGAACCTCTAGAAAGCTATATTGTCGAAATTATCATGGCAACTCGACAACCTGAACGTTACAGCCCTGAACTTGCAAAGTGGCTTGAATATGGCGTGAGCCCGCGTGCTTCTATTTCCCTCGAGCGATGTGCCCGAGCAAGAGCCTGGCTTCAAGAACGTGACTTTGTTTCACCTGAAGATATTCAAGCGGTTGCGCCAAATGTACTCAGACACCGCTTATTGCTGAGTTACCAAGCCCAAGCAGAAGGCATAAATGCTGATCATGTTATTAACCACATTTTAAGCCAAGTTGCGGTCCCTTAAGTTTGACTCAGTCACTAAAAAAACTAAGTAACTCAAAATTTAGTCACCCTAAATTAAGTCACACTTGAACACTGTAAAGGCTAACACCTTTGGAGTTAGCGCCTTAAAATTGGAACCATTGCACTATGCCCGTTGAACAAACGCTTGAGGGTCCATTGCCATTATTTAGTAATGGCGTGAATCTAAATGAGCAAGAACTCATTAGCTGCCAAAGCACCGCTCGCGCGATGCCAGATAAACGCAGCCGAGCAAAAGCAAGCCAAGCTGGCCATCGAAGTAGCCTGATTAAAGGCCGCGGGATGGAGTTTGCTGAGGTGCGTCATTATCAAAATGGCGACGATGTCAGAACCATAGATTGGCGCGTCACCGCTCGAACAGGTAAAGCTCATACAAAGTTATTTGTTGAAGAACGGGAACGACCCATTATTCTGTTCGTCGATTTCAGCCACAGTTTATTTTTTGGTTCGCGCTTATTGCTTCAATCGGTTCAAGCGGCTCATGTTGCCGCAACACTTGGCTGGAATGCGATTAATCATGGCGATCGCCTCGGGGCGTTTATTGCCAGTGAAACTGAGCACCTTGAACTAAAACCACGCAGCCGTCGCCAAGGTATATTGCAGTTAACATCTGCACTTATCAAAATGCATGAGAATCAGCTAAATCACTTTGATGAGCTACCACAAGATCCACAACACATATTACGAGCATGTCAGCGCTTGCAACGAATTGCTAAGCCTGGATCTTTGGTGTGGATTATTACCGACGGACAGCACTTTACCCAAGAATGCTTAGCCGCATTAACCGAGCTTAAACGTCATTGCGACGTGGGTGCTTTTGTCATTAGCGATCCACTAAGGCAAGGTACACTTTCATTACCTAAACGTTTTGCATTACCCGTAAGAGATGGAAAGCAGCAACTGACATTAACTCGAAACAGTTACGATGCTTGGCTAAGTGGTCAACTTGCAAGTCAGCAGCAATTTATCGAACTGATGAACATGATAAAAGTCCCAACTCGTTTTATTGATGCAGGCAAAAGCCTCAGCCAACAATTGGAAGTATTACGCTAAATGAATACTGCGCAAGCTAACCCAGCATTATCACAACTGGAAGATATTATGCTTCCAGAGCAAATAAGCCAGTTACCCATCGCGCCTGGGTTTTGGATACTCGCCATAGTTTTTGTTGCTATCATTATTTTTGCCGTCACAAAACTTCAGCAGAACCGCCGCTATATTGCACCTAAAAAAGCAGCATTATCTGAACTTGAAATACTTGATGTATCAACACCTCAGTATGCAACTGACATTAATACTTTATTAAAAAGAACCGCCATGAGCTATTTTCCCCGTGAAGATTTTGCCAAATTAGATGGTGATATTTGGTATGCATGGTTAGCCTTAAGATTATCAGCGCAAGATGCGAATCAAATGAGCGAGCTACTGAAAAAGCGTTACCAAAAAGATGGCTTAGCACAAAAAGATTGTATGCAACTCAGAACCTTAACTGAAAAATGGCTCAACAAATCAGGTCATTTCATTGCGCTTAATAAAGTTCCAGTACAAGCCCAAAGCACTCCGAAGAATCAACAATCGGAGGCAACATGTTCTCAATAACTTGGCCATGGTTACTCTTGTTATTGCCGCTACCCTTTTTACTCAAACAAAAACAGGTAGCAAAGAACACAGGTGGTCATCTGCAATTACCTGGAATTGGCGAAACGGAGCAACAAGTTACTATCAGCCAACACAAACCAAGCCGAAAAGCTTATTGGTTGATGTGGTTATGCCTTTTGTGCGCCTTAATTCGTCCCCAATGGTTAGGTGAGCCAATAGAGCTACCTTCTGAAGGACGAGATGTTATGTTAGCCGTGGATTTATCAGGCAGCATGCAAATAGAAGATATGATTGTTGAAGGTAAGACCGTCGATAGGCTCACTCTTATAAAGCACGTGATCGGTGATTTCATTGAAAGACGAAACGGCGACAGACTCGGGTTGATTTTATTTGCCGATCACGCCTATCTTCAAGCACCGTTGACCCAAGATAGACGCTCTGTGGCTAAGTTTCTTGCCGACAGTGAAATCGGCCTTGTGGGTAAACAAACTGCCATTGGAGAGTCCATCGCCTTAGCAGTGCGACGTTTTGACATGGTTAATGACAGTAACCGTGTATTAATATTACTCACCGATGGCTCAAATAACGCCGGTAACATTGAGCCTGAAGTGGCTGCGAGAATTGCTGCTAAACGTAATGTCACGATTTATACCGTCGGCGTAGGTGCTGAAGTGATGGAGCGTCGCAGTATATTTGGCACTGAACGCGTGAACCCTTCGTTAGATTTAGATGAAGATCAATTGCAAAATCTTGCCGACATGACTAAAGGTCATTACTTTAGAGCTCGAAACAGTGAAGAGTTAGCCCAAATTTATCAAAAAATCGACGAACTGGAACCCGTTAGCCGAGATCAGCTGACTTACCGCCCTAAAAGTGAACTATTTTATTGGCCATTATTGTTAGCTCTACTTATGAGCGTGTTTATCAGCCTAAGAGGCCAATTCGCGAATAAGCTAAATCTTGCTGCCAGCAATCAAGCAAGTCTTAAGTCGAATATTAGTTCAGACTCAAGCAAACCAACTGGGGGACTATAATGAGTTTACACTTTATTCGTCCAGAATGGCTGTTGGCCCTCATCCCATTAATTACCATCGCAATATTCTTATGGCGAAACCAACAAAGTAATTCTGCATGGCAAAGTTATATTGCGCCGCATTTGGCTAACACCTTAATAAGTGAAACCAACCAAGTAAAAAAACAGCCTAAGTGGTTACTTATGTTGTGCTGGGTTATCGCGGTTATTGCGATATCCGGCCCCGCGGTTAATAAGCAAAGCTTACCCGTTTACAGCAGTGAACAAGGTCGTGTGCTGGTAATGGATATGTCCTTATCTATGTATGCTACGGATCAAAAACCTAACCGTTTATCCCAAGCAAAATATAGAGCCACAGACTTTTTAACCAATTTATCAGAAGGTGAAACAGGCTTAATCGCCTTTGCAGGAGATGCTTTTACCATCAGTCCTTTGACTCGCGATAAGTCTACTTTACTTAATTTATTGCCAACACTCACACCAGATATAATGCCTGTTAGGGGCTCAGATTTATCAGCCGCCATCGAACTTGCACAGCAATTACTTACTCAAGGTGGCCACATCACTGGTGATATTATTGTGATGACTGATGGCGTTAACCCACAGCAATACAGTGATGCAACCAAAGTACTTGATGGCAGCCGTTATCGAGTTTCTGTAATGGCATTTGGCACCAGCCAAGGCGCTGCGATTCAATTACCTGATGGGCAACTATTGCGTGATAACCGTGGCGAAATAGTGATTGATAAGACAGATTTTAAGCTACTTGAACAATTAGTCAGTCCAACGGGCGGACTCATGATCCCAGCGACCGCAGATGGTAGCTCGTTAAGTCGACTTGAAAATTGGCTCGCCAATGACGGCGATGCTAAAGCCACTGAACTTGAAGGTGAAAGCTGGCAAGATTTAGGCCCATATATTGCCATGTTGCTCATTATTCCTGTGTTACTCAGCTTTAGGTTTACCTTAGTACCAGTTTTTACCGCCCTTACATTAGGCTTTTTGTTTCAACCAAGTCCTGTTATGGCCAATACTTGGGATGATTTATGGAAAACCCAAGATCAACAAGCTAGCGAAACCTTTGCTCAAGCTCAAACAAGTGAAGAATTCGCCGATGCTGCAGAGCAATTTAACCAACCTCTTTGGCAAGCCAGTGCTCAATATAAAGCAGGCGATTATGAAAATGCACTTGCTGGATTTGAGCAAGATAGCTCCGCTAACGGTTTATATAATCAAGCCAATAGTTTAATGCAATTAAATAAGCTCGATGAAGCAATCAGTCGTTACCAACAAGCATTGAAGCAACAAGCTGAATTCCCCCAAGCTCAAAAAAACCTTGAACTTGCTGAGCAAATGAAACAACAGCAAGAACAACAATCGGGTGAAGGTTCTGATCAAAACCAGTCTGACCAAAATGATTCAAACGAAGGTGAATCAGGACAAAATGAAAAAGGTGATAACCAATCTGGCGACAAGTCACAGGACTCTTCTCAAGAGCAGTCTCAAGAACAGGAACAATCACAACAAAATGCTCAAGACAGTTCTAAACAAGATGAACAGCAGAGCGATTCAAACCCAAATGACTCTGATAGAAGTGAATCAAAAAAGAGTGACGCTAAACAGAATCAGTCAGACCAAGAAAATGAAAATGAGCAAAATCAAGCCCAGTCTGATTCTTCACAAAATGAGTCTGCTCCTTCTCAAAGTGAGGCAGATGAAGATAAGCAATCTGGAAACGAAGCTGAAATGCAAGCTCAAGCTCAACCTGAAAATGAGCCAGAATCAGCATCTAAGCCAGAGCAAGATCAATCTGCAGAACAACAAGCGCAAGCTATGGCTGCAGAAAAAGCACAAATGGAAGAGTCTGATAAGCAGCCAGAATCATCTCAAGCAGTTGCTTCATCACAGCTAGCAGAAGAACCATTACCAGCAGACTTAGAACGTGCTCTTCGCGCCGTAAGCGAAGACCCGCAAGTGTTAATAAGAAATAAAATGCAATTGGAATATCAAAAGCGTCGCCAAAGTGGCCAACTTCCTAAGGACAAACAACAGTGGTAAATAGAATCGTTATCGCCCTTCTTGCAATTCTTTTTACAGGGCAAGCTTTCGCAGTCAGTCAAATCCAAGCGACTGTAGACAGAAATCCTGTGATGCAAGGTGAATACTTTGTATTGAACGTCACTGCCGATGCCGATCTCAATGCAGGGTTATTAGATACCTCCCCATTATTAAAAGATTTTGTTGTGGGTCGCACCAGCGTCGGTAGAAGCACTCAAATAGTTAACTTTGACGCCACCAAAGAAACCCGATGGCAAGTATTACTATCAGCAAAAAACGCCGGAACAGTGACGATTCCATCGTTTACTATGGAAGGTGTAAAATCTAATCCTATTAACTTAACCGTTGCAAAAGCGGGCAGTCAGCCTCAGCAAATGCGTAATTTGTTTGTAGAAGGTGAATTGAGCACCAATGAAGCTTATGTTGGCCAGCTTATTACTTATAAAGTGAAGCTGTTTTTAGCTGCAGAGTTGCAACGTGGCGTTATTAGCGCACCTGAAATTGCTGGTACAGAGATAAAGCAAATCGGTGAAGACAAAGATTCTGTTGAAGTCGTCGATGGTCGCCGTTTTAGAGTTATTGAAAGAACCTACTCAATTATTGCTGATACCGCTGGTACTTTAGCAATAAAAGGGGCAGGTTTTTCTGGTGATATTCTTGTTGAAGCACCTAGACGAGGCGGCATGTTTGGTTTTAATGAAAGTAGACCAATGCAAGCAAGAGCAGAAGACACTCAAATGACGATTATGCCGATTCCTGATGTTTACCAAGGTGAATGGCTAGCAAGTGACTTATTAATTGCTAAAGAAGTATGGCCGGAAGATCAAGGCAATGAATTTGAAATAGGCACTCCAATTACTCGCACAATTAATATCGTTGCATCAAATGCTGACAGCAACAGTTTGCCAGACATTAAACTGACCATGCCAGACGGGTTAAAATCTTATCCAGAAAAACCAATTAGGCAAACAGTGGTACGTGATAATCAAGTCATTGCTCAATACAGTTTAACCAGCGCAATTGTCCCTACTAAACCGGGGACATTCACTTTACCTGAAATTACTATTCCTTGGTGGAACACCCATTTACGTCAGCAGCAATATGCCACTATTCCAGCAAGAACCGTCACTATTACTGGCACAATTGCAACAACTCCCGAAGTCGCTACTACGCCAACGCGAACAAACAATGAACAATCTAGTCTTTGGCCTTGGCTAACCTTATTATTTGCAACGTTATGGCTAATTACGTTGGCATTATGGATTAAGGCTCGAAGTAAAAAACAAGCTCAAATACCTGTGCTGCCAACTTCAAATACAACAGCGAAATCACCCGCTAATATTGATGAGATAGCTAAAGCCTGTGATAACAATGACGTCACTTTGGTAATTTCTTTGCTGCAACAGCTTTACAGTACAAGGCTTGCAAAACCAATGACCTTGTCTGATATCGCATATTTATCCGATGCTTTATCGAAAGCAATTCATCAAGTACAACAAGCAAAATACAGTAAATCATCCTCAATGATTGATAAGAATATGTTGTTAAGTGCAATTGAACAAACGCAAGTAAATCAACAACAAAATACCACTTCACCACTTAGTTCATTGAATCCTTGAGCATAATTATGCTTGCTATTCACAGCTAACCTTTTAAGCTATCGAACATAATATTTAACAATAAGTCATAAAATGTTCGATAGCTTGCGAAATAAAAAGTCCGAACCCACGGTCTTATCTGACATGCTAAATAAACAGCGACGATACGACAGCCTCGTCAGGGCACTTCACACTGATATCTTTCGATATGCCTATTGGTTAATCGGCGATAAACATGTGGCAGAAGACGTCACTCAAGAAACTTTTCTACGCGCTTGGCGCGCTTTAGACTCGTTAAAAGATGATAAAGCTGCCAAAGCTTGGCTAATTACAATTTTACGTCGTGAGAATGCGCGCCGGTTTGAGCGTAAACAGTTTGATTATAGTGATGTAGAGCAAGAATTGCTTGAAGATGAAAAATCATCCACCACTGAAGAACAAACTGAGCAGTACTGGCTACGTAAGCAAATTGGTCAATTAGAAGTTGAATATCGTGAGCCACTATTATTACAACTTATTGGTGGATTTAGTGGTGAAGAAATTGCTGATTTATTAGAGCTAAACAGAAATACCGTCATGACGCGATTATTTCGCGCCCGTAATCAATTAAAAGACGCTTTAGAGTCTCCCGAAGTTAGAGGTCAATCAAATGGATGATCTAAAATTTCGTCGCCATGCATATGGTGACCCAAATAGCCAAGACGAAGATTTCTTGGCACAGATTGCAGCGTCTGAATCTGATGCAAAACTCGTTAACGAGTTAAAAGCACTGGACAGTAAACTCACTAATGCACTAAATATTGATGTGCCTGATGACTTAGCCGATAAGCTTATTCTCAGGCAACAACTTAGCAAACATCAACAACAAAAGAAGCACACTCGTTATTTAATGGCGATGGCGGCATCTGTTGCTTTAGTGATTGGATTAAGTTTCAGCATGCTGCGCTTTACTCCTGTAGATTTAGCTGAACATGCTCTTGCCCATGTTTACCATGAACCAAAAGCGATGAACGTTGATCAAAATGTCGGCTTTGAAGATGTTAACTTTAAGCTCGCTGGTATTGGTGGATTAGAAAATGCCAAGTTCATCCAGCAGCCAGGAAAAGTGTTTTACACTTCATACTGTGATTTCCAAGGTGTAAAAAGTTTACACCTCGTCATGGAGGGTGAGCAAGGCAAGGTCACCTTATTTATTATTCCTACAGAAAATAGAATGGTGATTGAAGAATCGTTCGCAGATCAGAACTATCAAGGTTTAGGTTTTCAAACCGCAGACACCTTCATGTTACTGGTAGGTGAACAAGATGCAGACCTTCAGCTTGTAAGAAACGAAATTGAGCAAACTTTTATTTAAATTTCATACATCTAGCACACAAACCAGCTAATGAAATTTCATTGGCTGGTCAATAACTCTTCATACTTCCTTTCAAAATTGTGCACTATGTCAAACATCTGTTAGCATATGCCGCACAATAAAGAGAACAATACGGAAGTAGCATGGCAATTGAAGCTCCAATTCTAATTACATTCATTGGTTATCTCGCCCTAATGATGGGCATAGGCTATTGGGCCTACCGCAAAACAGACACAGTAGATGATTACATTCTAGGCGGCCGAAAAATGGGCCCAGCCGTGACAGCGTTAAGTGTCGGCGCATCAGACATGTCAGGTTGGTTATTACTCGGTTTACCTGGTGCAGTTTATTTAGGTGGTTTAGGCGAAGCATGGATTGGCTTCGGTTTAGTATTCGGCGCATGGCTAAACTGGTTATTTGTTGCAAGACGTTTACGTATATACACCCAAGCGGCAGACAACGCCCTTACCCTTCCCGACTTCTTTGAAAAACGTTTTGAAGACAAGCAAGGTTTTTTAAAACTCGTTTCTGCAATTACTATTTTAGTCTTTTTCACCTTCTACACCTCTTCAGGTATGGTTGGCGGCGCAATTCTATTCGAACAAATCTTTGGTTTAGATTACACCGTAGCCCTAATGATAGGCTCAGTCATTATTGTGGCTTACACCTTTGTAGGCGGTTTTTTTGCAGTAAGTTGGACTGACTTTTTCCAAGGTTGCTTAATGTTATTAGCACTATTAATCGTGCCAATCGCAATTTTCAGCAAGCCAGATACGCAAGTTGCACTAGAAACTCTCGATCCTAAAATGCTGTCACTACTGCACAGTAATATGACCACCATTGGCTTGATCTCTTTGCTCGCTTGGGGTTTAGGTTACTTTGGTCAGCCACATATTCTTTCTCGCTTTATGGCCATCGGCAGCCCTGATGATATTCCACTATCTCGTCGAATCGCGATGAGCTGGATGCTAGTTGCATTAATCGGTGCTCTCGCCACAGGTATTGCAGGCACTATCTATTTTGCAGATGCGCCTTTAGCGAACTCTGAGACAGTATTTATACACTTAGCGCAAGTTGCGTTCAATCCTTGGGTTGGCGGTATCTTAATTGCGGCAATTTTATCAGCAATTATGAGCACTATCGATTCTCAACTTCTTGTTTGTTCAAGTGTTATCACAGAAGATTTTTACCGTAAATGGTTACGCCCGCAAGCAAATGACAAAGAATTAATGTTAGTTGGACGCCTTGGAGTTCTTGCTATTGCGATTATCGCGATTGTGATTGCACTTAATCCTGACAGCAAAGTACTCGACTTAGTGAGTTATGCTTGGGCAGGATTTGGCGCAGCATTTGGTCCTGTAGTGCTACTTTCATTATTCTGGCAAGGCTATAGCCGCAATGGTGCTATCGCAACCATTATTGTAGGTGCTGTAACTGTTGTCGTTTGGAAGCAGCTTTCTGGCGGTTTATTCGACTTATATGAAATCTTACCTGGATTCTTATTTGCTACAATAGTCGGTGTAGTTGTTAGTAAATTATCTCCACCAGCTGAGGCAATCAAGACTCAATTCGCAAACTTTAAAGCCTCGCTTTAATTTCTAAACAGTCCGATTACTGACGATTAAGCAGTAATCGGACCTCTCAGCGTACAACTGTACTCTTTTTTACAAAATAATCTTGTTGCCTCCTTGTTACTTAATATTTCGTTATAATATTTCAGCCTTCTTAACAAAATTCTCAACAGCCCTACAGCACAGCGTTTATAGAGTATTTACTCAATTTGACCTAAAAACGTCAAAAGCAGAAATTAACTTAATGCTAACAATGACTAGCAACTGGTCGGAGTTGTAGAGGTAACAACTGTTACCTAATATGCCCGCAATTACTAAGTTGGTGTTAATTGGGGAGCCAGTACTAAGCAAGATCGAGCACTAAGCAAGATTGAGTACTGAGCAAATTAATAAACTGACGTACAACGATGAGATTAAAATGATGACTAAATTCAACAAGACTCTACTAGCTGCAGCGGTAACGCTTGCTAGCACACAATCAATGGCAGCTGGTTTTCAGTTAAATAGCCAATCAGCAACTGGTATTGGCCGTGCAATGGCTGGTGATGCAATCATCGCTGATAACGCGTCAGTTTTAGCACGTAACCCTGCTGCAATGGCATTGTTTGATGAGACAGCAATTTCTGTAGGCATGACATATGCTGACATCAATGTTGAAGTAAGCGACGTTCAGTATGACACTATGCTCGGTGGAACTAACCACTTAGGTAGCCTTGATAATGCCGCTGAAAATAAAGTTATTCCTAACTTTTACTACATCAACCCAGTTAATGAGAAAATCGCTTTCGGTTTTGCTGCATTCAGTAACTACGGTACAGGTACTGATCTTGGTGAATTAAATAACAATCAAGACTTCAACACGCCTATCGACTTGTTAGGTAACACCGAAGTTGTCACTATCAACTTAAACGCGAGCATGTCATACCGTATCAATGATTCTTTAAGCTTAGGTTTAGGTTTAGATATCATCCAAGGTTCTGGAACATTAACCCGCTCAGGTGATTTAACTCTGGCTCCTGGAATGGATCCAATTGCTTTGAACCTTGTTGATGTAGATGCTGATGGCTGGGCTGTTGGTGGTATCATTGGTTTAGCTTACGAAATCAATGAAAACCACAGATTTGGTTTTAGCTACCGTTTCAGCCCTGAAATGAAAGCTTCTGGTGACATCTCTTACAATGCGAACCCACTAACACCTGCTGAAAACTTTGATGAAATTGAAATTCCAATGGCTGACATTGCTCAGTTCGCTGGTTTCCATCAGTTAACTGAAAAATTTGCTGTTCACTATACAGCGCAATGGACTCAATGGAGCACATTCGACCATATTGGTTTAGTAGATGGTGATAAAGGTTCAAGTGAAGCGATCTTAAAAGAATATAATTGGAAAGACTCTTGGTTCTTAAGCTTTGGTGCAACTTACGATATCAATGAAAATTGGACAGTAAGAGCTGGTATCGCAAATGACCAAGGTGTTGTGGGCGAAGTTTCATCTTTATCAATTCCTGACTCAGACCGTATCTGGTACTCAGCTGGTTTCACTTACAACATCAACCAAAACTCTAGCCTCGACTTTGGCTACACTTTAGTTGACGGTGAGAAAGTACATGTTCTTGAACAAAGTGCATTAGTTGGTGAAGTTAGTGCATACACTGAGTCAGGCGCTAACTACTTCTCGCTTCAGTACAATTACAACTTCTAAGATAAACTAATAAATAGTTTAAAATATAAGTTAAAAGCCGCCTTAGTTTATTCAGGCGGCTTTTTTGTGTCTGAATTGCCGCTTCAAATATCAAAAATATCAAAAATATCACTCCATTAGATTTTTCCCATAAATAGATTGCACTATCCAACCAACTCATTAGGATTTTCTTATGGAATATTTTTACAGTTGGATAATTTTATATGCTTCACAATTTTTACTTTATGGTGGAAGCTTGGAAAGCACTTTTGTCAGCTTAGCTGATTCGTCGGATTACTTGCTGTTCGTCAAGCTAATCTAGTCGGAAGTTGAGTTTACAATGCTGAGGTTTCGTCTTGTTGACGACATTACTTTTCTGTCAACAGCAACAGAAAAGTAAGTAAAAGAATGCCGTTCCAACTCACTTTTTAATCTGCTAGAAATCCTCACTTTTTAACGCACCGCGCCTGAATCTAGGTCCATGTATTTGTAGGCACTAATAAAACCTTTCATGATTTTATTTGCTGAAGTGCGGTTCTTTATCAGAAAATTCGATGGAAGTTTGTAGATACACGAAGAGTTGTTATTAAATGTAGAATTTCAGGTTACGGTAAGACGATAAGAAATTGAAGGTTGCTACTTAGAAAATGTGTTTTAACTATTTAGATGTAAAGGAGGAAAAAAGCAAGATCAGACGTTCCCTCACGCCGAAACTGAACAAAGGGCTATAAATCATCACGCGAACAGAATTTCTATTAGTGCTATATATTCCATAATGCATTGACGATATGCCTCTATTTTACTACGTTTATTCAATTCATAATTAATCCATTAATCATTACTTAGCCATCATAGTGGCTAGCACTTAGCTAGGTAATGTTAACTTTATCTATGAATATAATGGAGTAAAAATATGCGTTCTACACTGTTATCAAGCCTAATCGGGGCCTCTCTGTTATTTACACAGCCTGCTCAAGCAGCGTCACTCTCTCAACAATGGACATTATCTGGTTTTTCGCAACCTGAATCTGTTTTTGTTTCTCCTAAGCATGAATGGTTATATGTTTCAAACGTAAATGGTGAAGGAAAAGGTTTTATCAGCAAACTTTCTAAAGATGGACAACTCAAACAAATGAAATGGGTTGATGATCTTGCTGGTCCGACAGGGATGGGCATGTATAACAATCACCTATATGTAGTCGATGGCCTTCAAGTCCATGTTATTGATGTTAAAAAAGGTAGGGTCGTAGATAGTATTCAGGCAAAAGGAGCTGTCATGCTGAATGACCTAAGTATTAGTGCTGAGGGGCAACTGTTTGTCTCTGATATTGCTACCGGTAAAATATATAACCTTGTCAACAATGAGCTGAAGGTTTGGTTTGAAGATAAACGCCTACCACACACCAATGGTTTACTGGTGAAAGGCAATACACTTATCGCTGCAAACATGGCGAGTAAGCTCGCTCAGGAATTTGAATCGGAAGAGTTCGGTTCTCTTTATAAAATTGATATTCCCACTAAATCAGTACAGATGATTAATTCAAGTTATAAACTGGGTGGTCTCGACGGCGTTGCTGCATTGGATGATGCACTGATTGTCAGCCACTTTCCTGCTGGTGAAATCTACAAAATTACCGATAAACAACGTGTTTTGTTAGGAACCGTTGATGCTAGCAGTGCTGATATTAATGTTGATGAGAGTACCCGCACCCTGTTTGTACCTGTTCTTTTCAATGGCACGGTTACTTCATACAAGATCAGCAACGACAAATAATAAGGCGCTGCTGGTATGCCCTTGTTTTAGCCTGTTGTTCATTATTAACAGGCTGATAAATCTTACAGACAGGAAAAAAACAATGAAAAATAAAACGATTATGTTTATTGCTTTATTGTCATTTTACAGCCATTTTTCTTTCGCTATTGATACTCTCTCTGTAACAGGTGAGGTAGAAAAAGAGGTGCCATTAAGATCTGAACGCTTTAACAAGGGGATTGAAAATGTTGATAGAATTAATGGTAAGGGGGCTGGACAAGGACTAATCGACGCGTTTAATGGCGTGTCTCCAGAGCTTGCCAATATCCTTGTGGAGTATAGTTTTGGCGAGGTGTACAACCGTGATATCTTGGATTTTAAGAGCAAGCAGATTGTCATTATTGCCAGTTTGATCGCCAGTGGTGCGCAAAATTCACAGCTTAAGACACACCTGAATGCGGGGCTTAATGTTGGCTGCTCTATAACAGAAATTAAGCAACTTATTATACAGATGACTGCTTATACTGGTTTTCCAAAAGCGAATAATGCGATGCTACTGTTAAAGGAACTCTTGGATGAAAGGCGTGTTAAGGGATTCAATGATTTACCCGATGAGGTAGAAAAAAAAAGCGCAAAGGACAGTGCTCAGCAAGATAAATCTCGCTATCAACAGGGGGTAGAGCAGTTCAATAAATTTGATAATGGTGCAGCACAAACACTGGAAGATAATCTTAAAGAAGTTTCCCCCGATTTGGCTAAATATATCATTGAGTACGAATTTGGAGATATCCTCTCAGAACCAGGTTTGAAGCTAAAGCAACGAGAGATCGCCACGATTGCTGCGTTGACAACCCTTGGCACAGCAAACTCACTACTTCGTTTTCACATGCAAGTTGCGATGCAGGCTGGCGTCAGTAAAGAGGAGGTTGCAGAAGTGATGATAATAACCAGTCTCTATGCTGGGTTTCCTGCTGCGTTGAATGCAAGCATGATCCTGAAAGAGCTTACTGTTAGAGAGTAACCAGGAGATCAATGTATGGACATGGCAACGCGTCTGGAACTGTTTATCGATATCGTTCAACACGGCACATTTGCGAAGGTTGCGGATATACACAACCTCGATCGCTCCGTTGTGTCAAAGCAGATAAAGGCACTTGAAACACAGCTGGGTATTAGACTACTCAATCGTTCGACGCGTGCTCTTGCGCTGACCGATGCGGGGGCTGAGGTATTAAAGCAAGCTGAAATTGTACGCAATGCCTTAGTCGATACAGAGAAACTTGCACAATCATTCCACTGTGAGCCTAAGGGATTACTCAGAATCACCAGTAATGTCTCCTTTGGCCATCTCTATCTTCGTCCTGCGATCAATCGGTTTATGGCAAAATACCCTGATACCTATATCGATTTGATGCTTGATGATAAGCGTACCGATATTATTGGCGACAAATTCGATATTGCCTTTCGCATTGGCCCGCCTAAAGACTCCAATTTAATCGCCAAAAAGCTAGCTTCTAATAAGTTAGCTATCTTGGCCTCCCACTCCTTTATTCAACAATATGGTAAACCTGCAACGATTGAAGCCTTGATTGCATTACCGGCGGTGATCTATTTCAATGGCGAGTTTCATTTAAACAAAATAGAGATAAGTGAGTCGCCTTCAGCAACCAGCAGCCGAATGGTTAAATATAATCAAAATGGACGCTTTAGAGCGAATGATGTTGGCTCTTTGCTGAGTGCTGTTGAAGCAGGGCTAGGATATTCGGTTATCTCGTTGACGACACTTGAACAGAGCATTGAAAAAAATGGACTTGTGCCGTTGTTAACTGACTATAAATTAGCAAACAATAGTGGTGGAATATATGCGGTCTACCCACATCGAAATCAAACACCATTGGTTAATAAATTTATCGAAATGGTGATAGACGTTATCGGCACGCCACCCATCTGGGAAGGTTATATCAATGACTATGAGTCATTCTATCAATAGTAAACAGGAGTAATAAATGCTCCTGTTTAGAATTACATTAGACCAAGTGGGGAGCCTACTTCAATCCCCTTAACTTAACGTTAATCTTCAAGGCTAAGGCGGTAGATAGCAACAGGATCCGGTTGTACACCGAAATCAGCCATTATTTGTAACGGGGTTCCGCCTTCATATTTAGTCCCTTTACGTGAGTCAGGACCAAGGTGCGATAGTAGTATTTGTACAGATGCCCAGCGCTCTGTTAGCCAAAATTCATTAGGGTTTTTCCAATCTCGTTGGAAGCCAAAATCAATACATCCCTCTTCTTCAAGTACATATGGCGTATAGTCTTTTAGGAACTCAGCAAACTTTTCTGTATTTTCTGCCGGTACTGGAAATTTTACGGTTAAACCAATTGCGCCAGTGTAATCAGTTGTTTTGAACCATTCTAATGTTTCTTCAAATGTAATATTGCTCATAAAATATCTCGCTTTTTAGTTATTTTTGGGGATTACTGTTTGTCGCTATATCCTGCGTTGTAATGAGTGCTAAACCAGTTGACGTGAGAGATTATGTACCTTGAGGCTAGATAGTTCGATAAGCAGAAAAGCAATGCATTGTTGATGTTTAAGCATCAATGATAACGGATATGCACCATGCTAAGCCTTTGCCGAATCTTCCTAATCATACAATTAGTAACATTCAACAAGTTTTTTAATGCGAGATCATAATTTTTCACTAATAATTATTGTGATCGCTCTAAGCACATTTGATAAATTAAGGACACTTGATGGGTTACTATCTGATTTAGATGGGACATTAATCAATTCTAGTGACGTTATCGTGCGGGCTTGGGCCACAATTGCACTTAAGCATGAAATGGATATCAATCAAATCCTTCTATACAAGGTGTGCCCTCGTTGGGGGAGATATCATTTTAAGGTCTAACACATCTGACAGTGATATTCTTCAAGCTAGCGAATGGTTGGCAACCATAGAAGCTAGTGATATGCGTGGTGTCGTTGCATTGCCTGGCGCCGTTAAATAGTTTGAATCGAGCATATTCCCTGGGCAATTGTCACCGACGGCACATTATCCTTTGCGCCATCGAGAATTGCAGCAACTTCATTACTAACTCCGGTCGGGGGTCATTCGACCATATCGGTTTAGTTGATAGTGATGCAGGTTCACGTGAAGCGATCTTAAAAGAATACAATTGGAAAGACTCTTGGTTCTTAAGCTTTGGTTCAACTTACGATATCAATGAAAATTGGACAGTAAGAGCAGGTATCGCAAATGACCAAGGTGTTGTGGGCGAAGTTTCATCTTTATCAATTCCTGACTCAGACCGTATCTGGTACTCAGCTGGTTTCACTTACAACATCAACCAAAACTCTAGCCTCGACTTTGGCTACACTTTAGTTGACGGTGAGAAAGTACATGTTCTTGAACAAAGTGCATTAGTTGGTGAAGTTAGTGCATACACTGAGTCAGGCGCTAACTACTTCTCGCTTCAGTACAACTACAACTTCTAAGATAAACTATTTAATAGTTTAAAATATAAGTTAAAAGCCGCCTTAGTTTATTCTGGCGGCTTTTTTGTGGGTGAATGAAAAACGCTTCATTAGATTTTTCTCATAAATAGATTGCACATAACAATAAAGTCCATTAGAATTTTCTTATGGATTATTTTTATTGTTGGATATATTTATGTGGCTAAATCGAGCTTCTCTTTTTACTTTTGCCTCAATTACGCTAATGAGTTGTTACTCGCCTTCGGTTAACGCAGTGGACTCAAACAAAGAAGCTAGTAAAGAGACTAGTAACCTTGCTTCAGCTGACAAACTGTTCACCGTTACTCCTGAAAAACGCATTACTTACCTACAGTTTGATGGTCAAATAGAGGCAACAAAAGCAGCCACAGTATCGGCGCAAACAGCGGGAAGAATTCTAAAGCTTAACTATGACGTAAACGACATTGTGCCAGCAGGCTCGGCTTTGTTGGAAATTACCAGTAAAGAACAAGGTGCAGGTCTAGCTGCTGCGGAGGCTGAATTAGCTCAAGCTCAAGCGAGAAATATTGAATCCCAAGCCCAGTTTAAACGCTATCAAGAATTGTTCCCCAAAGGGGCTATTTCTAAAGGGGCAATGGATGAAGCAACAGCCAACTCAGCCTCAAGCTTACAAGCTGTTACTGCAGCCAATGCCAAACTAGTACAAGCAAGAGAAACATTAAACTACACCACAGTTAGTGCGCCTTTTAGTGGTCGAGTTACAGAGCGCTTTGTTGAACAAGGTGAAACCGTCACTGTTGGTCAAGCCCTCTACGCAGGTTACTCAACCGAAAACATGCGCGCTATATTCCAACTTCCCCAGCGCTATCGTCAGTTAGTTAATGAAAATACCACTATTTCAGTAGAGTTAGCATCAGGATTACGTATAAATTCGAACCAAATTAATCCTTATGTTTTCCTACAAAATGCGAGTCAAAGTTACCAAGTTCGGATTAACTTACCCCGAACAGATCTGGCTGTTTCACCAGGAGAATGGGTCAAGGTGTTCATTGCTGATACAACCGTTAAGCAAATAGTCATTCACAGCCAAGCTATTTTTCAGCGGGGAGATTACACCGCTGTATTTCGTCAACACAATAACAAACTGGTGCAAACTCAGGTGAGGTTACGCAAAATAGATAATGAGCAATATGTTGTTGAAGCTGGCCTGATGGCAGGCGATAAAATAATCAGCGACGCAACAAGTCACCTGTTAAACACTGCAAATTCAGGCGAATAACATCATGACTGAACCTACATCTCTTGGTATTTCAGGTAAAATAGCTAACGCCTTTCAATCGAGTGCAATTACCCCATTATTAGCATTATTGGCGTTATTACTGGGCCTTTTTGCCACTGTGATTACACCAAAAGAAGAAGAACCACAAATAGATGTCACCTTTGCTGATGTTTATATTCCTTATGTTGGTGCTTCTCCTGAAGAAGTGTCTAGCCAAGTCACCTTACCCGCCGAAAAAATCATTTCTGAACTTAAAGGAATTGATACTTTATATTCATTTTCGATGAATGACGGCGCATTAATTATCGCAGTATTTGATGTGGGTGTTCCTCGAGATCACGCGATCGTTAATTTGTATAATCAGCTGCAATCTAACCAAGATAAATTTAATAATGCTGCAGGTATTGGCACGCCTTTAATCAAGCCTCGCGGCATTGATGACGTGCCCATTGTAGGTTTAACCTTATGGTCAAAAGATCCTCAGGTGAATGCAGAAGATCTCACCATTGTCGCCACTGAACTCGAAAAGGAGTTTAAGCGCGTTAAAGGTACCCGTGAAATCTACTCAATGGGCAGACAAGAGCTTGCTGTTAACGTCAGACTAGACCCGTTAAAAATGAATCATTATGGGGTAAGTTTTTCAGACTTAAAGCAAGTCCTCACCGATAATAACCAGATATCTATGCCCGGTGATTTGGTGCAACAAAACCAAGTTATCAAAGTTCAAACTGGTCAATTCTTGCAAACCATTGATGATGTGAGTCAGTTGATAATTAAAGTCAGTAACACTGATAAACAGTCTCAAGCTAGCCCGGTGTATTTATCCGATATTGCTCAAATCAGCTTAAAAGCCGATATCGCCACTGACAATGTTTGGCATGTTAACGCAACGGGGACTTATCCAGCTGTAACGCTCGCTATCGGAAAACAAAGTGGCGAAAATGCCGTTGAGATCACCGAACAGATCATGACTCGTTTAGCTAAAGTCGATAACGTGCTGATCCCAGATAATATCGAAGTTACAGTTTCCAGAAACTACGGTGAAACAGCGGGAAATAAAGCAAACACCCTAATATTGAAATTAATGTTTGCCACTATGGCTGTCGTGCTATTGGTATTAATCACCATGGGGAAACGAGAAGCCTTAGTAGTAGGCATAGCCATAATTGTCACACTGGCAATGACCTTATTTGCTTCTTGGGCATGGGGATTCACCCTCAATCGAATCTCGCTATTTGCACTCATATTTTCCATCGGAATATTAGTTGATGATGCCATTGTGGTGGTTGAAAATATTCATCGCCATATGGCTATGGGCAACAAAAACATCAAAGAGCTGATCCCATTAGCAGTTGACGAGGTTGGCGGTCCAACGATTCTAGCCACGTTTACCGTAATTGCAGCTCTTATGCCGATGGCATTCGTTTCTGGCCTTATGGGGCCTTATATGAGCCCTATTCCTATTAATTCTAGTATGGGAATGCTTATTTCTTTGGTTGTGGCATTTGTTGTCACTCCTTGGCTGAGTTTGAAACTGCTTAGACACAGCAATGCAAAGCCCAGCAATGCTCAGCACAGCAACTCTCAACAAATTAGCGCTCAGCTAATTAGCATTGAAGAAACTAAATCAGAAAATAGTGATAGCAAATTACAGCATTTATTCACCCGACTAATGAGCCCTTTTCTCATCGGTGAAAAAGCAGGGTTCGCTCGCTTAGGCTTAGCGGGCGCAATCTTATTATTAATCGCTATGGCAGTTGCCTTGCCTATTGGACAAGCTGTTATTTTGAAAATGCTGCCATTTGATAATAAATCTGAGTTTCAAGTGTTAGTCGATATGCCTGAAGGTACTCCTGTGGAGCAAACCCAACGTGCCCTTAAAGACTTGAGTGACTACTTACTTAATGTTGAAGAAGTTGAGCACCTGCAACTTTATGCTGGCACTCATGCCCCAATCAACTTTAATGGCCTAGTAAGGCATTACTTTATGCGACAAAGCCAAGAGTTAGGTGACATACAAGTTAACTTGGTGGATAAGTCTGAGCGAAGTCGTGATAGCCACGAAATCGCCACCTCAGTTCGCGCTAAACTGCACGAAATTGCCAAGCCTTACCGAGCAAATGTCAAAATCGTCGAAGTCCCACCAGGGCCTCCGGTATGGTCTCCGATATTGGCAGAGGTTTATGCTCCAACGACACAACTGCGTGAGCAAACCGCAAATGCGCTAGAGCAGCGGTTTAAACAAACTGAACACGTGGTTGATGTTGATATTTACCTACCGAGTAACGCTGCTCATTGGCGTTTACATATCGATAGAAGTAAAGCTCAGCTATTAGGACTGCATTACTCGGATATAGTCGAAACGATCTCAACTGCGGTAAATGGCCTTGATGTAAGCTATTTACACAATAAAGATTATCAATTACCCGTGCCAATCCGCCTACAAGCGACTGAAGAATCAAAGCTTAACTTACAACAAATACTCGCATTAAGATTAACCAATGCTGCAGGGAGGAGTATTAGTTTAACTGAAGTAGTCACAATAGAGCACGGCAATATCAATACACCGATTATCCATAAGAATATGGTTCCGATGATCATGGTTGTCGCTGATATGGCGGGGCCAACTGACAGCCCACTTTATGGCATGTTCAGCATGTTCTCGGGCGTTGAAGATGATAACGACTCTGGCGTTAACCCTCACCCAATTAAACAGCATTTGATTCATCAACCTGACGGTTTAGATGAAGTCGCGATTTTATGGGATGGTGAATGGAAAATTACCTATGAAACCTTTAGAGATATGGGAATTGCCTATGCCATCGGGATGATAGCGATTTACTTATTAGTCGTTGGTCATTTCAAGTCTTACCTAGTGCCTCTAGTGATTATGGCGCCTATCCCATTAACCATAATTGGCGTTATGCCTGGACATGCTCTACTGGGAGCTCATTTTACCGCACCTTCAATGATAGGCATGATCGCGTTAGCCGGCATTATTGTTCGTAACTCAATCCTATTAGTGGACTTTATTAAGCTAGAGACCGCCAAAGGTATGCCGCTTGAGCAAGCGGTTATTCAATCTGGTGCTGTACGTGCTAAACCCATCATGTTAACGGCATTTGCAGCGATGATTGGTGCGCTATTTATCATTGATGACCCCATTTTTAATGGCTTAGCAATCAGTTTAATCTTCGGTATTTTTATATCGAGCATTCTCACTCTGATTGTGATCCCCATTTTGTATTTTAGTGTTATGAAAAATCGACAATCCACTTAAGGAGAAGAAGTATGTCTTTAGAACGAATCATTATGGCTTTCGCAGGGTTTATGGTGTTACTGTCATTGGCATTAACCATGTTGGTGAACCATAATTTTGTCTGGCTAACTGTTTTTGTTGGCGCTAATCTATTACAAAGTGCTTTTACAGGTTTCTGCCCTGCTGCGATGGTATTTAAAAAGCTAGGAGCAAAACCTGCAGCCGAATTAGCCAATTTACAAAAAGAATGAAGGATTAATTGTGCAACAAGATAATTTACGCTTTTTTCAAAAAGCCTTATTACTGATTTTATGCAGCGTCTCATTGATGCTTGCGGTGGCAGCTAATGCTCAAGAGATGAGTCCAAGTGTTGCATGGGATAAAATTAATGCTGGTGCATTAGTGCTTGATGTCCGCACCGAACAAGAGTTCGCGGCAGGCCATTTGGAAGGAGCTGTCAATATCCCTTTCGAATTGGTGTTAACGCACTTAACTAAGCAAGGATTATCGAAAGACACTGACATCGTACTGTATTGCCGTAGTGGCAGACGCAGTGGCATTGCCAATGCTGACTTAGTTAAAGCTGGCTTTACACAAACCTATAATGGCGGCGGGCTTGAAATGTTACAGGCTCATTTAAAGCAAAGCGCTAACTAACATTTACTATTTGCACTTTTAAATAGCGTCAAAAAGCCTCACTTGTCTAAAACAAATGAGGCTTTTTTAATACAGTAACCATTAGAAAATCTATTGAAGGCAATCGATAGTAAGATAACTTACAGCATTTTCACCATTGGGATACAAGCCAATTCAATCCCCCTTGGCGAATGAAAAATAGCCTGTTTGCTGCCTTCAAAGCCACAATTACGATAAAAGTCAGCTGCATTTAACGATGAATCTAACATCAGCTTTTTACAGCTAGCTTGCTTAGCCAACGTTTCTAGATGTTCGAGCATTTTTCTACCTAAACCTTGACCAAAGGACTCAGGACGAACAAACATCGCGTCCACCATTCCAGTGTTAAGATCTATCATGCCAACACCAACAACTTTATTCGCTATTTCAGTCACAAAACCGTGTCTGGCAAAGTCATGAATAAACGTTTCAGGTACATCACCCTCAGTCCATTTAAGCAAGACGTCAGCGCTATAATGCCCTTTACATTGAGATAAAATTGCGAGATTGCGGATCTCAAATGCATCTTTTGCATCAACCATCGTTGCTTTTCTAATTAGCATATTCATTCCGTGTAAAAAGCTTTATTACACACTAATGATTGCTTATATAAAAAACAACACGCTATTGATATCACTTTGGCCTATACAGTGAATGCGTTAGCTGGCAACCTTCACCTTTTCAATACTATCTGCAATCTCCATAAAACTTGGATTTAAGTTCACATCCACAGGTAACTTGAGCTTACGGACAATATCATTAGCAGAAATAAGCCCTCTAATAACACCTAGCTGCTCATCGACAACTAAACAATGTTGATGCTGGGAGTGTTTCAAAGTATCAATCACATCGCTAATACGAGCTTTAGAAAGCTCCTGATAATCAATTGCCTTTAACGCATCTTTTGGCAACATAAAATCAGATAATAATAGCTGTTCTCTTGGAAAGCCTTGTGCAACATGCTTTTGCATTTCTTGGCTATGCAGCATTTGTAAGCTGACCAATCCCATAAAGTGACCTTTTTCATCAATAACAATTTTAAGCCTGACATGGGATTGCTTCATCAAATGTTCAACATCTACAGCTGCAGTGTTTAATTTAATGACTAAAGGTTTGAGGGTTTTAAAATCAGTAAAAACAGCAGAGGCGGCAGAGAATAAATTAATATGCTCGGCCACTTCCGGCCGAGCGAGTAGATCTATTTTTTCAACTGCTCGTAATGATAGCGTCTTCATTGTCACATCCTTCATAGACTGAACTAATACAAAATCCAATTTGTTATCGAGTCTATTGTTAGATGTTTCAATCAGTATCTATAGAAGATAGTCATGGCGGCCAAAATGCATATAATTTTAGTGCATATAATTTTAGTGCATTTAATTCTAGTGCATATAATTAAAGTCGATATGCTGCTTAAACACTGCCACAAAAGCTGGTGTAAACCCAATTTAGAACCAGTACGCATCGGTTTAACAAAGACAAGTTAACGGTTAAATTATAGTCTACTTTCTCAGCACTGTTACTTTAAACGCTCTGGCTGGATCATTAAGCTATTAGTGTCATCAGACAACCAAATTTCTCCATCGCTGATACTCACTTGAATTTTCATACTGCGAGCGACAAATACTTCCATTGCTTTAACACTGTCTTCATCAATATTGAACACTGATAAGTTTTTGTATCGCTGTAAAGCTTGCTCATTTTGTTGCCACCAAATCGGCACACTGCGACCAGCATAAGTAATTAATTGAACTTGCTTAGAACGCCCACAGGCTTTGCGAAGCCATTTTTCATCGGCTTGACCGAATTCAATCCAAAGATTGATTTCATCAGATAAACTTTTTTCCCACAGCTCAGGTTCGTCATCTACGCAAAGGCCTTTGCTGAATTGCAAAGAGTCTGAAGCATTCATGATAAAAGCAAGAATTCGCACCATCATGCGACTGTCAGTTTCTGAAGGATGCTGAGCAATCGTTAATTGATGATCTGCATAGTAATGTCTATCCATATCAGCAATTTGAAGTGCTGCTTTAAAGACCGTAGCTTTAGGCGCCATGAGGGTTCCATTTCAATAAAAAAACCGAGTTTATACTGTTTG
Source organism: Shewanella goraebulensis (assembly GCF_030252245.1). Classification (NCBI taxonomy): domain Bacteria; kingdom Pseudomonadati; phylum Pseudomonadota; class Gammaproteobacteria; order Alteromonadales; family Shewanellaceae; genus Shewanella; species Shewanella goraebulensis. The sequence goes on from NZ_CP126972.1 coordinate 3,276,703, forward strand.
TCGTCAGTATGAAACTCGGTTTAACTGAAGCTAACTATAAACAAGGTTTATTTCTTTAATCAGTTCATTTAAGTTTGCCAAATTAACGCTTTATCAATGTTATAAAGCGCCAGGTTGTAGATGTTTAGCCATAGGGAAATGTGCTTTAAGTTTATTGAGCTTCTCTTGGTTTACCACCAACAACATTCTATCGCCGTGCTGGTATTTAGTTGAAATGGTGCTCAGCGACGGTACAGGCTCACGGCTAGCATCACGCCTAACAAGCTCATTAATATCGGTAACAGATTTATTATCTATTTCCATAAGATGACTTTCTGCATTGTCGGAATAAAAAGTATCAATCTTTTGCAGCAAAGGCATCGCAGCAATCGGCAACATTGCGGCATTATCATTTTCATTGAAGAGTAAAATTTCACCCTCTGTGCCATAACTGCCAAAAGCATCTTGATAATGGGTTTCAGTCACACCATCAAAACGATCACTGTTTAAATTGAAAAAACGTTCCCAGAATAATCGACGTTCTTTACCTGAGATGATTTTTTGTTGCACTTCTATGCGCTTAGAAGCGACGAAATCAAATAAGGGACTTAAGGATTGCGGCAGCAACGTTTCGAGGCGTGAGCGAATCGTACGAGCAAATACAGGTGCTGCGCCTGCTGTGCTTATTGCCACCACTAATCTGCCTCTATCTACAATTGATGGGGTGATGAAGCGGCAAAAGCTTGGGTTATCTACAACGTTAACCCAAATGCCTTTTTGGCTGGCGATGACAGCATAATCCATATTGAGCTGTTCATTAGCTGTGGCCATGTAAATCACATCATAATCAGCAATATCTTCAGACTCTACTTCTCGGCGATATAATTTGATTCGGCCTTTTTTTTCATAAACGCGAATCTCATCTGCGATATCTGGAGCGATAACGTCTATTTCGGCTTCTGTACGAGACAATAAATCTAACTTTCTGGTTGCCACCTCACCCGCACCAACAATTAATACATTTAGATTTTTTGTGTCCACAAACAATGGAAAGTATTGCATTTATTCGTCTCGAAATATCAACATAGGCCGACTATAACCAATTTAACAAAGGGTTGTCCTAGTCAATTTGGCTATCAAAGATAATCAATTATTATGATCCAACTAAATATTAGTGTTAATTGTGTGGGGTGCTTTGAGGGGAGCTACATTGCCAACATAACTCAAAACTGCCGTCGTTCATTTCATGACAATGTAAACATTGCCACTCAGGACGATCCATATCATGGGATTCAAGAATAGTTTGAGCTTTTTCTAATTGATTTTGGTTTACCCATAAGTCAACAGTTTGCATTTCTGCAGGGAGTTCACCCACGCCTCCTACAAGTGCTTCACCTGTGAGTTCGACGGTAATACCATTGGTTTCCAGTAGCCCTTTCCAAGTGTGTGCTTGAAGTAAATTTCCACCGGTTAATAATACTTTTCTATCTTCCATTATTATTCCTACTGCTATTGCTCTGCTGGCAAATTTTTAATTATCCTACTTGCAAATGGTTCTTGCTGTCGAGCATTGATTAAACTTTATACTCAATATATGCTCATGATAGTTCTAAGAGGAGAACAATATGAACCTTCAAATATCAGGCATTTTTCAAATCACCAGCTGGGAAGAAACCACCGATATCCAGCACCCTGATGGCGCGAAACAGACCTCTGCCAGTATTACACAAATGTATTCAGGCGATCTAGAAGGCGTAAGTCAGCCCAAATACATTATGTGTTATACCGCCGACGGAGTTGCGGTATTTTGCGGTTATGAGAACGTAGAAGTCAGTGTAAATGGTAAATCTGGCAGCTTTGTATTACAACATGATGGGAAGTTCGAAAATGGTGTGGCTAGCAGCCGTTTCATGATCGTGCCCAATTCAGGTCAAGGAGAGTTAGTTGATATTCAAGGTCATGGCACATTTACCTCTGGTGAAAAAGGCCAAGCCAAGTACCAATTAGAAATAAACCAATTATGATGCCTTTTGCTATAAGTCGATTACATACTGAGTTTGGCATTATTAAAGCCCAAGGTTCATGGCATTCTCAATTTGTTGCTAATACCCAATTTATCACCTTAGAACAACTTTCAACTGACGGCTGGGTAGAACTCGATGTAGCTCACCCTGCCAATAGCCAGTTTATTGCGGTTATTTCCCCTTTAGTTCATCAGCACTTATTATCTCAACACAACTAAGTATCCAGATATTTTATATTTACCGACACTATAATTTACAGCCTAGCTTATTTACAGATGCTTTAATTTAAAGAAGTTGAGCATATAAAAAAAGCCACTCTATTGAGTGGCTTTTTTTATCGTTAAACTAAGTTATTTAACACATTATTGTATTAAATAAAGCAATAACTAAGGCATAACTGCGTCTTGGTCAGCACCTTCTTTTTCAATCTCAACTGGCATCATATGTTCGCGACAGATACCTAGTTTAACCGCTAGGAAGCTTGCTACGTAAATAGATGAATATGTACCTACAAAGATACCGCAAAGTAATGCTGTTGCGAAACCATGAATCATGGTGCCACCTTTAAGGAACAATGCAATCACTACAACAAGGGTTGTGCCCGTTGTAATAATGGTACGACTCATTGTTTGAGTAATCGACTTATTGACGACTTCAACAGGACCACCTTTACGCATCTTAAGGAAGTTTTCACGAACACGGTCATATACAACAATCGTATCGTTCAATGAATACCCCACAACGGTGAGCAAGCCTGCTAATACCGTCAAATCGAACTCAAGTTGTAAGATTGAGAATACACCTAAAGTCACGATAACGTCATGTGCTAGAGCCGCAACAGAGCCCATTGCAAGGCGCCATTCAAAACGGAATGAAACGTAAATAAGAATACAAATTAACGCAACAATAACCGCTAAACCGCCTTGTTCGGCTAACTCTTTACCCACTTGTGGGCCAACAAACTCAACACGCTTTTGAATCACGCTCGAATCTATTGCTTGAGCACCTTTCATGACAGCATTAACTTGGTCATCACTTTTAAGGTCTTCTAGAACCGGAAGGCGAATTAGCACATCTCGACTAGAACCAAAGTTTTGAACCACTGCACCATCGGATTCTTCTGTGTTAAGTTGGCCGCGAAGTTCAATCAAATCGACAGGCTTAGAGAACTCAAGTTCAACGACAGTACCACCAGTAAAGTCGAGTCCCCAGTTAATACCCTTAATACCTAAAGATGCTAATGAAGCGATAACCAATACCATTGATAGGATACTGATAGGCATTGCATGCTTTAAGAAGTTGATCGTTTTATTTACTGAAAATATTTGTAACATGGTCAACGTCTCCTTAGATAGACAGTTTCTTAACGCGTTTACCACCCCACATAAGATTCACGATGACACGTGTTCCTACGATAGAAGTAAACATTGACGTTGCGATACCTATCATCAAGGTCACAGCGAAGCCTTTAACGGCGCCAGTACCTACAGCAAATAGAATCAATGCAGTCATAAATGTTGTGATATTCGCATCAGCAATAGTTGAGAATGCGTTTGCATAACCTTCATGAATAGCTTGTTGAACACTACGACCAGCCAGTAACTCTTCACGAATACGCTCAAAAATAAGTACGTTGCCATCAACAGCCATACCAACTGTCAGAACCATACCAGCAATACCAGGGAGAGTTAAAACTGCACCTGGGATCATTGACATGACACCTACAACCATCACTAAGTTGGCAGTTAGTGCCAAGTTAGCAATTACACCAAAGGCACGGTAATAAACCAGCATGAAAATAAGCACAACAACCATGCCCCAAATCATTGCTAATTTGCCATTCTCGATGTTTTCTTTACCAAGGCTTGGACCAATAGTACGTTCTTCAACGATAGTCACTGGCGCAATCAATGCACCTGCACGAAGCAATAATGCAAGGCTTTGTGCTTCAGAATGGTCAAGACCATTAATCACGAAGTTACGACCAAGACGCGCCTGAATGGTAGCAACAGAAATGACTTCTTCAATCTTAGTCATTTTCACAGTGCCATCAGGGTTACGTTGCCCGCTGTCTTTGTACTCAATGAATAAAGTCGCCATTGGGTTACCAATATTGTCTTTAGTCACGTTTGAGAAAATATTACCACCTTTAGCATCAAGGTTAATCGATACTTGCGGACGACTATATTCATCAAAAGAAGGTTGTGCACCAGTGATATGATCACCTGTTAGCATCACTTCTTTTTTCAGTACTGCAATGCCACCAGAGCGACGAGGGAAGACTTCTGAGCTTGCAGGTACGCGGCCATTGGCTGCAGCTGCTTGGTCAACTTTATCGTCTACCATGCGGAATTCGATAGATGCCGTTGCGCCAAGGATTTCTTTAGCACGAGCAGTATCTTGAACACCAGGAAGTTGAACGATAATACGTTGAGAACCTTGACGTTGAACTACAGGTTCAGCGACACCTAACTCGTTTACACGGTTGCGGATAGTCGTGATATTTTGCTGTAGTGCTTCTTCCTTAATTTGTCTAAGGTAGTCCTCACTCATTGACGCATATAAGGCGTAGTTTTCACCAACGCTACCATCAGTGAATACCATTTCATTACTGAGCGATTTTAAGTAACGTTCAGCTTTGGCAAGATTATCAGCATCACGGAATTTGATTTCTAACCCTTTAGCAGTTTTGCGAACACCTGCATAACGGATTTTTTCTTCACGTAATTGGCTTCTAAAGTCAGCAATTTTGGCTTCTTCCATCTTACGGATGGCTTCCCCCATATCCACTTCCATTAAGAAGTGAACACCGCCGCGTAAATCAAGACCTAGCTTCATTGGCGAACCACCCATGGCTTCAAGCCACTCAGGGGTTGCAGGCGCTAAGTTTAATGCTACGGTATATTTATCGCCTAGGCTTTCAGCAATAGCTTCTCTTGCTAATAATTGCTGCTCTGCATCTTGAACACGGACAATTAATTGACCATCTTCGAGCTCAGCGCGTTTTACCGCAATGCCTTTGCTTTCAAGTATTCCATTTACTGACGTTAGAGTTGAAGTTGTAACTTCAGCACCACGAGTCGCCACGACTTGTACTGCATGATCCTCACCAAAAAGGTTTGGAATTGCATAGAAAGCACCGATGGTGATGACAAGCAGCACCATGATGTTTTTCCACATTGGGTATTTATTTAACACACCTGAGCCCTCTTGGCTTACAACGACTGGATAGAGCCTTTAGGCAATACCGCTGCAACATAATCCTTTTTAATAGTGATTTGGCTAGTTTCATTAATACTTAATAAAACGTAATCACTGTCGTCACTGATTTTAGCAATCTTGCCTAAAATGCCGCCGCTTGTTAGCACTTCATCACCTTTGCTCAAAGCTGACATTAGGTTTTTGTGCTCTTTAACGCGCTTTGACTGTGGACGGAAAATCATAAAGTAGAAGATCAAGCCAAAAACTACTAGCATGAAAATCAGTTCCATCGTGCCGCCACCTTGTGGTGCGCCAGCTGCGTTTGCGTATGCATTTGAAATTAACATATTACTCTCTTCTTGTTTTCTAGATTAAAAATCAGTCTTGCAACTCTGGTACAGGAGGGACTTCACGACCCAACTTGGTATAAAAATCCGTAACGAAGGCGTCTAATGTACCCGTCTGGATTGCACCACGCAAACCTTCCATCAAAATTTGATAGTAACGTAGGTTGTGAATGGTGTTTAAACGCGCACCTAAGATCTCATTACAGCGATCTAAGTGGTATAAATAAGCGCGTGAATAGTTCTTACAAGTGTAACAATCACAGCTTGCATCTAAAGGCGCAGTGTCATCGCGGTGACGAGCATTACGAATTTTAATCACGCCTTCTGGTGTAAATAAATGTCCATTACGGGCATTTCGAGTTGGCATAACACAATCAAACATGTCGACACCACGACGTACGCCTTCAACTAAATCTTCAGGTTTACCAACGCCCATTAAATAGCGTGGTTTTTCTTCAGGCAATTGTGGACATACATGCTCTAAAATGCGGTGCATATCTTCTTTAGGCTCACCAACTGCTAAACCGCCGACAGCGTAGCCATCGAATCCGATTTCAGTTAAGCCTTTTACACTTTCATCGCGTAAATCTTCGTATACACCACCTTGGACGATACCAAATAATGAATTTGGATTTTCTAAGCGGTTAAATTCATCACGCGAGCGCTGCGCCCAACGTAATGACATTTGCATTGATTTACGTGCTTCATCATGTGTTGCAGGATAAGGAGTACATTCGTCAAAAATCATCACAACATCACTGCCTAATGAGTTTTGGATTTGCATCGACTTTTCAGGGTCTAAGAAAATCTTCTCACCATTAATAGGCGAGCGAAAATGTACGCCTTCTTCAGTGATTTTACGAATGTCGCCTAAACTGAACACTTGGAATCCACCAGAGTCAGTTAAAATAGGACGTTGCCAGTTCATGAAATCATGTAAGTCACCATGCTTGCGCATGATTTCTTCACCCGGACGTAACCATAAATGGAAAGTGTTGCCTAACAGAATATCTGCGCCTGTTGCGCGAACTTCTTCTGGTGTCATGCCTTTAACGGTACCGTAGGTACCTACAGGCATAAATGCAGGGGTTTCAACCGTGCCACGTTCAAAAACTAAACGACCGCGACGTGCGCGTCCGTCTGTAGTATCAAGTTCAAAATTCATAAATCACCTTGCCAGATAAACAGTCTGACTCGTAGTTGTTGCATAAGACATGAGGGCATAAGTTATAACTTCAAGGCTGAAGTTAAAATTCGCCCAAAAAAAATACCCACCTCTGTGGGCGGGTATTTTAGATCAAAATCAATCGTTACGGGGCTTTTTTCGTTAAAAACATGGCATCACCATAGCTAAAAAAGCGGTATTTTTGTTCAATCGCATGCTGATAGGCCTTCATCACATTATCAAAACCCGAAAATGCACTAATTAACATAATCAACGTCGATTCTGGTAAATGGAAATTAGTCACCATTGCATCAATCACTTTGAACTCGTAACCAGGGAAAATGAAGATATCAGTGTCACCTTTAAACTCTGCAAGTGGATTATTACCGCTGGCTTTTGCTGCACTTTCAAGTGAACGCACCGAAGTGGTTCCTACGGCAATGACTCGATTACCCGCAGACTTGGTTTCAGCGATTAAATCGACAACCTCTTGAGACACTTCGGCCCATTCTGAATGCATCACATGCTCATCAATAGTTTCAACACGTACAGGTTGGAAAGTACCCGCTCCAACATGCAGTGTCACAAAAGCAACTTTAACGCCCTTTTCTTTTAGTGCTGTCAGCATTGCATCGTCAAAATGTAATCCTGCAGTAGGCGCAGCCACAGCGCCAGGTGTTTGATTGTAAACCGTTTGATAGCGCTCTTTATCGGTATCTTCGTCAGGGCGATCAATATATGGTGGTAGTGGCATATGGCCGACTTCTTCCAATACCTCTAAAATCGTTTTTTCAGAATTAAGTTCAAGTTCAAATAAGGCGTCATGACGTTTAAGCATTGTCATTTCGTAACCGCCATCTAGAATGACAATTGAATCAACTTTAGGCGACTTAGAGCAACGCACGTGGGCTAGAATTCGTTTATCGTCGAGCATTCTTTCAACAAGAATTTCGAGTTTACCGCCAGATGCTTTTTGACCAAATAAACGAGCAGGAATAACACGAGTGTTATTGAACACCATTAAATCGCCACTATTAACTTTAGATAGCACGTCAGTAAATTGCTGATCAGCTATTGCACCGCTATTGCCATCAAGGGTCAATAATCTTGATGCATTTCGCTCTGCCATTGGGTAGCGAGCAATAAGTTCATCAGGTAAATCAAAAGAAAAGTCAGCAACGCGCATATCAATACTCTTTTAAAGACAATAAAAACGGCCGCTAGTCTAGGACTACCGACCACTAATATCAAGTTTAGGGAGCTAAATAATGTGCTGTTTACACGAAGGGAACATACAAATACCGAAATTTGAATAGGTCAACTTATACCAGCAAAGGAAGACATTTAAATACTGACTAGTGATTAATTAAATCATCTATTGGTTATTTACCAGATAATAGCCAAAATCACTTAGGATTTGGTGATTCGAATTGATCAATGCTGCTTTCTAACTCAGCAGCAGATTTAGCCGCTTCAGTATCTTCAGCCAAAGTGTTTGTTTCAGGTAGAAAGGATTGTTTTTCAAAACGAAGGTCGACTTCAATTTTCGTGCGTTTACGACTAGGTTGTTGCCCTAACACTGACATGATCCAGTTTTTCATCATCCATGATCCTTAAACCGATTTTTATAATGTGACGCAACATCCTTGAAAATAATACCAATGACATTTGACTAGAAATCTATATGATTGAAACTAGACTTAAAAAACTCGTCAGTGGCGTTTAACTTTTCTATGCGTGGTTAAGCATCATACTGAAAAACTCAAAAATTAAAAGTACAAAATATGAACTTTCTTGCTCACCTACATTTAGCCGATATCAGTAATACTCATTTGGCAGCAAATCTTGCTGGTGACTTTGCAAAAGGCGATATAAAACACTTCCCTAAACCGTTACAGCAAGGAATTTGGCTGCATAGACAGATTGATCAAATTACCGATAGCCATGAACTTATTGTGGATTTAATTAAGCAGTTTCCAAAATCATCCCGTAGAGTCGCTCCAATACTGGTTGATTTAGCATTTGATCATTACTTAGCCTTTTACTGGGATGAATATCATCAAGAGTCATTAGCTGATTTTACTAAAAAAGCCTATCACAGCCTCGAGACGACATCAGACTTGCCAGAAAAGCTACAACAAATAGCGCCGAGCATCATTGAACAAGACTGGCTATCAGCTTATCAGACCAAAAAAGGGATGAATAAAGCCATTGAAGGGGTTAGCCGCCGTATTTCGAAGCCTGATTTATTCAAAACTGCCATTGCTGACGTCGATAAACTTTACGTTGATATCGAAATCGCTTTTAGAACCTTCTATCCACAGTTAATGGCCTACAGCCGCATTTACAGCAGAAAAACCCCTGCTCAGTACTTGCCTTAACCGTAAATTTTTGCATCACATAATACTTAAAACCTAATTGCTGCGTGTTAATCAATACTCGCAGCCAAATCTTTGCTAAAATACCCCACTATTTTTGTAAACCGATGCGACTTCATGCAAATTTTTGATTACCAACCACCTAGTATTCCTTGGCTCGATATCCGCTATAAAGACCGAGATATCATTGTTATTAATAAGCCTGCAGGATTGCTAGCGAACCCAGGTAAAGCACCTGCAACGCACGATTGTGCAATCACTCGTGTTCAGAAGCTATTTCCTGAAGCCATCTTAGTACATCGTTTAGACTGTGACACTTCAGGTATTATGGTATTTGCTCGCAATAAAAAAGCTGAGTCTCACTTAAAAACCCAATTTCAAGATCGTAAAACCAAAAAGGTTTATATCGCAGAAGTTAAGGGACAAATTGAAAGTGACACTGGTACTGTTGATTTATCACTGGCAGCCGACAAAACTAATCCACCTTTTCAGGTTGTTTCAGAGCAAGGTAAAACGGCAATCACTCATTATGAAGTGATTGAAAGACATGCCGAGCATACTTTAGTTAAGTTAATGCCAGAAACAGGAAGAACTCATCAGCTTCGCGTTCACATGCTTGCACTCAATCACGTGATCTTAGGCGATGCATTTTATGCAGACGAAGCCACTGTAGCATTACGAGACAGACTCAGTTTACATGCGCAAATGCTAACGATTACTCACCCTTACACTCAAAAGCAACGTACTTTTTTCAGTAAGCACCCTTTTAGTGACTAAGCGGTAGATATCAGCGATTAAGTTAAAAAAATCAGTAACTTAGTTTAAAAACAAGAAAAAGCCGCTCAATGAGCGGCTTTTTTATATCGGTTCAAAACCAATATTTAACTATTGGCTTTGTTCTCTGCAGCTTCACAAGCGGCTGCGGTAAATACCACATCAGTTGAGCTATTAAGCGCGGTTTCAGCTGAGTCTTGAACCACACCAATAATGAAGCCCACAGCAACCACTTGCATGGCGACGTCGTTCGAGATACCGAATAAACCACATGCTAATGGGATAAGTAGTAATGAACCACCTGCAACACCTGAAGCGCCACATGCAGAAACTGCCGCTACTACACTCAATAACACCGCAGTTAGAAAGTCGACTTGAATGCCTAGTGTATTCGCAGCAGCAAGAGTCAGTACAGTAATGGTAATCGCCGCACCGCCCATGTTAATGGTTGCACCCAACGGAATTGATACTGAATAAGTGTCTTTATGAAGCTTTAATTCTTCACATAAGGCCATGTTGACAGGAATGTTCGCCGCACTTGAACGAGTGAAGAACGCTGTAACACCACTTTCACGTAAACACTTAAGTACCAATGGATAAGGGTTACGTCTAATTTTCAAGTACACAATGATTGGATTAACCACTAATGCAATAAATAGCATTGCACCAACCAACACACCTAGCAACTGTGCATAACCTGCTAGTGCATCAAAACCTGTAGCCGCAATCGTGCCCGAAACCAGACCGAAGATACCAATAGGGGCAAAGCGAATAACAAAACGAACAATTTTAGTTACGCCATCACTTAAATCAGATACCACTTTCTTAGTCGACTCACTTGCATGATGCAAGGTAATCCCAAGACCCACAGCCCAAGCCAAGATACCAATGTAGTTACCTGTTAATAAGGCATTCACAGGGTTATCTACAATTTTAAATAGCAAAGTATTTAATACTTCAGCGATGCCTTGTGGTGGGTTAGAACCTTCAATACCGCCAGCCAACAGTAATGTTGTTGGAAATGCAAAACTAAATGCCACAGCTGTTAATGCCGCTGCTAAAGTACCGACTAAATACAAGCCAATAATAGGACGCATATTTGTCTGAGCATTTTTCTTTTGATTCGCTATCGATGAAGCAACGAGAATAAACACTAAGATTGGCGCGACGGCTTTCAAAGCTTCAACAAACAAACTACCTAAAAAAGATACCTGTGTTGCAGCTGAAGTTGAGAAAGTTGCCAGGATAACACCCAGAACAATACCGACGAGAATTTGTAGCACTAAGCTACCGCTAGCGACTCGCGCTAACAGAGATGGATTTTGATTCATTGCTTGACCTATGATTATTATATTTATGGCTTTTAGTAAGCTCTAATATTTGTACGGCTTTTAATAAGCTCTGATAGGTATATATCGGATGAATTGGCTAAAGTCTAGTCTAGGGGGGAAATGATGTACTAATATTACGCGCTATTACCAAACAAACCACATTTAGCCAACATGTGACTAATTATGATTCAATGCGTTAAATCATATGGTCGTTTCTATTTTACCCCACGAAGCATCGCATCGATCAATTCGTGAGCATCAAATTTGGTTAATGCTTCATCAGCGCCAACTTGTTTTGCCTGACTAACACTAATTTCACTAGACAATGAAGTATGCAAAATAATGTAAGCACTGGCTAAATCAGGGTTATTTTTAACCTCAAAGGCTAACTCATAGCCATCAAGTCCTGGCATTTCAATATCACTCACAAGGATATTCACAGGCTTTTGGTCATTAGCAGCTTGCTGCATGATAGCTAATGCATCATGCCCATCTGAAGTAACATCGTATGCAATGTTAATTGAATCCAGCGCATCTGATAACTGCTTTCGAGCAACTTTAGAATCATCCACTAACAAAATGCGTTTGGGCTTTAATTGTTCGCGCTGCACATCAGTTAAAATAGCGCGGTTAGTCGCAGGATCTTGTGGAAAAATTTTTGCCATTAACAATTCGACATCTAACAACTGAACTAACCGGTCATCTAGTCTAGTCACCCCGGTTAGAAAAACATTGTGACCTAAATTTGAGGCTGGCGCTTCAATATCTCGCCAATTACATTCAATGATTTTATCGATACCACGGACTAAAAAGCCAATCACCATTCGCTGACAATCTGTGATGATAATGTAGCATTTATCTTGCTCACTTTTATCGATAGGTCTGAACCCGATTGCACCAGCCATATCGATAACTGCAATAGTATTACCGCGAATATTTGCCGCGCCGAGGATCATTGGATGAGACTGAGGAATACTTGATAGTGCGGTAAAAGGGACTATTTCACGAATTTTAAGTGTACCAAGTGCAAACTGCTGAGTATGCGATAAATGAAATAGGAGTAATCCTTGGGATTGGCTAGCTTTACTCTTCATATACTCATCCGAAAAACATATTGAAATCAGTAAATCACAGGCTATATAACATAGCAAACCAAGCAAGAGAGTATATTGAATACTAAGCTTAAAGTTGTGACTCTATAGGCAATAATGATAAAAAATCAGCAAAAAACTTTCTCCAAAAACCTGCACCAGGTTCAGCATAAATAACTTTGTCATTAAAGTTATCTAACCAGACTAAGTCACCATCTTCAATGCTGAGCTCATAGGCTTTTTCATCTGCTGTAATGGCAATTCCATTTAAAATATCATGTGCAAATTGTTGATTTTCGATAACCAAACCCATTTCAGTATTAATTAATGCTGAACGTGGGTCAAAATTAAAAGAACCTACGAAGATAACGTCCTCATCAACAACAAAGGTTTTCGCGTGTAAACTGGTTTTACTGCTTCCTTTCCAACTCGATTTTTTTTCCGTTGGATCGCCTCGAACCTCATAAATTTTAACGCCACCTTCTACTAGCTTTTGTCGATATTGTTGGTAACCTGCATGCACAGCAAGAACATCGGTCGCTGCAAGGCTATTGGTGACTATGCTTATTTGCTTTCCTTCTTTAACTGCACTAATTAACTCATTAGTAGCTTCATCACCAGGGACAAAGTAAGGCGATACAATTAACAGTTTTTTCTGAGTTTGATTAAAAAAATAAGCCAAATCATCAAGTAAAATGCCATCTTCTCGCCCTTGTTCAAGCTTATTGGGTGGGTCGAACACCACATGTGCTTTTCCCCAATACCAATCAAGCGTTTTATTTTTAAGTCTCTCAATCAAACGACTGCTTTCAAGACGTTTGGCATACTCACTCTCAGTTAATGTCGCTTCGAACTCTGCCGCTTTGAGCTTCAACATCTCAAGATCAGAATTGAGCTCATTAGCATCGGTAAGTTGTTGAATGCTTTGCACCTGCTCGGAGTTCCAATAGGTATCAAACTGTGTAGAAACTTCATCCACAGCAGGACCAACTGCTAACACATCTAAATCACCAAACTCAACATTTTCATTAGCAGAAAAATATTCATCTCCAATATTTCGTCCGCCAACGATGGTAACTAAATTATCAATGGTCAATGATTTATTATGCATCCGATGGTTCATACGACCAAAATCGCTTAAGAAGGCTAAACCACGATAATGACGTTCGTATGATGGATTAAATAGCCTAATAGAAATGTTGGGATGATTAGCAATAGCCATTAAGCCATCATCATGATTAGCAGTCGTCAGATCATCCAAAAGTATACGGATTCTGACTCCCCGTTCAGCTGCTTTATATAAAAACAAGGTGAGCATTTTCCCTGTTTCATCATTCCGATAGATGTAATATTGCAGATCAACACTCTTTTGCGCGCTATCAATCATCGCCAGCCTTGCTATGAATGCATCAATACCATCTGATAAGGCTTTAATGCCTGTTAAGTTTGGTTTTTTCTGAGAGTTGATATAGGTGGCAAGGGATGTATCGGTTGGCGGAATAAGCTTATATTGCTTTTCAAGGGGCTCAAATTCTACCTTAGAGGCACACCCCGACACGATAAAAGCAAACACATAGCAAAGCAGTAATATGTATTTATTTTTAAGCATCAAGGTTCCCTTTCCTGAATTATTATTTTTGTAGCAATTAAGCTAATCTAAAACTTATCTTTCAAACTAGTCTAATAAACTAATCTCACCAACTAGTTTAATAAAATACGACCAGTTTCTTAATCTTGCAATGCGTACAGCACATCAAACACCAGTTGATCCCAGCCTTCAGAACTAAAAGCTATATCACGAATACAGCGAACTTGGCTAACAGCATGAACGGGAGCAGCCCCATTATCCATTAAATAATAGGCCATCATAATGCCCGTTCGGTCTTTTCCTGAACGACAATGGATTAATACAGGGATGTTGTCAGCTTCACATTGCCTAATAAATGCGAGCGCTTTAGGTGCTTGCTCAGTGAAAATTGCAACATCGCCCTCTTGCGGCGGAATATTTCTAGAAAAAGGTGTACATAAATAGCGAAGCCCTAAAGTTTCTAACTCTACTTTGTCGACACCTTCGCCGTTATTGAGCGACAAGATTGCTCCAATCCCTGATGCTTTAAGTTCAGCTAGATTCCATTCATCTTTATTTGGGCCACTGCGACCAGCAATGACTCCATCTACTAACCAAAATAACTGCTTCATATTTGATGGTTACTCTTAATCTATTACTTGGATGTATTAACTGTTGGTGTTATTCAAAATAGTCTAACGCCAGTGATTTAAATCTTTTCAATTTAAAACTTTGCGGCTTAAATCTTAGAGTCTTAAACCTCTGAGTTTATAGTCTGAGATTTTGTTAAAAATCGCTACTTGGTATCGTCTTTATTTGGGCTACCAGCCCAAATATCGACATTCACAGGGGCTTGTTTTTTCTTCTTTTTCTTACCTGTTCCGGCAGGTTTTGCCATCGGCTTTTCTAGAGCGAACTCATCATCTGGCATTTCTTCATCAGGCTCGAATCCAACAAAGGTTTCGCGCTCTAAGCGAATTTTGTTCTTTTTCTCGATGATGCCAAAATGATGATAATCAGCATGGGCAATTAGCGATAACGCTAAACCCACTTCACCCGCACGACCACTACGACCAATACGGTGCATGTAATCAGCAGGGCTTCGTGGAAGATCAAAGTTAATCACAACAGGTAACTTTTCAATGTCTAATCCACGTGCAGCAATATCTGTGGCAATTAACACTTCAATATCACCGGCTTTAAAGCCATCTAATACACGGTTTCGCGCGCCTTGACCTTTATCACCATGGAATACTTCAGCGGTAATCCCGCGCTTTGATAATTTGTCGGCTAAATGCTTACAGCTGTTTTTTGCATTGACAAAAATCAGCGCTTGGCGCCATTTATTTTGCTTAATTAACTCAGCAAGTAATGCAGTTTTCTTTTCTCGGTTTACCGTAAATACCCGTTGCACCAAAGTACTGGCATCTGCGCTTTGAAGCTGAATTTCGACAGGCTCTTGCAGCAGGCTATCTGTCAGTGTGCGAACTTCTTCTGGGAAAGTGGCAGAAAATAACAAAGTTTGTTTTTTCTGCGGCATTAACGCCAACAAGGCTGAAAGCTCTTCAGTGAAGCCAAGACTTAACATTCTGTCTGCTTCATCAAGTACGAGTGTTTCAACTTTATCAAGCTTAATGGCATTGCTTGAAATCAAATCCAGTAATCGTCCAGGCGTCGCGACTAACACATCGGTACCGCCACGAAGCGCTAACATCTGTGTATTGGCAGATACCCCACCAAATACAGCCGTCGACTTAATAGCACCGTTAAAATAAACCGCGTAAGACTTAACACTGTCAGCAACTTGTTTAGCAAGTTCGCGGGTCGGCACTAGCACCAAAGCAGAAACAAAATTACCTTTGTCTTTTTTAGTACTTAATTGAGCTCGATGAATTTTTTGCAGAATAGGCAACACAAATGTCGCAGTTTTACCTGAACCTGTATTGGCACCCGCTAATAAATCTTTTCCTGCAATCACACTTGGAATCGCTTGCTCCTGAATAGGCGTTGGCGTTTTATATTCCATTTCCGCAAGTCGGTTAGTGATCGGTGCGATTAAACCCAGTTCGGCAAAATCAGTTGCACTCTTTTGCAAGTTTTCAGGTGAATTATTAGCTGATGTCATTAAATTAGGATGCTCAAATATAATTAAAAATTGAATATAACTTTGGTGGTTATTTTAGCTTATTTGAGCAGCTTAAGTTAGCGATATTGCGCATGCTATGCGCAATTTTTGGGCTGAATGTAATTTATGGACGACTTTGGGTCACTTAAGTTGAAGATTGATTGATGAAATCTCACCAATGTTGTTTTTATGTTCGAGCAACATCAATCAAAATAACATGTCAGTTTTCAGTATTTACGCCTTCTAAACTTAATAGATATTGTTTCATCTCAAGTCCATAGGCATAACCTGTTAAGCTTCCATTTTTACCAATAACTCGATGGCAAGGAACAATAATCGCTATCGGGTTAGCGCCGTTTGCAGCGCCTACAGCTCTTACTGCTTTGGGGCGTACTATTTTGTCAGCAATCGCGGCGTAACTGCAAATTTCTCCAAAGTTTAATTCAGTTAACGCGTGCCACACTTGCTGTTGAAACTCAGTGCCTTTAGCAGCAAGTTTTACATCAAATGTTTGCCGTTCGCCTTTAAAGTATTGGCCTAACTCTGTTACCGCCTGAGTCACATAAGCTTTAGCCCGCTCTCGCTCAACTACAGATGGTTCAATTGCAGATGACTCTGTTACAAATGCATCTGCAACCCCATCTGTTTGCTGCTGAGCATTTGTTAAAGTGTCATTGGCAACAGAGTCTTGCTGCACCTGTAGATGAGTTAAACCATACTCTGATGCTTGCAATTTAAGGTTTCCCACAGGGCTACTAATAACCTGTTGGTATATCGGTGGATGATTATTAATTTTCATCGTTTTTCCATAATTGAAAGGTTAAATAACTGCCCCATGGGCTCACTTGATGACTAATTTGCTCAACTAGTTGTTGATATAACTTGGGAGTAAATTCCCTGTCTAAGCCTTTCATAGCATCTTGTTTGACAATTAAGGCTTTAACTCTGTTCTTGATGACCAAATCACCACCAAGAAAAATGTTAGGGTTACTTTCGCCGCGCATTTGAGCGTAAGCTATCGTCCAAGGACCAATTCCTTTAACCTCTATCCAAGTTTCAGGTGACGCTAACGGGTTTTGTGTAACAAACTGACCCAGTCCGTTCAAAGCACGCTTTCTTGCCCCCGGCATTTTAAACTCATCAAGTCCTGCTTCAGCCACTTGTTTGGGAGTTGGAAAAAATAACACTTCCCGCTCCCCAATAGTGCTTTTATCACCATAGTTAACCGCTAATACATTTAATAATTTACTGGCTTGAATCACACTCACTTGTTGACCAAGTACTGCGCGGCAACCCGCTTCAAATACTGATGCGGTGGCTGGGATCCTCAGTCCTGATGACACAGTCATCCCCATAGACACCAATGGCTCAAACGCTGCTTCAATAACATCCATATCGGCATCTAAATCGAGTAACTTGCGTACGTATTGTACGATTTGATACAAGAAGCCTATGTGTTGTTGCTCTTCAAATTGTACGTTCAATGAAAGCTGATTTTTTGCGTTAACCGGAGCGACTTCAAATGTGCCTCTAATTAATTTGTCGTCAAACATCACCGTAAAGCTGCGGCCATAAGACAGCGTTTTTTCGTTAAGCCACTCCATACCTTCAACCGCACGTAATTGATAGAACCTCCACATTTGAAGCCATTGAAAAGGCGGCCTGTAATCCAACAGTAAATTAATCCCTTGCGAACTAGTTTGCGGGCGATGTGAGCAAGCTTTACCTCTTGATTCGCCTGTTTTAGCGGTATTTGAGCGCCTTAATTGCGAGGGGGTTAATTGCAATTGGGACTTAAATACTTCGTTAAAACGCCTAATACTATTAAAACCTGCCGCCATAGCGACATCGGTCATTGAAAGCTGGGTCTGATGTAACAACTGTTTTGCGAACATCAGTTGACGATATAACGCATATTTTTTAGGAGAAGTGCCGAGTTGTTTGTTAAACAGCTGACTCAAATAGCGAGAGCTTATCCCAAGACGAGAAGATAAATCCGTCAATGACTCAGCGTGCTCGCCACTCAGACAACCACCATCAATTAAACGAATAGCTCTTTGTAAACTGGTGCTCGTTCCTTGCCATGCATTTGATTGCGGCGCACTATCTGGTCTGCAACGTAAACATGGTCTGAGCCCTGCTTCTGCCGCTTTAATAGCTGAATCAAAATAAACCACATTCTGTTCTTTAGGGGGCGATGCTGGGCAAATAGAACGACAAAAAATACCAGTAGTTTTAACACCAATGAAAAAGCGACCATCAAAACGAGCATCACGGCTTAATCTTGCCTGCCTGCAAACATCGTCTGACAAATGACAATTCACAGAACCTTGATTTGGTGCAGTATCGTGAGTTAATGAAGCAAAACTCGGTTCATTCGAACTATTGGTTTCATTAATATTAGAAGTCTTCATAACGGCTTAGGTTCGCTCACAACAACTTAAAGTAAATCTACTGTAACCAAAGTTAACCGTACTCACTAGCGGAAAACGGAACTCAATGATGATTCTTTTGACCATGAATTGTAATAATCAATTCAACACTTAGTTCACAAGTTACGGTATCCTAGCAATAACTAATATTTGTTTGAGCTGTTGATGTTTAAATTTTTCGAATCGTTAACCAATCCCCTTCCTCAAGAAGAACCATCCCAAGCCCCAAAAGGCATTTATGCTTTTTGCCGTCATTACACTCGTGGGTTTGAAAAGCATCTGATTATCATGTCGATGTTAACTGCATCGTTGGCCGTTTTAGAGGTCTCTTTATTTGGCTTTATGGGGAAATTAGTTGACTGGCTAGTGACTAAAAACCCTGAAACCTTATGGCAGGATGAAGGCAATACCTTAATCGGCATGTCAATTATCGTGCTGGTTGTGATCCCTCTATTAGTTTGGCTACACGCCTCTATCGTCCATCAAACCTTATTGGGTAATTACCCTATGGCGATTCGTTGGCAAGCTCATCGTTATTTGCTTAAGCAGAGTATTTCGTTCTATCAAGACGATTTTGCAGGCCGTATCGCTACTAAAGTGATGCAAACCTCATTAGCTGTGCGTGAGACAGTGATGAAATTACTCGATGTATTGATGTATATCCTGATTTACTTCACCTCAATGCTAGTCATGATCGCCAGCGCAGATATACGCTTAATGTTGCCCATGCTGATATGGTTATTTGCTTACGTCGCAATTCAATGGAAATTAGTACCTAAACTTAAAGCTATTTCAGCAAAGCAAGCCGATGCGCGTTCGACAATGACAGGACGTATTGTGGATAGCTACACCAATATTGCGACTGTTAAGCTGTTTTCTCACACCAAGCAAGAAGCTGATTACGCACAAGACAGTATGATGGGCTTTTTACACACGGTTTATGGCCAAATGCGTCTTGTCACCATCATCAACGTATTAGTCCAAGCCATTAACTACATGTTGGCATTCACAATTGCTGCAGTATCAATTTGGCTTTGGGCAGACAACGCCATTACCGTAGGCGCGATTGCTATTGCGGTGAGTTTAGCCTTAAGGCTAAATGGTATGTCGCAATGGATCATGTGGGAAATTAGTTCTTTATTTGAAAACATCGGTACTGTCACCGACGGAATGAACACGTTATCTAAGCCTATTGAAATTGAAGATAAGCCTGATGCCAAAGATATCATCGTCGATAATGGTAAAATTGATTTTAATGATGTTAGCTTTAACTATGGTGAAGATTCTGGGGTGATTAACGATTTAAATCTCAATATCAAAGCGGGTGAAAAAGTCGGCTTAGTTGGCCGTTCTGGTGCCGGTAAATCAACATTAGTTAACTTACTCATGCGATTTCATGATGTCGAAAAAGGCCATGTTGCCATCGATGATCAAAAAATTACCGATGTCACCCAAGACTCATTACGTTCAATGATTGGCATGGTTACCCAAGATACTTCTCTACTACATCGCTCAATCCGTGAAAACATACTTTATGGTGACCCAACGGCTTCAGATGAGCAGTTAATGGCCGCAATTGAGCAAGCTCAAGCCAGCGAGTTCATTCAAGACTTATCCGATCCTTTCGGTAATACCGGCTTAGATGCACAAGTGGGTGAGCGCGGGGTTAAATTATCGGGCGGCCAGCGTCAACGAATCGCAATTGCACGTGTATTACTTAAAAATGCGCCGATTCTTTTACTTGATGAAGCGACATCTGCGTTAGATTCTGAGGTTGAAGCTGCGATTCAAGAAAGTTTGTATGAGTTGATGCAAGGTAAAACGGTAATTGCTATTGCCCATCGCTTATCAACTATTGCAGCAATGGACAGATTGATCGTATTAGATAAAGGCAAAATAGTTGAACAAGGTACGCATCAAGAATTAATCAAATCTGGTGGGATATACGCACAGTTATGGGCACATCAAACAGGTGGGTTCTTAGGGATCGATTAAGCTTAAATTAAGTTTATAAAGCCGTTCAATGTAATCATTGAGCGGCTTTTTTATGGTTTAAACAACAATATGCAGAGTGGATATAGACTAGCTTTATCGTTAAAAACTCTGGTTCATGAAGATTTGCTCATACTTTACAAAAAGGATGAGTGATAGGTTCTGAAAACAAAAAGTGTAGAACACAGTAAAATTGAACAGAAAAAATGAACTGTTGGAGTATAAATCAGATTTGAGAATTTAATGAGGTAAAGCAAAAGAAATGGTGGTCGATACTGGGCTCGAACCAGTGACCCCCTCCTTGTAAGGGAGGTGCTCTCCCAGCTGAGCTAATCGACCTGGGGATTTCATAATGTTTTAATTCTTTATAAAAAGAATGGTGGTCGATACTGGGCTCGAACCAGTGACCCCCTCCTTGTAAGGGAGGTGCTCTCCCAGCTGAGCTAATCGACCTGGGATTTCATAATGTTTTAATTCTTTATGAAAAGAATGGTGGTCGATACTGGGCTCGAACCAGTGACCCCCTCCTTGTAAGGGAGGTGCTCTCCCAGCTGAGCTAATCGACCTGGGATTTCATAATGTTTTAATTCTTTATGAAAAGAATGGTGGTCGATACTGGGCTCGAACCAGTGACCCCCTCCTTGTAAGGGAGGTGCTCTCCCAGCTGAGCTAATCGACCTGGGATTTCATAATGTTTTAATTCTTTATGAAAAGAATGGTGGTCGATACTGGGCTCGAACCAGTGACCCCCTCCTTGTAAGGGAGGTGCTCTCCCAGCTGAGCTAATCGACCTGGGATTTCATAATGTTTTAATTCTTCATGAAAAGAATGGTGGTCGATACTGGGCTCGAACCAGTGACCCCCTCCTTGTAAGGGAGGTGCTCTCCCAGCTGAGCTAATCGACCTGGGATTTACACAATGATTTAATTCTCTATAAATAAAGAATGGTGGTCGATACTGGGCTCGAACCAGTGACCCCCTCCTTGTAAGGGAGGTGCTCTCCCAGCTGAGCTAATCGACCTCGCTGTGTGGGGCCGTATTATAGGGAGCAACGAAATACTGTCAACGACTTTTTCATTTAAAAAGCTTAGCCGTGGTAAAAACGTGCGGATTGTTGAATTGTTAAACGCTTTAAAGGCCATGAATGATGAAATAGACTGCTTAGAATACAAAATTGTTTATCCTTTCCTCTGGCCTTCTATCACTACAATGGTTATTTCGAATAACATTGAGCGTAAATTCATCATGCATGTATCAAAAGTTGTTCAGTCATTTAATTAATCGAACCTATTTATTGCTTTAGCTATTAAAAAAGAAACAACAGTCCAAAAAGCAACTAAATGGATTCACCTGGCTGATTTGAGGTTCAGTCAAAGTTTAATCGACCACTTTACTCATTCTTAACCTTAAAATTTCAATTTATAAGCAACCTCATTTCGGGTTAAGAGTTGAATAAGTGAGATTTAAATAGCCAATATTCAACTGCCTAGTTTCAAAATTGAGCTTTGGTCTCATAGCTAGGCCAATTTGCATATCAATAGCAAGCAAGAGAATTCAGCACTTTTAGATGTGCAACGAGCAGTTTGATATGCATCTATTAGCCCGAGTTGTGGTTAAGTAAGCAATTAGCACTTTCTTTGGCTATAGTTTTTTTGCTTATGATGTTCATTATGGCTCTGCTTAATTGACGCAGTTTAAATTATCAATAGTGAAACTCGCATAACAAGGTGGTTTGGGTATAGAATATCGGCCACTTAATTATATCAGTCTTTATATAGACGTTTTGAAAATAGGTCAGTGTCCCATTATGACAACAAAGACGCGTTTTGCTCCTAGCCCAACAGGCTTTTTACATGTAGGTGGTGCTCGTACGGCACTTTATTCTTGGCTTTATGCCCGCGCAAACCAAGGCGAGTTTGTTTTACGTGTAGAAGATACTGATATTGAACGTTCAACTCCTGAAGCTTGCGCGGCAATTCTTGAAGGAATGGAATGGTTAGGACTAACTTGGGACGAAGGTCCTTATTACCAAACTAAACGTTTCGATCGTTACAACGAAATCATCGCTCAAATGCTTGAACAAGGTACTGCTTATAAGTGTTACTGTTCTCGCGAACGTATTGAAACAATGCGTGAAGAACAAGCAGCAAATGGCGAATCACAGAAATATGACGGCCGCTGTCGCGATCTTGAACCTCGTGATACTGACGAGCCATTTGTTATTCGCTTCAAAAATCCAACCGAAGGTAGTGTTGTGTTTGATGATCACGTACGTGGTCGTATCGAATTTGCTAATGACACATTAGATGACTTAATTATCGCCCGTACAGAAGGTACGCCGACTTACAACTTCTGTGTTGTAGTTGATGACTGGGATATGGGTATTACTTGTGTTGTTCGTGGAGAAGACCACATCAACAACACCCCTCGCCAAATTAACATCCTTAAAGCATTAGGTGCACCAGTTCCTGAATATGCTCATGTATCGATGATTTTAGGTGATGACGGCGCAAAACTCTCTAAACGTCATGGTGCTGTTGGTGTAATGCAATATCGTGATGATGGTTACTTGCCAGAAGCACTTCTTAACTACCTTGTACGTTTAGGTTGGTCACATGGCGACCAAGAAGTATTTTCGATGGATGAAATGATTTCGTTATTCAAACTAGACGATATCAATAAAGCTGCTTCTGCCTTTAATACTGAAAAGTTAAATTGGTTAAACCAACACTACATTAAAGAGCTTGCTCCAGAATATATTGCAACACATCTTCAATGGCATATGGATGACCAAAAAATTGATACAGCAAATGGCCCAGCATTAGCTGAAGTTGTTACTGCATTATCTGAAAGAGCAAAAACCTTGAAAGAGTTAGCAGCTTCTAGCCGCTACTTTTACGAAGACCTCGATGCTTTTGACGAAAATGCCGCTAAAAAGCATTTACGTGGCGTAGCCATGGAGCCATTAAAGCTCATTCAACAAAAAATTTCTGCACTTCCTGAGTGGACAGTTGAAGCTATACATCAAGCAATTGAAGATACTGCTGCAGAACTTGAAGTGGGAATGGGTAAAGTCGGAATGCCTTTACGTGTAGCCGTTACAGGCACTGGTATGTCACCTGCTGTAGATTTAACCTTATTTTTGGTTGGAAAGGCTCGTTGCGAACAAAGAATATCCAAAGCGATTGAATTTGTAGCAGATAGAATAAATTCTTAAAAAACGAGTTGACACTTTTGGCGAGGCTGCATAGAATGCGCCTCGCAGTTGAGACACAACGTGATTATTTATCGCAGTATGTCCAAATGCATTAAGTATAGTTGAGGGGCTATAGCTCAGCTGGGAGAGCGCTTCGCTGGCAGCGAAGAGGTCCACGGTTCGATCCCGTGTAGCTCCACCAATTATACTTAAATCAAAGCGTTAAGTTTTAGCCTACAGAACTTAATGAGTCATTCACTCTTTGCAGAGTCTAATGCAGTCCGGGTCCCCTTCGTCTAGAGGCCTAGGACACCGCCCTTTCACGGCGGTAACAGGGGTTCGAATCCCCTAGGGGATACCACTATTTATTTTTTCTTGATGTATTTCGAGAAAATAAAAAAGCGTTAAGTTTTAGCCTACAGAACTTAATGAGTCATTCACTCTTTGCAGAGTCTAATGCAGTCCGGGTCCCCTTCGATTAAAAGAAGAGAGAGCCTAGGACACCGCGCTATTTTATTAAGAGCACGGCGGTTTCACTTTAACAGCCTTCTAAAGTGTTACTTATAGGTCTTCGTTATATTAGAAGTAAAACAATATGTCCGGGTCCCCTTCGTCTAGAGGCCTAGGACACCGCCCTTTCACGGCGGTAACAGGGGTTCGAATCCCCTAGGGGATACCACTATTTATTTTTTCTTGATGTATTTCGAGAAAATAAAAAAGCGTTAAGTTTTAGCCTACAGAACTTAATGAGTCATTCACTCTTTGCAGAGTCTAATGCAGTCCGGGTCCCCTTCGTCTAGAGGCCTAGGACACCGCCCTTTCACGGCGGTAACAGGGGTTCGAATCCCCTAGGGGATACCACTATTTATTTTTTCTTGATGTATTTCGAGAAAATAAAAAAAGCGTTAAGTTTTAGCCTACAGAACTTAATGAGTCATTCACTCTTTGCAGAGTCTAATGCAGTCCGGGTCCCCTTCGTCTAGAGGCCTAGGACACCGCCCTTTCACGGCGGTAACAGGGGTTCGAATCCCCTAGGGGATACCACTATTTATTTTTTCTTGATGTATTTCGAGAAAATAAAAAAGCGTTAAGTTTTAGCCTACAGAACTTAATGAGTCATTCACTCTTTGCAGAGTCTAATGCAGTCCGGGTCACCTTCGATTAAAGAAGAGAGAGCCTAGGACACCGCGCTTTTTTATTAAGAGCACGGCGGTTTCACTTTAACAGCCTTCTAAAGTGTTACTTATAGGTCTTCGTTATATTAGAAGTAAAACAATATGTCCGGGTCCCCTTCGTCTAGAGGCCTAGGACACCGCCCTTTCACGGCGGTAACAGGGGTTCGAATCCCCTAGGGGATACCACTATTTATTTTTTCTTGATGTATTTCGAGAAAATAAAAAAGCGTTAAGTTTTAGCCTACAGAACTTAATGAGTCATTCACTCTTTGCAGAGTCTAATGCAGTCCGGGTCCCCTTCGATTAAAAGAAGAGAGAGCCTAGGACACCGCGCTATTTTATTAAGAGCACGGCGGTTTCACTTTAACAGCCTTCTAAAGTGTTACTTATAGGTCTTCGTTATATTAGAAGTAAAACAATATGTCCGGGTCCCCTTCGTCTAGAGGCCTAGGACACCGCCCTTTCACGGCGGTAACAGGGGTTCGAATCCCCTAGGGGATACCACTATTTATTTTTCTTGATGTATTTCGAGAAAATAAAAAAGCGTTAAGTTTTAGCCTACAGAACTTAATGAGTCATTCACTCTTTGCAGAGTCTAATGCAGTCCGGGTCCCCTTCGTCTAGAGGCCTAGGACACCGCCCTTTCACGGCGGTAACAGGGGTTCGAATCCCCTAGGGGATACCACTCTCTTTTTTTAAGAGTTATTTAAACCACTTAATTGTGGTTTTTTTATACCTCAAATTTGTCAACCTCTTACCTTTCAACATATAGCCTTCTATAAACACATCATTAATTCAGGTATAACTTCTAATACTGCAGTATTTTTAACGCTCAAATGTTTATCTTATTCCAGCCGATTAAGCATTAACCCTACTTTCAGTGAACAACACAACTCGCTATTTTGGTCTTTAGCCTGTCATAAGCTAGACAGTAAAGAGATTTATTAAATACAGTGATAAATAGTGATTGCTATCGTTCACAAGCTAAAGCATAGGGTGTGTTTATCCATATCAATTATTCTCCTTAGTTGTTATTGGAACATTTAGCCGAGCCTTCAATTAAGCTATCTACACAAACACTCAACTAATTAATACCATTTCTCATAAACAAGCACTTTAAGTGTTCATGAAAATAGATATAAAAATAACCCGAATAATAGATATAAAAAAGAGGCCTACGGCCTCTTATATTTATTCTATAACTCGACAATAATTAGCTTGCTTGAACAACCTTTTCTAGTTCAATATCTTTTGATTGATAATAGGTCAGCCGCATAATTGCCACAGATAAAAAAGCTAATAATCCGCAAGATCCAATAACAACCCCTTGCCATTCTAATTGGTGCCAAAAAAGCATCAAATACGGCCCTCCAAGAGACGCTCCGAGATAATAACTACATAGGTACAAAGAAGTTGCTTTAGCACGATGTGTCGATGCTCTGATAGCCACAAATGAGTTACAGCAGCTATGAGTTAAAAAGAAACCACTCGCTGTGAGTAAGAATCCGAGCGTAATAGCAGCTAGGTTATCCATTAAGGTAAGCAGTGTCCCTAATAACATGACCAATAAGGCACCTTTAAACAAACGTAACGCACCAAATTTTACAACCCAATTGGATGAAAAATACGAGGTTAGCGTACCACTCAAATAGCACAAGAAAATCAGGGTAGCTGCAAAACGGCTAAAATTATATGGGTCATCCATAAGGTGCAGCTGAATAAAACTAAATTGATTCACCATCATCATGAATGCGAGCCCACCAATGGCATAAACCAAACGCATTTGATGGTCGGTTAAGTGATAAATAAAGCCACCAATATCTTGTTTTATCTTTGATAACACTCCAATAGAATCTTTAATTTTTTCAGGTTTTAGCTCTCGCCTAGGCAAGAGATACGTTACTAGGGTAATACCAATGAATGTCACAGCAAAATTGACCGTCATCGCTTGCTCCCAAGTGCAGTATTGCGATAACAAACCACCCATTAACCTACCGCCAATCCCACCTAAGCTATTGGCCATAATATATATACCGGCTGCTTTTAGCAGAAAGCTAGCTGGTAACTGGTCTTTAAAGTAAGCCATAGCAATTGCAGGAACAGCAGCTAATAAAACCCCTTGCAGTAATCTCACCATCAATAACGCATCAAAATCCTGTGCAAATATTAACAGAACATTTGAGGCTACTAGTAACCAAAGGCTCACCATTATGGGCGCAAGACGACCAATACGATCGGAAATAACCGCATACATTAATAATGAAAAAGCCAGTGAAAAACTGGTAACAGAAAGTATTAAAGTGGCTTTAGCGCCTGTAACATCAAAGTGTTCTGCAATCGAAGGCAGCATGCCTTGTACGGCATAAAGGTTAATATAGACAACGATAGAGGCTAAACATAAAGCCCAAATGAGTCGATGCTCAGAGCGAGAGTAATCTACTTCATTTACAGCATTAACACGCAAATCAGGCACAACTTAAGCCTCGATTATAAAAAGAAATGAAATTTGATTATTGCTTGTTAAGCAGCACATGCAATTAGCGATATAAGAAGATGTGATTTACGTCTTAATTCCTAGGAATAAAAATCAAGACGTAAACGAAATAACATCGATTTAGCTGAACTTGAATAGATTCTGTTTAACGTTCAACTTGCTTCATAATAACTTCGGTAGTGAATTTATCGTTATTTACAACAGGAAATTTATCATAGGTTTGAAAGATCACTTGCCCTTGATATGAAATCATTGCCACTACACCGTATTCAATATCATCATCTATGCTGTCCGCAGGTAACGTAAATTTAAATGGCACAGGAGCACGAGCGATATCAAAGTTTTTCTGCGAAATAATCAAGCCGGGCGTATTTAAGTCAATAATTGCAATATCAATTCGGCAGCCAGCAGGAAGAGTAACCCGCTCTAAATAGCCAGCATAGCCATTAATAACAACTGGCTCATCAGGCGTGACAGTGACGCATGCCGTCAATATTAGAGTTATTACCCCAAAGACCATTGCTTTAAAACCATTCTTCATCGTCATTACCCTTTCGTCATTCTTAATAGGCCTTCTTGAGTTGCTGAAGCAACCAAACGCCCTTGTTGATCAAAAAACTGCCCTTTAACAAAACCACGACCGCCACTAGCATTGGTACTTTCAACACTATAAAGCAACCAGTCTGAAAAATTAAATGGTCTATGGAACCACATCGCATGATCTATGGTTGCCATTCTCATACCTGGCGTTAAAAATGATACCCCATGTGGCTGTGCAGCTGTGACTAGAAAATTAAAATCTGAGGCATAAGCCAACAAATATTCTTGTACGCTATGATCTGTTGGGATATCGCCACTGGCGCGCATCCAAGTATATCGCTTAGGTTCAGTCGAGTCTGGCGCAATTGGATGCACAGGGTTAACCAAACGCATTTCAATCGGTGAATCAGCCATGAACTTTTCTAGTATTTTTGCCGGCACTTTATCACGCATCGTCAGCGCCAATTCTTGCTGGTTCAATAAGCCTTCTGGTCCAGGAACGTCAGGCATGATCGCCTGATGGTCATATCCAGCTTCGGGCGTTTGAAATGAGCAAGTCATATAAAAAATTGGTCGACCTTTTTGAATCGCCTTCACTCGCCTTGCACTAAAACTGCCACCGTCACGCATATTCTCCACATCATAAACAATTGGCAATTTCTCATCACCAGCGCGTAAGAAATATGAATGCAACGAATGCACATGCCTATCTTCGCTAACAGTTTGTTTTGCAGCGCTTAATGCTTGCCCCATTACTTGTCCACCAAACACATGGCCAAATCCCAAATCCTGACTTTGGCCACGATACAGACCAAGCTCTATTTGTTCTAGTGACAATAATGAAAGTAAATCATTTAATACCTGACTCATAAATACCCTAACGCTGTTGATACCATCTCAATTATCTAAGGTTACCTTAGAACCGCACATCAATAGTAAAAATAATCATAAATTTACGGTTATATGTACAAAATATGAAAAAAATCAGCACAAATAACAATAACTTTTTACCAAATTGCGCGATCACAATCTCGTACTTAATCGTAAAAAATTGCTATGCTATTAGGCAATCCTAATTTAACTCAATATCTTGAAGCCTTAACTATATGCAATCTTGGATTTTAGCTATTCGACCACGCACCCTACCCGCTGCAATTGGTCCTTTATTAATTGGTAATATTCTAGCGCTGCACCTAGAACAATTTAGTTTTACAATTGCATGTATCTCTATGTTGTGTGCCATTTTATTACAAATAGCAGTTAACCTAGCCAACGATTATTTCGACTTTAAGAACGGTATTGATACTGATGAGCGTGTCGGCCCTGTTCGTGTAACCCAAAGCGGTATGATTTCACCTAATAGCGTACGTAATGCCATGATATTGTGTCTTGTATTAGCATTACTTGTTGGTTCAGCATTGATTGTGCACGGTGGTTGGCCTATCGCCGTTTTAGCCGTTGCAGCATTACTTGGCGCTGTTTGTTATAGCGGTGGACCATACCCGCTTGCATCTCATGGACTAGGTGAAGTTGCAGCATTCGTATTTTTCGGCTTAGTGGCCGTAGTCGGCAGCTATTACATTCAAGCGGGTGATACCAGCACCAGCGCATGGCTGTTAGGTAGTGCAATAGGCATGTTTAACGCAGCGATTATGTTAGTCAACAATACTCGCGATATCCAAACAGATACTAAAGCAGGCAAAAACACACTTGCTGTGCGTATCGGTCAAGCCCAAGCTCGTGTGCTATACCAAGCATTAGTGTATTTACCATTCGGGATCATAATTGGTGGTTTCTTAATGGGATACTTACCAGGAATTCCCGTTTTATTAGCTGGACTTTCGTTAGTTTATGCCCGCCAGCTTAGCGGCGAATTTAGCAACACCAGCGGTGAAGCGCTTAACCCCATTCTTGGCAGAACAGCCAAACTGACCATGATATTTAGTTTTTTATTCAGTATCGGCTTAGTGATTAATTAGCGCTTAAAATCAATAAAAGCACTTCTCATAAAGAAGTGCTTTTATATAACTTGCACAGATAATGGATTTAATGATTAATTAACTGGCTTCCATAGCCGCGTTAGCATTGGCAGATATCTGCTTTCTATCAAAATCATCATTAAGTAAAATTACATCAGCAATAGATGCCCTTAACTTTATTGATGCAGGTGCTTTAGACGTCGTCCTCTGACTCAGTGACTCACGTAATAGCACCACTTCTAATAACTTTTCTAGCGCTTCATTATCTTTTGTCTCTAACGCTGGGAGTTGTTTTAAAGCAGCATTAGAATATTTATTATATTCGGTGGTAAGAACATCAATGGCTTCAACTAATCTTTTTTGCTTATCCGCTTTCGTTGACATGTATATTCCTTTATTTCAGTTAGTACCTTAGTTCAACCTATATTAGACTTGTGCCTTTTACAAGGCCTGATGAGTTTAGATAATATCTTAATTAATATACAGAATAACTGAATACGAATGATTCGTTATTAATAGTTAGTGCAGTTAAATTAAAACTCAATTTAAAAATTAAAAATTGGATACAAAAAACGCTTCTTAAAAGAAGCGCTTTTAAACGTAGACTATATTTTAACGGATTAAATTAAGCCACTTTTGCCTTTTAACAAAAACTAACAGCTTAATTAAAACTATACTTTAGATAAAGTTCGCTCTTTAGCACTCCAATCTAAATGATACTTTTCGCCAGCTGGCTTGTCAGTGCGTTCAAAAGTATGGGCACCAAAAAAGTCGCGCTGACCTTGCAGTAAGTTAGCTGGCAGCGTCTCACTACGATAGCTATCGTAATAAGCCACAGCAGAGCTAATACATGGTGCTGGAATGCCTTGCATTACTGACGCAGCTACCGTCTTGCGCCAATTCATATGCTTAGCTGATAAACTGTCGCTGAAGGTTTGAGCCATCAGTAAGTTTGGAAGCGCTGCATCATCTTGATAAGCTTTGGTAATTGACTGTAAGAAAGTTGCACGAATGATACAACCTGCACGCCAAATCTTAGCAATTTCAGCAAAATCTAAAGACCAATTTTGCTCTTTTGCCGCCATCGCCATTAATTGAAAACCTTGTGCGTAACAACACACTTTGGCGCAATATAATGCATCTTCAAGATTAGCAATAAACTCCGCTTTTTCAGCATCATTTAAAGCCACTTTGGCTGGGCCAGCAAGCTTTGAGTTTAAATTAACTCGTAAATCTTTTTGTGTGCTCACAGCGCGTGCATAGACTGCTTCAGCAATCGTTGGCGCAGGACAGCCAATTTGTAAACTGCTTACCGCAGTCCATAGACCAGTGCCTTTTTGACCCGCTTTATCCAAGATCATTTCAACCAGAGGTTTACCCGTTAACGGATCATCTTGTTGTAACACCTCTGCGCTTATTTCCATCAGATAGCTATTTAAACTACCTTGGTTCCAAGTATGGAAAATACTACCGACTTCATGAGCAGATAAACCTAAGCCATCATGCAGTAACTGATATGCTTCGCAAATGAGTTGCATGTCAGCATATTCAATACCGTTATGCACCATTTTAACGTAATGGCCTGAGCCTGCAGGTCCAATGTAAGTCGTACATGGCTCCCCTTCAATCACTGGGTTACCCGGCTCAAATCGCTCAATAGGCAAGCCAGTTTCAGGGTCGACTTTAGCAGCCATTGCTTTCCATACTGGAGCCACGTATTGCCAAGCATCTTTATCGCCACTCGGCATAAGCGATGGGCCAAAGCGCGCACCAACTTCACCACCAGAAACGGCAGAACTAAAGAACACAAACTTACCTTTAAAGCGTGCTTCACGTTCAACGGTATCAGTCCATAAACTGTTACCTGTATCAACGATAATATCGTCAGACTCGATACCAGCTTCGATTAATGCATTACACACACCATCAACCGGTCCACCAGCAGGCACAGATAACACAATGACACGAGGTTTAGCTAAAGAATCAAGCATTTCAGTAAGATTATTACAACCTAGCATTCGGGGAGCTAAGTCAGCTTTTCTTTCGGCTTGTTCTTGATTAATCGCACCATTTACTTTTTCACTGTCAAGATCGAAAGCCGCTACCTGATAGCCATTATCAGCAATATTTAACGCGAGATTTTTGCCCATAACACCGAGGCCGATAACGCCGATGTCTGAACGAAATGATTGGGTTTTCATTATTATTTTCCAAAGGTCACAGAGATTAATCGCGCGTAGCGAATCCATTTGAAGGGGGATTATACGGATTTATGTAACAAAATTACAGTCGCAAAATGTGCACACTCTATTGCATAAATAGGAAGAATAAAAAACAAACAATTTTTATTGAATAAACACAGATAGTTATAAGAAGTGCTAGTAAATGTAAATCATTAATGCATCACTAAAATACAGAATAAACAGTAATGATGAGTCTTAAATATTAAAGGCGTATATTAAAAAAGGGCTGTACGAGCAAATCGGAGTGATTTTTCAAACTCGTACAACCCTTTGGCAAGCGTTATGTCGGTTTAGTTAAAGCCGTGCATCACATCAATACCAAAGCCTTTGCCCTCACCATGACAGGTTTGACAAGACTCATCACCAGGTTGGTAAATAGCGCCTGAGCTTGCATCTTGCTGGAATACACCACCATAACTTGCAGCGTGGGCAGCCCAACTTTCAACATTGTTATGACAAGCTGAGCATGTAGCGACTGTTGGTGAATACTCGGCAACTTCGCCAGTCATGGTTGCATCAGGGGTTGCTACTACCACAGAGTCTTGCGCTGATAGCGTTTCCATATCAAGTTGGCCTTCGTCATGACATGCTCGGCAATCATTCGCCGCAGCAGGATAAGTCATATCTTCACGCTCGTTACCTTGATAACCCACAGTTGTTCGCGTATTGGCATGTAATGAATGCACTAACTCACGGTAGCTTAAGCTGTTATTGATGGTTCTAAATGCTTTGATGCTAGCATCACCAGGGGTGTGCTTACGCGTCGCATTCATGTATTTAACCATGTCGTTGGTATGACAGCTTTGACAGCTACCATCTGTCAATGTTGTTGCTACTTGCGGTGAATGACATGCACCACAGGTTGCGCCATTACCAGGAGTCGATATTTTACTGTGCGCATCATTGACACGTTGCTGGAATTGCTCATCATGACAAGCCACACATTTTTGGTTATTCACCAATTCAGCGTAAACATCTACATTGGCAGTTAAAGCAATTGCGCTGTCAGCAGGCACTTCGGCAGTAACAATGTTAGTATCTGAATCCAACGCATCACATGAAGCAGCTAACCCCGTTGATTTATCGCCACATGCCATTACTTTGGCAAATAATGTTCCTTTATCCTCTAAGCCAAAATCAGCAACACCGGCATTAGTAATTGTCACAGTCACAACAGAACTATCTCTAGTGAGTGTGATATCGTCAGCTCCTGAGACAATATCCCACACTTTACGTTGACCATTATCAGTTGGCATTACGTCTTGTTGATTATTACCTGAAGCGACAATCCATAGATTATCAATAGCAGGATCAGCAACTGGATTAGTGCTTAACTGATTAAAGGTTAAGGTGGCAGTTAACGTGTCCTGCGCCTCATCTACAACACTGTTAGTTAACGCAAACTGGTATTGCTGCATCAAGGTGTCTGTCACGCTCACAGTAGCATTGTGGAAAATGGTCGAACCTAATGGATTATTACTATCTGGGTGACAACCACTACAGCTCATCGCCCATGCATCAGGAAACACATCGCGATCATGGAATAAGCCTACCGCAGTACCATTCCAGGTATCAGGTGCATATTTCTCATGACAACTTAAACAGGTTTCTTGACCAGGATATTGGTAAAAGTCAGCTTGAGGCGCACCGTCTTCAATATGACATTGCTGACATTGATGCATGTCACCAGGGTAAGACAAATCACTATAGTCATGGACTGAACCTTTATAGCCAATCACTAAGTAATCACTCTTATGTATTTTATGTACTAAACTCGCCATACCAATGCTCACACCGGTTTCAGGATCACCTGAATAACTGGTATGACACATGACACAGCCTTCATAATCAAAGCGTTTGCTGCCATGCATTAATAAGCTATTGTCTGCCGATAAATCATCTGTATGACAGCGATAACAGCTTTGCTCAGCAGCCAGTAATATCCGAGTGTCTTCTGCTGCCGCAGCAATACCCGTTTGAGGATCAAAATCAAATGTGGTGTTAACTAACATAGTATTAATTTCGGCATCGGAATAAGGCAATAATTCTAAATAAACCCGATGAATATTTTCAGCAGTGTAGTCAGTATTGATACCATCAATATTTGAATAACTGTCTAAGGTTTGTGAAAACGTATAACGGTACAAACCATTACCTATTGCTTCAATACAACCTTCTTTACATGAAGATTCAATACTGGCTTGCCATTGAGTGCCTTTATTTTTATCCCAGCCCTCTTCTAAATCATTATCAGCAACGTCACCCGGCTCCACTATATTATTGATATAACTTGTCCACTGCGGTGACAAATCAGTTTCAGCCGTAGATTGAACGCTAGCGCTATCAGCTTCATTTAATGGTCTAACTCGTCGTTGCTGCTCGCCCAGTTTAGCAATACCCGCACCCAAAGTAGGAATTGACTCCAAATCAGCTAACCCACTGACAGCAACACCATTGACGTTACTCAAATAGAATTCAAAAGAGACGTTTAACGATTCATCAATCGTAACTTTTTCAATTTCAGCTTTTAATGAAGTCGCTGAAGAAATCGCAATATTAATGTCACCAGATTCGCCATCTTCACCATTACTTCCGTCATCACCGGAACATGCTGTAAGTGCAACCATTGGAACTAAAACAAGTGGTGTTACCCACTTCTTATATTTCCTAATTAACAATTTGCTCATCATTGTTATTCCTTTTATTAATTCACGGCATTTATATTTATTGTAATAATTATTTATTTATTAAAATCTTATTGTGACAAAAATCATGAATCCACCCAAAATATAAAAACAACGACTGACAAATAAGTATATTCCACAAACTAAAATACTGAATTTAAAAATAACAATTCTCAAACATGAAACCCAATACTATTTTCAGCAATTAAATAGAAAGTCAGTTTTTAATAAATGAAATTCACTGTAAAAAAATGTGACTCAAGATATATATTCAGACTAATTACAAAATCAAGAAAGTAAACGTGATCATAGTCAACTTGTTTTTAATTTAATTAAATAATACTCAACTCATAAATATAAACATAAAAGCAATATTTATAATTAAGAGGAAACAAATATGATTACAAGGAGAGCACTACTTGCTAATGGCGCTAAGGTCGCTGTCGGAACCGTTTATGGTGGAACATTAGTCGGTTTTTTAACTGGGTGTGGTAGCAGTGATGACGCAGAAACCCCGATAGTTGAAGTCATACCCGGTGGACTCATGGTCGTCAATCCTATCCTATGTGTAGGCTGCCGACGTTGCGAAATAGCCTGTAGCTGGAGCCACGAAAAATCAGCTGTCAGCCCAAGTACCTCAAGAATTAAAGTTGCCAAAAACCTCAACTTTGGCCCCCATGGCGTGCAGCCAAACTATCAAGACCAGCGTGGTGAGCAAGGTGATAGCACCATTGTGCCATCTACCTGTCGTCAGTGTGATGTCTGCATGACAGTTTGTCCCCAAGAAGCAATATCTGTTAACGAAGAAACCGGTGCAAGAGTTGTTAATGACGACTTATGTGTTGGTTGCGGTTACTGCGCAGATAAATGCCCGCAGCAGGTTATCACCATAGATAAAACCACTCGAAAATCTCTCAAATGCGATCTCTGTGAAGGCAGTCCTAATTGTGCCCAAGTTTGCCCGACTGGGGCAATTAAGTTTTATACCTGGGAAGACGCCATTGCCGAGGTTGAACTTCATGAAAAGTATTTGGAATTAGTTTAAAAACTAAAAAGGAATAATTATGACTACTACATATGGTGGCTGGGCCGGTTATATTTTAAGAGTTAATTTAACAACAAAAGTTATTACTAAAGAAACAACAGAAACCTACCATGATTATATTGGCGGCATGGGAATAGGTTATAAAGTTTTATGGGATGACCATGTCGACGGAATTAAAGCCACTGATGAAGAAAACCAATTGGTTATTTCAGCGGGACCATTAAGTGGCTCTGGCGCAATTTGTTCTGCAAGAACCACAATTACTTCTCGTAACCCTGTTATTCGAAATCACTTAATCACTGATGGCCACTTTGGCGGTCATTTTTCACCAGAACTTAAATTTGCTGGTTACGATGCAATTATTATCGAAGGTAAATCTGAAACCCCTGTCTGGCTAAAAATTGTTGATGACACTGTCACCCTAGAACCCGCTGACTCTTTATGGGGAGTAGGCATATTCGATACCTTTGCCAACATCAGTAAATTAATGGGACAACAAGCTCAAGTTGCAGCGATTGGACCAAGTGGTGAACACCTTGTAGCTCAATCAACTATTCAAACTCAAGGTGGCCACTCAGCAGGCGGTCATGGCGCGGTTTTGGGCTCTAAAAAGCTAAAAGCCATTGGCATTATTGGGACCGGTACAGTAGACATTGCAGAATCGACAACCAATGAGCAATTACGTGCATTAGACGATCATATTCTTGGGATTATTGGTGCTAACAATAATGGCGTAGTACCAAACCAACCGCAATCTTGGGCTGAATACAGTTCTACAGGCAGTCGCTGGCGCGGTGGACCTGGCGTAACATGGGGAGCTGCAGATAACCCAGTCGATGTGGGTGAAACACCATGGGATGACCGTCAGAAAGTGGGCATGCGTACATCAATGGCCGAA
Source organism: Shewanella goraebulensis (assembly GCF_030252245.1). NCBI lineage: Bacteria > Pseudomonadati > Pseudomonadota > Gammaproteobacteria > Alteromonadales > Shewanellaceae > Shewanella > Shewanella goraebulensis. Next base: position 3,313,363 of record NZ_CP126972.1, read on the forward strand.
ATGTATTTTGGCCGTGATGAAGCCAATAAAATCTTTAAACGTCCAGGTGGCTGCCACTCGTGCCCTATTCGCTGTTTTTGCGAAGTTAAAAACCCAAAAATGAAAACCGAATACAATCTGCCAACTGAAAACATTACTAATGTATGTTTAGGTTTTCTCGATCCTTGGTACGCCATGGGTAAACCAAGCAGTGGTGAAAAACGAACCGACATTCAAACCGTTGGTGCCTATTATATGGATGATAATGGTATTTGGAGTGCTTACGGCCAACTATCCCATTTAATGCGCGAATTTACCTCTCGTGGTTTTTGGGAAATCATTCTACCTGCAGAAGAATTTGCAGCGATTAACTGGGCACAATACGCCGATCTCGATGCCCATTTTATGCAAGATTTCTATACTCGTATTGCCTACAGTGAAGACTATCCTGGCTCAAATATTCTAGGGCGCTGCCTAGGTCGAGGCCTACATGAATTCATTAATGAAAATGGTGAACTGTACAACGTTGAAGATATTCTTAATGAGGTCGACACCCCTCGTATGGCTGAACTCACTTTTGAGCTTGAGTCTGACGCTGATTACGACCTAGTGGGTAAAACCTACAGTGTATTTCTCGATAAAAACATGAAAGTGTTTAACCGTTCAATGGTCGGTGGCGTTCACCATGCCAGTGAATCTGCAGGTCAAGTGGGAGCGCTGCTGAACACGGTATTTAACCGCGATCCGCAATGTCACTCGCACATCAATTTAATTAACTGTGGCCTCCCCCATGCCAAAATCGCCGAAGTGGCCGCATCACTTTGGGGCGAAGGCGCATTTGACCCGGTTAAACACTACACAGCAATGAACACCTCAAAAGCTAAATTTGCTAAATGGTGCCTCGTGAAAAATGTATTACATGATTCACTCACTCTGTGTAACTGGATGTTCCCGCTTGTGGTGTCACCAGATGCGAATCGAGACTATATTGGTGACAGCTCAATCGAAGCGCAAATGTTCAGTCTCGTCACAGGCATTGAAACATCAGAAGCCGAACTGGACGCCATGGCAGAAAGTGTCTTGCAATTGCACCGCGCACTTACCGTGTTGCAAATGAATGAAATCGATCAGCGTAATAAACATGATGTCTTGTCTGAATGGGTTTACGACTTAGACCATGATATGAGCTTCGGTGACGAAGGTACGATTAAGATGGACAGAGACGATATTCAAATTGGCTTGGATATGTTTTATGCCGAAATGGGATGGGATAAAGAAACTGGTGTTCCTACTCGCGCCACACTTGAAAAGTTCAAGCTAGGCTATGTAGCAGATAAGCTTGAAAGCTTAGCATTGCTTCCAGCATAAGTGAGCCATTTATGATTGAACTGGTTGATTATATTCGCTTGTTAAGTAAGGACGGTCGTCTTGTGACGGCCGAACAAGTCATTGCCCTTGCAGGTCTAACGCTTGAAATAGAAGATGTTGAACTCGCTCATCAACAATTGATTGAAGATAGCCAATACCAAGATATCGACATCATTAAAGGAGCAAGTGAACACTACTTTTATTCAAAAAGGTATATTGTTGCAGCTTACGCTAAGCAATGGATGGGTGTAAAAGATGGCAAGTTAATTGAAACTATGGCGGATTATATTCGCCGTTATTCTGCAATGGGTGAATTGGTCGCAGCAACTAACTTTACCCATCCACCTTATAAACTTGAGCGTACAGAGTTGATGTCATTAACTGAGAAGTTTAACGCTACTGCAGGGTGTGAAGATATTCAATTTCAGTTTGATGCCAAATCGGCTGAAACAGATAGCCAAGGCTATTACTTTTCAATCAATACCATGACGAATACATACGCGAAAGTATTGGCAGAACATGACCCATTTGAATGGTCTGCTTAAGCATGTTTTTGATTGATGTTACATAAAAAACTAACACCAATAAGAGCATCTAAAAGCAATGCCATTCTGCCAGTGTAATACTAATTAGTGCCAATCTCGGTTGGCACTAATAATTTTCTCTAAAATCACGCCCGACGAGTTTGTTACTTCAAAATACGCGCTTAACCTAGCCATTAGAATAAACTTTTGAATGATTTCTCTAGTACTATTCGTGAGTTAACACTTCAATGGTATAAGTCATACAAAACCGTGATTAAGGTACGAGTTTTATAATATTTCACTCCCAACCCACCTCTAAATTGGTACATTGGCTACAAGGTTAAACAATAATAAGCATGAACCATGATCCCTACAACAACACAGGAAAGGCTACTCAATCTCGACTACATGACCTTATTAGTGTTCTTAAGGTTGTACGAGTTTCAAAGTGGTAAATTAACAGCAGAATCATTTAACGTCCCCCAATCAAAAATCAGTCGCTGTTTATCCCGACTCAGAGAGGCATTCGACGACCCTCTGTTTATCAAAAAAGTATCAGGACTCGAAATTACCGATAAATCTCAGCGTTTATACCCAATACTAAAAAGAATCGAAATTAATCATATCGATCTTGCCCAAGAAATTGATAAAAGCATTGAAAGCTTGAATAACGATATCACTATTCATGCACCTTCAGGCTTCACAAATGGCGTATTAAGAAAACTATACAACTGCCAGTGTGACAACATCTGCGGTAATACCTGCGTCAAATCTGCAGTGCTGCAAGACAATGGTCCAAACGATGAAGAAATGCTGCTCAATAATCAGTGTGATATGGTCATTACTTGTAACCCATCAATACACGTTGGCATTCAGAGCCAGAAAATATGCGAAGTCACAGACACCTTTGTGGTAGCAAAACATGATCACCCAATCTGGGATGAAATCTATAAACCCATTCTAGATAGAGTACTGAACTACCCTGTGATCCTCACTGAGGTTTTACACTTTAACAGCGAGCTTGAAGCTACACCGTTAAAACAATTTGCCGATGGCAGAGATCGCGAACTAAAAGTGGCGGCTAAAACCAATAATCTCAATGAAATTTACGACTTTCTCACTGGCACTGACGCCATAACATTAGTGGTTTCTCAAGGTGCGGTAGATTACTTAACGAATGATGACTCACTGCGAGCGCAAATCGTCCCACAAACAGAGCGTGTAGAGTTAATGCGCAATAAGCCAAATATGACGCTGTATATGCAAACCCGTAAAACCGAACGTAAATTATCAAACTGCGTTAAAAATAAAATTGCAGATCTCATTTGCTCAGGCGCTAATGGTTGTATCAAAGCCTGCCAATTAGAACGTTAGTCACTGTATTAGTTACAGTACTAGTAAGAGTAATAGTAAGAGTACTAGTAAGAGTACTAGTAAGAGTACTAGTAAGAGTACTAGTAAGAGTACTAGTAAGAGTACTAGTAAGAGTACTAGTAAGAGTACTAGTAAGAGTACTAGTAAGAGTACTAGTAAGAGTACTAGTAAGAGTACTAGTAAGAGCACTAGTAAGAGTACTAGTAAGAGTACTAGCCACAATATACCTTTCAAAACTAACTCCAACTAGCCTGCTAGTTGGAGTTTTTATATCCGTAACCAGCCTCTCCTAAAATGACTGATTTGACACACAGACATGAAGCACGCAAGATAATCCATTAGAATAAAAGCACCAATAATGAAATAAATCAGAATTTTATAAAACACCAATAATAATATTGCGGCCATAACGCCAAGGCTAATGAGTCACAAAATTTGCGAAGAATGGAATCCTCATGTTCAGACAAAACATTATCATTACAGGTGCCAGCTCAGGGCTTGGACAAGGCATGGCACTTGAATTTGCTAAGCAAGGTGCCAACTTAGGTTTATGTGCAAGACGTACCGATCGTTTAGAAGAATTAAAATCACAAATTAACCAAACCTACCCCAATGTGACAGTGTGGATATTGGCATTAGATGTCAACGACCACCCACAAGTCTTTGATGTATTCGAGCAGTTCAATTCTCTGATGGGCACTATTGACCGAGTTGTGGTTAACGCAGGCATGGGCAAAGGCGGTTCAATTGGTACTGGGTTATTTGAAGCTAACAAACAAACTGCCCAAACCAATTTTGTTGCGGCATTAGCGCAATGTGAAGCCGCAATGAAAATATTCAGACAACAAAATACTGGTCATTTAGTGACAGTTTCATCCATTAGTGCTCTACGAGGTTTTAGACGTGCAATGACCGTTTATGCCGCTACAAAAGCGGGGTTAACGTCACTCACTGAAGGGATCCGATTAGATGTAATGAACACCCCAATCGCAGTAACTTGTGTCCATCCAGGTTATATTAAAACTGAAATAAACGATCACGCAGATGGCGCACCATTTATGGTGGATGCTGAAACAGGTTGCCGCGCTATGGTCAAAGCCATTAACAAAGAACCCGCTAATTGCTACGTTCCTAGTTACCCATGGGCATTTATCCAACTTATCCTGCGAATATTACCTGATAAGCTTTTACGAAAGATGAGCTAAAAACCAACAAACTGCAGATTTATCAAACCAAAACAAGGTCAAACTGCTCAATAAATAATTTGATACCGGTTCATCTAAAATAATTTTTCATATAAAAAAGAGAAGCTATTGGCTTCTCTTTTTTATTCAATCAATACTGTATATGTTTATTTCGAGGAGTATTAGCTACTTTAGCTCTGTAATATTAATCGAACCTTTACCATAAGTCGGGTGGCCTTTTTGTTGTTCTTCAGGCAATTGATTGATGCAGTAGTTAATATAGAAAATATTCAGTACCACAGTGAAGAACTTATTCATTTTTAAGTCGATACCGAAATTCACATGGGCATAATCTTGTAATGCAGCTCGCGCTCTAAAAGACCAAAATACATATAAAAAGAACGCCCCCATTAATAACAAGCTACCTATTCCACCCAGTAACCCTATTTCGCTATGTGACAATACACCACCAAAACCAAAGCAAACGGCAATGGATAATATGAACGAATCATCAGCGGTTCGAATAGAAGTAATTTCATCCATTTTCGGGTATTTGGCGAATAGCCAAATAATCGGATATATTCCACCTGTAAAAACAGTTAACCAAAACAGTCGGCTGGTTTTAGTATTAATTTTTTCAGGTAACTCTTTAATGTTGTTCATAAACGTTGTTCAAGCCTTTGTCTGCTTTAGGGTTAATTCTGACTGTTGGATAAAATACTCAAGCGATTATAGGGTAAAAAACAAATTAGTTTGATTAAATAACACTATAAATCAGCACTTAACTCCCATTTTAGACCAAATAACACTGTTATCCAGCTCTAAGATGTCCATTTCCAAGCCGTTAATAACATCCTAAATTTTATCATTTGATTTTTGCTGGCAATAAAAAGCGAGCCAATTGGCTCGCTGTTAGTTAACGCTTTAAGCATCTTTAATCTACACAGTTAACTCTTTAGTTAGCGAATCTGCATAGCCCATTTTCGTTAATGCACTGCGAACAATATCTAATGTCATTGGATCTTCAATTGTCGCAGGTACTGTGTACTCATTGTTATCAGCAATCTTACGCATGGTGGCGCGTAAGATTTTACCAGAGCGAGTCTTAGGTAACTTTTGCACTGCACTGACTAATCTAAACGAAGCGACTGGGCCTATTTCATGACGCACTAACGCCAGCAACTCTTTATAAAGTTGTTCATCAGATAAGTTAACGCCATTTTTAAGCACCACTAATCCTAATGGCACTTGGCCTTTAAGCTTATCTTGCACTCCAATGACAGCGGCTTCTGCAACAGCATCATGCTGACATAAGACTTCTTCAAAGCGCCCTGTAGATAATCTATGGCCGGCGACATTAATGATGTCATCAATGCGGCTCATAATATAAAGGTAACCATCCTCATCGATATAGCCCGCATCTCCCGTTAAGTAATATCCGTCATACATCGACAAATAACTGTCCACATAACGAGCGTCATTATTCCAAAGCGTGGTGAGATTACCCGGTGGCAACGGCAGTTTAATCACCACATTACCGCTTTCATTGGCAGAAACTTGCTCACCCATCGCATCGAGTACTTCAACTTGATAACCAGGAACGGGTCTTGCGGGCGATCCTGCCTTAATCGCAATCGGATCAACGCCCATTAAGTTAGCTGCCACAGGCCAGCCTGTTTCAGTTTGCCACCAATGATCGATAACAGGTTTGCTGAGTTTATCTTGAGCCCAATAAAGCGTATCAGGATCGCAGCGCTCACCTGCAAGAAAGACTTGTCCTAAACAAGATAAATTAACGCCTTTAAGGAGTTCGCCATTTGGATCTTCACGTTTAATAGCTCTGATAGCTGTTGGGGCAGTAAAAAAGCTTTTTACCTGATAGTTTTCAATAATACGCCAAAATGCGCCTGCATCTGGGGTGCCAACGGGCTTACCTTCATACATTAGTGTTGTGGCACCAGCCATTAACGGCCCATAAACAATGTAAGAATGACCAACCACCCAGCCCACATCAGATGCAGCCCAAAATACATCACCCGCTTCGATATTATAAATATGCTTCATTGACCAAGTCATCGCCACCGCGTGGCCACCATTATCACGCACAACCCCCTTTGGCTGCCCAGTGGTACCCGAGGTATACAGCACATACAAAGGATGAGTTGATTCAACAGGCACACAATCAACAAATGGTGCATCTGCTATCGAAGTCTGCCAATCAGCATCTCTCACTGGTTGCATCTCAGCACTATATTGGGGGCGATTTAAAATAACGCAGTGATTAACTTTATGAGTGGCTTGATTTAATGCTTCATCTAAAAGCGGTTTGTATTTCACCACCCCAGAAGGCTCGATACCACATGAAGCCGAGAGAATTAATTTCGGTTTAGCATCGTTAATCCGTGTGGCTAATTCATTTGCTGCAAAGCCGCCAAACACCACCGAATGAATAGCACCAATTCGAGCACACGCTAACATCGCATAAGCAGTTTCAGGCACCATAGGCATATAAATCACAACTCTATCGCCTTTTTCAATGCCAATTGATTGCATGTAACCTGCTAAGCGGCTGACTTGAGAAAGTAATTCTTGATAGCTAATACTGTATTGGTTTTGAGTCACAGGGCTCACGTATTCGATAGCAATTCTATCCCCATGCCCTGCCTCAACGTGCCTGTCGACAGCATTAAAACAAGTGTTCATTTTACCATCAGCGAACCATTGATAAAAAGGCGCCTTAGACTCATCTAACACTTGTTCAAATGGTGTAAACCAGGTCACAGCTTTTGCAGCCTCTTGCCAAAAACCTTGTTTATCAGCTAAAGACTGCTGATGCATCTTCATCCCTAATCCAGCCATCTTTTACTCCCCAGTCATATGCTATATCAGTTAATTTTTAATCACGGTGATTATTTTTATGTCATTATGGCGTGGTTAAAAAATAATCCCCATTAGACCAAGGGATATAACATTTAATCAGCAAGGAGTGTGTTAAATGGCACTAAAATAATTAGCTAAGACATTGAAATTCAAACACTCGTATAATTATTCATGACTATTAATTTATAAAACTTGGTATAGTGCTACGCTGCCAATACATGCATGTTTTGTAAAACTCCTCCGCATTTGGCAAGCACGATTTACAATAATTCCAACCCAAATTGCTTTTACAAACTGGCAGCAAACTTTACCTTTACGTAAACTTCATATATCTTGCATCAAAAGACGTACTTTTGGTGAAACGATGAGCGCAAATTTAAACCCACAATCTACATATTCAATCAGTGATTTATCAAAAGAATTTGATATCACAACAAGAAGTATTCGTTTCTACGAAGACCAAGGGCTAATAAAGCCAAAACGCCGTGGGCAAACTCGTATTTACAGTCTAAAAGACCGTGTACGTTTAAAACTAATTCTACGCGGCAAGCGCTTAGGGTTTTCGCTAGCGGAAACACGTCGTTTGTTTGAACTTTATGATGCAGATAAAAGCAGTACATCGCAGTTGCATACCATGCTTGATTTAGTAGAAGAAAAGAAAGCATCACTGCAACAGCAAATGGATGATATTAAAGTCGTATTGATGGAACTAAATTCAGCAGAGCAGCAATGCCGTGCAGCGCTTGAACAGGACAAATAAACTCAATAAGACCAAGGATGCGTGGCGCAAAAAGTATTAGAGATTAAAGCATTAATAAAAAAGTATTAAAGAAATACCAATAAAAATAGCCAAACTCATCGACGCTATTGATGCAACAAATTTATATCCAAAAAAGAAAGCATTGAGTCAAAAAGAATTCAAGCTTTCCGATGTTAGCAATAACAGCTAGACCATAAAAATTATAAGCCAAAGAAACAACATAGTTTCACGGCAGCAGTAACCTATATTCAACAGGACACAAGACAATGACATCACTCTACACAAGCCTTAATTTCGGCCTGGGCGAAGACGTGGACATGCTTCGCGACGCCATCAATGACTTTGCAACAAACGAAATTGCTCCAATCGCAGCGCAAGTTGATCAAGACAATGCATTTCCTAATCACATGTGGCCAGTTTTAGGCGAAATGGGATTACTTGGTGTCACTGTGCCTGAAGAATTTGGCGGCGCAAACATGGGCTACCTTGCCCATGTGGTAGCAATGGAAGAAATCTCCCGCGCATCAGCCTCAATCGGCTTAAGTTACGGCGCACATTCAAACTTATGTGTTAACCAAATCAACCGTAACGGTAACGAAGCGCAAAAAGCCAAATATCTACCTAAATTAGTTAGCGGTGAGCACATTGGTGCACTTGCTATGAGCGAGCCTAATGCAGGTTCAGATGTTGTTTCAATGAAGCTTAATGCCCGTAAAGAAGGCGACCGCTACATTTTAAACGGTAATAAAATGTGGATCACTAACGGCCCAGATGCTGACACCCTAGTGATTTACGCTAAAACCGATATCGATAAAGGCCCTCATGGAATTACCGCTTTTATCATTGAAAAAACCTTCAAGGGTTTCAGTACAGCGCAAAAACTCGACAAATTGGGCATGCGTGGTTCAAATACCTGTGAGTTGGTATTTGAAGATTGTGAAGTCCCAGAAGAAAACATTCTTGGCGGCCTAAACAACGGCGTAAAAGTACTAATGAGTGGCTTAGATTACGAACGAGTCGTACTGTCGGGTGGCCCACTAGGCATCATGAATGCATGCATGGATATTGTTGTGCCGTACATTCATGAACGTGAACAGTTCGGTAAATCAATCGGAGAGTTCCAGCTAATTCAAGGCAAAATTGCCGATATGTATACAGGCATGAACGCCGCAAAATCATACGTGTATAACGTGGCTAAATCATGCGATCGCGGTGAAACCACCCGTAAAGATGCTGCTGGCGCTATCTTATACAGTGCAGAACTTGCCACAAAAATGGCATTAGATGCGATTCAGCTACTGGGTGGTAATGGTTACATTAATGAATATGCCACAGGACGATTATTACGTGATGCCAAACTTTACGAAATCGGTGCTGGCACCTCAGAAATTCGCCGCATGCTGATTGGCCGAGAGTTGTTTAACGAAACGAAGTAGTTAGCCTAAATGAGCTAACCTTCAAACGACATAACCTAGACTGATGTTGGAAATAACCAACCATCGGAAATTAGAAAGTGTTTTGCGAAGTATGGTTGGGAGTTTCCCCCATTGTCTCGACCATGCTATCGCTCCCCTTGATTCAATAAGGATATGCATTGTGACGCAATTGAGCAGCCGTATTAACTCCCGTAGCGATGAATTTAAAGCCAAACATAATGACATGGCCGCCATCGTAGACGATTTGAAACTCAAACTCGCTAAGATTGAACAAGGCGGCGGTCCCGTTGCCCTTGAACGTCATCTTTCGAGAGGTAAATTGCTCCCTCGTCAGCGTGTCGAAAAACTCCTCGACCCAGGCTCGCCATTTTTAGAAATCTCCCAATTCGCAGCCTATGAAGTCTATGACGAAGCAGTACCTGCAGCAGGCGTAATTGCTGGTATCGGTCGCGTCAGCGGCGTTGAATGTATGATTATCGCTAACGATGCTACCGTTAAAGGCGGTACTTATTATCCGATTACTGTGAAAAAGCATTTACGTGCCCAAGACATCGCCAATCGCTGTCATTTGCCTTGTATTTACCTTGTCGATTCAGGCGGGGCGAACTTACCCCGCCAAGATGAAGTATTCCCCGATCGCGATCATTTCGGACGTATCTTTTACAATCAAGCACAAATGTCAGCCAAAGGCATTCCGCAAGTAGCAGTTGTAATGGGCTTATGTACCGCTGGCGGCGCATACGTACCAGCCATGGCAGATGAATCGATTATCGTAAAAGAACAAGGCACCATCTTTTTAGCAGGTCCACCGCTAGTTAAAGCAGCTACTGGTGAGGAAGTCTCCGCCGAAGAGCTTGGCGGCGCTGAAGTGCATACGAAAATTTCAGGTGTTGCAGATCACTTAGCTCAAAACGATGACCACGCACTTGAGCTGGCTCGTAAATCTATTGGCCGCCTAAATCATCAAAAAGAAATCGCTGCACAGCTAAGCCCAGTGAAACCACCTAAGTTTGATATTGGCGAATTATACGGCATTGTCGGCACAGATCTTAAAAAGCCGTTTGATGTAAAAGAAGTCATTGCCCGCGTAGTTGATGACTCTGACTTTGATGAGTTCAAAGCTAATTACGGTAACACCTTAGTGTGTGGTTTTGCCCGCATACATGGCTATCCTGTAGGCATTGTGGCAAACAACGGCATTTTATTTTCTGAGTCCGCCCAAAAAGGCGCGCACTTTATTGAATTGTGTTGCCAACGCAAAATCCCATTACTGTTCTTACAAAACATCACTGGTTTTATGGTGGGTAAGAAGTACGAACATGAGGGTATTGCTAAGCACGGCGCTAAAATGGTGACCGCAGTATCTTGTGCCAATGTGCCAAAATTTACCGTCATCATTGGCGGCAGTTATGGCGCGGGTAACTACGGCATGTGTGGCCGTGCATTCGAGCCAACCATGATGTGGATGTGGCCAAACGCCCGAATTTCGGTTATGGGCGGCGAGCAAGCTGCTGGCGTTTTAGCTACCGTTCGTCGTGACGGATTAGCCCGTAAGGGACAAGAATGGTCTGATGAAGACGAACAAGCCTTTAGAAAGCCCATTGTTGAGCAATACGATAAAGAAGGGCATCCATATCATGCAAGTGCAAGATTATGGGATGACGGCATTATCGACCCAGCGCAAACACGTGATGTTGTCGGGTTAGCGTTATCGGCGGCGTTAAATGCGCCTATTGAAGATACTAAGTTTGGTGTGTTCCGCATGTAATTGCGGTTATTCATTCAATATCAATAGGAGCATGCAAACATGGCAATAGCCAACCCATATCAATACATTCAATGCCAGCTTAACCAAGGTGTTGGTGAATTAATTCTAGACCGCGTTGAAAAACATAATGCCTTTGATGAAGTGATGATTAATGAAATGATCACCGCCATCGAAGCCTTTGCAGTAAACGATGACTGTCAGCAATTAATATTACGCGCCAACGGTAAAAACTTCAGTGCAGGCGCCGACCTTAACTGGATGCGCAAGCAAGCCCAAATGGACTTTGAGCAAAACCTCAATGACGCCCATGAGCTGGCTAAATTAATGCACGTGTTAGATAAATTTCCTAAGCCAACTATCGCCTTAGTCAATGGTGCAGCATTTGGCGGCGCACTCGGACTAATTTGTTGCTGCGATATCGCCATTGCCAATGAGCGTGCCAGCTTTTGTTTAAGCGAAGTCAAACTCGGCCTTATTCCTGCTGTGATTAGTCCTTATGTGGTCCGCGCTATGGGTAACCGCCAAGCAAGACGTTACATGCTCACAGCTGAGCGTTTTAGCGCCGACGTTGCGTTAACTCATCAAGTTATTCACGAAATTAATGATGATTTAAACGCTGCAGCACAACCCTTTATCGATGCTTTTAAGGCGAATAGCCCACAAGGCATGTCATGGGTTAAAACCTTAGTATCTCACCTTGAAGATGGCGTTATTAACGACGACACCCTTGCCTACACCAGTGAGCAAATTGCCCGCATACGTGTGTCAGATGAAGGCCAAGAAGGCCTCAATGCATTTTTTGAAAAACGCTCACCAGCTTGGAATGCTTCACTTTCCCAAAGCACTAAGCCTGATGCACAAGGAGCTCAATAATGTTTACCAAATTATTAATTGCTAACCGCGGTGAAATTGCTTGTCGCATTATTAATACCGCCCGCGCCATGGGTGTCCGCACCGTTGCGCTATATTCTGATGCCGACGCTAATGCCCGTCATGTTGCCATGGCAGATGAGTCGTTTCATATCGGCGGCAGTGCGCCTGCTGAGTCATACCTTAAAGGCGATTTAATTATCGATATCGCTAAAAAGGCAGGTGCTGAAGCTATACATCCAGGTTATGGGTTTTTATCTGAAAACGCAGACTTTGCTCGCAACTGTGAGCAAAACGGCATTGCCTTTGTGGGACCTGGCAGTGATGCCATTGACTCAATGGGAAGCAAAAGCGCGGCTAAAATCATTATGGGCGCAGCAAATGTGCCGTTAGTGCCCGGTTACCATGGTGATGACCAAAGCGATGAAACCTTACTCACTGAAGCTGAAAATGTTGGCTACCCAATGTTGATTAAAGCGGCATTTGGCGGCGGTGGTAAAGGCATGCGTATCGTTGAAAGCCAAGCAGAAGTGCTGGATGCCATTAACTCAGCACGTCGTGAAGCAGCATCATCATTTGGCAATGACAAACTATTAATGGAGCGCTACCTGCGCCAGCCTCGCCACGTCGAAGTGCAAGTATTTGCCGACACCTTTGGCAATACTATTTACTTATCAGACCGTGATTGTTCAATTCAACGTCGTCACCAAAAAGTGGTCGAAGAAGCGCCAGCGCCGGGTCTTTCAGATGCACTACGTAAGCAGATGGGTGAAGCCGCCGTTGCCGCAGCTAAAGCCATTGATTATGTTGGTGCGGGTACAGTTGAGTTCTTATTAGATACCGACGACAGCTTTTACTTCATGGAAATGAATACTCGCTTGCAAGTTGAGCATCCAGTGACTGAAATGGTCACAGGCCAAGATTTAGTGAAATGGCAGTTAATGGTAGCCAGTGGCAGCGAATTACCACTAAAACAAGATGAAGTCAGTATTCATGGCCATTCATTTGAAGTGCGCATTTACGCTGAAGACCCTCGTAATGAGTTTTTACCAGCAGCGGGCAAACTCAACTTCCTACGCGAGCCAGATCAAAACCGCTATGTCCGTATTGATTCAGGTATTCGTGAAAACGATGTCATCAGTAACTTTTACGATCCAATGATTTCGAAATTAATTGTATGGGATGAATCTCGCCCTCGTGCATTGCAGCGTTTAACCCATGCATTAAGCTCATACCAAATCAGCGGTCTGAAACACAATATCGAATTTTTAGCTAATATCGCTGAACATCAAGCCTTTGCAGAAGCCGATTTTTGCACCGACTTTATCGAGCGCTACTCAAGCAGCTTAATTGGCGATGTCACCAATGACTCAGATAATGCTTTAGCCCTCGCGGGGCTTTATCAAGTCCTTGCGCGTCAAAAGGCAGCAAAAGTCAACGCCACTAATAGTGACGACCCTTATTCGCCTTGGGGACAAGTCAGCGGCTTCAGACTCAATAGTGCAAGCGTTCATCATGTTGCACTATTAACTGACTCAGTGGCTAGTGATAGCAGCTCGGTTACCAACGTTGAGCAACCTGCCCTGCAAAACTTAGTGATTACTGATTTGGGCAATGCATTGCACCTAGGTCTTAACGGTCAAGCACTCAAGCTTGCAGGTTCAATTCAAGATGATGTGTTGCTGGCAGAAATTAACGGGCATAAAAGTAAAGTCCCAGTGAGCCATGAAGGTGATGACTTTACCCTCTTCTTACCTAGCGGCAGTTACCACTTTAAAGCAGTACTGGCTCAAGTAGCAGAAGACACGGTAGATAGCGCCGATAAACTCAAAGCGCCGATGAATGGCACTGTGGTCACCCATCTTGTTGAGGTTGGCGACAGTGTTACCGAAGGCCAAGGTTTATTAGTCATGGAAGCCATGAAAATGGAATACACCATTGAAGCGCCGTTTGATGGTGTCGTCAGTGAGTTTTATTTTCAAAGCGGTGAACTCGTTACCGATGGTGCCCAGCTTTTGAATGTTGAAGCTCTAAATGTAGAAGCTGCAGATAAGGAAGCCTAATGATGAATGCATCTAGTCTTCCTAAAAAGGTTAGCATTTTTGAAGTTGGCGCTCGTGATGGCCTGCAAAACGAAAAGCCTGTCACGACTCAAGATAAGCTTAACTTGATTGAGCAGCTTGCAGATGCGGGCGTCAAGCGTATCGAAGCTGGCAGTTTTGTGTCACCTAAATGGGTGCCACAAATGGCTGACTCAAAAGATGTGTTTAACGCATTGAATAATCAAAGTGGCATTCGAAAAGCTGGTGTCGTTTATTCAGCGCTAACCCCAAATCTAAAAGGACTGGAACTTGCGCTTGACGCTGGCGCCGATGAAGTAGCCATCTTTGGCGCAGCATCTGAAACCTTCAGTCAGCGTAATATTAACTGCTCAATTGAAGAATCGATTATACGGTTCGAGCCAGTCATGGCGCTGGCTAAAGCCCGTAACATTCCAGTACGTGGTTATGTCTCATGTGTACTAGGTTGCCCATACGAAGGTGATATTGATATTAATGAAGTCGCCCGCGTGTCTGAAATACTTTACAAAATGGGCTGTTACGAGATTTCACTTGGTGACACCATTGGTGTTGGCACGCCTATTAAAGCCCGTAAGATGGTTGAAGCGGTGGCTAAATTAGTGCCTGTTGAAAAACTCGCTTTGCACTTTCACGACACCTACGGTCAAGCACTTGCCAATATTGAGGCGTGTTTAAGTACAGGTATTAGCGTGGTCGACTCATCAGTTGCAGGCCTTGGCGGTTGCCCTTATGCCAAAGGTGCATCAGGAAATTTAGCCACTGAAGATCTGGTGTATATGCTTCACGGCATGGGGATTGAAACTGGCATAGATTTAGCTAAGCTTGCCAAAGCAGGCAACCAAATTAGCCAAGCATTAGGTCGCCAAAACGGCTCAAAAGTGGCACAAGCGATTAGCGCATAATGATTAAGTAAATTAATAGTTTCTAGTTTTAGTTGCTAGTTTTAGTTGCTAGGTTTAGTTACTCATTTTAGTTACTAGGTATAGAAGCAAGCGTTAGCGCATCAGTATTGATAAATCATTTATTACAGCAAGACTGAAAAGGACAAGATGATGGCAGGACTCAATAAAGTCGTTCATAGCTACGAAGAAGCCTTAAATGGATTAACCAATGACATGACTATCATGGTCGGTGGTTTTGGCCTTTGTGGCATTCCAGAAGGGCTAATTAACCACATGGTAAAAATGGGCGTGTCTGGTTTAACTGCCATTTCAAACAACGCAGGTGTTGACGATTTCGGCTTAGGCTTACTGCTTAAGCAACGCCAAATCGCCACCATGATTGCTTCGTACGTAGGTGAAAACGCCACGTTCGAGCAGCAAATGTTATCGGGTGAGCTTAACGTTATCTTGACACCTCAAGGTACATTGGCTGAAAAAATTCGTGCTGGCGGCGCAGGTATTCCCGCCTTTTTCACAGCAACAGGTTACGGCACCCCAATCGCTGACGGTAAAGAAACCCGTGAAATCAAAGGCCGTCATTATGTGCTTGAAGATTCGCTGACGTCTGACTTTGCCCTCGTTCGCGCATGGAAAGCTGACACTATAGGTAACTTAATCTTCCGTAAAACAGCAGCTAACTTTAACCCTATGATGGCAACTGCTGGCAAAATCACCGTGGTTGAAGCAGAAGAAATTGTCCAGCCGGGCGAGTTAGACCCAAACCACATTCATACCCCAGGTATTTACGTTGATCGAGTGATTCAAGCCAGCTTTGAAAAGCGTATCGAGCAACGCACTGTCAAACCAACCGAAGCGGCTGCAAAATAAGGAGCAAGACATGGCATTATCAAGAGAACAACTTGCTCAACGTGTAGCGCAAGAAATGCAAGATGGCTTTTACGTTAACTTAGGTATCGGTATTCCAACCCTAGTCGCTAACTACATTCCTGAAGGAATGAGCGTCATGCTGCAATCTGAAAACGGCTTATTGGGTATGGGCGAGTTCCCAACCGAAGACACCATTGATGCTGATTTAATTAATGCAGGTAAGCAAACAGTCACCGCTGTTGATGGTGCATCGTTTTTCTCATCAGCAGAAAGCTTTGCCATGATCCGTGGCGGCCATGTGGATTTAACCGTATTAGGCGCTTTTGAAGTTGATGTAAACGGCTCAATCGCATCATGGATGATCCCAGGCAAACTAATTAAAGGTATGGGCGGCGCCATGGATTTAGTGGCTGGCGCTGACAATATTATCGTCACCATGATGCACGCTGATAAAAAAGGTAACTCTAAGTTACTGCCACTATGTGAGCTGCCATTAACAGGCTACGGCTGTATTAAACGTGTCATGACAGACTTGGCCTTTATGGAAATCAAAGACGGCGCATTTCACTTGCTAGAGCGAGCTCCTGGGGTGTCGGTTGAAGAGATCAAATCAAAGACTGCGGGTAAGTTGGTCGTGCCAGAGCATGTACCAGAAATGGTGTTTTAGGTTTTTGTTTAAAACCTAAATTGTTGGTTATTTAACATCAAAAGCGAGCTTCATTGGAGGTTCGCTTTTTTGTTGGTGATTCGCAATTCAATTGGGATTGTTTATAACGGCAAAATCAAGGTCGTGGCGCTTCGCCCACACCAGACGAAAGGGAAACAACAGCATTTCCCTTCTCGACATCCCTTGCCGCTCCAACGAAGTGTTTTCCCTCTGACTACTAAGCCAATTCACTACCGCCTCAGATTCGCCATCCATGGCTCAACTGAGGCTATGTCGGCGTCCTGCCTCCATCACGTGAATTAACTTAACGTCATCGGACACTTCGAATGGAGATTGTTGAGTCGGCAGGTTGGTTTTTAACTTTGATAGTCTTTTTCTAAACTCTCAAATTTCAGTTATTTAACGCAAATTAGTTCACTGTTGTCTTGCAGACCGCTACTATAGCTCTAATAATATTTAAAATTTAAAGACATGTAGGTACTATCGTTGACATCATCCGTTCTTGTGAAAAATATAAATGAAATTTTTGAAGCTGCGTCTTTTATAAGCCAAGAACTAATAATTAAAGCAGATTTTTTTAGTGGCGGAGTTTTCGCTTTCAAGAATCAGGTAACTACACCAAGAAAATATTTGCAATGGGCTAAAAAAAACTCAAAAGATAAAAGCGAACATGGTCGTTCAGATGGAATAAATAATGTAAAAAAATCAATAGAGCTCGTTATTAATCAAAACCTCAAGTCTTTAAATATTTCTGTAGGGAATGATAACGTTAGTAAATTCCTGGGAAATAATGTTGACTTAGAAGAAGGTGGAAACACTAAAACAAAACTAATAGCAGCTTTAGGTATTGCACCTTCTATATTGATTTCGGATATCTGGAATCATAGAAATGATGCTGAACATGAATTTATAATCCCTCCTTATAGAACTGTTAAACAAGCAATTGAAGTCGCTGAATTACTAATCTTGAGTAACGATAAAAGAGAAGAAAGAGCTCTAACTATAGAATTTCGCGATATCAGAATTGAAAGCCTTGAGAAAAACTATAAAGACCCTTTCAGGCTTAAACCAATACCTACAGGGATAGTTTTCAGTTGGACATTGGGTGAAGAAAAAACACTTTTTAAACTCCAATATGATGAGTTTAAAGAAGGTAAATATCAAAGTTATATTTATGAATTCACTGGTGTTGAATATGAATTTTTACTACTTATTAAAGCTTCCTTCTGCGATAAAACTTATGACAGAGAAGTGTTTGAAAACACGATTACAGAGTTTTTAAATACCATCTACAAAGACAGCTTTAAAGTCCGTGAGTTTCAATATAATGACCCCCAGTTCCCCGAAAATAAGTGCGAAAAAAAAGTGGTGTCAGAGTAAACTTTCTATATCCAACACTAAATAAACCTGCTGGCTCAATGATCTCCGTTTGAAGTTGCTGAGGACGTTGAAGAAAATAGCGTGAGTCCAGACATGGATGTCTGGCTAGCTTTCGTTTGGCCATGGATGGCCTATCGAAAGCGTTAGCTATTTTCGAATAAGGCCGAAGGTGACAACTTCGTCGGAGCGGCATGGGAGATCCACGAGGGGGAATGCTGTTGTTTCCCCTCTTGGTCGGGTGTGGGTGGAAAACCCACGACTTTAAATCTTAGTGACCGAAGGTCATTAGTAAATATCTATGTAATCGTGACATTCATATACCCATATACATCAGATGCGAATCTGAGGCGGTAGCAAATTGGCTTAACTAGCATGAAGCTTATCTACTGCGAAAAGTCACTTCGTCGGAGCTGCATGGGATGGCTCTTAGAAAAAGTAAGAGGGGGATTGCTGTGGTTTCCCTTTCGTCACTCTTAATAAAGATTAGGGGGCGAAGCGTCACGATTTTAAATCTATGTGACCGATAGGTCATTAGAGTAAATCACATCAGAGAAATCATATCCGAAAACTCCAATGAACCAACCCTAATTCAGAAATAAAACACTAATCAAAAACATCACCCAAAGTACAACACGAATTGCGATAACTTTTTTAGGTTTTTTAACGCCCTCGCCGTATTCATTATTGCCAAACATCTCAAAGTCACTTTTATAGTCCAGTGACCACAAAATTAACGCACAAAAGTAGATACCAGCAGCGTAACTAATTTCAAGAAAATAACTAAAGGTCACACCCAAAATCGTACAAAATAACATCGATATAAAAACGGGTAATACAATGTTTTTCATTTTAATAAACTCATAATCCTAACCATGAAAATAGCCATTAATTCGTTTGATAAACCTAAGTGTAAAGGTATTCAGATAAGAAAATATTTGCAGAAGGCTGGATATTAATTCCTATAGTAAAGTCTAATATTATAAGACAGTTACCATTCGACACAAGCTAAAAACCACGATTAAATTGCAGCGTTTTTCTCCCTACTTTAAGTTAAAATAAGGATCTGGCTTAGGGTAAACTTACGAGAAAATTGCCAGTTTCATCTACTGGTTCATTTGGATATAAATTATATAGCGCTAGTCTTTTTAAGGAAAAATGCGTGACCAAATCAACAAGCGTCAGTTAACACACGAACAGAAGGGCCTTCCCCCTGAGGGTTTTGATAACGTACCTGACAACCGTACTCAGTGCGATTTCCAGTTGTTGGGGCACCACTAAAGAAAATGTAAATTTGGTTGTCACCAGACGCCTTATCGATGAAGAAGGGAGCTGCACTAGGGTTGTTCTCGATAACGTTTTTTCCAACAGAATCGATATTGAACCAAACTTGTACTTGGGTGTTAATTTGTTCGAATGAGTCTCCACCATCAACCGATGGATAACCTGCTAGAAGTGGTACTTGCACTCCGCTGATGGTGATTTCGTCTTCGCTGTTATCTTTGCCTTCAATAACCGCTTTACTATTCAAAAGCGCTAACGCTGACTCCATGCCAGCCCCTACACTTAACATGGTATTGGCTTTGGCATCTTGACTAAGATTGATAAATCGCGGCGCAACAATCACTGCTATCACGCCAAGTATGATGATCACAACAACAAGCTCTATCAATGAGAACCCTTGATTCTGTCGCATGGTGTGCCTTACTCCTGTCCATCACTACTAAGTTCCTTATAACACATTGTAATTGAGGAGGCTGTAACATAGTGTCAAAAAGTTAAATAAATGGGATCAATCAGGGTAAAATGAGACAGAGTTTACTTCTTCAAAACTCCAGCTTAATCAGCATACTCACCGTTTTCAATTGGAAGTGTCGAAATACGATAGTTGACTGAGTCGTAATAGTTAATTGGCTCGTAATAGTTAATTGGCTCGTAAAAGGTAGTCATTTTCGTGCATCCATGCACGCCATGACATACAGGGTCAGCCTATCGATGCAGGCATAAGCTTATATTGAATTATGATGAGTCTTTGGCATCCTGCCATCTGATATTAAAGGAGCATTAAGCTTCTATAACAAAGCTGCCTTGCATAATTGCCCAATGTCCAGGGAATGAACAAAAGAATCGATAAGCCGCTTTGCTATCTAACCCCTCAATACTAAAAGTAATTGACGTAGAACCACCACCGCCAATCACGTCAGTATGTGCTAGCACTCTTTCATCGCCCGCTTTGATATAGCTATTGTCAGCACCAGCAGGCATGCCATCATTTGCTATTGCCTGAACATGATCAGCTTTACTTAACACCCAGTTATGACCCATTGCTGATTTAGGTAAACTGCCAGAATGATGTAAGTTTAAGGTCACCTCTTTGCAGGTCGCTGGCACTGATAAGCTTTTCTTATCAAATTGCATCGCATCATTGGCCGTAATTGTTAGTTCGCACTCACTCGCGTTAACGTTTAGGCTCATTAACATTATGCCTAGTGCAGCAGTAGCTTTGATCATGTTGGTCATATCATTTCCTTGTGACTGTATAGATTGCAGTGTTATTAAAAACGAAGGCATACTAAAACAACTCACACTAAATGAGAACGATTATCAATTGTAAATAAGTTAAATATTGATTAGCACTTAGACAATAAACCCTTTGTAAATATCAAAAGAGTTAGCGCTTCATATTCTTTTAAGGTTCTTGCTTTATACATCTGTGTAAATAAAAAATCGATTACGTGACGTAAGAGCACTGTAATTTAATCTTTAATTACCGCTTTACATGTAATATAAGGTTTTTATCTTCCCAAATAGGTTCATCCCTATTGCCATTGTTAGGCTAATTTCATGACGTTTGATATTTTATTACTGTTACTTGCTGGTTTTTTGGGTGGAGTATTGAACTCATTAGCCGGTGGTGGCAGCTTTATCACCTTCCCTGCATTACTGTTTGTTGGCGTGCCGCCAATAATGGCGAATGCGACCAATACGTTTTCTTCCCTTGCTGGATATCTTAGTGGTGCCTTTGCCTTCAGGCATGAACTGAAAGCGCACAAAAAAGAGTTAATTATTATCATAGGTGCCAGTTTACTCGGTGGGAGTTTAGGTGCTTGGTTATTACTCATTGCCCCAGAAGCATTATTTCAAGAAGCCATTCCTTGGTTATTACTATTTGCCACTGTCCTGTTTATATTCGGTTCTAAAATTAATAAATGGGTCAGTAGCTTGTCAGGCAAGCATAAATACGCTTCTCAATTTGGCGCAGTGCTGCTGTTTTTAGTGCTGCTATTGGTTTGCACCTATGGCGGTTTTTTTAATGCTGGTTTAGGGATTATCGGGTTGAGTTATCTCGCTTTAGCAGGTCACAGTAATATTAATGCGATGAATGGCCTTAAGTTAGTCATTTCATCTTCAGTGTCACTCATTGCCATCATTTTGTTTATTTATAATGATGCCATTGCTTGGTTCGAAGGTTTTGTTGTTTTAGTTGGCACTCTGATTGGCGGGTATATGTCGGCACATATATCCAAGCAAATATCAGCAAAACACATGAGAACATTTGTGATTGCAATCAGCTGTGCTATTACAGGTTACTTCTTTATCTCAACATATTTTTAAAAATTAGATACATGTCGTTAGTTACTCATATTCTGGTTTCATTCTTAACAACAAAGCGGTGTTGATTGCAGATATAAGGTTATCGTTTCTGGCAGGTCACCGCTTTGTTACTGAAGTAACAATTCAGGGTTTAAGCAAAGTAAAACTCACTTCTATGCTTCAACCAAAAGTGCCATACCGAAGAGGCTTAAACTAAAATAAAATGAAATAATCCTGTAACAAGCAATAAACCCAATGAAAACCCAGACAGAAATAGTAAATGGAATTTACGATACTGAAAAAATGTACCTTACGATTGGTCAAGATTCAGTAGAGAAGCACTTTAAACCTTACCGTAAATACATTAGTCGGTATAACATCGAAAAAGAATCATTATTTAGACTTCAAAATATTAATGGAATCCCCAATTTAATCGACAGTGATGACAGAAAAACAACACTGGTGATGTCAAAGATTTCGGGTAAAACGCCAGTTCATCTAACCCGTGATAACTTGAAAGATTTGATTGAATTAGTCAATAAAATGCTCGATGCAGGTGTTGCCCGTCACGCATTACCCATAAGAGATATCATTGTTGATAATCAGAATAAATTAGGCTTAGTAGACTTCGAACGCTCTACTTTGCGTGGTTCAATCATTCGTCTTGATTGGTTTGTGGCTAAAAAAGTCACTCATTATCATTTGTACCGCTTAATCGCAGAGTTTCAGCCTGATCTACTTTCAAATAAGCAAAGCAAAAAACTTAATGCTGTGACTCGAATTCGACACTTCTTCAAACGCTAGTACAGCGTGCTTTTACTAAAAACAGCCGGCGATTATCATGCTTTAACTGCTTTAACTGCTTTAACTGCTTTCAGTGCAAATCAGTCTATTGGTTGATAGCGGTTGTTTTTAATCAAGATTAATCAGCCTAGTAAACTCACAATGTATCGTTAAATCAGTAAATTAGATTAAATTCGTTATTATATTCAACGTTAAATATCGCCTATTAATTCTGTTGGTTAAATCGTGCAATTTTTGCATTTTATATTAGGCTTAAAGATTGTCATCTATTGACATAAAGCAGTGATTTGACACACTTCTAAGGAGAGAAAAATGTCTAAGAAATTAATAGCGCTACTTATCTCAGGTCTATTGCTGGGTTGTGGTAGTAGTGATGATTCAGAAAATCCAGCTCCAGAGCCTGAAATACCGCAACCAGAGGTTGAAGATCCCGCTCCAACACCGTCCCAAGGTATCTTTATTGATAGTGCCGTCATTGGTATTGGATATCGAACAGAAACTCAATCTGGAGTCACTGATGAAGAAGGTAATTATAGTTACCTTGAAGGTGAAACTGTCACCTTCTTTATCGGCGATCTTACCTTTCCTGCGACACCTGCTTCCGGAATTGTCACCCCTTTCAATATTGCTGCATCTGAAAGTATTGATGACAATCAAGTGGTGAACATCGCAAGGTTACTACAAACACTTGACCAAGATGGCGATACTACCAATGGGATTACCATTACCGATACTGCTATCGCAACAGCTGAACCCGTTGATTTTAATTTAAGCACAGATGAATTTGCCGACGACCCAGCAGTTAAAACCACTATTGAAAATGGCGGTCAAGATACAGCAGTAACAGGCTTGGTTGATGCAGACGATGCTGTCGAACACTTAACCGAACAAGTTGCGGCTAATGGCGTTCAGGTCGGTATCACTGGTACTTGGCATTATCCTGATGATGATAATGATTTACTCACGTTAGTTTTCTTTAACGACGGCACCTATGCACATTTTGAAGTTGACTCAGAGGATGAAGAGGAAGAGTCAGGAATGGAATGGGGAACGTACAGCCGTGACAGCGAAACCAACCGTGTTATTGCCAGTCAAACATTTGATGAAAATGGCGATACAGGCTTAACTGATTTTACTGACATAGATGGTGCACCTTTATTATTCGCCGAAGTCATTGAAGAAAACCTAGTGCTCTCCATTGATGAAGACGCCAATGACTCAATTGATGAAACACTTAATTTTGATAAGCAAGGCAGTGATGGAGTTGTCGGCACTTGGTTAATTAAAGCAATTGACGACCAATTAGTTGATGAAAATGATTTGCTAATATTGTTATTTAACGCCGATGGTACTTATATTCATGCAGAAGTAGACCAAGATGATGCAACAGAAGACTCAGGCATGGAATGGGGAACCTACAGTATCGATAGTGAAAGTAATATGGTCACAGTAACCCAAACGTTTGATAGTAATGGCGATACAGGCTTATCTGGTTTTGCAGGCGAAGGCGGTTCAACCTTTTCAATGTCTGCACAAGGCAATACTTTACTGTTACGTATTGATGAAGATGGTGATGGCAACCTCGATACCCAAATGTCTTTTCAACGAAATTAAACAGATCAAATTAACAATATAGATTAAGACATAGGTATAAATCTGATTCAGCTCGCTATTAACTTGTTAATAACGAGCTGAATTTATTTTTAAGATAGCTAACTTATATTTCATTAACTGAAGCTACAACACCAGCCAATGACATTAGACATCCTTTAAAAATGATACCTAACGCCACCAATAGCCTCTAATTCTACTTTGACATCATCAATTAGGTACAAAGTAGGCTGCGCTTCGATGAAAAAAGTAAACCGCTCTACTTTAGTGTGAGCACCAAATACCGCTCTTGCGCCCAATTTAATATCATCATTTTTTTTATCAGCAATCTTGCCCCCCACGCCCCAATAAAAATGAGGGTGGTCCTTAAAATTAAATGTTTTATCTAAGGTAAATGAAAAGTCATCAAAACCCACCCCAAACTTATACTCATTCATTTTTACATTAATGCCTGAGTCGCTACCTACCATTAAACCTACTTCAGGCGCAGCATTGGCCTTAGGTGTAAAAATGATAACCAGAGAAAGCATGATTGAAACAAAGACGGTGACAAACTTCATGATGGACCTTGTTAGATAATAAAAGGCGACATCCTAGCGAGTTTGCTTTTAAGAGTAAATTTGACTAGTAACATTGGGACATTTTTAAACAAATAACACGAGTAAAGCGCCAGTATATATAACGATTTCATAGCGATTTTGCATCAAGTGTTTCAATGCTGGGCAAAAATAACGCACAATAAAATTAAGGCATATATGAAGCATGGATGCCAAAGTAGCATCCGGGTCGGAACCTATTCAAACTCGTCAGTAAATCATGAACAAGTCCCGATTATCTTACTTCAAGATAATTTCTCGCATTCTATATTCCCCTGTTAAGGTTCTCACTTCGGGGTATTTGGCAGAGATTTCGTTAGACATTTTTTCATCCGAATCACTCCATTTCTGCATAAATTGTTTGTATTTCTCCTTATTGGGTTCAATATCAGCCGCATTGTCAAAAGTCACCACCAGCAACATATTAAAGTCACCACTGGTTGCCAGATCGCTGCCGTATATTTTCCAATCTTTAATAAAGCCAAGCTCCTTTTGAATATTAACTGCTTTAACCCAGCTACTACGTAAACCGGCTAAGTATATATCTCCCATATTGGGATCCACTTTTACCGTGGTCATCATCATGATTTCACTGCCTAGATCGTAATCTTCATATACTTCTAATCTATCCTTTGAAAATACAGAACTACTAAATAAAACACATAATGCAATTATTAAGGTCTTGTTCATGTCGTTCACTCCTAATTGTTTACTTAATTGATTGATCACTTTTTAACCAAATTAAGCTTTAAGAGTATAGTCGAAAGGGTTATAAAAGCAGGAAAAATATAAACCTGAAAGTTATCAGTTCATTAGCGGTGAATATAAGAAAACGTGAAAAACAAGTCAGTCTAAAGTAATACAAACAATTGAGATTAAAGGATAAAAGTCGCACATAAAAAAAGAAATAAAAATGATTCTCGAAGTACGTTTAACGTATATAAAGTAAAACACCGCCCGAAGAGCGGGTTTTCACCACTCAAAAACGTATCACTTTAGACTTACATAAAAAGAGTTGTTAATTAAGCATCTTTAGCGGGGGCTGCAGTAAATAATCCCTGAATTTTCGGTGTGATGCTAATAAGTTGATTGGTCAATAAACTCATGCTGTAACCCAGCATGGCGCCCAATAATAATGGCGGTAGAATAGCTGCTAAATCAGCGCCTAATGCAAATGTAATACAACAGCCAATAAACGCACCTGGGATAAACGCCAGTTTTTGATAACTCGCCTGTAAACACATCGCCGCAGTAGCAACGCCAGTAAAGGCATACCCCACAATAGGCGAAATAAAGAAGCCACTACCCGAAATAATCAACCAGCCCCAAAATACACCAGATAAATTGGTACTCATGGCCATGAACATGCCTTTAAGACCAGTTTCAGTTTGAGCAAAGAAGGTACTGCAACTTAAAAAACCTACCCAAGTGACTAACTGAAATACATCCGCAACCCCAGCCCATAAAGCTGCCAGTAATCCTGCTGATATGGCTATTTGCCAACGATGTTCCATTGTTAACCCCTTGATAATAATTCCCAAATAAAAACTTAGCGTTCTTTAAATTGCACAATCAAGGGTAATTTACGCTATTTAACCGATAAAAAAAAGCGATCTAGAGCTAGTTTTGTAGAATAAAGCAGCAAGCAATGAATTAAACCACCATAAGCATTCAGTATTACTAATTCAAAATATACCCACATTTAAATCTTAGAGTCGCATTTTGTTTAGTTCATAAAACTTAAGCCTAAACATTAATTTAAATTAACCATTGAGTTTGTATTCAAACAAGTGATAGGAGTCAAATTTTTACTATTCAGTGACACCATATTTGTAGATATTTGTATTTTCATGCTTTGTGCAACAGTTTGGAATATTTAGCTAATTTAGGCTGATATCAATCTACTGAATTAGCATTAAACCAATGACTGCTGTTTCTATATGAATACATCCCATTGGTAAACTTAAAGTCTAAGGGCAGCTCATGAAAAAATTCTTATCTACATCAAGGTTGAACCTCGCCACTAGCAGTCTTGACTGGGCAATGGGCATGACGATTAAACAGTCGTTAAGTTTGAAAGATGCCGTGGCATTAAATGATGTGACTAAATTGGCTGTGCCTGACAAGCCAATCGAAACTTTATATATCCATATTCCTTTTTGTCACACCCTTTGCCGTTTTTGTTCATTCCATAAAATTAAATTCAATGAAGGCGTCGCTAAAGCCTACTTCAAAGCATTAAGACAAGAAATACGCATGGTTATCGCTCAAGGTTATCGCTTTAACCGAGTTTATATTGGTGGCGGCACCACAACGATTCTAGAAGATGAGCTAATTGAAACCATCGAGATGATTAAGTCGATTACTACCGTTCGAGAAGTCTCTTGTGAAAGTGACCCTATCTATTTTAAGGAAGGTAATCCGCATTTACTGAAAGGCTTAGTTGATCGCATGTCGATTGGCGTACAAAGTTTTGATGACAAGATTTTAAAAGCCAGTGGCCGCTTTGAAAAGTTCGGTAGCGGCTTGCAACAAGCTGAATATGTTAGCCGAGCGATTGAGGTAATACCAACAGTTAATTTGGATATGATGTACGGCTTTAAAATGCAAACACCTGAAACGGTAGCCAGCGATTTAGCCCAAACCATTCGTTTGAGCCCTGACCAAATAACGACTTACCCATTAACCGTTGGCATTGGCCAAAACCGTAAAAAAGCGGGTTGTTTAGCTGGCAATCCTGAAGATTTATGGCCACAGTTTTTAGCGGTAAAAGAAGCGATGGGCGAACGTTATATCATGGAGTTCCCTTGGACATTCAGTCGTAACTTTGGTCAGCCAGTAGAAAACAAATATGTATTAGACGGCGAAGACTGCTTCGGGGTTGGTTCTGGCGCATTTGGGCGTTTTGGCGAGCAGTTTAGAATTTCAAGCTTTGATATTCCTGACTATATCAACCGTATTAACGCTGGCCATACTGGCACGTGTTACACCAAACCATTAGAAGCAAAAGCGCTATTGCAGCATCATTTAATGATGATGATGGGTCACGGCCTGCTAGATAACCAACAATTTAAGGCCCATACGGGTAAATCTTTGTGGCAAGCCTTCCCACTTGAAATGAGCTATTTAATTTCTGCCGGAGCCCTGAATAAACAAGGTAATAACTACAAAACCACTGTTGAAGGACAGTTTATCGCATTGAAAATGTTTTCAGGCTTCCTTGCGGGAATGGACTACTTGCGTGAACAAGCAAGAGAATTACCGCTGACTATGTCTGTCGGAGAAACTGAAGATGACAACCAATCGTCTGCTATCATCACTTCATAATTTTCAAATGCCATAACTATCGAAAGTTATAACTAACAAAACGGCATAAGGGCATATCGATAATTTATCCCCCGTAATAACGACTATTATGGGGAATAACAACTATTGCGCTAAAGTCGGGGCGGTGTTTATTACTCTGATAATAGAAAGTCTATGGCTTGAGCTAATTTAGGCGAATCAGGATCTGAAATCCGTGTTAACCATACTAATTGTCCTGATCGGTTAATAAACACTGTCGTTGGTGTACCTGTTACGCCATAAAGCTCAGCAACACTGTCACCTTCAACCAAGGTTTTCATGCCAATACCCCGCTCTGCTAATGCAGCTGCTGGCATTGCACCTTTATCTTCATTGAAGCTGATAGCAATCATTTCAAGGTCGCTATCTAGGTGCGTTAATCGCAACCTTTCAAGACCAGGTTGCAGCTTTTTACAATAAGGACACCAAGTTGCCCAAAAATGAATGACAATGGGTTTACCTGCATGCTCCGCAAATGACCACTTGTTACCTTCCGCATCGTTAAGAGTAAATGCCTTAGCTTGAGGAAAGTCATAATCTGGAGTGGATTGCGAATCATCAGCGCGCACACCTGCCGAGAAAAACACCAATAACAAGGTTAGAACTGAAAAAGTCACTATCACGCCCAGTAATTCACGATACAACTCGTTAATAGGCTGCGCAGGTTTATCCTTTAATAATGGGCTTGATATCGATTGACTAGTCTTCATATGTTTAATCCTAATAATAAAGTCGCTAATGACTGCTTATGTATACGCGCTCCAATATTAAGACCGACTAAAGTGCACTTTATATTCAAGGTTTATTTCATTAAAGCTGCAAAAATGAATAGCACTTTATTAGGAAGAGCTAATTTCTGAGGCGTTTTACAAACTGGTCTAATCAGGTTAACTTTAAATAAAAAATAATGGATTATGTATGCAGAAATTGACTCAATGGCTGAATCAAGGCTACTTTCATAAGCACTGTTTTGCGAAACACTTTGAGAATAATGTCTTTGTAAAACAGACAGGTAATAAAGGTCTGCCTGCATTACTACTAATCCATGGTTTTCCTACCAGCAGTTACGACTGGCAACCTA
Source organism: Shewanella goraebulensis (assembly GCF_030252245.1). Lineage (NCBI taxonomy): Bacteria > Pseudomonadati > Pseudomonadota > Gammaproteobacteria > Alteromonadales > Shewanellaceae > Shewanella > Shewanella goraebulensis. The sequence goes on from NZ_CP126972.1 coordinate 3,342,431, forward strand.
TTTGGGATGAGTTAACTCAGCACTTTCACTTAATTACGTTAGATATGGTGGGTTTTGGTTATTCCGATAAACCTACAGACTTCCCCTACTCTTTTGATGCTCAAGCTAATTTAATTGAAGATATTGTCGCATCGATAGGTATCGAAAAGGTCCATATTTTATCCCATGATTACGGTAATACCGTCACTCAAGAGTTACTTGCACGGCAACATGATGCTCAACAAAACCAAACCCCTTTAACTTTCGAAATTTTGAGTAGTGTATTGCTTAATGGTGGAATATTCCCTGAGGTGATTCATCCAATCCTAATTCAAAAACTGTTACTTAGTCCTATTGGCTTTATTGTCGCTAAAGGTATGGGCTACAACGCTTTTAAACGTAACTTCGATAATATTTGTAGCATCAATATTGAAGAAAACGAGCTGCGAAAATATTGGCAATTAATCCAACACAATCAAGGTAATCGTATCTTTCATAAGCTTATTCAGTACATGAAGGAAAGAGTTAAGTATCGCGACCGTTGGGTGGGCGCACTACAACAAAATACGTCACCAATGCGATTTATTAACGGTTTAGAAGATCCGATTTCTGGTCGAGATATGTTAAAGCGCTATCAAGAGTTAATCACTAACCCAGACACCATCAGTCTTGCAGGAGTCGGCCATTACCCTCAAGTGGAAGCACCAGAGCAAGTACTTGAACATGCATTCTTTTTTTGGAAAAAACACAATATTATCAACGAATAATCGACCTAATTACTTACACAATAAATTACCCAATAAATAAAGCTGAGTTTTTACTCGAAATTGGTTAAGGTAGTTTTAACGCTTAAGGAATAAGCTAAAAATCACAATAAAAGACACTAAAACAGTGAAGAAATAAACAGTCATGGATTCTGTTAGCCTTGCTTAGCTCGTATCAGCAGATTAACAGATAGCAAACAACAAAGGATCGTAATATGCCGATTTATCAAGCTCCCCTTCGCGACTATCAGTTCATATTATCTGAGTTACTGAATATTTATCAGCAAACAGACCTGCACGGTTTTAACGAAATCGACCCTGAATTGACCGATGCGATTTTACAAGGCGTGGCAGATTTCACCACCGACATCATGTTGCCATTAAACGCCTCAGGCGATCTTGAAGGTTGTCAGCTTGAAAACGGCAAAGTGATCACCCCAAAAGGATTTAAAGCTGCATACCAGAAATACATTGATGATGGCTGGGCAACGCTTACCTGCGATCCTGAATACGGCGGTCAAGGCTTACCCGAAGTGATTGGCACCTTTGCAACAGAAATGAAAACCGCCACCAATATGGCCTTTGCTATGTACCCGGGTTTAACCCATGGCGCCTATTCTGCCATTCATGTACATGGCAGCGATGCGCTGAAACAAAAGTATTTAGAAAAGCTCGTCAGCGGTGAATGGACTGGCACCATGAACCTCACTGAATCTCATGCAGGTACTGATCTAGCACTATTGCGCACTAAAGCTAAGCCCCTTGGCGATGACACGTTTGCTATTAGCGGCGAAAAGATATTTATCTCATCTGGCGATCACGACTTAGCTGAAAATATAATTCATCTTGTGTTAGCGAAATTACCAGATGCCCCTGATGGTGTTAAAGGTATCTCATTATTCGCGGTGCCTAAGTTTATGGTCAATGCAGACGGCTCATTGGGTAAATCCAATAGTTTAAGCGCCACTGCCCTTGAACATAAGATGGGTATTCACGGTAACTCAACTTGCGTGATGCTATTTGATGGCGCTATAGGCGAATTAGTCGGTGCGCCTCATCAAGGCCTAAAAGCCATGTTTACCATGATGAACCAAGCCAGACTAGGCGTTGGAATTCAAGGTTTAGGTGTATCTGACATTGCCTACCAAAATGCATTAGTTTACGCCAAAGATCGAATTCAAGGCCGCGCATTATCAGGTGTTAAACAGGCTGACCAAGCTGCTGATTCAATTTTGGTTCATGGCGATGTCCGTCGAATGTTGCTGTCACAGAAATCATTCAATGAAGGCACTCGTGCATTAATGGGTCAGCAGGCGTTATGGCTTGACCAAGCAGAGCGTCATAGCGATCCTGCTAAAGCAAAACAATCATCAGCTCTTGCCGCTCTATTTACCCCTATCGTAAAAGGTTTTGTTACCGACCAAGGATTTAAAGCTTGTGTTGATGCACAGCAAGTTTATGGCGGCCACGGCTATATTAACGAATGGGGCATGGAGCAGTTTGTCCGTGATATTCGTATCGCTATGCTTTACGAAGGAACTAACGGTGTGCAAGCCTTAGATCTTGTCGGACGAAAATTACTCTCAGATAAAGGCGCTACCCTGAGTCTGTGGTCTGATATGGTCAAACAGTTTATTGGCGAACACAGCACTAATGATGCCATGAAACCTTATATTGAAGGGCTAATGGATGCTGCAGGTGATTTAGAAAAAGCCACCGGCTTTATTGCCCAATCAGCAGCAACTAACCCCGATATGATTGGCGCGGCATCAATGCCTTATATGCAGTTATTTGGCATTAGCGCCCTTGCGTGGATGTGGGCGCGTATTGCAGCAACATCTCTTGCTGCGATTGAATCTGGCACCGATGAACTAGCCTTCTATCAAGCTAAATTGAATACCGCTTCTTTTTACATGAGTTATTGGGGGTGCCAAACTCGCAGCTTACGCAAGCAAGTTGAAATGAGTAGTGCCCAGATTACAGGTTTTGACGAAGCTGACTTTTAATCACGCATTTATTTAGCGACATTAATATCAAATTTAATAATGCGAAACCGCTAATGAGCAAAATGAAAGTGGATAATTAAATGAAGTTCTGAGTCAGTAACAAAACAAAAACAGCGCCAATAGGCGCTGTTTTTTTTAAATTCAAATTGCCATGTTACTTGTTGGCTAGTAACTTATTAGCAAGTTACTGGGTTTATTAATCCCAGATAAATTCACGAAAATGCTTACGACACACAGACTCGTAGCTTTCATTACCACCAATAGCCACCTGCTCACCTTCGCGCATTGGTTTGCCATTACCATCAAGACGAACCACCATGTTAGCTTTACGGCCACAATGACAAATGGTTTTTAACTCTACCAATTTATCAGCCCATGCTAATAGGTACTGACTGCCACTAAACAGTTCACCTTGGAAATCAGTTTTAAGGCCATAACACAGTACTGGGATATCTAAATTATCTACCACATGAGTTAACTGCTTCACTTGCTCTTTACTCAAAAACTGCGACTCATCAATTAAAATGCAATGTAACTTTTGGGTTTCAAGCTCAGTTTCAATCATTTTTGATAAGTTATCTTCAGCGCCAAAAACTTGCGCTTCAGTTTCAATGCCTATTCTGGATGCAACTTTTCCCACACCATATCGATCATCGATTGACGCTGTCATTACAAGCGTGTTCATACCGCGTTCACGGTAGTTATAAGATGATTGTAAAAGTGATGTAGATTTGCCTGCATTCATTGCCGAATAATAGAAATAAAGTTGTGCCAAAACAGGAGTTCCTTATTGTTATAATCGCGCTTAGTCTAACATTGAATCGATTTATAGATAAGTCACGCTGGGATTAAATAGCGTGAGGCAGCTAGCAGTATTTCTTGTAAGATTATTCATCTTCTTCCCCCTCAAACCTCTAAACAGCTCGCTAATACATCCAATTCACCCTTTATTTAAAACATCAAAACCTTAACAATATTTACATTTTGCAATGAATTAGATCACACTTTTTAAGCCGTGATACTTCACAACAGCTACAGGCATCACGAAAGTGCAAAATCTTCATATACGATTAAGAAACAATTGATAAATTGCGTGAACAACTATAATTAAGGAAGTAAAAAGTAAATGCATAAAACAATTGTCGCAGTAGCCATTGCTACCACACTCGCATTAAGCGGTTGCAGTAACACCCATTCAGACAGTGCCGAACAAGGAGCTCAAGTGCAGCTTCAAAACCCGTTACTGCAAGCCAGTAGCTTGCAATATCAAGCGCCTGATTTTAGTAAGTTGAAAAATGAGCATTACCAACCAGCGTTAGAGCTTGGTATGGCTCAGCATCATCAGCAAATTTTAGATATCGCCAATAACTCAGCGGCACCAACATTTGAAAACACCATTGTCGCAATGGAGAAAAGCGGTACATTACTCACCCGTACTTCTAGCATTTTTTATAATCTAACAGGTTCAAACAGCAATCCAGAACTACGAAAAGTACAAGGCATTATGGCGCCCAAAATGGCGGCGCACTCAGATAACATTAACCTCAACCCTGAGTTATTCAGCCGTATTCAAGCGATTTACGATAGCCGTACTACCAGTTCATTAACCGCTGAAGAAATCCGCTTAGTGGAAGTTTATCATCAGCGTTTTGTCCTTGCTGGAGCTAAACTTACAGAAGCTGAAAAACAAAAAATTCGTGACTTAAACGAAGAGCAATCAACATTAACCAACGAGTTTGCTCAGAGACTACTTAGACTCAGTAAAGAGATTGCAGTCAAAGTCGATGATGAAACTAAACTTGCAGGCTTATCACAATCGGCCATTGCAGCAGCAAAAGCTGACGCTGAAGCAGCGGGACTTGAAGGGCAATACCTTCTCAACATCACCAATACGACACGCCAGCCAGTATTAGCACAGCTAGACAACCGTGAACTACGTCAGCAGGTTTGGGAAGCATCGGCTAATCGCGGATTAGCAGGTGATAACGAAACAGCGTCTTTAGTCGCGCGATTAGCACAGCTTCGTGCTAAAAAAGCTAATTTACTAGGTTTTGACACTTGGTCTGATTACCGCTTAGCCCCGCAAATGGCTAAAACACCAGAAGCGGTATATGACATGTTTGGCTCAATGGTGCCAGCCGTGGTTGAAAACACCCAAAAAGAAGCCGCTGACATTCAAGCGATGATCAATAAAACAGGCGGTGATTTTACTTTAGCACCATGGGATTGGGCTTATTACGCAGAGCTAGTACGTAAAGAAAAGTTCGACCTTGATGCAGCATCAATCAAGCCTTACTTTGAGTTTAACCGTGTATTAGAAGACGGCGTGTTCTTTACCCTTCAAGAGCTATACGGCGTAACGCTTAAACCTCGTCCAGATTTACCTGTATATCATCCTGATGTAAAAGCTTACGAGATGTTTGATGAAGATGGCAGTAGCATGGCAATCTTCTACGCTGATTACTTTGCCCGTGAAGGCAAACGTGGTGGTGCTTGGATGAGCTCGTTTGTGGGTCAATCTCAGTTACTAAACCAGAAACCTGTTGTTGTGAACGTGATGAACATTAAAAAGGCGCCTGAAGGCCAACCTACGTTTGTCAGCTACGATGAAGCAACTACCATGTTCCATGAAATGGGGCACGGTACTCACGGCATGTTCTCAAAAGTGAAATACCCATCACTTGCAGGCACTTCTGTATCACGTGACTTTGTTGAATTCCCATCCACTTTCGAAGAAGACTGGGCCGCGCACCCTAAAGTGTTAGCCAATTACGCCAAACACTATGATACGGGTAAGCCAATCCCTGATGATTTACTGCAAAAGTTATTAGCATCAAGAAGCTTTAACCAAGGTTTTGATACCTTAGAGTACATGTCTGCTGCACTGCTTGATTTAGAATGGCACGCATTAGATGCTAATGCCCCGCTGCAAGATGTGGAAACGTTTGAAGCTAATGCGCTTAAGAAACATGGAGTTGATTTACCAGCAGTGCCGCCTCGTTACCGCTCAACTTACTTTGCACACGCGTTCCCAGGTGGGTATTCAGCAAGTTACTATGCTTACATGTGGAGTGAAATCCTAGCCGCTGATGCTTTTGCTTATGTGCAAACTCAAGGCGGTTTAAATCGTGAAATCGGAATGAAGTTTAGAAAAACTATCCGTGAAGTTGGCAATAGTGTACCGCCAATGGAAGCTTACCAAAACTTCAGAGGTCAAGCGCCGACGACAGATGGTCTACTAGAACGTCGTGGATTAAAGTAAATCTAAGATTTAATTAACTCTCGTACAAAAATGCCACTCAGTTGAGTGGCATTTTTTATGGCTTGATTTATAAAGTTTAAAGCAATTAAAGTCTAAAGCAATTTTATAAATAGTTACTTTAAAAGAGCTCTTCACAAGAGCTCTTCAATAGAATTACTTGGTTGCAATTTTTAACCCTAATACAGCCAATACAAACAACACAGAACAAGTAATAAAGCCCATAGCAACAGAACCTGTAAAACCAAGTACTGTGTAGCCCACTAAGCTTAATGCTGCCACAATAACTGCGTAAGGTAATTGCGTCATAACATGATCAAGATGATGACAACTTGCACCAGTAGAAGACAGAATTGTAGTATCTGAAATTGGTGAACAATGGTCGCCAAATACCGCGCCAGATAATACTGCAGCAAGCATTGGTAACATCATAGTGCTGTCACTGCCCATCGCCATATCGGCAGCGATTGGTAACATAATACCAAACGTACCCCAGCTAGTGCCGGTTGAAAATGCGGTTAAACCAGCCAGTAAAAATAATACTGCAGGCAGTAATGCAAACGGAATATTGCCAGTCGCAAGGCTTGCCATGTACTTGCCTGTTTCAAGCTCACCAATCACAGATGCGATAGTCCAAGCAAATAGCAAAATATAGATTGCTGGAAGCATTGATTTGGCACCAACCTTAAGACCAGTAAACATCATGCTAGTGCTAATTTTTTGTTGGATGGTTAGCAGTACAGTAACTACTAAGCCCACTAATGAACCGTAAAATAGAGACTCACTAACTTCAGTATTTTCAAATGCACCTAACACACTAAACTTAAGGCCTTCGCTTGCAAGTGCATCAGCGCCTGTTGAAACCATAAAGTAAATCGTTGCTGCAACTAACACAAAAATTGGTAGGAACAAGCCCATGATTTTACCGGTATCTGCTTCTGGTAAATCAGCTGTTGCACCTGGTGGTAAGCCTTTGCTTTCGTCAAATAACTCACCTTTTTGTGCATTGCGTTCATGTTGACGCATTGGACCGATATCTAAACCGAAGATAGCCACACAAAGTAATAATAACAGAGCAAAAATGGCGTAAAAATTCATCGGTACCATTTGCAGGAACACGCTTAAGTGACCCGTGTCAGCAAAACCATGTGCCGTTAAGATGCCGCCGATAAGTGCGATGATATACGCACCCCAACTTGAAACCGGAGAGATAACACACACTGGCGCAGCAGTTGAATCTAATAAATAAGCCAGTTTTGCGCGAGATATATGATAGCGGTCTGTTATAGGACGAGCTATTGAACCAACAACAATACTGTTGAAGTAATCATCAATGAAGACAACACAGCCTAAAAACATAGTCATCAGCTTAGCATCACGTTTATTACGAATCCGCTGATGCGCCCAATCGGCAAATGCACGTGCAGAACCACTTACAGTGATTAATGCGGTGATCATCCCTAATACTACTAAGAAGCCAATGATCTGTAGATTCCACGCGTTTAACGCGCCGTCATCCCACACTAAGCTCGTCACAGTGCTGACTAAATGACTTGCAGCCGCACCAAACGAGAAGTCACTTAAAAGTACAACACCAGCAAGAATACCTAAGCCAAGTGAAAGAAGAACTCTACGTGTTACCACTGCTAAAATAATTGCCACTACTGGAGGCAAAAGCGAAAGTGCCGAATCGGCATAACTTGTTATCATCATTTTTATATTTTCTTCGTTAAGTACGAATGGAGGATAACTGATAAGGCAAGACAACGCAGGAAGCGAAGACAAGGATCTTTTCAGTAGCACTCCACAGTAATATCGATATCAACATCGATATCCATTGTTTTATCCTCACGGATAAAAATTACTATGACAGTGCAGCCCCTTTCGGAAACTGCCCCAGCAAACGGCATTGATATAACCTGTTCACTTCGGCACCAAATCCTTTCACGCTAAGTTATTGGTATCACCCAACCTAACCTTACTGATATTTGATGCGCCTCTACTTATGTATTCAGCCGTGCGAGAACCTTATTTGAAGCTCTCAGCTATTACACGCCACTATACAAACATAAGCACGAGGTTAATTACCAGATAAAAGTAGCTTATCTTGTGAGAAATAACATCACAATCAAAAAACACCACAGCAGCTTATCAGCCGTGTAACGATTTGTTAGCAAGTGTGGATTTATCCATCAATAATGACGATTTCAGTCAATTATGCCGCTGTTCACTTTCTTTATTTATTGATGAGTAGTTTCACAGCTTTAGTAATTAATTGAGGGTGATTACTTTTAATTCAGTTGATGCTCTCAGTGATAAAACGTCGTATTAGTGAGTGCCATTGATGATTATTAACTTAACCAAGCGTGCAAGTGAGCCTTATATAGCAACCTAAAATAAATCGTTGCTCTAGAGTAAAGCACTAAGGCTTAACAATTAGAGCATATACTTTAATTGAGGATTGTTTTTATCGCTACATTAGCAGCTCAAGATATTGAATAATAATCCATTTAGTACTATTTAAATCACTTGTTAATAATAAGCCCTCAGTGAATGAAGAAACCTTTAGTCATTAAAAAAGCACTCGCTAAAGAGGAGCTTTAAACAATAAGGAAGCATTAGCTTATTACGAAAGTTTGTAACCTTGAGTACATTTAGAAATAGCTAGAAAGAAGATTTATCAAAAGTGACATTTAAATTAACTTGTCTATTTAAATAGCTTGATAGTTAGCAATTTAATTTGTAAATATTCAGCCAATAAGCCCGTAATCAATCCAATCACGCTCGATAAAATTCTGGTTAATAACTCCCAAAATATACCGCTTTTTTCTAGGCATTAAAAAAGGTTTTTGTCTGTAAGACAAAAACCTTTTTTACTAGTCACTCATATCAAATCAATAACAGCCCCTGGGAACAGACTAAGGACTGTCAGCGATAGCTTATAATGCGTTGGTTAATTCTGGTATAGCATCGAATAAATCAGCTTCAAGACCATAGTCAGCCACTTGGAAAATTGGCGCTTCAGGGTCTTTGTTAATAGCAACAATGACTTTAGAATCTTTCATACCCGCTAAATGCTGAATAGCACCAGAAATACCGACAGCGATATATAAGTCAGGAGCAACAATCTTACCTGTTTGGCCTACTTGTAAATCATTCGGTACAAAACCAGCATCAACAGCTGCGCGAGATGCACCTACTGCTGCAGTCATTTTGTCAGCTAACGCTTCTAAAATGGCAAAGTTCTCGCCACTGCCCATACCGCGGCCACCAGAAACAATCACACCTGCACTACCCAACTCAGGACGTTCAGACTCAGTCAGTGTTTGTGAAACAAACACGGTTTTAGCTTCAGCAACAAAATCAACGGTAACGGCTTCAGCACTACCTTCATTACCCGCAGCATCGAATGCACTGGTACGAACGGTTAATACTTTTTTGTCATCTAAGCTTTGTACTGTCGCTAACGCAGAACCTGCATAAATAGGACGCACAAACGTATCTGCGCTTACCACTTCAATCACTTCAGATATTTGTGCTACATCTAAAAGTGCAGCGACGCGAGGTAATGTATCTTTACCCACACTGGTAGCAGCTGCAACAATATAGTCGTAATCACCAGCAAGCTTAACCACTAATTCAGATAAGTTTTCAGCCATTTGCGCTTCATAAGCAGCTGAATCAGCAACTAATACTTTACTCACACCAGTTAATGCTTGAGCTGCAGAAACTGCTGCACCGCATGCGCTGCCAGCAACTAATACATGAACATCACTACCAATGGCAGTAGCTGCACTAACCACTTTTGCAGTGTCTAGCTTCAAACTTGCATTATCGTGTTCTGCTAATACTAAAATGGCCATAATTAGATCACCTTCGCTTCATTTTTTAACTTTTCAACTAGCTCAGCTACTGAACTTACCATGATCCCAGCTTGACGCTCAGCAGGAGGAGTCACCTTCACGATATTTTGATGTGCTTTTAAGCTCACACCTAAATCATCAATTGAAAGTGTCTCAAGCGGCTTACGCTTAGCTTTCATAATATTTGGTAGTGAAGCGTAGCGTGGCTCATTTAAGCGTAAATCTGCAGTCACAACAGCAGGAAGCGGCATCTTAAGTGTTTGTAAACCACCATCCACTTCACGGGTAACTTCAGCTCCATCAACGCTTAACTTAAGCTCTGAAGCAAATGTGGCTTGAGGCATTTGGGTTAATGCAGCAAGCATTTGACCGGTTTGGTTATTATCGCCATCAATTGACTGTTTGCCAAAAATCACCAAGTCCGCTTGTTCTTTTTCTTGCACGGCTTTAAGAATTTTAGCAATTGATAAAGGCACTAACTCTTCATCTGTTTGCACATGAATAGCACGATCTGCTCCCAATGCCATTGATGTACGTAGCTGCTCTTGTACAGCTTTAGATCCAACACTGACAACCACGATCTCTGTCGCACTTCCCGCTTCTTTCAATCGAACTGCTTCTTCTACAGCAATTTCACAAAATGGGTTTAACGCCATTTTCAAATTAGCAGTATCAACATTTGTGTTATCAGCCTTTACTCTGACTTTCACATTGGCATCGACTACGCGCTTTACAGGCACCAATACTTTCATGGGATTTCCTTCTACACCTTCAATGTATGTGGATGGCACATTGGTTGTCACCAATGCAATATGGCACAACTTTACGTCCTGTTAACGTTAACGTCAACCGAAGTCAAACACTTGTTTTATATTTTTTTGGTTAAGTTGATGCTTATAAATAAGTTGTATTATGTAATAATTTATTAATCTATCGCTTTATTTACGCTTTTTTATTTAAATTTTGTTCATTTATTGATTTTTTTATTTGATCCAAACAAGTTTAGTTTCTATTATTAAAGCCGATTCAAGTAACCGTGTTTTCTACTATTATTTTTTAACATTTAAATGGTCAAATCAATTTACGCTTTCGGTTGATTACAATTAAACAATCAAGAGTTTTGATAAGTATTATTTAATAGCCACTGAATTACTTGAGATACTTATTATTTAAAATCATTAGGATGCACATTGATATGAGTGACTTTTTAGAAATTTTAACACATGGTCGTCGTTTTAAAGCAGCAGTAAAAGAGTTATCACTAGAAGATTTACGTGAACTGTCAGTAAAACTTGAAAAGATTATTACTGAGAGAGAAGAAGACGAGAAAGCTGAATTAGAAGCGAATGCAGAACGTAACGAACGTATTGCTGAAATATTAGCGCAAATTGAAAACAGTGGTTTATCAATTGAAGACTTAGGTGAAATCACTGCTAAGCCTGCGCCAAAGAAACGCGCTCCGCGTCCAGCTAAATATCAAATAGAAGTTGAAGGTGAATTAATTCAGTGGACTGGTCAAGGTCGTATGCCAACTGTATTTAAAACACAAATTGATGCTGGTAAGAAAATGGAAGACTTTTTAATTCCTGGCATGGAATAAAGGTTATCTTTTCTGCAATTATAGAGCTTACTTCGGTAGGCTCTTTTTTTATCGTCAGAACTCTGTCAGCAAGTATTTCCACAACCTTGTTAGCCATGTAAACTGTAACCCAGAACTCCCTCTTTAATGCACTCAAAAGAATTAGGTCGTATTATGAACACTTCTCGTCAGCTTGCGTTATTCACAGCCCTTTCGACTGTACTTTTATCAGCTTGTTCAGGTAATTACTCATTCAACAGTAATTTAGACGGTGAAGCGATTGATGAATACTTCAAACCTTCTGGCGTAGTGTTATACAAAGATGGTGAACGCCCTAAAGGTGCGTTTGAAATTGTCGGATTAGTCGAAGGCGAGTCTTGCCAAGAAACTGAAGATGGTGTGCCAGCGAATATCGCAGATGCGCGCACTGAGGCTCGTAAAAAAGCAGTTGAATTAGGTGCCAATGGATTAATAGTGAAAAAGTGCTTATTAACAGAACAGAAGAACAATACCTGTTATACCCAAGCCTTTTGTGTCGGCCAAGCAATTAAAACTGAAATTACTGAATAACCGATAAATATATTAGTTAAATAAATGAATAAATATTCTAAACAGTCTTTTAGCTCTCAGATAGAAGCTGTTGCAATATGTCGCACACCGTACAAACAAAAATTTGGAATACCAAGACAACCTGGTTTGGTAAATGTGCGAGGCTGGGTTGAACTCGCTCCGCACGTTAATAACCTCGATGCAGTTCGTGGTATTGAACAATACTCTCACTTGTGGCTGCTTTTTTGTTTTCACGAAAACTTAGCCCAAGGTTGGAAAAATACTGTTAGGCCGCCAAGATTAGGCGGAAACGAAAAGCTAGGTGTATTTGCCACTCGCTCTACATTTAGACCAAACGGTATTGGTCAGTCAGTAGTAAAATTACACAACGTCGTGCAACGCAATGGTAAAGTCTGTTTAGAAATATCAGGAATGGATTTATTAGATGGCACGCCCATCATCGATATTAAACCCTATATTCCTTTTTCAGACTCTATTGATAATGCCAGTGGTGGAATAGCACAATCAACGCCTAAGCTTATAGAAGTTGAATTTAGCCAATTAGCACAAGAGCAACTTGCAGATTATTCTAGCACTCAACAATTGGTAAATTTACAGCAAGTGGTTAATGATGTTTTAGCTCAAGACCCTCGCCCAGCATATAAAAAAGCAAAGCTTGACCCTAAAATATATCAAGTCGCCCTATATGATATCGATATTTTTTGGCATATTAATAATGACAAGATTGAAGTGATTGAAATAAAGCCGACCTCGGTATGTTAACAGCTCAAAGCCTGTCAAAGTTGTTGTAAATACCGACTCTACCTCCATTTAATGCTCAAATAAAAAAGTCCATAACCATGACCAATGATAAACCAGACTATCAAAGCCAACATAAAAAACGTTTATCTTGGATGCCTTGGCTGTATTTTTCCTTAAAAGAAAAACATTTAGTTTGGGCTAAACCTTGGCAAGACAACATTCAACAATTATTGATGCAAGTTGAAACTATTCATATTGGTGAGCAATGCTTTATTGCCCCAGAGGCGCATTTATTTGCTGAGCGTGGCCGAGATATCCATATCGGTAATCAATGCATGATTGCCGCCGATGTATTTCTACATGGGCCAATTACGATGGGGAATGAAGTGGCAATTAATCATGGCTGTTCATTCGATGGCGGAAGAGTAGGCATTAGCATTGGCGACAGAACACGTATTGCCAATAACGTAACGATTTATGCTTTCAACCATGGCATGTCTGTAGACTCCCCCATTTATCAGCAACCCGTTAGCGCAAAAGGCATCACCATAGGTGAAGATGTTTGGGTTGGAGCACAAGCAGGGATAGTAGATGGTGTAAAAATCGGTAACCAAGCCGTTGTTGGTATGGGCAGCATAGTGACAAAAGATGTCCCTGAGTTTGCCATTGTTGCAGGAAACCCTGCCAAAATCATTGGCGATAGACGAGATAAATAGCCTGTTTAATTAACCCACGACAGTGCTACTTGGGGTGGCTTAGGTCTGGCTCAATATGTGTATTTATTTCCGCGAAGTTCATTGTTAAAGTCATCGCTGACAACCTAGCCAGTCCACTCTCTTCTGCAGCAGCTACAATAAAGCATTTTTCACATCAATTATCTGGTGACAACATCGTGGCAAGTGCTAAAATGTCGCCCATTAATAGTTACTAAGTGGACATTGGGAATGCGAGTTAGCAATTACCTGCTTTCAACACAAAAAGAAACCCCTGCTAATGCAGAGGTTGCCAGCCATCAATTAATGCTACGTGCGGGTTTTATCCGTCGTAATGCATCAGGTCTTTATTCATGGTTACCGAGCGGCCTACGTGTTTTACGTAAGGTTGAAGCGATTATCCGTGAAGAAATGGACAAAGCAGGTGCAATTGAAATCTTAATGCCGTTAGTTCAGCCTGCAGATCTTTGGGTTGAAACGGGTCGCTGGGAAAAGTTTGGTCCTGAGTTATTACGTTTTCAAGACCGCCACAACCGTGACTTCGTATTAGGCCCAACTCACGAAGAAGTGATTACTGACTTAGTGCGCAAAGAAGTAAGCTCTTACAAGCAACTTCCACTGAGTCTGTATCAAGTACAAACTAAATTCCGTGATGAAGTTCGCCCTCGTTTTGGCGTGATGCGTGCTCGTGAATTCTTGATGAAAGACGCATACTCTTTCCATTTGAATCAAGAATGTATGGACACTACATACGCAGCAATGCATGAAGCGTATAACAATATTTTCACCCGTATGGGCTTAGCATTCCGTTCTGTTATAGCTGACACAGGTTCAATTGGTGGTGACACTTCCCACGAATTCCACGTATTAGCCAACAGCGGTGAAGATTTAATCGCTTATTCAACTGATAGCGACTATGCCGCTAACATCGAGAAAGCTGAATCTCCACTACCAACAGCGACATTAGCTGCGCCATCACAAGAAATGACACTTGTTGATACGCCTGATGCAAAAACTATCGCTGAATTAGTTGAACAATTTGATATTGAAATCACTAAGACAGTGAAAACACTGATCGCTAAAGGTGCAACTGAAGAAGCGCCATTGGTAGCTTTAGTGGTTCGTGGCGATCATGAGCTAAATGAATTAAAAGCTGAAAAACACGAACTTGTGCTTTCACCTTTTGAATTTGCCAGCGATGAAGAAATCAAAGCAGCGGTGGGTGCTGGCCCTGGTTCATTAGGCCCTGTGGGTCTTGAAATGCCAGTTATCATCGACAAAGATGTTGCTGTTATCAGTGATTTTGGCGCAGGTGCTAACCAAGAAGGTAAGCACTTCTTCGGCATCAACTGGGAACGTGATTTACCAATGGCTCACGCTATGGATATCCGTAACGTAGTTGAAGGTGAAGCGACACCAGATGGCAAAGGTACTTATGCTTTCGCTCGCGGTATTGAAGTGGGTCATATTTTCCAATTAGGCACTAACTACTCTGAAGCTATGGGCGCTACCGTACTTGATGAAAACGGTAAATCTAAAGTGATGATGATGGGTTGTTACGGTGCAGGTGTTAGCCGTATCGTTGCAGCAGCAATCGAGCAAAATCATGACGAGCGCGGCATGATGCTACCAGAGTCACTTGCACCGTTCACTGTGGGTATTTTACCAATGAACATGCACAAATCTCATCGCGTTAAAGAAATGGCTGAACAGCTATATAAAGATTTAGCTGATGAAGGCATTGAAATCTTATTAGACGATCGTAAAGAACGTCCTGGTGTGATGTTCAACGATATGGAATTAGTTGGCTTACCGCACGTTGTAGTCATTGGTGACCGCAACATCGATGCTGGCGTATTCGAATATAAGAACCGCCGCACGGGTGAGAAGCAAGATATCTCATTTGATCAAATTGTTGATTTCATCAAGTCTTCAATTAAAGGTTAATTCAATTTAACCTTATTCAAATCGCAAAGCCTTAGTTTACATTAAGACCTGTCGAGATAAAGACGCACCATAAGGTGCGTTTTTTTATGCCTAATCGTTTATCCAGTCTAAAAACTCTGCCTGTTAAAGATGAAATAATTGTTCAATTACTCGTCGAACCAGATATTATTAACCATACTGATATCATGACGTTAGTCATTAGGAAGGAGATCTTAGTTGTCAGAATCAATTGCACTTGTTTTAGGCGGTGGTGGCGCACGAGCAGCATATCAAATTGGGGTGTTAAAGGCCTTGGTTCAACTGTATCCTCGTAATCATCACATTCCGTTTGAAATAATCAGTGGTACGTCCGCTGGTGCGATTAACGCCACATCTTTGGCCACCCACGCTTCATGTTTTCACTTAGGTGTTAAAAAGCTAGATTGGGTATGGCGTCATTTTGAAACTAAAAAAGTCTACCATTCATCGTTTCCGCGAGTATTTAAGCATCTGTGTAAAATGGCGCTTAAAGGCCTACAGAGCGATAAAATGAATACCGATGCTGGCAGCTTATTAGACAATGCACCACTTCGCTGTCTGCTTAACCAGTTGATTGATTTTCAGCGAATAGAGCGCAATATTGGTAGCGGCGCACTCAAAGCCATTAGTTTAGATGCATCAAGCTACAACGACTCTCACTCTTACAGCTTCTTTCAAGCCAATAGCAGTGTAAGTGACTGGCAAAGAGCCAGACGACAAGGAAATCGCTGCACTTTAACCACAGACCATTTAATGGCTACATCTGCTATTCCATTAGTTTTTCCGTCGATTAAATTAAATCAAGCTTATTTTGGAGATGGATCGGTGCACCAACTGTCCCCACTATCCAGCCCCATACATTTAGGCGCAGATAAAATCATGGTGATTAATCTCGATAGTCCCCATCAACAACACCATAACGAAGTCGACGCCCATCCAAAAACGGCCACCATTGCAGGTCACTTACTTGATACTATTTTCTCAGATACCTTAAATAGTGATTTGGAACGGTTAGAGCGGATTAACACCACATTAGCGTTAATTCCAGAAGCGGATGCTAAGCTAATAAATTTGCGAAAAATTGATACTTTGGTCATAAAACCCAGTGAAGATTTAAGTGAGATAGCCGCGCGATATTTTAAAGAGTTACCCATTGCTATTAGGGTGTTACTCAAATTTTTTGGGGTTGATTGCGAAACCGACTCCAGTGTCGTCTCATATTTATTATTTGAAAAAGCCTACA
Organism: Shewanella goraebulensis; assembly: GCF_030252245.1. Taxonomy (NCBI): domain Bacteria; kingdom Pseudomonadati; phylum Pseudomonadota; class Gammaproteobacteria; order Alteromonadales; family Shewanellaceae; genus Shewanella; species Shewanella goraebulensis. The sequence goes on from NZ_CP126972.1 coordinate 3,359,113, forward strand.
CGAGTGCTTTAATTGAATTAGGTTACCAAGACGCAATGACGCAGATTGATACTATTAAAACGTTTTTTAATATCGACCCAGCACTCACAAAGGACAGGTAAGTCAATTATGTAAAGCCTGATTGACCCTATACAAGTTCAAATACCAAAGGAATGCTCATGAGCGCAATAAGGATAATTGCAGCGATAGTAGTCATAGTGCTCACCGCTTGCTCTGAACCACAATTAACTTTCGACCCAGATCCTGCCAAAGGAAGCATACACACCGTCGACTGGCCAGGAGTGTATCAAGGCACTTTTCCGTGCCCGAGTTGTGATGGTATGAAAACAACCCTCACTTTAATACCACCGAATCAATATAAAATATCTACTGAACATTTAGGCCAAACTCCCCTACCATTTAAGAATGGCGGCATATTTCACTGGGACAAAACCGGCAATATTATCTATTTAGACCGTGGCCAAATTTATCATGTGGTTGATGGAAAAATGTATTTATTGAATGTCGAGAGCCAACGAATTCGCGGCGATGATGAAGAAAAATACATAGTGAATAAAATTGCCGATCTACCCAATAAATCATCAATTAGCTCAGATACTTCGAATCAATCATCACATGCAAAAGATTGAACAAAAAAATTCACCGTCTTAGGTGATTTTTTTTGCTTTCGTTCGAAATTCAAATTAGGTAAAAATGGGGTTGTACTCAAAGTGAGTACGGCTCATCACTGAGTTGAACTATCACGTCTTTTATGTGGTCATCAATCAGTTTAAGAAACACGTTGGAAAGAGATATGTCTCAATACTACAAATTTGATATCGACGATGCCCTTTGGGAAAACGAAGTTGAAGAAAAGCCAAAAGCTAAAAAGCTCAAGCAACGCAGAGTAGATGTTAAGCGTCGTTATGCAGATGATTACGCAGAGTTGGATTTTGAAGTAAACCAGTACCACTAAAGTGTTTATACTTATTCGATCAAAAAGCAAGTTGCCCTGCAACTTGCTTTTTTGTTGCCAATGACTTTATCGCCACAACAACATTTTTAATTTTTTCGCTTAAAATCGCGACGTACCGCCAATGTAAAAGCCGTCTTCAAACGATCTGTCTGAATGATTATCATATTGGAATTTCATGTTTCGGTAACCAATAAAGATAGCCATGTTCGGGTTAAAGTCGTACTGCACTTTTGCACCTAATTCGGTGTAACCATCAACATCTGAAAACGATAATACTGATGGCGCATAGTACGCATCACCATGGAGTGAGATTTTATTGCCTAAGGCGAGCGTGTAATGTCCACCAACAGAAATAACACTGCCATCTGGACTGTCATCAAACCATACAGATGTCCACTTAGGACCGATTTCGATAGTATGAGCACCAGTTTGATGAGTCATATGCATAGCAAACTCTGCAAGGTGACCTTTTTTATCAGAATAGATGTACCCACCTTCAAGGTTTGTATGCGGATTTATATTTGATTTTAAATTAGCAGACACAACATGCTCACTTAAGCCAAATGAAACTTCGCTCGCCGTTGCACTTAACGACAACCCACTGACAGCCATCGCTGCTGCTAAAATGATTTTTTTCATATTACAAACCTCGGTCTTAAACTTTATTTCCCGAGATTATACTGGGCTAAAATCTTTAGTCTTTATAAATCAGTTGTATTGCTCAGGGTTCAAGCAATACACACACAAACTTCACACACACAGATAACATCCCCCGCTTTTAATTAATAATTGATACCCATTCGCGATTGGTTAGGTATTTACTAAGTATTCAGTGCTGATGAGGCGACCAATAGCGGGGCATTTAAAAAAATATCAGCTTAAGTCTTAGAGCCACTATCTACAAAGCTATAATCGATATACTAAGGTTATAAATAATTTAAATTGTGCGCAATGCAATTGACTAAATTCAATACTGCTATATAGTGATATTAAATTTATAAGGAGTTTCTATGAGCCAGTCTTTTTACGAGCAAAGTGCAGTTGATATTCAAGGCAACACAGTTTCAATGTCAGATTTCAAAGACAAAGTTGTTTTGGTTGTAAACACTGCCAGTGAGTGTGGTTTTACTCACCAATACAAGCCACTTGAACACCTGTATCAACTCTATAAAGATCAGGGCTTTGTCGTGTTAGGTTTTCCTTGCAATCAATTCGGTGGGCAAGAGAAAGGTGATGAGGCTACTATCAGTAAATTCTGCGAGCTTAACTTTGGCGTCAGTTTTCCGCTATTTAGTAAAGTTGAAGTTAACGGAGCAAATACGACCCCACTTTATAAGTTTCTAAAGTCATCCGCCAAAGGATTACTTGGCAGTGAAGGCATTAAATGGAATTTCACCAAATTCTTAATCAACAAGGACGGAAAAGTGTTAAAACGCTATTCACCAACAATGAAGCCTGAAAACTTAATGACTGAAATTGAATCCTTATTAAAGTAAACCAAGCCTGAGCAAAATTTCTGCGTTAGCAACACTTATAGCGTCTACTAGCGACATACTAGGCCGATAAATAACAGCTGGCGTCAATAATTTTTTTCGCAAACGATTGATTTTAAATACAAAAAATTTTAATCGAAAAAAAATCAAATTAGTTGTATCTTTTTTGAACTATTTTCTCAGGTGACAGTCTTATTTAGTAAGACAGTGTGATTTCACTTTCATCATCTCCCTGGGACTTCTAGCGCGGTCCCCTTGATCTCAAAGTGGATCGATAGGCAATCATTTGATTGCCTTTTTTTATGGCTGTTTTTCTTTTGCTATCACGTTTTATCATTCCCTTTGGAAACATGGATTACTAGGACATCCACCGTTTTAGCGTATTTAATGCAGGCAAGCCATTTGGTTATTTTTCTCAGAGATGGGAATTAGCATCATTGATTTAGCCGTTATGACGGTCTTAGAGACACCAGCTTAATAGGAAATTAAATAAATTTGATCTTTTTTATAAAAAATTTGAACCTTTCTGAAAAGCGTGACTCTGAGTAATGTAGCAAGTTGATAATGTCGATTTACTTTAAAACGAATAACCCCTTCATCACGGTTTATTCAAAGTTAATAAACATATCAACATGGTCTCATCAACCAATGCTAATCGAATTAGTTTTAAGACTTTTTCTTTGTTTTAAAGTTTCATCATCATCCCCCACATTTGGGAACGTATCGATAAGCTAGCGCAACTTTGATACATGTCCCGCAAGAGATACTTCTGGCAACCCGTTGGGTTGCCATTTTTTTTGCGTTCGATTTATCGTAAATCAGTCTCTGCCATTTTGGTAAAACGCCAAGCTGCTCTTCCTGTAAAAAGCTAAGCTGATTTTAAAGTTACAGTGCCAAAGGTGAATATCAGAAACAGAAACGGACAACGACTGCATAGCAATCTATTGATAGCTGAGAGATGGCGATGTGTAAGTAGATGCTTTCGAAAAAGCGTTTACAGAAGTGTGACAAAAAGTTAAAAGAAATAATCAACAGCAGCTTGAAGAGCTGATTACAAACGAGTTGACTCACAAGCCGTTAAAAAAGCCTATTCAATGATAAGAAAAAACGACTTTTCAAAAAGCTCTTTTTAAAATAATGACTAAAAATGAAATTTTTTATCGAGCACATTGAACCTTTCTAAACAATGATACTCATAGTAACTGTAGCGAGTTGATAATGATTTAAACGACTTACTGTTTACAGTAAATCAAGACATTATCTAAGGTTAACTAGCCCTTCATCACGGCAACTTAATTATCGCTAAAAGAATTAGTTTAAAACGGTTTTATTGTTTTTCATTAATTGTTCATCATCATCCCCCTTATTTGGGAACGAGTTAATACGCTAGCGCATTATTAACCATGTCCCGCAGAGATACTTCTGGCAACCCTTTGGGTTGCCATTTTTTTTGAGTTCAATTTCGATATTTCACTTACGCTTAACTTCAGTCACAGTTAACTTTAGCCCCGCTCAAGCTTAGATACAGCCATGCTCATAGCCACACTCAAAAAATAAATTGAAAAAAAGATCATTTTTTATCGATCTGATTGAACCTTTTATAAGGTGGGTACTCATAGTAACTGTAGCGAGTTGATAATGTTTAAATGACTTACCGTTTTTGACTGTATCTCATTACAATTTCAACGGTTAATTTGCCCTTCATCACGGCAAACTAATCATTGCTAACCGAATTAGTTTTAGACTTTTTCATTGTGTTTCCTGTAAACGTTCATCATCATCCCCCCTATTTGGGAACGTATCGATAAGCTAGCGCAACTTTGATACATGTCCCGCAGAGATACTTCTGGCAACCCATTGGGTTGCCATTTTTTTTACCTCCCACTCATGCAACTCAAACTTAAATACATAATATCTGTATAGCCATAAGCGCAATCTCGGACGTTTATGAATAAGCTTGAACGACTTTAAAAACAAGAAAGTTGAGGGTTGAGGGCTAAGAGTGAATTGATGAAGAGATATAGCTAAAACCGTCACTTAAATCATTTAGTACGGCATAAATTAGCTTAGGAGAAAGCATTAGTATTAAACTGAATAAATAAATCGAAAAAAAAGATCATTTTTTATCGAATCGATTGAACCTTTTCCAAGGTAGGTACTCATAGTAACTGTAGCGAGTTGATAATGACTTAAACGACTTACTGTTTCAGTGAATCAAAACATTATCTAAAGTTAACTAGCCCTTCATCACGGCAACTTAATTATCGCTTAAAGAATTAGTTTAAAGCGTTTTGTAGTTTTTCATTAATTGTTCATCATCATCCCCCTTATTTGGGAACGAGTTAATACGCTAGCGCATTATTAGCCATGTCCCGCAGAGATACTTCTGGCAACCCATTGGGTTGCCATTTTTTTATCTTTAAATTTGCTAGTACCATTAAATTAACCACTACTAGTGATTTAAATTCAATCTTTAAATATCAGGTCTAACTGCACTTGAAGTGAAGGATGGTAGCCAGCTCTAGCTTGCTCAAAAATTGTTGTTGCTTGAGTTCGGTAACCCGCTATTAGTAGTTCGCTATAAAGAGGCTTAACAAACTTAGCTCGGCCAATATTGGTGAGAAATTCTGCTACTTTTGGTAACACGATTTCATATTGATTTTTGATCGCAACTCTAAACCAATCACATGCGAGCTCAGCGTTTTGGCTGTTAGTAAAATCAAATGCCATATCAAGATCTTTTAATTGCACTTGGCTTAAGGTAAAAGGCAGTTGAGTGATGAAATATTGCCAATGATGTACTCGCCAGTTCGTCACGTTAAGCTTCGCGGCATTGACTCCCTCACCAAACTGCTTCAAAGCAAATTTTACCTTATCAAGACTGGTTGAAGTTGGCCCAATAAACCACTCAGGTAACCCCTCACCATAAACCCAAATCATTAACTCTGACTCGCTGATTACTGAACTATGTTGGGTGAGTAACGTTTGCTTTGCATACTTAACGAAGTCTTCCGTGGTAATTGCTTCAAATTTGAAATGCTCAACATAATCAAATAAAAACTTATCGAAAGCTTCGCGACCTAACCGCGACTCTAATTCATGGACAAACATCGATGCTTTATCGTAAGTAAATCGATTAAATGAGTCGTTGGCATCTTGATCTTGTACATTAGCTGGAAGAGTTTGCGACGCTAATGGCATTGACTGCATTTCTTCTTGTAGGCGCCCATACTCAATCACCCATTCAAGTTCTGCCTGCTCTTTGCCATATATTTTCTCAACTAACCGATTAGTAAAATAAGTGGTAAAACCCTCATTAAGCCATAAATCGCGCCAAGTGGCATTACTGACTAAATTACCCGTCCAAGAATGAGCGAGTTCGTGAGCAACGGTCGACACTAAGCTTTTATCACCAGCAATTAAAGTTGGTGTTATAAAGGCTAATCGCGGGTTCTCCATTCCGCCAAATGGGAAACTTGGTGGCAATACAATCATATCGTAACGTCCCCATGGGTAAGGCCCAAGTAAAGACTCAGCAGCTACAATCATTGATTCAGTATCTTCAAATTCCTTGAGCGCTTTTTCAAGCATCGCTGGCTCTGTGTAAATTGCGCAGCGCTCGCTCACTTCACCATAGGCAAGATCGCCTACCGCAAGTGCGAGCAAATGCGTTGGAATCGGCTTCTCCATTTCAAAGTTAAACAAACCATCTCGCGGCATTTCAGCAGAATTGGCGGCACTCATCACCGCCCTCAACCCGTTATTAACTTGAATTGACGCACTGAAAGTAATTCTGGCTTTCGGAGTGTCTTGTAGCGGGATCCAACTGCGAGCATTTACAGGCTGAGATTGACTAAACAAATAAGGAGACTGTTTTCCTAAGGTTTGTGCTGGTGTTAACCACTGTAATCCTTGTGCATCCTTGGAGGTATGATAGTTAACTACAACCTCAGTGAGCTCACTACCAACTTCAATTATGATCATTTCGCCCTGAAGTTCATTAACATGCTGCTGGGTAAATTCAAGCTGACGGCCACTTGTATCAGTGATACTAGCAATGTTTAAGCGGCGACCATCCAAAATTAATTGAGTTGAAGTGGTAATGCGGTTAAACAATAGATTAACTGAACCTTGTAGCTGCTGTTTATCAAAGTCTACGTCTAAGGTAAGTGCCATATGATGCACTTTCATTTCGTTAGTATTCGCTAAAGAATGGTAATCGGTATTGAAATCAAATTGTTCAGCCACAACAGTTCCTTATAAGTATTATTCTGCTGCTATTTTAGCTTAATATCTTGGCTTCATCGAGTGTAAGCTTGAGTGGATTTCAGACACAAAAAAGCCTCACGAATGAGGCTTAATAAATCAGATAAATCTAGGCTTTTATCACTTCAGTAATTAAAGCTTGATACCTGCTTTTTCTAGGTCTTTAGCAACTACACTGCGTGGTAGTGGTACATAACCGTCTTTTTCTACAATTTGCTGACCTTGCTTAGATAACACGTAACGGATGAACTCGCGATCCATTGGTGATAAATCTTTGTTAGGGTGCTTATTGATGTAAACGTATAGATAACGTGATAATGGGTAAGTACCATTCGCAGCGTTAGCAGCTGTTGCATCAATATATTTAGTACCTTTCTTAGAAATAGCTACCGCTTTAACACCTGCAGTCTTGTAACCGATTCCAGAGTAACCGATTGCGTTAAGGCCTTGAGAAACAGACTGAACTACTGACGCAGAACCTGGTTGCTCATTAACGTTTGCTTTGAAGTCACCTTTACAAAGTGCTTTCTTTTTGAAGTAACCGTAAGTACCAGATACTGAGTTACGACCGTATAACTGAATGTCTTTCTTAGACCAGTTTCCCTCTAGCCCAACATCAGCCCAGCGAGTAACGTCATCGCCACCACATTTTTTAGTAGACGAGAAAATTGCATCGATTTGTTCGATGCTTAAACCTTCAATTGGGTTATCTTTATGTACGAAAACCGCTAATGCATCGATTGCTACACGAATTGCCGTTGGTTGGTAACCGTAATGCTTTTCAAATGCTTCAATTTCGTTAGGCTTCATTTGACGGCTCATAGGACCGAATTGTGAAGTACCTTCAGTCAAAGCCGGTGGTGCAGTAGAAGAACCAGCAGCTTGAATTTGGATATTTACATTAGGGTAAATGTGTTTGAAATCTTCAGCCCATAACGTCATCATGTTTGCTAACGTGTCTGAACCAACTGATGACAAGTTACCTGAAACACCACTTGTCTTTTCATATACAGGTAATGTTTTATCAATTGCTGCCATCGATGTTGCTGAAAAAACACCAGCTGCTGCAAAGGCGATAGTGCCAACTAGCTGTTTAAGTTTCATTGTAATGCTCCGGTATTATTAGCGTTGTTATTTAAGACACGCTCAGTATCAATCGCTTCAATGACAAGTCTATGACTAATATGTGACAGTTGTATGACAATCAACATTTTAAACAATTAAGAAACAAACCCACCAAACGCTGTGACACATAACAAAAAGCAAATTAAATCAGACAAATAACCCTACTTGACACAGTAAAAAACACAGAACATATAGTGGCATAACCACAAAACCATGACAGCTAGTTTTCGTTTAAATTAAAACCTACGGCCGAAACCTACAATGACATGCTGCCAATTTAAGAAACCGTATTCAGCATAAAAATTCCATTCATTCTTAGGGCCAAAGTCATAATTGACACTAAAAGACATGTTTTTAGTTTCTTTTTTAGCAAGGTCTATATCAAACTTTACCTCTTCCATCAAAGGTTCAAGCTCTGTCCCAATAAAGGAGTAATCACCTGTCACATTCTGATTAACACTCTGATGGCTAAATGCTAAAAACCAAGCGAGTTTATCACTGCCGACATCAAAACGTTGCCCGACCCTAATTGAAGCAAGTTTGGTTTTAATAACACTGTCAGTGGTATCTGTATGGGCTTTTACTATCGCCCCAACCGCCATAATAATTACTGGCGTATCACCGATTAACGGATCAATTTGCCCAGCAAGCACTGTACCGATCCCATAATTTTTAGCCGTGTATTCAATAGGGATAGGCAAAACGATGCCATTACAGGCCTCGTCACAAGGTAAACCTTCAACATTATCAAGTTTAGCCTTGATGTTTTTACTGCCTTCAGTATATCCAAGCAAACCGTAAACATTCCAAAATGGTAGTATCCATGCATCAATTTTTAGCTGTACACTTCTGTCTGTACCAGTAATGCTGACATCCTCCGCTGGTACGACATAGTCGTTTGGCCCTCTAAAGCCTAAAAGTCCACCATCGACCTGAACTTGAAAGTCATTTACCGCGATATAGTCAGCGTCAATATTGTTATAAAAAAGGCTTACCCCCACAGGAATGGGTAGCTCATGACCGCGCTCTGTAGCTTTATCGGCCATTAATGGTAAACCACTCCAATGAACCGGTTTAGTTTGTTGTTCTACCAGTTCTTTGACATCATTTTCAGCCCAAGAAGACAAACTAATAGTAATGAGTAGTATAAAACCACTTACGTTTCGAGAGTAATTAGCCATATATCCGAGACCATAATGAAAGTGAAAGAAGGTCAGGTTTAGAAACTGACTTATAGTAGAGTAGCAGTCTTATTTAGAAGAGCTGTCTTATTTAGAGGAATAGCCTTGATACATATTGTAAAACATATTAATTAAACTGGAGAAGTACTTAAGCAATCATTAAATCAAGGATGTTAAGCCCATCACACCGAACAGGGCTGAAATATTCCACTCAACAAAAAAGCCAACCCAATGAAATTGAATTGACTTTATTAATAGAACTTTCACGCAAACGTTTTACATCTTATTTTAGCTTTTTTTTACCACTAAATGGGTTGGAATGATAAAGCTAAAACAACTGCCCTTTTCAAGCTCACTGCTGATGCTTAATTCACTGTAGTGATGGTTCAACGCATGCTTAACAATCGCTAAACCTAAGCCACTACCACCAGTTTTACTTGAACGGGCATTATCAACTCGATAAAAGCGCTCTGTCAGTCTATTAATATGCTGCGGCGCAATACCAAGACCAGTATCTGTCACACTAAACTTAGCCCCAGTCGATACGGTTTCCCATCTTATTGAAATTTTGCCACCAGGTTCTGTATAGCGAATAGCGTTAGAAATTAAGTTGGTACACGCGCTGCGAAGCTGCACTTCATTACCATGACAATCTAAGTTATCTTCAGCATAAAAGCTGAGCTCGTACTGATCTAATGCTAATGCTGACGCTTCATCTTTTAAGATATCAAGCATCACTCGCATATTAATGGTTTGTTCAAGGTCGATGTCAGCACCATCTTCAATACGAGATAAAGCAAGTAGTTGCTCTACCATTGATTGCATGCGCCGAGTTTGCTGCTGCATTAGATTCAATGGTTTGTGATTCATGCTGTCTGGCTCTTCCATACTTTGCATGATCTCTAAGTAACCTTGAATCACAGTTAGCGGGGTTTTAAGTTCATGAGAGACATTTGCCACAAACTCTTTACGCATGCCTTCTAGCTGATTAATTCGAGTAACATCTCTTGCAATAAGCAGTAACTGCCTATCACCGTAACTCATCAAGCGAATTTCTAATAACCGTTGTTCAGAAACTGGAGACGCAAGTTCAAGGGGCTCTTTAAACTCGCCTTTTTTTAGATAATCAGAAAAGTCTGGATGGCGAATTAGATTATCTATTCGCTGACCATTATCCTGCGGCCAAACGAAACCTAAAATCAACTGTGCTAGTTTATTACACCAAAGAATATTGTGCTCAGAATCGAGAACCACAGCAGCATCAGGAAGCGCTTCAGCACCTTGTCTAAACCGGCTGAGCAGTGACGCTAATTGGCCTACACGACGACGGTTTTTTCCCTGAAGGCGATAGATACCGTTAAAGATCCCTTCCCAGCTGCCAGTACCTTGAGGCGGAGTTAACTTTCTATCTTTCCAAAGCCAGAAATTGAGACGACTTATTTGACGATAATGCCAACCTAAAAGTAAAACACTGCCAACAATAATGGCAAAAGAGACTTGCTCAATGATAACGCCGATGAGAGCAAAAACTAGCAGTATTCCAACGAGGCGTAGGAGCAACCGGGATCCTGAATAAGATCGAAACATAAGCGGCCTAATAATTAATGAAAATAATCTCTTAGCGGATATTTAACTAATTGTCGGTAGAAATAATGGCTCACAAGATAGCTTAAAATGATGACACTGACTATAGCCGACTGTTAAAAAAACTGCTGAATAAATGTGACAACGAAACAACACTTCCTGTATGTATCATTTATAAACAATCTGATTCAGCAGTCTTTCATTCGCGGTCTAATGAGCGATTACATTCTGGTTGAAAAACGGTATCCCGCCCCGCGCACAGTCTGAATTAGCTTATCATGGCCAGAGTCTTCAACGGCTTTACGTAAGCGACGAATATGTACATCTACAGTTCTGTCTTCAACATAGACGTTTGTGCCCCAAACGTTATCTAATAGCTGCTCACGGCTATAAACACGCTCTGGATGTGTCATAAAAAAATGCAGTAGTCTAAATTCTGTCGGCCCCATATCAAGGACTGATTCACCCACCGAGACGCGATGACTCACAGGATCAAGTAGTAATCCTTGTACATCAATCGTTTCTTCTAAACGTGTTGGTGCACTGCGACGTAATACCGCTTTAATACGTGCAACCAGCTCCTTAGGTGAGAAAGGTTTAGTGATGTAATCGTCAGCACCGACTTCTAAGCCTTTTACCTTATCTTCCTCCTCACCACGTGCGGTGAGCATGATAATAGGAATTTGACGTGTAAACTCATCTTGCTTTAAACGCTTCGCTAATTGTATACCACTGCCACCAGGGAACATCCAATCCAACAGAATCAAGTCTGGATAAGGTTCTTGCAGTAGGTCTATCGCTGAATCAAAATCTTCAGCAGCAGATGTGGTAAAACCGTGTTGTTCCATAACAAAGGTCAGCATCTCTCTGATCGCTGATTCATCTTCTACAATTAAAATCTTAGCTGTCATAATAGTTTCTGTGATTAATTTGCCGCATGGGTATTATTGGTCAGTTTTATTACAGAAATATGATCTTAGGGCTAATAAAACCTACAAAATCATATTTTTGTCATAAATCTATCATGTTTTAGCTTAGGTCATTGGTTTAAAAACACACAAAGGAGACATACGCCTCCTTTGTGATACTACTTTATTCAAATTAAATCGTTATGAATAACGACTCAATTTAGAATTTGTGTTCGATACCAACAGCGAAGTAGCTTTCATCAATTGAGATATCAATCATTTCGCCATCATCTTCTTCCACTGTACCCATTGAAGTACGGTCAGTGTAGAAAGCGAATAGTTTAGTAGGCTTACCTAATGAATAATCGGCACCAATTGACCATGAATCACCTTTATCTTCCATGTCTTGGTATTGTGCTTTCAACGTCACTTGTTGAATTTTGTAAGCTGCACTTAGTAAGTAACCATCAATGCTTTCTCCGCCATCAACAGCTTCTTCTTGTTGGTACATACCACCTAGTACGAAACCAGCAATTTTACCCTGAACAGTACCACGAACAATATCGTAACCAGCGACTTCTGAATCATAGGCAATGGCTGCGTAAACGGGTGTACTCTTAAGGCCTGAATCACCGTACATAGCCGCAAGACTGAAGCCATCATTTTCTTCTTGCTTGCTATCGCCTTCAGCTGCGTAAGTCACGCCCACTTGGAAATCACCAAACTTAGGTGTTAAGTATGTTGCTGTTTGCGCTAGACGGTTTTCGCCTTTGAATAGCGCCTTTAAATCACCTGAGTAATCGTTGAATTGGTCAACTTTACCTTGTGACTTTTTAAGCATTGTATCGTTACGACCTACAGCAAAAGAACCAAAGTTACCTTTTAAACCAACGAATTGGTTACGTGCTGTGAAGTTATCAGAGCTTGAGTTACCCGTATCAACTTGGTACTCGATTGTGTAGAACGCTTCTAAAGAGTCGCTTAATTCGAATCCACCTTTAACACCAAAACGAGACGCATTACTTTGAATTTCTGTAACTGAACCATCGCCATCATCATTCGACTGAACAGTAACATTTAACTTACCGTATACTTCAAGTGGTTCAGCAGCGTGTGCAGTTGAAAGCGTAGCAGCGGTAATAGCTGAAGCAACTAGAGTTTTATAAAAAGCGTTCATCATTATCATCCTTTAGACATAATTTATTGGTGTTCTACACCTAGTTTTTGCTGCTATTTGGTTGGAACTAACAGATTACTGCTAACCAATAGCTTGGGAACGAGGCGAATTCTGCACGTCTTTTGTTGCAGAAATATTTCAATTCGTTATTTTTATTTAGCGAAAGCTAAATTAAACACACAACAAAACAAACAAGCCATTGTAAAATAAAGGGAATAATGCATATTCAGCAAATATGACAGTTTAATGAATTCTGTTATTGCAACAATCTTTGATCATTAATCTGATGGTTTACCCCAGCGCTGTGATACCGTAAACTGCATTTTTAATTTTGATGAGCGCCTTATATGTGGTTTAAAAATCTCACCCTTTATCGTTTCAACAAGCCTTTCACTACCGATACCGAGGCACTCGAAACAGCTTTAGAAGACTTCACCTTTTCTCCTTGCTCAAGCCAAGACATCAGCAAGTTTGGCTTCTCTAATGCATTAGGCAAAAAAGGCCAAGCCTTAGTTCACAGCGCCGAAAACCGTCACTTAATCTGTGTAACCAAAGAAGAAAAGATAATTCCAGGTCAAGTCATCAAGGAAGCCATTGATGAAAAAGTGGCGATGATTGAAGATCAAGAAAGTCGCAAAGTCACTAAGAAAGAAAAAGACGCGATGAAAGAAGAGATAACCATGACATTGCTACCACGAGCATTTTCTCGTCGAAGCCAAACTCATGCGCTTATCATGCCTGAACTCGAAATGATCCTTGTGGACAGCTCAAGTGCAGCAAAAGCTGAAGAGCTATTGGCTTTATTACGTAAAGCATTAGGCAGCTTGCCTGTGGTGCCTTTACACTTCACAACGCCAATTGAAACGACGTTAACTGAGTGGTTACGTAACGGCTCATCTCCACAGCCATTTGAGATGCAAGATGAAGCAGAACTTAAATCAGATTCAGATGAAGGCGGTATTGTGCGCTTTAAGCAACAAGTGCTTCAAGAAGATGAAGTCCTTGCGCATTTAGCGACAGGCAAGCAAGTGCATAAACTGGCACTTCATTTTGGCCAATCTATTGCGTTTTTATTGCAATCAGATGCCAGCGTAAAACGCCTTAAATTCTCAGAAGAATTTAGAGCAGCGACTGATGATGTTGGTACTGAAGATCCTTTAGCAAAATTAGATGCGGATTTCGCATTGATGGGCGGCGAACTTGTAGCCTTCATCAATTCGCTTAAACAAGCACTTGGTCCAATTGAAGAAAATATTTAATTGCTGCCGCTTTTTAACGTAATAGCTTGAAAATAAGCGTATAGATTTAAAAAGCCCCCACAACCAAAGTTATGGGGGCTTTTTATTTACTGAATACTCGCTAAAGCAGCTAACTTAAGAAAGCTAACTATTTGCTAAAACCACTTATTTGAGAAAGTTGCCTTCTTCATCAAATGGCCAATCAATTCCGAGCCATGCTTTTAAGAAAGCTTTTTGTTGAGTGCTAGCGTTCTCAATACCTTTAATAGATAGCTCGCCTTTGGGTTGCTCATCCAATGTAATGACAATCTGCTTTAACTGATCATTATTAAACAATGACACAGTAATCTCATCACCAGGTTTAAAGTCTTCTAAACGTTTTTTAAACCCTGCAGCTGTCACTTTTAATCCATTAATGGCGACAATCTCATCTCCTGCAACCACACCGGCATTCCAAGCAGGGCTGTTACGGCTAACGTGTGCCAAGGTTAAGTCATCGTGTGCACCAGTTAATCTCAACCCGCTATATACAATCGCTTCATCCTTTTTGCCATAACGAATAACAAGACCAGCCTTTGCTAATATCGAATCAAAATCTAAACTAAACGGTGAAGTAATGTGTTGTTGCCACCAAGGTTGATAATCTTTGCCTGATATGTTTTTTAAAATACCTTTGACATCATCAACGTTATAACCCTTAGGTAATTTAAAATCGCGATACAGTTGACGATGAACATCACGGTATGAATGCGTTAACTCAGTATCACTTAGCAAACTAAAGTCTAATGATAGCGACGCTAAATAACCTTCTGAGTAAATATTAACTCCGTGGTTTATCGCGTAATCTCCACCAGTATTAGTCCACTCATTAAGGCTTGCCTCAGATACTGATTGAACTTCTCGGCCAGGTTTGTGCATGTTGCTATTCACCCGCTTAGCTAAGTCGGCAAAGAACTCCTTCGGCGTAATCACGTCTGCACGCAGCAATAACTGATTTTGAAAGTAGCTAGTAGAACCTTCGGCCATCCAAAGTAACTCAGTCATGCTAGCTTCTTGGTAATCGTAAGGTACCAACCCTTGTGGACGATATGCCTTCACATTCCATGTATGGATAAACTCATGTGAAGCCGTGCTAATAAAGCGTAAATAATCTTTGCGCTCTCTGAAATTAAAGCGAGGCAACTGAATAATCGTTGAATTTAAATGCTCTGTCGCCCCACGTGCACCACTGGTTGCATGAACCATGTATACATAACGCTCAAACGGATAATCATCCCAAATGACGCTAGCAGTGCTACTGATTTTTGTTAAATCTTCAACAACTTGCTTAGCGTCATAATTTCCTTCACCCCAAAAAACAAGTTCATAATCTCTACCATCTGCTTCAAAGCTATAGTGAGTATTTATGCCGGTTTCAATAGGGGAATCAATAAGTACATCGTAATTGTCTGCAATAAAAGTATGAGACTTACGGCCACTTTTCATGCCAGAATGGCTATCCCACCCCTTAGGCACTTTCATTGCTACTTTGACATTATCATCTCGAAATTCTGGGCTATACATAAACACACCACTGGCATCTAGGTATGCATGGGTATTGTCAATATGGCGCACCCGAGTGCCTAAGTCATTGGCATAAAGCTGATAAGAAACGTTAACTTCTGTAGGTTTGGTTAAGTTAACTTGCCATTCGCCTGTAGCGCTGCGTTGCCAGGTTAATGGGTTTCCTTTGTTATCGGTTGCTTCAAAAAGGCGAACCCCGTCAGCTAACGGCAACACCGCATACTTTCCTGTGCGCCACACAGGTAAGTTAACAGTTAACACATCAGCGGATGATTTAGGAAAACTCACTTTTACTGTTGCTAAGTGGTGCTGTGGATGGGTTAAATCAATTTGGTAGTTTACCTCAGCAAGGCTGTTTGCTGAAAAAAATACCCCTGCAGTAAAAATAGCCAGTTTTGAGACTTTCACTCTACATTCCTTCTGTTATTATTCTTGTTATGTTTTTATGTATTGTAGTTATTTGTTTTCAATATCATACAAATTCTTTGCTGTAAGTTTACTTTTTACCAAGTGATATTATAACAAGCGCGATTGTTCGCCCACCTACTTCCAACAAAAGCTTACAAAAATAATAATAAGGTCGTCATTAACTTATGCAAAAATTGATTCTTTTCTATCACACCTTACTGTTATTAATTGTAACTTTTCCAGCTCACGCTGAGATTAACCAGCAACGTGAGATTGAGTTTATAGAAACCCCTAATATTTTGTTCGAGCGACTTTCAGCTCGTACTCAGTTTCCACTGTCATTTAATAATCGCACTGAATTTGAAGCAGTTGCAGACTCTTTAAAATATCGCCCAGATGAGTTACAAGCAGATTTAGAGATTCTGGCGCGGCTGTTTCTGGAAACAGCGCTCAAAGCAGATGATAAAATAAATAATGCCCGTTTATTAACACAGCAACTTGAGTCTCTTGCTGAAACGCCTATGCAAGAAGCAATTATTTTACTGCTCGAAGGCAGAATAAGAGGCCTTGAGGATCAACAGTACAAACAATCGATAATTTTATTTAAAGAAGCCCTTAATAAAATAAACAATCTCAATGATACTCAAAGTTTAAATTTGCAATTTATATTGCATCAAAACTTGAGTTCCTTGCACACTTTAGTGAAACAAGACACGCAAGCCTTATATCATTACAAACGCTATCGAGAAATTGCCTACCGACTGCGTAATGATTACTTCATTGCCCTATCTGAAACAGCAATAGGCATCTATTACACTGGCCGCAATCAATTAGCTAAAGCACTGCAGCATCACAGTGAAGCTTATCGAATTTCGAATCGCTTAGACTACCCCGTCATTCAAGCGCAAACTCAATTTCAATTATCTCGTGCTTACCGTGACTTAGGTCAATGGGATGAAGCACTTAAAAACGCCAACGAAGCTGCTATCAGTTATCAAAAACTGGGGCGAGATGCATCTCAGTCTAAAGCGATGACTGTCATTGCGATGATCTACGCTAATCAAGAACAATGGAATAAAGCCATTGACTACTACCTTAATGCTCAGCAATTGGATGAAAAGCACAATAGGAGAATTAGCCAAGGGCTTAATTTCCATAATATTGGTGAAGCGTATCTTCATTTAAGTAATTACCCTTCAGCAATGAATTACCTACAAATGGCTAATGATATATTCAGAGAAAAAGGGGTCATGCATTATCTTGTTTATAATGAATTGCTATTTGCCCAAGCATTGTCTGAACAGTCATTATGGAAAGAAACAATAACCCACGGGGTCGCAGCATTAATCATAGCCGACTCAAAGCAATTACCTGATGCTCAAAAAGAAGCACTTGAATATTTAGCCAACGCATACAGAGAAGAACGTAATTACCCTGCGGCATTGGAAATGATGGACAGATTAGTCCAAATGCAACAAAGTACAGAAGAAGACCCTGTTGAAGAAACACTCTCCTCAAACTTAACTGAAGAAAAATTAAAGTTTGAAATCAATATCTATCAGCACAAACTTAGTGGTTATATTAAAAACAGTAAAGACCAGCAAATGGCTATTATTATCTTGCTTGCCGCCATCTTTATTTTATCTTTTGCCTGGCTTTATAGCTTAAAAAGGTTAAACAGTTTTAAACAACAGAAGACTTTACTCGCCACACAAGTGCTACAAGAGCCTCAAACTCAACTTAAAGGGTACCAAGGGCTACTTCACTGCATGTCTGATGAGAACTCACCTAAAACCATAGCACTGGTCAATGTTAAGCTATTAGCCGATTTAGACAATGAATTTGGACTTACAGAATCTAAAATCATCACTGAAAACTTAATCAATCAATTTGAATCACAATTAAGTTGCAAAGTTTATTTGATTAAACCCGGTGAGTTTGCATTTTGTTTTACAAACTCTTTAGCACCAGAGCAAACTTTGATTCAAATATCGGAGGTACTTTCTCATCAAGCGTTAACAATCAATAGCAATGTGCCCAACTACTCAGAGTTACATAACCTTGAATTAGATTGCATCATGGGTCACATCAATTTGCCTTTGTTGGCGAACCCGGATTTAAGACTCACCACCGAATTACAGTTTGAAACGGTACAATATGCATTGGCGGCAGCAAAAAGCATAGATATAGGCCATACTTACGTCAGTATCCGAACATTAAACTTTGCCCCAGCTGCAATCTTTTTCAAGCCTTTATATTTAAACCTAACGCATGCATTGCAAAGAGGCATTATTCGAGCTGAAACTAATAGGACTATTTCAGATATTAAATGGCCTAAAAATTAACCACAAAAGCCTCAGTTAGTTCAGCTTTTATTCAAACTGGCCGATATAAATATATAGTTAATTGATAGCATATTAAAAGTGTGGGTTTTACTATACAATCTGTAACATTCAACTCGCTAGATGATTGAAGTTGTTAGTAATTTATTTGTTCATTTCAGGGAGCCAAAAAGCATGAAAGATTCTTCAACTGCTGTCTCGCAAGTTTCATTATTAAAACAGAAACTTAATTCAGCTAAGTTGGCCCTCGAAGAAATCCATGAAGATCGTAATGAAAAATTACGCACTTTAATCCAATTTTTAGGGCATTTGAGTCTAGCTTGTAAAGGACAGAACCTAGAGCTCGACAATCGTTTAGCTAAATTACGTCATCATCTGCAAGGCTATGATCAAATTGATGAAGCCCTACCAGAATTAGTGGAAATTGAACGCCTTTTAAAAGGCCAATATCACCACACTATGACCCGCTTAGAAGAGAGTCGCACTAGTCTTTCTCGTGTCATCAGCCAGATTCAAAGAGTTGACTCTGCACCTGATGAAATAAAAAAAGAAATTAATTACTTCAAAAAAGATCTCAATAAGCCAATCCATACTATATGGGAGTACATCCCAAAAGTAGAACAGGTCATTAGTTTCTATGAACATATTCTTCAAAAGGAATTTGCAGATAGCGATGACCATGTCATCTTGCCTCAGCACCTTATCCTAGCGAAAGAGTTGGCACATAAAATTTCAGAGATAGAGTTTAGAAAAGAGCAACGTGATCAGATTCTGGTTATGAAAGAAGTGTTAATGGGTGATATTAAACTCAATACTTTGCTTGAATCTTATCAAACCATTTTAAGTTTATTGCTCAACAACATTGCTCGTGAGAAAACTGCATCTCAAGATTTCTTATATTCATTAAATGATGCCATTAGTGTTGTGCGCGATGTTGTCACGAACACAGCTAACAACAACGATCGCTCACAGCAAATTAAGACTCAACTTAATAAAGAAATTAACTTACGTGTAGATAATGCAGATGGAATTCTAATTGAGTCCGATGATTCATTGTCATTAAAGACTGCACTTACTGTACAACTTGCTTCACTAAAAGATGCCTTGAGTCGCAAAGAGGCATTAGAAAGTCGGGAACAAGCTTTATTACGTAAATCAATCGAGTCGATGCGAAAAGAACTCTCAAGCATGACTAAAGAAGCCAATGCCTATAAAGAAAAGTTATTCGAGCACCAAAAACTTAATTTACTCGATCCGCTAACTCAATTACCCAATCGGGCAGCTCTTGAAGATCGTATGGAACAAGAGTTTAGAAACCATAAACGGTTTAATACCCCACTTTGGGTCGCAGTCACTGATATTGATTACTTTAAATCTGTGAATGATAATTTTGGTCACAGTACCGGTGATAAGACCTTACAAGTTATCGCAATGGCGCTCAAAAACTCCCTTAGAGAGAGTGAATTTGTTGCAAGATATGGCGGTGAAGAATTTGTTTTATTGCTGCCAGAAGTCAATGAAGACAATATTGGTTTATTATTAAACCGTGTACGAGAAAAAATTAAGAACATTCCTTTTAAATTTAAGAATCAGCGTATTACCGTCACATTATCCATTGGTGCAGCGCAAGTTATGGACAACGAACGTATCGAAGAGACTTTTGAACGTGCTGATGCTGCCCTATATAAAGCCAAAAATAATGGCAGAGATAGAGTCGTAATCGATATTTAATATCAAATGCAACTCATCTCTTAGAGGAGTTGCTTATGATTATAAAAATAAGTCCCAGAGGCAGTTTAGATCAATTGTCTCAAATGGAAGTTAATCGCCTTAAACAAAGCGCTAAAAGCGAACTATACCAACTTTTAAGAAACTGCTCCCTTGCTGTACTCGCCTCAGGCCTCCAAAGTGATAACTCTGAGGCCTTATTCGATACGTATTCCAACTTTGATATTAATGTGTTGCAGCGCGAACGTGGCCTACTCATTGAATTAATTAACCCTCCTGAGCAAGCTTTTGTTGATGGAGAGATCATTGCTGGTATTCAAGAGCATCTTTTTGCAGTACTACGCGACATTGTCTATATCGATAACAAATACGATAATTTAAAACACATCAATCTCACTAACGCCAGTCACATAACCAATGTTGTGTTCGATATTCTACGCAATGCTCGAGTCATTTCTCCAATGAAAGATCCCAACGTCGTGGTATGTTGGGGCGGTCATAGTATCAACCCCACTGAATATCAATATACTCGAGAAGTAGGCTATGAACTTGGCTTGAGAGGCTTAGATATTTGCACTGGTTGTGGCCCTGGTGCCATGGAAGGCCCCATGAAAGGCGCTGCTATTGGACATGCTAAACAACGAGTCAATAATGCCAGATACATAGGGCTTACTGAGCCAAGTATTATCGCCGCCGAGCCCCCAAACCAGATCGTCAATGAATTAGTCATATTGCCCGATATCGAAAAACGCTTAGAAGCCTTTGTTCGCTTAGGGCATGGGATTGTTATCTTCCCTGGCGGTGCGGGTACCGCAGAAGAATTACTGTATATCTTAGGCATTTTGCTCAACCAAGCTAATCAAACACTGCCGTTTCCACTCATTCTTACAGGCCCTAAAGAAAGCGAAGATTATTTTATCGAAATCGATGCTTTTATTGGTGCAACACTAGGACAAGAAGCGCAGGACAAGTATCAAATTATTATTAATGACCCAGTAAAAGTCGGCCGCACAATGAAACAAGGCATGCTGAAGGTAAAAGAGATGCGTAAGAGTTTAGGCGATGCCTATCAATTTCAGTGGTCATTAAAAATAGAGCCTGAGTTTCAACTACCGTTTGAGCCTACTCACGATGTGATGGGGAATTTGCATCTATATTTTCAGCCAAACAAAGCAGAACTTGCGGCAACACTTAGGCGCGCTTTTTCAGGTATCGTGGCAGGTAACGTTAAAAGTAATACCATCAAATTAATTGAAGAATATGGCCCCTTTGAAATACGAGGTGACAAGCAATTGATGAAAATGATGGATAAACTGTTAAACGCTTTTGTTAAACAGCAAAGAATGAAATTGCCGGGTAGCGCTTATGTCCCTTGCTATCAAATTGTTACCCCTGATGACTAGAAGCCACTTTGACAAAGTAAAATGCAGGACGTTGTTTAATATCATGTTAAATAGCTATATGATTAGTCATTATTATTTGCGCCATATGGAATAGGTTATCCTGTGATGTTAATAATAAAATATTCCCTGCAACGGCTCAATTGAGCCATGCCACCAGCAACGAAAAGATAAAACATGAATAAACTATTGATCATTGATGGTCTCAATCTTGTTAGACGTATTCATGCTGTACTGCCAGATGAAAATGATATCACCAGTGTAAAAGAGCGCACCATTTCAGCTGCCCAAAAACTACTTAAACATCATCAGCCCAGCCATGCTGTTGTTGTTTGGGATGGCGATAAGGAGTCATGGCGAAAACAGTTATATCCTGACTATAAAAAAGGTCGCAAGCCAATGCCTGCTCCGTTAAAATCAGGCTTAACTGATATCAAGACAGCTTTAGCTGAAGTCCACGTAAATTCACATGACGCAGTATCTGAAGCTGATGATGTAATTGCGACTTTAGCGACAAAAATTGCTGAAAATAATGGTCAAGCCATCATTGTTTCTACCGATAAAGGCTTTGGCCAAATCAGTCAGAATAATATTGATATATGGGATCACTTTAAGCAGCAATACTTTGATATTAAAGAATATGAAAAAAAGCTCGCTGTGCAGCAAAATCAAATTTTGGATTTTATTGCATTAGCCGGCGACTCAGGAAACAAAGTTCCTGGCATCGCTGGAATTGGCCCTAAGTCAGCTGCTGACTTACTCAACAAATTCAGAAGTCTTGCCAACTTATACAAATCAATTGATAACCTTGGAGCCAAACAAGCTCAGAAGTTATTAGACGGTAAAGAAATGGCGCGAGTGAGCTATAAACTTGCCCAACTTCAATGTCATATGCCGCTCAACATTAACCTAAAACAATTCAGAGTCCCTTCCAACAATGAAGGGAGAGTTTAGACAATGAAGCCTTCCCTGTCGTTTCTTATTGCCTCAATGTTTATTGCTTACGTCGTGTTTGCCATTACCGTAGTACTCGTCTATGAACCTCGCCCAGAAGACCGCAGCTGGCAAGATAGGCAAGAATTTAATAATAGGATGCTTAGCGAAATCACCATTGGTCAGAGTATCACGAGTATTCGTCAGAAAATGGGACGAGCTGACTTTACTGAAGCTAAAGCCACCGAAGATGCTAACTTTCAAATTATGTTTTACCGCACGCATCACGTGAAATCTGATGGTATAACAACCAAAGATGAGTGCACCCCATTATTATTTAAAGATGATCAACTCATAGCTTGGGGACAAGAAACTTACGATCAGTTTCTACAAATCCCGATATTGAATGTTGTCATAGAATCATCACCGGTAGTAACTTCTAAACCTGCTGCTAGTGAAGAAAAACAGGCTAATAAATCTCTACAAAAGTAGCCTCTAATTTTAAATGAAACGCTTAAAATTCAGACATAAAAAATGCCACATTAAGTGGCATTTTTTATGTCTAGCTTGGCCAAAGCTTGTGATTAAATAGGCCGTAAATCTTCAGGCTACTTATATTCTTTATAAGCCTCACCTTTCTCTAACCACTCTGGTGCTTTTGCCCCTTTTAAGTAATGGTCAAAGTACTGCTTCATTCGAATAGTGTAGTCCAGTTTATTAGGGTACTTCTTCAAATGATGTGGCTCATCTTCGTATTGTAAAAACACCACATCTTTGCCAGTGCGGCGCATAGCTAAATAAAGTTCAACCCCTTGCTCCCAAGGCACCGCATCATCCTTGTCACCAAACATTATCATCATAGGTGTTTGAATGCGCTCGACGTAAAATACAGGTGAATTCTCAATGTATTTTTGCGGAGATTGAAATAAGCTTTCTGCAATACGGCTTTGCCCTGTTTCATATTGGAATTGACGTGCTAAACCAGAACCATGACGAATGCCACTATAAGCACTGGTCATATTCGATACTGGTGCGCCAGTCACAGCCGCTTTAAAGATGTTGGTTTGAGTCACAGCAAAAGCCGTTTGGTAACCGCCCCAAGAGTGACCTTGGATACCTACAGCATCAGGGTCTGCAATTCCCATATCAATCAGCTTTTGTACCCCTGAAGTTAACCCTTTAACCGCTGATGCACCAGGGTAGCCGACTTCAAATCTGATATCTGGTAAGAAAATAGCGTAACCATTATCAGCATACCAAGCAAAGTTAGGTCGATGGTTAATTGCCATGTGAGGGAATGAATGCAAACGGTCACTCATAAAACGATAGAAATAAACCATCACAGGGTATTGCTTGCCCTCTTGATAATTGGTGGGCTTAATTAATACACCATCGGTTTTACGGCCATCAGCATCGCTCCACTGAACCAACTCAGCACTGCCCCAATTAAAGCCATCGCGTTGCTTATCAAGATCCGTTTGTTTAACCGCATCATTTGGTGAAGTCACACTTGCTGTGTAAAGGTCTGGGTATAAATCATAGCGCTCTTTTGAATACACAATGGTGTCAGCATTCTTACTACGCGCAAGAACTTTAAGCTTAGCTTTACTGTCCACTAACTCTGTCAAACCTGGTACACCAATCGTCACACTATATAAACTATCAGCTTTAGTCGATTCGTTATAACCATGAATAAGCACAGACTGTTCTTGAGTCACTTCAGCAGGAGCATTTTGATCTTCATATAGACCTTCAATTCTCAACTGCGTACTCGTTTCACGACCTTGCCCTTTTGTTAGCATGTATCCGTCAAAAGACGATGTATTGAACTGCCAAACATCATATTTATCATAAGCGATAATGCCAGAACCATCGGCCAACCAAGGTCCAAACCCATAGCTAGGGGCATTACCAGGGTAGTCGTGGTCTTCATTGGCAAAACTCACACTAATATCTCTTGAAATAGTGTGCTTTCTTACTCCTGCAATGTCATACATAAATAGCTGACCTTGCTGGTAATATGCAACAAAGCGTGCGTTTGGTGACAATGTTGGCATTTCATTTGTTGGATGCTGTGTTAATAACTGCTGCTTTCTTCCCGTGTTTAAATCAACTAAATACACATCTTGATAAAAACCAGCCCAAGTAATCATCTTCTGGTAAGGCACATCAGATGTCGCTAACAAATAACGCTGTTGCTCCCCATACAGAACATTAGGGATCGTTTCATCAGCAAGTTGAACAATGCGATTAGCATTAATATGAAGCACGGCTAAATAAGTGCGCTGTACCTCTTTTGAATATTGCTTGATTTCATGAGGCTTAATTTTGGGGTCGTCGCCATGCCAGACTTTTAAATTGCGCAGACCAGTTACCACCGTTTCATCAAATAAATCAGCTTCGGTTTCTATTTCTGCAAGCGAGATAATTTTATCAACCTGTGGGACACGCCCCAAGAAAAGACGTAAACTGTCTTCGGAGAAAAAGACTTTAGAATATTGGTTTAATGTCCAATCATCATCTTGTGGGGTATCTTTAAGCTCGAAGGTTTCCAAACTCAATAACGAAAGTTGATACTCACGCTCATCCCGGTCATCAGTTGCGTTACCTTGAGTAAAGGCTAACCAATTTCCATCGTCAGATAGACTTAACTCACCTATTTGATTATCAGTACTTTTATACAGTTGCTTTAGCGTATTATTCGCTAGGTTTACCTTTTTGATGAAATGTTGTTTTGCTTTGTTGTCATTTATGGCTACAACAAAGTTCTTACCCACTCGATCAAAAGCAAATTGAGTTACGTTGATAAAATCATGGCTAGAATTGTCAGCTAATTTAATCAGCTTAATCGCGCTACCAATGTCTTTTTCATTGATTTTAGGCGCATCTTTATCATCTGAATCAGCCTCTTTTTCATCTTCAACGTCAAACCAGATCGCTAAAAATAATCCATCATCGCTAAACTCTGCCTGTTTTACCTTTTCAAAACGTTGTTGTTCACCCGTTGCTGTATTCAGTAATGCCAGTCCAGAATTAAGTTCTGACTTCTTTAAAGTTTCTTTGTCTAATAAAGATGGTTTAAGCATCGCGATAGCATAGCTACCTTGGCTATTTACTTTAACGTCTGATCCGCCATCAATAACAAACTGCTTCTTAGACTCAATGATATTGATTAAAGCACGGCTATCACCTCTATCAGGCATAGCTTCAACTGCCAATGTTCTTCCATTATCAGAAAGTACAGGCTGTTTCAGCGTTTCAAAATGCATGATGTCATTCAGCGATAAAGAAGTGGCTTGTTCTGCCGCGGTGAGCGACATTGACGCTGTCAATAACGTCAAAGGAATAAGTTTATGTAACTTCAAAGTCATCCTCATTATATTTATTATTTTAAGCAGTTAAGCCTTAATGACTCATTTCTACTTCAACCTTGATAAAACGACACATTGGCTTCAATTTGAAATATATCGTTCAGTATCGTATTAAAATTAGCGAACTTGATAATAAAGTTTATTTATTAAGCTGTTAGACCAAAGTCGTCTGTTCAAAAAATCTAACCTCAATAAGCTGTCTTGGTAAATCGACCCGCTAAGTTAACGTTTTAGCAACAATCAAAGTCGAAATATGACGCATATTGAACCTTTAAATTAAGCTGTTGTGAATATCTTAAAGCAATCAGCTGAGGATTAACTTAAAAAATATAAAAAATATGTGATTAAACTCACTAAATCCTGTAAAAAAATTTCAAAATTCGTTAAAATGCGCCGCAACAAAACCGTTAGTTAATCGTCCCGTAACCGTGTTATTAACACTTACAGGAAAATGCAGTAACCACTAAGTGGAAGGACTATCCATGCCAAAACGTACTATAACCGTAATCCCAGGTGACGGGATTGGACCAAGCATTATCGATTCCGCTTTAAAGATTCTCGACAAGGCTGGTTGCGACTTTGAATATGAATTTGCAGACGCCGGTTTAGCCGCACTAGAAAAACAAGGTGAATTAGTACCACAGCGTACCTTAGATCTCATCGAGAAGAACCGTATTACTTTGAAAGGTCCACTTACGACTCCAGTGGGTGAAGGCTTTACTTCAATTAACGTTAGCTTACGTAAAAAATTCAGCTTATACGCTAACGTACGTCCAGTGCTTTCTTTTAAAGGTACTCAAGCACGTTACGACAATATTGATATCATTACAGTACGTGAAAACACTGAAGGTATGTATTCAGGTCTAGGTCAAAAAGTATCTGATGACGGTGCTACAGCAGAAGCCACCAGTATCATTACACGTCAAGGCGCTGAGCAAATCACAACATTTGCTTATGAACTTGCAAGAAAAGAAAACCGCAAAAAAGTCACTATCGTTCACAAAGCCAACATCATGAAATCTACTTCAGGTTTATTCTTGAAAGTGGCACGTGAAGTTAGCCTACGTTACCCAGATATCGAAACAGAAGAAATGATCGTAGACGCAACTTGTATGAAGTTGGTTATGAATCCAGAAAACTTCGATGTCTTAGTTACCACTAACCTATTCGGTGACATTTTATCTGACTTATGTGCAGGTCTTGTTGGCGGCCTAGGTATGGCTCCTGGTGCTAACATTGGTAGTGACGCTGCAATTTTTGAAGCAGTACACGGCAGCGCACCTGATATCGCTGGTAAAAACTTAGCTAACCCTACTTCTGTTATTCTTGCTTCAATCCAAATGCTTGAGTACCTAGGTATGGCAGATAAAGCTGAAATGATCCGCAGTGCAGTATCTGCAGTGATCGAAGAAGGCGACCGTACTACACGTGATTTAGGTGGTACTCATGGTACTACTGACTTCACTCAAGCTGTTATTGACCGTTTAGGTTAATTTAAAACGGCAATAAGTCGGTAATATAAAACCTTTAAAAAAGCCCTTAGTGATTCACTAAGGGCTTTTTAATATCTCTTA
The DNA here is from genome assembly GCF_030252245.1 of Shewanella goraebulensis. Classification (NCBI taxonomy): domain Bacteria; kingdom Pseudomonadati; phylum Pseudomonadota; class Gammaproteobacteria; order Alteromonadales; family Shewanellaceae; genus Shewanella; species Shewanella goraebulensis. The sequence goes on from NZ_CP126972.1 coordinate 3,386,359, forward strand.
TTTATTCGCGATATGAACACGCGATATCAGCTGCTACTTAATCGTGAAAATTCCAAGCTGTATTAGGCTTAACCCATAAATGCACCGTCACTTCATCACGGTCATGATAAAGGTGCTTACATTGAATTTTAAAGTCGTCGATTTCGTTTTCTTTTAAAATCTCAGCCATAGTATCAAGAATTTGTCTTACTTCTTTATAACGGCTCTTCATTGGTAGTTTCAAGTTAAAAATGGCTTCTTTAAACCATCCATTAATCGCCCAAGCTTCCATAAGCTCAGCAACCCGTGAAGGCTTCTCAACCATGTCGCACACTAACCAATAAATATTCTTTCTTGGTGGCTCAAAACGGAAACCATCAGCGCGGTAATGACGTACTTGCCCTGTATCCATTAACTTTTGATCCATAGGACCATTATCAACAGCCGCCACAAACATACCGCGGCGGACAAGCTGATAAGTCCAGCCACCAGGACAAGCGCCTAAATCGACTGAATGTAAACCAGAACGACAGCGTTGCTCTTGCTCTTCTTTAGTTAAAAAGTGGCCAAAAGCTTCATCTAGTTTAAGACTTGAGCGACTTGGTGCATCAGCCGCCATTTTAAGACGTGGAATACCCATGAAATGTGGCGAGCTATTATTGGTCAGCGAATAACCGACATAAGCTTGACCGGGTGCAACAAAACATACGTGGATAATCGGTCTTCTATCATTTTCTTGCGCAAGTAAAGAACCTGATTTTTTTAAGCCTTGACGAAGCGGCACAGTAAATTTGCGACAAAAACCTGAAAGCTCTTTTGCTTCGTTGGTATCTGGGGTCTCAACTCTTAACTCACCAGCTTTAGTTACTCCCGCTAATGCAGCCACAATTGGCGTCATGCGATCAGTTTCTGGCAAGTCTTTTAATAAGTCATTTGCTGCAAACATTTGTCTAGCAAACACTAATGAGTTTAATTCAATTTTTTTAGCTAGCTGCTCACCACCATCTTCTTCAAAGCATTGGTAAATAACATAGGCATCGTTGGTATTGGTTTTAACAAAACCACCAATATTCAAGTCAGCTGCGCGCTGTTGAATTTCTGCAGCACAATCTTTCTCATAGCCTGCACGGCAGAACAAAAATAGGTTTTTCATGGTGAACCTTAAGCTTCAATAACGCCGTTCAATAATAAATTGCGTTAGTGTGTACGAATAAAAATACAATAATGAGCTGCATTATACGCAACTTTACTGACACTGTGTAAATTGAAGATACAAAAAAAACAAAACAAAAAAGCAGCTGAAATGGTGTATTTCAGCTGCCTTGATTAAATAACGAATATTAAATTTTAAAGCTAACTGGCTTTAACGTCGTCATTTTGCTTAAAAATCGCCACCGCAAACAACAACCAGCCTAAAAGCATACAAAAACCGCCCATTGGCGTTATCGGACCAATCCATTTAGCCCCCGTAAATGCATACACATATAACGAACCTGAAAACAGCAATATGCCGACAAAAAACAAACCCGCTGCCCAATTAAGTAATTTTGAAGATATCCAATGGCCGGCAAATGCCACCGCAATGATCGCGAAGGTATGATAGAAATGATAATCAACACCTAGCTTAAAAATAGCGACAAGTTCAGGTGGGGCGATATTTTTAAGTCCATGAGCGCCGAAAGCACCTAACCCTACCGCTAAAAAACCGCTCAGTGTCGCTAACAATAACAAGCCTTTTTTCATTTCATTGCCTTTATAAATTCTACTATCATAAAAAGTGATTAAATCTGTGATGCCATAAACTGCTGACATTGTTTAACGCAGGCTTGCAGATTAGCCTCTAAACTTGTACCTGACGACTTCCTAGGTTTAAAACTATGATCGCCATCGGTAATCCACCCTAATGAGATTGATTCATCAATTGGCCAATTTGGGATTTCAGCTTTACCACCAAATTTATCTCGCTCCCCTTGCAACACCATCACTGGAATCGTGGCATTATTGATGGGGGCTAAACGTGGTTCGCCACCTTTAAGGGGCACAAACGGGTAACCTAAACACACTACGCCTTTGATAAGCTTTTTAACTTGCTCAAACTCTGGGTGGATTTCCACTTTAGCAATGTCACTTAACTCAGGGGTCATTAGCATAGCTGACATTCTGCCTCCCATGGATTTACCCATAAGGAATATATTTTCAGTGACCAAACTGCCGTCTTTAATTTGATTCAATACGTCGGCTAAAACTTGTTGATAGTAGTTAAGCAACTTAGGCGCTCTATCAGGCGGTCTTCTTTTTCCATCTTGCATGTTGGCTTGCATATACAAAAAATTAAACCGTAAAACTTGTACGCCTGTTTTAGCTAGGTCTTCCGCTACTTGCTCCATAAAATCTGAATGCATATTGGCGCCAGCGCCATGAGCAAATACCACTAAGGTTTTACTTGGCTCACCCAGTAAAATAGATTCAATGGCTTGAGTGGGTTTATTAGGTACTGCTTCATCAACTTTCATCATTGTTTCTATTACTGCTCATTAAGTTTGATTCTTGTACTAGTCACTGGAACCGTATTAGCCACCAGCCAGTAGTTCGCTACGGGATTCTTCAGCAAACATGTCCACCATCCACTCTCTAAACGCGGCCACCTTGCCAAGTTCTGAGTGATTTTGCTGACAAACAAGATAATATGCATCTTTGCTAACAAGCACTTCAGAAAAAGGACACACTAATCGACCGGCTTTAATATCAGGTCTTGCTAGTACGCTATAGCCCAGTGCCACACCTTGACCATGCGCCGCAGCCTGTAGCACAAGAGACGAATGACTGAAGATAGGGCCAGAGTTAACATTAATTTCACTAATCCCGCATTGTCTAAACCAAGCTTGCCAATCATGGCGGCTTGAGTCATGTAATAAGGTATGATTTTTTAAATCGCTAGGTTTCTCTAATGGTTTAGGACCACTCAACAATAAAGGTGAACATACTGGAATAAGCACTTCATTACGCAATTTGTCGGCGCGCAGTCCAGGCCAGTTTCCTTGGCCATAATAAATAGCCACGTCCACATCATCAGTTAACGAATCAGCTTCACTGTCCACGGCTTTAATTCGCACATCGATATCAGGATTTTTTTCGCTAAATTTTGCTAGCCTTGGCACAAGCCATTGAATAGCAAAGCTTGGTGACATACTTACGGTCAATGAACCTATCGCACTTCTGGCTAAAAGGCGGTCGGTTGAATCACCAAGTTGGATAAATATATCTTTAATATCGAGGAAGTAACTCTGCCCTTCTTCGGTTAATAGCAAAGAACGGTTTTTACGACGAAATAGTTTTAAGCCTAAAAAATCTTCCAATGCTTTAATTTGATGACTCACCGCCGCTTGAGTGACAAATAGCTCTTCTGCTGCACGAGTAAAACTCAAGTGTCTAGCAGCTGCTTCGAATGCTTTAACAGCATTTAAAGGTGGCAATCTTCTCGACATAGTGATCAATCTCTCGTTTTTTAATTAGTTTTTCTAATGATTATCGTTATTTTTTGTCGTTTGTAAAGAACACTCTGTTCGTTTAAATTATAACCATTGAAATTTAGTGAGTTGGACAATCTCAATATGGAAAAGAGGGAGTGTCCGACAGTGTGATTTGTCAGCCCGGAGGCGACCCTTTATGTTTAACTTAAAAACTTTAGCGACTGTAGCTTTACTCTCTTCTTTTGCTTTTGCTGCGAACGCAACTGATACCACCATTGATATCAGCGATCTTCAAGCTTCAATCAATGCTGAGTTTGAACAAAGCATGTCAGACATGCAAAAAGACATTGATGTTGATGTAAAAAGCACTTTAGTTGCCGACAAAGAAGACAAAACAACAGTGACCACAGCAGAAGTTCGCATTGCTGAATAATCTACTGTAAAAACAGTTTCAAAAAAACCGCATTAGCCAAATTTATGGTAATGCGGTTTTTTTATGTCTATTTATTAGCAATTATTTTACATTATCCAAGTTCGCTGATAAATCACTTAAAAAAATAGCCAAAGGCGTAATACCGTCGGCTATTTAATCTAATGATATTGTCTATGACATTATCCAAGTTCACTGATAAATCACTTAAAAAAATAACCAAAGGCGTAATACCGTTGGCTATTTAATCTAATGATATGGTCTATGACATTATCAAGCTGCGGTTAAGGACGATATACCTTAACGTTACTATAACCTTGCTCTGTTAGGTATAGTGCTTGAAGTTTACTCATCACGCCACGGTCACAATATAACAAATAGGTTTTCTGTTTATCTAAATCTGCAAACTGAGTTGCCAATTTAAAGAAAGGAATTTTCAAGATTTCAGTATCTGTAATTTTAAGCGGATTTTGCTCTTCTTCATCTTGAGCACGAATATCAATCACTACGTTACCATTATCGATAGACTCAACCGTTTCAGTTTCGCTTACAGTGGTTTCAACCTTTTCAGCAATCTGTTTAATATCGATAACTACCGCATCGTTAACAACACGATCAATTAAGTCTTCTGTAAATTTAAGTTCTTCAGCTTCAATTTTAGCTAATACAGCTTTCACTGTCGGCTTTTGCGAAATTACACCACAATATTCAGGAATCGCTTTAGCAAAGTCTTCTGTACCAATTTTGCGGCTTTCGTTAATAATGTCTTGCTTATCCATAGTGATAAGTGGACGTAAAATCAATAAATCAGTACAGCGGTCAATAACGTTAAGGTTCGTCAGTGTTTGACTAGAAACTTGACCTAAGCTTTCGCCAGTCACTAATGCTTGAATACCGTATTTTTCAGCAATTTTAGTCGCTGCACGCATCATCACACGCTTTAAGATTACGCCCATTTGGCCATTATCGATGCGTTCTAAAATCTCTTCGACTACTGGTTCAAAAGGCACAGTGATGAATCGCACTTTGTGTGATTCACCGTATTTTTGCCATAAGTGATAAGCAACCTGCTTAACGCCGATTTCATGTTGTGCGCCGCCTAAATTAAAGAAGCAATAGTGAGTACGTGCGCCTTTCTTAATAAACTGGTAACTGGATACGCCTGAATCAAAACCACCTGAAATAAGAGACAGCACGTCTTCTTGAGTCGCCATTGGGAATCCGCCTAACCCTTCAATACGACGTACAACCATATAAAGCTTTTCATGATCGATTTCTAAGTTTACCGTCATGTCAGGATTTTTAAGCTTAACGCCTGTGGCTTCAGTGTGTTGATTTAACCCACCGCCAACATAACGTTCAACTTCAATAGAGTTAAAATCATGCTTACCTGTGCGCTTAACACGAACACAGAAAGTTTTACCTGCAAGCTCATCTTTATAAACAGGCAATACTTGCTGGTAAATATCATCTATCGATTCAAAGCTGTATTCATCAACTTGGATGACATGTGCAATACCTGGAATGCATTCTAAACGCGCAGAAATAGCATCAACTCTTGCTTGTTCATCACTAGCTACGTGGATCATGATGCGATCCCATTGGCGTTGCACTCTTACATCTTCATCGACTTTTTTAAGTACATTGCGAATGTTTGTTTCAAGGATTTTAGTAAAACGCATTCTAACGGTTTTACTTTTCATCATGATTTCTGGGTATAGCTTTACGATAAACTTCATTGGACTTCCGCGGGCATCTGATTCGGTATAAGCCTCATTAGCACTAATAATCTGTCGCTTTAAAGTCGTTCTCTTTGGTTATTTGAGAGCTCACTTTTAGCTTCAATATTGGTGTAAACAGGCATAAAAACGATGACTAGTAAGGTGACTAGTCATTTAAGGGCGGGATTATAGCAAAAATTGGCTATTTACCAAACACATTAAATAGCGTTACGCAGACTGTAACCAGTTTGTGTGAGTTAACCTAAATTCAATAAAAAAGCCGCTTAATAAAAGTGCATGACTATTATTAAAACGGCCTTTAAATGTCCATTTAAAACTTGTTTAAAATCACTTAGCTGTTCGAAAACAGATAAAACCATAAGTAGACCAAAACTAAAACTCAGTCATCACTGCTCAGGAACAGGAATCGCTTCAATCTCTCTAGACTCTTTAGCTTTACCTTGTTCAATGGCAATTTCAACTCGGCGGTTTCGACTTCTATTTTGATTAGAATCATTTGGCACTAATGGCGCATTTGATGCCATTCCAACCACTTGCATTCTAGATTCATCAAATCCTGTTACTTTGGCAAGCTCATGTGCCACAGCAACAGCCCGTTTACTGGATAAGTCCCAATTCGAACTGTAAAGCTCATTACTTATGTGCATACCATCTGTGTGGCCGGAGACAGTTATTATTCCTGGTACATCTTTCAATAAATCACCAATAGAGCGTACAACAGGTTTAAACCGTGGTTGCAAAAACCCAGAGCCCGAGGCAAACGAGCCTTTCTCGCGAATACGAATAATAATTTGTTGGCCTAATGATTCAATTTCGATTGCTCCATCTACAATTTCTTCATTCAACTGCTCAGCCATCTTTTTAACTTGGTCGTTAATGTTTTCTTGCTCAGATGACGCTTGAGATTGTTGAGCTTGCGCTTGCTGTTGCGCCGTTGCTGCCGCATTGCCGCCTCTATCTTCACCTTGTTGCTTTTGCACCCCACCAGCACTGGCATCATCACCCGCTTGGTACTCAATGGTTTGCTGGGTCATTTCATTGGTTTGTTGATTGATAATTTCAATCGGTGTGGGGTCGGGTTTGCCGGGGCGAAACTCCAGCGCAATCACAGAAGTCCCTTTAGGAATGTCTTTCACTTCTACTTTATTTTGTACACCAAAAGCGTACTTCATCGACCCTGCAATTTGTTTAAACTTCATCACATCCATTTCAGAGAATGCTAGCAATAAAACGAAGAAACACATCAACAATGACATCAGATCAGCAAATGTAGCTAACCATAATGGGGCTCCAGGAGGGGGACAATTACACTTGGCTTTCTTAGCCATGAGTTATTCTCCATCCGTTGTATCAATTTGACGTTGTTTTTCTGATAAATAGTTTTTAAGAAAGCCTTCAATAACACGGGGGTTTTGACCATCTTGAATCGCTAGAACCGCATCCATAATCAAATTACGATTAAGTAATTCTTCACTCATTCTTAATTGCAGTTTATCAGCAATAGGAATCGCAATCATGTTGGCGATGATGGCGCCATACAGTGTGGTTAATAATGCAACGGCCATTGAGGGACCGATAGATTTAGGATCATCCATATTCGATAACATAGCAACAAGTCCAATAAGTGTACCAATCATCCCCATTGCAGGTGCAACATCACCGAGGGACTTAAAAATACCTATACCTGTTTTATGACGCTCTTCGGTTAATGCAATATCCTTTTCAAGCGCCTCACGAACCACATCACCATCGTGACCATCTACCAACATATCAACCGCTTTTTGCATAAAGCTGTTGGTGATTTGTGCTTCTTCCAATGCAAGGAATCCACCTTTACGTGCAGCGTCGGCCATATTAACCGATTGTTCAATTAAGTCTTCAGGCTTATCAATTTTAAACATAAAGGCTTTGGCGCCAATTTTAACCGCCCCAAGAAATTGCTTTAAATTGTACTTCATCATTACGACGAATAATGAACCAATAAATACGATCATCACTGACGGCACATCAACAAAGATTGAAATACCACCACTGCTGACCATAGACCCAATAATAAAAGCAAAGGCTCCGATCAAACCTATTAGGGTTGCTAAATCCACAATTTCTCCTTGATTGCAGTCTTTAAATGCTGCCGTACTGACTGATAACCATTAACATGATTAACCGCGTTATGAATATCAATGTAACACCCTGAGTGACAGGGATAATAGTTCAAATAACAAAAAAATACTCTATTCGCAGCATTCTAATAAAAAATGACCAGTTGTGATAAAAATTCCATCAATTCTTATTTATAAAACGATTGTCTTAATGAAGAAGAATATTATTAGTCGATTAAGGAAACTGGCATTCGTTATAGTTATCGGTCAAACTTAGCCCAAGTTTAGATATTTTTTATTAATTGTATAATTTTTCAGTCACAAAGCGTGCTATTGAGCAAATAAACTACGACACAATTTGACCCTTAGCCCGCCCTGATATACCTTGTCCTCCGCACAACAGAAGGAATAATAATTGTGGCAAAAAAACCTGAGAATCTTAGTTTTGAAGAGTCCTTATCGGAGCTTGAAAACATCGTTGCAGATCTTGAGCAAGGTGAAGTCACACTAGACAGTGCCCTCAAACAATTTGAGCGTGGAATTAAGCTGGTTCGTCAAAGCCAGTCCAAGCTTGAACAAGCACAACAGAAAGTATCAATTTTATTGGATGAAGACGATACCAACCTGAGCCCATTTACCGTTGAAGGCGAATAAGCGTGTTAGCCCAAGCAATTGAAAAGTATCAACAACGTGTCGACAACGTTCTACGAAATAAACTCGCAGAACTCGATGACACGGCACCTGAATTAAAAGCAGCCATGACCCATGGTGCTTTACTGGGTGGCAAGCGTATTCGTCCTTTTATGGTTTACAGTATCGGCGAAATGCTAGGCGCAAAAATAGAACACCTAGACAATGCTGCGGCAGCAATTGAATGCATTCATGCCTATTCATTAATTCATGACGATTTACCTGCTATGGATGATGACGCGCTCCGCCGTGGTCAGCCTACCGTGCATATTGCTTTTGATGAAGCCACAGCAATCCTTGCTGGTGATGCACTGCAAACACTCGCTTTTGAACTTATTTGTCAGCCAAGTGACGATATTACGCCACCTCAACAACTCGCTATGGTAACTGCCCTTGCAAAAGCTTCGGGTTACAGTGGGATGTGTGGCGGGCAAGCAATTGATCTGAGTTCAACCAATAAGCGTATAAATCTTGAACAGCTAACCCAGTTACATAATAAAAAAACGGGGGCGCTTATTAGCTGCGCAGCAGAACTGGCATTAATTGCAGCTAATGCTAACCAAGACGAACAAAAAATGATTCGAGAGTTCGCCGCTAATATCGGCTTAGCTTTCCAAGTTCAAGATGACATTTTAGATATTACTGCCAGTACTGAAGAGCTGGGTAAGCCTCAAGGCAGTGATGAAGAAGCCAATAAGAGCACCTTCCCGCGCTTACTTGGACTTGACGGTGCGAACAAATGCGCCGAGCAACTAATTAACGATGCACTATCAGCGCTGGCCAATTTGACCTACAATAGCCAGTTAATTGCAGACTTCGCCCGCTATATCATTGCGCGAAGATTATAAAAGAGACAGTTTATCTCCTTATGAGTTTCGATAATTCTCAATTTCCCGTATTAGCTCAAGCCAATACGCCTGAAGATTTAAAAAAGCTGCCTCAAGGCATGCTGCCACAACTATCTGATGAGTTAAGACAATTCTTACTCAAGTCAGTGAGTAACTCTAGTGGCCATTTTGCTTCAGGACTGGGTACTGTTGAATTAACAGTAGCGCTTCACTATGTCTACAACACCCCTTTTGATCGTGTTGTATGGGACGTAGGTCATCAAGCGTACCCGCACAAAATTCTGACTGGTCGTCGCGAACAGATGCACACCATACGTCAAAAAAATGGATTACATCCTTTCCCTTGGCGCGAAGAAAGCGAGTACGACACTTTTAGTGTTGGCCATTCTGGCACTTCTGTTAGTGCTGCTCTAGCGATGGCAGTTGCTGCAGAAAAAGAACAAAAAGATCGTAAAGTTGTTGCCGTCATTGGTGACGGTGCTATGACTGGTGGTATGGTGTTTGAAGCCATGAACCACGCAGGCGATCTGCACAATGACATGCTAGTGGTATTAAATGACAACGAGATGTCAATTTCTGAAAACGTTGGTGCGTTAAACAACCATTTAGCTCAGCTAATGTCTGGTCGTTTTTATACCACCATTCGTGAAGGTAGCAAGAAAGTGCTTAAGGGCATGCCTGTTATCAAAGAAATGGCTAAACGTACTGAAGAACACCTTAAAGGCATGGTCGTACCCGGTACCCTCTTTGAAGAGTTAGGTTTTAATTATATTGGCCCTATTGATGGCCACGATGTTGACTCTTTAGTTGAAACCCTGCGAAATATGCGTGATCTTAAGGGGCCGCAAATATTACATATCATGACTAAAAAAGGTCGTGGATATGAGCCCGCTGAAAAAGATCCTATTGGCTGGCATGCAGTCCCTAAATTTGATCACACCCAATTTAGAAAACCTAAAGCTAAACCGACTTCACCAACCTTTTCACAAGTGTTTGGTAAGTGGCTATGTGACGTTGCTAAAGAAGATGAAAAACTGTTAGCTATCACTCCAGCCATGCGTGAAGGTTCGGGAATGGTCGAATTCTCGCAAAAATTCCCTAAACAATACTTTGACGCTGCAATTGCAGAACAACATGCTGTTACCTTAGGTGCGGGTTTTGCTTGTGAAGGCTTCAATGCTGTTGTCGCTATCTATTCGACGTTCTTACAACGTGGTTATGACCAAATCATTCATGATGTGGCATTACAACGTTTACCGGTATTATTCGCTATTGACCGTGGTGGTATTGTCGGAGCAGATGGACCAACTCACCAGGGCGCGTTTGATTTAAGCTTTTTACGTTGTGTACCTAACATGGTGATAATGGCACCATCTGATGAAGATGAATGTCGCCAGATGCTGTATACCGGTTATCGTTATAAAGATGGTCCTACGGCAGTTCGTTACCCTCGTGGTAGCGCTACAGGTATCGAGCAAACGGAAGCGATGACAGCCTTGCCTATTGGTAAAGGCTTAATTAAACGTCAAGGCTCTGACAGCAACGCCCCAAGTATTGCCATCATTAACTTTGGCACCACTTTAGCAGCGGGTCTTGAAGCTGCAGAAGCATTGGATGCAACCGTTGCAGATATGCGCTTTGTTAAACCACTAGATGAAGCGCTACTGGCTGAACTTGCAAACAGTCACGACATTATCGTAACCCTTGAAGAAAACGCCATTATGGGCGGTGCGGGTAGCGGTGTAATCGAGGCTTTGCAAAAAATGAAAATCATCAAGCCAGTGCTACAAATTGGTTTACCTGATGAATTTATTAAGCACGGCGCACCAGACGAAATAATTCAAGAATTAAAACTTGATGGCGCTGGCGTACTAGAACAAATTCAACAATATATTGGCTAAGATTCAATATAAATCAGCCACAAAAAAGGACTGCCATGCAGTCCTTTTTTATCATTTTAAATAGGTAATTTGCTTAACTTTACATCAAACTACCCAATCAAATATCTTGCAAGCTTTACACTTCAGCCGCTAATGCTTTAATAACTTATTATGTATTAAATATCTTATGCTTGAGTATCTACGCTTGGGCCGCCTTGCGAAACCATAACCATAGCAGGGCGCAATAAACGTGAGTTTAATGTGTAGCCTTTTTGCATCACTAGCATAACAGTGTCTTTCGGGTATTCGGCACTTGGTTGCATACCGATAGCCTGATGATGCTCAGGATTAAATGCATCACCTAACGGGTTAACTTGTACCACACCAAATTTCTCAACAGAGCTTAAGAAACCTTTCATCGTTAAATCAACGCCTTCAACAATAGCTTTAGTCGCTTCATCTTCAGGGTTAACACCCGTTAACGCACGCTCCATGTTGTCTAACACAGGTAAAAGTTCGTTTACAAACTTCTCTAAGGCGAAAGCTCGTGCTTTTTCTACATCTTTTGCTGCGCGAGTACGGATGTTTGCCGTCTCTGCAGCAGCACGAATTTCAACATCTTTACGATCAGCTAGTGCTGCTTGAGATTCCGCAAGTTGTTGTTCTAATGCTTCAATTTTAAGATTAGCTTGAGTTAACTCATCAACTTCTTGTGTTGCTTCAGCTTCAACTTCTGTTTCAACATCAGTGATTACTTCTGCATCAATTACTTCTTGATCTGCTTTATTCGACTCGTTGCTCATTTTCACTCCAGCTAAAAATGCTTTGTTTCTGATTACTATGGGCATATTATGGGGATCAATTTCTTTGTTTCAAGCCTTTGAGCAAATCAAATACTAATATGACCAAAAAGTTCCAAACAATTGGCCTTATCGGCAAACCACATCACCAAGGTACAAACCTCACTTTGAAGCGTTTGCATCATTGGTTGTCTATGCAAGGCTTTGAGATTTTAGCTGAAGAGCGAGTGGCATCTGAACTCAAAGTTGATATTGAATCCGTTGATTTAACTGAATTAGGTGAGCGTTGCGATCTAGCCATCGTCGTGGGTGGTGACGGTAATATGTTAGGTGCAGCCAGAGTATTGGCAAGATACGATATTGCAGTGATCGGTGTTAACCGTGGCAACCTAGGCTTTTTAACTGATTTACCGCCAGATAATTTTGAAGAGTCTCTGTCTAAAGTGTTAGATGGTCAATACGACACAGAATATCGATTTTTACTGGAAGCTGAGGTTCATCGTCATGGAATGCTCAAATCAAGTAATACAGCAGTGAATGAAGCGGTCTTGCATCCAGGGAAAGTTGCCCACATGATCCAGTTCGAGGTCTATATCGATGACCAGTTCATGTATAGCCAACGTGCAGACGGTATGATTGTATCTACCCCGACAGGCTCGACGGCTTACTCGCTTTCTGCCGGAGGCTCGATTTTAACCCCTAACCTCCAAGCATTGATATTAGTGCCGATGTTTCCCCATACACTCTCTTGCAGACCTATTGTTGTTGATGCTAGTAGCACTATTAAACTTGTGGTATCACCAGATAATGGCGAGAACTTAGAAGTGAGCTGTGATGGTCACGTCCATTTATCGGTATTACCTGGTGATGAGATTTTAATTAGTCGAAGTGAAGACAGATTAAGAATGATCCATCCTAAAGGGCATAATTACTTTAATGTATTACGAGCTAAGCTCGGTTGGGGCAGCAAGCTGTTTTAGTCTTACCTGCAAACCAAGCTTTGAATAATGGCGAATATTTTTTATGTCTAAAAATCTGTTGTTAGAGCATTAAGCCCTAGAAACATTGTTGAAAGAGATTAACTCAGATAATTAATCTCTTTTATTTAAATGAATATTTCAAACTTTCGAATCTTGATGTAAGCAGGCTAGCAATAACTTTGTAAGCTGAGTTTCAGCTAATGGTGATAGCGCAATAATCTCCATTCGAGAATCCATGGTTTCATCCAATTCCATCACAGAAAGTTTACCATCCACCATATTAAAACCCGCTATACCCTCTTCTGTAATCATCACTGCTTTCAATCGAACAATGTTTTTTTCAATAAAATGATTCGCTAAACTTATCAAAGCATCAAAATCAAAACATAATCTGGGTTCAAATACCCAACCTATACTAAACGCGCCCTCACCTTGATTTTCTTTAAACCAAAAGCCTTGCTGATTAAATTCGATAATCTGAGGTTCTTCGTTTTGGGATGAAGACTGCGAAAATATTGATGGTGAGTTGCCAGCTAGAAGTGATTTATTGTCTGTAACTGAGCACATTGCTTGTGACTTATTCTGTTTGGCAATAAACGGTTTATTAAGGCCTGCAAATAACTGCTGTATAGAAGTGTCACTGGCTGAACTAATTAACGATTTAGTCTGGTTAAATCGCCCTAAGAACTCACTAAGGTTCTCAAGTTCATTTTGCTGGTATAAATCAACTTTACTGGCATACACAATATCGGCGATTTGCATTTGTTGATTAAAGTTATCATTTTTACTGTATTGTTCATCTAACACTTTGCGGGCATCTACCACACAAACGGTTTGATTCACTTTTAATACTTGTTGATTAAATTCATTAGTGAGCACTTTTAAAATTTCAGCCGGATGGCCTAAACCAGTTGGCTCAATGAATAAACGATCTGGCTTCGCTTTTTGAATAAGTTGATTAATAGCAACTTGTGTAGGAATACCTGCAGCGCAGCAAAGACAGCCACCAGCGACCTCTTTAATCACAATGTCATCACCAGTATTTACACCACCAATAAGCCCTGCATCGATTCCTATCTCACCAAATTCATTGACTAATACTGCCCAGGTTTCGTTTTGCGGTTTTAACTTGAGTAAAGATAAAATAAGGCTGGTTTTACCTGCTCCTAAAAAGCCAGTAATAATGTTGGTATTAATTCGTTTGAGGATCACGCTGTAACTTCCCTGTTCTAGATGGCTAAAAAAAATACTTACTTAGCTTTTTTAGCGTATTTGCCTTGACGCGTCGGCTTAGATTTATCACTGCCTCGATTTCCACTTGGTCTTTTATGCTTAAAAGATTTTTTTGGTTTTACTACTTCCACGTCGCGATACCTTGCAGGTAAAGGTGCTCCAGCTTCATAACCAGGGTGAATATGAATATCTAGTTGAGTATTAATTAATGCTTCAATATCAGCTAATAAATCCATTTCGTTTTGTGCCACTAACGATATTGCCTCGCCAGCTAAGCCAGCACGGCCAGTTCGTCCAATACGGTGGACATAATCTTCAGGCTCAGGTGGTAATTCAAAGTTAATGACTAAAGGTAGAGCTTCGATATCTAGCCCCCTGGCAGCCAAATCAGTCGCAATCATCACTCTTAGTTTGCCAGACTTAAATTCCTCTAGCGCTCTATTCCTTGCACCTTGGGTTTTATCGCCATGAAAAACAGCGGCTTTAATACCATCTAATTTCAATTCTTTTAACAGATGCTCAGCCGTTTCTTTCATGCTGGTAAACACCATGACTTGCTGCCAATTATTACGGCCAATAAGTTCTGACAATAATTCCGCTTTGCGTCTTTTATCCACTTGAAACACAGATTGAGAAACTGTATCCGCTGTCGTTTGATTCGATACATGCACAAACTCAGGTTCATTCAGCATTTTTGCAGCTAAGCTTTTTACAGCTTCTGAATAGGTCGCTGAAAACATCATGGTTTGATGCTGGCGATTAACTAAACGTTTTACCTTTTCAATGTCTTTAACAAAGCCTAAATCCAGCATACGGTCAGCTTCATCTATCACCAAATGAGTGACAAACGATAAATCCAATTCATGTTGACCGATAATGTCAAATAAGCGACCTGGCGTAGCAACAAGGATATCTACACCTTTCGTTAGCGCTTTACGCTGTGGGTTGATACTGGCGCCACCATAAACAGCAACGCTTTCAAACGGAAGAAACTGTGCGTAATTAACAATATTCTGTTCAATCTGAATGGCGAGCTCACGAGTCGGTGTCATGATCAATACGCGCAGCCTTTGCCAAGCTGTTTTATTGTCTTGCTCGCTAAGCTGTTGCTCTAATAAAGACAATAACGGTAATGAGAAAGCTGCAGTCTTACCTGTTCCAGTTTGAGCACTGGCTAAAATATCTTTTCCATCAATGGCCAATGGCATCACAACCTGCTGCACTGGCGTCATGCAGTCATAACCACAAGCCGTTACTGCATCTAATATAGGCTGTGAAAAGCCAATTGAATCAAAAGTCATATGTTTCTCTAATATACACTACCAATAATGGCGTCATTGTAACGGTTAAAGCCTATTTTTGCGATTTATTCACAACCTTTATAGTCGATCCCCTTAAACACAGAAGTAATCTCAAATTAGCCATTTACCTATATTTTAAATGCGTAACTAAAATCTTCATTATAACTTTAGCTATTCTTTATTAATCCCTATTAATCTTTAGGAAATGACTAATCCCCCTCGAAGTAACAGTTTGTATCTTGTGCGATTTCCTATTGCAATTAACACCTCATTTGAGCAACATTGCAGCTACAAAAACAAAACAATAAAGGCCTGAAATGAAATTGTTGTACCCTTTGCTATTTGCACTGACGTTATCTGCCTGCGGTGGAAGTTCAGATTCAAGCTCTCCAGCTCCTATCGATCCAGATCCCGTTCCACCAGTTGAAGATAAAGAACTACAGGCTGATGTCTGTTATTTGATGTCTACGACCCTTGGGGATATGACACTGGCAATTGATACAACCAATACCCCAATCACAGGGCAAAACTTTAAACGTTATGTAGATGATAAGTTTTATGATGGCACTATCTTCCACCGAGTGATCCACAATTTTGTATCTCAAGGTGGTGGATTTACTACGGGCTTAGTTGCTAAACCTGGTTATGACCCAATCGAACTAGAAACAAACCTAGGCCTAACTAATGCTCACTACACTCTTGCAATGGCAAGAACCAGTGAAGCAAACTCAGCGACTTCTCAGTTTTATATCAATGCGTTAACTAACACTGACCTTGATTATCAAAATAGTACAAATCCTGGTTACGCTGTTTTTGGTCAAGTCATCGAAGGTTTAGATGTGGCAGATCAAATCAATATCGTTAGCACAAGTAACGATGTTCCTATTACTGAAATTGTTATCAATAGTGTGACTGAAGCGAATTGCCCAGCAATGTAAATATCTTAAGCTCTTCTGATTAGAACACTTCAAATGCCTATAACTAATTAAGTTGTAGGCATTTTTATTTTCTTCATAAATATGCGTTAGTTCAAACCTAAATAGCAAAATTAGCGCTACCTCCCCATTTGGTATTAAAACTACAAAACCACACAAAACAAGTATGAATATATGATTTTCATCACAAAAAGCAGTGCGTTTGGTTGTTACTTTAACGACAGAAAAGAATTTTATCATTTATAAACTTACGCGTTAAAGAGGTCCATTATGGCTACTAAATTTTTTATCCCAAGTGTTAATGTAATTGGTCAAGGCGGTGTTGACGATGCAATTAATGACATTAAAACCTTAGGGTTTAAGCGTGCATTAATCGTGACTGATACACCACTGGTTAAAATCGGATTGGTGGAAAAGGTCACCAGTAAACTCATTGATAATGGCATTGCCGTTTTTGTGTTTGACGGAGTGCAACCTAACCCAACTATGGGGAATGTTGAGGCTGGTTTAACCATGCTAAAAGCTCACGAATGTGACTTTGTGATTTCTCTAGGCGGTGGTTCTCCGCACGATTGCGCCAAAGGCATTGCTTTAGTGGCAACTAATGGCGGTAACATTAGTGACTATGAAGGGTTAGACATGTCAGCTAAGCCGCAATTACCGCTTGTTGCGATTAACACAACTGCTGGTACTGCTAGTGAAATGACGCGTTTTTGTATCATTACCGATGAGAAACGTCATATTAAAATGGCTATCGTCGATAAAAATACTACGCCAATTTTATCAGTTAACGATCCTGAGTTAATGATAGAAAAACCTGCTGCATTGACAGCTGCAACAGGTATGGATGCTTTAACCCATGCAATTGAAGCATATGTTTCTATCGCTGCAACACCAATCACCGATGCTTGTGCAATCAAAGCTATTGAGTTAATCCAAGCAAACTTAATTAATGCTGTTGAGCAAGGCGATAACATTGATGCTCGCGAGCAAATGGCTTACGCACAGTTTTTAGCTGGAATGGCATTTAACAATGCTAGTTTGGGCTATGTTCACGCTATGGCTCATCAATTAGGCGGTTTTTACGACTTACCGCATGGCGTTTGTAATGCATTGCTATTACCACATGTACAAGCGTACAACGCAAAAGTAGTACCTGCGAAGTTAAAAGATATTGCCAAAGCAATGAGCGTTGATATTGCAGAACTGAGTGATGAGCAAGGTGCAGAAGCGGCAATTGATGCAATAAAAGCTTTATCTGTCGCAGTCAATATTCCGGCTAACCTGACTGAGTTAGGCGTTAACCCTGAGGATATTCCTGTCCTTGCTGACAATGCACTAAAAGATGCTTGTGGTTTTACTAATCCTAAACAAGCAACCCACGCTGAGATTTGTGAAATATTTACTAACGCACTATAAATATAAAGTGACTACACTATACATAACAACTATATGACCTGACGATTATATTGAGTTGTATGGTATTGAGTAGTCACATTTTAATATAGAAATAGCATTAGTTAGCGGCTTTATTAGATATTCGATTAAATAATTTGCGATAACTAAAGCCGCAAGATAGCCATAAATGTCGCTTTATAAAGGAATCACTATGCACATTTGAATGTAAATGTGCATAGGTTTCTACTTGGAAAGTTTTATAGTTGAATTTTCAGCGTTCAATATATGTAGAACAAGCTGCGCGGTACAAAAAACAGGCGTCAGCGCACTTCACGAAAATCATTAAGCAACTGATATTTAACAACTAAAAAAGTTAACGCCAGAACATTTGTTAACTAGATCTAACTTCTATAAATAACCGTTGACCAAAGTTAAATTAGCGGTCTATGATGAATTACATTCTTAAAAAAGTAGGTAAGCTATGACAGCAATCACTCACGTGTACAACTACACCGTAAGATGTCCTCATTACAAAGAAAACGAAAAACCAGCCAGCTGGTTAAATCATATCGAAATCAATCAATCTAGTGAAATCGCATTAAACAGAATCACAAAGTGGCATGATGAACCTGGTACAAAAGCTTTTGAAAACGGTGAGTTTGTCGTAAGAAAATCCAACACCGATGATACTTATTACGCGATGCAAAGTGACCGAATGTTCAACAATGCTCATTCCCTTGTTACCTTTAAAATATTTTTAGATAAATGTTGTCAGGATGCAGATCCTGAAAAGATTATCGCTCACCTTATTGAAGACTATAATGGTCGCCTTGCTAAAGCACAGGATTCATAGTCACAACTTTCTACGTAGCGATTCATTCATAAAACAACGTAGTTAAACTGATGCCGACAAGTTTTCGCTTGTCGGTTTTGTTTTTAAGGTCACATAACTAATCACTGTTAAATAAAGTGATCGATTTCTCATTTATAAAATCTCATCTAATATTCGGTCACACTTTGATGAACTATTTAAGACGAACATTCACTGTTTAATATATAAACACGTCTATATAAATTTCTTAGTCTCCAACTAACATCAAATCCAAACACGCTCTGCCGACTTAAACTGATGTTCAAAGATTTAGCGTAAACGCTATGTTGTTGATTTAACTCTTATGGCTAGTTAGCCACACAAATCAACTCATTCTCAATGATGCAATCAACCAAAATTAACTAAGTCACTCCTTGGGTAATTAGGCTATTGATATAAGAAATTTTACCCAATTCTATTTAATCTCAAGTAAAGGAGCATCACGTGATGCAAGCAGTTCCAAATATCGTCATCATAGGTGGCGGCGCAGGCGGTATGGAAATCGCCACAAAACTTGGCCGTAAAGTTGGCAAAAAAGGCAAAGCAAAAGTCACCTTAATTGACTGCGCAGAAAGTCATGTTTGGAAACCCTTATTACATGAGGTCGCAACAGGTGCACTTGATATTGGTCTTGATGCCATTAGCTATCGAGGCCATGCATCAGATCATGGTTATCATTTTCAGCAAGGGGCGATGATAGATATTAATCGCGAAGAAAAGCACATTATTCTTGCTCCAATTAATGATGAAGAAGGCCAAGAACTACTTCCAGCACGTAAAATCCCATACGATTATGCAGTTATCGCCATTGGCAGTGTTGCTAATGACTTTAAAATTCCGGGTGTTAAAGAACATAGCTTGTTCTTAGACAACACTGAGCAAGCCATGTCTATTCGTAAAATTTTACTGAATAAATTCATGCGTTATGCAAGCCATCATCAACTTGACGAAAAAATCAAAATTGCAGTGGTTGGCGCAGGTGCAACGGGAGTTGAAATGTCAGCCGAAATGCATCACGCAGTTGAACAGCTAAGTGGCTTTGGTTATAAAATTGATACAAGCCTACTTGAAGTGACATTAATCGAAGCTGATGAACGTATTCTGCCAAAAGTCGATAAAGTCGAAATATCAAACTCTGTCACCCGCGAGCTTAAGCAGCTGGGTGTGAATGTGATGACCGATACTCGTATCACGGAAGTGAGTCCAGAAGGTTTATCAACCACTAATGGCAACCTCATTCCTTCAGATATGGTTATTTGGTCAACCGGTGTAAAAGCACCTGACTTTTTGAATAATATTGGTGGCCTTGAAAGCAACCATATTAACCAAGTAATGGTGAAGCAAAACATGCAAACTACACTTGATGACACCATTTTCTCAATTGGCGACTGTGCAGCTTGTCCGCAAGACGATGGCAGCTGGGTGCCTCCTCGCGGTCAATCAGCTAGGCAAATGGCATTGATGACAGCAGACAACATCATTTTGATGTTGGATGGTAAAGAGCCCATTAATAAATACGTATATAAAGATTTAGGTTCACTGGTTAACTTATCAAAGTTTCATACAGTGGGTAACTTGATGTCATTCATGGGTGGCGGTGTGTTAGTGGAAGGTAAGATTGCACGCTTTGTATATACTTCGCTATACCGTCGTCATTTGATTGAATTACATGGTGTGGTAAAAGGCACCTTGATGATGCTAGCCAAGGGTATTGGTCGAATTATTCACCCACACTTAAAACTACATTAGTATAGCGTTTTAGCACCTAGCTTAAATTTGTATCGAGTTTAGTCGTAATCACGATAAATTAAAAAGCCAGCTCCAATCTCATTGAAGCTGGCTTTTACATACCAAGCAGGTTAAGCCGCATTGGCTCTAATACCGTGAGGAACTGGCAATCCTCTTTCATTGATGTTGACGAATACCACTTTATCCACAAAAGCGATTGGCGCATTATTAAAGCTATTCCTTACTTTACAGCGAAGAGTGATCGAGCTTTGTCCCAAACTAATCACTTCCATTCCAAACTCAATCACATCCCCAAGCTTTGCTGGACTCATGAAGTTAATCTCAGAAACCAATTTAGGCATTAACAATTTACTGTGCATTTCACAGCGGGCAAAAAGCGATGTTTCTTGATTCAACCAACTTAATAATTGGCCGCAACAAAGGTTTTTATCAGAATTTAAATCAATAGGTTTTACAATATGACGGCTTATATATTCCATTATATTGATCCTTACATTATGAATACCCCTAAAGAGGTAGCAAAAACGATACCATTATATTAAGTAATTGATATTAAATAACTTACAAAAACACACTTTTAGAATATTCATATTATTGAACTAACTAGAAGCAGATTTTATAACCTTTGCACCAAAAAAAAGCATAACCTCTAATGAGTTATGCTTTGTAAGCTATTCAAGGTTACAGCTTTCGTTTACTTGACTATCGTTTACTTGACTATCGACTACTTAATGACCAATTACTTAACAACCGATTGTGGTAAGCAAGTTTTTAACGCATCAATGAAAGTTAAAATGTCTTGTCGACTGATATCTTTATGCGTAACAAAACGTAATGAGTAAGTAGCACTAATCAGTATCCCCTGCTGCGCTAATAACAAGGTTAAATGGTTTACATCGTAGCGTTTATCTAATTCTGCAAAAACCATATTGGTCTGTACTTGTTTAACATCAACACTTAATTCAGGCATTTCAGCTAAATGTTGCGCGAGTAAAGCAGCATTATCATGATCCTCAGCTAATCGCTCGACTTGATCCGTAATTGCAAGTTCTGCTGCAGCAGCAATTACCCCAGCTTGACGCATTCCGCCACCGAGCATTTTACGCCATCGCACGGCTTTGTTAATTAACCGCTCATCACCTAATAAAATTGAACCTATAGGTGCTGCTAAGCCCTTTGATAAGCAAATAGACACAGAATCAAAGTATTGAGTAATCTCGCTTATTTGAACATTTTGAGCAACCGCAGCGTTAGCAACGCGCGCGCCATCTAAATGGATTTTCAAACCTCGATTGAACGCTAAAGTTTGCGCATCGGCTAAGTATTGTAGCGGTAACACTTTACCACCAATGGTATTTTCAAGACTCAACAAACGAGTTTGCGCAAAGTGAACATCATCAGGTTTTATTGCTGCTTCAATGTCGGTAAATAAGATACTACCATCAGCTTGATTATTAAGAGGCTGGGGCTGAATACTTCCTAACACCGCAGCACCGCCACCTTCAAACTTGTAATTGTGAGCTTGTTGACCACATAAATACTCGTCACCGCGCTCGCAATGACTCATAAGCGCTAATAAGTTCGCTTGAGTACCCGAACTTACGAATAAGGCGCTATCAAAGCCAAAACGCTCTGCAGCCATATCTTGTAAACGGTTAACGGTAGGGTCATCACCATAAACATCATCACCAACCTCAGCTTGAGCCATGGCTTTACGCATAGCATCTGTAGGTTTAGTCACGGTATCACTTCGAAAATCTATCATGTTTATTCTCAACTACATCAAGCTCGTTTAAAAGCAGTTTAAAATTATAAAAAACTCATTCTACCTTAAAAAATATTACCCGCGCTGAGTTAAATGTTGCAAACAAAAAAGCCAGCATTTAATGCTGGCTTTATTTATGTGTATTCAATGTTACTGAGCTGGCATATCTTTTAAATGTAGATCCATTTGCGGGAATGGAATCTCAATATTCGCAGCATCTAGCGCATTTTTAATTTGCTCTAGTAACTCAAAATGAGCTGGCCAGTAATCAGCAGTATTAACCCATGGGCGAACCACAAAGTTAATAGAACAATCTGCTAGTTCACCAAGTGCAACTGTGTAAGCAGGGTCTTTAAGTACATATTGATTACTGTCTAATACAGAAGAGATAACTTTCTTGGTTTCTGCAATGTCAGAGGTGTAACCCACGCCGATAACCAAATCAACTCGACGTGTTTCTTTAGTTGAGTAGTTGGTAATTGTGCCGTCCATCATCGCTGAGTTTGGCGCAATAATAGTTTTATTGTCACCTGTGCGAAGTTTAGTAGAGAAAATAGTAATTTCTTCAATCACACCAGCAACACCAGCTGCCTCAACAAAATCACCTACACGGCACGGACGGAAGATAACCATCAACACACCAGCGGCAAAATTTGACAATGAACCTTGAAGCGCTAAACCAACAGCAAGACCTGCGGCACCAATAACAGCGACAAGAGAAGCAGTTTGGACTCCAATCTGCCCTAAAGTTGCAATGATGGTAAATACAAACACCAATCCCCAAACTAAATTGCCAACAAATGAAGCCACTGTTTCATCGATTTTACGGCCTAACATCATTTTTGTTGTTAGTTTTTTAGCCACATTAGCAAGATATTTACCGACGATAAATATCACAATCGCCATGACAACTTTAAGACCGTAAGTCATTATAAACTCAGGTGCTTGATCCATTAGACCTTCAATATTATCCATTGTTGTACTCCCTTAATAAAAATTATTTTTTAACTACAAATTCTACACGTCTATTTAATTGTCTTTGTTGAGCAGTGTTGTTTTCAACCGCGGGTTCAAGACTGCCTTTACCTAGCACTGTTAACCCGCTTGGCTCAAAATCAAACTGATTAACTAATACCTTTTTTACAGACAACGCTCTTTGCAAAGACAGGTTTAAATTAATTTGTTCAGAGCCGACATTATCAGTATGCCCAACCAATAAAATATTTTGGCTTTCCCGTAAAAGAGGTAACATTTTTTCAATTGTTGGCAATTGTGTGGTTAGAACATCTTCATGGCCAAAATCAAAATAAATTTTTAAACCTTGTTTTGAAGAAACATGACTGATTTTATTTTGCTGCATATCCAAGTTTTGTAATTCACTCTTGGGGATTAAATCAGAAATTTCTTGGCACCCATTAGCTAACACCACAACACCCATTGGAGTCTCTGGACAGGCATCTTTTTTATCAGGTACACCATCTTTATCGGTATCTTCCCAAGCAAAACTTGGCAGGCTGAGACATGTACACACTAACAAGAGTAATAATTTAAAAAACATACAACCTCCAACCTTGTTAGTTACCTGAATTACCGCCAGCAATTGTTACCAAAACATTAACAACTTTCCTCACAACTTGCTTTAGCAACGTAAATCCAATGAGTTGCATTTTATAGCCTTGTTAAGACTTTGAAAAGCAATTACCACATCTAAACACAAGTATAGATTCAATTCTAATACTCGTTCATTGTTCGTTTAAGGTTAAGTACTAAATTATTTGTCATCTTTGCTCCAACTCCACCGCCAATACTTTTAAAGAACAATATTTACAAAACCCCACCGAACCACAACACACGTAACTCAGAATTTGTATTAAATGGTAATTTTGTACAAGTATTTACTCTGCCAGATGCCCCACTAGCATTGACTTCTAGGGGCTTTAAAGGGTATATAAGGTTAGCTTTTTGAGGTTTTCATGATTAAAACATTAAAAAGACGATATTTAATATAATAAATAAACAACAAAGTGATTAATTTTATAGCAACTAAATTGAAACACTAAAAGGCTTAAGCCTGAAAATATCAATACGTTGAAATTAATTACCATTGCAGACAACAATTTCTGTGGCGACCTTTGTCCCGCAGGCAATCACAAGCTTAAGGTGGAAGACTTAATGAGCAATGCAAAACCACAGGGGACCATGCTTGGTCACCCCAAGGGGCTTTTCCTGCTGTTTACAACAGAACTCTGGGAAAGATTCAGTTACTACGCAATGCGCGCCATTCTGGTGTTATATCTTGTAGATAAAGTTCAAACAGAAGGTGGACATGGTCTTGGATGGACACAAGGTGATGCAATCTCACTTTACGGTACTTTCACCGGTCTTGTTTATTTAACCCCACTCATCGGTGGTTGGTTAGCTGATAATTATTTAGGACAACGTAAAGCCATCATGATTGGTGGTGCATTAATGGCAGCCGGTCAATTCATCCTCGCTTTCCCACATAGCTGGATCCCTGGTGCTGAAACTACAGCATTCTATTTTGGTTTATTTACCCTAATCATTGGTAACGGTCTATTCAAGCCAAATATCTCTACTATGGTTGGTGACTTATACGAAGAAGGCGATCATCGTCGTGATGGGGCATTTACTATCTTCTATATGGGTATCAACGTTGGTGCATTCCTTTCTGGTATCATTGTAGGTTCTGTTGTTGCGGCTTACGACGGTAACTTCCAAATGGGCTTCCTTTGTGCCGGTATTGGTATGGTACTTTCTTTAATCATCCAATTTATTTTTGCTCAAAAACTATTGGGTGATATTGGTCGCTACCCTGCAGCTAAACTTGAAAAAGAAAAGCAACAGGAAATGGGTGAAGTGCGTAAAGAGCCACTGACTAAAATTGAACGTGACCGTATTAAAGTCATCATGGTTATGGGTCTATTTACCATCATTTTCTGGGCTGGTTTCGAACAAGCCGGTGGTCTAATGAACTTATTCACCAACGACTTCACCGATCGTATGATTGGCGGCTGGGAAGTTCCTACTACATGGTTCCAATCCCTTAACGCAATGTTCATTGTAATCTTTGCACCTGTGATTGCCTCTATCTGGATCCGCCTCGGTAAGAATGAACCAAACTCACCAGTTAAATTTGCATTAGGTCTGGTGTTACTGGGTATTGGTTTCTTATTCATGATTGGTGCTGTACTTGAAATGGGCGGCGACGCAAATGCTAAATCAAGCATGTGGTGGTTAGTCGGTGCATATTTCTTCCATACAATGGGTGAGCTATGTTTATCTCCAATTGGTCTTTCTATGGTAACTAAACTTGCTCCTCTGCGTATTGCTTCGCTTATGATGGGTGCATGGTTCCTATTCGTTGCTATTGCGAACAAAGTAGGCGGTATCGTTGGTTCATTCATTGGACATGGCGGAGAGAAAGAAGAGCAATTAGCAAACGCTATGGCCATCTTCGCAGGTATCGCAATCACCTCTGCTGTATCAGGTATCATTCTTTACTTTATGGCTGACAAGCTTGTTGACTGGATGCATGGCGCTGAAGGACACAATGAAACTGAAGAACAAGCATTAACTGAAGAAATGGCAGTTACCGCTGAACATGAAGCAATTAAACCTAGCTAAGTACTAAGTTTATTGTTCATAAAAAACCTCGCAATAGCGAGGTTTTTTTATGTTCAAACGACATGTAAATTTACGGTTATCTTATGCATACAATCTACAGCTACAGCTACAGCTACAGAAACATCAGATAACTTCTAGCTCCATAAAACCACCTGCTGGCAATTCTTCATCATAAAATAATCCATCAAATTTATTCTTCATTAATAGATTCCGGTGATGAGAAATATTACTCGCAATACAAATTTTCTCATTTGGCATCAAAGTTCTAAACTGCATGCTCGGCTTATTCCACTCAACAGTACCAAGCTGTAAAGATTCAGAAAGCGCAAGTGGCGCTAAACCATTATCATTTCTTAAGTAACACCTCAACCCGCTACCAGCTTGGCCGATGGCGACTCGAAAGTTCATCAGCTCAATCGCGACATAAACAATATCCACGTAAAGATTCAAACCTGAGTTAACCATTCTATCATTGAGATAACTCAACATATTAAATGGCTCAACCAAGGTCGAACTGAGACCATTTCTATACAATTTTAATTTTTGATTTACGAAACTTCTAAGTAGTACACAACCAAAAGCCGCGCGATTATCTTCAGGGTGAAAGTGAGCCATATACATGATCAAATGATTATCACCGACCATAGTCGAATCAATAAAGTAGGCACTGACGTCGCTATTTTTACACAAGCTATAATGAATTTGAGCCTTGGGATAATGGACATTAGAGGCTGGAAATAATTGCTGCTGAACACTTTTAGCAGCTTCTGCATTATGTTCAAGCAAAGTGAAGTTATCACTGAGCTCTTGATAGGATAAATCTTGACTCATTTTTGCAGCTGAGTTCATCACCGCGTCGCTATCAGTAAAATCTAACGGACCAAATTCTATGCTGTCAAACGATTGCTCAGGTGAATTAGCTGGTGAAATAGCTTGCTCTATTGCTTGTTCAATAATCTTAAAATCAGCAACAGGTTTAACTAGATAATCGCTAGCACCGTAACGCAAAGCTTCGACTACATCAGCCATTACATTGTTGCCAGAAATCACAATAGACGGAATTGCAGGATTTATTTTGAGGATTTGCTTTAACATACCAAGTCCACCTAACCTTGGCATGCTTAAATCAGCAATGACGATATCGACAGTATGTGATTTAAATTCAATGACGCCTTCGTCACCATCACAGGCTTCAAATACAACGGCACCTTGTTGGGTTAAAAAATCCGCGAGTAATTGTCTAAAAACTGAATCATCTTCAACTAAAAGCACTGCGACATCTGTTAATGCCATACAACTCCCTCGGCAGCTAACTGCCGAAGAAGCTTTATACTTCGGCAGGGTTACTCGAGTTCAGATAGGTATTCTTCGAGTAACTCATCGTCATCTTGTTTAGAAGGCACATTACCGTCATAAACTTTGTAATCCATATACTGAAAATAAGCTTCTTTGACAAAGGTATATGGATCAAGCGCATTATCTAATAAACGTTCTTGATCAATAGCAGAAGCACGAGAATCGAGATTTTTTAATCCCCATTTTAAAATAGATTGCCACAATAAGAACTCTGATAAAGGAAAGTATAGACTATCAACCCAATCTGTCGCGAGTTCCCTTGTCACATACGGACCAAAAAAAGGCGCCATAAAATAAGGGCCATTGGGGACACCGTAATAACCTAACACTTCATTAAAGTCGTCCTGTTTTCGAACCATTCCCATCATGTCAGCTACATCCACAACCCCTAGTAAACCTAAGGTTGTATTCACTGTAAAACGCCCTCCAGCATTAGCTGCCCAGCCCCACTTCCCCTGTAAAGCGTTATTTACTAAAGAGCTTGGTTCTTCGAAATTGCGGACAAAATTATTTACACCAGACTTAACGGGAGATGGCAGATAATCGTTGTATCCATGAGCAATAGGACGAAATAGATGTCTATCTAAAATAAGGTAATTAAAGTCCCACATTGCACGGTTAAAGCCTTCGATAGGGTCACGGGGATCAGTATAGATAATCTCCACAGCAGGTTTTTGAACATGCTCGCTCTCAGTACTCTCTGCACTGACACCTTCTGCTTTTATTGAAGCAGAAACACAACCCAACAACAAAGAAAGTAACATCCATTTATACTTCATACATCTCTCTTTACGGGAATAACTAACCCAATACAATCAAAGTTTAATCTACTAAAATTAATTAATAATGCACAAAAGCAATACAGTAACTAACCTGTCTACTACTGAGTAAAGCACAAATTATCACCGACAGGAAATGCACTGAAACATTAAAGCTTCAACATTTCGAGTCGATAAAGGTTAATGTAAAACGAAATAGATTAAATGCAATTTTTGATAACATTCTAGTAAATCAATTATCGCTAAGAATACTGCCGAGACTTCATAGATCAACAATTAATTTGTAATAGAACATATTTTAAGGTGCTATTAGATTTTCCATGACATCAATAAAACACACCATATCAACGGACAAGCAGACTAGTAGAGCTTCGATAATTGAGGCTCAAAACCCTCATGGAGAAAAAATCACTTCTGGTACCAAGGTTACAAACACTGGTTCAAATAGCACTAATATCACCAATAACAATCTCCCTGACCCTTCATCAAATACAAAACAATCAACCAATCAGTTAGCCCAAAGTTCTTTAGCAACTAACACCGTATTACTACCTGCGACAGTAACCAATCAGGCTTCAATTTCTTCGGCTAGTTCAGTTAAGTCAGATAGTATCGCCATTGTGATTGATGGCAGACATTACCAATTTAAGGCTAATGAACAAATTAGTAGGTTAATTCAAACTGGCGCGAAATTAATGCTTAACGCAGGTAACTTACAGCAATTACAAACCATGAATGCACAAGCAGTAAATTCAGCAAATCAGCCTTTGAATCAACAGATTGTTTTAGTTTCTCAAGCAATTAAACTGAATCTTCCAATAGAGATACTAAACTTAGCACAATCAAATGGAGTATCTTCGCAACAACTACTTACTCTAGCCTCTCGACCGCAAGGCTACCCTTTACCTTTAGTAGAGATAAATACAAACCGCTTGCAGTTTGAAAATGGCACTAACGTGATGATTTCACCGCTTAACAAGCTGCCTTTAGGTCACAATTTAGCTCAAATTACCCAATCAGCAGGGCAGCTGCTTTTAAGATTAAGTCCAATACAACTTATCGACAGTGTGAGAATGACGCCAACGTCAAATAAATCTATAGATTTAGCTTTAGTTCAAACAACGAATACCGTCATCAGTAAACAAGAACCAGTACAAGTATTAACCCAATTTTTAAAAAAACTAGAACAGCTCCCCTTTACTGCAAATATCACTAATAACTCATCAGTAAAGTCCTCGACTTCAACAACATCAAATCATGACTTACCACAGAATTTGAATGCTTTATTGCGCCAGCCGTTAAATAGCCAGACTCTTGAGCAATTAACACATCAGTTAAATCAAGGCAGCAAATTAACAGTAAATCAGTTTAAACAATTGGATTTACAAATTACTCAAAACTTGCTCAAGCCAGAAAACACCCTTACAGCTAATCAAGTCAATGAGCTTAAATTACTTGCCAGTAAACTTAACCCTGAACATTCTGCGGCTCAAGCTCGGTTAGATAACGCTTTAAAATCACCAATTGAAGTTCTGAGTCAAAATTTATCTAAAGCGGGTGCATTGCCAATACAAGCCACCCAAGCAAATTCGAACCTGCAGCAAAACCTTGCCACTCAATTGTTAAAATTAATCCCAAGACTCGACCCGTCGCCTTTAACTGAACTTGCAAACCCTGAATTACTCAAAGCAGAGTTAAAAAGTCTAGCAAGCTTAAACTTATCACATGCAGTTTCTGCTTCTAACATCAACCTTTCTGGTAGTGCGATAACCACTCTATTTCAGCTAATTTTAGGTTTTAAATTAAACACTAACAGCTCAGCGATGAGTCCACGATTACAAGCTTATATGGCAAAGCTGCAGCAAAAAGTATTCAATTCAAATTCTACTGCGCCACAATTATTAGCCGCCTTAGATAAAGCTGGCAGCCTTGATGCAATGGGAAAACTTGCCAGCAGTATCGGACTCTATCAGCAAAGCAGTAGCGACTCTAATCAGAACCTAACTTGGTATTTTGCTTTGCCATATTCGATTGGCCAAAGAGATGAGCAATTAGAAGGTAAGTTTGAAAAGGAACCACAAGACGATACTGATAATGAGAAAGCAGCTTGGCAATTGCAGCTTAAGTTTAATCTAGCTCAAGGTCCACTACTGGTGAAGGCTCATAAACAAGGTGATTACCTTGATCTCACCTTTACAGGCAATGATATAAAAGTGCTAGAAAAGGTTGAGCAATATCAAACCTCTCTTGCAAGTAAAATTCAGCAAGTGGGCCTACAAGCAAGAGATATCAGTACTCAAATTGATGTGGTACCAGCAACCCTGTTACCAGGTGATCATTACTTGGTGAAAACCAATGCATAGCCTTCTAAACAAGATAGGTAATCCAAATGACTGAAGTAAAAAAAGCAGTGGCATTAAGTTTTGATGGAAACACTGCCCCTACCATTACAGCTACTGGCACAGATTTGATTGCGGAAGAGATTATATCTTTAGCCCAAGAGGCTGGAGTGTATATCCACCAAGATGAGCACCTAAGCAACTTTTTGCAATTGCTAGAGTTAGGTGAAGAAGTACCAGAAGAGCTCTACACGTTAATTGCAGAGCTTATTGCGTTTATTTATATGCTTGATGGAAAGTTTCCGGAACAATGGAACAACCTTCATCAAAAAATTATCGAAAAAGCATAAATAACAGAATTACTTTTTATGTAACCGAATAATTAACTCCGCTTCTGCTTTTGGCAGCTCACACTCTTGCATCAACTCTTCAATTCCAGCACCTAAACCGACCATTTTAAGGGCTCTAGAGTACATCTTCGATTGCGGATCTTGTTGGCTAGCCTCTTCAATAAGCTCAGATTGTTTGCTAATTTTCTGTTCGAGTTCAACAACTCGTCTACCGACACCGATTGTGCCGCTGCGCAATTCTTGCAATTCTTTTTTAACGGTTTCACGCTGTCGATCATTTTCTTTTACTAATACAGTTAAAGCATCGACTTTGCTCTGTAGTTTTGTTGTCTTTTTACTGAAGAGCATCCAAATGACAGCGCAACTAACAACATAAACAACGGTGATAATGAGCAATTCTTGCGACATTTATTTTCCTTAGTAAATAGAATTAAGACATTAAAACACAAAAGCCAGCAAAAAATAATGCTGGCTTTCATCGGCTAACAACTTAGACTGAAAATATTATTATAACTGAGTAATTTCTGCCCACTCGTCATCTGATAATAACTTATCTAAATCGACTAAAATCAATAGTTCATTGTCACGGTTACTAACACCTTGAATAAACTTAGCGCTTTCTTCTGTGCCTACATTTGGTGCGTTATCAATTTCAGAACGGCGAAGATAAACTACCTCTGCAACGCTATCGACCAATATACCAATCACTTGTTTTTCCGCTTCAATGATAACAATTCTTGAAGAGTCATCCACTTCAGCAGCATCTAAACCAAAGCGTGAACGGGTATCAATGACTGTAACGACATTACCACGAAGATTAATAATACCTAGTACATACAAAGGTGCACCGGGTACTGGTGCAATTTCGGTATAACGCAAGACTTCTTGAACTTGCATAACATTAATACCGTAGGTTTCATTATCTAACTTAAATGTCACCCACTGTAATACTACGTCTTCTTTACCTGCAGCAACTGCCGCAACATTTCTCGAGTCTGTCATAAATAACCTCAGTCAATCGAATCTTGACAACCTAATCCTGCATCTAGCATTTCGATAAGTGCTTGCACGTTCAAAATACCACACATTTGTTCTTTTACTACTCCAGCAAGCCACGGGCGCTTGCCAGGTTTTTCACGCCAATTAACGTGTGATTTATCTATTCTAACTGCATTAACTAGAGATTCGCATGCAAGCCCCCAGTCACTGTCTTCAAGCATCACTAAATATTGATAATCAATGCTATCTGCCAATTCTTTAGTATATTTCTCTGGCATTACCCAACGGCAACTGTCGACTACATTTGCCTTTTGATCCCGATGAGTTTGAACACCTAAAAACCAATCTGGACGACCAATTAAATGATTTATATGCTCTATTTTAACAATACCACCCAAACTTACCAATGGCACAGCAAGGGTTAACCCCGCAACATTAAAAAATAAAACCTGAAACTCATCATCTAATACATCTTGTAAATTACGCGTAATACTTGGCGGTATAGCCGACTGCTGAAGCTTTGACGGTTGAATGTCTATTGAATCAGCTTCATTGTCAGTCTCACTAATATTAGTTTCTACTTTATCTAGATTTATATCGGCTGAAATTTCAGATTCTTTATTATCGATAGCAGATAAAGTCTCAATTTTCTCGCTTACAGCTTTTTCTGCAATGACTTGACTGAGTTGTTGCCTAACTAATTGAGCTTTCGATTTAATAT
This sequence comes from Shewanella goraebulensis, assembly GCF_030252245.1. Lineage (NCBI taxonomy): Bacteria > Pseudomonadati > Pseudomonadota > Gammaproteobacteria > Alteromonadales > Shewanellaceae > Shewanella > Shewanella goraebulensis. Next base: position 3,418,718 of record NZ_CP126972.1, read on the forward strand.
CATCTTGCACTTGTTGCTGCGTTCTTTGAGCTGGTGCAGTACTTGCTTCTACCGTACCTGAACCTTTTACTGCAGAATCTTGCTCTAGTTTGATAGCGGGTTTCGATACCGCTGACAATAATTTTGAAAGTGCTGCTTTATCGACCTGAGGCTCAGCAAAGGTTTTTTTCGCTTCAGAAGGATCAACTTTAACCGTTTGGGCTGCCCCCACCGGCTTATACTTACCCGTAAGCTCATTATCATTAAGCTGAGGGTTGCCATTAAGCTGACTCTGAATATTGGGTTTGGAGATGGTTTTAGAATGCTGTTTTTTTAAGCTGACCGAATCTATTTTAGAGAATTTCCCACTAATTTTTTCATTCGAAGAAGCTAAATCAGACGCTAACGTATCTGCCACTGATGCTTCATGAATTGGAGCATCATCAATCGGAGCGTCATGAATCGGAGCGTCAATAGCCGGCTCTTGTAATAGAACTGAGAAGAAATCAAAAACAGTCTCGTCAACCGATTTTGACATGCTTAAACTCCTTCGCTAACAAAAAGTCTAATAATCGATTATAAGCTTTCATGCCGCGAGAACTAGGAAAAAAATGCGAAACAGGCACATGGGCTAAACTGGCATCTCTAAATTTAGTGTCAACAGGAATAACATCCGGCCATAAAGTATCAGGATAGGTTTCTTCTAAGGACTTTAGCGCTGTTGGTGAGGCTTTGGTGCGGCGGTCAAACATGGTCGGTAAAATAGTGAAACTATAAGATGTTTTTTTAGAACGTCCCATTAACCCCATAGTTTTGACCATCCTCTCTAAGCCTTTAATCGCCAGAAACTCAGTTTGTACAGGAATAATAATGTGCTCACTTGCAGCAAGCGCGTTTACCATTAATACGCCCAATATCGGCGGACAATCAATAATAGCGACATCATACTTATCTTCAAGTAATGAAATCACATTGCGAAGTACTAACCCCATCCCTTCTTGATGACCTAAAGCGCGATCTAATGTTGCTAATGCCATTGTCGCTGGTATTAAATCTAAACCATCAATCGATGTAGGAACAATATGTTTTTCAACAGCATCTAGTGTAAGGCTTTTATGCGCAAGAAAAATATCGTACAAAGAACTAGGCACTTGCTCAGAATCAATACCTAGATAATAACCCAGTGACGCGTGAGGATCGGTATCAATCATTAATACTCGTTGGCCTCGCTTAACCAAAGCACCAGCAAGACTCGCAACCGTTGTTGTTTTACCAACTCCGCCCTTTTGATTAGCTATTGTCCATACTTTCAAATCACGCCTCGTCACTCAGTATTAATTGCACTATTTATTATTAGGTGATTCTGTTTCTCGCGTTGTCACGCGGATCCCACCATGGGGCAACGTGATAACTTTTACACCTTGTGCATTTTCAGTGACTGCTTGACTTGAAAGTGCAGGATTAGTTGTTTGTTTATTGCTTAAAAATGGAGCTGCTGAATCAGGACTGACACGTTCAGTCCCTGGGCCAAATGCCATAGTGATATCTTCACCTTTAGCCGCCCTTGCAGCCATAGCTTTGGTTTGCTCAGGATATTTTGCTAACCAATTAGCAATGTCTTCAGCCTGTTCGTCAGGAACCATTAACAAAACTTGTGAAGCTTTTAACTCAATGACTTCAGCGTTAAGTTCTCGATTTTTTTTGGCTAAATCAAAATATAAACTCCCCAAACAAATCACAGCAATAACCAATAGAAACACCAGTAGCATTTGCTGTGTCGACATTGATTGCTTAACCTTAGCCACGAGCAGTTTCTTTTATTATAGCTTCAGCCATATTTTCTAATGCAATTGAATGACTAGAAATACCCGCAGAAGCAACGGCTTGGGGCATACCATACACTACACAACTTGCTTCATCTTGAGCCCAAATGGTAGAACCAGCCGTTTTCAACATTCTAGCACCTTCGCGGCCATCAGCCCCCATACCGGTTAATACCACCGCCATAACTTCGCTACCAAAAGCTTTAGAAGCTGAAGCAAAAGTGATATCCACGCTCGGTTTGTAATTCATATCAGCATTACCGGCAATTACTTTCAAACGACCAAGACTGCCACTTTTTTCTACCATTAACTGCATACCACCTGGCGCAAGATAAGCGCAGCCTGGCTTTAATACATCGCCAGTTTGTGCTTCTTTAACTTCAATCTTGCATAAGCTATTAAGCCTGCTTGCAAATGCTGGAGTAAATGCTGCAGGCATATGCTGAATTAATAAAATAGGATGGGGGTAGTTAGCAGGAAAAGCCGTCAATATTTTTTGCAATGCAACTGGGCCGCCTGTTGACGTACCGATTAATAGAGCTTTATATTTTTTACCGCTGGCTCTAATCGAAGCCACAGAGGTAGAATTAGAGGCACTATTCAATTGACTTGCAGAACTTGCAGTCGTTGACCTAGCACTCAAAGATGGTTTAACACTTGTTGCTGCATTGCCAAGGCTAGAGCCTACAACTCTTGAGGTAGTGGAGCTGGTTCTTGGTTTATATAAACGACGACGACCTAATGCTTTTACTCTTTGTTGTAAAAGCTTAATCGCATCATCTTTATTTGATGCAATATCTTCAAAGCGTTTAGGTAAAAAATCTAACGCGCCAGCATCTAATGCATCAAGTGTTGCTTTAGCACCATCATGGGTTAGCGAAGAAAACATCAATATTGGAGTTGGATTTGCAGCCATAATTTTACGCACGGCTGTGATACCGTCCATTACAGGCATTTCTATATCCATCGTGATAACTTGAGGTTTCAATTGGGCAGCCATATCAACGGCTTCTTGACCGTTTACAGCAACGCCCACAACTTCTAAGTCAGGATCTTGATTAACAATCTCACTGACCCGTCGTCTAAAGAAACTTGAATCATCAACAACTAAAACTTTAGTAGCCATTTAATTCCTTAAATAATGGAACTTTTACTTCTTACTTTTGGCGTAATATTTTAATAAACCTGGCACGTCTAAAATGAGTGCGATACCGCCATCTGAAGTAATTGTCGCTCCTGCCATACCTGGCGTACCTTGCAACATACTGCCTAGAGGCTTAATCACCACCTCTTCCTGCCCAATAAGTGCATCAACAACAAAACCAATTTGCATGGTACCAAGCTGCACAATAACCACATGCCCTTGTTTTTTATCACCATGAGTAAAGTTAGTCTTATTTCGATGTAGCCACTGCTCAAGATAAAATAGCGGTACGGCTTTATCACGAACGATAACGGTTAATTGACCATCTACTACATTTGTTTTAGTTAGATCGAGATGGAAAATTTCATTAACGCTTGAAAGAGGTAAAGCGAATACTTGCTTAGCAACATCAACCATCAGAGTTGGCATAATTGCTAATGTGAGTGGGACTTTAATTTCTAAAATTGTTCCCTTGCCCTGAACTGAGTCGATATGAACCGTACCGTTTAGTTGGGTTATACGAGTTTTCACCACGTCCATACCAACACCACGACCAGAAATATCTGATATTTCTACTTTTGTAGAAAATCCAGGAGCAAAAATTAGATTATAAGCCTCGTTATCAGTCATACGAGCAGCAGAATCTTCGTCTAGCACTCCGCGACTAATTGCGATTTCTTTTAGTTTACCTGCATCCATACCCGCGCCATCATCTTCAATTTTAAGAAGAATGTGATCGCCCTCTTGGCTTGCTGATAAGGTAATAGTACCCGTTCTTGGTTTGCCATTCGCTTCACGCGTAATGGGCATTTCAATACCATGGTCAACCGAGTTTCTTACTAAATGGACCAAAGGATCGGCAAGAGCTTCAACTAAGTTTTTATCAAGGTCGGTATCTTCACCCACCATGATTAAATCAATTTCTTTATTAAGCGTGCGCGCTAAATCCCTTACAACACGTGGGAAACGACCAAATACTTTTTTGATCGGTTGCATACGTGTTTTCATCACTGCGCCTTGAAGATCGGCAGTCACTAAATCTAAATTTGCTAACGCTTTAGACATTTCTTCATCATCACGAGAAATACCTAAACTGACTAATCGATTACGAACTAATACAAGTTCACCAACCATATTCATAATTTGGTCTAAACGTGAAGTGTCGACACGAACAGTCGTCTCGCCTTGAGGCATGGCACTTTGCGCTTTAGCTGGTTCTGCTTTTTTCGTTGCTGGAGCAGGTGCTTTAGCAGCAGGTGCGGTCTTTGCTACTGGCGCTTTTGGTGTTTCTGCAGGAGCTGGTGATTTAGGAGCGGCTTTAGCTGGTTCAGCTGGTTTGTTAGTCTTAGGAGGACTAACTGGAGCAGCAGAGGCTGAAGGCGTTGGCGTAACAGCTGCTGGCGCTGAGCCTTTGCCATGTAACTCATCAAGTAATTTTTCGAATTCATCATCAGTGATGTCATCAGCGTCAACTTTAGGCTCTTCTGCTACAGGAGCAGGCTCACTAGCCTTGGGGGTTGATTGAAATCCCCCAGAACCATGAAGCTCATCAAGCAATGCTTCAAACTCGTCGTCAGTGATTTCATCGCTAGCGGTGCTTTCAGTGTTCTCTGTCGCTACAGGAACAACTGCTTCTACAACTGGTGCTTTTGGCGTTGCAGTAGGACTCTTACCTTGTCCGTGTAAAGCATCAAGTAATGCTTCAAATTCACTTTCATCAATATCATCAATGCTGCCTGCGGAGTCTGCATCAGCGGCAACACTTTCTATTGTGCTTTCAACAACAGCTTCAGCGACGGTTGGTTCTTCGATGATGGCTTCTATGAGCTCTTCGACCGCTGCGGGTTCTGCAGAGGGTTCGCCAAGTTCAGAAGGAAGAGGAGCACCAGAGCTCAGCAGCTTAAGCTTTTCGAGTAACGTAGGATCAGCATCGTCTTGCTGCTGCCCTTGCTGAGTTTGTTCAAACATACTATTGATAGCATCAACAGCCTGTAAAATGATATCCATTAACTCTGCGTTTACTTGACGCTTGCCGGTTCTCAATAGATCAAAGGTATTTTCAGCTTCATGACAAACATCGACCATTGGTCCCAAGCTTAAAAAACCTGCACCACCTTTTACAGTGTGGAAACCTCTAAAAATAGCGTTAAGTAAATCAGCATCATCAGGATTATTTTCAAGAGCAACGAGCTGCTCTTGTAGAAGCTCTAAAATTTCACCAGCTTCAATCAAAAAGTCCTGGAGTATCTCTTCATCAACATCAAAAGACATTAAATTTGACTCCTAATTAGAAACCCAGACTTGATAGCAGATCATCCACCTCATCTTGCCCTGTCACCACGTCTTCTCGTGTTTCAGCATTCAAGATGGGGCCTTCTGCTTCAATTTTATTTTCATCAACGACCCGTGCGGAGTCTGCTGCATTCTCGCCAAAGATAGTGAGCATTGAGACTAAACTGCTCTCTACTTCTCTGACTAAATCAATAACACGACGGATCATTTGCCCAGTTAAATCTTGGAAATCTTGCGCCATCAAAATTTGATTAAGCAATTCCTTTAATCGTCCTGAGTCATGCTCGCTATGAGACATAATGTGTTGAACGTCATGGCACAGAGATTTAAATTCGCTTAAAGCGATGTCTCTACGCATCAATTTGTCCCACATTGGCGTGACCGATTGAATGTTATTAATTATTGTATCGGCCAAAGGTAAACATTCTTCAACTGCATCCATGGTTTTATTTGCAGCTTGCTCTGTCATGTCGATGACAAAGTTCAATCTTTCTTTTGCGTCAGGTATTTCACTGTTGGCAAGTTCAGCTAATCGCGTATCAATTTGGAATTCATTTAATGAACTATGAAGTTGACGGGTCAACTTACCTACTTCATCAAATAACTCTCGCTGAAGAGGGGCTGATAAGTCACGAATGACTTCATCTGCTTGTTCTTGCTGCCCTTCTTCAAGTAACTTTACGAGTTGCTTGGCTTGTTCAAGATCAATTAACCCCGATGTGGCTGCCTGCATAACTTATCCTTAGCTTATGCTAAACGCTCAAAGATCTTATCGAGTTTTTCTTTCAAAGTTGCAGCGGTAAACGGTTTTACTACGTAACCATTCACACCAGCTTGTGCTGCTGCAATAATTTGCTCACGTTTTGCTTCTGCAGTTACCATCAATACTGGTAAATGCTTGAGTGAATCGTCTGCACGAATCGCCTTAAGCAAGTCAATACCTTGCATTCCTGGCATATTCCAATCCGTTACAACGAAATCGAATTCGCTTTTTTGTAACATTGGTAAGGCGGTCGAGCCATCATCTGCTTCTTGAGTATTGTTGAATCCCAAGTCTCGCAACAAGTTCTTGATGATACGTCTCATTGTTGAAAAATCGTCAACAATAAGAATCTTCATATTCTTGTCCAAGGTTTCCTCCGGTGAGCTTTACACATTGTGCTCTATATGAATAATTATACCTGTGTCCAATGCTTGAGTTTGCCTTTAAGACGCAACATTGCCTGACTTAATATCTGACTAACACGCGACTCGCTGACCTCAAGAATGGCACCGATTTCTTTTAAATTTAATGCTTCGTCATAATATAGCGACAAAACTAACGCATCTCTTTCGGGTAATGTGGTAATTGCTTCCGATAATGCAGATTTAAATTGCATTTCAGCTAACGAATCAAAGCTCTCATCATGAGTTGATTCTTCCGTTACGATAACATCCTCAGAAACACCAAGATCTTCTATCCCAATGATTTTACCTACTGAAACATCATTCAATATGTGATGATACTCTTCTAGAGTCATCTCTAACTTTTCTGCTATTTCAGTATCTTTAGCATCACGGCCAAGCTCTTGCCCTAACTCATCAATAACCTGTGCAACTCGGCGCTGATTACGATGAACAGAACGGGGAACCCAGTCGCCACGACGAATTTCATCAATCATAGAGCCACGAATTCGAATACCTGCAAAGGTTTCAAACTTAGCCCCTTTACTACCATCAAACTTCGATGATGCTTCCAATAACCCCATCATCCCTGCTTGTAATAAGTCATCTAATTGCACTGATGCCGGCAGCCGTGCCAACATGTGATGTGCAATTCTTTTTACCAACGGAGCATACTGTTCAACAATTGAAGTTTTATTATCAAACTGAGTATACGCTGCGGCTTTATTCACTCGTCGAGTCCTCTTGTGTATCTTTACGCTGAACTAAACGTTCAACAAAGAATTCAAGATGGCCGCCAGGTTGTTGCGGAACAGGCCAGCTCATAATTTTATTTGCTAAGCCATGGTAAGCAATTGCCGCAGGTGACTTAGGAAATGCTTCGATAACCAACTTCTGTTTACGTACTGATTTACGTAAGTTTTCATCGAAAGGAACCGTTGCCACTAATTCTAAAGCAACATCCAAAAATCTATCAGTCACTTTACTGAGTTTTGCGAATAATTCCATGCCTTCGCGCAAACTTCTAACCATATTAGCCACAATTTTAAAACGAAATACGCCATGTTCGCGGCTCAGAATTTTAATTAAGGCATATGCATCGGTAATAGATGTCGGTTCATCACAAACCACAATCAATACATCTTGTGATGCGCGTGAAAAACTTAAGACCATATCAGAGATACCAGCTGCGGTATCAACGATTAAGATATCGAATTGAGTTTTCATCTCGCTGAAGGCGCGAATAAGGCCGACATGTTGTGCTTGAGTCAGTTCAACCATAGCCTGAGTACCTGAAGTCGCTGGCACAATACCAATCCCTTTAGGTCCACGAACAATAATATCATCTAATTCAGCTTCACCAGATAGTACATGTGATAAGTTGCGCTCAGCTCTAATACCTAACATCACATCAACGTTCGCTAGGCCTAAATCGGCATCAAGTACTAAAACCCGTTTGCCTTTTTCAGCGAGTGCCACAGCCGTGTTAATTGACACACTGGTTTTACCCACGCCGCCTTTACCACCACTGACTGCAATTACTTTTACTTTTTCGTTATTTGGTTGATTCATCATACGTAAACCACTTGCTTGATCTCGGGTCATATTTTTACTCGAATGCGTAGGCCATGTCATTTGACCACGCAGTGTCATGTGACGTTTGAGGTTTGGTGTCGTTTAATGCTGCTAACGCTTGTTTTGCCAGCATCAGCGTATCGGCAACTTGCATATCTTCAGGAACACGTTGGCCATCGGTTATATAGCTCAATGGTAACCCATTTTGAATCAATACACTTAACGCGCCAGCAATCGAAACTGATTCATCTAGTTTGGTTAAAATTACTCCAGAGAGTGGAATTCTTTTAAAATGCTCTACAGCATCTTGCAATACTCTTCTTTGAGAGGTTGCTGACATCACTAGATAACTTCTAATCGGTATTCTTGTATTTGCCATTAAATCGTCTAATTGCTGATAAAGGCGCATATCACGCTGCCCCATACCAGCCGTATCTATTAATACTAACTTACGATTCTTAAACTGATAGAGAATTTGTTCTAATTCAGCAAGATCATGAGCCTGTTTAACCGGACATCCCATTATTTTGCCATAAGTTGCCAATTGCTCATAGGCTCCAATACGATAATGATCTGTTGTAATCAGTGCAACCTGCTCTGGGCCGTGATGAGCTGCAAATCTTGCCGCTAATTTAGCAAGCGATGTTGTCTTGCCAACTCCTGTTGGGCCAACAAATGCAACCACGCCACCAGTGCGAACAATATCATCACCTTGGTTATCTAGAAGGTTAGCTAAACTTTGCGGTAAAGCCCGCACTAGATCAGCAGGTGTATATTGTTGACTCAATCCTGCAAGCTTTGCTGCAACGGCTGGAGAAAACTCAGCATTAATCAATTTACTTTCAAGCATAGCCCCTACAGGGTCAGTGCGTTTTTTCTGGTCTTTCATTAACGATGACACTTGATGAGTTAATAACCCACGCAATGACGCCATTTCTTCTCGCATTGCTTCAATTTCAGCAGACTGACTTTTATTCGATGTTCTTGGTTGAGCAAATTGCTGTTGCTCAATTTTAGGCTCAACTTTCGATGTCTTGGTATCTTGTAATTGCTTTGCCCAATCAGGTAGTTCAGGTTCTTCAACTCGCTGCGAAATTTGTTGCTGCAAACGATTATGCTGTTTTTCCAGCAAAGCTTGTAATGAGTCAGCAGCCGGTGGAGGACTCACTTTCGTTTGTGCTTTCACTATAGGCTTACTTTGCCCAAGTGATACTTGGTCATCGCTGACATTCATAAATCCAGGTACTGGCGAATTCACAGCGACATCCGCTTTAGGCTCATCGTAGTCAACTGCCGCAACGATTTCTATACCGCCTGTGACTTTTTTATTAGACATAATAACGGCATCTGAACCCAAAGTTTCTTTTACTTGAGCTAATGCAGAACGCATGTCTTTGGCAAAAAATCGTTTAATTTTCACTACGCACCTCTTTCAAACAGAAAGTCATCGCTATTGCCCTACAGCAGATACTATGCGTATTTGCTTTTCATCAGGTATTTCTTGGTAAGAAATAACCCGTAAATTCGGGATAGTATATTTAACAAATCGTGACAGCGTTGACCTTAGCATGCCTGATGTCAATAAAATGGCTGGTTGTCCAACCATCTCTTGCTTCTGAGAAGCGTCTAATAATGACTTCTGCATGCGTTCTGCAAGGCCAGGTTCTATATTTGGCCCTTCACCGCCTGTCGCTTGCATAGACTTGTGCAACATCTGTTCCAACTCTGGTGCCAATGTTATGACAGGAATTTCTAATTCCGGACCAGAGATCTCTTGAACAATCATTCGCTTCAATGCAATTCGAACAGCAGCTGTTAATACTTCCGTATCATTACTCTTTGTACCGTATTCTAACAGGGTTTGCACGATTGTGCGCAAATCGCGAATAGAAACTCCTTCATTAAGAAGGTTTTGCATTACTTTAACGACTGAACCTAAAGGCATGATGTCAGGAATAAAGCCATCAATTAATTTAGGTGAGTTTTTACCTAACATATCCATTAACTGCTGTACTTCTTCATAGCCTAGTAGTTTCGCAGCGTTGTTAGTCAATAACTGGCTTATATGAGTGGCGACAACCGTTGCGGTATCCACCACGGTATAGCCTAAGGTTTGTGCATGCTCTCGCTGCTCTGGAGCTATCCAAACTGCTTCTAAACCAAATGCAGGATCAGTTGTTTCAATGCCATCTAGCTTGCCATAAACCTGCCCAGGATTAATCGCAAGCTCGCAATCGTGTCTCACTTCAGCTTCACCTACAACGACTCCCATTAATGAAATCCGGTAGCAATTCGGTGACAAATCGAGGTTGTCACGAATATGAACTGCAGGCACTAAGAAGCCAAGTTCTTGAGATAACTTTTTACGCACACCTTTAATTCTACCGAGTAATTCACCACCTTGACCTTTATCGACTAATGGAATCAAACGGTAACCAACTTCAAGCCCTATAGTATCGACATGCTGTACATCTTCCCAACTTAACTCTTTTGGCTCAGTATCTTTTACTTCTGCAGGATTTTTCACTGCTTGCTCAAGAGCAGCTGTTTTGTTGTCAATATTACGCTTATAAATCATATAGGCAGCAAAGGCTGTAATAAAAGCAAACGTTAAGAATGCAAAATGTGGCATTCCAGGCACGATGCCCATAATAAACAATACGCCTGATGCAATCGCCATCGACTTATGGCTGACAAACATCTGACTTATCATCATGCCACCCATATCACCAGATTCATTTTGGCGAGTCACCATCAATGCTGCTGCGATAGATAACAATAGACCTGGTATTTGTGCCACAAGGCCATCACCAATAGTCAAAAGAGTATAGATTTCAACCGCGCTAGAGAAATCTAACCCATGCTGAACCATACCGATAACAAAACCACCTAATATATTAATGACCAAAATCATGATGCCAGCAATAGCATCACCTTTTACAAATTTTGACGCACCGTCCATCGCACCATAAAAGTCAGCTTCTTTAGTGACTTCGGCGCGGCGAACTCGAGCTTGATCTTGGGTCAGCGTTCCAGCGTTTAAGTCAGCATCAATGGCCATTTGTTTACCTGGCATTGCATCCAAAGTAAATCGAGCACTAACTTCAGAAATACGACCAGCACCTTTGGTTACAACGGCAAAGTTGATGATAATAAGAATAAGGAAAACCACTAAACCCACGGCATAGTTGCCACCAATGACTACAGAGCCAAAAGCTTCAATAACCTTACCTGCAGCATCACCACCGTTATGACCTTCTAATAGTACGATTCGAGTGGACGCTACATTCAATGCCAATCTAAGTAAGGTGGCGACTAAAAGTACGCTAGGAAATGCGGCAAAATCGAGTGGTCTATCAGAATAAATAGCAACAAGTAACACAACTAGCGCTAATGCAATATTGAATGAAAATAGAATATCTAACAGGAAGGCAGGCATGGGTAATACCACCATACCTAGAGCAGCAAGCACTAATAATGGCGTACCAACACCTTTAAAAGTACTGAACCTAACTTGCTTAACTTGACCTAATGCTGCTTTTACATCCATCAGTAGGAAACCTTTATAGTAATATTCTTGACGCCGACCTAGTCAAAATGCAATTACTAAGCCAAAAGAATATTATTAAAAGAACAGCAAGTTTAATTGAAGATTTTGTAAACGATTTAGTGTTTTAAATCATCTGGTATGGGTTGATTCAAAGGAATAGGTTTTGGACGCTTACCTTTGCCTTTTTGATATTGTTTTAACTGAAAAACATAAGCCAAAATTTGCGCAACAGCTGTAAATAATCCTTCAGGTACTTGTTGCTCAATTTTAGTAGTGTGGTAGATTGCTCGCGCCAAAGGCGGTGCAGAAACAATAGGAACTTCGTGCTCTCTAGCTATTTCACGAATTCTAAAAGCAACATCATCAACTCCCTTAGCAATTAAAAATGGTGCAGCAGATTGACTAACATCATATTTAACTGCAACTGCATAATGTTCAGGGTTGACCACAATAACATCAGCATTTGGCACCTCAGACATCATTCGCTTATTAGCCATTTCATGCTGCATCTGCCTAATTCGGCCTTTTACCTCGGGTTTACCTTCAGTGTCTTTGTATTCATCTTTAACCTCTTGCTTGGTCATTTTAAGCTGTTTATTGTGATTCCATATTTGAAACGGTACATCAATCACCACAATGATTAGCATTGAAGAACACAATAAAATGAACATCCAAACAAGCAGTTCTAATGCGTGATAAACGTTGCCGGGTAAATGATCGCTCGATAATGTCATTATCTCAAAGAAGTAAAAACTCAATAAGAAATAAGCTGACACCGCAACAACCGCAAACTTGGCAATCCCTTTTGTTAACTCAACCAAAGCTTGTGTGCCAAACATCCTCTTGAACCCTTTTGCAGGATTCATTTTGCTGCCTTTTGGCATAAAAGCTTTAACAGAGAAAGTCATTCCGCCTAAGATAATATTGCCAATAAATGCTATCAAGGCCAAAAAAGCGATAAAGCTAATGAGCGGAAAAGCAAGTTCATTACCTATCACGCCCCATACAAGAAACATTGAATTGGTATCGAATATTTGATCCCGTTCCATGGTCAACATTTGGGTCATCACACTATGCAAACTACGAGCTAGATTGGGCCCTACAATAGCAAAACCTACAGCAGATGCTAATAACACTGCTGCAGTGCCTAGCTCTTTGGAGCGCGCCACCTGTCCTTTATCTCGCGACTGCTGCAGTCGCTTGGCGGTGGGGTCCTCTGTGCGTTCTTGACCTGTATCTTCTGCCATCAGTAACCTACTGAGTTATTGAGCCGTCAATTTGACAGGTCAGTAGCAAAATATCACACATCAATATTTGGCCTTGTAGCCAAACCTCATCGAAATGAGCCATGATGGGTCCTAAAGTTAGCCATAAAATTAATAGCCCTGTCACCATAGTGACAGGAAAACCAATGGCAAAAATATTCAACTGTGGTGATGCACGGGTCATCACACCAAATGATAAGTTGATAAGTAACAGCGCCACAATAGCAGAAATAGACATGGTTAACGCTGCGCCAAACATATAACCACCAAATTCAGCTAACTTACGATAGTTAGTAATACTGAAACCTTGATTTGAAATTGGAATGGTATCAAAACTTGCCACCAGCATTTTGAACATTAGTAAATGTCCGTCTACCGCCAAAAAAATAAGTGTTGCTAGTAGTAAAAAGAAGTTACCCACTACAGGCGTTTGTTGCCCAGAACCTGGGTCAACCATAGATGCAAAACCTAAACTGGTTTGCATACCAATAATTTGACCTGTGAGTACAAAAGTCTGCATCACCAAAATGGTAACAAACCCCATCGCTGTGCCGATTAAAATTTGCTGAGCTGAAATAAACACAGCGCCTAATGAGAATAGTTCTATTGGTTCGACTGGAGCAGGCAAAACAGGTGCCACAGCGACTGTGATTGCAACTGATAAAAACAAACGAATTCTGGCGGGTGTGGTATTGGCGCCAAAAACCGCCATCACCATTAACATGGAAGATATTCTAAATAATGGCCACACATAGGCTGCTATTGTGCGGCTGATTTCTTCAAATAAAATTTCCACCAGTTAACCTATCACCATAGGGATCATATCCACCATGTTATAGAAAAAGTCCATCATGGTTTGTACTAACCAATGGCCTAAAAACATTAATGAAAATAGTGTCGTTAATAGTCTTGGAAGGAAGCTCAAGGTTTGTTCGTTAATCGAAGTCGCAGCTTGAAATACTGCCACAATTAAGCCAACAAATAGACCTGGTAAAATAATTGCCGCTACAATCAATACAATAACAGACAGGGCTTCACGAAAAATATCAATCAGTGACTCAGGTGACATCAGTAACGCTCCCTAGGTGCCGAAACTGTTTGCTAGCGTGCCCATGACTAATCCCCAACCATCTACTAGAACAAATAGCATAATTTTAAATGGCAGCGACACAATCATTGGCGATAACATCATCATCCCCATGGCCATTAAAATACTCGCCACCACCAAATCTAATACTAAGAATGGCACAAATAGCATAAAACCAATTTGGAAAGCGGTTTTTAGCTCACTAGTAATAAAAGCCGGAACCAACACACTCATTGGGGCTTGCTCAGGCGAGGTAATATTGGTGTAGCCAGAAATCTCTATAAAGGTTTCTAAATCAGTGGTTCTCACTTGGGAAAGCATAAATGCACGAAGAGGCTCTTTACCTACCTCGTAGGCTTGTTGCATGGTCAGTGATTCATTGATGTATGGCTCCACTGCTTGATCATAAATTTGATCAAAAACCGGCGCCATAATAAAAAATGTCATGAACATACTCATGCCTATGAGTACTTGATTAGAAGGTGTTTGCTGCAAACCTAAGGCTTGACGCAAAATAGATAGTACAACGATTATCCGCGTGAATGAGGTCAGCATTATCACCATTGCAGGGATAAAGCTCATTGCAGTCATCAGCAGCAATATTTGCATCGTTACTGAGTATTCAGTGCTGCCATCAGCACCAGTAGATACAGTAACGGCTTTTAAAATACCTTCTTCAGCAAAACTAAAAGGTGTAAAAAAAACAGCGGCAAATAAGGCAAGTACTATCCACTTTTTCATTATTGCTATTCCTTAGCCTGATCTTTTGCTTGCTGTTTTGCTTGCTTTAATCGACTGGCAAATGATGCTGTTTCGACATTAACTGCAGTATCAAGTTTTTCAATCAGGTTAACTTGTTGGGCTGTCACCCCAAGTAAATACTGCTGCCCTTCTAGCTCAACCAACACCAACTTTTCTTTTTGACCTAATGGTGTCATGGCGACAGTTTTGATGACACCTTGATTTGACTGAACCAAGTTAAGCTTTTTGACGATATAAGCTAATACAAAAATTATCGCAATAACAAGTATTAACCCTCCCATCATGCTAGATAATGCAGCAATATTTGATGTTTCAGCTCCACGAATTGCAACTTCCGAACTAACTGGTTCTGACGCTGTAACTTCGGTGACAGCAGCACTGGCAACGGTGAATAAACTAACTGCATTTAGCACAGGTGAATCCTTAACGCTTTTTATTGAGAATAGAGATTACTTTAGTTTTTTAATTCGTTCAGTTTGACTGATGACATCGGTTAAACGAATACCGAACTTGTCATTCACGACTACCACTTCACCATGAGCTATCAAGGTGCCATTGACCATTACATCTAAGGGCTCACCTGCCACTCTATCAAGCTCAACTACTGAACCCTGATTTAACTGAAGTAAATTACGGATACTGATAAAACTTCGTCCCACTTCCATTGAGATAGTGACAGGAATATCCATAATGCTATCAAGCTTGTCTGCTTCATCTTGAGAAATAGGCGCTGATTCATCCACTAATTCATCAAGTTCAACTTGCTCGGCAACATTTGCCTCTTCAAGGGCTTGTTCAGCCATTGCTGCAGCCCAATCGTCAGTATCATCACTCATTTTGTCACCTTATAATTCTGAAATATCACGCGCTTTGCTACTTTTGCGCGTAATTAGTTGTAACTCTGATTTAGCCGTTTCAGGGCGAGGAATTTTCTCGCTAATTTTCAACGCTAAATTATCTCGTGATTTACCCAATTTACATCGGTAAGTTGGTAAATCCTCAATGCGCATCATGATGTGTTCAGGTAGTTCAATCGGGATGACATCGCCTGCTTTAAATTCCATCACGTCTCGAAGTTTTACTTCGTGTTCAATAATATTTGCATCAATACCAACCTGTACATCCATAATCTCATCGCGTAATGCTTGTCCCCAACGCATGTCAGTATCTTGCTTATCACTTTGTACACCAGCATCAAGCAATTCGCGGATGGGCTCAATCATCGAGTAAGGCATTGTGATATGAAAATCACCGCCACCACCATCCACTTCAATATGAAAAGAGTTAATGACCACTACTTCTGTTGGACTAACGATGTTCGCCATAGCTGGGTTGACTTCTGAATCCAAATATTCAAATTCAACGTCCATCACTGGCGCCCAGGCATCTTTATAATCTTCAAAAATAATTTTTAACAGTAACTGAACAATACGTCTTTCTGTCGGGGTAAATTCACGACCTTCAATTTTTGCATGAAAACGACCATCACCACCAAAGAAGTTATCCACCAATATGAAAACAAGTCGTGCTTCCATTGTTATTAGTGCGGTACCTTTGAGTGGACTGAAACGCACCATATTAAGACTGGTCGGAACAAATAAGGTGTGAACATATTCACCGAACTTGAGCATTTGCACGCCATTAATCGATACTTCAGCAGCTCGGCGCATCATGTTAAACATGCTAATGCGTAAATGGCGGGCAAAACGTTCGTTAACGATTTCCAGCGTTGGCATCCGCCCACGAACAATTCGGTCTTGTGATGAGAAATCATAAACGCGCGTGTCTTCACCATCGTTTATGTCATCTTCATCAACATCATCGACCCCATGAAGTAGCGCATCAATTTCGTCTTGGCTTAATAAATCACTCACATCATCACCTTGTCTTATTTACTGGTGTTATTGCATAACAAAACCAGTAAATAGTACTTTCTCAACTATTTTTCGGCCAGCTACTGGTTGTAATGTATTTTGCACATTTAACAGCGCCAGTTGCCTTAATTCATCCTTACCAGCCTGAGTACTTAACTTTTGCACATCTGCAGCACTAAAAGTCGTTAATAAGGCATCTTCAATCAATGGAATATGCATTTTCGCAGTTTGACCATCGTCACCTCGCACCATTAGCTGCACTTTGATTTCAACTAAGCGTGCTCTGTCTACGCCAGGTAAATTAAATAGGAAAGGTCTCGGCATACCAACATAATTGGCTCTACCCTTTTTTGATTCATCAACAACAGTTTCAGCCGTAGCTGCGGTTCCAGGAGTTGCAGGAGTAGACTCGTCATCCCCACCTAAGAAAAATAATGCAACTCCAGCAATTAATGCTACTAACACTATGCCAATAACAATAAATATAATGAGCTTCTTCTTACTTTTCGGTTGATTATCCGTTGTTAACTCTAGAGATTCTTCTTCAGCCATCATTTATTCCATTTATGTGTTGCCATTTTGCTGTCAATCTTGTCCCGATTATCACACGGCTTTGACTGTCTTAACTTAATGGCTATAGATTACCGACTTAGGCGTAATAATCTATAGCTGAGTTACTACTCTTTGCATGTTTTGTCACTATGTCGAGCTCTTGTGCTGATATTTCATCCAACATGTTATCGCCAGTGCTGCTTTGTTCATCATATTCAGAGTTTTGCTGATTGTCGCCATCTTGAGAAACCTGACTATCTGCAAGTTGTAAGCCTTCTTCAGCCAACATGTCTCGTAACTTAGGAATTGCTTGTTCTATTAAGTCTTTTGTTTGCGACTGAGCAACTTGGAATTGCACTTGGGTTTGTTCACCATTAACTTGAACCTTCACCACCATATGCCCCAACTCAGCTGGATCAAGACGTATTTCAGCGTGTTGAACACCTTGGCCAACCATAGTGATCAATTGTTGTTTCATGACCGGAGCAAACTTTTGAATCATATCTTGCATTTGTACTGCAGACTCTGCACCTTGGCGTAATGAAAGTTGAAATTGAGGAACGTCACTTTTGTGTTGCGGAGTCAAACTGCTTTGGTTTTGTATAACCTGATGTTGAAGTGACTTTGAATCTACTGCATCACCTTCTTTTCCCGTTTCAGTCACTAACCCATTAATAGTGGAGTTACTTGCCGCATTGGCTAATGCATTATTAAATGCCACTTTTGATGTCGGTTGTTCTAACGAAACACTTAACTCGGCCTTGCTAAGATTGACTGGGGTACTATCTTTGTCTGCATTTTTTGAATTCAATTTATACGCTTCAGAAATCACTTTATCTTCAGCAATAGTTTTTTCTGCACTCGTAACTTGAGCAGCTGTAATTTGAGCATTAGCTATGGTTTGAGTCGTATTAGCTTGAGTAACGTTTACCTGAGTAGTGTTTACCTGAGTAGCAGTAGATTGGCCTACGTTTGATGGAATAGCAGCTTGAGTAGTTGCATCCCCTTTTTTACCTGCAGCAACATTTGATTCAGCAATACTATCTTCACCTATAGTATTTGTAGCAGTTTCAGCATTAGGTTTTACATCTGGTATTAAAGGTAAAGCCTGAGCACTTGCCGAATCAGTCTGCTGATTAAAGCTCATAATTAATGTGTTCAATTCGGAAGGGCTCAATCCTGCAAGCTCTTGCTCACTCATAGATGAAAACTGACTTAATGCATCTAATTGTTCAGTAGATAATCCATTTAGGAATGATGCGGTTAAAAATTCACTATCTTGACCAATAGAATCAACAGGTATATCAATATTCAACGAATCTTTATCTGTTGAATGCTGCGTTTCATCGACTAATGCTAATTCGCTACCTGTTTGAGAAAGCTCTCCTTGAGACAGCAACTGTAAGGAAAGTGCAGTCTCCGACGGCAAACCTTTGCCACCAACCTCAATATCAGATGTTGACTCAAAGTTTTCAGCTAAACCTATTTGAGCAAAAATCAACTCAACATCACCTTCTTTTGATAACGATTCTTTACTATTTTCTGCTGAAGTTTTTGCATTAGTTGTTAGCTTCGTTTTATCAACATCAGTTTGTGATGCTTGATTAAATGCTGATAAAAATGATTTACTTTCAGCATCTTGCACTGAGTCTGCAACTTGTGTATTGGCTGCTTTACCACTATTCCCAAGTAAAATACTGCTCATTTGTTGCATAATGCACTCCACTAACAATCATTCAAAATGAACTAATTGGCATAAAATCAAATTCAGAATAACAGTCACAAAGCTGACACTTTGATGACTAACTCTACAAGTAAGCAAATAAAATGCCAGCTTCACAAACTATGCGTATATAAGTAGCGAGTTATCCGTTCATTGGATATTAGTTGGCATGATGACTTAACAAATAAATGAGGCAGAATATGTCTATCGAGGTGTTTTGCGAATGAATTGCTGCATGGCAAATTCATCTGAGGCTTTTTGTTCACGTTTATTTTCAATCAACTGCGCTTTCAATGCGTTTTTATCGAGCAGCATTTCTACCGCTTTACGCTTTTGTTGTTTTTCTTGCCAATGCACTTGACGATAACCAGTTTGCTTTTCCGCTTCTTTTACAGCATTGACTTGTTGAATAAGGGCTTGATCGACTTGCTTAATGAACTCATGAAAAGAGTGATATTCACTGGCACTTAAGGTTTTCCCTTGGGTATCCCCCATTTGCTTCATGTATTCAAGGCGATAATTATTTAATGCATCAAGCTGACCTTGGCACTTTTGCTGCTCTAACTGAGCCGACTTTAATTGCAAGGCAGCTTGCTCTTCTGCTTCTTTATTTATTTTTAAGACTGTTAGTAAAGGGTCTGCGCGGCGCATTATTTACATTGGGCAGCGATTTGCCCAACCATTGTTTGGCTATCATTAAATGAAATAACGTCTTTAAAACCTTGCCTTAAAAACGCGTTCATTGCAGGCTGTAATCTAATGGCGTTATCGATACGAGGATCGCTACCTTGAGAATAGGCACCAATTGAAATCAAGTCGCGGTTTTGTTGATATGTAGAGTACATTTGCTTTACTAAACGCATCGACTCTAGGTGCTCTGGCGAAATGACCATCGGCGCAACACGGCTAATCGACTGTTCAATATCGATAGCTGGATAATGACCAGAATCAGCCAGGGTTCTGGATAAAACGATATGCCCATCCAAAATAGCCCTAGAAGCATCTGCAATAGGATCTTGCTGATCATCACCTTCTGTTAAAACTGTATAAAATGCAGTAATGGAACCTTGTCCAGGCCCACCATTACCCGCACGTTCCACTAAGCGAGGTAACTTAGCAAAAACTGAAGGCGGATAACCTTTGGTGGCTGGCGGCTCACCAACTGCCAGTGCAACTTCACGTTGGGCTTGAGCATAACGGGTTAAGCTATCCATTAATAATAAGACGTTGTAACCTAAATCTCGAAAATACTCAGCAATTCTAGTAGAGGTTTCACACGCTCGAAGACGCATTAATGGTGAGGTATCGGCAGGCGCTGCAACAACAACTGAGCGTGCACGTCCTTCTTCACCTAGAATTTCTTCAATAAACTCTTTCACCTCACGGCCACGTTCACCGACTAACCCTACAACAATGATGTCAGCTGTTGTTCCACGGGTCATCATGCCTAATAACACACTTTTACCCACGCCAGAGCCTGCAAACAACCCCATACGTTGCCCTTTACCCACAGTGAGCATGGCATTAATTGCTCGAACCCCTACATCTAAGGGTTCTGATATAGCTCTTCTTGCTAAAGGGTTAATTGGCGGCGCATGACGAGAGGCTTGTTGATCTGTATTTAACGGTCCTAAACCATCAAGGGGCATGCCACTACCATCGAGCACTCTCCCAAGTAAACTTAATCCAACATTTAAACCTGATTGCTCACCTAGTGGTTGCACTCTAGCACCAGGTAAAACACCTCTTAATTCATCAACAGGCATCAAGTATAATAGTTCGTCATCAAAACCTACCACTTCAGCAACTAGTTCCCCCGCCATCGTTTCAATAGAGCATAAACTGCCTACGGGCGCTCTACAGCCAGTGGCTTCGAGCGTTAAGCCTACTACTCGTACTAGCTGACCACTCGCTACCGGTCTTAGAGGATTTACTTTTTGACTTTGAACTTTAAGTTTATTCAGTAGCTGATGTTGACGGTTTTGCATCGTCTCGTACCTCATCAGTTTCTAACACTTTGGGTTGCTTGTCTGCGCCATTTTCAATTGCTGTGGTGTGATGAGATTCAACTGAAGAATCTGCAACCTGGAAACTTTGATCTTTTATAGGTGATTCTTCTATTAATGGATCATGACGACCTGGTTCTTGCAAACTTGTATCATTTTCACTGATTTCTGCTTCAGTAGCTTCAGTAATTTGAATATTTTCCGTCGTTAAGCTTGAAGATTGCCTTTCGGGTAAATGATCCACGACCTCAGTCGTATATTGAGGGTGTTCAGCTTTTATCGTTTGCACATTAGCCTGAATCCCCCTGGCTTGTTCCTGAAGCTCATGGAGTACCTGACGCATTCTTTCTTCAACACGGAGATCGACACTTGAACGCAAACTGTTAATAATGCAATCACCCGGATTAAGGGATGGGTCAGCTTCAATATCCCAATGATTTTTCTGTAATTGTGCATCACTGTATAATTCAGTCACTAAAGTCGCATCATCAGGATGTAATCTAAGCTTAACCTGCTGATCTTTTATAGGGAGAGAGTCAACACCTTGACGAAGCACTGATAAGATATGTTCGGGATGAGTTTTAAGTTCGTGACCGACAATTGATTTTGCAAGATTAATAGCCAAATTTAGAACTTCTGCTTCAATTTCAGCATCAAGTAGCATCAGGGGTTGCTCAAACTGTTGAACGAGTTGAGTTAACCGTTCAAGTACTTCATTCGCTTTAACTTGGCCAACTTCGTAGCCTTGTTGCTCACCTTGAGCAAAACCCTCAGCATGCCCCTGTTCCAGCCCTTCAAGTTTACCTTGCTCAAGGCCTTGGTTATGACCTTCAATTTTACCTTGCTCGAAGCCCTCTTGTTCAGCTTCGACTCGTATTTGCTCAATCTCAGCCATAGTTGGCGGTAATAGTGGTTTTTCATCAGTTTGAGCGGGCGAATTTTGACTACCAAGATGACCAAATAAATTCGAAGGTGAATCCGTTTGCTCTTCGGTCACATCAGGCAATTGCCAGTGACTGAAATCTAAGTCATCATTTTCGATTGATTTTTTGGTTTTAGATTCCGTCATGAACTGGCCTAATTTTTACAGCAATTAATTGATATTATTGTGCGGTTCTTCGATGAGAGTGCCTTGTCGTAAATATTACAAGAATTCTTCACCACCACCACCGCCAAGCATAATTTCACCACTATCACTTAAGCGACGAGCAATTGCGAGAATTTCTTTCTGCGCCATTTCAACTTCACTGATCCTGATTGGACCCATTGCTTCGAGATCGTCTCGTAATAGTTCGCCAGCGCGCTTAGACATATTACCGATAATTTTATCTGATAATTGGTCATCAGCTCCTTTTAATGCTTTCATCAGTACATCTTGCTGCACTTCGCGTAGTAAGACTTGAACACCGCGATCATCAACATCTAGCAAGTTTTCAAACACAAACATAAGATCTTGAATTTGTTGCGCCATTTCTTCATCAGACTCACGCATAGTTTCCATTATTTGGCTTTCAACACCTGTATCAAGGAAATTCATAATATTAGCAGCAGCTTTAAGGCCACCCATTTTCGCCGCTTGCGCGCCGCCTTGGCCAGCAAACTGTTTCTCCATAATATCATTTAGCTCTTGCAGTGCGGCAGGCTGAACTTCTTCTAAGTTAGCAATACGCATCATCAGATCTAAACGAGTATTTTCCGGAAACTGGCTGAATATTTCAGCGGCTTGATCAGGCTCTAAATAAGATAAAACAATGGTCTGAATTTGAGGGTGTTCGTTTTGAATAATGGTGGCAACTTGGCGCGCATCCATCCACTTCAATGAGTCTAGGCCCTTAGCACCGCTGCCCATAATAATTTGTTCAATTAAATTGCCAGCTTTGTCTTCGCCAAGTGCTGCAGTTAAGGCTTTTCTGACAAATTCTTCACTATTAAAGCCAATAGATGAGAACTTTTGAATTTCCTCAAGAAATAACTTATGTACCCCGATGACTTTCTCTTGACCAAAGTCCTCCATGGCCGCCATCGACATACCCACTTTCTGAACCTGTTTAGGCTCTAAGTGTTTTAAAATTGAAGCGGCGTCAGCTTCACTTAGACTTAACAGTAAAATAGCCGTTTTTTCAGTACCGGTTAAATCATCAGGGTTAAACCCTTTAGTAGCCTCTGCTACTGCAACGTCATCATTTGCCATCGTCTTGTAACCAACTCTTAATTACTTGGGTAGAAAGTTCAGGTTCATTTGCTACTAAAGCCCGAATTGATTTAATCATATCATCATCTTTATGCAGATTAGGTATTTGAATTGAGCCATCGTCTGCATAACTGTAATCAGCTTGATTAGTATTAAGCATCCCTAAAGTGTCTGCTGCATATTGATCTTCAATCTCAGCAAGCTCATGACCCAAACGTGCTTCTTCAGGCATTTCAACATCATTTGTTTTCAGCAATTTATTCAGCATAGGGCGAATAACAAACAATATGAGCACTAAAACTAAAAACGCACCGAGTACCAGTCTGACAGCGCGCCAGAACCAAGGCTGCTCCCAGAGTTCAGGCTCAGGTAAAGCTTCAATAAGCTGATCCATAAATGGTACTGTCACTACTTCTAAGGTATCCCCGCGCTGACTTGTAAAGCCCATTGCACCTTCTAGCAAGCGTCGAATATTTGTCAATTCTTGTTCGGTTCTCGGTATTCTTGTTACCACACCATTTTCATCAACAGGCCCTGGTTTATAATCAACTGCGACTGACACACTCACTCGTCTAACCTGCCCAACTTGCTGACGTGTATGACTAATAGTGGTATCCAATTCAAAATTTCTTGTGGCTTCGCGGTGACTATCTCCGGTTGTTGAAGTTGTTTCTGCTGCTCCGGCTTCTTGAGGAATATCAGATTCCATTGGCGGCTGGTTTGATAATGCCCCAGGTATACCGCCCATCGATTGACCAGATGAATTACGCTCAACTGTCATTTCACTACGAATCGCAGGTAAATCTGGCGAGAAACGCTTAGCGGTTTGCTCTACCGCGGTAAAGTCCATGTTGACGTCAACTTGAGAAGTGAAATTCTCAGGGCCTAAAATCGGCATTAAAATTGAGTCAACTTTATTGCGATACTCTGATTCTTTCTGTTGAACCAGCTCTTGTTCACGACGGGCTCTAGAAGAAGCCGCATCTTGGCTACCTGAATTGAGTAAACGCCCATTTGAGTCAGTAACGGTAACTCTCGTAGGATCTAAACCTTGTACAGCAGAAGCAACAATATCAACTATCGAATCGATTTCTTCTTGCCCTAGACTACCGCGACGAACACTGACAACCACTGTCGCACTTGGCTTTGACTTGTTGCGCGCAAATACATTCTCTTTTGGTAAGGCTAGAATCACTTTGGCGCGGGTAACACTTTTTAGCTCTTCAATCACTCTCGCTAAATTAACTTCTTGGCTTTGCTTTAAACGGGCTTGTTCCATTCGTTGGCTCACACCAAAACCGCTATCTTTGCTTAAATAATCTGTTGGTTGGCTTGACGCTTCTACACCCGCACGACCTAATAATAATTTCACATTTTGGTATTTGTCTTCAGGAATACTAACCACATCACCAGAAATTTTATAAGCAATTTTATTTTTATCCAAAACGTCCAGTACTTGGATCATTTCGTTAGTTTCCATTTGCCCTAAAGGTCTAAACTCTGGTTCTTGCGCCCATATCATCATAAATACAGCCAATACTAAACACACGGCTAATGCCAAGATCATAGTAATTTGACGCATAAAATCAGCACTACCAAAAGAACTCATCAAACCAGGTTTATTCTCCTGCTGAATCCCTGTGCCACTCACGGTATCTGAATCTAATACGAGGTCTGTACTCACAATAATTACCTACTTTCTAATCTAATAAAGAGGCCTAAACAGGCATGCTCATAATTTCTTTATAAGCTTCTACAAGCTTATTTCTTACCTGTACTGTCGCTTCAAAAGCCACACCAGATTTTTCTCGAGCAATTACGGTATCTGATAAGGTCACAGTCGAGTCCCCCATTTCTAAACGGGTGGCTAAGTTGGCAGAGTTTTTTTGCAACTCTGTCACACCACCAACCGCCTGAGAAAGCAATTCTCCAAAGTCAGCACCTGAAGTATTGCCAACTTTTTGGATCATTTCCGGTTGCATTGGAGAACGAAGATTAGGTGAAATTTCACCGCGAAGAGATTGCATCTCTTGTAAGAAAGGGTTCGAGCTAATCTGCATTGTAATCTCCTATTCGTCGGATAATTGACGACTAAAAACCAGTTACAATAGATTTAGCAAGTAAGATGCCAACAATCGAGTTAAGCCTACAGATGATGTTGATTTGTCATTTAGATGGGACAGTTTGGCTAGCAAATAACCAACAAACCTAATCAGCACATGATTAGGTTCGTTAAATTAAACTTAAAAGAATTTATACAAGCACTTTCTATGCGGGCACCTGAATGCCCATATCGCGCATTTTTGCCATTTTATAACGTAAGGTTCTTGCGCTAATACCTAGTTTTTCAGCCACGTCTTTACGGCTACCATTACATTGGTTTAACGTCTCTAAAATAATGACATGCTCTTGCGCTTTTAACTCTCCACCTAAACCGTCATTTTCAGCAGCAGTTTTCGACTGCTTCGGTTCAGGTTGTTGTAAATCAACTTCACTGGAATCTAGGATAATATCATTGGTTGAAATGCCATCCCCTGAGTGAAGGATAAGCGCTCGTTGAATAACATTATCAAGCTCACGCACATTACCCGGCCAGCGATAAGTCAATAAACGCCTGCATGCGACTTCATCTAAAGCTGGAGTTGGAGAGATATTGGCGTTTTTAGCATGTTTAACCAACAAGTGACGCGCCAAGGGTAAAATATCAGCAGGACGTTGATTTAATGCTGGCCAAGTTAGTGGAAAAACATTAATTCGATAATATAAATCTTCCCTAAAACCTCCAGCAGCGACCATTTCTTTTAAATCACGATTTGATGTTGCCAAGACTCGCACATCTAATGAGATGGTTTTGCGACCACCTAAACGTTCAACTTCGCGCTCTTGCAGCACCCTTAACAATTTAGCTTGTAAGCCTAATTCCATCTCTGAAATTTCATCTAATAAAATGGTGCCGCCTTGGGCTTGCTCAAACTTACCTGGACAAGCTTGATATGCGCCAGTAAACGCGCCTTTTTCATAACCGAATAACGTGGCTTCAAGCATATTTTCAGGAATTGCAGCACAATTAATAGCTATAAAAGGTTGTTCTGAACGGGTACTATTTTGATGTACATAACGTGCGAGTACTTCTTTACCTGAACCACTTGGCCCCATAATCATAACTGATGCATCAGAACTTGCCACTCGTTGTGCTATAGACAGTAATGCCAAACTTTTATCGTCAGCAACCACTGGTTGATCTAGATTTTGTTTCAATGGTAGATAGCGTGACACTTGATTTAGTAGGACTTCTGGCGCAAAAGGTTTTGCTAGATAATCTACAGCACCTAATTTTATCGCACTGACAGCACTGTCAATTGTGGCGTAGGCTGTCATTAGCAATACGGGAACTTTATTATTTTGTTGCTGTAAGTAATTAAGCAATCCGATCCCACCAATGCCTTCCATTTGCACGTCACTGATCACCATATCAAATTCAGCTGATTTTAACGCAATAATGGCATCTTCAGCAGAAGCAACATCGACACATTCATAGCTTGCTAAAAGCAGTGTATCAAGCAAGGCCTCACGTAAAGATTCATCGTCTTCAACGAGTAAGAGTTTTGCTTCAACCATGTGATGTCTCCACACCTGTCAACTTTGCAGTTAAAGGTTCACTATTAATAGATTCTTTCGCGGCAAGTTCGGCCGCTTGTGGTTTTATTGCTTGATAAATCGGAAATGAAAGTCTTATCAAACACCCTTTATTAGGTTGTGATGAAACTTGTACTGTCCCATTATGGTTTCTAACCACGGTTTGCACCACAGCAAGTCCTAAGCCGGTTCCTTGACTTTTAGTGGTAAAAAATGGCTCCAAAATTTGTTGCTGCATTTCCGCAGCTAACCCTTTGCCATTATCAATCACATCGATATGAATATGAGTACCTGATGAAGCCGTGATAATCCTAATTTCAGTTGCATTAGCTTCCAAGCTATTCATCACTAAATTATTAATTGCAGAACTTAACGCATTTCCATTCGCTAGTATTTGCTCGTTGCTATTGTTGAAGTAATTTAGCTTACATTGTTTATTCTCTGCAATGGGTTCACAACTTGCTAAAACAGGTTCAATAATATCCTCTGCTATCATAGGTTCAGAAGCATCATCTTGTTTATTTTTTGCCATTAACAACATGTCATTCACTTGACGCTCAAGCTCATTTAATCTGTCAACTAGCTTAGTTTGAAAGCGTTTTCTAGCAGTATCGTTTAGTTTGGGACTCGCAAGGTTTGATGCGTACAACATCGCAGCGGACAATGGCGTTCTCACCTGATGTGCCAACGTCGCTACCATCTTACCTAGCGCTGACAAACGTTGCAGATGAGACAAGTTCTTTTGCAATAGACGAGTCTCGGTTAAATCGGTTAAGACTATTAATTGCCCAGGTTCAGGCGTTAGAGGAGTAATAGCGAGTTTTACTCTCCGACCATTTCTAAGTGAGACTTCATGTCCGTCGTCTTCTTGAGGAGAGAAGGCACGATTAATGATATCGAACCATTTAGCCCCTTGTAATGGTCGGCCTAGAAGTTCAGTTGCTACTGGGTTAGCCAAAGTGACTAAGCCATCGCCATTAATAATCACAACCCCAGATGGCATTGCTTGAAGAATGTGTGCCATTTGATTCGACATATTCGCCGCCTTTTGCGGTGTTGAACGTCCGATATGTTCAGCATTATCTCTGTTAACTTCCGTTTTGACGGTTGCAGAACGAATAACGAAACTCTCAGATTTTTTAGAGACGTTTCTATTACTATCATTAGAAAGTTGAACCTCTGTACTCATAGCTTCAGCTAGGGAGCTTGGCTCTACCATAGTTTGTGCTGAACTGCTGTGCCCGAAAAACATAGCCACTCCGTCAAAATATTAACTCTTAAAAGAGCTAATGCATTTGATGTGCCAAAATACTGATTAAGAGTATAGCTTATGATTTTCGAACATAAAAAAAGCATGCCATTTGGCATGCTTTACTGTAACAGTTAATTGTAAAAACGGTTAATCTTTGCCCATTCCATACTTTCGCATTTTTTCAACAAGTGTTGTTCTTCGAATGCCCAGCATTTCAGCAGCTCTAGCAACCACATTATCTTGTTGTTCTAGTGCCTGGCGAATCATATCTATTTCTAATTCGGCCAACAAATCTTTAAGATTTACACCCTCTGGCGGTAATTCACTTGGAAAGCGTGTCTCAGGAATTTCAATCGGTTCATCATCGTTGAAAATTGACGCTAATGCATCGCGTTCCTGTTGTTCTTCACTAATTTCAACACAGTATTCAGGTACATCTATGTAACGATATTTTCGAGGTAAGTCATTAACATCAACAAGACCACCTGGAAATAAAATCGTTAATCTTTCAACTAAATTCGATAGTTCGCGGACATTTCCAGACCAGTTATGTTCCTTTAATGACTCTATCGCGCGTTGAGTGAAACGGATTTTTCCGCGGCCTTCATTAAATACTCTGCTGACGAGTTCTTGTAATAATAGTGGCACATCATCACGTCGCTCTCTGAGTGATGGCATTTCAATAGGAAACACATTTAAACGATAATAAAGGTCTTCACGGAATAAGTTGTCGGTAATCATCGTTTCTAAATCTCGATGAGTCGCCGCAACCACTCTGACATCGGTAGTAATGGTTTTTGAACCACCAACTCTTTCAAAAACCTTTTCCTGCAAAACACGCAGTAATTTAACTTGCATTTGCAGCGGCATATCGCCAATTTCATCTAAGAATAAGGTACCATTTTCTGCTAGTTCAAAGCGCCCTTTACGAGTCGATATAGCGCCTGTGAAAGAACCTTTTTCATGACCGAAAAGTTCACTTTCTAGCAACTCAGGAGGAATAGCACCACAATTGACTGGAATAAAAGGCCCATCACGACGCTCAGACATATAATGAATATTACGCGCGACCACTTCTTTACCTGTACCGGATTGGCCCAACACTAGCACTGTGGCATCAGAACAAGCAACTTGACTTATTAGGTGGCGAACATTGGCAATGCCTTCGCTTCGTCCAACAAGAGATCTAAATAACTTTGTTTGGTTCGCGCTAGTGGGTATTTGAGGTTGTTTGGCTTGACCATATACCTGACAAAAATGAAGTAGCTCAGTTAACTGTGGATAATTAACCGGTTCATCGATTGTACCTAGAATATTGGCGCCATTAATATCTAGAGAGCCAATTAACAATACAGGTTGCCAAGGTATTGAAGACTGAACATCTTTAATAAATTCAGCAGGAACAGATTCAGTATCAATGACCAAAGCTCTGAAACGAGATTCGCGTGTTAACGAAGCAAGGTCATCTGTCGTAATGACATGATATTTTTCATCTAAGAATTCAAAAATACAACAAAGACGAGATACACGCTCAGAAGGTTCAGCAACAATTAAAATTCGTTGTTCTATTTGCATCATTCAGAAGGCCAAAGCTCTAGTTATTAGTTATTCAAGGTCATATTCATGTTACAGGCTCTATCTCACCCCAGAAATCAGAGGCTCGACTTGAATATTTATTAAGCTGCTATATTTATTTGTGTCAAGTGACACAATTATAATATAAACATTAACATAGCAGAATGCATACTCATATTTTTTAATCTTTACTTAAATATAGCTAAACCTGCAATAAAGTTTAAACGAATACTCAAAATTAAATATTGTATTATCAGAGCAGGAGAATCAAGCATCACATGGCATTATTCTACCATGCTGTTGATTTAAGTCACTAACAGCTCATTTTATATGCAACAGTTAACGCAGACTTTCGAGTGTAGCTGCTTTTCTGCTAGCTTTGAGTTTTAAGCTCACTAATAAAAAAGACGCCTATGGCGCCTAATCAAACTTAGAGTAACAAGCTTTATCAGCTAGCTTCTGAAGTCATTTGATGCATATCTTGGGGAATAGCATCCCAACCTTCTTTAATGGTTCGCAGAATGCCTGTTACATCATCAATGGCTTTTACATCGTTATTCATATTGGCTTCTGAAATACGGCGTAACATAAAGTCATATAAATCACTCAAATTACTGGCTACGGAGTCTTTTACATCCATGTTCAAGCTATTATTTAGGCCATTAATAATCCCAATGGCTTTATTGATTGCAACACCTTTGCCTTGTAAATCTTGAGTTTCAATTGCGTAGCGACTTTGAGCTAAACGCAATAAAGCACCATCGAACATCATTTGAATAATACGATGTGGGGAAGCAACAGCAATCTCACTATCTAGAGATACTTTGCGGTATGATTTTATTGAGCCTCTCATAGGTCACCTTCGCTACTTATTTGAATCGATTGACTGATATACATTTATTTGGCGCTGATTTTTCTTTCTGGCCTGAAGCAAAGATTGAATATGTTGCTGCAATTTAAACACTTTCTTTTCAAACAATTTTCCGAGAGAAATTTGCTCTGTTAGCATTTTCCTTTCATGTTCAACATTGTCAATTTTCAGGTCGTCGAGTAAAATTTGACGCTCTCCAATAAGTACAAGCAAGTTAGATACCAACTCGTCAGAAGCTTCATTTTCGGACGGAGTATTTTCAAGAGTATTCAACACCTCTTCTATCTGTGCGTTTTTATCTGTTAGTTGTTTCATATACATTCAGTTAACTACTTGGAACCGAACCAGGAAGCGAGTTTAAACGTTCAACTAGTCCTGAGCTCTGCTCATTTAATTGAGCAACCACTAGGTCCATCGCATTAAATTGTTTAAATAACCTTGCTTCTAACAATTCCATTTTCAACGAGAAAGCTTCCCGTTGATCATCTAAACGGCTTTTCTCACTTGTCAAACTGTTGTTACGTGTATCAATTAATCCACCCGTTTTTACATAACCTTCAACAACCGAGTCAAGACTACTGGCAATACCTGTATCAGGAGTCGTGAATAAGCCTTCAACTAAGCTCATGTTCTCACTTAATGCAGTATCAAGCTTTTCACTATCAATAGACATTTTACCGTAGCGATCTGTTTCAATCCCTATATCATATAAAGCAACCGACTGACCGTCGACATCGACTCGGTTACTGATCATACTCCGCATTTGAGACTCAATCGAGCGGATCATAGAGTCGCCTTGCAAAGCTGCTGCTTCTTCATTTTCTACATCGTACTTTGACATATCACTAATTGACGTCACCAAAGTATTATAAGCATCAACAAACGCCTGAATGTTCTCTTTAACCAATTCATCATCTTGTTCTATTTTCAATGTTGATGTTTGAGATACATCCGCACTTGTTAGAGATAGTGTTACACCTGCAATGGCATCTGTTACTTCATTTGATTGTGAAGTCACTTTTTGCCCATCAATGTACACAATGGCATCTTGTGCATTTTGCAGCGTAGTGAGATTTCCCGTCCCAAACATATCATTAAGACCTGTACCTGCTGTATCAGTCGCTGATACTGATACTTGGTTATCTGTACCTGATTCATCAGAGCTAAATACGAGTCTGCTACCAGCATCACTTTTAATAATCGTTGCTGTAACACCAACATTATCAGAAGCACTATTAATCTTGCTGGCGATATCTTCAAGTGAATCAGTCGCTTCAACATCAATTGAAAATGCTTCACCATTAACCGATAAATCAAGGCTGCCCGTTCCCACCCCAAGACTTGGATCTGCAACATTTGTTCCTGCCACTTTATGTGAAGAAGCAAGTTGTTCAACTTGAATTTGATAACTACCTGATTGTGCATCTTTACCGGCTTCAGCACCAAAATAAATACTATCGCCTGTAGACACTTTTCGAATATTTAACGCTTCAGAATCTGTTAGTTTTTCTAGTGCATCTTGAAAAGTCGACAATTTACTTTTTAATGATCCAATAGCAGAAACTTTGGCATCAATTGTGGCTTCATTTTTATCAAACAAAGCTTCTTTTGGTAGTTTTTCAGCGTCAACTAACACTCCAACAATCGTGTTGATATCTAAGCCTGAGCCAATACCCGTTGCTGTTAATGCCATAATGTCCTCTCAGATATAACTTTCAGGTTAATTTATCAAACTTTGTAAGACAAAAAGTTGATTTATGCCTCTGTATTAAGCAATAAACCTGCCACCTCAGCCATTTTTTTAGATAGTTCTAGTGCTTCTTCATTTGGGATTTGTCGGATAATATCACCCGAATCGATATCCATCACGCTAATCACATTCTGCCCAGAATCTTCATCTAATTTAAACGCTAATCCTTTTCGGACGAGTGAATCAATATTGTTCAACTCTTCTGTAAACTCAGCTAGTTTTTCATCTTTAGCTTTTTGATTAATTATAGCTTTATCTGCCAGTTTTTCAGATTGTTGTTCAGTTTTAGATAATTCAGACACTTTCAATTGTGCTTTTTCTGCTTGGGCGTTGCTGTCAGTAAGTTGACGGGTTCCCAAATTATCAATATGCGTATTTGCAGCACCTGTTAAATTGATATCTATCGCCATGTCTTACCTCCAGATTTTGTAATCTATTTAAATCAGTTTGGTTTTAACAACAAAAGGGAGACCACTTAAGATCTCCCTTTTAAATTGTTTTACTACTGTTTGACGAAGTCAATTATAAAAGGGATAGTGCAACTTGCGGTAGCTGGTTAGCTTGAGCAAGCATTGAAGAACCCGTTTGCTGTAATACTTGATTTTTAGTCATTTCAGCTGTTTCTTTAGCAAAGTCTACATCAACAATACGTGATTTAGCATCAGCAACGTTTGCTTGAGTATTAGCACTGTTAGCAATGTTGTGAGCTAGGCGATTTTGTTTCGCACCTAAATCTGCACGTTGATTATCAATTGTCGTAATAGCTGCATCAATAGCGGTAAGCGCAGCAGTTCGATCACCTGCAGATGCATTATCTAAAGCACCAACAGCTAAAGAGCTAGCATCAGTTTTTAATACTGTGATACTAATTGTTTCGCCCGCCTGATGACCTACTTGGAAGTTTTTACCTGCTGCAAAACCACCACTCATTAATTTAGTATCACCAAAAGCAGTATTATTACCAATTTCAGTAATTTCTAACGCTAACTCATCCATTTCCGCTTTAATGGCATCTAAATCTTCAGCGCTATTTGCACCATTCTCAGATTGTACAGTCAAGTCACGCATGCGCTGAAGCATGTTTGTCTGCTCTTGCATCGCACCTTCTGCAATTTGAGCAATTGAAATCGCATCATTTGCGTTACGCATACCCACTTCTAAACCATTGACTTGAGAGTTTAAGCGATTTGAAATTGCTAAACCAGCAGCATCATCCTTTGCACTATTAATGCGTAAACCACTAGATAGACGTTCCATTGAAGTTGCTAAATTTGAACTTGAAGCATTTAAGTTCTTTTGCGCTTTCATTGACGTTACGTTTGTATTAACTGTAATTGCCATAATTTAAGTCCTCTTCACCTGGTTTTAAATCTTGCCTGCTTATATCCAGGCTCGTCTTTTAAGTTACTAATTATGTAACGGCAGCAATTTAAATTACTTTAGAAGTTTTTGAATGTTTTTTCAGCAGCTCAAACTTGAACTTCTTCTTCGACAAAAACAAATTTCAAAAATTAAAAAACCTCACTTGTCATGGCAAATGAGGTTTTCATAAAGTACCTTTATATTGCTAAATGGGTTTATAACAATGAAAGTGCAACTTGTGGCAATTGGTTTGCCTGTGCCAGCATCGAACTACCCGTTTGCTGTAGTACTTGATTTTTAGTCATTTCAGCTGTTTCTTTAGCGAAATCCACATCTACAATACGCGATTTTGCATCTGCGACATTTGCTTGGGTATTAGCACTGTTTGCAATGTTATGGGCAAGTCGGTTTTGTTTTGCACCTAAGTCTGCACGTTGAGTATCAATTGCTGTAATTGCTGCATCAATCGCAGTTAATGCAGAGGCACGGTTAGCAGATGTAACATTCGTTAAAGCGTTAACTGAAAGGCTAGTTGCATTAGTTGTTTCAACAGTGATTGAAATTGTTTCTCCAGCCTGGTGACCTACTTGGAAGTTTTTACCACCAGAGAACCCACCTGCCATCAACTTGGTATCACCGAAGGCTGTATTGTCACCAATTTCAGTAATCTCCAATGCTAACTCATCCATTTCAGCTTTAATTGCAGCTAGATCATCATTACTATTTGCACCATTTTCAGATTGCACAGTCAAATCACGCATACGCTGTAGCATGTTTGTTTGTTCTTGCATCGCGCCTTCAGCAATTTGAGCGATTGAAATTGCGTCATTGGCGTTACGCATACCCACTTCTAAACCGTTAACTTGAGAATTCAAGCGATTTGAAATAGCTAAACCCGCTGCATCATCTTTTGCGCTGTTAATTCGTAAACCACTTGATAAACGTTCCATCGATGTTGCTAAGTTCGAGCTAGAAGCATTTAAGTTTTTCTGCGCTTTCATTGACGTTACATTGGTATTTACTGTAATAGCCATAATTTGATTCCTCTTTACCTGGCTTTAAAACTTGCCTGTCTTTATTTCCAGGCGGGTCTATTGGGTTACAAATACTTTAACGGCAGCAAATTTAGATACTTTAGCTTTTTTTGAACATTTTTCGTTCAAAACCTTAGTATATTAAAAATCAATAACTTACAGAAACAAAAAAGCCATATTTATCTTAAATAAGAAAATATGGCTTAATTTAATGACTAACGAATAAGTTGCGTATTAGCTTAACTCGTTTATTAACCTAATAATGATAGCGCGACTTGTGGTAATTGGTTAGCTTGAGCCAACATTGAACTACCCGTTTGTTGCAACACTTGGTTTTTAGTCATTTCAGCTGTTTCTTTAGCAAAATCAACATCGACAATACGTGACTTTGCATCTGCAACGTTTGCCTGAGTA
The DNA here is from genome assembly GCF_030252245.1 of Shewanella goraebulensis. NCBI lineage: Bacteria > Pseudomonadati > Pseudomonadota > Gammaproteobacteria > Alteromonadales > Shewanellaceae > Shewanella > Shewanella goraebulensis. The sequence goes on from NZ_CP126972.1 coordinate 3,453,599, forward strand.
TTCGCACTGTTAGCAATATTATGTGCTAATCGGTTTTGCTTCGCACCAAGGTCCGCACGCTGTGTATCAATGGTTTTGATTGCCGCATCAATCGCTGTTAATGAAGCTGAGCGGTCACCAGCAGATGCATTATCTAATGCACCAACCGCCAGTGAACTAGCATCTGTTTTTTTCACGCTAATAGATATTGTCTCACCCGCTTGATGACCCACTTGGAAGTTTTTACCTGCAGAAAATCCGCCAGTCATTAATTTAGTATCACCAAATGCCGTGTTATGACCGATCTCACCAATCTCTAAAGCAAGCTGATCCATTTCAGCTTTTAGCGCTGCTAAATCTTCAGTACTGTTTGCACCGTTTTCCGATTGTATCGTCAAGTCACGCATACGCTGCAACATGTTGGTTTGTTCTTGCATCGCACCTTCAGCAATTTGAGCAATCGAAATAGCATCGTTAGCATTTCGCATACCAACATCTAAACCACGAACCTGCGAGTTCAAGCGGTTAGAAATTGCTAAACCGGCAGCATCATCTTTTGCACTGTTAATACGTAAGCCACTTGATAAACGTTCCATCGAAGTGTTTAAACCTGAAGTTGCGGTATTTAAGTTTTTCTGCGCTTTCATTGATGTAACATTGGTATTTACTGTAATAGCCATTTTAATTCCTCATTCTTAGTTTTGTTGCCAAGACTTTGGAGCTTGGCTAAATTTTACAATTTAACGATGGTTATTCTTGTTAATTACTCTATGCATAAAATTGCTAGATATAATCAAACAATGAAATTGAACCCACTTTGCCGAATACACTCGACACGGCATTTAATGCCAGTTGCTGTTTCTCAAATTCTGTAATAGCAGCGGCATAGTCCAAATCTTCAAGCATGGATAGCGCACTATCGTTCACAATTTTTTCTTCAGCGTGGTTGGTAGAAATACTTTCTAAGCCTTTCAAGCTATTGCCTGCAATACTCCTTGCCGCACTGACTTGATTTTGACCACTATCGATATTATTCAATAGCTGTGCCAACTTTGAACTTCCTTGCGGAGTATTTGCTAAAGATGGGTCTTCTAGGAGTGCTATGGCCTCATTCATACTGTCTAAAATACTGACAGTCTCTTGAGGTTCCATGGTAAAAGAGTCGCCTGCGACCGGGGATCCAGACAGTTTCACTTCTATGCCATTAAAGCTCACAGGATTATTTGGATCAAAATTGGGTACAGTAGAAACTACCGCGCCGCCAGAATCTTCAATTTGTAAATCAAGCACGCCAGCATTATCGACAAACTTAAAGGTATAGGTATCTTCAATATGTGCAGCTGAATCAAAAATAGCCGCCTTTTCAACAGTGAACTCGCCTTGTTGGGATGGCAAATAATTGACGCCATAATCACCTAGAGGGTTTAAGGCATTCATAAACACAGTATCACCTGGCACATTTGTTCCTATAGTGACACCTGAGGCAACAACACTTTGCCGCACACCGCTATCGCCGCTATAAACTATTTGGCCATTACTATCAAAAGCAAAAGGTGGATTATTGGTATCGTTACCAGCAAAGATATAATTCCCCGACTCATCACGGGTATTTGCGATAGACATGAGTTCTTCTAGGCTACCGCGCATTTCATCGGCAATCATTTGCCGCTCATTTTGTGCCAAGCTGCCGTTCGCGCCGCGTTGTAGTTGCTCACGCATACTCGCCATCAGAGTCTCGGTGCTGCCAAGCTTACTTTCACTTAAACCTAGATGTTTTTGAGCGTAATCTATATTTTTGACATACTGATCAACTAATGAGTTTTTCTGCCTTAAATTATCAACACCAATTGCTGCAACAGGATCGTCACCCGCGGTATTAATCTTTTTACCACTAGCAAGTTGTTCAAGGATTTTATTGGTTGCCGACTGTCCTTTGGAGAGACTCGTCGTATTCTGGTTAAACATTTGTGCAGTTGAGATACGCATGACTAACTCTCCTAACGAACCGAACTAAGCAATGATTCAAACATTTGCTGAGCTGTAGACATTATTCTGGCGGAAGCTTGATAAGATTGTTGAAAACGCATGAGGTTTGCCGCTTCCTCATCTAAATTGACCCCTGACTCACTTTGTACTCGGTTATAAGCTTGCAAATAAACCGCTTCATTTGACGAAAGTGAAACTGCAGCAGCTTTAGTTTGGCTGCCGATATCTAATTTACTGCCCTCAAAAACACCCGCTAATGTTGTCGAACCGCCATTCATTAATTTGGCATCAGATAGTTTCGCCATTTCAACCATATTGCTGTTATCGCCTTCAGCAAAAGACAAATCGAAGGTGTATGTGTCAATCACGCCACTTGTTGAACTGTCATCAATTTCAAAATCAAATCCATAAGGGGTGCTGATTTGAGGTGGAGTAAATGCAGTAGGCCCACCAACGGCAGCTCCAGTTGAATCAAAAGCTTGATAGGTATTAGTGACAGTATCAATTTGAAACGTTAATTCACTGTCAGTAATTGGGAAATTAGGGTTGGTTCTATCAATACTGGTCAATTTTACGCTAGTGTCGCCTGAATTCGTTGGCTCAGCAGTAATTTGTGGCCCAGCTGCTGCAATACCTTTGGGGTCGGTCATCACCACCCCTATACCGGCAGCTGCGCCTGCGTTAGGTCTAATTTCAAAGGTATCGCCATCAGCAAAACCTGCAGGGACTGAATCAATTTGAATAGAGAAACCGTCAGCACCAGTTAATTGGTTGTTAACAGCATCATAAGTTAACGCCTGCACATCACCTGTTTTAGTATCTTTTAACTCATAGGTCGAAGGTGCAGTAAATGACAATTCATATGAACTTCCTGTTAATTGACTGACGTCATCGATGTTGACTCTTAATTTTGCCGTACCAGTATTACCTTCGTATTCACCAACACGACCCGCTGCCATGGTAGGATCATTGATATCAGTAAAAATGTTTTCACCAAGCTCACCGTTTAAATCAAACCCTTTAGACTGCATTTCGTTAAACGCATCTGCAATACCGAGTGCTAACTGACCTAGTTCCTGGTTGACAGGTATTAACGTTTCATCTCTAAATTTGAAAAGTTCACCGAGCTGCCCGCCTAACTTTGACCCATCAATGACTAATGTTTGATTGCCTGTAGAAGTCGTTAACCTCACTTCATTTGGATAAGGATCGCCAGTTGTTGTCCCCACTTGCATGGCTACTTCGCCAGAAACAAGCATCACCGAGCCACCTAACATGACACTTTTACCACCGTTATCTAGTGGTATTACATTCACTTCAGAGTATTCACTTAGTTCAAGGATCAATGCATCTTGTTGATCAAGTAGCTGACTATCTTGATTACCACTTTTCATCAACTCTAGATTGATATTTGCCAGTTCATTACTAATTTCATTAATACGATCAGCTACGGCGCCAATTTGACTGTTGGTTTGCTTCATTTGTGAATCAAGATGTGATTGCATTTGATTCAAGCTTGTCGCTGTTTGCTGCGCAGCGCCTAACATGCTGTCGCGCATTCCAAGATCGGTTGGTAAATCTGCCACACTGTTAATACTGGCAAAAAAATCATTAAGTCTGTCAGGTACCATAGAACCAATTTGCGAGTACAACTGGTCCATTTCATTCATTTTGGTATATCGCGTTTCAGCGCCACTCATTGCAGTTTGACCAATCCGCAACTCACGGGCTGCAAAGTCGTTATAAATGCGTTTTACATCGGATACATAAGTACCTTGGCCATAAAAACTACTACCAATTTTTTGAGATTCTAACGTCGATTGCTCGGCAACTTGGCGGTGATACCCCACTGTATTGGCATTAGCAATATTATTACTGGTCACCCCCATTTGAGATTGAGCAGCCAGTACACCCGTTCGGGCAATATTCAGTAAATCAACAGCCATTAGTTAGTCTCTCCTGGTAATACAGACTTAAGTCCATTGGTCACTGACTCCATCACTTTCAGCACCTTTTGTGCATATTGAGGGTCAGTGGCATAACCGGCTTTTTGCAATGCATTAATAAACTTGGCAGGTTCTGCTGCCACTTTTTTAGCTTCTTGATACCGTTCGCCATTTGAAATAAATGACACAAAATCATTAAAACTTTGTTCGATGTTGTCATACATCCTAAAATCTGCTTTTTGCTTCACTGCAACCCCTTGTTCATATTCAAGGGTATTAACAGAGGCTTTATCTCCTTGCCAACGTCTATCAGCCTTAATGTTGAACAAGTTATTACTTGCGCTGCCATCGTTACGGCGGATCATCTTTTGACCCCAACCGGTTTCAAGAGCCGACTGAGCTAACAACACTTCAGGAGTTGTACCCAATGCTTTAGCGGCTTTTTCAGCATGAGGGTATAACACAGCAACAAAGTGCTCTGGATTTTCAAATTCGTTTGGTGCTTGATTCAATGATTGCGGCAATTGATTGCCACTAGAGGCAACTGAAGTCACAGCTTTACCGGCCAGAATTTGCTTAATCGCAGCTTCATCAATCGCATCGTGATTTGACGATAGTTGCTGAATATTGATATCAGGCTGCTGGCTAGTATTAGCCGCTGCATTCATTGATTGAAGTGGCGATTGAAATGCAGATTGCTCTAATGGGGAGTTAGTATTTGGGCCAGTTTTGTCATCGAACATCGCATGACTGATTTTCGCATCAATATCACCACGTAGCACAGATGCAGGTTTAAATGGGGTATCTTGCGGAGATAACTGCTGAACCATTAAATCAGCAATACCCAGCATTCCCTTATCAGACAAGTCCACCGACATTTGTTGATCACGCATGTTTTCAAAAAACTCGGTGGTTTGGCTATTCATCGGACTATCGGACTTAAAAGCAGCATTGGCATCTCGCATGCTTTTCATTAGCATTTGAATGAAGATGCCTTCAAACTGCTTTGCGACTTCTTTAAGTGCCCCTTTCTCGTCCTTCTGGGCTTGAGAACGTAATGAATCTAGTCCTCCTAGATCCAGAAAGTGCGATGAATTTGACAGCTTTTCCATAGTCGTACCGACAATTTTTAGATGATGATAAGTTCACCATGCAAAGCGCCTGCCATCTTTAACGCCTCTAGTATTGCAAGTACATCAGAAGGGGCGGCACCAACCAAGTTTACCGCTCTAACTAGCTCATCTAGGGTCGTACCGGGGTCAAATAGGAACATACGGCTATCAGCTTCTGCAACATCAATAGTACTGTCAGTAGTGACAACGGTTTGACCATTAGCAAAAGCATTAGGCTGGGATACCTGTGTCGCTTCAGCAATCGTAACCGTTAAGCCACCATGCGTAACCGCAGCGGGCATCAATTTAACGTTTTGCCCAACGACAATGGTGCCAGTACGAGAATTAACAATGACTTTTGCCGACTCACTTGCAATCTCTACTTCAACATTTTCAAGAGTAGCTAAAAATGACACCCGCTGGGATGCATCACGTGGCGCACTGACTTGAATAGAAGTACCATCAAGAGCACGAGCCATGCCTGGGCCTAAAAAACTATTAATGGCATCAGCCATACTTTTCGCGGTAGAGAAGTCAGAACGGTGTAGATTAAAGGTTAGATGATCGCCCGTTGCAAACGGCGACATAACGCTGCGTTCCACCATGGCTCCACCAGGAATACGGCCAACGGTTGGTGTATTTTGAATGACTTGCGAGCCATCTAAACCTTCAGCACTAAAACCACTAACGACTAAACTGCCTTGAGCTATGGCATAGACATTACCATCAACACCTTTCAAGAATGTTTGAAGTAATGTGCCACCGCGTAAGCTTTTGGCTTCACCAATACTGGAAACCGTTATGTCAAGATTTTGACCGGGTTTGATAAAAGCAGGCATTTCAGCATGCACTGCAACCACTGCCGCATTCTTGGTTTTTGGACTGACGTTATCAGGAAGGTTGATACCAAAGTTTTTCAACATGGTTCTAAACGTTTGTTCGGTATAACGGGTTTTCTCGCCTGTTCCGGGTAAACCTACTACTAGGCCGTAACCAATTAGCTGGTTACTACGTACCCCTTGAACATTGGCAATGTCTTTAATCCGTTGAGCATGACTTGGGGCCGATAACGACAGTGTTGCAACGGTAACAGCTGAAATCACTGCACTGATAAATAATGATTTAATCTTCATGGCATACTCCTTAGAAAGGCCACCACTCGCCCATGAAGAATGAGCTTAACCACCCTACTTTTTGGACATCTGCAAAGGTGCCTGTGCCACTGTATTGAATCCGAGCATTAGCAACTCGAGTTGACTCAACTGTATTTTCTGGGGTGATATCCTGGCTACGAACCATACCTGTGACACGAATAAACTCGTCACCATTGTTAATCGAAATCCATTTTTCACCACGAATAACTAAGTTACCGTTACTCAATACTTGCATGACATTGGCAGAGATACTGCCATCTAAACTGTTTGATTGATCGGCATCTGACTCACGCTTGGTATTCATTTCATCTGAGTAACGTAAGTCGAGCGGTACCCCTTTGATCGTGACATTGCCTCCACCGGCATATATCGGATCTACACTTAAATTCGAGTCTTTCTTAATTTCGTTGTTGGCGCTTTTTTTAGCTTGGGTCGACTCATTAAGTAGCACAGTAATAATATCGCCAACTTTATGGGCTCGAATATCCGAATATAAACTCGACGATTGATGATCAATAAAAATAGACCCTGTTGACACCATCTTTGTCGGCGGCGCCTCTGGATACACTGGTGCATAAAATGGATCATCAGGGATAGGTTTTTGCTGTGTCGAGCTACAACCTGCCAATATAATTGCTGATGCTAAGACTAGATATTTATTCATCATCCCTTCTCCTAATCATCAAACGCTATAAGTTTTGTGTCACGTAAGACATCATCTGATCGACAGCTGAAATCACTTTAGAATTCATTTCGTAAATTCGCTGACTTTGAATAAGATTCACTAACTCTTCAGTCACATTTACATTTGACGTTTCCAATGCACCCTGTCGAATAGCACCTAAACCATCTAGTGAGGCAGTACCCTGGATTGGTGTTCCACTTGCACCCGTTTCGGTATAAAGGTTTTGCCCCAATGGATCTAGCCCTGATGGATTAATAAAATCACTCATCGAGAGTTGACCGACAACAGTACTTTCCGTCGCGCCAGATAATTTTACTGATACTTCACCTTCGGCTGAAACGGTAATCGATGTGGCATCATCAGGAATAGTAATTGACGGCTGCAATACATAACCAGAACCCGGTGTAACTATTTGACCATTTTCATCAAGACTGAACTGACCATTACGAGTGTAAGCTGCTGTGCCATCAGGCATTTCAACTTCAAAAAAACCTGGTCCTTCAATCATCAAATCCAAAGAGTTATCAGTGGTGAGCATATTACCTTGGGTAAACATCTTTTGAGTCGCGACCACTTTGGTACCCGCACCAATGTTTAAGCCATTTGGCAATTTAGTGTTATCAGCACTAATACCACCAGCTTGATTAACCGTTTGGTAAAGTAAATCTTCAAATACCGCGCGGCTTTTTTTATAGCCAACGGTACTCGCATTTGCCACATTGTTAGAAATAACTGCAATATCGGTTTGTTGGGCGTCTAGGCCAGTTTTACTTATCCATAAAGCGGGATGCATAATAATTACTCCTAACTAATTCTCATTAAAGATGACGAGGCGCGATCAAGATCTTCGGCATTTTTCATCATCTTCACTTGCATTTCGTATTGACGTTGAATATCAATTAACGCCACCATTTCCGATACAGCATTAACATTGCTGCCCTCAACCGCCCCACTTTCGACAGTAACATTAGGGTCATTGGGTGCATTTAAACCCGAAGTCAGTCTGAATAAGCCATCTTCACCACGCATCATTTCAGCGTTATCTGGATTAACTAATTTAATTCGTGCAACTTCTTCAATCACATCTGCAGTTGCGCCCTGCGGTCTTACTGAAATAATGCCATCAGGTGATATTTGAACTTTATCGATAGGCAGCGGCAGTACAATTGGTCCCGCTTCACCCATCACTGGATTACCACGGCCATTGGTAAGTAGCCCTGTACTGTCAAAACTTAGACTTCCTGAACGGGTATAAGCTTCACCGCCTTCTTTACTTTGCACCGCAATCCAACCTTGATCTTTAATCGCAATATCTAAATCACGACCAGTTGTTTTAATTGGGCCAGAGTTAAAGTTATGCCCAGGACTTTCAGTCATAGCAAACACACGCGTTGGTAAACCTTCGCCAAACGCTTGCATGGAGCGAGCTTGAGCTAGATCAGCTTTAAAACCATCAGTATTGGCATTAGCTAAATTATTGGCACGAACAGCCAAAGCATTCATATTTTGCTTTGCTCCACTCATGGCAACATAAAGTAGTTTGTCCATTTGCTGCTCCGTCAAACTTTTTACATAACAAAAGATATACACAGAACTAGCAATCAATGTGCCAAAACACAAAAGGAGCATCAATAAAGGCTAACAAAATGAATTTAAAAAGAAATGAAGTATAAAGTGATAGAAATGAAAGGAGGAAAGAACAATAAAATGGCAAAGAGTTGCCATAGTGGCAACTCTTTGACTAGCTAAAATCGTTGATACATACGATTTAGCGGATTTGAAGAATTGATTGGTTCAAGGTGTTATTCACTTCAAGCGTACGCGAGTTAGCTTGGAAGTTACGTTGAGCAGAAATTAAATCAACCAACTCCGTTGTCAGATCAACATTAGACTGCTCAAGTGCTGAAGACCGAATGCCGCCAAATGTACCGCTATTCGCTTCACCCGCTAGTGCGGCGCCAGAATCTAAGCTCGCCTTCCAAGATGTATTACCTACTTGAGTTAAACCTTGTTCATTAGCAAAACGAACCAAAGCAACTCGTGCTAACGGCTCTGTTGTACCATTACTGTAACTTGCTGTTACTAATCCATCTTCACCGATTCCAACATTAGTTAAGCGACCTACAGTAGTACCATCTTGGGTTAACTCAGTCACTTCAAATGGTGATGCGTATTGCGTTGGGTTATTAAATCCAAGTGTGATTTTCTGGGTCCCATCAGCGCCAGGACCTAAAACATTGGCGCCGTTTACACCCAGCTCTACCGTTTCAACTGTGGTAGGGTCAGATCCAGTATAAGCACCAGCATCATTGAACTTTAATACTGAGCCTTTCCAACCTGAGGCATTTTCTGCTAATGCTGTACCATCAGCAATGCCATCACCAGTTGTATCAACGCCATATGAACCACCATTGGCTTGGTCTATGTCCACTTGCTTGCCATCAACCGCGTAAAAAGCAACCCAGTTACTTTCGCCGGTGTAAGCCCCATCAGTCGGCTTAACAAAATAAGTCGTCATGATATGAGACTCACCTAACGAATCATATATCGTTACAGAAGTTGAATTATTAAACGTGTCTGGATCATTCGGGTCGAAGTTAGCAGGATCTAATGTTGACTCACCCACATTTAAATTCATTTGCAAGCCAACATTACTGGTTTGAACTGGGCTACCTGCGGTATCAGGGATTTTAATCGGTACCGTACTCGATAAACTCACTGAAGTAGAGTTACCGTCAGCATCAACAGGGAAACCTTGAAGATAATTACCTGCAGAATCCGTCATAAAGCTTTCAGAGTTAACTTTGAAAGCGCCAGCACGGGTAAATGAATGATCCTGTGTGCCCACTTCAGAAGCTGTGACAAAAAAACCACCGCCACTGATTGCCATATCAAGTGAGTTACTGGTGAACTGTAAACTACCTTGCTGGAACTGCTGAGCAACTTGAGTCGTTGTTGCACCACCACCCACTGCTGTTTTACTGTTAGAAAAGATAGAATTAGCATAAACATCAGCAAATTCTGCACGCGACTCTTTAAAGCCGATAGTGTTAACGTTAGCAATGTTATTTGCTGTGGTATTGAGATCTTTTTGAGCAGCGGAAATACCACTCAAAGCAATGTTAAACGACATAATTTACCCCTTCTCTTACTAATTCTATTTGTTTTTAATCGACAGTATTCTGACAACTATCGCAATTTAGTTTTTAAGCTTGCCATTATCTAACTTGCCTTAAATTAACTTTCAGCTACTGCAAGTACGTCTGATAATTGAATACCGCCAATACCACGAAGATTTAATATTGCACCAGTTGTTACATCACCTAATGAAACACTGGAAACGTGAGCGTAAGTCGATACCGCTAAATCTTCTGATGTGCCATCAATTTTACCGTTCGCTTTGATGGCATAGTTTCCTTCAGCAACGGGCTCACCATTCTTATCAAGACCGTCCCATGTCACATCGATGTTCCCGCCCGCAGATCCATCAACTTCAAATGTTCTAATGACTTGACCCGTTTCATCTTCGATATTGACAGTAATGCTATCAATCGGAGTTGGCGTACTGATCACCCCTTTGACTTCAGAGCTATCAGTGCCAATATGGCCTGTATCAGACGGAATAAGTACTTTCTGTCCAACAAGGCCAGATGCCTGCAGTGCTTGGCTAGAGCTGGTTAAGGTATTGAGGTTTAGAATCTCTTCATTTAGCTTGGCAATACCATCTACCGTCGAGAAGGATGCCATTTGAGAAATCATTTGATCATTTTCTACTGGTTTAAATGGGTCCTGCATAGACAACTGCTGACTCAATAATGCAAAGAAATCTGATTGAGTCAGTTCCTGACTATTAGGTTCAGGTGTTTCAGCTGCTTCAGCATGCTGAACACTGTCTAAATAAGCATTACTACTCGTTTCAGTTTGCGTGGTGTTAGAAGCTATACCAGTAGAACTCGCTGACTGGGTTTGCGGCAAACTTTGACTACTGTAAGGATTAACGAGGCTCATTTGTTACCTCCAACAAAATTCATATTACTTACCCATACGAAGCGTTTGTTGCAGCATCGATTTTGCCGCATCAGCCACTTGGACATTCATTTGATATGACCGAGAAGCAGAAATCATATCTGCCATTTCTTCCATCACATTCACATTCGGTTTATAAATAAATCCGTCACCATCAGCCATTGGGTGATCAGGAGAAAACTCCTTTAACAACGGTTTATCACTTTCAACAATGCCTTTAACGCTGACACTGTGAGAACTATTCTGTTGACTGGTTGCTTTAGCCATTTCAGCTTCAAAAATCGGATGGCGAGACTTATAAGTTTGCTCAACGCTACTTGAGACAGAATCAGCATTAGCAATGTTACTGGCAGTGGTATTAAGTCGTACCGATTGCGCTGACATACCAGAACCTGACACATTAAATATATTAAAAAGACTCATAATTAATCCCCTCTAATCGCTTTACGCATGCCAGAAAATTTACTTTCCAGAAATCCTAGTGACATTTGATACTCTAATGAGTTTTGCATAAACGCTGCTTGTTCTTGCTGGGAGTCAACGGTATTGCCATCACCTGTATCAGGTTGATTAGGAACGCGGAACTGAACATGTTCTTGGCTAAGGGCCTTTAAATCGAAATGTTTGTCAGTTGTTTGACTCATCTGTAGCCCTTGCTGATGTGAACGAGCACTGTTCATTGCAGATGCAAAGTCGACATCACGGGCCTTATAGCCTGGCGTATTTGAATTGGCGATATTGCTTGATAGCACTTCAGCCCTTTGAGCGCGTATACCCAATGAGTATTGATGTATCCCCAAACCATTTTCAAAATTAATCGCCATAAAATTGCCTCCATCAGCTAACTGAGATGAATAAAGCAAAGGCTGTGCCAAAAAAATGTAGAAATAACCTAGGAAAGGATAAAAAACAAAATGCCAGCGAATGCTGGCATTGGAATATATAAAAAACCTTTAATTACAAAACGTTGAAACTAAGTTTTCTTTTGGTAGTAAATACCTGGATTACATCGAACCATATTGAATTCATCAGTTAAGCCTGAAATAGATTCTGACGCTCCTAAAAATAATATGCCGTTAGGGTTTAGAGCGGCAGCAAATTGCCGCAGTATTTTAGCTTTTGCCTCAGGGGCAAAATAAATCAGTACATTACGGCAGAAAATAATGTCGTATTTGCCAAGTAAGCTATAACTTTCTAGCAAATTATGAGCTCTAAAATTCACTAAACGCTTAACATTATCTTTAATCTTCATATTGCCAGAAGGCAATGGATCAAAAAATTGCCTTTTACGCTCAGGGGATAAACCACGGGCTAATGCCAAACTGTCATATTCCGCATTTTTACAGCGCTCGAGCATTGAGGGTGATAAATCTGTCGCTTGAATTGTGGCATTACCTGGCAATGCGCCCGGCTTACGCTGTTGATACTCAAGAATAGTCATTGCTAAAGAATAGGGTTCTTGCCCTGATGAACACGCCGCTGACCATATTTTTAACGGTCGGCCTAGACGACTATATTCTGGCAATAAAGTATTGTGCAGTAATTCAAACGGGTATTTATCTCTAAACCACAATGTCTCATTCGTGGTCATCGCATCGATAACTTCTGCTCTTAATTGTCTTTCTGTGGGCTTCATCGAACGTTTAACCACTTCAGATAATGAAGGAAGATCATACTTCCCCATTAAAGGTGCTAAACGACTTCTTACTAAATATTGTTTATTATCACCTAATACAATGCCGCTGTGCTGCTCTAAAAAGAGCTTAAACTGATTATATTCTGCTTCAGCGAGTGATTTATTAGTCACATTTACACCCTATTATAAAGAGATTGCCCTTGTGGCCATCTCAGTGTGAACCGGTCACTTAACTATCAAACTTGTTTAATCTTCAGAAAAGGCATAATAAACCTAAGTCTGCCTTTGTATATACTGTCTTTGCATATAATAATAGACAGACTATTGCCACAATGCTTATAAAATTAAGTGTTTATTCACAGCAGATGCTAATTCATCAGGGTTGAATTTTGCGATAAAATCATTAGCCCCAACTTTCTCGACCATAGCTTGGTTGAAAACCCCACTTAAAGAGGTGTGCAATACCACTTTTATGTCTTTAAGCTTAGGATCATCACGTATTTCTGCGGTCAAGGTATAACCATCCATTTCTGGCATTTCAATATCTGAAATAATTAATGGGATCTCGTCAGCAACATTATCCATTTCAGTTGCAATGGCTTTGAGCTTTTCAAGGGCATCTTTACCATCAATCGCAGTATCAATTTGCAAATTTAACGACTCAAGTGAACGTATAATTTGTTTTCTCGCTACCGCTGAATCATCAATGACCATAATGTGATAATGCTGTTCGCGATCAATGGTTAGCGCTTCATCTGCTTCTTTACTGATTTCAGTTTTAACTGGTGATATTTCATCTAAGATTTTTTCAACATCCAAAATCTCTACCAATTCACCTTCAATTTCTGTCACCGCCGTCAAATATGAGTTACGACCGGCACCTTGTGGAGGCGGCATAATAGATTCCCAATTCATATTGATAATGCGCTCAACAGAACTGACTAAGAAACCTTGAATACTGCGGTTATACTCAGCAATAATGATGAAACAGTTTTCAGTTGAAGTTAATGGGCGGCCACCCGTTGCCGCACTTAAATCAATCACAGAAATAGTCGAGCCGCGGATATGTGCAATCCCTTTAATCATAGGGCTTAGGCGCGGTAAAGTGGTTAATGGCGGACACTGTAAGACTTCTTTTACTTTAAAAACGTTAATACCAAAACGTTGACGGCCATTCAATTTAAAAAGCAACAACTCGAGTCTGTTTTGACCAACAAGTTGGGTACGTTTATTGACTGATTCAAGAATACTCGACATAACCCTGCCTTAATTAATACAGCCCCTTCGGGCATTTTCTTATGATTTAAAGCGACACTAATCCTACTACCATCAAATTGTAACACACGCTTGATGTGATTTATTCGCTATATTAATAGCTTTAATGTAATAGGCATACTTATTGCTTTAAATTAATCAATTACCATATAAACCAATATTTTCAGCTGAAAAGTCAAACTTCTGACTTCTGGTTCAATTATTCTTCAGTGAATAGTTCAGCTTAAAAGAATCTTGTTTAAATCAATGTATTTAAACCGCTAACATGAAGTATAGAGGTATTCTGGCAATACTCGCTAGAAACAAAATATGAAGAAAAACATTCTTTTGTTACTTATCTTAATGTGCGCTGCTTTTCCGGCTTTAGCCAGTGAAGACAGTACTATCACCTATTCTTTATCGACCATTACTGCGTTAGCTAAAGAGACTGTTGCAAAAAAAATTGCCGACTCACCTTCATTTAATAGCAATGCAAAAATAAACATTTTGCCGCAACGATTAGAAGGAAGGCTTAACCCCCCTTCATGTTACCCACCCATTCAGGTAGAAATGGCCAGTGACCGACCTATTAACCGCACTAATACTGTCAAAATTAGCTGTATAAGTCCTGAGTACGATTATCCTTGGCAAATGTATTTATCAGTAAAAGTTGAGGTACTCTACCCAGTTGTAACCGCTAAAGGTATTATCGAAAAAGGCGAACTCATCACTGACGACATCATTGAAATCAACTTTGTAGACCAACACAGCATTCGTGGTCAATTTTTCTCTGGTATATCAGACATTATTGGCACGCGCTCAAAAAGGCGAGTAGCAGCAAAAGCACCATTACTTAATAATAACCTATGTTTTGTCTGTAAAGGTGATTCGGTATCGATATACGCAAAAACAAGTAGCTTTGAAATCAAAACAGCTGGAGAAGCGTTGCGAGATGGTAACCTGGGAGATACTATTAGAGTCAAAAACTCTAACTCAAACAGAAGACTAGATGTTATTGTCACAGGTGTTGGAGAAGTTGAAGTTAGGATGTAAAATAATCCTAAAGTTATTTCCATCAAGGCCGATACCCTGTTAGGAATACCATAAATTACGCTGGAGCCTTACATGGCAATTGATATTAACAATCTAAAAACAGCTTCACACACTCAGTTACGCACCAATCGTAACTCAAGTGCTGCGACTAATACTGCAGAAACACCAAGCAGTAATAAAGCAGATGTGAAAACTGATTCGGTCAGCATCACCTCGCAAGCCCAACAGCTGCAAGGAGCTCAAAGCAAAATGGCATCGTTACCAGAAATTGATCAAAGCAAAGTTGATGCAATTAAAACAGCGATTTCAGAAGGTCGATATAAAGTTGACCCAGAAAAGCTCGCTGCTAACATTGCAAGTTTTGAAGCTGACATGAGCGGACTAAATTTCGACCAAGAGTAGTTTCATAATGACTCTTGGCTAATCAAGCGTTACATCAGTAACGTGGATTTTATAAAGAGTAACTTATGAACGAATTACTACAGCTGTTATCTTTTCAGCACGGCACCTTGTCGTCGCTGAAAAAACTTGTATCTGCAGAAAAACAAGCATTAACGGACCAAGACGCTGATACCCTGTTAGCCTTGGCTCGAGAAAAAGTCACTTGCCTTAATAATTTACAACAAAATGACCAGAAACTGGCTAACCATCCAGATAAAGAGCTGCTCAATACAAATGCCGAGTTAGTTCAAAAGGTAGAGGAAGCTAAGGCCATTTTAGAACAATGCAAAGACATTAATAATCAGAATGCCAGTCTTATCGAACTAAATATTGCCAGCCTGAATCGTTTCTCACAAGCAATGCAAATGAGCCGTAATGCTACCAGCCTGACTTATAATGACAAAGGTCATACTTCAACCATCTCTTCATTAGGGTCAAACCTAAAAGCTTAGGTACAAATTCAGGTGTAACCCTAGGTTTAAATCGAAGGTTTAAATCGAAGGTTTAAATCGAAAACTTAGTCTAGTTTTAAGAGTAACTCTATTGATAGCCTTACAAACAAGCGCCTTGTAAAATTGCAGTTTTAGACACAAAAAAGCCGCTAATCAGCGGCTTTATTATCAATTTCAACCCATCAAGATACAGTCTAACTAATAACGTATTAATAAAACTAAAAGTATGTTACTTCTTTGATCTTTCTTGGTCGATTAGCTTGCTGATAAAGCTCCCATACTTGAGCGTAGTCTAACTCCAACTCAGTTACGTACATATCGCCTGCTGGATAACTTTTTATCACCTTAGCGCCTTTAATCATGCCAGATACATTAGCAGACACAGTTTCGCTATTTAATAGCCAATCACTCATTTGGCTATTGGCATCTATTTGTTGGCCGTAAACTTGCTCGGCCAATTCGCGATAGGCTGCTATTTTAGAGGCCTGCATCGCCATTAACACTTTATGTGATTGATCTTTTGCCGGTTGAGTTTTTAAAGGCGCATAACCAATGGCTGTTAATGTCGGAAACTGCTCAGGCGCTTCTGTTTCCCACTGCACATACTTATCATTACTCGCACACCCGCCTAAAGATAATGCTGCCACCGACATCAGTATAAGTAGTAATTTTCTCATAATTGTTCACCTAATACTGCAACCTTCCCTAATCCCGATTGCTCATTACGAAATAACAGACCATCTTGTGAAATCACCTTATTTGATGGCGATAAGAATCCCGGTAAGCTCGCTAAATGCACGAAAGTCTGAACTGCTGATACAACACGGTTGTTGGTCACATTAACAATCCTAGCGTTCAACACTAATCCCTGAGTAGTTGTATCCATTGTCGACACCACTACATGAGAAACCGGTAAATCAGAAGGTAATAATTTCCAGTCACGGCTCAGGATAAATTCACCTTGTTCAGTAGCCCTTATGGCATTAGCAACGTTCATATCGACGAGGTTAAACTCATGAGCATGAAATGCAGCGACAAGACCTTGTTGAAGCTGCAACCCTAATGCATCAGTTTGACTAAACTGGCCCACCTTCACAGGTGTTGTTACCAGCAAAGGCTGATCTGTTCGTAAACTGTCATTTTGCAAAACCAGCTCGTTGACTATTTTTTCAGCAAGAATATTAATGTGAGATTTAGGTGCTAGGCCAACTTTTTCGATATCATAGTAAAGCGCTTGTTTTGATTCAGCTTGTGGCTCTGATGCAAACCAATAGTTAGTATCTGTAGGCTGAACAGCATAAGTCAACTCATCAGGAGCTGCAGGCTCTTTATTAGCACAAGCAACCACCATTAAAGCAATGGGGATTAATATCAGTGATCGCATAGCCTTCCCTTAAATCAGTTATATTTGAATGAAGTCAGTTTTCAAATTCATCGATAAGATCATTAGTGAATTAATACCAAGTAATCAAAATCACATTCCATGCAACTCTATCGGCGGATTATTCAAAAACTTTACTAAGAATGAGCGATAAATTAATCAGAGCTGACAAAAAGACTTTAGTTATAACAGGCACAGTTTTTGCTTTATTTCAGACATTAATAAAAACAGTGCTCAAAAGTCATTTAGTTGGCACTGCAATCGTACTGATTTGTCAAAAGTGAAAATGAACATGCCAAATTTAAGCCTAAAATTATTCGTTTTTTTCTTGTTAGCAATGCTTTCAAGTACTGCTAGCAGCTTAGCTTTTGCGCAACAAGTCGAAGTATCAGGCCAAGCAAAAATCATCGACGGGAATATCGATAAAGCCCGTGAGGCTGCAATCAACCAGGCACTTAACTATGCTAGTTTAAAAGCTGGGGTTAACTTTAATAGCCAGCAAACAATCAACCAAGGTAACCTCACTCAAGATGCGTTTCACATTCAACGAATGGGCGAAGCCAACAATATTGAACTGGTATCTGAAATTGTTACCAAAGCCGATATCACCGTTTTACTAAGGCTTAACCTACAATCACAAAAAGTGGTTCAACAATGTCATAGCCAACAACTCAAAGCAGCGATAATGATCCCGCAAGCAACCATGCGCGACCGCTCACAGTTGCGCTATGGACAACTCGCCAAGTTTGAACAAGCGCTATCTCAACAATACGGTTCAGTCATTAATGGACTATCAAACTATAGTTTTGCTCACATGCATGCAGAAGAAAAACTCGACCATACAAACGAGTTAATTAACTTCAAAGGCAATAGAATCCCTAGCTGGTTAGGTGAAATCACAGATAGCCAATATATATTGCAACCTGAAGTATTAGATATTTCCACCGAGCCTTATCAAAGTTCAATATTCGGTCTATGGAACGATTATCCGGAGCGACAAATCAACTTGCGCTTTACTTTATTCCATGGCATTAGCGGTGAAAAAGTCTGGAGTAAAGACTACTCAACAATGGCTGTTTGGGAGTTTGACCGAGATGAAACAGTGTCACCTTCAACCCAACGTTTCTGGGGTTCTGAATACGGGCAAGCAATGAACCAATTACTACAACAAAGTACCCAAGACATTGATAACTTGCTCAATTGCCGCCCTTTACTGGGTCAAATTGTGGCGAAACAAGGCAACAGAATCATTATTAACTTAGGCCGCAAAAATAACGTCAAGATGGGTGATAACTTCCAAATTGTGTTACAACAAAATATTCCTGATAGAGTGAATTTAATGCGCGCTGTAGCCACCAAGAATCGAGCGACAGTGACCATTGAGCAAGTATCAGAAGAAAGCGCCACTGCTATTCTTGAAGGAGTTAACAGCTCTGGCAATATCCAAATTCAAGATATTGTGATTAAGATTTAAGCCCAAATAGTTCTATATAAAGTTACAACATCCTGGAATCGGCTCAACATTAAGAGCATTCGAGATATTGACCCTATATACAAAGGTTTTAATACAATGACAGCATCAAACTCAGTAATAAAAAATCAATTTGCTATCAGTCAATTTAATGAATATTACCTACCTAGTATCAACAGGAATACCTTCGAAAAAGTCGACTCTACAACTGTTTTTAAGCAAAAATTTAAACAGGATATTTTTACAGAAGACACTCTTCATATAATTGTAGGCTTAGACTCCGGTTTACTGGTTAACTACATTATAGAAGCACCTAAAACCGAAGGGAGCAAATATTTATTCGTTGAGCTCCCTGAAGTTATGACAATGTTAAATATTGATCTTCCTGAAAAACAGAAGGAATACCTTGATGTCATGAGCTTCGATGAGTTTTCTAACATTATTCAATCTAGCCATCACAACTTGTTTTTAGTTAAAAACCAGGTAAAAGTAACCCTTTCATTATCAGCGTCATCAGGCGTCATTGAAGATTACTCTGTTTGCTACAACAATATTTGTAAATTGCTGTCACAGAAAAGCTCATCTTTAAAAGCAAATTTAAAT
Source organism: Shewanella goraebulensis (assembly GCF_030252245.1). Classification (NCBI taxonomy): domain Bacteria; kingdom Pseudomonadati; phylum Pseudomonadota; class Gammaproteobacteria; order Alteromonadales; family Shewanellaceae; genus Shewanella; species Shewanella goraebulensis. The sequence goes on from NZ_CP126972.1 coordinate 3,472,778, forward strand.
CAGAAATTATTTTTTGCAGAACAATTACTCAATGCTAGTGAAAATCAACAACCTGCAACAATCTTAAAAAATACTTTTAGCGGTAAAACATGCGTTATCGTCGGAGGAGGCCCTTCACTTGATGAACAACTTGATTGGCTCAAACTAAACTACGATAAATTATTCATTATTACCGTATCAAGGTGTGCTTCTAAGCTGTCACTACTTGGTATACCTGCACACATTATTGTGTCAATTGATCCACAAGAGCATAGTTTCGAAGTTAATAGAGAAATGATGGGTCTAGCCCATGAAAGTTTGCTCGTAAACTCCCATCATATTTGCCATAGAATTTTAGCCCAATGGCAAGGACGATCTGTTTTTCTTGGGGAACAATTACCTTGGATTGATAGTAATAACATCCCCACAGTTGGCCCAACTGTTACAAACAGCTCAATTAGAATTGCCATTGAAATGGGGTTTTCTCAAATTCTTTTAACTGGGGTAGATTTTTGTCATTCAAGCACAGGGCTTACTCATACTAAAGGAAGTGTTGAAGCAGCATCTGGAAGTGATAATAGTAGAATCAATCAATGGGTTGAAACTTATGCAGGGAATTTAGCAGAAACCCCCATGTCCTTGTTCCATGCAGCAAATGCTTTACAGCAAGAGGCTACAGCATACCCAAAAACCAACATAATAAACTTGTCCATTAATGCAGCAAAAATTGATGGTATTCAACATATTGACGTAAAAAACATTAAAATTGAACCCGTTTCTTGTACAATTAAGCAGTTCATCGAAAACTTACCACAAAAGCGCCAGAAGGAAAGTCAATTTTTCTATTCACTAGAAAAAGAGCTACGCGCAGCTAAACGTTCTCTTAATAAAATTCACACATTATCAAAAGAAGCGCTTTCACTTATTTCAACGGCCAAAAAATATTCAGTTAAGAGTGACGAATACCAACAAAAAATTGCAGGCATTGAAAGAATCGAATCTAAAATAAATAACCAACATTCCTCTTTCAGTAAACTCATCAAAATTTATGGTTATTTTGAGTTCTCGCAGTTTTTAACCACAAAAGAAACAAACGACTGGTCAGAAGAACAAATGAATTCAATGACTAATAAGTATTATCAAGCATTTGAAATCATGTCAAAAGAGTTAAATGAGTTAGTTCAACAGTCCTTAGAATTAGTTACTGTTAGAAAAGAAGAGTTAAAAGAACGCCCTTCATTTGTTTTATTAAGCACAACTTGGTTCTACTTTAATCAACCAGGCAGAGTTTACTTATGGATAAACAATGCAGGAAAGCAAATAGCTTCAAATTTACCTCAAAGAGATAATGAAGTAATCATTAAATTGCAAAACTCCTATAAAGTACAACTTGAAAGTCGCGCTCATCCATATTTTTCAATGAAGAAAAAAAACCAAGTTCTAACAAACACACTCGCAAAAATTATAGATTTAAAGCAAAGCAAAAACATTGCCGGGCTAAAATTACTTGCCACTAATTTACGTCCATTAATAAGTGTTGATCAATATGCTTCACGATTGTTTCACTTAACCCAATATTTTACTTTTTTTTTAAAAAACGAGTTTGAATCTGCTTTAAATTCGATATTAAGTATTGAAGAAAGCAACCGCTCTGAAGTGGAACATAAACAGATTTTACTTATAGCATTTAAACTACACAATCTAGATTTAGCAGAAAAAACCCTTAATGAATTAGTAAAATACAGTGATGAATATCAACCTCAACACGCACATATTTTATCTTTAAAAGGGGAAAACCAGCAGGCTTTAGATAAATACTTAAATTACCTAGATAAATACCCAACGGATGAAAATACACTCATAAAGCTAGGGATTTTTTTAGCTAACATTGGGCAAACAGAAGGGGCTAGATCTTCTTTTTCTCAAGTATTATCTATTAACAATGAGAACGTAACGGCAAGAAATTATTTGGCTCAAATGAGTCAATAACTTTTACACTTTAATGAATCATAAATATCACTGATATTTTTATTTGGGAGAACTCATTAAATATTTCATGCTATTGAATATTAATGAGTTTCAATTGAATGAATAAAGAACAAACAACTGAATTTAAAAACTTTAAATCAATCATAAAACTTGTATAATTAGCAAAGTCTCCCTATAGCTCAACAGGATAGAGCAGTCGCCTCCTAAGCGATCGATCAGGGTTCGAGTCCTTGTGGGGAGACCACAGTTAACTTCAATCAAGCCTCCTATTATTCAATTATTCAATTATTATAATTTAATCACTGAATGAATTTCTGACACTTTTTTAGGGAGCTGTATCGAGCGACTAAAGTTGAACTTTTTATTTACTATTGTAATTCGAGTATCAATAGATACAGGGGTTCTTCCAGTTTCTAACCTTGAAAAGTTACGATTCTTACTTTCACCAATGTAATGATACTCATGATCAGAATCATATCCACGAACGAAACCTGGCAAGGTCGCTAAAACATCAAAATTATTACCCAGTAATGTCCCTTTAAATGAGTTGAGTACTTTAAGACCAAACTCATCACAAATAACACTGTGAGGCATTGTCAGATTATTAATGATGACATTCATTTCTCCAGTGATTAAGTCCACTTCAATGATACCGCCATCAAAACTGTTACGTTTCCAGTTACCTGTGACGGAGAACATTGAAACATAGGCAAAATCATCAACAATGAAAATATCATTACAATGGTGTTGAGCACTGCCAAATCGAGCTAACTTTTCACTAAATTTGTACTTAAATACCTCTTTCCCCTGATGGTTTACCCCAATAATACAGTCACCATAACTTGACACGATGACCCATAATGATTTGTACTTTCTTAACCCATGAGCCCTAAGCCCTTCTGGCAATTCGATTTGATGACATACTTCAAAATCTTTGTTCATCAACATGATACCGTCACCCTGAGAAGAAAATGCAAAACCTTCGTCATCATGACGAATCAAACCATGGGTATTACCTTTAAATAACTGTTTTGCAGAAGGGTACTCATCAGTTTCTTGGATCAAATATATTCCTCCACCAGAAAAAGTTTCCGCAGAGGAAGGTAGACCACTACTCACAAGAAATTGAAATTGAGTCTCTTCAAGTTGACTCATTTCCATTCTTTCACTTAATAATTCGGCCACATCCGCATCTTGACCCCAAACAAATCCGTAAGCATTAAGCTGATGTTTAACTTCAGTTACTGACGTAGTACACACTATCACTTTGTAATGAGCCGATAAGCCATTTAGCTCATTTGGGCTTTTAACTGGAACACCGTGAAACAATGAGCCTTGTAAGTCGACACTGTTATCGACAATGAATTCTGGCATCAAATGTAGGTTTTTTTCGGCAACAGTACCACTACCGAACAAGATAATTTTTTTCATCATAATCCTTTTTAAATACTGATACCTTTTGCGAAATATAAGTGATGTTCTTTAGGGGAGAAGCTAGGTGACATCATCTTTGAAAGGCTTTCGGGCAATTTAGGTGTAGGAGGTATTGCTTCATTAACATCACTTTGAATTAAGTGTTTAACCTTGCCTAAACGATGTTTTACATACCAATCGTAACCACTTTCTGTCACATCAAGCCACTTAAAAAAAGGTTTAATGTTTGCGGGTTGTTGCTGATATTTATGAGCAAGCTCGGTTGCTTGCTCTAAAGTGACTCGCCCATGTCTAATTTCTCTGGTTAATTGATCAGTTACTTTTCGATAGCCTGTGCGTTGATATTTTAAAATATCATGCAGTTCATAATAAACAGAGCTACCGGCACGTTCATAACAATCAAATGTGGCACGACTCAATTGAGGTTGAAAACCATGTTCAACCATAGCTTTATTTTGCAACAATGGGTCCCACTTAAAATAATTACTTAAATAAATTCCTGTGACGCCTTTTTTGCTTAACGATGAAATATTGGGATATTGATAGTAATTGAGGTGTCGTAAATCAATTTGAGCACCATTACCAATTAACTCTTCCAAGCTGATATCACACATATCGTGTTGCAACCTGCTCCATTGACTCATTTCAACTCTATCATGATGAGTAAACTTACCAACTTGCTCAATAGCTTGGTGCCCCCCCCAAATGACGAGTGGAATATTTCGTTCATTCGCTACATGCACAGGAAAAGAAGTATGAAGAGCATGGAAAGGTAATTGAATATGATCAAATTTGCGCAGTGATGTTCTTACTAAATCTTTATAAACTCTAATGTCAGGATTGAAAACGAACGAATCAACATCAAAGTGGGTAATCAGATTATGTAAGTTATACCAACCAATATCATTATTAAAATAATTATTCACACAGACAACTAATGGAGATAGGCCAAGCTCTAGTACTTTTTCAAGTACATAATAATCGTCAGCATCTCCAACGACCGGTACAACACAGTCATAACTATTATTTTTACTTTTATGTTTTTCTAAAAGAGTTTCAAGTTGCCCTCTTTTAAGCTGCCAATCTATTTGATACTTCTCTAGATGAGTATCACAACCTGAACAAGTATTTTGGTATAACGCTAAACCAAATGGATGTGCAGTGTTATATAAACATGTTGGACATTGTTTAACCATAATTATGAGCCTTTCTTGAATACTCACGATGTAACACTTTATTCTCAACTAACACTGCAGCATATTGCTGCTCCAGAGCCCATTTGATAGAAGCTTGAGAAATACCGCCACTGACAATAATACGGGAACTTTCAAACGGCAACTGGGTCATTAATTGCGTCCGAAAACCTGAATAACCACCTTCATTATCGGTGTCATATATAATGATTTCATTTGCAAAAGTACTGATTAAATCCATGTCAATATTAGCAATATCAATAAGCGACGCAGAAGAGAGATGGCAAACTTTGGCAATATCATCATTAAAAGACATAGGTAATAAGCACTGAATGGCTTGACGACCCATTAGATGAACAGCCTTGTCTAATAATTCAATATTTTGTTCTAAAAATGCCGTTGACAAAATTAATCTTTCAATAGGAAGGTTAGATAGTTTGTAGAGCATCTCGACGCTTCGAATGCCGCCGCCAAAGCTGATTGGAGTCGACGTGTTCAGTGATGAAATAACAGCTAAATCCATTTCAAAACCAGATACAGAATCCGTTGCTCTTACGGGACGAATAATTGCAATCTCGTCACACTCATAACTTTCTAAAGCGTTAACAACAGTCTGTAATGTTCCTAGAGGTCTCAACTTATTCCAATGATATGATTGATAACACTGTCCTTCGTGCAATAGAACTATCGCGCCTTCTCTCACTTTACGTATCCTTATAACATCAACTTCAATAGCTCATGTCCTGTCTGCTGACTTTTTTCAGGATGAAACTGTAATCCTAAAATATTATCCTTCACCAACATCGCATTGTATTTATTGAATGATTCGCTGATGGGCAATTCAAAAGCATCAACGTCTCCGGTGTGTTGATAACCATACTCATGATTATAAAAAACACGGCCTGTTACTTTTTGCTTTCGAGTTAGTTGAGAAGGTGAACAAAAAGCACTTTGACGCAAATTACATTTTTGTAAATCAAAGCTCTCCCAGCCATTATGAGTAGTATCAGAAAGCTTAATGACTTCACCTGGTAATAGCCCCAATCCTTCAATACCACCATCTTCTTCAGTGTGCGAGCTAAGCACTTGAAAACCCAAACATATGCCTATAAGTCTTTTGCCTGATTCTGTGTGTTCTATAATCGCTTTATCAAAACTACCCGATTTTAATCGTTCCATATAAAAACCAGCAGCACCGACGCCAGGTAATATCAAAATATCAGACTTTATATCACTGGCACGATGCACGATTCGAGTTGAAATAAATGCACTTTCAATCCAATGTTGAATTGATCTCACATTACCCGCTCCAATTGATAGAATATCAACCGACATAATCGACTCCAACAGTGAACTTTCTCTTTGGCCTACTTTCTTTATTGATTGTAAACAATTTGGGATTAATCCATTTATTTGCTATCTGCCAGAATTCAGCAACAGTGATCCCGACATAATCTGCGTAATTTTTTATAATGTTATCCCCACAAACACCATCAAATTCAGCAACAATAGCAATAGCTTTCTTTCTGCTTATTTGGCCATTTCGTATTTTTTCATTCACCGAATCTGTCGCTCGACCAAAACCAAATTTATAATACTTAAGCATCATATTGATATTAGTAAATTCTTCATCAATCATTGAAGCATTGGATAAGTCACCCGTAATATGTTCATCATGAGGTCTTAACGTTAATCCCTGTAATGCGGCATAAGCCGAATTATCATCGTTACTCCAATCATCCCAAGCCGCACCTAAATAAAATATATTGATTTTATGTTTGTCGAATCCTATTTCGTCAGGGTAAATATAGTGTTCAGCAAGGTGTGGAGAACTAACCTGTTCTTTAATCCAATCGGTTCCGCCATCTGTTAGCGTATTTAGTTTACGTAAATTATTTCCGTCAAACTCATCAATCCCCTCAACGGCAGCATCGCCGACTTGTAATGCTGGATTTTCCCCCCAAAATATGGTGTTCACCCCCATTTCTATTGCTAAACGAGGTACCGTAGAAAACAGTGACATTTCGGTAGATTTACAAACATTACCAAACTGTCTAAAAGAAGCTAAAGCTAGCTGTGCTGCAGTTTTTGGGGCTGGGGTTGCAACAATAACATCAAAACCCATTTCAATTAAATTAGAAAGGTTTTTGGCTCCGATATCAGTCATTTGTTTAGGTGGGTAAGCACAACATACAAGTAATGGCCTTAACCCTAAACGATCACGCACCCAATGGGCTTGTCGGGTACTATCTTTACCGCCACTGACCCCAACAATGCAATCATACGCACCTTTATTACGTTGTTTGGCGCGACTTGTGATGATTTTCTTTTGTAATTGCTCAAGTTTTACCCTTGAAGTCGTCAGTTGATCGCTACCTGAATATTGGCAAGCAATACAAATACCCGTGTCATTAAATGAGGCATTCGGCCTCAAATTAGTCGTTAAACAGCTTTTACAATATTTCATTTGAACTCGACTCTGACTCATCAATTACAATAAGTTATCTCTAACTATTTACAGTTCACATAAACTTTCAAATATTCATAAATTACAGTTCTATAAACATCATTTAAATCTCAGCACACATGGCATGTGAACATGTCTTTATTTTGCTTTTTTTTCGAGCAAAAACCAATTCAAATCATCTTTAGGGTAAGCCGTATCTCGATGATAAACAAAGCCATAATCTACAAGAGTTAAATCTTTAAACATATCTAGCATTTCTCCTGCAAAATCACGCTTAAACAATTTACCGGCATGACCACGGTACGGAACTTCAACAGGAGTCGGGTTGTAATACTCAATAACACATATGTATCGAGAACTTGAACGATATAGGGCTTGATAAACAGTCGTTAAATCTTCAGGGTTAATATGAATTAACACACCTTTAATGAAGCAAAGATCATAAGCCTTTTCAGGTGAGTAGCTCAAAATGGAATCATGAAACACTTCAATATTTTGATTTTTTTTAAGCTCTGTAACCGCTTGAGCATTAATCTCTATCGCTGATAGTTTTGCATTCGGGCGCAACAATTCAATGGCTTTGAGGTTCATCCCAATGTTAGCACCAAATTCAATAATACTCTTCGTTGCGCCTGTTCGTTTTAAAATTGACGAAAATAGTACTGCATTACTCGCTATTAGCTCTTTATTATCATTACGGTCAATATAATTATTACCAAATTCGCCCGCCCAGAATGACTCTTGTTCAGTTTTGTAACTCACGTCATGTCTCCTAAAGAAATTATTTTTTTACAATTTGTTCTATCAAAAGAGCCTCAGTCATTGCTGTACCACGCTCGATATTTGCTATAGCTTTTTTGCCAATGATTTGGTCGAGATATTTGGGGGGGAAGCCAAATCCAGGGCGAATACTTTTTACGTTATCAACTGTAAACTCTTCACCTTGCTTGACGTCTTTGACTACATACAAAGAACGACGAAACTTTACATTGCCTTTTTCTGCTTCTGTTCTTTCATAGGTCACTTTACCTAGTGCTTGCCAAGCGGTTTTAGCATCATTAACCAACTGAGCAAGCTCTTTAGGTTCTAATGAAAAGCTATCATCGGCTCCACCACCACGTCGATCTAAAGTCACATGTTTCTCAATTAAACACGCCCCTAAAGCAACAGAAGCTACTGCAGTCGCATTATCAATAGTATGATCTGATAACCCAGCCAATACGCCAAAGTAATTAGCGATATCAGATATCGTTTTCAAATTATATTGTTCAGCGGGTGCTGGGTAGCCACTGACACAATGCAAAATAACTAACTCCTTACAACCATGATGGTGAGCTGTCTCAATGGCTTCTTGAATTTCTTGTTTATCCGCCATTCCTGTCGACATAATCATCGGCTTACCAGTTTGAGCAACTCGTTTAATTAAGGGTAAATCAACTAGCTCAAACGACGCGATTTTATAAGCTGGAGTATTTAACTCTTCTAACAAATCCACCGCTGTATTATCAAACGGTGAACTAAAAATTGTTATTCCTAACTCTTTTGCTTTTTCAAACAGCGACTTATGCCAATCCCAGGGGGTATGAGCCCATTGGTAAAGCTCATATAGGTTTCGACCAGACCATAACCCGTCATTTATTTGAAAGTCTTTCTTATTACAATTAATCGTAATTGTATCTGCTGTATAGGTCTGCAGTTTGATTGCATCAGCCCCTGCTTTTTTAGCCTGTTCCATAATGCTAAAAGCTCGATTGATGTCTCCATTATGATTAGCTGAGAGCTCTGCGATTATATATGGAGGATAATTTGGCCCAATTTTTCTACCTGAAATTTCAATATAATTTTTATCCATTCATTTCCTCCACTAAAATCTTATATTTTTTTCCATTAATAACGACAAAAGCAGGAAATCGTTCAGGGTCACAAACTCTTAACAAATTAAATTGAGAGTAAATCGATGCATTCTCATCTAACCGGCTATCATCTTTAGTTCGTTTTCTATAGTACGTACCAATAGATTTACTTTGAGGATATGCACTTACGTTATCAATATGTTTACAAGCCCAGCTCATCAATTCGATTTCAGCTAGAAATAATTTATGATTAATCTCTTGATAAAGTTCTTTGCCAGTTAAGTGAATCGTTTTTTGACGCCAAATATCTCCTGTATCAACTTCATCTTCAGCATTGATTAATGAGAGCGTTAATTTATCTACTCCATTAATAATGTCCCACACATGTGGGCTCCAACCTCGCCCTCTTGGGAGGTCGCTTGCGTGTAGAACTAAATTATAAGTAAACATCTCTCTCACATTTTTACTCACAATTTCTGAACATGAAACCAAGAATAAAATATCACCGGCATAATCTATCTCAGCTAAGGAATTTAATAATTTAATATTATACAGCTCAGATTTTTGCTGTTTCCAATCCTTTAAATAAGAATAAATAGGGTGAGCAGAGTTACTGCATATTATGGTTATATTTTTCATACTAACCTTAGGATTTCTCGAACCACACGATGAGCACCATTACCATCACAAATTAATAAGTTGTTTTGATACAACATTTTCCAGTTGAAACGTAAAGTCTCATATTTCAAAATTAATTCACTGGAAATATCATTCAATTGAATTTTATAACCACAACCACTAGCTACAATTTGGTCACAAATGTTCAATTGATTTTCAGCTAATGGAATCATTATACTAGGCAGCCCTAAACAGGCCCTTTCCCATGATGTCGTTCCTGCCGCACCGATCGATACATCATGTTCCATCATCAGCTGAGCCATGTTTTCGGAAAAGTCGATATGCAAAATATTTAAATACTTTTGACAAAAATTAGCCACACTAATATAGCTAGGAGACTTTTTACTCAATAGTACAGTTACGCTTATATTCTTTAACAACATTAGTTGCTTTAACACCGCTAGCGTTGCATTGGGAGCATCAACCCCTCCCATGCTAACTAAGACTCTCCCTCTTTCGTTCGGTTTTTCACGCTGCAGAGCACTATTTCTCAGTTTCGTAAATTCAGGAGCCAATAGTGCATAGCGACTTCCCATCAGAGCAATATTAACGTCGAAGTACTCATTCGGCTGTCTACCTAAAGATTGATCGATAACCATATCTGCACAATGATGTCGCGTCAGATCATCTATGGCAATAATCTTACAGTTCAAACAATCACGTACTTTTTGCTGCCATAAAAACTCAATTGCATAATGGTCTGTAACAACGATATCTGCATGTTTAATGGTCTCTAAAAAGTCAACGGCATCCTCTAATTGCGAACATTGCAACCAAGCTAAATAATCAGCATCCGTTTGTGGAGAAACAACCGGATTAATTGCTGGCAAAACTATTAATTGAAATCCTTTACTGGTGATATACTCATTTAAGTTACCTTCCAAGTCTCTACTTACAAACTCAATTTGATAACCATGGCATTGCAATGCTTCAGCCAAAACTAAACATCTCATAGTATGGCCATTGCCAATATGGATTGATGCATCGACTCGAAATACAACTTTTATCATAAGTTTTCTTGCATTGCTAAATAGAGAGCTTCTGCGAAATCCCAATCATCTTGGGTGTCAATATCTTGAACTTGTTTCCTTGGTAATACTATACAGCGAGAATGCTCTGAAAATATTGAAAGCCCGGCCAGAAAAGCAGAAGCTTCTCCCCAGTAAAATTGACCTGCATCATGGTATGACTCAACTAAATCTTGCGAGCGGGTTTGCTCATATTCAGGTGAAAACATTGCCACGCTGCCATCTTCAGATAATTTGATTGCACGCTGTATTGGGAAAGCAAATGTTGTTGCGCTAAAGGCAAACTTAACGTGTTCCTCTTTCACTAACTGCCAGCCTTTTTGTAAATCTCTCACTTTTATAAAGGGAGCAGTAGCATAAATGCAGCAAACAAATTCAGGGGCCCAAGATTGTTCTATACACCAAGCAACAGCATGCTGCATAACATCCATCGTTGTAGTGTAGTCATCTGCAATTTCACTAGGCCGTATAAAGGGCACATCCGCACCAAAAGATTTAGCAATTTCAGCTATTTCAAGATCATCAGTAGAGACTATGACTTTATCAAAGCTATTTGAAGCAAATGCAGCTTCAATTGAGTAGGCAATCATCGGTTTTCCATGGAACAACTTAATATTTTTGCGAGGAATACGCTTACTGCCTCCCCGTGCGGGAATGATGGCAATTCTCATGATTCAGCTCCCAAAATCTCAGTTAGGCTTTTAACAACATGATCTTGTTGTTCTTCTGTCATTAAGTGGAACATAGGTATTGAGATTGCTTCTTGATAATATGATTCAGCGTTAGGAAAGTCTCCGTTCTCAAACCCCATCTCTTTATAATAAGGTTGAGTATGAACGGGGATATAATGCAAATTCACACCGACTCCGTTATCACGTAATAAGGTAAATACCTTTTGATGAGACAATGAAACTTTATCCAGTTGAAGACGAATAACATATAAATGGAGGCCGGAATATGTCGATTCAAGCTGAAATGGCAATATGATAGGTAGTTGAGATAACAACTGCCGATAGCGTGTTGCTATTTTATGTCGAGTACTTACAAAGTCATCTAAGCGGTTCATTTGAGAGATACCTAAAGCAGCTTGTAACTCTGTCATTCTGTAGTTAAATCCGAGAGCAGTTTGCTCATAGTACCACCCGCCATGAATTTGATTTTTCATCAAGTCAGGGTTGCGGGTGACCCCGTGGCTTCGAAATAACTGCATTTTTTCAGCTAAATGCAAGCTATTTGTCATCGCAGCGCCCCCTTCAGCGGTTGTCACAATTTTCACTGGATGAAAACTGAACACTGTAATATCGGAGTATTTGCAGCTACCAACAGGGGTATCTTGATATCTGCCGCCTATCGCATGCGAAGCATCTTCAATAATGCTAAATCCATACTTAATAGATAAAGCATGGATTTTCTTCATGTCACAAGATTGGCCGCATAAATGAACAGGAATAACAACTTTGGGTAATTTCCCCATCCCCTTAGCAGTTTCAAGCTTTGCTGCTAGTTCAGTTACACTCATATTGTATGTTTGAGGATCGATATCGACAAAGTCCACTTGAGCTCCACAATATAAGCCACAATTAGCTGAAGCAACAAATGTAATTGGTGATGTCCACAACCAATCTCCTTTACCTAATCCCAGTGCTAAACATGCAATATGTAATGCAGAAGTCGCACTATTCACTGCAACTGAATATTGTGCTTTGGTATATGAAGTTAAAGCCGATTCAAATGCAGGAACCTTAGGCCCTTGAGTCAGAAAGTCTGACTGTAAAACCTCAATGACCGCATCTATATCTTGTTGTGATACTTCTTGTTTACCATATGGGATCATCTGTCACTACACCGTAAAATCAGCATCAATATGTTTTTTAATTAACTCACGTAACCCTTCTACGGTTTCCCACTCCACGTTCGTACCTGAATCATACTTAAATCCAAACGGCACTTTAATCGCTTTGTGATGTTGTAAGTAGTCTTCTTCCGAGTATGTATATGATACTGAAGGTAAAATTGCATAATAACGGCCTAAATCAATAGTATTTAATGAATCTGTATCGGTAATCATTTCTTCATGAAGCTTTTCACCAGGCCTTACACCAACAACATTAATTTCACATTCAGGGGCCACAGCTTTTGCTACATCTAAGATTTTATAAGAAGGGATTTTAGGAATAAAAATCTCACCACCGAGATGATTCCCTAGCGCATACATCACCATATTTACGCCATCTTGCAAGGATATATTAAAGCGAGTCATATCCTTATGAGTTATAGGCAGCACCCCTTCTTTCTTTTTTGCCATGAAAAAAGGAATAACAGATCCTCGTGAGCCCATCACGTTGCCATATCGAACCACACTAAAACGAATATCTCTAGAACCTTTAATATTATTAGCTGCAGCAAATAATTTATCTGAAGCTAGCTTTGTTGCTCCATATAAATTGATGGGTGCACATGCTTTGTCTGTTGATAGTGCTACGACATCTCGAACGCCACATTGCAGCGCCGCATGGATAACATGTTCCGCGCCATCAATATTGGTTCTTATACATTCTGTTGGATTATATTCAGCGGTATCAACTTGTTTGATTGCTGCAGCATGAATGATGACATCCACACCTTCACATGCTTGCGTTAGACGATTTTGGTCTCTCACATCACCAATAAAGAAGCGTAACTGTGGAAATTCTTTTCTAGGATATTGCTGCTGGATTTCGAATTGTTTTAACTCATCACGAGAATAAATAATCACTTTTTTTACATCAGGATATCGCTGTAAAATCGTTTTTACAAATTGCTTACCAAAAGAGCCTGTGCCACCTGTGATCAACACTGATTTACTGTTTAGCATTAATTATTCCCCATAAAACTCTTTTAGACTTAAGTGACACAGATAAACATTCTCTAAATTATTTTTAACCAAAAGGTGAATATGGTCTCAAATAGGATCTCTTAGTCAAAAAGTCGACGATTACATTTCACTCAAATTTGAAAGCAAACATTAGACCATTATTTATCCAACTAAGAGTTTTTCTCAAATATCTCATTGAAAGTCGGTTAACATATAATAGATTAACTTCCATTAAACCATTTAAATCAGCTCCTTGACACCTAACCTACCATTCATAGTACCACGTGAAATTCTTATAGAGTAACTACTGAAACGTGTTAGCTCACTTCTGATAAATCATTTTAGGTTAATCTTAAAAAAGTCATATTACTTTCCCCAAGAAACCATACACCACCTCCAGTTATCAATAAGTTAAATTCAGCCCAATAATGTCACCAAGTTAACAGTTGGTAATTTATATGCCTAGTTGTTACCGATATATAAGGTGATAAAACCATTATTCATGTCATTAGTCACAGTTTGTAAAACTGTATATTGGAAATCCTTATTATTAATATTGTAATACAAATAAATAAGACCTTAGATAGAGTTTGCGATGTCATCTAATAAACTAGTTTTGTTGGTTTGTGTTGTGTTTTTTCTTTGTTCGAATGCAAATGCTGCTTCGTTGGATTTTCGCCAAGAGTATAAAAGCGGAACGGATCAGCATGCAAGTAGAGTGAAAATGGGGCACACTTTTGACAGCAATTTCTCAGTTGGTTTAGAACTTAAATTTAAAGGCGCTGATGGCAAGTTCATGGAAGACTTACAGTCGAATGGGTCTGAATTAGATTTAGGCTACCGATTTAAGCTCAATGACCAATGGACACTTAGCACTGGAATGCCTATTGAATTTGGTTCGTCTGGTGCCACCTACAAGCCGCAGTTACGCTTAACTTATACCTCTAACTCTATTGATGGCCTTTCATTAAGTGGTCGATATCGCCTAGATGTAAAACCTGGTGAAGATATTAAACATTTAAGGCATCGTTATACCGTTAATGTTGGATATAAATACCAAAACTGGACCTTCGGTTTTGAAGGAAATTATTACTACGCCGATAATTCTGAGTACTTGCTATATAACGATAGTAGAACAAACTATGAAAATAATTTAACGGCTCACTATAAAATAGGCAACTGGACTCCTTGGGTAGAATTCGGAGATGTTTCTGTTTCTGATGACTCTAGTCAAAGAGAATTGAGAAGTCGTATCGGGATAAGGTATAGCTTTTAATAACTTAGTTAACCCCATTTATAGTACAAATGATGCGATTTATCTCCTAATCTGCTTTAGCAGTCTCTGGGTTATCAACTAAAAACAGCTGGGCTGTATATTGAACCATGACTGTTAAGTCTTGTTGGCTAGCTATTAAGTAATAGCAGTTGTGTATTTTTATAAGGTTGAGAGCGCGGTTTCACCCTCTCAACAAAGTGAATGATTTATTCAGGTTTTTTAAAGACAAGCGTAAATCTATCAGTATTACCTGTAACTGTTTTGCGGCCAACTTCATAACGAAGTTCGTCATCTGGTCGGTAAAACATATCTGAGGACTTCTCTAATACAAAGCCTGCAGCTTGCACCTCTAAAATAACCTCTACAGGATCTTCACGGCGGCGCATTTCGTCTGCTTCTGGCATCATGTGTCTGCGAGTATGATCGACAATCACATAAACTCCACCAGGTTTTAAAGCGTCAAATGTGGCTTTGTTCAGCTTGGCTTTATCTTCTAAATTAAAGTTATGATACTCACGAATACTCAGCATCATATCGGCATCTGTCATACCAAAATCAATATTACCTAAGCTGAACCTTCTCTCTTTAGAATTCCAATCAAGTTCTATAGGTAGCTTTTTAGTTTTACTCATCGCATTTATCGAGAGTAAATCATCCATTTCATCTAGCCACTCTTTCTTAAACGCAATATGAAACTCACCTTTATCTTTAAGTATAGGTGCCAGAATCTTACTATACCAACCACCTCCAGGAACAAGCTCAATGACTTTCATATCAGGTTTCAAACCAAAAAACTCAAGTGCAACCTCAGGATTACGATTAGCATCCCTTAACTTGTCAGCTTCTGTACGGTGATCCATCTTCATCACTTCTAGGACATTTTCTTGAAAGGGAGTGAGTGCTGCTAATGATGGAAATGAGCAAAAAGCCGATGCACTAACAAGCAACGACGCAAGAAGAGTTTTATTCATGGTAATCCTTAAAAATTAGCTTCCTTAGCGAACAGCTAACATAAGGGAAACTAGCTACATTCGCACTTACTAATGTGTTGCTAATTATGTTTATTAGATTTTAAATTATAGACTGAGGTGCTTGTTTATTACTAACAACCGCTAGTGTTTTGAGTATAGGTAGGTTCAGTTGTATTAACTGATAAGTAAAAAACAAAACACGTATCTGAAAAAGCATATCCTTTCGGTATCACAATAGAGATAAACCCCAAGAAATCCAATACTCCCCAATCTTCGGTGATAGGTGTATTTAGCTGCGCAAACGTAACGGTTTCAAACGTGCCTTCAACAATTTTTTCAATATTATCTAAAGACGGTTTTATATAACCAAAAGTTGTTGTGACCGTTTCCCCATCTAGATCAACAACACCATCGCTTAGGCTCTCTTGCCCCTGAATTGCGGATTTGGAGTAAACCAAACTGTTAGCAGATTTTAAACTTCCTTCAATTCCCGAAAGATTTGCAATAACAGCATCGGATTTTATGTTTAAGAATTTCGGTGCAGCAATAACAGCAATTATGCCTAGAATAATGATCACTACAACCAGCTCAATTAAGGTAAAACCTCTTAACTGATTGTTATGTCTAATTGACATCTCCATTCCCTCGTTCAAGTCACTTTTAACAGTGTAATAAGTCCTATTAAATAACTCTGTACTTAAATTGATGATTAATCAAGCTAACTCATCATAAGTAACTTAAAAAAATAAGTATTTTAATCATTAACTATAAATGACGCTGCTAGATTACTAGCATAAAAAAGCCAGTACGATATACGTACTGGCCTTTCATCACTTAAAATGAATGATGACATTTTAACCTTAGTGATTCATGATTTTTTTAAGCAAATACCATTCGCCACCACATCCCAGGTAAGCTCGTAAAACCAGTGGTGTAATGCTTGAGTTCTCCGCCTTTAAATACCATCACAGTAGGTGTGACTTGTACTGACCACTCTCTGGCTAAAAAGCTTTGCTGATCGTTAATCGTACTCAGGGTGTAACCTTTATCAGCTAAGAAGTGATTCAACCTGTCATCGCTACCAGAGCTCATCGCCACTGATACCACAGGAAAATGCTCGCTCATTATATCAACGGCTGGAGTAACAAAATTGCACACTGGACACCAAGTCCCCCAAAAATAGACTAAAACAGGGTCTTCTTGGCTCATGGCCATCACATCAACTAAATTGCCATCCAAGTCCAAAGCGCTTATAGGCGGCAAAACTTCTGTAGGAATATCCTTGCCACGCCACAAATCAACAGCGGTGGAAACAACTAAAAACAACAGCAACATTATGCCTAGTTGTTTTAAGCCGTTTAATCCTTTTTGAGTCCAAGTTTTTTTATCTAAATCAGCCATGTTCTATTATTCATACCAATGTGTTTACTGATGATGCTTCACTTAATTGATAAGACCGAGCATTATCTAATTTGTATTCAGTTCAACACATTAAAATTGATTAATTACCTGATGCACGCTCAATGGCAGCAAGTACTTGCTCAGTGGTTAATATCACTGGTAACTTAATACCTTCTGGCGCGTTAGGGCCATATACAACGTTAAATGGCACGCCAAAGCGACCATGGCTTTGTAAGTAATCAGTAATTGGCTGAGACGCCGTTGTCCAATCACCTTCAACCAAGGTTATGTTGTCTTGCTTTAACGCAGAGTAAACTGGGTCTTGTAGTATTACCCCAACCTTGTTGGCTTTACAGGTAATACACCAATCCGCTGTCACATCCACAAATACCGTTTTACCCTGAGCTACGCTGCTAGCAATATCGGTTTGCTCTAGCGGCGTCCATGCTAAATCTGTCGGCAGAGGATTTGACCAATCATCTGACGTAGCGAACGCGCCAATAGCAGCAATCATTAGCACCATGCTAAAGCTAGCAATCACAGCAGGTAGACCATATTGTTTAGCCATCAGACCAAAGAATATAATGACGAATAATGCCGCAACCACCCACAACACCACCACGCTGATAAAGCTAGATAACAAGCTGATTAACCACAAACTAGTTATCAATAACATTACCGAGAAGAACACTTTAACGATGTTCATCCAACGGCCAGGTTTAGGGAAATAGCGGGCAATCTGTGGGAACATTGCCACTAATATCCAAGGCAGTGCCATACCAATGGCTAGCGCAGTAAATATCACCACTAGACTCAATACATCCGCCCCTAATGCAAATGCGACAGCAGTACCTAAAAACGGTGCACTGCATGGTGTCGCTAACAATGTCGCAAACATTCCTTGCAAGAAGTGACCACGATGATCATTACCGCCTGTGGTTGCCAACTTAGTTTGCAAACTCGATGGCAAGTTAATTTCAAATGCCCCAAGCATATTAACTGCAAATACTGAGGTCACTACCACCATAAAGCCAATAAACCATGGGTTTTGGAATTGCACTCCCCAGCCAATGGCTTGACCTGTAAATTTAAGCGTAATAACAAAGGCAGCCAACAGCCAAAATGACACAATGATACCTAAAGCTGAGGCAATAAATTGTGAACGAATTTGATTTTTTTGTAGATCTGGCGCCGCAATGACTGAGCTAAGTTTCATGCCTAATACAGGTAATACACACGGCATGACATTAAGAATTAAGCCACCTATAAGGGCGAACAACATCATAGTTAGTAGCGAGCTACCTGCAGCTTCTATTGAAGTTGGCTGTACTCCAGTTTTATATTCATATGCACGCTGATTGTCGCTCACCGTGACATTAAGTTGTTTCTCTAATAGTTTTGGATCCCCTGACCAATTTGATACTTCAAATTGCGCCACCCAAGCATCACTGCCATCGGGTTGAGATTGACGAGTCACACCTATCGGGTTGAAGTTAGTCTCTTTATCGCCATCAACAATCACTTGTGGCCTGCGCCACTGGCTATCTAATACTGTGACTTGCAGTAATTCTTTAATGCTGTCCCAGCCAATGTTGATATTTTCTGCAGATGTTTTTGAATCGACCTGTTGCGGTACAGTAGAAACTGACTTGTTAAATGCGAACATCGCTTCTGTGTCAGCTGTAAGTTCGTCAGCTACAAAATCTAATTCAAGTTCATAGTCGGTTAATACACATACTGTAGTGCACGAAGACAAAGTGAATTTGCCTTTCAGAGCCGTATTCTGGTTAATATCGTCAACTTTCAGGTGAATAGGGAATACACCTTCGTGCTGATACCCCTGAGTTTTATAACCCATAATGGTATATTGCTGCGGTGTTGGCCATTGCCAATCCACCACATCAAGGTTAGACGACTCACTCCAATCTATTTTAGGCGCAATTCCGCCCTCACCCGGCGTACGCCAGTACATCTTCCAATCATCATCTAACTGAACATCTAAAATAGCCGGAACCGTTTGCGTGGTTTCATCTAATTCCCCCGTCAGCATAAAGCGCACTTTAACTGGAGGGTGATTATCATTCACAAGCCAACCTGTCGAGGCGGCATTGGCCAATGGAGTGATGCTTGCCAGCATCAACATCAAAGTAGAAAAAATGATCGTTTTGACAATATTCAACAAACTTTCCTTATATTGCCCTCATTCTGATCGAGCAATAAATATGGTTGTAAAATGACAATTAAAAAATGCGTTACCAAGGACATAGACGATGGCAGCTTAATAGACCGAAATAATGACAAAATAGTTCATCTAATGTCACTAAATTAGTGGATAAAGTGTAAATCTGTGAAGCGGTACTTTATTTATTGATTTTCATGACAACACACCCATTTCCCCCACTCTCATCTAACGCTGTATTTCTGACATAAACTGAAACAGGTTAAATATAGACATACGTTTGAATGATTGCTTTAATCGATTCAGGTGTTTTTGTTGTATTTCGATATTGTGGCCCCAAAGGCATAACTCATCTGAAGTTGGGACACCAAGGAAAGGCAAGACTCACTCATTTATCAATAAAATGAGACAACAATAATAAGGATAATTTTCCATGAAAGTAATGCATTTGAATAAACTCATGCTAGCTATTGGCGTTGCATCTTCAGTTTTTATCGCAGGTTGCGGCAATGACACTGACTACTCTCGCTCCCCTGAAGTTACCCCTGAACCTGAAGTCACACCGCCACTACAAGCTTTTGCGCCAGACGGGATGCTTAAAGCACAAATTCGCCGCACTGCCTATGGCGTTCCACATATTCAAGCCGACAACCTTGAAAGCTTGGGCTTTGGTAGCGGTTATGCTCAAGCTCAAGACAATTTATGTGTCATGGCTGACGGATTCGTAAAAGCAAACTCTGAACGTTCAATGTATTTTGGTCCACATGCCTCAATTGATTTTGCTACTGGTTTACCAACATCAGAAGATAACGGTAATTTAGTCTCGGATTTTGCCTACAAAGCATTAAAAATACGAGAAATGGCCGAAGCCCAGTATCCACAATTTAGTTATAACTCACGTGCATTAATGGAGGGTTTTAGCGCAGGCTACAATCAATTCCTAGCCGATGTTGAAGCTGGTGAGCAAGAAGCTGAGCCATTTTGTGCAGGCCAGCCTTGGGTAAAACCCATCGAAGGGGTGGATATTGCCAATTATTTATTTTCAATTGCCCTGCTCCCGGGCGCAGCAAACTTCTTAGATCTGATTTTTTACGCAAATCCTGGTGATGGCGAAGAATACTTACCTCGCATTGTTGGCCCAGCGCCTTCAGCTACTCAAACCGCGTTTATTCAAGATGTGAACAGTAAACTAATCGCTCGCGCTAATACCATTACTACCCCAGAAACTAATCCACGTGATTTAGGCTCAAACGGCTGGGGGTTAGGTAAAGATAAAACCGAAAACGGTAAAGGCATGGTATTAGGTAATCCTCACTTCCCTCATACGGGCAATCTGCGTTTTTGGCAATCTCATATCACAATTCCAGGTCAACTGGATGTTATGGGCGGATCACTCGTTGGCATGCCAGGGCTAATCAATATTGGCTTTAACAAAGACCTAGCTTGGACACATACCTTCTCAACTGCTGAACATTTCGTGATGTATAACCTTGAACTCGTCAGTGGCGATCGCCTTCAATATCTCTACGAAGGTAAACCGATGCCGATTACCAAAGAAACCGTACAAGTCGTTGTGAATGGCGGTGCTGCGGGGATGCTTATTGCTGAAAAAGACATATACACTACAGCAAAAGGCCCGATTGTCGAAGCTCCAGCAGCCCTTGCCCCCTTTGGTTGGGATGACGGTCAAGCCTTTATGCTGCAAGATGCCAACATGGCTAACAAAGATCCTATCGATCATTGGTTCGCGATGAATCGCGCTAGTAATAAAGATGAGTTTCAGCAAGCATTTAAGAACTATGACGGAGTTATTTTTAATAACACCATGTACGCCGATAAAGAAGGTAATGCCTTTTACATTGATGACTCAACAGTTCCGGGCTTAAGTGACTTTGCCGTATCGTTACTTAAAACTAATCCAGATATTATTGCAGCCAGAGAGCAAGCTGGTTTTACGATTTTACCCGGTAATACTTCAATCTTTGATTTTGACGGACCAACACCTTATCACCGCGCACCAAAGCTTGAGCGTACTGACTTTGTGCAAAACTCTAACAACTCATTCTGGTCAACTAACCTAGCTGAACCATTAGAAGATTATTCACCAATGTATGGCAAGGAACGTGGCCAGTTATCACTTCGAACCCGTATGGCACTGACATTAATGGAAGATGCCGCTGGTGATGATGGCAAGTTCAATGTTGATGAGTTAGAAGCTGCAGCATTATCAAATCGTATTTACTTAAACGATCTGATATTTGCTGATTTAATCAGCCAATGTGACGCTCAAGGCGACACAGCTGTAATGGTTAGTGACACCATATCTAAGGACATCAGCTCTGCGTGTATGGCGCTAAAAGGCTGGAATGGCAAGCAAGATAACGACAGTGTCGGCGGCGCATTGATTCGTGAGTTTGCCCATCAGTTTGATCAAAACAGCATGTTAACTGTGCCATTTGATTACCAAAATGCGGCAATGACCCCCAATACATTAACCACTGACGGCAGTGCATTGGTTGCTCTTGCTCGTGCCGCTCTAAATGTCGAAGCTGCAGGTTTTAGTGTCGACGCGCCTATGGGCACAGTTCAGTTTGTTGAAAAATCACTACCTGATGGCAGCGCTTCGGGCACTAAACTTCCTTGGCCTGGCACTCACAATGCTGAAGGTGGATTTAATGTATTCTCAACCAGTTTGTCAGGCGATGATACCTTAATACCTCAGCATAAATACGCTGCTGTAATGGATGCCGTATCAGCTGCTCCGCTTTCTTCAGGCTTAACTGCAGAGGGTTACCAAATCCGTTATGGTTCAAGCTGGATGATGGCAGTAAGCTTTACTGACGATGGCCCAGTGGCCAAAGGAATTCTTACTTACTCAGAGTCTAGTAATGTCCTTAGCCCATCGTTTGCAGATCAAAGCGTACTGTATTCAACTGAAAAGCAGTTCCGTCCATTGTTATTCACTGAAGCAGACATTGCAGCATCGGTTGAAAGCACCACAGAACTAAGCTTTCAAAAAGGTGAATAGCTTTCTGTTAACTCGTTAATAATCACTTAACTGCACCTTATATGCACCTTTAGCTGCATATAAGTTGTCATCGATACCAAAGCCCGCATTTTGCGGGCTTTATATTGATACAAGTACAGCTAAAAAGCTCAAGGCGTAATGGGAAAAACAATTTAAAACAACAGTGCCCCACTCAATTAAGTAATTCGCAATAAACACCAACAAAAACAACCTAAGCACAACCCGCAAGAAACACGGAAACCCCAAATAAGATACAAATAGATCTAAGGTTAACTCCGAGTTTACATCGGTATATTTTATTTGTAGCCCCTCATTACACATGGCTAAAATCTCGGTCAATTCCCAGTAAAGGGAATACATAAATAAGAAATGGGGTTCAATATGAAAATGTTTAAATCAGCTGCAGCTTTAGCTGTCGGTGTGGCGTTGCTTACGGGTTGCAACGACGAAACAAACAACTACTATCCAGGTGAACCAGCACCTGAAACAACGGATGTACGCATCGGTGCTTATAACTTGTCATTTGACAGAAGTACCTTTGAAGATCTTGTCGCTGAAATGGCGTTAACCGTCGCAGAGCAAGATGAATTAATGGATAAATGGTTCGATGAGTCTCTTAGCGACGAAGAACTAGCTGTGGCAGAAAAGGTTATTCAAATTCGTAACGTTGCTGCAATTATCCAAACTGAACGACCTGCAATCTTATGGATGGGTGAATTCAATAACGATGGTACAGCAGAAAGCCAACAAGCAATTCAAGGTTTCCGTTTAAACTACCTGACTGTGCCACAAAATGCGTTAGGTTCAACGTCTGAAGAATTTGAAGCCCTTGAGCCAATACAATTTGGTTATTTTGAAAACTTCGCCACTAATACTGGCCTATTAAGTGGTCACGACTTGAACCACGATGGTAAAGTTGCCCTTCCTGATGATGCTTGGGGCTTTGGCTTCTACCACGGTCAATATGCATTCAGCTTACTGTCTCAATACCCAATTGATACAGATAACATCCGTACTTTCCAAGACTTCAAATGGAAAGACATGCCAGGTGAAACCAACCCAACCATCATTAACTGTGAAGACGAAAACAATCCGATCCCAGAAGGAAAGGCATGTGGTGATGAATGGTACAGCGCTGAGGCATGGGCAGAAAAGCCAATGTCATCTAAAAACCATGTTGATGCACCTATTATCATTCCTACAGCAGATGGCGATAAAGTCATTCACTTATTAATGTCGCACCCAACACCACCTATTTTCGACACTGTGACTGAAAACAACAAGTTACTTAACCGTGCTGAAATCAAATTCTGGGATGATTACACATCTGGTGAAGGTAGCTATATTTACGATGACGAAGGTAACAAAGGCGGTATCGATAGCGATGCATCATTTGTTATCTTAGGTGACTTGAATGCTGATCCAGAATCTGGAGACGGCTACTTAGATACCATCAAAGACTTAATGTACAGTGACCAAGTTAACCAACTTGCTACTCACGGAATTTACGCACCAAGTAGCTTAGGCGGACCAGAGTGTTTGTCTAACGGTGAATGTAAAGAAGAAAACTGGGGCACTAAGTACCCAGATCTTGTGACCAGCACATCTGGTTTACGCTTAGACCACGTTATCCCTTCAAGTGACTTGAATGTGACTGATTCAGGTGTATTCTGGCCAGCGACTTTCGAAGAAGGTCGTCTAATGATGAATGACGAGCGTGTAGGTAATTGGGGCGGCGGCGGAAAGTCAGTATCTTCTGATCACCGTTTAGTATGGATTAACGTAGAACTTTAATCCGTCAATAAGCTCAATAATTCAGACTAAAAACTGATACTAAAAAGCCCGCGATTTGCGGGCTTTTTTATTACCAATTTATTATATTATCGAGCTATTTTATTCCCAAATCATTTAATGACTAGTTAATTTAGGGCTAGTTATTTTAGGACTAGAGATTACCTATCAGGCTTACGGAGCAAATTTGCTTTCATCCGCTTCCAGTTCTAGTTGCAGTTTTTCTAGTTCATCTAAAATCCGTAAAAACTTTTGACCAAATTCAGTGACTTGATATTCTACTCTTGGCGGTATTTCATTAAATGTCAGTCTTTCTAAAATACCAAATTCAACGTTTCGCTTAAGGCATTCATTCAGCACTTTTGTGGTTAACCCTTCAACATGATTCACCATTGCACCGGGACGATTAATGTCGTTTACTAATAGTTGATACACGGTCAGTGACCACTTACATCCATAAATTGTTTCAACCATCCGCGCACTTTTTTCTGGCGCAGACCTTTTTGAAAATAACACCTTTGATTGTTTCATCATTCTCTTCCGATTAATGCGCACGTTATAAGCATGATGGCATCAACCACCGAACACAACATCCTCTTTATTCTCGAGCCATAAAGGATGTTTCGTCATCACTTTACTGAACATCTTGCTTTGCAAATAACGATTAAGCCAAGCTCTTAAATTGGGATATGGCGACTGTAGATACCATTGCCGCTCAACACGGGCAAACTGACGAATAAACGGCAATAGCGCGATATCAGCCAAGCTTTCTCTGTCTGCCATTAAATAACTGTGCTGAGACAACAACTTTTCTAACTGTTCGATATAGATTTCACATGCCTGTCGGCACTCAGCAATATTCGACTCACTATATCGTTTGGCGCATTTATAATTTTCTAGACAGCGTTTAAACTCACTATCAAATTGATAAATAAGCGTCAGCATGGCATCAAACGCTTCATCATTATCAGCACACAATAAATCATCAGGATCACCTTGAGTTAACGCCCAAAGCATCAGCTCGTAACTTTCTTCGATAACCGTACCGTTTGGGGTTACCACAACAGGCACGGTTCCCTTAGGTGAAGCCAGTAACATTTCAGCGGGTTTATCGCTCAAAACTAAATCACGCAGTAAAACAGCTTGCTGTGACTTATAAATTGCAATTCTTGCCCGCATTGCAAACGGACAATTTCTTAACGAATAGAGTACGGGTAAATCCATGATTTTATTCATTGTTGTGCTGTTTTCCCTACAACTTATATACGAGCTTACTAATTAATAATGTACTTTAACGATATTCATTAGCAAAATATACGGGTAACATCCCCTCACTAAAATTAACTGAGAACCTTTTAGAACATGAAATCGAAGATTGAATTATTAGCCCCTGGTGGTGATGTCGAAGCGATTAAAGCGGCCATTATTGCGGGTGCAGATGCTGTTTATTGCGGCTTAGATACATTTAATGCCCGTAATCGCGCTGCTAATATTTCCTTCGATCAATTGGTCGGGATCATAAGACTTGCCCATCAATACGATTGTCGAATTTTCTTAACGCTTAATATCGTCATTTTAGAGCAAGAGTTTAAGACTCTGATGAAGTTGCTGAATAAATTGGTTAATACCACTTTAGATGGCGTGATCGTGCAAGATATGGGACTGCTTTATGTATTACGTAAACATTTCCCGACCTTAGATATCCATGCATCGACTCAGTTAACGACTCACAATGCGGGTCAAATTCCATTTTTAAGACAACTTGGTGCAACTCGAGTTAATTTATCTCGTGAGCTAAATCTGCGGGAAATCACTACATTGGCAACCGTAGCTAAAGAGCATGACACTTTATTAGAAGTGTTTGTTCATGGTTCATTATGTGTCGCATTCTCAGGTTTGTGTTATTCAACCTCAGCTAGCGCTGGTAATTCAGGTAACCGTGGCCGCTGTAGCCAAGCATGCCGAGAAGAATACGAAACCACAGAATCGGGCAATAACTTTCCCCTGAACATTAAAGACAATTCGGCCTTTTTTGACTTACCTGCGCTTATTGATGCTGGGGTTTATTCGTTTAAAGTTGAAGGTCGTATAAAAGGTGCAAGTTACGTTCACACCGTTATTGATAGCTTCCGAAAGCAAATTGACGGCTATGTTGAAACAGGCGAGCTAACCCAAAGCGGCGAACGTTTATATAAAGTCTTTAACCGCGATTTCACCAATGCCTTCTTGCGCGGTGACTTAAACCAATCAATGTTTATTGATAACCCACGTGATAACTCTAAAAACCACTTGGTTGATCAACTTAAAGCCGACAAAGGCGAATCTATTTCAGTGGTGCAAATCCATGATGCGCAGCAGCAACTGCAACTCGATAAGCAGGCAATCAATGCATCGGTTGACGATAAAATAGCTCACTTAAGTATTGAGAAAATCAAACTCAAGTTAAGTTTTGCCAGTGAACAAGATAGGCCACTGACATTAACGGTCACCACTGAGCAAAACAGCAGCGACTTAGCTGATGCTGACACTAAAACAGTGATGTTTAGCTCAACAAGTTTAATGCGACCAAGTGAAAAATTAAGTGTTGATAAAGAAGCGATTGAAAAACGCTTTAAAAATATCAATAACGCCAACTATGAATTAGTTGAGCTTGATACTGACCAACTTACCGATGGCATGAGTATTCCTTATCGTGAAATCACCACACTTAAAAATGAGCTATTAGCTTATTTAAATGACGGTATTGAAGTCATAGCAGAAGTGGAATTGCCAAAGCTTGAACGCCATGCAAAACCTGCTGAGCAAAAGCCTGCACTATCGATGCTGATTTGTGACGAAGAAGACGCCAAGCTTGCCGATGTGACTGAAGGGGATATTTACTTCAAGTTACCCGACGCTTACAAACGTGGTTGCACTAAATATGTCGATTTTCTGCAGCAAAATCCAAGATTAATCCCTTGGTTCCCGCCAGTACTTATTGGCAAAGACTACGATGTCGCGCTTAATATTTTAGAACAAGTGAAACCACCACTTATTGTCACCAATAACACTGGTATCGCTTACCGCGCCCAACAGCTTGGCGTTAAATGGATTGCAGGGCCGTTCTTAAACACCACTAACTCTTATGCGTTATTAGCGATGAAAGAAGGCTTTGACTGCGCTGGCGCGTTTATTTCAAATGAAATTAATAAGCAACAAATTAAGCAAATCGCCAGACCAAACAACTTTAAAATGCTTTACAGCATTTATCACCCAATTTTATTAATGGCTAGTCGTCAGTGTTTCTTCCAACAAAGTGTTGGCTGTGAAAAACCGCGTATTGATAATGGTTGTATGTTGTCCTGTGATAAGTCCACCAGCATCAAAAACCTCAAAGGCGACTCATTTGCCATTGATAAACAAAAGGCAGGTTACCCAAGTATTTATAATCAAGATCAATTTTTAAATACTGAGATTATTGACGATTTAAGCCATATGTTTGATGGCTTTATGATTGATCTAACCAATATTGGTGCAGGTGATAGAGAGTCTCCAGATAAGGTTGAACTGATTAAGCAGTTTGAAGCCTTACTCGATGGGCAATTTAATGCCAGTGATACGTTAGCCAAAATGGTGCCAGAGTCTACTCATCTGCAATACCAAAATGGTTTGTAAGTCTGACTGCATTATGACTTAGCATTCAAGATACTATCTAGCCCTGCTTATATTTTGCAGGGCTTTTTTATGCTCATAACAAGCTGAAAAATTTAAATTTAACGCTAACCAATACAAAAACTGCAACAAATTGTATCGCCAAGCGTTTACTCATTTATTCATTAAGCCCATTTAAACACTTGTTTAAATTAAGGTTTTTATACTCTTTAGCATATCATCCTAAAAAACAACTCTAAGCAGTTGTTTTAGCTACTTTAAATCTCATTAAGTTTGCATTACATTCTTGATACATTTTGAGGTAAACATCACATTTAACTCATTTTTGCGACATCGGCAGTTAATAATAAGAAGAACTATGAACAGTCATACTGCAAGCAATAAAGAATATTTATTTCCATCAGATACCCCACTCGTTTCCAGTACCGATCCCAAAGGGGTTATTACCCATTGCAACCAAGCTTTTATCGATACCAGTGGTTATAGCCGCGAAGAGCTCATTGGTAAACCGCACAACATAGTGCGCCACCCTGATATGCCTGCAGCCGTTTTCGCCACCATGTGGAAAACGCTTAAAGCAGGAAAGGTGTGGATGGGGCTAGTTAAAAACCGCCGCAAAAATGGCGATTACTATTGGGTCAGCGCGTTTGTCACCCCAGTATATGATGGCAAAACCTTAGTGGGTTATGAGTCAGTTCGAGTTAGCGCCGAACCATCAGAAAAACAGCGAGCGGCTAAGGCTTATTCACGGATTCTCGCAGGGAAATCAGCAGCCCCATTAATGACTCAGCTAAGTCATCATCTGGTAAAGATACTGCCAATTGTTCTACCTAGCCTAGCGCTGATGGGATACTTTGGCTTTCAAGGCAATCACAGTGGGTTATTTGCAACGCTGGCAACAGCTTTGCTTAGCAGCTTATGGAGTCTTAAACAACAAGCCGGTCATTGGCAGCACCTACTGGATATCAGCCCTAAATCGTTCGCAGACGCTACCGTAGCCCAAACCTACTTTGACGATGTCGGCATGAGTGCTCAAGCAAAGCTTGCCTTTATCAGCGAAATGGCAAGGTGTCGCACTGCGTTAACTCGCATTAACGAGTCGGTTTCGGGTTTAGGTGACATCTCCAATATCAGTAAAACCCAAGTCGCCGTAACTCAGACCTCCGTAGAACAACAAGGTATTGCCACACAACAGATTGCTTCAGCGATCACCGAAATGTCTCAAGCGATTCAAGAAGTTGCCCAAAAAATTGAAGAAAACTCTCATAGCGCTGAAAACGCCATTCAATTTGTGGATGCAGGTTCAAAGCTGGCTGATGAATCCTTGTCATCAATTCATCAACTCAGTCATACCGTCGACAGTATTGCTGTTACCGTTAAGGAATTAGCTGACTCAACCGCTGAAATCGGTCAAGCCGCTAATCTCATTTCATCCATTGCAGATCAAACCAACCTATTAGCGTTAAATGCTGCTATTGAAGCGGCTCGCGCAGGTGAGCAAGGCCGAGGTTTTAGTGTGGTTGCTGATGAAGTCCGCGCCCTAGCTTTAAAAACTCGCGAATCAACCGACCAAATTCACAGCGTCATTAACCAGCTATCACAAAGAACTTCCAGCGCTGTAGAAATGTCGACCCAAGGTGAGCTTGCAGCAAAACACGGTGTGGAAGTCGTTGAAAATACCCGTAATGCCCTGAATGAAATTAAAGATGCGGTGGTTAATATTACCGATATGACCTTTCAAATGTCCTCTGCTGTCGAAGAACAAAGCGCCGTGGCCGAACACATTAACCAACAGATTATCGATATCGCAGACGGCGCATCTGAAACTGCCAATGCAGCGAATAAATCGCTTACAGCCAGTGAATCACTTGAAAACACTATCGGCATTTTTCATTCGCTGATCAGACGATTTAGAGTTTAAAAGTTTGGTGCGCGGCGCGCTACACTCCCCCGTGAGTGCTGCGCATCAAGCTTTCTTGTTGTATTAATATAACCCTGCCCTACAGCCCTAGCACTATGATGACCGAGTCGTTATAATCCCAGTCTTAATGCAGACCCACCTCTTTCAAACCTAGGAGCTATTTTTGGCACACACTTACATCCCATTAGATGCATACAAGCGCAAGTGGATTTTTAACCATAAAGATTTGCCTGTGTTAGATACAGATAAAGCGTTAATCAAGCCACTTACCGATAAGAGTGCAATGACTGTCTGGAATCAATGGATAAGTAATAAGTGTAATCGTGCTGAATTATTCTCTAAAGGTGACTGGGCGGCCAAACAAGACGCTTGGAAACAAACTGAACATTGGCAATCTGCATGGGACTCTGATGACAATGCATTGCTAGAGCCCATTGCTGAATTTATCGATTGGGACGACGATACCCAAGTGTTCTTCTGCTACGAAAAATATCAAATTATTGAAACCACTTGGGCGGTGTTTGCCCGTAATTGGAAAGCATTTTTGTTTTTCGATGACGGTCCAATCCTGATTGCTCCCAAGAAAAAACAAGCAATCATGTTTGAACAAAATGGACAATATAAGCTAGGGATGCGCAGCTAAAAACCGATTAGCCACGTTTACTCAAACTTATCAACGTGGCAAGGGCCTGTTGATCTTTCAAGGTTATTTTTGCAGCGAATTGTTATCCATTTATACAAGGCAGAGACTTTGTGGTGTAGTTATTCTACATAAAAAGTCGATAACGCAGTAAAAATGGACAACAAACGCTGCCCAAAGGTTCGACTAAAAGTGTTTTACTCTTTGTTGGATGAATCTTTTTAAATAAAGAAGTGCTTAGATGACTAGGCATCAATCCATCCGCCTTAATTAAAACACTTTTATTTCGAACAAAACTTAACCAGCAAAGATCAACAGGCCCTATCAATACAATTATAAAATGAGTCCTCTATGAAAGCATTTTCAACAATCGCTCTAACCGCTGTTCTTTCAACAAGTTTATTTTCATCGACGCTAGTACAAGCTAAAACCGTATCAGGTGTCGAACTTGAAGATAACCTGACAATCGCAGAGCAATCTCTTGCATTAAATGGCGCAGGTGTACGCAGTAAATTCTTTATGGATTTGTATGTTGGCAGCCTTTATATCGCAACGCCAGCAACCGACTTAACGTCTGTATTAGCACAACCAATAGCAGTTGTTCGGCTTAACATCACCTCAGGTATGATTACCTCAGATAAAATGGTCGATGCCATTAACGAAGGTTTTGATAGCGCTACAGACGGTGACATTAGCCCAATACAAGCTGAAACTACTCAGTTTATGGGCCTATTTACTGAAGAAGTCAGCAAAGGGGATCAATTTACCTTTGTTACTCATAAAAGTGCTGGCGTAACCAGTTTTAAAAACGGCGTTGAACAAGCCACTATTGAAGGCGAAGCGTTTAGACAAGCACTGCTGAAGATTTGGTTAGGCGACGACCCTGCACAAAAAAGCTTACGTAAAAAGATGTTGGCTAAATAGTCTATCGATAGATTGGTATTATAAGCCTTTCATGCAGATGTAAGGCTTTCTCGTTTTAAGATAAGAATATCTATTACCAAGCTAAAAAATATTTTTAGATGGTATTTTCATACTTGTACAAATAAAATTTAGCCAATTGTAAAATTAGATAGAAACTCTGACATTAAGGCTCAAGAGTTAAAGGTTTTGGTTCTTCTTTTCCAAAATAATTCCAATCAACCAAATTATATTCTTTATGTTTGATAGCATGCATGAAGTTAAAAAAGTGCTGTCTGACGACCGCAGAATCTTCAAAATTTGCATAAATTGTAAGCCTATAATCACTTTCCTTGACGATAATACTGAAACTATTTTTCCCTAATACACCATAGTCTTTGCCATTAATGTCGTAAACAAAGTCTGTGTCTCTGTTAAATGCGGCATTCTTAATAAACAACGTCTGCCAATTTTCAAACCAATTAACATCTACGGTTTTTTTAAAGCTTTCTTCGTCAACAATTTTATCGCACTGGAGTATTGATGGTGTAATTTCATAACCTTTACGAACAATGTCATGAACTGTATTTTGATAAAACATTTCTAACTTTTGACGTTGCTCATGATTTAATATCTCTATGATTTTAGGACCCAATGGAGAACTATTAATTTCATTGAGTTTCTTCTGTCCATCTCTATCCACTGTAATTAAAAATGCAATACCTTTATCTTCTGAACCAAAAAACCAAGTGTTTTCAGGAAATGGCTCTAGTAGTGTGAAATCAGTCAGATCAATAACAGGAATGACTGAGTTAAATACTTTAATAGAAAATGGAGTATCTCTTTTGATAGAGTCCCAGTCATTTTTTGACCATGTTAACTCTAATCTTTTTGAGGTCAGGTACTCATTTACTGGTTCGCAAAAACTTGAGTATGATTTGTCTTTGGCAAAGGCGTTAAACGAAGTTACCAAGATTAAAATACAAATCCATTTGCACATTAAAGTTCCTATATAACAATTGATTATGCTAATAATCAGAGTCTAAAAATAAATATCAAAAAGCGACTATTAGATCGCTTTTTTGTTTATCACAACAATCTAATTATTGAGTGATTAAAACTTAATATCGAACGCTAAACCAATAGCTGCTTGATTTTCTAGCTCATCAGTCACTTCAGGCTGACTTAACTCCATTTCGCTGTTGAAGAAGTATCCGCCGTAAGCATTCACTGTCGCTTTATCACTGATATTCCAGCCCGCTCTTAAAAAGCTCACCCACTCTTCCACTTCAATGGTTTGCTCAGCATCTGAAATCAAAAAGCGCTCTGTGCGTCGAGATGTCCCTAAACCAAAATCCCACTTTTCATTCAAATTATAAGTCAACTCAAGACCAGCAGGTCCACTAAAGCCCGCTTCAAAGGGGTTACCTAGCGTTAACTTATCAGTAATTTTCCAGCGCACGGCGATGTAAGGTACGGTTTTAACTTCTGAAATATCATTAAGATATGCCACACCAAAGCCGAGCATGTTGCCAGACTCAAAACGATACATCGCCGAGCCAACTACACCATAGCTTTGTGCATCTGAAGATGATGCGGTATTGGCATAAGAATATTGCAGCTTAGGCGCAACCATAAACATCCAATTCTGATTTGGACGGTAAATCAGTGACAAACCCGCACTGTATTTATTGATTGAACTCCAAGGCGTGACTTGGCCGTTCAACACACCGCTATCGATGTTTTTAAAGCCATAATCTAAATTGTCATAACCAATATTAGCGCCGATCATCCACTCTTTGTTGATTGGCATCGCACCCGATAACTTTAAGCGCCAAACATCACGTTGTAACTCAGCGTTAGTGTCACCCACTTGGGCTGAGTCTGTGGAAGTGCGCGAGACATGAAACTTAAACGGGGAGTAATCTCTCGCGATAACTTGAGGAGCAAGGAGAAGTCCAGCAAGCGCTGTTAACTTAACCACTTTTTTAACAGAACTTACGTCAAGCTGATTAGCCTGGAACAAGCTTGGAATAACTTTCATTAACTGCTTCCTTTCTCATTATTATTGTGGTCGAAATGATTAATACTCAATAGCAAAAGGTAATACCAAGGCACTACCAATTTGGATCACAATTTCAATATATTATGAGATATTACACAGTTTTAGCATGACACAAAAGCACTGATTTACATTCAAATCTTAAATACGGTGAGCCGTTAAAAATAGGTTAACGCTATCGTTTATATATTGCTCTCGATCGGCAATTAAATCGCTCACATCTAAGCCTAGCTCTAGTCGAAGCTTTACCTCACCAAACAACATTAAACATAACCTCACGGCACAATCATGCGGCTTTTCAAAATAAAAAACGTCTTGTTTGTTGACTTCACCCAAGTACTCACTTAATAAGCCCAATATGTGTTTTGGGCCAGCATCAAAATAAAGCTTGGATAAATTCGGGTGAGTTTCAGCATGAGCCAAACAGGTTTTAAATACAGCTACGACTTCATCACTAATGATTAGCTCGCCAAACTGGTGCGCAAAGGTACGAATTGTATTTTCAGGATTTGTTGCGTCTTCTAGTAAGTTGCCCGTTAACTGATGAACAACACATTTAGATTCGATAGCAGCAATAAACAACTCATCTTTAGAGCCATAGTGAGAATAAACCGTTTGCTTTGATACGCCTGCCTTCTTCGCCACCATATCCATACTGGTGCTCGGAAAGCCTTGAACACAAAAAAGCTCAATGGCCGATTGCAGTATCGTTGCTTTTTTTTGCTCACTTCTTGTTCGCGGCAAGTCATGATTACATGTCACTGGAATATCAGAAATTTTGCTCATAAACTCTTCTTTTTTGTCTCAACAGGCGCACGTTATCGCTTTACAACTTAACAACAACGATAACATTTAATCACAAATTAGACTGGACAGTCTAGTTTTTTGGCCATAAACTAAGCCTAAAATGGACTAGACAGTCTAGTTTTAATTATTGAGCATCACACAGATGTCATTCGCAGGTCAATACAATAGCTATGATTTGCCTTGGAAGTTGCATTAGCAATAGGAATGTTCCCATGAAAACAGCGACGCGTTCATTATCCGCACTCAGTATTGTCATTTCATTTTTGCTGCTAAGTGGTTGCGGCAATGATGAAACCATCCCAACGCCTTCTGTGGCTATGCCGAATGTCATCACCCAACCCTTACGGTTTAATTCAAGTTATCAACATCAGCAAAGTTACACAGGCACTGTCCGCTCAGCTGATACCACAGGTGTAGGATTTGAACTTGCAGGCAAGCTAAGTGACATTATCGTCGACAGCGGTGATACTGTGATTAAAGGGCAAAAGCTTGCCACCTTAAACACCCAATTACTTGAAGCTGAGCTGCAACAATTAAGTGCATCACTGCAACAAACCCAAGCGGATTTAGATTTAGCCCAAAGTAACTTGGAACGCTCCATTGAGCTCAAAAAAAAGCAGTATGTTTCTGAGCAGCAATTCGATGAAACCCAGCAGCAAGTCGCTAGTCTTTTAGCCAATCAAAAACGCCTTAAAGCCTCGCTATACGCCACAGAACTTAAACTTGAGAAATCAACATTAGTCGCTCCATTTAATGGCACCATCAGCAAACGTCATCATAATTTAGGTGAAGTGATCGCGTTAGGTAGCCCAGTATTTACCTTAATCGGCACAAATCAACAGCAAGCCTATATTGGTGTTCCCCATAGCGTCGCTCAAACGCTTAAATCAAATCAAGTCGTTGATATTCGCATTGGAGACCAAACCCATAAAGGCTTAATCGCTGGTATCAGCGCCGAAATAGACCCTGTCACTCGTACTGTTCAATTACGTATCGACTTACCCAACAATAGCCAAGTGATTAATGGCGAAATTGCCTACCTTGAGTATCAACAGCAAATTGCTGATGCGGGATATTGGGTACCAATATCATCGCTTACCGACGGTGTTAGAGGCTTATGGAATGTCTTTGTGGTCACGAAAAATGAACAAGGACAAGCCCGAATAGAACGCCGAGACGTTGATATTTTATATACCACAGAAAAACAAGCTTACATCAATGGTGCGATTCAAAAAGACGATGTAATTATTACTCAAGGCTTGCATAAACTGGTGGTAGGACAGCGTGTAAATCCCACTTCTGAGACTGTGGCGAGGTCATTATGATTAAGGCCTTTGTCGAAAACGGCAGACTCGCCAGTCTTATGATTGCATTACTATTGGTGGCTGGTTTAGGCGCTATTAGTAGTTTGCCTCGCACAGAAGATCCCACCATAACCAATCGCTTTGCTTCGGTTATTACCCAGTACCCTGGCGCTTCAGCTGAACGTGTCGAAGCGTTAGTCACTGAAGTATTAGAAAATGAGCTGCGCCGCCTAGAAGAGCTAAAGCTGGTTCAATCCACTTCCCGTCCTGGCATTTCAGTGATTCAATTGGAGTTAAAAGACACGGTACTTGATACTGCTCCCGTATGGTCTAGAGCCCGAGATCTGATTGCAGACAGTAAATATCAACTGCCCACATCGGCGCAAAATAGTTTATTGGACGATCAAACAGGCTATGCCAACACTGCCATTTTAGGCTTGGTATGGAACAGCGACACCCCCATCCGTACTGATGTGCTAAACCGCTACGCTAAAGAGTTACAAAGCAAGCTTCGGGTATTAAACGGCACTGATTTTGTAAAATTATCAGGCACACCTGATGAAGAAATATTAGTAGAACTTGATGGCAATAAAATCAGCCAACTCAAGTTAACCCCAGCAAGTATTGCAAGCATTCTGTCAAACGCTGACAGTAAAATTTCTGCAGGTCAAATCAATAACGCCACATTTAAAGCCTTAATTGAGGTATCAGGTGAGCTAGATTCCATTACTCGGGTTAGCGAAGTACCGCTAAAAATTGATGCAAGCGGCCAGATTATTCGCCTTGGTGACGTGGCGAATGTCAGTCGTCAACCGAAAACCCCTGCAACCAGCATCGCATTAATTAATGGCGAACCTGGGGTACTAGTGTCGGCACGTATGATTGATAATAACCGTGTTGATAAATGGCAAGCTCAAGTGAGTCAGGTAGTTGAAAGCTATAGTGCAAACCTGCCTGCCAACATTGATGTGCAATGGCTATTTGATCAACAAGGTTATACCAGTGTTCGTCTTGGCGACTTAGTCATCAATCTGATCCAAGGATTTTTGATCATTCTTTTTGTACTTATGTTAACACTTGGGCTGCGTAACGCCGTTATTGTGGCGCTATCACTACCGCTAACTGCGCTCTTCACCCTTGCTTGCATGAAATACACCGGCTTACCCATCCATCAAATGTCAGTCACAGGCTTAGTGGTTGCTCTTGGGATCATGGTCGATAACGCCATTGTGATTGTCGATGCCATTGCCCAGCGCCGCAAGCAAGGGCTAACCAAGCTTGAGGCTGTGAGTAAAACCTTACATCACCTTTGGTTGCCTTTAGCTGGCTCTACTATCACCACGATGTTAGCTTTTGCGCCAATTGTACTCATGCCTGGCGCTGCTGGTGAGTTTGTTGGTGGCATTGCTATTTCAGTCATGTTCGCTTTGTTAGGGTCTTACATCATTTCCCACACGATTATTGCAGGCCTTGCGGGACGCTTTAGTCAAGATAACGAGTCCATGGCTTGGTACCAAAAAGGCATGGCCTTTCCTCGCCTAGGACACGCTTTTAAAGCCAGTTTACGCTTTGGCTTATCAAAACCCTTACTCACAGCCATACTCATCGGAATATTACCGGTATCGGGCTTTTATGCTTCGACAAAAATGACCGAGCAATTCTTTCCGCCTTCAGACCGAGATATGTTCCAAATTGAAGTCTATTTAGCGCCTCATGTCAGCCTAGATAACACCCTTAAACAAGTTAAAAGCATTGATGAGCGTCTTGAGTCAATTGACGATGTTGAAATGATCACTTGGGTGGTTGGCGGTAATACACCTTCGTTTTATTACAACCTTACCCAACGTCAGCAAGGGGCAACAAACTATGCTCAAGCTATGGTGAAAGTCACTGATTTTAACGCTGCCAATAGATTGATTTTATCGCTGCAACAAGAATTTGATGCTGACTTCCCTCAGGCACAAATCTTGGTCAGAAAGCTTGAACAAGGCCCACCATTTAATGCACCAGTAGAACTGCGGATCTATGGCCCGTCATTGGATACATTAAACCAGTTAGGCGAGCAAGCCCGTGGCTTACTGATGGACACAGAGGATGTGATTCATACCCGTGCCACCTTGAGTGCAGGATCACCTAAAGTCTGGTTACAAATAAACGAAGATGCCAGCTTAATGAGTGGTCTCAATTTATCTGATATCGCTAAGCAAATAGAAATGGCGACCACAGGTATTATTGGCGGCAGTATTTTAGAGCAAACGGAATCATTACCTGTTCGAGTTAGGCTTGCTGATACGTCTAGAGAAGAAGCAACGCGTCTAGCAGAACTTAACTTAGTCTCTAGCCAAGGAGACACCATCCCGCTTTCAGCAGTATCACAAAACCAAATTAATGTGAGTCGTGGCGGTATTCCTCGCCGTAACGGCGAGCGAGTGAACACAATAGAAGCATACATTGTCAGTGGGGTTTTGCCCGGTAAGGTGCTTAATGACGTTAAAACAAGGTTAGAACAAATTGAGTTACCGTCTGGTTATCATCTTGAAA
This sequence comes from Shewanella goraebulensis, assembly GCF_030252245.1. Lineage (NCBI taxonomy): Bacteria > Pseudomonadati > Pseudomonadota > Gammaproteobacteria > Alteromonadales > Shewanellaceae > Shewanella > Shewanella goraebulensis. Next base: position 3,510,725 of record NZ_CP126972.1, read on the forward strand.
TTGGTGGTGAAAGTGCCAAACGAGACGAAGCCGTTGGTAATTTACTGTCCAATATCGTCGTGGTAGTGACCCTGCTATTGGCCACTGTAGTGTTATCGTTTAACTCATTCAGATTAACCGCCATTATCTTACTCAGTGCCTTCCAGTCTGCAGGGCTTGGCTTACTAGCCGTTTACCTGTTTGGTTATCCGTTCGGCTTTACCGTCATCATTGGCTTATTGGGCCTAATGGGTCTGGCAATTAACGCTGCTATTGTGATTTTAGCTGAATTAGAAGACGTACCAGAGGCTCGGTTAGGCAATAAAGACACCATTATTGCCTTAGTGAGTGGCTGTGGCAGACACATTGGATCAACCACTATCACTACCATTGGCGGCTTTTTACCCTTGATCATTGCTGGCGGTGGATTCTGGCCACCCTTTGCCATTGCAATAGCGGGCGGTACATTACTAACCACCATGCTGTCACTTATTTGGGTACCCACCATGTACCTTATTTTAATGAAGAAAAAACAACAGAATTCTGAAATATTGTCGCCCGTACAAGTTTAATATAATCAACTACTAACCATCAAAAAAACGACGCATTAATGCGTCGTTTTTTATTATAGAATCGCCAATTACACATTCACGAATTTACTCAATCTAGACATGATCTCAATCAAGTCATCTTGGTCTTATTTACTCTAGATTGGAGTGACCTTTAATTCGGAAACTATCAAATGAACTATCGAAATTGGTCAATAACAAAACAAATAACGTACTTTTCGTTAGCGCTCACGATACTAGTATTCAGTATTATCTCTTCAGTATCCTATTTCAGCTCATCTAATGTATTAAAAGACAAAGCTATTGATTCGATGAACGAGCAAATGCAAAGTAATGCTGCGCTCATCGAACTGCAATATGTCAGCTTATTAAATCTTGCCCGCCGTAACGCTGATATTCTTCGTGCTATGTATCCTGGCAATTTTCATAAACCTGATCGCAGCGTCAGAATTTACAGCACTCAAACCCCTGCACTCGTTCATGAAAATACCCAAATTAATGCCACCAAAAGTAGGGTCGATCGCTTTTCAAATCTCACTGGCGGCACAGCAACTATCTTTGTTAAAGATGGTGATGACTTTTTACGGATCTCAACCTCGCTTAAAAAAGCCGATGGTTCAAGAGCATTAGTGACCTATTTGGGTAAAGGCCACCCAGGTTATCAAACACTAATTAGAGGAGAAACCTACGAAGGGTATGCCAAGTTATTCGGCAAAGATTACATGACAGTTTACCGCCCAATCAAAAATGATAGCGGTGAAGTCATTGGTATTCTGTATATAGGTTTTGACATTACAGAGTCAATCACTGAGCTACAAAAAACCATCAACAATCTGGTGGTAGAAGAATCAGGCTACTATATGCTGGTAAGAAACAGCGATAAAAATCTGATTTCGCATCCTCGATTTAATACTGGGGATGAACTCAACCCTGAAATTTTAAATGGCTTAGATGCCAATAGAATGATCGGCAATCATTTTAGCTACGAGTATCTCAATAATCAGCAAAAAACTATGTTTGCCAATAGCATTAATATCCCAGGTTGGAATTGGACATTAATAGGCTTAACTGAGGCATCAGAGCTAAATAATGAAAGTTTACAGCTGCTATATATCACCGCTGGCGTTGCTGCTTTAGGGATTATTCTAATCAGCGGTTTACTCGCTATGTTACAAGTTAAGACACTAGCACCGCTTAAACTTTTACAACAACAACTGCAAGCATTAGGCAAAGGCGACCTTTCTCAGACATTTGAGGTAAAAGATCCTCAAAGCAACAATGAAATCGACCGCATTACCGCCAGCGCGGCGGACATGTCGACTAATTTAAAAGACTTGATCGACTCATTGCAGCACTCGGTTGAAACATTAGAATCTCAGGCGCAAAAAGCCCAAGAAATGGCAAGGGAAAATGGTGATGAGTCTGAATCACTCATGATGCAAACCAATCAAATCGCCACTGCAATTGAAGAAATGTCAGCCTCTATTCGTGATGTGGCAAATCATTCCAATGAAGGTGCGACTAAAAGCCAGCAAGTGGATGAGTCATCACGTAGCGGTCATCAACAACTTACCGAAGTCGTTGAGTCACTCAATTCACTTAAAACCCAGCTTAATGAAAGCCAAGCTAATATTGAAAATGTCAGTAAAGAAAGTGAAGCCATTAACCAAGTTACCGAAGTGATTAACAGTATTGCCGAGCAAACTAACTTACTGGCGTTAAATGCGGCTATTGAAGCGGCAAGAGCTGGTGAGCAAGGACGCGGCTTTGCAGTGGTAGCTGATGAAGTTCGATCGCTTGCTCAGCGCACTCAGAGCTCGATTTCTGAAATCAGTAAAACCATTGGCCAATTGCAATCGCAAGTTAAAAGCACTGCCCAGCAAATGGAAGACAGTCATAAATTGGGCACTTATTCTGCAGAGCAAGGCATGGAAACCAGTCACCAATTGAGCCAAATCACCGAAAGTATCGGTGAATTAGCTACATTCACTAGCAGCATCGCTAGCGCTACAGAGCAGCAGAGTGCTGTAGCTGATGAAATTACCCGTAATCTTCATCAAATATCTTCGCTTGCCAATGAAGGCCAAGAGCGCGCTGGAGATACAGTTGAAGTGGCTGATGGATTAACAGAGCTCGCAGGTGAACTTAAAACTAAGATTAATTTCTTTAAGGTTTAAGCTCATTTAGTTTAGGTTCATTTAGTTTAGGTTCATTAAGACTTAAGTTAATAGAAGATTTTTATTAGTTGAAATAAACCTTTGCGAACTCAGGTCTTTATTAGGGCATGAACTGAAAAGTTCATGCCCTTTTGTTTCATAACAAATGGCCGTAACAGCAAAAATCAAAGACTGAATAAAATGATTCGCTCAAATTGATAAGGAAAAGCATGAAAAAACGTACCATAGCCGCATTACTTTCAAGCCATGCGCTCGTACTTGCCGTGGGTTTTGGCGCAGGTATTTACGCACTTCCGATTCTGACTGCGCCAGATGCACCTAGTAGCGAGCAAGTAACGTCTATCGACACTCAGCAACGCTTTACCACTGAGTTTACCAGAGATCTAAAAGACAGTGACGCATTGCACTGGGGCGAAGGTAAAGTCACCATTGGTGACGAGTTTATTACCCTCAATGGTAACCTCTCACCTGGGCCTGATTTTAAAGTGTATTTGGCAAAAGAATTTGTCGAGACCGAAGCTGACTTCATTCGCTTAAAATCAACCATGGTTCAAGTGGCAGACGTGAAAACCTTCGATAACTTTTTGGTTCCTATTACTACAAACGTCAATGTCGCCGATTACAACACCATCATCATTTGGTGTGAAAGCTTTAATCAATTCATTACAGCAGCTCAATATCAGTCTATTTAATCGTTAAACAAGACTTTAGCTATTCCTACTATGATTTTTAGCCAATAAAAAACCCTGCACTGTGGCAGGGTTTTATTTTTCTAGCTTAAACTACTGGTTACTTATCAGAGTCAGATTCTTTGATTCTGTCTAAGTTTTCAGTGTTTTCAAGCCAAAGCGCATTAATGATGCCAAAAGCACAGGCTAGTAATACACCTAGTATCCAAGAGAAATACCACATAATGGCTCCTTAATTAATAAAGTGATGTCTTGTTCTTTTCAATGAACTCACGGTTCAAGCGACCAAACATCTTGTAATAAGTCCAAGCGGTATAACTCAGTACAATCGGTACGAAAATGATTGCAGCCCAAGTCATTACAGTAAGTGTAATCTCACTCGCCGTGGCATCCCACATGGTTAAACTCACATTCGGGTCTAATGAAGATGGCATGATGAATGGGAACATTGCTGCGCCACAAGTCAAAATGATACCTGCAATAGCTAATGAGCTAAACAAGAAGGCAAAACCACTACGGTTTAAGCGACTCGCAAGTACAACCAGTACTGGCATAAGCAGACCCAATACAGGGAATAGCATCGTCAGTGGGTACTTATCGTAGTTAGCTAACCAAGCGCCAGCTTCAACAGCAACGGTTTTAGTCGTTGGATTTGAAGGGCCAGCAGTATCGATAGCAGAAGTAATCACGTAACCGTCAATACCGTTTACTAACCAAACACCTGCAATAGCAAATAACACAGCAACAAGAAGACCTGTGATTTGAGCAGCTTTTGCTGCACGAACACGTAGTTCGCCTTCAGTCTTCATTTGTAGCCAAGATGCACCTTGCATCACGAACATAAACGCTGCAATTAAGCCTGCTAATAAACCGAATGGGTTAAGTAAGCCAAATAAGCCACCGTGGTACGTTGCACGTAAGAACTGATCAAAATCAAATGGTACGCCTTGGAGTAAGTTACCAAACGCAACACCGATAATCAGCGGAGGCACAAAGCCACCGATACATAACGCATAATCCCACGACTTACGCCATCTTGGATCTTCAATTTTCGAGCGGTAATCAAAGCCCACTGGACGTAGGAATAAGGCAAACAGTACCAACATCATAGCCACATAGAAGCCAGAGAAAGATACGCCGTAAACCATAGGCCATGCAGCAAACAGTGCACCACCAGCAGTAATTAACCAAACTTGGTTACCATCCCAGTGCGGAGCAATGGTGTTAATCATGATACGGCGGTCAGTATCGTCTTTACCAATGACTGGCAATAACGCACCCACACCCATATCAAAACCGTCGGTCACAGAGAATCCAATTAGCAACACGCCAATCAGAGCCCACCAGATAAATCTTAGTATTTCATAATCAAACATAATCAGGTCCTCAGATTAAGCATCTTGGTTTTCAAAATGATATCTACCTGTCTTAAGGCTTGATGGGCCAAGACGAGCAAACTTAAACATTAAGAACAATTCAATCACTAGTAGAATCGAGTAGAACACAGTGATAGAAATGATACTGAACCACAGATCCGAAGTCGTTAGACTCGACGCTGACATAAAGGTCGGAAGCACTTCTGAAATAGTCCAAGGTTGACGACCGTATTCAGCCACAAACCAACCACATTCAATCGCAATCCAAGGTAACGGTAAGCTGTAAAGTGCAGCACGTAATACCCAAGGCTTCTCTTCAATCTTATGGCGCGTGCTTTGCCAGAACGCAGCAGCGAACACGAATAACATAATCACACCGGCACCAACCATAATACGGAATGACCAGAACATAGGTGCTACGTTAGGGATTGAGTCTTTAGCTGCAGCTTTAATTTGCTCTTCTGTCGCATCAACCACATTTTCAGTGTAACGCTTCAATAGCAAGCCATAACCTAAGTCACCTTTAGTCGCTTCAAAGTTGGCTCGTAGCTCAGGACTTTCGTCACCAGCTTTAAGTTGCTCAAGGAATGAGTAAGCAATCATACCGTTACGAATGCGGATCTCATGCTCATCAATTAAATCGATAATCCCTGTCACTTGCTCATCTAGTGAACGTGTCGCAATGATACCCATTGCAAAAGGAATTTTAATTGCGAAGTCAGTTTCCATTTTTTCTTGATTCGGGAAACCTACAGCAGTAAAGGCTGCTGGAGCTGGCTCAGTGTGCCACTCAGCTTCAATTGCTGCTAACTTAACGCGTTGTACTTCACCGACTTTATAGCCAGATTCATCACCTAATACGATAACCGAAAGGATAGATGCCATACCGAAACTTGCAGCAATCGCAAACGAGCGACGAGCAAACGGTAAGTCACGACCTTTAAGGATGTAGTAAGAGCTGATTGCAAGAACGAACATCGCACCAGCAACATAACCAGATGCTACAGTATGAACGAACTTAACTTGCGCTACTGGGTTAAATACCACTTCAGCGAAGCTGGTCATTTCCATACGCATTGTTTCGTAGTTAAACACAGAACCTACAGGGTTTTGCATCCAACCGTTTGCAACCAAAATCCATAAAGCCGACATGTTAGAAGCAATGGCGACTAACCAAGTGACTGCTAAATGCTGACGTTTGCTGAATCGATCCCAACCGAAGAAGAACATACCCACTAGAGTCGACTCTAGGAAGAATGCCATTAGGCCTTCAATGGCCAATGGTGCGCCGAAAATATCACCCACATAATGTGAGAAATAAGCCCAGTTAGTACCGAACTGGAATTCCATTGCTAAACCGGTGGTCACACCTAAAGCAAAGTTAATCCCGAATAATTTACCCCAGAATTTAGTCATGTCTTTATAGATCTGGTTATCAGTCATCACATAAAGTGATTCCATGATCGCCAAAATAAAGGCTAAACCTAAGGTTAACGGTACAAACAGAAAGTGATACATGGCTGTAAGCGCGAACTGCAATCGTGACAGCTCTACAACCTCTTCAATAATCATTGGTGACTCCTTACTCGGTACATCCAAATGCCATGATGATTCCCATCAATCACAACAAGTGCCATTGCAGGAAAAAATTTAAAATACTTTAAGTAGCAACATTGCCACGTTAACAACTTGTTAAACACAAGCTTTATTTCATCTCAATCTTGTGGGTAGTTTATCTTGTTAAAACACCTCGCAAATGAGACATTTATCACACTTAAGCCCAAAAAGTGACTTAACACTACAAATCCAAAACCACTAATAATGACTAATCATTAAATATCAACAACTTAAGTGAAAAATCAAATACTGTAGACCTGTAATTTATATCACCGAAATTTGATGCCAATCAACATAATCAGCTATAAAAAATGGCTTTTATGCGGGTTTTGAGCAGGCGCGCAAACTACCACCTTTTAGGGGTTGACCCGAAAGCGAATACTTGCTAGGGATTTGTTTACATTTTTGTAAAATCAACATCTCTAATCCACTCAAAACTAATAAAAACACTCCTAAAACAAAAAATAAACTTTCAACATTTAAGCAATAGAATATTTAACCCTAAAATCAAACCCAAAATAAAAACAAACAACTGAATTAATTAACTAAAAAATCATTCATCTTTAAAAAAAACAACAAATAAAGATGTAAATAGATAAGTTTTACTAATGATAAAGATTAATTTTATTCGTTTGAGTGTTTTTTAAAACGAATATAGAATTTGCCCTGTGTTGAGAGTAGGTCGATTGAACTTGAATAAAATGGATATCAAGTTGCATCCCCAACTCTACTAATTTTAAATATTACTGAGTGGAGATTTAGAAAATGACTAAATTATTTGAGCGTTTCATCAACAGCTACAAAAAAGTATTTGTTGAAATGTACCAAGCGTACTAAACAGGATTTTATTGTTGCTAATGTTTGTGTCTTACCTATTAGACACCCGAGAGCAGCAATACAACGGAAGATAGATTGAGTATGCAGTTGCTTGCTAATTCTATTAGACGTTACCCTTGATGTTTTGTTAGCGCAAAACAGCTCTTGCAGATCACTTGCAACATAGAGCATTGATTAGCCCTTTAGAGTTTCGATTCTAAGGGGCTTTTTAATGCCCCTTATTGATGTCTTTCTTTATCTCAAGTTTCTATATCTAAACTTTCTTTATTTAAAGTAAGAAGTATTCAAACATACGTTTGATATTGAATGATTGATCAACTTTTGGCTGAGATTTGACCAATTGTCCAAAATCCGTTTGGATTAAGGTCAACGTCGTGGCGCTTCTGCTACACCAGATTTAGTGCGAAGAATTTAAACCTCCATTTCCAAACTTCGTTTGGATTAAGGCCAACGTCGTGGCGCTTCGCCCACACCAGACGAAAGGGAAACAACAGCATTTCCCTTTTCGATATCCCTTGCCGCCCCAACGAAATTACTCTTTCAAAACGAGTAAGCCTCATGCTTATTCGAAAATAGCTAACGCTTTAGACAGGCCATCCATGGCCAACTAAAGCTAGCCTGACCTCCTGTCAGGCTTACGCTATTTTCTTCAACGCATTTCAGCAATTTCAATGGGGATTTATTGCACCTACAGGTTCGTTTGTATCCACAATTATTTCCTGAAATTATTCTTAGTCTTGAATGCTCAATTTGAACTTCGTTTGTAGACCGAATAGATCCCTGATCTTTTTAGTTCTTTAAGTTGTCAACAATACAGTCAAATCGAAGAGACAATAATCCCAGTGTAGATGCAGCAGCGAGCTTCCAAAACATGGATGTTTTGGCAGAGCTTACAGGGATGTACTTGCTGCGTCTCGCAGTTGTATCTGCACATAAGCCTGCGGCAGGCAATGGATTAAGTTGAGGTGTAGGCCTTAAGTAAATGAGTCAATGTGAATGAGGTTTAAAGTTAGTGGTTGTAACTCGTTTATGCCCCATTAAGTGCTAACTCACGAAACCTAGTGGACTGAAGCTAGTCACGTTTGCCATACATTTTTTAATGTATAAGAAAAATAGAATGCCTAGCCTTGTACCTTAGACCCATCATTAAGTCGCTCCTAGAATTCACTAGATATCCACATGTATGCAAATGATTTAGTGCTTCCCTTAACATTCCTCCATTTAATATCGGTTGCATAGGCTTATCTAACCCTATACTATCAAACTCTAACAAATCAATAACTTGAATGCATAACTACGGAATATGGCATTAAAATTTGCAAGTGGTGCATAGCCTTAGGTATTAGCCGAATGGCACAGCAAATTTTTACAATGGACTAATATAAAATGAAAGTAATAGATGATATATGGTCATCAATTTGGGGCTCCAGTAAAACTAGAGTAACAGACCCATTTGTGGGGACGTTCATAGTTTCATGGGTTATTTGCAATTGGAACTATCTAGCTCTTCTTTTCTTGGGAGAAGGTAGTGCCACCGAAAGAGTAAGTGGCTTCTATATGTACTTATCTCATTCTGAAGTGATAGCTATTAACTCAATTTTCACAGTCCCTTTTTTGTTGACTATTTTATATCTATTCATTTTTCCTTGGATATCGTTGCTTGTAAAGTTTTTGCAAGCGACAGTAAATAATAGATTACATCAGCAAGCTGTTAACGTAGATCTTAGTAAAGTAATTCAACAAGAAGATCTCAATAAAGCTAAGTTAAAAGCTAATCCCGATAAGCAATTTTTAGAACAGAACCTACAGCTAGAAATTGACCGCAAGAAAGAGCTATCGGAGCAGAGAAAGCAAAGAACCTTACGGTTTGAAATCAAAGCTACTGAAGCTGCACTGAGAGCTAAAGAGGCAACAGCAAAAGCTGAGGAAGCTGAAAGTAAGAGAAATAGTGCAAAAATAGATGAAGAGAAGAAGAAGAGTCAAGCTGAATTAGAGCGCCAACGATTTAGTATTAGTAGTGCTGAAGTTAGAGCAACTTTAGCCTCCCATCGCTTTCCGTCAGCTTACCTGTTTATGTCGCTTATTTCTGATAGTGTTAATCAAGATGGAATAACTCTGTCTCTTTCGGCTACTAGCAAGGTAGTAGCTGCAATATTTGGCTATAAGGACTTTGAGTCGTTAATTGGTGATGACAATTTCAACAATGAACATTTTTCGAATGTTGAATATATCTATTACGATGATAGTGAATTAGCTAAAAGACTTGAAGGTATTGTCTCTGAAGAGGGAACAGAAAACGAAGACTTAACATCAGAAATGCTATTCGAGCATATTCGTATGATATTTGAAGAGTTGCCATATAAGTTTGTTGACCTTGATGAGCTAACTCAACTAAGTGTTGAGTTATGTGAAAATGATAGCTTCAGCTTATTGGATTACGAAGGCACGGCTAGTTCACAAGCTGAATCAGATACTGATTTCGATGAGGTATATGTTGAAGGTGCAGAGAATGCAGAATTTAATCATGGCTTTACAGCTAATATCAATGCGTCAGCGAGTGGTTCCCATCGAAAAGAAAGTGATATCACTGGAAGAGACATGTCAATATTAGCCCAAGTTACCAGCTCTGTTGTGCTAGGTGAATATGCTTTGGGCCCACTTGAACTTATACATGTTAACGGAGGTTTAGTTGACTATTGGGAAGATGAAGCACATCAGGATAGCTTGGATCCTAGCTTCGAGGTTGCACTAAAAAAGTATCAAGGATTTAATGAATTTGTTCGCTATATTAGTGAAAATATTAAAGTCGGAGGAAAGTTACCAGCTGAAAGAAAACTGTCCGAGATACTTAATTCAAATAGGTCCGTTATAAGAGAGTCTTTAGCAAGGTTGGAGTCTTTCGGGTTTATTTTTATTGAACATGGTAAATCTACAATTCTAATCAAGGAGCTTCCTGAAATAATATCAGAGGAATTAGTGGAGTAAGTGTAAACTAACTCCTCAAACTTACCTCTCAAGAGTCTCTATTTTCCCCACGATTTTGGTAAGAATTGAAATTTTCATGTTACTGTTACCAGTATTTTTCCGTAGTAGGTTGCCATACTTCCTCTAATGGCAATCTTAAGATTTAGAACCTTGGCACTAACGCATTTTTGTCCAAAAGTGAGTTAGCAATACTCTCAACACAAGTCCCATCCAATAAAAAAGGCGACCAAATGGTCGCCTTTAAGCTGTTAACTCAATACTAGGTTAAGTACAACTTAACCTAACTTAACGCGTGCATTACGGAACATACGCATCCATGGGCTGTCTTCTGCCCACTCGTCTGGGTGCCATGAATTAGCAACGGTTCTGAATACACGCTCTGGATGCGGCATCATAATGGTTACTCGACCGTCTGTTGTCGTTAGTGCAGTAATAGCATTTGGCGAACCATTCGGGTTTTGTGGGTATTGCGTTGCGATTTGACCGTTACCGTCAACATAACGCAGTGCCACTGTACCTGATGCTTCTGCTGCTGCTAGTGCTTCAACAGATTTAAATTCAGCGCGACCTTCGCCGTGTGATACAGCAATTGGCATGCGTGAACCTTCCATTCCTTCAAAGAAGATTGATGGACTCTTTTGCACTTCAACCAAACTCGCACGGGCTTCAAAACGCTCTGAACGGTTACGGACAAAGTGTGGCCAATGCTCACTACCTGGAATGATTTCTTTCAGGTTAGATAACATCTGACAACCATTACATACACCCAGCGCTAATGTCGCATCACGCTCAAAGAACTGAGAGAACTCACTGCGAGCACGATCGTTAAATAAGATTGATTTAGCCCAACCTTCACCAGCGCCCAGTACGTCACCGTATGAGAAGCCACCACAAGCAACTAGGCCTTGGAACTCTTCAAGACTGATACGACCCGATAAGATGTCTGACATATGAACATCGCGGCTTTCAAAACCTGCGCGGTCAAATGCGGCTGCCATTTCAACGTGAGAGTTAACGCCTTGCTCACGAATAATCGCCATCTTAGGTGCTGCGCCTTTTAAGATATAAGGTGCTGCTACATCTTCACTTGGGTTAAAGCCTAATTTAACTGTAAGACCTGGGTCTTTAGCTTGCTGTTTAAGCTCAAATTCTTCTTTGGCGCATTCTGGGTTATCACGCATGGCTTGCATACGGTAAGTGGTTTCTGACCACATAGTGCGAAGCGATACACGCGAATCACTGAATACTGCACGTTCACCGTCAACCACTGTGATGTTATCGTCAGTCGTTAATGTCGCAACGCTATGGCAATCAACGCCAGCGGCGGCAAATTGCGCTTTAATCGCTGCGCTATCTGCTTTAGCCACTTGGATAACCGCACCTAGCTCTTCGTTAAATAAACGTTCAAGGTCGTTACCTTTAAGAGCTGCTAAATCGATGTTTAGGCCAGTGTTACCAGCAAATGCCATTTCCACTAATGTGGTGAATAAGCCACCGTCACTGCGGTCATGGTAAGCCATCACTTTTTGCTCAGCGACTAATGGCTGAATGACTTCGAAGAATCCACGTAAGCTTGCTGCATCGTCCAAATCTGGTGCAACATCACCCAGTTGGCTGAATACTTGTGCTAAACAAGAACCACCTAAACGGTTTTGACCTTTGGCCAAATCAACCAATAACAGCTCAGTCTCGCCTTTATCAGTGCGAAGCTCTGGCGTGACAGTGTGGCGAATATCTTTCACCACACCAAATGCGGTAATAACCAATGACATTGGCGATGTCACTGTTTTGTCTTGACCTGCATCATTCCACGCAGTCTTCATCGACATTGAGTCTTTACCTACTGGAATGGTTAACTCAAGCTCTGGGCAAAGCTCTTCACCGACAGCTTTTACTGCTTCATAAAGACCAGCATCTTCACCTGGGTGACCTGCTGCTGACATCCAGTTAGCTGACAATTTAATGTCTTTGAATGAGCCAATATCAGTACCAGCAATGTTTAAGATTGATTCTGCTACCGCCATACGCGCTGATGCGCCGAAATCAAGTAGTGCAAGCGGTGTACGCTCACCAATCGACATGGCTTCACCGGCGTAGCTGTCAAAGCTTGATGCAGTAACAGCACAATCGGCAACTGGAACCTGCCAAGGGCCAACCATTTGGTCACGGTTAACTAAACCTGTCACTGAACGGTCACCAATGGTGATAAGGAATGATTTATCTGCAACCGTTGGTAAATGTAGGATACGAGAAACCGCATCTTTTACATTTATCTCTGCTTGATTAAGCGCTGGAGATTCAGCTTTAGTTGACACCACATCACGGCTCATTTTAGGCGCCTTGCCTAATAGCACTTCAAGCGGTAAATCAATTGGCTTGTTATCAAAGTGGCTATCTTCAAGGGTTAAGTGCTGCTCTGCTGTTGCATCGCCGACAACTGAAAACGGCGCACGTTCACGCTCACAAATTTTTCTGAAGGTTTCTAAATTCTCTGGCGCAACCGACATAACGTAGCGCTCTTGAGATTCGTTACACCAAATCTCAAGTGGACTCATGCCTGGCTCATCTGAAGGGACATTGCGTAAGTTAAACAATGCGCCACGGTCAGCGTCATTCACAAGCTCAGGGAAGGCATTTGAAAGTCCGCCTGCACCTACATCGTGAATAAATTGAATTGGGTTGTCATCACCCATTTGCCAGCAGCGATCGATCACTTCCTGACAACGACGTTCCATTTCTGGGTTTTCACGTTGTACTGAGGCAAAATCTAAATCTTCGCTTGATTGGCCTGATGCCATTGAAGATGCAGCGCCGCCGCCCAAACCAATGTTCATTGCAGGACCACCTAAAACAATAAGCTTAGCGCCTACGGTGATCTCGCCTTTTTGAACATGATCTTCACGGATGTTACCTAAACCACCAGCAAGCATAATTGGCTTGTGGTAACCACGAACTTCAACACCGTTGTGGCTTGAAACTTCTTGCTCGTAGGTACGGAAGTAACCCACAAGTGCTGGACGACCAAATTCGTTGTTAAATGCTGCGCCACCTAATGGGCCTTCAGTCATAATTTCTAATGGCGTAACAATACGGCTAGGTTTGCCGTAATCGCCTTCCCATGGTTGTACAAACCCTGGAATTTTAAGGTTAGATACACTAAAACCAGTTAAGCCCGCTTTAGGTTTTGAACCTCGACCTGTAGCGCCTTCATCACGAATTTCTCCGCCTGAACCTGTAGCTGCGCCTGGGTATGGGCTAATGGCTGTTGGATGGTTGTGGGTTTCCACTTTCATCAAGATGTGCATTGGCTCAGTGTGATAGTTGTACACGCCGTCTTGATCTGGGAAGAAGCGACCCGCAACGCTACCGTTCATTACCGCAGCGTTATCTTTATAAGCTGACAACACATTGTCTGGAGTAACTTCAAAGGTGTTCTTAATCATTTTAAACAATGATTTAGGTTGCACTTCACCATCAATAGTCCAGTCAGCATTGAAAATTTTATGACGGCAATGTTCTGAGTTCGCTTGAGCGAACATCATTAATTCAATGTCGTTAGGGTTACGGTTTAAGCGAACAAAGTTATCCACTAAATAATCAATTTCGTCTTCTGCTAAAGCCAAACCTAGCTGAACGTTTGCTACTTCTAACGCGCGGCGACCTTCGGCAAGAATATTAATACTCTTAAACGGCAGTGGCTCAGTGCGTTCAAATAACACTGATGCTGCAGCAAACTCTGGTAAAATCACTTCAACCATACGGTCGTGAATTAGGCCTTTAACTTGCGCTAATTGCTCAGTGGTCAGTGAGGCACCAGCAACGTAATAGGCAACACCACGTTCAAGACGTTTTACTTTGCTTAAACCGCAGTTTTTAGCAATGTCAGTTGCTTTTGAAGACCAAGGAGAAATGGTGCCTGGACGAGGAGTAACAAAAAATAATGAACCTTCTGGAGCATGAGATTCAATGGCAGGTCCGTAGGTTAAAATCGTTTCAAGCTGTTGATATTCTTTATCGTCAAGCTTGTCACTGATATCAGCTAAATGGACATACTCAGCGTAGATTTGCTCAACAGGAAGGGCTGCAGTTTCACAGGCCTCCATAAGCTTTTGGATTCTAAAAGCTGAAAGTGCTGGGGCTCCGCGAATGATCTCAATCACGTCAATTCACCTTATGATTATATTGGCAGGGTAAGAATTGGCGCTATTATAGGGAATCACACTTTATAAATCACCTAAGAAGGCTTGCTAGAACAGTGTTTCCCGTTAATGAAAACAATCAAAAATAATCGACTATTTTTAACAGTAATGTTTCAGCAACATTTTATTATTATTTTATTTTTTTAAATTCGATTTTACTAATGAATTCAACCGTATAATTTAACAGCCAATGGCATTCGACTAGGTGAAATAGAAAACTACTGCTACAGTATCTTTATAGAGTTAGATTTTTAAATGAAGCTTTGAAGTACAAATAGGCGACAAGCGAGAGAATTCGTAACTATCAAGTGCGTAATAACGACCAATTACAGCCTCCTGCTTACTCACTTCATTTTTCGAGGGACATGACCAAACTAATAACGATAGCCTCAATTATTTCAATAAGCTTGTTACTTAGCGCTTGCCATCAAGCGAATATGAATGCAACAGAGTTTATTGAACATACGCCTAATCGTACCGTATTAAAGGTAGGGACGCTTTACGGCTCGCAAACCTACCTTAACTCTGATCAAGGTGAAAGTGGCTTTGACTATGAAATGGCGGCTAAGTTTGCCAAGTACCTCGATGTTCCATTAGAAATGGTTCCGTATCATAGTCGAGAGTTGTTGTTTGATGCTCTGCACATGAATGAAATTGATATTGTCGCTGCAGCAATTACAACGACCAATAATCGTCGCGAACAGTTCTTGCTCGGCCCTACCCTATATGAAGTCAATCAAGTACTAATTTACAAATCAGGTAATCTAAAGCCTCGCGACTTTAATAACCTTCAGGGCGACATTATGGTTATACCTGAATCAGCAGCCGTTGAGACCGTCATTAAACTGCAGCAAACCAATCCCAATTTATCTTGGCAGCAAATTTACGATAAAAATAACGAAGAATTGCTCTCTATGGTGGCATCAGGCGAAGTACTCTACACCATTGCCGACTCAAACAGCTTGCTTATTAACCAACGGTATTTACCCGAACTACGAGAAGGTATCGTACTTGATGAAAAAACCGAGGTAGTGTGGTTACTGCCACCGATTAATAGCGATCACTTGTTAAGCTCATTGTTATCTTTTTGGCATATACAAAAGCGAAATGGCACCTTAGAACATTTAAATGAAAAATATTTTGGCCATGTAAAACGCTTTGACTATGTTGATACCCGTGCCTTTATTCGAGCGATTGATAATGTACTGCCTGAATACCAAGCTTTATTTGAAAAATATGCTGGTGATTTAGATTGGCGTAAACTAGCTGCTGCTGGTTATCAAGAATCACATTGGAACCCTAAAGCTCGCTCCCCAACCGGCGTTCGCGGCATGATGATGCTCACCCAACCTACAGCAAGCTCTGTGGGTGTTGATAACCGTTTAGATGCTGAGCAAAGTATTCGCGGTGGGGCGATTTATCTGCAAAAAATGATAGACCGATTGCCTGATTCTATCCCTGATAGTCAGCGAATTTGGTTTGCCCTTGCCTCGTATAACATTGGTTTAGGACATGTAGAAGATGCCCGTAAAATTACCGAAGGTATGGGCAAAGATCCCAGTGCTTGGCGTGATGTTAAACAGGTTTTACCCTTATTACAGCAACGTAAATATTATCAGCACACACGCTACGGTTACGCCAGAGGTAGTGAGGCGGCCCATTATGTTGACAATATTCGCCGCTATTACGATACGTTAGTCTGGGTTGATAACCAGAATAAACAGCAAGATTTGCTAGAAGAAGTTGAAAGTGAACTTGATGATGCAACCAGTCTCAATGCAGAAATTATAGAAAGCTCTGAAGATATTACCAAGTCGTCAGCAAAATAAGGCACCATCGGTGAAGTAAGACTGCCATCGACGAAATAAAGCAGTCATGAACGCAATAAAACAGTCATCAAAACGGTTTATCATCAACCGTATATACATATCTTAAAGTAGGTGAATAATGAGAAAACCGAATATGAATAATAATGCTCGCCGTCGCAGTAGTATTAAATTGAAACAGCGTAGAATGCTAAACCGTCAAAAGCTATTCTTTGCCTTTTTGCAGCAACAAGTCTGATTGCTGCTTTAGCAGCTGTTTAAGTGCTTTTTTCTCATCACGGCGACGTTTAAAAAACTGACTCAATTGACTCGCACACTCTTCAGCTAAAACACCAGAATCCACTGCTAACTGGTGATTAAAGTGCGAGTCTTGCAATAAGTTAATCACACTGCCCGCCGCGCCCGTTTTTAAGTCCTTGGCTCCAAATACTACCCGCTCTATTCGGCTATGGATCATAGCGCCTGCGCACATTGGGCATGGCTCTAAGGTGACATACAAGGTTGCCCCAAGCATGCGGTAATTTTCTAACACTTTGCCAGCCGCTCTTATGCACTGCATTTCCGCATGGGCACTCGGGTCGTGCTCGGTAATACTTAAGTTAAAACCTGATGCAATCATTTGATCATCTTTAACTAAAACGGCACCAACAGGTACTTCGCCCAAGGCTTCAGCTTTCGTCGCCAACCCTATCGCCACACGCATCCACTTCTCATCTTGAGCAGCAAGAATTACTAGCTCCTCAGGTGTTAATGGTTTGGCCTGACTCGCTTGCTGTTTTTGGCTGATATGGGCTTTGTTTTCTAACGTCATTAGTATCTCTTAGGCTTAGCTATGTTTAACTTATTGCATTTAGCTTAATCATTAAATCTTATAGCAAATGGCAATGCATCAACTTCTTTAAATTATACGGCAAACAACAATAAATTTATCCCAATAAAAAAGGCGCCTAAGCGCCTTTTTTCAATCTAATCGGAGGTTATTCCCATTCGATTGTTGCAGGTGGCTTACCTGAAATATCATATACCACACGTGAAATACCGTCGATTTCGTTAATGATGCGGTTAGATACACGACCTAAGAAGTCATATGGTAAGTGTGCCCAATGTGCAGTCATGAAATCTATCGTTTCAACAGCGCGCAATGAAACAACCCAATCGTATTTACGACCATCGCCCATTACGCCAACTGAACGTACTGGTAGGAATACCGTAAATGCTTGGCTGACTTTGTGGTAAAGGTCAGCTTTATGCAGCTCTTCAATAAAGATAGCATCAGCTAAACGTAATAAGTCACAGTATTCTTTTTTCACTTCACCTAAAACACGCACACCTAAACCCGGTCCAGGGAAAGGATGACGGTATAGCATGTCGTATGGCAGGCCTAATTCTAAACCAATTTTACGGACTTCATCTTTAAACAATTCACGTAATGGCTCAACTAATCCCAGTTCCATATCATCTGGCAATCCGCCAACGTTATGGTGAGATTTAATCACATGCGCTTTACCTGTTGCACTACCAGCAGACTCAATCACATCAGGATAAATAGTTCCTTGAGCTAACCACTTAGCATTAACGCATTTCTTTGATTCTTCATCGAAGATATCAACGAATACATGGCCAATGATTTTACGCTTAGCTTCAGGGTCAGCTTCGCCAGCCATTGCGTCTAGGAAACGGTTTTCTGCATCAACGTGAACAATGTTAAGTCCGAAGTGATCGCCAAACATATCCATCACTTGCTCAGCTTCATTCAAACGTAATAAGCCATTATCAACGAATACACACGTTAGCTTGTCACCAATAGCGCGGTGAAGCAGCATAGCCACTACCGATGAATCAACGCCACCTGATAAGCCTAAAATAACTTCGTCATCACCAATTTGCTTTTTCAGACGCTCAATTGCATCTTCAATGATTGATGAAGGTTTCCAGTTGGCATCACAACCACAGATATCAAGGGCGAAATGCTCAAGCATACGCTTACCTTGGCGTGTGTGTGTCACTTCAGGGTGGAATTGTACACCGTAGAATTTTTTGTCTTCATTTGCCATGGCAGCAAAAGGACAAGTTTCGGTTTTAGCGACAGTAACAAAACCTTCTGGAATTTCTGATACCTTGTCACCGTGGCTCATCCATACGTCAAGTAATGGCTTGCCTTCAGCGCTGATAGCATCTTCAATGCTTTTGAATAATGCTGATTCAGTTTGCACTTCAACTTGTGCATAACCAAACTCACCTTCACCCACACCTTGAATAACTTTACCGCCTAATTGCTCAGACATGGTTTGCATGCCGTAACAAATACCCAGTACTGGTATGCCTGCATTAAATACGTATTCAGAAGCGCGAGGCGAATTGTCAGCGGTCACACTTTCAGGGCCACCTGCTAATATGATGCCGTTAGGAGCAAATTCTTTAATTTGCTCTTCAGATACATCCCAAGCCCAAAGCTCACAATAAACACCGATTTCACGAATACGGCGGGCGATTAACTGCGTGTATTGCGATCCAAAGTCTAGGATCAGGATTTTATGCTCATGAATGTTGCTCATGGGATACCTTATATCTGGTTTTGCTTAGAGTAGGTGTACTTCAATCTGCATACCTTAAGCGCTTTATAAATAAATGCGTTAATTACATTATGCAGATTGAAAAAAGGCGACAATCACATTGCCGCCTTTATTTAATTAAGAACCGCTACGGTAATTCGGCGCTTCTTTACTGATAGTTACATCATGGACATGAGACTCACCCATACCTGCCGATGTAATTTTCACGAATTCAGCTTTTTCATTTAATTCTTTAATGGTTGCACAACCAGTAAGACCCATACATGAACGTAAACCGCCCATATGTTGGTGAATGATTTCTTTCAACTTACCTTTGTAAGCAACGCGACCTTCTATACCTTCAGGTACTAATTTGTCAGCAGCGTTATCGCTTTGGAAGTAACGGTCAGATGAACCTTGAGTTTGGGTCATTGCACCTAAAGAACCCATACCGCGGTATGACTTGTATGCACGGCCGTTGTATAACTCAGTTTCGCCCGGCGCTTCTTCAGTACCTGCAAACATTGAGCCTGCCATGATACATGATGCGCCAGCCGCTAATGCTTTAGCTAAATCACCAGAGAATCGAATGCCACCATCTGCAATCACTGGAATATCTAAATGCTTAATTGCTTCTGCAGCATCTGATACGGCTGTAATTTGCGGAACACCAACACCCGTTACGATACGAGTAGTACAAATTGACCCAGGGCCAATACCGACTTTAACTGCATCAACGCCCGCTTCAACTAAGGCTAAAGCACCTTCAGCTGTTGCTACGTTACCGCCAACAATTTGTAAATCAGGGAATGCAGCACGCGTATCACGAATACGTTGTAAAACGCCTTCTGAATGGCCGTGTGAAGAGTCAATTAGCAATACATCGACACCGGCTTTAACCAATGCTTCAACACGTTCTTCGTTGCCAGCACCAGCACCTACAGCAGCA
Source organism: Shewanella goraebulensis (assembly GCF_030252245.1). Classification (NCBI taxonomy): domain Bacteria; kingdom Pseudomonadati; phylum Pseudomonadota; class Gammaproteobacteria; order Alteromonadales; family Shewanellaceae; genus Shewanella; species Shewanella goraebulensis. The sequence goes on from NZ_CP126972.1 coordinate 3,530,480, forward strand.
CCTACACGTAAGCGACCTAACTCGTCTTTACATGCATTGGGTTTACGTTCTGCTTTTTGGAAATCTTTAACTGTGATTAAGCCTTTTAGCTTGAAGTTGTCATCAACCACTAATACTTTTTCAACACGATGTGAATGCATTAAGGTTTGAACTTCATCTAACTTAGTCCCTTCAAGAACAGTAACTAGACGATCTTTCGGCGTCATCACTTGCTCAACGGTACGGCTCCAATCAGTGATAAAGCGAACATCACGGCCAGTGATGATACCGACAAGCTCATTCGCATCGTTAATCACTGGATAACCAGCAAATCCATTGCGTTCAGTTAATTGCTTAAGTTCAGCTAGCGTAGTGCTTGGTGTCACTGTCACAGGTTGTTGAACGATACCAGCTTCGTAAATCTTAACTTTACGTACTTCTTCAGCTTGTTGTTCAATCGTCATGTTTTTATGAATAAAACCTAAACCACCTTCTTGCGCCATCGCGATTGCTAAACGAGCTTCAGTTACGGTATCCATAGCTGCAGACACGATAGGTGTGTTTAATTCAATTTTTTTAGTCAGACGAGTTTTTAGAACAGCGGTATTTGGGAGGACGGTTGAGTGAGCAGGCACTAGTAGTACATCATCAAATGTTAGTGCGTCATTTCTTAATCTTAACATGCAACATCTCCCAGAAAGTGTAGGGTTTAGAAAGGGTAAATATTGCGGCGGGATTATACCTTGCATATTTAGGTTGGTAAATGGAAAATAGTGAAAAAATACTCTTGGTCGGTTGAATTTGATGAAAAGCTCGAAAAATAATGTTTACACCGTTTCCCAATTAAACGGTGAAGTCCGCCAGCTGCTTGAAGGTGAGCTAGGAAAGGTGTGGCTTGAGGCCGAAATCTCGAACTTTGTTTCCCCAAATTCAGGTCATTGGTATATGACATTAAAAGATAGTCGCTCACAAATTCGTTGTGCGATGTTCAAAGGTCGTAATCAAACTGTTCCTTTCACACCAGTTAATGGCCAACAAGTATTAGTTAAAGGCTCCATCAGTGTTTACGAACCCCGTGGTGATTATCAATTATTGCTTGAGTCAATGTTGCCAGCTGGTGATGGATTGCTAGCACAGCAATATGAAGCACTTAAACTAAAATTGGCGGCCGAAGGCTTATTTGCAACAGAAACTAAGCGCCCATTGCCACAAAATATTCAACGAATTGGTGTTATTACCTCTGCCACTGGTGCTGCCGTTCGTGATGTAGTTAAAGTACTTTCTACTCGCGACCCATCAATAGAAGTGGTGATTTACCCAACCCAAGTACAAGGCGCGACTGCAGCGAAACAAATCATTAATGCAATTACCACGGCCAACAGACGTTTAGAGGTCGATATATTATTGCTTACCCGAGGTGGCGGCTCATTAGAAGATTTATGGTGCTTTAACGATGAAGACCTAGCGCATGCTATTTATAATAGCGCCCTCCCCGTGGTCAGCGCTGTGGGCCATGAAATTGATACGACAATCAGTGATTATGTAGCAGATGTGCGCGCACCAACTCCGTCAGCAGGTGCTGAATTGTTATCGGACGATAAGGGCAATAAAACCCAAAAACTCAACCTGATGTTTTCACGGTTACGACAATCAATGCGCCATTACTTATTACACCAAAGCACGCAACTGACTGAACTAAGCCACCAGTTGCAACGTGAAGATCCTAAAAGGCAGCTACAACAACTTGAGCAGCGCTTTGATGAAATGCAGTTAAAGCTTGAATCTGCCCTGCGTCATAAGCTTGCTAATGCAAGATTAGCTCAGCAACAACTTAAGAGCCGACTGCAACAGCGCTCACCCGCTCATAAGTTAACCTTAGAGCAAAACAAAGTGGGTTATCTCACAAGTCGCTTAAAAGATGCCATGAAAGCAAGACTAGCCAGTGCCAATCAGCAAGTCAGTTACAGTGCGCATCAACTAGAAACCGTTAGCCCATTAGCTACATTAAGCCGTGGTTACAGTATTACCCGTGATGGTAAAGGCAAGATTTTGAATAGTGCTGAGCAAGTTAACACTGGCGACACACTGACCACGACCCTGAATCAAGGTAAGATTAAGTCAGTTGTTCAGTAGAGCAATGATGCAATAGCTTTATAATGCATCAGCTCAATTGCGCATAAAAAGATAAGTCATCCTGCTCATGTCGGGATGACTTTTGTTTTTAGGCTCGTCTAAAAACTTAACGTTTAATTTATGCTTTAAGACGATAAAGCCTCATCATCAATAGCATCAACAAAGCTGTTAATGACAAACTACCGCCACTGACAATCACTTCAGACTCGATTACTTCAACATATTCTTGTTCGTACACTTCATCTCTGTCACTGCTTTCCAATGGCAAGGCATATAAACCATCAGATTCATTGGCACTTAATGTCGCCACAATGTCTTCATAACCTAGCTCATATAAATCAATCAACACATCGTAATAATCGGTTTTATAGCCTTGAGCTAAGGTTGTGAGTACCTCGTAATCATCGTCTGTAGCATCTCCATAAATAGTAAATACTTCAGTGGAATAATAATGTTCCCATGGCCCACCATTACGACTTAAATAAAGCTCTGCATAAACATTGGCTGGTTCACCTTGCGTAAAACCGTAGACATCTGCATCAAAGGTCACGCTAAAAGTTTGGTAAAAACCATCTTCATCAAAATCATCGAATATACGGCTATAGGCATCATAAATATCAAAATCACGATAACCAATAATAGATTGCTGCTGGACATGATTAGATAAAGGGTTAGATTCTTGATTTAATCCAAGATTAGTGTCAGTCACGTTCCCTGACACTTTGGCCTTTTCAGCGGCTGCTTTTGCAATAGCATTAGCATCATTAACACTTCGTTGAGCTACCGCTGACAATATTCCCGCTTTACGCTCTGACATGATTTGCTCACGAGTAGCCCGCACAGCTATAGATTTACCTTGGGCGATATCACTTTTACGCTTTGCCCTTTCTTCAGCCACTAACAATTTTAATGATTGTTGCTGCTTTGCGGTCAAAGCTGGATTATCTTCAACAGCAAGCGCTACGTTATTCACTTGCCGTCCTTCACTCACCACAATGATATTTGGGTTAAACGTATTCTGTGCTGTTACGGGTAAACTGAGTGTCAGCATCCATACGCATCCAATAACTGCCGCCATCTGATTGAACCATTTTTGCTTATTAGTTTGAATATCCATCATTATTCCCTCTCATTCAGAGTCAGCACCAAAATCAATTAAATTAACCCATGGTGTGCGAATGTTATTTAACAGCCCTTATATAAGTTCCCTTATTTAAGAACACTTAAAATGAATGCAAGATGAACACTGTAAGCAGAAAGCGATAACTCAGAACGAATTACCTTACTTTCAATGGGACATAGAAGGGGAAATATTGAAGAGATTTATCACATAAAAAAGGAGCTTAAAGCTCCTTTTTTATAAACAATCACACTAGTGAGCATGTCAACCTTTAAGCATGCGCTTCAAGGTATTATCTTTATCAATAATATGATGCTTTAGCGCACCTACCACATGTAAAAATACCGATGCGATAATGACATATCCAGCCCAATGATGAACGCTATGAAAAAATGAAGCGATCTGCGGATAATGTGCCAGTGCTTTTTGAGGGTTAGCAGGGTCAACATTGCGCGCAACAATTTCAAGCCCGAAAACATCAACACCATTACCGCCTAATGAAGACATTAAAAAGCCAGAAATAGGCAACAATAAGGTCCCTAAAATTAATAGCCAGTGTACAAGTTTACTCAAACTATGTTCTATTTGGGTGTAATTACCTGCAGGAGATGGCCAACCATTTTTGATACGCCACAGCACGCGTAGCAGCACCACAAAAAAGATGATAAAGCCAAATGATTTATGCCAAGAATACAGGCTATAGGTTTTGGTTTCTGCCATAAATACGCCAATGGCAAGCAGAGAAATCATGCCAACACCGACAATCCAGTGTAGCATTCGAGTGATAGGGCTCAAAGTCGTAGAGGTGTCGAGTTGCATTTCATTTTCTCCGTGTAAATTTATTCAAATGCTCAACTGTATTTCAACTAGCGCCGCATTTTGAAACAACAAAATAATCACCCTGTAAACTTAAAGGTTACCGCCTAGTACTACAACTCAATTGACATAACTTTGCACATTTAAGTTGTTCATTTTCATCTGTATCCTCCAATAAAGCTTTTGCCATTCATCTTCTATTCATTTAACGCCCTCCATAATTTACATCGTCACTCGAGCTAAGCGATTTTCAGCTATGCAGATGTTTCTATATTGAAAGGGATCTTTTACACTGAGAACTGATTTTAAAGATGTATATTGATGTGGACGCCGCGAATGAGCAGATTAATCAACAAATTAGGCATTACCCTGTTATCTTTCATGTTGTTTTCAATGACAACATGGTCAGTTCAGGCTGCCCCATTGTCGGTGATAGGCAATATGAGTAGCGCTATGTCCATGTCATCTCCAGTGAACCTTAAACACCCAGGCTTTAATAACAAATCAAAGGGTGGCCCAGGTAAGTCTCAACCTTTAGTCATTAAAAGTTCTTCACAGGCGGCTCAACTCGCCAAGCGACAATATTCTGCAAAAGTGCTATCAGTTCAATCAACAAAAGTAGGCGGCTCGCCAGGCTACAGAGTCAAATTGCTTTCTAATAAAGGCATGGTGTTTTACGCCACCGTGAATGCACGTACTGGTTCAGTTTCGAGGAATTAACCATGAGAATATTGTTAGTTGAAGATGATTTAGGCTTACAAAGAAACCTAAGTGAGCATTTACAAGCTGCTAATTACAGTGTCGATATATCATCGGATGGCGAAGATGGCCTGTTTCAAGCTACAGAATATCAATATGATGCGGCTATTATTGACGTGGGGTTGCCTAAAATCGATGGCTTAAGCTTGATAACCCAATTACGTAATAAACAAATTGATTACCCTATTTTGATTTTAACCGCCCGAGATGGCTGGCAAGATAAAGTATTGGGCTTAGATTCTGGCGCGGATGATTATTTAACTAAACCGTTTCAACCAGAAGAACTGGTTGCCCGTTTAAATGCCCTAATTAGACGTTCAGCAGGACAAGCTAGTCCTATTGTGGCTAACGGGCCATTTAGCCTTAACACCCGTACCCTTGAATTGAAGCACTTACAAAATCCAATAATCCTTAGCAGCTCTGAATTTAAGCTATTTGAATACTTCATGCTACACCAAGGCGAGGTGATTTCTAAACCCACCTTAATTGAGCATATTTACGATCAAGACTTTGATTTAGACTCTAATGTGATAGAAGTGTTTATTCGTCGCTTACGAAAAAAGCTCGATCCCGATGGCGATTATAAATTGATAGAAACCTTACGCGGTCAGGGTTATCGTTTGCGACAGTTAAGTTAACTCTCATGATAAAGCTTGCTGCTATAAGTAAGTTAACCAGTGGGCTGAGTTCACTCAAAGCGCGGTGGTCTAACGCCCCTAAAAAAGCCTTTTTATCTGGTGGCGTAAACTCACTCAAGTTTCGGTTAATGCTTAGCGGTTTATTACTAATTTTAGTATTACTCCCGCTGATTGGCGTGACCGTTAATAGCGCGTTCCAACATCAAATTACTCAATCGATAAACAATCAATTGCGAGCTTATGTTTATTCAGTACTTGCTGTCGCCGAGGTTAAAGACGATCAAGTCGTCATGCCTAATTATCTGATAGAAAATCAGTTTAATGTCATTGGCTCAGGATTATATGCGCTGATCACCTCAGACAATCAACTGCTTTGGCATTCCGAATCTTTTTTTGGTTTAAACCTGCCAACAACTAGCTCAACAGCCTTAGCACTCCCCAGCCCGCAGATGGGACAAGGAGCCCTGACACAAGTTAGCTTTGACGATTTAGCTGGCAATGGCGATAACAACCACGTGGTTTATAGCTTTAGTGTTAGTTTTGAAACCAATCAAAAGCCACTGGCAATCACAGTTCACATTGTTAAAGATGACGCCGACTACCAACAACAAATTAGTGAGTTTAATACCACCTTATGGACTTGGCTGATTGTTTTAATGTTGGTACTGGCACTCGTACAAGGGATTTGGCTATTTTGGACGTTAAAACCATTAAATCAATTTACCAAAGAACTTGCACTGGTTGATAAGGGTCAGCAAACTCGGTTAAAACAGGATTACCCCAACGAATTAAATGCGGTGGCTAATCAACTCAATATATTACTCAACACAGAGCAGCAACAAAGGCTTCGTTACCGAAATGCACTCGCTGATTTAGCTCATAGTTTAAAAACACCCTTAGCGGTTCTGCAAAGCCAAACTGATTTAAGTGATGAGTCAAAAGAGCAAGCCACCAATATTAATAACATCATTAGCTATCAACTAAACAAAGCGAAATCCAGCGCTAATCAAGCTTGGCATATAGGTATCAGCATTGATGATGTGGCCAGTAAACTCATTAGAACCTTAGCAAAAATTTATCAGCAATCTTATGTGGATATTGATTATCGAGCTGAGCCAAAGCTAATGTTTAAAGGTGAAGAAGCAGATTTACACGAGATGCTTGGCAATTTATTGGATAACGCCTGTAAGGCTGCAAAATCCCAAGTGTGTTTATCTGTTGAACAAACCGATGCAGTATTACGTTTTATCATTGAAGATGACGGTGACGGACTCACTGAACAACAACGCCAAAATGTATTCGAACGTGGTATTCGCGCTGACACTTATCACCAAGGTCATGGTATTGGTTTGGCTATCGTTCAAGACTTAGTGAAAACCTATCAAGGTGAGCTGACAGTTTCGCAATCAGAGCAATTTGGCGGCGCTAAATTCATCTTAACCTTTGCCAGTTAGCTTACTCTATAAACTTGGGAGCATTATTAGTATTTACCTTAAATAACTCTCCTTGCACTATACGCTTTCATCCTACGTTCATTTTCACTTGGTTATGCTATCTCTAACATTCGTAAAGTACCGATGTTTGGTATCTGGAGATAAAATGATCCGATTATCTATCCCCACAAAATTGATTAAAGCTGGGCTTATTACTCTTTGTCTACTGTCACCAACAGCTGCGTTGGCTGTTGGAAGTAATGCTATTGGAAGTAACAGTGACGCGCAATATGAGCAAACTCAGCCTTCAGAGGCGCAGCTAGCACAGATGTTAGCGCCTATTGCCCTGTACCCAGATAGCTTGCTTACTCATATATTAATTGCTGCGACTTACCCACTTGAGATTGTTCAAGCCCGTCGTTGGGAGCAACAACATAATAGTTTGAGCAGCGAACAAAAAATGCAGCAGGCTGAACTTGAATCTTGGGACCCTAGTGTAACGGCACTGGTGGCTTTTCCGACCGTACTTGAAAAGTTAAATGAAGATTTAAACTGGACTCAAGAATTAGGTGAAGCTTTCTTACTAGATGAAGCAATGGTGCTTGCCAGTATTCAGATACTTAGACAACAAGCGGACGAAGCCGATAGCTTTAATGAAATGGATAACATGACTGTTACCCGTGTTGAAAAACAAATCATTATTGAGCCAGCACAGCCTGAAGTTATTTATGTGCCAGTGTACGATCCGCGAGTGGTTTACGGTCATTGGCGCTGGCATGCTTATCCGCCTGTTTATTGGCATTACCCGGCATACGCATATTATCGCCCGCACCGTCCAATATACTGGGGGCCTAGCGTATACATTAACTTTAACTACTTCTTTGGCGCTGTGCATTGGTCACATCATCGCGTCGTGGTAGTTAACCACCGTAATACTCGTTATTACCGTAAACCCCATAAAATTGCTTACAGCACTGGTTCACAACGTTGGAAACATAAACCTGCTCATCGACGCGGCGTTGCTTACAAAGCGCCAAAAGTGAGTCATCGTTATGACAAAAAACGTTATAACAGCGCCAGCATTGCTCATAAACCAGCACATAAAGCGGCTCATAAGTCTTCACATAAACCTGCACTAAAGCCGGTTAATAGTAAGCATAAAACGAACTACGCAAAACAGACGCAACAAAGTCGCGTAAACAAGGCATTAAAGGATAATAAGAGGAATACTGTAAGTCATAACAAAAGTGTTAAAAACAAGTCGGTCAACCAAACGGCGAAGGTGAATCACAACCGTTCTAATAACTCGAGCAATTACAAGTCGCCAAGTTATAGTAATTCGCAGCATAAGCAATCAAGCCAACGGGCTTCAACACAGCGTTCTTCGACACAAAGAGCGACAACTCAAAGGTCGTCGAATCAAAGAGCAACAACACAGAGGTCAACTGCACAATCAAAAAGTCATAATCGCTCTTCGAGTAAGAGTCATTCAAGCCATCGTTCATCTGCGCCTCAACAAAAGGCTAGATAACTAAAGTGATTGATTAACTCAATGATGAACTAGCGAAGCTGCTGGTTAGTTTATAAATTGATTAGCTTAGCGATTGATAAGCATAAAAAAAGCCTGAATTTTTCAATTCAGGCTTTTTTATTATCTTAATAAACGCTGTCAGAAGGTTACTTCTTACGGCTATTGATATGGCTCATAGCGCGTTTACGACGACGCTCTTGGCTAATCGTCAGTTTCTCAGTACGGCCTTGGAACGGGTTCGCACCTTCTTGGAAACGAATTTGAATTGGCGTGCCAATCACTTTTAACGAACGACGGAAATAGTTCATCATGTAGCGCTTGTATGAATCAGGTAACTTACTTACCTGATTACCATGCACAACAACGATTGGTGGATTGTAACCACCAGCATGGGCATATTTAAGCTTAACGCGGCGGCCATGAACCAATGGAGGCTGATGATCGTCTTGTGACATTTGCATAATACGAGTCAGCATTGAAGTGCTTACGCGGCGCGTCGCACTGTCATATGCTTCTTCAATAGATTCGTATAAATGACCAACACCTGTACCATGCAATGCTGAGATAAAGTGAATGCGGGCAAAATCAATAAAGCCTAGGCGACGATCAAGTTCGCTTTTAACGCCTTCTTTAAATGACTGGTCTAAACCATCCCATTTGTTCACCGCAATCACGATTGCACGTCCCGCGTTTAATGCAAAGCCTAATAAACCTAAATCTTGTTCAGAGATACCATCTTGTGCATCGATAACCAGTAAAACAACATTGGCATCTTCAACAGCTTTAAGGGTTTTAATGACCGAGAATTTCTCGATAGTTTCATGTACTTTACTGCGGCGACGAACACCCGCAGTATCAATCAATACATATTCACGATCTTCGCGCGTCATTGGAATATAAATACTGTCACGAGTCGTACCTGGCGCATCATAAACCACCACACGTTCTTCACCTAGAATACGGTTAGTCAGTGTTGATTTACCTACGTTTGGTTTACCGATGATAGCTAATTTAATTGGTAAGTTTTGCAGACGCTCTTGTTCTGCTTCCGCTTCTTCTTCGGTGTACTCGCGTACTTCTTCGCCTTCTTCATCGGAATCTTGGCGAGTAATACCCATTGCTTCAGCATAAGGTGCTAAAGAATATTCAATCATATTGGTCACGCCGCGGCCTTGCGCAGCTGCCATTTGGTAGACTTCACCTAAACCCAGCGACCAAAACTCAGCACAAGCTGAATCAGCGTCAATACCATCTACTTTGTTGGCAACAACAAAGGTAGTTTTATCACGGCTACGTAAATGCTCTGAAATCGCAAGATCAGCAGAAGTTAAGCCAGCACGTGCATCAGTTAAGAATAATACGACATCAGCTTCTTCAATCGCAGCAAGCGACTGTTCAGCCATTTTTGTTTCGATCCCTTCTTCAGTGCCGTCGATACCACCAGTATCAACCACAATAAATTCGTAACCAGATAAAAACGCACGACCGTATTTACGGTCACGTGTTAAACCAGGAAAATCGGCGACAAGCGCATCTCTTGTGCGAGTAAGACGGTTAAATAAAGTTGACTTACCAACATTAGGTCGCCCCACAAGGGCCACTACAGGGATCATGATTTTGCCTCTAAAAACTTTTAAATAAAAAGCCCCCGGAACACACTTCCAGGGGCTCTAATAAGGTTTACTGGTTAATTTATGGCAGGATTACAGTAGCTAGCTTCCCGCTGCGACCTTGCACATAAATTTTGTCTCCAGCCACAACCGGCTGCGAGAATAAACCATCACTATCAACCTCAACTCGACCAGCGACTTCGCCAGTGTTGCGATCGATAAAGTGTAGATAACCTTCAAAGTCACCTACCACAATATAAGAACCAATGACTGCAGGAGAAGTTAAACCACGGTTTGTTAACGTAGTATTACTCCAAAGTTCCAAACCATTACGTCTATCTACTGAGTAAATACGACTATGGTCATCAACGACATAAAGTCCAACACCTGCTGCGGCTAATTCATTAAAGCTTGAGTACTTACGTGTCCAAACAACACGACCCGTTCTTAGCTCCATTGACACCAAGTTACCATTGTAACTTACCGCGTATAAATTATCGCCCAAAATTAACGGTGTCATGTCCACATCGGCCATTCGAGTAAACTCGTTACCGCCAGTTGGGCTAAATACGGCTTGTTCCCAAGCCACTTGACCGTTGTTTTTAACGATAACTGATATTTTACCATCAGCTGTACCTAGGAAGAAACCACCTGAATCATATGCCGCGGAACCTGTACCTCGAAGAGTCAAGTTTGGCAGTTGCATTTCGTGGGTCCACAACTTGCTGCCATCTTCAATTGAAAATGACTCAAAGTTACCATCACTGGTATGCACAGCTACAGAATCTTCAGAAACAGTTGGTGGCGACAACAGCTCGCCACTGGCAATAGCATGCCAAGCAACATCACCTGTTTTTGCATCAAGTGCAACAAGCAAGCCTGATTCACCGCCAATAAAGACTTTATTACGGCTAACTGTTACGCCAGCGGCAATACGTGCTTCTTTGGTTTTAGCCAGCGCAGTATCTTTAAATTCTGACGCTAAGTCTTTACGCCAAGCGACCTTACTTGTTTCTTGATCGTAAGCAACAACAGTACCGTTACGGTCAGCGACATAGACATGACCATAAAAAACGGCTGGTTTAAGTTGTGAGTAATAGTCGCCCACACCATTGCCTACACTGACGCTCCAATCGACTTCAGGAAATACAGTTGCTTGAATTTCAGTAAGTTCTGTTACAACTTCTTCTTCAGTATCGCTCGAAGAACAAGCAGATAGCAACGCGACACTTAAGCCCGCTGCTAGCAAGGTTTTGCATAAAGACTTCATTCGGCTAATTCCTTATGCCTTGTTTAAATTGTCTAGCTTCATTTGTAGTGCAGGACTTGATAACGAGCCGCCATTGTCTACAGCTGCTTGGTATGCAGTTCTTGCCTTGTCCATGTCGCCTTGACGCACTAGGAAGTCGCCTTTTAATTCGTCACGTTGTGCATTAAATGCTTCATCGCTAACTTGGTCTAAAGTTGCTAACGCTGTGCCTAAATTACCTTGCTCAGCTTGAACTCGAGATAAACGAATCGTCGCTAAAGAGCTAAGTGCTGCACCTGGGTTAGCTGCGATGATTTTAGTGAAAGCCGCTTCTGCTTTATCTAAATCACCTGCATCTACTGCAGCTTTTGCAGACATAAGCTCAAGCAATGCTTGATAACCTTGTTGATCATGTTGCTGACCAAAATCGCTAACTGCAGCCATAACAGCTGTGCTGTCTGCGCTATTAGCGGCAATGCTTTGAAACGCTTCTGAAGCTGCTTCAGCATTTTCTATTTTTACGTCAGAATAATAATTCCAACCGTATAATCCACCTAGACCAACTACCGCACCTACAATGATAGAGCTGCCGTAATCTTTCCAGAACTGCTTAATAGCATCTACTTGTTGTTCTTCTGTGCTATAAATATCCACGCGCACTTCCCCTTTCTATTCAGTTCTGTTTATTAGCTAATAAGCCAATATTAAAATAATGATTTAATCGTGGTCGCCAAATCGTCTCGGGCAACCAAAAGTTGTTCGTTCTTATTTCTCAGAGGCTTAACTGCAACCTGTTGGTTTGCGATTTCGTTCTCACCAATGATTAATGCATACTCAGCGCCGCTTTTATCAGCACGTTTCATCTGCTTTTTAAAGTTACCGCCACCACAATGACTCATGACTTTAAGCTGTGGCAGGCTTTGACGCAACTCTTGAGCAATTTTAATTGCTTCAACTAAACAGTTTTCGCCCATTGCTGTGACATAAACATCAACAACGGGAGCAACGTCTTTGTTCAGTTCAAGGGTTTCAAGCAATAACACAATACGCTCAAGGCCCATTGCAAAACCCACTGCTGGAGTATCTTTCCCCCCAAGCTGACCAACTAATCCGTCATAACGACCGCCAGCTAATACTGTGCCTTGCGAACCTAAACTGTCTGTAACCCATTCGAAAACAGTGCGGTTATAGTAATCTAAACCGCGAACAAGACGAGGATTAACTGTGTATTGGATGCCAACAGCGTCTAAGAGTTCACATAAGGTTGAAAAATGTGTTTTTGACTCTTCACCTAAGTACTCCATTAATGCTGGCGCATCGGCCAGTAATGCTTGAACTTGTGGTGATTTAGAATCTAATACGCGCAGTGGGTTTGAGTACATGCGGCGCTGTGAATCTTCGTCAAGCTGCTCTTTATGCTGCTCAAGAAATGCAATCAATGCATCACGGTATGCTGCTCGTTCAGCTGGATCGCCCAATGTATTAAGCTCTAACTTAACGTGTTCGGTAATACCGAAAGATTCCCAAAGGCGCGCTGATAACATTAATACTTCAGCATCAATGTCTGCACTTGGAATACCATAAACTTCAACACCAAACTGGTGGAATTGACGGTAGCGACCTTTTTGCGGACGTTCATGGCGGAACATTGGTCCCATGTACCATAAACGCTGCTCTTGGTTATACAGCAAGCCATGCTCGTTACCCGCACGAACAGTAGAAGCAGTGCCTTCTGGACGTAAGGTTAAGCTGTCTTCATTGCGATCGGCAAAGGTATACATTTCTTTTTCAACGATATCGGTAACTTCACCAATAGAACGTTTGAAAAGATCGGTTGATTCAACGATCGGAGTACGGATTTCGCTATAGCCATATGCACTAACAGTAGAACGGATAACCGCTTCTACTTTTTGCCATATTGGGCTTTGCGTTGGCAGAATGTCATTCATTCCGCGAATTGCTTGGATCTGTTTAGCCACGTTTTGCCTACTTGAGTTAACTTGCCTTGGTTCAACATTAATCGATTTGTTCGATTTAAAATCGATGACCGAGGGCTTAAATTAATCTACATGCCTTACACAAAAATACACCTACCATCGCTGGTAAGGTGTATTTATTATCTAAAACAAACTTATTCTGTTGCGTCTTTAATATCGATTCTATTTTGCATTATCGCTGCTTTTGCACGAATTTTTGCTTCTAATGAATCCACTAAATCATTGTTATCAAAACGCTCTTTTTGACGTTTGCCGTCATCATAATAACCACTTTTACCATGGCTACCCGTTAAACCAATATCTGAAACTAGCGCTTCGCCCGGGCCATTAACCACACAACCAATGATCGAAACATCCATCGCGGTGGTAATATCTTCTAGGCGCATTTCAAGTGCGTTAACAGTGTTAATCACATCAAACTCTTGGCGTGAACATGATGGACAAGCAATAAAGTTAATACCGCGACTGCGAATACGCAGTGACTTTAAAATGTCAAAGCCGACTTTAATTTCTTCAACTGGATCGGCTGCAAGTGAAATACGTAACGTATCACCTATACCTTCAGCCAGTAACATCCCTAACCCGACAGCTGATTTAACAGAGCCAGCTCTAGCACCACCTGCTTCAGTAATTCCTAGGTGCAGCGGTTGTTTAATTTGTTTGGCCAATAAACGGTAAGACTCAACCGCTAAGAATACGTCCGATGCTTTAACGCTCACTTTAAACTGATCAAAGTTAAGACGATCTAAAATATCCACATGACGCATGGCTGACTCAAGCAAAGCTTCTGGTGTTGGCTCATGGTATTTATCCATGAGGTCTTTCTCTAAAGAGCCGCCATTCACCCCAATACGGATTGGAATATTTTTATCACGAGCGCATTCAACGACATTGCGAATACGTTCTTCGTTGCCGATATTACCTGGATTAATCCGTAAACAATCTACGCCGTACTCAGCCACTTTTAGTGCGATACGGTAATCAAAGTGAATATCAGCCACCAATGGCACATTGACACTTTGTTTAATTATCTTAAATGCTTCAGCAGCATCCATCGTCGGTACAGAAACACGCACAATATCCGCGCCCACTTTCTCAAGTGCACGAATTTGTGCCACTGTTGCTTCTACATCAGTCGTTTTAGTGTTCGTCATTGATTGAACCGCTATCGGGGCACCATCACCGATAGGTACATCGCCAACATAAATACGACTTGAAGGACGGCGAATAATAGGAGATTCGTTATACATAATCTATTGCTCTACTGCTTACTTAGTTACAGCTAACATTACACTCTTGGTAAGGTTAACCTAGCCACACGGCCTTCTGAGAAGTCAGCTAAACTGACATCTTCACCATTAAATTGAATTTTGACGACTTGCGGCGCACCTAAAATAAGTTTAAATGGCGCAACACCTTTAGCTTCTACCACTCGACTAGAACCTTTAACGCCATCAACTAAAGTTTTGCCAGTTGCATCAACCACGTTAACCCAACAGTCAGCGGTAAAACTCATCGATATGGCATCATTAGCTGCTAATGGCTCTACTGTACTTTGTGCAATTTCAGTGTTTACTACATCAGTAGTAACGGCTGAGTTAGTCACTAATGCACTGGCAGACTGCAGTGTTTCAATCGCAGGTTCTGCGCTTTGCGTTGCGTCATTAGCCAAGTCCGTTACAGTTTGTGCATCAGCACTTGCTGCCGACGTAGTCTCTACAGGCATTTGTGATGGTTCTATATAGGCCATATTAGGATCAATTTCTGGCTCTAACAAATCTTCTGTTTGACTGACAACAGGTACATTGGCGGCAGCAACTTCTTCAGCAGTCGGTTTTGATAAATCAATTCCGCTGAGTAAAGAATCCTTTTGCACCCACCAAACAACTAACAAGGCTAACAAAGCTAAAATGATCAGGTAAGTTACTATCGTTAAACGGCTATCACGAGCATCACGAGTCGTTTTACGAGAAAAACTTTGCATTGCAGCAGTTTCATCAGGCAGTTGTTGAGCTAAGCATTGTTGGAGCGCTTCGACATCAGCTTCTACATATTTTGCATAGTTTTTAGCGTAGCCTCGGGCATAAGTTGCCGACGAGATATTATCAAAAATATCGTTTTCAATATCTTCAATGACGCTTGGACGTAAGTGTAACTGTGTTGCAACGGCTTCAATCGATAAGCCTTTTGCTTCACGTGCTGTACGTAACAGCATGCCAGCAGTTGATACTTCTTCAAGTAACTCAGTTTGGTCCGTATCATTCTCGTCTAATCGGGACGTTTCATTGTTATTGTTTGTCATTAATGCAAAGTAGCCCTATATTCTTTCGCTTGCTCAGAGGCTGGATATTTGGCGATTAAAGTAATGCCATAGCGTTTAACCGCTTCATCATCCGCCAGCTCGCGCGATATTTTAATTCCTAAAGCTAAACTTTCAGGCGTTTGCTGCGCCACTCGATGAAAACGCTGTAGATTTGATTTAGCCGTATCGTAATCATTTTCTGCGATAGCTAAATCGATCAATTCCATCAATGTGGACTGTCTTCTTGGATCGTAACGTAATGCACTTTCAAAATACTCTTTAGCCTTTTCAGGCTCGCCATTCGAGAGACTACACACACCTAAGTTTTCATAGCTTGAAGCCGTACGGGTGTATTCTTTAGCGTTAATCGCATTTTTAAACATGACTTCAGCTTGGCTGTATTTCTCTTGTTGACATAAAAACACGCCAAAATTATTCATCGCATCACCAGTAGCATCACTGGTGTTTATGGCTTTGCGATAAGATTCTTCAGCACGTTCAACATCATCAACAGTTTGATAGTAATAAGCCATAGCAGTATGCACAGCACTTAACTGAGGGGCATACTCGACTGCACGATTCAAATTAAACTTTGCCTGCTCCATGTTGCCACGATTCAAGTAGGTCAAACCCAGCTGCATTCGCTCTTTTGCAGCTGAAGTTTTATCCAGTGTCCTTTCAGAAACTGGAATATCCGTACCACTATACGTTCTTTCGGTAACACAACCCACTAAAGGTAATGATATGGCAACAATAATTAAAAGTTTCGGCAATCCGTGCATACTTCTTACGCCTATTAATCTATACAAACAAACAGTTAATCCATTGTGACCGAAATAGCATTGTCTTGCATGCGTTTTTTCGCTAATCGTTTAGTTCGATCACGAATATCACCCGCTAATTGACCACACGCAGCATCAATGTCATCACCACGGGTTTTACGCACAATCACGGTTAACCCATATTCCATTAATACTTTCGAGAAACGGTCAATTCTAGAATTAGAAGAGCGACCATATGGAGAACCAGGATAAGGATTAAAAGGAATTAAGTTAATTTTACATGGAGTTTCTTTCATCAACTTAGCAAGCTCATGTGCTTGGTCTGTGCTGTCGTTGATATGATCAAGCATGACATATTCTACGGTCACGCGGCCACGGTTAGCATTAGATTTAGCTAAGTAACGACGGATACCGGCAAGAAATTCTTGTAATGGATATTTTTTATTAACTGGCACTAATACATCACGTAGCTCATCGTTCGGCGCATGAATACTTACCGCAAGAGCGACATCTAATGCATCGCCTAGCTTATCAAGCGCTGGTACAACACCTGAGGTTGATAATGTCACGCGACGTTTTGATAAACTGAAACCAAAGTCATCTAGCATAATATCCATTGCAGGAATCACATTAGCTAAGTTAAGTAGCGGCTCACCCATTCCCATCATCACAACATTAGTGATTGGACGGTCACCTGTGTCTTTTTGGAAACCTAAAAATTGTGATACTCGCCAAATTTGGCCAACTATTTCAGATACCGTTAAGTTACGGTTGAAGCCTTGCTGGGCTGTAGAGCAGAAAGTACATTCCAATGCACAGCCAACTTGAGATGATACGCACAAGGTCGCGCGGTCTTCTTCTGGGATGTAAACGGTTTCAACTTCTTGGCCTTGGCCTACATTAATCGCGAACTTAATCGTGCCATCTTCAGACTTTTGGAAGTTTGAGATTTCTGGCGCAACCACTTCACACTTACGTGCTAATTTAGCTCGCAATGCTTTGTTAATGTTGTTCATTTCTTCGAAGTCGCTAACACCAAAGTGATAAAGCCATTTCATCAATTGATCGGCTCTGAATGGTTTTTCGCCCATTTCGGTGAATAACGCTCTCATTGCCTTACGATCAAGATCCAATAAATTGATCTTTTTCTCACTCATGTTGTCTAACCTCAAAAAACCTAAAACCTGCTAGCGGGCGGCGAATTATACAGATCCTTACAAAATTTGGCCAGTGAACTCGCATTAAAGCTTTGATACTTTCGTTACTATTGCTAAAATTTATGTGGACTAATATTGGTCTGCCATACGGAGGTGTAATTCCACCTTTATGATAACTCTTATCATTATAGTATTTATCGCTATTACAATCTCATTTCTTTGTAGTGTGTTTGAAGCGGTACTACTATCTGTTACCCCTAGTTATATTGCCAATTTGGCAAAAACTAATCCTAAAGCTGCTGAGCGGCTTGATAAACAGAAACAAAATGTGGAATCACCACTGGTTTCTATTTTGACATTAAACACCATAGCCCATACCGTTGGTGCGGCTGTTGCAGGTGCACAAGCTGCAAAAGTTTTTGGTGATGAAATGCTCGGAGTATTCTCTGGTGTGCTTACCTTCTTAATTTTATTCTTTTCTGAAATCATCCCTAAAACATTAGGTGCAAATTACTGGCGTTCACTAGCAGCACCTGTGTCATTGATTTTAGTTTGGATGGAAAGGCTCACTAAGCCGCTAATTTGGATGTCATCTCAAGTGACCAAATTAATGGGCAAAGGTGACGAAGGCCAATATATTCGCCAAGAAATGAGTGCCATGGCTGAAATAGGCCTACGTTCAGGCGAGCTAGACAAGCAAGAGTCAGCGATTTTAACCCAAATGCTGTCAGTTAAAGAGATGCCAGTTTCTGCAATCATGACCCCAAGAACGGTTATGTTTAAGCTGCCATTACATTTATCTCAGGGCGAGTTTGTACAACAATATTTGGCCAAGCCTTTTACTCGAATTCCGGTTTATGAAAACGACCCAGATAACATCATTGGCTATGTTAACCGTAACAACATCATTCAAGCAGAACGCTATACGCCAAAGGAATCTATCGGGGTCTTGAAAAAAAACCTGTTAGTGATCCCTGAAACTGCAAAGATATTACCGATATTCGAATTAATGATTAAGCGCAATACTAAGATTGCCATGATTGTTGATGAGTATGGGTCTGGCGAGGGTATTGTTACTTTAGAAGACATTGTCGAATCTTTACTTGGATTAGAAATTGTCGACTCAAACGATCCTGTTACCGATATGCAGCAGTTGGCTCGCAAGTTATGGAGCACACGCATGAAACATAAAGGTATAGTATTGTCAGATGATGGTGAATTCTCTAAGCGAGAAGACATGAATAATGAGGAGCGCTTAAATGACAAACCCAAGCTCCAAATTACCAACACACAAGCAGCATCAAAACCTGTAAGTGATACGTCAATAGACTGAACAGCATATTGAAGTAAAGTAACCATCAAATAAAAGGGAGCATTGCTCCCTTTTTTGACTAAAAATAGTTTTTAAAGCGTAAATAACAGGTGTAATCAGACACTGCAAAAAATGTCACCTAGCAAGGGAACTTTTAATCGTTCACCTTGTAAATATAGAGGAAATGATGCCTAAAAATTACACGCTATCGCTCGCTCATATCAATGACACGCATTCAAATTTCGAGCCCAGCAAAATTCAATTTAACTTGACTGTTGATGGTCAAAAATATCAAGCGGAAACCAAAACTGGCGGCTATGCTCGCCTCAGTTATCAAATCGAAGCTGCCAGAAAAAGAGCCCAAAACACTGATCAAGCATTCATGTTTCTTCACGGTGGTGATAGCTTTCAAGGCACTTTATATTTTCGCGAATTTCAAGGCGCTGCCAATGCCCATTTATTAAATATGTTAAAACCCGACGCCATGGTGTTGGGTAATCATGAAATTGATGCCGGCAACAGCCCGGTGTTAGCCTTTTTAAATCGTATTGAATTCCCGCTATTGGCTGGCAATATGGATTTAACTGAAGAGCTATTAGATAAAGAGGGACGCTTAAAGAATCATCCGATGCTATTGGATTATGATAACAAGCAACAATGTGCCAAGTTTTTGCTAAAACCCTTTTATGATAAGCAAATCGCCATTGTTGGAATTACTTTAGATCAGATGCCTCTCATTGCTCGCCCAGATCCTGATACTCACTTTATTAATGCCATCGAAACGACTAAAAATACGGTCGACATCCTTAAAAATCAAGGTGTTGACCATATCATAATTCTTAGTCACCTTGGCCTTGACCAAGACCGAGAGCTTGCCGAAAAAGTTGACGGTATCAGCATTATTGTCGGTGGCCACTCCCACACCTTACAAGGTAGCTTTAGCGATTTAGGGTTAAGCCACACGGATTACGCAGAAACCATAAACAATACCCCGATTATTCATGCCAGCAAATACGCTGAAGTATTGGGACTTGCCGAAATTGAATTTGATGAGCAAGGAAGTTGCACTGCTATCAATGGCAATAACTACTTTATGCTTGATGAACAGATTGAAGTATCTCACTTACCATCAAGCAAAGAAGACGCTACCTCGAAAACACGAGAATCTATAAATGCCTCGTCAATAATAACTGCTGAGCCAATAATAACTGCTGAGAAAGTATCAAAAGTAATCACAACATTAAAAGCGCACCCTGGCGTGTTAGGCTGCGAGGCTTGTGCTGAAGTACACGAAACAATTATGCGCGATTACCGCCCTGCGCTTAATGCACTTGAAGAGCAAGTACTGGCACATATTCCAAGAGATTTAATCCATACCCGCTTGCCAAGTAAACACTTTCCTCATGGCAGCGAAATAGCTCCATGGGTGTGTCGTAGTATGTTCAAAGCGACCAAATTGTCTGAACCCAAATTAGACTTTGCCTTACATAATGCAGGCGGAGTTAGGCAGTCACTAAATAAAGGAAACTTATCGGTAGCTGATGTACTCGGTCGGATATTGCCATTCGAACTTCCATTAGTTAAATATCAAATCCAAGGTAAATATTTATATCAAGTGCTTGAGTCTGCTATTAACTCAGCAACGAATAATGGCGTTACTGGTACTGGTGCAGGTAGCTTCCCTTATACCTATGGCATACGCTACTTTTATGATGGCAATCTTGCGATGAACCATCGCATTACACTCATTGAAGAGTTCCAGCAAGGTGAATGGCGAAAAATCGATACTGAAAAGCTTTATATAGGTGTATCCAGCGCATATACCGCAGCGGGTAAAGAAGGCTATGACGCACTGTTAAAGGCACATTGGCAACAAGATTTGAATACCATGACATTACCTGAAGCATTTGTAGACTTTGTATCTCAACACGGCAACTTAATTGAAAATCCATTACAACCCAATGTGTACTACGTCAGTCACAGATAACGCGAATTAGGTGATACATTGCCTCAATGCCAGTTATCACTCATTCAGTAAATATCAACTATAAAACCTTATATATCAGTTAAGGTTAATATTATTTATGATAATGTAGTATTCACAAATCTGCAGCTGATCACAGACCCTGTGCTGGCTTCATGATTTAATGCTGTATCTTTATGTGGATTCATGACTTGAATCATTGCAAATATTAGCCTAATCAAATAGGAAACGGTTTCATGAAAGCAAAATTAATCAAATTAGCAGCTGCAGCAACATTAGCGTTAGGCGTATCTTCAGCTTGGGCTGCTGGTATCATGCACCAAGGTGAAGTTCTAGAAACAATGAACAGCGGTGGCTACACATACGTACAAGTTAAAGCTGAAGATAAAACGTTTTGGGCAGCAGGTCCTCAAGTTGAAATCACTAAAGGCGATACTGTTAGCATGAATGAGCAAATGTGGATGAACGACTTCACAAGCAGCACGCTAAACAAAACGTTTGAAGAATTATTATTTGTAGGCAAAATCGAGAAGAAATAACTCGTTTTAGTTTCAGATAAATAGATAATCGGCTAATTTATGTTAGCCGATTTTTTTTGACTCCATTTTGATGATGGGTTTTATGGTCTTTAATACAGTAAGCTTTAAAAATTATGAACAACCAATTAGCCATCACCTCTTTTAAACCTAAGTTTGCAGAGCCAGTCAGTTTACTTGTTCATCAATGTGTTCAGCATATTGTGCACCCAAGATACAGTGCGGAGCAATTAAATGCATGGTCAGAGTCCCCTCGCTCTAAAAAGCACTGGTCACAACGCTTACAGCGAAGTCAGAGCTGGATTATGATTAGAGATAACCAAGATAATGACTTGCCAGAGGTGGTTGGACTGATTAACGTTGAAACCCATTTTCATAGTCGTGGCTATATAGATAGCTTATATATTTTACCATCGCTGCAACGTCAAGGATTGGCTGGAGAACTTTATCAAACACTAGAGGCTTGGGCTCAACAACAAAATTACTCATCATTAAGTGTCGATGCTTCTTATTTATCTAAAGGCTTTTTTCTCAAGCAAGGGTTTAAACAGATTCAGCCGAGTTATCAGATAACCAAAGACCAAGTACTCAATGGATTCTATATGACTAAGGAGTTAGGTAAATGAATCTTTCGCTCACTAACTCATCGTACAATTCAAACTTCTAGCTGTTTAACCAGTATTACTTTTTCAATAAAGGCTGCAGCATTTCTTCTAAACCATTTAACTTTACTTCGTACATCAAAGCTAATTGCTCACCTAACTTCCCTTCGGGAAAGCCTTTACCATGAAACCAAACTAAATATGGCTCTGGCAGTTCTAGCAGCTTTCTACCAGCGTACTTTCCAAACGGCATTTTTTGATTGATTGCTTCTAACAATAAAGCTTCATTCATAAATTAGTAATCCCATAACTTTCTCTCAAGCTGGCGCAGAATAAGCAAAAATATAATAAACACAGCTTAATTATTAAGTGATGGATTTTTGCAGTAAAGGGATACCTAATCAAGCTTACTGTGATAATTCACTATCGATTGCACTTTATTATACAGAACTCAGTATATCGTTTAGGAATATCAACCAGATTAATAATACTATTTAGCTATAAATTAGGACGACAGTTAGCTAGTCGACAAGCCTTCATTGATGATTTAAATATTCGCGTCAATGTTTTTACGCCTTAAGCTACTCATAATTAAGGGGTTAAGCCATTCAATATTGCAGTGAACTCAATAAGTCAAAAAAACGCCAAACACATGTATTAGTCAAAAATTCACGGTTCAGTCAAAACGGCCATAACGTCAATTTACCACCAATTGACCTGTTACAACTCTCCACATAAAGTTAATAACATTAAAGCTAAATGTTGCCAATAAATAGCATTTGTTTTATTGACAATGCTGCATAATTTGGCTGATTTGTTCAAGACTGTGACTGTGGTAATACGTTCAAGACTGTGACTGTAGCAATACGTTCAAGACTGTGACTGTGGCAATACGTTCAAGACTGTGACTGTGGCAATACGTTCAAGACTGTGACTGTAGCAATACGTTCAAGACTGTGACTGTGGCAATACGTTCAAGACTGTGACTGTAGCAATACGTTCAAGACTGTGACTGTGGTAATAGGTTCAAGACTGTGTTTGATGCGTTCAAGACTGTGTTTGGATTATTTAAGACTGAGTATAACAACAACGAGTGTTTATAAAGCCGTTCTCGTTGTCCCATCAGGAGAAGTAAAGATGATCATATTAGTCGGTGGAGAAAAAGGTGGAAGTGGCAAGAGCTGTCTCGCACAGAATGTTGCTGTTTTTCTCGCGAAAGATGCTAAATCAAGCATCATCATGGTTGATTGTGACCCCCAAAGAACAACATCAGACTGGATCCAAGCAAGAAACAATAATCCTGATCTGCCCGCCATCAATTGCGTGCAGTTATATGGAAAAATCCGTAATGATTTACTCAGCCTTGAACAACATTATGACTATGTCATCGTCGATTGTGGTGGACAAGATAACTTAGCTTTACGCGCCACATTGTCAGTCGCCTCACATGCATTAATGCCTTTACGCCCAAAACGCCGTGACCTAAAAACCGTGGAGCATATGGATGATATCATCGCGACCTGTAAGATGATTAACCCAAAAATGAAAGCTTCATTTGTGATAACTCAATGCCCAAGTTTACCCAATCAATCGGGTCGAATTTTTGAAGCCAAAGAAGTGTGCAATACCTTTGATATCAATGTTCTTGAGTCAATAACATACAGTCGTAATATTTACGATGACAGTGAAGAGTCAGGTTTATCTGTTATTGAAATAGACCCTAGCGGAAAAGCGGCTAACGAAATTCGCAATATTGCCTGTGAATTGCTTGAAGTTAAAAATGCACAGCAACTTATCCAACAACGTAACGATGCCGGTAATGTTACGCAGCTGAGGGGGACTTATGGGGCTAGCAGATCTCAAGAAAAACGTTACGCCATGTAAATCTCAATTTTCGCCACAAATGTCGGTTGATGATTTTATTGAAGCAGCAAACTTGTACGCTATGGGTAAACAGCCCAATAATAGAACTCAAGATGATTCTAATAAAAAAGCAATGGAGCAACTTTTAGCGTTAACACAAGCCAATGAGCCATTAAATGAAACGTCGCAATCAACAGGTAAATCGCAGCCTTTTAGAAGGGCAACGTTTACATTAAGTGAGGCAGCTATCGAGCAACTTACGGCATTGAGTTTAAGCAGCCATAGCGCAAAATCGAAACTAATAAGGCAACTTATCCAACAGCACTTTCTATTATCCGAACCAGAACAGCGGGCAATAGAAAATGAAATAAATATAAAGTAAAAAATTATCCACTTCTTATTAAGTAACGTACTAGAAAAATAACAATCCCTCCCCCTATTTGACTGGCATCAACGTAAGTTGTTTGCCAGTTTTTTTTACTTCAAAAAATCATATTAAATTTAATTAGCATTAGTATTCACTAAACTGCCCTTGAATTTTTCTCTCAATCGCCCAATAACTTATTTAAGCTTATTACTCATCAAGGAAGGCATATGTTTGCATTGTTGGTTCTGATCATTATTTCAGTTATTGCCATTGGTCTGATTATCTCTAAACCAAAGCGAACTCAGCGCCGCAGAGAAAAAACCGTCCAACTACCTTTCCCCAAAGAGTGGCGTCAAATTCTTAAACGTCGATTTCCCTACTTCAAAGCTATGCCAACCGATCTGCAATTACAATTGAAAAAACACATCCAAATTTTTATCGAAGAAAAAGAGTTTGTGGGCTGTGATGGTTTTCAAATAACGGATGAGGTAAAAGTCACCATTGCAGCGCAAGCTTGCTTATTGTTACTGAATCGACAAACTGATTTTTATCCAAAACTCAAACAAATTTTGGTTTACCCATACGCCTTTATTGTCGAAAAAAGAGGAACCGATTTTGCGGGTGTTGAGTCAAATCAGCGTAATGTTTTGTTAGGCGAGTCATGGGGCAATGGTAAAATTATTCTCTCTTGGAAAAGCACTCTTGATGGAGCTGCAGATCCATTCGATGGCCAAAACGTTGTTATTCACGAATTTGCCCACCAGCTTGATCAAGAAAACGGCCAAGCAAACGGAGCTCCGCCTCTTAGAGATATAACAGATTACTCAGCCTGGTCAAAAGTATTAGGCCAAGAATTCGAAAGCTTACAGCATTGTGCAAGACAGCAAATCCCTTCTTTATTTAACTATTACGGCGCAACTAATCCTGCTGAGTTTTTTGCGGTTATTAGCGAAACCTTTTTTGAAAAGCCACAGGAATTTTACCAACAACACAATTTGCTTTATAAAGAGTTAAGTCACTTTTATCAGCTTGACCCTATCAACTGGCAGTAATTTCATTGTTAGTTGATTTATCATAAAAATGAACAAGGAATTTCCATGCAAAATGCACTGCTTACCTTCCTATTAACCAGCAGCTTATGGGTGATGTCATCGCTTCCCGCTGAAGCCAATGACATCATCTCAATAGAATCTAAACAGCAGGCTGATACGCTATTAGATCAACTGCATCAAGACGCCAGTGATGCTAACTGGGACAATTACTTTTCTTTGTACCATGCCAACGCTATCTTCCTCGGAACCGATGCCACTGAACGTTGGGATATGAAGCAATTTTCAGGCTATGCAAGACCTACAGATGGTTGGCATTATGAGGTTAAATCTCGCCAGTTATTGCAGTTTGACAATACCATCATGTTTGATGAGTTACTTGAAAGCGCCAGTTATGGATTGTGTCGTGGCACAGGAGCATTGCAATTAACCGATGATGGCTGGAAGATAGTGCAATATCATTTAAGCATTGCCGTTCCTAATGAAGATGCTCAAGCGGTGGCCAGGCTTATTAAGAAAAATTAACCTTTTAAAATAGAACAAATAGGTTCTCAAAGTGGAGAGCCTTTACCAAAAGGCCTGTGAATTAATCAACCCACAGGCCTTTTGTTTAATCATCAAATCCATTCAACAGCTAAAACTGCATATGCTCATCGATAATGCTAAGTATCCGGTCTTTTAACCACATAGGCCCATAATCATTCATATCGTTATGCCTTGAATCCTCAATCTTGACCACAGCGATATTTGTTGCATCTTCTGCCTCAGTAGGCAGAACGCCTTCATCCGCAGGATAGTCACTTGCTCTTATTGATAGCACATCAATTGCCTTATCTCTTGGTAAAGGCACTCTACGGTGATCTAAGGTAATAATACGGCTAATGTAATCCACTTGACTCTCTTCAAACTGGCTAGCATCCGATGATTCGCTCTTACCATTGGTTACAGCCACAGCTTTTTCATCAGGGTTCTTTATTTCAAGAGCATTTGTATCTAGATCATTTACATAAAGAGTAGTCGCACCATTGGTTGCGAGTAATACTGAGATATCACCACCATTTGAATGACCTATTAAGGTGATATGTTCAAAATCAAAATTTGAACTAGAGTAAGGGTAAACATCCGGCGTATGCAGTTGATTAACGTACTGCTCACTAAAGTAATACTGAATAAAATTCAGCGTATCAGCACCACGTTGCCAATTTTCAGCACGAGTTTGTGCAAACGGCTGAACTCTTGATAAAGGAGGATCTGAAGGTAACTCGTGGCGAACTGCAATAACCAAATACCCTTGCTGCTGAAAGTGCTGGCTTATAAATTGATACTCAGTGTGCAGCAGGCCATATCCCGAACTTAATATCATCACCGGACATTGGCGGTTATCTTTGCAATTATACTCTGCTGCTGGGTAATAAAGCTCAACTGGAATCAATCGTTGCCGTGAGTGATCTTCAACAACAATGCTGTCTGAATGAAGTTGTTGGGTTGAGGGTAAGTTATTTAACTCAGCTGCAATCAAGTTTGATATGAGCATGCTCGCTACTAATATACTTGTCATTAGTGATCTTGATATGAGAGTTCTAGTTATAAGGGCTTTGAGCGCAATCAAAAAATAGACGCTCGCAAAATTTAGTCGTTTGAACAATGTTGAATAACCTAAGTTAATTAACGATAAATGACTCAAGACTCTAATGGACTGATAGCCCAAAACAAAGGTTAGCTAACTGAGTTAAATGGCAAAAACTATCAAAATCTTGCTGGGTTACCTGTTTTGGGGAAATGTGTTTATCCGCATAAAACAAACCAATCGTTTTTTCATTAACAACAATCGGCGCAATCATGAAACCGTGTTTAAAGTGATTTGGGTCAAAATTAGCATTCACAAAAGAAGCTAATTCATTGAGTTCTCGTTCATCAAACTCATGTAACCAATTCGCTTGTTTTTGATTAATACTTTGCATAAATGGGTTACTCCCACCTTGCATCTCAATCAGTAACTCTTGCTTAAGCTTTTCAGCCCCCTCTCCAAATGCGATACGTGCTGATAATTGCTTTCGATTAGGTGACAACAGCATTACAGCACAACGATCAACGCCTACTCCATCTAAAATACCTTCTAATGTCGTTTGCACTACTTGGTTAAAGTCAGCTTTTTGAATAGCAAGTTCAGTCAATTCACGCAGTTTTTTTAGTTGTAGAACTAAATTAGCTTCACGAAATACCGGCTTTTCTGCAGGCTTATCTAGCTCTGAAATGATCTCAGCGGTTTCAGGCAAATGCTGCACTAACTCAATAGCACCATAATCTTCTGCTAAACGAACCGTCGCCTCAGCACAGCGACTGAACCTAGCTTTGCATTGTTCTAAGCTAATATTCTGAATTTCAGCAGCCGCGCTTAATAGCTCATTGAGTTTTTCAGTATTGATATGGGGTTGATTTAAAGCTTCGATGATTTCATTTGCCAAAAATATACTGCGTATTTCAGGCATCCTCTCATCTGGGTGTGACAATGAAGTGGTCAGTACATCACCTAAGCCCCAAGCTCTAGCTATGCTTTGGGTTAATTGAGAAAAAGATGTGCCTAGATATTCACGGACTATCGCTTTCTCATCTTTAGCCGAAGTAGCAGTAAGCAATGTTTGGTCTAAATTATCAACAAAATCACCGCCGACACTCCAAAAAGCACTTTCACCAATGCGATATAGCAACGACGCGATAAACACCTCTTCACGCAGCGCTTCATCATAGTCTTTTAACATCACTCTAGAGAGCATTGCGGCTTGAAAAGAATGGGCCATTAATTTGATTAATCTTTGATAAACGGATTCTGATAGATTGTGGTTTTCAAGCAGGCTAGTGAGTAATTTAGCAGTAATACAAATATTACGTATAGTATCAAATCCCAAAACCACAGCAGCACGGCTAACCGTGGTGACATGGCTGGTACCTTTATTGTAGATAGCACTATTCGCCACCCGTAAAATGCGAGTCGTTAACGCATTATCATGCATAACACTGCGCCCTAGAGAAGCTAAAGAGGACACATCATCCTTAGCTAATTTCTCTAAGTCTCTTATAGTGGAACATAAAGCAGGCATTTCTTGATCACTGATACGTTTAGTCCAGTAATCGACGCCTTTTGTTATTGGTAGTGAGGTTTTCAAGTCCATACTCATCAATTATGACAGTATTTTTACTATAACCTTTTACAAATCCCAATTGTATCAAATATGTAATCGATTCAACTTTTCTTCTGTTTTTTAGCAAAAAAAAACGGCTCCGAAGAGCCGCAACACAAGCGAATGGTTGAAAACTTACTGGGTAGGAAGTTAAAAATCCTCGCATCAAGAACCACAACTAGCTAGCGCTAATATTCCGAATACTGGATAAAAACCCGGTGTAACCTGTAGGTGAGTAACCCCGGGGGACATCAGCTGCAAAGCAGCTAAACTGGTCCAGAAATGAGCCACTTACTTAGGGCAACTCTTTCTGACTAAACATTTCTAACAATAAAACACGATTACATTCAGTTCGAATTAAGCCGTTAACAACTCATATCCAGGTAAGGTTAAGAAATCGACGAGTTCATCCGATGTGGTAATTTCATCAAATAGAGTCGCTGCTTGATTAAACTTTCCTTGGTTAAACCGTTCACTACCTAACTCTTGCTCTACTGTGTTGAGCTCTTCACTCAACATACTTTTAAATAAAGCTTTAGTCACAAGTTTGCCATTTGATAATGATTTCTCATGTTGGATCCACTGCCAGATGGAAGTACGTGAAATCTCAGCAGTTGCGGCATCTTCCATTAGACCGTAAATAGGTACACAGCCATTACCTTGAATCCAAGCTTCGATGTACTGTAGTGCAATACGAATGTTCAATCTCATGCCTTCTTCTGTACGCTCACCTTCACATGGCGTTAATAGCTCATCAGCTAAAATAGGCGCATCAACATCGCGGGTAATATGCAATTGATTAGTACCATTACCGATATAATCATTAAAAATTGTCATGGCAGTATCGGCTAAACCAGGATGCGCTACCCAAGTGCCGTCATGGCCGTTACGTGCTTCAAGTTCCTTATCACCTTTTACCTTCTGCAACACTTGCTCATTAGCTTCAGGTGTTTTTGCTGGTATAAAGGCAGCCATGCCGCCCATAGCTAATGCGCCGCGTTTATGACATGTTTTAACTAATAATCTTGAATAGGCACTTAAAAATGGCGTATCCATGGTGACAGCTTGTCTATCAGGTAACACGCGGTCAGCATGCTTATTTAATGTTTTAATATAGCTAAAGATGTAATCCCAGCGGCCGCAATTCAGTGCAACAATATTTGACCGCAGTTCATATAAAATTTCATCCATTTCAAACACAGCAGGCAATGTCTCTATCAAACAAGTACATTTGATGGTGCCAGGTTTTAAGCAAAAGCGCTCTTCAACATAAGCAAATACTTTGGCCCACCAACGCGCTTCAATGTGACTTTCAAGTTTAGGGATATAAAAGTAAGGACCACTGCCTTTCGCCAATAACTGGTGATAGTTGTGATAAAAGTACATCGCAAAATCGAATAATCCACCAGGGATGGGTTCGCCTTTAAATTCAACATGCTTTTCTTTTAAATGCAGGCCACGCACGCGACAAATTAATACCGCAGGGTCTTCTTCTAATTTGTAATGTTTACCTGTGTTTTCAGCAGTAAAGCTGATGTCACCTCTTACTGCATCACGAAGGTTAATTTGACCCTGAACCACTTTCTCCCAACTTGGAGCCAGTGAGTCTTCAAAGTCAGCCATGAACACTTTTACATTGGCATTCAAGGCATTAATAATCATTTTACGATCAACTGGACCCGTTATTTCAACTCTGCGATCAGTTAAGTCCTCAGGCATACCACGAATAGTCCACTCGCCATCACGAATGGCACGTGTTTCTGGTAAAAAATCTGGTAGCTCACCGTTATCAATACGCTGTTGCTTTTGCTTACGCTTAGCCAATAGTTGTGGGACTTCTTGGTTAAACTCTTCACATAATGCTGCAAGTAAAGAAAGCGCACCGTCATTAAAAATCGCTTCTTGGCCAGGGACCTTAGGACCGATTAGCGCAAGATCTACACTAGTAGGTAATTCAGTATCAGCACTTGGCTGTGATTTAGCATATCTAGCCATTAATTGTTCTGCTGTCATATTAAGCCCCTTGAGCATTAGTCAGTTTTCAAAGAGAGAAGTAAGCAAGTTTGAACTTGTCAACAGGATATTGCCGCGCTTAACCTTCAATGCCTTACTTTCTCTATCTCCAAACAAACCTGCCAATATTTAACCACCAAATGTTTGTTTCGAACTAAAACCTAACGAGAAATCTTTGCATTTGCAACAACATCAAATGGTATAAAAACAAGCAAAAACAATAGCTAAAATTGGTATTACCAAAACATCAACAACGATAAATCGCTGATAAAAAACAATATTTCCTTAAATCCCTTTCAATCTACATTGATATTGGTAAATTGTCTTACAACTTAACCAAAGGTTTAAAGTGAATATTAAAAAGGTTACTAAATTACTCGCTGTAAAATATTTTTTACACATTTTTTTAATATTTATACCAAAGTAGAATCAAGAATTTGTTTTGAACTAACCTTAAGGTAAACGAACCAACCAAAACTAAAACAACAACTTAACAACAAATCTTCCAATTACAGATTCAAACGACCGTTTAAAGCTGACGTTAACGTAAACTAGATGCGACCCCTAGAATATTTACTCTAGACTAAGATGGATGTAGTCCGATCAACATCACAAAATTTATTGGTTTCACTCAAAAAAAATCGAAATTTTTTATAAAAAAGTAAAAAAACTGTCACTTTTCGATTTATTAGCTAAAAACAAAGTAGATAAACAGTAATAAAAAGAAGAATTATCTTTATGATGTTTAAGGTGAATAGACCTTTCAATGATGTGTGTGTTTATTTAACCGCACTGAAACTACAATTTGATTAAGTAGTCGATATATTTCAGTGACTAAATATCAAAATTACGCTCAATAGTAATGAGCTATAGCACTAATATTAAAAGGCACGACTTAGGAATAGCACTCAGAGATAGCGATAAGGGGAAATATTAAGAGAAATACTAAAACTTAAGGTTATGGAATAAAACTCTCAATAAGGATTGTTTACGCAAGGAATTGATGTAGCTGATTGCGGTGTCCAGAACTTATTAGCCAGTCCCTATAATCTAATGCAAACCACTCAGCTAGAATTTAATATTAGATAAGTATCAAAAGTATTTTTTAATATAGCTTACAGATTATCAAGACTTAACCACTCGATTTCTACCTGCTGACTTGGCTTGATATAGCGCATTGTCAGCGCGATTTAGAATTGGATCCAAGCTTAAATCATCTTTAGTTAACTCACTAACACCAAAACTGCCAGTAATGGTAAATTGATGCCCAGAGTAACGCGTATTGATATTCGCAAAAGCATCACACAACTGTTGTGCACGTTCGTAAGCAATGTCGATATTTGTATACGGCATAAATATCGCAAACTCTTCACCGCCCAGGCGGCAAACAATATCACTAGACTTAATACAAGTATTAACCGTCTCTGAAACTTTTTTCAACGCCCAATCACCGGTAGCATGACCGAAGCTATCATTAATCTTTTTAAACCAATCTAGGTCAATCACAATAATACTAAAGCTTTCATCGCAAGCTTGTACTTGCACGAATTCATTCTCTGCTTTTTCAAGCCCTGCACCACGATTATATAATCCAGTTAACGCATCGATTTGAGCTTGTTTACGAAACTGATTACGTTGCATCCAGGCCGCCGATAACATTAAAGTCAAAAAAACAACCGTACCAACAAGCACCGTAGAGAACATGAAAGAGGAACTCTTTTCATTATTCAAAATACTTCGCTGTTTGGCTATCATTTCATGATCTTGTACTAATTGATTCAGCTCTCGGGTTTTCTCTGCTGAATCAAACTTTACCATTTGGTAAGCATTTTCTTTTACTTTTTTCTCATTGATTATCTGCATATCCAAGGCGTGAGCTTGGACTTGATATTGATAAGCTTCCTTATAATTACCTTGTCGACTTGCAAGCATTGATAATATTTCACTTACTTTTCTTTTGGGTAACATATAAATGGAGTCATTTGGTAATCCATTAACCAACTCGGCATAATACATCGAAGTTTCGTATTCATTTATATGATAATGGACCATCGCTAATAGTGCGTTAGTCCTTGATAGCTCATAGGTGAAATTGAATCTCTGATAAACGGTTAAAGCTATTTCAAGTTGTTGTTGCGCAGTGCTATATTCACTCATTTCCAAGTTAATTTCAGCTAAGCCTTTAATAGCCATAGCCGCAACAAGAGAAAACTCATGAGTTTGGCAATAAGCATATGCTTCGTCAAAAGTGGAAGAAGCTTCTCGATAGAGTCTCAAGTTCAAATTGCTGTAGCCTAGGCCTACAAGACCATAGCAATGGCTTTTAGGTGACTGTTGTTTATTCAAGGCCAATACTTTTTTAGAAATTCGTTTACTTTCTTTATATGCATCCATATCTAGGTATACATTTAAAATGCGTAAATATGACTCTAGTTTTAATTCGATGTCTTGGTAGGTTTCTAC
Source organism: Shewanella goraebulensis (assembly GCF_030252245.1). NCBI lineage: Bacteria > Pseudomonadati > Pseudomonadota > Gammaproteobacteria > Alteromonadales > Shewanellaceae > Shewanella > Shewanella goraebulensis. The sequence continues at coordinate 3,563,354 of NZ_CP126972.1, forward strand.
TCGAGCGAGGTTATTTTCTAATTCAATAAATGCTGAAGTGTAATTTTTTAACCCTATATATGAAGTGACCTTATACATATAGGATTGTGTTAATAGTATTCTATCTGTTGCTACATTTTGTACATCATCTAGCCGAATAAGTGCATTTTCAAAATTGCCTATCATTATTTGTCTTTGAGCATCAATCATCCATAATCTAGCAAGCTGGTCATTATTTAAAATCGAACTTTTATCTTGTAAGGCACTAAAGAGCACTTCCCCTTCATCAGGGGAAGTTTTCATTGTTTTTTCTAATTGCGATAACTCTAAGTCAATTTGCTGCTCAATATTGGCAAAAGCAAAAGAGCTTAGAAAAGTCAAAAACAACAAAATATTTTTCAAGTCAATAACCTAGGAGTGATGAACAAACAATATTTTAGATTTATCAACATCTCCAATTAACGCACAGACTTTACTTTCATCACATGACAACAAAGCCTCTTGCTCTTCTTTAGTCAATCCGTAATCTTGCATGACTTGTTGCGGCGATTTTTCAAATGCTTGTTTTAATTTTGCATCCGAGCTTAAATCCGTTAAAAAAGAGCTAAGTTTTGACATAGTAATTTCCATTTTAGTGTTGAAAGGTTTATCCAATATCGCATGCTTCAATCCCAAGGCGCTTTAATATGTCGAGATTTAAAGCTAATTGCTCTGAGGGAGGGATTAATAAAGTACTAATGGTGCTGAGTTCAACATAGGGCAATTGCTCAAGGCTGAACCGCTCAATTCTCGGTTTTAAATGAGGTAAAGTAGCAGCTTCGTAAATTACCACCTCATGCTCACGCGGATACCATTGTGATAAATGATCCACCAAGATCTCTAATCGTTCTGATGTTGTCGAAAATTCAGTTAAAGTATGTTCACCAGCTAACGATATTTGCCACAGGAGTAGATGGGTCTTAGGGTTGGGAATATGCTGATACAGCATGAATTGAGTCGCTTCATAACTCTGATGTCCAGATGTACCTGGGTCGATACCTAAATCAGCCCACAAGCAAGCTTCTGCGGATATTCCAGGTAGCATCTGCGCATGATGCCCTTCTTGCCTTGCTTGCTTAATCGATAAATGGGACACACAAGCAAATACCCCAGGGTGGCCATACAAGGCAACAACCACATTTAGCCCAGACCTTACCTGTTCAAGTATCGCTTCTACCATTTGCGAATAGGTATCCCGGCGATTTTTAACTTCATCTTTTTGAGCATAATAAGGCTGCAGGGAGCGATGATTTGGGTTCAAGCTTACAAGCCAGCGCTCAGTAAACCCATCAGGTACAAGTGAAAAAACTAAATCAGCATTTTCAATATAGCTTTTACTCAATACACTGACCTGTCCCGCAAGTTGCAAACCCGTACCAACAAAAGTCACCCGACCTGCATTTTGTTGGAGTGATAATGAGTCTTTATTAATTTCAGCTGCTTTTAATGACATTTTTAATCGTTATTCTTTTAAGTCAGATGGATTGGGCTGTATAGGTTGATGAATTGACTTAGGTAATAGATATTATCGAACTCAATTAACTTCCATAATTCAAACTTATATAATTACACAGGGATTTACCACGAATTTCTACAACTTCGTAACATTTGACCTACACATTTTGGATAAATAAACGACTTTCCTATCCTATTACGGAACTAACTCAGCACTACCGACTCTATTATTCACACAGTTATAGCATTCAACAGTTAATAGCCACTTGTCAGCATAGGGAAGCCTTGGGTATGATGGCGTCAGATTTTTAGGAAATAGCGCAGACAATGATAAACAAAAAACAAAGTCTTACCCTTTTAGGCGCCGTTGCGCTTTCAGTATCTTTAAGTGCGTGTAGTGTTTTTGATTGGTTAATTTATAAACCTGATGTACCACAAGGTAACTACATGGAGTTACAACAAGTAGAAAAACTACGTGTTGAAATGACCAAAGAGCAGGCTGAATATATTTTAGGCCGCCCAGTTCTTCGTGATAGTTTCGCTGATAATATTTGGTACTACGTTTATCACTTTAAAAGTGGCCGTGATGCCAGTGTGACTCATAAAGAGCTTATCTTGTATTTTGATGGTGATTTACTCGAACGAGTAGAAGGTGATTACAAATTAAGTGATGACTTTGATACACCGCTTAATGAAGGTGCCTTGCCAACAGTATCTGCTCCAGTTGTGGCTCCTTTATTACCAGAGCAAGAGCCTAATAAAGCAATTCGTGGTGATGCGAAGCCATTAGTTCAAGAAGAACGTATTGAAAATGAGAACAATGTACCAACTGGTGGTTCTCAAGGAAATGACAAAGCCGAATAATGGTTTTACACTTCTAAATATACAAGCTTGAAATAAAAAGCGGAAAGATAACTCTTTCCGCTTTTTTAATGCATGTAACTTGTTTAACTATCAATAAATATTCTTGTAACCACTAACTTAATTTGGCACCGGTAATTTTATTGCTACGCCCTTCTTCCTTGGCCTTTTCTGCACGCTTACGGCGCACATCTTTGGGGTCGGCAATTAAAGGGCGGTATATCTCAATACGCTGACCTTGCTGTAATTCTTCATCGTGTTTAGCTTGTCGGCTAAAAACACCCAGCTTTACTTTTTCAAGATCAATCTCAGGGAAAAAACTCACAATATTGCTTTGCTTAACCGCTTCAATAAAAGTGGTACCCGGTGTGACATTAACTGTAATAATTTTCTGCTGAGCTGGCAGTGCATAAATCACATCAACAGCGAATGTTTCAACTTCATTTGTCATTGTAAATCACCTTGGCTCTATCAGTAAAAGCCGTCACCATTGAGTTCATTAACTCTTTAAATACCCGTCCAAATGCCATATCTGCAAGTGGGTTTGAAAACTCAAAGTTTAAATCAAACTCAACTTTACAGGCATCATCTGTTAACTCTGTAAAACGCCAAATACCATCAAGGTTTTTAAATGGACCATTTTCGAGGGTTAGCGATACAGTTTTACCCGGTACAACCTGATTACGCGTGGTAAAGGTTTTACGAATGCCTGCTTTTGAAACATCAACCGATGCCACCATTGTTTTACCATCAAACTCAAGCACTTTACCGCCAACGCAGCCGGGGAGAAACTCATGGTAAGACTCAACATCATTAACCAGATCATACATTTGCATTGCACTGAAACGAACGAGTACATTTTTTGAAATTTTTGGCATGAATAACAACACTTTCGATAACAATCTGCCAATTTTAACACGCCTACGTTAAAACGCATCTATTACGATTAATGAATAAACTCGCATCTTTAAGTGGTTTGGGTATAATCCCTTGATTAGATTATTCTCTCCCCCATATCTGTCACATGTGAAAAATGATCAGATCTTTTAAATGGGATAACAGCGGGCAGTACACGCGATTATGGTAAAAAAGAATTCGAAAAAATCAAAGAATCCACCCGCTACGATTACACGTAATAAGCGCGCGACCTTTGAATTTAAAATTGAAGAAAAAATAGAAGCTGGACTTGAGCTACAAGGCTGGGAAGTTAAATCTCTGCGCATGGGAAAAGTCACTTTAGCTGACTGTTATGTCTTCATCAAAAATGGTGAAGCATTCATGCACGGTTGTACCGTTCAGCCGCTAAACACCGCAACGACTCATGTAGTGTGCGATCCTGTACGTACTAAAAAACTGCTAATGAAACGCAGTGAAATAGACAAACTTGAAGGCTTAATTGAGCGTCAAGGCTATACCTTAGTACCACTTTCCCTATACTGGCGTAAAAGCGCTTGGGTAAAAGTTGAGATTGGTTTAGGTAAAGGTAAAAAAGATCACGATAAACGTCAGGACACTAAAGAGCGCGAGTGGAAAGTAGAGCAATCTCGTGTGATGAAGAAGTCTAGACTGGACGGATAATGAACAAACGATTGTTAATTGGTGAAATGCATTAGGCTTTTTAGTGTTTACCCGATACAATCAACAAACTTTGGGGGCGATTCTGGATTCGACAGGATTCACGAAACCCTGGGAGCATGTCGAGGGGCGGTTGGCCTCGTAAAAAGCCGCACTGTTATAGTTGCTAACGACTCTAACTACTCTCTAGCAGCTTAGGCTAGCTAGCCATCTTACCCACGTCTCTCAAATGGGCAGGGATTCAAGATGGTCATATTACATTTGATAGCGAGGGAACTCCGTCCGAGGGTGAACCGCGAAATAGTATCGGACTCGCCAATTGCAATCCTGTCTTTCGGAGTGTACTTGGTTAACCAAAAGAGAGACTAAACATGTAGCGCCTTGGATGTAGGCTTTCTGGACGCGGGTTCAAATCCCGCCGCCTCCACCAAATACTTAAAAAAGACGTCTTAGGACGTCTTTTTTTATGCCTGAAACTAGTAATATCAATAACTTATTGTCTAATAACGTTTTCCCGCCCCTAATAGCAGCTTGAGGTTTATGTAACACCTAATGCAACACCGGAACCAAGTCTAGATTCAGCTGTCACAATAATGGCCAATACCACTAAACTGCTAACCGCTATGCAAGTTTCAATCGAAAACCTTAAGACAAAGAATACAGCCTAGATAGGTTTGGAACGACGTAAATTGGAAAATAGTTTGCGTTGTTCATTAGTGGTAGCAAGTTTAACCAGACACCATTTCTTTATCACATACTCGCAGATCTCTGCTTTTATCCAAAGTACTGAAAGGTCGATACACGCTCACCTGCGCGCTAATCAAATTTTTTGACAACTTTATGTAAATCAATATTTCCCTCCTGAATAAGATCCTAAAAAGGTAGACCATAATCCTTAAACCCTTTTCCAATATGAAGTACGAAAAGCTTCGAGCAAATTGAATATAGCTTTCTACGCTTGATGAATTAGAGGCTGAAATATTAAAACCTTTTATATATAAATTTTTAACCATTTCATACTTGGTTTAACAATATGACTGACACGAAAAACATGAATAGAGAGTAAAAGTATTGGCAAATCACTAGTGATTAAGCCTTGCCGTATTAAACATGGTGAGGAATTCTAATTTTGTTATAAATCGATATATAAACTAAACAAAATCAATTGCTAAAACTGTAACAACAATAAATCAAGCGATTGATAATAAAGCATTAAAATATAGGGCAGAAACAAGTAGCAATAAGATGAACTGTAGTGATAAAGCATAAAAATAGACCTTATTCATTGGTATTATCTAACTCTGATAACACAAAATATTTTGGTTTTGACACTGGAGCAAAGACGGATAGCTTTTCCCAACAACAAACTATAATCTGTTCAAGAGCAGATAGGAAAAGAGAAGAGTATGGATTTAAATTTATTAAAGACGTTTGATGCAGTAATGAAGAGTGAAAGTGTCAATGATGCAGCTGATATTTTGGGGATCACGGCTCCCGCAGTGAGTCATGCGCTTAATCGGCTTAGAGACCAATATCAAGATCCGCTTTTTATCCGACAAGGCCGCGGAATAGCGCCGACAAATTTTGCCATAGAGTTACATGTAGAGATCCAAGAACCATTATCATTGCTGCTTAATGGTGCCATATCCCGGCAAGATTTTGACCCATTAACCAGTCAACGAACTTTCCGTATTTCCAGTCACAAAGATATAGATCTTATCGTTGTTCCGCCAATTGTGGATTATAAACGAAAACATGCACCAAACATCATGATTAAGGCCGATGTGGAGCATCAATATTATCATGAAAGACAAGATGACTTACGCCACCGTAAGGTAGACCTTATTCTTGCTACTGCACTATTAGAAGATCATGGTTACCATAATCAATTCTTATTCGAACAGCAATTGGTTATCGCTGTCAGTAAGCACCACCCGCGAATCCAAGACAAGTTAACCCTCACAGACTTTTTTAATGAATATCATCTCCTCTGGTCTACAAAAACACTCGAGAATTACGTTCTTAACTCATTAGCTGATGAAGATATACCCCATCGAAAAGTCGCTTATGCCACAGGCTCACTTAGTACTGCATTAGTGATGGCATCGCAAACTGACTGGATTTGCGTAACAAGTAGCTGGCATGCAAACAAAATGTGTGATGCGTTAGATCTGAATATATTCCCTCTGCCCTTTGCATCTAAAAAAGTCCCCATTTATATGACGTGGCATCACTCGCAGCGACATGACGGCGGGAACAAATGGCTTAGAGAAGCGCTCATTGAAACTACAGCAGCACTTCGCTAACTTAGATATAGATTGAACTCAGATAAGCAGCCACACTATTTGCGTTCGTTTTGAATATTATCCATCGCACACATTCCAAAATTAGGATTGACTTGTTCGCAATGCTTTACCCAGCGTACAGGCCAGAATATTCGAGTCGATTTTCCAATTTGGATACATTGCAGTTGTATATTTTTATGTTCATACCTATCACCGACGGCAAAAGACTCTGTTTTAGAGACATAGCACTTCGGTTCTAGCAAATTATCATCCATGAGCTGGTAAACCCAGTTTTCATCTGCTTTGTTCTTAAAAGCGTCATAGTATGCAGAATTTGCAGAACTAACAGCGGATCGCTCTGCTTTAGTGGCTATGAGCATTCTAACGTCAGCGAAAGCACTATTTGCCAATAGTAAACTAACAATGCATAGCAGCAATTTCACCGATGCAGGTTTGAGTCTAATATTCATGTTATTCCCATTCTTTAAATAGCACTGCGGTAACTTTGTATACCAGACAAACTCATGACTTTAACTTCTGTAATAATTGTTCGACAGCATTTTTAGGTGCCACTTTTTTAAGTTCAGTCAAACAAGCATTAGCATTTACATTGTCAGTTTCTAAATACACTTCGCACAGTGCATACATTTGCTCTGGAGCACCAGACAACTGATACGCCTGCTCAAACAAAGGTACTGATGCAGCAACATCAAACTCTTTTTGCATTACTCCGTACAAATACCAATAGTAACTATTTGACTCAGCAAGTATGGCCGCGACTTTTATCTGTTCCATTGCCAACCGTTTCTCTTTGGCTCTCACCAAAGTCAGTCCTTTAGCAAAATGTAACTGTGAAGAGTTAGGATTACTCTTTAGCCCTACATTCAAAATATCCAAGCTAGCTTTATCTTTGCCTTGTTTATGAAACGCCTCTGCATAACTGACCCATACAGCTTGATTGGTGGGTACCTCCAACGTTAATTGCTTAAACAACGAAATTGCTTTTTTGTTATCACCGGTTAACTGATAAAACCTTGCCAGCCTATATCGTGCATATGATGTGTTGCCCTCTAACAAATATTGTTCAAGTCCAGCTAAGTAAGGCCTAATAATCTCTTTCTGTTCAGCGTTAAACTCTTGCTCACCCGATAACAAATTAAATACTGCTTCGTTGCTAGTCGCCGTATTTGAGTCAGCCAATAAAGGGGTAAGCATTTTCCAGCGCAACGCAACAGAAAAACCAGCGCTACCGATAATTGCAGCTTGCTTTATTTGAGTATTTTCTTCCTTCAAAGCTCTAGCAACGGCCACCAAACCATTTTTTGAAGGTCGCGTTTGTAGCGACTCAAGTGCAATTACCCTTTCATCGACTGTCCGTGCTTTATCCTGAGCAATGTAGGCAGGGTCTTCAACATTAGGCCGGTAATTTGTCGGCGGTTCTTCTGTATTAGCTTGAGTGCCAAATGACACTAGCAGCATTGAAACAACCATTATGATCTGCTTATTCATCATCAATCAACCGTTATGCTCTGGCTTGCAATTGCTTGTTAATTAATTCTCGGTCACTGTATTTACCGCGTGCTACCGGGTAGTTGAGTGTGCGTAGAATATACGCCAGCCCCGCATCTGCATGGGTATAAAACTTCTTCCAACCTGCACATAAATAATTAAGCCCATCTTCACCATCTTTGGTACGAATGAAGCGGTTTTTAGGACACTCACCAAAACAAGCAAATTGATATTCGCAGCGCTGGCATTGGCTTGGCAATGACTTGGTTTTTGATACCCCAAACTGCTGCTGCTGACTAGAGTAAGCCATTGATTCAAGTGTTTTATCGTTTATATTGCCAATCTTGTATTCGGGATAAACATAATGATCACAGCTAAAAACGTCGCCATTAGGTTCCATTGCTAAGCCTTTGCCACACATTTCCCCAAGTGTACATAATGGATTTCTTCTGCCTGCCCATGTCTCTAAAAAGGCTTCGAAATATTGAACAAAGACAGTCCCTACATCATTTTGAATCCATTCATCAAATACTGTAATCAGGAAGTTACCCCATGCGTCATCTGCGACACAAAATGACTCAACTATCGACTCTTTATGCGCTGGGTTTAACCTTGCATCGCCTTGCATTAATCGTTCATCGCTCGCCCATGTATGTGGAGCCGTAGAACGAAATGTCTTAGGTTCAACAATAGGAATAAATTGCATCTGTGGCGACTTTACTTCATCACGTAAAAAACGATATACCGTTAAAGCATTATGACTGGTTATGTTATTGACACAGGTCAAGGTTGCAAATTTAACCTGATGCTTATGCAGTAATTCAACAGCTCGCATGACTTGTCTAAATGAGCCTTTTCCTGATTTAGTCGTACGATAACTATTATGGATTAACTCTGGCCCATCAATACTTAACCCAACAAGGAAGTTGTTGTTTTTTAAAAACTCGCACCATTTGTCACTTATAAGTATGCCGTTTGTTTGTAGATCATTTGAAATAATGACGCCTTCAGGTTTATATTTTTTCTGTAGTTCTACAATTTTTTCAAAATAAGGGATTCCTAGCATTGTCGCTTCGCCGCCTTGCCATGAAAATATAATCTCTGGTGTATTTTGCCCTTCTATATAGCTGCGAATAAATACTTCAAGATCATGGTCACTTAATTTTGGTGAGCATCCCCTCTTATAATCCAACAGATCTTCTTTGCTTAAGTAGTAGCAGTAATCACAGTCAAGGTTACATGAAGCACCGATAGGCTTTGTCATTACATGCATGCGTTTTGAGGCTTTACCATTAAACTGTGGACCTGCTTTTAGAACTGTATTGTTGCTACTCATAAGTATCTTCATCTGTCAGTTAATTTGATGGGAGTGATGATAATTGCTAGTTAATTTATGAACAATCAACTCAAGTAAAATATGGATTGAACGGTATTTAATTGACGCCACTAACAGTGATTCAACTAGATACCGAGATATTGCCAAGTATCATCAGCTGAATTTCTTCTTGATTTATTGATTAGTCAAAAAGAACACCTTACTAATAGAGTTTATTGGCTTAGGACCTGTATCAACTTAATTTTTTGATCACTACTGAAACCAGTGCTAGTTAATAACACCGATATCGCATCGAACTGATTGCGGCTAACGCTACTAGAGCTAACTGAAATTGCTGCAGTCTTTGCTGGTTCAATATCGTTAAGCTGCTTGTTCGACTCGACGTTAACTTTAGATAAGTTGTGTTCTGGCATGCTATTGCTATAAACGCTAGACTTATCTTGCTCACTTGCTTGCTGCATATTCTGACTTGATAGATTGCGAGAAACTTGTCCAGCTGTTTGTTCATAACCATTAAAGCGATTAATATTTTCCAACACCGCACTTTGCACGTCGGTAGACTGCTGGGCGGAAACTGCGACGTTCTCGGTTCGGAGAGCTGAAACGTCAGCCCCCTGCATAGATAGTGTTTGAGGGGCACTTCCAGCTTGGACAAAAGGAGCAATGCAAAAAGTCGCCAATATAAGGGATTTAAACATAAGGTGTACCTATTTAAGGAAGTTGAGCAAGAAACTAGAGAATCCTCTAGTTTCTTGCTATTACAGGTTATTTAGTGGCAGTTTTTGAACCACCAGCTCCTATGCCAAAGTTTTTGTATACTGATTCACTCGCACCATCCATTGTAAATGAACCCGGGCGCTGTGATGGTGGAAAGTCTTTATAAGTAGCTAAGTGCTGTTTTACTAGCTCGTTGGCTTTATAAAATACAAAGACATTATCAAGCTCCCAAGACCAATAGTTATTCGAGTTGTGATCAGCACGCTCAAATGGATCTTGTCTAAGGTTAAAGATTTTAGGTAAACGCAACCAAGTAAACGGCTCAGCCCAAAGAGCCATCGTTTTCGCTCTTTGCTCACCGTAAACAACCTTCCAGTCAGTAGAGTGATCTTTACCACCGCCAACGTAATCTGCTTGGTTATAACGAATAGCTACGACTTGTGCGTCAGCGTTATATTCAATTACCTGCTTACGCGGGTCTTCTTTCGTACGACCTGCAAAATAATCATTCATGTCAAAGCCATCAAGATGGATTTTGAACTCTTTACCATTGGCTTTATAACCGCCTTTCAACAAGTCTTGCTTAATATTGCTATCACCAGCCGCTGCAGAAAGAGTCGGAAGGAAATCAAGCCCTGAAACCATGCCGTTTAGCACTCGACCACCGCTCCAGTCACCGGCAGGCCAACGTACAAATGCAGGAACGCGATAAGCGCCTTCCCAGTTTGTTTCCTTCTCACCTCGGAAAGGCGTAGTAGCCCCATCTGGCCACGCATTAAAGTGAGGGCCATTATCGGTTCCATACATAACAATAGTATTGTCCTTCAACTCATTATCATCAATATAGTCAAGTAGTTCGCCTACATTTCTGTCATGAGCCATCATTGCGTCATTATAGAAACCTTGTCCAGAAATACCTCTATCTTTAGGGTTTAAGTGAGTCTTGAAGTGCATCTTAGAAGAATTCCACCACACAAAGAATGGTTTATGTGCTGCTTGTGCTTTGTCCATAAATTTAATGGCATGCGCGGTCACATCGTCATCAATAGTGCGCATGCGCTCTATCGTTAGCGGTCCAGTATCTTTAACTTCACCATCAGCTTTGGCCGAAATGACGCCTCGTGGACCATATTTCTCAAGGTACTTTGGATCTTTCGGGTAGAAATCATGCTCTGGCTCTTCCATCGCATTTAGGTGGTATAGGAAACCATAAAACTCATCAAAACCGTGGTTTGTTGGTAAGTCACGGTCGCGGTCACCAAGATGGTTTTTACCAAATTGCCCCGTCATATAGCCTTGGTTTTTAAGTACTTCAGCGATGGTTAAATCATCATCAGCAATACCTTGAGGCGCTCCTGGAAGGCCAACTTTTGTCATGCCTGTTCTTAATCCATCTTGACCAGTAATAAACGCACTTCGACCAGCAGTACAAGATTGCTCGCCATAGTAATCAGTGAATGCAACACCTTCATTGGCGATACGGTCGATGTTTGATGTCTCATATCCCATCAAGCCACGATTCCAATAGCTGATGTTCCAGGTACCTATATCATCGCCCCACATGACTAGGATATTAGGTTTTTGATTCGATTTCGGTGCTGGAGCTTCAGCAGCAATTGCATGCATTGACGAAAATGCTGATAAGGCAAGCATCGCGGTTGAAAGTAGTGTTTTTCTACTCGGAATATTCATGTGCGTCTCTCTCTATTAACTTAAGTGAACACTCGATGCCTTACTCTTACTCAAGTTGGCAGTAATGTTTGTATATAAACTTACTGTCGACATCTCGATGTTCTATTTATTGTGGAGTCAATTAGAAAATAATCGCTCCAATTTCAATTCGAGAGGGATATTAATGTGAATATAAAAAAAGAAAAAACACTTTTGGTTAATAGTGAATTTAGTTTCATTCAACTAAAAAACATTATCTAGTAAGCAATAGAGAAACAAAGAAAAAACAGTTGACTAATTCACTTTTTTTATTTCATTAAATTAACTAGCTGCCATTTTAATTACGCCCTGCAAATAACCTTCTACAAATAGCATTCAGCTTATTAAACAATGCAAACACACAGAACAAATGCCGCAATAAACTTCAATTTAAATTAGTTTAACAACATGAATCATTTTGGTGTTCATGTTATTAGATAAGTTACTTTTATTACTGAGTGACTTACACTTTATAAATGCCAGTGAAAACATAGCCTCACAGTTTGATAGGCATTGTAAATTACATAAACACAAGATAGAGATATTTACATGTCGTATTATCATTATCCGATTCGCTACTGCAACTGTCTTTAGCACTAAGCAGACAAGTAGTTGGCAGGAACATGTCGTCAATGTACATCTTATAGTTTTACTTGCCGAAGCTCATGTATTACTTGATTCCATGCCAAGAACCACAAAAACACTCTGTAAGAGCAATATTAAATTGTTTGGTTGCCCTCACTCGGATGCGTAAATTTCACAGCCCAATAATGTAATAGCCTAAATGTCTCATATCCCATCAAACCACGATTCCAATAGTTGATGTTCCAAGTACCTATGTCATCACCCCACATTGCTAGAATATTAGGTTTTTGGTTCGATTTTACTTCTGGTGCTAAAGCATACATTGACGAGAATCCTGATAGAGCAAGCATCGCAGTTGAAAGTTGTGTTTTCTACTCGGAATATTCATGTGCGTCCCTCTATTAACTTAAGTGAACACTCGATGCCTTACTCTTACTCAAATAAGGAGTAACTTTTGTATATAAACTTAATGTCGGCATCTCGAACTTTTATTTATTATTGAGCCAATTAACAAACAAATCACTCCAACTTCGATTAGGTAAGGACAGTAATGCAAATATTAAAAAGGAAAAATCTTCGAGTTAATAGTGAGTTTAGTTTCATTATCTATAAGCAACAGACAAATAGACAAATAGACAAATAGACAAATAGACAAATAGACAAATAGACAAATAGACAAATAGACAAATAGACAAATAGACAAATAGTTAATTAACTCATATTTAATTCACATTTAAATATAATTCAATTGATTAACTAACAAACTGGCATTAGGCTTACCTCCTGTAAACAACCCTCTAGAAATAGCTCTAAAGTTATAAAGTAAACGCACCCAAAATAACGCAGTAAATGGTTAACTAAAATTAGTTAAACAACATAAATCACCTTAGTTCTCAAAGTATTAGATAAGCTATTTTTATTACTGAGTGACTTACACTTTATAAATACCAGTTAAAACATACCCTCACTGTTTGATAGGCATTTTTAATTATATAAACACAAGATAGAGATATTTACATGTCGAAATTATCATTATCCAATTCGCTACAGCAATTGTCTTTAGCATTAAGCAGACAAGTGGTTGGGCAGCAACATGTCGTCGATGCACTTATTATAGCTTTAGTTGCCGAAGGTCATGTATTACTTGAGGGGCTGCCAGGAACCGCAAAAACTCGCTCTGTAAGAGCATTATCAAATTGTTTGGATGCTTCACTCGGGCGCGTACAGTTCACACCCGATTTAATGCCAAGTGATGTAATAGGCTATGAGACACTGGATAGCTCTGAAACAATGGTATTTAAAGAAGGCCCTGTTTTCACTAATATTTTACTTGCTGACGAGATTAATCGGGCCCCGCCAAAAGTACAATCCTCTTTACTCGAAGCCATGGAAGAGCGTCAAGTTACAGTCGGCGGAAAAACACATCCACTTCCTGAATTATTTATGGTGCTCGCCACACAAAATCCTATAGAACAAGAAGGGACTTACCCTTTGCCTGAAGCGCAGTTAGATCGGTTCTTAATGAAGATTACCGTCGATTACCCAATTAGAGAGGCTGAACTAGATATTTTACGCTTAGTAAAGAGTGAAGCCCTCCAACAAAAACCGAACTTTTCAATTGAACAATCTGTGCTGCTACAAGCCCGAAAAGCGATTTTAAACGTTTCTACCTCTGACAGTCTTGAACAGTACATAGTCGATATTGTGATGACGACTCGTTTCCCACAACAATTTAAAGACAGTGAACTACAAAATTGGATTCAAGTTGGCGCAAGTCCAAGAGCAACAATTGCATTGGAAAAATGCGCTCGCACACATGCATTTATTAAAGGCAAAAATTATGTCGATCCTGACGATGTAAGGGCTGTCGTTAATAGTGTCTTGGGGCACCGACTTATCTTAAGTTATGACGCTATTGCAGATGGAATATCTGCAAAGGATGTCGTTACTGAGATCATCAAGCGTGTCCCCGTCGCCTAAACGTTGAGATAGTTCCATGGATAATCGACTTTTTGTAGATCAAAAGCATTTGATTCTGTTACGCAGGATAGTAAAAAAAATGTCTTTGTGCACAACCTTCAAGCCCTCAGGCATATTAGCCGGGCGCAATCGTTCTAAATTGCGTGGTCAAGGACTCGATTTTGAAGAACTACGCTCATATCGCGCTGGCGATAGCCTGAAAGATATTGACTGGAAGGCCTCCTCTCGCAGTGACAAAAAATTGGTGCGGGTTTTTACAGAAGAAACAGACAGACCCGCGATAATTTTATGTGACCAGCGCTCAACGATGCTATTTGGCAGTCAGGTTTATACTAAATCTGTTATTGCAGCCGAAATTGCAGCACTTATGGCATGGCTACTATTGGAGCGAGGTGATCGTGTTGGTGGTTTAATCATTGAAGATCAACAAGTCAGAGTGCAAATGCCCAATCGAAGCTCTATCGGTATATTAAGCTACTTAAATCAACTAGCCACGGCTAACAAACAGCTAAAGAACTTTACTGCACCGCTAAAGCCTACTCCATCAATCACTAAACAGTTAACAGACGCTAGTGTGCTTTTGGGGCGCAGCGGAACATTAGTGGTAATCACAGACGGAGAGGGACTTACTACGACGGACGTTGCTTTTATAAAGCAGCTTGCCGTTAAACACAATATTATAATGCTGCTCGTCAATGATGAGCTTGAGCTAGATTACCGCCGTGCTGAAGGCTTGGCTATTTCAGATGGTAATCTACAGTATGAACTGACTAACAATGCTGTAGACGCTGATAAGTTTCAACAAGATAGTGCAAAGCGCATATGTGACTTACGCCAAGCACTGCGGGCAACGCAGCTACCTTTCGGCACATTAAACACCATTGAACCATCCCAAAAACAGTTGACGACTTTATTGATGGGCGGTAGAAAATGAGCTGGTTTTCAATCCCAAAGCCTGAAAACTTCGGTAATTATATGCTTACTGACTTTCAGCCCATGATAATGCCACACCCTGTGTCATTATTACCTCAAACGCCCGTAGCAAAAATGATTGTAATGCTATTTATTCTATTGAGCCTATATGCTATCTACCGTTGCTACCGTAATTGGAAATTAAATGCCTATCGACGTGATGCCCTCAAAGACCTAAAACGCTACCGAAAAACCAGTTACGAACTGATGATTGCCTCAATACCTTTAGTGTTAAAGCACACTGCAATACATGCATATCCAGATCAAGCGATCGCTAGCTTAATGGGGGACGATTGGGCAACATTTTTAAATCAGCAAGTTTGCAAAAATCAGTTTGATACACACTTAGCCAGCCAACTCATTAAAGTGAGTTTCCAATCAGAACGAGCTTGGAAGCACGATAAGGTAACCAATCAAGCCATACTCAACACTGCACTCTACTGGATTAAACATCATCAGCAGGCAAAAAAATGATCACTTTATTAAACCCCTACTGGTTATTCATATTACCTTTGCCTTTAGCTGTTTACTTTATGGCTCCTGCGTTTAAAGTAAGTGAGCGCGCCATACGAGTTCCCTTCTTTGCCCGTCTGTTAAGGCTTACAGGAAAGAAAGCCCACCAAGCTAGCCGAGTTATGCAGCCAATACGTATGCAAAAAATTGCGCTAGTGGTTACATGGGCAATCTTGGTGCTATGTTTAGCTCAACCAGCCATACTAGGGAAATCTTTCGAAATACAGAAAACAGCGCGTGATCTGATGGTCGCTGTCGACTTATCTAAATCAATGAACACCGCAGATTTCCCAAGTGAAAATGCTTCAAAAATTAAACGCTGGGATGCTCTAGAAAGTCTGCTAACTAAATTTTCTGCTCAGCGAAAAGGCGATCGACTAGGGCTAATCGCTTTCGGTTCTGGTGCTTACGTCCAGGTGCCGTTCACCGCAGATATTGCGACATGGCAATTGATGTTAACTGGATTAACTACTGACATTGCTGGCCCAGCAACGGCAATTGGAGATGCTATTGGGCTTAGCTTACGTGCATTCGACAAATCAACATCGAAACAAAAAGTACTATTACTGGTCACTGATGGCGCAGATACCGCCAGTAGCTTACCGCCGATAGAAGCCGCTAAAGTTGCCAAAGCTAAAGGGGTACAGATTTATACCATCGCAATAGGCGACCCTAAAACGCAAGCCAAAGATGAAAGAGTCGATATAAAAACGCTCCAATTGGTCTCTAGCTTAACCGGCGGTCATTCATTTATAGCTGCGAGTAAAGGCGCATTAGAGCAAGTATTAGATGAAGTTAATCAAATTGCTCCAAGCCAATTTAGTAGTCAAACCTACCAACCAACAACATTACTCTATCCGAACTTACTAATAGGGTTAGTATCATTCTACTTTTGTATGTGGACAGTGTTGTCGGTGCTAGAAGTTAAACAGAGGAGGCACAGGCATGTTTGATTCAATCGGTACTGACTTTCACTTTCTTTCGCCACAGTTTCTTTGGCTGTTAATGCCTATAGCAGCACTAGTTATCTATCGCGTCGCAAGAGATCGCCTTAAGAACAAAGCTTTCAGTAGCACTGCGATCGCTCCTCATTTAATGGCGTTACTGATTACAAAAAGTAATAGTACTAAAAACACTGGGCCATTATTAGCGGTCACAATGATATTAGTTCTTATCGTCATTGCGTTAGCACAACCTGTTTGGCAGCATAAAAACGCCGAAACTGATCATACTTCACCGCTTATTATCGTGATGGATCAATCGCTATCGATGAAGCAAAAAGATGTTTCACCGAATCGTAACTTACGAGCTCAGTTTTTGATTAACCGACTGTTGACCCATGGGGTTAATCGCCCTATTAGCATTGTAGCGGTTAGCGGTAGCACACATATTTTATTACCCCCAACTAACGATGTAGAGTTGGCCTCACTGTATCTATCATATTTAAGCCCTGAATTGATGCCTACTGAAGGTGGAGATGCCGCACAACTGGCGAAACGAATAAAATCAACTCCTTCTTTGAACAAGCAAGGCACTGGGTTGGTATTAGTGACAGACGGGTTACAAACAGGAGTGAGTTATCTAAAGAAACTATTGGCCGACAATCACATTAGCAGCGTAGCTTTGGCATTTACCGAAATGGGTAAACAAACTGCAGACGAACTAGGCATCCCTGTCATTCAAGCAGATCGACTGCTAAGTAATAGCATGGCTTTAATCAATGCCGTTGCTAACATGCCACTGCAAGCCAATAGTGATGATAACAACTGGCAGGATGAATCTTTCTATTTTCTGTTAGCCACGGCCTCATT
Organism: Shewanella goraebulensis; assembly: GCF_030252245.1. NCBI lineage: Bacteria > Pseudomonadati > Pseudomonadota > Gammaproteobacteria > Alteromonadales > Shewanellaceae > Shewanella > Shewanella goraebulensis. The sequence goes on from NZ_CP126972.1 coordinate 3,580,681, forward strand.
AATACTGTTGTGGTTTAGAAAAGGTTGGACCCTTAATTGGAGTTTTATGTTATTTTTCTGCCTATTGACTCCCGTTCAACATGCCAAAGCCTCTCCAATAGATTGGCTATTAACCAAAGATCAGCAAGCTATGATCTATGTCTATAATGGCAATTATCAACAAGCTAAGGCCCTTTTTGACGATACTCATTGGAAAGCAATGTCATGCTATTACACTGAGGATTTTAAATGTGCGCAAAATGAGTTTTCTAAAATTGGCGATGTTGACTCCATTTTTAACATGGCTGACGCAGCATCCCAAGACGGCCGGTACAAAACAGCTCGAGAACTCTATAAAGGGCTCCTCACCTTACAACCTAAATACCCTGGAGCGCAGCATAACTTAGCTATTATTGAGGAGATAATTAGCAAAATAAACGGTTTAAGCGAATCATATCAGAGCACTAATCCGCCCTCTAAAAATGGCAAGCCACCTCCTAAGGATGCCAATGAGATCGCCGATGGTAGCAAGAAAAAAGTCATAGGAGAATTGCCAAAACCCACCTTAAAAGCCACTGACATTCTAAAAAGTAGCGCCGCGACAGAGCAATGGCTTCGGGATATAAGCCGAGACCCGCGTCAGTTTATTCGGCTCAAATTTTTATCGGAATTCAATCGAGATAACGAGGGCGTGCAATGAATATTTCACCATTATATCAATACTTTATAAAAGTTACTTCGAACAAGCAGGGGCATTACAGGGACAGATTATCTTACTGCTTAGCAGTGATCTTGATGCTACTTTTCGTATCTAACGTCGCTTTGGCTGCTGAGACTCCAATAGATAAAGAGAAGGCATTAGTAGTAAAACTTAGTGTTGATAACAGCAAGGTTGCACCAGGACAACAAGTGAATGTTAATTTACTAATTGCCACACCAAGTTACTTTGTCGATAGCGCTGAATTTAACTTACCTGTGGTTGATAACGCCTTAGTGGTTAATGAATCAACCTATCGCGCAAGTGGTAGTACGATGATCGACGGAAAAAGATATAGCAGCCAGCGGTGGAGTTTTCAAATCTATCCCAATCAGCCTGGTGTTTATTCAATTCCACCGATGCGAGTTACAGCATTTGTAGCCGATGATGAAGGTAAGCCTGTTGCTGTTACAAAGAAAATTCAGGGGGTTGTATTAGTGGCGATGCAACCTTCGGCAATGGGAAATAGCAAGCATTACTTGGTTTCAAACGATGTGAAAATTAGTGATGACTGGTCTATTTCAAATAGTGACATAAAGTTTAATGATTATGATTCAACCAATAATAAAATACAGCTAGGCGCAGGTGATATTATTGAAAGAACACTACAGATAAAAGCCAGTAAAACCTCACGGTTAACCATACCCTCCACCCAGTTCATTGTGCCTGAAGGAGTTAGCCTTATGCTTTCAGAACCTGAGCTAGAGTCTCATTATAATAGAGGCAATAGTTACGCGACTATTTCACAGCATATTAGCTACTCTATTGACGAACCGGGACAATATAATCTAGGCGGTGAAACGATAACCTGGTGGGATCCAGTAAAAAAAATCATACAGCAACAATTACTTGTTGGCAAGCAGATCGATGCTGGAGGGATCCCTTGGCAAAGCATTTGGCTAATTGTAGCTGGGGCTATGTTAGTGGTAATCATCTTGTTCTTGTATAAATATTGGCAGCCTACACTCTACAGTTATAAACAACATCTACTAACAATGCTCAACGGCAGCAGAGCCAAACAAATCTCGCTGTATTATCAAAAGCTAGATAGCAACGCCAAACAGCCACAGGCTCAGTTATGTGCTCTCAATGGTAAGCCATTTGAAACAGCCAATGAGATGTTAAAAGCCCTATATGGCAACGTAAAGCCTTGGCCTAATCTAAGTCGCCGGATTAGACTCTATTGCCAATGTAGTAAAAGAAAGTAGAAATATTCCCTATAATTTATGCAATGAAACATAAACGTTTTACTGGAGTGACCATTTATTACACATTTAAAATGTAACTATAAACACTCATTTCTAATTTAAGCCCCAGACTCAAGTACTAATTACAAAAAACGCGGCTAATATAGCTGCGTTTTTATCATTCAAGTTTCGAAACTAGTCACCGAAATCAATCCAGTAGAATGTTTTTAGGCTCAGTAATAGTGGTCAACTAATATTGTAAATGGTAGCTATCTGAAGGAAATGACTGGACAGTTGAACTTTTATGTTGCTGAGTATCTTCCGGCGAATCGTCTACGATAATTAGAAAAGGGCTAGCAACAATACTAAGACCTTTTGTTTGCCTAATATTCATGATGATATAAGATTCTATATCATCGATTCCATAAAGCTTAGCAGTCTAACTTTACAGGGGCGGCGGAACTTGAACCCGCGTCCATGTTTTTCGTATAAAAAAACCTGCACTAGGCAGGTTTTATATAAGATGAAATCGATTTAGTTCTGCTTTCTTACAAATTTTGATTTCAACATCATTTGGCCGTGACCATCAACTTTACAATCGATGTCGTGGTCAGCATCTACAAAACGTTTGATGACTGCTTTAGTGCCCACTTTAAGCACTAATGAAGAACCTTTTACTTTAAGGTCTTTGATTAGAGTTACTTTGTCTTCTTCAGCCAGTAAGTTGCCTACTGCATCTTTTAAGATAATGGCATCTGGATCAACGATTTCTTCGTTTGGGTTCCATTCATGAGCACATTCAGGGCAAATAAGTTGTGAACCATCTTCGTATACGTAGGCAGATTCACATTTAGGACATGGTGGGATAGCGCTCATGATATTTTCTCTTTAATTTGAAAGACTTTCTGCTGATTTTGTACAATAACATTGCCAATTAACAGAAATAGATGGTTTACATTATACGTAACATCTTAAATATCGGCTAGCAACTGAATGCTGCTCGCATCACAGTTCAGTGATTGAATATGACTTAAAGCCATATTAAGCGCTTACTCAATATCCTTTCTAGCGCTCATTAAGTTCGCTCACTTTCTATTAATGAGATGATAAATTTTCTCTATCGCCCTGTTGACCTTGCCTAAAATTCAGCTCATATTGATACATAATTGTTAATAATTACATCAACTTCGCGGGCGAATACAAGCTCAACTTTTATTGTATTCGGGTTAATTCGACTATGAGTAAGGTCTTTCATTGAGTTTAGTAGCTCATTATTTACATAAATGGAAATTAAGGCTGGGTATCCTGTTAGCCTTATTGTGTTTATGGCCGCTTCAAACTTGGCTTGTGTCCTACCTTGCAACAAGCGCACTAACGCCTTACGAGATCAATTTATCGCTTCCCCTTTCAGACAAGCTCAATCAAGAATACGGTTTAACACCAACAAGTCATGTTGCAAACGTTTTTGTGAGTGGCAGTTTTTCTGACTGGCACAGTGACGATCCCTTTTATCGGATGCAGCCTTCTGGTAAAAACCAGTGGCACTATCAACTCCCATTACACCCTGGAGATATTGAATATAAATTGGTGCTAGAGATAGAAGGACAAACTGATGCGATTTGGATTTTAGACCCCAATAACCCTAATACAGCCGTGAACCCTTGGGGGGATAAAAACTCTCTTATTGAAATAGCTGACTGGCCAAAGATTGCTGTGATTAGTCGACTGTTAACGCTGGCAGTTATAGGCGCATTTTTATTGTATTGCTTGTTAGAGCCATTGTTGTACTGGTTACTGCATTTAAAGATGCCTCTTTACCGCAAATTGATGCTGTCGAATGTGCTGATTTTAATCTGTATCCAAATCATCTTCTTCAGCTACCAATTACATCAAAACAGACAGCTCATTAAACTCAGCATCAGTGATACATTACATAATATGCACTTGGTATTAGCCAGTAACCATATTGATTTTAATGACTTAAATAACCAAAAGCAGCAAATAGACAATGCTATTGATCAATTTTTTGCACAAGCAACGACTCGAATTGATAAAAAGCAAACCAGCCTATTTCAAATTACTTTATCTGACTTTGCCGTATTAGATAAAAATGGCGAGTTAATTTCACTGCATCACCGCCAGCAAAATCAATCAATTCAGTTACACCGAGCACAAAAGCTTGGATTTAATAACACTCATGATTACTTCATCAAAGGCATGTGGGCCAACCTCATTCCCGAAGCAAAAGAAAACGCCCTTAACGGACAGTTAGTCACCGCCAAACGTCCTGCAGGAATACGCCATGTTGAAACTAATAAGACACGCCAAAGTGAATGGGTATTGGGTTTTAGCCAAGTGATGCAACCGATTATGTCCCGTGGTCAGCTGCAAGGGTTTTACGGTGGTTCTATGCAAGTTAAGCTTTACGGTGCAGAGCTTCTAAACACCTTATTATTTCAGCTATTGTTACTGTCTGGCGTGCTTAGTTTAGCCAGTTGGTTATTGATGAGTGTTGGGAAGATCGTTACTGCGGATATTCTTACCTTAACCAATTGGACTCAAAAAATAGTCAAAGGCGACCTAACCCAGAAGCTCAACCTCAATAGCCAAGATGAAATCCAACAGCTTGGTGATAATTTTGAAATCATGCGACAGTCGTTGGCAGATAGTTTTCATAAAATTGAGCAGCAAAACAGTAACCTCTTTAATGAGGCTTATTTCAATAATCTCACCGGCTTACCTAACCGGAAAAAACTCTATGCAGATCTCAAGCAGTATCAAGCCAGCTCATTGTTAGTTTTCAGCATTACTGATTTTGACGAAATTAATGATTTTTATGGTGTAAAAACCGGTGATGCTATTATTCAAAAGGTGGCTAGTAGTCTCGAAATGAATGCAGTTCCACACAGTTTATATAAAACTGGGGCTGATGAATTTGTGGTTTTGGTTGTCAGCAAGTTTAATGATCAACAGCTACAAGACTTAGCCGAGCAGTTAATCGAGCATGTTACCCATCAAGCGATTGTGATTGATGAAAACGAACTCTACATTACCTTAAGCGCTGGAGGTGCCCATTGTATCAACGAGCTGTATTCTCAGTTACACCAACATGCTGACTTAGCCAGACGTATTGCAAGGCGACATTACCAACACTACCGTTTATTTACAGCTGACATGTCTAACCCTCAGGCTTTTGAAGCTAATATGCATCAAAGTCGTTTATTGGTTTCAGCAGTACAAAATAACCTAGTAACCCCTTATGTGCAGCTAATCAAACCACTTTCAAAAAATGACACCCCTAAAAGTGAAAACCATGTAATAAGTGCCAACCCCAAATTCGAATGTTTAATGCGTATTTGCTTAGCTAATGGCAAAGTGCTGACACCAGCTCAGTTTATGCAGACAGCAGTGCGTTCGCGTCTTTACCCTAGGATGATGAAAGTAATGCTCGAGAAGTCATTTTCATTATTTAACTCAACACCTTATGAGTTTTCAGTCAATATATCTCTTGAAGATATTGCTGATCCAGAACGGATAGCAACATTAGTTACGCTCCTAAAAAGCTACCCTGAAACAGCCACAAGATTGACCTTTGAACTGCTAGAAAGTGAAGAAATCACCAATTACGATTTAGTCCACGATTTTATCAGCAAGGTAAAACCCTATGGCTGTAAAATTGCCATCGATGACTTTGGCGCAGGTTACTCTAATTTTGTGCATTTAATGAGATTAGACATCGATATTATTAAAATAGATGGCTCACTTATTCGCTATTTAGATAAAGATGAAAAAGCTCAGTATTTAGTTGCGACTGTGACAGATTTTGCTAAAAAAATGGGTATTGAAACCGTTGCGGAATTTGTAGATTCAGAGCAAGTTCTTGAGCAAGTAAAACAATATAAGATTGATTATGCCCAAGGCTTTTTACTAGGTAAGCCTGCACCTTCCATAGAAGCGGCATTGGCGTCTCAAGATACAGAGACATCTTAGACGTTCGATGTTTATGTACTTGTAGCTATACCCCTCTTGTTTTACATCCCCCATACATTTACACATAATAAAGGCCACGATATTTCGTGGCCTTTATTTTTAAGCAATTCGTAAATTAGTTTTTGAATAAGCAACTAAGCAACTTTAGACTCAGTAGCTTAAAACTAGAAATGATTAAACTAACTCAGCGAGCATAGCGTCATCATAAGCAGTTAATTCACGCCCATCACGAACTTTAGCGACGTAATCTGGATTAGCAATAAAAGCGCGTCCAATTGCCAATAAATCAAATTGATTATTATCAATTGCATCGCTACCCGTTTGGGCGGTGTAACTTCCCACACCAACAATCGTTTGATTATATTGCTGACGTAAATAACTTGAGGCTTGGCCACCTAAATAATCAAATTCCATAGCATCATCAAATATCCCTAAGTGAATAAATGCTAAATTGCGCGGTTCTAGTTGCTTTAATAAGCTATCAAATACTGCGCGGTCACGGTTGTCTGGTTTCATATTAAAATAGGCGCCCGGAGATAAACGAATCGCTGTTCTATCACTACCAATTTTCTCGATAATCGCATCGATAACTTCAACAGCAAAACGTGTCATATTTTCTGGGGTTTCGCCGTACTCATCGCTGCGGTTATTACATGAATAATGTAAGAACTGATCGATTAGGTAGCCATTTGCACCATGGATTTCAACTCCATCAAAACCCGCTTCTATTGCATTGTCAGCTGCAGAGGCATAGTCAGCTACTAGCGAAGCGATATCTTCAATTGTCGCTGCTTTAGGTTGCTGATATGTCAAATCTCTATTACGTGGAATAGTGCCTTCAATTCCTATATTTGATGCTGATAACACTTCACCGTTTTCTTCACCGAAAAAGAACGGGTGAGCAACGCGGCCCGTATGCCATAGCTGGGCAAAAATCTTCCCGCCTTTTTCGTGTACAGCTTGAGTCACTAGTTTCCAGCCGTCTATTTGCGCTTGAGTATAAAGACCCGGTGTATTGACGTAACCTTGGCCGTCAGGACGAATAATGGTGGCTTCACTAATGATTAAACCAGCATCTGCGCGGCGAGCATAGTAGTCAGCCATCGTTTGAGTGGGGACTAAATCATCGTCAGCCATACAACGTGTGAGTGGCGCCATTAAGATTTTATTATTTAGAGTTAGTGTGTCATTAAGTTTATAAGGGGTAAATAACGTGGCAGGCATTGGCATAGTACTTCCTTGAAATAGCGATTCGCTGTTATTTAAAAACTTAAGCTGAGCGTATAATTTAGCTTAAGTTTGTCATTGTTAATGTAATAGATGGGGTCGAATAATCCATATTCAATAAAAAACAAAAAAGCGACTCACAAGTAGTCGCCTTATTTTTACTCAGCAGTTATTTACTGTATAGATAGTTACTGTATATATAGTTACTGTATAGATAGTTACTAGGCAGTATTAACTTAGTCACTAGGTACGTTGTAAATAAAAAATAGTGCTACATTAGACTAAATTTTTTTGAGCATACACACGCTCACCTAATGAGTTAAGAATTTTACATTCACCATCAAGTACAGCAATGATTGATTTCCCCACCCTAAACTCATTGGGAAGCATTACCCTTCCCGTCTCGCTCACATCTAAACCTGTTAGTACTATATTTTTCATTAACAGGCCTACTGGCGCTTCATAAAATAATACTGTTACCGTCGCTTTATTATCTTCATTGGTGCTGGCGGGTTCTTGACTCTCTTTTGTCATATTTTCACTCTCTTACCGATGCTAACTACATGCTTACGATATGGTTTTTATAACTCTCGTATCAGTCTAGACGAATATTGAAACTTATACCTCATTCTGGCAATCAATATCTTACACAAATTTAACAGCATCTATGGTAAATTAAACTCACTAATCCTCTATCGGCTGATCTGCATCAACTGCAGTGCCTATATAGACTAAACAGCTGCGATTATTTTTGTTAGAATCAGCGGCAATTTTCGACATTAAAAACGAGATCAAGATGGGAAGAGCATACCAAAACCGCAAAGAATCTATGGCAAAAACTGCCGGCCAAAAGACGCGTATTTACTCGCGCTACGGTAAAGAAATATACGTTTGTGCCAAAAATGGTGGTGTTGATCCTGATGGTAACTTAGCGCTTCGTAGCTTAATTACCCGCGCCAAAAAAGACCAAGTACCGACTCACGTTATTGAACGTGCCATTGAAAAAGCCAGAGGTGGTGGTGGCGAAGATTACGACACTGCTCGTTATGAAGGTTTTGGTCCTGGTGGCTGTTCTGTCATCGTTGATTGCTTAACTGACAACGTTAAACGTACCTTTACTGAAGTGCGTCAAGCATTCGTTAAAAACGACGCTAAATTAGGCGGTCCGGGGACTGTTGCGCATAGCTTTGATCATCAAGCAGTATTTGTATTTGCTGGTGAAGACGATGAAGCCATTTTAGAATTATTGATGATGGCTGATGTTGATGTTACTGACGTAGAACTAGAAGACGGTATGATCAGCGTATTCGCACCAATTACAGAATTTAACAAGGTCCGTGTCGCATTAACTGACGATAATGCTGATATCAACTTTGAAGTTGAGCACATCACCTTTGTGCCACAAGCAATGACTGAAGTGACAGGTGAAGATGTTGAAACCTTCGACAAGTTCATTAATGCTCTAGAAGATTGTGACGATGTACAAAACGTTTATCACAATGCTGAAATCAACGATTAATTCGTTTATTTACGGCAATAAAAAACGCAGTCAATTGACTGCGTTTTTTTATACGTTAATTAACGTAACTCGCTTACTTTAAATCCATTTCTTGAACTTTTTCATGAGCGATTTCAGGCGTTGTTACTTTTGGCTTATTGTGCAAATCAGCTTTAAGTTGTCCTTTACGATGCTTTAGTGCTGCATCGAGTTTTTTGCCTGCACTTGAAAGTGCTGGATACATAACAGGGTCTGAGGCTTTTGCGGCTATACGACTTCCTTCATAATTTGTCGTGATTTCAACTTCAAATTCGCCGTGTTCTTTTGAGATGATAATATCGAGCGATATTAACGTAGGGAAATGGCTGGCAATTTTAGTGAACTTTGCGCTAACGTCTTCTTTTACAGTATCTGTAACATCAACATGGTGACCTGAAAGATTTATTTTCATAGATAACTTATCCTTTAATAATATAGCCTTGCTATATACTTCACTTTCTAGCAGATATTTATTCTTACATAAGTAGATTTTGGGGCGTTTGTTCTAGATCACAAGGGTAGTTGTATAAATTATTGTTAACTTTACAAACAAACTATCTGCTTTTCATACGTATGTCATTTACGTGCTTTACAGCTTTAGTATAGACATAAAACTCCAACAAAATCTGCAACTTTTGTCGTCTTTACTGTGAAATTGTATTTATTGTCATTTTTCAAACAATTAAGCCCATATTTCGTTTATTTTTCATCCTGTTGATTCTCTATTTTATTCGTTGTCCTATTAAATAATCTCAATTCGGGATAATAAATGCATATCAGACTGCTATTTTCACCGTTAACAGTGTTGAGATTACTTGCAATAGAACCGCTATTGACGCGTAAATTAGCCTTGTTATCAGTGCAACGCTCTTTTTTTAATGTAGGCGTTTGAATATTAGCTATTTAAATTTATTCGCTCATATCTTAACTCTGGCTGAGGTTAAAAAATAATAAAAGCAATCATCAGAGCAACAAAGCTGTACAAATATCAATCAAAGCAGCTCTCTCTGCTAGGTCATCAATACCCATTTTTAATCAAAAGTTAACGGCTTTTATCTCTTTAAAGCCAAAAAAGCCCAAGTTTAACTTGGGCTTTTTTGAATACTCACGTTAACTATCCGTTCAAATTACCGCATCTAGTTAATAGTCTTGGTTGCTGGATGTGATTACTGGATGTGGTTACTGATTCAAACTACCAAAGCCCTTTAGCTTTAATTTTACTGGCACGTTGAAGTTGGGTATTAAGTTGTTTTACTTGTGATTGGTCTGCCCCCGGCTCTTCACCTGACAAGGCCTGATAACCATTAGCCAAGTTTTGACTCATTTGATCAGATAAACTGTTCATTTGCTTTTTAACGCTATTAAATGCCGACAATAAGCTTTGTTGGTTAGCACTAATGGCGTTAAGTAATTCAACATTGTGATCATCTAGTCTTGTTTCAATTGCCGCTAAACTCGATTCGAAAGAGCTAATATCAGGAGAGCCAGCAACAGATGAGTCTGTGATAAGTGAATGAGCAGCTGATTGTACTTTTAGCTCTGCCAGAAGTTGCTCATTTTGAGCCTGAAATTGACTCAACTGGGCTGAAAACTGACTAGTAAGAAGCTCACTTAACTGCTCGATTAAATGCCCATGCTTCGCTTCAGTTTCAATCTTTGCTTTTGCATCTATATCAGCTTGCTCTTGCTGCCTAGTTTGTTGCTGCTTTGCGAGCATTTTTTCAAACTTCAGCCATTGGCTATCATCAAGTACCGCTATAGCAGGAGCCTCAACAATAGACATTTGAGTTCCGCAAGTTAACTCATCATCGAACGATGATATTTGCTGAGTAATTCGCTTTGCATTAACACCATTTGGGCGATATTGCTCACTGACAAGTTTTGGTAACTCTGGCGACAACTGATGCAAATACAAACCAGACAAATAAATGTCACGATGAAAAATGCTGCGCCTTTGCTGGGCGATATCTTTTTCATCGCTGCGTTCTTTCTCACTGACTTGCCAAGCACGCAGATTCTCTATGGCGTAACCATGCTGTTCATGAAGTTCTGGCGCTAAATTAAAAGTACATTGGATACGCATACACTTTACCTATTAAGCAGCTGCAGAGTCATCAGCATTTACGTCATCACTTTCAGCAGCGTGATAACAACAAATCTCACGCGATAAAGCTTCTTGAGGTTTTGCAAGCAACACTATTTTTTCGCCAAGGCTTGGGTATGCTTCATGCACAGCAGCTTCGATTAGTGTTGCTCCACCGCCAACTAAATAAACACGGTTAGGGTTACGCATAAAGGTTTTCGCTTCATAGGCAATGGCATTGCCTAGCTCTTCGATTTTATGCTCGATACGCTCAAGTACCCAATCCACTTTGGTTAAGTCGTTAATCACTTCACACGCAAACTCACGGTTATGACGATTCTTAATCAATTCGTTCGCCACAAGGTAACTTGCATCGCTGTCAGCTGCCGCTAAGGCTTTTCTGGCCGCATCAGTTACCATAGACACACCTATCGTTGCATTACCGTATACGCTTGATACATCATCGAACTCACCAACAATCACCCCCATATCGAGAGTCGTTCCACCAACATCAATAACTAATGATTTAGTAAAGGCATTAATGCCCGAATCCACTAATGTGGTTAATACTGCTGGTAGACTTTCTGGCAAGACTTCTACATCTACAATGTCAAATAAGTCGCCTTTGTTGAGCGAGATTTCACGCAATAAGTTAGCCTTCTTACGCTCAATGTTAGCTTCGTTCTTTTGGCAATCGTCTGCGTTGTAATATTCAGTAATGGGTAAGGTTACTAAAATACTAACGGGGCAAGGTTTGATGCCTGTTTGTAATAGCGCGTGATGCACTGAAAGTAGATTTAAATCATCATACTGATATGCGACGTGAGTAGTGGATAAGGCTCTGTCAGATGTGGCATCAAAAGTGTATTTTGTTGAGCCAATTTGGTAGTTAAAAATCTTCTTTCCATTGAGTAATGCTGCACTCTTCCAATCTTTACGAAAAGAATTTGGCGAAGTGACACAATGCACCTTTTCGTCTTTTATCCAGCTAATTTTAACATTGGTAGAACCATCATCGATGGCGAATTTCATTTTTGCAGTAGTCATATCTCAGATCTTAACGTCGCAATTTAAAAGTATGCAGCATCAAGGCGACAGTAAGTGGTAACAACTGAAATGAAAAGCCAATTAAATTTTAGTGAAACTCGAATAGCTGACCGATTATTAAATTTAGAAAATGGTGAATCTGATACAAAGATGGCAATTAAGGTTGTTAAAGATAATGGCTAAAATCACTAATGAGTGAGCACAATGAATATTAACTATAATTTCTAACTATACATATACATGCCACAGAAAACATAAAGCAATATTAATCATAACCTTGCATTATTGGCTATATTTTTGCTTATATTGCAGTTCTATTGGAAATCATAAGGGATAAATATGGATATCAGTAATATTGTCATCGTCGCTATAGTTTTTTTCGCCATCTTTGGGGCAGACTTTTTCAAATATCGTTTACGGATGAAACAACTTGAAGCCAAAATAGATAGCAGTGATAAGATGAAATTGGTAGATGAAGTCAAAAGTATGAAACATCGTTTAGTGATTTTGGAAAAAATTGTGACTGATAAAGGTTATGAATTAAATGAAGAAATTAATAAACTGAAAGATTAAGCTACAAGCTAAAGGCTGCCCGATTGGCAGCCCTTCGATACATCAATCTCTAAAGTTATTAAACTGAAAAGGCTGGCCCAATTCAGACTCTTTTGCCAAGCGCATGACTGCTTGTAAATCATCACGCTTCTTACCGGTAACCCGCACAGAGTCGCCTTGAATAGATGACTGCACTTTTAACTTGCTGTCTTTAATCTGTTTAACCAACTTTTTAGCAATCAGGGTATCGATACCTTGTTTGAAGTTCACTTTCAAACTGAAGGTTTTACCACTATGCACTGACTTTTCGTCAACATCCATTGCTGATGGTTCAACATTACGTTTACTTAACTGAATGCGTAAGATATCCACTAACTGACGACATTGAAAATCATCCTCAGCTTTTAAGGTCACTGTATGATCTTTATGTTCAATCTCAGCTTCTTTACCACGAAAGTCGAAACGACCTGCAAGTTCTCGGCGTGAATTCTCAACAGCATTACGTAATTCAACTTCATCGACTTCTGAAACGATGTCCATTGATGGCATAGTTATTCTCCCATTTAATCATTGTGCTAATAATACCATTTTAACAGGAAGCGCAAACCCTCCATAAAATAGAAAACATTAATTAACTGGAATTTAATGACTTTACCCGCGGCTTTTTTTATCATTGTTTCACTCAGACGATATTGCATCAGGTTAAGTAAACGACAACATGAAATTAAAATTATTTTTCACTGCTGCATTTGCTTTAGCTATTCTTGTTGTCAGTTATCTTGTTTTCTCAAAACCGAACTATCCCATTACTTTTAATAACATGGACAAAGTAGGCCATACTCTGAGTTTTTTCGGGTTAGCTTTTTTAGCCTACTTCGCTTTTAAACCTAAGTGGTATTGGATGTGCTCGGTACTGACTTTTTACGCAATATTGATTGAGGTAATTCAATCTCAAATCCCTTATCGTAGTGCTTCTGTGGCTGATGTCGTCGCAGATGTATTTGGCATTGCTTTATTTTATATGTTCTTGTTTATATTTAGAAAGTATCAAGCGGCTAGGTTATTCCCTAAATCGTCATCAAAAGCGTCATAAGCGAGTAACTGATGAGTTCAAAACTGGTTCCTCCTGCTCAAAAGGCTTCTAACCAAAGCTCTCTTAACAAAAGCGCATCTAACCAAAATGCACCCAATATTGTCATCGTCGGTGCTGGTGCTATTGGCATGCTGATTTATCATCAGCTGACTCACGCGACTTCCCTTAACAACACGCCATCAAAACCTACTAAACCTCTTTTACTCGGTCGAAATTTCTGTTTATCGACAACTGACATTCAAACTCAATCGCTGACTGTTGAAACGTTTTCTGATGACTCATTAATAAATGACACCATAGTTCAGCCTTGCTTGGTTAATAATCTCAGTGCTGTCACATCTGAACAGTTATCGAATATTGAGTTGGTTATTATGTGCGTAAAGTCTTATCAGGTGAATGATGCTGTTGCAGCGCTCATTGATAAACTACCCAGTAAAGTTACCTTGTTATTGCTACACAATGGATTGGGACCACACCTCCAGGTCATTAAGCTTATTGAAACCCATCAACGTGACGATATCTGTTTATATCTTGGAACGACTTCTCAAGCCGCATTAAAGGTAGGGCAACTGCACGTTCGTCAAACTGGCACAGGTAAAACTGTTATTGGCAAAATCCGCGGAGCGGCAATATCACAGCAATTGGAATCAATACTATTAAGTACAATTCCAAATAGTGAGACTCACTCAAATATCTTGCTCGGTTTATGGCAAAAGCTCATAGTCAATTGCGCCATCAACCCACTCACTGCAATCGAGCAGTGTAACAACGGTCAACTCGCACAAGCGCAATACCAAGATCGAATCAATGCTATTGCCACTGAGTGCATTGAAGTAGCAAAGGCTGAAGGAGTTCAGCTTTCGCTAACTGAGTCTCTCAGTACCATTTATAACGTTATTCAGCTCACAGCCAATAACTTTTCCTCCATGTACCAAGATGTAAAACATCAACGCACCACTGAAATTAAGCAAATTAATGGCTTTGTTACAGCTAGAGCGCAACAGCATGGTATTTCGACTCCAGTTAACGAAGCTTTAGCTGAAAAAATTAACCAGTTAACTGAAGATATAGCGCTGTGAAACTTGCTAAACAACAAGCGGCGAGTCACTTTACGAGTCCAATACCCACCCCTTTTAGCCCTGTTATTATCTCGGCTTACCTTCTCGCTGGGATGGCTACTCTACTCAGTATTGTCTATTTTGACCGAAGCATTGCCGAATTTATGCATCAACAAAGTCGATCAAATTTGATGTTTGAAGGCTTTTCTAAAATACCTCTGATGCTCGAAATAATTGCGGCAACGATTGTGCTTATGAGTTTCAGCAAGCGCTATCAGACTAGGCTATTTCATATTCGGCAGATCATTATTTTGCTGGCCATTTTCGCTAGCATCATTCGAGTTGGCGCCAAAGTATTATTCGGTCGCACTTGGCCTGAGACTTGGACTAACGATAACCTTTCATGGATTAGCCATGGCGTGGAAAGCTTTCACCCCTTTTCACTTTCCAATAGCTTTCACTCTTTTCCATCAGGGCACGCATTACTTACTTTCGCTTTTGCCAGTTTGTTTTGGTATTTCACACCCCAATTTAGGTTGTTGTGGATATTTTGCATGGCTGCTGTCATCATCGGTCAACTAGGGCAAAATTATCACTTTTTAGGCGATTTACTGGCTGGGGCAGCCATTGGAACATTGGTCTGCCAGCTCACAATTAATGGCTATGTTCACTATTTCCTGGCACAAAAAAAGGCTCAAAATTGAGCCTTCTCATTCAATGATGCGTTTAAATATCGATACCAAAACCGACAATAAATTGGTAATCATTTTCCTTAGGTGTGTTCCCGTCTGAATCAGGTTGTGGGCTGCCAGTATGGTCCCAAACAAACGATAAATCTAAATCGAACATATCTGTCAGTTCAATCTCTAGCGTCGCTAAAGCATGGTGTGTGTAACCACCTGAATCGTCATTACCGTACTGGACTCGATATGAAGTAACAAAATCAATATCACTGGTTATTTCAGTATCATAAACAGTTTCAACTACCACTGTTGCTGAGCTGCTGTCTGTATCAACGCCATCCTCAACATTATTAAACTTTGTGTAGGTATACGCTGGGCCGCCTGAAATACTCCATTCAGTTTTAGCATTATCAATAATGTTATAACCTAAACCCGAACCTAAGGTGAGTTTATATTCGATGTTCAAAAACTTGTCAGTATAGATTTCAGCGAATATTGGTCTTAAATAGAATTGCTTAGATAAGAACCAATCAAAATTGGTATTGATACGATTGTTGTTAATCTTCTCTTCATCGTCAGATTTTGAATAATTTCCAATATAATCAAAATTGAAACGAGATTCGGTGGTACGGCGAACCGTTTTCGCTATAGCACTGTAATCGATTTGATCAGTATTGCCTGAGCGAAAGTTTGCCCCTAAGGAAATTTTACTCGACCAGTAATTCGACTCTTTTTGCTCACCGGCAATAATCGTTAATATTTGGCTGCGATCATACTGCTGCCCATCGATATACATAATGCCGTCTTTAACCAGTAACTGACCACTGTGAGTAGATAAATCTAAAAAACCAATACTCACAACACCAGCACTTTGCAGTACTTTTACATCTTCCCAATCAATAAAAATTGTATCCAGTTCATCACTTTCGAATTCTAATTTATCGTCATATAAGTTTTTGATTTCGCCTTTTAACAGCTCTAACGAAGTGAATTGCAGCCAATCGTATTTGCTATCTTGAGGTAGGCTTAGCTGTTCAGGAGTGAAGGACGCTTTAACGATTGCAGACTCATCAAGAGCCGCCTTTGAAACAATTGAAGTTTGAGCTGTGGGGGTTCCTGTGTCTTCAAGGATTTCTTCTTCTGAAATTGTCGCTGCAAGCACATTTGAGCTAAGTAATAATGACAAACTTGCACAACTCAACGCGGTGCTCCACTTAGTGACTATTGGCGACGTGACTATTGGCGACGTTTTTTTGCGCGCGAAACGATGAGCAACCAGATCCATAAAACTCTCCCTGAATAATGATGTCTTGGTTCTACCTTCGCCAGTATAGTATGAAAAAACAACAAATTGAAATCACTATTAGCCATTACCCCCTTATTGATTTTAATGCCAATTATTTGAGACATTCTCTATGTCCACATAACTAGAATGGCCGCGACAGCAATTAATACTAAACCGAATACTTCATTCATTTTTATTTTTTGTTTAAACCAAAAAACACTGATCAACATGGTAAAAAACACTTCAATCTGGCCTAAAGTTTTGACGTATGGAACCGCTTGTAACGACATGGCACTAAACCAACCAATTGATGCGATACAACTACAAATACTTATGAGTAATGTCAGTCGAGGCCTCTGCCATAATGCCAATAAGGTGATGCGGTCTTTTATGCTTAAATATGTCACTAATATCAGCGTTTGTAGACCTATCACTGATAGCAACACCCAAGCCGCTCTATGGGTAAAAGGGATAGCATCAACTACGCCTGTATCTGCAATCAACAATAAACTTGCCTCTCTGACCCAAAGAGAAGTAAAAGCAAACGCGACACCACTGCCTAAGCCTAATAGTATGGTATTGAGTGATAACCGTTTAACGCCGCGCTGAGTGCTCAGTAACATCACTGCTACTGCGCCAATAATCACCCCAATCCAACCCAGTAAACTCAAGCTAGTGCCAAAAAACAACACCCCCAAAATAGCAGCGACTAGCGCTTCGCTTTTAGCAAGCCCAGCCCCTACCGCGAAGTTTTTTAATTGAAACAATTTAACCATCAATCCTGTTGCCAGTATTTGCATTAATGATGCGCCAATCACAAAGCCATAAAACTGATAACTAAACTTTGGGAGTTCGCTAGGTTGGATTTGATAGAGGCTAAATAAATAGATCGCAGCAATAGGGCCAGCCCAAATAAAGCGTGCGAGTGTGACACCACTGACTTTAACTTGCTGGCTTAGCTCGCTTTGAAATGCATTTCGCCAAGACTGCATAAAAGCGGCAAGTATCGTAAGTGCTATCCACATTAATGATGCCCAATAATTCTGAGATTTGAGGCCTATAACCTATCACATTGAGCCATATGATACGGGGAAAGTTTGAGCTATTTATGTTTGTTGGTTATGAAAAATATTGCGAGGTTCAGCGTTTAGAAGCCACCAGCTCCGCTTAAATAAAAAAACCAGCTGGGAACCCAACTGGCTTTTGCAATAAAGTACTAATCACACGTAACTTAGTCTCAAATTAAAGCTCTAATAAACAGACATTATCACTGTATGACTCATCTGTTTTAGTTAACCGCAGTCACAGTCAAAACGGGTGAGCTAGTGCTAGGGCCTGTTACAGTAAAGCGATAAGTGCCAGCAGTTGCCACGTCAAACATCATGTTTGCTCCTTTTGAAGCTAAGGTTTTCATATCACCTTCAATGACCGCTTCTTCACCTGCAATCGCACCTAAGTCGACAGTTGACCAATCGCCAGTAGCAATCTTGAACTCGGCATTACCCGCCTCAAGCGCGATATCCACACTGTAAACTGACGAGCCTTGATAACTCAGAGCATCAACTTCACCCCAGCCATTCATACCGCCACGAATATACACAGTGTTACCAGCAAACATATCGGTTTTGTTGACGGTTAACACAGGCTCTGAGCGATTACTCATATCAAACGTGAAGGTGTACATTTCTTCCGTTTCAAAGTTAAGGCTCATATTGGTGCCTGAAACGGCTAACGCTTTTGCAGTTCCCAAAGTCACTGCGCCATTATCATCTAAACTTCCGTAATCAACCGTAGACCAGTCACTAGAAGCCACTTTGAACTCATGATTTGCAGCTGAGACTAGGATTTCAGCTTGATAAATACTACCACCCATGTATACCAGCTCATTGGTTTCGCCCCAACCATTCATGCCACCACGAACATACACACTGGTGCCAACAAATGGCTCTTCGTTATATACCGTTAGCACTGGGTTATCTTTATCTGCTGCATTGAGTGAAAATACGTAAGTTGCATCAATTGCGGCTGTAAAGCTTAAGTTAGCGCCACTTGCTGCAAGTTGCTCGGCCACATCTTCATCTACACCGGCTTCAGCATCTGATACACCACCAAAATCAACGGTGCTCCAATCAGCAGAGGCAATCTTAAAGTCATAACCACCAGCTGCTAGAGTAATCGCGACGCGATATTCGCCATTTCCAATATAGGTAAAGCTATCAACTTCGCCCCAACCGTTCATGCCGCCACGAACAAACACCTCTGTGCTACCGTAAGGTACAACATCTGGCGCACCCGCAGTCGCGTCTGCACTTAAACCAGTACCTTGTGCATCACCTTGGTTTTTAACAAAAACTGCGGTGGTGTATGCAGGCACAGTAAAGGTACCTTCACCCTCGCCTTCACTAAAGTTAGCGTTTTGTACTGTTGAATCAACAGACATTGACAGTGTTGGATGTAAACTGAAACCTGCAGCTGTAGACACAGTATGAGACTGCTCATTTTCACTGCCGTTAATCATTACCACCATGGAATCAACTGTTGGGTCGATATCCACCAACCCAGCACCATCATCAACACTCATGACAATCACGCCTTGGGTTTGGTTTGTACCAATATTATGGAAACCAACACGGTCAAGAATGTCTTGTTCTGTTGTTAAGCGCAGTAATGGGCTTGTTTTACGGATGGACAAGAACTCATTAAAAACGTTTGAAGCAAACTCTATTTCAGACATAGATGGCGCTGAATTAGGGTTACCAGCAAGCTCAATAATTTGATCCATTTTTTCTGCGTTGTCTTGCTCTAACGGAAGGCCAACATTCCAGTTGTTACTTCCCTTAGTAAAGTCGACCCAATTAAACCAATCTCCTGAGTCATAGGTGTTACGGTCTAATGATTTAGAGCGCAACATGTCGCCACCCATTTGTAAAAATGGAATACCTTGACTCATTAATGGAATTGTTGCGGCGATATTTTGCACTCGTACACGGCTATCCAACGATAAACCAATGTCGTTTGAGTACTGCAGAATATCCCATAAGGTTTCGTTATCATGCTTTGATACGTAGTTAATACTATCAGCAGGGTCTAACGCATACGCAGTAGGTTGTGAGTTCCAGCTAAAGCTGCTCCCCGTTGCGGTATTGCCGTTAAAGTCTTTAAGTACGTAATTTTGTAAGTTACCCGCCATTGATAAACGTAAGGTATCTTGATCGCGCAGGTAGTCATCTTTCTGTTCTAAAGCAAATAAAGCTCCGCCTCGAACGGCTTCACGAATACGGTCATTGTATGTACCGACTTCACTGCCTGCCATATTGGCTTGAACAGCTTGCTCAAATAAGCGATTGTCAGCAACTTCACCAAAGTTCCAACCTTCACCGTAAAAGTAGTTATCAGCATCAACAGCTTGAACTGCTTCACGAGCGGCTAAAATACTGCTCTTAGGCATATGGCCCATGACATCAAAACGGAAACCATCAAAACCATATTGCTCAGCTAAAATAACCATAGAGTCAGTAACAAATTTGTCCATCATACGGTGTTCAGTCGCCGTATTATCACAACAAGTTGATGACTCAATATTGCCGGTAATTTCGTTATAGCGATGGTAATAGCCTGGTACCACTTTATCGAGTACCGAGTTATCCCAAAGCCCAGATGAACTGGTATGGTTATACACCACATCTAGCACTACGCGCAGGCCTAAACCATGCAGTGCTTGGTTCATTTCACGTAACTCTTTAACGCGGGCAATACCATCGGCATCACTGGCATAACTGCCTTCAGGTGCAATAAAGTGCTGCGGATCATAACCCCAGTTAAAGCTGTCATAACCGCGCATAGCATTAACGAGTGCTTGCGCATCTTTTGAGCCCGGCAATGTCCCTTCAAGAATAGATTGAATCGTCGCTGACTTATCTTGAGTCACACACGCGTCTGCGTTGTCTTCAACCTTGTCACACAAGGTGCCTAAGGTATCTGTGATATCAACGCGTTCAGCTGGATCTTCATTAATGGTGGCTATATCAGTTAATGGCAATAAGTGAAAATGAGTCACGCCACTTTCTGCAAGCTTACGTAGATGCTCTACAGGAACACTGCCATCTTCAGTAAAGGCTAAATATTTACCGCGATTGGCTTCTGAAGTACTCTCATCACGTGCACTAAAGTCACGCACATGCCCTTCGTAAATAACAATATCTTCTGGGTTAGCAACCGTCATCACTTCGTGGTCATCCCAACCATCAGGCTTTAAGTCATCATCACTTAAGTTAATAAACTGACTGTAGCGGCCATTGGTAGAGACATTGAGCGAATACGGATCTGTAGACTCTAACGTTTCAATCGCTTTGGTGACTGGATGAAATACCATTAACTCATAACGATAATACATTCTATCTAAGCTCATATCACCACTAAATGACCATATACCGGTCTCAGCATCTAACGTCATAGCTTCGGTATTGGTTAGATTTTTAGCAGCATCATAAACTTTTAAATTAACCGTTTGCGCAGTAGGAGCCCACACTTTGGCCATGATATTACTGCCATCATAAATGATACCTAAATCAGCTTCATCAGCATCGCTTTCGCCTGAGGTATATAGTGCATCAAGCACTTTAGCTACCTGTACATGGCTCGCTGCTACAGGCTTGTTATCGCCATCATACGCAGCCATCACTAATTGATTTTTAGCAATCATTTTAGCTTCTTCAGCACTGAAGTCCGCTTCATAGGCTGGCCAATCTGCTAAATGTGGTACTAATGCTTTTTGTTCATCAGTAAGCTCACTGGACATCACTTCAACTTGTGTACCAGTAATATTGCCATCATTGTCTGCAGCAATACCTGCTGAATCAGAATGATGAATGACAAATTTTGCAATTCCATCTGGGTCTTCATTCCACACAAAAGTGTTTTGATCTAGCCAATGCGCACTCGCTCCTGCAATAGAAAAGCCAACGTCTAAAATTGGATAATCATAAACATCACTTTCACCATGAATGGTAAAGTTAGTGCGGTTAAAGTTGGCCTCAGCCTCACCTTCTTCAGCTAGCACTTTAAGGTTCATGACTAAATCACCATCACCTAAAGCTTTACCAGAACCTTCTGTACCAATGTGAATAATAAAGTTGGCACATTCGCCATAACCTTCTTTGAGGTTAATAATCCAATACGCTCCATAGTTAGGATCAATACCATCAAACGAATGACCATTCGCCCAATCGGTTGAATCAAATGGCGCGGCATAACTATCACAAGTATCGTTATTCCAAGTATGTAACTTATAACCTGGGTAATTGGTATTTGAGTCGCTATTGTTCTTATCTTTAATGCGGTTGTAATACAATACTGCTTGGTTTTCGCCAGCATAAACCACTGGTTCAGGAAGCTCAGGGTTGTAACCCACAATACAACTTTCATTTTTAGCATCTGGAAATTTAGGTGCAGGGCAACTTAACGGCGGCGGCGGGACACACTCAGTACCTGCAGCATTTGGTATATTCGGCACGTTACATGTTAATAGTACTTCACCTGGTTCAGATGAATCCCCACCACCACAACCAGCGAGCGTAGCTAAGCTTGCTGCTACAGCTGATAACTTTATGACTCTAGAAATACTCATCATGAGTGACTTCTCCCCATAGAATGTTGAATTAATTGCGTCATCAGTTTGTTGTTTTTAATTTGATGACCCATCACTCGAATTAACGTTAAGTTGTTTTTATAATTGTGTTTACATGGCATAAGTGAACCCCAAATAGTATTCACGGCCAAAATATTGGATCGTGCCGGTTTTGTTTTCGGTGCCAAAGTAACTCTTAGTGGGCTCATCAGTTAAATTATTCACTTGGAACAACACCCCTAAACCATCAGTCACTTGGTATGATGCTTGGTAATCAAGTACCGTCTCACCATCAAAGTTCACTACCTGCTCGTTAATTGCCACTTGCTCAGACACGAAATCGTCACGGAAACGGCCACTTAAACGAGTTTCAAAACCTTCGTAGGAATAAAACAGCGTGGCACTAACCACATTGTTAGAAAGCCCAGGTAAATCTTGAGTTGTTGTATCGCCACCAAGATTGGTAATCGACTGTACTTCAGACTCGGTGTAAGAGTAGCTGGCGTTAAAACCAAGACCAGACCAGCCAGCAGGTAATGAGGCAAACACTTGGGTGTAAGCTAATTCAAGACCACGAATATAACCGCCTTCGGCATTGTTTACTGCTGTAGTGTAAGTGCCATTAGTGGTTTCAATTTGCTCACCGCTGTCTTCGTCAATAATGTAGTCAGGGACGTTAAAACCGTTGCCTTTAAAATCGAAGTTTTCAATGGCGACAGTATCAATAAATGAATCAATATCTTTGTAGAAAAGGGCTGCAACTAGCGCACCTTCATCAAAGTAATATTCATAAGATATGTCGTATTGATTAGCATAAAACGGCATTAAAAATGGGTTATTGGTGCTCGAACCATTTATTTCACCATCATCAGAAACGGATGCACTAATATCACCCGCAAGACGGTTAATCGGAGGACGAGACATGACCTTCGCTGCTGCAAAACGAACTTGCGAGTCATCTGATACTTTGAAATTTAAGTTAATTGATGGCAGGTAATCGGTGTAATCCACACCCTGAATTGTTTGGGCATAGTTTTGGTTAATAATGCCAATTTCATCGGTAATGTTTTGTGCGCCTAATTCTGGGTCACCTTCAACATTTTGCAGCATCGTTGCTGATTGGTCGGTATTGACGACTCGAACACCAAAGTTACCTGTAATCGGTAAGCCGCCAATTTCGGTATCGATGTTTGCCATCACATAACCAGAAAGCACCTCTTCATAAACATCGCCACTTTGTAGCACCGACCACGAATAGTTAGTGGTGTAGCCTTTCGGGTCAATTACGCCACCAGCATTACCCCAAGTTTGCACTGGATCTGGTGTGCCATCAGGGAACCATGCATTGAGTGCTTTATCTAAATCAATCGCAAGATAGGATGGAAAGTACGAGAAGTCGCCTTCCCAATCAACCACTGTAGCCATGTCGTCTGTGAGTTTTAAAGGTGGCTCTGATTTAGAAAATGCGCCATCGTTACCGTATTCAAATACCGAGCGGTCATTTGAATAAGTTCTATCAGAATAACGTGCTCCAAACTCAACACTCGAGATAAAGTCATTATCTAACTCATAGGTAAAATCAACGCGATAAGCTTTAACTTCATCTTCATTTTCAAATGGGTAAATACCGTATTTACTGACCATCACTCGATCAATATCAGAAAATGCATCAGCTTGATTAAAGCCGACATCAGGTAAGTCTAAACCATTTAATAAGTAGCTTACCGATACATTTTCATCAAAAATAAGGCTATCGGCATTAGCATCAACGGCAACATTTGACCACAACAGTCCATTTCTGAAATCACTTTTAGCCGCAGATAAAGACACATCAACATTCACATTTAAACGGTCGGTTACCTGCCAATCACCGTTAATACCAAAACTATCAACTTCATCAAAGTCTTGGTTATCATCGTTGACAATTTCTACACGGGTATAGCTTTTCGAGGTTCGGTTAAATGTGCCACCGATGACAGAGTTACCGTCATAAGTTGGGTTTGATACGCTAGCACTTGAGCCACCAAATTTTGTTCTAAATCCACGAGCAAATGATTCACTATCAAAGCGTGACATAAAGGCATCGGCTTTTAACACAAAGTTATCGACAGGTGCCCATTCAACGGCAGCCATATAACCGTTACGCGTTTCAACACCACCTAAATGTTGAACTTCAAAACCTTCACTTATGTACTCATTGGCAGGGTTATCTTCTGGGCCATTGGTGTCGCCATCAATACCATCAACATCTTTAGAGTCATTGTAAGCAAGGCCAATAAATTGCGTTGCCACGCTTGGTTGCTCAAGGCGAGCATACCCAACTGCAACACCTAAGGTATCTTCTAAAAACTTACCTTGATAAGAAAAACTTAAACGGTGACCAAACTCTTCAGCACCATAAACTTCATCGGCGCGATCGTTATACATACCACGGACATTGGCGGTAAAGTTGTGCTGTTTTTCTTTGCTTAATGGGCTGACAGTCGTGAGCTCAACAGTACCTGCGACACCACCTTCAATAAGTGAGGCTTTCGGTGATTTATAAACGGCTGCCGAACTGATTAATTCTGAAGGGTATTGATCAAACTCAATACTGCGTGAACCACTAGTGGATACTTGTTCACGCCCGTTTAAGGTTGAAAAAACAAAGCCACCTGACATACCACGAATGTTAATTTCAGCGGCTTGACCACCTGTACGTACAGCTGAAATACCAGGAAGGCGAGTTAGTGCATCCGCCATAGAAACATCAGGCAGCGCTCCTAAATCATCAGCTGAAAGTTGTTCTGAAACGGTATCCCCATAACGTTTTGAATTCAGTGAATCAATCAAGCTACGGCTATAACCGGTGACATTGATACGCTCAATACCAGTGTCGTCATCTGCTTCTTGTTCGTTTTCAGCTAACACATTGGTTGGCGCAGTGGTTTCAGTTGCATCAACTTCTACATCTGCTGTTGATGGCTGAATGGTTTGCGTTTTAACTTCTTCAGCCGCAAATGCGTGATTAGGAGTTAAGATAAAACTGACTCCTGCTGCCGCTAGCGCTAGCGATAAAACACTAGGTTTACAATTGAACATTGAGTTTCCCCTCACCTTACTGACTTTATAGTCACCCAACATTCAGTTATACGACTCAGACTAATGGAATATCAGGCATTATTATTTTTCTATACTAGTCATGGATAAGTATTAGCCTCAATTTATTGCATACGTATTCATAACATTTGATTAACAACCTGCGTTATCAAATTACACCTAAGCGAATGAAATAGCGCATAAAAAATGCTCAAATAAAAATGCAAAGGTATTTTTACATCTAGGCTAGTCGTTAAATATCTAAGCTTTAGTAGATTTCAGCAGTCACTTAGGTAAAATGCTTGTTCAGCTAAAAATGTCTAGATAATTGCTTGAAATTATTTGAGTTAAACTCAAACCAAGCCTATCTAAATATTTGATATTGTTAATAAAGGATTTTTAGATGGGTTTTAAGTTAACGGTAAAGTGGCAAGCAGATCATTTTGAGCATACTGCGCCAGAGTTTAACCGAGATCATCAAATAGAGTTTGGTACCGGCCAAGTAATTAATGCTTCTTCAGCCCCAGAGTTCAAAGGCAACGAGGCAAAGGTGAATCCAGAAGAGAGTTTATTAGCAGCACTATCTTCATGTCATATGTTAACGTTTTTAGCGATAGCACATTTAAAGCGGCTAACCGTCACCAGTTATACTGACAATGCTGTAGCCGAATTAGGCAAGAATGAATCCGGCAAACTCGCCGTCACTAAAATGAGCTTAAACCCACAAGTGATATTTGCCGATGGCGTGGAAGTTAGCCAAGAAGTCCTTCAAAAAATACACGATAAAGCCCATGCAAATTGTTTTATCGCAAATAGCATCAACTCTGAAGTAGAGATTAATCTTTAATTCTAAACAGATACGCTATTGAGCGATTAAATAACACTAAAAAAGCCACTCAATGAGTGGCTTTTTTGTCTCTAATTTTACCGTCTTGAATTAGAACGCAATAAATAATTAACCTACTGCTGAGGATTATGATGGCTCAAGTCAGCAAACATTTTATTGTGCTCATTTTTAATCATAGCCCACATCACTAAGCCGAAAATAAACCCTGCTGGTGGATAGATCATTAATGCTTGAGTAAAAGAGTTTATAAGTTGAGTATTCATAACATAATGATCGATAAGATAGATAAAAAAGGCGGTAGAAATCCCCCACCCCAAAACGCCATGTACTATGACAAATCGCCACTTTCCAGCATTAATTAATGTCTCAAGTTTTGCTTGTTTTGTATAACTGAAGTCACTCATATCACTCACATCCATCCTTAGATCTGATTTAAAAACTATTCACTCATTTGGCTTACCTGCCATAATTAGCATTTAAACTACCTAATAAACAAACACCTGTCGATTACTTTTTGTACACAAAATAATCAAGTTTAGATAAAAAGCCGCTAACGCGATTACTCGATAGCGGCTTTAAAACTCAAGCGGAGATTATAATTAGTTCGGCAAAATATCCGCTGCAGCCCCACTTGTTGGGATCGGTTGTGCCTTTAAGGGTAAAATAGGCGTTTGAATCATTTCATCTTTAAGGTAACTAATCGCTTTATTAAGCTGAGCATCCACACCGTTAAACGTGGCATGAGGTAAGTTATCAATCTCAATATCAGGTGTTACGCCAAAACCTTCGATAATCCAACGGCCATCCATTGCATACTGAGGAAATTCAGCCACCCGTGCCATCCCTTTATCGGTGAGGCGGTTTCGACCTGTTAACCACACTCCTGCACCCGCAGTTTGCTTACCAATAACTGGCGCAATTCCAAGTGCTTTTATGCCTGCTGAAAAGGTTTCGCCATCTGAATATGTCATTTGGTCGGCTAACACCACTAAGTGACCTCTAAAGGTTTGCTGCATATTGGCATTGGCTGAGCCAGTTGTTGGTTGCCAAAATGCCCAAGCGCGGCGCAGTAGCTTTTCAATAATCCAGCTATCAATATTACCACCTCGGTTACGGCGAACATCAATGATCAAACCCGCTTTGTCATAATTGGTATAGAACTCACGTGCAAAGCTTTCTATATCGCCAGAACCCATTGCATACAGGTGTAAGTAACCCATTTCTCCGTTGCTGGCCTCAGCAACTTTATTGGCATTATTATTCACCCAGTCTAAATAACGTAATTTGGCATCCGTTGCGTTTTCGTGCGGAACCACAATCGTGCTATGACTGTTTTTGCCACGTTTGATATCAAGTAACACCTGCTTTTTAGCTTGATTTCTAAGACCTTGAGTCACTTCTGCAATATTTGTCACCGGCTTGCCGTTAATGGCTAGAATAATATCGCCTACCTTTGCATCCACTTCAATCCGCGCTAATGGCGACGCTTGACTTGGAAGTTCTGGATCGTTTTGATAAATATGGCTAATCACAAT
This sequence comes from Shewanella goraebulensis, assembly GCF_030252245.1. Lineage (NCBI taxonomy): Bacteria > Pseudomonadati > Pseudomonadota > Gammaproteobacteria > Alteromonadales > Shewanellaceae > Shewanella > Shewanella goraebulensis. The sequence continues at coordinate 3,608,245 of NZ_CP126972.1, forward strand.
CCCTTTTGAAGTTTGTGATAACCTAGCGCCTAAACTTGCCCCAGCAGCAGTGTCATTTTTAGCAATATCGCCTCCTCTAACCTGCGAATGGAGCGCATCTAGCTCACCCATCATTTGCTTGAATATGTCATTCAGTTCATTTCTATCAGTCAGCCTTGCGAGTAAAGGCTGGTACTTTTTCTTAATTTCAGCCCAGTTCTTACCCCGCATATTTTTGTCGTAAAATGAATCACGATGCATTAACCAGGCATCTTCAAATATCTGTTGCCACTCTTGCATTGGCGAAATCGCTAATTGCCATTGTGCGGTATCGACTTTGGTATTTTTAAGCTCCGCTGGCAGTTTATCGCCAACTGCAACAATATGAAGTTCGCTAGGATTTGACTGTTTAGTAATGAGTAGTTTTTCGCCACCTGCTGACACCTTGTAAGCAGCTATATCAGCGCCAAACTCGCTCAACTCAGGAGATAAATGATCAAACTTAACCAATTTCAAACTGGTTTTATTGGCCTGAGTATCCAGTAAATAGAATTTATCTTTTAGCACGGTTAATTGATCATAATTACCTGATGCAATTGGAACTTGCCAAAGTCTCTGATTAATCCCTTGCCAATCAATTCTAATTTTTTTAGTGGCAAAATCTGTGTCATCAGATTGTTCAGCCAATTGACTTACATTAAGCTCTGTTGGCTTCACAAATGGAAAAACCGCTTTTTCCTTAAGCGCAATAGCAAAAACTTGAGTCCGTTTATCGAATATCGGCCCCATATTTCTGTCTCCCCAAGGAGAACCTGGCGTGGCATCAAAATGACGATTTGATAAAAAATACAGCCATTGGCCATCAGGGCTAAAGCTTGGTGAGAAAGATTCATACTTGTCACTGGTGAGAGATTTTGACTTCTCTTCTGACAAAGAATACAGCACGATTTGCGGGCGCTGCTTACCGACCTCAGCTTTAGTGACTGCGATGAATTGACTGTTAGCAGACCAGACGATATTAGGGTATTCGCCAAGTCCTTCACCATTAGTGATAATCTTTTGGTTTTTACCTTTCTTTAAATCTAATAGCCACACATTGCCATCATAATCATCATGGGCGATATAACGCCCATCAGGAGATAAATGTAAGCTGGTGCGTAAACTAGTGCCATCTTTGGTTAATTGTTTAGCCCCTTCGGTTCCATCGGCTGGAAACTGCCATATTTCTTGATGGCCAGAAGCATCACTGATGCCATATACCCATTTTTCATCAATGCTTAAAATACCATCTCGGATACGCGACTCTGCAGGACTTTGGATCTGGACTAAACGTCGACCATCATGGCTTGCTATCGCCACATGGCTTCGAGCTGTAATGACCGCCTTGTCACCTGTAGCAGCAAACTCTACTGACGTTGCGTATTCCATTGGGTCGTTAACCCAGTGTTCACGTCGATGAGGGAAATCTGATGTCAGATTAATATCGAGAGTTGACGAATCAGCCGCTGCAATATCAAACACTTTTAAATCTGCGCCATGCTGAAAAATAACGCGGCCTTGATTTAACGTCGCATCGCGAACTTGCCACTCGTCAAACTGGGTGTGTTGCTTGATGTCAGTCCCATTAAGTTGCATCGACCAAATATTATCATTACCTGATTGGTCACTGACAAAGTACAACCTATCTTGCCAAAGCATGGGCTGTCTTACTGAACCTTCGTGAGATGTCGTTAACTTTTGCGCTTCATTATTACTACCAAGTTCAAAACGCCAAATTTCACCTAAAGCGCCGCCGCGATAAACCTTGGCGTTATCGCCACTAGCTTGCAGACCAAATTGGGTAAAATAGACATATCTACCTTGCTCATCAATCGTGCCTTCGATGGCATCAGCTAAGGGTAAATTGGTGATGACTAACGAGGTTGGGTTTACGGTTTTAAGCACCCAGTAGTTTGCAGGGCCATGGGCATTGTCGGTTGAATAAAGGACTTCACCTGATGCCGTCCAACCTTGAAGACGGACTCGACTATTTTCAAAACTTACCCGTTTGGCAACGCCACCGTCTATTGGCATAACATAAACTTCTGTCGCGCCTTCGTAATTAGCAGTATACGCTATCCATTGACCATCTTTAGATATCGCAGCATCTAACTCTTCCGCCGCTTGTGTGGTAATACGCTTGGCATTGGTTTGATTTAACTGGCTGGCCCATAGGTCACCTTCGGCAGTAAATACCACAGTTTGATCATGTAATGCAGGCGCGCGGTAATAACCTTGATTATCGATATTCTGCGCAAAAGCTGATGTACTACTCAAGCCTAATGCCAATAAACAAGCAGTAACAGAGTGACGAAGTTTCATAGCCAGAAAAGTCCTTGTAAATATTATTATTTTCAAGGACTCAAATTAGCAAATTAATTGCAACTTAGCAGTATCAATTGCTCTTTAAAGGCCAATTTAATGACAAGAAATTGTAACTAAATGAGCGTTAGAATACCTAAAAGCCCTTTCTCTATAAAAAGGGCTCTCTAATTTTAGAAGCCGTTAACATCATTAGACAAAAACAAGCATTACTTAGCGGTTAATAACTGCTTTAACTCAGTATATTGTTCATGTTGCGGGTGCGTTGGGTTAACAATATCAGGAAAGCGCTGCTCAATAGTCAGCATATAGCGCTCTGCCTCTACATAGTCTTTATTTTTTACCAATTCATTAAGCCTACCTATCGCCTTAGTTGCTGAGTCATGTTGCATAACTGGCGCAGCCAAAGACTGTTGTTCTTTCGACGCAAACTCTTCAATGACTTGCATTTCAGCTTGATTCATTTCAATACCAGCGCGCTCATTATTGATCGCATTATCATTAGGTATTTGCATATCAAATGCTTGTACATTTGCCTGAGTTTGATCTTTAGTTTGTGCTTGTGAAGCAAGTTGTTGAGCCGATTTAGGTTGGGTACTGTTAGTGAGCGTTTGCTCCTGCTTAATAACGTCAACTGAGTTGCTAGCCTCGTTAGTAGATTGATTACTACTCTGAATACTTGGTTGAATATCTAGCTGTGCACTTGACTGAGTGCTTGGCTGTTCATTAGAAAGCGGCCCACTGCGCATCATTGCAGGTGTTGGGGTAGGTACAGCAGTGTCTGCCATGACTGGCATACTATCATCAAGTTCAGTTTTAGCATGTTGGCTAAAATCAGGGTTAAGTAACATAACAGATGCGATTAGCATCACAGACGCTGCGCTTGATAAAGGTAAGCGATGCTTTTTCCAAAAGCTTATCGGCACAACATTGGTATGTAATTGCTCGGTTTTATCCCCGCCAGCACCTTTAACGGCTTTGGCTTGCAATAAAATCGCCGCATCTATCGCAGCTGATGGTCTTTCAAGATCTTGCTGCTGATATAAAGCTTTAATGTCTTGTTGCAATGCATTAAATGCTTCGTCGGTCATGTTGACAGCATCTGTTTGCGCCCCAGACTGAGGCTTATCTTTATCACTCATGAGTCACCCCTTGCCATTTGGTTGCAACACATTGCTTAATGCTTTGATAAGCATAACGAATACGGCTTTTTGTGGCTTCTAATGTCACATCAGCAATATCACTGATGGCAGCAGCTGTAAGTCCTAATTCAATATTGAGTAGAAAAGCTTCTTTTTGCACTGCAGGCAAATTGGCAATACATGATTTAAGTAACTTGGCTTTTTGCACATCTTCGAGTTGTTCATCTGGGCGACCGTGTGCGTGTTCATTTGTGATATTGGCATCAAAATTATCCATACCCTCATCTCCCAACTCTTCGACTTTATCTAAAGGCTTTACAGCTCTAACATGGTCTATGAGTAGGTTATGGGCGATGCGATATAACCAAGTGGTGAATTTGGCTGTCACTTGATAATTGCCAGCAGCGTTAATCACTTTGCCCCATGTATCTTGATATAAGTCTTCAGCAAGCGGATGATTACTTAATTGGCGCACAAAATAGCGATACAAGGGACCTTTATGTTTGCTGTATAACAACTCAAAAGCACTTGTATCACCTTGTTGATAGTTCAACATTAATTGCTCATCTGACATGCTTGAAGCTGTCATCGCATTGTTACTTAACTCTGTCTCAGTCACTCAGGCTACCTTGGGTTAAACACTCGTTTATGTGCTGCTTTAATTGCATTAAACCAGTGTGCCCAGCGCAGGTGTTATTGTCTACTAAATATGTTTATTTACCGGTTTAGGTTGAGGAATTGGCACAACAGGTACGATTAATTGCTGTTTACCTTCAGGAAGTTGGCCAATCGGTTTGGTTTTTATTGGCTGCGGCATTGGATAAGGCTCTTGCTTGTGCACTGGTGTTCCAGTTCTTTGACCTGAAGCATCATTTGCTTTAGTTGCTGCAATAACTGCCGCTGATTTAGCCAGTGCAATAAATTCTGAACGCATCGCGTCAAGGCTCCCTTCGGTTGCTTCGATGGCAATCTCAATTAATTTGTTGTAATTAAAGTCATGGATATAATTATTCTGATTAATCAGTTGTCCCAAACCTGCAACAGCGGCTGCGAACTTAAAATCATCACTCGATTGCTCAAAAAACTTTTGTTGCTGACCTATATCAATCGGATATTGATAAATAAATTGCTGTTCTGAGCTTGAACGCCCATCAGATAACGAAATAACTGCAAAATCTTTGGCACTGTATCTGGCATGTATTGAGTTGTTGGCTGGCTGAACGTTTTTAGTTGTTGCATATTCAGCTTTTTCATTAAATCTGAGCTCATATAAAGCAATATATTGACGCGAATTACCGACAGTGACTTGTCTTTTACGTGACGAAGTTTGATAAGCATTTTCAAACCCAATTAAGCGGTACTCTGACACCAATCGTGGGTTAAACTTAACTTTAGCTCGCAACCAATTAAAACCAAGTGCCGCTTTTTCACTTGCATCTTTTGTAAGCTCAACATTCACTAACAGTATATGAGTACCTTGATTGTAAGGTGATGGAGCAAGTTCTGTCGCAATGGCATAGTTAGTTGAAACCGCTGCAGTATTATAAAACTGATAATCAAAGCGATTGAGTAATTGATGGCTATTAATGCTATTACGTTGTGGTAAATCATCATGACTCACGGCTTGCTGCAACGCATTATAATCGGCTTGACTCGATACAAAGCTGAATTGCGAGACAGGCGTTTCTCCAGTCACCATATTCCCGCCATGACCACTGATGACAAGATCCCCTTGGTAATAACCAGGTTTTACCGGTGGATAAGGTGGTTTTTTCGGAAAAGACAATGGCTCAGGAGGAATGGCTTGCACACGTTTTGCTCCTTCAGTAGCAGGAACTGTTTGGGTTTCAAGTTGGCTTTGTTCAAAGGAGTCAATGTCTGCAGCGTTAACAAATGTGCAAGCCCCAATAACTAGGGTAAATAACCCGAGATAAAGTGGATGTTGAATTCCATTTTTAGTTTGCTTTGTCATGTTTAACCTCATTACCAAGTCGTTGATTGATATCAACCTTATTAGTAATAACGTAAACAGAGCCCAAAAGGGTTATTTATTTTCGAAATGTTTCACCTAGGGCAATTTAACTCACTCATTGCAGTTAAGCATGAATCCATACACTGTTAGCTTAACTCGATGTCCCATATTGAAGTTGTACGTATTATCTCAAGTTAAACAGTGTTTCTAACTCAGGTATTAAAATGGATTTTTCTGCTTCACCAAAGAAATCATCATGCATCCGAATAAACGCTTCTTGAAAGCTTTGTTGACTCATCACATGGTCTATTTCAGCAATAACTTTGTCACCTTTAGCTCCTTTTGAGCAAGCAATATAACCATAAATAGCCTGTTCAACATGACGAATGGGAATTGAAATATAATCAAGAGTCTTGTCGTTGTCCCGCAAGTAAGCATCAACGACTTCGCTATATTCAATAATTCCTAAAACCCGTTGTGCATTTAACATTTCAATGAGTTTGTTTGAAGAACTTACACCACCTCGGACATAAAACTCATGGGGCGTTTTCGCGATTTGGTTGTCGATATATTCACCATAAGCCCTGTCTTTCACTACACCTATTTCTCCTTGGGTATTTTCAGGTAATTGGGCTAAATCCAACTGGTTAGCAAAAATATGCTGGTTTTTAGTCAATACAATCAAACGTAATGGTGGATAAATGCTGATGGGATAACGGGAAAAGGTCGCTACATCGAGTCGCGCAGGTGTTTTTATTTTATTGAACATGCAACTATTTTGTTGTTTAGACAATTCTAACCAACCACGGGTCATACTCACTTGCTGTTGTTCAAATGTCAGCTGATTATCGCTAAACTCCGTTAATAGCGAAATTGCTTCCATCTCCTCATTACCGGAAATAGACACAATATTTTCATCAACCTCAGTCAACATAACCGCACGCACTTCGGCATAAGCAGGTTGATTTAACAAAATAAAAATAATTGAAATGTAAAAAACTAGTCCCTTAGTCTTTAACCTTTGGAATGACATAGATTGCCTCCGAGTTTAAAGCCTATGCACCTAACATTAGAGGAGACTTTTAGCATTCGCAATCAGAAACTGAGTTTCAGCCGCACAAAACACTGAAAAGCAGCCAAAATAAAGCCAACATGATATTATCTAGCCCCTTTTTTATAGCGGGGTATTTCCCTGATATAAACCCTGTACCCTACACAGGGAAGAAGTATAAATAACCTAATAATATAAGTGTGTTAAGGAGTTATCATGCAAGCCCTTGTTGCCGTAGTAATGGGATCTAAGAGTGATTGGCCGACCATGGAAGCCGCCGCAGAAATTATGGACAAGCTTCAGGTGCCGTATCATGTTGAAGTTGTCTCAGCACATCGCACTCCTGACAAACTAATGGACTTTGCTAGCACAGCAGCAGATAAAGGCTATAAAGTCATTATCGGTGGCGCTGGTGGCGCAGCACATTTACCGGGTATGATCGCATCAAAAACCCGCTTACCAGTACTAGGTGTTCCAGTTCAAAGTAAGGCCCTTTCAGGTATGGATAGTCTACTTTCAATTGTTCAAATGCCTAAAGGTATTGCCGTTGGAACATTAGCCATTGGCACCGCTGGCGCATTTAACGCAGGTTTATTAGCCAGCCAAATTTTGGCTGTGACAGATGCTGAACTTGCAAGTCGTTTGGATGCGTTCCGCGAAGATCAAACTAATACTATTCTTGAAAATCCAGATCCGAGGGAAGCTTAATGCCTCAGCAAGATCTTAAGCAATCCGCTAAACAGCATAATGTCTGGGTTTTAGGTGATGGCCAATTGGGGGCAATGCTTTCTCATGCAGGTCAACCTCTAGCAATTAATGTTCGTCCTGTTGATATCATGACCCCATCTGATGAGCACTTACCACTCAAAGATACCGATGTGATTACAGCTGAGCGTGAGCAATGGCCAGAATCAAACTTGAGTTTACAACTCAGCGAGCACCCGCACTTTATTAATGGCCCTGTGTTTGGTCGCCTAGCTGATCGTTTTACTCAAAAAAGTTTATTAGATGAGTTATCTGTACCAACTTCTCCTTGGGAGTTAGTTGATGACAATACTCAAACTGGCGCCTTACATCAGCAATACGGTGATCGAGTATTACTAAAGCGCCGCACTGGTGGCTACGATGGTAAAGGCCAGCATTGGCTTAAGCAGGCTGAAGCAACAGAAATCCCTGCTGATTGGCGAAATGAAGCAATTGCAGAACAAGCGATTAACTTTGATGAAGAAGTCTCTATTGTTGGTGTCAGAACCAAAACTGGTGAATGTGTTTTTTACCCGCTAACGCTTAATTTACATCAAGATGGTATTTTAATGGCCTCTATTGCGCCATTAGCCCGTCTAGAACATCTACAAGCCCAAGCTGAAGCCATGCTTACTTGTGTAATGGATGAGCTTGAATATGTTGGTGTGATGGCGATGGAGTGCTTTAGAGTCGGTGAAGACTTATTGGTAAACGAGTTAGCACCACGGGTACATAACTCTGGTCATTGGACTCAATCAGGTTGTCACATTAACCAGTTTGAATTACACCTTCGTGCACTTTGTGGATTACCTATCCATAAGCCACAAGTTAACTTCCAGTGTGTGATGGTAAATTTAATCGGTGTAGATAAAGATGACCGCTGGTTAAGCCTGACTAACGCAGAGTTATTTTGGTACAACAAAGAAGTACGCGTCGGTCGTAAAGTCGGTCATTTAAACCTTTCTGCTCACAGTAAAGACATGGTCAATGACAGTATTGGTCAACTGCAACAATGGATGCCAACGCAATATCAAGCACCATTAGCGTGGATTTTAGAAGAGTTTAATGACTAACTCTCTTGATTATCATTACTGATTAATTATAAAAAAGGAGCCATCGGCTCCTTTTTTGATCATGTTAAATACAACAATCCTTCACACAAACGCCTAAGTAACAAGAAGCACTCCTAGATACATACCCTTGTCAGCACTTGCTCAAGATTTTCAGAGCTGGCTTTTTGCTGCTGCGCTCTATCAGAAATCGCTTTTAGATTAAGTTGAACCTCATGGCTTAAGCGTGAGATTTCTATTGCACGATTATTGATACTGCCAGTTGATGTTTGCTGACCTTGAATACTATAGGTCATGTTACCTGCGACACTATCAAGCTGTTGGAATGCGATGCCGATATCTGTAAATGCTTGATTCACTCGCTGACATTGCTGCAAGCTTTCTTGGGTAACACGCTGGCTTTCACCAATCGCACTCACCGCATTACCTGCTTTAGCTTGTAATTCTAATACGATTGATTGGATTTCTACCGTAGACTCTTGAGTGCGGTGGGCAAGCGCACGCACTTCATCTGCAACTACCGCAAAACCTCGACCTTGTTCACCAGCTCGAGCGGCTTCAATAGCTGCATTCAGCGCTAACAAGTTTGTTTGCTCTGCAATACTTTTAATCACTTCAAGAACATTACCGATTTTCTGACTGTCGATATTCAGCAAGTCTAAATCAGACACCATACTCTCAATACCATCAGCAAAAGTCGTCATTGAACTTTGGTTATTTTGGGCATCAACAGTCCCTTGTTCTAGTCGCTCTTTAACCTGAACAGAAGTCGACTTTAACTCATCGGCATTGTTAGAAAGCTCATCAGCAGTGTGCACAATTTCAGACAGAGATGTCGTAATGTGTTCATTCTCATCTGTACTTTTATTCACTGAAGATTCTGCTGCCTCCATTTGTGATGCGAGCTCATAAGAGCCAGTTCGCACATTATTTGCGTCAGTGCGAATATTATCGATAACAGATTTTAAATCCTCAATAAAATCACTGAGGTTATTAGTAATAGCCGCAATTTGATCATCATTGCTGTCTTTTAATGGCTTATCTGGCGCAGTTTCAGTGCTTATCACTAGACTTAAATAATCGCCTAATTTATTCAATCTTTGCTGTATCTGTTGCTTAAACAGATACACACCGACGATGAGTTGAGCCACACCTAAGCTGATGAGCATACATACGATTTGAGTCTTTGATATTGGTTCTGGCAAAAATAGGGTTACAACAACAGCCAGCAGCACTAACGAAAGCAACGGTAAAAGTAACTTCGTCTGCAATTTATTATCATTATAATTTTGCATATAGAGTTCCGAGAATAATTTTATTATATGAACATAATCGTTCTTATTATTTGAGAGACATACAAATTCTTTGGTCAATTACCAAGCGAAAGCATAATTAACACAATAGCTACATTTGTTATCGGAAGCAGCTGAGGAAAGTTTAGATTTATTGTGGGTTTAAGTTGAAATTATCACATAAAAAAGCCCCGATATGACGGGGCTGATTTAAAAGGTTAACTTACCCGAAGAATAAGCGCCATAGCCATGATGAATCTAAATCCTCTTTACAGGTTCGGTACTGAGCTGCATAGGTTTTAGAACGCGCATCTACGCGGTTTGCCACAGGAACTAACCAAGCTTTAGCTTTATAGGAGCCGCGTTTATACCCGCCCCAACCTTCGTGATAATTCAAATATTGATTTTTAGCATCCCATTTTGAAACGCCATTAATTTTATGGGTTTTATAAATGAACCAGCCCATAAAGTCCATCGCATCGTCAAAGTTACTTCGGCTCGACCAAGAGTTCCCCGTTTCACGCACGTAGTCGTCCCATGTCATGGTTTTGGCTTGCGCATATCCATAAGCATCACTTGCGCGCCCTGTAGGAATAAATCCTAAAAAGTACTCCATTGGCGGTGCAGCATTATGTTTAAAGGAGCTTTCTTGATACATCATAGCTAATGGGACATGCACTGGCACCCCCCATTTATCACGGGTATTTACCGCAGCTTTGTACCAAGAACGGTTCTCTTGGAATATAGAACATAAGTTATCAGGTTCTTTGGGTGGTGGCGTTGCACAACCTGCAAGTTGTAGAAGAATAACGGTGCTAAAAGCACGGAAAAACCACTTCATAAAAACCCTTATAAACAAATTAAATCAATTGAATGCATATTCAATATATTGGATCGATTTTCACATCTATAGAATGTAGATGCAATCGAGATTGGCATAAAATTAGCTTTTGCGCTTATTGATTAATAAGGCGACTCATCTAAGGGGGAAAATGACACTATTTTGTAAAAAGAGTAATAAATATATGAGGTAAACATCAACAGATGAATAATGCATTTGAAGGTTAGAAAAGAAAAGCTTACAAAAAGTTACTCCATTGGGTTAGCAAAGGCGCACTCATGAAACTCTTGTTTCCATACAACAGGCAGCCAGTAGTCAGTATTTAGACCGCTGTAAACTTTATCTTGTTTAAACTCTGCAGCTAAATGGTAACGCTGTTCACGTTCAACTTCCACCGTGATAGTTTTAGTTTGCCTTGCGGCTAGTTTAACCTTGAGATCAGCTGACTCAATTAATTCTGCAACAGTAAACTCATGACTACCAGCAGCTAATTTGTAATAAGGGCGAGAAATCACTGGTTTGCCATCAAGGTGGGTGACAACAACACGATATAAGCTGTCTGCTGTCGGCGGCGTAATATAACTCGCTACCGAGCCACAGGTAAACTCATCTTCGTTTGATGTTGCGCAGCTTTGCAGCAGCACAACGGTTGTTAAAGTTAGTGCAATCTTTACTGTTAAAAACGCAGCTTTGTTCATTGGTTTACGGCAGCAGGTTCAGCTAAATCAGCAAAATAATCCGCTAGAAACTCGTCAAAACTAACGGTAACTTGCGCTTCAACATCTTGCTGTTGCTGTAGTGATAGCTTGGCTTCGGCTTCATAACTAGCCGTCGCAGTTTCTGAAAGAGGATAATTTGCTAGGTATTGGTGGTATTGCTGAGATAACTGCTTCACCCACACACCATGATCAATACCTTGATTAACTACATCTTCAAGCACGCGACCCGATAACGTTTTACTTGGATCACTAATTGCTTCATGCCATTGCGTCAGTGCATCTTGATATTGGCTACCCTCACCATCAAGCAGTTTTGCAATACGGCTCATTGGTTCGAAAATATCATTAAGCCATTCACTTAATGCTACTTTTTCCCCATTACGGCTAAGCTCAAGACCAGGCTTACGACCTTCGGCAACAACCGCTTTAAGATTAGTTGCTATTTCAGCCTCAGCTAAATCATCCGTTTTTTCAGACGATAAGAGTAAGCAGTACAGCAAAAATAAATCGAGGAACTTAACCTGACTCGCATCAATGCCGATAGGGCTATATGGATTAACATCTAATGCACGCACTTCGATATATTCAACCCCAGCTCTTGCTAGCGCCTCAGATGGTTTTTCACCTGATTTAGCTACTCGTTTAGCACGGATAGGCGAGTAAAACTCATTTTCAATTTGCAGCACATTGCTATTAAGCTGACGATATTCGCCGTCAACTTTTACACCAATTTCAGCAAAACTTGCTGAAGGCATTCTAATAGCTTCCCCCACACCAGTTAAGTATTCAGGTAATGAATTGTAACTGATATTAAGTTGTTCTTGCTCTTTGTTGGTATAACCTAAATCACTCATACGAAGTGATGTTGCATATGGAAGGTATAAGGTACCTTTACCAGTTTTCTTAAAGTCAAAACCGACATCTTGGCCTTTCACAAACGAGCTACATAACGCAGGAGATGAGCCAAAGAAATACGGCAACACCCATACAAGGCGTCGATAATTACGGATCATGCCAAAGTAAGATTCTGAAATAAAATCTTGTCGAGATAAGCTTTTATCGCTGTTCTCATACAAGGTATCCCATAATTGTTCTGAAACCGAAAAATTAAAGTGCACACCTGCAATGATTTGCATTAGTGGACCGTATCGATGGGTTAAGCCTTTACGATATAGGGTTTTCATCTTGCCGTTATTTGAGCTGCCATAACGCGCAATTGGGATATCTTTTTCATCGCCGACATAACACGGCATACTGACAGGCCATAGCGACTGACCGTTCATGTTTTTTACACTGTAGGCGTGAGTTTTAGTCAGGCCTTCTAATAAGGTATCAATATTAGTATTTACAGGGGTTATGAACTCAAGCAATGACTCACTGTAATCAGTGGTAATACGAGAATGAGTTAATGCAGAGCCTAGCTTTTCTGGATGACCATCTTTTGCTAATTGACCAGAATCATCGATACGTAATGCTTCACGCTCAATGCCGCGTTGCATACCAAGTAAAGAATCACGGCCTTCGCCGTTAGAAAGAAGATTGATTATTTCATTGAATGAATTCAATTTGCTGTTCTCTTATTGTTGCTCGTATTCGTCGCACTCATTCGCGACATTCAAACTGCTAGACCCGATATTAAACGACATTATTTCTCAGATTGCATAAATAAATACAATTAATGAGCAAATTTACGTTTCATCACTTAACAAATATCTCTGAATAAAGGTCATTTAACATACGTCAAATAAAGAAAAAACGGTAACATTGATATTGTCACCGTTATTCATATGTCTTTATTGTATCAGACCCTATAAAGCCTATATAGGGTCGATAGTTTCAAATGCAATAGCTAAGCTTATTTAATCTCTTTAATAGGATAACCTAATGCTTCTAGTTTTGGATAAATCGCTTTTTTATCACCCACAATTACCATGATCATTTCAGATAATTTAAGCTGTTCTGCCGCTAACTTATTTAACTCAGCCGCAGTTATATTTTCCACTATCTCAGCTTGCTGATCGGTAAAATCATCGGCCAATTGGTAGCGTTGGATAATACGCATAAAGCCAGCTTTTTGATAAGGCGTTTCATAATCTAGCGCCTTACCTTGAGAAATAGAACTGCGCATAAAGGCCAACTCTTTTTCCGTCATGCCTTCTTTCTGAAAGTGCTCTATTTCATTGACAAACTCAGTAACTGACTCAGCAGTAACATCACTTCTAACACTTGCAGATGCTTCAAAACGCCCGGTTAAATCATTACCATTAAACCCTGTACGTGCGCCATAGGTGTAGCCTTTATCTTCACGAAGGTTCAGATTTATGCGACTGTTAAACGCACCGCCCAATGGGTAATTCATTAAGAACGATTTGAAATATTCACCAGTTGCATCATATGGCAGAGCACGTTTACCAATTTTTATCACAGACTGAGCCGCATCAGGTTTATCAATGATATAAATGGTGCCACCAGCAAGTTCAGGCAGTGCAGGTAACGTCATTGAATCATTGGCTTTTCCTTGCCATTGTTCAAAAACAGATAACGACGGCATAATCTCTTTTTGGTTCAAATCTGACACCACGACCATTTGCGCATTACCTGCTTTATATTGCTGCTGATAAAACTGTTTAACGTCATCAAGTGTTAGCGCAGATACAGTTTCAAGTGTCCCGCCTGCATTAGCGCTTAAATGGCTGTCATCACCATAAAGTAAGCTTGAAAAACCGCGGCTGGCTAAATAGTTAGGATCTGACTCTTGATGCTGTAAGCCCTGAATTTCTTGCTGCTTTAAACGCTCAAAGTCAGCCTCAACAAACCCTGGGGTAAATAGCTTTTCTTGTAAAATAGCTAAAGTAGGGGTTAGGTTTTCCGTTAAGCTAGATACTTGAATAAAGCTTTGGGTCGCTGAAGCACCAAATGAGATACTACTGCCTAGCATTTCAAGTGCTCCCGCTAATTCTTCAGTGGAACGTTTTTCACTTGATTCATTTAACATTGACGCAGTAATTGACGCTAAGCCAGCTTTATCCATTTCAGGTAATCGGTTACCGCCTTCAAGATAAATTAATAACGCAACGGTAGGCGTTTCATCACTTTCAGTGCCCATGACCTCAATGCCGTTATCTAATTTTGCAGTCCACAATTCTGGTACTTTAAGTACTGGCGCTTCACCGACTTTAGGCATCACACTGCGATCAAAACTTGAGGTGATTTGACGAACATTTTCAGTACCTGTTACAGCCGCTTCAGCAATAGGTAACATGGTCGGGGTGAAGTTATCTGGCTTGGCAATTAATTGCTGGGCACCTTCTGGTACAACGCTCATCACCACCATAGGCTTGTTTTTGATGTAAGTGTTAAATACACGCATTACATCTTCTTTGGTGACATTAGCATAACGCTCAAGGTCACGTGCAATCATGTTCGGGTCATCAAAGAAGGTTTGGTTGTAAGCCAGTGTCGACACCTTACCCTTAACGCTTTGCATACCGTAAATAGTATCAGATTCAAATTGTACTTTTACTTTTTGTAAATCATCATCAGTCACCCCACGCAGCTCAAACTCAGCAATTGAATCATTCATTTTTTGCTCAAGATCGGCAAGGTTTGCCCCGCTAGCTGGGTTTGCTAACGCATATAAAGTTAACCGGCACGACAACTCTTGGCACGGATGCCCAACAGACGCTTGTACAGCAAAGCCATCTTTGACTAAGTTTTTATAAAACAGTGAGGTTTTGCCACCACCTAAAATGTTGGCCAACAAGTCTAACGCTGCTTCATCTTCGTGACGTGCATACACTGTTGGAAATCCCATATAGATAAGCGGTAAATGCACTTTATCTTCCATAGAGATATAACGAGATTTATCTAAAACTACTGGCGTTTTAGGATCAGCTTTCACTTCAGGCCCGCGCGCTAACTCACCAAAATACTTATTCACCATCGCAAGGGTTTGTACTTCATCAAAGTCGCCACCTATGGTCAACGTCGCATTATTAGGACCATACCAACGCTTAAAGAAGTTTCTAACATCATCAACGGTTGCACGTTCTAAATCTTCAGGCCAACCAATTACAGGCCAAGAATATGGGTGCCCTGCTGGGAACATAGCCTGATTAAAACGCTCATTTAAGCGGCCATAAGGTTGATTATCAATTCGTTGTGCTCGTTCATTTTTAACCGTTTCACGTTGGACTTCGAATTTTTCGCTCGTCAGAGCAGGAAGCAAAAAGCCCATTCGATCTGACTCTAACCACAACATTTTTTCTAACTGGTTGCTGGGTACGGTTTCAAAGTAGTTCGTACGATCGGTATTAGTGGTGCCATTGAGCGTGCCACCCGCTTCGGTGATGACTTTGAAATGCTGTTCGTCGCCGACATTTTGTGAGCCTTGGAACATCATGTGTTCGAATAAATGAGCAAAACCACTGCGGCCAGCAACTTCACGGGCTGATCCCACATGGTAGGTGACATCGACATGCACTAATGGATCGGAGCTATCTTGATGCAAAATGACCGTTAGGCCATTCTCAAGTTGGTATTTTTTATAAGGGATGCCTATCGCATCTGATACTTGAACGGTTTCAAGTAATGTGATGCCTTCAGGTAATGCTGATGTCGTTGTCACTTCATGGGCACAACCACTAATAGCGATAGAAACTGCCGCTGCCAAGATCCATTTTTTCACTTTATTCTCCTTGAATAAAAGCTCAATGAGGTTTGTTAGATTGATGTCTGACAACACAGCCTGAATAGGGGTTCAATTTAAAATTCCCCATTGATTCAACCGCTGAAAAAAAACCTCATTAAACATTGCGTTTTTTATTATTGACGACACCTTTCAATATCATGATTTCATTTTTACCACGCCCATATAAAGGCCGCTACTATTAAAGAGTATCGAATTGTTTTACCAATCAGAATCATAATGGTTGATGGCACTATGGGTAGTTTTAACCAACCTGCAATTAAACACAAAATATCACCTATTAATGGCAGCCAAGAAAGTAATAATGCCCAGTAACCATATTTTTCGATTAATTTTAATCCATGTTGGTATTTTTTAGAGGCAAAGTCGTCAGGTGTCTTAGCAAAGCGGCCCAAATAGCCTAAATAGTAACTCGTAACAGCCCCTAACGAGTTACCTACGCTGGCCACCACTAACAAAGACAACCAAGTTTCGGGGGCATCTGTTAATAAGGCCACAAGTAAAACTTCTGAACCTCCAGGTAACAAAGTTGCCGCTAAAAAAGCCCCACTAAACATTAACCATAACGCAGTCATTCACTTTACCCAATGATATCTATAGAGTTTTAAATACTTTAAACAAGTAACTCGACAAAGTTAGCAAGTTGTTGAATTTTAAAGTGCATTTAACATATTATGTAAATGATATAAGTTATATCAAAAACGGTTTGTTCCACCTTGGAACACTCAATACAATTCGAAAATTGTTCAGCTAAAGACTGTAGTTAAGCAATATTAAAATAAGCTGAACATCATGTTGCTTATCGGCGTATTGCTACTTTCTTACAAACAAATCAACAATGACTATCAATGGCCTTTATGTGTGATTGTGTTAGGTTATTGAAATAATAATCCCCTTGCTTACTTTAAAGAGCAAGTATAATAAATAGTTGGAATTGAAATGATTTTTCAAACCTTGAAACGTATTCCTTTTTGGCAAAAAGTGCTGGCAGGTTTTGGGCTCGGTATATTAGCGGGTATCGCCCTTGGCGATAGTGCCGTAATGCTTAAGCCTCTTGGCGACTTGTTCATTAGTGCCATTAAAATGCTGGTTGCGCCTTTGGTATTTTGTGCCATCGTTGTCAGTATCACTTCTTTAGGTACCCAAGCTAACCTCAAACGACTCAGCTTAAAAACCTTGGGGCTGTTTATGCTAACAGGCACAGCAGCATCATTTATTGGTCTTGCTATTGGTAGCTCATTTGATATGGGCGGCAGTATCGAACTGGCCACATCTGAAGTCCGTGACCGTGATATCCCAGGCTTTGCCCAAGTACTACTTAACATGATCCCAGAAAACCCATTTGCGTCATTAGCTGAAGGCAAAGTATTACAGATCATCGTATTTGCAGCTTTAGTGGGTATTGCAATTAACGCTGTTGGTGAAAAAGCAGCACCGTTAAAAAACACCATTAGCGCCGGCGCTGAAGTGATGTTCGAATTAACGCGCATGGTATTAAAGCTCACTCCAATCGGTGTGTTTGGTTTAATGGCATGGGTTGTAGGTGAATATGGTTTATCGACGTTATTGCCACTAGGTAAGTTCATTTTAGCGATTTACGTTGCAGCCTTAATCCATATTATTTTTGTTTATGGCGGATTAATAAAGTTTGTGGCGAAATTAAGTCCTGTGCAGTTTTTCCGTAAAGCGATGCCAGCTCAGTTAGTGGCTTTCAGTACCGCTTCAAGCTTTGGCACATTACCAGCGAGCAGCAAATGTACTGAATCAATGGGCGTATCGAAACGTTATAGCGCATTTGTTTTGCCACTCGGCGCAACCATGAATATGGACGGTTGTGGTGGTATTTACCCAGCGATTGCCGCTATCTTTATTGCCCAAATCTACGGTATCCCGTTAGATATGACTGATTACATGTTAATTGCAGTGACTGCAACGGTGGCATCTGTTGGTACAGCAGGCGTTCCTGGTAGTGCAATGGTGATGTTAACTGTGACATTAGGCGTTGTAGGCTTACCACTAGAAGGTATTGCTTTCATTGCCGCTATTGACCGCGTGATTGACATGATCCGCACAGCAACCAATGTGACGGGTGATATGATGACTGCAGTTGTAATTGGTAAAAGCGAAGGTCAGTTTGATGAAGCGCAATTCAATTCAAATGATAAAGTGATCGAGCAAGCCGCTTAACCGATAAAGCGCAGTTAAGATTTAACTAAAAATGGCAGATGAAATCATCTGCCATTTTTATTAGCTAGAACTAAAACTTAGCATTGGCCCATAACCACACTTTATCCGTATCCACTTTACCCGCAGCAACATCGCCAGCAGAGTATGACGCATACTTAACACCTAATGTGTAGTGGTCATACACAGGTACACTAAATACAGCATTAACCTCTGAACCTAAATCATCAACATTTTCGCTCGATTCATCAGCATCAAATTCATGATATGCCACAGCCCACTTACCACCTAACACTTTACCGCCAATAGAGGCATACAAATCAGCTAAACCTTGACTCGGCGTGGTTAAAAACTGATCCGTCCAACCATTAAAACCATGTAATGTAGCCAGCGGGGTCGAGAAACCATAGTCGCCATCATCTGAACCCAGCAATTCATATCCCACTTTAAAGGTAACTGCTGACAGCCCTATTCCCCCCTCAAGGCTCATGTAATCAGCGGAATAAGACTGATCAGCGTTATCTGAGTCCTGAGTTGCATATTCTGCGGAGTACAAAACCTTAATATCGGCTATATCAGTACTACCAGCAAAACGAAGACCATATGTGTCCAAGCCGTTTTCAATGTCATTATCTACTTCAAGTAAATAACCGTAACCACTTAAGGTACCGAAACCTGTTTTAAGTGAAGCATTAATCAAGTTATCTTTTGAATCGACATCTTTTTCTTCAGCAAAGATACGATTACGTTGAGTGATGTAGCCGTAATCAATTTTGAAAACATCATTGAACTGATACTCAAGCATGACGCCATCAAAGGTTTGTCTGTCTTGACGCCAACCCACATGACCAACGAAGCGCTGGTTATCAAAGGTAATCACTTGACGACCGCCCTTAACACTAAAGCCCTTAAAATTGTATTTAAGGAATAATTGGTCAAGCTCAGTGGTTTCAGGATCCGCAATTACAGAGTAATCAGGGTTTTTACCTAAGGTATCGTTGTAATCATCAACGCCTGCAACAACACGTGAATCTTCAAATTCAACTAGTGATGAAAAGCCATAGTAATCAGCTGTGGCGTAAGTCAGTCGAGTTCGTAATGTAAATGCATCTGCGTCCTTAAGCGCATTGTCTTGCTCTACCATTTCGTAACGAAGGTTCATGTCTAAGTTAACTTTACCTTCGGTTACCGCTTCAGCAATACTATTCGCTTCAGCAGCATGTACGTTTGTGGTTGTTACCAGTGCTATCGATACTGGTACCAGCACACTTAATGCTGGTTTAGCCCACTTGTTTGTAAAACACATTTCCTTA
The DNA here is from genome assembly GCF_030252245.1 of Shewanella goraebulensis. Classification (NCBI taxonomy): domain Bacteria; kingdom Pseudomonadati; phylum Pseudomonadota; class Gammaproteobacteria; order Alteromonadales; family Shewanellaceae; genus Shewanella; species Shewanella goraebulensis. The sequence continues at coordinate 3,627,621 of NZ_CP126972.1, forward strand.
ATAAAGGCTGCAAGTTGAGTCTTCTTCATCATATTTCCCTTTGTTTTTAAAACAAGTCCATCACAAAAATCTTAGCTTACTTTGGCAGTTTCACTACTGCTAATTGATGATTTACTAATATTAATATTCTCAACTTTACGTTGTTTCTCATACAAGAACTTCAATACCTCAGCTCTTAGACGGTTATATTCATTGTCCTCAGCCAATGCTAACCGTGCTCTTGGACGTGGCAAGTTAACCTCTAAAATCTCACCGACTGTTGCTGCTGGGCCATTTGTCATCATCACAATTTTGTCTGACAACAACACCGCTTCATCAACATCATGGGTGATCATAATGACGGTGTTGTTCAACTCATTCTGGATCTCCATCAAGGAGTCCTGCATATGGGCTCGTGTTAACGCATCGAGAGCACCAAATGGTTCATCCATCAATAACACATCAGGCTGCATCGCTAATGCACGTGCAATACCTACACGCTGCTTCATGCCGCCAGAAATTTCACTAGGACGTTTATGCATCGCATGATCCATGTGCACTAACTTAAGGTTATGCTCAATCCATTGCTTCATTTCAGCTTTGTTCATTTTTTTCTGAAACACCTGCTTAACCGCTAACTCCACATTTTGATAAGCAGTTAACCATGGCAGCAACGAATGGTTTTGAAATACCACCGCTCGTTCAGGGCCTGGCTCGGTGACTTCAGTACTATTTAAAATCACCCCGCCTTTGGTCGCTTGATATAAACCCGCGACAATATTCAATACGGTTGATTTACCACAACCGGAGTGACCAATTAGTGAGACAAACTCACCTTTATTGATTTTAAGATTCACTTCCTTAAGCGCTTTAAATGGCCCACTTGGAGTGGGAAAATCCATATCAATGTTACTTATATCTAAAAAGGTGCTCATTAGACTGTCCTCTTTCAATGACTACTTTATTTGAACCACGACTTTCAAAGGCTATTTGCTTTTATCCCACGAGATCCAGCGTTGTAGAGCTAATACGCCTCGGTCGAGTAAAAAACCAATCAAACCAATAACCACCACAGCAGCCATAATGCGTGCTAATGATTCAGAACTACCGTTTTGGAATTCATCCCAAACAAACTTACCTAAACCTGGGTTTTGGGCGAGCATTTCTGCGGCAATCAGTACCATCCAAGCCACACCAAGCGATAAACGCATGCCAGTAAATATCAGTGGAATTGATGCAGGTAAGACGATTTTTTGCACATGAGTTAACGGCGATAAACGCAATACGCGACTAACGTTGACCAAATCTGAATCAATATTGGCGACCCCAAGCGAGGTGTTAATCATCATTGGCCACAAGCTACATAAGGTGACGGTCAGTAAAGAATTAATAAACGACTTTGACACCATAGGATCTGGTGACATATAAAGCGCACTTACCACCATAGTGACCAGAGGTAACCAAGCTAGGGGTGAAACGGGCTTAAAAATCTGCACAATAGGATTAAGCGCAGCATTTAACGTTGGACTTAACCCCATCCAAATTCCCATTGGTATGGCAATCGCCGCAGCTAAGATAAAACCTGACATCACTGTGATTAAACTGGTAAAGATCTGGTCTAAAAAGGTTTCTTTACCTGTATAAGCCCGCACTTTAACCTTGTAGGTAGGGTCAGCCTCTAACCTTGCAGCATTGCGAACTTCTTGACGGTCATAAAAAGCTTCCGCTTTTACTCTTTCTGCATTGTGCTCTTGATATAAAGCGCCAAACTGCCCCGCCACGGCAACAGGTCCGGGGAATTTACCTAGCGAAGTATTAATACTGTTTGCTGCAATTGACCAAATCACTAAAAAGACAGTGATACCAATAACAGGCAGCAATAACGCTTTGCTGGCTTGACTCATTAAAGATAAAAAAGAAGTCACCTTACTTTTATCTATCATTAATCGATCTGTTAACCGTGTAATGGTTGTCATAATGTTTTCCTTAACGACTTAACATTAATCGTAAACAACATGGTTAATCATGCTGCTTACGAATAAACGCTTATAGTTTGTCGCCTTGCTTTAAACCAATAGCGAACTTGCTTAAATAATCATTTGGTGCACTGCCGTCATAAACGATGTCGTCAATGAAGTGCTGTTGTGGCTTTTTGAAACCAGTCTCTGTCGCAAAGTCAGGGAAGTGTTTAGCATCGATGGTTTTATCATCAATCAATGATTGAGCGGCTTTGGCGTAAATATCAGGACGATACACTTTTGCAGCAATGTCTTTGTACCAAGCATCAGGCTTGTCATCAGAGATTTGACCCCAACGACGCATTTGAGTCAGATACCAAATAGCATCTGAGTAATACGGGTAAGTGGCGTTATAGCGAAAGAAAACATTAAAATCAGGTACTGCTCGTTTATCACCTTTTTCGTATTCAAAGGTACCTGTCATGCTGTTTGCGATTACATCGTAATCAGCGCCAACATAGTTAGATTGAGATAGGATTTTTACGGCTGCAGGGCGGTTAGCATTGTCATTATCATCTAACCATTTAGCGGCTTTAATTAGCGCACGGGTTAAACGTATTGTGGTGTTAGGGTATTTTTCAGCAAACTCAGCTGTAATGCCGAACACTTTCTCTGGATTATCTTTCCAAATTTCATAATCAGTTACAACCGGTACTCCAATCCCTTTAAATACTGCTTGTTGGTTCCAAGGTTCACCCACGCAGTAACCGTAAATAGTGCCAGCTTCAAGTGTTGAAGGCATTTGCGGTGGAGGTGTTACAGATAAGAAAGCTTCAGCATCAAGTTGCCCTGAGGTATCGCCTTTATGTGGTGCATAATAACCTGGGTGAATACCACCAGCCGCTAACCAATAACGTAGTTCATAGTTATGAGTTGATACTGGGAATACCATGCCCATTTTAAAAGGCTTACCTGCTTCAGTGAACTGCTCAACGACAGGCTTTAATGCATCAGCTTTAATCGGATGAACTGGTTTACCTTCGCTATCTTTAGCAATATTTGGCTTCATTTTCTTCCAGATATCGTTCGATACAGTAATCGCATTACCATTTAAGTCCATTGAAAACGGCGTGATGATATGTGCTTTAGTGCCATAACCAATGGTAGCTGCAATAGGTTGACCCGCTAACATATGTGCGCCATCTAAACGTCCATCAATGACCCCATCTAATAACACTTTCCAATTTGCTTGAGCTTCGATGGTGACGTACAAACCTTCTTCCTCGAAGTAACCATTTTCATAAGCAATCGCAATCGGCGCCATATCAGTAAGCTTGATAAAACCGAAAGTTAACTCTTCTTTTTCAGGAAAGCCGACTTCTGCCATCACAGGCATCACCGTGGCAAACGATACCGTCAATAAGGTATGTTTAAGTGCTTTTTTCCAATTCATCTTTATATCCTTGTTAAATTTAAAAAGTTAAGTTTTAAATAGGCAAAACAAAAAAGGCGCTCAATTACTCCTTTAGGAATAATTAAGCGCCTTTGCTTAAATGTGTTATCTGGTTTTTGTTCTCATAAATCACGAAATACGGCTAAATAATCGACATTAATCGTGACTAACAAGAGACATTAATTTATTTAATAGCTGTACTTTACTATTCAGCAACCGTGCCAACTTAACAAGCCTTTGTTTTAAATAGAAATATAATTTTACAGCAAGGTAGTACCTATAAAGAGTAGTACCAATTTAGTGCGAACCCGATCCTACCGCACCTAAATGGGTAGTCTTAATACAACAGCCTACCCTAAAGAGGTGCAATCAAAGTATTTAATAAAACTAAGTTGGATTATTGTCTCAAGAGCTTTACCCCAAACTTAATTTAAGAGCTTTGTTTAAGAACTATATTTAAGAACTTTGTTTAAGAGCAGATTCAAGCTGAAGTGTTTGATGTTGTGGTAATTCGCCAATCCTTGAAATCGAACGCTGTTGAAATAAAACACTATTGAGTTAGAAGACCAATAGATACAGGGCGGTAAATCGGCCAATAAAAAAGCCACTCAATGAGTGGCTTTAAAACTTAAATCAATGTTAACAATGGCTCTGCCGATATAACTAGCCTAACACTGCCAGTAATACCCCCGCAGCAACCGCACTACCAAGTACACCTGCAACGTTAGGTCCCATGGCATGCATTAACAGGAAGTTTTGCTGATTGGACTCTAAACCAACCTTATTTACAACTCGTGCAGCCATAGGCACTGCTGAGACTCCTGCAGCACCAATCAATGGGTTAATCTTGCCGCCTGATACCTTAGACATAATTTTTGCCATCGTCACACCAGCAGCCGTACCAATACTAAACGCAACAGCACCTAATACCAGAATACCTAAAGTCTCAATACGTAAGAACTCTTCAGCCTGTAGTTTAGAACCTACAGCCAAACCTAAGAAGATAGTCACAATATTGATCAACTCATTTTGTGCAGTACTTGATAATCTATCAACTACGCCAGACTCACGCATTAAGTTACCTAAACAAAACATCCCTACCAGCGGTGTGGCTGCTGGTAAAAACAAAATAGTCATACCAACAACCATCAACGGGAAGATGATTTTCTCTTTCTTACTGACTTCACGCAGCTGTTCCATCTTGATGCTACGCTCTGACTCGTTTGTAAGAAGACGCATAATCGGAGGCTGGATCAGCGGTACTAATGCCATATATGAATAGGCAGCAACCGCAATCGCACCCAATAAATCAGGGGCAAGTTTAGAGGCTAAGAAGATTGCCGTAGGTCCGTCAGCACCACCAATAATCGCAATAGCAGCAGCATCTTGCATGCTAAATTCAAAACCAGGTACCAAGTTAAGGGCAATTGCACCAAGTAAAGTGGCAAAAATACCAAACTGCGCTGCAGCGCCCAGTAACAATGTTTTAGGGTTTGCAATCAGTGCACCAAAGTCAGTTAGTGCGCCAACGCCCATGAAAATCAACAATGGGAAAATCCCAGTTTCAATCCCCACATAGTAGGCGTACCAAAGTAAGCCACCTTCGTCGGTAAAACCTGCATTAGGAATGTTAGCTAGAATTGCACCAAAACCAATAGGCACTAAAAGTAACGGTTCGAATCCTTTAGCGATAGCGAGATAAAGTAATCCCCCCCCTATCGCCATCATGAATAATTGATCAGGTGCGAAGTTAGCAATACCCGTCTCAGACCAAAAGGCCATTAATCCTTCCATGCTATCTCCTACGCTAATGCCAACAGTGGCGAGCCAACTGTCACAGCATCACCTTGTTTAACTGATACATTACGAATAACACCCGTAGTTGCAGCACGAACTTCGGTTTCCATTTTCATCGCTTCTAAAATGATGATCACATCACCTTCATTAACTTGATCGCCATCCTTAACCAAGACTTTGAAGATATTGCCTGAAAGTGGCGCATTCATCGTGGTTTTGATTTCATTACTTACAGGTGCGTGTGGCGCAAGTGGCGCTGGAGCTTGTGAACCGGCAGATTCTGCTGCGGTCGGAACAATTTGACTAATATCACCGCCTTCACTAACTTCAACTACAAAGTTTTGACCTTGTACATTTACGGTGTAAGTCTCTGGACCTTTCTCAGCTTTTGCAGCTGGTACGGCCATGTCATCAGCACTTGGTACAGGCTCAAATGCATCAGGATTACCACGATTTGATAAGAACTGTAGACCAATTTGATTAAACAATGCGTAAGTCATTACATCGTCATCAGATTCAGCAGCTAAGGCAAAGTTGTCTTTCTTAGCGATGTCAGTTAGCTCTGCACGAAGTTTATCTAACTCTGGCTCAATAAGGTCTGCTGGGCGGCATGTAATAGCTTCTGCGCCATCTAATACACGAGCTTGTAGCTCTGCATTAACTGGAGCTGGTGTAGCGCCGTATTCGCCTTTTAGTACGCCTTCAGTTTCTTTGGCCAGAGTTTTATAACGTTCGCCCATTAATACATTGATAACTGATTGGGTACCCACAATTTGAGATGTTGGGGTCACTAGGGGTAAAAAGCCTAAATCTTCACGGACACGTGGAATTTCTTCAAGCACAGCATCCATTTTGTCTGCCGCTCCTTGCTCTTTCAGTTGGTTTTCCATGTTGGTTAACATGCCACCTGGAACTTGAGCGCGGAGAATGCGTGAATCAATGCCTTTTAGTGCACCTTCAAAGCGCGCATACTTTTTACGTACTTCTCTGAAGTAAGCGGCTATCTCTTCGAGCGTTGCCATGTCATAACCAGTAGAGCGGCCATTATCTTCCGCCATCGCTACCAATGTCTCAGTGGCTGAGTGACCATAGGTTTGGCTCATAGATGAAATGGCCGTATCAAGCACATCAATACCCGCCTCAATGGCTTTTTGGTAAGTTGCAGTGCTCAAGCCAGTTGTCGCATGACAATGCATAGACACAGTTAAATCAGTTTGCGACTTTAAACGGCTAATAAGGTCGTAGGCTTCCATTGGCTTAAGTAAACCAGCCATATCTTTAATACAAAGCGAATCACAACCTAAGTCTTCAAGATTTTTAGCCATTGAAACCCAAGTATCAACCGTGTGAACTGGGCTAGTGGTAAATGAAATCGTGCCTTGTGCATGACCACCAACCTGTTTAACAGCTTTAACAGCGGTTTCGAGATTACGTACATCGTTCATGGCGTCAAACACACGGAACACGTCAACACCGTTTGTGTGGGCGCGTTCAACAAAGCGAGTCACTACGTCATCAGCGTAGTGGCGGTAACCTAATAAATTCTGACCACGCAATAACATTTGCTGTGGTGTATTTGGCATAACTTTTTTAAGTTCGCGAATACGATCCCAAGGATCTTCACCTAAATAACGAATACAAGAATCAAACGTTGCACCACCCCATGACTCTAAAGACCAAAAACCAACTTTATCCAGTAAAGGAGCGATAGGTAACATATCGTCTAAACGAAGGCGGGTTGCCAAAATAGACTGATGGGCGTCTCGTAGTACTACGTCGGTTAACGCTAAAGGCTTGCTCATAAAAACTCCTAAACTTTAATCTTTTGCACGATACTGATGAATAGCAGAAGTAATTGCCGCTATTAACTTAGGATCAAGTGTTGCTGATGCTGCGACAGGTGCTGGCACATGAGCAACGGCAGGTTGATTCTCTGACTTGCATAATCTGGCGACAATTTTAATGCCGACAATTAGCATACTTAAAAATATGAATACTAAGCTCATCCCCATTATCATCACGCCTAGGGCGTTAAATAATTGCTCAGATATTGAAGTCATACATCCTCTCTTGTCTTAATGTTCAATCAGCGATTGCACATAGGATCCATTTATACTGCGTAAAGCCGATGAAGTCTTTTAGGTCAATAAACGATGCACCATTTTTAAGCATCAAGTATTGGGTTAACGCCACTTAGAATAATTATTCAGTCCATATTAACCAATTTCAGATTATATAAAACTGTTTAAACTATTAGGTTTGGTTATATTAAAATTTTCACCGACGAAAAATATAACCAATCTATAACAATTTTTCCAACATCTTGTAAATTGGTCAGACCAAAAATAACAATATTCAACCACACTATATGATAATTCAATAAAAATATTGCGACTACACTGAGGATTATTCAAATTTGTAGGTTTTATTCAAAAAATGACAAGATTATGACGAGTTAGCTATAAAAAGAGATATCAAGAATAAGAACAACCAATCGCCCCAAACCTGTGCAGCCATGCTAAAAAGCATAAATATGTCATTTTTATCGCTCGAAGATGACTAAATATGAAAAAGAACGCTTGAATGGGATGCAAACTAGTGAAGTATTCTGGCCACTATGACTAATGGTACTAACTTTCTCTTTATGGCTTTAATTTAGTAGAGAGGAAATCTAAAGCGTATTCAGTCGGAACGACTTATATATAAGACGTGTTTGTAACAGATAAGCATTGAGGGGAATTATAAAAAGATCTGGAAGGCGTGAATTTCAGGTAAAAAAATACCCTGTAGTGATCTACAGGGTATTTTCTTAAACATGGTGCGGATGGGAGGATTCGAACCTCCGACCGCCTGGTTCGTAGCCAGGTACTCTATCCAGCTGAGCTACATCCGCAAATTTTTTACTATCACTTCATACTCAGTGCTAATTGAGCTTAGTTGCATATTCAATATATGCAAATAATGGCGGAGAGGGAGGGATTCGAACCCTCGATGGGAGTTAAAGCCCATACTCCCTTAGCAGGGGAGCGCCTTCGGCCACTCGGCCACCTCTCCGAATTATGGTGCGGATGGGAGGATTCGAACCTCCGACCGCCTGGTTCGTAGCCAGGTACTCTATCCAGCTGAGCTACATCCGCATAATTTGGTATGAATTTTATATGGTGCGGATGGGAGGATTCGAACCTCCGACCGCCTGGTTCGTAGCCAGGTACTCTATCCAGCTGAGCTACATCCGCATATATAAAATGGTAAAGCTTTTGAATAATTTAATGGTGCGGATGGGAGGATTCGAACCTCCGACCGCCTGGTTCGTAGCCAGGTACTCTATCCAGCTGAGCTACATCCGCTCATTAAATAACTCAAACACAAAAATAGCAATGGTGCGGATGGGAGGATTCGAACCTCCGACCGCCTGGTTCGTAGCCAGGTACTCTATCCAGCTGAGCTACATCCGCATCGCTTACTATTTTTTAAGAAATGGCGGAGAGGGAGGGATTCGAACCCTCGATGGGAGTTAAAGCCCATACTCCCTTAGCAGGGGAGCGCCTTCGGCCACTCGGCCACCTCTCCGTTTCTTGGGCGGTATATTACTGTTTGAAGAAAATAAGTCAAACCCTTTTTCAGAAACATATATTCATTTGAACTGTTTTTAATCATATTGCCGACTTAAGCCACAAATATTGTCAATTCACCGTGCCGATTTTTGTGTTTTATGATCAAAACAATTAAATCTAGTTTTAACGCTCGCAGGAAAAAGGTTCGTTTAAAATCTTTATATCCATTTCTAGCGATTATTTGATTTATACACAAACTACAAATAAGACTAGCAATACAATGAGTTTAGAAAACAGCCGTAATTAGCATCATTATTAATGAGTGAAGCCCTAAAGTTGAGAATATTGAGACTAAAAGAGAAGAATTGGAAGTCTCCAGAAGAAGATACCTTGAAGAATTTAGATAACTAAACTGCACTATGAAAGTAATAAGCAGGTTTAAAATAAAGCATTAAATTTTAGGTACAAAAAAACCAGCTTGCACTGGCTTTAATAGTATAACGCTTCACAATTCTGATTTATCAGAAATTGCCACCCTCAGGTGCAGTGTTTCCAGATTTTTCAGACTGAATACGTTGGTAAATTTCTTCACGGTGAACTGATACTTCTTTAGGTGCATTCACACCGATACGCACTTGGTTACCTTTAACACCCAGCACAGTAACAGTAACTTCATCACCTATCATTAATGTTTCGCCTACACGACGAGTCAAAATCAGCATTCGATTGCTCCTTTAGTCCAATCAGCATACACCAGCTTCTATCCGTAATATGCGCGTTTTAATAGTGTTAGCTTAATACAAATCATTAGTGACGACACTAAATCAATAAAAATTTTAAGCTTTTTAGCGTAAAAAATCGAAAATCGACGATATTTGGCAATTTACAGGTCTACTTGTATCAAGCTGTTAACATTTGCAGACCATTCTTTAGACAAAGCTAAAACAGAACCTTCAAAACAAGTTGATGCTTTCATAAACAAAAAAGCATAAAAAACTATACTCAATTAATTTACAGTGCTTTGAACCAGATTTTAATAAAAAACGATGTCTCATAACTCGTTAATCGACATCGATATTTATACTATGCCAAACCTTCAACAATCCCTCAAGCCATAAAGCAACAGACTTTAATTGTTGATGAAATAACGTAACTCAAATCACTTTATTAATCTCATTTCATTAATAACGCTTAACTTAGTTATTTCATCAATCTTTGCTTGGCAATATCGCTTTAGAGTTTTTATCTATGTTTAATTAGTTTAAGCGTTCACTTAACCAAGGTTGAACCAATGCTAAAGCATCATCGAGCTTCTCTGGCTGAGTACCACCAGCTTGTGCCATATCTGGACGTCCACCGCCCTTACCGCCAACCTGCTGTGCAACCATAGCAACTAGCTCACCAGCTTTAACTTTACCGACTAAATCTTTACTCACACCGGCAATTAAGTTCACTTTGCCTTCGTTTGCTATACCTAATACGATAATTGCCGAGTTAAGCTTTTGCTTCAGCTCATCTTGCAACCCACGTAATGATTTAGGATCAACACCCTCAAGCTTTTTAACTAATACTTTAACGCCGTTAAGCTCAATCGCTTCGCCAGCGATATCAGCACTTGCAGCAGCAGCCAGCTTATCTTTTAACTGCGACATTTCTTTTTCAAGTTGTTTCACTTTATCAAGCTGAGCTTTTAGTTTAACAACCACTGAAGCCGAATCTGACTTTAATAGTGAGGCCGCTTTATCAAGTTGCGCTTGTTGTTCAGCGACATACGCCATCGCAGCAGCACCTGTAACTGCTTCAATACGACGAATACCTGCAGCAATACCACCTTCAGAAGTGATTTTGAATAAACCAATATCACCAGTACGGCCTACGTGAGTACCACCACATAGCTCAATAGAGAAATCTCCCATTGTTACCACACGTACTTCACTGTCATATTTTTCACCAAACAAGGCCATTGCGCCCTGCTCTTTGGCTTCATCAATTCCCATAACCGCAGTTTTTAACTGATGATTACGACGAATTTGAGTATTTACCATATCTTCAACTTGCTTAAGCTCTGCAGCGGTAACAGCTTCAAAATGAGCAAAGTCAAAACGTAAACGTTCAGGGTTAACCAAAGAACCTTTTTGATTTACATGAGTACCTAATACATTGCGAAGAGCAGAATGTAATAAGTGGGTTACTGAGTGATTTAATTGCGTGCGGTGACGTAATTTCTTATCCACTTCTGCCGTAACAGTTTGGCCAACAGTTAAAGTACCTGAGGTTAACTTACCTTCATGACCGAAGGCTTGACCAAATATTTGAGTATCAGCAACTTTGAAAACATTCTCATCAATAGTCAGTTGACCTTTATCACCAACTTGGCCGCCTGATTCTGCGTAGAACGGCGTATTATCTAGTACGATAACAGCTTCTTGTCCTGCGCTAAGTGACTCTACAGCAACACCTTCAACGTAAATTGCAGTTACAGCACCTTGACCATTTAATTCGGTATAACCACAGAATTCAGTCTCACCTTCGATTTTCAGGCCACTATTATAATCAGTACCAAAGTTACCAGCTGCTTGTGCACGGCTTCTTTGTTCAGCCATTGCTGCTTCGAAACCTGTTTCATCAACGGTAATATCACGCTCACGGCAAACATCTGCAGTTAAATCCACAGGGAAACCATAAGTGTCGTATAGTTTGAACGCAGTTTCGCCATCAAGCACCTTGGTGCTTAACTGATTTAATGCGGTATCTAAAATGCCTAAACCACGTTCTAGCGTTCTAGCAAATTGCTCTTCTTCTGCTTTTAAAGATTTTTCAATTATCGCTTGCGCTTCAACAAGACCCTTACCTGCATCACCCATCACTTCAATCAGTGTTGGAAGTAACTTATAGAAGAAAGTGTCATTGGCACCAAGCTTGTTTCCGTGACGTACTGCACGGCGAATGATACGACGCAGAACATAACCACGGCCTTCATTCGATGGCATAACACCATCAGCGATAAGGAAAGAACAAGAACGAATGTGATCAGCAATTACACGTAATGATTTATTCTCTAAATCTTCAACGCCAATGATCTCTGCCGCTTTTTTAATTAACGCTTGGAAAATATCAATTTCGTAGTTTGAATGAACGCCTTGCATAATTGCAGCAATACGCTCGATACCCATACCAGTATCAACAGATGGTTTTGGTAGCGGCTTCATTTCACCGTCAGCTTGACGGTTATACTGCATGAATACGATGTTCCAAATCTCAATAAAGCGATCGCCATCTTCTTCAGGCGTGCCAGGACGGCCGCCCCAAATGTGCTCACCATGATCATAAAAAATTTCAGAACATGGACCACAAGGGCCTGTATCACCCATCTGCCAGAAATTATCTGATGCATATGGTGCACCTTTATTGTCGCCAATACGGATAATATTTTCAGCAGCAACACCAATCTTTTTATTCCAGATTTCAAATGCTTCATCATCTGTATCATAGATAGTGACGCATAACTTCTCTGTAGGTAATTTCAATGTTTCAGTTAGGAAGTTCCATGCGTAAGAAATCGCTTCTTCTTTAAAGTAATCACCGAAGCTGAAGTTACCTAACATTTCGAAGAACGTATGGTGACGAGCGGTATAACCCACATTGTCTAAATCATTATGTTTACCACCAGCACGAACACAGCGTTGTGACGTTGTCGCACGTGTGTAACCACGGTTTTCTAAGCCAAGAAAAGCTTCTTTAAACTGGTTCATACCAGCATTAGTGAATAATAACGTTGGGTCGTTATGAGGTACTAAAGAGCTACTATCGACAACTTGGTGTCCGTTGTTACCAAAATACGCTAAAAATGCGCTTCTTAATTCTGTGGTGGTCTGAAACATGAAATCGCCCTAAATGGATAAATTCTATTTATCATGAAGCTGTATATCAGCTCGAATATTGGCAACATTATATACTTAAACAAACTGAAGGTGCGAGAATCTAGCGGCTTAGATTAGCGATTTTATTACATTGAATGGCGATTGAGTTAATCGGCTATTCAATTTTGCTCACGTAGATACCATGAAAAATGACTAAATAGCTTATATTTTGACAACTAAGACAGTGCAGCTAATAGTGATTTCACGGAGATGATAAAAAAAGAACATAAAAAATCGCGATGGGCATGTGCCTATCGCGATTAAGATATTTGCATCAAGTGGCTAGCAATTCGCCTTTAACCAAAGTTTAGAAAACTTAAGTTAAACTAAACTTAAAACACTTCACCAGTTTCTAAGTCAATGTTTTCATCAGACTCAGCAGGAGCTGCATCTTTTTCTTTGCTTAGTAGCATTTGACGTAAGTTAGCTTCAATCTCTTCAGCAATTGCTGGGTTCTCAACTAAATACTTACCTGCATTCGCACGGCCCTGACCAATTTTATTGCCTTGGTAGCTGTACCATGCACCTGCTTTTTCAACAAGCTTATGTGCTACACCTAAATCAACTAATTCCCCTGTACGGTTAATACCTTTTCCGTAAAGGATTTGGAATTCAGCTTGTCTAAATGGCGCAGCAATTTTGTTCTTAACCACTTTAACGCGGGTTTCGTTACCCACTACAGCATCGCCATCTTTAATTGCACCAGTACGACGGATATCTAAACGAACAGAAGCATAAAACTTAAGTGCGTTACCACCTGTTGTGGTTTCTGGGTTACCAAACATTACACCGATTTTCATACGGATTTGGTTAATAAAGATAAGCAAAGTATTTGATTGCTTAAGGTTACCTGCCAGCTTACGCATTGCTTGGCTCATCATACGTGCCGCTAGGCCCATATGTGAATCACCAATTTCACCTTCAATTTCAGCTTTAGGAGTCAATGCAGCAACTGAATCGACAATGATAACGTCAACCGCGCCAGAGCGAGTTAATGCATCACAAATCTCAAGCGCTTGCTCTCCAGTATCTGGCTGAGAACATAAAAGGTTATCAATATCTACACCTAAATTCTTAGCATAGATAGGATCAAGAGCATGCTCGGCATCGATAAAGGCGCAAGTTTTACCTTGGCGTTGCGCTGCAGCAATCACTTCAAGTGTTAAGGTTGTTTTACCTGAAGATTCTGGACCGTAAATTTCTACGATACGACCCATAGGTAAACCACCAGCACCTAATGCAACATCCAATGAAAGCGAACCAGTAGAAATAGTTTCAACATCCATTGTGCGATCAGCGCCCAATTTCATGATTGAACCTTTACCAAATTGCTTTTCAATTTGACCTAGTACGGCGTTTAGCGCTTTCTCTTTATTTGGATCTGCTTTCATTCTCTTTATCCCTTTAAGGTGACTCAGTTCGGCATGCGAACTTGGTAACGAATAAATTTGTCTGTCTAACAATATGAGCTCAGTATACTGTATAATCATACAGTATCAATAGTTACTGTATACTTTTTTGACATTAATTGAGCCACAATAAAATAAAACCTTAAAAATCAATGGTTAGATGTAGATATAAATTTTTACCATCAAAACTCACTCACAAAAAACCACTGTATATACAGGTAGAGGATACTGTAAACATCTGAGATATAAACTATTTAACTTGTTTAAAATTCCACTAGTTAACCCTTTAAACACGACTGTATGAAGATAGCTTATTGGGAATCAAACTAATTATTGTTAAGATGAGCGCCGTAAACAATTCCGTGTTAAAGCCAGATTAAGAGCAACGACTTAATGACCGTAAATGAAGACCCAAGTTTAGAAAAGCATACCCCAATGATGCGTCAATATTTAACGCTAAAAGCACAGCATCCTGAGATGTTGTTGTTTTATCGTATGGGGGACTTTTATGAATTATTTTATGAAGATGCCAAGCTGGCTTCTGAATTACTTGGGATTTCACTTACAGCACGAGGTAAAAGTGGTGGTAATGCGATTCCGATGGCAGGCTTACCCTATCATGCAGTTGAAGGTTACCTCGCAAAACTGGTTCAAATAGGACAGTCTGTCGCCATTTGTGAGCAGGTTGGCGATCCTGCAACGAGTAAAGGCCCAGTAGAACGTAAAGTTGTACGAATCGTAACGCCGGGGACCTTAACCGATGAAGCTCTGCTACAAGAAAGACAAGACAATTTACTTGCTGCTGTTTATCAAGGTAAAACTGGCTACGGCTATGCGACCTTAGATGTGTCATCAGGTCGCTTTGTGGTTGTTGAACTTGAAAATGCAGAAACGTTGGAAGCTGAATTACAGCGCACAAGTCCAGCAGAACTACTTTACAGCGAAGACTTGGCTGATCGTCACTTAATCGAAAACCTTAAAGGAATAAGACGCAGACCTGAATGGGAATTTGATTACGATACTAGTATTCAGTTATTGCTAGAGCAGTTTGGTACTAAAGACCTACACGGTTTTGGCATAACAAACGCAAGGCTGTCGCTGCAAGCTGCTGGCTGTTTGATGCAATACGTCAAAGACACCCAAAAAACGTCTTTACCACATATCAATAGCATCACCATGTTTAATCAGGCTGATACTATTATTCTAGATGCTGCCACAAGACGTAATCTTGAGTTAACAGTTAACTTGTCAGGATCTCGGGATAACACACTTGCATGGGTATTAGATAAAACGGCTACACCGATGGGCAGTCGAATGCTGCAACGCTGGATCCATCAACCCCTTCGAGATCAACAGCATATCAGCCAACGCCAACAAGCCGTTGCAGAATTGATTGAAACAGGTTTATACGCCGATTTACACCAGCAATTAAAAGCCCTTGGCGACATTGAACGTATCATGGCTCGTTTGGCGATACGCAGTGCACGTCCTCGAGATTTTGCACGACTACGCCAAGCATTAGCATTATTACCTGAGATTCAACAAACCTTAAGCCATTGCAATCAAGATGAAGTAAAGCGATTAGCTGGGTTACTTGGTGAATTCCCTGAACAACAACAGCTATTAGAAGCGGCCATTGTAGATAGCCCACCTATGCTTATTCGTGACGGCGGCGTTATTCGCACTGGCTATAATGCACAGCTCGATGAATGGCGTGGTCTTAGTGAAGGTGCTAATGATTATTTAGTGCAAATGGAAGCCCGTGAAAAAGAGCAAACCGGGATAAACACCTTAAAAGTCGGCTATAACCGCGTCCACGGTTATTACATTGAAGTAAGTCGGTTACAATCAGATCAAGTGCCACTGAGTTATCAACGTCGCCAAACCCTAAAAAATACTGAACGCTATATCACTCCAGAGCTTAAAGAGTACGAAGAAAAAGTCCTTTCAAGCCAAGGTAAGGCTCTGGCAATTGAAAAACAACTTTGGGAAGAGTTATTCGATCTACTCTTACCTAAATTACACGAATTACAGCAATTTGCTCAAGCGGCTTCAGAATTAGATGTACTGAGCAACTTTGCAGAACGAGCTGAAACCTTAGGTTATCATTGCCCTCAAATCAGCAATGACATCGGAATTAATATTGAAGCAGGTCGTCACCCTGTTGTCGAATTAGTCAGCCAAGCACCGTTCATTGCTAACCCGGTTGTGTTAGCACCAGAGCGACGTATGTTGATTGTTACTGGTCCGAATATGGGTGGTAAATCGACTTACATGAGACAAGTTGCACTAATCACCTTAATGGCTCATATTGGCAGCTTTGTTCCTGCACAAAAAGCGGTTATTGGTCCTATTGATCGCATATTTACCCGTATTGGCGCATCTGACGATCTTGCCTCTGGTCGCTCAACCTTCATGGTAGAAATGACTGAGACAGCCAATATTCTTCATAATGCGACGTCAAAAAGTTTAGTGTTAATGGATGAAATTGGCCGCGGAACATCAACCTATGATGGATTATCTCTTGCTTGGTCAGCAGCGGAATACTTAGCCGAAAAAGTGGCAGCATTAACGTTGTTCGCAACCCACTACTTCGAATTAACCCAATTACCTGAACAGATGATAGGTGCTGCCAACGTACATTTAGATGCTGTTGAACATGATGACACGATTGCCTTTATGCATGCTGTTCAAGAAGGTGCTGCGAGTAAAAGCTACGGCTTACAAGTCGCATCTTTAGCAGGTGTTCCAGCTCATGTGATTAAAGCCGCTAAACAAAAACTGCATATGCTTGAAAGCAGAGACTTGGCAAACACTCACCAAGTCCCCATTCAAGAAGCCCTTAATCTGACAATGCCAGAGCCACAATCATCAGCAGCCACCGAAAAGCTCAGCCAAATTAATCCAGATGATTACAGCCCTAAACAAGCACTAGACATGCTTTACGAGCTTAAAAGACTAGCCAGTTTGTAAATAAGGTTACTTTCCAAGTGAAACAAAAAAGCCGCTACGATAAACTTTAGCGGCTTTTTGCTGTCATTAACTCGGAGTTAAAAGACCTACTTTTCAAGGGATTTTAATGCATCAGTATCAACATCTTTCATCACTTCACGCTCTAATGCATGTTGCGCAGCTAAGTCATTACTTTTCTTTTGTTGTTGTAGTTTTTGCTGCTCAATACTCATTCTGACTTGTCGTTGAATTGACTCTTGCTCTGTTTCGCACTGCCTGAAACCATCACTCCAACCTTGAGCATAATCAGCTTCTTCATTAAAACGTTTAACGTCTTTTTTGAATTCATCAAACAAACTGCCACCCGCTTTATTACCACTATCACAACCATCTTGAAAACCATCAGCATAGGCCAAAGGATAACCTTGCTCAATCATACTATCGCGAGTACTTTGACAAGCAGAAATAATAAATAAGCTTAGTGGTAATAAGATTAAAACGATTTTTTTATTCATAAAAAACCTCATATGACAGAATCAATAAATAATAAAAAAGGGCATAAATGCCCTGTTTACTTTGAAATTTTAAAAGTGTTAACTTCTAAATAATGCTTCAACAGACAAGCCTTGAGCACCTAAAACATCTTTCAATCGTTTCAATGCTTCTACTTGAATTTGGCGAACACGTTCACGTGTTAATCCAATTTCAGCACCAACATTTTCTAATGTAGATGGTTCATAACCGAGTAAACCAAAACGTCTTGCTAGCACTTCACGTTGTTTGGTATTTAACTCATTTAGCCATCCTACTATTGAATTAGATAAGTCTTCATCTTGTACTTTATAATCTGGCCCAACAGAATCATCATCAGCAATCACATCAAGTAAGGCTTTATCGTTATCACCACCTAAAGGGGTATCAACTGAGGTGATTTTTTCGTTTAGCTTTAACATGCGGCTTACATCGCTGGTAGAGACATCAAGAGTGTCAGCGATTTCTTCAGCCGTTGGCTCATGATCTAGTTTTTGAGCTAGCTGTCTTGCTGTACGTAAGTACACATTAAGCTCTTTAACGACATGAATAGGTAAACGAATAGTACGGGTTTGATTCATGATAGCTCTCTCGATGGTTTGTCTAATCCACCAAGTCGCATAAGTTGAAAAACGGAATCCTCGCTCTGGGTCAAATTTTTCGACCGCGCGAATAAGCCCTAGATTGCCTTCTTCAATAAGATCAAGTAACGCTAAACCTCGGTTGTTATACCTTCTGGCAATTTTAACAACCAAGCGTAAATTACTTTCTATCATGCGGTTACGAGACTTCTCGCAGCCTTTGAGTGCTTTACGTGAAAAGAAGACTTCTTCTTCTGCACTAAGCAAAGGGGAAAAACCGATCTCACCTAGATATAGCTGAGTGGCGTCAAGATTCTTTTGCAGATCATCTTGAACTTGTTGATCAATATCGGATTGCTGCCCTTCTTTGGCTTTTCCTGCCTTCGGCGCAACCTCTTGTGGTTGTGTAGCTAAATCCATAAGCTCTACTGCGACTGCAGCGTTTTGTTTTTGGCTCATATGGTGCTCTCCCAAACCTGGTAAATTTAATTAAACTAGTGCACTTGCCTATCCTCCGTTTTAATGTGAACTAAACAATTAGCGTTTAGGTAAGTAATTTAATGGGTTAACAGACTTACCATGTAGACGTATTTCAAAATGTAACATCACTTGGTTTGCCCCTGTGCTACCCATTTTCGCTACTGTCTGTCCAGCATTTACATATTGCTTTTCTTTGACCAATATTGAATCTGCATGGGCATATGCACTTAAATAGTCATCGTTATGTTTGATAATAACCAAATTACCATAACCACGAAGTGCATTACCTGCATAAACAACTCTTCCATCAGCAGCGGCTTTAATAATATCGCCACGAGAACCTGCAACCTTAATTCCTTGATTGCCCTGCTGAGTTGTAGAGAAATATCCTATTATTCTGCCTTTATTTGGCCAGTTCCACTTACTTACTTTCTTCGGTAAGCCCTGAACAGGATTTTTAGCTACTTGAACCGTTTTTTCTGGGGTAGTTTTTACAGAATACGCAGGCTTAGCTTTGTGATCAAGCTCTTTTTTTGTACTATTTTTGCTAGCTGACGTACTAGCTTGTTTTGGCACTGTAGTCTGTTTTGGCTGTGTTTTCTTTACGGGCGTGGGTTTGGTGTTCGCTATAGCAACCGGTTTAGAAACAGTTTTAGTGGCTGCAGGTTTATATAATTTTAAGGTCTGACCAGGATAAATTGTATATGGCGCTTTTAGCTTATTGTAAGCAGCAATATCACTGAAGTCCTTGCCTGCTCCCCATGAAATTGAATACAAGGTATCACCGCGCTTAACTTTGTAGCTTCCGGCGGTTATTGACCCTTTATTATATTTAGGACCAGCAGATGATGAAATGCTTTGTACAGGTGCAGGGCTATGAGCTTGAAAGCTACAGCCTGATAAAAAAATTATCAAAAAAATAATGCAAAGCCAATTGTGATACTTCAAGCATTCTCTCCAGCTAAAACAGGAAATATCATCCTAGTTAAGCAAGTTCGCCATTAACCAACGGTACAAATTTAACTGCTTCAATGATTTGCGATTTAAATTCATTATTATTTCGAGTTATTTTTAACAGTTGTTGTGAGTCTTCGCCTACGGGAATGACTAATACTCCACCTTCGGAGAGTTGGCTTAATAATGCCTCTGGTACTGAAGATGCAGCAGCGGTGACCATAATCGCATCAAAGGGGGCTTTATTTTGCCAACCTTTCCATCCGTCGCCATATTTAAATGACACATTGTGTAGATCTAAACGTTTCAATCTTTGCCTTGCTTGGATTTGCAAAGCTTTGATTCGTTCAATTGTGCATAGTTGTGGTACCAACTGAGCTAAGATTGCAGCTTGATAACCCGAACCCGTACCAATTTCTAACACTTTAGCGGGATTATGTTGCAATAATAGTTCAGTCATACGCGCTACAATATAAGGCTGAGATATCGTTTGTCCTTGCCCGATAGGCAATGCAGTATTTTCATAAGCTTTATGAGCAAGTGCACCGTCTAAGAATAACTCTCTAGGTGTATTAGAAACGGCTTCTAAAACCGCACTATTACAAATGCCAGCTTCCTGTAGTTTTCTCGCTAAATTGATAGCAACAGTTGAGGCTATCTGACTCATAGTTTTTTTACCCAGTTCTCTAAACCAGCAAGCTGGTTATATGCTGTTAAATCGACCGTTAGCGGCGTGATTGAAACATAACCTTGTTCAACTGTACCAAAGTCAGTATCCGCACCGGCATCTTGTTCTTTTCCTGGCGGGCCAAGCCAATATATATCGCGCCCAGCAGGGTCTTGAGACTTAATCATACCCTCGGCTTTATGCCTTGAACCTAAGCGAGTCACCTTCATTCCTTTAATTTGCTCTAAAGGCAAATCCGGAACATTTACATTTAAAATTTGATCGCTATTGATTGGATGATCAAGCAAACCTTGCACAATTTTGACAGCGTAAACTGCCGCAGTTTTATAGTGTATTAACTCTTTACCCACTAGAGAAACCGCAATAGCAGGTAACCCTAAGAATCGCCCTTCAGTCGCAGCCGCAACAGTGCCAGAATACAAGGTATCATCGCCCATGTTCGCTCCAGCATTAATACCAGAAACTACAATATTGGGCTCAGTTTCACATAATTCTCTTATGGCTAAATGAACGCAATCAGATGGCGTGCCATTGACCGAAGTATAACCATTATCTAAGTTATTAATTCTTAATGGGTTAGTCAAGGTCAAAGAGTTACTTGCTGCTGAGCAATTACGATCTGGAGCAACAACTTTTACTTTCGCAATTTGGCTTAATTCTTCAGCTAGCGCTTTTATGCCAGCAGCGGTTACGCCATCATCATTGCTAACGAGTATATTAATCACGCTGTTGGCTCTTGTTTAAGTTCTTGTTCAGACTCTTGTTTAGAAAGTGAGGCTGAAGCTTTGGCAAGCGCTTGTTGTTGAGCTGCAGCATTTTGCTCGGCCACCATTTGTTGGCGTTTCACCTCTTGCACGTCTTGATAATCCAGTAACTCTCTAAGAACTGACGTTGCATAACTGCCTGCCGGTAAAATGAATTCAATAATTAAGTTATTTTGTTCAAGTCGATATTTCATCGCTTGTGGCTTAAGCAATAAAGGACGACGCTCTTGTTCTAGCCCAGCTTGTTCAAGTCCTGCAAGATCTTGAGTTAATTCGGCTAAAGCAGCTTGCTCTACAGACGCTGCATCAGCTTGAGGAAGCATTGCGCCTCGACCCCATAACGGCGCAGATAATTGAATGTCGTTATCAGACAAACGTTTTAGCGTAGCAGGATCCCATTTTTCAGTGACAAAAAAGCTCTTACTACCTGCAAGCATTACGCAATCGCCCGTTAATGGTGCGACACTATGATGGTGTAATCGGTATGAGACAACCTGATTAAATACATTTGAACGAACAGCTGACAGATACATGCTACGTTTTTTGCGATCTTTTACTTTTTTACCAGCCAACATTTGTTGGCCAAAAATTAAATTTTTGCCTTGATGACCAAAACGTTGTTCACCAAAGTAATTTGGTACACCTGTTTCAATGACCTGTTGGATACGTTTTTCAACAGCATCTTTATCTGACACATTTCGTAATGTCAGCTCAAAGCGATTACCTAATAACGCGCCAATACGTAATTTTTTACTATGACGCTGGCTCGATAAAATAGTCAAACGAGCTTGGTTAGTGTCATTACCTCTACTTGAAGTATCTGCAGATGCTTCTGTATTTGGCGTTGTTAAGGATTGCCAATCAGGGGTTTCTTTACCAGGAATTCGCACACCGAACCATTGTTCGGTGACCGCATTTTTGTCTTTTTGACCTGCGTAAGTCACTTCTTTTTGATGTACCTTTGCAAACTTAGCCAGCATCTCAGCCACTTGATTGGTGTTCAAGCCCTCTTTACGAACATGGATCATATGATGCTCACCTTCCCCTGTAGGACTAAAAGGCAGCATTTCCTTCACGATAAAGTCGCTATTGAAAGTGCGTAAATCAGCGGTGCAGGTAGGTTTATCAAAAAGGTAATGTAACGAGCTCATGTCATGTTCTCAAAATATTAGGTTTATTGTGGCTAACGGCTAACTAACTTTTATAGTTTTATAATGCTTTGGACATCAAAACAACAGATTCAACCGCAATGCCTTCTTTACGTCCGGTAAAACCTAATTTTTCAGTCGTGGTCGCTTTCACATTAATGTTATCAATGGCTGTTTCTAAATCTTGCGCTAAGCATTCTCTTATCGCTTGAATATGCGGGAGCATTTTAGGTGCCTGAGCAATAATTGTGACATCAAGATTACCGATAACAAACTGCTTTTGCTTGGCTAATTTATAACAATGCCTTAAAAGTACTCTACTGTCAGCGCCTGCAAACTCTGAATCAGTATCTGGAAAATGCTTACCTATATCACCTAAAGCCATAGAACCTAGAATCGCATCTGAAATAGCATGTAAGACCACATCACCATCAGAGTGAGCAATCAGACCTGTTTCATAAGGTACGGTAACACCACCTAATATTAACGGCTTGTCACCACCGAATTTATGTACGTCAAATCCATGCCCAATTCGTATATTCATTATTTTTGATTACCGTTGATTATATTACTGTTATTGCTATAAATTTTAATGATTAACACTTTTTAACCTGAGTTATACCATTAAAGCGACTCAATGTTGGCTAAAAATAGCTTAGCTAATTGTAAATCATCTGGATGAGTGACTTTAATATTATCAGCCCTACCTGATACTAACCCAGGATTCACGCCTGCCCATTCCATTGCGCTCGCTTCATCGGTGATATTAACGCCTTGTTCAAGGGCTGCAGATAAATTTTGTTTTAGTTGCTGACTAGGGAACAATTGTGGAGTTAACGCATGCCACAAATTATCACGGCAAACTGTTTCAGCTATTTCAACTTTACTTACAGCTTTGTCCGCAGCATTAGCAACAATACTTCTCTTCATTGTGTCTCTCACTGGCATAGCTAAAATTGCCCCTTGGCTATGCACAGCACGAGACTCGAGTAACTTATCGATATCAGTTTGAGTTAAACAAGGTCTAGCTGCATCATGGACCAGTGACCAAGTCGAGTGCTCACTCGTAATATCAGTAGTTACATCATTGGTTTCATCATCTAAGCTATTCAATGCAGCAAGAACTGAGTCAGCACGCTCGTTGCCGCCTATTACTGTCAAAACTTTTTCATGATTGGCTTGTGTTAGTTTTGCAAAAAAGTCATCTTCAGGGTGCAATGCCACAATCACTTTGCTGATGTCAGGATGTGAAATTAAACTATCCAAGGTATGCGCTAATATGGTTTGTTCGCCAAGCATTAAGTATTGCTTAGGAATAGACGCGCCCATTCTGGCACCAATGCCAGCAGCTGGCACAATAGCGACAACAGATTGCTTTGCAGACTTCATAATGTTTACTGACCAAATGTAGAATTATTTCGGGGATTATTACCAACAACACGATAGAAAGTTTCACCTTCTTTGACCATACCCAACTCATTACGCGCACGCTCTTCGATGGCTTCTGTGCCACTTTTTAAATCTACGATTTCAGCAATTAGCACTTGGTTACGGGCGATCAGTTTGTTATTACTTTCTTGTTGGCTGGCAATCTGCTTTTGCAGATTCATATACTGGGAAAGATTGTTCTCGCCTAACCAAAGTCGATACTGCAACAAGCCTACTAAGATAATCAGTAATAGTAAAAGTCGTTTCATAAATCGGTTATCAGCGATATTTATTAGTAATTGTTACGTTATAGTACAACAAAAAAGGCCACCGAGTGGTGGCCTTTTTAAGATTTAGTAAAGATTAAGCTTGGCCTTTCACTTCTTTAAGACCGTTGTAAGGTGCTTTTTCACCTAATGCTTCTTCGATACGAAGCAGTTGGTTGTACTTAGCAACACGATCAGAACGGCTTAAAGAACCCGTTTTAATTTGGCCTGCTGCAGTACCAACGGCTAGATCAGCAATGGTTGCATCTTCAGTTTCACCACTACGGTGAGAAATTACAACGGTAAAACCAGCATCTTTAGCCATTTTTATCGCAGCTAAAGTTTCAGTTAATGAACCAATTTGGTTGAACTTGATTAAGATAGAGTTAGCAATACCATTATCGATACCACGCTTCAAAATCTTAGTGTTAGTTACGAATAAGTCATCACCAACCAATTGAATTTTGTCACCCATCAATTTAGTTTGATGTGCAAAACCTTCCCAATCTGATTCATCAAGACCATCTTCGATAGAAACGATTGGATATTCTTTAGTAAGATCTTGTAAGAAGTAGTTAAACTCTTCAGAAGTGA
Source organism: Shewanella goraebulensis (assembly GCF_030252245.1). Lineage (NCBI taxonomy): Bacteria > Pseudomonadati > Pseudomonadota > Gammaproteobacteria > Alteromonadales > Shewanellaceae > Shewanella > Shewanella goraebulensis. The sequence continues at coordinate 3,652,077 of NZ_CP126972.1, forward strand.
ATTTCTTACCTTCACCTTTAAGATCGTAGATGTTGGCTTCTTTATCAAAGAATTCAGAAGCAGCACAATCCATCGCTAAAGTGATGTCTTTACCTAACTCGTAACCTGCATTCGCCACAGCCACTTTAATCGCAGCTAAAGCAGAAGCATTTGATGGAAGGTTTGGTGCGAAACCACCTTCATCACCTACTGCAGTTGAATGGCCGTCAGCTTTAAGTACTTTTGCTAGGCTATGGAAAACTTCAGCGCCCATTCTTAGGCCTTCACGGAAGTTAGCAGCGCCAACTGGTTGGATCATAAACTCTTGGATATCAACACTGTTGTCAGCATGCTCACCACCATTGATGATGTTCATCATTGGTAGAGGCATAGAGTAAACACCAGGAGTACCGTTTAAGTCAGCGATGTGCGTATATAAAGGTACTTTCTTTGAAGCCGCTGCCGCTTTTGCTGCTGCTAAAGAAACTGCCAAGATTGCGTTTGCGCCAAACTTAGCTTTGTTTTCAGTGCCATCTAGGTCAATCATGATTTGGTCAAGTTCAGCTTGAGCCAATGCATCTTTACCTTTTAACGCCTGCGCGATTGGACCATTAACAGCTTCAACCGCTTTTAATACACCTTTACCTAAGTAACGAGCTTTGTCGCCGTCACGTAATTCTAATGCTTCACGTGAACCAGTAGAAGCACCTGAAGGAGCAGCAGCCATACCGAAAGAACCATCAGCAAGATGGACTTCAGCTTCAACTGTTGGGTTACCGCGTGAATCCATGATTTCGCGACCAATGACATTAATAATGTTAGCCATAACTTCCTCGATAAATGTAATATAAAATTAAAATAGAAAATCAATACCAGTAATCAGCAACATTTCTATAATTGAAGATTGATTATTGGTATTTCACTTTCAGTTTGGTAATTAATTGTCAACTAGAAGCATAGCATAGACCTATTATCCTGACGCTTCAACTATCAAAGTGACAACTTGGAATACACCATGAAAAAAAAGCCATTGATGAACTCATCAATGGCTTTCGTTATCTAGCTAGCTTCACCTTTTTGATGAGCAGCAGCAGCGGCTACAAACCCTTCAAATAGAGGGTGACCATCACGCGGTGTTGAGGTGAACTCAGGGTGGAATTGACCAGCAACAAACCAAGGGTGATTTGGCAGCTCAATCATTTCAACTAATTTGCGGTCAGATGATAGACCACTGAATACTAAGCCTGCTTTCTCTAAGCGCTCAACATAATTGTTGTTCACTTCAAAACGATGGCGATGACGCTCAACACAAGTATTAGAATTGTAAGCAGCAGCAGCTTTAGTACCATCAGCTAAATGACATAGCTGAGCACCTAAACGCATTGTGCCACCTAAATCAGATTCTTCATGGCGAGTTTCAACATTACCTTCTTCATTGATCCACTCAGTGATCAAACCAATCACAGGATGATCAGTCTTAGAATTGAACTCAGTTGAATGAGCATCAGCAAGCTTAGCTACGTTACGAGCAAACTCAATAAGAGCCACTTGCATACCTAAACAGATACCGAAATAAGGGATGTTGTTTTCACGTGCGTATTGAGCCGCAAAAATCTTACCTTCAACACCACGCTCACCGAAACCGCCAGGAACTAAAATGCCGTCCAAGCCAGTTAAGACTTCAGCGCCTTTTGCTTCAACAGTTTGTGAATCAACATATTGAATGTTCACTGTCACGCGGTTTTTAAGGCCTGCATGTTTTAATGCTTCATTTACTGACTTATATGCATCTGGTAATTCAATGTATTTACCCACCATACCGATAGTGATTTCACCAGTTGGGTTAGCTTCTTGATAAATAACATTTTCCCATTCAGATAAATCAGCTTCTTTACAATCAATACCAAAACGCTTGATAACTAACTCATCAAGGCCTTGTGAACGAAGTAAAGCTGGGATTTTGTAAATACTATCTACGTCTTTTAACGAGATAACCGCTTTTTCTTCTACATTACAGAACAGCGAGATTTTCGCTTTTTCGTTTGCAGGAATTGCGCGGTCACCACGACAAACTAATACGTCTGGCGCGATACCAATTGAGCGAAGCTCTTTTACAGAGTGCTGTGTTGGTTTAGTTTTAATTTCGCCTGCAGCGCCTAAGAATGGCACTAACGTCAAATGCATGAATAAAGTGCGGTCACGTCCTAGCTCAGCACTTAGTTGACGAATTGATTCTAAGAATGGCAGTGATTCGATATCACCTACTGTGCCACCGATTTCTACGATAGCAACATCATGGCCTTCGCCACCTTCAAGTACTTTTTCTTTAATCGCATTAGTAATATGCGGAATGACCTGAATAGTTGCGCCTAAATAGTCACCACGACGTTCTTTACGTAGCACTTGCTCGTAAATACGACCAGTAGTGAAGTTATTACGACGGTTCATTTTGGTACGAATAAAACGTTCGTAATGACCTAAATCTAAATCAGTTTCAGCACCATCTTCAGTAACGAATACTTCACCATGCTGAGTTGGGCTCATGGTACCTGGATCGACGTTAATGTATGGGTCCAGTTTCATAATGGTTACATTGAGGCCACGCGCCTCTAAAATTGCTGCTAGAGATGCTGCTGCAATGCCTTTACCTAGTGAAGAAACAACGCCACCAGTTACGAAGATATACCTTGTAGTCATGCTGAACCTGAGAATGTGAGTTTGAAAAATACGTGCTTGTAAGAAAGCACTAGGACGGGGCGACATTCTACCAAAATTGCTCGATAACAACAAACAATAAACTCATTAAATTGCGATAATAATGTTTAATAAGCCAACAGCCTCATTCTATGTGTTTTTTAGGCCATCAAAGCAATGAGTACTAAGGCAGGTTGCCGTCACTTATACATCGACTCACGCTGATTTAAGCCTAAATTTTTAAAGCCTTTCCTGTTGTTTAACTTGATCCCAATATGCGTCTAACTCATCTAAAGAGTGTTCATTCATCGACTTTCCGCTTTGCTTAGCAAAGTGCTCTACACCACGGAAACGTCGTTCAAACTTTTGGTTTGCTTGTCTTAAAGCTTGCTCAGGTTCAACGCCCAAATGTCTTGCCATATTAGCAACAGCAAATAACAAATCGCCCATTTCATCGACCACACGTTCATGATAAATCTCTAGCTGCGTTTTAAGGTGTTGTGCCTCTTCCATCACTTCATCGATTTCTTCATGGACTTTAGCCACAACTGGCGCTAAATCAGGCCAATCAAACCCTACCTTAGCGACTCTTTTTTGAATTTTTATCGAACGATTTAATGCAGGCAGAGCCACAGGAATATCATCGAGTAATGAAAACTGCTGTTTTTGCTCGCGCTCCGTTTGTTTAATTGCATCCCAGGATTGTTTAACTTTTTCCGCATTGGCACGTGGCGAACTGGTGCCACTATCCTTAACGGTAAACACATGGGGATGACGCCGCGTCAGCTTGTCACAAATTTTCTCAACCACAACAGCAAAGTCAAACATGCCCTGCTCACTCGCCAACTGACAATAAAACACCACCTGAAACAGTAGATCACCTAGTTCATCAGGCAGCGATTCAAAATCAGCTTGTTCTATTGCATCCGCTACTTCATAAGCTTCTTCGAGCGTAAATGGCACAATCGTCGCAAATGTTTGTTGTTTATCCCAAGGACAACCGGTTTCAGGATCGCGTAACTTCTCCATAATCGTTAATAATGGTTGAATAATATTATGAGTTTGAGATGACTCTTTAGACATGGAAAATATCCAAATAATTAGGACTAAACAAAAAGGTGGTAAACCTAACGATTTACCACCTCTATTAATTCACATTAACTTACGTATTTGCGCATTATAAGCGCCTTGCTTCAATGACGCCTTCAATTTGGCCCAATTTCGCTAAGATACGCGATAAGCCATCAAGGTTATAAAGCTCTAATTCAAGATCAACCGCCGCAGTTTGGTTCTTTTCATCTGATGTTGAGCTCATTGCCATCACATTCGACTTTTCTGCCGCAAGTACTGTGGTGACGTCTCTTAATAACCCGCTTCTATCATGAGCATTTACTTGTACTTTAATGCGATATCCACCAGAGTAATTTTCACCCCACACGACTTCTACATTACGCTCAGGATGAGCACGCATTAATTCTTTAACTTGAGCACAGTCACTGCGATGTACTGAAACCCCTCGCCCCATAGTAATGTAACCAAAAATTTCATCACCCGGAACAGGTTTACAACAACTGGCAATATGGCTCAGTAAGTTACCCACGCCATTAACTTCAACTTGACCTTTCCCTTTACGGGCTGGTTTAGTGTGCGAACGCTTTATGATCTCTTCAACAATTTCTTGCTCTGAACTCGGCTCTTTACGCAGGCTGGTTTCGATATAATTAACCACTTGGTTAAGGCGAAGATCGCCGCCGCCAATAGCCGCTAACATGTCATCCATTGAGTTCATGTTAAATCGCTCAACAGCCACTTGCGCGTCTTTAATTTTTAATGATATCCGTGTGAGTTCAGCTTCAAGTAACTCTTTACCGGCAACCATGTTTTTATCGCGGTCTTGTTGCTTAAACCAATGTTGAATTTTAGAGCGTGAGCGAGACGACTTGATATAGCCTAAATTCGGGTTTAACCAGTCTCTTTTCGGATTTGGATGCTTTGAGGTAATAATCTCAATCCGCTCACCTGTTTCAACTTGATAAGTAAATGGCACAATACGTCCATCCACTTTTGCACCAATACATTTATGACCCACATGCGAGTGAATGTAGTAAGCAAAGTCCAGTACAGTTGAACCCAGTGGCAAATCAACCACTTCGCCGTTAGGGGTAAATACATATGCTCGGTCTTCGAAAACCTGACTGCGCACTTCTTCAACTAGGTTGCCTGTTTCGGCCACATCTTCTTGCCAAAGTAAGATCTTACGTAGCCAGTTAATCTTTTCTTCATAACCACTTTGTTTTCCACCAGCCGTACCTTCTTTGTACTTCCAGTGCGCAGCCACACCTAGCTCTGCATCTTGATGCATCGCTTCGGTACGAATTTGGATCTCAACAGTTTTACCTTCGGGCCCTACAACGACGGTATGGATTGATTGGTAGCCGTTAGGTTTAGGATTTGCCACATAGTCATCAAATTCACGTGGAATATGATGCCAAAGGGTATGGACGACACCTAATGCGCCATAACAATCTTGAAGGCGGTCAGTGACAATACGCACTGCGCGGACATCAAACAGTTCATCGAACTTAAGATCTTTGCCCTTCATTTTGCGCCAGATGCTGTAGATGTGTTTTGGGCGACCATAGACTTTTGCACGTATTTGATCGGCATCTAAACGTTCTTGCAGCTGGGTTACAAACTTTTCGACAAACACTTCTCTATCGACACGCTTGCCGTCTAATTGTTTAGCAATGTCTTTATAGACAACTGGATGAAGGTATCTGAATGAAATATCTTCTAATTCCCATTTAAGCTGACCGATACCTAATCTATTGGCTAATGGCGCATAAATATCGGCAACTTCACGCGCAACTAACACGCGAGTCTCTTCATCGACGTTTTTAATTTCACGTAGTAGGCGTAATCGCTCAGCAAGTTTGATCACGACAGCGCGGACATCTTCCACCATCGCCAATAACATTTTACGAATATTATCAATTTGCGGTTCTGCGGTGCGTGAATCTTGACTAACTTTTAAAGCGCCAATGGCTTCCATCGTGACAACACTTGCCACCAACTGACTTAAACTTTTACCAAACTTTTCTTCTATGTCTTCAATCGAAAGAATGCCTGCATCATGAATGATAAATAATAGGGATGCTTGCAGGGTTTCAATGTCCATATTCAGTGGAGCAAGGATTTCAACCATTTCACGAGCACGGTCTAATAGTTCGCGATGAATATCTGGGGATGGAGTCGGCAGCGCATCTAACTGTTTAATAAGATCCAGCAACATTTGGGCTTCTTCGGCATTATCTAAATAACGCATCACCCATTCGTCGATATTAAAATCGGCTGAATTAAAATGTGCTTCTCGGACTGAGACCATAATTAACTTCCTTATTGGTACTTATTAACTACCAGTAAAACAAACCTGTTTATTTTCAATAAACCGTCTATTGCAGACGCGCTCTGCAGTATGACAAAAGAATCATCTTGAATGTTCAGTAATCTATGTCAAATTAATATTAATCATTTTACAAATTCTTACTTAAAAAAACGAAAAAGGTTTAATTTTCCATCAATTTCTAGCTTAAATAAGATTTATATTCATCTGCTTTCAATAATAAAGCATCAGATTGCTAACGGATGTTCCCCTGGCAACACTCAAGCTATCTTAGCCTGCTTCATTTTGTCTCAAATAACGCCATTGCTTCAATATGGTGAGTTTGAGGAAACATATCTAGCATGGTAATTTTTTTCAATTTATAACCTTGCTCAATCAAAACTTGGCTGTCTCGCGCTAAACTCGCTGGGTTACAAGATACGTAAACCACTTTTTTGGGTTTCATTTTAGAAAGCCATTGCAAACTTTCAAAAGCGCCCGCTCTGGCAGGGTCAAGTAATAATTTATCGATGCGACCAAGCCATGATGCTTCAGATAAATCAGCACTGAGATCGGCGTGAAAGAAACTTAAGTTAGTTAAGTTATTGTCTTGGGCGTTTTGCTTAGCCTGAGCCACCATTTCAGGCACTCCCTCAACCCCAATAACATCTGCGGCTTGTGTTGCGAGTGGCAAACTAAAGTTACCGACTCCACAAAATAAATCTAAAATACGCTCGTTCGCTTGTGGCTCAAGCCATTCAATTGCCTGGGCAACCATACGCTGATTGATATCTGCATTAACCTGCACAAAGTTACCAGGGCTAAATCGGCAATCAACTTTACCATCAGCTAAACTGTATTGAGGCAACTCTAGCTCAGCTTGATGACTAGAGACAACCTCAGAATATAGTGAATGAATCGCACTTTCATTGTCTTGAACTAACAAATTAATCTGATGAGTTTGAGCAAAGCTCACTAACAGTTGTTTATCAGCATCTTTTAAATCTTTAGTAAGTCGCAATACAGCAAACAAGCCATTATCTGCTTCAGTAAGCTCTAAATGCCCTAAAGTAGTTTTAGCCTGCAGTTGGTTGAGTAACTCAGTAAATGGCGCTATTAATACCGATAAGGGTTTAGCTAACACATCACATTGCTTGATTTGCACGATATCGCTGCTATTAGCAGCACGAAAGCCTAGTTGTAAGGTTTTAGATTTTTTATCAAATAAGGTGGCTAAGCGCGCGCGGCGACGGTAATGCCAAGCTTCACCAATAACAGCTTCAGTCACCATAGATGAATCAACTTTGATAGCCAGCTTGCTGATTAAATTAGTTAATGCAGATTGCTTGTGTTCACGCTGAGCTTCAATGCTCATATGTTGTAAATCGCAGCCGCCACACTGCTGATAATGCGGACACTGTGCATCGACACGCTTGGGTGTCGATTTCTCAACTTTTATCAACTTAGCTTTAGCATATTTTTTCTTTTGCTCGGTTAACTGAGCTGTAACGGTTTCACCAGGTAGCGCACCCGGTACAAACACGACTTTCCCGTTATGTTGTGCAATACCAGCACCGAGATGATCGAGTTGTGATACCGTTAAACTCAACTTTGCTGATAACTGCTTAGTCTTGTTTGGTTTTGCTTTAAAAAATTGCGCCATTTTGGCCTCTGGTTTTGAATAAATTACTGGTCAAGAGTGCTGCATTTCTGGCAATCTAGACAACATAATTGATAAAAGTCTTTAGGAATAACAACTTCACGATGAATAAAGCTAACAACATGACCAAATACAGCCTCCGTTCATGGGTGCTGGTACTTGCGTTAGCGCCTACTGTAATGGTGGGTATTCTACTTGGAAGTTACTTCACCATAAACCGTTTTTATGAACTTGAAGAAACCTTAATCGCCCAAGGCAGAAGTATTGTCGAACCTTTAGCCATTGCAAGTGAATTTGGCTTAGTCACAGAAGACCGAGAAGCCAGCAAACGCTTATTAGCTGCTTCCCAACTTAATAACTCCTCTTTGATACATTCCATTGCCTTATTTGATATCGATAACCAGCTATTTGTTACCTCTCATTATCACAAAGATTTTGAGAGCATGCGTTATACCAGAGCCCTTGAGTCATTAATCGCCAGTCAATATGAAACCATAGACGACACTATGGTGATCCGCGTCCCCATTATTTCTAATACTGGTGTCAATCAACAAAATAACAATTACACGGCTACCGCTTCTCCTGGCCAAACGGTAACACCCACGATTACAAATGCTGAAGGTCAGCAGATACTTGGCTATATTGCGATACTGCTTAATAAAGAAAATGCACTGCTTGAACAACACCGCGCTGCTATTGCAGCTTTTGTCATCGTATTGATTGGTGTGCAATTAAACTTATTTTTCACATTTAGATTAGTAAAACACGTTAACTACCCTATTACTGAAATGGTTAGGGTGGTGGCGAAAATCCGTGAGGGTAAGCTCGATACTCGCTTGGATGGTCAACTGATTGGTGAACTTGATTTATTGAAGCGTGGTATCAATGCCATGGCAAGTTCATTATCTGAATACCATGATGAAATGCAGCAAAATATTGACCAAGCCACCTCTGATTTACGAGAAACCTTAGAACAAATCGAAATTCAAAATGTTGAATTAGATTTAGCCAAAAAGCGGGCATTAGAAGCCAGTCGAATTAAATCTGAATTTTTAGCCAATATGTCCCATGAATTAAGAACCCCGCTGAATGGTGTGATTGGCTTCTCAAGACAGCTTATCAAAACCCCTTTGCATTCAAGTCAGCTTGATTACATCAAAACAATTGAAAGAAGCGCCAGTAACTTACTTGGCATTATTAATGACATCCTTGATTTCTCAAAGCTTGAAGCGGGGAAAATGGTGCTTGAAAAAATGCCATTCGCACTGAGAGAAACCATCTCAGAAACCGTCAGCATTGTATCTGGAAGCGCTCAACAAAAGGGTATTGAGCTAGTTATAGATATCGATGATAACGTGCCAGAAAGCGTCAGCGGTGATGCCATGCGTGTCGGTCAAATCATGACAAACCTTATCGGTAATGCGATTAAGTTTACCGACCACGGTAGCGTGGTATTAAAAATTCATCTGGTTGGCCAAAAAGATGAAAACATCACCCTACGCTGTGAAGTCATAGATACGGGGATTGGCATTGATGAAAGCCAGCAAGAATATTTATTCCAAGCATTTGGCCAAGCAGACTCCTCAATTTCAAGACGGTTTGGCGGCACAGGACTCGGACTGGTGATCACTAAACGTTTGATCAACCAGATGGGCGGTCAAATAGGCTTTACCTCTTCGCCCAATAAAGGCTCAACTTTTTGGTTTATGCTGCCGTTAGACTTGAGTCAATTCCATATTGGGGAAGTACTGCACTTAGAAACTTTACGCGATAAAACGCTACTTTTATTTGAATCTCGTGAATTAACTCGTGATACCTTCAATCGCCGCTTTGAAGCTTGGGGATTGCACTTAACATCAGTGGGCCAAGTAAATCATTTAGAATCAACGCTATCATCTAGCCAAGTACACTATGATTATATTCTGATCAGTTGTCACGGCTTTGAGAATATCGAACAGCTAATGACAGTTTTAAAAGCTGCCAGACAAAAGACATCCTGCTTAGTGTTACTGCATGATTGCATCGAGCAACAAGAAATACTCAATCAAGCACTGCGTCCAAACTCAGATATTTTAATGAGTATGCCAACCAGTGACTATGATTTGGCAAACCAGCTGATCCATCCACCAACTCAAAAAGCACTGTTAACAGAGCAAACTCAAGGCGTGGTTTATGAACGTAAAAACTTAAGCGTGCTGGCGGTTGACGACAACCTTGCAAACTTAAAGCTAATCGATACTTTATTAAAAGAAATCGTTGTCAACGTAATATCTGTCAACAATGGGGATGATGCGGTTAAGCACGCTAAGCAGCAGGCATTCGATGTCATCTTTATGGACATTCAAATGCCTGGCACCGATGGCATTACCGCAACCAAATTTATTCGCCAAGAATCCCTAAATCGTAATACACCTATTATTGCGGTCACGGCTCACGCCATTGCTGAAGAACGAGAATTGATTTTAGGCAGTGGTATGGATGGTTACTTACCAAAACCGATTGATGAAGCCGCACTTAAAGGCGTCATAGACCGTTGGATCAATAAACCTAAGTTTACCCATTTCGATATACATACCCTTAATTGGGAGCTGTGCTTAGCGCAAACGAATCAAAAGCCTGATTTGGCTATCGAGATGCTACAAATGCTAGTCGACTCTTTACCCGATAGTGTTAATGACATCGAGACCGCTTTAAAAGATGGCAATAATGAGCTAATGCTGCAAACAGTTCATAAACTACATGGCGCCAGTTGCTACTGCGGAGTACCCAATACTCAAAAGCTTTGCCAAGAGATAGAATCAGCATTGAAGAAAAAAATCAGCCTTGATGATCTAGAACCGGAAATACTAGAGTTACTTGATGAGCTAACTAAGGTAGAATCAGCAGCAAATCAAGTGATATCACAGTTATCAGCGGATGTTCCCAATGAGTAATAAACCCGGCTTTTTTAAACGCTTAAAAGCGTTATCTTTACCTCAAAAGCAATTATTTGCGACCGCACTTTGTCAGCGTATGCTGCCTAACTACCAATTATTTTCAGAAGTGTGTGAGTTTGGCGAGCCAAAAATGTTAAGCACAGTCTTAGACTTGCTTTGGCAATCTCAGTACGACAAGAAGCTTAAGTTCAATTACGATATCCATTTACAACGCCTTGAGGATAATACTCCTGAGCCAAGTGACTTTGAAGCTTACGGTGTTTACCCAGCAATGGATGCAGCCGTTGCATTAACCACTCTGTTAGGTGGCATTCAAGGAAAAATCGAAGAAGACATTACTAATATCAGTAAGCTTTCTTCAAGCACTGTTGCCAATTACATTGAAGCTATCAGTGTTGAACAACTTCAAGATGAGTTGAACGAAGAAGTGGTTGAAGAATTTGTTTTCAATCACCCAGTGATGCAAGAAGAGAAAGAACTGCAAGGCATGTTATTGGATATCATAGAAGATAACCCAAAACTAACTACTGAGTTCATTAAAGAGCTACGTAAAGAAATCGTCGATGCTGGCGTATCCAATATTGGGATTAGTATTCAGCAATAATTTACAACCAAATGACTAATAACGTATTCGTTATTAGTCATTTGCGTGTTATCAAAGGGAGTCGCTATGGCCATGATTTAATTATGCTTCAGTCATGCATTAGACGCTCCCTTCACTTTAAAGGCATTAAGGCCTCAATTAACAACTCATACGCCATACTCTTAAGTAAAACGTAAAACCCTCATTTTAGTAATCCAAAACTACGCAAAATAGCCACCATGTCTTTTGTGTTCATTCTGCCAATTATCGTTTTTGATCGTGCATGGCGTAGATTAAGTTAACATGAGGCGCTGACAAGTTTTCAATAGAATTAACACTCGAAATTCGCCTATACTGATCACTTAATTCATTAAGGAAGGAATGAGGGATGTCCAGTATTCTTACCCCTCTTATAGCAGTATTCGGTATTATGCTTTTAGGCTTTGTTGTGCAAAAGCTAAAACTATTGCCACATGACACCGATTTTACACTTAATGAATATGTTTATTATGTTGCCTTCCCCGCTATTTTATTTATTGCCCTAGCCGAAACTGATATTAATGAAATCCTACAATGGGGTTTTATTTTCTCATTTGGCGCTGCAATGATTGTCACCTACTTTGTCACCGCAGTGTTGTCATTATGGGCTGATAAAAAACAGTCTGCACTTGCTGCAATTAGAGGCCTCAATACCAGCTTTGGTAATACAGCTTTTATCGGGATTCCCTTAATGATGATGTTATATCCAGGCAATAATCACGCGATTACCGCTGCTGCGATTGCCAGTTTGCTTTCCATTGTCATGTTTGCCTTTGCCATGGTAAGCATGGAGTTAGCGATTAACAAACAGCAGCAACGACATCCTATTTTAATCATGTTAAACGCACTTATTAGTAACCCTATTGTGATTGGCTGTATTCTTGGTGTAATGGCATCAGCGTTAACAATACCAATCCCTGATAGCATTAGCATGATGATGAGACTCATTGGTAACACGTCAAGTCCTTGCGCACTATTTGCTATAGGTATGGTGTTGGCTAAAGCTATGCACGGAGGTTCTGAAGAAACTGCACCTAGAAGACATATTGCAATCGAGATGACTTTGCTGAATATATTAAAACTCATATTTCAGCCGATAATCGCTTATGTGCTGCTACGTTATTTCGGCGTTAACCCTGAACTGCTTGTTATGGGGGTTATTCTGGCAGCGCTTCCAACTGCAGCAAGTGTTTACTTACTCGCTCAGCGTTATCAAACCTACGGTTTAGCAAGTGCTAAGTGTATTCTCATCAGTACTATCGCCACTTTTATCACCCTACCGATTATTGAAAAAATGCTGCATAGCTTGAGTTAACAGAGCTTAGCAATTGTTTTAATGGAGATTAAAAATCAAGCGGCAAAAATCTATCGCTGACGCTTTACTGTATAAAAAAACAGTGTACACTGTTTGTAGATACAGTGGTTTGATGATTATTCACACAAGGATTGATTATGCTTTGCCAATTAAGCATTAATAATTTCGCGATTGTACGTTTTCTAGAGCTCGACTTTAAAGCCGGCATGACTAGTATTACTGGTGAGACTGGTGCGGGTAAGTCCATTGCTATAGATGCTTTGGGTCTATGTTTGGGTAATCGTGCAGATGCCAATACAGTAAGACCTGGCGCTAATAAAGCTGAAGTCAGCGCACGCTTTACTTTGGATGATGTTCCATTTGCTAAACGTTGGCTTGAAGTCAATGATCTCGATGTGGAAGATGAATGTATATTACGTCGAACTATCAGCGCTGACGGTCGTTCTCGCGCCTACATTAATGGCAACCCTGTTCCACTTTCGCAATTAAAAGCACTGGGGCAATTATTTGTCGGTATTCATGGTCAGCATGCACACCACGCCATGCTTAAAAGTGAGCATCAACTTACCTTACTCGATAGCTATGCCAACCATAAACTCTTACTTGATACCGTTAGTAAGAGTTACCAACGCTGTAAAAATATCGAAAATGAGCTAAAGCAGTTACAACAAAACCAGCAAGAACGCATCGCCCGAAAGCAATTGGTACAGTATCAAGTTGAAGAATTGGATGAATTTGCGTTGTTACCTGGCGAGTTTGAACAAATTGAACAAGAACATAAACGCCTAGCAAACGGCACCGATTTAATAGATAGTTGTCAAAATACCCTGCAACTTCTGAGCGAAGATGACGAACATAATGTGGAGTCATTGCTTAATCGTGCTGTAGGCTTTGCTGATAACTTACAAAGTTTTGACCCTGCACTTAAAAATATTGCCGAGATGCTTAATGAAGCGTTAATTCAAGTTCAAGAAAGTAGCAGCGAAGTACAAGATTACCTCAGTAGAATTGAACTCGATCCTGAGCATTTTGCCTTTCTTGAGCAACGCATTTCTAAAGCAATGCAACTGGCTAGAAAGCACCATGTACAAACGGAAAATCTTGCTGCACATCATCAACAACTAAAAGCGGAACTCACAGAGTTAAGTAATGATGCTAGCCGTCTTGATGAAATACAGCTGCAAGTTGATGACAGTAAACAAGCTTATATCCAAAATGCGCAAAAACTCAGCCAGAGCCGTTTACGTTACGCTAAAGAGCTAAATAAATTAGTGACTCAATCAATTCATGAATTGAATATGCCTAAAGGAAAGTTCTGCATCACTGTTAACTTTAACCCTGAAATACAGTCTTTAACTGGCAGTGACCAAATTGAATTTCAAGTCACGACTAATCCGGGGCAACCACTTCAACCTATTGCCAAGGTGGCATCAGGTGGCGAGCTTTCACGTATTGGTTTAGGCATTCAAGTGATTACAGCTAAGAAAGTTTCTACTCCAACCTTAATATTTGATGAAGTCGATGTGGGAATTTCAGGCCCTACCGCCGCTGTTGTCGGGCGAATGCTTAGAAGCCTAGGCGAATCAACACAGGTTATTTGTGTAACCCATTTACCTCAGGTTGCAGGTAACGGTCATCAGCATATGTTAGTGAATAAGTTTACCAAGAGTGGCGGTACAGAAACACAAATGAAGCCATTGGATAAAGAACAACGTATTAGTGAATTAGCAAGACTGCTTGCTGGTGATGTTATTACCGAGAATACACTCGCCAATGCGAGAGAACTTTTGCATTAAACATTAAGGCTGATGAGCTTTGAATACAATGTAATGAATTTAAATTTAAGAGACCAAACTAAAAAGCCCACTATTAAGTGGGCTTTTGTATATGAATTCGTAGTAATTAATAGGGCTCTAAGACCTATTAATACACAAAACTGAAGACTTCATTTACACGAAGTAATAAATAGCCTGTAGACAGATTAACGCAAAGATCCCCGCTAGCACATCATCAATCATGATGCCGAATCCACCATGTACTTTGGCATCTAACCAACGAATAGGCCAAGGCTTGAGAATGTCAAAGAAACGAAATAAAGCAAAGCCAATCACCATCCATATTAGCCCTGCTGGCGCCGCTATCATGGTGATCATCAATCCCGCAACTTCATCCCAAACAATAGCGCCATGATCATGGACGCCCATGTCTTTTGCGGCTTTATCACAAATATAAAAACCTACCAGCGTACTGATAACAGTGATAATAATAAAAGCGGTTAAGCTTAAGTGTCCCATCAAATACACTAAAGGCACTGCAGCAAGGGTACCAAAAGTACCCGGTGCTTTGGCAGATAAGCCACTACCAAAACCCAGCGCTAAAAAGTGCACTGGATTTTTTAAAGATAGTTTTAATACTGCAGGATCAGTTGATAATAATTTCATTAAAAGTGCTCAAAGTGTTTCGAGTCGAGTTCAAAAGGTTGGCCATCGGCTACCAGTCGTAATTTATCACCTGCGCAAATTTGACCAATTTTGACAAACTTAACACCAGCATGAATTAACGCAGTATCCAACGCTCCTCGTTGCGACTCAGGTACAGTAAATAGTAGTTCATAATCTTCACCACCTGTCAGCGCATAATTGATCGCATCGTTTTTGCCTACTGACTCAAGAAGTGATTGCGATAACGGTAACTCATTCACATCAATAATGGCACCCACATTCGAGGCTTTTAAAACATGCTTAATGTCTGAGTTTAAACCATCTGATAAATCAATCGCACTGGTTGCTAATGTTCGAAGCGCTTGACCCGCTATAATCCTTGGTGTTGGATGATAATGGCGATTAATTAAAAAACCTCTGTATTGAGGATCAACCTCTTTTTTGCCCAGCAGCACATCTAGACCTAAGGCTGAATCACCTAAGGTACCAGTAACATAAATCCAATCGCCAATCTTAGCGCCGCCACGAGTCAATGCTTTGCCCGTGGGCACTTGGCCATGAATGGTGATGTTAATACAACGAGGTCCACGAGTCGTGTCGCCACCAATCAAACTCACGCTGTAGTATTCTGCAGCCTCAAATAAACCTTCACTGAATTCTTGTAACCATTGGTTATCAACATCAGGCAAAGTTAATGCGAGTGTCATCCAAGCAGGATCTGCACCCATTGCCGCTAAATCAGACAAGTTTACCGCTACAGATTTATAACCAAGCTCATGGGCTGGCATCGTTGGTAAAAAGTGAATATTTTCGACGAGAGTGTCGCAAGAAATTGCGATTGATTTGTTTTCGGCAGGTTGCACTATTGCGCAATCATCACCGATACCGAGATGTACATCACGGCGCTGCTGACCTTTATCACGGAAAAATTGTTCAATAATTTGGAATTCTTTCACGATAAACCTGGTACGGTTGCCCGCCCACCTATATTTTATAGAAGTATCTAAGCCATACAAAAACGGTATCCGAAGATACCGTTTTCATTCATTACTTACGAGTAACAAGCTTATCTAGCATACCATTGACAAACTTATGGCTGTCGTCAGCACCAAACGCTTTCGCTAATTCGATACCTTCGTTGATAGCCACTTTATATGGCACATCTTTACGATAAGTTAATTCATATGCAGCTAAGCGCACAATGGCTTTTTCAACTGGAGATACATCTTCAATATCACGATCTAAGTGAGGTTTTAGAAGATCATCAAGTTGAGTTGCTTTCGTGGCTACACCTGATAGCAATTCACGAAAATAAGCTACATCAACACCGTTAATGTTTTGCTCAGTTAAAAATTCATGTTCAACATCAGCAACGTTATTCTTGCTTAATTGCCACGAATAAATAGCTTGAACAGCTAAACGGCGTGCCTTACGGCGCTCTGAAGGCTTCATTACTTTTCCTACTACTATACCAACTGTTGTTCTAATTCTTGCAGAACGTTAACCATTTCAAGCAGACCTAGGGCAGCTTCAGTGCCTTTGTTACCTGCTTTAGTACCAGAGCGTTCAATTGCTTGCTCAATAGTATCTGTGGTCAACACGCCAAATGAAACAGGGATATCAAACTCTAAAGCAACTTGAGCTAGACCCTTGTTACATTCACCTGCAACTAAATCAAAATGCGGAGTACCACCACGAATCACTGCACCAAGTGCAATGATACCGTCAAACTTTCCACATGCAGCAACACGACGTGCAGCTAGTGGTAATTCAACAGCGCCAGGAACACGAACAACAGTAATGTTGTCATCTTCAACCTGACCAAAACGTTTTAGTGTATCTATTGCGCCATCAAGCAGACTCTCAACTAAAAAACTGTTGAAACGCGATACTACGATCGCAACTTTGGCATTTTTTGCTTCGATATTACCTTGAACTACGTTCATTATCTTACCTAAATTAGCTAAAGCACCCAGCTCTGGGCAAAAGTGGCGGTATAATACCACAGCAAAATGCCCTGAGTCCTGTGCAATTAATGATAAATGTTAACTTCACTAAATTAGTGAATTATTCTGCAATGTAATCAGTAACTTCTAAACCAAAGCCTGACAACGAATGATAATGTTTCGGTGAGCTCAATAGACGCATTGTGCTAACACCAAGACTTGATAGAATTTGTGAGCCGATACCCACCTTACGAGATGTTCCTTCCCACTTAGCCGATGCAGGCGCTTGACCATTGTCTTCTGCTTCAAACGCTTTTACTTTTGCCAGCATTTCACTTGAGTGCTCTTCATGACCCAGTAACACTAAAACACCGCCTTCTGATGCGATTCGTTCCATGGCTTTCTCTAAAGGCCAGCTACGTTTTTGATCGCGCTCTGAATGTAATAAGTCATTAAAGGTATTCTGTAAGTGAACTCGTACTAGACAGTTCTCTTCAACATCCCCTTTCACTAATGCGTAGTGTAATTGATTGTCGATAGTGTCTCGGAAAGTTACCATTTTGAACTCACCAAAACGCGTTGGTAAATTGCACTCTGCTTCGCGAACTACAGTAGTTTCTTTAGTGTTACGGTACTCAATTAAATCAGCAATCGTACCCATTTTAACGCCGTGCTTTTCACTGAAAAGTTCTAAATCAGGGCAACGTGCCATAGTGCCGTCATCATTTAGGATTTCAACAATCACACCAGACGGCTCAAGACCTGCTAATCGAGCTAAATCGCAACCTGCTTCAGTGTGGCCCGCGCGAGTCAGTACGCCGCCATCTTGTGCCATTAATGGGAATATATGGCCTGGTTGAACTAAGTCAGCCGCTTTCGCTTCTTTAGCGACTGCAGCTTGGACTGTAACAGCACGATCGTGGGCTGATATGCCTGTCGTCACACCTGTTGCGGCTTCAATAGAAACAGTGAAATTGGTTGAAAACTGAGCGTTATTATTGGTCACCATTAACGGTAAATTTAATTGCTGGCAACGGTCTCTAGTCATAGTTTGACAAATTAAACCACGTCCATAAGTGGCCATGAAGTTAATTGCTTCTGGCGTGACCTTTTCGGCAGCCATGATTAAATCGCCTTCATTTTCTCTGTCTTCATCGTCCATCAAGATAACCATTTTACCTTGGCGAATGTCTTCGATGATCTCTTCTATACTATGTAGTGCCATGTTAAGACCTTTATGTAGTTATTTCCCATATCTGCAATATAGGGTAAAAATAGGGTTATCGCATAAATCCAGCGCTGGCTAACATTTCCATCGTGACTCCGCCTGTTGCTTTGGCAGGCTTTCCCGGATTCATTAGTCGTTCTAAATATCGTGCAATGAGGTCAACTTCAATATTGACCTTATCGCCTGCTTTTAATACTGTCAGGGTTGTTTCTGATGCTGTGTGCGGCACTATCGTTAATCGAAAACGATGACCATCAATTTCATTCACAGTTAGGCTAACACCATCAATAGTAATTGAGCCTTTATGGGCTATATAATGGGCTAACTCAGCAGGCGCAGCTAACCAAAACTCTATGGCCTTACCGCGAACACTGCGTTGTTCTACAACAGCGATTCCATCAACATGGCCGCTGACCATATGACCACCAAGACGTGTGGTTGGCAGTACGGCTTTTTCAAGATTAACTTTTTGGCCAACGTGATAGTTAGCAAAACCGGTCAGCGCGACCGTTTCAGCCGAAATATCGGCGACATAGCCATCAGCTAAACACTCCACCACGGTTAAACATACACCGTTAGTGGCAATACTATCGCCTAACTTCACATCAGCTAAATCCAAGTGACCACTGGCAACGGTTAAACGAATATCATCACCTTTACGCTCGATTTTTCTCAATGTGCCTAAGGCTTCAATAATGCCGGTAAACATAAGTACTCACTTATTTGTGGTTCAGTTCTGATAGGTTGTATTCAGCTCAATTAGCTTTGTCAAAAAGGTTCATTCTCAACAAGGTTATTATCGTAAACGATGTAACCAGCTAAAGATTAAAAATCATCCGTTGATCTTCGCCTACTCGGCGCGAATCTACTAATTGTAACTCAGGAATTTGTTCCATAGTTTGATAGTCGTTCAGTTGTAATAAATTTCGGCCATGACTACCTAAAATTTTCATTGCTTGATAAAGATAAAGCTCATCTGCAAGTTTTGCATCTAGTACGCTACCAGCAAGACAGGCTCCAGCCTCAACCAGTACTGAGTTACATTGCTTACCTAAATAAGTAAATAACGCATGTAAATCAACGCGTCCATCTTCATTTGTGGCAATAGTGATACAACTAACATGATTGTTAAATTTTTCTTGTACTTCTGCGGGGTAATCCACACAGGAAACCAACAATACAGGTGATGTAAAATCAAATAGCTTCATTTCACTCGTTAGCCTTGCTTTACTATCTAAAATAACCCGCAAAGGCTGTTGCAGATCTGAGGGCACAAGTGAGCTTTTCAAGCTGCCTAACTCCTCATAACGCACATTTAGCGTTGGGTTATCAGCAAGTACTGTTTCAACACCCGTTACCAGTGCACAATGACGAGCGCGTAACTTTTGCACGTCAGCTCGTGCATCTGGACCTGTTATCCACTTTGATACTCCATTTGAAAGCGCTGTTTTACCGTCGATACTTGCAGCTAATTTTATGGTGATGCGAGGCAGGCCTGTGGTCATTTTTTTAGTGAAGCCTAAATTGAGTAATTTGGCTTGTTCGGTAAGTAAGCCAACATCAACTTGAATGCCCGCTTCTTTTAAAAGCCTTATACCATTACCGGCAACTTGTGGGTTCGCATCGACTTCGGCGACGACTACTCTTTTAACCCCTGCTTTGATTAATGCCAAGGCACAAGGAGGCGTGCGACCATAATGACTGCAAGGCTCAAGCGTGACATAGGCGGTGGCCAGAGAAAGTTTATGTTGGTTTTGCTTGGTGTCTACATCATGAAGGGCATGAATTTCAGCATGAGGGCCGCCCGCTTTAATGTGATATCCCTGACCAATGATTTTATCATCAACAGCAATAACACAGCCGACATTAGGATTAGGGCGGGTGGTATAACGCCCTTTTTCAGCCAATGAAATTGCTAGGCTCATCATTTCGATGTCAATAACGGACCACTGAGACATAAACACCTACTTGAATAGTGGCTGCAAAATATAATCTACAGCCTCAATATTGGGAACAGAAATTACTTTTGTAGTTTAGCGATGGCTTCGCCAAACTGAGACACATCTTCAAAGGCACGATATACAGAAGCAAAGCGAATATAAGCCACTTTATCTAGTACCATTAATTGTTCCATCATTAAATTACCAATCATTGCTGAGTCAATTTCGCGCTCACCAGTGCCACGTAAAGTAGATTTGATTTTAGTTAATGCTTGTTCAATTTGGTCAATAGATACTGGACGTTTCTCCACAGCACGAAGCATTCCGCCTCGCAGTTTATCTTCATCAAATGGTTGGCGAGTACCATCTTGTTTGATAACCCGTGGCATAACCAGCTCAGCACCCTCAAAGGTAGTGAATCTCTCATGGCACAATGTACATTCCCGACGGCGACGCACTTGATGGCCATCAGCCACCAGACGAGAGTCAATCACTTTGGTATCTGTCGCGCTACAAAATGGGCAATGCATATTCGCTCCTGGAAAATAAAATAAAATGGCTGTAAGCACAAAGTACTTACAGCCATTAAAGTTTATCCTATTTACTTTATAAGGTTAACCTTATCGATAAGATAATCCTACTTAGTTAAAATGGATCATGTGTCTAAATAAGAGAAGCAATACAAGCTTGGATTAATTAGCACGGTCTTGCTTAACGACTATCAACACAAATTAACGGTTTTATCCGTAATTTTTATCCGTAAACAGGGTATTTAGCACACAACTCAAGCACTTGGTTCTTAACGCGCTCAATTGTACCTTCATTAGTAATGTCATCTAGTACATCACACATCCAGTTTGTTAGCTCTACCGATTCAGTTTCTGTGAAACCACGGCGAGTAATCGCTGGAGAACCAATACGTAGACCAGAGGTCACGAAAGGTGAACGTGGGTCATTCGGTACTGAATTTTTGTTTACTGTGATGTTAGCTTTACCTAACGCAGCATCAGCATCTTTACCAGTCATATCTTTGCTAATCAAATCAAGCAAGAATAAGTGGTTATCAGTGCCACCAGAAACAACATCGTAGCCACGCTCAATGAAGGTTTTCGCCATCACTTTAGCATTGGCAACAACTTGCTCTTGGTAAGTGGTAAATTCAGGATCGAGAGCTTCTTTAAATGCAACCGCTTTAGCAGCGATAACGTGCATTAAAGGGCCGCCTTGGCCACCTGGGAATACTGCTGAATTTAACTTTTTGTAGATGTCTTCATCATTTGCAGCAGAAAGGATTAAACCACCACGAGGGCCAGCAAGTGTTTTATGAGTTGTTGTCGTTACAACGTGCGCATGTGGCAGTGGATTCGGGTAGATACCCGCAGCAACAAGACCTGCAACGTGGGCCATATCAACAAATAAGTAAGCACCGACTTTATCAGCGATTTCGCGGAATTTACCCCAATCGATAATACCTGAGTAAGCAGAGAAACCAGCAATAATCATTTTTGGATTGTGCTCTACAGCTAAACGCTCAACTTCAGCGTAATCGATTTTACCAGTCGTTTCATCGATACCGTACTGAACAGCATTATAAAGCTTGCCAGAAAAACTAACGTGAGAACCATGGGTCAAGTGACCACCATGGGCTAGGCTCATACCTAAAACAGTATCACCGCCTTGAAGTAGCGCCATGAAAACTGCTGAGTTTGCTTGAGAACCAGAATGCGGCTGTACGTTTGCGTATGTAGCGCCAAATAATTCTTTTGCACGAGAAATAGCTAACTCTTCTGCAATATCTACATGCTCACAACCGCCGTAGTAACGCTTACCAGGGTAACCTTCAGCATACTTGTTAGTTAGCTGAGAACCTTGTGCTTCAAGAACACGTGGGCTGGTATAGTTTTCTGACGCGATTAATTCAATGTGCTCTTCTTGGCGACGAGTCTCATCTTCAATGGCTTGAAACAGTTGTGGATCGTAATCCGCGATATTCATAGCTTTCTTTAGCATTGGTGTCTCCAACAGCAGTTCTTATATATAGGGTTGCGCGGTATTCTACTCTGCTCTGCGTCACAATCCCAGTATTTACAACATGAATTTCTTTGGAAATTATCATTATTTTAATTAATCCAAAATTTGAGTTAACCGAAAAATAAAGTAGAATTATCATCATCATTGGTCACCAAAGAACCTCAAAAATGGCTCAATTTGTCTATAGTATGCTGCGGGTAGGAAAGATTGTTCCGCCTAAGAAACAAATTCTTAAAGATATTTCACTCAGTTTTTTCCCTGGCGCCAAAATTGGTGTCTTAGGTTTAAACGGTTCAGGCAAATCCACTTTACTTCGTATCATGGCAGGGTTAGATACTGAAATCGAAGGCGAAGCGCGCCCGATGCAAGATCTAAAAATCGGATACCTTCCACAAGAGCCTAAGCTTGATGAATCGCAAACCGTACGTGAAGCCATTGAAGAAGCGGTAAGTGAAGCTAAGAATGCCCTCACCCGTTTAGATGAAGTGTATGCACTATATGCTGAACCTGATGCTGACTTTGATGCACTTGCTAAAGAGCAAGGTCAACTGGAAGCGATTATTCAATCTCAAGATGCGCATAACCTTGATGTGGTGCTAGATCGCGCAGCGAATGCTTTACGTCTTCCTGATTGGGATGAAAAAATCGAAGTATTATCAGGTGGTGAACGTCGCCGCGTAGCAATCTGTCGTCTGTTACTTGAAAAACCAGACATGTTGCTACTTGATGAACCAACCAACCACTTGGATGCAGAATCTGTTGCATGGCTTGAGCGCTTCTTACAAGATTACACAGGCACCGTTGTGGCCATTACCCATGATAGATATTTCTTGGATAATGCCGCTGGGTGGATTTTGGAACTTGACCGTGGTGAAGGTATTCCGTGGGAAGGTAACTATTCTTCGTGGTTAGAGCAAAAAGATGCTCGTCTACAACAAGAATCATCTACAGAAAGTGCGCGCCAGAAAACCATTCAAAAAGAATTAGAATGGGTACGCCAAGGCAGTAAAGGTCGTCAATCTAAAGGCAAAGCCCGTATGGCTCGCTTTGAAGAATTGAACACCAACGACTATCAAAAGCGTAACGAAACTAATGAATTGTTCATTCCACCAGGGCCTCGTTTAGGTGACAAAGTAATTGAGGTTAATAACTTAACTAAGTCATATGGCGATCGCGTATTGATTGATGACTTAACCTTTGCCGTCCCTAAAGGTGCCATTGTCGGTATTATCGGTGCTAACGGCGCGGGTAAATCAACTTTGTTTAAGATGATTTCAGGTGCAGAACAGCCTGATAGCGGCAGCATCGAAGTGGGTGAGTCTGTACAAATTGCGTCTGTTGAGCAGTTCCGTGATTCGATGAATGATAAAAATACTGTTTGGCAAGAAATTTCCGACGGTCAAGATATCATGCGTATTAATAACACAGAGATCCCAAGTCGCGCTTATGTTGGCCGCTTTAACTTCCGTGGTGGCGATCAGCAAAAAATCATTGGCACATTGTCTGGTGGTGAGCGTAACCGTGTCCATTTAGCAAAACTGCTACAAGCAGGTGGTAACGTACTCCTACTCGATGAACCAACCAATGACTTAGATGTTGAAACACTACGTGCGCTAGAAGAAGCGTTATTAGAGTTCCCTGGTTGTGCCATGGTTATTTCCCATGACCGTTGGTTCTTAGACAGAATCGCCACTCATATTTTAGATTATCGTGATGAAGGCCAAGTTAACTTCTATGAAGGTAACTACACAGAATATACCGCATGGTTAAAAGAGCATTTAGGCACAGAAGCGATTGAGCCTCATCGTCTTAAGTACAAGCGTATTGCCAAGTAGCACCACCTGTTAGTGTAAACAAAACGCGTTAAAATAATTAAGCCCCATTAAATCATCCTTTTTGTAAAGAAAGGTTGTTTAAACTGGGGCTTTTTAATATTTCAAACAAAAATAAAGACCTAATCGACTTTCATTTTAAGTGGTCATTTTACAATGGTTAGCAATAACTTCTTGAATATAAAATCATGAATTGTAAGCAAGTGGTAACAACCAAGATCGTTTAGCAACATTTGCGTTCACTTTAATAAACACTTTTGTTATCAGCATGTTTCGTTACAATCTTATATGCTTTGCTTTACATTCCTTTACCCTTATATGCCGTTTTTTAATTAAAATAGACCCTAATTCATCAACCGGTCTGATGATATTTTCTTAGAGTTCATAAAATGAAAAAATTGGCAATTGTTATCATAGTCAGCAGCCTTATCGCTGCGGTGGTGTCTTTTAGTGGTTTATCCCAAGCTGATAAAACGAAAGCTCAGTCGCAAGGGAAGCCGCAGAAAACTATTCCAGTCGTCACCGGCATTGTTGATCAGCATGAACTATCACAATCATTATCGCTAATAGGTAAGCTTGACGCTGAACAATCTGTCTATATTTCATCTCAAGTTGCTGGCCAAATTAGTAAAATTTTAATTAAACCCGATCAAGATATTCAGGCTGGCCAAATCATCGTTCAATTAGATGATGCTAAGGCGAAAGCTGCTACTGCCGAAGCCGCCGCTTATCTGGCCGATGAAAAGCGTAAACTCAAAGAGTTTCTAAAACTGATTTCAAGTAATGCAATTACTCAGACCGAAATTGATGCCCAGCGTGCCAGCGTGGATATGGCAGCTGCACGATTAGCTGCTGCTCAAGCCGATTTAAATTATCACTCTCTAAATGCGCCATTTTCTGGCTCTGCTGGCTTAATTGATTTTAGTGTAGGTAAGATGATTTCTGTCGGTACCGAACTTTTATCTTTTGATAACCTTTCAACCATGAGACTCGACCTACAAGTCCCAGAACATTACTTATCATTACTTTCAAATGGTATGCAAGTTACAGCTCAGAGCCGCGCTTGGCCATCTCAAGAGTTTAAAGGAGAAATTATTGCCATTGACTCTCGTATTAACCAAGACACATTAAATTTACGCGTCAGAGTCCAGTTTGTTAATCCCGACAACAAATTAAAGCCGGGCATGATGATGGCCGCAACGCTTAACTTCCCTGCTGTATCTGAACCTGTTATCCCAGTTCAGGCTATTGAGTACTCTGGAACTAAACGCTTTGTTTACCTCGTTGATAATAACAATGTTGCGAATCGCACCGAAGTCATTTTAGGCGCCCGTATTGATAATGAAGTGCTCATCACAGAAGGGCTCAGCATTGGCGATAATGTTGTCGTTCAAGGGTTAGTTAATATGCGTGATGGCGTGTCAGTTGATGTGTTAGAGCAGCAAAGCACTGCGTCACGTTTAGCTCATGAATCATCAGAGCAAGAACCCGAAACATCTGCAGATACAATCACGAATGCGGTACAGGAGAAAAGTTAATGTGGCTCTCTGATGTATCCGTAAAACGTCCTGTTGTTGCGATTGTTCTCAGCTTATTACTGGTAGTTTTTGGTCTCGTTTCTCTATCAAAACTGTCAGTAAGAGAGATGCCAGATGTCGAAAACCCTGTTGTTACTGTAATGACAACCTATAGTGGCGCTTCTGCGACCATTATGGAAAGCCAGATTACCACGACGATTGAAGATGAACTTACCGGTATCAGTGGTGTAGATGAAATTGAGTCTATCACTCGAAACGGCATGTCTCGCATTACAGTGACATTTCTTTTGGGTTGGGATTTAACTGAAGGTGTCAGTGATGTGCGTGATGCAGTTGCCCGTGCTCAGCGTCGCTTACCCGATGAAGCCGACGATCCCGTAGTATCTAAAGACAATGGTTCTGGCGAGCCATCTATATATGTCAATTTAAGTTCATCAATGATGGACAGAACGCAATTGACTGACTACTCCCAGCGAGTACTTGAAGATCGTTTCAATTTAATCACAGGTGTCAGCTCAATTTCGCTATCGGGTGGCTTATACAAAGTCATGTACGTACAGTTAAAGCCTGAATTAATGGCTGGCCGTAATGTTTCAGCCAATGATATTGTTTCGGCGCTTAATACTGAAAACGTGGAAACACCAGGTGGTGAAGTCCGAAACGACACCACGGTAATGACAGTAAGAACTGCAAGGCTTTATAACAATCCTGATGACTTTGATTATTTGGTTGTTCGCACCGCTGAAGATGGCACACCTATTTACTTAAAAGATGTTGCAGATGTCTTTATTGGTGCAGAAAACGAAAACTCGACTTTTAAAAGTGACGGCGTTACAAACATTAGCTTAGGAATCATTGCTCAATCTGATGCTAACCCACTTGATGTCGCGAAACTCGTCCACAAAGAAGTTGATAGAATCCAAGAATTTTTGCCACAGGGCACGGCACTCGTTGTTGACTATGACTCAACCATTTTTATCTCTCGTTCAATCGATGAGGTATATAACACTCTCATTATCACTGCCATTCTGGTTATTTTAGTGCTGTATATTTTCATCGGTCAAGTACGCGCAACCTTAATCCCTGCTGTCACGGTTCCTGTTTCACTTATTTCAGCCTTTATCGCCGCTAATACTTTTGGCTTCTCTATTAACCTTTTAACCTTAATGGCATTGATACTGTCCATTGGTTTAGTCGTTGACGATGCTATTGTCGTTGTGGAAAACATTTTCCATCACATTGAAAAAGGCGAGCCCCCTATTCTAGCTGCCTACAAAGGCGCACGAGAAGTTGGTTTTGCTGTAATGGCGACCACTGCAGTACTGGTTATGGTATTTTTACCGATTTCCTTCATGGAAGGCATGGTAGGTCTATTGTTTACTGAGTTCTCGGTCATGTTGGCAGTGTCGGTGTTATTTTCCTCTCTCATTGCACTCACCTTAACGCCTGTGTTGGGTAGTAAATTGCTTAAAGCCAATGTCAAACCAAACCGTTTTAACCTATGGGTTGATGGGTTATTCGACAAGCTTGAAAAGCAATACCGCCGTGTAGTCTCAAAAGCTGTTCAGTATCGAGCAGCAGCGCCTGTTGTCATCATTGCCTGTGTCATTGGTAGTGGTTGGTTATTAAATCAAGTACCAGCGCAACTTGCTCCACAAGAAGACCGCGGGGTTATATTTGCGTTTATTAAAGGCGCTGAAGGAACCAGTTACAACCGTATGGCTGCCAACATGGACATTGTTGAGGAACGCTTGATGCCGATGTTAGGTAACGGCATCATAAAATCTTTCAGTACTCAAGCTCCCGCTTTTGGCGGCCGAGCAGGCGACCAAACTGGTTTTGTAATCATTCAGTTAGAAGAATGGAAAGACCGAAACATCAATGCGCAGCAAGCTTTAGGAATTGTAGCTAAAGCTCTTGAAGGCATTCCCGATGTGATGGTTCGACCTATGCTTCCAGGTTTTAGAGGCCAATCAAGTGAACCAGTGCAGTTTGTATTAGGTGGTTCTGATTACAATGAACTATTTGATTGGGCCCAGAAGTTACAGCTTGAGGCTGATTTGAGCCCTATTTTAGAAGGTGCAGATCTTGATTATGCCGAAACCACCCCAGAGCTATTAGTTTCAGTGGATCGTGAACGAGCAGCAGAGCTTGGTGTAAGTGTCACGGAAGTGTCAGACACTTTAGAAATCATGTTAGGCGGCCGTAGTGAAACCACCTTCATTGAGCGTGGTGAAGAATACGATGTCTATCTTCGTGGCGATGAAAATAGCTTCAATAGCGTGGCAGATTTAAGTCAAATTTACATGCGAACGGCTACAGGTAAGTTAATTACCTTAGATACGATTACCCAAATTGACGAGGTAGCTTCAGCGCAAAAGTTAAGTCACCTTAATAAGCAAAAGTCGATTACATTGAAAGCAAACCTTGGAGCTGGGCACACCTTAGGTGAAGCATTGGATTTTCTCGATGCTAAAGCGATTGAAATGTTACCCAGTGACATTACCGTGTCATACACTGGTGAATCAAAAGACTTTAAAGAAAACCAAAGCAGTGTATTTATTGTATTTGGTTTAGCTTTGTTAGTTGCCTATTTAGTTCTAGCTGCTCAATTTGAAAGCTTCATCAATCCTTTAGTTGTCATGTTTACTGTACCTATGGGAGTCTTTGGTGGATTCTTAGGGCTCTTCCTTACCAGCCAAGGCCTTAATATTTACAGTCAAATTGGCATGATTATGCTCATTGGTATGGTAACTAAAAACGGTATCTTAATTGTCGAGTTTGCCAACCAGTTGCGCGATAAAGGATTAGCGTTAGAACAAGCAATTATTGATGCTTCTGCGAGACGTTTACGACCAATTTTGATGACGGCGTTCACCACATTAATAGGCGCTATTCCATTAATTATGTCTACGGGCGCAGGATCAGAAAGTCGAATTGCTGTTGGTACAGTAGTGTTCTTTGGGATGGCTTTTGCTACTCTAGTGACCTTATTGGTGATCCCTGCTATGTATAGGTTGATATCAGGTGCAACACACTCACCAGGATTTGTAGAACAACAACTCAATGACGCCATTGAGATGCAAAAGCGCAAAGCACTAAACGAGTCTTAAAATACAGACTCTTCTAATGGATAAACAGGTGTAATAATGGAAAAAGTAGCCGTATTTGTTGATGTACAAAACATCTATTACACCTGTAAGCAGGCTTTTGGCCGTTCGTTTAATTATCGCGCCTTATTTAAATTACTCTCTCAACAAGCACAAATTGAACATGCATTTGCTTACGCTATCGCCCCTGCTGATGATGGCCAAGTAAAGTTTCAAGATGCTCTACGACACATCGGTTTTGAAGTGAAACTAAAACCTTATATCCAACGAAGTGATGGTAGTGCTAAAGGTGATTGGGATGTCGGTATTACTATCGATGTTCTAGATTATGCAGAGCAAGTTGATAAAGTCATCCTACTTTCTGGTGATGGTGATTTTGATTTGTTAATGGCAAAAGTGGCTCAAAAGTTTGGATGCGATACTCAAGTAATCAGTGTTTCAAGTCTAACAGCTAAGTCTTTACTTGATGTTGTCGGTAGCCATTTACCTATTGAATCAAACCTCTTGCTTTAGTTGAAGCTCCGACGCTATTTAGCGTTCTCCCTTAGAAAACGCTTATCTGCTTTCTACAGGCTATTTATTTAGTCTATTCTTCTAGATTATTTCTATTATTTTCTCAATAAATTAAACGCTTTAAAAGCTCAAAAATTGTCACTCTCTATCCCCCACCTAAGTAAACTAAAAAAGTCACCTTACAAAAACACACTTGTTAACAATAAGTTAAATGCGGATATCAAACATGCAGTTTGCTTCTTCAGGATTCCATGAAGCATTTTTTTATGTAACAATTACGTTATGTTTATCATTGTAAATAGCAGAGAAGTTGATGTTACAGCGGGCAATTACCCTACACTGCATTGTCATTGCTATTTGCATCTATTGCAGTATTACTACCTTTGCTCATTCGGAGCAATTTCAACTTGAAACACTGAATGTTAGTGATGGGTTACTTTCTTCTAGCATTACCACCATTCATCAACAGCGAAGTGGTTATATTTGGTTTGGCTCTGACAGTGGAGCCAGTCGGTATGACGGTATTAACTTTATTCACTTTCAATTCTCACCCAATGAAAAGAACCATATATCCAACAACTATGTAACCGACATTTATGAAGATAAAGCCGGTAATATTTGGATAGCAACCGAAGATGGACTTAATCAACTCACCCCTGAAAATGAGATGATTCAACATAACACTCTCAGTAGTCAGAATGGCTTAAGCTCTAGTTGGATAACCCGCATCTACGAAGACAAAGATGGCAGTTTATGGTTTGGGACGGGCTCAGGTATTAGTCAATATGACCCCAAGACAAAAACGTTTACAGCTTTCTTCCTTTACGATGATGATAACCAGCGTTATGACACTTCCACATATAGTATATTTACTGATTATCAGGGCACAATCTGGGTAAGTACCGATTTTGGTCTTACGACCATTAATCGGGAAACTAAGCGTTTAGAACAGGTAACCTCTAGCAATCCAGATACCAATAAAATAATGACAGGTTCGGTCAATGCTATTCAAGTTGTGTCTGACGAACAAGTTTGGCTAGGAACATATCAACAAGGCTTGGTCGATTTTAACCCTAAAACCATGGAAGTCATCATTTATGAGGTTGACAAAAACAATCCTTCTATCGATCAAATAGCATCGAATAACGTAGTAGATATGCTCTTTGAAAATAGTAATACACTTTGGTTGGCTCACAATAAAGGCGCCACCAGAGTCAGTCTTGATACCATGAGTTTTACCCATCTCCAGCACCAAGAATATAATCACCATTCAATTGCCGATAACAGAGTACACGAACTACAACTTGATCAAGCCGGAGGGATCTGGTTCGCTACTTCAATGGGCGCTTCGTATTACTCGCCTTTTAAGCATGGCACCCGAATATTTAAACCTCATCCATACACCCCAGAACTTTCTAGTCCTTTTATTTATTGGGTCGATACTGATGAAAACAATAAAGTTTGGGTGACGACTTCAGAAAATATAAACCAAATCAATGATAAAACCGAAGCAATTAAACTAAACCCAATTGAGAACTTGTCATTAGAATCTCCCTATAGCGCAATTTTAGATAACCAAGACAATGTGTGGATTTCAGGTGAAAATGGCCTATCTTTGTACAATATCGCTAATGAGGAAATACAACATTTTAGTAATGCACCAGGTAATGCCCACCATTTTCCTAATAGTCCTTTTTATCTAGCGTTACCGGATAACAAAGGTAATGTGTGGATCTCAGGGTACTTAGATGTCGGCCTTATCTTGTTTAATCCCCAAGAAGGAATCAAACAACAATTACTCACAGAATATGATAATTCATACTCAGCTGGAGGTAACTTTACTTTTGACAAGCAATTCATCCATAACGGCGAATTATGGCTAGCAACGACCAATGCCATATACCGTGTGAACCCAGAAACATATGAAGTTAAACATTTATCGCTTGGCACCGATACTGAAAATATTAGAACCGTTAAAATTTATCAGGATGAAAAAAATGACATTTGGGTTGCTACTCAGGGTTTAGGGCTTGCCCGAATTAGAGTGGGTGAAGGTTGGGACGATCCTGTTAATATAAGATACTTCAATAAAGATCATGGTTTTACCACCAATACTCTACGAGGCGTAACGGGGAATGGTGATGGATTTGTTTGGGTAACCTCGCAATCAAAGTTCGCAAAAATGAATACCAGTACTTTTGAAGTCACTCAATACCCTAGCGCAATTAATGAAAAAGATAGCTCATTTTCTGATTCTGCTATTGCAATGAAAAATGACCACTTATATTTGGGGTCAAATAACGGTTTATTTAAGATTGACACCAAATCAATCACAAGTAATACCTTTAAACCCAAAGTTCATATTACCTCAGCGTTAATAGCAAACCAGCAGTTTATTGGCGCTAATAGCAATCAAAATATGAATGACGTACAACTTGAATACGAACAAAATATTGTTCAATTTTCCTTTGCATCAATGGATTTTACTGCGCCTAATAAAAACCAGTATCGCTACCGTTTACGCGGTTTTGATGAAAACTGGGTATATGCTGGCAGCAATACTTCAGCAACTTACACAAACCTCAATGCTGGAGATTACTCCTTTATTGTCCAAGGCAGCAACAGTGATGGACGCTGGAGCCCTCATGTTGCCTCTTTTGACTTTAAGGTAAAACAAGCATGGTGGTTTTATGCAATTATTACCTTAATCCTTATTTGTACCTTACTCACCTTATTGTATTTATTTACTCGATATCAAAAAATAACCGAACTGAGTAACCGAGCAAACTACGACAGCTTAACGGGTTTATCCAATCGCTTTCGATTTAATGCCAAGCTCGAATTAACCGTTACTGATGTGCATAAACCAGCGGCAGTCGTATTCATTGATTTGGATTATTTTAAAGAAGTTAATGACACTATGGGGCACGATATTGGCGATGAATTAATCATCGAGGTCAGTAAGAGGTTATCCAACACCTTAAGTAAAAACGACTTACTTGCGAGATTAGGGGGGGATGAGTTTGCAATCATCATTCAACACCCAGGCACGCAAGCCAAACTCATTAATGTAATAGAACGAATCCGTACCAGTATTAATACCGGTTATCAAATAAAAGCCCACTGGATCACTAGCTCCGCCAGTATTGGAGTCGCTTGCTTCCCTGAAGATGGTCTCGACTCTAAAACCTTACTGAAACACGCTGATACCGCCATGTACGCAGCAAAGCATGCTGGTCGTAATAACGCTTACTTCTTTAATGAGTCTCTTTCACAAGCATTACTTGAAAAAACCACTATAAAACAGCAATTAAAAATTGCACTGGTGAATGAGCAATTCAAGGTACATTATCAACCCAAAGTCAATCTAGTGACTGGTGAAGTATCCTCATTTGAAGCATTATTAAGGTGGTATCACCCAACCGAAGGGCTTATACCACCGGTTAAGTTTATTCCTGAAGCTGAAAGTAATGGCCAAATTATTGAGATTGGCTATTGGGTATTGCTGCAAGCATGTACCGATGGTCAAAAATGGCATCAACAAGGATTATTGAAAGACAATATCTCAGTTAATATTTCCCCCATACAACTCTCGCAGCCAGATATTTGCGAACACATAGAGTCAATTTTGCACCAAACAGGTTTCCCGGCTGAAAAGCTCGAGTTAGAAATCACAGAATCCTTACTGATTGAAAATTTTGACACTGCAGAAATCGTACTTAAACAGCTTAAAAAGCTTAATGTTCGAATTGCATTAGATGACTTTGGTACTGGATTTTCATCGTTGAATTATTTAACTCATTTTCCACTGGATACCTTAAAAATAGATCAAGGATTTTTGAAAGGATTACTGGATAACCACGCTACAGAAATTGTACTTAAAAATATTGTCAAACTCGGCAATGAACTTAATATGCATATTGTGGCTGAAGGCATAGAAACTGACTCACAAAAGCTCAAACTCATTGAGTTAGATTGCACTACAGGCCAAGGATATTTATTCAGTCCAGCTGTCGAGGAGCACCTTGCTAGCAAAATGCTCAAAAGTAAAAGTCGCTTTAACAAAGTCGACTAACATTACCCTAATTTATTACTTGTGGTCTGATGAGGTTCTTTTTCAGTGAAGTGGGCTAATTAGGGCTATAGAAACCCTTTTAAATAAGCGACAATAGCCTTATTCAACTACGATACCATAATGACAATGACTCAAAAAACAATTGAATACAGCCCTACCTTTCATTTTCCTGTGCAAATATATTACGAAGATACCGATTTTTCAGGCGTTGTTTACCATCCTAATTTCTTAAAGTATTTTGAGCGAGCACGAGAACATGTCATAGGCGCAAATGTCCTCAATGTCTTATGGCAACAACAACAATTGGGTTTTGCCGTATATCGAACCGATATGTTGTGTCATGACGGTGTCGAATTTGCGGATATTGTCGATGTAAGAACTAAATATTATTTCGAAAGCAAATATCGCACGGTATGGCTACAAGAAATTTGGCGCCCCAATGCAAAAAAACCAGCAGTAACTGCAACCATTGAAATGGTCTGCATGAACCAGCAACGTCAAATGGCACCAATGCCGATGAACTTAATTGAACAATTAACAGAAAAATTTAGCTGAATATCAATCTTTGATAGTGCTGAGTAAAGCGTTTATCCGTTTATGAGCCAATGACTCATAAACTAGATGATAGATAAACGATGATGGTAGTTTAACGATAATGGTAGTTAACAAGGTGATTCGTAAAAGCTATTTTAAGTGTTCAATCTTACTAATGCTTAGTGGGTATAGAGACGAATGGTTGTTGAATGAGTTGCGAAAAACGTAGCTCCAAATCCGCGGCTATCAGTGGTTTACTCACATATTCGCCTTGAATCGTATCTGTGCCAAACTCAATTAAGGTATCAAATACGTCCTTTGTTTCCACCCCTTCAACTGTCACATCAAAACCTAAGCTTTTGGCTAATTCAATACTTGTCTTAACGATTTTATTCGCTTGAATATCACAATTAAAATCATCCAAAAATGCTTTATCTATTTTAACTTCATCAATAGGTAAGTGGCGTAAATAAGCGAGTGAAGAATGGCCAGTACCAAAATCATCAATGGCAATTTTGACCCCAAGTTCTCTGATTTCTTTCAAGGTTTCAATTGTTCTAGCTAAATCCAGCATCAAAGCACTTTCTGTAATTTCAATCATCAAGTTTTCAGCAGGCACTTTGTATTGAGTCAGTAAATTACTGATGTCGATTGGCAAGTGCTGGTTCTCTAAATCTTTAGTCGATAAATTAACTGCGACTTTAATATTAATGCCTTGTTGCAGCCACTTCACTTGTTGCTTTAGTACCTGTTCTAGTGCCCATTTACTGATTAAATCAATAACACCTGTATGTTCAGCGAGCGGGATAAACTCAGTCGGCGGAATATTTCCTAACCCAGAATGTTCCCAACGTATTAAAGCCTCAACTTGCTCACACTTACCAGAACTAATATCAAGCTTGGGTTGATACACCATATGCAACTGATTCTGCTTTAAGCTTTTAGGCAGGCTATTAATAATCATCAATTCACGATACTGCGCTTTATCATCATCTTGATTATAAAAAGCAATATCCTTATTACTCACTTTCGCCTTTTTAAGAGCTAAATCTAAACGCCTCAACATTAAACTGACATCAGCATGATGATCGTGTAACTCTAACACCCCTAACTGAACCTTAATGCTGATTGGCGTTTGCTCAATCTCAAAAGGCTTTTGCAAATGTTGCTTGATGCTATTTAATTCAAAACTAGAAATCTGCTTTGGGTAAAACAGCAAAAACTCATTACCATTCATTCTTGACACAAACTGGGGAGGGTTGCCTAATTCTTTGATTCGCTTTGCAAACGATTTAAGTAGCTGATCACCAAATATAAACCCAAATAAATCATTCACAAATCTAAATTGCTGAATGTCCACCAGCACTAACATACCTTCTGTTGCTGGCATTTTGGCAAACATTTTTCTTTTAAACCCAACCCGATTTGATAAACCCGTCAATTTGTCTCGTTCAAGCGTGATAGGGTTATTTTGTTGAAACAAATTGAGGTTATGAACAAGTGGCTTAAACGCGCGGGGAGTATGCTTAAAATTCAGCGGTGATTGAGTCACATTATTAGACTCTAATGTCTGGGTTAATTCAGCAATAAACTTGCCTTGCTGGAAATAACCGCCTAATACAATCCCAAGCAACAGAATAAGTGCGATAAACAGTACAATGATAATTTCAATGCTTAACACAATTTACTGCTCCTAATTCTGTAACCGTTTATATGACCGTATTATAGTAAATACTTTCATTTTAATTTGAGTAAGGCGAGTCAAAGCGTTTCTAACTCAAGCTATCTTACGGTTTTATGCGTGGACTGATATTGACGTTGTTATTGATAACTTTGTTTAATAGAATGATAAACCTCTAAAAACTCATCACTCTCTAAATCTTCAGGTGTAACCGGCAACCCACGAGTAGCAAAAATATCTAAGCGTTGCTCAAGCTCTAGTCCAGCTCTTAGCTCACCTGTGTAATATGCTGCCGATCGAATAAAGTCTAAGTACGTTACGTTTTCTGGCATGTAATGTAAATCAGCCCATCGTTCCACAACTTCCATTACCTCTGGCGCAAAATCCCAAGTTTTTAAAATAGCGCGACCAATTGGACCTTGCATTTTACGGACTAAACCCCGCAATTGATCAATACTGCTAAATGCATCAGGCCTTGATTCGGCTTCAGACAATACAGGTAAAGCGCCAATGTTATGCACAAGCCCTGCAAGTGTCAGTGTTTCTGGGTCAAGCTTTTTACTTGGGTTGCGCTTATTGTACATCGACAACATCGCTCCTGAAGACGCAGTGACTTCAATTGATGTTTGCCAGACTTCATCCATCACTTGCCAAACCATTTCATTGGTCGAAATAAATAACTGCTCAAGAGCTACCGAAGTAACGATAGATTTAATTTGTATTAGCCCAATACGATTAACTGCAGCGCTGATATTTTCAGCTTTATTACCTCGGCTATATAAAGCACTATTTGCGACTTTAATGATACGCGCAGAAATCGCTGCATCTTGACCAATAATGTCACCGACTTGTTTTAAACTTGAGTCTGGTTGCGACACGACTTCCTGTACCCTCATGGCCACTTCAGGCAGTGTAGGAAGCACTAAAGCGTCGTCTTTAAGCTTCTTTAATAGCCCAACCAATAATTGGTGTTCAGTTGTCATGCATACCGCCTGTTATTTTATTGTTGTTGCTTTGTTCGGATTATATCAGTTATGTCACTTATTTGAATAAAGAAAAAGCACTAATCTTCATAAAACAGTTTATTTAATTAGTCATAGTTAAATTAGACAAAGCCCACAATCACAGATGAATTATTTGCATTAAGCAACCATACTTAAGTAAAATGCCGCCCCCCGCGCTGTGCGTGAATTTCCATCAAATTGAGAGTGATTATGTTTAGACCAGAGCTATTGTCTCCAGCAGGAACATTAAAGAACATGCGTTACGCCTTTGCCTATGGTGCAGATGCGGTGTATGCAGGTCAACCTCGCTATAGCTTACGCGTTCGAAATAATGACTTCAAAATGGAAAACCTTGCCATGGGGATTAAAGAAGCCCATGCGCTAAACAAAAAGTTATATGTGGTAAGTAACATTGCACCACATAACGCCAAATTAAAAACCTATATCCGCGATATGGCGCCAGTGATTGATATGAAACCCGATGCGGTCATCATGTCAGATCCGGGTCTTATCATGATGGTACGTGAAGCTTTCCCAGATCAAACAGTACATTTGTCTGTACAAGCCAATGCGATTAACTGGGCATCAGTTAAGTTCTGGCAGCAACAAGGCATTAAACGAGTCATCTTGTCTCGTGAGTTATCACTTGATGAAATTGAAGAGATTCGCCAGCAGTGTCCAGATATTGAACTAGAAGTCTTTGTGCACGGCGCTTTATGTATGGCTTATTCAGGTCGTTGCCTGCTTTCAGGTTACATCAACAAACGCGATCCTAACCAAGGTACCTGCACAAACGCATGTCGCTGGAAGTATGATGTTCATGAAGCTAAGCAAACTGAGACTGGCGATATTATTGCGGTTAACCCGCAAGGTATTGTCGATCAAAATGGCGTGCAAATAGAAACGCCTACATTAGGCGCTGGCCAGCCTTCTGATGAAGTAGTACTACTTCAAGAACCTGGTCGCCCTGGTGAATACATGCCAGCTTATGAAGATGAGCACGGCACTTACATCATGAACTCGAAAGACCTACGTGCAATTCAACATGTTGAGCGTTTAACGAAAATGGGTGTGGATTCATTAAAAATCGAAGGCCGCACAAAGTCATTTTATTATGTCGCTCGCACCGCACAACTTTATCGCCAAGCGATTGAAGATGCAGTTGCTGGCAATGACTTTGATCGTACATTGATGCATAACCTTGAAGGGTTAGCGCATCGCGGTTACACCGAAGGTTTCTTGCGTCGTCACGTACATGATGAATATCAAAACTATGACTACGGTTATTCAATTAGTGACACCCAACAGTTCGTCGGTGAATTTACCGGTAAGCGCAATGAAGCTGGCGCTGCAGAAATTGATGTAAAAAATAAATTCTTAGTTGGTGATAGTGTCGAAGTAATGACGCCACAAGGCAATTTAACCTTAACCATTTCAGAATTAGTTAACCGTAAAGGCGAGTCAGTGGAAGCTGGGCTAGGTTCAGGACATTTCGTGTTCTTATCTGTGCCTAATGAAGTTGAATTAGACAAAGCTATTTTGATGCGAAATCTTCCTCAAGGGCAAGATTCTCGAAACCCGCACCAAGAAACGGCACCAGCAGAGTAATATTTATGGCTTTAATAATTGACGATAGCTGTATCAATTGCGACATGTGTGAGCCTGAATGCCCTAATGAAGCTATCACCATGGGTGAAGAGATTTACGAAATCGATCCTGCTTTATGCACTGAATGTGTAGGACATTACGACAAGCCAACATGCATTTCGGTTTGTCCGATTGACTGTATCGATCCAGACCCTGCACATGCTGAAACGCCTGAAGAGTTAAAGTACAAGTACCAAGTGATTACCGGAAAAGTTTAAGCTCACTTACTACTAGTCTTACATTTATGACTTTAGGCCAAGGTATAAAGATCAAAAAAGGCGCTTTATTAGCGCCTTTTTTATTACTCATTTTTTATCACTTGCTTCAATAATCAAGTTTAAAACGTAATTTGCTTTACGCCATCGCAGAATTGTTGTCATTAGAATAGCTTTGCAGCGTTTGTAACGTAATGGCCAACTTTTCAATGCTTAACCGTACAGGTTGTGGCAGCGCTTCTAGCTCGATGCCTAATAGTAAATTCTTCACCTCTAAACCTAACTCAGTATCCCCTTCAATACGCAGTTTACGCTGAAAGAATAAGGTATCAGGGTCTTCTTTAGCTGCCGCAACAAGTAATAACTCAGGAACATTAGCAGTAAAAGTCACATCAGCTTTAGTTAGCGGACGTAATAACAATTGCCCATCAAAGCTGATTTCAAAATGTAAGCCAATATCTTGTACTGAAATAGCCACCCATTTAGATTGTAAGAAGTCTAATTCACCGAACTTAATTTGCTCAGATAATGTCAAAGTAAGCAGCTTAGCTAACAGATCCAATTTGACTTTTTCAGGCACGACTGCCAATGATTGTGTGGCCACTTTTGGCGCTAAACCTAATACATTTTTAGCAACTTTACTTGAAAAACTAATAGACATTCATACTCCTACACTGCCTAGAATTATATTTAAGCTAGTTTACTCACATTTTATCAATTGAAACCTGTTTCAAATCAATTCATGTGACGTCATTCAACTTTACACTCCCTTTCAACAGCAATTAGAGAGAGAGAAAATGGAACTCTTGTGCCCCGCAGGAAATTTAGCTTCGTTAAAAGCCGCTTTTAGAGCTGGTGCAGATGCGGTTTATCTTGGATTAAAAGATGATACCAATGCCCGTTCATTCGCTGGATTGAACTTTACTCCTGAACAAATAAAACAAGCCACCAAGCTTGCTCACAGTCAAGGTAGAAAGGTCTTTTTAACACTTAATACTTTTCCAAAACCAGGTGAAGAATCCCGCTGGTATCAAGCCATCGACTTAGCAGCCAATATAGGTATGGATGCACTGATCACCGCAGATATATCACTATTAGATTATGCAAGCCGTCGCTATCCACATTTGCCACTGCATTTATCAGTTCAAGCCAGTGCAACCAACCTTGCAGCTTTAGATTTCTATCAGCAAGCATTTAATATCGAGCGCGCCGTATTGCCACGGGTGTTATCAATTAAACAAGTTAAAGATTTAGCTAAAAATAGCAGTGTTGAGCTAGAAGTGTTTGCCTTTGGCAGTCTTTGCATTATGGCCGAAGGCCGATGCCACTTGTCTTCTTATGTTACCGGTCAATCACCTAATACTGGCGGCTCTTGCTCTCCTGCTAAGCATGTCAGATGGCAAGAACAAGGCGATAAATGCCTAACTCGGTTAAATGAAGTGCTAATTGATACTTCAGGCGTTAACCAACAACTTGGTTACCCTGTGGTATGTAAAGGCCGCTATATCGCTGAAGATCAGAGCCAAGCAAACTATTTATTAGAATCTCCAACAAGTTTGAATACCTTAAGTCTGCTGCCACAACTGGCATCAGCTGGCATTAAATCTTTAAAAATTGAAGGAAGACAGCGCAGCCCTGCCTATGTTGAGCAAGTCACACGAGTTTGGCGAGAAGCAATTGATAGCTTTTTAAACCACCCTGAATCTTTTACCGAGCAAGCTAGATGGAATCAAGTTCTCGCAAAAGTGTCTGAAGGACAAGTCACCACATTAGGCGCATACGAACGCCAATGGCAGTAAGGTAAATATTAATGAAGATTTCTCTCGCACCAGTAAGTTTTTGCTGGGATAAAGCTACGATTGAACAATTTTATCAAAAGGCAGCAAACAGCCAAGTTGATACAGTGTACTTGGGCGAAACCGTATGT
Source organism: Shewanella goraebulensis (assembly GCF_030252245.1). Taxonomy (NCBI): domain Bacteria; kingdom Pseudomonadati; phylum Pseudomonadota; class Gammaproteobacteria; order Alteromonadales; family Shewanellaceae; genus Shewanella; species Shewanella goraebulensis. The sequence continues at coordinate 3,692,327 of NZ_CP126972.1, forward strand.
AGCAGGCGCCGCTTGCTTAAATTTAATGATTACCTTGAATTAGCTCAGATGCTCAAAAGTCATGGCAAAAAAGTCGTGTTATCAACTATGGCATTAATTGAAGCCCAGTCAGAGCTATCAGAACTTAAAAAATATATCGATAATGGCGAGTTTAGTATTGAAGCGAATGATATGGCTGCTGTGCAACTTGCTAGACAGGCAAAAGTCCCATTCATTTGCGGGCCTACGATTAACAACTATAACCGTGCCAGTTTAGATATATTACAAACTATGGGAATGAAGCGGTTTGTTATGCCTTTTGAATTATCAAAAGTATGGTTGAATAATGTGATATCTCAGCCGGCTAAAGCAAACTTTGAAGTAGAAGTTATGGGGCATGGCTACATACCATTAGCGCATTCAGCCCGTTGTTTTACTGCTAAACATTTTGGTTTAAATAAAGACAATTGTGAAACAATTTGTCAGCAATACCCAAAAGGAATACTAGCTCAAACTCAAGAGCAACAAGACCTGCTAAGACTTAATGGCATTCAAACTCAGTCTGCCTCACATATTGACTTAACAGACGAGTTGATGACAATGCAAAAAATGGGCGTGGATTACTTTAGGATTTCTCCGAGCAGTATCGAATGTTTGAATATTGCTAATGAACTGGCAAATAAACTCACATCACCACAGTTAGAAAATGAACTTATCATGACAACTGCAGAGCTTAATAAAAAACTAAGCCCGCAAGCATGCAATGGCTATTGGTTTGGACAAGCAGGATTAGAGCAAATATAGTAACTGTAGACTATAGAATAATTAAGACCTTTTGCCTTGTCGGTGGGGCAAAAAATACCATCGACAAATACTCAGCATCCATATCCACATCGTTACAATACTGCACCAAAATAATATTGATAACCACCATATTTCAGGTTTAGGTGATTGCGACACTATGGCTTGAAACAACATACCTTCAGATATAGGTTTACCACCTATACTTTCACGCCAATACTCATGAGATAAAATAGCACCATGGATCAGTAAAATCATACAGCTCAAAATAAATGGCATACACAGTGGCATTTTTCGCTCTATAGCACACTCAATAAGACACAAAGCAGCACTCACAAAACCAAAGTAGATATAAATAGAAACTGCATGTATGTGTAAGTGATGCACATTAAGTGGAAACAAACCAATGGCAGCAAGGGAGATAAAAGTAATCACTAGTGACAACCAAAATAAGCCACTGGAGAATCGACTACTCATTTGTAACCCAAACAAACAGCTCATGGTTAAACTTAAACTTCCGAAGAATAAACCACCATTAATCAAAATCGCAGTAGATGAGCGATTATAAGTCCCCAGTTCACTTAATGAGAACTGCAATAAACTATATTTATCACCATACTGAATATATTCAATTGCAATAGATAAAACGATACCAAGAAAAAGGCCGAACAAACCCAACAAACCAAATAGGTAAGCTAACCTTGCGATATTTTCCGTTTTATTAATGATCACTGTTTGGACATTTCCTTATAAATTCAGCTCTATCATACTCAATCTTAATGGATAAAACCCCTACTCACATCTAAATGTATTAGATTTAGATTTAAATTTAAGTGTTCATTTCAAAAAAATACGCTATTTATAACCCCTTCTGTAACAGTTTCAAGCTGAAACAAGTCGCACTAACTCAGGCAACACCAAAGAAACCACAACAAAACAAACAGGCAACACATTGATTACAAACAAATTAATACGTGCATTTACCAATAAACCCTATAGAATATAGATAAGCAAAATAACTCAATAACTATTCGTTAAAGTGAATAGTTTTACTTAGACTAGATAAGCAGGTAACCTTGCCTCGCTTATTGCATCATTGAATGGACATTCAACATTTTTCCCACTGGACGGTTTGACACAATCAACCATAATTATGTGGTCAATTGGTAAGGCATATATAAAGTGACTCAAGAAACACAAAAACATAACATAAAGACAATACTGACCTTTATCATCCCGTCACTGATCGGTTTGTTATTATTCATGACTCCGATAAGTTATAACGACGCAATTACTATCCCAATTGCAATCTTGTCAAAAGCGGTTCAAAGTCAGTTTGCTGAAATACTGCCATTAATCGTCACCTGTATTGTCGTGTTTATGGCAATCATATCCGTGCTAACAAAAATCATTAAACCTAAATTGGTGCAAGATAAACCTTTTCTTAACACCTTACTCAATGTGTCACCTTTTTGGTTGATCGTACGCATTTTAGGCGCTGTATTTATTGTACTCACCTATTTAGAAATAGGATCAGAGGCCATTTATTCCGCTGATACTGGCGCGTTAGTTCTCAACGACTTACTACCGGTGCTATTCTCGGTATTCATTTTCGCTGGTATGTTATTACCTTTGTTACTAAATTTTGGCTTATTAGAGTTTTTCGGCACAATGCTGACCAAACTCATGCGCCCTATTTTCAATCTACCAGGAAGAAGTGCTATTGACTGTATGGCTTCGTGGTTGGGTGACGGTAGCGTTGGTATCTTAATGACCAACAAACAATACGAAACTCGTTTTTACACTGAACGTGAAGCTGCTGTGATTGGCACAACCTTCTCTGCGGTATCTATCACCTTCAGTTTAGTTGTTATTTCACAAGTTCAACTTGAACATCTGTTCGTGCCATTTTACTTAACTGTTTGTTTAGCCGGTTTTGTTGCCGCGATTATCGTGCCTAAGTTACCGCCATTATCGTGGAAAAAAGACTTATATATCGATAACACACCTCGTCATCCAGATGATGAAATGATCCCTAAGGGACATGGCGTAATGTCTTGGGGTTTTGAGCAAGCATTAAATAAAGCATCTCGCGCAGGCGGCGTTAAGCATGTTCTGCAAGAAGGTGTTAAGAATGTTGTAGATATGGTGTTTGGTATTATTCCAGTAGTAATGGCTATCGGTACCGTTGCCCTAGTTTTAGCGGAAAACACACCTATTTTTGATTACCTAGGTATGCCGTTTATTCCTTTATTAGAACTACTACAAATACCAGAGGCTGATGTTGCTTCAACGACAATTGTGGTTGGGTTCGCTGATATGTTCTTACCATCAATTTTAGCCAGTTCAATTGAGTCTGACTTAACTCGCTTTGTCATTGCCGCTTTATCAGTGACACAGTTAATCTACATGAGTGAAGTGGGCGCATTATTGATTGGTAGCAAAATCCCAGTTAACTTTTTCGAGTTGTTTGTGGTATTTATTCTACGTACGTTAGTGACATTACCTGTTATTGCGCTATGTGGCCATTTACTGGTTTAGTTAATAGTTATTCCCATAGCGATTGATAATCTGTATTACCAATAAAAAAAGGAGCCAAAGGCTCCTTTTTTTGTTTCAGTCTGTTTATGTGTAGGCTCTGGGTCATGGTGATAATGTTTCAACCCTTTATGTTGTAACTAAGTCATTATTGGCATTCATTTTGATATCGCGTATTCTTAATTTACTAATAAAACAACAATGATGACAGCTGACAAACTATGTCATCATTAATCTGTCGCTTCAGTAAGTGGGTGGAATAGTTTATGGATGAAAGAAGAAAGTTCACGCGTACCTTATTTGCCGCTACTGCTTCCATCACTATTGAAGGCAAAACTTATCGCACTGATATTTTAGATTTAAGTATCAACGGCGCGTTAGTATCGACTCCAAAAGGCTTTATTGCGAACCAAGGAAAAGAAGTTGCTTTAAGCTTTTTACTGCCTGAATCAGATATTGTATTAAGTATGGATACAATATTGGTTCATAAAGAAGTCAATCACTTAGGTCTAGAATGCCATCACATTGACCTCGACAGTATTAGTCACTTAAAACGCATTATTGAACTCAATATTGGTGATGAGGCTATATTGCAACGAGAATTAGCTCAATTGATTAGTTTGTAATGCCCCTCAATGGCGCTGAAAAATGATATAGATAAAGATGGCAGTTATCACAATCACCAGTGAGTACATTAGGCCCAAAGGTTAGACAATATAGGCTTTCAAGGCCAATGATTGTTCACTGTAATAATCTAGTTATCAAATAAAAAATACTCTAAGGCCACTTTCTGCATCAAATAGCAACCTTCCTAACCTCTACTGTATAAAGCTAATTAATTAACTCAAGTAATTCATGTATCGTTTTAATCGGGTGTATCTTAGCCCCTAAACCTTCCATGGACTTGTGATAGTTTCGGTGAGGAATATACACTTCAGTAAAGCCGTGTTGCACCGCTTCTTTTACTCTTGGCACTCCACTATCAATTGGACGGACATCACCATTCAAACTCAATTCACCCATAATACAAGTGGTTCTTGGCACAACAAAGTCATTCAAACTGCTGAGTAAAGCAGTCACTAAAGCTAAATCAATACAGGTTTCCGACTCATCAATTTTAAGGCCACCGACAAGGTTGAAGTAGGTATCATGAAAGATTTTGGTGCGGGTATGCTTACGCAGTACACCTGTCAGCATCTTGATCCGATTCATGTTTAATCCCACACAAACCCGCTGTGGAAACTCGCCTTCGGTTTCAGTAGTTAAACATTGGATCTCAAGCAATAAATTGCGATTCCCCTTTCGAATACAAGTAATCGCAGCGCCAGGAGATTCTGTTGTCGATCCTGATAAGAAAATTTCGCTTGGGTTATCGACACTTATCATGCCCCGCTCAGTCATTTTAAAAATGCCAACAGTATCGACATCACCAAAACGGTTTTTATTAGCTCTTAAGGTTCTTATCTGACCGTCATTACACTCAATGTGGGTAAGACAATCGACTATATGAATTAAGGTTTGTGGCCCAGCGGTTTCGTTATTTTTATTAACATGAGCAACTAAAAACATCGTCACGTTATTTTGCTTACAATATTGAGTTAAAGCTTGTGCGCTACTTTTAACTTGTGATGGTGAGCCTGGGCTACCATTTGCTGAGTCAGACACCACAGCTTGAATCGAATCGATAACTGCAAACTTAATTTTTTTTGCATCAAGCTCGGCAATAATAGCTTCAACATTGGTTTCTGCCATTAAATACAAATTATCTTCGTTATAGTTAAGCTTGAGTCGGTTAACTCGGTTTTTAAACTGCGACAATGATTCTTCAGCGGTACAATATAGCGATGGAATCACTTGTGACATACGGGCAATCAAATCAGACAATAAGGTAGTTTTGCCAGCCCCAGGATCGCCAGAAATAATATTGACAGACCCCGTAGTAAGTCCACCACACAGTACTCGATCGAGTTCGCCAATACCCGTTAATTGCTTTTGCGCTTCAAACTCTTCAACGTCACCTAGTTTTTTAGAGCCACCGCCCACTGAACCAGCATAACCTGCTACAGATGCTGAAGATGGCTTAACCGCAGCAATGCGCACTTCAGAAATAGTATTCCATTCTTGGCAAGCACTACATTGACCTTGCCAACGTGGAAAATCCTGTCCACATTCATTACATACAAACGCTGTTTTATTTTTTGCCATGCTTCTCTGTCGCTGAGTTAAACCCTTAAATTGAATTCAAGAGTAATATTTAACCTTAACGGGTTAATATCGTATTTAAATAATTATATTACTTGCTTTAACAGACACATAAATTAAATTTGTATAAAGTAAGTATGTATTGAGCCGATAAGATTACCAGTCAGGCTTAAATTTAGCACCTAGTTATCGCACCATAATTGAAAAGAGCCAATGAGCATAGAAGACCATAGTCAGCTGATAGAACAACTAAAGCCGCTACTGATGGAGCCAGACTTCAAAGATGTCTTTGAAAAGCTGACTATCGACGAATCTAATTCGACTCGATTTCTTCTAAAAATGGAGCTCAATCGTCTTTCTGCCTTGTGTACTCGCATTATCGATTTGCGCGAAAAAACAGAACTAGGGTGTGAAGAAGTCAAAATTGCTACGCAGCGTCACTTTCTAGATGAACCCGCAAAAGCTTCACTCGTTCAAGCCCTACAAATTTACCGTAATAAATACACTATCGGTGTTTATGAGCATGTACTTAATGAACATAGGCAGCGTAAGAAACAATTACGTCAAAATAAACAAGAACCAGTTAACGAAACCTCAGAGTTAGTGGTGCCTGGTGTTGTAATGGGAAGTTACTTTAATCGCAGTGAAGAACGCATGAACTACTCCATTCGTATCTCTGCATCTCAAAGTGGCGGCTCGGAGGTTTTCGGTGCAAGCCTTGATTTATCGGTGGGCGGAGCTAGAGTTCGACTTCCAACTAAACATCGCTTTGTTCAAGATAAGCCTTTGCGTATTAAGCTGCTGGAACTTAATGAAGAGTTCTTTTTTGAAGACCTACAAAATGGGGTTGATTATCAAATTGTAGATGTCCAAAACAAAGATGATAATGCCATTATGCGCTTACGTCGAATAGGCGATAGTGTTGAGTTAGATAAAGTTCTTACTGAATTAATCCGCGGTTATAAGTTTCGCTATAAAGTTGATGTAAATGACGTCATTGTCAATGCTACAGGCTTAGGGTTCGAGCGTCATTACCTGCCAATGTTAGCCCATATGCCGCTGTATATTTCAGTATCTAACGGCAAGCCATTTATCAGTCATCAATTATTAAGTCGAGGTAATCAACCAATATTACAATATTTTATTGATGAAAAAGAAGTGAGCCAACTGCCCAGCATGCTCACCAATAATCGTTTGGTTAACTTAATTAAATATCCCAATGAAACGGATCATAGCTTGTTTTTTTGTTTTACCCACCAAGCCAAAGGTGTTACCCAGTACTTTTCAGCTTCATTACATGAGTTAAAACAGCACGACTCCATGCAGCTATTTTTTGGCTTTGGTGCGGCAAAACTCAGTTGGCGTATTTTTAAAGTCGTTCAGCAAAAGGTTGATCATAAACTCAATTATAAAACCTCAACGTTGCCAGGTGACGAAGACCACTACTCAGCATTAACTGAGCAGCAATTAGCTAGATTCAGCTATATATTGCAACTTATTGATTTGACCAATGAAGATGTAAGACCCAATTACAGAGCATGGTTTAATGAAGGCGATAACGTTAATGAACTTAAACTCTTTAACCAAACCAAGCTGAAAAAGAACACAATAAAGCGTTTATCCATGCCCTTTAGTGAGCGAAGAAGAGAGGCTCGTTTCGCTTTTAAAACCATCATTGAAATTGAACAAAGCGGTAAGAAAAGTCGTGGGATCTCTCATGATATCTCGACACGCGGAATTCAGTTTACCCTTGAAGATAACACCCAGTTTTCAGCCCCTGCCGAAGTCAAATTAAACTTCCCTAAACTTCAAGCTATTGCAGGTAAAACCGAGCTGTCAAAATTACCATATCAACTTATCCGCAGTCGAAACGATCACCAAACGCTACATTTATCAGCAATTGTTGGTCACGAGCCACATGCTGGGGTTGAATTTCTGAACAAGCTCATTAACCATAATCGAGATAAATTTGAGCAGTTGTCTGATGACGAAGGCGAGTTAAAAGAATTGGCTGATGGGATGAAGAACTTATTGCTTAGACAACTTGTTGGTGTTCCCTACTTTGTTGAGAAAACCAAAAAGTCAGCTCAATTAGCCTGTATTGGTATTGGCACTAAAACCGATGAAATTAGCCATTTATTTGCAGCTGGCTCAATTAAACCTCTTAATTTTAATTTAACACCATTATTTGATGAAACTCAGTTTAAACAACTTATCATCGACCCCATTAGAGCGATGAAACCTATTGATGGAGCAAAATATTTTGAAGTTTTTCTGCAAATATCTCGTCAAGGAAGAGGCGCCATCAATATTCAATCACAATTAATGAATGACTTTGATAGTCGTACAGCGCAAATAAAGTTTATTAGCCATGCTCAAGCAGTTGGACGCTTTATGGCACTTAGAGTTTATTATGGTGCCACTGAAAAGCCAGACATGAGCTATATCCGCCGCGAAATGGAATATATCACCATTCATGCCAACCATAGAGCAAAGCAGCTTGAAGAACGCTTATGGCAGGTTATTGGTAGCGGAGAACTGTTAGATATTACCGCTGAAGTCGAAGTACGTTTCCCTGAATTACACCTTCACCATTAGCAAGAAAGCTAAACTATTCAGGTCAAAATTAAACGGCTCTGGTGATATTGATTAAACTAACACACATGCTAATTTCAAAATCGGTTATACCAATCACTTACAAGTGGAAAATGATCTGTCACAGCCAATTTATCCGTTAACATACCGCCGTGAGTGTAGTCACGTTTAAATCCTTTACGCTTAGCAAGCAAAGTATAATCTGCATTAGCAAGCCCGCACTCTTTCATCATATCTTTCACATCAGACGGATTACCTAACACAAAATCTTTTTTGCCGGCTATAAACCAGCTCTGCGGCCAAACAATGTTTTGCACCGCTTCGGTATAATTAAATTGATCATCAGCATCAATCCAATCGCCTCTTACCCAATCAATGGTTTGCAACAATGACAGCTTGCTTTCGTTATCCATCCCAAGGCGGTATTTATCAGCAGCAAGATAACCTTGATACTTAGTCATCAGCGGTGCGAGTCGATTCCAAAATAAATCCACCATCATGGTTTTGCGAAATGACTTCACTTTAATGGTTCGTTTACTACCAAAAGTCACAAAAGATGCGACTTGTTTTCGTAAATATGCCAAACGAATATAACTACTCGCCATCAATACCCCGCCCCATGAGTGCGCGCACCAATGTACTTTTTCCGCAGTAGCATGTTTGAGCACAAAATCGTGCGCTATTGGCAATTGCTCCAAAATGACCTCTGTTTGGCCCATATGATAATCAGGACTAATCCTAGGTTCACTTTCCCCTCTGCCAGCTGTATCGAGTACATAAACATCATAGCCTTGTTCAGAAAGATAACACCCTAAGCCTTTCCCTGACGGACTGTAAAAAACACGCCCATTAGACATAGCACCATGAAGCATCAAAATAGGGGCTCGATTATGATTCACAGATGAAGATAAAGGCAGTGCTTTAAGATGACGAAGGTGAAGTTTTCCGTCTCGATAAGGAAGGTAATGAGATTGCTGCATACAAATTTGGCTACATCCGACATCATGAATATAACTACGTTAAACACAGCGAGTGTTAATTTCAAGTTAATTAGAGTAAAAAATCTAATAACAAGTCAATCGAGTAAACTGCAGCCTTGAAAAGATTAGCCGCAGTTTAGTAACTCAATCAAGGAGAATTTGCTGTAAACATTTTAATCTATCATCAAAAACTAAAACAGTTACAGCTATCAACATTGATTGATAAATCAACTGACTAGAAAAAGTTAATTAACCTTGTAGATAAAACACTAAACAACGTAAATCGAGTTTTTGAATACTCGCATCTGCCGCAGCAAGCAGTTTAGGTTTGGCATGAAACGCTACTCCAAAGTCTGCTGCGTTAACCATAGGGATATCATTAGCACCATCTCCAATCGCCATGCGTTGCCCTATCGCTATTTGCCACTCAGCGCTGCATTTATCGATTACATCAGCTTTATACTGTGCATCAACCACTTGCCCTGTCACTTCACCTGTAAGCTTGCCATCTTCAATAACGAGTTCATTAGCGTAAGCAGCGTCCAGTTTTAGCAGTTCTTTTAAATGACCAACAAAGGGAGTGAATCCTCCTGACGCTAACACTAATTTCCAATCATTTGGTTTAAGTTCAGCAACTAAGCTTTCAAGCCCAGGCATTAACGGTAAGTTTTCACATAATGCGGCGATAATATCTTCACTTGCACCAGCTAACTTACTTACTCGTAATCTCAAGCTTTCTTCAAAATCCAATTCACCTTGCATTGCTCTTTCTGTCACTTCAGAAACGGCTTCGCCCACACCAGCCATAGCCGCAAGTTCATCAATGCATTCTATTTGAATTGCTGTAGAGTCCATGTCCATGACTAATAGACCCGGCTTAAAAAAGCTTGGTAATGGCTGAGTCACCTCAAGTAGCTCAGCTTTAATATCTGATGGGAAATGCGCTATTAAATCAGTTAACCGCGTAGATGAAGCAATCTCGAATCCCTTTAAGCTATTGTGACGCATCAATACTGCGATTGAACAATCTTGATTTAATAGCTCAAACCACTTACTGATTTGCTCTAAAGCTAATTCATCAAAGATAACTCTAAACCGGTGTGGCTGTTTAATTTGGATATTATTGAGAAACTCATCTTCAAAATAGCGAGTCAATGTAATATCACTGTAAGTAAAAGACGCATCAAACCCTGAGAATAACCACGTTAGCGCTTGTTTATTTTTCTGACTTTCCATCGACTGCATTTCCTCAATGATTGCGACTATCTACTATGATTTATTTCGATTAGTATTAATTAAATAGAAAATTTACCAAGGATTAAAGTGATTTTTGTTAAAGGTCTTAAGAAAAGTCAAAGAATCAGCAGGATTGTTCAAATCGTCTTGGCGATTATACTGTTAATTGGACTCACACACCTGTGGAAGTCAAGCCTCAATAATGGCCAGCAACTGCTTAACTCTCAAACTCAAATCATGGCTAGATTATTGGCTCAACAAGCAGCTAATGGGGCAGCCCCTGCTATGTACCTACAAAATGATGAGCAACTTCAGTGGCTTGCAAACGCGCTCATTGATGACCCTAAAGTCATGTCGGTGAACATCTATGATGCCCAAGGTGTTAGACTTGCCTTTGCACAATCAGTATCTGAAGATGAATTTGATGCTGATGACCAAGAATTAAAACAACTTCTTTCCCCTTATCCGCCGATGATAGAAAACGTACTCCAAGGCGAAAATAACTTGGGCTATATTGAGGTTCGACTCAATTTACGCATTTTCTTTGATGAAATAAAAACCTTATATCAAGAAAATATGAAGTTACAGCAAACTATGCTCATCGTCGCGGGCATCATTGGTTTACTACTATCAAGAGCATTATCCTTTAAACGCGCTGATTTTGATCGCCGTAAAACACGCGCGAAACAAGGTCGAAAAAACAGTAATTTATTGCAAAAAAATGCCGCTGAAAATGACGAATTAGATGAAGAACAACTTAATCAACAAGAACAAAGTGACAGTGAGCTAATTGACAGTCAACAAGGAAGTGACGAGCTAAGTAATTCTGAAATGACTGATTTAGAGTATCAAGAGCTCTCAGGTATGACAGATGAGCCGGTTAAGAAAGAAGACAACATTGCTTCAAAGAAAGCTTCAGATAAATAAGCAAATTAGCCATACTCAATAAAGACATTAAAAAAGGGATAACGACAACGTTATCCCTTTTTTGTGCTTAACAAAATAACTCGATATTAAAGAGTAATTGCCGCATCTAATGTCATTACGATCATGTCATTGAATGTAGTTTGACGCTCATCAGAAGACGTTTTTTCGCCAGTTCTGATATGGTCAGAAACAGTCACTACACATAATGCTTTAGCACCAAGTTCGTGAGCTACACCGTAAAGGCCTGCAGCTTCCATTTCGACGCCTAATACACCCATTTTTTCCATAGTATCAAACATAGAAGGATCTGGAGTGTAAAATAAGTCAGCTGAGAATACGTTACCAACACGGATGTTAGTACCGTGAGCTTTAGCTGAATCAACTACAGCACTCATTAGGCCGTAATCTGCAATAGCAGCAAAATCTTGACCTTTGAAACGTAGACGGTTTGCTTGTGAATCAGTACAAGCCCCCATACCGATGATCACGTCACGAACTTTTACGTCAGTGCTGATTGCGCCACAAGTACCAACACGAATCAGGTTTTTAACACCGTATTCTTTGATTAGCTCGTGAGCATAGATTGAACAAGAAGGAATACCCATACCTGAACCCATAACAGAGATGCGAGTCCCTTTATAAGTACCAGTGTAGCCAAACATGTTACGTACATCAGTCACTAGCTCAACATTTTCTAAGAACGTTTCAGCAATGTATTTTGCACGTAATGGATCGCCTGGGAATAAAACTGTTTCGCCAAAAGCACCGTCAACAGCATTAATATGTGGTGTAGCCATGAAAAACCCCTATATTTTTATCTTAAATCTTTAATATTAGTAATTAAGTCATCCCCTTAATTACCGAATGCGATTCTACTATATTTATTAACAAAATATCGTTAGAAGATAGTAATGTTTCATTGTTAAATGAAAGATTCACCATATTCCATCGGTTCAAGCCCAAAGTAACTAGCAATTGACTGACCTATATCAGCAAAACTATTACGACGACCTAATGAACCTGCAGCTAAACCAGCGCCTAATGCCAACACGGGCACCCGCTCACGAGTATGCTCAGTACCTTGCCAGCTTGGATCACAACCATGATCAGCAGTGAATACAATTAAATCTTCTGGATTTAATAATGCCAACAACTCAGGTAAGCGTTGGTCAAAATACTCTAACGCTTTCGCATAACCTGCGATATCACGACGATGGCCATAATGAGAGTCAAAATCCACAAAGTTGGTGAACACGATAGTGTTATCACCTGCACGCTTCACTTGTTCAAGCGTTGCATCGAACAACTCTTCAAGTCCAGTTGCCTTAAACTTTTGTGTAATACCACTGTTGGCATAAATATCGGCAATTTTACCGATACTCACCACTTCACCACCGGCATCTTTAAGCTTATCTAGTACAGTTGGTGCTGGGGGTAATACCGCATAGTCATGACGGTTACCTGTTCTAGCGAAATCATCAGGGCCAGTACCTACAAATGGACGCGCAATAACACGACCAATATTATAAGGTTCTAACTCTTCACGAGTGATCTCACATAAACGATAAAGGTTTTCTAAGCCAAAAGTTTCTTCATGACAGGCAATTTGAAATACCGAATCAGCTGAAGTATAGAAAATAGGTTTACCAGAGCGCATATGCTCTTCACCAAGCTCTTCAAGTATTTTAGTACCTGATGCGTGACAATTACCTAAAAATTCGGTTAAACCGGCACGAGCTAAGATTTTATCAGTTAACTCTTGTGGAAATGAATTGGTTAAATCAGAAAAGTAACCCCATTCATAAAGAACAGGTACACCCGCCATTTCCCAATGGCCACTCGGGGTATCTTTACCAGAGCTGAGTTCATCTGCATGACCATAAGCACCGATAACATCTACATTATCGCCAAAAGCGTCAGCAAATTTACCTGTGCTTTCAAAACCCGCATGCCCTAAGCCAAGCTTAGCCAAGTTAGGCAGTTTCAATGGGCCTTGACGACCAATGTCTGCTTTACCTTCTGCACATGCTTGAGCAATATGACCGAATGTATCAGAACCCACATCGCCAAATTTATCAGCGTCAGTGGCTGCACCTACACCGAACGAATCCAGCATCATAATAAATGTACGTTTCATAATTTAACTCCTTATAAATCCGAAGCACGGATATAGCGATAGATTTCAGGCGTTTTTTCAGGCGCTGAATCTTCAATTTTTATCGCTTGTTGAACCGCAGCAGACGCTTCATCAAACGCCGCTTCAGATTGTGCATGCACCATAGCAATAGGTTTATCAGTAGAAACAAAGTCACCTAAAGCACACACATCAGTTAAGCCAACACTATAGTCTAGTTTGTCACCAGGTTTTCTACGCCCACCACCTAGTGTGACTACAGCTAATCCTAATTCGCGGGTGTCCATACTATGAGCATAACCTTGTTTAGAGGCATACACAGGACGGATTATTTGTGAATGAGGTAAATATTTATCATATGACTCGATAAAGTCAGTCGGCCCGCCAAGACCAGATACCATGCGGCCAAATATTTCAGCAGCTTTACCGTTATCAAGTACAGTATTTAACTTATTACGAGCATCAGTATCATTTTGGGCAATACCACCTAACACTAACATTTCGGCACATAAGCCCATCGTCACTTCATAAAGACGAGGGTTACGGTATTGACCTGTTAAGAAGTTGATAGCTTCGCGCACTTCAACCGCATTACCAGCACATGACGCCAACACTTGGTTCATGTCTGTTAATAACGCTGTTGTTTTGGTTCCAGCGCCATTGGCAACGGCTGTAATGCTGCGAGCAAGCTCTTCAGATGCTTCATAAGTTGGCATGAATGCACCGCTACCCACTTTTACATCCATAGCTAAAGCATCGAGACCAGCAGCTAGCTTTTTAGATAGAATTGACGCTGTAATAAGCGAAATAGACTCAACGGTTGCGGTGTTATCACGAATTGAGTAAAAGCGTTTATCGGCAGGGACTAAATCACCTGTTTGGCCAATAATCGCCACACCAGCTTCTTTAACAACTTTTCTGAATAACTCACTTGAGGGTTCGGTTTGGTAACCAGGAATTGCATCAAACTTATCGAGTGTGCCACCAGTATGGCCTAAACCGCGGCCAGAAATCATAGGAACATAACCGCCACACGCCGCAGCCATTGGGCCGAGCATTAAGCTAATTACATCACCAACACCACCAGTGCTGTGCTTGTCGATAATTGGACCATCTAATGACAATGAATCCCAATTAAGCACGGTACCAGAATCACGCATACCTGTAGTTAAGGCTATACGCTCATCCATGTTCATATCTTGAAAGTAAACAGCCATACCAAAAGCGGCAATTTGGCCTTCAGAGACAGTATTTTGAGTAATACCATCTACAAAAAATTGTATTTCAGCATTGCTGAGAGCTTCACCATTACGTTTTTTACGAATAATTTCTTGAGCGAGAAACATACTACTTCCTCCAATGAAACCCTTTTATTCATACTTAAAATCAAGAGTTTCACCTTAACAAGATGGCACCAAATAAATAATGCAATGTTACTTGGTGCTATCAATTAAAACCGTTAAGACGTCTAACTAAGCAAATCGACCTGCTTAGTATCCTTGTTTACCCTGAGGAGCTTCAGCAAGGTCTAGAGTATGAAGTAAGCTAGTTAATAAGCTTGATGCACCAAAACGGAAGCTAGCTGGAGAAATCCACTCTGCACCTAAAATACGCTCTGCCACGCCTAAGAACTCAGCTGTTTGTGCAGCATCGCGCACACCACCTGCAGGCTTAAAGCCAACATTACGGTTTTTCTCACTGATAACTGTCAGCATAATTTCTGCAGCTTCCAATGTCGCATTAACAGGAACTTTACCCGTTGACGTCTTAATAAAGTCAGCACCTGCATCAATCGATAACTCAGAAGCTTTACGGATTAACGCAGGATCTTTAAGCTCGCCTGATTCGATAATCACTTTTAAGATAGCTTCATCACCACACGCTTCTTTACATGCTTTAACGAGCTCAAAACCTAAAGACTCGTTACCAGCCATTAATGAACGGTATGGGAAAACCACATCAACTTCGTCTGCGCCATAAGCAACAGCAGCGCGAGTTTCTAATACTGCAATAGCAATATCGTCGTTACCATGCGGGAAGTTAGTTACTGTAGCAATTTTAATATCTTCACAATCTAGCTCGTTTAACGTTTTTCGAGCAATTGGAATAAAACGCGGGTAAATACAGATTGCAGCAGTATGGCCAGCAGCGGTATTCGCTTTGTGGCATAAATCTATGACTTTTTGATCAGTATCATCGTCGTTTAATGTGGTTAAATCCATTAAAGAGATACCAAGTTGTGCTGCTTTTTTTAAATCACTCATGTTTGCTCTCCGAAACAAAAACCTAATAAAATCTTGTTTTGGCAATGCATAAAGCTGGCAGTAGTTTAATTGTGAGGCCGGGCCTTCGAGCATTGCCAGTAAATTAATTGATAAGTTACTGAACTAAGTATTCAATCTGATAACGAGTACCACGACTTGAATCCTTGAAGACCGGAAGAGGTGAAACAATGAAGCTTGCTTCATCCATTCCGCGAAAATTCCCTTTTAGCGCGCAAATCAATCCAAACTATTTATGTCGAATAAAACTCTGTTTGGACGTTAATATTTAACTAAATACACTGTATCAAATTTTAGGATGTATTTAAGTAAATACTAACATATTTTACAATAAATTTGGAGCCACACTCTGTGTGGCTCCAAGTGCTTACAAAGTAATATTAGAACTTGTAAGTAGCTGTTAGGTAGTGAGCCCAACCAGTTGTTTCTAGACCTACGATGCCAGCACCATCTTCAAGAAGGTATACATCTTTGTAACCTTTTAGGCCGTAACCTAGTGCGTAGTTATCTGAATGCCAGTGTAGACCGAAGTATGCTGCACCACCGTTAGAGCTCATAGGTACAAACTCATCACCGTACTCGTCATCAGCACCGAACTGGTAATCAACATAACCTTGGAACGCTACGAAAGTACCGTTGTCAAAGTTGTGAACTGGTTTGAACCAGTTAGCAGAGAACTGGTAACCATTCCAGTCTTTACCGTTCATGTCGTAATGAGCGTATAAGTTCATGCCAGTTTTACCTAACCATGGAACCATTACGTCAGCACCTAAACCCCAGAATGAAGCATTTACGTCTTCACCGATTGCTCCACCACCCCAGTTAAATAGAGTAGAGAAGTAAACTTCTTGGATAGGACCAACTGAAAGGTCAAGACCTGTGATTGCATCTAAAGAGAAACGAGGTGCAAACTTCATGAACATACGGCTTTCACCGTAACCTTTATCACCTGAATCTTGAGTGAATAAGTTGAATACGTCTACGTAACCGTATAAATCAACAACACCAGCGCGGCCGCCAAATTCCATTTCTAAGTAATCGTGACCACTTTCACCACCACTTGGTAATTCGTCAAATGCGTACATTGCATTGAACTGCATCCAGCTGTAATCACCAGAACGGATATCTTCACCACGGTCAGCAGCCATAGCAGGTGCAGACATTGCAGCGATAGTTGTAGCAGCTAAAGCTAAAGTTTTAACGTTTTTCATTATCAACCCCATTGATATATTTATTTTACCACCTTCGTGGGTGGCGATTTTTATAAACGTTTGCATTGTACATAGATTGGATAAAAGCTCAATATCATTTGGTAAAAATACGAATACTTAATCCCAAAATGTGAACAATATCTCTACTTTCTACTAACAACTTAGAACATTTATGACTAATAAACTGCATTTTTTGAGTAAAGTAATATAAAAAACTGGTGGTTTAACAAAGCAAGTCATATGCCAGCCAAAAGACTAGCAAGATTAAACTTCGATTAACTTAGGTAAAAAACCTAAAAAAAAACTGCTATTACCGAGGTAATAACAGTTTTTATTTACTCAACTCAAGGTCGTCTTAGGCAATTAAATCGCTAAGAATAAACCTGCTAGAGTCGCACTCATTAAGTTAGCTAAAGAACCGGCAATAACTGCACGGATACCTAGTCTAGCTAAGTCATGACGACGGCTAGGAGCCATAGCACCTAAACCACCTAATAGAATTGCGATAGAAGATAAGTTAGCAAAACCACATAATGCGAAAGAGATAATCGCTTTGGTTCTGTCTGTCATCATCATGCCTGTTTCTGCTACTACTTGGTAACCTTCTGCAGATGCGTCAAGTAAGTAAGGAGCAAAGTTAAGATATGCTACGAATTCGTTAACAACAATCTTCTGACCGATGAAAGAACCAGCAACAAGTGCTTCGTTCCAAGGTACACCGATTAAGAATGCTAAAGGCATAAAGATGTAGCCAAGGATCAGCTCTAAAGTAATACCTTCAAGACCGAACCAACCAGTAACACCACCGATGATACCGTTGATCATTGCGATTAGACCAACGAATGCAATCAACATTGCACCTACGTTAAGGGCTAAATGCATACCAGAAGAAGCACCTGCTGCAGCTGCGTCTAATACGTTAGCTGGCTTATCAGGGTCTTCAGGAAGTTCAGACATTTCGTTCTTAGCTTCTTCAGTCTCAGGATGCATTAGTTTAGCCATCATCAGACCACCAGGAGCGGCCATGAATGATGCAGCAACTAAGTATTCAATTGGTACACCCATTTGCGCGTAACCAGCTAATACTGAACCCGCGATTGATGCTAAACCACCAACCATGATTGCGAATAATTCAGAGTTAGTCATTGTCGCGATGAAAGGACGTACAACTAAAGGAGCTTCAGTTTGACCAACGAAGATGTTAGCCGTTGCAGACATAGACTCAGTACGGCTAGTGCCTAATGCTTTTTGTAAACCACCACCGATAATACGGATGATCCACTGCATAATGCCTAAGTAGTATAGGACTGCAATTAGAGAAGAGAAGAATACGATAACTGGTAAAACGTTAACTGCGAAAATGAAACCAACTTTAAATTGGGCTAAATCGCCGAATAAAAAGTTAATACCACTTTGTGCATAACCAATAACGCTTGATACAGCATCAGAAACACCTTTTAAGATGTCTTTACCGACTGGAACATATAAAACAAAACCCGCAAAGAAAGCTTGGATAGCTAAAGCACCACCAACAGTACGAATATTAATTGCTTTTCTATTATTTGATAGTGCATAACCGATTGCTAGTATGGTAACCACACCTACTAGACTCATTAGTATATCCATTAATCATCACCCTTATTTATGTTAACGATTTGTATATTTGTTGTTAACTCACCTATTTTCCGTTAATGATTATAACTGAGGAGCAGATGAAAATCGTGGATTAGATCATACTTTTAGAGTTTAATTTCAGGATCTTATGCAACATTAACATTAATTAATAACTGTGTTTAAAAAAAAAGAATTATAGCTCAAACAGTTGGGAGGCGTTTTCATTCAAGCGTTCTAATATAAAAACAGTTGTTTTTTTCTGTAAATCTGCGATCTCTGTGATGAAGTTTGGTAAATGAAGTGGTGTGTTTCGTTTTTCTGTTGCATTAAAGGGAGTCATACTCGGTGAATCTGTTTCAATTAAGAAATGTTTAATATCTATTTCAATAATCGTTTTACGCAACTTTTTAGCATTCGGGTTCATTAGCAATCCGCCGATCCCTAATTTATAGCCTAAATCAATGTAACGCTTGGCTAGCTCAGGTCCACCATAAAAGCCATGAATAACTCCGCCTTTAGAATTAGGGTACTTTGCCAATAAACTACACAATTCCTGATGGCATTTTACCCCATGCAATATGACAGGAAGATTAAACTGATTGGCTAATTCTAATTGACCTGAAAGTAACTCTAATTGCATAGTAAAATCTGGTTTCAGCTTATCTAAACCACATTCTCCCAATGCCACAAAATAATCATTACCTTGATATTTTGATATTTTTTGTTCCAATAAGGTTAATGATTTCTCAAGATTTGTTGGGATATACCAAGGGTGGATCCCCAATGCAAAGTAGCAGTTAAATTCAGTAGCTACAGCTATTTGCTTTTGCCATTGAAGCTCATTTATCCCAGGAATAATGGCCCCAGTTATTCCTTGTTCACGCATTTTAATAAACAAATCTTTGCGGTCATGATCAAAATCAGCAAGATCAAGGTGAGCGTGAGTATCAATCATTTTCAGGCCTACTTTTATTTACGCTACTTTTAATCGAATCGACTTTTCTAGAGTTCAATAGGTTAAGTTCAGGCTCTTCTAATCGAGGCGCGCAGCTCCGTTTATTCTCAAGTGTAAAACCCATTTGGTCGCACCAACGAATATAAGCCATCCAAGTTTTTACTAGAATCTTTTTCAAGCTACATAACATAGCGCCTCCTTTAAGCTGACCATATCAAGGATAATATTGCTTATATTAGCTAAACATATGCTCAACTTCTAAAATTTAGGCAATAAAAAAGGCGGTTACCCGCCTTTAAGATTAACACTAACATCTAACTCGATTTTAGTTCTCACGAGTCTTGGCAAATTCGACGTCTGGATAACGCTCCATCGACAAATTCAGATTAACCATAGTTGGTGCGATGTAAGTTAAGTTATCACCGCCATCTAAGGCTAAATTAGCGCTACATTTACGACGGAACTCTTCTAGTTTACGCTCATCCTTACAGTAAACCCAACGCGCAGTAGATACACTAATGCCTTCATATATTGCTTCTACGTTGTATTCACTCTTAAGACGGCCAACAACCACTTCAAATTGCAGTACACCAACAGCGCCTACAATCAAATCATTGGTATCAAGCGGTCTGAAGACTTGCACAGCCCCTTCTTCAGCAAGCTGAACTAAGCCTTTCAGTAATTGCTTTTGCTTTAATGGATCTTTTAAGCGAATACGACGGAACATTTCAGGGGCGAAGTTTGGAATACCAGTAAACTTAAGCTTCTCACCTTGAGAGAAGGTATCACCAATTTGAATAGTACCGTGGTTATGTAGGCCGATAATATCGCCAGGATAGGCTTCTTCGACTTGCTCACGGTCGCCAGCAACAAAAGTTAACGCATCTGAAATACGTACATCTTTACCTGCACGAACGTGGTGCATCTTCATACCTTTTTGGTATTTACCAGATACAATGCGCATGAAAGCAACGCGGTCACGATGCTTAGGATCCATGTTGGCTTGAATTTTAAATACAAAACCACTGAACTTTTCATCTTCAGCTTGAATCTCTTTTGCTTCTGTAGCGCGAGGTTGTGGCTTAGGAGCCCACTCAGTTAACCCGTCTAGAACATGATCAACACCAAAGTTACCTAATGCCGTACCAAAATAAACAGGCGACAATTTACCACTGAGAAATGCATCTAAATCAAACTCATGAGAAGCACCAACAACAAGCTCTAATTCTTCACGTAAGATTTCAGCAAGTTCGCTACCAATAGCAACATCTAACTCAGGGTTATCAATACCTTTCACTGTGCGAACTTCTTGGATCATGTGGCCTAAACCAGATTGATACAAAACAGCTTCGTCGCGGTGAATATGGTAAATACCTTTGAAAGATTTGCCACAACCAATAGGCCAAGTAATTGGAGCACAAGCAATTTTCAGCTCATTTTCTACTTCATCCATGACTTCCATAGGATCGCGAATATCACGGTCACATTTATTCATGAAGGTCACAATTGGCGTATCTCGTAATCGAGTCACTTCCATCAACTTTCGTGTGCGGTCCTCGACACCTTTCGCTGAGTCGATAACCATCAAACAAGAATCTACCGCTGTTAGAGTACGATATGTATCTTCAGAGAAATCTTCGTGACCAGGGGTATCAAGTAAGTTGACTAAGCAATCACTATAAGGAAACTGCATGACAGAAGTCGTGATGGAAATACCACGATCTTTCTCCATTTCCATCCAGTCAGACTTAGCGTGTTGCTTAGAGCCACGGCCTTTAACGGTACCTGCAGTTTGAATAGCTTGTCCGAATAAAAGAACCTTTTCGGTAATGGTGGTCTTACCGGCATCTGGATGCGAAATAATCGCGAAGGTACGACGCTTATCGACCTCGACTGTGTGAGCTGACATGAGTTACTTTGCCCTAGCGTGATAAAAATGGCGCAAATTATAGCGTTTCCGAGGATAGTTGGCTAGGTAAAGTCTTAAAGATTGCCATAAGACGTAAATAGGTTGTGATATGTAAAACATAGAAGGTTAAAAATAAAAAAGGCTAACGATTTTGTCGTTAGCCTTATCACGTCATTTAGCTAGTCGCTATTGAGTCTTTGCCATTTCTATTTCAGCTATTTTTTGCTGAGTTTGTGCAAGCTCTATTCGCGCGTAACGATGTTCAACAAAATCATAAATATTGGTTGCTAACGTTAGACGATAATAATCAATCGCTAATTCATAATCTTGTTGCTCTACCGCTTTCTTAGCCAAGTAAAAATAGGTTTCACATAAACGCTCAGTATATTCTTTAGGCTGAGTCAAATTCTCTTTAGCCGCCTCGAAAACTTGCTCTTTAGTCAAAGTACCTAAATAGTAATCAACCAGTACAGTTGACCAAGCTTGATCGTTTAATGATTTTCTGTTCTCAACTAATGCTAATTGAGCATTTTCAACACTTCGAGGAGAGTCCACTAAATATAACCATAATGCACGATATCCATCAGATGGTTCTTTTGCTAAAAAAGCCTGCATGTCTTGTGCTGCTAGCTCATAGCGCTCACCGTAATATAAGGCGATACCACGATTTAAATAGGCATAATCATACTCAGGAGATAACTCTAAAACACCATCGAAAGACTCATAAGCACTTTCAAATTCACCTTCTTGAGTGTAATAAATCCCTAGAAAGTTATAGGCATCTGCAAGGTTCGGCTGAAGTTTAATTGCTTGATGGAAATCAATCCGAGCTAATAAACGAAGTCCTACACTGTCGTAAATCACACCACGGTCATAATGAAAACGAGCGCGTTGCTCTGCGGTCAGTTCCATTGTGCCCAAAATCTCATTGAGCTTAGCCAGAGTCACTTCTAACTTGTAGTCAGGGACACTAGGAGCCACCATCACTTTGCCTGCAGCAGCACTATCTGCACTACCAGATAAAGAAGCACAACCTGACAATAACATACTGGCACCCACACATAATGCGACAACTGTGGTACGTAATTTCTGTTCCATTTAAATACCTTATCAGGTTCTATAATTACTTTGCATCATATCAACCTATCCCCATTAGGGCTATGCAGATACTAATAATTTTTCATATACATAATATCATGACGTAAAAGGTCAAAAATTCTTAAAGCATATTTTAAAAATGTTGATTCAATGATGTGACCATCACTTTCAATAAAGGGTTCAATAATAAAGCTAACTATGCCAAGTAAAACTATTATCACAAATTATAGGAACAAAAAAGGAGACCCTAAAGTCTCCTTAATATAGTAAAGCATGTTGTCAGATATTATTCCGCAGCAGCTTCTTCTTTTGCGTTAGCTTCTTTGATAGAAAGTCTTACGCGACCTTGACGGTCAACTTCCATCACTTTAACGTCGACTTCTTGATTCATTTCAAGGTGGTCAGAAACGTTAGCAACACGCTCTTCACTGATTTGTGAAATATGAACTAAGCCATCTTTACCAGGTAAGATGTTAACAAACGCACCGAAATCAACGATACGGATAACTTTACCTTTGTAGATACGACCAACTTCAACTTCAGCTGTGATTTCTTCGATACGACGGATAGCTTCTTTCGTAGCATCGCCATTTGAAGAGGCAATCTTAACTACACCATTATCATCAAGCTCGATCGTAGTTCCAGTTTCTTCAGTAAGTGCACGAATCGTAGCACCACCTTTACCAATCACATCACGGATTTTCTCAGGATTAATCTTGATAGTCGTGATACGTGGAGCGTGGTCTGAGATATCTTCACGTGGACCAGCAATTGCTTGATCCATTACGTTTAGGATATGAACACGTGCGCCATATGCTTGCTGAAGTGCGATATCCATAATCTCTTTAGTGATACCTTCAATCTTGATATCCATCTGAAGAGCAGTAATACCGTCACGAGTACCAGCAACTTTAAAGTCCATGTCACCTAAGTGATCTTCATCACCTAAGATGTCAGAAAGAACAACAAAGTCATCGCCTTCTTTAACTAGACCCATTGCAATACCAGCAACTGAAGTCTTGATTGGTACACCCGCATCCATTAATGCTAATGAAGTACCACAAACAGAAGCCATAGAGCTTGAACCGTTTGACTCAGTAATTTCAGATACTACACGAACACTGTATGGGAATTCTTCAGCAGATGGCATAACTGCAGCCATACCACGCCAAGCTAACTTACCATGACCGATTTCGCGACGCTTAGGTGAACCTACCATACCTGTTTCACCAACAGAGTATGGAGGGAAGTTATAGTGAAGCATAAAGCGGTTAGTGCGCTCGCCCATGATGCTATCAATCTTTTGTGCATCACGTTCTGTACCTAAAGTACAAGTTACTAGTGCTTGAGTTTCACCACGAGTGAACAATGAGCTACCGTGAGTACGTGGAAGTACACCAGCTAATACATTCAATGCACGGATCATATCTGGTTCACGGCCATCGATACGTGGCTTGCCACTGATGATACGACCACGAACAACTTTTTTCTCAAGACTGCCAAGTAAACCATCAACTTCGCGAGTATCCACATCAGGGTTGTTTGCAATTAATGCTTCTTTAGCAGCAGCTTTAACAACACCAACTTGTGCATAACGATCTTGCTTAACTTCGATTTGGTAAGCAGCAGTCAGGCCTTCTTCAGCTAACTCTTTAATTTGAGCAACTAAGTCTTGATCTTGAACTGGAGCAGTCCAATCCCATGCAGGCTTGCCAGCTTCTGCTTTGAATTCTGCAATAGCTTGAACAACAACTTGTTGTTGGTCATGACCGTAAGTCACAGCGCCAAGCATGATTTCTTCAGCTAATGATTTAGCTTCTGACTCAACCATAAGTACTGCTGATTCTGTACCAGCAACAACTAAATCAAGATCACTTTCAGCAATTTGATCTACAGTTGGGTTTAATAAGTATTCACCATCAATGTAACCAACGCGAGCCGCGCCGATAGGACCATTGAATGGAAGACCTGAAATAGACAGTGCAGCTGAAGTACCAATCATTGCAACCATGTCAGGTTCAATTTGAGGATCAACAGAAACAACTGTAATGATCACTTGAACTTCGTTTTTAAAACCGTTCGGGAATAAAGGACGAATTGGACGGTCGATTAAACGAGCAATCAGTGTTTCATCTTCAGAAGGACGGCCTTCGCGCTTGAAGAAACCACCAGGGATTTTACCTGCTGCGTAGGTCTTTTCTTGGTAGTTAACTGTTAATGGGAAAAAGTCACGGCTAGGATCCGCTGCTTTTTTACCAACAACTGTTACTAATACAGTTGTGTCGCCCATGCTCGCTAGAACTGCAGCGTCTGCTTGACGTGCAATAACACCTGTTTCTAAGGTGACGGTATGTTGACCATACTCAAAACTCTTTACTATTGGATTCACTTGACCCATTCCTTAATTATTTACCTTTAAATTACGCGCATAAGTATACTGCAATTTTTTACAATAGTTAAAGCGCATCGCAATATACCACTAAAAAATAATTAAAATTAATCTTCAAAGAGCCGATATAGCGACCAAATGTGGCACTGAATAGATAACTTAACCACAGCCAGCCATATCAAACACCATTTCTGATGATGAATTTGCTCAATAGATATCAATTGTGACAGCTATATTTAATGACTTTTAATCTTATTTTGTCTAGAGTTAGGTGTTGTTGTAACTAAATAAGAATATCAAAATAAGAATATCAAAATCATAGAGTTCAAGATGTTAAATATATCATTTATGCTTAAAGCTATGATTATCCAATAAACAAATGGAATCGTTTGAATGACACAAAGGTTTAAGTCTCTGACATGGAAGCAAACTAACTTAGTTGTATTTACTGCTTTGTTTTTTGCTATTGCCATATTTATCGTCGAGATTGCACTCGTTGTTGTAACGACAAAACAGCAGCTTACCGCTTCGCAACAAGAGCTGCTCAATTCCGTAGAACAAACTGCATCTAATGCTGTATGGGCACTAGATGACAAACAAACTGAACAAACCCTCGAAGGTATTATCAAAATTGATAATATAAGCTCAGCGGTTATCACCCTTGATGACGGTAGTTTATTCGTTACAGCAAGTAATAAAGTATCAAATTTTTCAAAAAGCTATGACAATTTAAGTCATTTTTTATTTAATGATTTAAATGAAATATCACGGCCTCTGTATAGGCCATTTTATTTTGAGGGTAATAAAAAACAGCAACTCATTGGCACTTTAACCATCTTTTACAACACACAAGAGATGACCAACAACCTGTTTAATCAACTTCAATTGGGCTTTATTGCCACCCTTGCCCGTGCGTTATTGCTGACACTAGTACTTACAATCGTTTTCCACCGATTTCTTACACAACCTATAGCTAGGATCAGCGAAGCCATTGATAAAATTGATCCTGACTTACCGGACGAAAATTTGTTGCCAATGTCCACAGCTCATAAAGATGATGAGTTAGGACTGGTGACATCTAAGTTTAACCAAATTTTATTACAGTTTAGCCAAACTCAAAATAAACTCCGAAAAATGGCAACTCGCGACCCGTTAACTAGCCTGCCAAACCGAACACTTTTGCTTGAAACCCTCAATGTCACCATTCAACGAGCTAGAGTTCATAAGAGACATTTCGCACTCTTGTTTATCGACTTGGATCGCTTTAAAAATATTAATGACTCATTAGGCCATGCCATTGGTGACCAATTCCTTGCCCGAGTTGCACGAATTTTAGAAACCGTTGTTGGCGATCGTGGTAGTGTGGCGAGGCTCGGTGGAGATGAATTCGTCATTGTTGCAGACGATATTGAAACTCCTGATCAAGCTGCTGACTTTGTGGATAAACTGCAACAACAACTTAATGCTCCAGTACAACTCAATGAGCATGCTATACACCCTGCTGCCTCAATTGGTATCTCAATCTACCCAGAAGATGGCTCAGATGCAGAAGATCTGATTAGGCATGCTGATATTGCAATGTATAGTGCTAAAGCAGCAGGTTCAAACCAGTGGGCTTTCTTTAAGCAGCAAATGACTGAAAATGCAGCTGTCAGACTTAGAACTGAAGCATCGCTCCATGACGCACTAAAGCACAATGAATTTTTACTCTACTTTCAGCCTAAATTAGACCTTAAAACCAATCGTGTAATTGGCTGCGAAGCGCTTATCCGTTGGCAGAAAAATGGCGAACTTGTTCCCCCAATGTCGTTTATTCCTATCGCTGAAGAAACTGGAATTATTATTCCCATTGGTAGATGGGTTATCGAGCAAAGTTGTAAGGTGATTCGCGAATGGGAAAAGAAATATAACTACGCGATTCCTATTGCTGTTAATGTTGCCTCACAGCAATTTGCTGATGCCAGTTTAGTTTCTGATATTAAGCAAATGGCGCTTCGTTATCAGATCCGGCCTGAGTTACTAGAAATAGAAATAACCGAAACATCGTTAATGAATGATGTTGACCAAGCTATTGCAAAACTAGAACAGTTAAAAAGTGCCGGCTTTGGTATAGCTGTAGATGACTTTGGTACGGGCTACTCTTCACTATCTTATTTACGTCACTTACCGATTACCACAATGAAAATTGACCGTGGTTTTGTTTCAGATTTACCTCACGATGCTGCTATAGCATCTACCATCTTAATGCTGGGTCAACACCTTAAACTAGATATTGTCGCAGAAGGTATTGAAAATGAAGAACAACTAGAATGGCTTCAGCAGCACAATTGCCAAATAGGTCAAGGCTTCTTTTTCAGCAAGCCGTTACCACTAGAAGAATTTGAGTCAAAATACTTTGTAGAAGTGCCTGTTCAGTTAGAGCAAGTTTAAAGCTCAATTCAACTCAACCTATGAGTTGAGCAATTAAATCTAGTCATAAATTTTACCCAATAAAAAAGGAGGCATAAGCCTCCTTTTTTACGGTTTGAATTTGAACACGTTAACCATGCTCAAATTAAACGTCGATATTAACGACGTAAACCTAACTTCTGGATAAGAGCAGTATAACGAGCTACGTCTTTACGCTTTAAGTAAGCAGTAAGTTTACGACGTGCGCTAACCATACGTAATAGACCACGACGTGAATGGTGATCATGGATGTGCTCTTTGAAGTGACCTTGTAGATGGTTAATCTGCGCAGTCAATAAAGCTACTTGTACTTCAGTAGAACCAGTGTCGTTTTCGCCACGGCTATATTCAGCTACGATAGCAGCTTTTTGTTCATTACTTAGTGACATATTTATCTCCAGAAAAAATTAAATTAACTCTAGCCAATCACTAACTCAGCCAGAGGGGGCGACATTCTAACTATATTCAGTCACTATCGCAATAAAAAACACCGATCAGCTTATAAAACCTATTAACTAGTCGTTACTGTGATCAACAACCAAACGTTTCGGAGCTAATAAGCCGTCATCATTCATCACGCCAATGCCGATAAACTCGCGAGCTTCACCCAAGGTCATTCTTACTAATTCATCAGCTTTTAAACCTGATGCTTGTACTGGTTGACCTTGCATAATGAATTGCCCACTTGCCTCAGGAATATTAACCTCAGGAAAATTAGCAACTGCTGTGTCCATTGGTAATAGCAGTTCGTCGAGTACAGCAAAAGAAGTTTCATCTTCTTTATCTGTGCCTTCAGCAAGCTCTGTTAGTTGTTCAAGTGACACCATTTTCGCATACGGATAATCAGCAACTTGCGTGCGCCTTAGCATAGTGACATGTGCGCCACAACCTAGCATTTCGCCCAAGTCATCGATGATTGTGCGAATATAAGTACCTTTCGAGCAGTGAATATCAAGAGTTAAGTCATCACCTTCAAGGCTCACAAATAACAATTCAAAAACTGTTATAGGACGTGCTTCGCGAGGAACTTCGATTCCTTCACGGGCATACTTATAAAGCGGCTGACCTTGATATTTTAATGCTGAAAACATTGAAGGCACTTGCATGGTGTCACCACGAAAATGCTCTAACGAATCCTCTAGCAACTTTTGTTCAAACTTGACAGGTCTAATTTGAACAACTTCGCCGTCTGAATCACTGGTGTCAGTTCGCTCACCTAACTTGGCTGTCACCAAATAACGTTTATCAGCGTCAAGAAGATGCTGTGAGAACTTAGTCGCTTCGCCTAAACAAACAGGTAGCATACCTGTAGCTAAAGGGTCTAAAGCACCAGTATGGCCAGCTTTATTCGCATTATAAAGACGTTTGACGCGTTGCAAAGCATGGTTAGAACTGATGCCAGTACCTTTATCTAAAAGGACAATGCCATTAATAAAACGACCTTTGCGACGACGAGCCATTAATCTTTATCCTCAGGCTTTTCTTCAGAAGCGTCAGCTTCTTCAGAACCAAACTCTTCATTTCTTGCTTTATCTTGCTTAGCTTTGTCTTGTGTAATCACTTGGCTAACAAGATTAGACATGCGCATACCTTCAACAAGCGAGCTATCGTAAACAAAACGAAGCTCAGGCATTACACGTAGTTTCATGCGGCTAGCAACCAATGTTCTTACATAAGGCGCTGCAGCTGTAAGAGCTTCAATTTTTTGATCAACTAACTCTTGATCTTCTTCAAAGAAAGTCACATAAACTTTCGCAAAGCTTAAATCGCGAGAGACATCAACATCGTTTACTGTCACAAAGCCAATTCGTGGATCTTTCATATCACGCTGTAATATCATCGCTAGCTCTTGTTGGAGTTGCTGCGCGATACGGCGAGTACGACTAAATTCTTTTGCCATAACATTAATACCTTATAGCTTTATATAAATAAAAAAGGCGGCTAACGCCGCCCTTTCTGTGTTACAGCGTTCTGGCCACTTCGACCGTCTCAAAGACCTCAATCTGATCGCCAACTTTGACGTCATTGTAGTTCTTCACACCGATACCACATTCCATGCCGTTACGAACATCGTTAACGTCATCTTTGAAACGACGTAGCGATTCAAGTTCACCTTCGTAAATAACCACGTTTTCACGTAGAACACGGATAGGAGCACTACGTTTGATGGTACCTTCAGTAACCATACAACCCGCAATAGCACCAATCTTAGGCGACTTAAATACATCACGAACTTCAGCAAGACCAATGATTTGTTGCTTGAATTCAGGAGCAAGCATGCCCGTCATTGCCGCTTTAACTTCATCAATCAAGTCGTAGATAACGCTGTAGTAACGTAAATCAACACTTTCAGCTTCAATAGTCTTACGTGCTTGTGCATCAGCACGAACGTTGAAACCAACCATGATTGCATTTGATGCTGCAGCTAGTGTTGCATCAGTTTCAGTTAGTGCACCAACGCCACGAGCAATAATGCTAACTTTAACTTCGTCAGTAGACAGTTTAGTTAATGAATCACAAATTGCTTCAAGTGAACCTTGAACATCAGCTTTAAGTACAATATTAAGCTCTTGTACTTCGCCTTCAGTCATGTTGGCAAACATGTTTTCAAGTTTAGACTTCTGCTGACGTGCAAGTTTAACATCACGGAATTTACCTTGACGATAAAGTGCAACTTCACGAGCTTTACGTTCATCACGTACAACTGTCGCTTCATCACCCGCTGATGGCACACCAGAAAGACCTAAAATCTCAACTGGGATTGATGGACCCGCTTCAGTGATGCTCTTACCGTTCTCATCTTTCATCGCACGGATTTTACCGTACTCAAGACCACAAAGAACGATATCACCTTGGCGTAAAGTACCTTCTTGAACAAGAACAGTAGCAACTGGACCACGACCTTTATCCAATTTAGATTCAATAACAACACCCGCAGCCATACCTTCACGAACAGCTTGAAGCTCTAATACTTCAGCTTGTAAAAGAATGCCTTCAAGTAACTCATCAATACCAGTACCTGCTTTAGCTGAAACGTTTACGAACATATGCTCGCCGCCCCAATCTTCAGACATAACACCGTGTTGAGCTAATTCACTCTTAACGCGTTCAGGATCAGCTTCTGGCTTATCCATTTTGTTAACCGCGATGATTAACGGCACGTTACCAGCTTTAGCATGTTGAATTGCTTCAATTGTTTGTGGCATCGCGCCATCATCTGCAGCAACAACCAATACAACGATATCAGTAGCCTTAGCACCACGAGCACGCATTGACGTAAACGCCGCGTGACCAGGAGTATCTAAGAAAGTGATCATGCCATTATCAGTTTCAACGTGGTATGCACCGATGTGCTGGGTAATACCACCCGCTTCACCATCAGCAACTTTTGCACGACGAATATAATCAAGTAATGATGTCTTACCATGGTCAACGTGACCCATAATGGTAACAACTGGAGCACGGTTTTCTAGTACAACATCATCTTCATCACGATCACCAAGTACTTGATGCTCTAATTCGTTTTCACGAAGTAGTACCACTTTATGGCCCATTTCTTCAGCAACCATTTGTGCTGTTTCTTGGTCCAAAATTTGGTTAATCGTAACCATTGAGCCCATCTTCATCATTTGTTTGATGATTTCAGTAGCTTTAATAGACATACGTGAAGCCAATTCTGCAACAGAAACGGTTTCGCCGATGCGGATTTCGCCTTTTACTACTGCAACTGGTTTGTTAAAACCATGCGCCATTGATTCTGGAGCAGTGCTTTGGTTACGTGCGCCTCTAGAACGGTTATCACGACCGCCTTTGCCACCACGTTTCTTGTTAGCATTTTTGTTGCGAGTACGACGACCGCGTTTTTCTTCAGCAGCATCTGAGGTATCTTCTGCAGCACGAGCGGCTTTAGAAGTCGTGATATGGTGGTCACTGTTTTTCTCAGCTTCAATACGTTGACGCTCTTCTTCAGCCCAACGCTTTGAGTTTTCTTCAGCTAGTTTACGCGCAGTTTCTGCTGCAGCTGCTGCTTCTTCTTTTTGCTTCTTGGTTAATGCTTCTTCTTGAGCTGCTTTGATGCGATCAGCTTCTGCTTTAGCGGCTGCTGATTCAGCATCTTCAACTTTAGCAGGCTTAGCTTCGGCTTTTGCTTTCGCGTCAGCTTCTTTCTTCGCTTTAGCTTCTGCGTCGGCTTTAGCCTTAGCTTCTGCTTTAGCTTTATCTTCAACAGCTTTTGCTTCTGCTGCAGCCTTAGCTGCCGCTTCTGCTTCTTGTTGCTGTTTAGCTTGAGCTTCTGCTTCTGCTGCTAACTCACTATCATCACGCTTAACGAAAGTACGTTTTTTACGTACTTCAACTTTAACGTCTTTAGATTGTCCGCCACCTGCATTGACACTTAAAGTAGACACTGTTTTGCGTTGAAGCGTCATTTTCTGAGGCTCTTTATCCGCACCGTGTTGCTTTTTTAAGTGATCTAATAAGGTTTGTTTCTCTGTTTCAGAAACGCTATCAGCTTTACTTTTCTTAATTCCTGCTTCGGCAAACTGTTCAATCAGTCTGTCTACATTCTTGCCCACTTCTGCGGCCAATTTATCTATACTTGTATCTGCCATCAATTAAATCCCCCTGTTGATCGACTTATGCTTCTTCGCCAAACCAACAGATATTACGGGCAGCCATGATGAGCTCACCTGCTTTTTCTTCTGTCAATTCTTCAATATCGATTAAATCGTCAATACCTTGTTCTGCTAAGTCTTCTAAGGTCGACACACCTTTACTTGCAAGAACATATGCTAAATGCTTTTCTAAACCATCTAACGCTAATAAGTCAGCAGCAGGTTCTGCACCATCAAGTGCTTCTTCTGTTGCTAATGCTCTAGTCGAAATCGCCGCTTTTGCACGTTCGCGCAATGCAGCAACAATATCTTCATCAAAACCGTCAACTTCTAACAGTTCTGCTTCTGGTACATATGCAATCTCTTCTAACGAAGTAAAACCTTCTTCTGCTAGAACAGTCGCGAAATCTTCATCTACGTCTAAAGTTTCAACAAATAAGTTAACAACTTTAGCGCTTTCAGCTTGATGCTTAGCAGTAAGTTCTTCAACCGTCATTACGTTTAGTTCCCAGCCAGTTAACTGAGTGGCTAAACGAACGTTTTGACCGTTACGACCAATTGCTTGAGCTAAACTGTCAGCTTCTACTGCGATATCCATAGAGTGGTTGTCTTCATCAACGATGATAGAAGCAACATCAGCAGGAGCCATTGCATTAATCACGTACTGTGCTGGATTATCATCCCACATTACGATATCAACACGCTCACCACTTAACTCGTTAGATACAGCTTGTACACGTGCACCACGCATACCAACACAAGCACCGATTGGATCAATTCGCTTATCGTTTGTTTTCACAGCGATTTTAGCGCGAGCGCCTGGATCACGAGCTGCGCCCATGATTTCAATCATTTCATCTAAAATTTCAGGTACTTCTACTCTGAATAATTCGATGATCATCTCTGGCTTGCTACGAGTTAAAAATAACTGTGCGCCTTTTGCTTCAGGACGTACGGCATAAAGTAATGCACGAACACGATCGCCAGGGCGGAAAGATTCACGGCTAATGATGTCTTCTTTGTAGATAACACCATCTGCATTGTTACCTAAATCAACGACAACACTTTCGCGAGTGCTCTTCTTGACAACACCAGTAACAATCTCACCTTCACGTTCGATGAACTGTTCTACGATTTGAGCACGTTCAGCTTCACGTACTTTTTGTACGATAACTTGCTTAGCTGTTTGCGTCGTAATACGGTCAAAAACAACTGAATCAATTTCATCTTCAATGAACTCACCAGGTTGAATCTCTGGGTTTTCAAATTGAGCAGCTTCAAGCGTAATTTCGCTATAAGGATTTTCTAAAGCTTCGCCTTTATCATCGACAACCATCCAACGACGGAATGTGTCGTAGTGGCCTGTTTTACGGTCGATAGCTACGCGAACTTCAATTTCGCCTTCGTATTTTTTCTTAGTTGCTGTGGCTAGAGCAATTTCTAGCGCTTCGAATATTTTTTCGCGTGGGACGGCTTTTTCATTTGATACCGCCTCTGCGACTAGCAGAATCTCTTTATTCATTGTGTTGCCTCGTTCACCTTGAAACTATCAAAACTTTGCAATAACGTTGCCTTTACGGACATTATCTAAAGCCACAATCAAATCTTCACCATCTACAGTTATCGTTAGCATTTGCCCTTCGATAGCAGTGATAGCACCTTTTAAATTACGACTACCTGCAACAGGCATCGTTAACTGTACTTTTGCATCTTCGCCGATATAAGCAGCGTATTGCTCAGCCGTAAATAATGGTCTATCTACACCTGGCGATGAAACTTCTAGTGTGTATTCTGTCGAGATTGGGTCTTCAACATCTAGAACAGCACTAACTTGGCGGCTGGCTTCAGCACAATCTTCAATATTGATCCCACTTTCACCATCAATAAATACACGTAATATTGAATGACGCCCTGCATGGACAAACTCAATACCCCAAAGTTGAAAACCTAACGCTTCAACAGGTACTGTCAGCATTTCTGTCAGTTTAGTTTCTAATGTTGCCAAAAATGACCCCCAAAAACGAAAAAAAGGGCAAATAGCCCTCGAAAAGTCCGTAAAATCACGGAGTTACTAAGCTCCATATAACAGAAAACCCCGTAATAACGAGGTCTTAAATATAGAACCTTTTAATTGAATTTACATTGCAGCACTGCAAATAAGTAAAAACAATAAGCTGGTTGCGGGGGCCGGATTTGAACCGACGACCTTCGGGTTATGAGCCCGACGAGCTACCAAACTGCTCCACCCCGCGACAACTTGCGCAATTATATTAACTTACGTCTTTGCTTGCAATAATTAATCAATTTAACTTTAAAATGATTAATTAAATTTAGTGGTGCGGATGGTGGGACTTGAACCCACACGACCTAAGTCACCAACCCCTCAAGCTGGCGCGTCTACCAATTCCGCCACATCCGCTTACTACTAAATTTTTACCAGTCGTTATCATATTTAATTGAGGAAATTAAGATAACTCAATGACTGTGGTCTTACTTTATTTGCTTCTATTAAAGAGGCAAATTAATCAGGGATTTTAGTCTCTGATGTTTCAGCCTGAGTAGGAGCTTGTTCAACTTGCTCTACTGCAGAACCTAAATCGTTCCAAGCATCATCTTTTTTAGAATGGTTTGCACTTAAGTTACCTAAAGTAAGACTTAAAGCAAAAAAAGCAATTGCTAAAACAGCTGTGCTTCGGGTCAGGAAATTACCTGCACCGTCTGAACCGAATAGCGTCCCTGATGCGCCAGCACCAAATGAAGACCCCATGTCAGCCCCTTTACCTTGTTGAATCAAAATCAGTCCAACAAGACCAATTGCTACAACCAAGTAAACTACAATTAAAACTTCATACATAATATTAAGCGCTCATCGCAATGGAACATAAACTTAAAAACTCGCTAGAGTTTAAGCTAGCTCCGCCAATCAATCCACCATCGACATCTGGTTGGGCAAATATATCTGCAGCATTTGATGGAGTAACACTACCACCATAAAGAATGCGAATATTTTCTCCAATAAATGGAGACACTTCAGAGAGTCTATTACGAATAAACGCATGAACTTCTTGCGCTTGCTCTGGAGTTGCACTTTTACCAGTACCTACAGCCCATAAAGGCTCGTAAGCGATAATGGCATTATCAAAAGCCATGGTGCCATTCTTTTCGATCACAATGTCTAACTCTTCAGCAATCACTTCAAAAGTTCGTCTTGCTTCACGAGCTGGACCTGATTCTCCAACACAAAGAATCGGCGTCAAACCATGTTTTTGTGCTGCAGCGAATTTCTCTGCAACGATATTACTTGTTTCGCCGTACATACGACGACGCTCGGAATGGCCGATAATGACATATCGACATCCTGAATCTTTTAGCATTTTACCGGAAATTTCACCAGTATAGGCACCAAAGTCATGTTGACTGAGGTTCTGTGCGCCCATTCTTACAAGCGCACCATCTAAGGTTTGCTTATTTGCTTCAAGTAGCTGTCTAACACTTTCAAGATAAATTGAAGGTGGACATAAAACTACTTCTGCAGAATCATTTTGGAGCTTAGTAGCAAACTTGCTGAATAACTCTTGCGCTAAAGGCGCATTGCCATTCATTTTCCAGTTGCCAGCTACCATAGGACGTCTGAGTGCCATTACTGTCTCCTTTGAAAGCGGCGTGAATAATAACGAACCGCCAAACAAGTTACAATAGCTAAGTCAGGAATATTTGTCATAACATGACAGAATGTTGTTTTTTTACTCTCTGACTTTAGATATTAATAAATAACCAAATATTAAATAAAACTGTTGTTGATTGTATATTCAACTTTGCGACAAACCTACCTTTTTAACCACATCAGCGATTTGGTTTGCAAAGGTTGTGACAAGGTCAATATCTTGCCCTTCCACCATCACTCTAATCAATGGCTCAGTACCTGATTTTCTTAATAAAACCCGACCTGTTTTACCGAGCTTTATTTCAACCTGGTCTTTTATCGTTTGAACAGCTACCGACTCAAGTGGGTTTAACTCACCTTCAAAACGAACATTAACCAAAATTTGCGGTAACATTTTTAATGGTGCAACTAACACGTCAAGTTCAGTCTGTT
Source organism: Shewanella goraebulensis (assembly GCF_030252245.1). Lineage (NCBI taxonomy): Bacteria > Pseudomonadati > Pseudomonadota > Gammaproteobacteria > Alteromonadales > Shewanellaceae > Shewanella > Shewanella goraebulensis. The sequence continues at coordinate 3,728,334 of NZ_CP126972.1, forward strand.
GATTTTGCATTGCAGCGAGCACCAATATAGCTGCAACAATACCATCACCTGTTGTGCCGTGATCAAGATTTAAAATGTGCCCTGAATTTTCACCGCCAATCCGCCAATCATTTTGACGCATTAACTCCATTACATAACGGTCGCCAACATTAGAACGCATGAAAGGTACATTAAGTTTTGTTAAAGCCAGCTCTAAACCAAGATTTGACATCAAAGTGCCCACTACACCGCCTTTAAGCTCATCATTCTTTATGGCATTGCACGCTAGAATATATAAAATTTGGTCGCCATCGATGACATGCCCATACTTATCGACCATCATAATACGGTCGCCATCACCATCTAATGCAATGCCCGCATCAGCTTGATGCTTAATGACTTCGGCACAAATAGCATCCATTGATGTTGCACCGACATCTTCATTGATATTAAGACCATTGGGTTTATCACCAATAGTAATTACCTCAGCTCCTAGCTCTTTAAAAACACTCGGTGCAATATGATAGGTAGCCCCATGGGCACAATCGACAACCAATTTCATGCCATTAAGTGTTAATTCAGCAGGAAAATGCCCTTTACAATATTCAATATAACGACCCGCAGCATCGTCGATTCGTGCAGCCTTACCAAGTAAATGGGACTCAACACAAATAAGTGGTTTGGCAAGCTCATTTTCAATCTCGAGCTCCAACTCATCATCAAGTTTACTGCCGTCTGCAGAAAAGAATTTAATGCCGTTATCGTAATAAGGGTTGTGGGATGCGCTAATGACAATACCCGCTTCGGCTCTAAAGGTACGAGTGAGATAAGCAATGGCAGGGGTTGGCATAGGACCGACTAATAAAACATCCAGCCCTGCAGCAGACAAGCCCGCCTCCAAAGCTGATTCAAATAGATATCCTGAAATACGAGTGTCTTTACCAATGATCACTTTTCTAGTACCACTTCGCGATAGTACTCGACCAGCGGCCCAACCTAACTTCAAAGCCAGTTCAGGCGTCATGACCCCTGCACCGACTTTGCCTCGAATGCCATCGGTGCCAAAAAGGGTTCGGTGTTGCAAGTTTTGTTTCTGCATTAGTACCTCACATTAAGTGAATTCACACTAACTCAATCAGCCAAACTAACAAATTACTAAATTTTACTGATGTAAACTCGCCATTGTTGCCGACATGACCGTTAATGCATCAACGGTTTCTTTTACATCATGCACTCGTAAAATCTGTGCTCCTTGCTGGGCGGCAATCATTGCGCCAGCAAGACTACCAGCGAGCCGTTCATCTACACTTCGCTGCAGTAAATCGCCAATCATGCTCTTTCTAGAAAGCCCTACTAAAACGGGTAGATGTAGGCTATGAAGTTCTGGCAACTTAGCCAATAACTCATAGTTATGCTCTAAGGTTTTGCCAAAGCCAAAGCCAGGATCAAGGATGATGTTTTCTCGCGGCATACCTGCAGCAACGCAGTAATCGAGACGTAAAGATAAAAACTCACTCACCTGGTCCATCACATTTTCATACTCTGGTGAATCTTGCATATCTTTTGGCTGACCTTGCATGTGCATTAAGCAAACTGGGACATCTAGACTCGTCGCCATAGCGACTGCGCCTGGCTCTTGTAATGCACGTACATCATTAATGATATGAGCCCCCGCAGCGACAGCTTTTTCCATCACTTCAGGTTTGCTGGTGTCAATTGAAATCCACACATCGTGATTCTTAGCGACATATTCAATGACAGGAATGACTCTTGATAATTCTTGGTCAACGGATACAGTATCGGCGCCAGGCCTAGTCGACTCTCCACCGATATCAACAATTAACGCGCCTTCAGCTATGACTTTATCTGCATGTTCACAGGCTTGTTTAACCGTCGCATGTTGACCGCCATCAGAAAAAGAATCAGGAGTTACATTGATAATTGCCATCACAACAGGACTAGTTAGCGACAATATTTTATCGCCAGACTTAATTTCAAACACACAACCTCACTTAAATAGAACTTATAAAAAGTATCTTTATAGAAATATGACTTAAATATGACACTAGTACAACAAATATAAAAAAACCCCTTTCGGGGCTTTTTTGAAACTTCAAATCAACAGCTTATTTTGCAGGTGACTCATCAGTTTTTGGTTCGGTATCTGGCTTTTCAGCTGCAGGTTCTTCAGCAGCTTCTTCTGTTGCATTTGCTTCAGGTGTTACCGGTGTACCTTTATCTTGGTCGTCCATTGAATCATCAGCTTGCCAATCGGCAGGTTGACGCACTTCACGGCGATTCATCAAGTCATCAATTTGCTCAGCATCAATAGTTTCATACTTCATCAATGCATCTTTCATTGAATGAAGAATATCCATATTGTCAGTCAAATATTGATTAGCACGCTCATAGTTACTGTCGATTAAGTGTTTAACTTCTTGATCGATCATGCCTGCTGTTTCGTCAGACATATTCTTAGATTTAGCCATACTGCGACCTAAGAACACTTCGCCTTCATCTTCAGCGTACAAAACAGGACCCAACTTCTCAGAGAAGCCCCATTGGGTAACCATGTTACGTGCAATAGACGTAGCATACTTAATATCTTGAGATGCACCAGTTGACACTTTTTCGCCACCATAAATTAGCTCTTCAGCTAAACGGCCGCCATAAGCAACAGAAATTTGGCTTTCAAGTTTACGTCGGCTTTGGCTAATAGCATCAGCTTCCGGCAGGAAGAAAGTCACACCTAATGCACGACCACGAGGAATAATCGTTACCTTATGAACTGGATCGTGCTCAGGCACCAAACAACCCACAATAGCATGACCGGCTTCATGATAAGCCGTCATTTCTTTTTCTTCCTCAGACATCACCATGGTACGGCGTTCTGCACCCATCATGATTTTATCTTTAGCACTTTCGAACTCTTCCATTCCTACTACGCGGCGATTACCACGAGCAGCGAATAAAGCCGCTTCGTTAACTAAGTTAGCTAAGTCAGCACCAGAGAAACCTGGCGTACCACGAGCGATAACACTGGCTTTAACACCGTCACCTAATGGTACTTTACGCATATGTACTTTAAGAATTTGTTCACGACCACGTACGTCTGGCAAGCCAACAACCACTTGACGGTCAAAACGACCAGGACGAAGTAATGCAGCATCTAATACGTCAGGTCTGTTTGTTGCAGCAATGACGATGACACCTTCATTACCTTCAAAACCATCCATTTCAACCAACATTTGGTTCAATGTTTGCTCACGTTCATCGTGACCACCACCAACACCGGCGCCACGTTGACGACCTACAGCATCAATTTCATCGATAAAGATGATACAAGGTGCAGATTTTTTAGCTTGTTCAAACATGTCACGCACACGAGATGCGCCGACACCAACAAACATTTCAACAAAGTCAGATCCTGAAATAGTAAAGAATGGTACTTTAGCTTCACCGGCAATCGCTTTAGCAATCAGAGTTTTACCTGTACCAGGAGGACCCACTAGCAACACACCAGTAGGAATACGACCACCTAACTTTTGGAATCGAGTTGGTTCTTTTAAGTAATCAACTAATTCTTTAACGTCTTCTTTTGCTTCATCACAACCTGCAACATCAGCAAAAGTGGTCTTAATTTGGTCTTCGCTCATCAATTTGGCTTTACTCTTACCAAATGACATAGCGCCTTTACCGCCACCGCCTTGCATTTGACGCATGAAGAAAATCCATACACCGATAAGCAGTAACATTGGGAACCAAGAGATGAATATTTGGGTTAAGAAACTAGATTCTTCAGCTTCCTGCCCTTTCATTGAAATCCCTTTGCGATCAAGATCATTAATTAAATCTTGGTCATACATAGGCATAATTGTGGTGAACTTCTCTCCAGAACGTTTGATTCCTTCAATAGTTCGCTGGTCACTTTTGATTTCAACCGAATTGATATTGCCATTACGGACACTATCTAAAAATACGGAATAGTCCATCTTCTGCGATGACGAAGAAGAGGGGGAGTAACCCTGAAAAACTGACATCAGCACAACGGCGATGACAACCCAGAGAATTAAATTTTTTGCCATGTCACTCAAATTTCTAGACCTCTTGAAGACCCACGATAATTAATCGTTAGACTACTATAACTTGTAACCAGTCGCCACTATATACACTTCACGTGAACGTGGTCGCGATGAATCTGGTTTTCGTGTTTTAACGGTAGTGAAAGCTTGTCGAACTGCTTTCATGTACTCGTCAAAGCCCTCCCCCTGAAAGACTTTTACTGCAAAACTCCCATTAGACGCCAATACTTGATGGCACATATCTAATGCTAATTCTACAAGATACATCGCCCTAGGTTGGTCCACTCCATCTGAACCACTCATGTTTGGCGCCATATCAGAAAGCACTACATCCACTTTATCCTCACCAACACGGTCAAGTAAAGCGTCAAGCACTTTCTCTTCACGGAAATCGCCTTGTAAAAAGTCAACTCCCACAATTGGATCCATTGGTAAAATGTCACACGCGACCAATTTACCTTTTTCACCAACCAATTTAACAGCAATTTGTGACCAGCCGCCAGGCGCAGCACCTAAATCAACAACTGTCATACCTTGTTTAATGAGTTTATCTTTTTGTTGGATTTCTTCCAACTTAAATGCTGCGCGAGAACGTAAACCTCGCTTTTGAGACAATTTAACGTAGTGATCGTCAAAATGTTCTTGCATCCATCGGCTCGAACTAGCCGAACGTTTTTTCGTTGCCATTTAAATTCCGTAACGATTTGGAGTTACATAAAGCTTATATAAGGGTAGAATAGCCGTTTTTCAACAGTAACATTCAAAAAGTTGGTACAAATGAACTTAACAACCAAACAAAAACAGCATTTAAAAGGCCTGGCGCATAACTTAAAGCCAGTAGTGCTGCTTGGTGCTAATGGTTTGACCGAAGGTGTGCTGGCTGAAATTGATAGTGCACTCACTCATCATGAACTAATAAAAGTGAAAGTAGGCTCTTCTGATAGAGAGCTTAAAAATGCTGTCGTTGACGCGATTATTCGCGAAACACAATCAACCAAGATACAGCTTATCGGACACACCTTAGTTATTTTCCGTCAGTCTGCTGAAATGAAAGTTGCCATTCCAAAAGCAAAATAATTTCGTCAAACAACTTAAGGTCTAATGTTCATCTTGCAGTCAATACGATTCAAATATTCATTCTGACCTAAAAAAACCACTGCCATGCAGTGGTTTTTTTATCACTATAAAATATCAATCTTAAGTAGTAATTAATATTGATATCAAATATGACTAGATATATTCAACCGCAGTAATTTCATACTCAGCTGTGCCACCTGGTGTTGTGATAGCAACTTCATCATCAATACTCTTACCAATTAAGCCGCGAGCGATTGGAGAATTAACTGAAATTAAGTTCTCCTTGATGTTTGCTTCATCATCACCAACAATGCGGTAAGTTGACTCAGCATCAGTATCAACATTTAAAATTGTCACAGTTGTACCAAAAATTACCCGTCCGGTATTTGGCATAGCTGTTACATCAATAATTTGGGCATTAGATAATTTGCCTTCAATATCACGAATACGCGCTTCACAAATACCTTGTTCTTCACGTGCTGCGTGGTACTCAGCATTTTCTTTTAAGTCGCCTAATTCACGCGCTTCAGCAATAGCAGAAGTAATACTTGGGCGACGTTCAAATTTTAATTCATCTAATTCTTTGCGAAGCTGCTCAGCTCCAATAATCGTCATAGGGACGGTATTCATAATGTCTTATGTCTCCTTTAAAAACAAAAGCACCCCGTGTCGACGTTTAGTCAACACAGTTAAATCTGGTTAATTCGCATAGCGCACGATCTTTACAACAAAAACGTTTTAATGATGCGGTGTCTTGCGTTGAGGATGCATCTAATGATGATGCTCTAAGCTTACATAAACTTGAGATTACTTACTACTGACTGTCAAAAAATAGTAATAAAAAAGACTGCACGAATGCAGCCTTTTTAATCAAATAAGCAAATAATTAAACAATATTAATTTTTTGCGATTCTTTCATGTAATTCTTGAACTGAACTCACATTATTTCTGTCGTCAGCTGAATGTGCCATACACGTTGCGAAAGCTGCATTCAATGTTGTCGTGTAATTCACTTTGTAACGAAGTGCTCCACGACGAATTTGACGTGAATCTTCAATCGCTTGACGCCCTTCTGTCGTATTAATGATGTAAGTGTATTCACCATTTTTAATACGGTCGAGAATATGCGGACGACCTTCATGTACCTTGTTCACTAGGCGAGGGTTAATACCCGCTTCGCCAAGTACTACTGCGGTACCATGACTAGCATCGATTTCATAACCTAGTGAAATTAGCTTAGCAGCCAGTTCAGCTACACGTGCTTTATCACTGTTACGTACTGAGATTAATGCACGACCTGACTTAGGAACTTCTGAGGTAGCACCAAGTTGCGCTTTAGCGTAGGCTTCAGCGAATGTGTCACCCACACCCATTACTTCACCTGTTGAGCGCATTTCAGGGCCAAGCATTGGGTCAACACCTGGGAACTTGTTAAATGGCAATACCACTTCTTTCACTGAGAAATAAGGAGGGATAACTTCTTTAGTAAAGTTCTGTGATGCTAAGCTTTGACCTGCCATAACACGAGCTGCAATCTTCGCTAATGGAATACCAGTCGCTTTAGACACAAACGGGACAGTACGAGCAGCACGCGGGTTAACTTCAATCATGTAGATTTCGTCATCTTTAACCGCAAACTGAACGTTCATCAAACCAATTACACGTAATTCCATTGCTAATTTAGCAACTTGCTCACGCATACGGTTTTGTACGTCTTCGCTTAAACTGTAAGGTGGCAATGAACAACCTGAGTCACCTGAGTGAACACCCGCTTGTTCAATGTGTTCCATGATAGAACCTACAACCACAATTTCGCCATCACAAACTGCATCAATATCAATTTCAATCGCATTATCTAAGAAGCGATCAAGCAATACTGGAGATGAGTTAGATACGCTAACAGCTTCGTTAAAGTAACGACGTAAGTCTTGCTCGTCATAAACGATTTCCATTGCGCGGCCACCTAGTACATATGATGGACGAACAACTAACGGATAACCGATACGCTCAGCTGAAATAACCGCACCTTCTACTGTCGTAACAGTATCATTTTCAGGTTGCTTCATTTCAAGACGTTGAATCGCTTGTTGGAAGCGTTCTCTGTCTTCTGCGCGGTCGATAGAGTCTGGGCTAGTACCAATAATAGGTACGCCAGCAGCTTCAAGAGCGCGAGCAAGTTTAAGTGGAGTTTGACCACCATATTGAACGATAACGCCTTTTGGCTTTTCAATACGAACAATCTCAAGTACGTCTTCAAACGTAACAGGCTCAAAGTATAAACGGTCAGATGTATCGTAATCAGTTGAAACTGTTTCAGGGTTACAGTTAACCATAATGGTCTCGTAACCGTCTTCACGCAATGCTAGTGCCGCGTGTACACAACAGTAATCAAACTCAATACCTTGACCAATACGGTTAGGACCACCACCAAGAATCATGATTTTATCGCGCGTTGATGGCGCAGCTTCACATTCTTCTTCGTAAGTTGAATACATGTAAGCCGTATCAGTCGCAAATTCTGCAGCACAAGTATCAACACGCTTGTAAACAGGGTGCATACCATAGCTATCACGGATCTTACGAACTTCGGTTTCGCTTACACCTAAGATTTCAGCTAAACGTGAATCAGCAAAACCTTTACGTTTAAGCTTAAGTAAGAATTCTTGATTTAGACCAGACATCCCTACTTCTGAAACTTTAGCTTCTTGAGCAATGAGATCTTCAATTTGAACTAAGAACCAATGGTCAACGTTTGTCAGTCTGAAAATTTCATCACGGCTAAGACCTGCACGGAATGCATCAGCGATGTACCAAATACGATCAGCACCCGGCTCTTTTAATTCATGACGAATTTGCTGCATGCTTTCTGGAAGCGTAATGTCGATAACAGAATCAAAACCATTACGACCGACTTCTAAGCCACGTAATGCTTTTTGCAGTGACTCTTGGAAAGTACGGCCAATCGCCATTACTTCACCTACTGACTTCATTTGAGTCGTCAGACGATCATTGGCACCAGCAAATTTCTCGAAGTTGAAGCGAGGAACTTTAGTCACAACGTAGTCAATAGCAGGCTCGAATGATGCTGGAGTTCGACCACCAGTAATATCATTCATTAGCTCATCTAGAGTAAAGCCAACAGCCAGTTTTGCAGCCACTTTAGCAATTGGGAACCCCGTTGCTTTAGATGCTAATGCAGATGAACGAGATACACGCGGGTTCATCTCGATGATAACCATACGGCCTGTATTTGGACAAATACCAAACTGAACGTTAGAACCACCAGTTTCCACACCAATTTCACGCAGTACTGCTAAAGAAGCATTACGCATTAATTGGTATTCTTTATCTGTTAATGTTTGCGCAGGAGCAACTGTGATTGAATCACCAGTATGTACACCCATTGCATCGAAGTTCTCGATTGCACATACGATAATACAGTTATCGTTGCGGTCACGAACCACTTCCATTTCATACTCTTTCCAACCAATGAGCGATTCATCAATCAATAACTCGCTCGTCGGCGAAAGCTCAAGACCTTGAGAACAAATGTCTTCAAACTCTTCTTTGTTGTATGCGATACCACCGCCACTGCCACCCATGGTGAAAGAAGGACGGATAATACATGGGAAGCCTACTTGCTCTAAAACGCCATGAGCTTCTTCCATTGTATGAGCAATACCAGCACGTGGACATTCAAGACCAATGGCTTTCATTGCAGTATCAAAACGACTACGGTCTTCAGCTTTATCAATTGCGTCAGCTGTTGCACCAATCATTTCAACGTTAAATTCTTTTAGTACGCCTTCAGCTTCAAGTTGAAGAGCACAGTTAAGCGCAGTCTGACCGCCCATGGTAGGCAAAATCGCATCAGGTTTTTCCTTAGCGATAATGTTACGAACCACTTCCCAATGAATCGGCTCGATGTATGTCGCATCAGCCATTTCAGGGTCAGTCATGATCGTTGCAGGGTTAGAGTTAACTAGAATAACTCGGTACCCTTCTTCACGCAGCGCTTTACAGGCTTGCGCGCCAGAATAGTCAAATTCACATGCCTGACCAATTACGATTGGGCCAGCGCCTAGGATTAGAATACTTTTAATATCAGTACGTTTTGGCATTGCTTCTATCTTCTCCGAGTGACCTAACTATTTAGCGTTTTGACGAAATTGCTCAATCAATTCAATGAAATGATCAAACAGCGGTGACGCATCTGTCGGTCCAGGGCTCGCTTCAGGGTGGCCTTGGAAACTAAACGCTGGCTTATCAGTAAGGTGAATACCTTGCAGTGAACCATCAAATAACGACTTATGTGTTACTTTAATGTTCTCTGGTAATGTCGCTTCATCAGCAGCAAAACCGTGGTTTTGGCTGGTGATCATTACATTACCTTTTTCGATATCGCTCACAGGATGGTTTGCACCATGATGACCAAACTTCATCTTCAAGGTTTTAGCCCCTGATGCTAGTGCTAGCAACTGGTGACCAAGACAAATACCAAATACTGGAATATCAGTTTTTAGGATTTCTTGAATAGCAGTAATAGCGTAATCACATGGCTCTGGATCCCCTGGGCCATTTGATAGGAATATCCCATCTGGATTCATCGCTAATACTTCTGCAGCAGAAGTTTGCGCAGGTACTACAGTCACATCACAACCACGGTCAACTAACATACGTAAGATGTTACGTTTGATGCCGTAATCGAAAGCAACCACTTTATATTTAAGTTCTGACTCAGGAGTCTCATCAGGTAAACCGCCAACTAAACGCCAGCTAGCTTTACGCCATTGATAAGTAGACTCGGTAGTGACTTCTTTTGCTAAGTCCATACCTTTTAAACCAGGGAATGCCTTCGCTGCCGCTAATGCTTTAGCTTCGTCGATATCGCCAACCATAATACAGCCGGCTTGCGAACCTTTTTCACGTAAAATACGAGTTAGTTTACGTGTATCAATATCCGCGATACCCACAACATTATTCGATTTTAAGTAATCGCTTAATGATTGTTGGTTACGAAAGTTGCTGGCTAATAGAGGTAAGTCTCGAATGATAAGACCACAAGCATGAACTGAATCAGATTCTGTATCTTCATCATTAGTGCCGGTATTACCAATATGAGGGTAAGTTAAAGTTACGATCTGGCGAGAATATGACGGATCCGTTAAAATCTCTTGATAGCCTGTCATTGAAGTATTAAAAACTACTTCACCAACAGTGAGTCCATCGGCACCAATTGCTGTGCCAGAGAATACGGTTCCATCTTCGAGTACGAGTAAGGCAGACTGTGTCAACGCGACCTCCAAAAAAAAGAGCCAAGCCACTGAAATTATGGCTGTTTTATTTTTACAAACCTACCAATTTACGAAATTTTGGCAAATTCCAGCGATTTTATATGAATTAAGTAAAAGCGTCTATGCTTTGTTATTTTATTTTGGGAACAATTATTCCCCAAAAAAAAACCACCGAAGGTGGTTTTTTTAAAATATTAATTGAGTCCTAACACTTGCTGCATGTCGTATAAGCCTGAATCCTGATCGGATAACCAATAGGCTGCACGCATTGCACCGTTAGCAAATGTCATTCGACTGGTCGCTTTGTGAGTTATTTCAACTCTTTCACCGATATCGGCAAACATCACGGTATGATCGCCAACAATATCACCGGCACGTATAGTAGAAAAGCCAATGGTATTCCTATCTCGTTCACCCGTCATACCTTCACGACCATAAACAGCGCACTCTTCAAGATCTCGGCCGAGGGTATCAGCAATCACTTCACCCATTTTTAATGCCGTACCAGATGGCGCATCTTTCTTGTAACGATGATGGCCTTCAGTAATCTCAATATCTGTGTAATCGCCCATGACTTTAGCAGTCAACTCTAATAGCTTTAGGGTTAAGTTAACGCCAACAGACATATTAGGAGCAAACACAACAGGTGTCAGTTCAGCAAATGCATTAATCATCTCTTTTTGAGCATGATTAAAACCTGTTGTACCAATCACAATCGCCTTATTATTTTTTGAACACCAATCAAGATGAACAAGCGACGATTCTGGAGAGGTAAAATCAATTAATACATCAAAGTGTTCTGATGCAATATCTAATGAATCTGTAATCGCGACATTCATAGTGCCAACGCCAGCAAGCTCACCCGCATCTACACCAATAAGGGTAGAACCAGTTCGCTCAACAGCTGCACCTAAATAAATCATTTCATGTTGCTTAGCAGCTTCAATCAATGTGCGACCCATTCGGCCACTGGCACCAACAACAGCGATTCTTACTTTTGCAGTCATGTCTTTCTCCCAGTGATACAAAAACGCCTAAGTTAGACTTAGGCGTTAATCATTAAACGATTTCTAATAATTCTACTTCAAACACTAACGCCGAGAATGGCGGGATTGAAGCACCAGCACCACGTTCGCCATAAGCTAAGTGTTGTGGAACGAATAATTTAAGCTTAGTACCAACTGGCATTAGTTGTAATGCTTCAGTCCAACCAGCGATAACACCAGAAACAGGGAATTCAGCCGGCTCGCCACGAGCTACAGAGCTATCGAATACTTCACCGTTGATGAAAGTACCGTGGTAGTGAGCACGAATAGTTGAATCAAGTGTTGGCTTTTCGCCTTCGCCTTGTGCAATAACTTCGTATTGAAGACCAGAATCAGTAACTGTAATACCTTCACGCTTAGCATTTTCAGCTAAGAAGTTTTCGCCTTCAGCAGAAGCTGCTGCAGCAGCTTCTTCTTGAGCAGCTTGTAAACGACGGCTGATTTCAGTGAAAGCCACTTGTAAGTCTTCCATTGCAACAGCGCTTTCTTTACCTGCAAACGCATCCGCTAGACCAGCTTGTACTGCAGGGATATCGATACCTTCGAAAGAGTTAGCAGCTAGTTGCTCACCCATTTGACGACCTACACCGTAACTTGCTTGCTGTTCCATTGTGTTGAACTCTGACATAACTTATTTACTCTCAATTCATCAGTTAAAATTTGCGGGGCAGTTTAGCACACTTTAAAGCGTGATGGGCGCTAATCTGCGGTGATATTGACTATTTTTCATTAGCCATTTTTACATTGTGTCAGTGACTGTTTTTTTGCAGACTCATATAAAGGGGCTGTCTTCGCCTGCAGCGCTTTTAAATCAGAAATACGAGTCGAATGCGATGGATGAGTAGAGAACAACTCAGGTCCTTGTTCGCCGCCAGCTTTCGCCATGTTTTGCCATAATGTCACGCTCATTGCAGGGTTAAAACCCGCTTTTGCCATTAACTCTAAACCTAACTCATCAGCTTCACTTTCTTGGTCTCGGCCAAAAGGCAGTAAAATCCCTACCTGAGTACCAAGGCCTAAACCTGCCATATACAAATCTTTATTAGAAACGCCGCCAGCGCCTAGTGCCACATCAGCCAGTTGCATGCCAGTGTTGGTCATTTGAGCCCGTGACACTTGCTCGTTACCATGCCTTGCTAATACATGCGCGACTTCATGGCCAATAACAGTAGCAAGCTGGTCAGGATCATTTGCCACTTCTAACAAGCCGGTATAGACCCCAATGTGACCACCTGGCAGTGCAAATGCATTCACCTGCTCAGAATCAAACAACACAACTTCCCACTGTAAGGATTGATCTGGTAGTACTGCTGTAATGCGGTTAGCTACACAGTTCACATAGGTTGTTTTTTGCTTATCATTACTGATTTTTTGTTCTTTCTTCATCGCAGTAAATGATTGCGCCCCCATTTCAGTCATTTGATTTTTATCAAATAACAACACTTGGCTTCGGCCTGTAGGTGACTTTGTCGTTGCACAACCTGCCAATAACACTGGGATCATTAATGTCAGCGCTAATTTCTTCATTTTACATCCCTTTAAATAATGACTTGTTAACGGAATAACTCTACCTATTTACAATATTTTAAACCGTTTCAGTTATTCAATACAATGAAACAGATGACTTGATTAAGGTGAGTTTGTGAATACAGAATCAGCGAGTGCTACGCTTTTTAGTAAAGTCACGACTGCTGCGTTTTTTGGCCGTTCGTCTATTTGCCTGCTTATCTTTAGCAGGGCGTGTGCTATTGGGATCCACCTGTTTATCAGTAACAGGGTAACCTTCTAACTCACTCAGAGGTAATGCCTGAGTCGTGAGTTCCCTAATGGCTGCTAACCTTTGCATTTCTGCATGGCTGATAAACGAGATTGCTTTACCACTTAATCCAGCGCGAGCAGTTCGGCCAATACGATGAACATACACTGAAGCCTGCTCAGGTAATTCAAAGTTAATCACTACCGGTAATGCTTCAATATGGATCCCACGTGCTAATACATCGGTCGCGACTAATGCAGTTAATTGCTTGGCTTTGAATATTTCAAGGATCTGACTGCGCTGAGCTTGCTCTTTGTTACTATGTAACGATGCAGCATTTATTTTCGCTTTTAGCAGTTTTTTACATAAGGCATCCGCATCGTCTTTGGCATTTACGAACACGATTACCTGAGCCCAATCGTTATGCTTAATCAGTTCAATTATCGCTTTCGCTTTGCTGCCTTTATTGATGTGATAAATCGTTTGAGTGATATCTTCAACTATGGTGTTGACCACATCAGCCTCTACACGAACTGACTTATTGCTCAATATTTGCTGAGTTAATACATTTAATTCATCAGGCATGGTTGCGGAAAATAACAATGTTTGCCTTTTTGGCATCTGAGCAATAAGTGCCTTAATATCTGCGATAAAACCCATTTCTAAAAGTCGGTCGGCTTCATCTAAAACCAAATACTTTAAATCATCAAACTGCACTACACCTTGCGTGACCAAGGCAAGTAATCTACCGGGTGTTGCCACAATGACATCGGCATTAGTTGATAAACGCTCTTTTTGCAGTTCAATGTCTTCTCCGCCACATACAAGCTCAACCCGAACATTTATCACTGCTGAAACTTGCGATAATCCATCAGCAACTTGCTTAGCCAGTTCCCTCGTCGGCACGATAATGACGGCAGATAACCCCATTGACTGATTTTGATTAATACTGTGCAAAATGGGTAAGCCAAAAGCATAGGTCTTCCCGCTACCGGTTTGTGCCAGCGCTATGACATCTCGTCCATTTAACACTTCGGGAATCGCTTTTCTTTGTACTTCAGTTGGTTTAACGACTGAAGCAGGCAAAGCACCTACTAGCATTGGGTTAAGCAAAAACGACGAAAACGACATGCAATTTGCACCTAATTGAAGGGATTTAATATGGAGAACTGTTTTGCAATAGTATTCAGTAGAATGATTTTTTTGCAATAAAAAAGGCTGTTTACTTAGTGTAAGCAGCCTTTATATGTGCCAGAAGTTATCAATGTGTCGATAACTTAGACCTTTTCGACGATTAGCTATTTAAATCGTGAAAGAATTTTTTAACGCCATCGAAGAAACCTTCAGCCTTAGGGCTATGCTTCTTAGATTGACCAGTCAGTGTCGCTTCAAATTCGCGTAATAACTCTTTTTGCTTGTCGTTTAGGTTAACCGGAGTTTCCATAACAACCTTACAAAGCAAATCACCTACAGCATGACTGCGAACTGATTTAACCCCTTTGCCACGCATACGGAACATACGTCCAGTTTGTGTTTCAGCAGGAATTTTCAGGTTCACTTTACCATCAAGTGTTGGTACTTCGATTTCACCACCAAGTGCAGCTTTGCTGAACGAGATAGGTACTTCGCAGTACAGGTTATTACCGTCACGAGTAAAGATGGCGTGTTCACGAACGCTGACTTGAACATATAAATCACCAGGAGGTGCGCCAAATTCACCAGCTTCACCTTCACCAGATAAGCGAATACGGTCACCCGTATCAACACCAGCAGGAATTTTAACTGATAATGTTTTGCTCTTCTCAACGCGACCTTCACCATGACATTTGTTACATGGATCTTTAATGATCTTACCGCGGCCATGACAAGTCGGACAGGCTTGTTGAACAGCAAAGAAGCCTTGACGCATCTGTACCTGGCCTTGACCATGACAGGTGCCACAAGTAGTTGCTGAAGTGCCCTTCTTAGCGCCACTTCCATCACAGGTATCACAAGCTGCTAGTGTTGGAATGCGTAACTCTTTTGATAAGCCACGAACAGCTTCTTCAAGCGATAACTCAAGGTTGTAACGTAAGTCACTACCACGAGCCGCTTGACGTTGCCCACCGCCACGACGTCCACCGCCAAAAATATCACCGAACACGTCACCGAAGATATCACCGAAATCGCCAGCGCCACCATGACCACCGCCGCCACGGTTAGGATCAACACCAGCATGACCAAATTGATCATAAGCTGCTTTTTTATTGGGATCCGTTAGAATTTCGTAAGCTTCTTTAACTTCTTTAAAGCTTGCTTCAGCTTCTTGATCACCAGGGTTGCGATCCGGGTGAAACTTCATCGCCAAACGTTTATAGGCTTTTTTGACTTCTCGTTCACTAGCGTCACGACCGACACCAAGAACTTCGTAATAATCTCGCTTTGACATAATCTCAGTTTTCTCAAGCAGGTATTGTACGAACGGGCGTTAGAGATTTCTCTCAACGCCCGCCTGAAAGTTAACTAACTATTTAGCTTACTTTTTGTCGTCTTTTACTTCTTCAAACTCAGCATCAACAACGTCATCTTCAGGCTTAGCTTCTTGAGCATCTTGTGCTGGAGCTTCACCTTGTTGTGCTTGTGCATTAGCTTGAGCAATTTCCATTAATTTAGCTGACGCTTCCATTAATGCTTGAGTTGCTTTATCAATTGCTTCTTTGTCGTTACCTTTAGTAGCAGTATCAACTTCAGCCATTGCAGCTTCAATCTTCTCTTTTTCTTCAGCAGGTAATGCTTCGCCAGCTTCTTCGATTTGCTTCTTAGTCGCGTGAACCATGCCATCAGCTTGGTTACGAGCTTGAACTAGCTCTTCGAATTTAGCATCTTCATCAGCATGAGCTTCAGCATCACGTACCATTTGCTCTACTTCTTCGTCGCTTAGACCAGAGTTAGCTTTAATAGTGATGTTTTGCGCTTTACCTGTTTTCTTATCAGTTGCTGATACGTTTAAGATACCATCGGCATCGATATCAAATGCAACTTCAATTTGAGGTTGGCCACGTGGAGCAGGCTCAATACCTTCAAGGTTGAACTGACCTAAAGACTTATTGTAGCTCGCTTGCTTACGCTCACCTTGAAGTACGTGAATAGTCACAGCACTTTGGTTGTCGTCAGCAGTTGAGAAAACTTGCTGTGCTTTAGTAGGGATAGTAGTGTTTTTCTCGATTAGACGAGTCATCACGCTACCCATAGTTTCGATACCGAAAGAAAGCGGTGTTACGTCAAGTAACAATACATCTTTAACGTCACCAGAAAGTACGCCTGCTTGAATTGCCGCGCCTACCGCTACAGCTTCATCAGGGTTAACGTCTTTACGTGGCTCTTTACCGAAGAAATCAGTTACTGCAGCCTGTACTTTAGGCATACGAGTTTGACCACCAACAAGAATAACTTCGTTGATATCAGAAACTGATAAGTCAGCATCAGCTAGAGCAACTTTTAGTGGCTCTAAAGAACGTTGAATTAAGTCATCTACTAAAGACTCTAACTTAGCACGAGTGATTTTAACCACTAAATGCTTAGGACCTGTTGCATCTGCAGTGATGTAAGGCAGGTTAACTTCAGTTTGAGTTGTGCTTGAAAGTTCAATTTTCGCTTTTTCTGCAGCTTCTTTAACACGTTGCATTGCTAGCGGGTCGTTACGTAGGTCTAGACCTTGCTCTTTTTTGAACTCATCAGCTAAATAGTTGATTAGACGGTTATCGAAATCTTCACCACCTAAGTGAGTGTCGCCGTTAGTCGCCAGTACTTCGAAAGTTTGGTCGCCATCGTTGCTATCGATTTCAATGATAGAGATATCGAAAGTACCACCACCTAAATCGTAAACAGCAACAACATTGTCGCCTTGCTTCTTATCGATACCGTAAGCTAATGCTGCAGCTGTTGGTTCGTTGATGATACGTTTAACATCAAGACCAGCAATACGACCAGCATCTTTAGTTGCTTGACGTTGTGAATCGTTAAAGTAAGCAGGAACAGTAATAACTGCTTCAGTTACTTCTTCACCTAAAAAGTCTTCTGCAGTTTTTTTCATCTTTTTCAAGATTTCAGCAGAAACTTGTGGTGGAGCCATTTTCTTACCGTGTGCTTCAACCCATGCATCACCATTGTCAGTACCAATGATTTTGAAAGGCATGATGTCAACATCACGTTGAACTTCGTCATCTTTAAAACGACGACCGATTAAACGCTTAATCGCGAAGAAAGTGTTAGTTGGGTTGGTAACCGCTTGACGTTTAGCTGGTGAACCCACCAATGTTTCATCTTCAGTGTATGCGATGATAGATGATGTAGTACGTTCGCCTTCAGCGTTCTCAATTACGCGAGCTTTGTCGCCATCAAGGACAGCAACACAAGAGTTTGTTGTGCCTAAGTCAATACCAATAATTTTGCCCATGAGGATCTCCGAAATATAAAATTTTAGTGTTTCTAAATTTGCTTATGGTTGTTGATATGGGGTCAGGATTTGTAATTTCAAGTCCTAATTTTTTGCCTCTCATATCAGCCTTACTGCATATATTGGGACAGCGATCAGAATTACAAGGGCTAGATCGTAAATTTATTTAAAATATCTTGAGCAAATAGAAATTAAATAGTGCACTCATATTGCATATTGCATACAATCTTGAAAAATATCTCACCTGCTTATTATTCTCAAATAGGAAAGACATTGTCGAACACTACTCTTGCTTACATTTATGGCCTTTTGGCCGTATTACTGTGGTCGACTGTCGCGACTGCATTTAAAATTGCACTAGGTTATTTCACCCCACTGCAACTGGTTTTTGTGGCAGTCATTACCTCTATTTTTGCGTTAAGTATGATCGTAATAGCCCAAGGTCATTTTGGTTTAATCGCTAAACAATTTATCAAACAACCGCTATTTTATTTATTCACTGGTCTATTGAATCCATTTTTATATTATTACGTTTTATTTGAAGCCTATGACTTGTTGCCCGCCCAGCAAGCATTGTCACTTAATTACACTTGGGCAATATTACTGCCAATTTTAGCGGTGCCTTTACTAGGCCATAAACAGACTAAAGTCGATGTAATGGCGGCATTTATTGCTTATAGCGGCGTTTACGTTATTGCTAGCAGTGGTAATCTCACCAGTTTTAATTTTGATAGCCCTACAGGCATCGCTTTTGTATTAAGCAGTACGGTGATCTGGTGTTTGTATTGGGTGATTAATACTAAAGATGATGGCGATGCGATTGTCAGTCTATTACTGAGTTTTCTCATTGGCTTACCATTTGTTACAGCTGCAATGATGCTGCATCAACCCATTGAAGCAATAAGCTGGTCAGCACTGGCAGCTGGTATGTATGTTGGGCTTTTTGAAATGGGCTTAACTTTCGTACTATGGTTAATGGCACTAAAAACCACCAATAAAACTTCGAATATCACCACACTGGTATTCTTAACGCCGGTATTATCTGTTGCTTTAATTTCAGTGATATTAAAAGAGCAAATCACCGTAAGTACATACATAGGATTATGTTTCATTCTAACAGGGCTAATACTGCAAAAAGCATTACCAAAATTAATTCAAAAACCTATGCCTATGCTAGTACATAAGCTTATGTCTAAAGTTAAACAATAGAATCAGTCGACTATTTAAAAATAAATACGCGAGATAGTTCTATCAGTACAGTAGCTAATTGGTAACTTTCAGTGTTATGTACTTAACGATATTTAGTAACTGATCTTATTAATACCTGACTATATTTAGTACTAACCTTAATAAGCTGGTTGTCAGCTAGCTTATTAGTTGTTATTAATATGTTACATGTAAATAATGGAGATATTGGCAATGGGAATGCCGCGGTGGAATTTTAGTGACACTGTCGAAACAAGGATCCGTATTACCAGTTTATTAATAACGGTATGCATCATGGTATTTGAGTATTGTTATGGTGATAGCTCAACTCAATACCCTGCTATGTATATCTGCGTTTTTATTTTTCCTGCTGTCTATTTTACTAACCGCATTCAATCTAAATACTTTCCATTCATGAAAGAGTATGTGCAAGCTACTCGTATTGCCGCGATCATCATGACATTAAGCAGTTTTGGAGTTTGGTGTTATGCCACCTATTTACGTTTAACAATTCCAGCCATGCCGAGCCACCTTATTTATACTCAATAGTCCGTCGTAAAGTAACCAAGATAGGCAAAACCTTGCCTGCTATTTCCACCCCTTAAACCGTAAAAGAAAAAAGCACCGAAGTGCTTTTTATTGTGACAGCTTTGAGTCAGGTGCTATACGAGCTTAATCATTAACTCAATACACATTAACTGCGAGCAGTATAATCACCCGTAGCCAACCACTTATAGGTCGTTAATGCATCCAGTGCCATTGGCCCGCGAGCATGAAGTTTTTGGGTACTTACAGCAACCTCCGCCCCTAAACCAAATTGAGAACCATCGGTAAAACGAGTACTGGCGTTAACATAAACGGCAGCTGAATCCACTTGATTCATAAAGTGACACGTTGCATTAATATCATCAGACAAAATCGCTTCAGAGTGACCACTAGAGTGCTTACGAATATGCTCGATGGCGGTATCAATATCAGATACCACTTTTACACCTAGGGTTAATGACAACCATTCAGTCGAATAGCTTTCATCAGTAGCTGAATGAATTTCAAATTCTTGAGTATCAACCAAAACTTTGGTTTTATCACACGTATAGAAACTCACTCCTAAAGCTGACATCTGCTTAAACAATACTGGTAGAAATTCAGCTGCAACATCTTGATGTATTAACAAAGTATCAAGCGCATTACATACTGTAGGACGCTGCACTTTAGCATTGATAATCACTTCAGCGCTGCGGCTAAGATCAGCCATTTTATCAAGGTACAAATGACAGATCCCGATGCCGCCTAAAATCACAGGAATACTGGCTTTTTCTGCACATAAACGTTGCAGCGTTTGCCCACCACGTGGAATAATCATATCAACATACTGATCTAAGGTAAGTAATCCAGTTACCAGCTCTCTATCTGTTGAATTGATTAACTGAACTGCATTTTCAGGCAAACCTTGAAGGGTTAATGCTTTACGAATGACATCACTTAATACTTGGTTAGAAGTCAGTGTTTCTTTACCGCCACGTAAAATAACCGCGTTACCGGTTTTTAATGCAAGAACCGCAATATCAACAGTTACATTTGGACGTGCTTCATAAATCACCCCTACGACACCTAATGGCACACGGCGCTGAGTTAATCGCAAACCATTGTCTAATAACTGACTACCAGATTCACTACCTACTGGATCGGCAAGGTTAATCACATTATCGATATCAGCAATAATGCCGTTTAACCTTTCATTATCCAGTAACAAGCGATCAATCATGGCATCAGTTAAGCCATTGACTTTCGCTGCTGCGACATCTTTGGCATTTGCAGCAAGGATGGAATCACTGTAAAGTGATAGCTGCTCACTAATACAATGTAATAATTCAGATTTTTTTTGACTAGATAGATTAGCCAAGGCAAAGCTTGCAGTTTTTGCCTGCTTGCCTAATGTTTGTAAATACTCTTTATGAGGCATGTTTGCTTCCCTTAAATTGTTCGCAGTCTAATAACACCATATCGTTACGGTGGACTATAGAAGCGCCATAATCATAACCAATCAATTCTTCTATTTCATTAGAATGCTTGCCAGCAATTATCACCATGGCACGTGAACAATAGCGGCTTAGACCTTTTGCTATCACATTGCCAGATTGATCGGTCAATAACACAATCGCACCACGTTCGAATTCGCCTTCAATGCTTACTATGCCTTTTGACAACAGACTACTGCCTGTTTCGACAACCGCATGACATGCACCGTCATCGAGTACAAATCGCCCTTCTGTTGCAGGTCCTACTAAAATCCACTGTTTGCGATAACTTAGTGGATTCTTAATCGCGCTAAAATGCGTGCCTATTGATTCATTATTGGCAATTTTTGTTATGACATCTGGGTGATGACCTGAAGCTATCACCACCTCTACCCCAGCTCTTTTAGCAATGTCAGCAGCTTCTAATTTTGTAGCCATGCCACCAGTGCCCAGCCCTGATACAGCGCCTCCAGCTAACTGACGTAAGTTGTCATCGATGGTGGCTACGGTAGTGATTAATTTGGCATTTGGGTTCGATCTCGGGTCGGCATCGAATAAGCCTTTTTGATCCGTCAGCAACATTAGCAGGTCAGCTTCACATAGCAATGCAGCTCTGGCTGATAAATTATCATTATCACCCACTTTAATCTCATTAGTGGCGACAGCATCATTTTCATTAATGATTGGAATTATGTTGTTTTGCAACAAGACATTAATCGTATCGCCAGCATTCATGTAACGCTCAAGATCATGCAAGTCAGCACCAGTTAATAACAGCTGCCCTACATGCAAACCATAAATACTAAAGACTTCACTCCAAGCAAGAATTAACTGACTTTGACCTACTGCAGCAAGGAGTTGTTTGTGAGGTACGTCATCGGGGAGCTCGGGGTGCTGCAGGTGCTCACGCCCAGCTGCAATTGCACCAGAAGTACAAAGAACAACTTCAAAACCTGAACGCACTAACAAAGACATTTGTCTTGCTAGCTCAACCATATGTGCTTTATCAAGCTTATTACTGCCTGATGTGAGCACGCTGGTGCCTAATTTTATTACTACCCGCTGGTAAGACATTTGGTACCTTTCCAAACAAACATTTTAATGGAAGATTTTTATACCTAATTAGACCAAAGAATAATAGCTATCCTTGGTATTGTTAAATGAAATTCATGACTTAATTTATGATTCTGCACAAAAAAGGGCTATGCAATGCATAACCCTTAACAAATACTTAACTAACCACTTTATTTTAGCTTACACCTTTCAATTAACAAAACCTTTAAAAGGCAGGCTTTATAAATAAAGCCTCAATATACCACTGCAAGCAAAACACTAAACATTAACCAAAAACAAACAAGTCATATCATTAACCGTATACGAATTTGATTAAAAATAATGCAGCAATAAATACAATGCCAAGGTTAAGGTCTTTGAAACGCCCAGTAAGCAATTTAATCACAGCATAAGAAATAAAACCAAAGCCAATTGCATTGGCAATTGAAAAGGTTAATGGCATCAGTAAACAAACAATCACTACCGGTGCGGCTTCTGTTAAATCTTCCCATTCAACGTTAACTAAACCAGACATCATTAAGATTGCCACATAAAACAGCGCGCCGCTGGTTGCGTAAGCTGGCACCATTCCCGCAAGCGGGGCGAAAAATAATGCTAGCAGAAATAAAACTCCTACAACCACTGCCGTTAAACCCGTTCTGCCACCGGCACTGACACCAGCTGTACTTTCGATATAACTGGTTGTTGTAGAAGTACCTAAGCTTGCCCCTGCAATTGTTGCTAAACTGTCCGCACTTAACGCACGCTTCACTCTTGGTAAGCGACCTTGCTCATCAAGAAATCCACCACGCTGAGCCACAGCAACCAAGGTGCCTGAGGTATCGAATAAATCAACAAACAAAAAGGCAAATATCACCGAAATCATACTGATTTCTAATACACTCGATAAGTCCATTTTCATAAATGTCGGCGCTATAGAAGGCGGCATCGACACCACACCGTTGTAGGCGACATCACCAAATATCAGTCCTAATGCAGTCACAATAAAGATACTTAAAATAACAGCAGCTTTAAGCCCACGTTGTACCATAGCAATAATTAAGAAGAAACCTAATGCTGCCATTACTGCGGGGAACGAAGTAATGTCACCCATGGTAACTAATGTTGCAGGGCTAGCAACGACAATGCCCGCTGCTTTTAAGCCTATAAAGGCAAGAAACAAACCAATACCAGCAGCAATACCCAAACGCAGACTCATTGGAATGCTATTAACTATCCATTCTCTAATTTTGACCAAAGACAAGATTAAAAAACAAATACCAGACATGAAAACCGCACCTAACGCAGTTTCCCAGCTATAACCCATTTCACCAACAACGGTATAGGTAAAGAATGCGTTTAATCCCATACCTGGTGCTAATGCAATTGGATAATTGGCCACAAACCCCATGACTAAACAACCCACCGCCGCAGCTAAACAAGTCGCAACAAATACTGCACCTTGATCCATGCCTGCATCCGCTAACATCATCGGATTTACAAAAATAATATATGCCATGGTTAAAAAAGTTGTAATACCCGCGATCACTTCTTGTTTTAAATTTGACTGGTTTTCTTTGAGTTTGAACAGTTTCTCTAACATGAAACTTAAATCCTTGAAAAGGGAATTGAACGAATTGGGGTCAACCTTATTTAGCCTCTTCAAAATACTAAAGAATAAAAAGATGACATTTTAATGACGAGGATTATAGGTATTTATATGCCGTATAGCCATATTCACAATATAAACACTCATATTTGCTAGCAAGACAATTTAATCGTTTGATTCGCTTGAGTTCGTGATAGACAGGCAAAAAAAAGCCTACTCAATGAGTAGGCTGACAAGTTAACAAGTTTTCCGGTATGGGGATGGGAAAACTGAATCACAATAAAGTGATAAAACTTCAAAATAAACTAGCAATAGAGAACTAGCTTACTGTTGTCTAAGATCGCCGTGAGGCGACAGAAAAAAGGGTTGATACGGGTAAAACTTACAATCAAGGATGGGTTAGCCCTTGAAGGTCATGGCATATAAACCACCTGCTAAAGCATCAGAACTTAACCAAGTGTTTTGCCAATAAATATATTGATTGCCTGTATAAGACATAGTAAATACTCCAAATAAAGTTGTTTAAAACCTAGTCTTGCTGGGCTCGGTTCCTTGGAACTTACTTTTCTCAATCCATTGAGACAACTTACTTACTCGATTCCTTGGAGACTTTATCCTTCCTGGATGAACTAGAATTGAAAAGCACCGTGCTCTTCAACGAGAGTAATAATACCAAAATGTAATTTTATTACAAGTATTATTTAAAAATAATTTAAAAACAGCCAAAAAAGAAACTAAATTACATTTAAAGGACTGTAAAAATACCAGCGGCTTTGTTACTTACGCAACAGAGCCACTATATATAGTGTTTGGTTAAACTTTAAGCTACCACAGGTTAGATTGTAACCTTATGTAATAAAGTTACCAACGGTGAAGCAGTAGGTTTACCGTATAAAGGGTGGCCTTCTGTGGCACTACCCGCAATATCAATATGTGCAAAAGGCAGAGGGGTTTGCGATTGAGTCCCATGTTCAGCTAAACCCGATGCATTAATCAAAAAAGCAGCAGGATATTGATGTCCGCGGGCTGTTATAGCAGATGGTCCGTTATTCGATGACAACAATTCACCTTGCCCTGATATATTGTTTACTTTAGCAAAATCATCATGACGAAGACGAGAAAGCTCAACCGACTCCCCCCATTGATCTGCAATTGCCGCAATACCTTCACCAATGCCCATCTGCTTTGACACCGCATTTTCAACTACTGCAGTATAACCGCCATAACAGCGCACTACATGACCTGTTAATGTAGCAACTGAAAATAGTTGCGGGTTCACAGCTGTTACCGCCTTTAATCTTAAATGTGATAATAAATCTGCTAACACTAAACGCCCTTCAGCATCAGTGTTACCAATTCTGACTCGAACACCTGCATGACTATTGATAATTTCATCAGGTACAAAAGCATCACTGCCAATACTGTTTCTAACCAAACCAAGCTCAGCAATAACACGAATACCTTTAGGCTTTAAAATCGATAAGGTTTTCATAAGTCCAGCAACGGCTGCTGCGCCGCCTTTATCTCTGCTCATGCCAGCCATCCCGCCAGCGACCTTAATATCTGCACCACCGGTATCGTAAATCACGCCTTTTCCTGCAAATAAGAAGGTTTTTTCAATTTCGCCTTCTGATGCATATTCAATTTTAACGACTCGAGGTTGATGTCTTGGAACACAAAATGACGCTCGTCCTACTGCGCACAACAGAGGGTAATCACGCTCAAGCTCCTCTTGTTCCTCAACAACTGATACACTCAAGCCGCTGCCTTCAAAAGCATCAACGCAATAGTCAGCAAATGCTGGTGCAGCCATTCTTTCTGGTTCAGTTCCGCATAAGTCACGAGCAAGTACTTTGCCGCTTTCAAGTGCATTGAGTAACTCACTGCAAGATTGAGTCACCAATAATCCTATATTAATCATTGCTGGTGAGCTTTGTTCAGCTTCGCGATACTCAAGTGATTGCCATAACTCTTGGCCGCAAGCTAAAGCCGAAACTTGCTTGGCATATTGATAACGAGTATCACTATGTTCACTGACCACAAGTAAAGGTTTAACTGAACCAGCGGCTTTAGCTATGGCAATACCTTCTCGGGCAGCTTTAGCAAATACGGTCACGTCACTATATTCGTTTTCAGCATTGATCACCGGCGATACAATTAAACGACCGCCAGCAAGTCCTGGGGCTAATAATAATGTTGCGCTGCGTCCAATACGTTGATCAATTTGTTTAGCATGATTGGCGAGTAGCTTGATTTCATCCTGCGCTACATTGTCTAAATTAGAAGCGACAACAATCACGGCATCCCAGCCATGTCCTTCAAAAATTGCTTCATCACTCTGAACGTCTACTAGATCCACTTGAAACATGAGCCTTCCTTTTTAGTATTTTTTATTAAGGTATGAACAGTCTGCTTTGAACAATAAATAATAGCGAGTAACCATCATCAAAGTATATAAATTTAAAACCTTACGAGGGTTAATATTTATTTACATATATTTGATAAAGAGCAAACAATCAAATGGCCACAGATCACAGTCAAACTTGCTTGATATGCTAGACTGTTGACCATCTATTCCCACCTCAAAAACAAATAAGGGAGTCTTCGTGACAGCGATCAATCAATTATATCCTCAGCCTCTATGGCAATGGTTTGAACAGATTTGTTCAATTCCGCATCCTTCAAAATTCGAACAAGCATTAAGTGAACATATTCAGCAATGGGCTAAGTCAAAAAGCTTAAGTGTTGTCGAAGACAAAGTGGGAAACCTCATCATTAAAAAGCCTGCTTTTCCAGGTATGGAAGATCGTAAAGTTGTGGTACTTCAAGCCCACATAGATATGGTGCCGCAAAAAAACGCCGACAAAGAACATGACTTCGAGAAAGATCCCATTGAAGCATACGTTGATGGCGAATGGGTTAAAGCCAATGGCACGACCTTAGGTTCAGATAATGGTATTGGTATGGCATCAGCTTTAGCAGTGCTTGGCGCAGATGATATCAAACACGGCCCATTAGAAGTGTTACTGACCATTGATGAAGAAGCCGGTATGACTGGCGCTTTCGGTCTTGAAGCAGGCATGTTGGATGCGGATATTTTAATTAATACCGATTCTGAACAAGAAGGCGAAATTTACATGGGTTGCGCAGGCGGTGTTGACGCTCAATTAAGCGTGCCAATGTCTTGGCAAGCCCCTGAGCAAACCAACGCAAGCTTTAGCTTGACCTTATCAGGGCTTAAAGGTGGTCACTCTGGCGTGAACATCCATTTAGGTCGCGGTAATGCCAATAAGTTACTTGCCCGCTTCTTATTTAGCTACGCTGATGACCTTGCTCTAGAGCTGGTTAATTTCACTGGCGGATCACTACGTAATGCCATCCCTCGTGAAGCCAGCATTAGCTTTATGTTACCAAGTGACAACCAAGCAAACCTTGAACAAGCGATAAGTGAGTTCCAAGCAATTGTACGCGCAGAATTATCAATTGCCGATCCAGATATGCTGCTAACACTTGCAACAGTGGATGCGCCAGAAAAAGTCATGAGTGAAGATGCGCAAAACACCTTAATTGATTTACTCCACGCATGCCCTAACGGCGTAATGCGCATGAGTGATGAAGTTGAAGGCGTAACTGAAACTTCATTAAATGTTGGTGTTATCAACACTGAAAATGAATCTGTTGAAGTGTTATGTCTAATCCGCTCATTAATTGATTCAGGTCGCGTTGAAATTGAAACTCAATTAACTGCACTTGCCAATCTTTCAGGTGCAAGTATTGGGCTATCTGGCGCTTACCCTGGTTGGAAGCCTGATAATAACTCCCCTGTTATGGCCATTGTTCGTGATACTTACAATGACATCTACAAAAAAGATCCTACTATCATGGTCATCCATGCAGGTCTTGAATGTGGACTATTTAAAGAGCCTTACCCAACAATGGATATGGTCTCGATTGGTCCTACGATTCGCTACCCACACAGCCCAGATGAAATGGTTAACATCACCACAGTGGGTCAATACTGGGAGCTACTATTAGCTGTACTAGAACGTATTCCAGCTAAAGACTAGGTTTCGAATTAGAATTCAATTAAAAGGCTGCCATTTGACAGCCTTTTTTATTAGCAAGTTTTCAGTCACCTTAATCTTAAAAGTTTAAATCTAATTGCTCACTACTACGTGATTGTTCAGCAGTTTCAATTACAATATCAGCAAGTCCAACGGAGACGCCCACCAAACGGATCCCCCTGCCATTAGCTCGCTCTAATGCTTGTGTCAGTAGCTCTTGAAATAAATTAACCGAAATCTCATCACTTCTATGCTCAATCGTGGTTTGTTTAAAATCATTAAACTTAAGCTTCACCACTTGTTTATGGATCTGTCTGTCTTTAGCACTTCGGTGCACCCTAGCAATCAACTCTTGAATAAGTTGTGGCATGACGTTATTACATTGCTCAAGAGTGAAAATATCTTGCGCAAGTGTCGTTTCAACCCCTACTGATTTTCGAATTCTATTTGGACTAATCAATCGATTATCAATACCTTGAGAACGCTCTATTAAAACACCACCAAACTTACCAAATGCCGTAATTAACTTATCACTTGGGTACTGCTGCACATCGGCACATGTATTCAGGCCTAATGCGGCCAACTTAGCCGAGGTAACTTTACCTACTCCTGGAATTTTATTTAATGTCAGAGGCTTAACAAAATCTGCGATGGCATCAGGCGGGATCACATACTGGCCATTGGGTTTATTTAAATCAGACGCTATCTTAGCTAAGAACTTAATCGGAGCAACACCTGCCGATGCTGTTAAGCCAGTCACGTCAAAAATCTCTTTACGAATGGCCTCTGCAATCAATGTAGCACTGCCCTTACACTCCTTACAATCAGTGACATCAAGATAAGCCTCATCTAACGACAATGGTTCAACTAAGTCAGTGTAACGATGAAAAATTTCACGAATTTGCACAGAAACAGATTTGTATACATTCATACGCCCAGGCACTAATGTAAGATTTGGGCACAATTTAAGTGCCTGGTAACTCGACATGGCAGAGCGCACTCCAAATTCACGCGCTTCATAATTGCAGGTACTGATGACACCTCTACGATCACTTCTCCCACCTACTGCTAAGGGCTTACCTCGAAGCTCAGGAAAGTCGCGCATTTCCACTGCGGCGAAATAACAATCCATGTCGATATGAATAATTTTTCGTACTGAGTTTGTCATCGTTAATCTATATCTGTTGCTGAGTCATCATTAGTTTGAGTGTTGTTCCATCAGCTATTGGTGTGGCTGACTTATCCGATGCAGCTTATTGGTCATTAGCGCTGTAGCATCTTGTGTAATGTCTGGCTTAGTTAATAACTGGATACTAGTGCCCACTAAGCGACTAAAAGAAGATAATAGCCAAAACATAGAAGTTTGTACACAAAACACTGTATATAAAAACAGTATCACTATTTATTGTTCAATGAGTTAATTATAAGTTTCTGTTTTAGTTGGTATCAGTTATTACCCCTCAAAAAATATCTACAAAAAAGCCAAACTGAAAAATAGACACAAAAAAGCCCAACATCGTTGGGCTAAGTATGATGACTTCGCGCGGCAAGCTAGTTTTTAATTAGCTGCCTGATAGAAAACTACATTTTTGTCTGTAGGTAATTCTGTAAACCAACGCGATCAATCAGTCTAATTTGTTTTTCTAACCAGTACATGTGATCTGATTCAGTATCATCAAGTAATACTTCTAAGATTTCGCGAGTTTGGAAGTCTTCTTTGGCTTCACATAGCGCTATCACTTCACGTAAATGATCTGCAACTGCGTATTCATAGTTTAGGTCGTTCTTCAGCATTTCTTCAACGTCTTTACCGATGTTTAATGCTTCACGGCTTGCAACATCAGGTGTGCCTTCAAGGAACAAGATGCGCTGAACAAGCTTAGCAGCATGGGCCTTTTCATCATCAGACTCATGAAGAATACGCGTGTATAGTTCGTCAAATCCCCAATCTTCATACATGTGAGCATGTACAAAGTACTGGTCCATAGCCGACAATTCACCGGTTAATAGTGCGTTAAGCGCTGCAATGACTTCTGGATTACCTTTCATGTTAATTTCCTATTAATCTTTAATTTGTGATTGAAGGTAGTTTTGAATACCTGTTTGATTGATCAATTCTTTTTGAGATTCAATCCAATCTAGATGTTCTTCTTCATCTTCGAGTAAATCTTCTAATAAGTCGCGGCTAACATAATCGCGCTCTGCTTCACACAACTTGATAGTTTCACGCAATACCACTAATTGTTCAGTTAGCGCTTGCTCATCACAATCAAGCATTTCTTCACAGTGCTCACCAATACGTAATTTGTCTAACTGTTGTAAGTTAGGCAGGCCTTCCAAAAACAATACACGCTCAATTAACTTGTCAGCATGTTTCATGTCTTGAATCGACTTTTTGTATTCTTTTTCATTGAGGTTTTCTAATCCCCAATGCTTAAACATGCGCGCATGCAAGAAATATTGGTTAATTGCAGTTAACTCACAAGTCAGCACACGGTTTAGCTGACTAATTACTTTTGGATGGCCTTTCATGATTTTGTCCTTTAAATGCAAGATTGATCTGGATCAATTTCCAACAGAATAGTACATACGTTCACAAAACACAAATATCGTTTAAAATCATGACCTTAGTTATTGATAATCATTATCATTATAACTTAGGTTATTAACTAGGTTCATAAATTCCTGATGCTAACTATCTTCAATAGAATCACGCCTCTATGGAAAAACGTCAATTATCAAACATGCGTAAAATCACAAAAATCAGTGAAATTGTTAATTGAAAACACCTCAAAATAGTTTTGTAAAGTTTGTATCTAACTGCATAGTTATTTCCTGAAAAAAAATCCAGATAAGCAAAAGCTCATCTGGATTTTATTTTTGACACCTTCTTGTTAAAGAAAATGCCAATAGAATTTTTCACTAGTCCACTGTGCCAATAACATGGCTAAAAGTGATTAAATGATGCGATTTTGATTTAACTTTGCTTCTCGCTCAGACTCAGCCATACGGCGTTTACGTTTATCACATGGGTCATCGCAGTCACAAGCTTTTTCAATACCTAATACACCTAAACCACCGCAGCTGCCTTCAACTGCTTTTCTCTTGATGATATAGCCAACAGACATCAATAGAAAAAATAATAACAACACAACGAACGCTGCAATAAAGGTACTCATAATGTTCTCCAACTTTTTCTTCTGATCTGGAAATATCGCATAGTGAAACTCATCGTCTTAATTTTGTCGCATTTATTGAATGTACGGTGCAAATGCTTCACTGTAAAACACATCATAATCTTCACCATCTTTTTCAATCAGCATCACTGGTAAGTGCTGATCGTGTGCCAAAGCTAATGAAGCCTCAGTACCTAACACCATCATAGCAGTCGCATAAGCATCTGCAGTCATACTGCTAGGGTGCAAGACAGTAACAGAGGCTAGCTTATGCTTAATTGGATACCCTGTGCGAGGATCGATTAAATGCGAAAAGCGTTCGCCATTTTCTTCGTAATAAATTCGGTAGTCACCAGATGTTGCCAGTGCCATGTTCCCTGGTTCAACAACTTGTTGAACCGACGCCCCTTCTGTTGAAGGTTTTTCAACAGCGATACGCCAAGGCGCACCATCATCTTTAACGCCTTTAACGCTGATTTCACCACCGATTTCGACTAAGTAACCTTCTACTTGGTACTTATCTAGTAAGTTCGCTATTTTATCGACACCATAGCCTTTGGCTAATGATGATAAATCGACATATAAATCAGGGTTAGTTTTAGTCAGTTTTAATCCATTAATAGTAAAACCGTTAATATCGGCTTTGGCTTTCACTCTTTCAATGGTTTCTGCGCTTGGTATTTCAGTTGGACGTTTATCTGGCCCAAAACCCCATAAATTGACTAATGGGCCTAGGGTAATATCAAGTGCGCCATCAGTAACATCATAGAGTCGTAACCCTTCTTTGAAGACTTCTATCGTATCTTCTGAAACGGTAATACTTTGATTAATTCCAAGCTGATTAAATTTTGATAATTCAGATCTCGGCCTATAAGTCGACATTTGATCATTCACCAACTCAAGCGCAATATCGATTTCAGCTTGCAGTAATTGTGTCGTTGGTAAACGGTCATTACGTACCACTTTAATATGGTAAGTAGTGCCCATCGTTTTTCCAGCAAGTGACACGATTTTATCTTCAGTTCCACAAGCTGTTAGGAATAATAAAACAAGGGATACAGCAATCGATTTTATAGCAATCTTTATCATTTCAAACTTCAAATTAGTAATATCTAAAATAAAAAATTGCAGCTTACTAACTAGAGTGACCTCCGTGTCAGCGAGCTGCAATTTATGACGTTCAATGTCTTTTGGTTAATTGCTAATCTTTAAGGATTAACGCATTAGCCACCAAAGTCATCGAGCAAGATGTTTTCATCTTCAACACCTAAGTCTTTAAGCATACCGATTACGGCAGCATTCATCATTGGAGGTCCACACATGTAGAACTCACAATCTTCTGGTGCATCATGGTCACGTAAGTAGTTTTCGTACAATACGTTATGAATGAAACCAGTGTAGCCATCCCAGTTATCTTCTTCTTGCGGATCAGATAATGCAACGTGCCACTCAAAGTTTTCATTGGTTGATGCTAAACCGTCAAAATCTTCAACATAGAACATTTCACGCTTAGAACGAGCACCATACCAGAAACTCATCTTACGCTTAGAGTTAAGACGCTTAAGCTGGTCGAAGATGTGTGAACGCATTGGCGCCATACCAGCACCACCACCAACAAACACCATTTCAGCATCTGTTTCTTTAGCAAAGAACTCACCAAATGGACCAGAGATAGTGACTTTGTCACCTTCTTTTAGGCTCCAGATGTACGATGACATTTTACCACAAGGTAAGGTCAAATTACGTGGCGGCGGCGTAGCAATACGCACGTTCAACATAATGATACCAAATTCTTCTGGATAGTTTGCCATTGAATATGCACGAATGGTCTCTTCATCAACTTTTGATTCTAAGTTGAAGAAGCCAAAGTGCTCCCAGTCGCCACGGTATTCTGCAGGAACATCAAAATCTGCATATTTAACATGGTGAGCTGGTGCTTCAATCTGAATGTAACCACCGGCGCGGAAAGGTACAGATTCATCACCAGGAATTTGCAGCTTAAGTTCTTTAATGAACGTTGCTTTGTTATCGTTTGAGATAACTTCACATTCCCATTTCTTGATGCCGAAAATTTCTTCATCAAGTTCGATGTCCATATCAGTTTTAACGTTAACCTGACAGGCTAATCGACAACCCTGACGAGCTTCACCTTTGCTAATATGATCAAGTTCGGTAGGTAGAATATCACCACCACCAGACTTAATGTTAACGCGACACTGACCACATGAGCCACCGCCACCACAGGCACTTGATACGAAAATACCATTATCTGCTAACGCACCTAATAGTTTATTACCCGCACCTGTTTTAATTGCTTTATCGCTATCATCATTGATTGAGATAGTGATATCACCGCTAGCGACTAACTTAGATTTAGCGAATAAAATCACTAAAACTAAAATCAGTACGATGGCGGTAAACATACTCACACCTAGATAAACATCTATTGGAGTAGCGTTAAGAATATCCATTAACTTTATCCTTTAAGGTTCAAATTAATACGTCGTAAGGTCTCTCTTAAAGAGATACACCTGAGAACGACATGAAACCTAGCGCCATTAAGCCTGAAGTGATGAAGGTAATACCTAAACCACGTAAGCCTTTTGGCACATCAGAATACTTCATTTTCTCGCGAAGACCTGCTAGCAATACGATTGCTAAAGCCCAACCAATACCAGAGCCAATACCGAATACTAAACTCTCGCCAAGGTTGTAATCACGCTCAACCATGAATGAAACTGCACCAAAAATCGCACAGTTTACGGTGATCAATGGTAAGAAAATACCTAACGCGTTATACAAAGGTGGAAAATACTTATCTAACGCCATTTCCAAAATTTGTACTAAAGCAGCGATAACACCGATGAAGGTAATGAACTTCAAGAAGCTCAAATCTGCATCAGGAACACCAGCCCAAGCAAGCGCGCCTGGTGCTAATAATCCTTGGTAGATGATTTGGTTAACTGGTACAGCAATGGCAAGAACCACAATTACTGCTACACCAAGGCCCATCGCTGTGGTGACTTTCTTAGACACAGCTAAGAAAGTACACATACCCAAGAAGAAGGCTAATGCCATGTTCTCAATGAATATCGAACGAATTAACAGACTAATATAATGTTCCATTGCGCTTACCCTTTTGCTTCTACTTGCTCTGGCTTATAAGTACGAATAATCCAGATCAACATACCGATCAAGAAGAACGCACTAGGAGGAAGAAGTAACAAACCATTTGGCTGGTACCAACCACCGTCAGAGACTTTGCTTAGGATTTCAACGCCAAATAATGAGCCGTTACCAAATAGCTCACGGAAGAAGCCAACTGATAATAGGATTGCACCGTAGCCTAAGCCGTTACCGATACCGTCCATGAAGCTCATTAAAGGTGGTGTTTTCATCGCATAGGCTTCTGCACGACCCATTACAATACAGTTAGTAATAATCAAACCAACGAATACTGATAACTGCTTCGCTACGTCATAGGCGTAAGCTTGCAATACTTGGTCTACCACAATTACTAATGAAGCAATGATGGTCATTTGCACAATAATACGAACACTACTTGGAATGTGATTACGTAAAATCGAAATAAATAAGTTCGAAAATGCCGTAACCGCAGTCAATGCTAATGTCATTACGATGGCTGTTTCCATTTTAGCGGTCACAGCTAGCGCACTACATACACCCAGAATTTGCAGAGCAATTGGGTTGTTGTTAATGATAGGTCCAGTTAGAACCTGTTTAAGTTCTTTAGCATCAGCCATTAGCTCAGTCCTCCATTGCGTGCTTTTTCGATAAAGCGTGCAAAACCTTCTTCACCTAACCAGAACGTAAGTGAATGCTGAACACCATTACTTGTTAGTGTTGCGCCAGATAAAGCATCTACGCCATGAACTGAAGAAGCAACAGTTGGGATCTTAGTGACTTGAATAGCTAACTCGCCATTGTCATCATAAAGTTTCTTACCTTGCCACTTAGCAACCCATTGTGGGTTCTGAACTTCACCACCTAGACCTGGCGTTTCACCAGAACCGGTGAAGTCGTAATACACTAAGCTACGAATAGTATTCATATCAGGTTCAACGGCTAAGAATGCAAACATGGTTGACCATAAACCGTATCCTTTAACAGGAATAATAACGGTTTGCAGTTCATTGCTATCATCTTTAACAAGATAAACAACACCTTGGTTTGCTACGCGCTTCACTGATGCAATATCATTTTCAGGCTTGAAAGATGTTGCTGGAGTACGTGCTGCTTTTTCAACATCAAAAGTATCAGCATCACCTTCTACGAAGTCACCTGATTTTAAATCAACTAGGCGTGCTTCAACATACTTGTTGTATGTTTCGATGATAACTTCTTTCTCTACTTTACCGGCTTTAGTATCCACTAAGCCTGCTGCTTCAAGAATGTACTTTTGCTTATCTAGCAATTTATTTTGCTGTTGAGTCGGCTTTAATAACACTGCTGCTGTCGAAACAAACATTGAGCAAACAAAGCAAAGACCAACAACAACAAATAATGTTTTGCCGATTGATTCTTTATTACTGGCCACGTGAAATCCTCCGCTTAACATTTGCTTGAACCACAAAATGGTCAAATAAAGGTGCGAATAAGTTAGCGAATAGAATTGCTAACATCATGCCTTCTGGGAATGCTGGGTTAATAACACGAATAAACACTGCCATGGCACCAATCAGAAGACCGTAAGCCCATTTCGCATTATTAGTGAATGAAGCAGAAACTGGGTCAGTCGCCATAAACATCATACCGAATGCAAAGCCACCTAAAACTAGATGCCAATACCAAGGCGTAGCAAACATTGCATTAGTATCACTACCGATAAGATTAAGCAGAGTTGAAACTGCAATCATACCCAGTAACACCCCAGCAATAATGCGCCAAGAAGCAATACGGGTATAAACGATAACCGCGCCGCCTAATAGGATAGCGAAAGTAGACACTTCACCGACAGAACCCGGAATGAAGCCAAAGAATGCATCCCACCAATCTTGAGTGATACCGTATTCTAGTGTGCCCTGTGCAGCTTGGCTCAGTGCAGTTGCACCAGAGTAACCGTCAGCCACAACCCAAGACGTGTCACCAGACATGTTTAGTGGGTAAGCAAAGAATAGGAAAGCACGACCGGCTAATGCAGGGTTTAGGAAGTTACGACCTGTACCACCAAACACTTCTTTAGCAACAACGACACCGAAGGTAATACCTAGTGCAACCATCCATAATGGAATTGTTGCTGGCAGCGTCAGAGCAAAAAGAATCGATGTTACAAAGAAACCTTCGTTAACTTCGTGGCCACGTACAGAAGCGAATAATACTTCCCAAAAACCACCAACTGCAAAGGTCACTGCATAGATAGGTAAGAACCAACAGGCGCCGTACCACATTAAGGCAGCTATGCCAGAGTCTGCTGTTAGCTCAGTACCGAATAAGCTAAATAGGCTGACTTGCCATACATCAGGAGTAGCAAAACCAGCAATAAGCGCATCTTGAGCTTGTAAGCCAACGTTGTACATACCAAAGAACATCGCAGGGAAAGTACAGGCCCAAACCGTAATCATCATACGCTTAAGGTCAAGGTTATCACGCACGTGCGTGCTACCTTTGTTTACTTTACCTGGAGTATAAAACACAGTAGCTGCCGCTTCATAAAGGGCATACCACTTTTCGTACTTACCGCCTTTTTCAAATTGCGGTTCAATACGCTCGATAAAATCTTTCAAGCTCATTAGCCTTCCCTCTCGATCGTATCTAAACAATCACGCAGGTATGTACCGTAGTCATACTTGCCTGGACATACGAAGGTACATAATGCCAAGTCTTCTTCGTCTAGTTCTAGTGCGCCCAGTGCAGCTGCACCGTCATAATCACCAGAAACTAAATCGCGAAGTAACATTGTCGGTAAGATGTCTAACGGAACAACACGTTCATAGTTACCAATCGGCACCATTGCACGGTCAGAACCACCAGTACTGGTGGTCATATTGAACAGACCAGTACGGTTTAAGTGACCTAAGAAAGCACGAGTGATAGAGAACTTATCGCTGCCAGGCATTGCCCAACCGAATAATTCTTTTTCAGTCCCTTCAAGCAACAAACTAATTTGTTGATGATAACGACCAAGGTAAGCGTGAGGACCTGCAGCTTGACGACCACTTAATACTGAACCTGAGATAACACGAACCGTATTACCTTCAACTTCACCAGCAGTGATTTCAGTCGTGCTTGCACCTAGAACCGTACGAATTAAACGTGGGTTCTTAGCTTCTGGGCCACCAATAGCGATAACACGTTGAGTGTTAAGTTCGCCTTGAGTAAAAAGCTGACCGATTGCAATCACATCTTGATAGCCAACATGCCACACAGTGCGTGTTGCAGATGCAGGAAGTAAGTGATGAATATGAGTACCCGCTAAGCCAGCTGGATGTTTACCAGCAAACTCTTCAACTTGAGCATTCCCTGAAGGAATATCTGCACCAGGTGCTTTAGCAAGGAACACTTTGCCTTCAGTCAATTTAGCAAGGAGGGTTAAACCGTTTGCAAAATCTTCTTTGTGCTCAGCAATCACAATTGCAGGGTCTGCAGCTAGTGGTTGGGTATCTATTGCGGTGACGAAAATACCAGCGGCGACAGAGTCGACTGCAGGTACTTTACTGAAAGGGCGAGTACGCAAAGCTGTCCATAGACCTGATTCAATCAAGTTCTCTTTGACAACAGCTGCATCTAACGTGTTTAAAGCGTCAGCACTGTATTGAATAAAGCTGACTTTATCGTCACCTTCCACTTCAATTACAACTGACTGAAGTACACGTTTCGCACCCCGGTTAATTTCTAATACAGTCCCACTAGCTAAAGCAGTATATTTTACGCCTAGGTTTTTTTTATCTTCAAAAATAACCTGGCCTTTCTTAACTTTTTCGCCAACCTTGATTTTCATCGTTGGACGTAAGCCAATATACTCTTCACCCAAAGTGGCGACATTCTTAATGGCTGGGCCATTATGGATAACTTGCTCTGGGCCACCTGCTAGAGGTAGTTCCAATCCTTTCTTTATTGTAATCATATCCACAAGCACTACGTTTGAAGGAAAGACAATGCGCCGCGTTCCTACCCAAAAAAAACAAAGTGTTAACAAACACTTCAGTGTTGAGCTAGCGCAGATTTATCACGGAAATGCGATCGCAATCACGCTGGTCGCGCGCATTTTACCCCAAAATGTGCGCTATCGCCACGAAAATAATAGGTGATTGAAATTTATGATTGTTCATTTTTAAACAATTACACCTATTTAGGGTGTGGAAAAGACTGATATCAAGCGATCCGATGCAATAATTCAGTAACAAGAGCACTATAGCATTAATTTTAAAAGAATTAATACAAGAAGTGGTTTATCTATTTTTTAACAAATGTAGCAGTTAGTATGGGCTTAAACCGCCCATACTAAAGCACTTTTAAAACAGTCAGGTAGGTAATATTGAGGTGATTGTATTTTTTTAGAAACGCGCTTGATAGCCTAAGTAACTCAACATTTCACCTTGAGAACTTATTCCTAGGGAAGATTGTTGGCTCACTAAATCTTCATCCAGTACATTTTCTACGCGTAAATAAATTTCATGCACTTCTGAGATATGATAATTGGCAGCAATATCTACTTTCCATTGCTCATCTATTTGCTGACCACCATTAAAGGCTGTCGCATAGCCTAGCTCTGACTGATAAAGACCTTGCGCCATAAAACTGAATTTACCGACGATAATGCCACTACTTAACGCTAATTGTTGCTCAGGCACCCAAGGCAATTGCTCGCCTTCCACATAAAGCCCAATTAAGTCATTAGTCCCTGACTCACCAAACTCAGCTTGACTGTATTGATACTGAATTGAAATTGGAATTGCAAAGCTGTCGAATGCAAACTGATAGTCAGCGGATACATCAACACCGTTAACACTAACGTCCTCAATGTTCTCTTGAACGTAGCGCTGCGAATAATCACACGCCATACTCCACATACAGCTAATATGCTGATTATCAAAATCTTGCATATATATGTTCACACCAAGATTAAGCGTGTCAGTCTGATAAGTTAGCCCTAATTGATACTGCATTGACTCTTGAGCTTGTTGAGTAGCATTACCAGCAGCTGCAGCGCTCCAAGCTTGTTTAGCAGCAATTGCTGCTTTCCAAGCACCTGTAGCATAAGCAATTTCAATTGATGGGATCCAACCATCATCAGAAAAGTCAGCAGCTTCAATTCCGTAAGCTTCAGTACTCACTTCACGAGTGGTGCTGACATTTTCAAAGGCAAGGCCTAAATTAAATGACAAGGCGCCATAATTTAACTTTGCATCCGCTGTGGTAGTGAGTACGTTGACATCATCAACATACGCAAGCACAGCTTTATCAACATTAATGCTAGAAAGGCTTCTATCGTCACTCCATAACCAATCTTGCTGACCAAATTTCATTTCAGCTTTATCGGAATGATAAAGCGCGCCGTAAGTTACTTGATGTTCACCGTATTGGCTCGTTCCTTCAGTTTGCAGTCCATAACCCGCATAGTGGTTATCTTCTAACATTGAAGAAAGATTATTGCTGCCAACAGGGTTCATATCAAAATCAGCAATGGTTTGTAATTCACTAAGACCAATAAAGGTGCCGTCCAATGAATTAAGTTGAGATTTTTGTTCATCATAAGATTGATAGTAAAAGTCTGACACCATTTGAGTGCCACCCGTTAAGTCGACGATATGACTGACTTGATATTTATGGCGCTGGCCTTCTTGTTTGTCATTTTGAGTCGCTGAATAGCGAGTGCCAGGATTAGTCGCCCAGTCCTGCGCCGTTAGGCCAATATTCGAGAAGCCACTATCTGAATTTGTATATTGATACATAAACTCAGTTTGTTGTGGATTACGAGCGCCCACTAAGCTGTCGGCATTAATCTTAAACATAATGTCAGTATGGGTTTGTTCGTCATCAAAGCCACTGACGAAGCCAGTTTCTTGAGCAGTGTTTTGATAGTCCACCGCTAGCATCATGCCGTATTCTTTATTTAAACCGCTGGCAATAGCACCTACATGGCCATCGCCATTTTCATTGATCTCGATATTAGCTCGGCCACCAAGTTCTGCAGAGCTAATTTGCGCACTGGTGTAATTGACATGGCCAAATGCGCCCATCCCACCTTTAGTGACATCGCTTAAACTCAAGGTCGATATTTTACTTTGCAGAGCTAAATTGGGCTGAAGTACCAGTTGAGGTGCTGCATAAGGAGAGGGAGAAAAGCTCACACGATCTTGAGTGATTGCAATACCATTCATCGCGCCGCGATGGGTCACGTCTGTCGCTTGACCATGACTATTTGGTAAAACAGTCATGCCTGAAAACGCTAACGGAATTGTACTATCTCGATAATGTAACGGAGCCGTCTGCGGCTGATTTAGTACAACAGTATTGTTTGACTCATCCATTGAAGCAGTAACTGAGGTTGCTGCAAAGCTTGAACCTGAATGACA
Source organism: Shewanella goraebulensis (assembly GCF_030252245.1). Classification (NCBI taxonomy): domain Bacteria; kingdom Pseudomonadati; phylum Pseudomonadota; class Gammaproteobacteria; order Alteromonadales; family Shewanellaceae; genus Shewanella; species Shewanella goraebulensis. Next base: position 3,768,665 of record NZ_CP126972.1, read on the forward strand.
AACAAAAAGCACAGCAGAAGCAATTACAGACAAGCTGAATTGACTTTTAGACATGATTAACTCCCAAAATACATCACCAGCATCGTATATTTCGATGCTTTATTGTTATGAATAACATCCTATTATCAACTGATAACAATAACGTCTTCAAACAAATAAGAACAGTATTTTAATAAAAAATTAACCACTTAAAAACAAAGCGGCAAAAGCCGCTTTTTATAAAAAAAATCACCGTAAAAAATATAATCTAAATTAAATCAAAAATGATACTTAGAGTGTACCTAAAATGTCATCACTCAGTTTCAAGTCGTCATTACGATTAACGCTAACGCCTGCAGCAATTATCGCACGTGCGATATCTTGGGCTTGTTCAAGCGAGTGCATTTCAAAGGTGCCACATTGATACTCATTTAATTCAGGAATTTCAGTTTGCTCAACAACATTGAGTACATCTTCCATCGCAGCTAACCAAGCGTCAGCTACAATGCGCTCAGATGGCACACCAATTAGGCTCATATAAAAGCCGGTACGACAACCCATTGGTGAAATATCAATAATCTCAACACTGTCACCATTTAAATGATCACGCATAAAGCCTGCAAACAAATGCTCTAATGTATGAATACCACGTTCACTTAAAATGTCTTTATTAGGTGCACAAAAGCGTAAGTCAAATACTGTGATGGTGTCACCTTTAGGTGTACTCATATGCTTAGCGACACGTACTGCTGGTGCTTCCATGCGTGTATGGTCAACGGTAAAACTATCAAGTAAAGGCATTACTCATTCCTTAAGGTTGGTAAATAATCTGCTTGGCATCATAGCATCAAAATTAACTGTGAACAGCTATGCACTAAGGCTGAAGATACTCATGGTTACCAGTACAAAATGACAAGTTGATGACACAAGCAAAATCTGGGATAAGTCGTCGCACTAATTCTAAGGGCTGAAGTATATTTAAGACCAAGTTAACAAGGAGACAGAAAGGAGTTTTAGGCAATAAAAAACCCCATACAGATATGAGGTTTTAGATAAGGTTTAAGCAATCAAAAATTAATATTTACTCTAACTTTAAAAGAGAAAAATTAACCTTTACAGTTTGGCGTTTTAGGCACTGCATCAAGGGCTTTCCACTCTTCTTGAGTGTAAGCATTAATCGATAATGCGTGAACACCATTAGCCAATTCTTCAGCCAAAACACCATTGACAGCGCGGTGGCGTGAGATTAGACGTTGTGATTCAAACTCGTCACTGACGACAACGACTTTAAAATGGGTCTCTGAGTTTGGTGGCACATGGTGACGATTGCTTTCATTAAGCACGTCTAGATGGATGGGGCTAAAAGACTGGTTCAGTTTTTGGGTTATCACTTGTTCAACTGACATAACGAACTCTTTCTATCGACATCTGAAAGTCTGAAGACTACTGTTTAATGTTTTAAAAATCAAACCGACTTCGACTCAATAAGATCTGTTTGGCAAAAAATTGTTACAGCGCAAACCAGCTCACTTTTCATCCTATTGTATCAAGGTGAAAATTATTCATGAAAACCAACAATTAACTTGCGAAAGGTCAAATTGATTCTAGGCTCTAATACTTTCACTCTTTTTGGCACACTGTGTTGCCATTTTTGCTGCATATCGCCATGCATGATTAACATATCGCCTGACTGTAGCTCAAATACTTGCTTTGCTTGCGTGAGTTTGTGCCTCAATACAAAACTTCGTGTTGCCCCCAAACTAATAGATACAATATCACTGTTAGTATCAATTTCTGGCTCATCATCACTATGCCAGCCCATACTGTCAAAACCATTTTGATAGCGATTAACCAACACCCCATTAGTCTCAATATTAAATTGCTGATATAACAGCTTTCTTAATGACATTAAGCCCTGCGGCCAAGGTGTTGGGGTAATCAAGAGTGAAGAGTATCGATAAGCGCAACCAGAATCAGCAAACCAAACTTGACTTCGCGGAATAGGATGCTGCTTACCAAATACCGTGATGACAGGCTGTTCAAAAGGGTACGTTAATGACTCTTTTAACAATAACTTCTGCTGTCCATTAGTTAAAAAGCCTTTAATAAACGTCACTGGCGCATTAAGCTGCTCAGTACTACGACTGACATTTATTGCCTCCTTTTCTGTTATTAACTCCAAGCCTAATTGTTTCATTGAAGATTTACCCTTTGATTTATAATGCCTTTAATCTTTGACAACCTCATCTTTGTGGCTAATTCTTTAGAATATAAACAAGTATTTTTACATATTCATCATATTCAGATTCTTTATATTATGAGAATCTTAAATTGGGTAACACACCTATTTGCTCCGGTGCTAACTTACCTACTCTAACTTCAGCTTCAAAACGTTGCTCTTGCTAGAATATGGATTTACAGCCTTAATAAGATAAATAACGGTATTTTATCGAACTTATGAAATGGATATTGCCACTCGCTGTTAGTTTACTTTTTTGGTTGAGCTGTAATCCAGCTCAGGCAGAAGTGTTGTACGTATCTGAAAAACATCCCGACCCCATTGGATATTCCCTCTTACATTATGTAGAACAAGACAGACTTAATGCTACGCAAGCTTATGAGTTATTAAAAAATGGCCAGTTTACCCCCGTCAACCAAAGCATCAGTAATTACGGAATCAATGCGAATCCCGTTTGGCTTAGTCTAACTATAGACAACGACACCTTAGCGTCCGTTACTAGAATTCTGCATGTTGATAACTTTTGGCTCGATGAAGTCAGCACATTCTGGCTCAAAGAAGGCAAAATAGTCCACTTTGAACACCAAGGCGACTTATCACTTTTCTATCAACAAACCTCTATGCAACCGAGTTTTAATTTTAATTACCTGTATCCTCCCGGTAAAACTCACGTGCTTATAAGAGTGCAAACGCCAGACCCTATGGTTATTCCCTTGTACTTATTGGATCAAACAGAAATGGTACAAAAAAGTGTATTTAATCATTATAGCTACGGTTTTCTTTATGGCGCGATAACCGCATTACTAATTTATAACTTCATTCTCTTTTTAGGATTAAGAATCAAAAGTTATTTATTCTATAGCCTATATTTATTCAATTTTTTACTCGTTAATTTTGCCTACAGTGGCCATGGCTTATTATGGTTATGGCCTAACTCACCACTATGGCAACAATGGTCGATCCCACTGCTTATGGTGACTTTTTGTACCAGTGGTATCTTATTCGCCTGCCATTTTTTACGGCTCAAATATCAGCTTCCAACCCTCAACCGCATTTTAAAAAGCTTGTGTGTCATCTTCCCTGCTTTAATGCTATTGGCTGTATTGCTGCAAGATAGAGTATTAGGATTGATATTAGCTTTCGACCTTATGCTGCTATTTAGCGGTTTGATGATTGTATTAGGCATACTTTCGCTTAACTTTGGCAATATTTCTGCAAGGTTTTTCTTAATTGCTTCTATCTCATCAATGGTAGGTGTCGCAATAACTTGTTTAGCAGTGTGGAATTATATTCCATTTAATCATTTCACTTATCGGGCTGCTGAAGTGGGAGTATTTATTGATGTGCTATTACTGGCTCTTGCATTGACCGAACGATTCAGACGAGTTGAAAACGAAAAAATCATTGCAGAAAAGATGGCCAATATGGATCCGCTCACTCGCCTCAATAATCGCCGTGCTTTTTATCAATTGGTTGAACCTATGTTTACTGAAGAGCGGATTCAAAAGTCTGCTTCTATATTAATGATCGACATAGACCGATTTAAAGGCATTAACGATACTTACGGGCACAATTTTGGCGATGAGGTATTGGTTAAAGTTGGGGCATTAATCAGGGACACTCTTCGAAAAGATGATGTATTAGCCCGCTGGGGCGGTGAGGAATTCATAATTTTCTTACCCCATACACAAGAGCAAGAAGCTAATACTCTAGCAGCAAGACTGTGCGAAAATATTGGCAAGTTACAATTCACTCAAATGCAGCGCAAAGTTACAGTTACTGCCAGTATTGGCATTGTGACCAGCTGCAGTGCCATTAACCAACTGCCCACGCTCATCGAAGTGGCTGACAAACATTTATATCAAGCTAAACGCTCGGGCCGTAACCAGATTTGCGGTGGTCTATCGCCTGATGCCAATAGAGTAGCTGGCTAATGAGTGCTAACCCAAGTCAATTTCTAAGTTGCGGTAAATGTCATTAATATTGGATTCAATCCACTGATGATGAATGGGTCCCCAATCTACCAATTGATAATAGCCAGCATTATGTCTTTCTCCGTTTTGTACGAACTTGATCTGAACACCGATATCTAACATGGCAACTAACGTATCTTGAATGGTTCTTCGCGGCATTTTAGTTAATTGATGTAAAGATAATAAATTGTGCTGCTGGTGATGGATTAAATAACACAGCAGCAACTTACGCAAAAAAGCTTTATGCGCTTTAGTGATAGGTTGTGATATCGCAGTATCATTAACGGCTGAATGACTTGAAGATTCCATAGTTACACTTTCCATTTTTACACTTTCCATGCTTAGATATAAACAAAGTAATAGATTGAACATTGATTAGAAAGCACTTTTGGACTTAATTGCTTCTATTAACGGCTTTACTTTCATACAAGAAATTAAGCTTAATGGCTCAATATCGTAATAAGGATAACCAATGACTTCAAAGTCTGATATGCCAGGGACATCAACGCCTGAGGTTTCGCAAAACAATAAATCTTTGGGTTCTATTTCTGAAAATGTTGGAACTGAAACGATTAAAAGTGAAACGATTAAAAGTGAAACAGATGAAGAAGCTGAACCCACCGAAGTTGACCAACTACAAGTTGATGCCATGCACGCTGAACACATTAGTACACCCAATGAAAAAACCTTGCAAATGAAGCCTCAATGGACACCTTATACTGAGCTATCTTTAACGCCTGTCGATAAAAATTATCCTAAGCAAATAGCCATACAAACAGCTGGTTTAGTGTGCATCGTTATTGCCGCTGTTATGTTTATCATGAACATTAAAGAGCAAGCAGGTTTATTAGTGTCATTAAAAGTATCTTCAGTACTGGGATTGCTTGGTTTTATAGCTGTTTATATTCAATTTAAAGCCGCAAAGAACCTTAGCTACGGTGTGCTTGAACATGAAATAATCGTACGAAAAGGCCTATGGTGGATTACAACGACAACATTACCTTTTACTCGACTGCAGCACGTGAGTTTGTCTCAAAACCCACTGCAGAGAAGATTTTCATTGGCAACATTAAAGTGCTTTAGTGCTGGCAGTGGCGCCGCAGAGATTTATCTACCAGGGTTACTTTATACAACAGCTGAACATCTAAGGCAGCACTTGTTAAATAAAGCGACTTCACATCAAACAAAGCAAGTTGTCGATAACGGCACTAGCGGTGATATACAAAATGATTGAACATGATGAGACTCAAGCTTCTGAAATATTAGAAAAAAATCAAAAATTCAGTCAATGGCAATCACTTTCCCCATGGTCAATGCTAAGCTTTAGTTTTGGTACAGCAAAAGCCATTTTATCCAATGGCTATGCCATCATTCCGATAGTATTTGCCGGCTGGAAAAATGGTTTTAATCTACAATTAGGTTTAATTGCAGCCATAATCATGATGACATTGTTAAGTGTGTTTGCATTTATTCAATGGCGAAAATATCGATTTAAACTGAATGAACAGCAGCTTAATATCAAACGTGGCCTGCTGTTTACCCGCAAAGACGAAATCCCATTTAACAAAATCCAGAATATTCGTTTTGAGCAGCCCTTTTATTTTAAACCATTAAAGTTAGGCACTCTGGTCATTGAAACCGCAGGTTCAAAAGATGACGAAGCCCACTTAGCAGCGTTAAATGCTGATGATGCCGAGCTGATTAAGCAACAATTATTACAACTGACAAACACTTCACCTCGGAGCATAAATCCAAATAATGAAGCGAGTTTTAATGATAAACATATTGTTGATATTGATAGCGCTGACACTAATGCTCAGCTAACTTCATCCAAAAATAAGCCTGTAATTAAGCGCAATTTAAAACAATTGATTCAATTTGGTTTTTATCAAAACAATTTAATTTGGTTAGCTGTCATTGCAGGGCCAATTTTAGGGCAAGTTAATTGGGAAGATATAGCTGAAATGCCTCTTATTCAGCAGTTTTGGAACTCGGTAGTAAGCTTTAGTGGTGAAAGTATCGCACTACAAGTCGCCAGTGGAGTACTAATATTCATAACGATTTATTGCTTGTTTTCACTTATATCCATTTTAGCTGCAGTGCTAAAATATTACCCTTACCGCTTAGATAAAAGGCAGCAAACCCTACAACGAAGTGGCGGAGTTATATCCCACCAGCAAGATGCATTAGCGACTAAACGCGTGCAACTATTACATTTTAGCCAACCCGTACTTGCTAGAATTTTTGGCGTTTGGACACTTTACCTTAAACAAGTAAAGGGTCAGGAAGTCGAACAAAAAACGGCACAGCACATGCTAATACCCAGCATAAAAGCAGCTGAAATAGCGCCTGTTTTAGATAAGATACCTGAACTCGCAGGTGGTAGCACAAGTATCCCCAAACGTTACCAAAATATTGCTTTAGCTTGGTTTACTCGTCGTGGGTTTATTGCTTTTCTACCCGCCATAATATTAACAGCAATCGAAGGTATTACCGTTCTAACTGAAATAACGTGGTTAATTGCCTTGGCTGTTATGGGATTAACTTTTTTAAGATATAAGCAATGGGGTTATGTCATCGAAAATGATGTTGTGTGGCAACACTGTGGTTTGTTCAGCCGTAATTGGAAAAGAGTCCCATTTAGCAAAGTGCAGCATGTCTCTATAACTCAAACACTGGCCCAAAAAGAAAAAGGCTTTGCTTACATAACACTGGGACTTGCAAGTGGTAGCTTAACCTTACCCTACATTAAGCAGCAAGATGCCCACTTTATTGCTGAACAAGCTATGGCTCGGACTAAAATTGATCCAAATAACTGGATTTAACCGACGGTATTCAAATAATTTGTAAAACTGATTTCAATAAGGTGAATGCTCAAAGTTAAGTGCGTGAACAGTGTTCTTTAGCAAAGGTCGTCACAAGAAGTGTTCAAATTTGATAGTCGATAAGCTAACGTCATAAGCAAATGTAATAGGCAAATGTAATAGGCAAATGTAGTGCGCATGCTTACAAAGAATGGCTATTGAGCTATCGTGATATACTGTTGATAGCTCAATCCAATTGAGCATGATTTACTGCTTTGTAGGTTATTTAACAACTAATACTGGGCAATCAGCTTGGTTAGCCACTTCTTCTGCAACATTATCATGTAAAAAATGAGCCAATCCAGTTCTGCCATGACTGGCAATGACTACCATACCAATATCACCACTGTTCGCTTCTGCAACAATTTCTTCAATAGCATCGCCGCGCCTAATCAAGGTTTCAATTGGAAGTTCTGTTTTCAGCTCTGCTAATAAACTGCGCATTTTATCTGCTGCAGCATCTTCCATACTTTTAGCCAGTTCTTCTGGAGTGATGGCTAAAATCATGTAGTTCTCATCTCCCAAAGGCTGATCGACAACATGTAATATGCGGATCCCAACTTGATATAAATTGGCCATTTCGATGGCATAGCGTAAGGCGTGAGATGCTGTTTCAGAAAAGTCTGTCGGCCATAAAATATTACGTGTACGCATAGTGGTTTCCTCCTGCAGTTTGAAAAACAAATGATTCATCTATTTTATTCAGATAATTCGTTGTTACCGATACTGCTTAACCTTTATCAGGCTAACGGTACTCTTTTTGAATGTACCAACGTTTGCACATACTAAGAGTTAATATACCAAGCTTTTTTTAATTTATGCTTAATAATTACACTGATGACACGATAAAACTATTGTATTGATTTAGTGAATTTATCCCCTAATAACCTACTATAAACTTACTTTCGACTCGCTAATATGCCCCTAATAAAAGTGTAGTGCAAATAGAAAAAATCCTCCTTGATACAGCGCAAACTTTCAAATTACTTGCCATTTACATAATACTAAGCCATAGTAAACCGACTAATCAGTCGAGTGAATTATAAACCGTTAATTACGAAACTAATCCATTTGCATTTATCTACGAAAATTACCCACTCACAAATAATGCTAGGAGTATTTATGAATATGGCAGTCAATGACAATCAACTAACACCTTTGCAGCAGTTACTTGAATTGCAGCGTAGTGCCTACCTTTCTATGCCCGCTCCTAGCTATCAAACTCGTATTGATAAGTTGAAAAAGCTTAAACAAGCTTTACTCGACCACAGTGAGCAGTTAGTTACTGCGTTGGCAACTGATTACGGCCACCGTTCAAGTAACGACACCATGATTTCCGATATCATGCCGTGTATTAACAATATTAATTACTCGCTAAAGAATCTGAAGTCTTGGATGAAACCAAATAAGCGACATGCTGGATTGTTACTCGCTCCTTCTTCTGTAACGGTTCACTATCAACCACTAGGTGTTGTCGGCATTATCGTTCCATGGAATTTTCCAGTAATGTTAGCTGTGGGCCCATTGATTACCGCCATTGCTGCGGGGAATCGCGCAATGCTGAAAATGTCAGAATTTACCCCTGCCACTAACCAAGTATTAATTTCTTTATTGGCTGGTATATTTGATCAAAATGAAGTTGCTGTTGTAGAAGGCGAAGCCGATATTGCCGCTCAATTTTCTGCTCTGCCGTTTGACCATTTATTATTTACTGGCTCAACTACCGTAGGTCGTCATGTGATGCGCTCAGCGGCTGACAACCTCACTCCCGTCACCTTAGAACTTGGTGGTAAGTCGCCGGTAGTTATTGCTCCAGACATTGACATTCCAACCGCTGTTGAGCGATTAATTTATGGTAAGTGTTTAAATGCAGGTCAAATCTGCGTTGCACCGGATTACATTTTATGTCCTGAAGATAAAGTCAATGAATTCATTAGTGAATATAAAAAACGCTTCAACAAAATGTACCCTGACTTTGCCAGCAATCCTGATTACGGTAATGTCATCAATGAACGTCAATACTCGCGTTTATTAGCCGTAATAGAAGATGCAAAACAAAAAGGTGCTGACATTCACCCTGCTGCTGATTACGAAATTGACGCTAATATTCGTAAACTACCGACTCAACTTATCACCGCAACAAGCGATGATATGACTGTTATGCAAGAAGAAATATTTGGCCCATTATTGCCTATCATTAGTTACCAAAATATCGACAAAGCCATTGGTTACATTAATGAAAATGAACGCCCATTAGCGCTTTATATCATGAGTTTCGACAGTGCCACTCAGCAACGCATTATTCAACATACTCATTCTGGCGGTGTTTGTATCAACGAAACCGTATTCCATGTTGCTGCCGATGATGCACCATTTGGTGGTATTGGTCCTTCTGGAATGGGACATTATCATGGCAAAGAAGGCTTCTTGACCTTTAGCCATGCTAAAACAGTACTAAAAAGCGGAAAGTTCAATTCAGGCATATTTGTGCATCCGCCATATGGCACAAAAATCCAAGCACTACTAATGAAGATGTTTTTGCGATAAGCCTCTATCAAGCTTGATGAGCCATTTAATCGATTGATATCTGGCTCAACAGCTCAAAATTGTGGAGAATACTATTCTAAATAGACTTCTTCTGACTCTTGAGCACTTCAAACATAATAAATAGGTAACCAATGGAAAATTCAGTGAAGTTGGCCAAAACTGACAAAAAACAGGCGATTTTAGATGCCGCATTAATTCTTTTTGTTGAACAAGGTTTCCATGGAACTTCAACTGCCTCTATCGCTAGAAAGTCTGGCGTAGCCACAGGTACTTTATTTCATCACTTTCCGACTAAAGAAGCTTTATTGAATCACCTCTTCGTAGCCGTCAAGCAAGAATTTGCTGACTCAATTACGTCATCTATGGCAAAATTATCTGCTGACGAAGTAGCTATTCAGCTGAACGACGACACCATTACAGGCTCTACAGAGTTAAATCCAAGTCAGTCACTGTCTGCTGATGTCAACAATGCTGCAACGCTTAAACATAGCGCTAATAGTTTGTGGCAACATGCCATCGACTGGGCATTACTTTACCCTATAAAACAGCGATTTTTCTTACAGTTTTCACTGTCATCTGAGATCGACGCTGAAATCCGCTCCCAAGCCATGAGCAGCATTTTACATTTTATTATTGAGCTTATTGCCAAAGGCCAGCAGCTTAATATTATTGCCAACTTCCCTTTAGCCTTAATGTTAGAAAATTGCCACGGTCAATACCTTGCCGCAATTCGATATTTCACTGACAACCCCCAATGGGGTCATGATAAAACTCATCGTGACGCGAGTTTTGAAATGTTTTGGCGTTCAATGAAGATATAAGTCTAAATCAACAGCATTTTTGTGATTTTAACAAAAGTGATTTGTAATAATTGTAGTTTTTGAACGTTAGCTTTCCCGTTAAGATGATTTCAATTCGCAAATCATTGAGGAAATATCATGACTGCTGCACTTTTTAATCCTATTCAACTTGGCCAACTCACTTTGGCTAACCGTATCGTAATGCCGCCAATGACCCGCTCACGTGCCAGTCAACCAGATGATAGCGCCAACGATATGATGGCCACTTATTATGCTCAGCGAAGTACTGCAGGGCTAATTATCGGCGAAGGTACTCAAGTTTCAGCCATGGGTAAAGGTTATGCTTGGACCCCTGGCATTTATTCAGATAACCAACTCACAGGCTGGAGAAAAGTTACTTCTGCCGTCCATGCAAATAATGGGGTCATGTTTGCGCAACTTTGGCATGTAGGCCGCGTCACGCACCCAGAGAATATTAATGGCCAACAACCCATATCATCATCAGCAATCAAAGCCGAGAACGTTAAAGTCTTCATAGATGATGGCGAGAATGGCCCAGGTTTTGTTGATGTAGTAAAACCACGGGAAATGACTAAAGCCGATATTCAACAAGTCGTTGAGCAATTTAGGCAAGCTGCACTCAATGCCATTAAAGCAGGTTTCGATGGCATTGAATTACATGCCGCCAACGGTTACCTGATTAATCAGTTTATTGATTCTGAATCAAATCTTCGTACGGATGAATACGGTGGCTCACTTACTAATCGTTTACGCTTTTTAGACCAAGTGATTGGCGCAATGGTTGAAGCAATTGGCGCAGATAAAATTGGCGTACGTTTAGCGCCATTAACGACCCTAAACGGCACTGTCGATGCAACGCCTGAGTTAACCTATACCGCAGCCGCAAGCTTATTAAATAAGCACAATATTGCTTATATCCATATTGCTGAAGCTGACTGGGATGATGCTCCTGTTATGAGTGTGGAGTTTAAACAAGCATTAAGAGCAGCTTTTAAAGGAGTCTTGATTTATGCCGGTAAATACACCAGCCAAAGAGCGGTTGATGCAATCGAGTCAGGGCTCGCCGATATGATCGCTTTTGGGCGCCCTTTCGTAGCAAACCCAGACTTACCAGCGCGAATTAAGCTTGGCCAACCATGGGCTCCCCATAACCCTGAAACATTATTTGGCGGTGATGAAAAGGGCTTAACGGATTACCCAGTTTTTTCATAATTAAGCATCTCAAATCAATATTTTTATTTTTGTGTTCAATTTGGCTTTTAAAGCAAAGTGAGCTCAGCAAAAGCAGGAAGTAATATGTTATTTTCAAAATTTCCATTGGCAGGTGGCACACTTGCTAATCGCATCATCATGGCACCAATGACCCGTTCTCGCACCTCGCAGCCTGGTGATGTTCCAAATGACCTAATGGCGACCTATTATCAACAGCGCGCCACAGCAGGACTTATTATTGCTGAAGGTACACCTATTTCGGCTGTTGCACGTGGTTACTCATTAACACCTGGAATATACAGCAAAGCTCACATTGAAGGCTGGAAGAAAACCACTGAAGCAGTACACCAACAAGGCGGTAAAATCTTCTTACAGCTATGGCATGTTGGCAGACGTTCACATACTGATATTGCAGGTGAACAACCTGTTGCACCTTCAGCGATTAAGCAACCCGATCAAGTATACGGCCCATTAGCAGAAGGCGGATTCGGTATGGTTGAAACCTCAATCCCTCGCGCCATGACCACCGAAGATATTCAACAAACCACCGCTGATTTTGTTCAAGCGGCGCGTAATGCAATTGAAGCAGGATTTGATGGAGTAGAACTCCATGGTGCTCATGGTTATTTACTGGACCAATTTATGCGAAGTGCCAGTAATCAACGCCTTGATAACTATGGCGGTAGTCAACAAAATAGATTACGTTTTCCACTTGAAGTGATTAAAGCTGTGAATGATGCCATTGGTGCAGACAAAGTCGCGATTCGCTTATCACCACTTGTCGGTGAAGGGTTTAAAGAAACCGACAGCGATATTATTGAACTCACTGAACTGTTATTAAAGCAACTTGCACCGATGAGTCTTGCTTATGTGCATTTTTCAGAAAATATTGGCGAATACACTGAAGCCACAGATAGCTTTAGACAAAAAATCCGCCAGATATATCCAAACCCGATCATGGTGGCTGGCAAGTTAACTAAACAAAGTGCACAAACCATACTTGATAAAGGTTATGCAGACTTAGTTGCGTTTGGAACGCCCTATGTCAGTAACCCTGATTTAGTGCGAAGATTTAAGCACAATATCGAACTCACTGAGTTTGATGCTGACGCAAGATTAACCTTATATGGCGGCGACGAAACAGGTTATACCGATTACCCAGCAGCCAACTAGATTGTCATAGAGCATCAGACATAAAAACGGCAACAAAAAAGCGCTTACTGTGAGTATCCACAATAAGCGCTTTTTATATATAAAACGTATATTTACTCGCTAAAAAGCTCACTTAAAAGTAGGCTTTAATGCTGGCTCAAATATTAGCTCAAAAAGCTTGAAAGAAAATACCGAAGGCGCTAAAAATACCTACAAACCAAGAAAGCGAACGCATGGTCGCGCTCCCTTTTAGGTAAAGTAAATGATAACTCACTCTGGCAATAATATGCACAATCGCTAAGGTAGAAACTAACGAAGAGACCTTGTCTGTGGCGATTACAGCTAAACAGCTAATGCCAAAAATAATCAAAGATTCGAACGCATTTTGATGACCTGCTAAAGCCCTTGCACCAAAGCCAGTTAATTGCGCTTGCTGAGTTCGAGGGTGAGCATTGTCATAACCGCCCAGCTTCGCCATTGCCACAGCCACTGGCCCTTTAGCTAAATAAGGTAATAACATTGCGATGAATAAACAAATGAGTAGAGTTTGCATTGATGCTTCCCAGCTTGCAGAGGACAATTAGCCGACAGTAAATCATCTTTTAATGATATTAAAAAGCACTTTTATCGCTCAGCCTCTTAAAGATTAATTCAATTTTTAGCCTATATCTCAGTAAGCCCCAACCTTTTACCATTCAATAAATAGCATTTTATCTGAGAGTTTCACTCCAATATTAAAGTATATTTCAGCTAATTCCATTTGCCATAAACTTGTTTTAAATCAACTATAAAGTACAGCTTTTTACAGCAAGCCGATTAACATACCGCTAACTTTAAGTAACTATTTTGAAATATCTCACCAAGGGCCACGGTCAATATAGGTACCTGCTATTAAAACAGATAACCGCGGATAGTATCTATTAATCAGTAGGAGCAAGTTAAGCATGGCATAGAAATGTCTACTTACTCACTAATTGAGCTTACAACTTATTTGAACGTAACTGTCTAATCAAAACCTTCAAATTTAAGCAAGTAAGTACGGAACTATTACTCAAAAATCATCAAGTGATTTTCAAGGAATTAACATGAATACGAAAGCACAAACGGCACTTTCAGGTGCAGCACTTGCGATGGCAATGGCGGGGTTATCAGGTCAAGCAGTCGCTGGAGAATCCAACACCGCGCCTTTAGCCGCAGGTGAAACTGACTTAGTCCACTGTTATGACGTTAATGTTTGTAAAGGCCATAACGATTGCGGTACAGCAGATAATGCCTGTAAGGGCCAAGCAAGTTGTGAAGGTACCGGCTTTGTTGCTATGCCTTCAAAAGCCTGTGGTGACGTAGGCGGTAAAGTTAAAGATGATTGGGTAGGCAAAATAACTAAAGCAGATTTGGTCCATTGTTATGGAGTGAACGTATGTAAAGGTCACAACGATTGTAAAGGTGCAGACCACGCTTGTGGTGGAATGGCAAGTTGTAAAGGTTCAGGTTTTGTCAATACTACAGCAAAATCTTGCGCTGATATCGGTGGTAAAACGGGCTAACGTTCAAGCCTAAACAGCGTTTACAGATAATCGACAACACGAGTTGTAACAATGGCTTGGTAAGATTCATCTCCTTATTACCAAGCCGTTTATTTTGCTTAAATTCATTCGATAACAAACATTTCAACAGCTGTCTTCCACCAGTATGAAGGTTTGTATTAACCTAAGGAAAGCCCATGTCAGACTCAAAGATTACTCAAGACTTTATTGGTTTTGGCTTAGGGCTACGTACCGACCATTTTGAATATATCTTGCAGCATCAACCTGCTATTGACTGGTTTGAAGTGCTTTCTGAAAACTATTTAGTTGCAGGTGGTAAACCCCGTTATTATCTAGAAGCCATAGCTGAACAATACCCTGTTGTGATGCATGGGGTTTCTATGTCAATTGGTAGCACGGACCCATTAGACATGGATTACTTAAAGTCACTTAAAACACTCAGTAATAACATAAATCCTAAATGGATTTCAGATCATATTTGCTGGACTTCGATACACGGGGTTAACAGTCACGATTTATTACCGCTGCCATATACAGAAGAAACCGTTAAGCATGTCGCTGAGCGTGTGAAAGTAGCCCAAGATGTACTTGGTCGCAGACTATTACTTGAAAATGTATCCAGTTACCTTTCATATAAAGACTCCACTATGGATGAATGGGAGTTTTTATCGCAAGTTGCCGAAGAGGCTGATTGCCTCATCTTGTTAGATATTAATAATATTTATGTTAGCGCGCGCAACCACTTCTTTAATCCACTAGATTACTTAAACAAGATTGACCCACGTCGAGTACAGCAGTTTCACTTAGCGGGTCACTCAGATTATGGCGAATACGTGATTGATACCCACGACCATGATGTGCCACCTAGTGTGTGGACCTTATATCAAGCAGCCCTTGAACGCTTTGGCCCCGTGAGCACTATGATTGAACGGGATGCCAACATTCCTGACTTTCCGGTGTTATATCAAGAGTTATTAGAAGCGCAAAATATTGCTGAAATAACCTTACCAGGCCATCCCGACCTTGAACGCTCAATATTGACGCCTATGACACAGTCAAAAGCTCAGCCACTTATTAGCGAATCTGTTTCAAGTCGTCAATCAATTATTCAAACTCATCATCAGTTACCCACTAAAAAGGTTGCGGTATGAGTCAACTGAAGCAGATTCAACAAGAGTTCATGCAATATCTTTTAGCTGACGCTAATGCCAACAAAAGTGCGGATTCTAGTGTAATAACGAGCGATCGTCGTTTTGTGGATATTAGATCACGAGTGTCTGAACAAAGTGGCATCTCAGTCGAACATCGTTTACAGATTTATGCTAATGCCTATCGAATTCGTCTTAAAGAAACCATGGAAACAGACCATCAAATTCTCGGCTTATATTTAGGTGATGAATTATTTGATAAATTAGCTGCAGAGTACCTTAATGCTCATCCTTCATCGGCAAAGTCGCTGCGGAGGTTTGGCGATAACTTAGCCGGATTTTTACGTCACGATAAATTTTTTAGTCAATATCCAATATTGGCTGATTTAGCACAGTTTGAGCGACTTTTATTAGCTGCATTTGATGCTGCGGAGTCATCACGCGCAGAGTTCAGTACATTGCAAAATTTACCACCTGAGCACTGGCCTAACTGCTGTCTACGCTTCCACCCCAGCCTGCAATTGTTTAGCTGTAAAAGTAATGCAGTTGAAAGTTGGCAAGCATTAAAGGCTGAGACTTCCCCTGACGCACCTTATTATCAGCAGCAAAAATATTGGATGCTATGGCGTAATGAAGAAAGGCTCACTCAATTCGAATCCTTAAATTACAGCCAATATGTGTTGTTAACAGGGTTTATTGAAGGCAATAACTTTGCCGAGCAATGTGAGTTAATGCTCGAATGGTATGATGAACAAACCGCACCTATGATGGTGCTGCAAACATTACAATCTTGGTTTGCTAAAGGTATTATTCGTGAGTTAGTTATTTCTTAGTGCTTATCGTTAGATGCTAGTGCAAAAGTTAGTTTTAACTATAACAATAAAAAATTAGGTTAAATCGTTTTCAGTAAAGTTACTTTTAAACGTAAAAGCGTATGCCGAGTCACCATTTTCTCTTAAGTGTAATAACCTCTCTTTTGCTTCTTTAATATCTGGGATATGTCCTTCTGCAACCCACCACAAAACATAGCTGTCTTCTGATAAGTGCTCAAACCACTCGTTTTTTCGGCGCATAAAATCACGGTGATGGGTGCGAAACATAAAATTTTTTAAGGCTTCAACATTATCCCAAACTGACATATTTACAATCAGGCTTGGGTCATCAAATGCTAGGATTTGAGTGGCGTCGCCAGACTCATCTTTTAGGCGCCAAACAAAACCTGCACTGATTTCAGCGATCCCGTTAACCTCATCCAGATTATCAACAAAGTCTTTCATTTCTGGAGTATCTAAGGCAAATTTACACTTTGCGATATTCAGTTGTGCCAGTTGCATCTTATTCCTTATTCCTTCGGTAACCATAGCTTAACGCTAAGCCCGCCTTCCGTTCGGTTCTGCATGGTAATATGGCCACCATGAGCTTCAACAATTTCTCGACACAAAGGTAAACCAATACCGGTGCCAGATTGTTTCGTCGAGTAAAACGGCAATAATGCTTGGGATAATACTTCACTAGACATACCGCTGCCGTTATCTTCAACAGTAATAATAATCCCTTCTGCTGGATGTTTTATCTCTTGTATCAGTAAACTGACCTTATCTCTATCAGCACCTGACTCATGGGCATTTTTCAATAAATTAATTAATACTTGTTCAAGCTGAACACCATCTAATTCAATGGCCAATGTCGGTAACTTTGACAACAGATCAAAAGGATATTGAGCAGCTAATTGCTCAATAAAATTATCCCAATTTATTAATGCTTTGCGAGGTAAAGGCAGTTTGGCAAATTCGGCATAATGAGAAATAAATTGGCTTAAATGCGCGGTGCGATTTTCAATGGTATCGAATATCAACGCCAACTTATCGTTCTCTACATTTTTGGTTAATACTCTCCCTGAGTTAACCATAGAGGCGATTGGCGCCACTGAGTTGTTCAACTCATGGCTGATAATGCGAATGACCTTTTTCCATACAGCCACTTCTTGGCGGTTAAGTTCTTTAGTCAGTTGCTTGAGTAGAATTAAATGATGTTGCTGATTGTTCTGACTGAATTTCCCCCGCGAAATATGCCAGGTTTCAATATCGTCATTATTGATATCATCATTATGACTATCGTCAGACGTCTCAGAAGCTGAGTCAGCATTAATTGAAAACAGCCCTTCATGCTCACTGTCTAAAGCTTGTCTGAGTGCACGAGGTAATTCTGCAATTAACTCCGCTAGCAACATGCCTTCAATTCGGACACCTTGGTTAAATAAATGCCTTGCAGCATCATTGGCATAAATAATTCGTTGCTGATCATCCACCAGCAACATGATGTTTGGCGAGTTTTGAATGACTTTATCTAACATCAACTCTCGCTGATAAATGAACTGTCGTTCATTACGTAGTTTTTCGGATGCTTGGTTATACAAGTCAGCAATTGAATCTAATTGTGGCTCACCATAGCCATGCAAAGACACACTAAATTCATTATCTTTAAAGTTGAGCAAGCCTACTTCTAATGCACTTAAACTGTCACTTAAAGTACTAGTCAGTCGCATACTGATTAAGAAACAAATACCTGCACTGACCACAATGGCGAGCCATAATTGCTCTGGCCCAAATGAAAACCAAATACCCCAACCACATAGTCCGCTGACAGCAAGGCTTAACAGATTACCAAGCACTAACTTACTACGTAGTGGAAGCGTTTTTCTCATCATTGATATTCACTTTTATCGGTGTTATTTGAGTCGACGTTTATTTAGCGTGCTATTTGGTCGAAATGCCATATTTATCCATACGGCGATACAATGCTTGGCGGCTTAAGCCTAACGACTTTGCCACTCTAGCAATGACCCCATTATGAGTCACTAATGCTTGCTCAATATCCTGTTTATCGGGCTCAACCATGGCAGCTCTGTTAGTTTCAGTAGCTTCGTTTTTAACTGCGCTTGCTGTACTTGAAGTCACTTTATTTGAAGTCACTTTATTTGAAGTCACTTTATTTGAAGTCAAAGGCATCGCAGAATAGGGAGTAGGAGCTACTGTTCCCGCAGAATTCAGCCCTTGTTCTGCAGTCTGTAATAAGCCCAAATCTGTCATGGTCAAAACGGCATTCGTTGTTAATAACACTGCTCTTTTACAAACATTTTCAAGCTCGCGAACATTACCTGACCAAGCATGAGTCAGCAGCGCTTGTTGCGCAGGCTTATCAAAACTAAAGCCTTCGCCGACAAAGTGCTGCGCCAAAGGCAAAATGTCATCAACGCGTTGATTAAGTGGTGCTAATGGCAATTCAATGACGTTGAGACGGTAAAATAAATCCTCTCTAAAATGACCTTTGGCAATATCATCGGCTAAGTCCGCATTAGTCGCGCTTATTACTCGCACATTCACTTTACGGGTTTGATGACTCCCAAGTCGTTCAAACTCACCGGTTTGCAACACTCGCAGTAACTTTACTTGGCCAGATAATGGCAAGTTGCCAATTTCATCTAAAAATAATGTGCCACCATCAGCAGCTTCAAAACGGCCTATGCGCACTTTATTTGCGCCAGTAAACGCGCCAGCCTCAGCGCCAAATAATTCGGCTTCCAGTAAGTCCATTGGCAAGGCGCCAATATTCACTTTGATAAACGGTTTCTTGTTCAATAACGAGTTAGCTTGGACAATATCGGCAATTTTATCTTTGCCGGCACCATTAGGACCGGTGATCATGACTGATACATCAGACTTGGCGACTTGTAGGGCTAAATCAATACAGCGCTGCATCGCACCGCTTCCAAATACCATGCCACATAAATCGGCATCATTAATCGCACTCATGCGATCAGAGTCCATTCGGGTAAGCTGATTATTTTGCTTAGAAAGGTGATAAATAGATAGCAGGTTATTGATACTGGTGAGTAACTTAGCATCATCCCATGGTTTACCCATGTAATCAGCTGCGCCAGCTTTAACTAACTCAACTGCCGTTTCTAATTGGGTCCACGCCGTCATCAGAATGATTGGTAAATTCGGCTGCTGCTGACGCAAGGTATAAAACAGTTGCTTGCCCTCTTCGCCTGATGTCGTATCGCGGGTGAAGTTCATATCTTGAATAACAAGGCTAATATCGTGTTTTGAGACAATATCTAACGCTTGTTCAGGCGTTTCACAGCTCAATGCTCGATAACCATGGATATCTAGCATCAGCGTCAGTGCACTACATATAGCATGGTTGTCATCAACCACTAAAATACTATCCATGTGTATTATTTTTTCTCTCTTTATATAGGGTTTATACCCTAGGTTTATGCATTAGGGTAATGTTATCTGGGTAACGTTACTGTAAAACGGCTACATTTACGAGTTGCGATGATTATTTACAGTAATTTCAGTGGCAGATAATCTGTTAACTAACACGACAGATAAAACCTAATTTAGCAATTAAATATATGACTATAAATTAAATACTTACCAATGAAAGCCTGTAACTTGTAACATGCTTTCATCGGCTAATTTA
The DNA here is from genome assembly GCF_030252245.1 of Shewanella goraebulensis. Lineage (NCBI taxonomy): Bacteria > Pseudomonadati > Pseudomonadota > Gammaproteobacteria > Alteromonadales > Shewanellaceae > Shewanella > Shewanella goraebulensis. The sequence goes on from NZ_CP126972.1 coordinate 3,788,635, forward strand.
TATCATAACGTGATTTTAAAACTGCTTGTTATACACTGCGTGTCGCCATTGCTGGTGATATTTTTGCGGCTTTCATCGCAGGCATAATCACAGCTAGGGTAGTCACCACTAACAAACCTACAATAGCAGCTATTGGATACGTTATTGGCAACATAGGTAGGCTATATAAGCTCATCAATTGTTGGCCTAATTGCAATGACAGTAAGCCACCAATCAGTCCACCAACGATACAAATGAGATAGTTTTCTACCATAAAGTAATGAACGATATCACGCTTCTTAGCACCCAACGCACGGCGAGTACCAATCTGTTTAGTGCGGCGTTGAATATTAAACATCACCATACCAGTCAGTCCTAATGCCGTTATTAATAGTAATAAAATTACCATCATGCTTAATAATGTCGCCATTAAACGATGGTTGCTGTACGACTCTTTTTTCATATCAAGCAATGACGAGAATCCATCAATCACCCGATTTGGGTTTTCTGCATGGAACGCCTTTACAATCGCTTCTTCCAATGCCGGAATATGCTCAGGTAACGCGCGAACCATGTAGGTTTTATTTTTTAAACCACCACCAAAATCAATATTTTGAATCACACTGTACTCAAAGTTTTCATGATTCACCCAAGCACCTTGAAGTTTTTCTATCACGCCAATAATTTCAATGGTTTGCTTGCCTTGATACATGGTTTTACCCACGGGTGACTCATCCCCCCAAAACGCTTTAGCTAAGGGTTGTGACACCATCGCCACCATGCCGCTTTGATCTAACTGGGTATTAATTTCTTCAGGGCGAAAGTTGCGCCCTTCTATTAACTTCGCGCCCATTACATTCAGTAAATGCTCATTGCCTAAATACAATGCAAAACCAGGCATGCTCTCAGCTATTTCTTCATCTGCATTATCAACATAACGGTCCATCCAACCACTGCCGCTCAGTGGCATCATGTTAGTTGAACTGGCATGAATCACGTTCGGTAAACCGCGCAGTATTTGTTGGTCAATGATATTTTGCTGAATGTTGTCGATCGCAGGGTCAAAATTATAAACATTAAAGCTCAATATCTGCTCTTCCATTAAGCCCGAACTTCGCTGCATCATGGTTAAACGTTCATGAATAATAAAGCTCGCATTCGCCACTATGGCAACCGATAAAATAATCTGCAGTAGCAATAATATTGGGGCACTTTTGCTGCGCATTAAACTCGATAAAATAGGTTTGATATGTAACATGTCGAATTCCTTTCTTTAGTCGTTATTGCGCTTTTAAATACACACTGGGTTTAGTGCGGCACACGACCCAAGCAGGATAAATACCCGCAATAATAGCCGTCGAAATAGCAATTAAAGGCGTAATAAACCACATACTTGCATCAAGTCCAGTCACGCTTTGCTTCATACTAAACTCTGCATGCAGTATCGATAGCGCTCCCCAAGCCCACAGTAGTCCAACAATGCCTCCAATAAAGCCGATAATCCCAACTTCGACCATATATTGGCTGAATATTTGTGCACGACTTGCACCAATGGCGCGGCGAACCCCCACTTCTGGAGCACGTTTTAAGAACTTAGTCAGCAGTAAACCGAGAATATTCACCAAACATACACTCAAGAACAGCACACTGAGGCCAACTAAAATTTTGTTATCTCTTGGCACCACATCGTTATTTTCAAGCCATAGCGCAACATCGCTAATTTGAGCTGATTCTTGTGGTGACTTAGCTGTATCGGTGTAGCGCCCAAAACTTCTTTGCTCTTCTACATAACGCCCTAGCCAGCTCTGTAATTGTGATTTCTGCTCTGGGGTTTCAAGGAAAGTCCAAAACTGAATCCAGGTCTTTTCCGAATTTAAGCGATCTTGATGTGTCAGCATCGGCTCAAACTTCCAGCCACTGGTGTTGCCCCATACATCAAACTCTTCTTGCTCAGTCAGCGAAAAAGGAATAAAAATCTCTTCTGCATCATTGAATGCGCCATTAAGCGGGTCGTAATATTTAGGCTGCGGATTCCAATCTTTGATCACACCCACCACCTGATAAGGCTTGCGGTTGAGGTAAATAGTTTTACCCACACTATTTTGACCGTCAAAAAAAGTTTGATTAAGCTTCTCACCAATCACCACCTGATATGCGGGGTGGCTATCAACGCTTTTCCCCCAGCGATCACCATATAAAAATGGCACTTCAAAAATGGTGAAAAAATCTCTATCTGTGACACGTACGCTTTCTAAAACAGGTTCGATATCCTGATTATCAGATTGCATTGCAAGCCCTGTACGATATGAGGCTGCTTTCACCGACAGTTCATTGTTATTACGAAGATTCACCACATCCTTGTAGGTAATATTTGACTGGTATTCATCCCAAGTATCTAACCCTTGGCTCCACAACTGGATTGAATTGATCTGATCACTTCGCTTCTCAGCAGGGTTATAAGACATGGTTTTATAGACATTCAAAGTGGTAATCGTAATGCCGATACCAATTGAAATCGCTAATACCATAAGCATGGATAACATGGGGGTTTTCTTGATGCTGCGCCAAGCAAGATCGCAATAATATAAAAACATAAGCTTATCTCCTACTTGTGTTATCCGTTGCTGCTGGCAACTTTTTGCAAATCAGCCACTTGTTGTAAGTCGGTGGCTTGTTTTAAATCAGATACAAGCGTTTGGTCTGCTTTTTGATACATCGAGAAGTCACAAACTTGACCATCGACAATTTGAATATTGCGTTGAGCACGACGCGCAAGTTCAGCATCATGGGTTACCATGATGATGGTGGTTCCCGTTTGGTTAATATTCTCTAATAACTCCATGACTTGGCGCGCCATTAGGCTGTCTAAATTACCCGTTGGCTCATCGGCTAATAAAAATCGCGGCTCACCCGCTAAAGCTCTAGCAATCGCAACGCGCTGCTGTTGACCACCTGATAATTGTGACGGTAAATGCTTCATCCTTGCAGCTAAACCGACTTGCTCTAATGCTGACTCCACACGGCGATTACGCTCTGCCCGATTAAAACCGCGATAACGTAATGGCACTTCAACATTCTCAGCGAGGTTTAAATCAGGAATAAGATTAAACCCTTGAAAGATGAAGCCGATTTTTTCATTTCTAACTTTCGCGCTATGATTATCACTAAGGTTTGAAACGTTGACGCCATCAAGACTAAACTCGCCAGAAGTAAATCCTTCAAGTAAACCAGCAATGTTCAAAAAGGTCGTTTTACCTGAACCAGATGGCCCTGTAACTGCCACAAACTCGCCCTCTTCAACTTCAAGATTAAAATCACGTAGCGCATGAGTTTCTACTAAGTCCGTTTTAAATACTTTGCTAATATTCTTCATTGATAACATGAGTCTGTCCTTGTCTTATTGGCTCTGTGTTTTGCCAATTTTTGTTTATTCAATTAATCGGTGAATTCGCGCTTAAAAATGCACTATGATTTGCAGTGCAGTGGCAAAATCTAATTCAAATAACACCTGCACCATATCGCTGCTTAATCCATAACTAACCTGATCTGCGAGTTGATCTGTTAGGTCAATAATTTGAAAGCTAAATGACAACCAGTTAAAGCTTTCATCAATTCTGTAACTCACCGCTAGGCTCAATAGCATCAACGCAACAAAGCCTGTCATCGGTTTGGTTTGAGATGATTTCATTTTTGTGTCCTTACTTATTGTCGCAATCCAATCGGTTTAATTTGTTTATCTAATTTGAATTTGTTCATCGTTTTTAAACGCTTCAGTGCCTGAAACCACCCACACATCACCCTCCTTACCTCCATCAACGACTTCGACTTGGCTCATACTCCTTGCGCCGAGTGTCACTGGAGTTTTAACAGCTATATCATCGTTCATAACAAATGCTGTTGAACCGCCGCGATTTAAAAAGTCACCGCGTTTTACCATTAATACATTAGGGCGATTTTCGAGTAATACTCGCGCTGATAAACGCTGATTTTGACGAAGCGATAAACTGGTTTCAGCGTTAAAACGCACTCGAGCTGTCACTTCACGGTTTCTTACTTCTGGTGAAATAGAAGATAAATGCCCCATCACTTTAAGACTGCCAAAACTTAACTCAACATCCATGCCTATGCCTAAGTCATCGGCATAAGATTCAGGCACTGCAAGCTCAGCTTCAAAGGCGCTCAAATCCACGACGGTAAGTATTGGCTGACTTGCGCCGATACGGGCTTTTTGTTCAACCAACCAATTACCAATAATCCCTTTTACCGGCGCCTTAATATCTAGCGCAGCAATCTGACGAGCTAACTCGGTCACCACCAATGCTTGTCTGTCGACTTCTAGGGCACGGTTTTTAAGTTCAAACGTTAAGGTATCGCGCATCAATTCCACTTCTTGAATGGCATGTTTGTGCAACAACTTAGCTTTGTGTAAATCGTCTTTACTTTTTTCATAATCGATGCGGCTAATGAGACTATTTTGAATCAATTGATCGCCACGGCGACTTTCTCTATCGGCAGCTTCTAAATCGACCTTGGCCATATCCAGTACTTGGCTCACTCGTAACTGTTCGCGGCGGGCATCTAACTTGGCGCGCTCCAAATCACTTTCCATTGCGGCAAATACTGACTGCTCTTGTTGAAAGCTACTGCGTAATTTAGGGCTGTCGATTTGTGCAACGACTTGATCTTGTTCGACCTCATCACCTGGCTGGCTAAGTAACGTCACCACACCTTGTTCAGTGCTGTATAAAATGGGCGCATTGGCTGCCACAATTTTACCTGTTGTCGCGATATCACGTACTAAAGTACCTCGAGTGATTGTGGCTAAACGTAGGTCTTTACCTTCGATGGAGCGAATAGAAGAGTCATGACCAATGCTTGCCCACACTAGCGCACTCATTAACACACAGATTGTGCCAATAATGATGGGCATACGTAGCTTTTGAGAAGCGCTTGCTTTAATGACCGTATCTTGTCCGCTGGTATCTTTAATCATCTCGGTTCCTTGACTCTCACTAGGGGCTTTCTGTTTGCTGGCAGTCCGTTTACAAGCTATCCGCTTACAAATAGTGACCGTTCTAGAAAACCTAGTGTGCTATTTCGATATTGTTCCCTTGATAAAGCACAGGCTATGCCAACAATAACAAAACCTTTAATATCATAAGGATAGGCGCAATTGCATTTATTAGAATATACGAATGTGTCCGCGGACACTGATTTAAAGTGTCCGTAAAAAAGAAAAGTGTCCGAACAATAAAAAAGTGTCCGACTGGACACTTTGATTGGTTTAGGTGTAAAAATCTGTACGGTGAAGCAGTTTACTCCGAGGCAGCTACTGTGTGGACCTAACTTTATCTAACGACTCACACAAAGCTTGTACGCCTAATATTGCTCTTGGCGAAGCCCTGTGCAGCAAATCAGCATTAAGCTGATAAATATGATTATTCTTAACCGCTGGTAATTCTGGCCATTTCGACCAATCTACGCCAATAACATTACCTTCATCTTGGCTCTGTAATATCACCTCAGCCCCAGTCAGTAAGACATTTTCAACACTGATTTGCGGGTATTCACTTGCTGCATCAATAAACACATTATCACCATGACAAGCGCTGATGATATGTTCAATCCAACTGCCTTTAGAGACCGTCATTAACGGTGTAGACCATAATTGATAAAAGACTTTTACCGCAGATTTTTGCTGATTCTGACTGCGAATATTGGCCAGCTGTTGGCGATAATCGTTCGCGACTTGCTCAGCTTGTTGCTGGCGGCCAGTTAACTCGCCTAATTGCTCAAGCTCTTTGGCCACATCATCTAAACTTTTAGGATCGCTATTGAAAACCTTAAAACCTAACTGAGTTAACTGGCTAATATCTTCCATTTTATTACCACTTTGCCAGACCACAATGAGATCAGGATTTAACTCAATAACTCGCTCCATCTGAATACCATAATAGCCACCAATACTTGGAATAGTTTTAGCTTGCTCAGGAAAGTCTGCATGATCTGTGGTGGCAACAATTGTTTCGCCAGCACCAATGGCATAGAGCATTTCAACGGCATGAGGTGATAACGCAATCACCCTCTTTGCAGGTTTAACATTTGTTGCAACAACATCAGAACTAAATAAAGTGAGTAACAAGGTAAAAGTGAATGTGAATAAAAAAGAGCGATTAACGGAATGAGTCACTGAAATACCTTTAATAAGTTTGAGTAGCAAGCTAATAGTTATGAGCACGAAATACTTAAAACCGCATCGTGCTCATTCTAGCAATTTTCGCACAGGATTAACGAATAAGTGATTTAACGAGTTAAAGAATTAATTTAAAGCCTTATAAAGCTAACTCTGTTGGCCAACCAAACTTATCGACTAAAGCTTGTAGGTTTTTAGGACGATAATTTACGTCATTATCCCAACGCTGTTTAACTGATTGATGAATGAGCATTGGTTCACCCATAGGTGCCATGTCTCTATAAAGCTTACGTTTAACTCGATAGAAATTACGACGAGAATTATGCAGTTTAGCCATAGGCGCCGGTGAAACCTGATTAATTAAATGTGATTCAACTGATAGCTTATAAGCTTGAGCTTCTTCTAGCATCCAGTGTAAGGCATTGTCTGACAGCATTAATCCTTGGTTGTCAGGTTGATAACTGCCACCAATATTACTGTGAGCACCAGCAAACCAAACTTGCTTCATATCCATCGTGTCTCTTGGTCGCCAAATAGTCGGTTCAAAATCCTGTCGATGTTCATCTATCGCTAAAGCATGACGAGCGACTTTGACATTACTGCCAATTTTAGTGTCATAGAACTCATCTTTATCTTCAAATAAACCTAAAAATGAGCTGGGGATCCCCATCGCACCAACGGTATCCCACACGCCAACAAATTCAATCTCCCGTGAAGGGTGTGAATGCTGTTGCCTAAAGAGCAGTGACTTCTCACCTTCAGGTGCATAAGCTTTCGCTTGGGTTTTATAATGTTCAAAGGCTTGTTGAATAAGCTTGGCGTCAGGGCGTTTTACTATGCCGCAATTGTTTATCAAGCCGCAAAGGCTGCGCATGGTGTATGAGCCACGGCTAAAGCCAAATAAGTAAATCTCATCACCTGCTTGGTAGTTCTGCACAATGTAGCGATAACCATCAAGAATGTTTTTATGCAGCCCTCTTCCTGTCGCTCCACCAATGAGGTTGTCGTAGTAAGAGCCAACTCCCCAGTCATAAAAAACTTGTTGAGGTTTACCATCCTGCGCAACAGGACTAATGGCTCTGGCAAGCCTAAGTACATTGGTCGCCTGATCTTGATTAATGTCTTCTTCAGGGCGATTCCAAGTACCATCAGCACAAATAACAATCCGTTTATTCATCACTCTTCCTTGTTCGCTTATGATTTGAATCAAATTAGGCCATTGCACGGGCTAATGTTACTGCATCACTTTTCTAAAGAAGAAAGTTACAACGCCTTATTTAAGTAGACACGATTGACACAATTAACGTGTGATAAATCATACCTTGTTCGACTTTTAGACAATAGTCATTCCTGCAAAAGTATCGTTTACTCATTAACGACTTACTTCTAGCAGTAAAGGAATCCCTATGTTAACGACTCAACAGTCAGTTTTGGTGATCATTGACGTCCAAGGTAAGCTTGCCCAAGTGATGCAGCAATCGCCCGAATTACATAAACAACTCGGCATTTTAATCCAAGGGGCGCAATTGTTTGATATACCTATTTTATGGGTTGAACAACTGCCCGATAAACTCGGCGGAACCAGTGAGGAATTAGCAGCTCTACTCAGTAAAACCACACAGGTTATTCCCAAATCATATTTTAGTGCTTGGCAAAACTCTGAATTCCAACAACAACTAGCTAGACTCAATCGTACTGATATTATCCTTGCGGGCATTGAAACCCATGTTTGCGTCTATCAAACTTGCCAAGACTTACTGGCTAATCGTTATAACGTTCACTTAGTTGCCGACGCTGTATCGTCACGCACCAGCGAAAATAAGCAGCTAGGGATCCAAATGATGACTCAATTAGGCGCGAAGGTAACCAACACTGAATCTTGTTTGTTCGAGCTTCAACATCAAGCCAGTGGGGAACGCTTCAAGTCTCTTCTAAAGTTAATAAAGTAATTAATTTAATAGCTTAACTTACCATGACAAATGTCATCGACTCTAATGACAATATTCACTTACCGCAAAAAGGCAAGTTTAATAGACTTATTCCATCGACATAACACATCGGTTTGAAAACTTTCATCATTACAGTAAATTAAAGGAGCACGTCATGGGATGGGAACATATTGCAATATTAAGTCTATGTATTGGAGCTATTAATCAGGTGGTGCCAGTAATTTTAGCCTTAATCGAGAAAGAAAAAAGCTAACATCAGAGCAAATTATACGGAGTTACTCTCCTATTTTTTACTAAGAACACTTTATTAACTAAGACACATTTTTTAACTTAGAGCGCCTCGGGTGCTCTTTTTTATTTTTAGTGAAAAAATGAGCTTTAATAAAGCAAGTGTCAGCCAAAGTGGACAATCAGAATATTAAATTTGTATTATTTTTATTCAATTTGAACATCTGAATTTTGTAATAAGCTAAACTAGTTGATAGTTTTATGGAAATGATTGTATTTCTGTTATTATTTACAACCAAATAATCATAATTTAATGGATTAGCAGCAGTCTATCCAAGTTCATATACCATAGGTAAAAATATGATTAACCACTTCACTGTCCTCGGTGTTAAAGCCAGTGCCAAAGAAGACGAAATAAAAAAAGCCTATAAACGTTTATCAAATAAGTTTCACCCCGATAAACTGATTAATGCTTCAGAAGAAGAAAAACATCTCGCAGCACAGCAGTTGCAACGCGTTAAAGATGCCTACGATGTTTTGTCTGATAAAAAGTTAAGAACTGCGTTTATTAAAGATTTTAATAATGTCATCGTAACCAATCCTACAGCGGCTATGACCGAACTGTGGGATCAATTTTATTCTTGAGAAACCCATGAGCAAACCACTTAATATCTCACGTATTAATGAGTTAAAAAATAATGCCTATGACAATATCGATTCGTATAACGATCCCGATAGCCCAGAAGCATTAGCCAAATTCACTGACTCAATGAAAGCGATTTTGTTAGCCGATCCTTCGATGTTGGCAGCTGTGCCTGAATATTTGCCTGTGGCACTATTCAATCGAGTTCGCTTTTCAGATGCCGCTAAAACCAAGTGGGCGACATGGATTGATACTGCGACCTTGCCGTCGTGGGATGAGTTTAAAGTTACGATTCAATTTAATAATGATGATGTTCCTTTAGTACTTGCAGTACGTAAGTACTCTGAAGAATTACTCATCGAAAGCTGTGCGGTCGTTTACTTGCTTAACACTCAAGATAACGTGGTGGCGCCAAGTAAATCTTTTAGTGCCAATGAAGCAAGTGACACTAATGATGACGGCTATGATCCCTACAATGATGATGGGGACTATGATGACAGCGATGAAGAAGGTTATTACGACCAATATGATGACGAGGAGCGATAATGAACAATCTTATTGAACTCACCGCAGCAGAGATAAAAGATCTAGCTGATGTAGAGCCGCAACAAGCCAGTAAGCGCTTCGAAATTATTGCTAATACTATGTCAGACGATCAACTTGTTGATGTCATTGAACATATGGATATTGTGACCCTGACGCAAATTAACAGTCATCACGATATTTCGTGTCCATCAATCATGTCAGAACTGATGTCTCCTGAGCAAATTCGTGACATCGTCTGTCAGCAACCTCTGTATTGGGAAGAGCAAATCAAAACCAATGCAGATGAGTTAATGCATCATACTTTTGAGTTCCTAACTTACCTTATTCGTATTCAAGGAACCGAAGAAAAGCAGGCTGCTATTTTAGAGTGTATCGCAGAAGATCCTGCGGGCTTATTCTACCTATCAATTCCGTTTATTGAACTCATTCTAGCCCCTTCAGGTGAGCAAGATGGCAATACCATCTATGAAAGTTTCGATGACGAAGATGACGGTGAAACTGTGGGTTATAGTAACTGGCAAGCCGATGAAGAAGCTCACAGCTTAGCCATTGACGACCCACGCAGTTTATACGCTTTGGTTAAACAGCTAACCCCTGATGTCGCTTCATCAATTAAAAACTTGCTGCGTAATGAAAGTTCTGGCTGGGAGCAAATCATTGGTAAATTCGTTAACGAGCTTGTACTGCAAGCTAAAGAGAAAAACGAAGTGGCTGATGAATACGCTGAAGTCGATGACATGTTTACTTTTCTTGATTAAGGAATCGACTTAATGCAATTAGCATTACGTGATAATAACCAAGGTCCATATTTTAGCCGTGTACTTGAATATGGACGCACAGAAGCACTATTAACCGACGAACATGTCGCTCAGATAAAATCCAAAGCGATTTTAATGAGTTTAAAGTTAGCAGATAAGTTTTATAACAAACACAAAATGCATTTGCTTGAGCATGCTGCTCACGATGTTATTGGCGTTGTGAGTTTAGGGCTGGTTGCACTTACCGGTGAGGAGCCCGCTGGCTCTGTTGCTTTATTGCAAACTCCAGATGGTGTGCTTAAGTGTTTCCAGAAAGGCTGGAACATGTTGACCATTGTCAGCAAGCATATGCACGGCAATGAAAACTCGCTATATGGTGATATTAACCAGCTACTGTTAGAAAAAATATCAACACCACCCGATAGTGAAATTTGGCTAGGTTGGCAAGATTATCAAACAGCACTGAAAGATCACCACAATCAAGAAGCCACTAAAGTTTTACTTGAAACTTTTTACGCTAAAGTCGAACTAGACCCATTATTTAGTCTTGGGCTTGAAAGCGTTTTAGCAGAGGCGGTGTTGTATCGCATCATGTTTGACGACGCTAGAGTGCGTGAAGACATGAAAAAGCGCTTACGCAAGATTGAGCTAGATGAAAAGTGGTTCAGCATTGATGCTATTACCATTCATACTGAACGCGCATTGAGCCATTTGCCAGCAACACTTGCTGACACCATTCGTGAAGATTTAGGTAAGCATTTTTATCAAGAGTTATTGCGTACTCTCAAGTTTGCCAAAAAGTATCGCGAACTGGCTCTTGATGATGCGAGCCCTGAAAAGCTTGAACGTTATGAGCAAAAACATGGTCTGCAAAGTGTATTGTTAGGTTGGCAGGATACAATTGAATTCTAGCCTCAAGCAGAACTCAATAATGACTAAGGGCAACAAAGGCTGACTTTGCTGCCTTTTTTTATGCCTATAGACCTATCACTCTACACTAGGCTACCTCTGCAGATATATTTATTATGCTCAATTAACTGATTGATCTAAATTTGATTAAACACGTATTCTTAATAGACCGTATTATTGAAGCAGATTGATGGCAAATTATCCTTCAGCAGTACCTGACTCCTTCATTAAATGAGTTTTCACTATGACTAAAGACGTTGCCAAAGTTCCAAGTAGTCGCTTATCAAGGCTGAGTAAAATCGGTGGCCTCGCCTCTCGTTTAGCTGGCAATGTACTGGTCGAAGGTGCTAAACAGCTGAGTAAAGGTCAATCACCTAAACTTCAAGAGTTAGTGCTTACTCCTAGAAATATCTCCCAAGTAGCTGAAAAGCTCGCCCAGCTTCGCGGTGCTGCAATGAAAGTTGGCCAAATGATATCAATGGATACAGGGGATTTATTGCCCGCAGAGTTAAGTGAAATCATGGCGAGATTACGTGATGACGCTAAAGCCATGCCTCACAAACAATTGGTCGAGATACTCAAGCAACAATGGGGTAACGACTGGCTAATGCCTTTTGCGCAGTTTGAGCTACGTCCTTTTGCCGCTGCATCCATTGGTCAAGTGCATTTAGCCTATTTAGGTTCTGGTGAAAAGCTTGCAGTAAAAATCCAATACCCTGGCATTAAAGACAGCATCAATAGCGATATCGATAACGTCGCTACATTATTAAAAGTGGCTCAGCTAGTACCTGATCATGTCCAGTTTGATAAGTTACTCACCGAGGCAAAAGCGCAGCTTCACCATGAAGCCGATTATGAGTATGAAGCAAATCTTTTAAAGCAATACCAACAATGGGTCGCTGGCGATGAAAGGTTTATCGTACCTAAAGTATATGAATCTCTTAGCACCGACAGTATTTTAGTCATGGAGTTTATTGAAGGTGAAGCCATTGAAAATGTTGCTCGTCTCGACCAACAAACCCGAGACAATATTGCCACTAACTTACTAGCACTGTTTCTTGATGAACTTTTCGAATTTAAATTAGTACAAACCGATCCGAACTTTGCCAATTTTATGTATCAAGCCAACAGTGGCAAAATTGTATTATTGGACTTCGGTGCAACTCGTCAAATTTCCGAACCACTCTCTGCTGGATACAGAAAGCTCATGCAAGGTGCAATGACCAACGATAAAGCCTTGATGACTCAAGCCGCATCAGAAATTGGCTTCTTTCAAAAAGACATCACCATTGAACAGCAGCAGTTAATTGTCGATATTTTCTATCAAGCATGTGAACCGCTTCGAAGTGAAGCTGAATACGATTTTGCCAGCAGTAACCTCGCTAAGCGTATCACCGATGCTGCTAAATCAATGAGTACTAAACCAGACGAATGGCATACTCCACCAACCGATGCAATTTTTGTACATCGAAAATTGGCGGGGATATACCTACTAGCCTCGCGTATTAAAGCCAAGGTCGATGTTAAAAAACTTTTTTTAAGCCACCAATAAAGGCCAACCTTTGCTATATCAACAAATATTAATCTGTACGAATATCGGTAATTGTTCATATCGGGCTAAGTTGTGGCAGTATAGAATTTCAATTAAGTAATCTAACCCAAATACTAATGCGCATCTTCGGCAGTGGTTAATCTTTCGAGACTCTAAAATGTTTACATTTTTCAATATTAAGCCCACTCAGTTATTAGCTACGTTAGTGTGTATTAGTATCGTAACAGTTGCATCTTTAATGCCTGCTCAAGCAGCTACGGATTCAAGTTCAGATTCAAAGTTAATCCAAACACAGGAACAGCCAGTTAAAGGAGAATTAACCATTACTCCATTATCTAAGAGCTTGTTTGTGCACGAATCATTTATGCAAACTCAGCAATATGGCTTTGTTGGCTCTAACGGTCTCATTTTAGTCGATGGCAAAAGTGCATACTTAGTTGATACCCCATGGAGTGAGACTGACACGATAAAACTCGTTAAATGGATATCAAGTCAAGGCTATAAACTCGTTGCAAGCGTATCGACCCACTCCCATGATGATCGCACTGCAGGTATCGATTATTTAAACCGCATTGGTGTCGCGACTTACGCATCAGACCATACCAATAAATTACTGCAACAAGCAGGTAAACCTACCACAAGTCATAGCTTTAAAGAGGGCCAATTTGATTTTGTTGAATCGAAAATTGAAGTCCATTTTGTCGGTGCAGGCCACACAATAGATAACCTTGTAGTCTGGTTTCCGCAATCAAAATTGCTTTATGGTGGCTGCTTAGTTAAAAGCTTAGGGAGTAAAAGCCTAGGTTATTACGGTGAAGCAGATTTAAATGCTTGGCCTCAATCAATCGCTAATCTACAAAGCCAATTCGCTCAAAGTAATCAAGTGCTTCCGGGCCATGGAAGCATGGGCGATAAGCAGTTATTGACTCATACCATTTCACTGCTAAAGCAGCATGCATTAACAAGCGCAGAAAAATAAATGTAATAAAAACCTATCAATCGCTGTCTACCTACAGCGAAATATCAACTTAACGGATCACATACCTATCTGAATAAACGCTAAATGATTCAGATATAAATACACTCAAGGAGAGTTAGCTATGTTCAGCCATATTATGATTGGTGCAAATGACATCGATACATCAAAAACCTTTTACGATGCCACCTTAGCCACTTTAGGTCATGCCCCTGGTAATATTGCCCCTAAAGGCCGCTGCTTCTACGTTACAGACACTGGTGTGTTTGCATTAACAAAACCGATAAATGGCGAAGAATCAAGTCATGGTAACGGCACTACCGTAGGTTTTGCAGCATCAAGTGAAGAGCAAGCTTTGGCTTGGCATGCTGCTGGACTTGCTAATGGTGGAGTGACTTGTGAAGAGTTACCTGGTTACCGCGAATCACCAATGGGGCCATTATTTTTAGGCTATTTACGCGACCCTGCTGGTAACAAGATTTGCGTACTTTACCGCCCAAAGTAATCGGCAAATAATGAGTAAGCAGTAAATCAAGCTATTCAATAAAAGCTGAGTTCGCTCAGCTTTTTTAATTCAAGCACATGGCTTTTATCGGCAATCAAGGTAAAATTAGCCAGCAAATTTTTATGATGTAAGCAAAGTCGACACTAATGAGTTTGCATACTCAAGCGTCACTTGCCGTTACCATTTTAGATTAACGCCAATGTCTATTTTCAGTTCCGATTTCAGCTAAACGTTTAAGGCTTTCCTTCATGTCACAATTCGATCCCCTTTTTAATCAATTCAATGAGTCGATTGCAGACATAAGCTTGCCTGAAAATTTTACTTTCCCATTTTATTATCAGCCTCACCCTTTAGCCGTTATTGCGTCTGAGCAACTGCAACTACATCTGCTGCAACAAACGGACTGGCATCATAACTTTGGATTAGAAGACAAAACTAACCCTTGCCAGCAAGCACAGCTGCTTAAACCCATAGGTAAAATGTTTGGGGTATTGGTGGTAAAAAATTTACAGGGCGAATTAGGTTACTTAGCAGCTTTCTCTGGCAAAATTGCCGAGCAAAACATCCTGCCACACTTTGTACCGCCAGTATTTGACATGCTCAGTAAAGACAGCTTCTTTAAATCAGAATACGAGCAAATAAATCAGTTAAGTCATCAACTTAAAAAACTAGAATCAGACCCTAGACTCACTGAATTCGAGCAAGATTTGAATGCGGTTACACAAGCTGCCGAACAAGCTATTGCCCTGCATCGTCAGCAGATGATTGAAAACAGAAAAAGCCGTAAAGCCAAACGTAATAACTTAGCGGGTTTATCAGAGGCTGAGCAAAAATCTATCTCTATTGAGATGAGCAGACAGAGCGTAGAAGACAAGCACCAATTAAACGCATTAAAACGAGACTGGGATGCTCAGATTAAGCAATCTAAGCAGCAACTTGACAGTATTGCCGACCAAATAGATGAAGTTAAACAAGCCAGAAAACAGCTTTCTAATGCGCTGCAACAAAAGCTATTTGCCCAGTACAATTTTTTAAACATCAAAGGTGAATCTCGAGATCTTAGTGATATTTTCCATGATGCTCCTAACCATCAACCTCCTGCAGCAGCAGGCGAATGTGCAGCACCTAAGTTACTTCAGTACGCATTTAAAAATGGGTTAACTCCAGTGGTCATGGCTGAATTTTGGTGGGGCGAGTCGCCAAAATCTGAGATAAAGCAGCATCAAAATTACTACCCTGCTTGTCATGGTAAATGCCGCCCTATTTTAGGCCATATGCTTGATGGGATGAAGGTAGACGAAAACCCCTTACTGACTAATCCAGCAGAAGGTGTCGAGCTGCCTATTATTTATCAAGACGATTACATCGTTATCATTAATAAACCTGCAGAATTTTTATCAGTGCCAGGGAAAAACATAACCGACTCGGTATTTAGCCGTATGAAGCAAAAATTCCCTAATGCGACAGGACCGTTAATCGTACATAGATTAGATATGTCGACATCAGGACTAATGGTAATCGCACTTTCAAAAGAGGTGAATAAACATCTAGTACAGCAGTTTATCAATCGAACTGTTACCAAGCGTTATATTGCCAAAATAGACGGTGAACTGAGTACTGAAAGTGGCACTATCAGCTTACCTCTTAGGGTAGATCTAGATGACAGACCCAAACAGCTTGTATGCTATGAATATGGAAAGCATGCAGAGACTTTTTGGCAGAAAGTTGCGGTAAAAAATGGCAACACTTTAGTACACCTTTACCCAAAAACAGGACGAACTCATCAATTGAGAGTTCACTGCGCGCATCATGATGGATTACATATGCCAATTTTAGGTGATGATTTGTATGGTAAAACAGAAAAGCGCTTACATTTACACGCACAACTGTTATCACTGCATCACCCTCACACCAACCAGTCTATGACGTTCGAAGTGAATGCTGATTTCAAATAAAACAACCGTTTGAAACGAACATTTAAATAGTCAAAAAAATGGCTAGTCTACTGCCCTGTAAAAACTTGTTAAATTACCTATTTCGAAGTGGATATGTTAATCAATATGGGTTAATGTAACCAGTTCGTATGATATGCGGTTTTATAAACAATAACCCTGCGAGCTGACGTTTTCCTTCGTTGTATTTTTGAAATCACCAAAAGCTGTTGATTGTATTCATAAAAACATTAGCTTACTACACGATTAAGGATAAGAGTGGACTATGAAAGAGTGGTATTTCTCAAATAATGGTGAAATCAGTGGACCTTTAGGCTTAGCTGATTCCAATAAATTTATTGCATCAAATCCTGATGTCTATGCTTGGCACCCGTCTTATGCACAGTGGGTACCAGTAAGTCATGTTGAAGAGTTTGACATCAATGTATCTCCGCCACCGCCTCCTGCGGAGATTCCACAGCAGTTAATCGAACGTTTTACTGCTAAAGAGCGTGAACTCAATTCTGCGTTAGGTCGAATTGATACCACCCTTAAGACGATTAATTCTTCAATGTCAGATATCGGACGAGATTCTAGCCGTTACAAAGTAACGACAAAAGAATTGAACGAAAAAGTTGAAGCGACGCTTCGTAGCGTTAATGAACAATATGCTGCACTACAGAAAACACTTTCAGGTGTAGGTTAATTAAGTTTTACCCGACTTAAAACACTAGATAATCTGAGTGGCATATAACAATTGTTGTTAACTAAATAAAAAGAATACGACTATGAAAAAATGGTATTTTTCGAAAAATGGTCAAGTAACAGGGCCGTTAAACGAAGTTGAAGCAAAAGAATTTCTATTGAAAGATGGCGACTGTTACGGTTGGCACCCTTCATTTACACAATGGAAACCAGTAAGTTGCATTAAAGAGTTCGCTCATATAGTGCCTGCAATGGTTCCGCCAGCGCTGATCCCTCAAGCATTAATTGAAGAATTTGCAGCTAAAGAAAAAGCACTACAAGTCAAAGTCGCTAGCATGGAAGAAAGCGTCTCAACGACTAAAAGTGTGCTGGTTGAGTTTGAACAAGAAATTAATCAATACAAAAAGCTCACCATCAATTTAACTGATGAAGTTAAATCAAACATTGACCCTTTTGAGAGCAAATACAACTCATTCAAAGGCTCATTTGATGAGTTAATTTCGGCATTATCAATTGCGAAAACAGAAGTGAATGAAGTCACAACAGACTTTAATCAACGTGTTGCCAAGCAAGTAGCTGAAAATACTAATAGCATCAGTGCTCCAACTGTTGCTTCAGTAGCTGCACCAGCAGCAAAAGCAGAAAGCGCGAGCATTTCGCCAGATAACGTGTCAGAAATCAGCAACCAGATCCAAAAAGCACTTGCTGAAAGCATGCTTAAATCAGCTGAAGAAGACAGCGCAGTTGCTGAACTAACAGCAACGAAAACAGTCAGCGCGACCAAAAGCCTTGACCCTGTGGCAGTAGCGCCTAAAAAGCCTAAGCCGAAAATTGATAAAATTGAATTCTCTGAAGATATCTCTGAAGACAAGCAAGCTGATGAAACTGGTGTAACAGGTGTTACTAGCATCATCAAGTCCGTCTTCAAGGGGGACACTAAGAGAAATGAAAAAAAGTCCGAAACGCCGGATGATGTAAATCAACTGGCGGCGAGTACCGAAGCAAAAGCTAAAACTGAAAAGTCTGCAGATTCAGCAAATGATGGAACAGCAGAGGAAAGTGAAGAAGAGAAAGAAGGTCGTATGAGACGCCGAAGAAGACGTACTCATTACATTGCCTCTTAATAGATTGGCATTGTATGGCATGACCTCTTAAGACATTCTAATAATCGTACTCGTGCAGAAATCTGTGTTTGAAAGTCAAACTGATGTATAGATTAAATAAAAAGGCTTATCTTGCGATAAGCCTTTTTTTATTCGTTTTAAGCGGGCTTTATTATTTCTGATTTAATCTCTGCAAACACGACAGCTGAGCAGTATCAATTAAACAACGACTAAAGACTCTGACTCTGTAACCGTTTTAGCATCTGCTCTATCAATGATTTTAATCAATGCCGTTTGAATTACTTCATCTTGTCTAGCGTCTGCCGTACTTTTAAATACTTCCTGCTGCGCTTCTGCACCTTCTTCAAAGACAAACTCAACCACAACTTGCTGAGCGATATCGGCGCTGTCACCTTGGTAAATAATATTAATTAGCGGGTAGCCTTTAAAACCTGCTTTCACTTTCTTAGCAATTCTCTTCTTTGATTTGTCTAGATTCATTTTCGATTCCTGAGATACAGCTTAATGTGGTTTACATCATTCGGCGCAAGATACTATAAGGCGCTTATTCTATTATTACCAATAAAGGGTCCAAGTATCTTATCGGTTTTGGTTACAATGAGATAGCCCTATGAGATAGCCCTATGAGATAGCCCTAGGAATTAGCCCTAGGAATTAGCCCTTTGAATTAGTGCTTACAAAAATCGTTATACCGCAACATCTGCAAAACGACCTTGGGTTAGCGAGCAAAGAGCAACTGGCGATAAACCGATATCTAACCCTCTTTTTCCCGCACTAACATACATGGTCATAAATCCTTGAGCGGAGAGATCAATTATTGTCCGTAAACGCTTCTTTTGCCCCAATGGACTCACGCCACCTAAAACATACCCTGTTGTTTTCTCAACTAAAAGCTTATCAGCCATAACTGACTTTTTCGCAAAAGCGGCTTTTGCGATCAGCTTAAGGTTTAGCTTTTTGTTTACAGGTATCACAGCAACCACCAGCTCTTTAGTGTCCAGCATCACCACTAATGTTTTAAAAACTTGTTCAGCAGGTAGACCCAGTTTTGCCACAGCTTCATCACCAAAAGACTCAGCATTCGCATCATGCTCGTAGGCAAGTACTTCATGCTCTATTCTATGCTTTTTAACTAGGTTAATCGCGGGAGTCATTAGTTACTCTTCTTTGTTTAATTTTTCGCTAATTCACGAATAGCATCATAATCAAAGCTGGTGATTTCAAAAGGATTACCATCGGGATCGCAAAAGTAGATCGACCAAGTAATTTCATGGTCACTCACGGTAAAGCTCACCCTGTGGTCAGTTAACTTTTGTTGCCATAAAAAGAAATTAGTCGCATCAACACCAAACGCCACTGTCGTTCTTTTGTCGGCCTGAGATTCAAATAATGCGAGATGCAAATGTTGATGAGCAAGCACTAATGGGCCATTACCTACAGCCCAAAATGCTAATGTTTCAACAGCATTAAACCCAAGCACTTCTCGATACCAAACCTCAGCAGCTTTCCGGTCTTTTACATAAATATGAATATGATCAAAACACGCTAACGTTGCCATAAAAACCCCTTAATACAGTTCAAATGTTTGAACTGTATTCTTTAGTTGAATACCGTCAAGTATTGCTCGTATCATATTGTATCTCAAATACATTAAAAACAATGCTTTACACTTTTTATTCGCCTTGTAATATATCACTACTCATTGAGGTAAAGATGTAGACAAGGATAAACATGTCTCAAGTTCAATCGCCAGAGCCTGAACTCGTCGCAACCGACAAACCAGCAAATAATAAAGCACTGAGCCAATTTCTCACTCAACTTAAGTCACAAGTGTCTCGTTCAGAGTCAATTGATGTCGTGAAGTCGGCGTTAGATAAAGCCATCGACTACCCAAATCAATTACGGTATAAAAATACTAATTTATATATTGGTATGGCAGCAGCTATATTTGCAGCGATTGGCTACTGGTTCTATCTAGAGCAGCAAGGCCGTTATTATAGATACTCTGATATAGATTTTGGTGTGTTTATCTTCTGTATCATTAGCCTAGTGGTCGCTATATACATATTTGTAGCACGGCGTAAAAAAGTCGATAAAGTATCACGGCTGCTTCGTGATGAAACCCTCAAACACCTTTATAATATGACCGATTGTCAGCAACAGTTTTTAAATAACGCTGAAAATAAATTTGTCGACTTTAAACGTGGTAATTACTCACAAGATCTTGAGTGGGGTAAAGAGATCGACTTTCATTCCGACTTAGGGTTAATTCGTGCCAGCGTGGTGTATCATCATTACGTTGATAGAAGAACCGAAACTTATACAGAGTCAGATGGCAAAGGTGGAACACGCACCCGTACTCGCACGGTATACGACCATTATTACCGCCAGGGAGTCATACTGCCACCGCTGAATAAAACCACCCATCTTGTCATTAGTGAGTCGCGTTTATCAAAACAATGGTCGCAAAGCTTTATGCCTGCATCTAGAGAGTTTGAAAAGAACTTTAGAGTCCAAGCAAACTCACAGTTTGATGCTGCAAAGTTTCTTGAGCCAGCTGTGGTGGTAGCGTGTGAGCAATTGGGTAATAAACTTAAAAACCTCACTATCGAATTTGCCCACGATGGCAGTGTATTGATCAATCAGCATAATACTAATTTATTGAATCCAGCAATGGATCACGACATCACCAATCCTGCTGCGTTTAAAGAAGAGTTACTCAATGACACCTCATTGTTTACCGTAAACAGCATTTTTGGCTTTGTGAACCAAATTATACGCCACACAAATTAAGCTCGCTTTTTAACTATATTCTCTGATAATTACAGATATATTCTCTGATAATTACAGACAGTCACACTCAAGGAAGCACCATGGAAATGTCTTATATTATACTCGCAATCGTTGTCATCGCTGCTATTGCAGGTTTTATGATTTACAACGCCATAGTCAAAGAGCACAACGCCGTTCAGCGTGGTTGGGCTGATGTGTTAACCCAAGAAAGACAGCGCAGTCGAATTATTCCTGAGCTTGATAGAGTGCTTCAAGAGCACAAAGATTATGAGAAAGAGTTGCTGCCTAAAATCACCGCGTTGCGTCAAGGGATTAATGCACTGCAAGACAATAATATTGATACCAAACTGCAAAGTGATGTAGATAGGGCTTCACAGGATTTAATTAAGGGTATTAACGTTGCCGTTGAAGCCTACCCAGAACTTAAAGCCTCTGAGTCTTTTTCTAAGTTTATGAATGAGATCACCGAGCAAGAAGAAAATGTCGGTGCTGCAGTGCGAATTTTTAACCAAAATGTAGCTAACTTTAATTCGTGCATTCAATCTTTCCCGAACAACATCGTCAATTCAATGTTCAACAAGAAGCAAGTGATTGAAGTATTCACTGATAGTAAAGCACAAGCCGCTTTTGAATATACGCCCAAATTCTAATATAAGTTCTAGTACGAATACCTTTAAATAACGAAACGGGGCACTATGCCCCGTTTTTGTATATCGGTATTAATTAGAATTAGTTCGCAATAGCTGCGGCTCACCAAAAAACTGCTGCTTGTTACCTAACACGGTTACCGCATCATTGTCGCTCAACAATAACAATTCATGCTCACTGCTCAGCTGAAACAGTTCAAATGTTGTTAAGTCTTTTATGGGGCTAGCCCCTGTAGAGTTAGTCACTGTAGAGTTAGTCACTATAGGTTTAGTCACATGAGGCACTATGCAATAACTGACTAAGTTCAAACCTTTAGTATCGATTAAGCCCACATTATTTTCATCGCCACACAACACTGCAGAATCAATGCTTGGCGTCATTATCATCGCACCCGCACTTACGCCAACAATAGGTTTACCCTCATCAGCTAGGTATCGTAATACCTTATCTACTCCGCGATGTTTCAGCCAATGTAAAAACCGATAAGTATCTCCGCCAGACAGGTGCACCAATGAACTTTGCTTTAATGCTGTACTGGTACTCGGTTCAAAGCCCTGCTCAAGCTCAAGGTAAATAACCTCTTCAAACCCTAACGCTTGGTACATTTTCTTAATTGGCGCAAAATACTCACCGTGCGGATCTGGTTCAGAGGCAAGATACACCACAGGCTGCTGATGAAAGTCATTCGGCATATGCTTAATCAAGTGTGAAATTGCCGCTTCGGCGACGTGTGAGTCAGTACTGCTGAGTAAAACCAAATTCATTAAATATTAATATCCCTATCTTGTTTTGTCACAACCTAATGGCTTTATCGTAATCTTAGTCATTTGGTAATGCATCAAACTGTTTTCGTTTGTCGTCCATAAAGGCTTGCATAGCTGCAGGATCTTGCATTAAGTGCGACATCTCAGCCATCACCTTCATGTGAGCAGGCTCTTGCTGCTGAAACATCGCCATACCATGTAGCTTGCTTAACTGCGCCATGTCTTCAAATGTATCAGCCTTAAACCTCTCGTCGCAAGCACCACCGAGTTGTTTACAAGTCATTGTTTTCATCTGTCACTCCTTAACGACAACACCTTCACTTATTCTGAGTATTCAGCTTAGCATTAACTGAAAAAATAGATGGGTTGCTATCTCTTACCTAGCTAACTTTTGGACAATTGCGTGTTATATGTCTTTCTAAATTAGAACGATATTGATTAGTTTCAGTATTGCAAAACGTAACCTAACAGCGTTGAACGCGGTGCTGGTCACATGAAAGGAGGTGGTAAAAAATACGACCAGCCCTGATTAATGATGCTCTTGCCACAGAGAGCTTGCCCTAGCCCCTAGCCATTGAATCGTCGGGGGCAGTTGTTTGACTAGCAAACCTTCATTCCAGCAGTAATCGTTGATTTGAACCTTGTCTGACGCCAACAAGGTTGTGTGATTAGTCTATCAATTTGGGTTGCTTGTCACTACTTACCAGAAACAACAAGGTTAGAATCATTGAAAACACATCTGCTATCAGAGTGGCTAACCACACCTTGCTAGAGATTTCACTAAATTACCACTCAACGGATTAATTGAGTGTTTCACTTACCCTAGTACAACCTTAACATTGCTAGCCTGTTGCAGTTGGTTCATTTCGATATTGCCGTGGGCTTACTCCTGTTTTTGCTTTAAAGAGCTTTGAAAAATGTTGTGGGTATTCAAAACCTAGCTCATAGGCTATTTGAGTAATGCTGTCATTGGTTTTCAAAATCAGACTCTTAGCTCGCTCAATTAAAAACAGATGAATATGCTCTAAAGCATTTTTACCTGTCTCTTTTTTCAGTAAATCACTTAAGTAGTAAGGCGACAAACCAATCTCTTTACCGCAGTATTGAACCGTAGGTATGCCTTCTTCAAAAGGTTTGTCGCTTTGGTAATATGAGTCTAAAAGCTGATTAAAGCGTCTTATGTAATCGTGATTTAAATCAGAACGCACAATAAATTGGCGGTCATAAAATCGAGTACAATACTTAAGTAACAATTCAAGATTCGAGGAGATCAACGATTGAGTATGCTTATCCACATTCATTTCGGCTTCATTTGCGATACTAGAAGCAATATCAGTGGCCATCACACGCTCACGTTCTGAAAGGTGTAAACCCTCGTTAGTCTGGTACTCGAAGAAAGAATAATCAGACATTTTGTTATAAAGGTCAGACCTTGCTATCAGTTTAGGGTGAAAGGCAATAGTCCAACCCAACGAATCTTCAAGTGGCTCCGTTGCTGCAATTAACACTTCTTGACCGGGAGCCATAAACGTCATCGTTCCTTTATCGAAATCATAGGTTGTATGACCATAGCCAACCGTGCAATGAGCGGAATCCTTCAAAGAAATTAAAAAGAGATCAAAACAGATTTTGACATCTTCCTTTACTCCCTGTTTGACCTGAGATGGTTTGAAAAAACTCACTAACGGATGAGTAGGAGCACCTAGCCCTAACGCAGCATGTAGGTCAGAAATTGAATTTATGTGCAGTGTGTTGGTCATTTGTCTACTCTCAAATAATTTATCTAATCGGCCTAAAGGACGACTGCTTTCATCGTTTTTTCCAATTCGGTGTAATAAGGGTTCCAAGTTAGTCGAGCATGAATACGATCAGCCTCAGTGTAACCCCATGCTGAAAACCAAGTTTGCTCCCCCTGATTGCACGCCTTTACAGCAGAAGAGCTCAAACTGTTTTCACAGATTATTTTTTCTCCATACTGTCCATAGTAGCTATTGCCGGGTGCAAATAAAGGGCTCATGTGAGAAGCTGTGCTAATTCTAAGATCATCTCTTTGCATTGAGTAGTATTCTACTTTTTTCGGCAGGTTAAATTCGGTGTTCTCCCCATACCAAACCAACTTACTTTTAGAGTGAGTAAAATGTTGATCAAAGTATTTATTTAGAGCATTCGCATCAATCACACTATCCGCCTCTGATATAACTAACATCACGGGAATATCCAGTTTTCGACCAGCGATTTTATTGCGGAACACCTTAGCACTTTCTGAATAAGCTAATGCACTGGCAAGAAGCCCAGAATTGTACTTAGCAAGGTTACTCTCTTCTGTGAACCAGCCTTCAGTAAAGATGGCTGCCAATGGCGTTAATTTTTCTAGTATTGGCGTCATCGTTTGAAACCCAGGTGAAAATAGCATTAAACCATCCACTCCCTGATTTTCTAATGCATGAATAGATACTAAGTTACCGCCCGTGGAGAAGCCTCCTAGCCAAACTTCATCGTATTGTTGTTTTAACTTCTGGGCATAATGATCAACCATTATTTGCCAATCTTGATAGTTCGCCATTTCCATGTGTCTAGGGTTACTGCCGTGACCTGGCAAAAGTACCACTTGCACATAAAAGCCCTGCTCAGCAAGAGAATCTGAAATATCAGTAAAACTAAAAGGCGAGTCACCAAGACCATGTGCAAGCAAGATCGCTTTTTCTGAGCTTGGATTCCCCTTAGTGTAAGGTGCGTTCATTGCTAACTCTATTGTGTGCTGCTCATGTTCAGTGATAAAAGCTCGATTTTCCTTTAACCACTCCGTTGTCGTTTCCACATATTGGTCAAAAGTCGGCTGTAAGTAATTGAAGTACTGCTTTGACTCATACATTGGTACACGGGAGATGTCGTTGCTGGAACAGCCACCGATAATCATGAATAAAGTCGCTAAAATTAATATCAATGAAGATTTGTTCGCTTTCATTGCTAGGTGTTCCTCTGTAGGCCTTA
Source organism: Shewanella goraebulensis (assembly GCF_030252245.1). Taxonomy (NCBI): domain Bacteria; kingdom Pseudomonadati; phylum Pseudomonadota; class Gammaproteobacteria; order Alteromonadales; family Shewanellaceae; genus Shewanella; species Shewanella goraebulensis. The sequence continues at coordinate 3,813,829 of NZ_CP126972.1, forward strand.
GTTACAATGTATAAGGGAATTCTAATTGAAATATCCAACCGAAACTTATTCATATCTTAAAAAGTTATGAGCCTTTCAATAGAAAGAAACCCATTAAACTCTTGATTAAATTGGACTTACAAGCAAGCACCAATAATCGTGGAAATGTATAAGTTTATGAAAAGGTAAGCGGCTATAATTTCGACATCTTTACAGCAGCCTAAAGTACAAGGTTGATACTGAGGGACTCATTAATGAAAAAGTACATATTATCCATAGGGGTCTGCATGATTTCAGCAACAGCTTCATTAGCCAACGACATGAATAAAGAGCTATATCAACTAGAGGACACGGTTCAAGATGTAGAAGAAAATAGCTACCGTACCGTCACAATAGGCGATCAAACTTGGTTAGCTGAAGGGCTTAGAAGTACAACATTTCAAGACGGCTCTGCGGTAAGAACAGGGGTAATCCCTGAAGATGAACCAGATAACCTATTGAAGTATGGCAGGCTATACGATTGGCATGATGTCTCTGATGAGCGAAAGCTTTGCCCTGTGGGTTGGCGCGTAGCAACCGATGATGATTGGAAGCAATTAGAGCGCAATATAGGCATGTCCGAAGAAGAAATTAACCAAAATGGTTGGCGTGGAGGTGAGCAAAACATTGGCGTACAACTGAAAGAATCCCAAAACGATGGTCTGTTTAAAGAATTCGATCCATCAATAGTAAATAAACATCGATTTTTTGCACGACCTGCCGGAGTGAAGTGGAATGGATTCTACATCACTCAAGGTGCTTACACTGAATTTTGGACAGCTAGTGCTTCAACTGACAATAAAGCGATTATACGAACCCTTGCTTACTCTTGGTGGAATGCTCATAAAGGCGAGATCCGCCGAGCGACAAGCACCAAGGACTACATGTTTTCTGTTCGTTGCGTAAAAATTGAAGACTGATTTTTAGAACGTCGTAACAATTAATTCATGGCCTTGCGCCGCCTTTACACTTTTTAATAATGGTAAACACTATGAACTATTCATCAGTTTTAATTACAGGTGCAAACTCAGGACTTGGGTTTGAAGCAGCACGACAATTCGCTGAAAAAGACAGCATTTCGAGAATCGTATTGGCATGCCGAGATAAAAAACGCGCTGAAGAGGCGCTTCACCAATTAGAAGATTCAACAGGTAAGGATATTTTTGAGATTTTACTTGTTGATGTTGGCGACGTCGAATCATGCCGTCAAGCAGTCGATAACCTTGATACGCCAGTGGATGCCATTATCTTAAACGCAGGAGGTGGCGGAGGAACAACCCCAACTCAGCTAACTAAAGATGGCGTAATGTTTATATTTGCGATCAATGTTTTAGGACATGTTCAATTTACCAATCACCTGATTAAAAAAAATAAACTCTCAACTGGTGGTTCAGTTATGTACGTCGCAAGCTTTGCCGCAAGAGGTGCCCCTGAAGTTCGGGCAGGTCGTCCTCCAATTCAAAAGGGGTCAATTGAAGAGTGGACGAGCGTGGTTAATGGTGAAAAATTTGCTGAAAACAAAAACTATACGGATATTTATGGTTCGGTGAAACTCATGGGCGCATTATGGACGATGAGCATGGCGCGAGAGCATACAGATAAAAGATTTATCACGGTTGATCCAGGTATGGCTCGTGGCACTTCTGGTACGGCGTCACTACCTTGGCACCAAAAGTGGGTCATGGATTCCGCTATGTGGGTGATGCAGAAGCTTGGAAAGGCACACTCTGTAGATGTTGGTGCTAAACGTTATGTCGATGTGCTATTAAACAGCGATGAATTTAAGACAGGCGCTTGGTGGGGAAGTAAGAAAGGGCTGACAGGTGCACTGGCGAATCAGGTAGACCACTGGCCTGAAATTATAGGTAGCCAATCAGCACAAAACAACGCTAACACTGTCATCAATCAATTTCTAACAGTTTAGTACCGATGTTGTCCATGACGTGTGCACCGAAGATGTAAAACCGAATAAATGCATCTGTATAGCTATCGACTTGATAGAACCTTTTGCAGGCATAGTACTATGAATGAGACAAATGAGGTCGTTCTTGCTAGTTACCACTCATTAGTTTTCTATATTAAAGAGACTTGAACATAATTTTGCGGACTTGAAGCGTAAACCATAACGGTGCATAAACGTGTTATAACCACTAACTTTTCACTTCATTTATATTGGGTTGGTTAAAGAAGATCACTACTTCAATCTAATCCATTGCCTGCCGCTGGGATGTACAAGACGAACGAAATGTCGCGATCACATGGTCAATGATGTTCCATACATCATAAAGACATTTACCATATCCCTATGGTTCAGATGTGAAAGAGCTACCTTATGTGCAGATACAACTGCGAGACGCTGCATTCTTTATTTAAAGCAGGGTCCCTGTAAGCTCTGTCAAAACATCCATGTTTTTGAAGCTCGCTGCTGCATCTACACTGGGATTATTACTTCTTCGATTTGGCTTTATTTGTGTATCCAGTAGGCTTGAGAGCATCACAAGAGAATCGCGTGAGTCCTGACATGGCCTTTCTCGCACATCCATGTGCTTTAAGGCATTTAGTGCATCCTGCACTTAAGATTCTGGCTAGTTTTCGAGGCGAAGGGACGCCCCCATCGGAAGCGTTAGTGATTTTTGAAGATGATCGAAGCGGAATACAAACGAAGTTTAAAGCTGGATGATTCTCCGTTGGAAATTTTGCTGTTTAAATTTCGCCGGAGCTGCTGGGGAGATGCAAGAGGGGTGAGCAGTTTCACCTTTCTTGCTCTGGTGTGGGCGAAGCGCCACGACGTTAATCCAAACGGAGTTTGGAAATCCAGTGTGAAATCCACATGTCTAAACCTGATTCTTACTAAGTACCATGACGTAGAGTTTTCAAAATAGTAAACAAGGAAAGGGGCAAAAATGAGTCAGCGTTGAAGCCGCTGACTCGAAGTTTAATATTTCTTTGTTAGAAATTCGCTAAAGCTTAGTTAGGCTTGAAAAACAAACTCTAAACATAAGCTCTAAGCACAAGCATTAGATTAATAATCAAATCCGAGCTGCGCTTTCACGCCATCATTAAAAGCATGTTTGATGGGTTGTACTTCACTGACGGTATCTGCAAGCTCTACTATTTCTCGATGACAAGCGCGGCCAGTAATAATGACATGTTGCATTGGTGGACGGTTTTTAAGGGCTTCGATAACCCGCTCTAATGCAATGTATTTATAGGTCACCATGTAAGTTAGCTCATCTAATAACACTAAGTTAAGCGAATCATCTTTGAGTAACTTCTCGGCATCCTGCCAAGCTGATTCAGCAGCTGCAACGTCTTTTTCACGGTCTTGAGTTTCCCAAGTAAAACCAGTACCCATCACGTAAAAATCAACGCCGACTTTTTCAAGTAGGTTACGTTCACCACATTCCCAGCCGCCTTTGATAAACTGCACAACCGCCGCTTTTTGACCATGACCTACACAGCGAGTTACTGCACCAAACCCTGAAGTTGATTTGCCCTTACCGTTGCCTGTCAACACCAATAAAATGCCTTTCTCTTCTTGAGCTGCTGCAATTTTAGCATCGACACCTTCTTTGAGCTTTTGTTGGCGCGCTTTATGACGCTCAGCTTTGGTGTCTGAGGTTGTCGCTTCGTTGGCGTCTATTTGTGTGGTTTCATTTTCGTGAGCGCTATTTTCAGTGTCATTATTAGCACCATTGTTAGCGTTGCTGTCAGACTGTGTCATGCAAGACTTCCTGTTAGTTTGTCCATATCTAAATGCGCTTCAAGCACATCGGCTAATCGTTCAAGTTGTTGCTCTCTAAGTTGATTAATATCGATGGCATCAACATATTGTATACCTGCCCAGTTCAATATTAACTGGCAAGCTTGTGGGCTATCAAATAGGCCATGAACATAAGTGCCTAAAATCTGATTATCTGCAGTGATAAAACCTTCGGCAAATTCACTAGTGGCTTGGTCACTTTTAATCATAGTTTCAGCGCTATTTAGGACATGGTGACGAAGCGTCAAAGGCTGAGGTAAGCGTGTTTCGGGGCGATTAAATTGTGTTTCGCCGCAATGGATTTCATATCCAGCCACTTGAGCTTGCTGATTGTTAAGAGAAATCACCCCTTGCACTTGTTGAAGCCGCTTATCATCCGTTAGCAATGTTTCGGTATCAATCAATCCTAAGCCTTTGGATGAACCTGCGTTGTCTTCAACTCCATTGGGGTCGTGTATGGCGTTACCTAACATTTGATACCCCCCACAAATACCAATCACTTTACCGCCATAGCGAAGGTGTCGACTCAGTTCAATATCCCAGCCTTGCTCGCGCATAAATGCTAGATCAGCCCTGACATTTTTACTGCCTGGCAGAATAATCACATCAGCTTGAGGGAAAGCGGCGTTCGCGGCTTGAGTTTGCATACTGACATAATTGAACTCCACATTAGGATTAAGCCTTAATGGATCGAAGTCAGTGTGGTTGCTGATACGCGGAAATACCAATACTAATACTTTTAGTTTTTCTGTCTTAGTTTGCGCTACTGTTTGCGGGCTATCCACCAGCGCATCTTCCGCATCAAGGTGTAAATCATGTAAGTAAGGCAGCACTCCTAACACAGGTTTATTAGTATAGTTTTCAAGCCAGTCGATGCCCGGCTGCAATAAACTAATATCACCTCGAAAACGATTAATCACAAAGCCTTTTACGCGGTTTTGCTCTGATACACTGAGTAGAGCTAACGTGCCGACCAAATGAGCAAACACGCCGCCTTTATCAATGTCGGCAATAATGATCACTGGGCAACCTACCGCTTCAGCAAAGCCCATATTGGCAATATCACCTTCACGTAGGTTTATCTCGGCAGGACTGCCAGCACCTTCAATAATGACCATTTCATATTGCGCAGTTAAGCGCTCAAAAGATTGCAGTACTGCATTCATGGCAACGGACTTGTAGTTCTGGCTTTCGGGTCCAAAAAAAGCTTGCGCCTCAAGTGTGGTTAACGCTTTGCCATGAATAATAACTTGCGAGCCAGTATCTGAACTTGGCTTTAATAAAACAGGGTTAAAGTCAGTATGAGGTTCAAGCTTACATCCTACTGCTTGTAAGGCTTGGGCGCGGCCAATTTCACCACCATCACTGGTTACAGCACTATTGAGCGCCATATTTTGTGGTTTAAATGGTGCAACCTTGATTGCTTTTCTGGCAAATAAACGACACAAACCAGCGACTAAGGTGCTTTTACCCGCATCAGATGTGGTGCCTTGCACCATCAAGGTTTTAGCATCGCCAGCTTGATAAACGTGTTTAATGACGGATTTAGTGGCGAAATTAGAATCTGAATTAGTATCGTGCTTCATCTCAGCAGCACTTTTCACAACAGTATTTTTCACAACTGCATTTTTCATTGCAGGAATTAAATTATCTTGATTGCTCATTAACGCCAATCACCCTTAAGCTTGAATAGGTATATGAAAATGGATTTAATAAACCACAGTACAAAACTGAGTGATTTACTTAAGCGCTAAAGGCAAGCCTGCAATCACTAAAGTGACTTTATCAGCTTGTTTCGCAATAGCTTGATTGAGCCAACCTGCCTCATCAGCAAAACGTCGAGTGAGCTCACCTAATGGCACTATGCCAGAGCCGACTTCGTTACTGATAAAAATAATCTGCCCTTTAAGATTTGGTAAGCATGAAAGCAGGGCTTGTTTTTGTTGTTGCCACAAATCGTCGACGCCATTGCGATGAGTTTCTTCACTGGCAATTAAATGGTTGGTTAGATACAGAGTTAAACAGTCAACCAAAATGACTGTATCATCGGCGTTTTGCTCTATTAAAGTTGACGCTAAGGCAAGTGGAGTTTCAATTAGCTCCCAACTTATATTCGCGTCTACTCTATCTTGTTTATGCTTTGCGATGCGCTGGCTCATTTCCTCATCTAAGGCGGTGGCCGTAGCAATATAAACGCAACGAATGCTTGGCTTAGAATCTTTTTCAACATGCTGTTCGGCACTGTTCTCGACATTATTTTCGCCATAGTGCTCAACAGATTGCTTGAGATGCTTTGCAATCTGCTCTGCAGCATAATTTTCAACAAGCGACTCGCCATAACGACTTTTGCCAGAACGAGCTCCGCCTAAAACAAGATGGATCATTAATTCAAACCTATGGTTAAAAAGATGCAATAACACATCAGTTCACTAATTTGTTGTGCTGCCCCTAAAGTGTCACCTGTATAGCCACCAATTTGGCGATTGAATCCCCAAATCAATAATTGCCTTAACGCGACCAAAGCCAGTAATAAGACAAATGCGACAAGCCCATTTAAGCAGGCTAAAACAGCAAAGCCACTCAAGCATAAGATCAATAAGTCATTGATATGTTGGTGCTGAGCTAAAGGCTTAGATTTACTGCCGTCATCTTCAGTGACATATTGCTCAGAAAAAATCATACTCGCCGCAACAACTCGACTTAAAGGATGCGCTACTATCAAGGCTATTGCTGCTTTTAATGGGCTATAAAGTGCAATTTCAACCAATAGTTGCCACTTTAATAGTAAGGTTAATCCCACCGCTAAGGTGCCATAAGTACCAATGCGAGAATCTTTCATGATTTTCAATTTATCTGCGACTTTCCAGCCACCACCAAAACCGTCGGCGGTGTCAGCTAAACCATCTTCATGAAAGCCACCTGTTATTAATACGCCAGTGATAATGGCTAAGATCACTGCCACACTGTTGGGGAAAATAAACTGAGTTAACCAAAATACCAAAGCACTAGCAGCGCCAACAATAACTCCAACAACGCCAAAATAGCGACTGGCTTTATTAAGTTTATCGCTATCAAATTCAACCCAAGCAGGAATTGGGATCCGCGTAAAAAAACTAACCGCGATTAACAGCAGGTTTAACTGTTTTCTGAGCCAGCCCAGATTTAAAAATGCGCCAGTTTGCGGATCATGAGACATGTGTTAATCCTTGATGAGTTTACTTATCGCTAGCGGGTAAGCTTAAAAATGTTATTTCTAAACCACATTGCTCACACCTGCATTTTCAAAGCTGGCCATTTCATTGTAGAAATTTACCGAAGCTTCAATAATTGGCAGTGCAAGCGCTGCGCCTGTGCCCTCACCTAGTCTTAAACCAAGTGATAGAACTGGCTTGGCATCTAATGCTTCAAGCATTTTTACATGGCCTTGCTCATCAGACTGATGAGCAAAAATCAAATATCCACGTGCATCTGGGTGCAATGCAACGGCAGCTAAAGCGGCAGCAGTTGCAATAAAGCCATCAATCACCACTAACATTCTTTTCTCGGCAGCAGCTAAAATTGCTCCGGTCATTTGCACAATTTCAAAGCCCCCCAAACACGCCAAGATATTTACTGGGTCATTGAGTTTACTTCGATGTAAGTTCATCGCTACAGTTAATAATTCAGTTTTCAACGCAAAAGCTTCATCGTTAATACCAGTGCCGCGGCCAACGCAGTCTTTCACATTAAGCTTTAATAATGCAGCCATAACAGCAGCGGCTGAAGACGTATTACCAATCCCCATCTCGCCAAGGGCAATTAAATTACAGCCAGAGTCATAATGACGTTGCACCACTTCATTGGCATAACTAAAACCATCTTTAACCGACAATAAACTCATGGCAGGCTTTTGGTGAATAGCTTGTGTGCCTGAACCCAATCGATGATTAGTGACACTTGGATGATCACTTGGAGTTAACATTCCGCAGTCAATCACTTCAAGGTTTAAGCCCATTTGACGACAAAAGACATTAATTGCCGCACCGCCAGATGCAAAGTTTGCCACCATTTGTTTGGTAACTTCACTTGGTGCGATAGACACACCGTGAGCAGCAATTCCATGGTCACCAGCAAATACCAACATGGCAGGCTGCTTAATAAACAATTTGTGTCTGCCATTAAATTGTTTAGCAAACTGCACTTTAGCAATTTGCGTTGCCAGTGTTTCTAATAGGCCTAAAGCCCCTAGAGGCTTAGTTTTTTGGTTTATTTTATGTTGGATCTGTTCATCGATATGATGGTTAATAGGATCTACTGCAAACATTTTTATACTCCAAAACAGCGTCTTATCGACGATGGCGTAAAACAAATAAGAAGAACACACTACCAATTGCAGCTGTGATTATCCCCACTGGTAATTCTTGATTGGCAAGTAAACAACGGGCGAATACATCAATCCACACCATAAATAATCCACCGACGAGTGCGGTGGTTAAAATGGGTTGTTGCCCAGGAAACAGTAACCTTACGGTATGAGGGATCATTAGCCCCACAAAGCCAATACCGCCACAACTTGCGACTAATACCGCAGTAATTAACGAGCACAAAATCAACATATATAAACGTAATTTCGAGACGTTAACACCTAAGGAATGTGCAGTTTCATCTCCTGCTTGTATGGCAATAACTTGACGCTTAAATGCCAGAATAATCAATATACTACTGCTTACGACTACAGCAGGTATAACCAGCCCTTGCCAGCTCGCTTTCGCAAAACTGCCTAGACTCCAAAACAATACAGATGCCGCCGCTTGAGGGCTTGAAAAATACAAGACTAAACTGGTGAGTGCGCCAAACATAAACGAGGTAGCCACACCCGATAACAGCATTCTTTCCACTTGGCTTGCGCGGCCAAAACCCGATAAAGACAATACCAATAACACTGAAAAACAAGCGCCAATAAAGGCGCCAATTGGCAAACTAAGGGATGACCAAGACCACCAAGCATCATGGCTAAACCAGCCAGAACGCAATAAAGCATTAGCTAAATGACTGCCTGACTCCGATAACCACTGGTGTACTAGCCCTTGGCTACCAAAAAAGCTCAACACTAAAACAGCGCCAAAAGAGGCACCAGAACTTATACCAAATAAATAGGGATCTGCTAATGGATTTCGGGTGACAGTTTGCAACACACTGCCCGCTAACGCTAAACCTGCACCGGCGATAAAGGCCAGCATTATCCGTGGTAAGCGCAGTTCAAACACAATTCGCTGAGTTATCGCGCTCGTGCCGTCAGAGTTTATTGGGTCTACGCCCAAAATAGATGAAGTAAACAAACTGAACACTTGCTCGAAACTAATATTAGCTGCACCGAAACTCGCAGCAGCTATAGGGGTTATCAGGGTTAATAAAGCCGTTGTCACTATCAACGCTTTATATTTTATGGATGAGGCTGCCAATGTCATGAACCATTCTCCATGTCATGGGAATGTTCGCTTTGATAGCCATAAAAATAAGTAATCAAAGGTTTACCATGTTGAGGATGTTTAGATACCTGACAGCAAACACCAAAAACATCACCGATTATCGCTTCGGTTAACACCTCATCAGGTAACCCCTGCGCCACGCATTGGCCTTTATCTAATAGCAACAAACGGTCACATACCGCACTAGCCAAATTCAGATCATGAATCGAGGTAATAACGCTAATACCTAATTGCCTCACTAACTCTAATATTTGAATTTGATAACGAATATCCAAATGATTTGTCGGCTCATCAAGGATCAATAGTTGCGGCTGTTGCACAATGGCGCGCGCAATTAACGCCCGCTGTTTTTCGCCACCCGATAACTGTTCATATTGTTGTTTGGCTTTTAGTTGCAACCCCACCTTTTCAAGTGCATCGACAATATGACGTTTGTCTGCTTGGGAGTCTGATTCGAACAAGCCTTTATGGGGCGTTAATCCCATAGCAACTATTTGCTCAGTAGTCATTTCAAAATAGTGCGGTGTTTCTTGCTGGACCACTGCCACTTTGGTAGCGAGCTGCTTTTGAGTAAAGTCGCTAATATTTTGCCCAAACAACTTAACTTGGCCTTGTTCTGGGGTTATATAACGATAGAAACAACGCAGTAAGCTAGATTTACCTGCGCCATTAGGCCCAATAAGCCCTAGCATTTCACCTTGTTGTAAGGCAAAGTTCACCCGTGAGAGGATTTGATTATCATCAACAGACCAGCTGAGATGTTCAACGCTTAACGCTGAAGAAAGTTTTGAACTCATAGATTAATCGCCTTAGCCATTAAATATGCAGCTCTGCCCGTTAAGAGGGACGTACTTATTAAAAACATTCACACTCCGCCTGAGTCACCCGCACAGGTTGTATAACGCTGATTACAGCTAGAAAAATAGCGCTAGGTATCTGACTTTATGAAATAACACGCTGTTTAAGCTAAGTGTATTTCACATTACAGTTGCGGGTACAGTTCATGCTAATCATCGTAAGTGAACTTACGTGAACCATGATTCCCTATTCATTTGCTGCGAGTTAATACAGATAGATTTTAGCAACAAATTAACGCAATTTTGTTTGTATAAATAACCTGATTTCAGGCTGACAATCTTATCGCACTATTGTACGACATATCTCACTGAGTTAATGACCTTTTAAGTAACTTTTTAACTTGGCCAATTCAGACGATACACTGGTTTAATTTTGTCGCTAGCTACTTTTTTATCAGCATTAACACTATTACCATCAATGCTGTTATGACTTAATGATTGAGCTTCAGGCCAATACACATCAATGACCACACTAGCAGCATAATCAATGGCTAATTGCGCATATAGGCCTTTGCAGCGTTCAAGACCAAGTATATGACCAATAATATGCCTTATCACGCCACCATGGGTGACGATTAACGCTGTAGCGATATTCTCTTGCGAGAGCTTAATCGACTCTTGCTGCTTTTGATTCAGCAGCAACTTAGACTCCAGCTGCTGAGTCACTTCAGTAAGTCCGCTTGTGACTCTGGCTTCAAATTCCGTCATTGGCTCACCCTTAGGCGGCGTATTTCCCCACGGATTGTCCCAGTATAAATCTAACGCCTTCGGATCATTTTGATATAAAGCATCAAAGGTTTGCCCATCCCAATCACCAAAATCAATTTCTTGAAACTCTGGCATGAGCTTTATTTCCAGGGGGGGGACAGTAGTTGATTTAGCAACTTGCTCAGATAAGTTAAGCGCGAACAAACCTGACTGATTAATGTCAGCGACCGTTTCTTCGGCAAATTGACGACAGCGCAGTAAAGGTGAGCTATAGATTGAAAGAGACGGAGCTTGGCGAACCAAATCCAGATTTTTAAGAGCAGTTTCCATATTCGCCCAACCTAGCGGCGATAAGGTAACATCTGTTTTTCCCCGTAGAATATCACCGCCCTCGCACTGACCATGGCGAAGTAATATCAATTTGGCCTGTTTCATCTCAACGACTCACCTTTTCAAACATTCTCTTGGAAACACTTAACGTTAAGCATTAGCTATAAGTAATAGCTGTAAGTATTAGCTCGCTGTATTGTTCTCACAGCATTAGCTATCAGCAATAGCAGTAACTATTGCAATCAAAGTGACAAGAAAAATCACTATTTTCATCAGCAACTTGCCGACATTTCATCTTCGTAATAATACAGTCTACTTGGTAAAATCAGCGATTATAAAGATTTCAAAGACACAGAATTCAAATTTGTAGTCCGCTTACTTCTGTTATGCCCTTGCTCTTACAATCTATTTAAACGTATTATGGACGTCTATACGTTTAAATGTCCAAACAAATATCTAACCCATCATAAAGATAAGATTAGAGATGAGATTGGGGCTGAATATTTTTGCAGGGATTTTCATTATAAGCCGCCTTTTATTTACCAAATAAAGGTATGCTATTTTTATTAATCGCACTGCTTCATCACTCAATTGATTGGCCAATAGCACCAATTAAATATTGCAATAAAGGTAATCCGATATGACGAAGTCGACTTCCTACAGTCAGGTTCTAGAACAACTTACCAATACGCTAAATGAACGTATTGTGATTCTTGATGGCGCTATGGGCACCATGATCCAAGACTACAAATTGGAAGAAGCAGATTACCGCGGTGAACGTTTTAAAGATTGGCATTGCGATGTTAAAGGTAACAATGACATGTTGGTGTTAAGCCAACGTCAAATCATTAAAGACATTCATACCAAGTACATGCTGTCTGGCGCAGACATCATTGAAACCAATACATTTAACGCCACCACTATTGCTATGGCCGATTACGACATGCAATCGTTATCTGCCGAAATTAATCTTGAAGGTGCTCGCGTTGCCCGCGAAGCTGCTGATGAAGTGGCAGCACAAACGGGTAGCCCACGTTATGTTGCCGGTGTTTTAGGCCCAACCAACCGAACCTGCTCAATCAGCCCTGATGTAAATGATCCAAGTTTTCGTAATGTTAGCTTTGATGAGTTAGTTGATGCGTATGTTGAGTCTACTAATGCGTTAATTGAAGGCGGCGCAGATATCATCATGGTCGAAACCATCTTTGATACCCTTAACGCTAAAGCCGCTTTATTTGCTATCGAAAAAGTCTTTGATGACTTGGGCGATCGCCTACCCGTGATGATTTCTGGCACCATTACCGATGCATCAGGCCGAACCCTTACCGGACAAACTACCGAAGGTTTTTACAACTCACTACGTCACATTAAACCGCTGTCGATTGGCCTTAACTGTGCGTTAGGTCCAAAAGAGCTGCGTCCATACGTTGAAGAATTATCACGTATCTCAGAATGTTTTGTTTCTGCTCACCCTAACGCAGGCTTACCAAACGAATTTGGTGGCTATGATGAAACTCCTGAAGAAATGGCTGAAGTCATTAGCGAGTGGGCGCGCGAAGGCATGCTTAATATCGTTGGTGGCTGTTGTGGTAGTACACCAGATCATATCAATACCATTCGCGAATCAGTGATTAATCACCAACCTCGTCAAATACCTGATATTCCAGTGGCTTGTCGCCTTTCAGGATTAGAGCCATTAACCATTGATGGCGACTCGTTGTTTGTTAACGTCGGCGAACGCGCCAACGTGACAGGTTCTGCCAAGTTCCTTAGATTAATCAAAGAAGAGAAATTTGAAGAAGCGCTAGATGTGGTGCGCGAGCAAGTTGAAAACGGCGCCCAAATCATCGACGTCAACATGGATGAAGGCATGCTAGATGGCGCAGAGTCGATGAAAAAGTTTTTGAACTTAATCGCCTCAGAGCCTGATATCTCACGTGTGCCTATCATGATTGACTCATCAAAATGGGACGTGATTGAAGCAGGTCTTAAGTGCGTTCAAGGTAAGTCCATCGTTAACTCAATTTCGATGAAAGAAGGTGAAGAAGCCTTTATTAAGCAAGCGACTTTAGTTAAACGCTATGGCGCTGCAGCCATTGTGATGGCATTTGATGAAGACGGCCAAGCCGACACTCGAGCCCGTAAAACCGAGATTTGTACTCGCGCATACCGTGTGCTTGTTGATGTGGTGGGCTTTCCGCCAGAAGACATTATTTTCGACCCCAATATTTTTGCCATTGCTACAGGTATTGATGAGCATGATAACTATGCCGTCGACTTTATTGAATCGATTAAAGACATCAAATCAACGCTACCCTATGCAATGATTTCAGGTGGTGTGTCTAACGTATCGTTCTCGTTCCGAGGCAATAACCCTGTACGTGAAGCCATTCATGCGGTGTTTTTATATCATGCGATTCAAGCTGGTATGGACATGGGTATTGTTAACGCTGGGCAATTGGCGATTTATGACGATATCGACCCAGAGCTTAAAGAAAAAGTTGAGAACGTGGTTCAAAACTTACCTTGTCCAGTTGTAGATTCAACCAATACTGAGCAGCTGCTTGATGTTGCTGAGAAATTCCGCGGCGACGGCAAGCAAGCCGCTAAAAAAGAAGATTTAGCATGGCGCAGCTGGCCAGTAGAAGAACGTTTATCCCACGCGCTGGTAAAAGGTATTACAGAATTTATTGATGACGATACCGAAGAAGCAAGGCTGCAAGCCACTCGCCCATTAGATGTGATTGAAGGGCCATTAATGAATGGCATGAACGTGGTTGGCGACTTATTTGGCGCTGGTAAAATGTTTTTGCCACAAGTGGTTAAATCAGCCCGAGTCATGAAAAAAGCCGTGGCTTACCTTAATCCATACATTGAAGCCGAAAAAGTAGAAGGCCAGTCTAATGGCCGTATTTTGATGGTCACGGTAAAAGGCGATGTGCATGATATCGGCAAAAACATCGTCGGCGTCGTACTGGCTTGTAACGGTTATGAAGTGGTTGATTTAGGTGTCATGGTCGCCGTTGATAAAATCCTTGAAGCGGTAAAAGAGCACGATATCGATATTATCGGTATGTCAGGCCTTATCACCCCAAGCCTTGATGAAATGGTACATAACGTGAAAACTTTCCACCGTGAAGGTTTAACCATTCCAGCCATTATTGGCGGTGCAACTTGTTCAAAAATTCACACCGCGGTGAAAATTGCGCCCCACTATCCCCATGGCGCCATTTATATTGCCGATGCCTCACGCGCAGTACCTATGGTGTCAAAATTAATTAATAACGACACCCGCCAAGCCACCATTGATGCCGCTTATGAAGAATACGACATCATGCGTGAAAAGCGCTTATCACAAACTAAACGCAAAACCATCGTGCCTATTGAAGCAGCCCGCGAAAACCGCTGTCAGCATGATTGGCAAAACCATACACCATTCAAGCCTAATGTATTAGGTCGCCAAGTGTTTGATGACTATCCATTAGAAGACCTAGTGGATCGTATCGACTGGACACCGTTTTTTAGAAGCTGGGAACTGCACGGTCGTTTTCCTGATATTTTAGATGACAAAGTCGTCGGTGAAGAAGCACGTAAACTCTACGCTGACGGTAAAGCCATGCTAAAAACCATCATCAGTGAAAAGTGGCTAACCGCTAAAGCGGTAATGGGACTCTTCCCTGCTAACACTGTTAATCACGATGATATTGAAATTTACACTGATGAAAGTCGCAACAGCGTTGAAATGACCACCCATCACCTGCGTATGCAGTTAGAGCGTGTAGGCAATGACAACTTCTGTTTATCAGACTTTGTTGCGCCAAAAGACTCAGGTGTAGCCGATTACATGGGCGGCTTTGCGGTCACAGCAGGTCATGGTATTGATGAGCATGTCGAGCGCTTTGAAGCCAACCATGATGACTACAACGCTATTATGCTTAAATGCCTTGCAGATCGATTAGCCGAAGCGTTTGCCGAGCGCATGCATGAACGTGTACGTAAAGAGTTTTGGGGCTATGCGGCAGATGAAGTGTTAGATAACGAAGCGCTTATTCGTGAAAAGTACAAAGGTATTCGCCCAGCCCCTGGTTACCCAGCGTGTCCTGATCATACTGAAAAAGGCTTACTGTGGGATTTGCTCAAGCCAGATGAAACCATCGGCTTAAACATCACCGAAAGCTATGCCATGTTCCCAACTGCAGCGGTATCTGGCTGGTACTTTGCCCACCCGAAATCACGCTACTTTGGGGTGACTAATGTGGGTAAAGATCAAGTCGAAGATTATGCTGCTCGTAAGGGAATGAGCCTTGAAGAAACGGAGAGATGGTTGGCACCGGTTTTGGACTATGATCCTGAGTAAGGAGTGATGTTGAGTAATCACTTGATTACTCTTTGGGGTTCCAAACTTCGTTTGGATGATGGCGCTGCCATTTCAGCCTAACGGCTGATTAAGGTCGTGGCGCTTCGCCCACACCAGACGAAAGGGAAACAACAGCATTTCCCTTTTCGATATCCCTTGCCGCCCCAACCAAGTTATTCTTTCAAAGCGAATAAGCCTCATACTTCAATAAAAATACCTACGCCTCAGACGGGACATCCATGTCCCCCTGAGCCTTAGCCATCATCCATGATGGCTATACGGCATTTTTATCTACATATTTCAGCAACTTGGAATGGGGATTATTGGAGACTGCGGCGGTCTTTGGATTAGTTACTAAATTTATCACTTTAACCCCCACTCACTCTATATGAGCTCGTGATTATCGGGTTTGCACTTGAGAAGTTCAAAGTAGATTTAACTAAACAATGAATCATCATAAGGAACTATTTTAAGTCGGAATGTTTCTAGATCGATTTCAGCAACTTGTAATTTGCTATGCAGATTAAGTTTTGTTGCTACTTTCAATAACTCAACTCTATTTTCTTCACTCATTTTTTGTCCAATAGTAATAGATTTTATGCTATCTGGTGCATAGTTTATTTCTAACCCTCTGGGAGAGTGTTCGTCTATTAAAAGTTTTTTGGACGGACAAATGGTAATTCGATATTCCTGCTCATACTCCCACTCTTTGCACTTCATTAACAATACAGCAGCAGGACCATTACCTTTTCGACTTTTACCGTATTCGAGCATTAGCGATAATGTATCCATTTTATATTGACCATCATAATCCATAGGGTCGCCATCTAATACTATATTATTTTCACTGTTTAAAAGTTCTCGGTTTAAATTGGAGATACTCGCGTGTAAATCTTTTTGAGTAAATTCAATCGCCATTCCCCGTAAACCATTACCGTAGTGAGACCACATAAGTTTAGACTCTATAGCTTTTAATACGTTTGATTTAACCCATCCATGTTTACCACTCAGCTTCTGAAGCTTGTCTTGGTTAAAGCAGCAGACATAATTAAGTTCTTTCATTTCAAGAAGATCATTGAATATTCTATTTGTTGCGAAGGCGACATGTTGCTTTTGAGAAAATAACTCCTCAGAACTTAAGCTAGATACATTAAAATCTGAAGTTCGTAATATCGTTTTGTCTTTTTCCGCTGCAACCAATCGTAAAACATGCTGTACTTCTTCAGAGGTTATATCCTCTGCTTTCCGAAACTTCAAACGTTCAACATATAAACCTTCAAAGGGGTCATTGAGGTCTTTTAGCTGAACCATAGGTAAGATTTGGCTAGAGTATCAATATCGCGATTTACGTTAGGGGAGTCTTTCTTTGATTCAGTACAACTAAAAAAGCGATATAAAGATTTCATTGCTATTACTCATAATATCAGTAACTTGAATATACATTGATAAAAAATTAGGAACAAGTGTACTTGAGTAAACTTAACTCAATTAAAATGAAGTCAGAAGCTGTATGCCCCCCCGTTAGAAGTGTCCGAGTGAGTTAAGTGAATTGAGGTGATGGAGGCAGGTCATATATGCATCCATGCACTACATGACATTAAGGCTTCCTGCCTATCGATGCCAACATAGCCTTAAATTGAGCCATGTTCACTCTTAGGTATCCCAGCCATCGTGACATCAGTAAACCCGCTTACAAGCGATGGCCAAAATAAATAGAATCAGATTATGCCCCTTCTTATTTCTACTTCTTCGCATATCACCACTGATTAAGTTTTTTTGTATTTTTGGTTTGCTAATTAAGAGTTAGCTAAACTCACTACTTAGGTGGTTAAAATGACTAATTGTTCATTTATTGCACAAGAGCGAATTGAATATGATTTGATTTATTTTTGATTTGCTTTTGATTAAAACTATTTAAAAATAATTTAAATCAAGCATTTAATTGACCAGCTCAAAACTTGGCACGCAGCTTGTAATAACCTAGGTGTACCCCATAATTGAAAAGGAAGACACCATGTTTAACTCAAGCTCAAATACAAATTTAGTCACTCGCTCAGTATCTACAAAAACTAACCGTACATTTAAAAAGTTAGCGTTAATTACAGTTATTGCAACAGCAAGTGTTGGCGCCCAAGCGAACGAATTGAGTAGTGCTGATGTCGTAAGTGCATTAGAAACACGTTTTACTGAAGCAACCACAGAAATGCTACAAACTGCGACACAAGAAATTACTTTGAATTTGCAAAGTCACATCGCAGAGCAACTATTTGAGCTAAGTACTTCTCTTCAGTTGACTGAATCAGTAACGGAGTCAGATACAGCATTAGTAAGTAATGAGGACTAATAAATGGATTTAATGATGTTACTTAATTTAGCAGACCCATTAATCTCATTGCTTCTGCTTCCCGTTATCAGCTTTATTGTGTGTTCGTTGTTGATATGCGGGTTGCAGTGGTACCAATTTAGAAGCATCAATGCTGTTTCCAAAGAGTTTGTTTCACTGGAGATGGCGAGAGAAAGAGCATAACTTAACATGCCACTCATTGTAAGAAAGTAAAGTAACAACTCTTACCTGGATTGCGATCATCTTTATGACAATTTGCTATTCAAATTCAATAAAGTCTGACGCTAACTACTCCCCCGTAAACATTTAACATGCCACCCATTGTAAAAAGTAACGTAATGACTTTTAAATAGGTGCGTCAGAACAAACTTCAGTTAAAACTCATCATTTCAAATTAGGTCGAATCCAATGAGGTCAAAAGCGGTATAAATTTTCTTGGGCACTTATTTTAGGGCTGATTTTGAGCCTGTAGCAGGTTTGGTGCCTCTGGTGTGTCTACCATCTAACAAGCCGACAGATAAGCCAAATCATTACCCCTCTCCTGCGCCCCATCAGCTGAACCATCAGCTGAACCATCAGCTGAACCATCACTCGTTAATTTTCTGTTAATGCTAGACAGTTTGAAGAATATCCAATAGGATTTAAGTGTGACCTAGATCACATTTATTGCGTATTAATCAGTTCAAAGAAAATCGATGATAGGAGTTTTTATGAAGCATTTCTCTAATAGTCAGGGTGCTACTAGTCATGGGGAGAAAAGTCAGGTTGCAACAAATAACCTTTCTATCAATAACCTTTCTATTAATAAAAAAGTCTTGATGAATTTATCTTTTGCTACATGTGTTTTAGTTGCTTCGTTTTTCTTGGCATCAAGCGCTTCTGCTGCGGTTATCGAATGTAATGATTGCTCTGCTGAGCAGCGAGATGCTTCTATCGCTCAATTAGAGACTGGCTCTGTTTTTGTGGTGGATTTTGTTAATAAAACCATTGATAAGTATATGATTAATGATGATGGTACTACTGAGGTATTGGATCCGACTCGAGCTGATGTGAGTAAACTTAATCAGCAATTTTCCCATCGTAAAACCTATTTACGCGATCCAAAATAAATAAGCGCTAAGCGCTAGACTGAATATCGTTTATGCCGCACTTGGCTCGTATTTGTGCATAAACGATATCCGTATTTCAACTCAACATACTTTTGTCATTAAAGCAGACCTGATTAAAAGTGATATTTCACCAGTAAATTCGTCACGCTTTGATCTGTATTAAAGCCTGAACTGCTTTTAATACCGTATTTATTCTTCCAGTAGTCATACTCAATACCCACGTATAACGCACTTTCTCGCATGCCGACTTGTTTACCTAAATCATATTTAAGCTGTGGGTTAAAATGGAAGTTTTTCTCGTAACTGCCGTCTGAATCTACTACCCAATCAATAAATCCATCAAACACAATCTTCGACTCACCTACTGGCCAACTCATCTTCCAAACTGGGGTAATTTGCCATGTATCGCCATCACGGCCATCAGGAAAACGCTTATACATATTTAATTGGAAAAAATCGAAACCTGGAATCGCTAAATCAACGCCTGCGCCAATTAAGAATGATTCAACATCACCTTCGCCAAACTCCACGGTAGTCGCAATTAATACGTCTTTTACAAAACCCATTTCTACAGGTTTATCTAACATTTTGCTAAAACTAAAACGTGGGGCGAACTCACCGTAATAGGTTGTTTCACCATTTAAAAAGTCTTCTTCACCATTATATTTAGTAAAGTCCACAAACATGAACAAGTCACCGATATTCCAGCCGCTGGCATGTTCATAAGTGATTGTTTGTTGTGTTTGAGGATTAACTTTAAAGTTATCGCCATAAAGATAAGACAGGCTATTGTCTTGCCAATGCAGTATCTCATTAGAAGTCGTGTCATTTGCTGCAACAAAAGGAGCCTGACAAAGCAGTATCAGGGCGAGCAAGCGTTTCATATTAAGTCCTTGTAAATATAATATTTTGCAATATCGAATAGTTATGTTTATCAAAGGTAAAACATCGCGTAACCGACATTATTCTCTTAACAAAACAATGCTAACTATTATGACAGTTTGTTTACAGTTAATTAAGCGTTAGATGTCCGCGTAAAGCGAAATGTTATTTTCCGTTTTAACCCCTTTCTGCTGATTTTAAATTCAACAAATAAGCCAAATGCATAAGTTATAAACAATTAAATGTAAATCCAAATTCACATTTAATTGTTTTTATAATACCATTGCCAAAATTTCTACTCAAAAAATAAGTTACTTAACGTTAATCAGTGACGATTAAGCTTATAAAGGGAGTTTAATAAAAGATGAAAAGTATCGTTATATTAATAACTTGCATAGCAGTTACTTCAAGCTTTTTTCCGCAACAGGATTTATACGCAGCGCCTTATCACTCTGCGTTAGCAAAAGATAAAGTGGTAGAGTTCGCGCCAGGCATTATTTCAACTAAAGCCAATTTTGAAATTAATACAGTGTTCAACAAGGCCGGTGATAATGTCATTTTTGCAAGATGTAAAGATGATTTTAGCCACTGCACTATGATGCAGTCATCGTTTGTATCAGGTGAATGGCAGCAACCAACTGCACTTGCAATATCAGGTGAATACTTAGATGCAGACCCTTATTACAGTGCTGATTACTCACAGCTATACTTTGTGTCTAAAAGGCCATTAGAGGGTGAGCAAGAGGAAGCAAAAGAAGTCAATATATGGCGCTCAACGTGGAAAAATGATCAATGGCAGCAACCTGAGTATCTTGATATTAATTCAGATGCCGCCGATCTATATCCATCACTGACAGACAAAGGCGAGCTCTACTTCCCTTCATTTAGAGACAATGGCAGACATATGTTTGTTGCCCAACCCAAAGGCAATGGATTTGCGACACCAGAACCTTTATCAAGTCATATTTATGGAGTGAACGGTAATATTGGCGACTCAGCAGTATCTCGAGACGGAAACACCATTGTTTTTAGTATCAAAGATCGCGAGGACAGCCGAGGTAAAGGCGATTTATACATCTCAAATCGTGTTAACGGTAAATGGACTATAGCGAATAGTTTAGGCGATAAAGTAAATACAGCAGATCATGAGTTTACGCCGATTATTTCTCCCGATGGTAACTACTTATTTTTTACTCGTATTGAGAACGGTAAAGGCAATTTATATCAAATTCATTTATCTGCATTAGACATTTAAGCAATAATAATCAGCAAGGGCGCTGCCCTTGCTGTATTCAAATAGCTGTTCCCTTTCATTTTTCCCTTTGCCTTCACTTCCACCTCAAAGTGATCTATTTGGCCTGAATAACACTATTGTAATTAAGCGGTTTATTAAAAGAGTGCTCAAGCCGACTCAAGCATCTACTGAAGTTAAATAATGCTAAAAGCTCATGCTTACACTTATCATTATTTAAGCAATGATTTAAATACCTCTTATACTCATTACATTAATACGTTTTTTCAGCGCAACAACAGGCTAACTATTTAACTCATCAACCTAACAGAAAGATTTAAAAAGCCACTCCATTAACCTAGATTACGGACAAACAATGGAAAAATTAAAAGCATTATTAAATACAGTTTGGCAAGTAATCAAAAAGCCCAGTGTGCATTACAGCTTAGGTTTTTTGGTCATTGGTGGTTTTATTGCGGGGATCGTATTTTGGGGGGCATTTAATACCGCTCTTGAAATGTCGAGTACCGAAGAGTTTTGCAGTAGTTGTCATCAAAATGTTTATGAAGAAATGAAGCCCACGATTCATTACACCAATCGTAGCGGCGTGCGAGCCACTTGTCATGACTGCCATGTTCCCCATAAATGGACCGATAAAATTGCCCGTAAAATGCAAGCGTCTAAAGAGATTTGGGCACACCTTGTCGGCTCGATTAATACGCCAGAGAAGTTTGAAGCTAAACGACGTGAGCTTGCCGAACATGAGTGGCGCCGTTTAAAAGCAAATAATTCATTAGAATGCAGAAATTGTCATGAATTTGATTATATGGATTTCACCCGACAATCTGAGCGGGCAGCAAAAATGCATTCAACCTACTTAGAAAGTGGTGAGCAGACCTGCATTGATTGTCATAAAGGGATTGCGCATCATCTGCCTGACATGGCTGGAGTAGAAGGCTTTTAAATAGGTTGAGCAGTCATAAAATGACTTATATAAAATAACTGGCATTATCTTGCGTTACTTTAACGTTAATCTATTAAGGCTTTAACTTTCAAAGCCTTAAATAATTAAAGCCTTAAATAGTCAAAGCCTAATTGAGTCAACAAAATTAGTTTTTCAACTAACAAGCTTTTCTATGATTAGCTTTTCAAAAGCAGCGGCGTTCCAGTAAAACGAATACCAGCCCATCCATGTTGCATAAACTGGCGAATATTCTGATGGTCCGCACCTTGAGGCGTGGCTAACACATCTTGGTAGTATTGGCCGAAAAGCTTAAGCGTTTGCGATTCCGACAATTGATGTCGCATTGCAAATGAAAACACTTTGCAAGATCCTAAGTTTTGTTCTGCACTGTTTTGCTGCTGGCCATTACTAAATGCAGTCGGAGTAAACTCATAATACATGTCGATGATCGCCATTGTATCTTCAAAACGGCGCTCTTCTTGGCGATCAATACCGCTAATAAAACGGACTAACTCTGCTTGATGCATTAACGCTTCCTTATAAAGTTGGTTAACTTCATTGTATTCGTCATTGAATTAACTGCAGCTTAAAAGGAGGCAATAACAAGGTCAATTGAAACATTTTCTTATTCATCAGTGTTTAAATGACCAACTTTAACTAGGATAACGGTGTCTTGCTCAACATACGGATTATGCTGGCTTAAATGCGGGCTTCTAATCCAACTTCCAGCTGGATACCGTCCATGCTCATCGATAAATTCACCGCTAATCACGTATATTTCTTCTCCGCCAAAATGACGGTGGGGCTGAAATTGACACCCCGCAGGCCAAAAGACTAAAGCGGTAGATTCAGTTAAATGTTGATGCAACGGCATGACCTGTAATTCGCCTTGGCCAGGTAACCAATCTGTATTACGGGTATCAACTCTGACTTGCTCTTTATCACTTGGTAAAAATTGATGTAACTTTACTAATAACTCACAGCCTTGCTCGCTAAAAGGGGCATGACTAAAACCTTCAGGATTACGAATATACGTGCCAGCAGGATAGTCACCTGTTTCATCTGAAAATATCCCTGACAATACAAAGATTTCTTCACCTAATGGGTGTGGGTGAGATTTAAAACTTGCGCCAGCATCATACTTAACCACACTGGTAGCATGACCTCGTTCGGCTTCCTCGCGTGCCAAACGTTTACGCCATACGCCTTTGGCAGGGCTTTTATCCCAATTCAGCTCATGAGTATTTACCACGACGCGTTGGCTAAAATCCATATTGATAGTGTTCATATATGACCTATTAAATCTTGTACTGTATCTCTAGGGTTATCATAGGGGGATTAGCCAATAAAACCTAGTGGGCACAAAACCGTACACTAGGTACTTTTTGGTACTATTTATTGATTAATAAGATAAAAAATAAAAAGCCTGTTCAATAAGTTGAACAGGCTTTGCTAGGGGAAGTACAACAATCATCAATTAAGCGATGAAACTAATTGAAAATACCTTACTTGAACGGCACTGGGCGTGGCGTATTTTCATTTGAAGGCGGTAAAATCGGTAACATGATTTGCGGCTGGTCACCGGTTAAGCTCTTTAAGAAATCAACCATTTGCTTGGTTTCTTTTTCGCTCATTTCCTGACCTAATTGGATATCAGCCATGGTGTTAACCGCTTCTTCAAGTGTCCAAACACTACCATCGTGGAAGTATGGATAGGTCAGCTCAATATTACGTAGTGTTGGTACTTTAAAGACGAACTTATCCGCTTCTTTACCTGTTACGCCTTTACGGCCAACGGCTGGGTTATCGGTATGGAATGGTTTAACTAAGCCCATTTTCATGTACATAGTACCACCAACAGCAGGACCGTTATGACAAGCTACACAGCCTTTATCTTTAAATAATTGATAACCCGCTTGAGCGTCGGCTGTAATGGCTTTCTTATCGCCTTCTAAATACTTATCAAATGGGCTGTTTGGTGTTACTAACGTTTTTTCAAATACCGCAATGGCGTCTGTAATTCTGTCGATGTTAACTTCTTCAGAACCATAAATTGCTTTAAAGCGTGCAACATAAGCTGGCATTGAAGCAATAGTACCAACAGCGAGTTCATGGGTATAACCCATTTCTTTAGGGTTATCGATAGGACCCGCAGCTTGCTCTTTTAAAGTTGCCGCTCGACCATCCCAAAACTGCGCCAACATGTAATCAGCATTTAATACTGTAGGCGAGTTAATTGGGCCTTCTTGCCACTCATGACCGATAGACGTTGGCAATGCATCCACACCACCTAACGATAAGTTATGGCAAGAGTTACAAGAAATAAAACCAGACATAGATAAACGTGGTTCAAAGAACAACATTTTACCCAATTCTACTTTTTCAGGTTCGGTGATAACAGCAGGTTTAATCACCTCAATTGGCTCACTTGCTTGAGCTGTAGAAATTGAACAAATTGAACAAATTGAAGCAATAATAAAAGCAACAGAGGTTAGCTTGAACATAACGAATAACCTTTTAAAGTTTGTGGTTTAATTGCAGCTATCTTATCCTCGCTTTTTTAAGAGATAAAATGACAAAATCCGATTGACTCCATCGCAGATTTGGATGATAAAAACGAGACTTAAATCACTGTTATTTTTAGCAAATAAGATAGGTTAACCACATAACAGATTAGCCATCAGCTCCACATCAAAAATACCGATTACAACCAGAATAGATCACACTATTTTGTATCAAAAAATCGTCTTTTCCAGTTACACTCTTCCCTGTAAATGTCCAGTTCCTATCTATACAAGCAGAAGTTATTTGTGTTGTGTACACTCGAATTGAAAAAAGCGATTAATTTAACCACAATTAACTATGTGAATAACTATGCTAGAGTTAAGTGATACCAATGGAATAATGAGCTTTTTGAAGACATTAGTCGTCAGGAGGCCGAAATGAAGGCTGCCACTAAATGGATGTTCAATTCCCTCTCGTTTCTAAAGCATGGCAAACGATCAAAAGCTTACTATCAGGGCAAGCTCCTATAAGCTCAGATAGCGATAGTATTGAAGGAAAACTATCACTCAAAGAAATCACTCAACTTTATCCTCGTAATAAACCAATCGCATCAGAAGTAGAAAAAAGTCTGCTTTATAATCCAATAAGACCCGATCGCCAGTTTCGAACAGACTCGACTTTCATATCCAGTACTGAGCCAACTGCAGAACTAAGCTCAGAACTAAGCTCAGAATTAAGCTCAGAATTAAGCGCAGACATAGGCTCAGATCAACACCTTCAAAAATTATCAGAGCAAACGAACCAGAATTTGGTTACAACATCATTGGCATATGACAGTCTTTTTATTGGCCGAGATATTCAACGACAAAAAGTCATTGATGCGATAACGCGCTGGCAAAACAACAAAGGTGAGTTAACCGCAGTCATAGGCCCATTTGGATCTGGTGTGAGCTCATTTCTGAATCAATTTCATTACCAGTACCATTTAACAGAGCCTGTCACTTATTTAAGCTTCTATCATGCAGCACTATCCACTAAAGAGGCCATCGCAAACCTGTGCTATTGCTTCAACATAACCGATGAACCTAAATCGATCACTGCGGCTATTTCACTGATTAACCAGCAAGACTCACATATCATTATTATTGATGATCTTCACAAACTGATGTTGAGAATGATGGGAAATTACCAAGCCTTAGTGACGTTCGCCACTGTGATTATGGAAACGAGGCAACAGCATTGCTGGATATTAGGTTGCGAAACTTACGTATGGCATCGTTTATCGTCGCAATACTCCATCACTAACTTTGTCAAAACGATCATCAGATTAGACTATTTTTCTTTGCTAGAGCTTAGGGATGTAATTCAATGTAAAACCACTAATATTGGCCTGATATTAACCCACGATGGCAATGAAGATGCTGAAAAAACAGCATTTGAACAACTCACTAAGCAGCTACATCAAGTCAGTGGCGGTCATAGTAAATTGGCCTGTGTGTTACTGTTTAATGCGTTAACTGAAGACCCAAACCACCCGTTAAGCATTGAACCTATTTGCACGCCCGATACCACCACACTTAAACAATGTTCAGATGAAGACTTATTTAGTTTAGCGGAGCTATACGTCCATGGCGGCCTGCGTATATTCCAGCACGCCGAGATATTTGCCACCAGTGTTGAACAAAGCTCTTTAAAACTTGAGTACCTATCACGGCAAGGATTATTAAAAGCGCATTACTCAAAACAAGATTTTGCCCAGCATAATTATGTTATCACCCCCACGTTAACTCGACTTATTGCGACCCATTTAGTCAACCACAACAAGCTTTATTTGTAGGAGCGCAACATGGAAGACTCTCGTAAAGCCTTACAAGCCATATTAGATATCATCTCATTTGATAAACTATTTGCCTTTGCCTTGGTGTGTTTTTTCGCTTGGATAATCATGGTTATTGTTCAATTTGCTCTGAAGCAGTTAACCATAAAGCTGCCTAAGTACCGATTACTCTGGAGCCGGCTATACCCTTTTGTACGCCTGTTTGTATGGGCGACAGTGATAATTTACACCATCACTGAGATCATAAACCCCCACGAAAATCTGGTTTTAGCCGTTATTGGTTCAATCGGTATTGTATTGGGTTTAGCTACCCAAGAGCCCGCCAAAAATATGATTGCTGGCCTAATCATTATGATTACCCCGCCTTATCGAGTGGGCGACATGGTGACGCTGTCTGGTCACTACGGTGAAGTAATTCAACTTGACTGGAGTGTCACTTGGCTGCGGACTTTTGATGATAATACTGTAATGATACCTAACGCTGAGGCGCTTAAAACTGCGGTGTCGAATGCTAACAGTGGTGCATTAGATGAAATGGTGGTGGTGACATTCAATCTCCCCATTAAAGCAGATCACTTAAAAGCAATACAGCTCGCAAAAGAGGCAACTCAATGCTCACCTTATACTTTTTTAGATAAACCCATTACTGTCAATATTGCTACCGATTACCAGTATGGCGAACATCTTATTCAGTTAACGATTAAGGCCTATGTGATGGATATCAGGCTAGAACGAAAGTTTGCCAGCGATATTAATTTTCGAGTTTTAAATGCCTTTAAACAGGCAGAACTTTATTCTAAGTCAACTTCTGAGACCGCTGAGGCAATTAATTAAAATACTGCCATATCTTGAACAGCACGGCATTTGCTATACTCTTGCCAAATTTAATACTTACCATTGCAAATTTACCACCTTAGGATGTTGATATGACCCAAGATGAAATGAAAAAAGCTGCCGGCTGGGCTGCGCTTAAATACGTTGAAGAAAACAGTATTGTTGGTGTTGGCACGGGTTCAACGGTAAATCACTTTATTGATGCATTAGCAACGATGAAGCATGACATTCAAGGGGCAGTTTCAAGCTCTGAAGCGTCAACAGAAAAACTGAAGCAATTAGGTATTGAAGTGTTCGACATGAACAGTGTTGCAGATTTATCTGTGTATGTTGATGGCGCTGACGAAATCAACGCTCACATGGATATGATTAAAGGTGGCGGCGCGGCATTAACTCGCGAAAAAATTGTTGCTGCAGTAGCAAAGAAATTTGTTTGTATCGTTGATAATACCAAGCAAGTTGACGTATTAGGCGAGTTCCCACTTCCAATTGAAGTGATCCCTATGGCACGTTCTTATGTTGCCCGAGAACTGGTTAAACTTGGCGGTGATCCTGTTTACCGTGAAGGTGTAGTAACAGATAACGGCAACGTTATTCTAGATATGTACAACTACAAAATTCTTGACCCTAAAGCACTTGAAACTCAGCTAAACGCTATTGTAGGTGTGGTGACTAACGGCTTGTTCGCAAACCGTGGCGCTGACGTATTGCTTGTTGGTTCACCAGATGGTGTTAAAACCGTTTTGCCAGAATAAGTCGTCTGAAAGCAACAGTTTAAACAAATACGTTTATTAAACAAATACGTTTATTAAACAAAAAGCCCAATCATTGATTGGGCTTTTTTATTGGCTTTAATAAGCGGAATTAACCCACTTTAAATAAGCTCACAGCTTCGTGTAATGTCTCAGCTCTCTGTCTTACATCTTGGGTAGCTGCTGAGTTCTCTTCGGTGGCATTGGCTGTCTCATCAGCAATATCTCGAATAATCACGACATTCTTATTCACTTCAGCCGCGACCATACTTTGCTCTTCAATGGCTGTTGCGATTTGAGTGCTCATATCAGAAATAGTTTGCACATCTTGAGTAATAGATTGCAATAAATTCCCTGCCCCTGCAGCCTGATCGACACTGTCACTACCTTGTTGCTGACTCGCTTCCATTAATTGCACTATTGAGTGGGTTCTAGATTGCAATGTAGTAATAATTTTGGATATTTCCTCAGTTGACTCTTGAGTGCGCATAGCAAGGCTTCTCACTTCATCGGCCACAACCGCAAAACCACGCCCTTGTTCGCCTGCTCTGGCAGCTTCAATGGCGGCATTTAATGCCAGTAGATTAGTTTGCTCGGCAATGCCTCTAATAACATCTAACACACTACCTATGGTTTCACTATCACGTTCTAAATCTCCAACCACTTCAGATGAATCACTTAATTGGCTAGCTAAGGTTTGAATTTTCTCAATGGTTTGCTCAACGCTGACTAAGCCTTGCTGAGCATGATCGTTGGTTTCGTTAGCTTTCAGCGCGGCTTGCTCAGTATTACTGGCAATCTCTTCAATTGTCGCGCCCATCTCAGTAATGGCAGTTGCGACCATGTCGGTTTCACTCAGCTGTCTTGACACCCCTTCTGAGGCCACAACTGCATTTTGGGTTAACTCTTCGCAAGAGATATTCATCGCATCGACAGATTCATTAACTTGCTCAATCAAGGTCTGAAAGCTAACCACCATGGCATTAAAATGTTTAGCTATTCTAGCGAGTTCATCATTTCTAGTTTCGTCACATCTAAGGGTCAGATCTTTGTTTTTTTCGACTTCAGAAATCACTTTATTAATATCATTAATTGGCACCACAATACTGCGTAATATCATGTAAGCGAAAACACATAAAATGAAGGTGATTAAAATAAATATACTGGCACCTAAGATGAGGGCGTTATTCTCAGCGGCACTGATTTCTTGATGGGTTTGTTGCTGTAAGGTGGTTAAATCTATATCAGTTTTTTTAATGGCTTCTCTTAATTTGAGCATATCACCATCGTAAGCAGTTAAACCGAATTCTTTTTCTTTGTTTGTCAGTAAATCAAAGCTTTTTTGATAAGAATCCACTAAAGAATTTAATTGTTTTTTAATTTGATAATCGAGCGTTGAGGCACTCAATTGAGATTTAAATAAGTCGATATTTTTATCAAATCTATCTAAATAACTTTGGGTGCGGCGCAACATAAAGTCTTTCTCGTTTCGGCGCAGTTGTAGCATAGTTACCGATAGTAAGTTTTGATTTTGCTGCTTAAGGATAGATTCAACGTTATGTACCGATTGACGTAAATCACCATACAAACCTGTTTTGGGTGTTAAGCCTATTTCTGTTTGCAGCGTAACTAATTCACTAAACAGCCCTTTATAGATCCGTAAACTTTGACTAAAACTGGTCAAACTTTGATTAGGCAATCCACGTTCAATAAGCACTTCATCGAGCACCTGAATAATCGTATTTATTTCAGCAAAAGTACTGTCATGCTGCTGCGTGTATTTTGTATCTAAGCGCGCAAAAAAATCTTTTTCAATCACTCTAAGTTGTAATACTTCACGCTCAATTTCAGTTACATGATTAGCCGCGCTGGCTAATTTTGACTTCACGTCACTGGTATATAACTGCAAACCAAACATGGCAGTAAAAGCCACCAGAGACACGGCTACACTAAGTATTAATTTGGTACGAATTAACATATAAATCCCTAATATCCTTCAGGTACATTAAAAATATAGATGCTTAACTCAGTATTAGACAATTTTTAAGCAAACTAAATTTGTGCTGGAAATACAAGCTATTACTTTATTAGTACAACCTTAACACTGTATATTTATCGACCAAGTAACAATTATCTTCATATATTTTTTAAATACGAGTAAACCTTTTAAGTACTTGCTAATGTCTAATCTAGTAACTCGCACTCAAACGGATAAAACGGTGAACCTGAATTCCAGCAACATCACTGAACATGATCAGCCACTTCAGCAGCAAACGCTTACAGCTGAAACTAGCCATGATCACATCGACGGACCTATGTCTGACGAGGCATTAGTGAACCAAGTAAAATCGGGGAATAAGGCCGCATTTAAAGCCCTCTATCAGCGTCACCAAGGTCGGGTATATGCGATTAGTTTTCGCTTAAGTGGCAGTCATGACCATGCTGACGAAATTTGCCAAGACTGCTTCGTCAGATTATGGCAAAAGTTGGATCAATTTAACGGTGAAAGTCAGTTTACGACTTGGCTGCATAAATTGTCGGTTCATCAAGCCATCAACAGCATGAAAGCCAAACAACGTTTTTGGCATCGTTTTTTACCTGACAGCAATATTGCTGAAGAAAATGAGCAAGACTCAAGTCAACAATACGAGTACCACCGTTTAGATAAATTGATTATGAAGTTACCAGAAAGAACCAGAGTGGTTTTTGTATTAAGCGCCATTGAAGGCTATCAGCATCAGGAAATTGCACAAATATTAAATATTGCAGTGGGTACCAGCAAAGCCCAGTACCACAGAGCAAAACAGATGTTACAGGAGATGCTGTCATGAAAAGAACACAGTCTAAGCTTCTAGAGCAGCAAGATAATAACCAGAATCAACTTGATGAGCTCATTGCAAGCTTGCCAAAAGAGATAACGCCCCCTGTTGATTTATGGCAAAACATTGACGAAGGAATCAGTGCTAAAACGACTCATGATATCAGCCATTCAAATAGCGCCAGTCATCAACAGCATTGGAAAATGCTCGCTATGGCTGCAAGTCTCGCTTTTGTGATGGTCTTAGGTTGGAAACTATCAACTTCAGCCGTAACACCCATTCAAGAGCCTTTGACGGTTAACAATGCCTTATCGAATCAGTCAACTGAAGATTTAATCGCATTGGTGGATCAAATTGCTCAGACCCACCAGCAACAAATAGCCGCCTTTGATGACAACAAATATACCGTAGGTATGCAGCTTGATAATCAAGCGAATCCTTTCAATAAAGGGTTTTCAGAACTAGAGCTTGCATCAAAACAGATCCAACAAGCCTTAAAAAATGATCCAAATAACAAGCAGGTATGGGATTTATGGCTTTGGATCATGAAGCGAGAAATCGAATTGTTACAACAGCAGCAACGTACGCCAATTAATACGACTCCACCGACTCAAGGAAATCTAATATGAACGCAAAATTTAGCCAACTGCTAGGCCGCATTATTATCGGCTCTAGTGTGTTATTCACCTCACTCATGGCCCAAGCGGTAGAGCAAGTTGACCGTGAAATTTCGGTTTCAGCTAACCCGCAGATTGAATTAAAAGTTCAGCGTGGGAAAGTAGAAATTATTGGCTGGGATAAAGGTCTCATAAGTGTAAAAGGTCATTTAGATGAGTTATCTGAAGGGTTTGTTTTTGAACAGAAAGGCGATGAGGTCATTATCGAAGATAAACTACCAAGTAGCTACCGAGGTAATAATAAACAAGGTTCTAATTTGGTGATTTACGTGCCATCAGAGCTAAAGATCAATGCTGAAGGGGTCTCTGCTGATTATGCGATGGAGAAACTCACCGGTAAAGTCGAGCTATCTTTAGTCAGCGGCAATATGAAAGTCGAAGATATTGAAGGAAAAATCAGCCTTGCTAGCGTATCAGGTAACATCAAAGCAGAAGGACTAAATGGTAAAATTGAGCTAGAAACAGTTTCTGGTGACATCAAAGATAAGGATATTCAAGGTAAAGCAAAATATCGCTTAGTTAGTGGTGAACTTGAGTCTGAAAATAATTTAGTCACTGATTTAAGCATTGATCAAGTTTCTGGTGATGTCGAAGGCAGTTTTATTGCGGCAGAAAAAGTCAAAGTCGTCACAGTAAGCGGTGATATCGAAGTTAAGCTTAGTAACGCGGTATCTAAAGTGTTATTGGATACCGTTAGTGGCGACATTGAAGTCAAGTTTACCAATATGCCTAATTTAACATTTGAAATTGATGGTGGCCCAGGTGGCAAAATTGAAAACCGCTTAACCAGCGATAAACCAATGAAAACTAAATATTCTTCAAGACAGTCTATTCAGTTTAAAACTCAACAAGGTGACGGTAGCTTTAATGCCAGCACAATTAGTGGCAAAGTAAAACTAGAGAAGTAGTCATAAATACTTAGCTAACTTAGCCCTTAATTAAACTCTATTTGATTAAGGGCATTTAGCTCCAAACAATATTTGCGCCCTTTTTTACTATCAATTCAATGTATCGATTCAATGTATCAATTCAATGTATCAATTACTCACTTTCGACATTTAAGCTCAATGGCAATACACTGAATACACCTTGTTTCGGCATTGCTATTAAATTTAATGAATAAAACGCCATTTGAAGCTCTCGATCTTAATTTGATCAATGTTTTTTTCATTTTATATGAAGAGCTAAACACCCATAAAGCAGCCGAAAGGCTCCACATCAGCCAACCTGCTGTGAGTAGAGCATTACAGAAGTTACGTGATGCTTTTAACGACCCCATATTTGTTAAAACCAGACACGGCTTAACTGCAACCGATAAAGCCCATTATTTAGCGCAAAAGTTGCCTAATACTTGGCAAGAGCTGACCGATATTATTAACCACATGGAAGAGTTTGAGCTTAAGGCGCTCACGGGTAAAATTAATGTCACTCTGCACCCTGCTCTCATAGGATTAATTAGTGACCAATTATTTTTAGCCTTGCATCAATTAGCACCAAAAATTGAATTAGTGGTTTCGGTGTGGAGTAGTAACACAGAGCAAGAGTTACTATCAGGTAAGCAAGATATCGCCGTCACAATGGTTGAACCTGATTTTTCCAAAGAAATGACAGTTAGGACATTACCAAAGTTATTTGCCAAAGCTTATTTAAACAAGCAACATCCTTTAGCGAGGCATGTCATTAATGAACAATCATTTGCCGATTATCCACTAGCTGTTTTACATGTGACAGGGTGGAACGAAAATACAACCTATGTTGAAAAGTATCTTAGAAATGCTGGATTAACACCGAAGATAGCTTATCGAAGTCCGCATCCTGATTCAGTATTAAGTGTGGTTTCGCAAACTCATTTAATTCATGCAGCAGGTGCGCAATACCACGGCATTAATACTGATAAAGTGTGTAGTAAAATTATTCATATCAATAACAAACCTGTCGAGCTGAATAGCTATTTTTGTCACCATTATCGCCATAGAAACAAACCGTTATTTCAGTGGCTATTCGACACGATTGAGGCAATAGTTAAGCAACAACATTTATCAGAGAGAAACCTGTCGAGCTGAATAGCGATTTTTGTCACCAATATATCCTTAGAAACAAACCGATATTTCAGTGGCTATTCGACATGATTGAGACAATAGTGAAACAACATTTATCTGAGAGAAACCTGTAAAATTAGCACTCTGCTGGATGAATAAAATCGATAAAAGCTTTAGCTGCCGGTGTCAGTTTGCGGCTTTTTAAATACACTATGCTGAACGATGCTCTGATATCTGGCATATCGGTTATCGGCAATGCGACTAACGAGCCATTAACGAGCTCTTTTTTGACCGAAACATCTGGTGCTAAAGAAACTAAGTCACATTCGCTCAATGACTCTTTAATTGCTTGAAACTGCTCAAATTTAACCAAACCAGAAAACCCTTCACGATACTTATTAAATAAGTCGCCAAATTGCTCATATAGAGCCTTAGGCAAGGCTGAAGGAATCGCGATGGGGTACTGCTTAATTTCTTCTAAAGTCAGTGGAATTATTTGTGTTAATGGGTGTGCTTCACGGCAGCAAAAAATAGCTTGAAAACTCGGCAGTGGCACCACTTCAATATCATCTCTTTGTTCTAACTCTGTCGCTTTAGTTTCGGCAATAAATAGCGAGACTTCAGCGTTACATAGCTGCTGATAAAGCGATAACCAATTACCCACTTTTAGTTCTACATTCACATTGGGAAAAGTATGAATGAACTGACCTATACTTGGCCCGACGATACTGTTTAATGGAATAGCACTAGCGCCAATAATTAGCTCACCGGTTTCAAGCCCTTGAATCGCTTGTATCTCACGCTTTAAAAAATCGACATCGCGTATTATTCGGCTGCCATGTTCCACAACAATCTCACCAAATGGCGTCAATGTCACAGAGCGAGAAGTTCGCTCCAATAATTTAGCCCCGAGTAAGTCTTCCATTTTTTGGATACTTCGAGATAACGATGGTTGGGCTAAGTTTAATTCCAGTGCAGCTCGATGAAAATGTTTTAAATCAGCAACAACAAGAAAATGTTTTAAATGACGCAATTCCATAACAAACCCAATTTAAATAAGAATACAAAAACAATTAATCAATAGCATTCACGTCAACCTACTATTAAAAAACAATTTATAAAAACAAATTAAAAATATTAGAAAGTAATTTATTAATTTAATATTAACTATAAACACAATAACAAATCAATATAAATACCCCCAAAAGAAAAACCATCATAACCCACTGTTTTTAATGGACATAAACAAATCGCAACACGTATCAATATGTATCAATTAATCTACAGTTAATCGATTACTTATAAACATCAAACCGATTCAAAAAATGTATTAATAAAATCATAGACAGAATATTAATTAATAGTTTTTGTGCATCATTAAATGCTTAATTTCGCATTGGATTATCGGTTAACATTTTTGCAAACTCTATTTAACTGCCAAATATTCATTTGCAGTTATTAAAATAATAATTAATAGGGAAGCATCATGAAATTAAAAAAAATATCACTCATGACATTAGCTGCAATATATGCAGGCGGTGTTGGAAGTGTTGCTGCAAGTAGCCCTCCATCTGCAAATGATAACGTGCAATTGCAAGGCGTTAACTTAATGGAAATGTACCTCGCCAAGAAGGAAACTCAGGCAAGAATGGGTACCGATACAACTGCGCCGCTTCGACGTGGTGACATGCGCAATATTCATTTCCAAGCTAAACAAGCAAAAGACAAGTTTCAAATTGAACAAGGCATTGTTGGCAAACAGACCTACATAGTAAGAATGCATGGCAATTCTGTAGCAACTTACAAAGGTGATATTCCAGGTTTACAAGCAACTCAAGCAACACTTAATAATAAAAAGACTAAACTATTCACTGCTGGCGTCGCCACTGGTGCAAGCGTTAATGCTATTGATGCTTATACCAATCATTTACTATCGAAACAGCAAAGTCTTATTCAAAAAGCAGGCTTAGAGGTAAAGCAACAATTTACCTTAGCTGCGAACGCTTTTACAGTTGAAATGACCCAAGAAGAAGCAATGCAACTGTCTACCATGTCAGAAATTGCTTACATTCAACGTTCAAAAATCTATCAATTACATACCGATGTTGGTCCTGAGCATATAGGCGCAACTGGAGTTTGGGATGGTACCTCCACTGCAGATGGTACAGCCTACCAAGGTGAAGGCATGATAGTCGGTATTATTGACACTGGCATCAATACTGATCACCCTTCTTTTGCTGCCGTTGGCGGTGATGGTTTTGAACACACCAATCCATTAGGGCAAGGAAATTATCTCGGGGATTGTAGTCTTGAGGAGTTTGCAGTCCGCTGTAATGATAAATTAATTGGTGTATATACTCACAAAGACATTACAGCTGAATTTAAAGATGAATGGGGAAACCCATTAGCACCAGATTTTGGTGAAGATTTTCAAGGCCATGGTAGCCATGTAGCAGGCACAGTTGCGGGTAATGTTTTATATGATGTAGATGTCGTAGGTTCACAACTTGGCGGTGGTCCTGGTAATCCCATTGGCGTGCAAATGCCATCAATTTCAGGCGTTGCACCACATGCAAATATCATCTCATACCAAGTGTGTATGGTAAGTGGCGGCTGTTCTGGCGATGCCATGTTATTTGCTATCGAGCAAGCGATTAAAGACGGTGTTGATGTCATCAACATGTCAATTGGTGGCAGTGAAAGTTTCCCGTGGGATGATGCGTTTGAAATGGCGTTTCTTTCGGCCCGAGAAGCGGGTGTCGCTGTTGCACTATCTGCAGGTAATTCTGGCGCGGCAAATGGTGAAGACTCACTTTATACCGTCGACCACACATCACCTTGGGTGTTGAACGTAGCAGCAACGACTCATGCACGCTCAATTGCGATTGAAGATAAAGCACTAGATAATTTTGTCGGTGGCGACGAAACGCTAGTTCCAGATAGGCTGGATGCCGCAGGAATTTCAGAGTCGTTTACCGGTAACTTTGTTATCGCCGCTGATTTTGGTGATGCACGTTGTAATTCACCTTTCCCTGCCGATACTTTCCAAGCGTCAGACATTGTTATTTGTGAACGTGGTGATATTGCACGCGTTGAAAAAGCTTTAAATGCTGCAGCAGGTGGCGCTGGCGGATTTGTACTTTATAACACTTGGAACGAAGCCGATGACGTCGCTAATGACACTTATGCAATACCAGGTGTACATATCACGGCAAATCAGTGGTATGGCAATTGGCAAACGAAAGGCCTTCAACCTTGGCTTCAATCAGGCAGTGAATTACAAGGCACCATTACCGCATCGACAGCTACGCGCGTTATCACTCCAGAAAATGCCGATCAACTTGCGAGCTTCTCATCTCGTGGCCCATCAAGCACTATTGAAGAGCTATTCTCACCTGGAATTGCGGCGCCAGGGGTCGATATATTTGCTCCATGGAATGATGAAAACCCATTAAACCCGCAAGCAGATACCCGTAACTATAACGCCATTAGCGGCACTTCAATGGCAAGTCCACATGTTGCAGGTGTTATGGCTTTAGTGCGTCAAGCAAATCCAAGCTGGACAGCATCAGAAGTGCAATCGGCATTACAAATGACCGCCAATAGCCAAGCAATTAAAACCGTTCATCCTTTAGATAGAAAAGTTGAAGTCGCTGGCCCATATAGAGCAGGACATGGCCTAGTCAATGTTGAACACGCGATTAACAGTGGTCTAGTCATGGATGAGACTGCAGATAACTTCCGCAGAGCTAATCCACAAAATGGTGGTCAGGTGCGTGAGCTTAATTTACCGCAACTTATTAATAAAGATTGTGGTTTAAGCTGTAGCTGGATCCGCACAGTCAAAGCCACCCGCGATGGAACTTGGAGTGCTGAAGCACAATATTCTGATCGCTCGCCTCTGTTTTGGGATTTCACCTTAGATCCAACCGTAAAAGTTAACGTGACTCCATCAACCTTTACCCTTAAAGCTGGCGAAACGATAGACTTAACCGTCACTAGCCTATTTAAAGAGTCAGACATGGCTTGGTACGATGGCACAGTGCAAACGGCTGCGGGTGAAATTCAATTCACACCTCAAGATCAAACCATTCCTGCTGCACATTGGCCATTTTTGGCAACGTACAACGGAAAAACACTGCCAAATACCATCAATATTACCGCAAACGATGACCAATCTCAGCACGTGATAGCTGATGTCCCGTTTGGCGCACCTGGTTCGAGTTTAACTGGTGTTGCTTATACTCCCGTTGAAGCGACAACCGAAACCTTTGATCTACCTCGCCGTCAGTTTAGTGCGATAACCATTGATGAAGAATTTTATTGGGATACCACATTACCTAACATCAAAACCTTCACTGTCGACGTACCTGAAAACAGCGCAGTATTACGTGCTGAATTACTAGGTCGCGTCGCCTCTGAGACTGACCATCCATTTAACCAGTACCTTCAATCAGATGTTTATATCTTTAGAGATTTCAACAATGATGGGCGTTTACACCAATCTGAAGCCATTTGTGGTTCAATGCTTGGGCAAACAACCAAAGGTCAATTCTGTGCTTTAGAAGAGCCTGAAGCGGGTGAATACACTATCTTAGTAATGAGTGCCTACCCATTATTCCCATACGATAATGTCGATACGATTGAAATGGCTCATGTGGTCATTCCTAAAGAAGCTTCATCAGCTATTAACCTTAATTTTGAAGATACTAGCGAGCTAAATTCTTCATTAACTATCGACTGGAATATGGAGATGGAACAAGGAAAGCATTACTACTCAGCAGCTGCTATTTCAGCAGGTGATAATGCACCAGGTTCTTTAGCAATCGTTCCGTTAAACATTAAGCGCGATGTGAATAGTGTTTCAATTAATAGCTCTCAAGATGCTGCTAGAGTAGGTGACATTATTGATGTGAGTGTTGTGGTTCAGCCTAACTTATCTGGTAATGACCGTT
Organism: Shewanella goraebulensis; assembly: GCF_030252245.1. Classification (NCBI taxonomy): domain Bacteria; kingdom Pseudomonadati; phylum Pseudomonadota; class Gammaproteobacteria; order Alteromonadales; family Shewanellaceae; genus Shewanella; species Shewanella goraebulensis. Next base: position 3,852,278 of record NZ_CP126972.1, read on the forward strand.
CTTTAGAGCTCGATGCAACATTGTCTGCAGGTCTTAAGTTAGTACCAGGAAGCATCGCAGCAATTGAAGGGCTGACTGAAACTGAAAACGGATTTAGCTTACTCCGTAGTCAGCTTGATACCTCAGCACGTGAAACCAATTACACCATTACGACTAACCTTGAAGATGCAATGTGTCGTACGCCATTGGATATTGACTATCCTGACGGAACACCAGTAGATGGTGGATACCTAGACTTGGCAAAATTTGGCATTAACGTGTCGTGGGGTAGCTTCTTTGAAACCACTGAGTGGGGCGGAAACTGGGTTCATGATGTTGAAATGCCATTAAACGCAGGTACATTGACTCCATTTGATAATCAGGATTACTTTAGTACTGACTCTATGATTCTAAGTTCTAAAGGTTGGTTGCAATTAGATACGGGCAACTATAACCCTTGGGATTTTGTCCCTATGAATATGTACTTAGAGCTTCCAACTAATGATTATTCAACTCCACCAGATTTTATCATTGCGCCTTTATGGGGCGGCTTAGATGCTACAGATCCTATGGCCATGTTTGGTCCACAAAAGTGGACATTGTCGATGTATGAGCAAAGCTGGGATATCAGCCAAGAAAAAGGCGTGACACTAGCCTTTGCGGATGATTTCACCATCATTGAATGGAATAAAGCAGCAACTCATGACAAGAGCTGGGATGAAAACTGGAATACAGTGATAACCCCAAGAAGTGATAGCTATGATTACCAAGTATTTTTGAAAAACAATACTGGTCATGCGCCAGGTGAATATGAAATTGTCATGGCTTATGACAACATTGATTTTGCAGGTGAATCGAGTGAAGGTTCAATTGGTGTTCGTGGATATAACGGCCCTCGTGGCACGTATGGCCCATTAAAAGGCCACACTGGTGTGAGCTATGCCTTCAATGATCTTGAAGACAAAGTGTCTAACAACCTAGTGGTGTGTTATGACATTACCGGCCCAAGTGACAGTATTGTGGTTGTGAATATGCAAGCTGAAGTCACAACAGACGCCCTTGGCGTTAATCAAAGCGTCACCGTTACTGGTGATATCGAAGGTATTGCTAATGCCAATGCAGAGCAAATGATTAATGTCGCCTCAAATATCATTATGTCTGATATTAGCGATAAAATGACTGATGAAAACACCACACTCGAAGGTATTACGGTTACCTATGCTGACAATGATGGAGGTGTTTCAGCCAATACCATTACAGTCACAGGTGACAATATTACCGCTGTCGTGAACGGTCATACTTCGGGCTCAAGCTTTGACATTACGCCTGCAGCTGACTTTTGGGGTGAAACAATGGTCACAGTTACAGTATCTGACAATATTTTCCCTAATGACATGAGCTCCACAAGCTTCATGCTGACGGTAAACTCAGATGGTATTGAGCCAACGCCACCAGCAGCAGAAAACCCAATTGAGCCAGAAGCACCCAAATCTGATTCTGGCGGTAGCTTAGGTTTGTGGAGTTTGTTATTGATGTTGAGATTAACGACCATCCGTCGTCAAAAACGTCATTAAGCTCAATACCTTCACATAATATGTCAATGCGATATCGATAAAATCAAAAGGCCTTCATATGAAGGCCTTTTTCGTTATGCAAACACATTATATAACCTGTTGTAAGCAACTCAGTCACACAATGCATGAAATCAAGCCAGCACAGTTTCTTGCTTTTCATTTTGCATTGGTGACTCCAATTTAACATCCTCTGCACGCTTAACCAGAAAATTAATAAAACCCTCAGCGGCATTAGAGTGAGATTTTTCTTTTAACGACACCACGCTAAATCGTGCATAAATCAGTGGCATGATATAGGGTGACAATTCAACCAGAACTCCTTTTTCAAGCTGGTTTCTCACCGAAATCTCAGGAGTTAAAGCAACTAAATCACCATTAATTATGGACTCTTTAATAGGATGAAATTGATCAAAACGCACCATACCAGAAAAGTCTTCCCGTTGTTGCTTAAACAAATCCTCAAACGCATCGGCAATGGATTTCGGCATATGACGCGGAATAGCTAATGGGTAATCTCTAAATGAAGGCAAAAATAACCGTTGTAGTTGCGTTAACGGATGATCGGGGCGACAGCAAAATATCACTTTAAATGGCGGTAATTCGGTCACCTTTAATAATTCACTTTTCTCAAGTTCAGTGATTTTTGTTTCAGCAACAAAAAAATCAATATCGCCGTATATCAACTGTTGATATAAGTCCTCCCAAGGGGCGACTTTTAACTCAACACTCATATCAGCATAATGGCGTAAAAACTGACCGACAATTGGACCAACAAGACTATTTGACGGTATTGGACTCGCTCCCACACGCAGTTCTTTGTTATCAAAACCTTGGAACAAAGTTACCTCTTGCTCCATTTCTTCAAACTCTTTAAGAATTTTTTGACCATGCTTAAGTAAAACTTGCCCTAGTGCCGTGACCGAAACCGATTTTGAGTCTCGATTTAATAATTGCCCACCAATCAGCATTTCGAGTCGCTGAATACTCTTAGATAATGAAGGTTGGGTAATATTGAGTACTTCAGCCGCTTTATTGAAATGTTTCACCTCTGCAAGCAACACAAAATGCTTAATATGCCTCAGCTCCATATGCTTATCCTCCCCGATGTTGAACATTTAAAAATTATTAAATTCGGCTCTAATTTTCAAAATGCAAAACACATTAATTCTCTTGTTATTTGGGTAACACGACCTTAGCAAAAGCAAATAACTAATCAATCACAAACAAGCCTCCATTCTGTGACCATTTGTATCCCAAAGAACACTTTCAGCCACAAATTAACATTGGCAACCTAAATGTAACAATCAAACATCAAGCAATACAAATAAAATTAAAAACAAACAAAACAATACGTTAAACATTAACACCATACGTTAACACACCCTTAACAAATGATTTGTTGCATCAAAATTTCTCTTTATGCATTCCATTTGAGCATTTATGCATAGCTCAAAGACATTGGATGTCGATTGTTCTGAAAGATAAAAAGGGAAAGACAGGATTGTGCTTGACCTGCTCAAACAACAATAATAGGGAAGATTTCAATGCAACTAAAAAAAATAAGTCTAATGACGATAGCAGCAATATATGCTGCTGGAGCGGGCTCTGTTGCCGCTTCGGGTTCCCCAGAGCCCGAATTCCGAAGTATCGAAATTACTGATGCAATTATCAAATTCAATGAAGATCTCAACAATGGTAAGGACAGAGCAGGTAATAGCCTTAATCGTCCAAACAGTAATGGTAAAAATGTTCATCGCGCCATTGCCACTAATACCAATAGTAAAGTCCCATTTAAATATCAGGCAGGTCTACAAGGTGAACATACCTATATTGTAGAGCTTAGCGACAAACCTGTATCTCTTTATCGTGGTGGTAACGCGCAGTATGCTGCTACATCACCTTCAATGAGCACTGTTCCAGCCATGCTTAATGCTCGTGGCTATAATAAATTAAACCTACAAAGTAGTGCAGTTAAAAGCTACAGCCAATATTTGACCAGCAAACAAGATCAAGTTTTATCACAAATTTCAGGTACCGTTGGTGGACAGCTCGACGTTAAAAATCGTTATACCTTAGCCTTTAACGGCATGGCATTACGTATGACTCAAGCACAAGCTGCAAACGTTGCCGAATTACCGGGTGTAAGAAACGTTAGTATTGAAAAGCAATATGAGCTTCATACTGATAATGGCCCAGAACACATTGGTGCAGATGGATTATGGACTGGTTCAGCTGCTGATGATAAATACAAAGGTGAAGGCATCGTCATTGGTGTTTTAGATACCGGTATTAATTCTGACCACCCTTCTTTTGCAGCAACTGCTGGTGATGGTTATGTTCATACTATGCCTGCTCGCTATGATGGTTACCTTGGCGATTGTGAAAAAGCAGAATTTGCAGACATGTGTAACGATAAACTGATTGGTATTCGTTCTTACGAAAGCATTACCGACAGTTATATGGACCCATTATTCCAGCCAGATGAACCTTCTTGGAATATTACTAACCCTAAACGTCCTCAGAATGGTGAGGATTATAATGGTCATGGTTCTCACACAGCATCTACCTCAGCAGGTAACGAATTATTTAATGTAAATCATGTAGTCGGTGCGCCTGGCGAAACAGGTGACGGAGTCCCAACAGGACTAGAGTTTGCCAAAGTATCTGGTGTCGCTCCACGCGCTAATATCATTATGTATCAAGTGTGTTTTCCTGGTGATGGAAGCTTTGGCGATGGCTACGGTGGTTGCCCTGGCTCGGCACTACTTGCAGGTATTGAAGACGCTGTTGCTGATGGCGTAGATGTTATTAACTATTCTATTGGTACTACTTACGGCTCTTTCCCATGGGATGACCCTATGGAACTAGGCTTTTTAGCGGCTCGTGAAGCAGGTATATCTGTATCGGCTTCTGCTGGTAACTCATATGACCCAGTCTATGCTAGCCAAGCTCGAGGCGCTATTGATCACTTCTCTCCTTGGTTAACTTCAGTTGCAGCAACCACTCATAGTCGTGAAATTGCAGTTGAAGGAAAAGCATTAACTGACGCTACAGGCGGTGAGCAAGACCTAGAACTTGTCGGTGGTGGCATCACTGGTGCTTATACTGGCCCTGTTGTAGAAGCTAAAGCATATGGTAGCGAGTTTGAAAAATGTAATGACCCCTTCCCTGCTGATTTCTTCTCGGTAGACCCAGATGGTAATCCGTACTCTGTAGCGCCCATTGTTGTCTGTAAACGTGGCGATATTCCAAGAGTCACTAAAGCCACTAATATTGAAGCTGGTGGTGCTGGCGGATTAATTTTATGGAACTCTGGCTACTCAGAAACAACCGCCAATGATCCGTTCTCAATTCCAGGTATTCATATTGACTACAACAGCTATTACGGCAGCTATGACAACGGATACTACGGTCTACAGGATTGGTTAAGTAGTGGTGCTGATCATATGATCACCATTACTGCATCTGAAGTTGTCAGTAAAGAGCGTACACCTGATTACGTTGCAGACTTCTCTTCACGTGGACCAAACTTTGAAGCGCCTGATGTTATGTCACCAAGCTTAGCAGCCCCTGGGGTTGATGTTTATGCAGCTTGGGCTGATGACATGGCATTTAGCACTCAAGGTATGCCAGCTGATTGGGCTGCAATCAGTGGTACTTCAATGGCAGCACCTCATGTCGCTGGTGCGATGGCATTGCTATCACAAGCACACCCAGATTGGACTCCTGCTCAAATTCAATCAGCATTAATGATGACAGCCTCTATTGATAACGTAACCCGCGCTCGTGATGCTTCACCATACGACCCTGTTCCAGGAGGTTATAGCGATGCAGGTAGCGGTGTGATTAATGTATCACGCGCCAATAATGCTGGTTTATTAATGGATGAAACTGCAGAGAATTACCGCGCAGCGAACCCTAGTAATGGTGGTAATATTCATACCCTTAACTTGCCTTATTTCTATCAAGATAATTGTGCAGGAACTTGTAGCTGGATGCGTATCGTCACCGCAACTGAAGACGGAACTTGGACTGTTGATGCAGAAGCGATGGAGATCGATGGCGCCCCAATGCTTGAGTTAGAGGTATCACCTAAATCCTTTAGTCTTAAAGCTGGCGAAAGCCAAGCAATTAGTCTGAAAGCTAAAGTACTTGAAGTTGAAGCCATTGGCGCTGACTCTTCTTCACTACAGCTAACAGGCTCGGTTAAACTGACTCCTGCTGACACCAGCACACCAATGCAGCATTTACCCGTTGGTGTTCGTTACAGTGGTGATAATTTACCTTCAGAAGTATCTGGTATTATCCACCGCACACAAGGCCACACTTTAACACCTATGCTAAATACGGCCGAAATTCAGTCATTAAACTCTAAAGTGTTTGGCTTAACAAAAGGTGAGAAATTTACCTTTAACTTACCGCTTGCTAACGCTCGATTATATTCTGACGGCCTAACCGTTGAAGAAATTGAAGCTGATGGCGGCGCGAAAGTGACATTCTTCGATGTACCTGAAGGCACTAAGCGCGTGGTATGGGAAGTGTTGTCAGCACCTAAGCATGCTTATACTTCAATCGACCTTGGTATGGACATTAATAATGATGGTGAAATCCAATGGTTAGATGAAGCAATTTGTTATTCTTATACTGATAATGGTGATTTCTGTGCCATCAATAATCCTACTCCTGGTCGCTACTGGGCAATTGCGGCGAACTGGAAATATGATTATGAAGATCCTAAGAACCAAGCTGATGAATTTATTGTCAGTTTAGGTGTTGTCACTGAAAATGATGATGCAAACCTTACCGTTGAAGGTCCTGCAACCACTGATGGTTTAACACCATACCAATTAACCCTTAACTATAACCTGCCAGATGTGATGGAAGGTGAAACATATTATGGTGTTGTTGGATTAGGTAGCGATGACTATAACGAAACAAACCTAGGTGACTTTGCGGTTAAGTTACAGCACATGGGTACTGATACGGTTATTGAGTCATCTCAAACGGCAGCAAAAGTCGGTGATGTGGTTGATTTTGTCGTAGAACTTGCACCTAACTTACTTGGCGCTGAACGTGAATTCACCATGACAGCTAACCTTTCAGAAGGTATGCAGCTAATTGAAGACTCAGTAGTTGTCGGTGGTGTAGGTAATTATGAAGAAGGGTTATTAATTGAAGGAAATAACATTTCAATTAATTCAGCTCAACCATCTTCAAGTGATATGCAGCGTCATTATGTGTTTACTACAAACCTAGATGATGCAATGTGTAAAGTGCCTTATGGTGATGATGAAACCTTCTACGATTTACCGATGCAAGGTTATCAAGACTTAGGTATTTCAGGTCTGTCTAATCAAGTATTCTACATACCAATGGCTGAAAGCGGTCTGCCGTATATTCCGCTTTATGCTAACCCAGAAGTGTTCTCCCAGAATGTACTTGGTATTTCACCGTTTGGTTATATTCAATTAGATACTAACCCTGAATTCTGGAACTTTAACCAACCATTTACCGATCAATTCCAAACCTTCCCTGACACTATTATCGCTCCGTTATGGCGTGGTGACGTGTCAATGCCGCAAGGAACAATTGATTGGGAAACCTTCCGCTACAAAAACGTAGTTTACGGTATCACAACACCTGATCATTACATCTTCCAGTGGGATGGTGGTGAAGAGTGGAATAGCTTCTTAGTGGGTAATAGCAACCCGGATCCAGATGCTAAGTTCAACATTCAAACGATTATTTCAACAGATATCAGCTTTGACCCTGGTACACCTGAAATGATCTTTGCATACCAAACCTTGAAATCTGCAAACGACCACTTTGGCTCTATCGGTCTTCATGGTTACTGGGGTGAGCGTGGCGCATTTGGTCCATCATTTGGTTACTTAAATGACGGATTCGCTTATAACGATGTAGATGAGAAAGTCAGTGAAGGTACAGTCGTTTGTGCTGATTATCGCGGTCCAGAGCAAACAGCTGTTTCATTGAAGTTCTCAGCTCGTGTATCTGCTACATCAATAGGCTCTGACAACATGCTTGCGGTTGAAACTCAGTATGCTGACTCAGAACTGGTATCTGTTTCTCAAACTATCTCTACGCCTAGCAACATTACTGTTGCGGCTATGGCTGATATGACGATGGAAGAGAACACGATTCTTGAAGGCCTAAGTGTCATGTATAACGACGTGAAAGGTACTGCAAATGGCATGATGGTATCTGGTGAGAATATTACCGCAGAGATAACAGGTGAAACCTTCTCAATCACTCCTGATGCTGATTGGCACGGCACTACTGAAGTCACTGTCACAGTTCATGATATGGCTTATCCATCAGATAGTGCTTCTACCAGCTTCATGCTAACAGTGAACTCTGACGGTGTTGACCCAGCACCAGTTCCACCAGCAGCAGAAGAGGCTCCTGAAGAAGCTGATTCTTCAGACGGTGGTAGCATGGGGATCTTAAGTCTGATTTTAGTGGGCTTACTAGGCGCTAGCCGCCGTCGTAAACTACACTAGGATAGCGTTCCAAAACTAGTGTTTGGGCCTTCTGTAAAGAAGGCCCTTTTTTTAAAAGCCGTTTATGAATGCAGTTTATGAAGTCTATTCTTGGATAGAATTCTTCTAATAAATGGAAAACTAAACGGATTTCACTTCTTCGTCAGTTAAGTAACGCCATTCACCTTCCAATAAATCATCTTCCATTTCAATTTTACCTATGGCTTCACGATGAAGGTTAACCACTTTATTACCCACCGCAGCAAACATTCGCTTCACTTGATGATATTTACCTTCGCTGATAGTTAAGCGAGCATGAGTTGCATCGATAATGTCTAGTACCGCAGGCTTTGTTAAGCCATCTTCACTGCGAAGCTGAACGCCTTCTTTAAAGGTGTCTACTAAAGATTCATCTAATGGGTCAGCGACTTCAACATAATAACGTTTGCCACAATCTTTTTTAGGTGAAGTGATTTTATGCGACCACAAGCCATCACTGGTGATCAGCACAAGTCCAGTAGTATCAACATCCAGACGTCCAGCGATATGTAAAGTGTCGACCTTTTCAATATCCATTAAACTCAACACTGACTGATATTCCTCATCAATTGTTGAGCAGATTATATCGGCAGGCTTATTCATCATAATGTAGCGTTCGCCAATGATGTTTATCTTACGGCCTTCAATACAGACTTCGGTATCATCACCGACTTTAAAGCTAGCATCCTTGACGACAATGCCATCACAGGTTACTTCACCTGACTTTAAAACCCTTTTTGCCAATGAACGTGTGAGCTCAGTACTTTCACAGATAAACTTATCTAAACGCATTACTACAACCAATTGAGAGTTTAATTAAGCGCTATTATGAGCTGTCAGTAATTAAATGAACATCAAATATTCATCTATCGCTGTAAAACGGTAATTTTTAGTTACATATCTTCCTATTAAAAGCTCACATTTTATCAACAAAAACCAGCTATCCACTTGTTAAATGACCTTTTCAACACTTAACATAGGATTCACAACTATAAAGACTCATTTTTTATTTACTATTTCTCGTTGGAAGCTCTTTAGCGAGTAAGAGTAAATGAAAAATTAGCATCTAAAGCTCATAGAAGGGCTTATTAAAACAATGCAAAGGGAAACAACATGAAAAAGTTGGTTATTGGAGGTCTTTGTGCCTCACTTATCGCAGGCCTAAGTGCTTGTAGTAACAATGAAGTTCAAACCACTTCAAAAACAGCCACAGCAGAAGCTGTTCAAACTGCATTAACTTCAGGGATCGATTTTCAAAACATTGATAAATCTGTCCGCCCACAAGATGATTTCTATGAATATGTAAATGGTACTTGGTTAAAAACAGCTGAGATCCCAGGCGATCGTACCAATATTGGTGCCTTTTACGACTTACGTGAAAATGCCCGTGAAGACGTAAAAGCCATTATTGAAGAAGTGGCTGCTATGCCAACTCTAACTGCGGGCTCAGATGAGCAAAAAGTTGCAGATTTGTACCGCTCTTTCATGGATGTAGAGACATTAAATAAGCTTGGTGTCACACCTATTCAAGCTGAGTTTGATAAAATCGCTGCGATTGATTCAAAAGCTGACTTAACCAACTTTTTTGCTTACAGCCAAGTCAATGGTTACGGCACACCACTTGCCTTTTACATTAACGTTGACGCCAAAGACTCAACTCGTTACGCCACGCATATTTGGCAATACGGTCTAAGCCTTCCAGAAAAAGATTACTACTTTAACCAAGAAGAACGTTTCGTTAATATCCGCAAAGCCTATGTTGAGCACATTGAGAAAATGTATAACTTAGCTGGCCTTGCTGATGGTAAAGCGGCAGCCGAATCTATTTTAGCTCTTGAAACCGCCATTGCAGAAAAACATTGGGATGTGGTTGAAACGCGCGATAGCACTAAAACTTACAACAAGATGATGGTGTCAGAATTAGCTGAATTAGCACCAAATATTGACTGGAATCAATACCTAGCCACTATGGGTGTTGCAGACCAAAAAGATATCATTATCAATCAACCTAGCTATGTAAGCGGTTTAAGTGAAGTGATTGGCTCGACCGATTTAGACACTTTAAAAACTTATATGACGTGGAATGTGTTAACTCACTCAGCCAGTAACTTATCTGAAGCCATTGATGCAGAAAACTTTGATTTCTTTGCTAAAACCTTGAACGGTCAAGAAGAACAAGAGTCTCGCTGGAAGCGAGGTGTAAATACCGTTAGTGGCACTTTAGGCGAAGTAGTGGGTAAAGTGTATGTTAAGCGTCACTTCACTTCTGCAGCTAAAGATCGCATGAGTGTTTTAGTTGAAAACTTACGCGGCGCCTACGGTACTAGTATTGATTCATTAGATTGGATGAGCGCTGACACTAAAGTCGCGGCTAAAGATAAATTAGCTAAGTTCAATCCAAAAATTGGTTACCCAGATAAATGGAAAGACTATAGCAAGCTCACCATCAAAGGTGATGATTTAGCCGGTAATGCTAAGCGTGCAAGCATTGAAAGCCACAATAAAGATATTGCCAAATTGGGTGGCCCAATTGATAAGGGTGAGTGGCACATGACGCCACAAACCGTTAATGCTTATTACAATCCAACCATGAATGAAATTGTGTTCCCAGCAGCGATTCTGCAACCGCCATTTTTCAACATGCAAGCAGATGACGCAGTTAACTACGGTGGCATCGGCGCAGTAATCGGCCATGAAATGGGCCATGGGTTTGATGACCAAGGTGCTAAGTTTGATGGCGAAGGTAACATGCGTGATTGGTGGACCGAGTCTGACTTAAAAGCCTTCACAGCTAAAGGTAATGCACTAATCGCTCAATACGACGGTTACCAAGTGTTTGACGACTTACATGTCAACGGTGAACTAACCCTAGGTGAAAACATCGGTGATTTATCAGGTGTGACGATTGCTTATAAAGCTTACCAAATGTCGTTAGACGGTAAAGAAGCACCTGTCATTGACGGTTTAACTGGCGATGAGCGCTTCTTTATGGGCTTCACGCAAATTTGGCGCGTTAAAATGAAGGAAGAAGCTTTGCGTAACCGCGTTGCGACAGATCCGCATTCGCCAGGTCATTTCCGTGCTTTAGGTGCATTATCAAACATGCCTGAATTCTACAGCACTTACGATGTAAAAGAAGGCGATAAGATGTATATCGAGCCAGCTAAACGCGTAAAAATTTGGTAATAAATTAAGCTAACAGCTATTCCAAAAGGAATAAGCATTATTAAAAAGGACATCATTCAGATGTCCTTTTTCTTTTTCTAAAAATTGTAAATCTAACCCAGCTCTACATCCCTGTCACACTATTAAAACTGACTTTGTAAAGAAGCGTAAACCCACCCAATCTCGATAAAATATTCAGCATTGATTCAGCTTCAACCAGTTAAAGTAATCACATATCCCAAAAGGGTTATATATAAAAACTTTATTACTCATGCATTCATTACTTATAGAGTCAGTGGTAACGCAAATGAACAGAATTTTTCGTACCTTTTTTATCTTTTTATTACTGCTTACGACCCGAAATGCGGTTGCAGTGACGGTAGATACCAGCCCTGTTAAACCCATTTATGATGTGAATCATACTCTAATTGATGATTTAGATAGTCTGCTCAACTTAGCCAGCACTTCTGGCACAGCGCCAAAACAATATACAGATAACTTAAACCAATTATTTGAACGAGCCCCCTTAGCACAAACCGAATTAACCAATTTACTGAATGACATTAGTCAAGATTGCCATGCACAATTGCTAATACCAGAGATTAAAAGCTACCAACGTGCCCAACTTAAAATTGACCGTAAATTTGATGGTGATGCAAGTTATATAACCGACATAGCCAGAGCAACCTTGGTTGCTGATGACGTTGAAACCTTAATGCGTAGCTATCACGCTTTGGCTGAGACCACTGAAGTTGTGCAAGTTAAAAACCGTTTTGCAGAGCCAAAGGCCTCAGGTTACCGCGATTTAAACTTGCTAGTAAAACTGCCTCAAACCAAGATGATTGTAGAAGTTCAATTACACCTAGCTGAAATTGCCGACATTAAGAGTGGTCCTGAACATCACGTATATGAACAGATTCAAAATATTGAAGCTATAGCACAAACCCAACACCGTGCACTTACAGATATTGAGTTGATGCAAATCGTCAAATTACGTCAGTCATCTCATAAGCTTTACCACAAAGCTTGGCTTGGCTATAAACGCCAGAGTCTTGCTCAATTTGACAACTCTCAAATAGGAGAACAGACACAAGCAGCATAACCCCATTTAGTTTCATCTATTTTTCGTAAGACCCCCTTCCTTTCGCACCTTATTTTAAGGTGCTTTTTTTGTCTTTTTACCGATGAGATAATTGGTTATAGGCGCTATTCAAGCTATACTCCCGCCATTATTGCCGATAACGGGAAACACTGATGAATGACATCATTGAAATGCTTCAAGAGTTAAGCGAAACGGTACCTGTACCACTTGAATTACCGACATTCGAGCAACTGGTAGAAGTTGAAGAACAAATTTTAATTTCACTGCCAAACGACTTAAAAGAATACCTGCTATTTGGCAGTGATGTAATTTACGGCGCCATCGAAATGGTCACCGCATCTGATCCATACTCTCATACCTACTTACCAGAAGTGACCAGCTATGCATGGTCTGTTGGTATGCCAAGAGAATATATTGCTATTTGTCAGCAAGGGGATAACTTTTACTGCATCGATCAAGAAGGCAATGTGCGCTTCTTTAAAAATGGTCGCATGGCAGACATCATGTGGGAATCGCTTTGGGATTGGATCCAAGATATTTGGCTGAAACGCAAATAGCCAACAGCTTATCTTGAAGCTAAAACGCCAAAGACTTCACCAGCAAGAATTGAATTTATAGGAACTACCATGGCTAAATCAAACACCCTAAACGCAATTGAAATGCAGTGCTTACGCTTATCTTTAGGCTTAAGTGTTGAGCAAATTGCTGAGCTAACTAAAAGCACAGCTGAAGCCGTGACAGCTTGGGAAGCCGGTGAAGCCGAAGCGCCAGCTATTGCACAAAAGAAGCTGCTTGAAATTGAAGATACCATTGAGATGCAAGTCCTCAACACCACAGACGGTATCGAAGCATTATTTAAAACAGAGCCAAAGCGTCGCTTAGCCTTTGTGGTGTATCCAACTCAAGCGATTTACACTCAGTACAACCCCGAGTTTTTAAGCTCACTACCTTTTACAGAGCTTTATAATACTGCGGCATGGCGCATCAAAAAAGAGTGTCAAATTGTACTAGAAGTAGAAGTTAGCTTAATCCCACTTGAAGTTGAAGCTTATAAAAGCTTCCGCGCTGATAATGGCATGAGTGAGTCTCGTGAAAGCCGTGCAAAATGGGCTGCGACTCAGCTATAAAGCTGTCTAATGATTAAAAAAGGGAAGCAATTGCTTCCCTTTTTTATATCCATTATTCGGACTAAATCATTACAGCTCTTCTTGAGTCGCTTTAGCAATCGCTTCAGATTTTTCTAACGCCCTTGTCATTGCAGGTCGCTGTTTTAAGCGGTCTCTATAGGCTGCGAGTTTCGGCGGTATCGTTTGTTCAAATACCGTTCCCCATAACAAGGTTTGAGTCAGTAGAATATCTGCGATAGTTAGCGAGTCACCACAAACATAACCTGTATCGGGTACCCATTGCTCTGCAATTTTAGCGGCTTTATCAAATTCAAATTTAGCAACGGGTAACATGGCGTCTACACGCTGTTCTTCTGGCAGAGCAAAACGGTGTTTGCCCATACTCCATAACGGCTGTTCTAACTCACATATGACAAAACTCACCCACTGATGGTGCAAGCCTGCTTGCTTGCTACCTGGTTCTGGTAAAAATTTACCCTTGCCGTACTTCTCTGCAAGGTATTGCAAAATAGCGGCTGATTCTGTCAGCACAAAGTCACCATCGGTAATCACTGGCATTTTACCGCTTGGATTAAGGCTTAAAAATGCCTCGCTACGGTTATCACCTTTAGCAAAATTAAGAAATCTAAATTGCCAATCAACCCCGAGTTCTTCCAATAACCATGAAACCCGCAGCGCTCTAGAACGTGGCGTGCCATATAAGGTAATACCTTTGCTTACATCTATTTCCATGCTTTATCTTCCTTTGGCGAATGAACTACTGAACCAGACTTCGTTAACAATCAAACCGACTTTAAATTGGCGCCACCAAAAATCGGTATTAAAAAAAGACGAGCCTAAAGCTCGCCTTCTTTGTAAAGCTAGGAATTAAACCTAACATATGTTCAGTTAATTAAAACTGATAACTGACTTTACCGTACCATAATGCACCAATGGCTGAATGGGTCGCTTGATCGTAACCCATAAAGTCTGCGGCACTGAATGAAGGCTCTTCATTCAATACATTATTACCACCTAGAGTAAGTGACCAATGATCGAAACCGATGTAAGTCACGTTCAAGTCAAGTGTCATCATTGAATCAATGGTACCCGTAGCGCCAGCATCAATGTTATCAGCGTATTCACCAATATAATTTAAACGCGCACTGGTTTGCCAATTGGTATAACCCCAATCCATGCCACCCGTCCAACGATACTCAGGATGCTGATACTCACCTGCTAATTCACGCTTGCTGCCATCTTCGCGAACCTGATCAAAACTATTAACCCAAGTTAAGTTATAACTAAAGCCAAATTCACCAGCAGACTGAGTATTCATGGTGTACTGCAAGTCAACATCAACACCGTCTGTTGTTTGACTTCCTAAGTTGGCAAATTGGTCGTAAATCTCGATAATTCGCCCAGGTACACCATTAGCATCTGTTGGCTCGCGCTTAACCACACTTGGGTCATCACCTTGAGTGTTTACCAAATATTGAGTATCCGAGGTAATTAGCCCATCTTGATCATAATTCCAATAATCCACTCCGACGCTTAAACCATCGGTAATTTCCCAAATACCGCCGAAGTTATACGAAGTCGATTCTTCTGGCTGTAGATCAGGGTTACCTGAAAAAATAACTGTACGCTCTTGCGCGGTACAATCTTCTTCAAGCCCAGTTAAAGGACAACGCACCGCATCAACTAAACCTGGAGATTCCTGTGAAGGGCCTAAACCTAACTGCACTAAAGACGGTGCTCTAAAGGCTTCGCCCCAACTTGCACGGAAGGTTAAATTATCAAGCGGTGTATAGCGCAGAGCTATTTTAGGGTTAGTTGTGTCACCAAAGTCACTATAATCTTCATAACGTAGTGCTAATTGAGCTTCAAGCTTTTCAAAAACGGGAACAGCTAACTCAATAAACAATGACGTTTGATCGCGTTCACCATAGGCTTCAGTGGCTTCTGTACCAAATATTTCTCCCCGCTTAAATAACTCATCAGGATTATCAGATAACTCTTCTTCACGATACTCAAACCCAACGGCCATCGCTACACTACCTGCTGGCATATCAAATAAATCACCGGTTATTTTTCCGTCAAAAGCATTGGTTGTGGATTTACCGTTACGAGTGGTACTGACACTAATCTCGTCAATCACATCACCTTGCTGTGTGGTGGCTAACGGATTAAATTCACCTGAATTTATGGCCTCTTGCAAACGTGGAGTCCATACAAAACCTTGCTCACCGTACTCATGATTGCGATTATAGGAATAGGTATAAGCTAACTCCCACTCCCAATCTGATAGCATGCCATTAAGCCCCAATACCAATCTCGCACTGTCAGATTCTGAAGATTTCTGACGCGGGCCTGTTTCAGTTAGACGGCGACGCATAGTTAAATCTTCACCAGGAAACGGGTTTATTGCTGCACCACTGGTGAATAATGGGTTGTCGTTAAGCATATAAAACTCGCCAAACGATGGACTCGCAGCCCCTTTAACCACACTTTCATTATGTTGATACATCATTTCAGCAAACAGACTTAAGTCATCATTAAACTCATAGTTTTGAAAAACAGATAAGCCCATGCGTGTGGACTCTGGTACAGAAGTCATTAATGGCGCGTAATCATATCGACAGTAATTTCCCTTCACGCTATCAGCAGGACAATTAACGTCTGGCGTCCAACTGAACAAATCAGACTTAGGGGTGATTGAGCCATCAACTCCAATAGTGGCTGGAATATAAGAGCCTGGGTTACCTGCGGACGATCTAAAGTCGTCCCCGCCATTAGGGGTTTGATCGGCAGAGCTTGAGTAATCGCGATCGGCAAAAAGTGTTTCACGCTCTTTGAAGTAATCTAGAATCACAGTGGTATGAGACTTACCGTTTGCCGCCTCTGTCCCCCACAAAATAGACCCTGCTTGCTGGCCTCCTCCATCTTCAACAGTTTCAGCAAGTTTGCCGTTGACTTCAAAGCCTTCGAAGTCTTTTTTCATAATGATGTTAATTACACCTGCAATCGCATCGGAGCCATAAGTCGCAGATGCGCCATCTTTGACGATATCGATACGTTTCACCGCCGAAATAGGTATTGAGTTGATATCAACAAACGCTGTATCAATCGACTTAGCAAATGATGACACCGCTATACGGCGACCATTTAATAACACTAATGTGGCATCCGCACCTAAGCCACGTAACGATACCGCAGCGCCACCATTCGCGGTGTCATCTGAGTTATTACCTTGAGTTGAAAATGTGCCGCTCCCTGACACGGGTAATTTACTCAATAACTGCGAAATATCTTGCGCGCCTGAGCGAGCGATATCTTCAGCACTTAACACCGTCATCGGTGAAGCACCTTCTAAATCGGTTCGTTTAATATGGGTTCCTGTGACTTCAATGCGTTCGACTTCGGGTTCGGCAGCAAAAGCAGTAGGAGTAAGGATGAGTGATACGGCAGCGGCGCAGGCGCTCTGCCAGAATTGAGGTCGTTTCATAATTGTCCCTAATATGAATTATTATTTTGAATAGGCTCAACATCATTTTTAAGCCTTTATGTTCCTAATATGAATGACTTACAAATTATTCTATTTAGGTTCATCTCATGCGCACTACATTAGTGCATCATGTTTTTCTAACATAAGTAATTCACACCAGATGTCAATGGCTAGTTTTTAATCACTTGTAACAGAACGCTTTATCACTTACATATTGTAAACAATTTGTTATTTTGCGCATTCAGCAAAATATGACATAGTCATACATCACCTTGAAACTGAATAGTATTCTCACCTTAAACAATAAGAACATGATGCCGAATCAAAAATCCTCCAACAGTAATTACTCAGCTACCACATTATTTGCCAGTCTTGGCCCAGGGATTTTGATGGCCGCAGCCGCAATTGGGGCATCTCATTTGGTGTCTTCCACTCGCGCTGGGGCAGAATTTGGATGGCAACTCGTGTGGGTGGTGTTACTGGTGAATTTTCTTAAGTATCCTTTCTTTGCCGCTGGTGCTCGTTATACCGCAGCAACTAATGAAAGCTTACTGCACGGCTATTTTAAACAAGGCCGCGGCTATTTGTTAATGTTTACTTGCTTAAATACTATCGCAGCCATTGCTAGCACTGCGGGAGTCTGCATGCTAACCGCGGCAATGCTGACCCAGTTCATCCCTTTACCCATAGATGTGTTAGCCTTTTTAGTCTTAATCAGCTCTTTAGCTGTGCTAATTTTAGGTCATTATCAACTGCTCGACAAAATGACCAAAGTCATCATGCTCGCACTCACCTTAACCACCCTTATCGCCGTAGCTCTCGCTTGGCAACATTATCAAACACCAGCAATTACAGAGACCTCGACCAGCCCTTGGCAATGGGCTTATGTTGGATTTTTAGTGGCAATGATGGGCTGGATGCCAGCACCGATAGAAGTCAGCGCATGGAATTCGTTATGGTTAATCGAAAAGAAAAAAACACAAACAATAACGAGTAAACAAGCAATATTCGATTTTAATTTAGGCTTTATCGTCACTGCTATTTTAGCCATAGTGTTTCTTGCTCTTGGCGCATTAGTCATGCATGGAAGCGGCGAGTCTTTCTCAAACTCTGGCGCTGTTTTCGCAGGTCAGTTAGTGGATTTATATAGTGATGTTATGGGCGAACAAACTCGCTATTTAATTGGCCTTGTGGCTTTCTTATGTATTTTCAGTACCACTGTGACTGTGATTGATGGCTATAGCCGCACATTAGATATTGGTTGGCAGTTATTGAACAACCAACAGGACTGCTCAAAAAGGTTAACCCGTGTCATGTTGATAGTGTCGGCACTGGGCTTACTATTAATCTGGTTTTTTAAAGGTGCACTACTGCCACTACTTGAATTTGTCATGACCCTAGCGTTTTTAACCACTGTGATTTTTGCATGGCTCAACCTTCGATTAATGACCAGTGATACCCTGCCAGAAAAACACCGTTATGGTACAAAAATGAAGATACTGGCGTGGACAGGACTGGTCTATCTGGTTGGATTTTCTGGCTTATTTATTTATTGGAAGTTAGCCATTCAGTAAATGCAGCAATTTTTGCTATTTACCTTCAAGCTTTTAACCGTTTAATTGCAGATAATCTGAACTATTAGGCTATTTTCAGGTATAATCCGTGTCCGATTTTTATTTAATTGCTGGAATCTTAATCCTGCTATTAAAAAACTGCGCAGCCGCGCCCAGAGACTTATATGATTAACAACGATATTATTCGCCGTCTTCGTTTTGTGTTTGATTATTCGAATGCCAAAATGATTAAAGTTTTCGCTCAAGCCAATGTTGAAGTCAGCACTGATGAAATCATTAGCTTACTTAAAAAAGAAGCGGAAGAAGGTTACAAAGCCTGTAACGATAAGGTTATGTGTCAGTTCTTAGACGGACTAATTATCGAAAAACGTGGTTTACGTGAAGGTAGTGAAGTACCTGCACCTGTTAAAAATCTTACCAATAACCTAATCTTCAAAAAGTTACGCATTGCGCTTGAACTTCGAGAAGATGACATTATTGAAATTTGTGGCTTAGCTGACTTTGTTATTGGCAAGTCAGAATTAGGCGCATTGTTCCGTAATCCTGATCATAAGAACTACAAAACCTGTGGCGATCAGATTTTACGTAACTTCTTACACGGATTATCAATCAAGCACCGCGGTGTTGAGTTGTAAAAATGCGTTGTAGTGTTCATCGCTATTGATTGCACAGCTTTGGCTGTGCATTTTTATGTCTTTTTTTCACTTATCACTTAATATCACTTCATCCCAATAAACAACCTGCTTAAATTTCTGTGCTAATAGCGTATTGAGTTGTTCAAAGCTCCGTATTTCCACCTCTTCACCGTTAACACACGACCATACAAAACGATGGCAGTTGTTAGTGAATAAATCATATTCTCTATATTGATATATTGCTTTTTCTGCTCGCGTGAGCGCATTCGGAGAAATAAGAGGTTGATGTAAATGGTTACATGCTTGGAAAATACGACTGCCACTGCGCCCTTTTAAAAACCGTTGTGCCGATATCGGCCTTATTAAGCCACTGCCATGTAACTCAACCAAGTGATTATCCCCTAGCCAAATACCGCTATGCTCAATCACGCCAAAAACAAAACAACAAACAATAGCACCTGGCGCAGCTGCAACTTTCACCTCTCCTCTATGCCAAATGCTTGGAGTTAAAGCGCTCGCTGAGTTTTCAGTAGGTATTTTGGGCGATCGCCCCATGAGGCGCTCATGCTGCAATGTTTTTCGTTGTTTTCGATCGTCAGCAAGCAAAATAGCACCCACAGCTGCGGTTCCAAGCCAAATAAGTGGAAGAGCCATTCACACCTCACAGAATAAAATTCATACACAACTCAGCATGGCACTTAATCACCTTAATGTCAGAATCAAAATGTTACGATGTTTTACACCTTCACTTTCATCAATTAGCCGCCTTACCTCTAACAACATTCCCGCTGCTATAACCAACCGCCCAATCTCAAGTCAAATTCAAACAGAAAAAAAGTGTGAAATAGCTCACTTAACAGACCACAAAAAATATAACTTGTGTTAACCTTCACCGATAACAATAAGCGTCTACTATTAGGCAAGAATAACCGCCTAACACTAGCTAGAAATAACAGTAATTCGACACTGATAATAAGGTTTCCAATGGACGATAATAAACGCCCTCTCTATCTTCCTTTCGCAGGTCCGGCCATTCTTGAGTCTCCTTTGCTAAATAAAGGCACCGCCTTTAGCGAAGAAGAGCGCATTTACTTTAATCTTGAAGGGCTAATTCCTTGGGTTATTGAAACCATTGAAGAGCAAGCATCACGAGCTTATGAACAATATAAAAGTTTCAGTAATGACCTCGATAAGCATATTTACCTGCGTAATATTCAAGATACTAACGAAACCTTATTCTATCGCTTAGTGCGCAACCACATCAGTGAAATGATGCCGATTATCTACACCCCTACAGTGGGTTTAGCTTGTGAGCGCTTTTCGAAAAACTATCGCCGTAACCGTGGCCTGTTTATCTCATACGACAACAAAGACCGTATTGATGACATTTTAAATAACTCAACCCGTCACAAAGTGAAAGTCATTGTAGTAACAGATGGCGAACGCATTTTAGGCCTTGGCGATCAAGGTATTGGTGGCATGGGGATCCCAATTGGTAAGTTATCGTTATACACCAGTTGTGGTGGTATAAGTCCAGCCTATTGCTTGGCGATTACCTTGGATGTGGGTACCGATAATCCTAATTTACTAGACGACCCTATGTACATGGGCTCGCGTCATCCTCGTATTGGTGGCGAAGAATACGCAGACTTTATCGAAGAGTTCATGCAAGCAGTGAGTCGCCGCTGGCCTGAAGCGTTAATTCAATTTGAAGATTTTGCTCAGAAAAATGCCATGCCATTACTTGAGCGATATAAAGACAGATTCTGTACTTTCAATGATGATATTCAAGGCACTGCAGCAGTGACTGTCGGCTCATTATTGGCGGCATGTAAGGCGGCTAATACTCAACTTTGTCAGCAGCGTGTCGCTTTTTTAGGTGCTGGCAGCGCAGGTTGTGGTATTGCTGAAGCCATTGTGGCACAAATGGTTTCTGAAGGTATTTCAGATGAACAAGCACGTTCGCAAGTCTTTATGGTCGATCGTTGGGGTTTATTGCTTGATAACATGCCAACCTTACTCGACTTCCAAAAGAAACTGGCACAAAAAACAGTCAATGTTGAGCAGTGGGATGGTTTTAGCGATCATATTTCATTACTTGATGTGGTAAATAATGCCAAACCAACCGTATTAATTGGTGTATCTGGCGCGCCAGGTTTATTCACTGAAGAAATTATTCGTGCAATGCATAGCCATTGTAAACGTCCGATTGTATTCCCTTTATCGAACCCGACTAGCCGTGTTGAAGCGACACCTAAAGATGTGCTGCATTGGACTTCTGGTCAAGCATTAGTCGCGACAGGTAGTCCGTTTGAGCCAGTCGTCATTGATGGGGAAACCTTCGAAATAGCCCAATGTAATAATAGCTTTATCTTCCCTGGTATCGGTCTAGGCGTATTAGCTAGCGGGGCAACACGCGTGTCAGATGAAATGCTAATGGCTTCTAGTCTGGCGTTATCAGAATGCTCACCACTAGGTAAGAATGGCTCAGGTTCATTACTGCCAGCCCTTGAAGATATTCAAGAAGTCAGTAAATACATTGCCTTTGCCGTGGCGAAAAAAGCCATAGAACAAGAATTGGCATTACCTTGCCCTGATGACTTATTGATTCAGAAGATTGATAGCAACTTCTGGGAGCCTGAATACCGCCGTTATAGACGTACTTCGTTCTAATCATTAATAGTTGAAGCCATTAAATCATAAGCACAAAAAAGCCTAGCAATTGCTAGGCTTTTTTATTGAGCATATGGTGATGTTTATTTTAATACCAAATGGTGCAGTATTAAGCGAGTCATATAATGTTGAATTACATGACGACTTTATCTTCTAACGCCTTACACATACCCGCATAATTTGTAATGATCATTTTGCCTCTTACCAACTCAATAAACCCTTTTTGGGCGAACTTATTAAGCACTTCATTGACGCGAGGACGGCTCACATTCGCAATTTCACTCAACTGCTGTTGAGTAATTTTGATTTCAATTCTTGTTGAGTCTGTAACCTTTTTACTGCGAGCAAGCTCTAATAAGAAGAAATTAATTCGCTCTTCAATCCCATAAAAAGATAAATGCATACCTTGTACAAGCTTAGGACTATTGGTTCGCATAATGCTGTAAAGCAGCTTGTATACTTCACCGTTAGTCTTAGCTAATTCATTGAGTTCTTTTTTAGGAAAAAACAGACTTCTGATGGGTTCAAGTTCACAAGTATATAGATTGATTTTAGGATAAATCTCAATAGCAACGGCGCCAACCCACATCTGCTTGCCAAATATAAAGCTCGCTAAAGGTCTGTTATCTAAACTGGTTGTCGCAAATGTTCCTAACCCTTGGGCACAATAAAACAAACCACGTTCATCATCACCATGAAGAAGCGTCGCATACTTTTGAATGCCATCAAGTTCAATCGCAACATCTAGTATTTCGGCTTTAGTTCGCTCGCTTAATTCACAAGGCCAGGTTATTTGGTTGGTTAATATTGACGTCATTGGGTTTCCAAACATTTGCTATAACAAGTTATGCTGACATAACTTGTTTAAAACTATTCAACATCGAACGATCAGTTCGGGCTTTTTTCAATTTTCTAATACTTTCTTTCAATGACTGCTCAGCTAAGCGGCCAAAGACACCGTCATATTCTTTTTCATCAATAGCTTCATCAGACTCAGCTTCATCAGCGATTTCTTGAGCGACCCGACTTAATTGCATCCAAGCATTGGCAATATAGAAACCGTGGAACTCCGCTTGTGGCATCAATTTCTGCGCACTCGCTGGCATAGCATCCCAGCTTTTAACGAATAAGCCGGCATTATCTTCAATTAACTCTTTGAATAAGCCTTCATAAGCTTCAAGTAATGTCTCTGGCAATTTATCCATCGGCAGTACTTTGTTGGCTACGTTGAAAGACACTTGCTTCGCTACTGCTTTATATTCTTCACTCATATGACTCATTTACATTTCTCTCTTGATTTAAAAGTACTTCTAGATACCAATCAGGGTTTGGATACTCGACGGTGTATATCCAGCAATGGCGCATACCTTAATGCCTTCACTTAATCTAGTAAAGCAACATAGCCTGCGTAAGCTGCATCTTTGAGAGTTTCACAAACTTACCTCTCGCGTAGACTTTAAAAGTAGCAAACATAACTTGAGTCACCACTTCATACACTGGATGCTGATATTTATGCAGTCATGTGTTCTAAGCTGATGTTATAAAGCTCAGCCTTATAAATAGTTACCTAATTAAGCTTAGATAAAAAGAAACACATTGTTTAACTGGCATAAAGCTAAAGACGTTCAAGAGAAAATATGATTGTTTAATATATTTAAAAACACAAGATATCAACATATTTGTTTCAGTAAATATGATGAATTCATTTCAAATTTAGTTCAGAAGAAGTAAGTGAAATAGAAGCCTAACAAAGTGGGTAGACACATGACTAGTACATTAATTACCATTCACTTAAACTTAACCTTTGTATCAATAAAAGTTGCTATTTAAGCAACAGTAACCCGCTAATTAATCTCAAATAAGTTAACAAAAGACCACATAGCAATCACCTTAAAGCTTTAATTGAACAAACCAGTTTATATGTCATAATGAAGCCAGACATTTAAACTCACATGAGACATATTCGATTAAAATCCTGCTGCACTTTGTATTAGCTATATTCTTGTGTGTCTCGGCTCTCACAACTCAAGCTAAAGCTAACGACAATATTAATGATCAGAAAACCCAACAAAGAATCGATTATCTATTCGACGTGTTCAATGAGGGGAAAGAAGGTGATCTTGAAAAACTAGCAGCATACTTAGCTGAACTTGAAACACTCATTCCTCAAGATGATATTAAGCAGCAAGAAAAACTCATTCCTCTTCAATGCTGGTACCATCCTTCAGAAACGTCCGAAGAATTTATACAAGCGATTAAACACGCCGAAGAATTAATGAATCGCCATCAAAAGAGCTATCCATCAGCCCTTCACGCAGATTTGTTACTTTGCCGCGCTTCTCATTATCAATATTCAGGTAAGCCTCAACAGGCAAAATTAGACTACGACGCTGCGATTCAAGAAGCTTATCAAATTGAAAACTTACGCTTAATTGCCGATGGTAGAAGTATGCGCGGTGCTATGCTGTCCTATGAAGGAGATTATACTGGCGCGCTTGAAGATCTCATTCCCGCGCAATCTATGTATGAACAGCTTAAATTGGATTACTGGGCACAAGTTAACTTAAGTGAGATAGCCAATAGTTTTCGCCGTTTCGGCGACCCACAAATGGCGCTTAATTATCAGCAAAAGCTCGAGAAAGCTTATCTTGAAAATAATCAAGATTTAGAAGCTATCGATGTCAATACTCAAATCGCTTATTCCTACGAAGAACTCGGAAAAAATGAGCTAGCACTTGAACGATTCGAGAAAAGTTATCAATTCTGGATAAACAGAGACCAGCCAATCCCTGCAGCAGGTGCTGCAGTTGATATTGCAGGTATTCAGTTAAAACTGGGTCAAGTTGATTTAGCCATCGAAACGTTAGAGCTCGCAGAAAAGACCATTACCATAGAGCTTGATGGTTTATTTAGTTTTATGAAGTTATTCAGGGCTCAGGCAGCACTAATAAAACAGCAACCAGAAAAAGCATTAGACTATGCAATCGAAGCTGAAATGGGTTTCGATGTCAGTAAAAATGAGCGAGGTCTAAGCCAAGTTTATACCTTAAGAAATGAAATTTATTTATTTTTAGAGGACTATCAATCTGCCCACCACGCTTTGAGTGATTATCTGAAACTGCACCATAAACTTGATCAAAAAAGCCTCAGCAGTCGCAATAGTGAAATGCGTGCACGATTTAATACCGATAAAATTGAATCTGAAAATCAGGTGCTTCAACACATACAGCGTATAAAAGAACAAGAGCTCAAAGTATTAGAGAAGAATAAAGAGTTACAGCAAGTTATTATTTTTTTAGTCGCCATTATTTTAATTATAATGACCCTGTATGCAATCAAACAGGTCAAACGAAAGCAATTATTCAAGAACCTAGCACTTACTGACGAGTTAACACAATTAGCCAATCGTCGACACACATATAAGTTGGCAAAGAGTTATATTGAACAAGCACGTAAAGAAAGTACTCATTTTTCGCTGATTTCATTCGATGCCGATCATTTTAAAAAGGTAAACGATACGCTTGGCCACGATATAGGCGATAAAGTATTAGTGCTATTAGCTGAGGTTTCTCGTAATTTAATGCGCAAATCGGATACTGTTGGACGCGTTGGTGGTGAAGAATTTTTGGTTTTATTACCAGGTGCCAATGAGCAACAAGCACAGGATATTGCCGAAAGATTAGTCAAAACCGTAGCTAATGCTGATTGGCATGAAATTGCCCCTGAGCTTAAACAAACTATTAGTGCGGGCGTGAGTCAATTTGACAATGATAGTAACTTAGAAGCGCTATTATTACGTGTCGACAATGCACTGTATCAAGCAAAGTCTGCAGGAAGAAACTGTGTTAAGACGGTATAAATAACCTTGCAAAAACATATTCGATGTAACGATTATTATAGATATCTCATCCGTATATTTGTCTCAATTATCGTGTTGTTCGGGCACGTTTCATTTTCAGCCTCAGCCAACATGATAGAGAATAAGGCGGCAGATGAGTTAATAAGTCAGTTTGAAAGTGATCAACTGACGGGAACGTTATATTTTGATGAAAAGCTACTTGAGCTTGAAGCTCTGATAGATGAAGCTGATAAACCAAGATTAGAAAAGCTTTCTACCTTAAGCTGTACTCGAATCCCATCTGGTTCAAAAGAAAAGCTGCAGGATTTTGTTACTCAATACTCAAGCCTTGAACAACAGAATTTTTATTATCAATCTTCGCCCGTATTACTTAATTTGTGCCGCTCTATTGCGCTGATGTACTTAGGTGAGCTGCAACAATCTGAGCAGATAAATCAACAAATGCTAGCCAAAGCAGAGGCATTAGGCGAAACCAAATTAATTGCCGATGCATATTTTACAATAGGCCAATTAAGCTTATTTAAATCCCAGTTTTTAAGCGCTATCGACAGTATGTCGATATCGTTTGAGCTCTATCAAAAGCTGGGCTATTGGAACACTGCCAATATTAATATTATCTCCTTAGCCAGTGCTTACCGTCGTTTGGGAGATAACAAAAAAGCCCTCTATTATTATAATATTGTTGAGCAACATTTTATCGAGAACAATAAGCTCAATTTATTGGCCACGGTAGAACAAGCGATGGCTTATATTAAGCTCGATAGCGGTGACTACCAAGAGTCACTGAATTACTTTGAGAAGATATATCAGGTCGCAGTAAAATCTGGAAGTGACTTGTACATGGCTGAAATCGCTGTCGATATGTCAGCACCTTTAATTAAACTTAACCGCTTAAATGAAGCAGAAAAGTGGTTAGATCAAGCTAAGCCCTTCATTAAAGCTAATAATTATTCTCACTTTGGTTATATGCACACTTACTACCTTGAATTGCGATTACGACAAGAGCAATACGAGCAAGCATTAGTGCATTTTATTGAAGCCAAGAAGAGCTTTGATAAATACAATAACAAGAAAGGCCTAGCCATTGCTTATCCTGTGGTTGCTGAGTTGTATGCTCAGCAAGGAGATTTTAAATCAGCTAATCATTGGCATCATAAGTTTTTAACCATCCATAATCAATTGGATGAAAATGCACTCGCCACCTTTAACTCTGAAATGCGTATTCGGTTTGACTCAAAACAGCTTGAAGAACAGCAGAGCCAGTTAATTGCATTCCAAGCCTTAAAAGAAAGCCAGCTTGAAGCCTTATCCACCAAACAACAGTTACAATATGTAGCTATAGTGCTCACCTTTATTCTCATTGTTATATTGGCTATTTTCTTCGTCAAACTCATATTTAAATCCATCCAATATAAGCAACTTGCTTTAACTGATCCACTGACTCAAATCCCTAATCGATTGTTTGCATATAAAATAGTTAAGCATCTATTTTTAAAAGGAAATAAGTTCTCTATCCTACTAATTGATGTTGACCACTTTAAAGCCGTAAATGACAATTTTGGCCATGATGTTGGTGATACAGCATTGCAATTAATCGCTCATAAAATCAATGAAATCTGTCGCAAAGAAGACACGTTAGCGCGTATTGGCGGCGAAGAGTTTCTGGTTATTATGCCTAATGCTGACGACACCGATGCAATCAGTTTAGCCAGTAGAATTAACCAGCACGTAAAGCTCATTGATACGCAAGCTCTGTCGATGCCAAACCCATTTACTGTCAGTATTGGCATTGCAACAGTCACAGATGAAAAGGCAATCTCGCCATTACTTAAAAAAGCAGATATCGCACTATATCAAGCAAAAAATGCTGGCCGAGATGGCTACGTGAATTATCAAATAGCTCTTGAAGATGAAGATGAAGATGAAGATGAAGAAGATTTAGCACTAAACCTTAAATCATCAAAGCAGGAGCACAGCCAATGATGCGCCATCTCTTCACTGTCATGTTCATGCTTTCCATGTCGATATGCTTGACAGTATCTATCACGCTTTCTTCGCAAGCCTTCGCATTAAGCGCTGATACAACTCAAATTACTGCAAGCGAAAAGAAACCATTCGATAACCCTAGGTTTGAAGAGATTTTTAAACAAGTTGATGACGGCGATATCAATGATGCCAGTTTCCCCATTCTAATTGAAGAAATGGCGCAGCTAATTGCTGAAGGTGATATTGAACGAACTTACCGTCTAATGCCAAAGCAGTGTATGGCATATAATTTTTTAGCAGAGCAACAAAACCAGAATGCTCAAGAGTTTCTTAGCAATATCTATAATCATTATCCTGACATACCACCAGCAATTAGCATTGAACTAAAGCTCTGTGAAGCAACGTTATTACGCTATAAAGGCGAGATTACTGAAGCAAACGAAATGGTTAAAGCAGCTCTTAACAACGCCCAACAAATAGCAAATGAGCGACTCATTGCCGATGCTTATTCAATGCTAGGTCAAATCGCCTCCTATACAGGAGATTTTGCTTTTGCACTTAAAAACCTACTAGAAGCTTATGAGCGTTACCAGCAATTAGGATTGATCACACTTGAACGGTTAGGTTTGCTGGATTTAGCCATCACATACCGCCGTCTTGGTGAAACCGATACGGCGCTTAAGTACTACGCAGAACTTGAACAAGCTTTTAGTGACAGCAATCAAATTGCCTTGGTTATGTTAGTGAAAAATGACATGGCTTATGCCTATGAAGATATCAATGAATATCAAAAGGCCGCTGATTATTATTTAGCAATTTTTAAATACTATGAAGAGGTCCATTCAGATCCTACTTTTACAGCCCGTGTTGCAGTCGATATGTCATCAGCTTTAATCCGCCTAGGCCAGTATCAGCAAGCATTGGATTATCTCGACAAATTTGAATCGGTGATCAGCCCATCAGTTGATACCCATTACAGCTTTTTACATCTTTATAAAGCCCAGGCGAAACATGGTTTAGGCTTAACCGAGCAAGCCATACCCCATCTCAAAAAATCCACTGCAGGCTTTAATAAAAACCACAATAAACGTGGTCATGAAATGCTTCTCGAACTAAAAGTAGAAATTTATGAATCATTAGGACTGTGGCAACAGGCTTACGAAGCACAACTTAAGCTCTATGATATTCACCTTATTCTAGATAAAGCTCTTGAAAACCAAGCCAGTACTGAAATGCGTGTAAAATTTGATAGCGAAAAAATTGAAGCCGAAAATGCCGAATTAGTGGCGTTTCATCAGTTAAAAGATCAACAATTGAGCATTAAACAAGACAACGAGAGATTACAAATCATCACCCTTGCGCTGGGTTTTGCATCGATATTATTGTTAATTTTATTCAGTCTCTATTTCAATAAAAAGTCTAAACAACTCAAGGAACTTGCGTTAACAGATTTATTGACTCAATTACCCAATCGACTCAGTTTTTATCGAGAAGCCCAGGATACTTTTAACCGATTATCTCAACATCAACAGCCCTTCTCGATAATATCTATAGATATCGATCATTTTAAACAGGTTAATGACCAACATGGTCACAGCATTGGCGATATAGTGTTAAAAACTATTGCACAAATCTTACGTCGTAAAATATCGCAAACGAGTGTTATGGGCCGTGTAGGAGGGGAAGAGTTTTTAGTGTTACTGCCTAACACTCGCTCCCAAAGTGCAATAAAAACAGCTCAAACTATTATTGATGAAGTAAATTTTGTCGAGTTTAGTAATTTTAGTGAAAACTTATCGGTAACGGTAAGTGCTGGAGTCGCGGCCTATAAAGACGAAGCTAAACTTACCGAGATCATTAAAAAAGCCGACTTGGCTTTATATCAAGCTAAGAACCAAGGCCGCAATCAAGTGGTTTACTTCCGTGATGATGCTTAGCCAGCCGTTAGCGAGTATAATCAGCACTAGTAATCATCAACTGTAATAGCCTTTCATGCCTGACTCAAAACCAAACACCGACATTCAAGCTGACTCAAGCTTGAGTCGTGAAATGACAGCTCAAGAAACGTCAGATTTGTCACGCCAGATAAAATCATGGGCACAAGAGTTAGGCTTTGCCGAGATAGGAATAACAGATACGGATCTCAAAACAGAAGAACCTAAGTTACAGCAATGGCTGGACAATGGTTATCACGGCGAGATGAGTTACATGGCAAATCACGGCATGATGCGAGCACGCCCCTATGAGCTTCATCCAGGTACTGTGCGAGTGTTGAGTGCAAGAATGGATTATTTACCGCCACAAGCGGGTTTTGCGACTAATCTCTCCGATCCCAACCTTGGGTATATTTCGCGTTATGCTGGCGGACGTGATTACCATAAATTAATTCGCAAACAGCTTAAAAAGCTCGGCGATAAAATTGTCTCACATTGCAACGACTTAGGTGTAACAGGTGTTGATTTTCGACCTTTTGTCGATTCAGCCCCAGTGCTTGAAAGACCATTGGCTGAAAAAGCGGGTTTAGGCTGGACAGGGAAACACTCCCTATTGTTAAACCCAGAAGCTGGCAGTTGGTTCTTTTTAGGTGAAGTATTAATAAACATTCCACTGCCAATTGATATTCCAATCAATCAAAGCTGTAATACCTGCGTAGCTTGCATTAAATCATGCCCCACCAATGCAATACTTGAAGATAATGTGGTTGATGGCCGCCGTTGTATTTCTTATTTAACCATAGAGCTTCAAGACGCCATCCCTGTTGAGTTTCGTCGTGCCATTGGTAATCGTATTTATGGTTGTGATGACTGCCAATTAGTCTGCCCTGTTAACGCCAAAGCCCCTTTAACAGAGCAAGCTGATTTTCATATTCGTGAGCCATTATTGCAGCCTAAATTGCTCACCTTATTCGCTTGGACAGAGAAACAGTTTCTTTCACTCACCGAAGGCAGTCCAATAAGGCGAATTGGCCATAAGAATTGGCTCAGAAACATCGCCGTTGCATTAGGTAATGCTCCATTTAATGAAGATATTATATTGGCGCTGCATGCTCGTAAGGATTCTGATGAAGTAAACGATATGGTCATTGAACATATTGATTGGGCCATCGAAGAGCAAAACAAAGCTCATACAGAAATACTCAGCCGTAAAACTCAACGTGTTATTAGAGCCATTGAAAAAGGCTTACCTAGAGACGCCTAGCACTCTTTCATATAGCCATAGCCAAGTGATAAAAACTAAAATGCAGCTGAAGTGACCTTCAACTGCATTGTGTTTAATAGTAAAAGAGTCACTAGAAGCTGCTAACTTTGATCTAAAGTGAATCCAACTTTAATAGTCACTTGCCAATGCGCAATCAAACCTTCTTCCAAATGCCCTCTTGTTTCGACCACTTGAAACCAGCGCATATGCTTTATTGATTTATTAGCCGCCGCGATCGCATTTTTGATCGCGTCATCCGAGCTAATTGGTGATGATCCTGTCAATTCAATCAGTTTATAGGTATGACTCATTGTTACTCCATCATTATTAAAGGACATTAACTGAGTATAGATAACCTATAAAAATCTGCGTAACTTCAACACAATGAATGAATATTACTCATATTAAAAGCACTTTTAAGGATAAGCAGCAGAGTCTTGTTATGTTTATTCTAAGTTTTAACCCAAATCTTTTTTCATCAATAAAATGAGTCAAACAAGTCACTAAAAGTGACTTACTTATACTCTCACATTCAACTTTTAACCACTACCAAAGCTGAAGCATAATTGAACGTTTGACATTTTATTAGCCACTTTATGGCTTAAACAGGTTATTGCATAAACAGTATGGATATTTGGTGATTGGATATCATAAAAGCCTTATTCTATAAGGCTTAGGTAACTTTGCTAGCTACCCTAACTCAAATGGATTTATCTACGATCATAAGGCCGAACGAACCATTAGGCTTATTCAATAAAACACTATGAGTTTATCCGCAAAAGGAATCGATAATACAAGTTTTAGCTTTATTGGTGACGAATAAAAGGAAACCGTAAGTTTGTAATTTTCATATCAAAAAACGCAACAAGTTAACAAGTTAAGTACATTTATGTAAATTAATTACACAGGCGTCTGGACGTCTAGAAGTTTACTGTGGTACTCTGCATCTAAGCAATCGAATAGATTTCACCCGAAAGTTGAACAAAATTCATGTGAGGATAATATGATAGAGCTGAGACACCTTCGTACTCTAATGGCGCTCAAAGAGAGTGGTAGCCTAGCTGGTGCCGCGAAAAAACGTTTCGTAACTCAGTCAGCGTTATCACATCAGATTAAAGAATTAGAAACCCGAATTAACTCGGCTATTTTTATTCGAAAAAGCAAACCGCTGTCATTCACACAAGAAGGCGCTAGATTATTGAATCTCGCTGAAGAGATTTTGCCTAAAGTGATGGTAACCGAATCAGATCTTAAAAAAGGTCTAGATGCGGAGTCACAATCACTAAAACTGGGCATTGAATGTCACAGCTGTTTCCGCTGGTTAATGCCAGTGACAGAAGCTTTTAAACATATTGCTCCAGACGGACGAATTGACCTTTCAAGTCGACATTTGTTTGATTCATTAAATGCATTAGAAATGGGTGAGTTAGACATAGTGCTGACCTCAGATCCTGTACCTGGTCACGCCTTGGCTTATCAGCATTTATTCGATTTTGAGGTTAAACTAGTTGTCGCTAACGAAAATTCATTAGCAAAAGAAGCTTTTATCAAGCCTGAGCAATTAGCTAAACAAACATTAATTACATACCCTGTTCCACTACAGCGTCTAGATATTTTTAAACACTTTTTAGAACCTGCAGGTGTTGAAGCTGGTGAGCAAAAACAGTGCGACTTAACCGCGATGTTATTACAACGTGTCGCGTGTAACGATGGCATAGCGGCATTACCAAGTTGGTCAATTAATGAGAGCCATGGATTAAACCTCTCTTCAGTAAAACTTGGCGCAGAAGGATTAAAGCGTCCATTATTTGCAGCCTATCGCCGTAATGCGGCTAATACGAGTTTAATTCAAAAATGGTTAACGTTAGTGGCAGCAGAGGGCTTAAAGTTACAGCGCTTAAGTCAGCAACACTAATCTGAGCGCAGTTATATAACCTGTCAAAGAGCGCGTTAGACATAAAAATGCCACTCATTGAGTGGCATTTTTGTATCTGAAACTATTTAGATAAAACCATGAGTTAACTTATAAGTTAGCAGTTACTCATCTCCCACAAGCGGATTAATCAGCACATTGCGCTTAGCTAGCACATGTCTCAAAACCATCCCCGCAGAATTAGGATTATTCGTTTGGCTAATATTATGAGCAACCATAAATTCATTACGTAAATCATCATCTAAACCTAGCGCCTCAAACGCTTCGATAGATAAACTTTGCTGCTGTGTATCAATTAAGTTTTTAATCACTTGCAATGCAATCGCTTTCTCTGAGGCGGCATTTAAAAATGCAAAAGCACTCAAGGTAATCACTTGGCCAAATACACTGAATAAGGCTAGGGTTTGCACTTCGTCAGCATCAATATCAATGGGTTGATCGCTCTCTTCAATATCACGAAGGTGCTGAACCGCATCAACTGCAATATTCTCAGTTAATGTCCAATAGCCTTTTACCAGTTTACTATAAGGTTCTTTTAACTCATCTAAACGCTCTTTTAAATAAAAAGAAAACGCATAGCGATAAATATTCACTTGTCCTAAACGGATAAGAGCATCTTTAATACTACGATTTTTAGTAGAGATGATACCACCAGCTTGAGCAGTATTACTGCGCCATAATAGATGCGCAGCTAAGGCTGGGTCACTTGAAACGATGTCGATTAAAATACGAATATCGGCTTCGTTAATCAGTGCTTTCTTTAAAGGAATCAAAATACCACGTCGACCAATCACTTGCTCTTCGTTTCCGATAATAGCTTTGACTTGAGTTAGCACCTGTTGCTCAAGATAGGTCATATTGTACTGCTTCCCTTTAATATTTTTAGATTTCTATTAGGGAATTTATCCACATAAGCGGCACTAAGGTCAAGTAATTAATCTATTATCAAACAAAAAGCCGACAAGCTGCTTGTCGGCTTTAGATTCTTCGTCATTTACGCAGCTAAGCGAATATAATAGCAGTACAAAAAAAATGGCTTAAAAGCGGTATCCCGCCGTTAAGCGAACTGAGCGACCATTACCAGAATAATATCCATTGCCCCAAGCAGAGTAGTAACCCGCACTGACATATTCTTCATCTAATAAGTTATCGGCGCGCAAACTCGCAGACCAGT
This sequence comes from Shewanella goraebulensis, assembly GCF_030252245.1. Taxonomy (NCBI): domain Bacteria; kingdom Pseudomonadati; phylum Pseudomonadota; class Gammaproteobacteria; order Alteromonadales; family Shewanellaceae; genus Shewanella; species Shewanella goraebulensis. The sequence goes on from NZ_CP126972.1 coordinate 3,886,283, forward strand.
TATCGCGTGTATAGTTAAGCGCTAAGTTAGCTAACACATAGCTTGATAACTTAGGATCAACGTTGCCATTATCACCTTCAATAAAACGTTCACCTGTGTAGATACCTTCTACAAATAGCTGCCACTCAGATGCAATATCGTAACTTAAGTGCGCGCGGCCGTTATGCTTTGCAACCCAAGAAAGTGCTTTACCTTCGTTTTCGCCTTCAGTGAACTCTGCATCAATGTATTCATACGATGCTCCTAATAACCAATCAGCTGATAACTGAATATCGTAACTGGTATTGATCCCGTATCGACGCGATGCATCAGCATTAACGTTAGCCCCACCACCTTGAGGACCGTCAGTACGACCAGCATCGTAAACAATCTCATCTTCTAAATCGAGGCGGTACGCATTTAACTTAAATACCTGTGCTGTTGTGGTCCAATCCCAACCCGCTTCATATGAGCGACCAGTTTGTGGGTCTAGCCCAATAGTGGTGATAGGGGTATAAGCTTGTTCATCCACTTTAGCGAAGCGGAAGTTATCATTGGCGCGGATATAAAAACGGTTTTCAATACTTGGACGATAGTTAAGGCCTAACTCAAATGCATGCGCATCATTATCAAGCTCTACACCAGTTGGATAGAGTGTTTGATCTGTTAAGTCATCAGTGACTTCACTGTAACGACCACCAACAACATAAGATAATGTCTTAGTTAACGGTACTGACGCTTGAGCATAAACACTGGCCATTTTTTGCTCATTGTTTCTTTGAGTATAGGCTAAATCAAAGTCAGCTTCACCGATGCTTAAATCAATACCTGCAACAATATCTAAATCACCCTGTTCAAGCTGGTAGTTAGCCGTGGCTTTTGGTGAAAAACTTAATAAATTACGTTCAATACGGCCAGCGCTGCCATATAAAAAGTTAGTGGTTAACGTGTCTGAGTAGGTTAAATCAGCAATTAATGCCCACTCTTGGTTTAACTGATATTCATAGCCACTACGCAGCGCTGTGGTCATTTCGTGAGTGTATTCGCCATCAGTGAAAGGAGCAGCTTGAGTTGGGTCTTGCTCAAACTGTTCAAGTGATAATGCACCTGGTGCTTGGCGGTTATCATCAAAATAGTTAGCTTCGACAAAGAATTGCTGTTTATCTGATTGATACTGTAAACGACCTAACACTGAGCCAGTTTCGCTTTCATTATTGTCTCGATAGTTGTCACTTTGGTTATAGCTCGCTGCTAAATAATAACGCCACGCGTCATTTATCGCCCCAGAGAGATCACCTTTAGCTTCATAAGTATCAAAGCCACCACCACTAAGTTCAAAGCCTCCACCAGTGCCATTAGGTGCCTTAGTGATGATATTAATAACACCACCTACAGCTTGGTCACCATAAAGCACACCTGCTGAGCCGTATAGAACTTCTACGCGCTCAACTTGATTTAATGGCACGGCATTGATGCTAGGCGCTGAGATATCGATATTATTTAAGCGGCGACCATCAATCAAAATCAAGGTGTTACTGGCAGCTTGTGACGCCGTAAAGCCACGCATCGCAAAGGTGGTTCCTGAGTTATTATCAGAAACTTGAATACCTGCTTGGCTACGCAGTAAGTCAGTTAAACTCACCGCGCCGCTCATTTCAATATCAACCTGATCAATTACGTTAACGTTGGCAGCGATGTTTAACGGATTGGCTTCACTCCGACCGATAACCACTATGGTTTCAGTGCTATTAGTAGCAGAAGAAGTGTTAGCTGTTTCAGCTGTTGCGCTTGAAACAAATGATACAGCAGAAACGCTTAATATTAGGCTAAGCGCAGTTGCGATTTTAGTTGGATTAGTACCCATTTACCTTTAACTCCTGAAAGGAAAAATGGGGCATATTTGCCGCAGCGAATTGTGCTAGTGTTCAGCCAGATAATCGGATCGATTGGATCCACCACCTTTGCTATCAACTAGTGAAGCTACATTTCGAGATCTGCCCACCGAAATCTCAAAATCATCTTTTTGGGGCCGGTCTCCGGACTTAGGATAAAGTCATATAAATGACTCACGAAGCAGAGTTTTAAACGTTTTCATTTACTGTAATTACCTTTATTGTAATTAATAGCAAACATAAGCAAACGCACTCAGTTCTCACCATTACCGTTGCGGGGGCAGCACTAGACTCTCACTAGTTTCCCGATTATCCCGTGTCACAACATCACAAAGATGAAGCACTCACAGGCACCACATAAGATTGACGATAAATTTGTCATTGTTACGATTGTCGTTAAACAAGTCCATATAACAACTAGGCGCATTATAACTGGTTAAAGTTACTTTTTGGTATAAAGAATGAGGATCATTCATATTATTCAATGCTGAGTTATACAGATTGAATAATATGAGCTCATATAAAATAGATAAAGGCTTGCTAAATAGACCTAACGCTGAAATTTAAGTTGCAGCATTTTTGAAATGAAATCGCGATGATTTGAGCCATTTAGCGGTGGATTAGACTCGCTAAACACTTCGCCTCTCATCGACTTATGAATTAAATACATATCTTCGGTATCTTTAAGTACAGCGTAATAACCAATTTCACCCTGACGTGTTCTAGATGTTGCTCCACCATAAACATTCTTCATATTGGTACAGCCAATAATACCGTGATAAGCCTCTTTGCCACCAATTTGGGTCATACCAAGTTGCTCATAAGTCACACTACCTTGGCAGGCATCTTGGTATGTATCAGCAAATCTATCTAGAAATTGAGTGCTATCAATGCTGGTAGCTAGGCCTTTAAAGCCTTGAATGCAATATAACGCAGACCAATCGTTGAGAGTTTCACCAGCAGGTACAAACTCAGCTTTGTACATGTTGCCTTTTTCAGAATTAAAAGCCATTTTCCAGCCAACAGGCAGATCAAATGATACTTTATTAGCAAAGATTGAAAGTTGTTTCTGTTCTGAACCGCCATCAGCATCTGAATATGCCGTTATAGCGTTAATATGAGGGGTTGGCTCTTTGGCCATTACATTATAAGAAGGGCTCAATAAAAATAGCCCCGCAGATATTATTAGGGTCATGCTAGCTTTCATACCGAAATCATCCTTGGTATTGGTGCTGAAAGGTGAAACCTAGTTAAATCAAACAGAAATACAGCAACTATGTCACCAAAATGTTGCATTACTGTATTATCTTAACGATTAATCTTCAAGCTCATCCGCTGAATCAGTTAGATCTATTTCATTTGCTTCATCAGTTAACGCTTCTGCAGCAATGGCATCAGCAATAGATTTGGCTTTAATTTTCTTTTCAGTTTTACGTTTATTACGTTCAACTTGGGTGCTCATAAATGCTGTTAGCTCTTTTTGACCCCATGCAACCGCTTCATCTTCTGTTGTAAAACCATCGTGACTCTTAGACACGATCGTTTTAGTTGCACTCATACGACGAGTGATTTCAGTCTTGAAAGTATCGCCAACGGTTAACACTCTAAAATCGTACTTCTTACTTTTGCTCATTATTCGGTTTTTCCTAGCTAAACTCAGCTTAAATTAAGGTCGCGCAGTGTACGCGAACATTGTCTATTTAGCACTCATTTTGAGCACTTTTAAATTAAAAGGTAAAGCTACTGCTTTACTAGTTGGTTTGAGCCCACAATCATCATTTCACATTTCTGACAATCAAAGACTAACTTCAATCTATCTTTACCGATATCTAACACCATAGGATCGGCTTTAATCCCTTCAACTTCTTTAGGACATAAGTTGAAACTGTAACGTAAACAGTGCTTAGTCACCATCAATGGCGCATCAGTTAATACTTGGTTTTTCTCGTAAGTATCTTCCATCTGAATCACGCCATGCTGCTCGTAAAACTCACGAGACTTATCATTGGCAACGTTAGATAAAAAGCTTAAATACTTTTGCGGGAAACGCGCTTCTTTATCATGCTCACCACGAAGTGGACGCTGATAAGCATTTACACGAGCCTCATCAAAAGCTGCTATCGCATCTCGGCGTAGACCATTAATCACTGAGGCAGGTAAAAACCAACGATTGGCACAATTAACCTGTAACTGCTGCAAGCTGTAGTCACTGTTACCCAGTTTAGCTAACTGAGTACGTAAATTCGCGTCAGCTTTGGCGTAATCTTTTGCTGGCTCTTTAGCCCATTCAAGTTTAACCGTGACTGAATGTTGATGCTTATCTGAAACTGTTAATGCAATACCAGTCTCAGTGTCATCTAACACCATATCGACCATGATTTTACGGGTGGCTGAATCTTTTGATAGCAAAGCATCAAACTGGTGGTCAAAGTTTCTGAAAAGCTCGACACCCACTTTCAAGTCTTTACTGACATCGGTTAAAAATAAAGTATTCCCATCGGCGCGGTTTACCCGCAAACCTTTGGTTTTGTTATCTGACAAACGTTGCTTTTGATAACCATCAATAAAGAAACACAAACCATCACCATTATTAAACTCGATGGTTTTACCAGCTTTTGCACTGTCGACTTTAATGAAGTCGCGGCCAACACCCACAATGGTACCGACCTTTTCACCTATGTATTTAGGCGAACTAAAATGCTCAATCAATGCGGTACGCTGATTGATAAAATAATCGGTTTTGCCACGGTTAAAGCTTTTTTCAGGATCTGGTGTGAAAGTGAACTCACTGCGACCATGAGACATAGATTCTAAATCGCTACGGCGATCGATAATCGCATCAAGCTGCTGACGGTAATGTGCGGTGACATTTTTAAGGTAGCTGATGTCCTTTAAACGTCCTTCAATTTTAAAAGAGGTAACGCCCGCATCAATCAATGCTTCGAGGTTTTCCGTTTGGTTATTATCTTTAAGTGATAATAAATGCTCATTTTCAGCTAAGACTTCACCATCTCGGGTTGAAAGGTCACAAGGAAGGCGGCACATTTGCGAACACTCACCGCGGTTAGCACTGCGATTTGAAAACGCATGACTGATGTTACATAAACCGCTGTAACTTACACATAGTGCGCCATGGACAAAATATTCCAATTTAAGCTTGGTGTTGTCAGCAATTTGCTTAATTTGCGGCAAGTTTAACTCGCGGGCTAATACCACTTGCGAGAATCCCACCTGCTCTAAAAATACTGCTTTTTCAGGTGTGCGGTTATCCATTTGCGTACTGGCATGCATGGCAATTGGCGGTAAATCCAATTGCAGCAACCCCATATCTTGGATAATTAACGCATCGACACCTGCTTCATATAATTCCCAAATTAAGCTCTGCGCCTGCTCAATTTCGTCATCCATCAAAATGGTATTTAACGCCACAAATACTTGAGCATGATAGCGATGAGCAAATTCAGCTAAACGAGTAATATCTTCAACACTGTTACCCGCATTATGGCGTGCGCCAAAAGCTGGGCCACCAATGTAAACCGCATCAGCACCGTGACGAATGGCTTCAATACCATAGTCAGCGTTTTTTGCAGGTGCAAGAAGCTCTAACTGTTTCTTTTCAGTAGGCTTAGTTGGCGTTGATGTCGGCGAAAATATTTCTACAGAACTCATAATGAATGTTTATCTTTTTCTAGGTAATAAAAAATGCATCAAGATAGTAGCTAAACACGGACTAAAACCACGTGTATGTCACTATCATTGACGCACTGTTCAGCTTACTAGTTTAGCAAAAAATAACCAGTTTCGCGGCTTTTACTTAAACAAATGCTGAATATTCTTAAAATCACTTTTACCTTCAGCGATTTCCTGCGGGTTTAATCCCGATACTTCATGAGGGAACACTAACCACTCTTCAGACTCGTGAATAAAGTAATCAGGCTTCAAATCTACCGCTGTATTCTTTGGTTTGTAATAAGGGCAGGCAACACGAATATCAGTAGGGATGTTCTTACGCATAAACTTTTGCAGCTTATCGATTAACGCATCAACACTACGACCAGAGTCAAAAACATCGTCAACAATCAATAGTCCATCATCAGCATTAGCATTTTCAATAATGTAATGTAGGCCATGTACTTTGATTTTCTTGCTTTGCTTGTCGGTACCAATTCCGTAATAAGAAGACGTTCTTACGGCGATATGATCCGTTTCAACATTTTTGAAATCATAGAATTCTTGCACAGCAATACCGATTGGAGCGCCACCACGCCAGATACCAACAATAAATTGTGGTCTAAAGCCACTGTCATAAACCTGCGCAGCAAGTTTAAAAGAATCTTCCAGTAGCTGTTGTGCACTGATGTAATGTTTATCTGTCATTGGTTTTGGCCCCTATCATTTTTATTGCGGCGAATTTTATACCAAATTAGGATAGTTTGTCTGTGAGGAATACGTTTAATCGTCATATTTGTTAAACAAAATGAACTTAGGGACGCTATAAGCGGTTGAACAAAAAAACATCATTGACTCCACATTCTTCTGTGGCATAGTAAATTTAATGCCAATTCATAGCGAAACCAACACTATGCTTGCAGCTAATGACGCTCAACTTCGACAACAAGCCGACTCTGATAGATTATCTTCAAGAAGTGATAATCCGTTGATATGGCCGCTTCTCACTCTACTGCAAAGTTCTTGTCAAAGTTGGAAAGTCCACCATTTAGCCAGCGAATTGCAAAGCAAAGGATTAATGCATGATTTAGATCCTGAACCTGAAAAAGCTCTCTTCAAACGTAACTTCCTGTTAATGAACGCCCTTTTTGAACTACAGAGCTTGCTACTTCCTAATCAATGGTTGCAAGTTAAAGCTATGGATATTCAGATTTTCAGAATTTTGCCCCATGACATTGCCGTGCAGCAAAGCCATGATGCAGCGTTAAAAGAGTATTACCTCGATTGGCAGCAATACGATACGTGCGCTAACGTAGTCAAAGAAATGTTAGAGTCCTTTTGGTCGAGTTATCAAGAGTATATTGGCGTCAATCAAGTATTAATGCATGACAGCCATGCCCTGAGTATTTTTGAGTTAGATGCAAGCGCCACGAATAAAGATATTCGTAAACAATGGCGTAAGCTGGCACTAAAGCTTCACCCCGATCGCCCAGGCGGAGATGCACAGCAGTTTCGACAAGTTTGTGAAGCATGGCAAACTTTACGCTCAAAAGTGGGATAGCACCTAACTTAGTAGCTATTTATTTTTATAAGAAAGCCGCATCACATCACATATTTACCCCTGAAATAAATCATCGTTTAGGTCATAATTCTTGTTAATATTAAGGCAATTAAGTATTGGCTTAATTAAGACTATTTTAAGATTTCTCGCAACTACCAGCGGGTAACGCGACACTTTTATTGAGGCTGAAATGATTAAGATTAAACCTATTGCATTCACTATGGCACTTGCGGCATTCACAATGGCTCTTACTGGCTGTGGTAAACCTGCTGAAGTCACTGCTGAAAAAGCTGTTGAAGTCACTCCTGAAAAAACGGTTGAAACAGCTGCTGTTATTCCATCTAAATTTGTTGAAGGCCAGCATTACACTCAAATTTCTGATGGCCCAGCTTCTAGCGAACCTAAGATTTCTGAGTACTTCTCTTTTTACTGTCATAACTGTTACAACATGGAAACCAAGTACCTGCCAGAAATCAAAGGTAACTTGAATAAAGAGATTGGCTTTGAAACTAAGCACGTTGACTTTATGAACAGCGAGATTGGTACCGAAGTGATGCGCGCACTAGCTGTTATTCATGAAGTTGGTAATGAAAAAGCGTTAAACACTGCAATGTTCCAAGCCATTCAAGGCGAAGGCGGACATCACGATCATAGCGCTCCAGGTCACAGCCATGACGAGCCTGAAATCAACAACCGTGATGACATCAAAAAAGTATTTGCAGCAAACGGCGTTGATGCTGAAACTTATGACAAAATTGCAGACAGCGAAGCAACTGATGCGAAGCTAGCACTATGGCGTCAACAGCAAGTGATGTTCCGCGTACAAAGTGTTCCTACATTTATCGTTAATGATAAATATGCGATCAACATGAACGAAATGCGCACCTTAGGTGACTTGATTGATGTTATGAATTACTTAGCGTTAGAAAAGAAGTAATTTATGATGTCGCAAGCTTCTAATATAAATTGAAGCGCTGATTAGGACATTAAAAAGCCCGACTTTATTAAAATAAAGTCGGGCTTTTTGTTTCTTGCTTATATTACAACTTTAACCATCTTAGTAAGTTAAGAGTTTCGCACCATATCGATAATATGAAATGCAGCAAACACGATGTGAATCATTAAAAAGCCAACAAAACCTTGAGCGAACATAATGTGGTACTTACGCCACATCAATGCATCACTGGTTCCTTGAAAAATAAACCAAGCAATACCAGTAATACTCACTAGCGCCATCAAAATCAGGCCTATTCCTTCAACAATACTGAAAATGCCCTTACCGCCAGAACTAGGCAGCTTGCCTTGCTTTAATTGTTTTACTTCATCAATACATTGTGAAAAGTCTAATTTAAGCCATGGAAAAAACTGACGCCAATGGCCATTAAGTAAGTTTTTCAGTAAAAACAATAAGCCAAATACTGCCGCTATCAAGCCTATATAAACGTGTAAACTGTCCCAAATACTGGCTTTAGCACGTAAACGACTACCAATTAATATCCATGGACTAGTCACTACAAGAAACACACTCAAGGCCACGACAATGACATGAAGTTTCTCTGATATCAGCTGAATTAACTTGGATGAACTCTGGCTCATAATGCTCCTTACTTTATGTTCAGCGTGTTAGGAAAACGAAATTGGGTCATAAAATCAATAAAGCCAACAAGTTAATTGTTGGCTTTAAACTTATTTACGCTGACTGAATTTGAGCGACGTAGTTATCTACTTTCGTCCAATCAGTGTATTCCACTTTGGTATTTGGATCGGTTGGGCCTTTGGTGATCCACATGATAAAGCGGATGATATTGCGATCCATTGGCCCATAGTATTGATAATCTAAATTGCCGCCAAACACTTCTAATACTTTAGGCTGCCATTCACTTTGCTTCAAAAATGCCTGCATATACATATTAGTATCTGGAGTATTCTTACCTGGTTTTCTTGCCACTAAACTCACAGAGAAAAAGCCATTAGCTTTAGTATCAAGCGCAGCTTTGTTATCAGCCACAAACTGATAAAGCTCAGGGCGATGTTTACCATGACGAATACTGGCACCAATGAACACTTTATCAAAACCACTGATATCTGGTTTATCTTGCAGCGGCGCTAACGTGACGGTTTCACCAGCTGCTGTAAGCTTCTCTCCCATGTAATCGCAAATCTTACGGGTTTGACCGTGGACAGTTGAATAGATAATTAAAATGTTACTCACGTGCACCTCGATGATAATAAAAAAGCTAATACGATTATTTAAACCTTGAAACACTCAGTAAGATTTTATTCAACCATGCTATTACATCTAATCTTAATAGAAAGCGAAATATAATTACATGGACCAGATCACGGCAAATTAGCAACAACGACTATTAATAGTTAAGACTTTTGAGTTGCTCACAAAAAAGTGGATAACCCTGATGAGTTATCCACTTCGTTTTTGTTAATCAGCAATTTAAAATTGCTGATTTTGACACTATAAATAAGGTGTTAAAGCAACTAATACGACGAATGCATTATAGCGACATTAGGAAAGACACTAACTGATCTCGTTCTGCTTTAGTTAAAGCCATAAAGGCATCTTTACTGTTTTTAGCTTCACCACCATGCCATAAAATAGCTTCTTCAACACTTGCAGCGCGGCCATCATGTAAAAAACCTGCTTGCGGATTAACTGTTTGCGTTAAGCCTAATCCCCATAAAGGACGAGTACGCCACTCATTACCATTCGCTAAAAAGTCAGGGCGACCATCGGCTAAGTCATCCCCCATGTCATGCAATAGCATATCGGTGAATGGATATATAACTTGCCCCTTGAGTGAATCAATTATCTCAATACCACCAATATCGCCTGCAGTTTTAGTAGTAAAGCTTGGAGTATGACAGCCAGTACAATTAACTTGAACAAATAAGCGCGCACCTTCACGTACATAACTATCATCGACATTACGTCTTGCTGGCACGGCTAAAGTTTCGGCATAAAACACCACCGCATCACTAAAAGCCTGATCAGCTTCAGGCTCTCCATTTTCGTCACTACCGGTATCAACAAAACCAGTACGGGTTAAGTAAGAGTCATGCAAGCTGGTGCCAACAACACTTTCATCAGGAAATAACGGGTTTGTAATACCAATATCACCTCTAAGTGCACCTAAAGATTGCACTCTGACACTTGGCGTATTCGCTTTCCACCCAAAACGGCCAAGTGATACTGGGGTTTCATCACCGTTACGCGCCTTAATGGCATCAAACACCCAGTTCGGACGACCTGAAATCTCGTCACCATTTGCATCATCGGCATCGGCTAATGCCAAGATGTCCGCTTCTGGGATAGCTTCAAGTAAACCTAAACCAAATACTGGCATGCCATTACGCCAACCCATTAACACATCATCTTGCAGTAAGTTAGAGGTGACATTAGCACTTTGCTTAGTTTCACCTGGTGCATCATATGGGTTTTCGACTTCAAAAATCGGCTTTTTCAGCTCAACACTGGTGCCATCTGCATAGGTGACAGTATTGCGCTCATAGGAAAGATATACATCGGCTTGACCACCAAAAGCATTATCTTGCCAATCTGCACGAGCTTTAAGTACACCACGATGGAATAACTGGCCGCCAAAATCTGGTACGGCAATGGGCGCACAATAGTTATTGTCAACAGTCGGTGTGACACACTCTTCTGCTGCTTTACTGATCCGCAAGAAGATCCCCGCATCAGAGCCTAACTTAACTCGTGTTGCATCAGCTGCTAAAAATGGTGTTGAGTTACGACCATCACGCTGATGACAAGAATTACAATCTGCATTATTAAATACTGGGCCTAAGCCATCCAATTCAGGGTGCTCAATATTAGGCGCGGTAGTAAACGAGATTTCAAAATTGGCATCACCTTCAAGGTGCAATGCTAAATCAGCGTCCGTTAAATTGGGGGAAGGCGTTGAGAAGCCATGACCAGAATTGCCTGCATCATAGGTTGTGGTATCACCGCCACTGGCAGTAATATCGGTAAAATCAGGATAAATAACAACTGGAGGCTCTGTTATGGTTGGCGTTTCATCATCACCACTGCCGCCACAAGCTGATAAAAGTAAGGCACTCACAACGGATGTCAGCACTACGTTTTTATGATAACGATGGGATTTAGAAGGCTTTACGCTTTTAGGATTCTTGTTCATCTCTTTACACTCTTGTATCACAATCAGCGTTGCTAATATCAGTATTACCGTCGTTTCAGCATTACTGCCGACTTAGAATTACTGGCGATTCAGTATTACTGACGACTTAGAATTACTGCCGAATTAGCGTTACAGCTAAAAATAGTAAATAGCTAAATTGATTTGCCTTGCTCTTTATGGCGGGCTTCATCAATGTCAATAAATAGCTCTACCTCACCTAAGTGTGATGGTAGAGCTACTGTTATCTAACCCGATTTACTGAGCGTTCCACTCAGATAAAAGTGGGATAACATCTGACTCTAATGAGGTTTGTAAAGTAGTAAGTGCTGTTACAGCTGTTTCAACACGAGTACGACCCGTTTCATCAAGAATAGCTTGACGAAATGGCATATCGTCGCTGCCTGCAATAGCTTGAATTTTCAAGATAGCATCATCAATTTCGCTAGAAATACGTATTGAAAGTGTGCTGTCAGCAGCTGCTACGAAATCGATAATACCTTGCTTGTCTGCACTACCAGTAAACTCACCATGGTATACATTGCGCACACCTTGAATGTTGTCAGCAAAATCAGTCAACGAGTTCCAAGAGTATTGTGACTCCACTTTTGAAGTGTCAGCGTTTGCAAGTGAATTACCGAAAGGATCAGCAATTTTACCGTTACCCACTTCATCTACAATTCCGATCATGCCATTGATTAATTCTTCAATTACAGCAAGTTCTGATGAGTAAATAGTGTTGTTATCACTGCCAGGTGTTTTTAATAAATCAGCATATGGCAATGCATTAGTATCTTGTGGGTTATGAGAAACTTGCCATGCATCATCAAGTTGAACCGCATAGTCACGGAAAACTTCTGCAAGAGCGATGACGTATTCTCGCTCAGCAGTGGTTAACTCAGTAATTAATTTAGTGTTATCAGCTACGCCGTCACCAAATAGTAAATATTCGATGGTGTGGAAACCTTGCACGTCATCATTCCAGCTTTTAATGGTTTCAGCATCAAAGCCTGTGTTGCTGTCTAACTGAGTTTGTAGGTCCGTAGTATTTAGCGGCCAGCTATCTAAATGCGGATCAATACTTAATGAATCAACAGGGCCAAAAATGTGCGACTCACCTTGTTCCCAAGGTTTACGTGCATCTTTCCACGCTTCTTGTGCGGCAACTAAATCAGCTTGCGAAGTTGAATTTAATAGCTTTTGGGTTGCCAGTAATAATGCATCACCTTGAGCGGCTAAATCAGCGTAACCGGCAACAATCACATCGTCAGTTAAGTTAGTTATCATTTCAGTTGCAGCGAAAGTAAAGCCTGTTTCAGGTACTACCGGATCAACTGTGTTCGAATCATCAGAATCAGAACCTGAACCACCACAAGCTGCTAAGGTACCCACTAACGTTAATGCTATCGCTGTATACTTAAAATTCATGTAAAACTCCATTTAATCGATATTATTTGCTGATTTAATTCAGCACTTTCATTTCAAAATTAGATAATTCGCTGTCAACCATTACAGCGAGAATTGATAACCCACGCCTAAAGCAAAGAAGTTAGTGTCAGGAATGCTGGCAACTGCGACTTGCTGTAGTCCGCCTTCTGCTTTAATGACAATTTCAGGAATTGGGAAGTAGTTAACTCCGATACTGCTCCACGTATTTTCATAACGCTTAGTCGCAGTACCACTTTCCACTTCCATTAGTGGATTTGAATAATCTATATTGGCAAATACAGTCATAGGAATATCTAAGTAGTCATCAAGCTTAAAGCCTGCTTCAACAAAGAAAGATTGCGATTTAGAGCCCAATTGCGCGAAGTTACCTGGCTGTAAACCTGGAGTGGTTTTATTCGCTAATGTAATTGCATCAGAGTCACTTAAGGTGCCATACATGTATTGACCACGTAGCACCCAAGGCCCCTCAACAAATGCAGCTGCAGCTGTCACTATGCTCAGCGTTCCGTCAACATTTAGCTTGTTGCTTTTGTTACGATTGCCTGAGGTATTGCCGTAATAGTAAGACACGCCAATAGCACTACCAGTTTTAAAGTTGCCGTAATCGATACGCCCAGCAAACGCTAAGTCGTCAGCGTTAACATGCTCAAACCGGGTTTGATGTCCTGATGCAACCCAATCATAAGTTCGAAAGTATTCAGAGTTTAAGCCGCTGACAATCTGGGCTTGATAATGAAAATCAGAGATTTCACCGTAAACACCAATACCATTCTCGTTCCACACGGCCGGAATCATGGCTGCTTCACTTTTGTGACGGAGTACAGTGAGATATTGGTTTGGTTTGTGTAACGTGCTCGTTAGGCCGATTGGCAAGTGAATATTACCGAACTTAACGCCAAAGGCTTCACTAGGGCGATATCTAATTTCCGCTTTTTCGACAACAACTTCGCCGCCAGCTTCTATTTCAGATTCAAACTCACCAAATTCATCAAAGCCATCGTATTCTAGAGCTGCGCCCGTTCCGCCATGCTCATACTCAATCTCAACTTCCATGCTCCACTCATCTGTGAACTGGTAGCCAAACTCAGTAACAATGCGCTCTAAATCGAAACGACTTCTTCTTTCTGGCGAAGTGTCTTGTACATTATCGAAATATTCATCACTGGTGTAGTTCGCGCTCCCGTATGATTTGAATGAGAACTTACTTAAACGATCCTGTGAAGCCGTAACAGTTTCTGTCACTTCTTTAACTGCGACTTGTTGTTCATGTTGAGCAACTTCAATCTGTTTTTGAGAGTCATGTTGAAGAGACTGCTGCTGAGCTAGTTGTTGTAATTGCTCTTTTAATGATGCGATTTCAGCTTCTTGCTTAGCAATTGCTTTTGCTAAATCATCTGCAGAAACAGCTGCATATGCTGTATTCGTCGCACCCAAACCAATCACACTCGCTATAGATACTGCCAACAGCGTTAACTTTTTGCTCATCTCATTCTCCACCATAATTGCGCGCTTTGTTAATACGGCGACACATTATACCAAATGATAATCATTTGCATTAAAATTTACATTTATTTTTACAACCTCATTTACATTTAATTTACACTTAGCGTATAAATGCAATTTATGTAACCATATGTCTATTGAGTTAAAATCAGGAAAAGTGCCTTATGTCAGTTAGTTCCAGCAAAAATCCTCAGCAGCTTTTATTGTGGATGACTTTCGTTATGTCGATGGTTTTTGCGGTATGGCAGGCGCTACTGAATAATTTTGTGATTGAAAGAGCGGCTTTTAGTGGTGCTGAAATAGGTATGCTGCAAAGCTTGCGTGAAGTACCTGGCTTTTTAGCATTCACAGCAATATTTGTATTACTCCTTATACGTGAGCAATCCTTTGCCTTAATCTCATTGGCCGTTTTATCTATCGGCATTGCTATAACAGGTTTTTTTCCCAGTGTTTTGGGGTTATATTTAACAACAGTATTGATGTCGATTGGATTTCATTACTTCGAAACCATCAATCAATCGCTGACTTTACAGTGGGTAGATAAAAAGGATACCGCAGGATTTTTAGGTAAAGCCTTAGCATGGCGATCAGCTGCTGCACTGATGGGCTATGGCAGTATCTGGCTTATCATGAGCTGGCTTAAACTCGACTATGTTTGGATGTACGCCATTATTGGCTCGTTAGGATTAGTCGCTGTATTGATTATGGCCGTCTACTACCCCAGGTTTGAAATCGCTGAACCGCAACACAAAAAGCTTATCTTCAGAAAGCGTTACTGGCTTTACTATGCTTTAACGTTTTTGTCTGGCGCTAGACGACAGATTTTTATGGTGTTCGCAGGTTTCATGATGGTCGAAAAATTTGGCTATTCAGTTTCGGAAATCACTGCCCTATTCTTAATTAACTATGTGGTTAACTTGTTTTTTGCGCCTGCGATTGGTCGCTTTATTGGCCGTATTGGCGAGCGAAATGCCCTAGTGATTGAGTACGTAGGATTAATCATTGTCTTTGCCAGTTACGCGGTGGTTGAACACGCTGAAGTCGCTGCAGCTCTTTACGTTATTGACCATTTACTGTTTGCAATGGCCATTGCTATGAAGACCTATTTTCAGAAAATTGCTGACCCGAAAGATATTGCCGCAAGCATGTCAGTCAGCTTTACGATTAATCATATAGCTGCGGTGATCATTCCTGCTCTACTGGGTCTCTTGTGGTTAAGCTCTCCCCAATGGGTATTTATGATAGGTGTGCTATTTGCCTTATGTTCATTAGTGCTTTCGTTAAATATCCCCTCAAAACCTGAACCTGGGCACGAAACAAACTGGGGCAAATCAGCTAAAATGAATAGTGATACGATGTAATGTGGACAATGCGTTAAGCCTAAGAGAATAACAATGACAGATAACCATCCTAATCAAACAGAAAATACTGCCAATACCAGTATGTCTGCCCGAAAAAAAGCACTACTTTTGGGCAAAATGCTCGGGTTAGCCAGTGAAGATGATTATCGACCCTCTCAAGCCTCTATTGGCGAACGCGCGCAGTTTAGATTACAAAAAAGCCAAATTTTACATCAGCTTAATTTGGAAACTATTTTTTCGTTAGCCTTAAATTACACCCCTTCTGACGTCACTGGAGAAGACCTTGATCCAGATTGGAGTTACCAGTTTTTTCAAATGGCTGAACAAATCAGTTCCCGCAGAATGCAGGACTTATGGGCACGGATTCTCGCTAGTGAAATTGTAAAACCAGGTAAGTTTAGCCTCAGAACATTAGCCATTTTAAAACAGCTAACCCAACGGGAAGCACAAGTACTTGAAAAAGCATTAGGTATGTCTGTAAAACTCAATTCCGAAACCCGATATAAACTGTTAAATGGTTACCGTATTCAGGGTGGGTTACAGCAATATTTTAGAAAAACCTCCAACGTTAATGTCGGCCTTTCAAAATTCGGGCTCCCATACTCAAGCATATTGACGTTAATGGATGCGGGTATTTTACATAGCAGTGAATTTGAAACTGGATTATTGGATAAAAATGCTTCAATTTTACTGAGTATGACTGATTCTCAAATTAAACTAACCCCTAAAAGTAATAGCTTATTATTCAGTTATTACCGTTTTACTCCAGTCGGGGATGAGCTATGTTTATTGGTTCAAGCAAAAGCAGATAAGGAGTTTTCTCGGGCGTTAACGCAAATTTTAAAAGCTGATTTTTTGATAGGTTAGATTGGTTTTAATCCGACTTTAATTTCAGCACGTTACTTGCATTTGTATCGTTAGCATTCATTTCATGTTCATATAAATATGAATGCTGGGCTTTATGCATAGAGAATAGGAACTGCCTTAAAGTCTCTCGAGACTCATCACTCACCACAATTGTTGCAGCAATAACATCATTTTCAGAGCGAACAATTTGATATTCAATCTCAAAGTTTATCTCTTTGGTTAAAATCAACTTGGCTCGTCGCGAATGATTATTAGCAGAAATGTTTGGTGCATAAAGAGTTAAACCAGTACTTGAAAGCGATAAAACTTCAATTGCAAGATTGGTATCGAAATCAATAATTCTGACATCATCAAGCTCTTTCATACGCCAGCTTCGTTCAGCACCACGACTGTCTACAACCTCTGGTATTCCGAGCTTTGGCGTGAACTGACCAAGTTCGTCTATAGCAATATTTAAAGGAAACCATAATCGATAATGGCTAATTTCCGCTAGTAAAGTTAACTGAGTTTTACCAAGTAAACTTGCCAAGGTTGATGGAATTTCTGTAGTGACTGAAACCGTTTCTGAGTTGCCATCTGCCAACGCTTTAACAGCAGAAGGCTTTTTAGCGAATAATTCGCTAAAACAAGCTAACTCTTCTTTTGTTAAGTTGGTATTCATTCTCTACCCTTGACACTCAATTGTTATATCTCGCAACAATTGTAACACGCGAATTTAACGTGTACAATTTTCGCCCTGCACTAAAAAATTTAAAACTCTAATAAAAAGAACTACTTTCTAGATTTTATCGCTATAAGCCATTCCTTACGCTGTTCAATATATGACCACATTTTTATAAAAAAGTTTCAAACCGATGATTGACACTTTAATAAGACCGCCCAAATGGATAAGTTATTGTACGATTTAGTCCGTCTTTTTGTTCATTTTTGAGTTCTTAACCATTCCTTACATAAGCAACTGTTTTTATTGATTAAGAAAAATAATTGATTAAATTAAACTAAATTAAATTGCGCGCAACTTAATTTGGGCGTATTGTATTCATCATTGAGTGAATAAAGTGCGATTTCTTATTGAGTCACTCATTTTCAATTCATATTAATGACGATTAGGAGTTTTCAATGGATATCATTTATTCAGCTACAGCAACTACAACAGGCGGACGTGATGGCAAATCAGTATCGTCAGACAACAAGCTTTCAGTTAATTTAAGTACCCCAAAAGAGCTTGGCGGCGCAGGTGGTGAAGGTACCAACCCAGAACAATTGTTTGCTGCAGGATATTCAGCTTGTTTTATTGGTGCTATGAAGTTTGTTGCAGGACAAGATAAGAAAATACTAAGCTCTGATCTTTCAGTTGAAGCGACTGTAGGAATTGGGGGAAACACCGCTGGAGTTGGCTTTGCAATTGATGTTGAATTGCGGATCACTCTACCTGGTATGTCTAAAACAGAAGTTGAAGCTCTGGTAGAAAAAGCACATCAAGTTTGCCCATACTCAAATGCAACTCGCGGTAATATTCGTGTTGAGCTAGTTGTATTATAAAAATACATCATTATTTTTTATATAAAAATGATACAAAAAAGCCGTTTATCAATTAACTGATAAACGGCTTTTTAATTGAGTTATCTCACTGTATTTCGTCAATTAAAGAACTGGAAAAGTCATCAAGGGTAATCACTAGATTTAAACTGGCAATTTGCGTTTCAGTTCTACTGATATCACTGTCTACTTTCCCCATCGTCAACGTATTGTTGTCTAACTCATATATCTTTTTCTGGCTGTGGTAGTAATAAAGTAGAATCGTTAATGCTTTAACGTCATTCTCACTCGCTGCAGCAATCACTTTGTTTAACTTACGATAAATATGGTTTTGCAATTGTTTAACTTGCCAAACCCAATAAATCTCTTTCATGTACGGCTTAGTTTTAATCGCATTCATCACTAAACTGCAGCTTACAACAGCTAAAAAGACACCGATGAGGTTAAGATGAAAATGGCCAGTGGACTCACCTTTAATAACTGTATCACTGCCAAAAAATTCAATAAGAAGGCCACCAAAAGCGAGTGAGAGTATGGTTAAACTGGCCACCAAACTAATTAGCAATACGTTAAGTCGTTTACGATATTGTGGCTTGTCGATTGAGATAAATTGCATACTGCACCTTATTAAAGAAAGTCACAGTATTTTACACCTATCATGTCGAAGCGATATACGGTTTCAATATCTAGTGACCTAAAACAGATCTTAATATACCAAGATGGATAACAGAAATTAAAATTTAGACACAAAAAAGCCGAGCTAATTGCTCGGCTTTTTCTAAATTTGGCAGGGGTAGCAAGAGAAACAGGTATCAATAAAAATACTTTGCACCGCCTTTATAATGAGACGGCAACACGAGTAGAATTAGATATGATTGAGACGCTATGCAGGTATTTAAATGTTGACGTGGGCGAGTTGTTGGAAATTCAAGATTAACCCTCTGCTAGAATCAAATATTCTTGGAGGATTAAATTACAATTACATTTCAGCAATTAACCTAGATAAATAGCACTTAACTTAAGCAAAGGTAACTGCTCCAATCTCAGTCTAGATAAAGTAAAATAAGGTGTAGAAATTCTACACCTTATAAAACTTCATTAGTTTAATGCAATGAAAAACTTACCTGTGGATTCGTTAATCATCTCCCAAGTATGAATCGTTATTGGGATTATGAGCATCTGCCCAATCATCCATATCTGCATCATTGTTGGGATTGTTAATATCAGACCAAGTGTCTAATTCATCTTGAGACATATCAGATGTATCTGGCATACAAACCTCCTTATTTTTTATCTTTGAAGTTGGGATTATTAGGGTTCAACTGATTACTGCGATTATCCTGCACTTTCTGGTATGCAGAGTTTTTACCCGATGTCCCCTTATTTGAATTACCTTGATTAGCTTTATGATTATTATTTGGCATATTTTTTTCCTTAAAATAGATTAATTAACGATTGCTTAGGGGCTTAAACACCTCAAGTCAAAGCCCCTGCAATCGGCGAACGTCATGTTTAAAGTTCATATATGCTCTGCGATCACTAGGCGTACTTGGAACCGCTAGTCTTTTACCGCTAGGAGCCGTCAACACAGAATGACGCCCTCGTCTGATTCTCCATTCATCACTTTTTAAAAGACGATTAACTAATTTATTAATATTTTTATCACGACTATATTTCTTCATTTAATGACTCCAACTAAACCCGTAATCACATAACGTCAAAGCAGAAACGAACTGCTTAAATATGATTTATCAGGTATAGGGAAGCGTTGAGTCATGAGTTTGATAACGCTTGGAAAAGGTTTCTGTATTGAATGCTACATGCGCAATCGCTTTATCAACACCAACATCTAATATTGATGGACTTTGTACAACGCCCTGACAAGCATTTGAATTTTGATAAAAGCGGCCTTCAAGGTTATGCATCAGATAGGATTGCCACATATCCTGATTATCTTCTAAACTCACTATCTCTGAAAAAGTCTTATGCCTTTCAATATATTTACGGTACTGATCATATGAAATTGTCAGCTGGTGAGAGTAAACAGGTAATACCCTAAGAAGTTTCCATTTATCAGGCTTTATTTGATTAATCAAATTACACATATCTTCACGCCAATTAAAAGCATTAACGACTGTATTTATCTTAACCTTGCCTTGATTGTTTAAAGACCGATACGCTGCAACAACCTCAATAACCCTAGAGGGTGAAAACCACGAGCTTTTGCGATCGACACGCCCGATACTTTGAGCGATTAGCAAATCAGCAGTATCGAAACTTAATCCCAACATATCAAGATGTGGAGCAATTCTCGACATGATCTTGGCTGATAAAAGGTGTCCATTAGTTATGATTGATGTACGAAAACCAAGCTTTTTAGCTAACAAGACTGCCTCAATAAAGCGACCGCCAAGCATCACTGGCTCGCCACCAGCAAAATTAAGGCGGACGGATGTATAACCCAAAGCTTTTCGTATTGGATTATCAGCAAAAAAGTAGTCTGCTAGC
The DNA here is from genome assembly GCF_030252245.1 of Shewanella goraebulensis. Lineage (NCBI taxonomy): Bacteria > Pseudomonadati > Pseudomonadota > Gammaproteobacteria > Alteromonadales > Shewanellaceae > Shewanella > Shewanella goraebulensis. Next base: position 3,906,780 of record NZ_CP126972.1, read on the forward strand.
TTTTTTAGAAGAGATTGAATATCTTGCGAGGAATGATGTAACTCCGATTGCGAGTCATTGCCTTCCCAAGTGGCATAGCAATATCCGCAGCGGTAATTACAGGCTTCGGTCATATGAAAATTGATGACCATTTCATTTGTACTTGTCATGGTTAGCTCCGTTTGTTGACGACAAACGTAGAATCACCTAGTGCAATGCACTAACAAGCTTTTAGAATAAAAAATTACATATTTCTAAATTGTTCCACCAAATCATCAAACTCAACAGCCTCTGTTACCTCTTTCTCAACATGCTGCTTCAATTGATTTACTGCATCATTTTCAGAAGGCATCAACGATGCGATATTAGCTGCTTTATCAAAATTACCCTGTATATAAGCAAGTAGTAAATTATCTGTAGGTTCCATGGCGGCAGATTGTGCTAACAGGGCATGCAACAAATTTAAATTTTTACCTAAAGCGATCTGTGGCAGTACTGCAAAAGGGTTAGGTAACTTCTCCTTATATAAATTAAAATCGCCAGCCAATGCATCAACAAACTTATGCGCTGAAATACTAGTTATAGCTATTCCCATTACAGAATGACTTTCACCAAACATAGCCTTAACAACTAAAGCACATTCATCTCGATAAGCTTTATTTTCAAATATTCGCTTAACATTTTTAGGATCATGGAATATTGCATTGAGTAATAACGCATTAAACAACACTGTTAACTGTTCTTTATCCGCCAACTCTGTTCTATAACGATGATCATCTAATTTAGGTTTGGGCGCTATTTTAATGAGTTTATTACGAACAAAAGAATCAGCCTTATTTCTAAGTAACTGGCTCTCTGTCGCAACATCAATATTAAATAACAACCGAATAGCATCTGGCACGGTTAATCCACTACTCACCGCAATAAGCCCTCTTAAGTAATGTACTCGCCATAATTCGATTAAATTGATCTTGCCCAATTGAAAAGCTTGCGATTTCCTTGATCATACCTTGCCAATTACCTCTCCCGTATGAAGAATAGCAACTATGTGAAGCTTTGCTATACTGTTGAACGACACCAATACAGTAGCCAGCTCGCATGGCTTCAGCCATAGATGTATGTATGGCGGCATATGTTCCTGGTTGACCTTTATTATCAAGAAGTTCTACTGCATCACGGCATGATTGTTGTAAAAACTCTGCATTATTACTATTAAACGATGTCTCTTTAGCTTGTAATACACCCGTAATTAAGAAACTCGAACAAAAGAGGCTAATTAGTATTAATCTCATAACTTTCCCTGTGCAAAATTTGAAATTGAATCAGCTTGCTGCTCTGTCTGAGGAGTTAATGTAGACACCGATTCAGGTTGCTTATTTGAAGTAGTCTGTGAGTCAGGTTCTAGTGTAGAAGATGTTTGAAGCACACTATCGGGTTGTTTTATAGGAGTGTCTGTAGATTTGTCTTCTGTCTTTTCTTTTTGCCATAACTTAGGCAAGGGAGCAGCCGCATAAATGACAAGAATAACTAAAATACTAAAAATATAGGTATCAAACTTATCAACAGTAGTAAAAAACTCAAGTTCTAATCTCCCTTTATTTGAAACTTCGTCCCATATTCCAATTAGTGCTAAGGATGATAAGAGTAAAGCCATGCTCGATACTGTAAAGACAAAACGCCGAAGCATTTGCCACTTAGTCCAATTCAATTGGTTTCCTCGACGGTAAAAACGCCAAATTACAATACACAAGCAACTAATCAGTCCTATTTCAGCTAAGTCCAACTCACTTATACCTGCCCCATATTCAAAAAAATCAATCGGGATAGATACCAGAGAGAAGATAGCGACAACTCCGAGGCTTAAATAGAGCAAAAAAGTCATAATCCCTGCTGCAATATGCCCCAGAAGAATATCTAGAACATTCAAAATTGATTTCATTTTTCATCCTTGATGATACGACTACAATGGTAATAACCACCATCTTCAACAGACTGTATATTACACTTTATGCAATAACAATCAATTAGATAGGGATTCATGGTAGCCGAGTTTTAAATAAATATCCATACAAAGATTTCAACTGCATTCAGAGATTTTCAAGCTGTCATCATTGATAATATGGTTTGCTGTTCAGCATGAACGGCACATTAGCCTTTGAAGGTAAATATAATGAAACCTGTAGTGGAAATTTAATCTATAGCTCCATTATTCATCAAGTTTAGATTACTTCGATATCGAATGTTCCTACGAAAAAAATTTGATGACACACCAATAAAAGAAAATAATTTGAAGATACCTCAAACAGAGAAGTTTCACTCATTACCAAAGCCATTTATTAGTGAATTCACTCCCAATAATGGTATAGCATGAGCGAATTTGATATTTACGATATTGAAGAGCTAGATGAAGATAAAGCGATTATTGGCGTCCCCTATGCGCTGAAGCATGCAGGTTATAGCAAGTAAAAGATGGTAACTGCTTGGTTAAGTCTATACAACGAGTTTAATCCAATAACGAACTGAAGAGGGTTAAAAAGTGGGTTTAGAACCTAAAGAACAGCAAATTCTTGAGATGCATATACCTTCTATAAATCAATTAAGCTGCGAGGGTTTAGAGACTGCATTGAGCGCACTACCTGCTTTTACAATGTACCAAATCAATGCTGAACATCAGAAAATAAAAGGTAAAGGACAGGACGCCCTTTCAATGCATGAACTCTGTCGTGCAGAAAGAAATATCTGCGACTACCCCAACCTACTAAGTTATGACATTCCTCACTGGCAGTATCAGGACTACCACTTCAAAAATTTTAATGACGTCGATGAGTTAAAATTACAAGAGCTATCTGACGCTATTGAGGTACCGAGATACTATTCAAAATCACCAGTGAACTACACAAGCCAATATAATGGTGATTGGATTCGTCTGTTTATAGATAATAAATTTTATTACGGCAATCTATACTCGGCGGTTCACTTCATTTTAAATACCGTAGAAGAAAAAGTACATAACTGGCTTAATCAAAAATACCCTCATCAAATACAGATGAACTCATACTTATGCCAAGATAAGTCATATAAAGAACCAATGTACACAGTTGAATTTACGACCAATAATGTACTTAATAGCAATGCTTCAGGTGAATTACTTACGGCATACCGTCACTTCGAAAATGCCCTAAGACCTGAACTGAATCGGCTCCTTAACACACAAACTCCTGCAACTTACATTATCTATAATGTTGATGACAACGGTTGTCCCACAGTCGACTTGATCTGTAAGAATGACCAAACATTATCTTTGATACGTCCCGGCAGATTTGTAGAAGATTTTATATCCAAAACACAAAATCCAGCCTACTTAGACTTTCTTGCTAGCAGATACGCAAAACAAGCCATTGATAAAATTCTAGCGTTAGGCTTTTAAACATTGAATAGACAATGAAACAACATACTCTCGACTTTCTAAATGAAATCGATCTTTGTCATCAAAATCAATATTATCGATTTTAAGAATGTCGTCAGATACTAAAAATATTTCATAATCTTCAATATGCTGCCTAGCGAACTCCAACTCATTTCTAGATAAGAAGAACTTATCACCAGAATATGTCTTCACTTCGACATACTTAGTTATTCCGTGCTCATTTATATATTTAATGTCATATCCATCACCATCGCTGACCTTAGACACCCATGTAACTTTATTTGCACCATACTTTTCAACAAGAGATTCATAAACATCTTTTTCTGATTTATTACCTCTAGTTTTTTTACTGCTACTTGCGCCATTTGAGTGTTTGAATGGATTTTTATTCTTAGGCTTTTGAAACCCTTTTGTGCTTGGTTTAGTCAACTCAATATCTTTAATTATCTTCGGAGGTTTTTTCTCGTTGCCTAAATCTAGTGCAGGGTTGTCACGTAATCGCTTTTCTTCATTTATCTTTTCAATTCCTTTTTCGATTTCTTTTAACTTATGAGAAAAAAACAACATACTTAAAAGCTCAAAATCTTCTTCAAGGACATCGATATCAATTAACCTTTCATTTTGTGCATAAACTTCATCAAAGTTAATATTGGTAGCCTTAACCTTATCAAGCTCAAAATGCTGACTGATATAATTTTGGATTATTAATTCGTAATTTAACGACTGATTAATTTTATTATTTAAAGAGCATCTTTCGATAAACTTTTGACTGCTTTCGTATTCTTTAATGATTGTTGTAAATGAATATTCCTTAGAGTTTGAAATGCACCATGTATATAGCTTTCGCTTAAATGGGTATAAATTTCTTTCTAAGTGCAACTTCAGATTACGTTTATGATAATCAGTTAAGTCGATTTTGTAATATGCGTGCTCAGAGATATTGAAATCACTTACTTTTATATTTAACTCATCAAAAAGAATTTCAATAAATTGACAACTTTGATAACTATTCAAGTCTTTATATGTAATATCGTTGATGCCACTTTTTAGGTTTAAATCATTTAATATGTTTTCAAACAAGTGTTCGTTAGTTGAAAACTCATACTCCCTTCCAATCAGTGAATAAACAGTCTTCCAAAAAGAGTAGTATTCGTCAGATATTCCCAATAACTCTCTTGTTCTAATTAATTCTTCTTCACCTATGTCATTTCTAATTGATTTTTCAATATATGCAGAGCTTTCTTTCACTACTTCTCTGAATACTCTAGTATCTTGAATATCAAAAATCAGCCCAATAATATCCGCAAAACTTTCCTGAAACTCGAAGTCATGCCTCAACTCATCTAATGTAGACTCATTACTAACCTTAATAATGAAGTCACTATCACTCCTAATGTAATCATTATTATCAAGCTGAGCAGTTTCACCTTCAACTAAATACTCTACATTTTCACATAGTAATATATTAAAACGTTTAAGCTTGGCGAGCTCAGCTCTAGCAGACTTGTCCTTTTCAATATCTTGAATTCGATAAACCAATATGTACGGTGTAATCTGTTCTAAAAAATGAGAAAAATCGCGTGTTAAATCAACCAAAGGCGAAGCATTATTAACTGAAATATTTAAAGAATTTAAATTATTTATTCCAAAAAACTGAGTAACATTTTGCGTACTTTGCCTTCTGGGATAATGTAAAATTGGAACCGTAGAAGATATCTTTCGAGGTAACTTGATGTTTCCGTTATAAAGCACTTTATTGGCAGGGAAATAGCCTCTATGCTCCCCCTTAACGGCAAATAACATTGCTTCTGACAAGTCAATTGGTTGCTTATTGTGCTCAAAGTGCTTAACGCCTAATTTATATATAGCTTGAGATTGCTTACCGTCAGGGGAGTTGTCTGGAAGTTCAAAAATAGTCCTTTGAACAGTTTCCTGTGAGAGCTTTTCAAATTTATCTGTTGCCCCTACTTTAAGGAGCAAGCTTTCGATGTCAGACCTACTAATCCCATAGTTTTCAAACGCTGAAAACTCGAAATCAAAACTTATGTCATTTATTAATAAGCTCAGCTTGTCACTACCAAAGAAGAAGTCTTTAAATAAGCCTAGGCTTTTTACTTGATATTTAATAAATGACGGTTTAGCTGCAATGAAGTGCCCATAAGAGCCGTAATACTCCCTATCCTTATTATAATCAAACTGATCTGAGTTAGATGAGTCATCAAGTTGAGAAAAAATATTGGCATCTCGTAAAAACCATATTACTAATTTTTCCAGCGACATTTCCCTTGCTATGTGATTAAACTCTGATATTTCTTTGTATGTTAAAGAGCTCTGGCGATACCCTACAGGGCGTTTAACATTTAGAAAAACAAACTTTTCATAGTCTAGATTTCTCTTATTTTTCTCTTCAATGAATTTGGTATGTTTATTTACACCAAGCCATAAAAAGAACCTTTGGAGTTCTTCAGGCTCTTTATCCATCAATCCATATTGAGCAGGTGAAGATAAAAACAAGTCTTCACCAAATATATCTTTGAAGAGAAATTCTGTTAACTCACCAGAAGGATAATAGTCAGATAAGTATAAATCTCGTGCATCAACTAAAACCCCATTCTTACTATATAATTGAACTCTTGAATCTGGGACTTGCTGTTGAGATTTGAGATTCCTGTAGTTTTCAAAAAGTGAAGAAACCATTTTTTCGATAATTTTTGGTACATCTCCAACAATACCTTCACGTATTAACTTATTGGCATTAGAAATTATCTTTTGTAATACAGGGGTTGGTTGATATTGTTGAATATTAGTAATATTCCTCAAAATTCGTTGAAGCTCTCTTGCCTTTTCACTAGAGTCAATCTCAAACTTCTTGATTAGTGCGTCAAATAGCTCTTTGTGAATAAACTTAATACTTACGTAATCGGGTACATTGATATCGATTACTGAAGGTGTATATACCTCGTCATCAAGTGAAATCAATTCCCCCTCTGAATCAATCAAAAACTCTAGCTTTCCATCATGCTTAAACGTATTGTGAAACATATAAATCATAGAAGCTCTATCTTCTATACTCTCTATGTTTTTACTTAAAGTAGTTAATTTTTTAGTAATTACATTTCCACTAAGGCCTAAACCTGAAAGTTCAACGGATCCATCAATGGGAATTAATAAATTATCAAACAATCGCCTTTGGTTAACTGAACTCACGAAAGTAGAAAGTGAATCAATAAATATTACATCCGGTTTTTTTCTATAGATTCCATCTAAACAAGGAAAAACAGATAAAGAGTTCAACGCCTCATCAATTGCATCATAGAGCCCTAGTTCCATTAGTATGTTGTTTGGAGTTTTGTATGACAACAATTCGATAGCTTTATAGCTTGTACACCCTATCGTTAAAGATTTTGCAGTATCAATGATTAGGTTTACTAACTCTTTTAAAATGAATCTATTTTTTTTACTATCATTCAGCTCATTTCTAGAGCTATTTAATTCAAATGTTCCGTGAATAATAAATGGAAAGTCAACAACTAACTTAGTCGGAAAATACGAAAAAACTTCTCGAATATCACAAGTTAAATCATCTTGTAGTGCAATTTTCAAATCAAAAAATTCTGCCTCATTTTCTTTATCCCAGAATTCTTTAGGTAGTTCCCCTCTGTGCTCATGAACCTTCCATGTTTTGTGTAGTTCTGCCTTTTCTATTGACTTAATACACTTTCCATCAATAAACACTGTCAATTTCTTAATAGAATTTAGAAAAAGTAAAACTTCACTTTTTAACTCATTTATCTGTTTTTGAATATCACTAAGGAATTCAGTTTTATAAGTAATATCTATCGAAGTAATCCAATCTTGGTCCATATCATCTGCAACCTCTGGCAATGACAAAAAGGGGATAGGATAAATAGACTCTGGTAAGTTTTGCTCATGCCTAATAGATACTCTCTCTTCAATAGAAAACATTTCATCAAAGGCTTGGTGAACAACTCTATTAGAAAACTCAATGCTTAGATCATTACTTCTAATTGTAATATCCTCACTCCAATTGATAATAGACCTAAAGCCAAGTCCTTTGTTTCCTATATACTTTTTTGAATTCTTCGTACTCAAATTAGATATCATTAATGATCTAATACCTTTAGCACTAAAAGCTTTACACTCACTTCCTCTATTTTTAATACTTAGTTGATTTGTTGAAGTATCAAGTTCAATTTTTACTTCATCAGAGTTTTCATCATCAGCATTTTGCAGGAGTTCAAGTAACTGTCTTCCGTTGTACTCTTTCTCTGTTTCAATTTCACGGTTATAAGCAGAAACCATATCTGAAGGTGACTTTTTATAAACCTCCTTACGTTTAATAATTTCTTCGATGATTTGATTTTTGATAATTAATTCCTTTTTACTGCATATCAAGGATGGCAATTTTAAACTAAAAACACCCTACCTTATTAATTCTCTATATATAACTTGGCTATTTTTTCCAATAGCGAGCTCTTACTTACTTCATTTATTTTTAAAATATCTTCGGTAAACGAATTAAAAAACAAATGTGTTATTGGTTGTTCTAAAGCATTTAACAAATCACCATTACTATTGAAAGTGAGTAAGTTATAGATACGATTTTGCTTTGCAATATCTTGATTAGGTCTTTGCTTTTGGGCTACAAAGTAGAATAAGTCAACGCCAGCTTCTTGCAGGTAAACATGATGATACTGCTTGCGCTCTTTAGGCAACAAGTAATAGGGCAACACAGAACTTTCAATACTGCTTTGTCGATTTACTGTTCGCTCATCACTTTCCGCAACTGAAATGGAATCAACTAAGGTGTTACCGATAACTTGAGGCACACGTATTGTGCTATATGACGTAAGTAAAACATCATTATCTTCATCGTATAAATAGAAACTACCGTTGTGAAAGTTTCGTTCACCAAAAAAAGAACACTCTAATTTCAATCTAGCTTCAGATTTAATCACCTGGTTATTTGTTATTTTTAATACATTGTCTTTTATCGTCACTTCAACAATTGATGCAAAAAAGTTATTTTTTCTTCTTGCCGTTTTTCTTACATAAACAAGCTTTAGACTTGCACTAGGCAAGTTAATGTCTGTAAATTGCTGATTAATGAAGACTCTCTGTTTTAACCACAGTTCCGATTTAATTCTTTCTAACTTATAGGGGGATATCGCATAGCGTTCTTCATCACCTTTTACTATCGATTCATTATCCGATTCAGAAAAGTTTAACCCCTGTATAACAACCTGCGTTTGTGATTCAAATTTATCAATTTTTAATCGTGTATAGTAATCAAGGTTCTGCTTTTGCGAAAAATTTGTATTGCAATAAGCATCCCAAAAGCCAGTAAACACCCTATCTGGCTCACAAGATAAAGTGATACTAGAATTTCCATCCCCTTCATTTAATACGATATAACTTACATCCGGTGACATATCTTCAATTACTAATGAAGGCTTAACAACTGACAGGCCAGCTTTCTCGAACTCTGAATGAAGCTGAGATAAAGCTTTATCTTTTTTCACTGGGTCAAAATCACGCCCTAAATTATCTATTAGAACAATGTTTGAGGGATGCTCTTTTTCAGACTCTAAAAATTGATCAGTTACATGCGTTGCATTAAAGATGCGTGGTTCGAATGCTATATCTAGTCTATTTAATATGCCTTGTAATATGTCAGAGATAAGGTTTTGTGCATAATTAACTGAAGCAGGATACTTTTCACCAAAAGACATAAACTTGCGTTTGGAGAATTTCGTGGCGCTAATATCTCTACTTGCCTGATAGGAAAACTCTTTGTTTTTAAATAACGCTTTAGTCTCATCTAGATCTGCTGTTACAGCTTCCAACTTTTGAGTTTTAAAAACCTTCTTCTTCAACTCAAAACACAACTCTTGAGTGGGCGAAAAATAAATTTCAGGTTTAAGCACTTCAAAATATGCCGTTCCATTCTTTTTTTCTCGACCAGACCTTTGCACGCTCAAGTAAAGCTCTGCGTTATAAAAGCTTGGAGAAAACTCATATTTATCCTTGGTTTGCTCCATAAACTCTGTCTTAAGCTGCAAGCTAATTAGTCCAGATATCAAACGCTCCTTTTGTGATTTACTTAGTTGAGATAATTCCTCAACCAATTCAGCGTAGTTAGGTAAAGTATGGGTTAAATAGAAAAAATATACTTCATACGAGCCATTGTTATATAGCTTTACCATCTCATATTGAACATTTTTATCCTTAGATAATTCTAATTCTCTGCGAATTGATATTTTTATTTCTCGATGAATTCTTTGCTCAAATTCAGCTTGGTTCTTTTCTTCCTTAACGAAAGACTTAGACTTACATCCTATGTATAAATCACTATTAAGTGATTGAAATAATGATGCTATAAGTTCACTTAGCTCACCGTAAACATCAATTATATTAGTAGATGCTGCTGGCATATTATTGGCAAGAATAGTACTTTGATAAGTCATTACACATTTCCTTGAAGTAAAGTTGATACCACACGATTAAGTGCAATTCTTTGTTTAAGCTGACTACCGTCAAAATATTGTGTGGTTTCACCATCTGCATTTCTTTTGTGTTTTGGTCTATAGCTAGATTCTTCTTTAAAAAGGTTCAAATAATAGAGTTTCCCGCTGTTATCAACCTCTTGCTCATGGTTCAATGAATTGTTCTCTAAGCGCCCATTTACATACATGTAATGAACTTCATCATAAGTACCACTAACGTATTCTGAGATAGTATTAATCTTTGATAGTGCTTTTTTATGAGTACTTTTAGAAAGCACGGCTTTATCTAAACTAGATGACCAATTCTTAACGTCAATGCATAACAACATTCCCTCGACTTCAACATAAAAGTCAAAAAGCTCATACGCTCTTTTTCCAACCCTTTTAATAACTTCCTGAGTAGATAGCGGAGTAACGTTAAGTTTATCTAGGAGCAGAGAAAACAAGTATTCTCCTACATTACCTTTGATCAATTTGATAAATTTAGGATGAGGTACATACTGTTGGAAAGCACCTAAGGATAATGATGCACTTTCACGAACGAGCGTTGTGACAAGGTTATCCTGAGTGAATTCCATTTTACTGGTGTAGTCTAAAGATATCATTTTTTCTGGACGGTATAGGCGATCTCCATTGACTATATCAGTCAATATTTCTGGAGATTTATCGCTGTAACAGAGCTTTAAACTCTGCTTATTTCCGTCTAACCGTATGTACATTTTATCAATTGCAGCGGCGACCAATTTATCATTTTTTGCTATTTGAGATTCTTGTAATTGTTGAATGTACTTTTCTGGGTTACTGACAGACGTTATCTTTCTTAATAATTCATTAAACTCCATAGAATCATCATCGCCTCTTCGGGCGTCTTCAATAATCTCGGGGACTGTTACTTCAAAAAATTCATTCAAAAGCTCTCCTGATGATTTGACATCTAATTCAAACGCCTCTCTCTCAGACTCTGTTTTGAATCCGACCTCAAGGCTTCTTTCGTGACATTCAGTTTTAAAGCGATGATTTAGTAACGACATACTTTCGAAAAAAATGTCATTTTTAGGGTCTTTAGATAACCTCGAAAACTGAACAGCCGCTATATCAGCAATATCAGATGCCATATATATTTCACTAAGCATATTCGCATCTTTTCTTTCAATGCGACCAATGGCTTGCATAATAGCTTTCAGTAACTCAAGTTCATGCTCATAATTCAAGAATCGGTAATCTTTACCATGAACGAGATTTACCTCAAACTCGCTAAGTGCTTTGTCTTCAGAAGTATCTGAAATGCGCTTCATTATTGATAGACAATTAGCTAACGAATAAAGCGTTTTTTCGCCGGTTGCACTATCTTTTATAACTTGGCTCCAGAAAGGAGAATTAACTAACACCAGTCGCTCAAAATCAACCTCGAATCTACTCCCCGGTTCATTGAGGTATTCAACAAAATAGTTTAACCCTGTGCCGGCACCTTTGTAGGTAGACATAAACGCCAACTTCAAATTGTTTGAATCAACTTGAACAAACTTTCTAACATCAACCTCTTTATTAAGCTCAGCATTAAAAAGCACAGTTTGAATTACAGGTTTACCTTGGAAAGGAGTAAACTGGAATATTCTTCCCTTTTTATCTAACCCTCTAAATCCTTCAGGTTTAGCAGCTTTTCCTGCCCTTATTGCCATTACATATTTTTTTAAGGCTCCTAAAAAGTTACCTGATAACGCTAAAGAAAGTGTATGTTTTCCATCATATGCACAAAGTAACCAGGCTGATAATTGCCTTTTAAATTCAATCGTTTTGTATTTATCTTGCTTATAACTGTAATCTTTTAACTTGCGATACCAGAGCTCAAAAATAGCCTTAAAATCATCTGTTAGTACACGTTCATCTATAACTTCACGGTTTTCATCAAACACGTGAAACTGAACTTTCCTCAATTCAGCTCTTGTTTCTCTTAAATTAACGAGTGTATCTTTTGAATTTGAATCTCTAACAACAATTTCTACGCCTAGGTTATTAGTACCTTCACAACAGTATTTTCTCAAAAAAGGTTGGTTATATTGACCAACAATATTTTTATTTATGCCACTTGTAGCACTTAGCGCTATTACTGCATTTTGTGTATTGTATAGCATCCGTAGAATTGAAACTTCGGGTTGTTCTTTAATTAAGTTCAAAGAAAAATTTACATAAGTGAGCTTTTCTAATGACGGCTCTCTAAATTCAAGTAACTTTTGTGGGATTAAAGAAAACACCGTTTTTGGGTGAAAGTATGTATAAAAATGATCAATCTGAATTTCCTCACTCTCATCTGGGCGATCAAACATGCTTTCAACTTCAGATGCTACCGTTCTGGCTTTCTTCATGAATTTGTATAACGGGTAGTTTTGGCTACTATCTCCGCCCTGTTTCAGTGACTTAACAAATTCAGATGAAGATTTGAACTCTTTAGCTGCTGCTGCTAAAACAGCCATAGTTACTTGATAAACATCATGCAGCGATAAAGTGTTATCAGATTTATCGGTAGTATAATAAAGCTGGCATGTACCCGTACCATGAGCTAATCGAACTTTAATTCTTTTTAGACCGTCTTCATTAAAGTAACGCTTAGGGGTAAAACAAAAAGCATTCCTTGTTAGATTAATTATTTGCTCTGCATCACCATGCCTTATCTGAACAAAATCAATATTTCCAGCAAATGTAGTTAAGACTGATTTCAAATTGAGAGCCGCCGATAAATCACAATATTTAGAAAGGTTATCTTTAATCCTTTCTATAAAAGCTAACTTATCAGCGTAAAATGGCGTGTATTCAATATCACTTTCAACGGTTTCCGTTGCTTGCATATATATTCGATAAACACCGGCAAATACATGGGCTAGCTGGATGTCTGGGGTAATTAAAGTAGTCGTTGCAGAATCAGAGAAAAGCTTGTGTGCATCATGTAATTCATCGATGACAACTGTAAAGCCTATTCCTTTATCACGGAAGTAATTAGAATCATCAGCCTCGAAAAAGTCCTCTTTTAAAAACTCGACTCTTTTCTCATGTTTATCAGACAGGTGAATACCGGTTCTAATATTAGAATCCGTCAGATGCTTTTTTCCACCAACAATGCAATCAAATGGCATTGATTTAAAGGAAAACAGTCCTTGATGATTTTTTTGAGGCAACCGAATATTAAGATCAAACTTGTTAGTTGTAGCAAGCATGATACAAGGTTTAACCATTGCTACAGAAAACGGAATACAGTGTTTAATAATTGCAGTTCGAAGCATGTCTAATTCAGTATTAGACTCAAACAAAGCCTCTAAATCCACGGGGGAAGAATTATAATTTAAGCAGGCCAAAGATAAATCAAACAACGTTTTTTCCATATTTCTGCGCTGTTCTTCAAGTTGCTTCTTCAAGTCACTTATAAGCTCTGCATTATCCGCTTCATAGGTTTTTACCTCCGTATTAATACGGTTTTGAAGTGATTCAACTGTTCTTACTGACTGTGCAAGCCTAGTTAACCCTTTTTCTAACGATTTATACTTGGTTTTCTTCTTAATCCACGTTGTGTAAAGAACACTATTTTTTATTTTTTCGCCATTTGGTGAGCTAACCCAACTCTCAAATTCGAGGTCTGTAAGATCTAACATAGAAAGAAACGCGACAAACTCAATACCGGCGTTGTGTGCTTTACTAACTAAGCTTGAATCAAAATCAAATTGTGATTTTTGTGGACTAACAAAAACAAGGTTTGTAAATTGACCGCTAATATTTGGCTTAGTGGAATAATCTATGTACTCGGAAATAACACCATAGGATTTGCCAAAGCCAGTTCCATCATTTGATTGAATCAAACAAGGCCTATTGTGGTTAGTTACATTATACAATTGGGATGCATGAGCCCTATATTTATTAACTGCATCTTTCAGTTTATTTTCGGGTTGTAACTTACCAACGGAAACAGCTATAGGTTCGTCTTCTTGAAGGTATGTTCTGTCTGAAAATTGATACCCTTTAGCACTATCATGAACTAGAAGACCTGCCCTAACTAATTCATACTTTATATTCAGTTCACTTATCTCGAATTGCTCACTTAATAGAGATAGGCAATCTTGCAGTAGACTACTAATTTTGATCAATTCGGTTAGTGCCAACTCAAGTTGAGTTGCTCTTTCTGTAGATAACCTTTCAAATTGTGGATGAATACTAAACTGCTCAATAGAAACGTTAGCATCTCTTTTATAAAAAACACCATCTCTATAACTAGTACGGTTATTAACCTTAAAAAATCCCATTTTAGCTAACATGAATAAAACAGCACGAGGTTCTTCATCAACTTGTTCAGCAATACAATGTATTACCTCACTTGACTCATTTACTTCCTTCAAAGCTACTAACTTTTTATCATGCACCTTAGCAATAACAAATAGCTGCTCTTTTTTTCCATTAGTCCATTTCATGAATAACCTCTAATACTATTAACCTTCAAATTACATTACATAATAAGAAATACCGAAGTTTTGCCTACCAGCAGTAATTACATATAAAGCCACTAAAACAATTAGCCCTTCGGTGGATATGGATCATTACCGTAACTATTTTTCTCTCTGATTTGACCGTTCTTACCATGTATTAGCATTTCTGAACTTTGATTTTGTGCGATAGAGCGAGCCTGTGTGCCGTGAACTGATGTAGCTTTAGAATTACCAGCGCCTTTTACAGCCCAACCAGAGTCATGTCGTACTACATGTTGATTTTTTCCTGACATTTTTTACCCCTTATTAAACAACTTAATGAATCTATATAGCGAACATATCTAGGTGTTCACACAACCACCCTCACAGTTCAATTAATAGGCTACCGTACACTAATGATACATTCAAGATCTATTTTAAGTTTGATAGGGAAACCAATATGATTCTCATAAGGCGTTATATTTGTACCTAGATAGAATCTATGCTATACAAGCTTTATTATAAATAAACGATGCTTAAAGATGATTGATCTCAAACATTTACCTTCACAACAAGTAAGCAGATTAAGATACATAGAGTTTTGCCTAAGATTTTTAGGTAGCTTTACCAGAGCTGATCTTATTAAAAAGTTTGGGATAGGAACTGCGGCTGCAAGTAGAGATATTGCTGAATATAAAACTCTGATGCCAAACAACATCTCTGATTCATCAAATTCAAAAAACTATTTCTTAAGTGAGGATTGGAAAGAGTTATTCAAATTCAAATCTTCAGAGGTTTTAGCACAACTTACAGGAAATGAGATTCAAGCTAATACAAAGTCTTATATATCGAGTGAAGTGATCGATATTATTGATGAACCTGATATTGAGGTTGTAACAGCTATAACAAAAGGAATTCTTCAACGAGCTCCTATCACATGTGAGTATTTCTCCAACTCTAGTGGTGCAAGTGAAAAAATACTAATTCCACACTCTTACATGTTTAATGGTTCAAGATGGCACTTAAGGGCTTATGATAGAACAAAAGGTAGATTTGCCGATTTTGTAATTTCTAGATTTAAAAGTGCTCATACTATTGAAGAACCTGTATTACCTAAAGAGCTTCAAAACGAAGATGTTCAATGGAATCGTCAAGTCGATTTAGAAATTATTCCTCACCCTAGCTTAAAAGATTCAAGTGGCGTTTTAAATGAATTCAACATGACTGATGGCATTCTTCACAAACGAGTACGAGCATCATCAGTTGGTTATTTACTTCAAAAGTTATATGTTGATTGCTCAAAAGATCCTATCGTTGAAGAACATTACTTTAGATTAAAACTTAAAAATCGCTTGGCATTATACGGAGTAGAAGGTCTCCACCTAGCTCCTAATTTTGATGGATTTAATGATTAAAACCTTTAGTAAGTTGATTAAATTTTAACTTGCTCTGTCAGGTTCGATTAATAGAACAAAATCAACATGCTATTAGTTGGTTAACCACCAGATTATTTTATATATTTATTTGATGAAAATTTACACCATGTGTTCAAGGTATTGATTATGGAATTACAGACAAGGCTAGTGTTTATCGATACAAGCGCTTTTGAAAAGAAAAATTATCAATTTGGACAGCACGCTCTAGGTCGTCTTCAAGAACTAATTGAAGATGAGAAAATTCACTTGCTTATTACTGATGTGACAAAGAAATAAACTGTTATAATGAAGCAACCATGTTCTGGACACAGGCAGTAATTACAACGCTACTTTTAATTTTGCCTATTGCTTACTCAGTTTTTGTACAGAAAACTCTTTTTAAGAGAGTGAATAAACGCCCACACAGGAACATCTTTGGACCTGGATTAGTGTGCTATTACGAATGCCAATAAAACTTGTACAGCGACCAATACCTTGGCTGTAAGGGAGTTAAAGCATTGCCGCCTGTAGTTAATCTAACCCTACCATTCTGAAACTAACAAACGGCTCTTGACTCCCCTAATCTGCAAGCCCATAGCTTCAAATACTTCTTCAAAATTATTGCACTGAGCTGGCATGTTAGGTAAAGAGAATGTCGCTTCAGTGAAAAATCGTTGCTGATGCAGAGGATCGCTCCCCCATGCTATCTGCCACCATTCCAAGATTCGCTCTTTAGATTCAAACAATCGCTTAGCTTTTGGTACCCTATCACTTTTGCTTCGATTTTCATTTGTTGTTGCAGGTAAAAGGTTCCATTTGTCATTATTTGGCCAGTAAGCAAAGGGGAGGCAATGATCCACATCGTACTGGCTCTTTAATACCGTATTGCTCCAGGCACTTTGGATAACAGTGCCCCCAGCCTGTAGCTCATCCACACGTTTGCGAACGTCTCGAGTATCACGAGATGAATCAATCCACACGAGGCAGTCATGATATGACTGTAGAGAGATATTTCTGTCTTGATTAAGCTTAAAGCGCTGCATTTCTTTAATCCACTGGTTTACCACCAACGGTTCTATCCAAGAGTGATAAAGCCTAAAGCAACCCCATAGCTTTTCATCCAAAATGAATTGACCAAACCCTGTAAAAAATTCACTATCTAAAATAATGGCATCTGAGTATTTTCTACGCTTTTCTGCTACTTGGATTTCAAACAACTTGTTTTGTTTATCGCCCTGATAGATAAAGGTAACTGGCCCTGCTTTTATCGTACTTATTGTATGAGTAAATAATTTTTGAATAGCTTTAGCTTCTTCCCCGACATAGAGTGCACCAATAGAAAAGTCATCGGCTGATAGATGTTTAAGCTTATTCCAACCATCGTCTTTCACAAAACCCAAGCCTTTCGTTGCATTCGAGTTCTGCTGAATTCCGTGCCCCTCAATATCGACATCAATAAGGCGCTTGAACTGACGAACCCAATATAGAGCAATTAAGCCCGCTGAAAGGATGATTTTACCATCACTACGGTCTAACACAGCCCCAGGGTGAGCATCGGCAATACGAAGTAACGTTCTCAATAGAGCAAGCTTGTAAGTAGCCGCTTTACTGTCGTTAACGATGATTCGACGAACAGTGTTAAGGTTACCGGAACCATCATCTGGCAAATTCAATACAACAGTCTGCCAGGACACATCTGTCCGCTGAAGATTATCCTCACTACCCGAAACTAATTGAAGTTGCAATGCGTGATCTTTTGAAAGTATTTCTAACTCTTCAACGGAGACAGGAAAGCCTTGGCGGCCATCAGTAAACTCTCCATGACGCAAGCTAATAACTAATTTACCATTTGGGGATAATAGATTTGAAAGTTTACGAAATGCTCTTTCACGTAATGAAGGGGCTAAATGCATCCACACAGCACTTACAAGTATTAAGTCAAAACGCATACCTAAGCTTTGCACGTTTTTAAGTACTGGAAGTGAATCATTAAGCCAAGTGACTTCTAGCCCTGTACTTTGTTGCCCTATTTGACGCAATGTATCATTTGGCTCAACAGCGATGACCTCACAACCTTGCTCATTCATCCACTTAGCATCACGCCCAGAACCAGCACCAATATCTAAAACATTCGATCCTGATTCTGGCCAATATAACTTCCACGATTGGTGTACAAACTTAAAATCAAGACCGTTATATTGTTCAGCGAGCTCTATAGCATTCTGACTATAAAAAAGAGAGGTTGAGTTCATGAAAATGCGCCATATGTCCTTGTTAACCCATGATATACGGCTAGGTTACATATGGCGATAGCTTAGTAAAGAACCGTGATTTATTTTTGATTAAAGTCTAAGTGCTCAATAAGCTATTAAGAATGGAAGGTTAGATCGAGGATAATGTTGTAAAAATAAAACTGACAAAAGCGGTGTGGACATCCCTGCTTAGTAATACTTGATAATAGGAAGGTTCTTATCTATTAATGTAAGGAGTTTTCCCAAGCTAACTATCTAGTTTCGATAATCGTTATTAATTTAGAAAAAATTTTTACACTAGGTGTTAGTACTAAACTATCAATAGAAAGATTGAATGCCTCTAAAAAGCTATGGTCACCATTTGGTCACCGTTTGGTCACCAAACAGAAAATACTGAAAAATATGAGTATGAGTTTAAGAGTGATTTGAAGATAGGGGAATGAATAAAACCTAGAAAAGACAAAGGCCTAACATTTCTGCTAGGCCTTCTAAATTTGGCAGGGGTAGCAAGACTCGAACTCGCAACCATCGGTTTTGGAGACCGCTGTTCTACCAATTGGAACTATACCCCTGTTGACGTGGAGCATTATGCTTAAGTAGAGCCAAAAGGTAAAGTACTTTTTAGCTTTAAAGCCACTGACTGCGGCTTTTTCACTCAAGAGAACTATAAAAACACAAATATTAGCCAGTCTGCAAGTAATCGACTTTATTAAGCCTATAAACCGCAAGGTGAAGCCAGCGCAGGTACCATTGGCTCAACTCCATCCACATAATTTATTCGTTGATTCTGAAGTGTTGAAACATTGGCTAATACGTCCTGAGTCGACATTATTTGGTTAGCGTTATGATATACCCAGTCTATGTCTTGTTGGTACTCTCTTACCTCGTCAGAGTCCACTGGGCCAATAGAACCATCTGCACCTTTGGGCATAAACCAAAGGTTAAAGTTAATGGACATTGGCACTTCTGGTGCTACGGCCTCTGAATGAGTAGAAATCAGTACACCATCAACATAGTAATTGACAGCATTCTTCTCAACAGTCATTACTAAAATATGCCAACCAGCGTAACTCCCCTCTTTACGGGTGTATTCATTGACCTTGGTCCATGGGGTTAATTGAAAAGTTTCCCATGTTGTTGTCCACATAGCAGGTGAATTATCACTGCCCCAACCGCCATTTGGCAGGTACTCAAAATCAACTTCACTATAATTGGGGTCTAAAGGATATTCTAAAGGACTGATAGTATAAAAAGTCTGAATGACTTCATCACCATCAGGCCCATAGGTTGGTTTGTCACGAAAAAAGACTCTTGAAGCATAGGTGCCTTCAAGATATTTACGCTTATGACAAAATTGTGTATGACGGGTATTTTCTCCTTCACCAGCCGTAATTGAGCTCATACGTATCGCGCCGTTATGCGCTTCGATGTGTTCAGGATGGAAACTTAAACCTTTCGCAGACCAAGTTGCCCCGCTAATTCCTGGATGACCAGTCTCTGTACGCGCTTTCCAGCCATTATCATTAAAACCTTTGATACTTTCATAGGCAAAGTCATCGAAAAAAATACCTTTTCCATCCGCAAATGCACTGCCTATAAAGCCCATAGCTAACATCAATGTCGTCGCTGAACAAAATTTGTCCTTCTTCATAATAAACATACTCCTTTAAAGTCAATGACAGCGCTGTCAACCCATCATTAGCAACCATCAAATGTTACTAGTATTTATTCTAATAATAGAAATAAAGCTAAAAACATTAAGGAATAGAACAGGAGTTTAAGAGATTTACTTATATGTTCGAGTTTGAGTAATTAAACCAAATTGCAAAACATTTGCTTTGAGATGAACCAATTTAGCAACGGGTTACATATTCGACACAACGAAAAAAGCCTCTACATTGCTGTAGAGGCTTTCGTCTTTGTGTTTTGGGTGAGTACGGCGATAACCGTGAGCTTACGAACGCGAAGCTGGGGCGGACTATTTTTGTAAAAGTCCGCGACACTACAACAAATACCTAAATATTAGACATACGAAAAAGCCCTGCTATTGCTAGCAGGGCTTATCGTAATGTTGGCGGAGCGGACGGGACTCGAACCCGCGACCCCCGGCGTGACAGGCCGGTATTCTAACCAACTGAACTACCGCTCCTTTAGCAAAATGCTTGCGCGTAATGCTAAATGCTTTTTAAGTCGCTAACTTGTCAAGGTTAGGAGACTTGCTTTATCGTAATAAAGCTACTCTTTCGAGTAAATTAGGCGCTTGGCAATGACCTACTTTCACATGGGGAGACCCCACACTATCATCGGCGCTATTGCGTTTCACTACTGAGTTCGGGATGGGATCAGGTGGTACCACAATGCTATTGTCACCAAGCAAATTTGGTGTTAATCGCTTATCGCAATTAACTAAATTCGGAAAGCTGTTTCTTTGAGTTTCAAGTACATGGATGTACTTGATGTCATAAATGCAGGAGCATTTTATGACCTTACTTTATTAAGCGCTTTATATTCTTCACTAAGTCTTACCTTTAACAGTAAGTAATAAATCTAGTTACCATCAACTCAGATAAAAACTTATCTGGGTTGTATGGTTAAGCCTCACGAGTCATTAGTACAGGTTAGCTCAACGCCTCACAACGCTTACACACCCTGCCTATCAACGTCCTAGTCTCGAACGGCTCTTTAGAGGAATTAAATTCCTAGGGATGACTCATCTTAGGACTCGCTTCCCGCTTAGATGCTTTCAGCGGTTATCGATTCCGAACGTAGCTACCGGGCAATGCTATTGGCATAACAACCCGAACACCAGCGGTTCGTCCACTCCGGTCCTCTCGTACTAGGAGCAGCTTCCTTCAATCATCCAACGCCCACGGCAGATAGGGACCGAACTGTCTCACGACGTTCTGAACCCAGCTCGCGTACCACTTTAAATGGCGAACAGCCATACCCTTGGGACCGACTTCAGCCCCAGGATGTGATGAGCCGACATCGAGGTGCCAAACACCGCCGTCGATATGAACTCTTGGGCGGTATCAGCCTGTTATCCCCGGAGTACCTTTTATCCGTTGAGCGATGGCCCTTCCATACAGAACCACCGGATCACTATGACCTACTTTCGTACCTGCTCGACGTGTATGTCTCGCAGTTAAGCTGGCTTATGCCATTGCACTAACCGTACGATGTCCGACCGTACTTAGCCAACCTTCGTGCTCCTCCGTTACTCTTTGGGAGGAGACCGCCCCAGTCAAACTACCCACCAGGCACTGTCCCGAACCCCGATAAGGGGCCACGGTTAGAACATCAAAACTACAAGGGTGGTATTTCAAGATTGACTCCACTCCATCTAGCGACGAAGCTTCAAAGTCTCCCACCTATCCTACACATGTAGGTTCAATGTTCAGTGCCAAGCTATAGTAAAGGTTCACGGGGTCTTTCCGTCTAGCCGCGGGTATACGGCATCTTCACCGCAATTTCAACTTCACTGAGTCTCGGCTGGAGACAGCGTGGCCATCATTACGCCATTCGTGCAGGTCGGAACTTACCCGACAAGGAATTTCGCTACCTTAGGACCGTTATAGTTACGGCCGCCGTTTACTTGGGCTTCGATCATGAGCTTCTCCGAAGATAACCCAATCAATTAACCTTCAAGCACCGGGCAGGCGTCATACCGTATACGTCATCTTGCGATTTTGCACAGTACTGTGTTTTTGATAAACAGTTGCAGCCACCTGGTATCTGCGACTCCCAGCAGCTTAGAGAGCAAGTCTCATCACCGCCAGGAGCGTACCTTCTCCCG
The DNA here is from genome assembly GCF_030252245.1 of Shewanella goraebulensis. NCBI lineage: Bacteria > Pseudomonadati > Pseudomonadota > Gammaproteobacteria > Alteromonadales > Shewanellaceae > Shewanella > Shewanella goraebulensis. Next base: position 3,928,621 of record NZ_CP126972.1, read on the forward strand.
AAGTTACGGTACCATTTTGCCTAGTTCCTTCAGCCGAGTTCTCTCAAGCGCCTTGGTATTCTCTACCCGACCACCTGTGTCGGTTTGGGGTACGATTCCTACTAACCTGAAGCTTAGAAGATTTTCCTGGAAGCATGGCATCAACTACTTCATCCCCTTGGGGACTCGTCATCAACTCTCAGCCTAGTGTTCACCCGGATTTGCCTAAGTGAACAGCCTACAGTCTTAAACGCGGACAACCAACGCCGCGCTAGCCTAGCCTTCTCCGTCTCTCCATCGCAGTTAGCAAAAGTACAGGAATATTGACCTGTTTCCCATCGACTACGCCTTTCGGCCTCGCCTTAGGGGTCGACTCACCCTGCCCCGATTAACGTTGGACAGGAACCCTTGGTCTTTCGGCGTGGGGGTTTTTCACCCCCATTATCGTTACTCATGTCAGCATTCGCACTTCTGATACGTCCAGTGTGGGTTACCCCTTCACCTTCAACCGCTTACAGAACGCTCCTCTACCGCTTGCTCCTAAGAGCAAACCCATAGCTTCGGTGTATTGCTTAGCCCCGTTAAATCTTCCGCGCAGGCCGACTCGACTAGTGAGCTATTACGCTTTCTTTAAATGATGGCTGCTTCTAAGCCAACATCCTAGCTGTCTAAGCCTTCCCACATCGTTTCCCACTTAGCAATAACTTTGGGACCTTAGCTGATGGTCTGGGTTGTTTCCCTTTTGACGACGGACGTTAGCACCCGCCGTCTGTCTCCCGAGTAGTACTCACTGGTATTCGGAGTTTGCAAAGGGTTGGTAAGTCGGGATGACCCCCTAGCCTTAACAGTGCTCTACCCCCAGTGGTATTCGCTCGAGGCGCTACCTAAATAGCTTTCGAGGAGAACCAGATATCTCCGAGTTTGATTGGCCTTTCACCCCCAGCCACAAGTCATCCGCTAATTTTTCAACATTAGTCGGTTCGGTCCTCCAGTTGATGTTACTCAACCTTCAACCTGCCCATGGCTAGATCACTCGGTTTCGGGTCTACACCTTGCAACTAAACGCGCAGTTAACACTCGGTTTCCCTACGGCTCCGCTATTCGCTTAACCTCGCTACAAAATGTAAGTCGCTGACCCATTATACAAAAGGTACGCAGTCACGGTCTCAAGAACCGCTCCCACTGCTTGTACGTACACGGTTTCAGGTTCTATTTCACTCCCCTCACAGGGGTTCTTTTCGCCTTTCCCTCACGGTACTGGTTCACTATCGGTCAGTCAGGAGTATTTAGCCTTGGAGGATGGTCCCCCCATATTCAAACAGGATGTCACGTGTCCCGCCTTACTCGATTTCATCTATGGTTAGTTTTCATGTACGGGGCTATCACCCTGTGCCGCTGTGCTTTCCAACACATTCCACTAACACCCCATAGACTTAAGGGCTAATCCCCGTTCGCTCGCCGCTACTAGGGGAATCTCGGTTGATTTCTTTTCCTCTGGGTACTTAGATGTTTCAGTTCCCCAGGTTCGCCTCATAACGCTATGTATTCACGTTATGATGACCACTTATGTGGCCGGGTTTCCCCATTCGGACATCGTTAGCTCAAATGCTTGTTACTAGCTCGCCAACGCTTTTCGCAAGTTACTACGTCCTTCATCGCCTCTGACTGCCAAGGCATCCACCGTATACGCTTAGTCACTTAACCATACAACCCAAATAAGTTTCAAAGAAACTCAAGTTGTACCGTAACTAGCTGGTTTATTACTAATTTGCATCTCTTGCGAGTACACAAATTCGCCTTAGTTTTTAGAATATTCAAGACACTTAATAAAGTGTTTTGAGAACTCAATGTATTACTGAAAAGGGATTAACTTCCCAATAATACGATTTGTAATTAATTAACATGACAGACTCATGCAATTAAATACTATCAGCTTTCCAAATTGTTAAAGAACAATGCTAACCGGCTTGCGGCGCATTTCGCTCAACTCCATAAAGGAGTAACAAGCAATCTGTGTGAACACTCAACAAACATCAAGTTAGTCGTATAGGTAAGGAGGTGATCCAGCCCCAGGTTCCCCTAGGGCTACCTTGTTACGACTTCACCCCAGTCATGAACCACACCGTGGTAAACGTCCCCCCGAAGGTTAGACTATCTACTTCTGGTGCAGCCCACTCCCATGGTGTGACGGGCGGTGTGTACAAGGCCCGGGAACGTATTCACCGTAGCATTCTGATCTACGATTACTAGCGATTCCGACTTCATGGAGTCGAGTTGCAGACTCCAATCCGGACTACGACGTACTTTGTGAGATTAGCTAGACCTTGCGGCTTTGCAACCCTCTGTATACGCCATTGTAGCACGTGTGTAGCCCTACTCGTAAGGGCCATGATGACTTGACGTCGTCCCCACCTTCCTCCGGTTTATCACCGGCAGTCTCCCTAGAGTTCCCACCATAACGTGCTGGCAAATAAGGATAGGGGTTGCGCTCGTTGCGGGACTTAACCCAACATTTCACAACACGAGCTGACGACAGCCATGCAGCACCTGTCTCAGAGTTCCCGAAGGCACTAAGCTATCTCTAGCGAATTCTCTGGATGTCAAGAGTAGGTAAGGTTCTTCGCGTTGCATCGAATTAAACCACATGCTCCACCGCTTGTGCGGGCCCCCGTCAATTCATTTGAGTTTTAACCTTGCGGCCGTACTCCCCAGGCGGTCTACTTAATGCGTTAGCTTGGGAGCCCAGTGCTCAAGGCACCAAACTCCGAGTAGACATCGTTTACGGCGTGGACTACCAGGGTATCTAATCCTGTTTGCTCCCCACGCTTTCGTACATGAGCGTCAGTCTTTGTCCAGGGGGCCGCCTTCGCCACCGGTATTCCTTCAGATCTCTACGCATTTCACCGCTACACCTGAAATTCTACCCCCCTCTACAAGACTCTAGTTCACCAGTTCCAAATGCAATTCCCAGGTTGAGCCCGGGGATTTCACATCTGGCTTAATGAACCGCCTGCGTACGCTTTACGCCCAGTAATTCCGATTAACGCTTGGACCCCTCGTATTACCGCGGCTGCTGGCACGAAGTTAGCCGGTCCTTCTTCTGTAGGTAACGTCACAGCAGTTGTTTATTAAACAACTACCTTTCCTCCCTACTGAAAGTGCTTTACAACCCTAGGGCCTTCTTCACACACGCGGCATGGCTGCATCAGGGTTTCCCCCATTGTGCAATATTCCCCACTGCTGCCTCCCGTAGGAGTCTGGGCCGTGTCTCAGTCCCAGTGTGGCTGATCATCCTCTCAGAACAGCTAGGGATCGTCGCCTTGGTAAGCCATTACCTTACCAACTAGCTAATCCCACCTAGGTTCATCCAATCGCGAAAGGCCCGAAGGTCCCCTCCTTTCCCCCGTAGGGCGTATGCGGTATTAGCAGTCGTTTCCAACTGTTATCCCCCTCGACTGGGCAGATCCCTAGGCATTACTCACCCGTCCGCCGCTCGTCAGCAAAGAAAGCAAGCTTTCTTCCTGTTACCGCTCGACTTGCATGTGTTAGGCCTGCCGCCAGCGTTCAATCTGAGCCATGATCAAACTCTTCAATTAAAGTTTTTTGAAACATTCGAAAACGTTTCGGCTCAATGAATTCTGATTACATTATGAAGACTCGGAAGAATCTACATCCTGTTTGTTACATATTGCTATGAACACTCATCGTTACATTGATAATAATTTTGATTGCCACCTAAGTGACAATTTCGATTAACTCAACACCTGTGAGTGTCCACACAGATTTACTTGTTTGATTGTTAAAGAGCGTTGACCGTGTTGGTCAGGGATGCGTATTCTACGCTTTCCCTCGTTGGCGTCAAGTGTTTTTTCAAACTTCTTTTTGCCGTTGATTTGAGGTAGTTAAAACCGCTTCAAATCAAGCTGACTCAGTGTTGGCTAGTGCCTGTTGCCGTGTCAGTGGATGCGCATTATAGGCAAATACTGAAACACCGCAAGGGCTTTTTTAAATATTTATGACAAACACGACTCAACTGAACAATAGTTAATCACAATGTGGTCTTTTTGCTCTAATTAGCCTGTTTTTAGTGTATTCGCTCGAAATAAACACCTTTGAGAAAGTATCAAAGTAGTGGCCGTGTTCTACTTAATTGCCATTAATAGCGACATGTACTTGTAACAATATTCATTTAGCTATTGGTTTTATGTGCTATTTAGCCTATTTTAATTTTATTAGGGAAAATTATGCTTCACCATATTGTTAGGAATATCTATGTTCAGTTTACGTCTGCTTGCTTTTTTACTTTGTAGTAGTGTTAGTCATATCAGTTTTGCCACTGTCATTTATACATGGGTAGATAAGGATGGTGTGTCTCATTACAGCCAACAGCCACCAGCAGGTGTCGACTCAAAAAAAGTATATAGTGAAGATATTGAACCTGCACAAGTAGGTTATGTGCCAGTGTTACCCACCACATCATCAAGCAAAACAAGTCAAGATTCAGATTTGGCAGCAAAAGCTAAACTCATCAAAGAAAAGGACGCAGAACAAGCCGCTTCAATTTGTGAAAGTGCGAAACACAGTTTAAAAGTATTAAGTACTTATCAACATCTGCATCGTAAGGATGCGGAAACAGGCGAAGAGATTGTAATCACCGAAGAAGAAAGACTGGCGCAGATTGAAAAGAATGAAGAACGTAAAAAACTTTTCTGTAATTAATTTAAAAATACCATAAACATTTAAAGCTAAAAAAGGAGCCCTAGGCTCCTTTTTGTTACTCACTATAAATATCGACTGAAATATTTACTGCGCGTTACGCACTGTATACATAGAACGAAACTCACCATCATTACAAGTTTCTGTACCTGAACGCCAACCATCTTCGAATGCATCAATACCAGATAAGGTTTCATCTTTCATAGACTCTAAAGATTCATTGGTTTGCTTTTCCTTCAATGCACCACTGCAGCCCTTGTTATATCCGTAATGATAAAGGCTGTTATATTCCACATTACCGACACCGATAATATCAGATTCACTTTTTTCAGGTGAACTACTACAACCTGTAGCAGCTATTGACAGTAATGCGATACCTAATACGACAGTTTTCTTCATGGTATATCCTTTTACTTGAATTTAGATTGAAGATTAATAACGCCTCTTTAATCAAATTAGTTTAAAAATCACTCACTATCAAGTAGTTCATCTCAGTTATAACGTCAAACTGGCTGGTTCTGTATCTAATGTGTTCGGATTAAAACGAAAGAAGGAACGATACTTTTGCATCGTTCCTTCCTAATTATCGTTAATAAAGTTTAATTACTGTTTAAATGTCAGCAGTCCATCTACAACATCAATTAGAATTTGCTTACCTGGTAGCAACTCACCTTTTAATAAATGATGCGCTAATGGGTTTTCAATTTCTTGTTGTAATGCCCTTTTAAGTGGACGAGCTCCGTAAGTTGGATCAAAGCCAGCTTCTGCAATCAAGGCTAAGGCATTTTTCGAAATAGACATGGTAAAGTCTTTTTCAGCTAAACGTGCTTTTAAGTTTTCTAACTGGATCTCAGCAATATGAGCAATATGCTCAGCCGCTAAAGGATGGAACACTACGGTTTCATCAATTCGATTCAAAAATTCAGGCCTAAAGCTTTGGGTCACCACACTCATAACAGCTGACTTCATTTGTCCATAGTCTTGAGAGGCAAAGCCATCTTGAATAATGTCAGAGCCTAAGTTGGAGGTCATAATAATCACAGTGTTTCTAAAATCGACTGTTCTTCCTTGACCATCTGTTAAGCGACCATCATCTAATACTTGCAGTAAAATATTAAATACATCTGGATGTGCTTTTTCTACTTCATCTAACAAGATGACTGAATAAGGTTTACGACGCACAGCTTCAGTTAAGTAACCGCCTTCTTCATAGCCAACATAACCAGGAGGTGCGCCAACTAATCTCGATACCGTATGCTTTTCCATAAACTCAGACATATCGATACGTACCATTGCAGATTCAGAATCAAACAAGAAATTCGCCAGAGATTTACATAGCTCGGTTTTACCAACCCCAGTAGGGCCCAAAAATAGGAATGAGCCAATTGGACGATTCGGATCAGCAAGGCCTGCTCGGCTGCGTCTTATCGCATTCGATACCGCTTCGACCGCTTCGTTTTGACCAATGACGCGTTGATGCAGCGCACCTTCCATTTGCAATAACTTATCACGCTCGCCTTCAAGCATTTTTGAAACAGGGATCCCCGTCGCTTTAGATAACACTTCAGCAATTTCAGTATCAGTTACTTTATTGCGCAATAAAGTCATGTCCTGCATTTCTGCTTGCGAGGCTAAATCCAGTTGTTTTTCTAACTCTGGAATACGACCGTATTGAAGCTCAGACATACGGGTCAAATCACCTGCACGTTTTGCCACTTCCATATCCATGCGTGATTGTTCTAAATCCGCTTTAATATGTTGAGTACCTGCAAGTGCTGCTTTTTCTGTATGCCAGATTTCATTTAACTCGCCTGCTTTCTCTTCTACTTGCTTAAGCTCAGTTTGCAAATGATTTAAACGCTTGCGACTAGCTTCATCTTCTTCTTTCGCCAATGCTTGCTCTTCAAGCTTAAGCTGAATAGCACGGCGATCTAAACGATCAAGCGCCTCAGGTTTAGAATCGATTTGCATACGAATGCTCGATGCCGCTTCATCAATCAAGTCGATAGCTTTATCGGGTAACTTTCTGTCTGAGATATAGCGATGCGACATGCTTGCAGCCGCAACAATAGCAGGGTCAGTAATTTCAACATGGTGGTGCAATTCATAACGCTCTTTCAAGCCACGTAAAATCGCAATGGTATCTTCTACATTTGGCTCTTCTACTAGCACTTTTTGAAAACGACGCTCAAGCGCTGCATCTTTTTCAATGTATTGACGATACTCATCTAGCGTAGTCGCACCAACACAATGTAAATCACCGCGAGCTAAAGCAGGTTTAAGCATATTCCCTGCATCCATCGCTCCTTCGCCTTTACCGGCACCGACCATGGTATGAAGTTCATCGATAAATAAAATCACTTGACCTTCTTCTTGAGCAAGTTCATTTAGCACTGCTTTTAAACGCTCTTCGAATTCACCACGGTACTTGGCGCCAGCAATTAACGCGCCCATGTCCAAAGATAATACGCGTTTATTTTTAATCCCTTCGGGTACTTCACCATTAACAATACGCTGAGCTAATCCTTCAACAATGGCAGTTTTACCGACACCTGGCTCACCTATTAGTACCGGGTTATTTTTACTGCGACGTTGCAATACTTGAATAGTGCGACGAATCTCTTCATCACGACCAATCACAGGATCGAGTTTTCCTTGCTCCGCACGCTCAGTGAGATCGACTGTAAACTTGTTTAATGCTTGGCGTTGATCTTCCGCATTGGGATCATCAACCTTTTGTCCACCACGAATTTGCTCGATAGTTTTTTCAAGTAATTCTTTACTGGCACCTGCATCTTTTAGGCACTTACCTAATGGATCTGTACCTTCAAGTGCCGCCAAAACAAACAATTCAGAAGAGATATACTTGTCTTTACGCTTTTGAGCCAACTTATCGCACAAGTTTAATAAACGGATCAGGCTTTGGGATAATTGAATATCACCACCAGCACCTTCAACTTGAGGCTGACGCTCTAATTCTTGGCTAAGTGATGAACGTAAGCCGCTCACATTGATCCCAGCTTGGGTCAATAATGGATGAATTGAGCCTGAATCTTGATTTAATAACGCCATCATCAAATGAATAGGTTCAATAAACTGATGATCACGCCCTAATGCCAAAGATTGGGCATCTGAAATAGCGATTTGAAATTTGTTGGTCATACGATCGAGTCTCATACGGCCTCCTACACAATTTAATAAAAACGGAATGTTTTGATAATTAAAATATGGGGATGTTTATGAAAATTTCAATCTTGGAAGATAAAATCAGTACATTAGTGTTAGATTAATTGATTCAGATCAAATCGAAAAAACAGATTAAGACTTTAACCAAATAAAAGAAGCCATACGACCTGTTTGTTGATCGCGGCGATAAGAAAAGTAATCTTTATCTGAATGCGTGCAGGTATCAGCACTAAAAATTTGCTTAATACCTAACAATGTTAAGCCCATTTTTGCTAGCGCGTTCAAATCGGCAAGATATTTATCAGATGGCTTATCACATGATTCGTTAACAACAGGCTTGAAGTATTGCGCAGAGTGTTTATTTACCATCACAAACTGTTGTTTCACTTCTACACCGACTTCAAATGCTTCAGGTCCAATCGCTGGGCCTAAATAAGCCATTAACTCGGAAGGGGCACAGCTAAACTTTTTTACTGCTGTTTCGATAATGCCATCGCACAAGCCACGCCAACCAGCATGCACCGCCGCAATTTCTGTTCCTGCTTTATTACACAGTAATACCGGCAAACAATCAGCCGTCATAATCGCTAATGAAACATGAGGGGATGAGGAATAACTGCCGTCAGCTTTGGGTGGGACATTATTGACTAACGATGCAGCAGACAAATGAGTGCAATCAACAATCTCAGTGCCATGTACTTGTTCAAGCCACAACAAAGGAGCAGTTATAGATAACCTTTGCTGAATTAAAGCGCGGTTAGCCAATACATCTGACGCCTTATCTCCGACATGTAAACCTAAATTAAGGCTATCGAAGGGAGGCTTGCTTACACCGCCATGACGATTTGTCATAGCGATGCTAACATTATCAGGGATCGGCCAACTGGCTTTATACACGTTTTGCCCTTTTCTTAGCAGAAGTTAAAGATACTCGATTGGGTTTTCTTCAGTATCTTTACGCATTGCTTTAGCAAGCATTTGCATATCTTCAGGAATAGGAGCCTGCCACGACATAATTTCATGAGTGAAAGGATGCGCTAACTCTAAACGTACAGCGTGCAAAGCCTGACGATTGAAGTTTTTCAAAATATCAAAAAACTCAGGGCTGGCTTTTTTAGGCGGACGAGGACGGCCACCATAAACTGGATCGCCCACAAGTACGTGACCAATGTAATCCATGTGAACACGAATTTGGTGAGTACGACCTGTTTCTAGACGTAATCTCAAACGGGTATGCGCTCGGAATTTTTCAGCAACACGGTAATGAGTAACTGAAGGACGTCCACCCATAATGACAGCCATTTGGGTACGACGAGTTTCATGACGCTCAATCGGCTCATCAACAGTGCCACCAGCAGTCATAGTACCAATAACAATCGCTTCATATTCACGAACGATGTCACGGGCCTGCAGTGCAGTCACTAAATGCGTTTGCGCTTCAACGGTTTTAGCAACAACCATTAAACCTGTGGTGTCTTTATCTAAACGATGAACGATACCCGCACGAGGGACGTGCTCAATATCAGGACAATGATGTAATAACGCATTTAATAATGTGCCATCAGCATTGCCAGCTCCTGGGTGAACCACTAGGCCAGCTTGCTTATTAACGACAATAATATGGTCATCTTCATAGACAATATTAAGCTCAATATTTTGCGCTTTATCTTTTACTTCTTCTTCAAGCGTTGCTTCTACCGCAATTAACTGCGACTCTAATACCTTCTCACGAGGTATATCGACAACAACGCCATCGACAGAAACTGCACCAGATAGGATCCATTCTTTGATGCGTGTACGGGAATAATCAGGGAACAATTCAGCCAAAGCTTGGTCTAAACGAAGACCCGTTTGATTTGCTGTGATCTCGCTTTTTAGGTTAATCTCTTGTGTCATAGGAACCGTACCCCTTTTTTGGGGTCCAAAGTGAATGTGCTATCTGTTACAATCGGATTGTTTTCTATTTTACAGTGAAATGGAAAAATTCTTAACAACAACTTATAAAAGAATTGAATTTACATATGTCTAAATTTGCCAAAGGCGCCGCCCTAGTATTGTTTTCATTAGCTTTATCAGCTTGTAGTACCTCAAAAGGTTTTGAGGATGAAGACCTAAATGGTAAGTCTCCAGAAGGCCTTTATAGCCAAGCAAGGACCTCAATGGAGCTTGGGAACTATTCTAAAGCAGTAAGAACCCTTGAAGCTTTAGACTCTCGCTACCCATTTGGACCGCATAAAACTCAAGTACAACTTGATATGATTTTTGCGTATTACAAAATGGATGACGTCGCATCTGGCATTGCCAATATCGATCGTTTCTTACGTTTAAACCCAACGCATCCAGATATTGATTACGTGTATTATATGCGTGGTTTAACAAATATGCAGGCTGATAATTATCTTTTCCATGACATGATGAATATCGACCGTACCGATCGCGACCCTAAAAATGCTCAAGATGCATTTAAAGATTTCGATCGTTTAATCAAAAGTTACCCAAACAGTAAATATTCTGCCGATGCACAACAACGTATGCAGTATCTTAAAAACCGTTTAGCTCAATACTCGATTAAAGTAGCTGAGTATTATATCAAAATGGAAGCATGGAGTGCGGCTGCTGTTCGTGCTCAATCTGTGATGGAGCAGTTCCCAGGAACACCAGCCATTGAACGTGCACTGGAAATCATGTCAGAAGCTTACGGTGAATTAGGTCAAGAGCAGCTAAAACAGAATGTATTAACCGTTATGGCAGCTAACTTCCCTGATAATAAAGAGTTAAGCAACTAACAATTACTAGCCGATTACTTGTAAATACAGAAAAGCCCGCACTCATATCGCGGGCTTTTTTATTGCTTCAACTTAATTTTTAGCTTACACAATGCTGATAAACAAAACCGCCATAAAGGTATTTAGTTGCCTCAGCGCCTAGCACTGCAACCTTATCACCATCTTGTAATTTACCAGAATGAATCAAATTAGATAAACTCACCCAAATAGCTGCAGAACCTAAATTGCCGAACTGTTTCGCATCATTAATGATTCTATCTGGCGTCATCCCTAAAGCTTCGGCCATTAGCACATCAATATGACCATTCGCTTGATGAGGTAAAATATAAGCAAAGTCATCCAACTGGTAGCCGCGGCTTTGTAGTGCTTGCCAGCCAAGTTCAAATAGTTGACTACCCTGCTCTCTAACTGCATGGATATTATGGTGAAAACGCGCCATTCGTTTTTCGCCAACATCTTTTGAGCCGCTATCTAAATAAAACCCAGGTTGTTTTTGGTGGCCTATTTGTCCTAAATAGATATCTGAGACTTTAGCCTTCCCTTCGGTTAATGGCCCTAATACTGTCGCGGCAGCGCCATCTCCCATTTGCACATAATTTACTAATTGTTCGGTGTCGATAAATGTCTTATCCATATCAAAATAAACAGAACCTGTTTCAACCCCAACAATAGCAACCGGTTTTTGATTCACCGCGCAAAAAGCCGAAGCTATCTGTAAACCGTTAGCAAAGCCTGTACATGCTTGCCTTAGCTCTAAATATGGCCCGTGATACGCCATAACATCAGCAAGCCATGCGGCATTAGGCGGCACTTGGGTGTGGGGAGTACAAGTATGAGTGAGTAAGTAATCCAACTCATTACTGTTTATAGCGGCGTTTTGTAATGCTTGAGTTAAAACCTGCTGACTTAACTCAATACTGGTTGGCGAAGCTGAGCTTGTTGCTTTAGTTAAATCTCTCACCAAGTGACGGCCTTCAATACCCAGCCGTTTAGCAATACTTTTAGCTTTACGCGCATTTAAACGACCACATTGTTGAGATAAACAAGCCAAAAGCATTTCATTATCAATATTTATACCCGGCAATTGATGGGCAATTGAATACAATGACAAATCATGTTGAGCAAATTTTACTGCCATTTTTCCTCCAATTTATCTTGTAAGGCATCCAAGCAAATTCCCATATGTTCAAATGCCCTGTCTTGGCTTCGCAATAATTGAAACAGGTTTTGGGTAATTGACTCTTGTTGTTGGTTAAATTCAGCATTATCCGCGCCTAACTCCATTGCATGGTGACGACTGATGTAAACATGTTTGGCTTCATCTTTTTTAATTAAGCCACAAAGCTGACTAAAAGGATGGTTTGCTCCTAAATGGCTATGTTCAAAAGCCTGCATAATTTGAGTGACGCAGGTATCTAACACTGCAATACGGACAAAATGATGACTGTAATTATCTACTCTGCCAAGGCTTGTATAAAAACGTTTAGCAAGCCGTTGCACTTTCGCAACCGAATCAACTTCAGGTAAATTATCCACCACGCTTTGCAAAGCAGTATCATGTCGACACTCGTCAGACTCAACTTCCATCAAGGATGAAATCAGCCTTTCAGAATGCGCAGATATAATAGAGTGATGCTTGATTGAGTTATCTCGTAATCTGATAATTTCTTGGTTGAACACCAGTTGCGCCGATTGCTCTCCACACAAAAGGAGTGGCAATAGATGCGCCATAGCCTCAGCTTGGTCATCATTAAATGACAAGGATGAATGACCAAAGTGGTTTATCCAGCTTTGAAGCCGAAGCGCATTTTTCCCAAACAAGACTTGAGGTGAGGCTTGCTTACCAAAACAACGTTTAACGATCTTACTGCTGCCCATATTGATAGCGCCTCCATTGATGATAAATAACCGGTAAGACCAAAACATCAAACAACCACGCTAATGAAATCACCATACAAGACAACAGACTAAGCTGCGCTATAGGGGCAAAGTCGGATGCTAAACCAATACCGAACCCCAATACTAAGGTTAAGCTGGTAAAACTAATCACAGGAATGATGGCTGAATATTTAGGCCAGAAAAGGTCAAACGCCAAAGCCTTGCTAGGCTCTGGTAGCTTTAATAGAAGATGCAAAGTATCGTCGACAATAATGCCTAACATGATCCCTAACACGACAGCACTACCAATACTGATATAGCCTCCCATTAACTGCCATGCGCCAAATACCCATAGTAGTGGCAAGAAATTCACCATTAAGCCAATCAACGCAAATATCAAACTGCGTTTAATAACACCTAAAATGATACTGAGCATCAGTAATGCAATAGCGAAAGACCACAGCATATTATTGGCATTCTCTACTGATAAATGTGCAAATAACAAACTGTTTCCTAATGCGGGGCTAACGGTAAAATCAGGTTTGTTTTCCCCTAGCCAATCATCTACCTGATGCTCAAACGCTATCATTTGTTTAGCCGTTAAAGGGGCAAGGTAAATAGATAGTAAACTTGATTGATAATCTGCAGATATTTCAGCGCCAAGTCCGAGGGTATTTACTGAATTTTCACTGACAACTCGCTTAAACTGGCTTTGTGTTAATCCAGCACTTTTCACCCAATCGCCAATATGTGTCACCCTGTTCACTTCAGGTTGTTGTTTTAAAAAACGTGCGAATTGATAGAGAAAACTTAAGTATTGTTTGTCATAAATAGAATGCGAAGTTTGAGTGGCACCATTTGAAACATCATCCCCGCTCGCATTATCAGAGCTATCGTCATCTGAGATAGCAGCATTTACGCTGATTTCATAATTAATTAAATTTACTCCATCAAAGTATTGCTGCATCTTCTGCTTAGATTGACTAAAAGGATTTTCAATTGGGAAGTAACTAAATGGATCATCATTGAGTTCAAGTTTGGATGCGCTGAATATCGCCAAAGTTGAGATTAATGCCACGCTAACGAGTATGGCTGTAGGGTATTTAATTCCTCTTTTTGCCATAGTCTCAATGGGGAAGTGAGCTATTTGACTCTGGTCTTTTCGACTAAGAAGCTCGGGTTGTTTTTTTGTAGATCTTTTACCAAGCGAGCTGACAATAACGACCATTAAACTATGACAAAGCAGGTAATGACATAAAACGGCTATAGCCACCAAGATACCGAAAGTTTGAATTGGTGGTGACGGGCTAAAACTCAATAAACCAAAACCTAACATGGTTGTTAGTGTGGCATAAAATAATGGCAGCTTATTATGCTGAAAACTAAACTGAAGTGGGTCGTCATTTTGCTGTTTAAGCGCCAGTTGCCATGCCAAATATAAATGCGCGGAATAAGCTAACGACAAGGTGATAATAATGACGGGAATAAATGCACTAATCGCGGCGATGGTTAGTTTAAACCAACCTGCAATTCCCAAGGTTAGCATTAACGTAACCACACAATTTAATCCAATAGCCAGCAACCATAATCGCGCTCGGATAAATAAAAATGCCATTAAAGTGATTATCAATAATAAACACGGTGCAAACCAAGCTAAATCATGACGTAGCACTTTTGCATATTGCCAATTAAGTGCTTGCTCACCACTTAGGTAAACATTCACTAATGTGTTTTTATTTGAGTCCCAATATCCGTTAGCATTATTCAATAAGCTATCTACATTGTGATCACGCCATAAGGTCTCATTGGCGAAATTTTGTTTACCTACATCACTGAAGTTAATGTTAAGCAGTATGGCTTGACCATCTGCAGATATCACCAGCGGCAATCGTGGATTTTGTTTATAGCTTAATAATTTGGCACGTTTATTTGCATCATCCCCTTTCACAAGATGGAGTATTGAATCATCTATATTAGAAACATCAATAAACGAGGCATAACCACCCACTTGCGCAATAGTACTATCTTGCGCTAACTGTTCGATAAAGTGGGTTAACAACAATTGCTGCTTGGGTTGACGCCAATCTTGTTGGTTTTCCAATATCAAGAGTAAATTATTTCGCTGTTCAAATTTATGGGTAATTCGCTCAAGCCCCAGAAATCCAGCATCGTCATGGGCAAAGTAATCATTGAAGTTCACATCAAGGTTAATTCTAAGTACGCCAAGGACACTGAAAGTAATCAACATCGACACCACTAAACATACCCTAAAAGGATGTTTTTTCGATCGGTTAATCAGGGTCAATTGCCAGCTCAATAGCCTGTTCCTAATGTGAGAATGAGATGATATCCATTGTATTCAATCAATAAGACCTTGTTGCGGTGGATTTCTATTCAAACATAGCTGAAATAGTTGAAAAACGTCTGCACAAGCTTTGCTGATGACCTTTCAAGCTGTTAGTTTAATCCATTAGTTTTAGCTGAACATTTGAGCCTTTTGCGGAATTCTTAGTCAAACAAACCTAAAAATAACCTTATCACTAAAAAAAAGTTGACTATAGACCGCAAAAAACGTTTAATTGCGTCCGTCGCCCGAATAGCTCAGTCGGTAGAGCAGAGGATTGAAAATCCTCGTGTCCCTGGTTCGATTCCGGGTTCGGGCACCATATTTAGATTTGGTGGCTACTGCGACCAAATAACAAAAAAGCCTCGCAATGCGAGGCTTTTTTGTATCTGTCTATTTTGTAATAAGTGTCAAACAGACTCGAATGAATACCAGTGCAGTTACTCAACTATACTGGCTTAAACAAAATAACGATGACCAAAATACTATTATCTATGTTGCTTTGTATAAACAGTCACTTTTCAACAATTGCTGTTATCCCCAAAAAGCTAGGCCGGCTCAATATAATCCACTAGCATTTGCACCGTTTGATTGCCTCTAAACTCGTTCACATCAAGCTTATAAGCCACTCTTGCATGCTTAATTGTCGCGTCAGGCCAAGTGGCTAAATCGACATTAAACGCTATCGCATCCATCATCACTGAACCACAGTCGGTTTCAAGTACTAACTTAAGGTGTTTCTCACCCACTATTCTTTGTTGGATCACGCTAAAGTGGCCATCAAAAAGTGGCTCTTCAAACGACTGCCCCCACGGACCAGACTCCCGTAATAAAAATGCAGTTTCAAGATTCATTAACTGAGCAGGTAACTCACCATCTGATAAAACTTCACCCGTTAGTTGTTCAGGCTTTAGTATTTCACGTACCGCTTTATCATAGGCTGCTTCAAACTCAATAAAGGCATCTGCTTTAAGCGATAAACCTGCAGCCATTGCATGACCGCCAAACTTGATAATCATGCCCGGATGACGGCTATTAATCAGCTCAAGTAAGTCACGCATATGCAGACCTTTGATTGACCTAGCAGAACCTTTAATTTCTCCATCGCCTGCATCAGCAAAAGCAATAACCGGTCGATGATATTTATCTTTGATCCTTGAGGCTAAAATTCCAATCACCCCTTGATGCCAATCATCTTGGAAAATGGCTAAACCCCAAGGCAATTTAGATTCATCTAGGGTGAGTTTTTGCAGGCTTTTAAGTGCTTCTTGCTGCATACCTGCTTCAAGTTCGCGGCGCTCACCGTTAAGGCCATCGAGTTCATCAGCCATTCTGCGCGCTAGCATCATATCTTCACATAAGAGGGTTTCAACACCCAATGCCATTTCATCAAGTCGACCTGCTGCATTAAGTCTTGGCCCTACTGCAAAACCAAAGTCAGATGCCACAATGCGCTGTGGGCTTCGTTTGGCAACTTCTAACAGTGCGGTAATGCCTACACGACAGCGACCACTTTTGACTCGCTGAAGTCCAGCCTGAACTAAAATGCGGTTATTACTATCAAGAGACACCACATCTGCAACCGTACCTAGCGCCACAATATCTAAAAGGCTTCCTAGATTAGGTTCTGCAATATGATTATTTTGAAACCAGTCTCGGCTTTTAAGCTCTGCTCTTAAAGCTGACATCAAATAAAAAGCCACTCCGACTCCCGCAATCGACTTACTGGCAAACTGACAACCATCTTGATTCGGGTTAACGATAGCGTCTGCATCTGGCAGGCTTTTACCTGGTAGATGGTGATCTGTCACCACCACTTGCATGCCTAATTGCTTAGCTGCAGTAACACCATCAATTGATGAAATACCGTTATCAACGGTAATCAATAACTCTGCGCCTTTTGATTGTGCAACGGCGACAATTTCAGGACTTAAGCCATAACCATAATCAAATCGATTCGGAATAAGGTAATCAACTTTAGTCGCCCCCATCATCCGAAGAGCAAGTAAACACACACTAGTGGATGTGGCACCATCGGCGTCAAAATCGCCAACAATCAATATCGATTTTTGGGCAGCAACCGCATCGGCAATGATCGCTGCTGCTTCAGGCAAGCCCAACATAGTATCAGGTCTAAGTAGCTTAGATAGACTTAACTCACACCCAGTTAAATCGACATTTCGACGTGCATAAAGTTGTTTTAACAAAGGATGGATAGTCGCGGGTAAATGGCTGTCATCTACATCAGCACGGCGAACAATTTTGTGAGCCACAAATAAACCTTATCGATAGAAATGAAAAAAGATCAAAAGCAAGATAACAAAAAAGGCGAGCTAAGTGCTCACCTTTTATTAAAATAGCGCGATATAATTATATGAACGAGCCATCGACAACCATCATCAAACCCTACAAGTTAAATGTTAGTTTTAATGGTGTTTAATAACGCTTCTGGTGGCTGGTAACCTGGTACTAAAATACCATTTTCTAACACGATAGCTGGCGTGCCATTAATACCAAATGCTTGGCCTAAACGATATTGACCTTCGATGTTAGCATCACAACTAGCCGCTTTAACGTTACCGCCAGTTTTGGCATCTGTCATTGCCTTCAAAGGATCTTTAGCACACCAAACCGCTTCCATTTCCTGCGCGTTTGCAGATGGAATACCCGCACGAGGGTAAGCTAAGTAACGTACGGTAATACCTAGGTCATTATAACCGTCCATTTCTCTGTGTAGCTTTCGGCAATAACCACAATCTACATCAGTAAAGATAGTCACAACGTGCTTTTCGTTCTTAGCTTTGTAGACCAACATATCGTCTTCAAATGGTTTAAGCATATCAACACGAGGGCCGGCAAGAGCCGCTTCGGTCAAGTTTTGCATGCCATTTTTAAGATCATACATGTTACCGTGAATTAGCTTAGTTCCATCGGGTGAAACATATAATACACCGCGATCAGTAAATGCTTGATACAGACCATCAATAGGTGATGACTGGATTTTCAAAACATTGACACCAAGTACATCTGATACTTGTTTTTTCAATTCAGTTTCATTGGGGATATCTGTTGCTGAAGCTGCCTGTAGCAGTGGGGCAACAGCTAGCGTAATCGCAAAAGAGAATGCTTTGGTTAACTTCATTAATTAATCCTATTGGGTAAAACTGAATGTCTCAGCTAATACATAGACCTGATATTGTCGGCAAAAGTTACAGAGAATATTTTACTAAATCAACCTTAACTCTTTTATTGGTGACTACTACCACCAAATTTTAAGTAACAATTCATTATAGAGTGCTGCATATCACTAGCCTCTTGGGTGGTGCTCACTATGCAATTGCTGCAATCTAGCTTTGGCAACATGAGTATAAATCTGGGTTGTTGATAAGTCGCTGTGTCCTAATAAAAGCTGCACCACGCGCAAGTCTGCACCATGATTCAGTAAATGAGTAGCAAAGGCATGGCGTAATGTGTGCGGCGATAAATGGCAATTAATGCCTGCCCGAATTGCATACAACTTTATTCGATGCCAAAAGGTTTGCCGTGTCATCATTTGACCGCGTTTAGACGGAAACAACACATCACTTTGCTTGTTATTCAGTAATTCAGCCCGTGCCGCTAATAAATATTGCTCAATCTCAGTCACTGCGAGTTCACCCAAAGGCACTAAGCGCTCTTTGCCGCCCTTGCCTACGATTCTCACTAGACCTTGACGCAGACTGATCTGCTCAAGCGTCAGGCTCACTAATTCAGTAACACGCAGCCCTGTTGCGTAGAGTAACTCCAGCATCGCTTTGTCGCGACACTCGATGGCATCTTCAACATTTGGCTCGTCTAACAAAGCATCGATTTGGCTCTCGCTTAACGCATCAGGCAGTTGGCGTGCAAGTTTAGGTGACTCAATTAAACTGGTAGGGTCAATTTCAATAGTCTGCTTAACAATCAAATAGCCATAAAAACGACGCAGGCTACTAAGCAGTCTAGCAGTGCTAGTTTTAGCAAAATTATGTTCAACTCGATAGGCTAAATAATCTCGAATAGTTAGCTGATCAACTTCAATCAAGCACATACCTTGGCTCAGCACAAAACGTTCAAAATGACGTAAATCGGTACGGTAGGATGCAAGGGTATTATCACTTAAGCCTTTTGTTGACCAAAGGTCATCTAAAAAAGCATCTATGATGGGGTCAGCTTGATACTTATCAGTCACTTTTAATCCTAAAAAAACGGCGTTACTTCACATGAAGTAACGCCGTTAGTGTAACCAAAATTAGTTTACTTTGACAAAGTTTGTCATAGGTAAATTATTGATTAGCTTGCTGCAACAGTTTGGTTTTTAGCTGGCACAAATAAGCATGCCACTATCGCGATACCGACAGGTAATAACCAAGCCATACCTTCACTGTGAAGAGGCATAAAGCTTAAGAAGTTAATTTCGAAACCAGCAGCTTTTAAGCCATCAAACACACCGAAGAACAAGGCAACCGATAGCACTAAACGGTGCGAAAACTCAGGGCGTGCAAAGCGTTCAGTTAAGAAAGTAATTGCCACTAATGCAATCGCAACAGGGTAGATAGTCATCAATACTGGAATACTGATATTAATTAACTGAGTTAAGCCAACGTTAGCAACAGTTGCACATACTAAGCTGAAAAAGATAACGAATGCTTTATAAGAAACCTTTGGCAGCAATTCATTGAAGTATTCAGAACAAGCAGTGATTAAACCAACAGCAGTTGTCAAACATGCGATGCTCACGACAGCGGCCAATAACACAGTACCCATAGTACCGAACTCGTGGGTTACATAATTTGTTAGAATTTGACCACCATTTTCAGCGCCAGCTGCAATCTCACCTGCAGTCGCACCTAAATAGAATAATGAGATATAAACAAATGCTAAACCAGACGCAGCTATAATCGCGGCGCGAACAAGGTAACGAGTTTGCGCTTTTGATTCAGTGATGCCTTTCTTACGTAAAATATCAATAATCAACATGCCAAAGATCACTGAAGCCAGTGTATCCATAGTGTTGTAACCTTCTAAAATACCTTTAGAAAGTGGGCTAGTAATATAGTCACCTGTTGCAGCACCTACTGCAGCGCTCGGAGTAACAATGACTGAAACCGCTAAACCCACTAATAAAAAAATCAAAATTGGGGTTAATACTTTACCCACGCTATCAAGCAACTTACCAGGGTATAAAGACAACACCATAGCTAAAGAAAAAAAGCCAATGGTGTAAAATAGTTGAGCTTGATTAAGCGCTAACGCGCCTATTTGAATAACCGCTTCTGCATTATCTAAAAACGGACGAGCGCCAATTTCAAACGCAACTAAACCAGTACGAGGCGCCGCGAATGCAGGGCCAATAATGATATAAATAGAGACAGCAAGTGCTGTTGCAGCAAAAGCGGGCAACATCGCCATGACCTTACCATTTGCCTTAGCGACTGCAATCAGGCCTGCAAGAGGTAAACCCACGGCTGTAACAAGAAAGCCCAACATTGCGAGAGTCATATTCTCGCCAGCTAACATACCTGCAAAAGGAGGAAAAATTAGGTTACCCGCACCTAAGAAAAATGCGAAAGTCATAAAGCCTAAGCCTAATGTATCGCCGATACTCATATTACTGTTTTGCACAAAATGCCCCATCTTGTTGTTTTGTTTTTTAACAAACTTAAGTGATTCATTGATAATTAGCTACCGCTAATCAAAACCAGCCTGTAAGAATGTAAACTTAAAATTACACTTAGTCATATTAAAAACTACTCATAAATGGTTATAAAAAAGCCATTTACTCGCTTTTACAATACTCATTTGTGAGTCGTATTTCATTTTCAGCCATTTAATTGCGCGAAACGCCTTTAAACGGGTAGGAACTAATATCAAATAGCGTTTAGATAAACAAGCGCAAAACCAGCACAATGCAAAATTAACCTTTATCTGAAAACAAGGTTAAAACTCACAAAACATTCCTGCTACAGGCCAACCACATAGCGCGCATTTAGCAACATCTACGCAACGCTAATTATTTTGGGGAATAAACTAAAAGCAGTTACCATGTGTCCTCTAAAGCACCATAGTTAATATCAGAATAAAACCATGCCATTTACCTTTAAGCAGTTCCACATTGATGATAGCCATTGCGGAATGCCTGTCAGTACTGACGGCGTCATATTAGGCGCTTGGGCAAAACTACCGATTACGACTGATGAAAATAAACCGAGAAACCGCTATCGTATTCTCGATATTGGTGCAGGCAGTGGTTTGCTATCATTAATGGCAGTCCAGCGAATCAATAACCTTAATACTGATGTCATTGCAGTTGAACTCGATGACGGTGCTGCCCAAGACTGCCATTTCAACTTTGAGCAAAGCCCATGGCATTCGCAGTTGAGGGTTCAGCACCAAAGTATTCAGCAATTTGCTGATGAGATTGCACGGTCTGGTTCTGCGTTATTTGATGCCATTATTTGTAATCCACCCTACTTTGAAAATGGTCCACAATCTGATGCTAAGCAACGTGCAACAGCAAGACATACCAATACATTAAACTTTGAAACACTGTTAACGCATATTCAACAGTTACTCTCGGCGAATGGTACGGCAAGTCTGATCATTCCTATTCAAAGCGAACTTGGCTTTTTGGCCGCGCTTTCGCAAACTGAGCTGGTTATTACTGCCAAAACCACCATTTGCACAGTTGAAACCAAAGCCACTAGTAGGCTCCTTTTAGCGCTTAAACATCGTTCAGCCTTAAGCAAGCAACTACCCAAACTAATCTCGTCAAATTTGATTATCTCAGACGGTAAAGGTCAGTACACAGAGGCAATGAAACAACTTTGCCGCGACTTTTATTTGAAACTTTAAGGTTTAATCTGCTTTTAACTGATTACTCTCTCGCTGAGATTAACAACTTAGGTTATAATGTCCGGCTATCAATCAGTGAGACCCAAAGCGCATGCTATTTGAAGATTTTGACCTAGATCCACGCCTATTAGACTCTCTAAAGGCCATGGGACATTTAAGCCCGACTACCGTTCAACAACAAACATTGCCAATGGCTATGGAACAACGGGACATTTTAGCTAAAGCGCCTACAGGTACCGGTAAAACTGCTAGCTTCTTGCTACCTGCTTTACAACACTTGATTGACTTCCCGCGCCGCTTTAACGGTCAAGCCAGAATATTAATTCTGACACCGACTCGTGAACTTGCTAGTCAAATCCATCGTTATGCTTGTCATTTAGCCACAGATCTTGAACTAGATGTTGGGATCATCACTGGTGGTGTGCCGTACGGGCCGCAGGAAGAACAACTTGAAGAAAATATCGATCTATTAATCGCCACACCAGGTCGTTTAATGGAATACCTCGATAAAGGTCAATTCGAAGCGACTGAAGTCGAAATGCTGATTATTGATGAAGCTGACCGCATGCTAGACATGGGCTTCTCATCAGTCGTTGAAACTATTGCGATTGAAGCTCAAGGTCGTAAACAAAACATGCTTTTCTCTGCCACCTTAGAAGGTAGCGGTGTTGCCCGTTTTGCTCACGTATTGTTAGAAGATCCTGTCACGATTGATGTTGAGTCTCCACGCAGCGAAAAAGCTAAAATCCACCAATGGGCTCACTTAGCTGATAACAATGCCCATAAATTTGCATTACTGTGCAACATCCTTCAGCAAGAGTCTGTTAAACGCACCATTGTTTTCGTTAAAACTCGTGAAGTGGTTGCTAGCCTTGAAGGCTTACTACTCAAAGCAGGTATTCCTTGTGCTTTCTTGCGTGGTGACATGGAACAAAAGAAACGTTTCCAAGCCTTAAGTAAGTTCAGTAAAGGTGAAGTGAACATTTTGCTCGCAACTGATGTTGCTGCACGCGGTATCGATATTGATGGTATTACTCATGTAATCAACTATGACATGCCACGCTCAGCTGATGCTTATGTTCACCGTATTGGTCGTACTGCCCGTGCTGGCGCAAAAGGGACTGCTATCTCATTAGTTGAAGCTCACGATATGCGTATCGTCAGTAAGATTGAGCGCTACATTGAACAACCATTAAAGCGTCGTTATATCGACGGCCTAAGACCTACGCACAAAGAGGCGAAGGTACCGGGTAAGAAAAAAGATAAAAACAAGATTGCTGCCAAGAAATCTAAGAAGAACAAAAAGAAGAAATAATATTTCTTGATTAACATTTTCATAAAGCCCTGAATTGTAAACACAGCTCAGGGCTTTTTTATGGTCTAAATTCGAATTTGTAGCGTAATCAACTACTCAAGCGCAAAATAAATTTCCTGAAACATTTATTTCACAACTAACGCTTTTTCTTCAATTGGTTGTCTGTTAATTTAGAGCCTATAGTGCTCTAAGTTGTTAATATTTTAATAAGAAACTGAGTTTGAGCTGAGTTTCAAGCAGAGCCGCCCTTTAGAGTTAACATTGTTGTTTTAGTATGGATACGTTTACCGATGAAAAGAATTTTAAGAATCCTCTCTCCTTTCCTTATTCTTATCGTGTTTATTGCACTGGCAGGCTTACTTGTCAGTACCCAGCAAGCACCTGAGCAAAAAGAAGAACAAGAAAAAATCGCCATCGTCGATGTAATAACGGTTGAGCAGCAAACCGTATCATTGAATCTTCCTTCTTACGGTGTGGTTAGCCCGAAGTATAAAACTCAACTGGTGACTGAAGTACAAGGTAGGTTAGTCAGCTTAGACCCAAGCTTTGTTGCGGGCGGAATCGTTCAGCAAGGGCAAGCTTTGGCTCAAATTGAACCTTCTGATTATCAAGCAGACTTTATTCAGGCGGAAGCGACACTTGCCCAAGCCAATGCCGCACTCAACGAAGAAATCGCTCGTGGCGAAGTCGCTAAAATTGAATTTAAGGATTTTGATAATGGCTTACCGCCAGAGCTTGGTTTACGTATTCCTCAGTTAAAGAAAGAACAAGCTAACGTAAAATATGCAAAAGCCGCATTAGCTAGAGCCCAGCGCAACTTAGAACGCACGGTCATTCGCGCACCATTCGATGGGATCATCAAAGCCCGTAATGTTGATTTAGGTCAGTACGTATCATTAGGGACAAACTTAGGCGAACTATACGATACTAGTATCGCAGAAGTGCGCTTACCGCTAACCAATAATGATCTCGCCTATTTAGAGTCTGTCGACAACCCTGATACCTCTGTCATCTTAAGTGCTTCCCTTGCCGGAAAATCATTTACTTGGAACGGCAATATTGTCAGAAGTGAGAATGTCATTGATGAGCAAAACCGCATGGTGTACTTGGTTGCAGAAGTAAAAGACCCGTACCTGCGCAATCAACGTCAAGAAGGTGAATTACCACTTAAATACGGCAGCTTTGTCACGGCAATAATTAAAGGCCGAACGGTAGACGGGATTGTTAAGCTCCCACGCTATGTCGTACGCCAAGATCAAGTCGCAATCATCACCGCTGACAATACGATAGAAATACGTAAAGTGAATATCGTACGCACCGATATCGAGAATGTATTCATCAAAGACAGCTTAAAAACCGATGAGCGCATTTCAATTACCGATATTAACAACATGGTGTCAGGTCAAAAAGTTAAACTGCTAGGTGAGCAACAAGAAGCTGAAATTGAGTCAGAACCTGATAGCGCTGAACAAATTACACTAGCAGGTGAGCAGTAATGGACAATAATAAAGGCATAATAGCTTGGTTTGCCCGTAATAATGTCGCGGCAAATCTGCTCATGTTTGCGCTGCTAATTGGCGGTTTATTTAGCTCATTATTAATCAATAAAGAAGTCTTCCCGACTTTTGAGCTTAACTTACTCAATATTTCAGTTGCCTACCCAGGCGCAGCGCCTCAAGAGATTGAGGAAGGGATTAATATTAAAATCGAAGAGTCGATTCAAGATATTAATGGCATTAAAAAAGTCACCTCTGTAGCCAGTGATGGCGTTGGCTCAGTCACGATTGAAGTTGAAGATGGTTACGAAGTTCAGCAAGTATTAGATGAAGCTAAGCTACGTATCGATGCGATTTCTACTTTCCCCGATAACATTGAAAAGCCCAATATTTATCAGATAAAACCTGAGAACAATGTAATTTGGGTGTCTGTTTATGGGGATTTAAGCCTCCATGAAATGAAAGAAATGGCTAAGACCATACGTGATGACATTACCGACTTACCCGCTGTCACTCGTGCGCAAGTTACTGGTGTACGGGACTACGAAATAGGTATTGAGCTTTCTGAAGATAAATTACGTGAGTACGACCTAACCTTTTCTCAAGTGGCCCAAGCCGTACAAAACTCATCGATTGATTTACCTGGTGGCTCAATTCGCGCCCAAGATGGCGACATCTTACTTCGTACTAAAGGTCAGGCTTATACTGGGGAAGACTTTTCACGCATTGTAGTTACAACCCGCCCTGACGGTAGCCGTATTATGCTGCCAGAAGTCGCCACCATTAAAGATGACTTTGAAGAACGATTAGAGTACACCCGCTTTAATGGTAAACCTGCAGCAATTATCGAAATCACCAGTATTGACGATCAAAATGCGCTCAATATTTCAGAACAAGTCAAAGCCTATATTGCTGAACGTAAAACCACTTTACCCGCCAATATCCAGCTTGATACTTGGGGGGACTTAACTCACTACCTCGAAGGTCGTTTAAACATGATGTTGTCGAACATGTTTTACGGGGCTTTATTGGTGTTTATTATTCTTGCTCTGTTCCTAGATCTTAAATTAGCGTTTTGGGTGATGGTGGGATTACCAGTGTGTTTCCTTGGCACCATATTACTGATGCCACTGGAGCCATTTAACCTATCAATCAATATGCTAACCCTGTTCGCCTTTATTCTGGTGCTGGGGATAGTGGTGGACGACGCCATTGTCATAGGTGAGAGTGCCTATAGTGAAATTGAAAAGAATGGCCAATCACTCACTAACGTGATTACTGGCGTACAAAAAGTTGCGATGCCAGCAACCTTTGGGGTACTAACAACCATTGCTGCATTTATTCCGATGATCATGGTTTCAGGACCAATGGGGATCATTTGGAAATCGATCGGTATGGTCGTTATCCTTGCATTAGCATTCTCGCTCATTGAATCAAAATTAATTTTGCCTGCGCATTTAGCCCACATGAAAGTGAAGAAAAAGCGCCCTCCAACCAATATTTTTTCGAAGTTTAAAGTGAGGCTCAATGAGAAACTGCAATACTTTATTCATAATCAATATCGCACCTTTCTAGGCAAGTGCATTGAAATTCGTTACAGCGTTGTAGCCATATTCATTGGCGTATTAATCCTGTCTTTGGCGTTAGTTGCTAGCGGAAAAGTGCGCTGGGTATTCTTCCCTGATATCCCCTCAGACTTCATTCAAGTTCAGCTTGAAATGGAAGAAGGCAGCTCTGAACTTAACACCTTAGATGTGGTGCAAAAAGTGGAAGAAGCCTTGTATGCCATGAATGATAAGTTTGCAAATGAAGTTGGCTCAGACGTGGTGAAACATAGCTTTATCAATATGAGTTCAAGAAGTTCTGCGTTCATTTTTGCCGAACTGTCAAAGGGCGAAGATCGTGAAATAGATGGAGTAACGATTGCAGAAGAATGGCGTAAACAGCTACCTGAGTTATTATCAGTTAAAAAGCTCAACATCGCTGCCAGTACAAATGATACCGGTGGTGATATCTCTTTTAGATTAACCTCAAGTAACTTAAGCCAACTATCTGAAGCCTCAAAAGAGCTTAAAAAGAAGCTTGCCTCCTATGAAGGTGTTTACGATGTTTCAGATAATTTCTCGTCAGGCAGCCAAGAGATTCGCCTCAATATCCGCCCAGAGGCTGAAGCGCAAGGACTGACATTATCAGATTTAGCGCGCCAGGTTCGATATGGTTTTTACGGCTATGAAGCTCAGCGTATTCTTCGTAATAAAGAAGAAGTGAAAGTGATGGTACGTTACCCACTTGAACAACGCCGCACCATTGGCCACCTTGAAAACATGCTAATTCGCACACCTCAAGGTGTTGCAGTGCCCTTCTCAACAGTGGCAGATATAGAGTTGGGTGAATCTTTTGCATCGATAACACGTGTTGATGGCCGCCGCGCGATTACCATCTCAGCAAACGTCAACAAGAATACCGTTGAGCCATCAAAAGTGGTAAACGAAATTCAACAAGAGTTTTTACCTGAGCTTACTGACACTTACAAAGAAGTGAACGCTTCCTTAGATGGCGGAAGTCAGGATGAGCAAGATGCAATGCTAGGCTTGCTGCAAGGTTTCTTCTTTGCCATGTTTACCATTTACGCATTAATGGCAATACCACTTAAATCTTATACTCAACCCATGATCATCATGTCAGTGATCCCATTCGGCATGATTGGCGCGCTGTTCGGCCACTATATTCTTGGGTTATCAATGAGTGTATTGAGTCTGTGTGGCATCGTGGCACTAGCGGGGGTTGTAGTAAATGACTCATTGATTTTAGTCGACTTTGTTAACCGAGCCCGCAAAGAAGGCCATTCAATTTTGGAGTCTGCGATTAATTCTGGTTGTTACCGTTTCAGAGCAATCATTTTAACCTCAATGACGACCTTTGTTGGTTTAGTGCCGATATTGCTCGAGAAAAGTCTACAGGCCAAAATTGTCATTCCAATGGCGACTTCACTAGCCTTTGGTATCTTATTCTCCACTGTAGTGACACTGATTTTAGTACCTGTGCTGTACATTATTTTAGATGATGCAAAACGCCTTTTACGCAGGTTATTTAACTGGTGGTGGCAACCTAAAAACGACGATGATGAAGCTTATAATTAACTGTTAATGGTAAGAATTAGTTACCTTAAAAAGGGAGCTTTGCTCCCTTTTTATCATTACATTAATACAGAACAAAAGTCCGCATCGGTACTAAATTAGCATTACTGATGTAAATTTTTAGGTATTGCCCAACTTACGGTTTTCAATTTCCCTTGCCAATTTTCTATCGTTAACCAAGCTCTATGATCTGCTTGAATTACTTTAGGTGCAATAGCATGTACTTCTTGCGCATGCTGACTTCCGTGCAAAATCCCTGCGTCAGCATCCTGCATATCAGCAAGTGATAAGGGTGCTGCACCAATATTAAAATAAGCCTGTCGAATATCGGCAACTTCACCCTGACTAAATAATAATAAAAAGTCTTTAGTGTACGTCCCGTCATGCATATAAGGTGAATTAAGGTTATATGGCATTGGCGTGACTTCGAATGAACCTATCGACTTCGTGCTCCAAGCATCTGGGAACTGTGGGAATAAGTTTTTATACAAGAAAAAACAACTTAAAATCAGCACAAGCCCGTTTACTTTATACTTGTAGCGATCCCACATACTGTTAGATAAACGCGCCATTATTTTCCATCCTGTTGAACTAAATGAGTTACAGGTACTTTAGAGAAAATAGACCTTTGATTATCAGTATCTTTAGCAGCTTTCACTGTTCGACCACCCCAGATTAAAAAACCTGTTATGGACATCCCTGTTAATAAGGCACCAAATATAAACCAAATAATTTTTGTCCACAGTCCACCGATATTGCCATAATGTAAAGGGTTGGCGATATGGGATAAGGTTTGTAACGCATTCATTTTCTCAGGGGATCTTTCGCTCTCAACCTTGCCAGTCCAAGGATTGACCGTCACTCCATAAGAATACTGATCATAAAAGATTCCATCACCTTCACCATAAACTTTATATGTATCTCTAAAGTGCTCAGGTAGCATAATGTAAGTGCTTTTGAAGTTTGGAAATTTCTGCTCTGCAATGTTAACCGCATCAGCTAAGCTGTACGGCCTAACTGGAACATCAGCTACACCATATGGAAGTTGACTAACTTCAACTACAGGGGCATGAGCTTCAATTTCAATATCATTTTGCCACATAATGGCTTGAGCTAAATACCATAAGCCCGTGATGCTCATGAGTATTAAAAACCACATCGACCACACTCCCGCTAACCGATGTAAATCAGCTAAAAACGTTTTCTTTCCTTGATGTATTCGTAACTTAGGTTGGGTGTACGATCGCCAAAACTTTTTATAAATCATTAGGCCAGAAACCAGTGCACCCAACATAACAAACGCCATGAAACAAACAAGGTAATAGCCAATGCTATAGCCATTTTGCCATGGAAAAAACAGCCAAGCATGCAACGAACGCATAAAAGATTTAAAAGTAAGACCTTGGATAACCTCTTGAATTTCACCTGTATATTGATTTACATAAGCAATGGCGTAAGGTTTATCGCTATCGGTAAATATAACCGTATTGGCTATATAAGATTCAAAACTCATTACAGTAGAGATACTGGCTGTCGGATATGCATTTTGAACAATATCAACCAGTTGAGATTTAGGCTTTTCAGCTAATTGTTGAGGATTACTTGCACGCGAGTCAGGATTAGTTAACCAAGTCAACTCATGACTAATGACTGATATCGTTCCGGTTAGGCAAACGAAACAGAATATTATCCAAATGGGTAAAGAGAACAAGCCATGAAGCTTGAACCAAAATCGATTACTAAGTTTTGCCATGTTAATTCCGAAATTTATGCAACTAAACACTGAACAGTCAAAGTACAAAGCCTGACGGGAAATTCCACGCCAGACTTTGATTATCAAGAGCGACTTGCTCATTTACCACATATACTTAATGCTACCAACGATGCTACGTGATTCACCGTAGTAGCAGTACCAATTACAAGCCGATATGTATTCATCATCAAGTACATTATTCACGGTGAGTTGTGCACGCCAGCGAGTATTGATGTCGTATTGGACCGATGCATCCCATATCCAATAAGCCGGTACCTTGATGGTTTCAGTTGTCACGGTTGAGTCTTCAGAATCATAAGATGAACCAACGTATCGAACCCCTGTAGCAACACGTACTTGGGGCAACATTTGGTAATCGAGATATACTGATGCCTGATGACGTGGGATCATCGGAGAACGCTTCTCGCCTGTATCGTCATTATTATCGATGTGAGAATCTGTATAAGTGTATGCTGTATTAACTTTAAGTTCGTCAGTAACTTGTACTACAGCTTCAAACTCAATACCTTGCGAGACCATTTCACCTGTTTGAGTAGCACCAAATAACCAATTCCCATCAGGGTCTTGAGCACTTGTACTCACAAGGGCATTAGTTTGCTTTAAGTTATACCAAGCCAGATTAAAATAACCATCCATATAATCAGGTGTATATTTAAAACCAACTTCTGTTTGCTTACCCTCTAACGGCTTATAAAGTTCGCCTGTTATTTGATCAACCGTACTGATCACTTCAAATGACTCTGCGTAACTCACATAGGGGGTGAAGCCAAAATCACTGCGATACATTAATCCTACATTAAATGAAAACTCGTTGTCGACACGGTCATATTGCTTATTGTTGGTCAAATCTTCGTTCTGAGTATCTACATAATCATAGCGACCACCCACAATACCAATCCAGCGGTCATCTAGTACAAGTTGATACTGACCATAGGCACTCAACTGATCCTTATCAATACGGCGCTCTAAGGCATCACTTGTGTCTAATGGATCAGAGTTCCCCGGAGTGAAATTGAATGGATCAATAATGTCATAGGCATAATTGTCCAACTCTTTACCTTCATTTTGGTGGCTTTGAACATCGAGTCCTAATAGCAGGGTTTGTTCTGTGCGATCTCCAGACCAGTTACCAATAAATCGATTATCGAGGGTGATGCTTTGTAACGTTCCCTCACGATATGTCACTCCTCTAGCATAAGTATCGCCAGAAGGATCTCCCCAGTAAGGTGTCGACATAATGTAAGTACTATTTAACAGCAAGTCGTTATAAGCGTAATTGAAATTTTGCTCAAAATCCCAAGTATCATTAATGATATGCTCTAGCTGAAAACCTGCAGTCACTTGGGTTCTGCGGCTGACATCATAATCTGGCTCGCCAAAATTAGTTGTTGGATCAATTTCACCACGAGTGTCATCCACTTGCGTGCCAATCGCAGGAAAGAAACCATTCGTAGGCGTGCCATCATCATGAATGGCAGATGCTAATAAAGTTAACGTCGTGTCTTCCGACAAGTCCATTTCTAAACTTGGCGCGATGTAATAACGAGTATTCTCAGTATCATTAAGTTCACCGTCTGCCTGACTAAACTTACCCACGACACGAAAACGCTTATCGTCAGTAATCTCATCCGATACATCGAAAGCAACACGAGCAGTATCTTTATTACCTATTTGAACATCCACTTCTCCTGCGGGTTCAAGTTTAGGCTTCTTTTGCACTGCATTCACAACGCCACCAGGAGGTGCTTCGCCGTATAAAATTGAAGCGGGACCTTTGAGTATTTCAACTTGCTCTAATCCATAAGGTTCGAGCATCCATACATAGAAGCCATCTTTAAATAAACGGCTACCATCAAGGTAAGTAGCTGCCTCGAAACCGCGAACAGTTAACCAGTCTGTATCGTTATCAGCTCCATAAGGCGAAGACAACACCCCTGAGGTATAGCGAAAACTTTCATCCAGCTTATTAACATTACGAATTTCAAGATCATCTCGTTCCACAACAGACACTGATACAGGCGTCTCGGCCATTGGAGTATGGATTTTCAGGGCTGAAGCTGTAACTTGAATTTTTTCCATTTCAGGCAGTTCTTGTTCAGCGTAAGCTGAATTACTGCTAAATAGAGCTAGGGATAATGCTAAATACACAGGAGAAAGTTTCTCTGCTTTGACTGGTAACATGATAGAGGTATCTCATAAATCACTACAATAATTATGAGAAGTATTATCATTAAGATTTGCAATCATAACAAGGCGATTTTTGAGGTGGCCTTCACAGAAAACGAACAATCTCTCAAAAAACAACGTCAATTAATAATTTTACGTTAACCAGTGTAATAACTGACAATAAATTCTAGTAATCATATACAGCTTTTAGTTGACCTTACACAGCTCAGTCTTCGCAAAATTAATAACCACAGTTTGTTCCCAAATCAGCTCCATAGGCTAATAAAAATTGCTTAAATTGCGAGTTAATAAACGGATATCCCTTTAAAAACTCTTTAAACTACCAAATTGGCTTTTGTTTTAGGTTTTAACTTACATGCACAACTCAGCAAAAAATCATAAACTTACTCTAGATCCATCGTCTATTTCTACAGTAACAGAACAAGATCATCACTCATCAACATTGGTTTATGATATCCGCCAAAGCCGTTACCTTAACATCACTGGTCGCTGCACATTACGATGCCAGTTCTGCCCAAAGCACAACGGCTCTAAACAAGTACATCAATATGAGTTATCACTTGATAAGCAAGTAAAACCAGCTGACATCATCCCTCTATTAGGTCATGTTTCAGACTTTGATGAGTATGTTTTTTGTGGTTATGGCGAGCCTACACTTAACTTAGAAACACTTCTAACAGTTGCAACTCATATCAAAGCGCAAGGTGGGAAAACACGCCTAAATACCGATGGTTTAGGTAATTTATTTCATCGGCGTAATATCCTGCCAGAGCTGGCAACATGTATCGATAGTTTATCAATTTCATTAAATGCTGATACTGAAGCCCTTTATCTTCAACATTGCAGACCAAAGCTAAAAGGCGCTTATGAAGCACTGTTAGCGTTTATTGAGTTAGCACCCCAATATATTTCCCAAGTTCAAGTCTCAGCGATTAACGGCCTAGATCAAGTCGACATCGAACAATGCCGTAAGATAGTGGAACAAAGAGGAGCTGAGTTTAAACAACGTGAACTTGATATTGTCGGTTAACCTGAAACAAGTATGGTAAAAATTTAGTTAAAAAAGCTTTACTAAGGTCAACCTAGTAAAGCTTTCGTGATAACATTGGTTATATCGGGACTGTTAATATAAGTAAGTGAATGTTTAAAAGACAAACCAATAAAAACGTCTCAAAGTTTCTACTCATTTCAGCGCAAGATATCCACTGGAGTCGTCAACAGATCTTAGCCTTAGCAAGCCAAGTCTCTGTGATGGTTATCAGCATCATTATTTTCACCACAATGCTACTCAATTTAGGCGAACGTCGCCTGCAAGAAGATTGGGCCGATAAGCGTTACAGTGAATTACAAACTGTTGGCACACTGGCCTCAGATAAAGTTAACTTCTTAAAATTTCGCACACAAGCTTTCGCCAAAGCTGAGTTAATGAATCAGTACTTAAAAAATCCTTCAGAACAACAAAAGCAAAAGCTAGTCAACAATTGGTCCGGGTTACTGAATCATATTCCAGAACTTTTAGGCTTAACTTTATTTGATCCTCAAGGTAATAAACGTATTGCTAGCACTGATGCTTTTGATAACGTGCCACTCCCTGACGTTGTTCTTAATGGCGACAAAACTATGGGCGGCAATGACGTTTTTTCATCACAAATAAAATTTGTACCCATTAATGGTAAGCTAATCCCTTTTGTTTACCAGCTTGCTTGGATAGAAAACCCTGATCAAAGTATTCGTGGATACTTAGTGACTTATAATTCGATAATCGAAGTTCTGCAATCGATTAAACCTGCCTTTTTTAACCACAACACACCGCTATTATTATTAGGTGAACAAGGCAAATTATATTCAGGCGCAGGACAACAAAATCCACTCAAAAAAATGCCTAATACCTTAGGCGATAGCTTACAGCAAAGTTACCCTAGCCTTTGGCAGCAAATGGCTAATACCAATTTTGGCCAATATCATAATGATGTTGGAACATTTGTTTTTCTTAAAATAGAACTTGCTGCGCACGATACCCTCATTAGAGAGTATTTTTTGCTTTCATATATTCGCCATGAAGATATTGCCGCAAGGTTTGAGCAATGGCGTTATATCTTGATCTTTTTCGGAACACTCATCGGTTTACTCGCGACAGGCTTATTATTCACTCGCCACCGTTTTCAACTTGAGAGAACCGCAAACGCTAACAGCATCAATTTATCAAGTAACTTGTTTAATGTTCACCAAAGTTGTTTATTAGTAAATAATAGCGGACGAATTATTAAAGCAAATCAAAAGGCTGCTGAAACCTTATCTTTAGAGATTGATGAACTGTTAGAGAGAAGATTACAGCGCATACTGCAATTAGAAGATCACACTTATCAAACGTTACTTCAGTCAATGAATGATAATAAGCGCTGGACTGAAACCATTAGCTTTAACGATCAGCCTTGCACGATTAATTTATGCGTTCAGCCTGGTAAAACAAACTTAACCAGCGAAAGTTATTGGGTCGTCACCTTTGAAAATATCACTGAATTATCTGCAGTAAAACAGCAAGCTTACAGTTATCGATTACTTTCAGAAAGTGACGTTGCTACCGCTTTGACCGACGTAAATGGTGAACTCATCAAGTTCAACCATAAGTTCAAAAAACTGTTAGATGTAGAAGATAATAGCAACGCTAGTATTGTTGAGTTACTGGGTGAAGAGGTGACTCAGCAATGGGCCGATATTTCTAGTCGTTTAAGTTTACAAGGTAAGTGGAAAGGCCAAATTATTGCCAATACGGGCACACGATTTGCCAATAGCCTTAAAGCAAGTATTCAAGCCGAACATTCCATTGATGGTGAAATCGAATACTTAGTAATAACACTGCAAGTTTTAAAGCAGCAAACATCGATAAAGCAGTTGCCTTCACAACAATCGCCGTTAAGTTCGATGGTTTTGCCATTATCAGAGCTTGAAGTACACTTTAGTACCTTAACAGAGCCTAATCGTGAACAAACGTGTTTAATGATAATGGACATTAACCCTGAAGGGTTAATCAGCCATATCAGCGATATCGATCACCTCGAAAAACGTCAAAAAGACATTGAGATCCAATTGCTCATCGACTTGCCCACCGGATACCAAATTGCTCATTGGCGTTTGGGCTCATTAGTCATTTTACTGCCTCTGAGCGATTCTATTCAGGCACATAAATATGCCATGAGCACTATGGATAGATTAGAGCAAAATGACTTAAATGAAGGGATTAATATTGGCATTGCTGGCTACCCTGAACAGCAAAGCTTTGAAGGTTACTTAGCCAATGCAGAGGTAGCACTTAAGCGCGCAAAACAAACTGGCGACCAAAATATTTGCCAAGCCTTTACCCGTAAAGTTTAACCTGTAGTTCAGCTGGCTATCGCTTAATTACTTTGCCGCTTAGTCGCTCATTTCTAATAAGTTATTAGGTAACTTGCTGCGAGTAATTTCAATAATATTGGAGCGGCTCATGACCACTTTATAACGGGCGTATTCTAATGGCCCTTTACCATCCTTTAATACCGCCACTAAATTAACTTGGTAACGCCTTTCAACTGATTCATTGCTGACCTTACCGTCTTGTTCTTTATATATTTTTGCCTTACCGCGCTCTAGGTGCCTTGCAAAAGGCACTAAGCTGAAATTCACTTGTTCCTGTATTTGTGAATAGCCCGCTTCAAAGTCTTTGTTAGTGACTTTGGTAGCAATCCGATAATGCAGTACCTCTGCATCAACCTTATTTTGACTATGACGCTGTTTCATAATTTCAGCGACTTCAGCAGGAATGTCTTGTGGCCGAGTAAAATCAAGCCAGACAAGTTGTTTCGCCACTACTGTTTTAGTGGTGGTATCACGAAGAATACGACTCCAGCGAGGACGACCACGTTGAATGAAACGCCACAGCGCATTGCGAACATCTTCTTTAAAAATTTCCCTAAAACCATAAATAATCGCTAACGTAACGATTAAACTCATGGTTAAGCCGCTAAAGACGCCCTGAGCTTTAATAATCATTGCAGAGACAACCAACATCACCAAGGTTGTCGCTAAGCCTGTGACAAACTTTTTAAGGCCGACACCAAGGGTTTTCAGTTCTTCTTTAAGTACCACACCTTGTTGGATCAAACGCCGCAGTAGCAACATCTTATTAGAGATACGATTAGCGTCTTGCTTAGTGCCTGCAGAGTTGTACTTTTTCTCTTCTTCACGGTAATGATTTTCAGCACGGCACAAGTTAACTATCTGCTCTTTAATATCACTGTAATCAGCATTGCGTGGACGATACGCTAGAGTTTTAAGTAACTGCTGCTCACAGAACCAAGACAGGTAATTGTCTGCATTAGCAAAATAAGACTGTAATCGCTCTTCGCTTGGCTCGTTACGACGAAACTTTTTTAGTAATTGAGAGACTGACTTTCCAAGCTCGTCTAAAGCGGGGTAAAACTCTTCTGCCTCAGTAATTTGTCTTAGCTCTTTAGCATCTGTTTCAATAGCGACAGCAAATTGATAGGCGAACAAGTTGAGGTAAAAACGGAACTCTTCTTTAGTCCGCTTATTGATACTGACAAAACGGTTTTGTACTAAAGGTAAATGCAATCCTTTAGAGTAATATGAGCGTCGACCGACTATCGCACTATGATAGTACTCTTCTTCATCTAAGGTTTTATCACCAATGCCCATTTCGGTAGGCAAATAAAAATATAAATCCAACGCACGTTGATGCCCAACCTCCATTTGATGGCTGAACTTAATAGATAATGCTTCTTCTTGTTTTACTTTGATTTTTGCCACTGAGGTGGACTCAATAACGGAGAATATAGCTACTATAGCGAATTTAATTAAAAATGAGAAAAGAGATATGAATTAATCGTGTAATCGACAAGCCCAAAGTGTGTTGTAGGGACTGAATTTAATCAAAATAAAATCTTTTTTAGTATCCATTTCTAACACTTGTAAAGCCACACTTATATCACTACCAGTCACAAGCATACTCTTGACTTCGTCGAGTTCATTAACCAAATAATCTTGCAACTGCGGATCGTCAAGTTGGTATTGTGCATCGGTGATTTTCAAATCTAATTGGTACATTAATTTACCAATTTCAAGCTCTTTCAACTTCCCCTTTAATGAGACTAACTCTCGTTCACCTTCTTTCTCAGCAGTATAGTAGTCCAAATTAATTTGTTTGTTTTGAACCGTTAATGAAAGATAAAGGGGTTCATGTTGGTGGTTCATTATAACATTATCCACCATTTCAAATTGGTATATCTTGCTATTACAATCAAACGCCCAAACACTTCGAGAGTCGGCAAAATTTTCAAGCAACAATATCGAACAACAAAATACTGTTATGCTGATGAATAAAAACACCACTCGACCAAGCTTAGTTAATAGAAATTTAGCAATTCTAGTCAGCACAGACATTGACCTCTTTTAACCAAGCTGGATTCACTACTGATTGCTCGATAGATTCTCTAATCAATTTAATATTGTGAAACTTCCAACCGTCTAAAGTGCGCTTTATCAGGACGACACTGACCGTTTTATTATCACTAGCTGTTGTTGCGGTAATACTATCCCAAAGCATCACTGGACACTTTTTCAGTTCACTAAGTGCATGGTTAGCTCGGAATATGAGTTTGTCACCTTGATACTCTTCACCAGAAGAATAGATGCTTAATGTTGCTAAGTTGCCTTGCTGGGTAAAAAATCGCTCACTAAACGCTGGTACAATATAGTCAGGATCATTTAAGTTTGAATACACGAAATACGAAGCTATTAATGTCATTAAAATAATCAGTATATAATGGGCATTAGAAATAACTTTGACTGGCGTATCCAGTAAACTCGAATGATTGACTGCAACTTTGTTATATAAAATTGCACCTTGATCTGTGATTAACTCAATTAAACCACGGTGATTACTGCCAAAGTAGTCTTGAAAGTTTTCAATGATTTGTTCCATCTCTGCTACAGATAGTTTTTGTTGATAACCATCAAGCCCTTCTGGAAATGATAACAATTCGATAGGCACAACATGACCCCGATGTTTAGCAAGTATGCTTAACACCCAGTACTCATTATTATTGAGTTGCCATTTAGTAGCATTGGATTGGTTGATAAGCTCTTTGTGCTCACCATCAAACCAACAACAACCGATTTGCATGCCGTAATATTCTCTTAAGTCAATATGGAAAAATATTATACGCCAGCAAAATGAGGTAATTTGTGATCAAAACAACTGATAACTCTCCAAGCTTAAATTTCGTGAACTAGACCTCGTAATTTCGAACCTGATCTTTAATAAATCTAAACCTAAAGATACAAGTGTTAACAACCTTAACAATTGCAGCGATTATATCAGTACGTTAGTAGAACAAAAAACGAACTAACATACAGACCTATCCAACCATGACTGTAAATGCAAGCTCCAATATACGAATATTCCACCTGCAGAAATGTAACACTCGTAACAAATAATATAAACGTTGCCAAGAGGTTAACTTTCGTTCACACCAATGGAGTAAAATAAAAAAGAAGGCACAAAAAAGCCGAGTCATACTCGGCTGATAAACGTATAAGCTAGCTAACTTAAATAATTAGAATGCGTATAGTAATGTCATATTGGTTTCTGTATCAGTACTTTTCTTGTCTTCTAGTGGGTCACTATTATAACGAACAATAACAGCAAATTTCATTGCTAGTGCGCCGATAATATTAGCCGTAAGTGCCGTTTCAGAGCGTCCCTCTAAGCTATCACCGTAATCAGCGACAAACAATTGAGTGAATTTTGAGCTCTCTGTAATTTCATAAGAAAAGTTTAGCGCACCGTGAGCAACCACACTGTCTTCAGTATCATAACCAAGGAGTGCAGTCTGTTCATCATCAAGCTTTTTATAAATATAACCAGGACCAATTTCAGCACTTAAAAAGGTGCGCCCAGTATCAATGAACTTATGACCGTAACCCGCAGAAGCGATTGCTTTGTAATCATAACCTGTGAACGGATCAACTTCATAGTTACCAGTAATATACATATAGTTCTTTTCATCGAACTTATAGTCACCTTGAATACCTGCATAGTATCGCTTAGCAGTGTTTTCACCAGAATCTTCTTTATATAAGCCTTCTAGTAAATATGCATTTTCCCAGTTACCTAGTTCTTGCTTAAGGCCTAGACGTGCTTTTAGTGAAGAAGTATCAGTGTTACCTGTTGTTAACGTTGCACCTAACTCCGCTTCACCAGCAAAAGTCTTATCACCCTCTACAAAGTCAGCGCCAGCATTGGCAGCAAATGGCATGGCAAGCGTTACAGCTCCAGCAAGTAGCAGTTTTTTCATGTCATTAAATCCTTTATTTACAAATAATCTAAATTCACCCCAGAAATTGAACCGCATACTAACACTTTGGTAGCAAAATTGAAAAAACTACTGCTTTTTTAATGCTTAATGTAGGCAAATACTGTGTTTACGCCAGTACTAAGCTTTTTGACTGCCAACGACCGCTACGCCAACGCCACAACATGATTAATCCACGAGTCCACTCATCAATAGCAAGGGCGCACCAGATTCCAACTAGGCCCATATCAAGGTAAATTCCGAAAAAATAGGCTAAAGGCACCGCTATGCACCACATTGAGAAGATACCCGCTATAAAGGGAAATCTTGCATCGCCACTAGCACGAAGTGCATTAATGACAATGAGGTTAAACGTTCTTCCTGGTTCCATGAATAAGGTCAGTAAAAATAACTGCCCGACCATTGCCAGAATATCTTGGTCATCAGTGAAAAAAGCTACGAGGTTTTCACCAAGTAATGCAGCCAATGCAGCTACCGCAGTTGTCAGCACTAAACCAATTTTTAAAGCGCGATACATTTGGGTTTCTGCCGATTTATACTGCTTAGCCCCTATCATGTGACCAATCATGATTTCGTTACCGATCCCAATAGATAAACCAAACAATAAAATGAACATGCAAATTTGAAAGTACAAAGCCTGAGCGGCCAGTGCTTTCTCTCCCATCAAGCCGACAAAAGCCGTCACTACCATAAATTGCAGCATCCAAGAGATATTCTCGCCTGCCGCAGGCAAACCAATATGAAAGACTTTGGCTAGCAGATGCTTTTTAGGTTTAATGATTTCTGATATCTTAAGTGGAATTTTGGTGTACTTAACAAATAAATACGCCATTAACGACATGCCAACTAAACGACCAACAACAGTACTTATTGCCACGCCAGCAACGCCCATTTGCGGAATACCAAACCAGCCGTAAAGCAGTAATAAATTGCCGCCAAATGTAATTACATTCATCAGCAGCGTCACCCACATAGCTTGCTGGGTAAAACCATGAGAACGCATACCAGCTGCTAAACACATAGCCATGGCTTCTGGGATTAAACAAATCCCTACAATTTGCAAATACAGTTTAGCGTCAGGAATTAAATCTACTGGAAGATTCATCAGGTGCAATATAAGCCCTGCCCCCATAAATACACCCAATGCTGCGGCTACACCCACCATTAAATTAAAGCCGATGGATGAGTAGACTACATCACTTGCTGTTGCTCTATTTTTAGCGCCTAAGTATTGGGTTATGACCACACTGGCACCAATACTGACGAAGCTGAATAAGGTAATTGATAATTCGAACACCATATTGCCGACAGACAATGCTGCGACACTTTGATAAGAGACGCGGCTGATCATTAAGGTATTTAATGCTGCTGTTAGAAAGTGCAGCGCGAAGTCGAAGAATAATGGCCAAGTTAACGCAAATAGCGATAGTGGTGCGTTGGGTTTTACATGCATTTTGACACTTCAATAATGGTTAAAGGTGAGCATATTCCATTACAAGGATAACAAGCATAAATGACAGTTCATTGATCATTTACGCCATAGATTTTGGCTTCATTCCATTTTTAAGGGCGGGGATAATGCGCTATAAAGCGCTTTGATACAAGCTGTTTCATTCAAGTTTATACATAAAAAAACCAGCGAAAATCGCTGGTTTTTATGAAGTTTTATTAATCAGTTAGTTACGTATTATAAAGTGAGTAAACTTCATGTAACTACAAACCAACTATTAGTTGATTTGTGGGTTTAGTTCACCTGATTGATAAGCTTTGTACATTGCTTGTAGAGACTTAGGCTTAATTTTAGAGCCCATGCCAGCACAACCAAATGCTTCATAACGAGTCGTACAAATGTCAGCCATTGCTTCCATTGACGCCTTTAAGAATTTACGTGGATCAAATTCTGATGGGTTTTCAGCAAGGAACTTACGCACTGCACCTGTTGATGCTAAACGTAAATCAGTATCGATGTTAACTTTACGAACACCGTGCTTAATACCTTCAACAATCTCTTCTAACGGCACACCGTAAGTTTCAGGGATTTCGCCGCCGTATTGGTTAATCACTTCTAACCACTCTTGTGGTACTGAAGAAGAACCGTGCATCACTAAGTGAGTGTTAGGAATACGTGCGTGGATCTCTTTGATACGGTCAATACGTAATACGTCACCGGTCGGTTTACGGCTAAACTTGTAAGCACCATGGCTAGTACCAATTGCAATGGCAAGTGCATCAACATGAGTATCAGCAACAAAACGTGCTGCTTCTTCTGGTGTTGTTAGCATTTGATCCATTGTTAAGATACCAGCTGCGCCAATACCATCTTCTTCGCCAGCTTCGCCTGTTTCTAAGCTACCTAAACAACCGATTTCACCTTCAACTGATACACCACAAGCGTGTGCAAATGCCACTGTGCGACGAGTCACATCAACGTTATATTCGTATGATGCTGGTGTTTTACCATCAGCCATCAAAGACCCATCCATCATTACTGAAGACATACCTAACTGGATAGAACGCTGACAAATATCAGGATCAGTACCATGGTCTTGGTGAATACATACTGGAATATCTGGGTATTGCTCAAGAGCTGCAGCCATCAAGTACTTAAGGAACTGAGGACGAGCATACTTACGCGCACCCGCTGAAGCCTGAACAATGACAGGGCTGTCAGTCGCTTCAGCTGCTTGCATAATTGCACGCATTTGCTCAAGGTTGTTTACGTTGAATGCTGGAACACCGTAGTTGTGTTCTGCAGCATGGTCTAACATTTGACGTAGAGA
Source organism: Shewanella goraebulensis (assembly GCF_030252245.1). NCBI lineage: Bacteria > Pseudomonadati > Pseudomonadota > Gammaproteobacteria > Alteromonadales > Shewanellaceae > Shewanella > Shewanella goraebulensis. The sequence continues at coordinate 3,970,442 of NZ_CP126972.1, forward strand.
TATTAAGGCCATTTTTTACTCCAAAAATAGGGTGATGTCTCACCTAGGTCGCTATCGCTTTGGATTGATTTTTATACCCTATATTACTCACTGCATTGCTATTTATCTGACGATAACCAACAATTCATTGAAAAACATGGGCGGTTTTTTTCTAATAATTATATTTTTCTAAATAGAAATCTTGCTCGGTTAAGTTGACAGCATGACGTTTACTCTTTGATAAACTGTCAGGCTGCATATTCAACTTAACCTTTTAAATTTTTTCTAATTACGCGCCGCGCTTTTCTAACATTGCAACTGCAGGTAGCTCTTTGCCTTCAAGAAATTCAAGGAAAGCACCACCACCAGTAGAAATATAAGAAACCTTATCAGCGATATCATACTTATCTACAGCCGCTAACGTATCGCCACCACCAGCAATTGAGAATGCATTTGAGTCAGCAATCGCTTGAGCTATACGTTTAGTGCCTTCGCCGAATTGATCAAATTCAAATACGCCAACAGGTCCGTTCCAAACAACCGTACCAGCAGCTTCGATGATTTTAGCTAAAGCTTCTGCGCTATCAGGGCCAATATCAAAAATCATATCGGTATCTGATACATTACTAACAGATTTTAATGTTGCTGCAGCGGTTGGGCTAAACTCGCCAGCTACTACAACATCAGTTGGCACAGGGATATCACCGCCGCGACTTTGAGCATTAGCCACTAAACGCTTAGCTTCATCGACTAAGTCAGCTTCAAATAAAGATTTACCTACTTGATGACCCGCTGCCGCGACGAATGTATTGGCAATACCACCACCAACAACTAGCTGGTCTACTTTAGTTGATAAGCTTTCAAGTACAGTTAGCTTAGTTGAGACTTTTGAGCCACCAACAATGGCAACCATTGGACGTGCCGGGTTATCTAATGCTTTACCCAGAGCAGATAATTCACCCGCTAGAAGTGGGCCTGCACAAGCTACTGATGCGTGAAGTCCAACGCCATGAGTCGATGCTTGTGCGCGATGCGCTGTACCAAATGCATCCATTACATAAACATCACAAAGTGCAGCTAATTTTTTAGCTAAAGCTTCATCGTTCTTCTTCTCACCAAGGTTAAAACGTACGTTTTCAAATACGACTACTTCACCGACTTTAGCATCGACGCCATCAAGGTAATCAGACGCTAGCGTCACAGGGCAATCAAGAGCTTCATTTAAATAGTTAACTACTGGCTGCATTGAGAACTCAGCATTGAACTCTCCTTCAGTTGGGCGACCTAAATGTGACATCACCATTACAGCTGCACCTTTCTCAAGTGCTAACTTAATCGTAGGTAGAGAAGCGCGTAAACGTGCATCACTGGTCACTACACCATCACTCACTGGTACATTTAGATCTTCACGAATAAGCACGCGCTTATTAGTTAAATCCAAGTCAATCATATTGATAATAGCCATTGAGACTTTCCTTTTAATTTAAAAACAAAACTGCTTTTGCTAATGAGCGCTTTACCCCAATTAGATAAAGCGCTCAATAGCAGTAAAATTAGTGTTCAGTATTCTTAGCGAGGATCATAGCTAAACTGGTATCTAGCATTCGATTGGCAAATCCCCACTCGTTATCACACCAAAGCAATAACTTGACCAAGTGGCCATCACTCACACGAGTTTGGGTACCATCAACAATACTGGAACGTGGGTCGTGGTTAAAATCACACGACACTAATGGTGCATCAGTATAGCCTAACACTGCATTAAATAACCCGCTGGCCGCATGCTCTAAAACATTATTTATTTTCTCAATATCAACACGCTCATTTAAGGTCACCGATAAGTCAATTGCGGTGACATTAATGGTCGGAACGCGCACTGAAATCGCTTCAAATTTATCTTTCATGTGCGGCAATATTCTCTCAATACCCCGCGCCAATTTAGTATCCACTGGAATGATTGATTGCCCCGCAGCACGGGTACGACGTAAGTCATCATGATAAGCATCAATCACTTGTTGATCGTTCATTGAAGAATGAATGGTGGTGATTGCACCACTTTTAACACCAAAATGATTATCTAGCACATCAATGACAGGCACAATACAGTTGGTGGTGCATGACGCATTTGATACCACTGTATGCTCGGCTTTAAGCAAATTATCATTCACACCAAATACAATAGTCGCATCCACATCAGCTGAAGATGGGTGGCTAATGAGAACTTGCTTGGCACCGGCTTTGATATGCGCTTCGCATTCAGCTCGATCGCCTAAGCTACCACTGCATTCATAAACGATATCAATATCGAGTTCAGACCAAGGTAATAAACTGGCATCAGGCTGATGAAATAATTGAATAACATCATCGCCGATAACTAGCTGGTCGTCTTTTAACTTAACTGTATTTTGGAAACGGCCATGAGTCGTGTCATATTGCGTGAGATGACTGATTGCGGCAGGTTTGGCAAGTTCATTAATTGCCACGATCTGGATTTCTTGACGTTTACCCGACTCGTATAATGCACGAAGGATAGAACGGCCTATACGGCCATAGCCATTAATAGCGACTCGGATCATTGAGGGTTAAGCTTCCTCTTAACAGTACTCAGTAAAAAGCAGATAAAAAAACGGCCTGCAAGTGTTTGCAGGCCGTCATTATACAGACTTAAAGGGTAAAAGTTTACCCTTATTATTTAACTGTATTTTGGTTAAACCAGTGAGTTTACTGTGTTAACCACATTTTCAACGGTAAAGCCGAAGTGCTTCAATAAGTCTCCGCCTGGCGCTGACTCACCAAAGGTAGACATACCAACAACTGCACCATTAAAGCCAACGTATTTGTACCAGTAATCAACATGAGCGGCTTCAATTGCAACACGCTTAGTAACAGAAGCAGGTAATACAGACTCTTTATAAGCTGCATCTTGCTTATCGAATACGTTAGTAGAAGGCATAGATACTACGCGAACTTTCTGGCCTTTTTCAGTTAAGGCAGCAGCAGAATCAAGTGCAAGTTGCACTTCTGAACCTGTTGCAATCAGAATCACATCAGCAGTACCTTCACAATCAGACAGTACGTAACCACCTTTAGCGACGTTAGCTAATTGCTCAGCGTTACGTGCTTGTGCTTTTAATCCTTGACGGCTAAATACAAGCGACGTTGGTGCTTTACGGTTTTCAATTGCAGACTTCCAAGATACGGCTGTTTCAGCAGCATCACATGGACGCCATACCGTCATGTTTGGCGTCATACGTAAGTTAGCAAGTTGCTCTACTGGTTGGTGAGTAGGACCATCTTCACCTTGACCAATTGAGTCATGGGTATAAACGAATACGTTTTGAATGCCCATTAGCGCAGACATACGTACTGCGTTACGTGCGTACTCCATAAACATCATGAAGGTTGCGCCGTAGTTAATGAAACCACCATGTAGCGAAGCACCATTCATAATGCCGCTCATACCGAATTCACGTACACCGTAGAAGATGTAGTTACCCGCAGGGTCGTCTTGAATACCTTTTGAACCAGACCAAAGCGTTAAGTTAGAACCGGCTAAATCAGCACTGCCGCCTAATAACTCAGGTAGCATTTCACCGAAGAAACCAATCGCATTTTGTGAAGCTTTACGACTTGCGATACCTTCAGCTTTATCTTGACACTCTTGAATGAAAGCGTTCGCTTTCTCTTCAAATTCAACAGGAAGCTCGCCAGTGATAACACGACGTTTGTATTCTGCGGCTAGCTCTGGGAACGCTGCTGTATAAGCTGCGAATTTTTCGTTCCAGCTAGCTTCGTTTGAAGCGCCAGAATCTTTAGCATCCCAACCTTCATAAACGGTTTCAGGAATTTCAAATGCAGCGTGATCCCAACCAAGGAATTCACGTGCAGCAGCAATTTCAGCATCACCAAGTGGAGCACCGTGACAATCATGGCTACCTGATTTGTTTGGCGAACCAAAACCAATCGTGGTTTTACAACAAATCATTGTTGGCTTGTCTGTTACAGACTTAGCTTCTTCGATTGCCGCGCGAATAGCATCGCTATCATGACCATCTACGTTAGCAATTACATGCCAGCCGTAAGACTCAAAACGCTTAGGCGTATCGTCTGTAAACCAACCTTCAACATGACCATCAATAGAAATACCATTGTCATCCCAGAAAGCCACAAGCTTACCAAGACCAAGTGTACCCGCTAATGAACATGCTTCATGAGAGATACCTTCCATCAAACAACCATCACCTAAGAAACAGTAAGTGAAGTGATCAACAATGTCGTGACCTGGTTGGTTGAATTGTGCAGCTAAGGTCTTTTCAGCAATCGCCATACCTACAGCGTTACTGATACCAGCGCCTAACGGGCCAGTGGTTGTTTCAACACCTGGTGTGTAACCATATTCAGGATGACCAGGGGTTTTTGAGTGAAGCTGGCGGAAGTTCTTCAACTCTTCAATAGGTAATGCATAACCTGTTAAATGCAGTAAAGAGTAGATAAGCATTGAACCATGGCCATTTGATAAAACAAAACGGTCACGATCAACCCACTCAGGGTTGTTTGGGTTGTGCTTAAGGAAGTCATTCCATAGCACTTCAGCGATGTCAGCCATCCCCATTGGTGCACCTGGGTGGCCAGAATTGGCTTTTTGAACAGCATCCATGGTTAATGCACGGATTGCGTTAGCGAGTTCTTTACGAGATGACATGCTCTCTCCTGCTTGTTATATGAGGTCTAGCGGGCAATTGTGGGGCATATTTTCCCCTACTAGGCGGTGTGACGCAAATTTTTATTAGATCTATTAACCATTTTTTACGTCTAACAGACTAATCCAAGCTAAACAAAGCGATTATTCAGGCAGACTGACACCATATTACCGATAAAATTTATATAGCTTTTTCTATCAACTAATTACTTTATATCGCTGATATTGATCCCAAACGGTAATATTCCGTAATAACAATGCGTGAATATTTATTGCCAATGGGCAATAAAAAAACCAACAAAGTGATAAACATCGACTAAAGTTATTGTTTTATTTTTAACCTTAAAGCCCTTAATCGTTACGCTATAAATAGAATAATTAGCATAAAATTCATAAGATTAATTTATTAAAAATCTGAAACAGGTCATTTTCAATTTTTCTAAATCTTTGAATGATTGCACAATTATTAACTTATATTAGTTCTAAGGGGTGTTATCCAACCTGATTTGAATTATTATAGACGTCTAGATGTAGATGCTTCTACACGTTCAAATTCCAAAAGACGAGATTTACCAACTATGGCAAACCACTTGTTCACCTCTGAGTCCGTCTCAGAAGGTCATCCAGATAAAATCGCCGATCAGATTTCTGATGCGGTATTAGACGCAATTTTAGAGCAAGACCCTAAAGCACGTGTTGCTTGTGAAACTTACGTTAAGACCGGTATGGTTTTAGTCGGCGGTGAAGTCACAACTTCAGCTTGGGTTGATATCGAAGAAATCACACGTAAGACAGTACGTGAAATTGGTTACACTCATTCAGATATGGGTTTTGATGCTGATTCTTGTGCGATTTTAAATGCCATTGGTAAACAGTCTCCAGACATTAACCAAGGTGTTGACCGTAGCGACCCAGCAGAGCAAGGCGCTGGTGACCAAGGGTTAATGTTCGGTTACGCAAGTAACGAAACCGACGTATTAATGCCTGCACCAATTACGTACGCTCACAAATTAGTGAAGCGTCAATCTGAAGTTCGTAAAGACGGTACATTACCGTGGTTACGTCCAGATGCCAAAAGCCAAGTCACTTTTGCCTATGAAAATGGCAAAATCAAGGGTATCGATGCCATAGTGCTATCGACTCAACATCGTGAAGACGTGACTCAAGAAGACTTGATTGAAGGCGTGATGGAAACCATCATTAAGCCTGTTCTACCATCACAATGGTTAAACAAAGACACTAAGTACTTCATTAACCCAACTGGTCGTTTCGTTATCGGTGGACCTGTAGGTGACTGTGGTTTAACCGGTCGTAAAATCATCGTAGATACCTACGGTGGTATGGCGCGTCACGGTGGCGGTGCTTTCTCAGGTAAAGATCCTTCAAAAGTTGACCGCAGTGCTGCTTACGCTGCACGTTACGTTGCTAAAAACATCGTTGCTGCTGGTCTTGCTGAACGCTGTGAAATCCAAGTGTCTTATGCCATTGGCGTTGCAGAACCTACTTCAATCAGCATTGAAACTTTTGGTACTGGTAAAGTATCTGAAGATGTATTGATTAAGCTTGTGCGTCAGCATTTTGAGCTTCGTCCATACGGCTTAACTGCCATGCTAGACCTTGCACGTCCTATCTATCAAAGTACTGCGGCATATGGTCACTTCGGTCGTAATGAGTTCCCTTGGGAAGCGACTGATAAAGCTGAAATCCTTCGCGCTGATGCTGGTCTATAAGTTTTAAAACTTATTGACGATTAAGCTCAATTCTGAGAAATAAAAAAACCGTCAATTGACGGTTTTTTTGTACCTTTAAAAAGTGAGTTTACCTCACTCAACTCATAAGAATTAAACTAAGACTCGATAGAATAGGTAAATAATAATCGCCCCCACAGTTAACACTGATGGGTAAAACGTTAAACTGAAACCAATCGATCTTGCTCCTGCGCCTTTATCGTATCCTCGCATAAACAAAATTCGGCCAATAAAGAATAAAACTGAAATCAACGCAATTAACGACATGTAATCAGCTGGCATGATAAAAGCCCATAAAAAGTAAACACTCATTACAATACAAAATTGCTCTAAGGTATTTTGCAGCACGTTTTGTAAACGCCTTACCCGCTCCGACTCTTTATTAAAACTGCGTCCATCAATATCTTCAGAGTTAAAAAAACGATGTTTAGCTACTCGGGCAACAGCAATAATCAAACTTAACGTAGGCAAAAGCATGCCATAGGCATAAATAATCAACCTTTCAATTAAGGACTGTGGTTCACTAAATTCAAATGGATTAGCTAACGCGCCATAAATGACGACTGCAAAGGAAACAACCATGCCCACCACTATTCCTTTGGTGACATCACGTTGCTGATTAGCAAATTTTGTTTGGTTTGGATCTACTCTTAAAATTGGCATTATCTCTCCCTGTAATTAATGCTCAACTATCTTTAAAATAGTGACCTAGATGATCCTTCATTGACTCGGTCACTTTCCAAAGCTCACTCCAATGAGCAAGTAGTGCTTAATAATCGACTATCGATTTAGCTGGACCTTCTGCCTAGTTAAACTATAGTCATTGCCAGCCATTCTGCCGATGGCATCTAACTTTTCACTGTCTATTTTAAAGTCGGTGACTGCATCATCACGTACATGAATTGCTACCACATCCCCCAGTACAAGATGCCCAGACATAGGTTCTTGGCCTAAATCAACTATCTGATTTAACCGACATTCAAAACTAACTAAAGCTTGTTTGACTCTATGAGGAGCCACAATTGATGATGCCAGCTTTTCAACACTCGCATATTCAAACTCATCTTCATCGGCAGGTAATTGATGGCAAGTTTGATTCATCACCGCTAAGTCTTGATAACTCACACTATTGATCACAAACTCTTGCTGTTCACGAATATTAGTCAAGGTATCTTTTTCTAGCCCTTTATCAGTGCTCATTGGGTTAAAGCACAACACTGGGGGGTTAGCACTTGCAACCGTAAAGAATGAAAATGGTGCTAAGTTACTCACCCCACTTTTTGATATCGTTGAAACCCAAGCAATAGGTCTTGGACTTACACCACCAATTAATAATTTATAAACCTGTTGCGCTGTTAACGCCTGCGGCAAAAATTCCATTTCAATCTCTAGCTGTTTTAAACAATAACTCACTATTTCCAAACACGGGTTATTTGGTGGAAATAATAAATTAAATAAGTTACTTACTAAGCTATCACCCAATAAATCTTCAAACAAGTCTAAATAAACCAAGTCTAGATGAAACAAGCTATTAACATAATTTATCAGTCATTTTTATTAAATTTTGTATAAATATCCCTCAAAATCACCACTATTAATACGCAAATAATCACAAATAAGCGATACTCTTGCCTCTTTTTAAAGTCAGCTTGTCTGTATTTTCAACCTCGCTGCTTAATTGAAAACCTTCCAAGTCGTGATTTGTTACTATGGAGGTTAATGACATTAAAGGTATATCTTCAACATTAATTAAGGACAAATAATGCACACTGCAAAGTGGTTTTATCCTTCAAAACTTAACTTAAAGAGTGACACGAAGAATGGCCAGATATCTAGCGATCAAAGGAAGTGGTCTGAGCTAAAGCTGTTTTATCGTCAACATTTACCTTATTCTAAACCCAATATTAATGATCAAATAGCACTCATAAGGTTAGCCACTCAGTTGGGGCAGTCAAACCATCAGCCTGATTCGATTCAGTTAGGTTCGATAAAGGTACTCCCTGACTCCGACTTGCAACAAACGAGTGTAATTAATGAAAAGTTACTTAATGAGCAAGCCAAGATAACGGCTGCTATTAGATTAAAAACAATAGGAAAGAGCCAGTTAATCACAGGGCTTGTTGTCGCAAAGCATGCGAGAGGAAAAGGGTTAGCTCACCAGTTAATGAACTTTATTCGTCCTAAACTGTTGAAAACACGCAGTTACGTTTTCGCGATTCCAGAGTTAGAGAGTTTTTATCAAGCTTATGGCTTTCATCAAATCAAAAGCATTAGTCAAAATAATTTGGTTGATAATGATGTACTACAACAGTTTGATAAATACCATAGTCTGGAAAGGCCTCTAATACTGATGAAGAAAGCCACCGAATAACAAGCCTAAATTAACAGTGATCAAAATGAGATGTTTCTAAGCACATAAACGAAATTTGCTGCAAGCTAAGCACTGGCACATTGACGGTCTTAGCCGCTGACAACTCAACTGTTTTATCTTCATCTAGTAAAGTTATTGCTTCTTCATAACCATTGGTGCGACCGCAATCGATAACACCCAACTCAGTGTCGACGATATAAAAAAATCTTGATTTCGAATTACTATCAGTACTTAGTTCGAGCTCATATGCTGAATAGCTTTTATCCAATGATGCCAGTACCCCAACGACAATTTTTAAGTTCTCAAACGCCCCTAACCTTAAATGTAAGTAAGGCTGAAATATTTGCTCAAACTGCTGCTGATTATCTTGCTGGTTTTGTTCCATATGATTACTACTCACCATTAAATACATTTCATTTGATTATTTAGTGCTGTTTGCTGCAAAAAGTTAATTAGTTCTTCATGACCAACAAATAATAATCACGTTGTTGAAAGCTAAAATAGTCCACCACTTCCATTGCTGATTTTTTAGTATGGGCAGCAAAAGAAATCGCATTATCTTCTGCGATAAATGTCACCATAAAACTGTATTTCATCGCAGCTTTACGTTGAATACCTTTTACTAAGTGCTCAAAAATCCCTTGCCCTCGATGGGATGGATGGATCCAAATCGGACCATATTGGCAGCTATTTTGCGATGTCACGCGGCTAAAACCCATTTCGATATCACTGAGTTTTCGTAATACCTGCGCATAAATACCCCAAGCTTGAAACCAAGACCAAGGCCCTGCAATCACGTAACCAATAATCGATTTAACGCTAACTCCTGGTGAAGCTGTATCAGTGTTTAATTCAGCTAACATTATCCAGCCTTGTTTTATTAGCTCGCTGATTTGTACTTTAGAAAAACACTGGCCAGACATTGTATCGGCAGAAGAAGACAATTCATCATTCATGTATTGCAGCTCTAGATCTGCAATATTTACGGCATCAACCTCTGTGGCTAAACGGTATTTAATGCTCATTTATTGTGTTCGTCACTTTTTTCATGTTCATTAGCCTTATTATTTTGATTGGTGTGCTGTTTTTGCGCCCAGTCAAAAACGAGCGCTACAGGATAAGGCGCCATAATGAGTAAACCTACACCTATTAAACTGGCGATAATCAACATCCCACTTATTTCATTAGCGACATCAGTGAGTAAATATAATCCTGCACCAATACCAACACACAACAAACCAAACATATGCAGAACTTTAAAAAATTTACTCATGTGAGACTCTTTCGCTAAAAAATATTGATTTAAAGGATTTCAGTTTGCCATCTGAACATCGAATTAGTTCAAAAACAGCACAATGCATGGTGTGAGTGACAAATATTAGATTAATTCTACTTCAGGATGAAAATAACCCCAAAACACAGTATATACTATCGGAAATAGCGTCCCCATTGGAATAAGTCCATCATGATAAAACCCATTTTCACCGCTTGTGTGGTTATTTTCGGTCTTAGTGCTTGTCAAAGCAACAGCCATCCGGCTGAAGAAATTAATCTAATCGGTAATTGGTATGTAGAATCAGCTTTATCTGAAGCTGTCATTAATCACAGTCCTGCTCAAATTACCTTTGCCGCTGATGGCAAGTTGTCTGGCAATAACAGCTGCAACCAATTTTTTGGTGAATATCAGCAAAATGAAAATCAATTAACTCTGTCACCTGCTGGTTCAAGTATGATGGCTTGTGTCGATATGCTTATGCAGCAAGAGCAACGTATTATGAAGGCCATGCCAATGGTGACTAATATTAAGCGTTCAAAATCTGGCAAGCTATTATTAAAATCAGATGCTGGCGCTAATCTACTGGTATTAAGCCAACTCGATGAATAAGTGCCTTAATTGATTTAAATAGTTAACAATCGTAAAAACGAGTAAAAAAAGAGTGAAGCCATGGCTTCACTCTTTTTTATGCGTTTAGTACGTAACTTTACCAGGTTAACTGCTTGTTTTGACGTTATCTTCAACCTTTTGAGCTAAATCAACTTCAGCATGCTGAGCAATAATCGCTGATTGCTCCATGTCAGCATTGTAGTGTTCAACATCTAATTCATCTTCTGAACGAGCAATAATCGTCGTTGCCACTAAATCACCTGATACGTTAACCACGGTACGTGCCATATCTAGCACACGGTCAATACCAGCAATAATTGCCACACCTTCTAACGGTAAACCAACTGTGGTTAATACTAACGTTAACATCACAAGGCCTGCACCAGGTACGCCAGCAGTACCAATAGACGCAAGTGTAGCGGTTAATATAATGGTGATGTAATCAACCCATGTTAAATCGATACCAAAAGCTTGAGCGACGAATAACGCCGTTACACCTTGATAAAGCGCAGTGCCATCCATGTTGATGGTCGTACCCAGTGGCAGTACAAAACTTGATATCTTCTTGTTGATACCTAAGTTTTCACTGGCACATTTCATACTCGCAGGTAAGGTACCCGCAGAGCTAGAAGTGGTAAATGCCACTGCCATTGCATTACCGATGCCTTTGAAGAACTGCAGTGGATTAAGTTTACCAAATACACTTAACACTAAGCTGTAGAAACCTAAGATATGTAATGCACAACCAACGTAGACTGCCACAATGACCTTAATCAATGGCAATAACATGTCGAGTCCATACTCACCAGCAACCCATGCCATCAAGCCAAATACACCATAAGGTGCTAGCTTCATCACTAAGTCAGTCAGTTTAAACATCGCTTCAGCTAAACTTTCAAATACGCGAATAGCAGGTTTACCGTGATCGCCAATTAACACCAATGAAATACCCAGTGCGACAGCAAACACAATCACTTGTAAAATTTGACCACTTGCTAGAGCGGCAACAGGATTAGTCGGCACGATATTGATCAAAGTGTCCATTAATGTCGGCACTTCTTTCACTTCATTTATAATTTCGCTGCTCTGTAAGCCAAGACCAGTGCCCGGCATCATGATATTACCGACTAGCAAACCAATACTAATTGCGATAGACGTTGTACCTAAATAGAACGCAAATGACTTAAAGCCAATTCGCCCCATTTTGGCCGTGTCTTGCATTGAAGTCACACCCACAATTAAAGAACAAAACACGAGTGGCACAATTAACATTTTAATGGTGTTAACAAACAAGGTACCAATAGGCTTAAGGTAACTCGCATCTTCACCTAGGCTGACCCCGGCGATAATACCTAGCACCATCCCAATAAGGATTTGTAACCATAACGGAACTGACATCCAACGCGACCAAACTCGACGTGGAAAAGACGGAGCATGTTTTGACATGATGTAAACCTTGCTGATTGAGTAAATAAGTAGTGCGTAATTCGCTGCCGAACGGCTTATTAAATTAGAAGATGGCAATAATCAATAAAATCGGCGCGGCATACTAGCACGACAATCATGATTGATTGGATGATCTATATCATCTTACGCAGGTCTAGTAGTGAATAAATTACATTAGGCCTCAAAAATATACTTAACCTTGCCTTTTCCAACTTTTGTAGGATATAACGCTGCTGGCGGTCTCTCCCTTTCAATCAAATAGCTCCAATAATCATCATCAAATCCAGCAAATAGATTTTTGTGCTCACCACGAGACTTTAAAATTAGCCACCACCACACCATCGCCCATAATCCAAAAGTGAATAAGGTCAAAATAAAGTGCAACACATGATTAATTGCAGGCTGTGCATTAGCGGAGGCTGTAGTAGGATGTGACACCTGTATAGGCTTGCTCGCAGCGCAACCAATGCGATTAGAGCGAGCAAAGTAACGGTATACTCTGAATTGATATTTTGATTTATTCATAGCATTCTCTCAAACCATACAAGATGAATATTAAGCATAGCAGCTTAGACTTTAGTCGAATAAAAATGTGGTGAAAATTTATTTATTTTTCGCCTCAAGGAGCCACAATGAAAATAAGAAAAGGCCAACTATCAGATTTACCAGTATTAGTTGAATTCAATCAAGCCATGGCAATGGAGACAGAAAGCTTGTCTTTAGACAATGAACTGCTCACCAAAGGCGTAAGCACTATGCTTAACAGTCCTGAAAAAGGCTTCTATTTAGTGGCCGAAATAGAGGGCGAAATTGCAGGTTCATTAATGGTCACACTTGAATGGAGTGATTGGCGAGCAACAAACTACTGCTGGATACAAAGTGTATATATTCGCCCGCAAAATCGTCGCCAAGGGATATATGCCAAACTTTATCAAACGGTAAAATCAATGGCTGTCGATATTGGCGGCGCGGCGAGTTTCAGACTGTATGTTGAACATGATAATTTACGCGCTCAAAAAACCTATGAATCATTAGGGATGGAGCAAAGCCACTACCTGATGTACGAAGAGCTTACTGAAGGTTCAAAGGCATAACGTATAGCAATAACACGATTGGATGGTATAAATCGCAAACAAAAAAGGCTTTCATTTGAAAGCCTTTTTATTGTTTACAACACTAAGTAGATTAATTAGCGCACGTTTATGCACACAAATTAGTGACCTTAATTGCTAACCCACCTTGGCTGGTTTCACGGTATTTAGAGTGCATGTCCTTTCCTGTTTCGTACATAGTCGCAATCACTTTATCTAAACTAACTCGTGGCTCTGAATTACGGCGTAGCGCCATACGAGATGAGTTAATCGCCTTAACTGACGCTATCGCATTACGTTCAATACACGGTACCTGAACTTGGCCTGCAACAGGATCGCACGTTAAACCTAAGTTGTGCTCCATGCCAATTTCTGCCGCCATACACACTTGCGCAGGTGAGCCGCCCATAAGCTCAGCTAAGCCTGCAGCCGCCATTGAACACGCCACGCCAACTTCCCCCTGACAACCCACCTCGGCGCCCGAAATCGATGCATTACGTTTATAAAGCGAACCCACCGCAGCTGCAGCTAAAAAGAAGCGGCTACATTCTTTTGGACCCACTTTTTGAATGAACTTATTGTAGTAAGCTAGCACAGCTGGAATGATCCCTGCAGCGCCATTGGTAGGCGATGTCACTACACGACCACCAGCTGCATTTTCTTCACTCACAGCTAACGCAAATAAGTTAACCCAGTCAATTATTTCCATCGGATCATTACTGAGTTTTTCACTGCGCATCAATTCACGGTGTAAAGCAGGAGCACGGCGAGATACCTTTAGCGGGCCAGCTAGAACACCTTCAGTATTACAGCCTTTATCAATGGCATTTTGCATTGTTTTCCAGACTAAACTGAAGCCAGAATACATATCTTCTTCACTGCGAAAGCATAACTCATTTTGCTTCATCAAGCCGCTAATGCTTAAACCCGAGTCTTTACAATGAGCGACTAATTCGTCTGCAAAATTAAAGTGATAAGGCACTTCAACACCATTTACATGGCTTTGGTTAAACTCACTTTCTTCAACGATGAAGCCACCGCCGATAGAGTAATAAGTGTTGCTATAAACACATTTGTCACCAATCCAAGCGTGTAATTTCATACCGTTTTCATGTAAAGGTAACGTATCGCTATGGAAAATAAGCGCATCACGTGGAAAATCAACGTGATGAATCGCATCACCAATTATAATTTCCTGAGTTTTCTCAACCTGAGCAATAAAAGGTTCAATACTGTCGATTTCAACCGTTTCAGGCTCGTTACCAGCAAGGCCCATAATAATCGCAATATCAGTATGGTGACCTTTACCAGTCAAAGACAGTGAACCGTATACATCGACGGTAAACTTAGTGATTTGTGTTAGTTGACCTTGCTCGATTAAATCATTAATAAAACAATTTGCCGCTTTCATAGGCCCAACGGTATGAGAACTAGAAGGACCAATACCAATCTTAAAGATTTCAAATGCACTAAACATAAATAAACCTCAATGCTTTACTGCTCAAAACAACAAAGCTAAAAACAAGAAAAAGAGGAGCACGCACTGCACTCCTCGAATCACCACTCACTTGAGTGAGTGGTTTAACTTTATCGACGAATACGAGCGATTAGCTCATTAAACCGAATAGAATTGCTGTCATGGCCAGTAAACCAGCAATCACAACAAACACATTGCTGATACGACCACGGTAAGCTTTTAAAGCAGGCACTTTATGTACAGCGTACATAGGCATAAGGTAAAGAATAGCAGCGATAATTGGACCGCCTAAGGCTTCAATCATACCTAGGATGCTTGGGTTAATTACCGCGACAATCCAGATACTGAAGAACATGAAGGCTAGGATGAACTTGTTCAATTTAGCATCAGAGACTTCTTTATTGCTGCTACGTAATTGCTTAGTGATCATGCCTTTCAAGCCTTCAGTCGCACCTAAGTAGTGGCCAAAGAAAGAAGAGATAATCGCAATGAATGCAATGATAGGACCGAAGTAGCTCACAAAGCCGCTTGAATGTACGTTGGCTAAGTAAGATAAAATCGCTAAATTTTCACTTTTTGCTTCAGCAAGTTGCGCAGGGCTTAAAGACAATACACAAGAGAAAACGAATAACATAACGAAGCCAACCAGCATCATCGATGTATTACGTAAAATCACGTCCGCTTTTTTAGCAGCATTGTTGCCATGTTCACGTTTAAGTGACACAGAGAACTGTGAAATAGCAGGAGAATGGTTAAATGCGAACACTAATACCGGAATGGTTAACCATACAGTACCTAAGAATTCACCCGTTGAAGGAACCACTTGCAATGCATCCATCTTCCAATCTGGAATTAAATAGAAAGACATAAAAGCAAGGATTGCTACTAATGGGTAAACCAAGAATTGAGTCACTTTCAACATGAATTTTTCACCCGCTACCATTACTGACATCATGCCAATAATAAGAACCGCAGATAAAAGAATACGTGGAGGTGAAGCAAAACCAAGTTGGTTAACAATGAAGCTGTCTACCGTGTTAGTAATACCAACACCATAAATAAGCACAATAGGGAAAATAGCAAAGAAATATAGAACTGTGATTGCTTTACCCGCACTAACGCCAAAATGCTCTTCAACCACTTGAGTGATGTCACTACCAGGATTTTTAGAAGAACAAACAAAGCGAGATAGACCACGGTGAGCAAGATAAGTCATAGGGCCAATGATGATTGCCATTAATACTAACGGCCAAAATCCACCCATACCTGCATTGATAGGTAAAAACAAAATACCTGCACCAACAGCAGTACCGAATAAACTAAGCATCCAAGTGGTATCTTGACGTGACCAGCCTTTTACTGAGGTTTGCTCTTCTTGAGCTGAAATTGCAACATCCTGCGCACTGATTGAATCTCTTTGCATAAAAATGACCTTAAATGAGGTAACTAATTTCACAGCGAAGAATATAGAATTCTAAATAGTGAAATATGATCTAGATCATTTTTAATTCCGACTTTTAATAAATCCAATCAATTTGAGAGCGGCGCACGCAACTGGTACGATGAGTGGTTAAAATGATTAACAGAGTTAAACAATTCGATTAACAATTAAACTAATAAAGCAACACCTAATAAACCGACAGTACCTAATATGAGTGGATTTGAAGTGGTAGTATCAGGTGTTAATGCAACTACCACTTTATCTTGAACAATCACTAAATAGGGACATTTGTACAGAAGGTAGGGTTAGCCGGTTCGAAGGGCTAAAATAGCTTGTAGATCGATCGGTTTATCGTAACGGGCAAATTCAACAGTCTTTTGATCAATAGCATAAATAGACATGCGATCAGCGAGTTCATTGCCCTCAATACCAATATGAGCTGCAACATGAGCGATATCCAGCTTATCTTTCATTGCATCGTATAATTCATGAGCTTGTTGAATCACTTCCAAGTTAGCAATATCTCCAGCCACTTTGCGCTTCCAACCTTTGGTTTTCCAACCATAAGCCCAATTGGTAATGCAGTTAATCGAATACTGTGAATCGCTCATGATTTTGGCAGTTTGTTTGGCTTTTACCGCTTTTTCAGCCACTAATAACGCTTGATATAAGGCATTTAACTCTGCGCTATTATTGGTGCCATTAGGATTAAATAAGCCATACCAAAGTTCACTGATTTCACCTTTATGGTAAACCGCCATACCAGATCCTGCTTTGCCAGGGTTTGGTTCGCAGCCACCATCAGTAAAGACGATAATATCGTGAGTACTCAGATCCACATTTTTGGTTTTGATTGACTCAATACCACTACTACTTGTCGATTTCTTGCTGCCTGATGAAGAGGTTGATTTAGTAGCGCTCTTGCCAATGCTACTTGAGGCAGTCCCCGCAAATGCCGCTTTAGCAGCAGCTTCAGTTGGGAAAGATTTATATTTTGCTTGCGGGAATTTGTCCACTAGCTTCTT
This sequence comes from Shewanella goraebulensis, assembly GCF_030252245.1. Classification (NCBI taxonomy): domain Bacteria; kingdom Pseudomonadati; phylum Pseudomonadota; class Gammaproteobacteria; order Alteromonadales; family Shewanellaceae; genus Shewanella; species Shewanella goraebulensis. The sequence goes on from NZ_CP126972.1 coordinate 3,987,604, forward strand.
GGTGTAATCCCAGCTGGTAAAAATACCAGTCTCTCGCCCTGCCCACACCACATAATACTTCTTTGCCATGATGACTCTCTATATAAATCGGGTAATATATTCAATGTGCATCAGTGTAGCCTATGGCGCTATTAAAAATAACTCACTGAGACAAAAACAACGTCTGAACCTACTCAAGCTAAAAAAGAAATCACCATGAAACCATTAACGATCCTTGTCGGCTCAAAAAATCCTGTAAAAGTGAGTGCAGCAAAACACGCTTTCAGCCAATACTTTCCTGATTGCAATATCATTTGTGAGGGCATTCATGCCCCATCGTTAGTGGCTGATCAGCCAATGACCGAAGCAGAAACAAAACTGGGCGCCATTAATCGCGCCGAGTATTGCCAGTCACAGCAAACTGCTGACTTTTATATTGCAATGGAAGGCGGCGTGGATTGTTTTGATCACGGCCCTGCAACTTTTGCTTATATGGCGATCCTCCATAATCAGCAGCTATCTGTCGGTCGTAGCGCTTTACTGCCATTGCCTTTAAAGGTGTTTCAAGCTCTTGAGCAAGGTGAGGAGTTAGGACATGTCATGGACAGACTATTTAATACCGATAACATCAAGCAAAAAGGTGGTGCTATAGGATTACTTACCAAAGGGTTAGCAACCCGTGAAAGTATTTATACCCAAGCCATTATTTTAGCCATGGCACCTTTTGTTAATGATGAAATATTCAACAACTAGTTCGATGATGGAAATAAGTCGCTTTGTTTTATGAATAAAGATTGTTAACTTCAAAGTAACTGCATTCCATAGGAGAATTAAATGGAATATCAACGCATACCCCATTCTAGCCTTGATGTGAGTAAGATTTGTTTAGGTACCATGACATGGGGAGAACAAAACTCCCAGCGTGAAGCATTTGAGCAAATGGATTACGCCATCGGTCGCGGTGTTAATTTTATCGATACCGCCGAAATGTATCCCGTGCCACCTAATGCTGAAAAACAGGGTGAGACTGAACGCATTATTGGTAACTACCTTTCTCAGCGTGATAACCGTGACAATTTAGTCATCGCTACCAAAGTCTCTGCAGCTGGACCTAAAAGTGATTTTATACGCCCTAACATGGCACTCGATTGGGTTAATATTCACCAAGCAGTTGATGCCTCATTAGAACGCTTGCAGGTCGATACCATCGACTTGTATCAATTACACTGGCCTGATAGACACTGCAATTATTTTGGTGAGTTTCTTTATGATCATATAGAGGATGAACACCAAACGCCTATTTTAGAAACCCTAGAAGCACTCGCTGAAGTCATTCGCCAAGGTAAAGTCCGTTATATCGGCGTTTCTAACGAAACCCCATGGGGCTTAATGCAATATCTGCGATTAGCAGAGAAACACGATTTACCCCGAATCATCAGTGTGCAAAATCCCTATAACTTACTTAACCGTAGCTATGAATTAGGCATGTCTGAAATCAGTCACCGTGAAGAGCTACCATTACTGGCTTATTCACCACTGGCATTTGGCGTGCTCACTGGTAAATATGAAAACGATCAATGGCCAGAAGCGGCGCGATTAACGCTGTTTAAACGCTTTGCCCGTTATAACGCAACTCCAATGGCGCTTGAAGCCACTCAAGCTTACGTCAATTTGGCTCGTGAATTTAATTTGAGCCCTGCGCAAATGTCGTTAGCTTTTGTTAACTCAAGAGGCTTTGTCGCTTCAAACATCATAGGCGCCACAAACCTTGAGCAATTAAAAGAGAATATCGATAGCTTAAATGTCAGCTTATCACCAGAGTTACTTGAGCGAATAAACCAATTATCCAATCTATATCGCATTCCCTGCCCATAAGGCAAACAAGTAAAAGCAAATGTATACTTGCAATAAGCGTCACTTTCTATGAAGATCGTGGCGCTTTCTTTTTGAGTTAACTATCTAGCCATACTTAATCAATAAAACACTTCGTCGATAATGAGCCTTTAATGACTATAGCCTTTGAACATGATGCGATCAGAGCCCAATTTCCTACATTAGCCCAGCAGTTGGAAGACCAACCTCTGTGTTACTTGGATACCGCCGCCACCAGTCAAAAACCGCAATCAGTCATTGATGCCATGAACCACTATTATCAACTTGATAATGCCAATGTTCACCGAGCAGCCCATCAGCTTTCAGCCCGAGCAACACTAAATTACGAAAAGGTACGCGAACAAGTTCAAGGGTTTATCAACAGCGCTAGACTCGATGAAGTCATTTTTACTCACGGCACCACTGAGTCCATCAATATTGTGGCTTATGGTATTAGTCAGCAAGTTAACGCCAATGACATCATTTTAGTCGATAGCGCGGCGCACCATGCCAATATTGTTCCTTGGCAACAACTCGCTAAAAAAACTGGCGCTATAATTAAGCCAATCCCCCTCAATGATGAGTTATCTATCGATCATGCAGCATTTGATGAATTACTGAAATTAAGCCCGAAGTTAGTTGCTTTTAGCCATGTAACTAATGCATTAGGCACTGTAAATGACGTTGAAATACTAGTACAAAAAGCAAAATCTGCTGGGGCGATTACCCTTGTTGATGGCGCTCAAGCGATCGCCCACTTTGACATTGATGTCCAAGCAATTGATTGTGACTTTTACGTATTTTCAGGCCATAAAATGTATGGGCCTACTGGTGTTGGTATTCTTTATGGTCGGTTTGATCAACTCGATCAATTAGCGCCTATGCTAACGGGTGGCGAGATGATCAAAACCGTCAGTTTTGCAGGCACTGAATTTGGCGATTTGCCGAATAAGTTAGAAGCGGGAACGCCCGCAATTTCTGCAGTTATTGGATTAGGTGCTGCCATCAGTTTCATCAATGCCTTGCCAAAAGAACAAGTCAGGCAACACGAACAATCACTGCTAACATATTTACAGCAGCAGCTCATCCAATTAGGTGACATTAGGCTTTATGGTGCCAATAAACATAATTGCGGCGTAGTAGCATTTAACGTTAGCAGTGAGCATCATCAAGACGTCGGTATTTTGCTCGATCAGCAAGGTATTGCAGTTAGATGCGGGCATCATTGTGCGATGCCGTTAATGCAACAACTTGCGATTAAAGGCTGCTGCCGTGCATCTATCGGCATTTACAATAATAAGCAGGATATTGACCAATTTATAACTGCACTGCGTAATGTGAAAGAGTTACTGTTATAAGCACCCTTTATAAGAGTAGCTGCGATAACTGTAAGCTGTCTGGCAGACTAGCTGTAACATAGGTCCATTTATAGTAAGTGAAACAATCATTCTAAAACATTGAATGACTCGCCATTGTAATTAGCCCATTTTTTAGAGGTGACTCTTGAGTCAAAACATCACGTCTCAATCTGAAACACTGCAACCTGACAATAGTTACTTTTCACCATTAAGTGAAAAAATATCAGATGCCGTTACCACCATTGAACAAGCTAAAAACTGGCAAGATAAATACCGTCAGATCATGTTGATAGGTAAAGTGCTTGCACCCTTAGCAGAAGCCTATAAAGTAGAAACGGCTCAAGTAAAAGGTTGTGAAAGCCAAGCCTGGCTATATCACCACCAAATTGAGTCACAGCACTTTTTTTGTGCCGACAGCGATTCACGTATAGTTAAGGGTCTTATTGCTATACTGCTAAATGCAACCCATGGAAAGACCACGACTGAGATTGCCAATTTCGATTTAGATCATTATTTCCAGCAATTAGGATTAAGTGGTCAACTCAGTCCATCTCGTACCAATGGGTTAACCGCACTAGCCAATGCTATAAAGCAATTTGCCGCAGCATAATCATGCAACATTGATTACAAGCGTCTAAAAAGGAAACCATATGACACCTAGCGCTTGTAACCAAAGCCGCCGACAATTATTAAAAGGCATTGCCGCTGCCAGTATTCTTTGCCCGCTATACGCCTCATCAGCCATGGCAAAACCTAAATCACGTCTCTATATTGATGGATTAAGTTTCTTACCAGAAAACCTCGCAGATGTTCGCGCATCAAAACTTGATGCCTACATTTGCGATATCTCTGATATTGAAGCCATTACCCAAGCAGATGGTACAACCAATTACAAACGTAGTTACAAAGCTTGTATCGCCAGCATTAAAAAGGCACAAAAAATCGTTAGTGATAACCCAACGATTTTAATGCAAGGCTTAAGTGGTCGCGATATTGCCGTTGCTCGCGAAGAGCAGCGCACTGCCGTTTACTTTCAAATCCAAGGTGCGGATTGTGTTGAAGAGGACACTTTTGAAGGCGATAGCCTAAAAGGAGAAGGTGAACATTGGCAACATCTAAATGAATTCCATCAGCACGGGCTTCGCGTACTGCAACTTACTCATCATTACGGAAACCGTTTTGCCGGCGGCGCATTAGATAATGACGGAACCCAAGGGTTAAATAAGCCACTTACCGCCGATGGCCATCAACTTATAAATGCCCTCAATCAACGTAACATTCTGATTGATGTTAGCCACTCAAGTCCGCAAACGGCGCTTGATACAGCTAAAGTTAGCAACATGCCGATAGTGCAAAGCCATGGCGCTGTGCGCTCTATTGTGAATAATGCTCGCTGCTCACCAGATGAAGTTATTCGTGCGATTGCCGATACTGGAGGTGTATTTGGTGTATTCATGATGAGCTTTTGGCTCACTAATGAACCAGTTCCAACAATAGAGGACTATGTGCGTCAACTTGATAGAGTCGCAAGAATTGGTGGCGTTAACGCCGTAGCAATTGCCAACGATTACCCTCTAAGAGGCCAAGAAAACCTTTTAGCGTTAAAAAATAATAATGCCGAAGGCGTGAAACAATACCATGAGTGGTGGCAAAGCCTAGCAGCAAAGAATGTATTAGGTTTTGAAACCCTACCACAGCATGTGGTTATTCCTGAGCTTAATCATATCGATAGAATGAGCCGTATTGATGATGCTTTAGCAAAAGCGCGCTATAAATCGAGCGATCGAGACCGCTTCTTAGGTGGCAACTGGCAAAGAGTGTTAAACCAAGTCTTGGTATAAGTTTTTTCAACTTTCATCTACTTTTAAAGCTTATTGTTTAGAACAATAAGCCTCGCTCGTCATGTAACAAATACCTATTCAATAATCGAAATAACAAACACAAAAAAGGAAGGCATCTGCCTTCCTTTTATTTTATCGTATTGTTAACTTTTAAATTGCTCAAGCGAGCTAAACTTGCTTCACATCGCTTTCATCAATCTTAACGGGTTGTAATACGCTTTTTGATAGTCAAGCTTCTAAAAGCGCTTTAATTCTTTGGCCGTAGTCAGCATCAGCTTGGCTGAAATGAGCAACCATTTTTTGCTGAACATCAGCAGTCACTTGGCTAAGTGTACCTGCAATCGTTTCAACTAAACGTTGTTTCTCTTCTTCGCTGAAGATGCGGTAAAGGTTACCCGCTTGAGTATAGTCATCTTGGTCATAACGGCTGTATCTATCCGCTTCACCGTCTAGTCTTAGCGGTGGCTCAGCAAATTGACTCGTATCTTTAAGGCCTCCATCGACAGTATTTGGGCCATAGTTTGTACTTGAGTCAGCACCTGTTTGACTACCATTGTATGGACATTGAGTGCCAGCCATCGCTCCTGCACGCTGATGATGGTTAGCTTTAGCAGCATGTGGGCAGTTAACTGGCAGTTGATTGTAATTAGTGCCAATACGGTAACGCTGAGCATCTGCATATGAAAATAAACGTGCTTGCAGCATTTTGTCTGGCGATGCGCCAACACCTGGCACAAAGTTACTTGGCGCTAATGCAACCTGCTCAACTTCGGCAAAGTAGTTTTCCGGCATACGGTTTAATTCAAGCTCACCGATTTCAATTAGTGGGTAATCTGAATGAGGCCAAACTTTGGTTAGATCAAATGGGTTAATAGCATAAGTGTTGGCTTCTGCTTCCGGCATAATTTGAACATTGACAGTCCATTTCGGGAAGTTTTTATCAGCAATTGCTGCAACCATATCACGCTGTGATGAATCAGGATCAATCCCTTTTAGCACATCAGCTTGCTCACCAGTTAAGTTCACCACACCTTGCTGTGATTTAAAATGAAACTTAACCCAAAAACGCTCGCCTTTAGCATTCCAGAAAGAAAAAGTATGCGAACCATAGCCATGCATTTGGCGATAGTTAGCTGGAATACCACGGTCTGACATTAAAATAGTAACCTGATGCATGGCTTCTGGATTAAGTGACCAGAAATCCCACATTGCTTGAGGATCTTTTAAATTGGTTTGCGGATTACGCTTTTGAGTATGAATAAAATCTGGGAACTTAATACCGTCTCTTAAAAAGAAAGTTGGGGTATTGTTACCTACAATATCGTGGTTACCTTGCTTAGTATAAAAACGTAAGCCAAACCCTCGAGGGTCACGCTCTGCATCAGCCGATCCCATTTCGCCGCCAACTGTCGAGAAACGAATGAAAGTTTCAGTTTCTTTGCCAACCCCATTAAAGTGTTCTGCAATTGTATAGTCGCTAAGATCTTTAGTTAAAGTGAACTTACCGTAAACACCAGTACCTTTAGCATGTACGATACGCTCAGGTATTCTTTCGCGATTAAAATGAGCAAGTTTTTCAATTAAATGCCAATCTTGAAGTAGTAAAGGACCTCTCTCCCCCGCAGATAATGAATTTTGATCATCTGCGATAGGTGCACCATTTTGACTCGTTAGATATTGTGACTGACTCATAATTTATTCCTTTTAGTGATCCTGTAACCACAGTTCAATTAAATCGTGGATGGTAGCCATAATGCTCTCTCCTGGCTCATTCATATTTCGATAAATCAATAATAGCCAAATACAAAAACCATTAAAAACGATTAAAGCAGATAATAACAATCTAAATTAACGATTCAATATTAGCTGTTGGCTGTTGGCTGTTGGCTGTTGGCTGTTGGCTGTTGGCTGTTGGCTGTTGGCTGTTGGCTGTTGGCTGTTGGCTGTTGGTCACTGAATTTATGAGGAAAAACTTGTAAGTTATCTAGTAAATTAATAGGTTTTATTTTAAAAGGAAGGATTTAAATTTTAAGATAAAAAAAGAAAAGCAAAACGCACACTGACGAGATATTGGATATTGAATAAATACCAAGCCATTCAAACTACTTGTTGCAAATAAAAAGAGCAGCTCACCGACACTAAGGCTAACCACTCTTATACATATAAGCTAAGTTTGAAAATTAAGCTAAATAGATACTAACTAAGAAGAGCTTTAGCTAGGTGGAGATTCAGGCTCTTTATAAAGTTTCACAAGGTAATAAATATCAATCAGTACAATAAAAAAATTAACTAATGCGACTGGAATGGCTCCAATAGCAAGGCCATACGCTACAAACAAAGCAGCACCAATTAAGTTCCACCAGCGAAGTTTTTTAATATTGGACATCATTAATGAAATTGCTACCACTACCGAAGCAAGATAACCTACCCATTCCCAAATTGTTGCTGCTTCCATTCATATATCCTTCTAAAAAGCGTTATACCATCAGTGTAGTTAATTTTGGCGGCTTACACAGTCTCATGCTGAGACAATTAGCATTATGAAACAGCTTTACGCGCAACCACTGCAGCAGTCATTCTTGAAATACAACATAATTCACCTGCACTATTAGTTATCAATACTTCCCATACCGAACTTCGTTTACCAATATGTACTGGTTTTGTAGTGGCAATTAACTCGCCTTTTCGCGACGCTTTTAAATGGTTCGCGTTAATTTCTTGGCCTACACAATAAAAATGTTCAAAGTCGACGACAAAATTTGCAGCATAACTGGCTACGGTTTCAGCTAAAGCAACATTAGCACCACCATGAACAATGCCCAGAGGATTATGAACAGATGGATCTGCAGGCATGGTTGCCACCATATAGTCATCACCAATTTCGGTCACTTTTATGCCTAACGTTTTCATTAAGGTGCCTTTTCCATGCATCCCGACATCCATTTTGGCACAATCTTCTAATGTAACTTCTCTAAACCAAATGCTCATGACATCCATCCATAGTATAAAATTATCTTTAGTCTACTGATTAGCCTTTTAATATCAAAGCATTTACCGATAAAGTTTAGACATAAAAAAGGGATGGCAAGCCATCCCTTTTTTACTTAATTAAGATTCCAATCTAATAACCGTTAAAAAGCGGCAACGATAGGATCTGAACATAAGCTTGTTGCTGTCTCACAGATTTTATACGTTACTTCTGCAGGTGCATTAGTAAAGCGATCACGATATCGACCATCATTCGGCGTTGTAGCAACCATGACATCATCACGGTAAATTGCCACATCATCACCTACAGCACCGCTCCATGTTAAATCAACCAGAGCACTGCCACGACGCGATTTCATAGTACGAGTCACCGCTGCATCAATTGAATACTCAAACACTTCGATATCCATAGATACGGTATCGGTTTGACCTTCTGCATCAGTCACTAACAACGACACATTATAAGTGCCACCAGTTGCGTACATATAAGCTGGCGACTCATCTGTTGCCGTACTGCCATCACCAAAGTCCCAAGCATAACTAACAATATCGTCATTAATATCAGAACTGGTGTTTGTAAATGTGACCATCAGTCCGTCAACATCATAGTCAAACCCAGCCACAGGTGCTGCAGGAGCTGCTTCACCTAGTGCAGAAATATCTAATCCCCAACTATTAAGTGAACCAGTATCACCGCCGACATTATCTGAAACAGATAATGTCCAAGTACCTGCTGCAATCTCACCATCAAAATCAGATAAACTCCAAGTTTTAACGATATCGTCCGCGCTTCCACCTTCACGATCATGCAAAACAACTTCTGTTCCATCCGGTGAGGTCAAGCTAACGACTAAATCACCAATCCATGTATGAGTAATGTCGACACTAACAGCCAAATCAAAAATTTGTACTGGGTCAGCAATCTCAATTGTGCTTGTGATTAAGGTATTATCAGTGATATCTACAGGTGTATCGTTACCATAACTAAAGTCAGTTAACCCTGCAGGGTAAACCGTTAGCGCAACAGCTTTATCTTTAACTGTTACACCATCGTCTGCAGAAACGGTAATCACATAATCGCCCCAAGCTGCATCATCTAACGTAGCAACATCTAAGGTAAAGTCATCACCAGCCATAGCACTATTGGTTGATAAACTCACACCGTCAAGTGCTGGTGATGAAGCCACAGTTAAGCTAACCTGATCGTCCCAACCAGCAATGCTACCTACAGAGAAGTCATAACTTACTGCACTACCCGCTTCAACCGATTGTGAGCCAGGTGTCACTGATAGCTTAAACGAAGGGTCCGGATCTGCAGCAGCAATAGCATTTGCAACATTCAATCTTGTTCCTGCAACCGTCAATCCAGTTAGATCACCGTTAACATCACCTGAAGTCATCAGTAACTGTTTCATATCCACAGCAGTAATATCTGGCTCAACAGACCAAACTAACGCTGCTGCACCAGTGACATGAGGGGTTGCCATTGAGGTACCCGAAATTGTGCCATATGAATCATTAGGGAATGTTGACAGAATTGAGCTGCCTGGTGCGCCCATATCAACACTTGTTAAGCCCCACTGAGAAAAACTAGACATGTTATCGTTTCTATCTGTACTTGCTATAGAGAGTACGACGTCTGACTCGTAACTTGATGGGTAGTGTGGGTTAACATCATTATCAATGGCATCGTTACCTGCAGCAGCAACAAAGAGAATACCTTGATCGCCAGCAGATTCTATTGAGTCTTTTAACGCTTGGCTAAATCCACCACCACCCCATGAGTTATTGGTCGCTTTAACATCAACACCATGATTAATTTTAAGGTTGGTGAAATAATCGATACATGCAATCGCATCTTCAGTGGTACCAGTGCCGCTGTCTGACAAGAATTTACAACCAATCATGGTCACATCCCAGTTAACACCTACAACACCGACACCATTGTTACCTGTAGCACCAATTGTTCCGGCAACGTGGGTACCATGACCATTGCCATCCATAGGATCACCGCTGCCAGTTATAGGGTTATAACCATGGATATCATCAATAACACCATTAGCATCATCATCAATGCCGTTTCCTGCAATTTCTCCAGGGTTAACCCACATGTTGCTAACAAGGTCAGGGTGGTTGTAATCAACACCTGTATCGATAACACCAATGACAACATTATCGCTACCAGTGGTGATATCCCAAGCTGCAACAGCGTCAATATCAGCACCTGCAGTGCCTGCTGATTGACCGGTATTATGTAACCCCCATAATTCAACAAAACTAGGATCGTCGGGCATTCCTAATGCTCTGTATGTATAGTTTGGTTCTGCATATTTAACAGCTGGATGCTGACTGATTATCTTAATTGCAGCATCAATATCACTGCCATTTTTGAGCTGTAATCTTGCTAATCTACCAGACAACAAGTGCTGAAATTTATCATCAACACCGTCTAAATTTTTGTCCGTTAAGGTACCACTCACTAGACGCTGAGCTGAGAGTTTCTCAAACTTAGTGACATTGTCTTTATAAACAACAAGCAGTTGATCTTGCTTATATTCTACTTTGTTTTTTGCGATAGCAGGAGCGACATTCATCGCCATTACTGAGGCAATTGCAATTGCAATTGGAGACATTTTCTTGATCATTTTCTGGCTTCCTATATTCCATTATTAATTCCCAGAACCGGTACTTCAACACTGGTAGCGTATCCATTTGCTTGAAAGCGAGCTGGTTTTCCACAAAGTGAAATCCGGAAATGTTGTAGCCATTTGATTGTTGTCATATTCAAATCAGAATAATAGTGGTCAGAAGCTAAATAGTAATAAACTACTAATCCTATTAGTGTAGGCAATTTACCACCGCACCATCAAAACTTAATAAAAACGCATTAAATCAAAAGGTTGAAACTAACTAATACGAAAGTTCTGTTGTTTATTTTCTTCTAAAAAGTAGCCATTCTTCCGATTGAGCTATCAGACCTCAATCCGTAAGTTAATCGTGTAACTTGCCTAAATAAGCTAAAGGATGCGGTTTAATAAAATCAAGAGTATCGATCTCACTCAAACCTAACCAAAGCATTAGTTTTAAGCTTACTTAGGTTTACTTCTTGATGATTAATGCCCTAGCTATGTCTTAATTAGTAAAAAGTTAGTGGCAAGATTACTTAATGTTCGCTTATTCCACTCGTCAATTATTGGTTGATATCTTCAGCCGAATTGATGAGTGTTTACTGAAAGTGAATTTAATCATTGAAGAGATGACTGTACGAGCGAATAAGTCACTCAATATTTAAACAGGGAGCGTCAAATGAAGTCGCAAACAAAATTATCTTTAATTTCTCTTGCCATAACAGCCAGTCTAGCCTTACCCGTTTCTGCTACAGGGTTTTCACTTCCTGAAGCAGCATCAACTGAAAAGTCAGCTGCGGTAATCGCTGCTGTTAATAACCAAACAACTGTTGAACAGACTGGTGTAGGACAAGACGCACTTGTTTCTCAATCAGGTACACGCCATGTAGCAGAAGTCACTCAAATTGGTAATGATCAAATTGCCGAAGTGACCCAGTTAGGTGATTGGCAAGAGTCATATATTACTTCAGAAGGTGATGGAAACTTTGTAACGACTAACCAAGTAGATGACTGGCATATTTCGAATGTCGGTATTGAAGGTAACGATAACCAAATCACTGTTGATCAATCAGGTTTTTGGAATACTAGCGAAACCACAGCTATTGGTAATAATAATATCGCAGATACTTTACAGGATGGCGCTCAGAACAATAGCATTATCCAACATGTAGGTAATGATAACCTGACCCAAACCACTCAATATGGAGGTGCTAACTTGGCAGTTTTCCGTGTTGAAGGTAATGGTAATGAAGGGGTCATTACTCAAGATGGCAATAATAACCAAGCTGGACTTGTCGCTTCTGGTGGTACTGCCAATGTTGGTGATGGCAATAGCTTATTCGTTGATCAAATAGGCGATGATAATTTTGGTGCAGTCATCGGTGTAAATGGTAATGACAATAGTTTTGAAATTAACCAGAATGGTTTTGCCAATACTGGTGTTGTAGCAAGCCTTACAGGATCTAACAATGATATTGTTATTGACCAGACCGGCGATTTGAATGGTGCAGTGATTGAGTTCGCAACTGGGGATAATAACCAAGTATTTATTTACCAAGATGGCACAGATAACCAAGTCGGTGATACTAACGTGGCGGTAATATCAGGAAACGACAATATCATCGATATTGACCAATCTGGTATTTCAAATCTGACTGAGTTCGAAACTATTGGTGACGGAAACTTAGTAACAGTGCTACAAGATGGTGAGTCTAACTATGTTGCATCAGGTACGTATGGTTTTGATAATGAAGTGACTATTAGCTCTGAAGGAATGAATAACGAAGCTGCTGTGTTCGTGGAGTTAGATCAGAACATGGTTACGGTGGAACAATCTGGTGAAACGAATTTGGCATATGTTGACACCTTCGGTTTTGAAAATGAAGTATCAATGGAGCAAATTGGTTCAGATAATGAAGCAACGCTAACTAACGTCGGTATTGCTCAAGTCATTGATATAGCTCAAGACGGTGAATTTAACCTTACAGACGTAGCGTCATTTGGTGATGAACATGCCATTGATATAGTTCAAGAAGGTACTGGAAACTGGATTGGTGGTGACGATGGTTACTTCTTGGTTGAAGGTTACAGCAATAACTTGACCATATCGCAAATGGGTAACGATAACTTAGTGATTGGTGCACAAACTGGTGATAACGGTATGATTAATGTCTCGCAAACGGGTGACTTCAATACCGCTACTGTTTACCAAAATTAATCTTAGGTAATTTACAATAAAAAGGGAGCCTTATCGGAAGGCTCCCTTTTATATTTTTGCTAAAAAATTAAATCAAGCACCTGATTTAAGCAAACTCGAAATGGGCTTGATAAGTTTGCGCCCAACGTAATAACTCTACGCGATTTCTAGATTGAGTTTTACGGAAAATTGAAGATATGTGCGCTTTAACGGTATGCTCACTGATACATAAACGATGCGCAATTTCTTTATTTCTTGCCCCACTTGACACTAATTGGATAATTGTTCTTTCGCGACTTGTCAGCATCTGCAACATAGCCACAGTATCTGGTGGTATTTCGGTATTTGCATCTAATTTTTGTACTAACCTGCGGAATATTTTACTGATTAATGGTCTGTCATACCACAATTCATCAGCAACCATTTTACGTAAACCTGTTAGCATTAAATCCATACGTTGATCCGAGTACAGTAAACCTCTCACTCCGAGTAATAACGCAGACTCTTGATCTAAAGAGCCTCGTTCAACTTGATAAAGTGCTACAGGAACGTGATTAACTAAACGTGAAACAAGTAAAGGTATCCCTTTGCTGTCTAATGCTGCTCCTTTTTGAGCAACTAAATAGAAACTATTGGTATTTTTGTCGACTTCCAAATCACTTGCGTGTTTAACAATTCTGGTTTTAAGACCTATTGATTCCGCAAGAATGGCAAGATTACATGGCGCCGCAACTTGGTGTAGGAAAACTAATTCATCAATATTTGAGCTCATCACTTTTCTCCCTGAAAAGCACACCTAACATCTCGACTTAACGAGTTTCTTCCTGAAATGTTGATAACAAAATCACAACAATACTCTATATTAGTACATTTTACCTAGTTCATAAGATATTTTTGTCATACGAAGGCATTAAATCAGTATATAAGTTGTTATAAAACACTCTATTAATAGCATACATAACCATTATTAACGCTAATAAATTAGCATTAGTCACTATTTTTTACTTATTAAATAGTGATGCTAACTGCTTATTATGCCAATGGGTGAGCAACACTAATGCACTAATACCTCCTAATAAGGCCATAAACATATCTGATTGAGTATCCCAAACATAACCTTGGGTCCCTAAAAAGGCCTCTGCGTTTTCGCCTGTACCAACGGCGACCCACCACTCGATTAGCTCGTAAAAAGCAGAAAAAGCTAACACAAAGCACACCGATAAAAATTGGCACCAGTAACCGGGTTGTAAAACTCGATTTCTTAAGAAAACTTCACGAGCTAGAATCGCGGGAATAAAGCCTTGGGCTAAATGGCCAATTTTATCATAGTTATTTCTGTCACTTCCCATCCACTCAGCAATCCAGTGAAACAAAGGCACTTCAGCGTAGGTATATTTCGCACCGACCAGTAACACACAGCAATGAACCAGAATTAATACATAAGAAAGTGACGTTAAGGGAAATCGCTTGCGAGTGAAAAATAAGATAGGAATAGCCAATAAAGCAGGAAGTGCTTCTAACCACCAAGTGAACATATCTTTAGGCGAAGTCACCGACCAAATTAACACTGCACAATAAATTACTATCCATATAACTTTCTTATTCAAACTAAATCCCTCTTAGATGATATTGTTCTAGAATTAGAATATTAACTTTAGCCATCTAGCCCTCTACAAGTGTTAAAAAAAGTGCTATTTTGGTCGAGCGTTTATATCAGCATAACATAAGCATAACTATTGATAAGAGGGTACCCATATCATGGCGAAACACTCGCTTGACAAGGATAAAATAAAAATCCTGCTGTTGGAGGGCGTCCACCAAACTGCGGTCGATGTACTTGAGCGTGCAGGTTACACAAATATTGAATACCACAAAGCATCTTTACCAGAAGGTGAGCTGCTGCAATCCATTAAAGATGCACACTTTGTCGGTTTACGTTCCCGCACTCAATTAACTGCAGACGTGTTAAACCATGCTGAGAAATTAGTCGCCATTGGCTGTTTTTGTATTGGTACTAACCAAGTCGATATTGCTGCAGCAGAAAAGCTCGGTGTACCTGTATTTAATGCACCGTTTTCAAATACTCGCTCGGTCGCAGAACTCGTATTAGGTGAGATCATCATGCTAATGCGTGGGATCCCACAACGAAATGCCCATGCTCATCGTGGCGGTTGGTTAAAAAGTGCAAGTGGCAGTTATGAAGTCCGTGGTAAAACTCTTGGGGTGATTGGGTATGGGCATATTGGTACACAGTTAGGCATTCTTGCTGAAACCCTAGGTATGCGAGTCGTATTTTACGATATCGAAGATAAGTTACCTTTAGGTAATGCTAACCAAATCCACTCTTTGGAACAATTATTGGGCGAGGCTGATGTTATCAGCTTACATGTTCCAGAAACTCCGCAAACAAAAGATATGTTTGGCGAGAAAGAGTTCTCTCAAATGCGAGAAAAAAGCATTTTCATTAATGCTTCTCGTGGCACCGTTGTTGATATTGATGCACTTTCAAACGCATTAAAATCAGAACACCTTGCTGGCGCAGCAATTGACGTATTCCCAGTTGAGCCTAAATCAAATGATGATGAGTTTATTAGCCCATTACGTGGTCAAGACAACGTCATAATTACCCCGCATATTGGTGGTAGCACAGCTGAAGCCCAAGAGAATATTGGGATTGAAGTCGCTGGGAAACTAGCCAAATATTCTGATAACGGCTCTACAGTGTCTGCGGTTAACTTCCCAGAAGTCTCTTTACCTCAGCACAAAGGCACATCGCGTTTACTGCATATTCACCATAACCGTCCTGGTGTACTGATTAAGATTAACCAAGCCTTTTCAGAAAAAGGCATCAACATCGCGGCCCAATACCTGCAAACAACTGCAGAAATTGGTTACGTTGTTATGGAGGTTGATTCTAATCAAGCAGAACAAGCTCTTGGCGAATTAAAAGCGATTGAAGGCACGATTCGAACTCGTGTTTTATTTTAAAATCGAGCATTGAAAAATTGCCATTTAACTAGGCATATAAAGTGTGAAATAAAGCTATCTTCATTCAATTGAAGGTAGCTTTTTCTTTTGAGCGTAACTGAATTCCGTTACACTCAAGCCATATCTTTGTTGGTCATCTTAGGAATTAGTTTATGACACTTGCAACTGCGCAGCCTGATTGGGATTTTTTAAACACTTCCCCAGACTTATTAGTCGCCAATCTCACTCATTTAGGCTTAATTGAAATTACCGGTGAACAAGGTAAAACTTTTATTCACGGTCAAGTGACAACTGACATAGTGTCTTTAAAAGATGATCAATGGCGCTGGGGCGCACATTGTGATGCTAAAGGTAAAATGCTTTCAAGCTTTAGAACTTTTGCCAATGAAGATCAACTCATGGTACTGCTGCCTGTTTCTGTATTGCCTCTAAGCCTTGCCCAGTGGCAAAAGTATGCGGTTTTCAGTAAAGCTGAGTTAACAGATGTCAGTGCAGAAAAAGTCATTCTTGGCTTTGCTGGAGCAAATGCTGAAACATTTATCACTCAACAATTCGGTGATGTCACCGCTGAATTAAGCAGGTTTGATAATGCGACTATCGTTAAAGATAATGAACGCTTTATCGTCATCACTAACAATGAAACAGCTATTGAACTGGTTACAGCTTCAAATCAAACGTTACAAAATTCATCGACTTGGCAAGCTCTTGAGATAAAGTCAGGCTACGCCAATATTGATGCTAACCACAGTGGTGAATTTGTGCCTCAAATGTGTAACGTACAAGCCGTCAATGGCATTAGCTTTGAAAAAGGCTGTTACATGGGCCAAGAAACGATCGCAAGAATGAAATATCGTGGCGGCAATAAACGTGCGTTATACATTCTTACAGGTACCACTTCAGAAACTGTCACCAGTGAATCTCAGATAGAAATCGCTGATGAAGATGGATTTAGACGTGCAGGTAAAGTGATTGAATCCGTGCAGCAAGATGGCAAAGTGTTGCTGACTGCAGTGCTTGCCAACGACACCGAAAATCATGCTAAGCTACGTATAAAAGAAGATACAGCAAGCGAGCTAAGTGTTATTCCATTACCATACTCTTTAGAAGACTAATGGTAACCTAGGCCGCTTATTTAGTTAAGTGCTAGTAAGTTAAGTGCTAGTAAGTTAAGTGCTAGTAAGTTAAGTGCTAGTAAGTTAAGTGCTTAGCAAAATATGTTTTAGGCGCTTTAGCAAAAAAGGATAAATACCTTAAGTATTTATCCTTTTTTACATTTCTAAATCACGTAATGGTTTATTTGAACCAAATCAAAATGTTTCTTCATGTTGTGCTTTAATCGTTTTCACATCATCTAATACCGACTTAAACTTCTCCACCAGCTCTGGATCAAAATGTTTACCGGACTCTTTTTCGATTAAACCCATAGTATCTTCAACCGTCCACGCTTTTTTGTAAGGCCGCGCTGATGTTAACGCATCAAATACATCCGCAATAGCAATTATTCTCCCTTCAATAGGGATTTCCTCTCCACTAAGTCCATTGGGATAACCGCTACCATCCCATTTCTCATGATGACTTAGGGCAATACGTTTAGCCATTTGCAATAACGGATCGTCATGTTCGCCAATAATCTCAGCGCCTATAGCCGCATGAGCTTGCATTTCTTTCCACTCATCCGCATCAAGCTTCCCCGGTTTTCTTAAAATGGCATCAGGAGTGCCTATTTTGCCAATATCATGCATAGGCGCTGCGTTATATAACAACTCACAAAAGCGCGAAGAGTGGCCTGCTGCGATGGCAAGTAATCTGGCATAATGGCTCATACGTATTACATGCAAACCTGTTTCATTATCTTTATATTCTGCAGCTCGCCCTAGCCTTCGAATAATTTCAAAGCGTGTTTCTCTAAGCTCTTTAGTTCTAAGCTCAACTTCTGATTCTAATAGCCGCTTTTGGTCATACAAACTTAAATGAGTTTTTACCCTTGCCTTAACAACAGCTGGACTTACAGGTTTAGTAATATAATCAACAGCACCGAGAGCGAAACCTTGGGTCTCATCTTCAGTATCAGCGAGGGCGGTAACAAAAATCACGGGAATGTGACAGGTTAATGGCTCACTTTTCAATTTTTGACAGACTTCGTAACCATTCATTCCTGGCATCATTACATCTAGCAATATCAAATCAGGAGAGGATTTTTGTGCCAATGCAAGGGCTTTAGGCCCATCAATAGCGACTTTAATTTTGTAATCGGCTCCCAGAATCCCCACTAAGATATCAATATTCTCAGGAGTATCATCAACTATCAGCACGGTCGCTTTTTCCATGTTAATTACCTATATTCCTTGTTTATATTAATCTGTCGATGAATTAAGATTCTGCCGTAATTGCTTTATCTGCTCTAACGCATCTTCAAATTGATAACCTTTAATCATTAACCCAACTGGTTTTAACTGTTGCCAAGTTTGCTGACTCACTTGTTGCTGTAAGCTATCAATCATATCTGTTGCACTAGCATCGCCTTCATCTAGTAACTCTAAAAGCTTATCTAATAACTCAACAAAGGCGTCATTGCTAATGAGTTCAATCGATTCAACACTTTCCTTTAGCTCATTATTATTCAGCCATAAATCTATCGCGTCACATAATGATTGAACCAATTCGTCTGTGGCATTAAGTTCAACTGAAAACTCAACTTCGTCAATCAAGTTCTTTTCAAGTTCCTGAGCAAGTTCAGAGAGTTTATTGCTTGCTAAATTTCCAGATACTCCCTTTAGCGTATGGGCAAAACGAATAGCGTCATCTCGATTATTAGTTTCTACAGCTGTAGATATTTGCGATGCAATATTGCGTTTCCCTTCGACAAAACGGGTCAAAATCTTTCGATACAATCTCGCTGAGTTTTGTACTAACTGTAACCCACGGTCGACATCAATATCAGGATGCTGTGGCCATGTTTCCACTATATCTACAGATGCTTTTTGTGGGCTGGCTAACTCGATAGCGACATTATTTTCGCCCAAATATTTAATTAAAGTTTGATACAGTAAAGAAACTTCTATGGGTTTTGCCACATGATCATTCATGCCAACGTTTAAGCACTTTTCTTTATCACCCGCCATCGCATTTGCGGTCATGGCAATAATAGGTAATAGCTCGTAAGCCGCATTTTTACGAATATGCTCTGTTGCTGTATAACCATCCATCACAGGCATCTGGCAATCCATCAATACTAAGTCAAAGTCTTGCTGGTTAAGTTTGTCTAATGCAATTTGGCCATTGTCAGCAATGGTGAGTTCAATCCCCACTTGCTCTAAAAACTCAGTGGCGACTTCTTGGTTCATATCGTTATCTTCAACTAACAATATTTTCTTGCCTTTGAGCTGGTCTAACAAAGCTTCATTAAGCTCAGTGGCTTTCGCTCTCACAGGCATATGCCCCTGCTTGCCTAGAGCTGACATAATGGCATCAAGCAAACGTGAAGCACTCACTGGTTTGGTTATGTAGCCATTAATGCCCAAGCGATTAATTGAATCAGTAAACTCAGCAGTTGCATGCGCCGATACCATAATCGTCAATGGCGGATTAGCGCTTTGATTGATAATCGTCTCAGCAGTTTTTAATCCATCAAGACCCGGCATTTTCCAATCTATTAAGGCTAGTTGATAATCGTTAGAATGGCACTTGGATATAGCCTCTGTACCATCTTTGGCTAGCGCCACATTAAAGCCCATACTGGTAAGCATAGTTTGCAAAATATCTCGGGCGGTTTGATTGTCATCAACAACCAATATCTCCATTCCTTCCAACTCTTGAGTGACCTTCAGTTGTAAGTCGTCAGCCTGACTCACATTAGCAGTGAAGTAGAATGTACTACCTATACCACGCTTGCTTTCAACTCCAATTTCACCGCCCATGAGCTCAACCAGTTGCTTACAAATCGCTAAGCCTAAGCCAGTACCACCATATTTTCTGGTGGTTGAACTATCAGCTTGGCTAAATGACTTAAACAGTTTATTGCACTGCTCAGGAGTGAGGCCAATACCGCTATCTCTAACACTAAACTTAAGTTCGAGTTCATCACCTTGCTGAGTGATAGATTCAATCGCGAGGATCACTTCGCCCCGCTCAGTAAACTTGATGGCATTATTCATCAAATTAATCAGCACTTGACTCAATCTCAACGGATCGCCCATTAAGTGACTAGGGATATTGGGCGCAACAGAGAACAACAACTCCAATTGTTTATCGGCGGCTTTTGCGGCAAACATATCGCTGAGATCTTCCAGCATGGTATCAAGCTGAAACGGCACTATCTCAATTTCCATTTTGCCGGCTTCAATTTTTGAAAAGTCCAGAATATCGTTAATGATCCCAAGCAAGGATTTTGATGCACGCTCAATTTTTTCAACGAAATTATGCTGTTTTTTGTCTAAGTCCGTTTGTAAACACAGATGAGACATACCAATAATCGCATTCATAGGTGTTCTAATTTCGTGTGACATGTTAGCTAAAAAGTCACTCTTGGCTTTACTTGCCGCATCCGCATCATCTTTCGCTTGTTTTAACTCGTTCGAGACCGTCATTAAGCTGGTAATATCAGCCATAGAAACTACAGATGAAGTCACTTCACCTTGATCGCTCTTAAGCGCAGCAAAGGTCATGTCCATCCAAATAACTTCACCGCTTTGGCTGAGCACTCTCGGTTCAATATTAAAATTATCAAAAGCGCCACTGACTAACAGTTCAAATCTTTCTCTGGCGAGTTTTTTATCCTCGACGGCCATAAACTCGAAAAAGAGCTTACCTTCTAAATCATTTGAGTTAATGCCGATATTACGACCAAAGTGTTCATTACAATTAATGATCACACCATGAATATCGATATTCACAATGCCCATTTCCGCGGTGTTAAGCAGGGTTCGTAAATGCTTTTCTCGGTCTGCAAGGCGATTTTCGGCATTTTTCCTGTCAGTGACATCCATTAAGTAGCCATTCCAGAGCACTGCATCATTGGCTAACGCCTGACCTTTCGCCCCAGCTTGCAGCCAGATAATTTCACCTGAAGGATGTCGATATCTAAATTCTGTGACCCAATGAAGGCCCTGTGTACTTTTACCCGATAGATCATCAATGACGGTTTGTCTTTCGCTATCAATAATTCGACCAATCAATAAATCAAAATCTTGCATTAACATGTCACGTGGAAATCCAATGATGCTTATGCAGGCTTCTGATAAAAAGCTAAACTCCCGCTCAGTCTCTGAATGCCATATCATTTGGTAAACTAAATTAGGTAAGGATTCTGTGATATTCTCTAATTGTTTTTGAGAGTTTTGGATGGTTTCAAGGGCACTTTTTCTTTCAGTAACATCATTGATGCTGCCGTCAAACCATAAAGGTGTGCCCTGCTCGTCATAGCTGGCTTTACCTTTTTCTTGTATCCATTTGATACTGCCATCACGGTGATAAATACGGTACTCAACATCGAAACTTTGCTGAGTGTTAATTGCCTCAGATATTGCAGCAAAACAAGCTGCATCATCATCAGGATGAATAATGGTATTAAATTGCAGCTTGTTACTTTCAATAATGTCAGATGCTGGATAACCAGTAATATCAGCAATATTGTTACTGACATACTCCATAATCCAATGATCACCAATTCGAGTTCGGTAAATTGCCCCTGGAATATTTGCTACCAAGCCTCTAAATCGACTTTCGCTATCTTTGATCTTTCTTTCTATTGCCATTTGATTCGTTAAATCACGGATGGTTGCCGCTATTTGTTTTTTGCCGTCATGTGCAATAGGCAATAAGGCTAAATTAATTTCCACCTGCATTTCAGATGTATCAGACTTTAATGCAACCCAGCCTTCTTTAGGTGTAGTGAAACGTGTTAGTCCTTGCTCTAAAAACACTGCTCTTACAGCATCATGTTTGCTCCTATATCGCTCAGGAAATAACAACTCCACATTAAGCTTTAATAGTGCATCAGCTGAATATCCGAATAACTCTTGGCAGCGGGTATTGGTGAAAATAATCCCCCCCTGCTCATCCACAATTAACATCGCTTGTGGTGATGACTCGATTACAGCATTTGACCATACTGCAGCAGAGAATTGCTCGGTGACATCGGTAAAAAGCATTTCTACAGAAATTAGCTCACCAGAGTCGGCAACTAAAGGTTGCATGAAAACATCTAAGCGTCTTATTTCACTATCACCAGCGAGCATTTCAACTTGATGGGCTGGCACCGATTTGCCCTCAAGTGCTTGTTCCATGTAATTCCAATTAGCTTCATTAATTGGATCACTGGTAAACATACGTTGGTACTTGCGTTTTAGTGTGTCGGCATCGACTTGCAACACCTTTTTAACCCCATCACTCACTTGAGCTAATTGCCCATTAGCATCTAATGAACAATAAAATGATTTATCACTCATACCATCGATTAAGCTTGCGAAACGACTACCGGTAGAGTCCTTTAATGCCAACTCTCTTTCTTCAAGCAAAGCAGCTAGTTGGTTAAATTTTTGGGTTAATGTTGATACCTCGGAAATATTAGAACGATCGGCAGTTAGGCGATCTATCCTACCTTCCCCAAAATCCATAATGCCATTTTCGAGATTTTCTAAGGGTCGACTTAGACGCTTGGAAGCAAGAATACTCGTTAATAACAGCGCAATAGATAAGAGTAATAATATGAATGCTAATCGTGAAAAATTAGACAAAAAGTATTGTCTAAGTTCACTATCACTGGTAGCAATAACCACTTGCCATTTTAACGACGAAACATTGGCAACACTAACAAGAAAACGGTCACCAGAAACGGTTACCGCTTCAGTTTGCCCTGCTATATTATTGGTTAAAAGTGATTTTAATTGGTCATTTTGAGGGTTGTCAGATAGCCACCTATCACTGCTACCTTTTAAGTCACTATTCTTTTCATCGTAAAAAATAATCTGATCATTACTGTCAAGAATCACGAGATTTTTACTGGGGATTTTCATCAAACTTGGTAAGTTGTTTAATGCAAGATCGGCGGTAACAACACCATATCGATCATCAACAGCTCCAAAGGCTTTAGAGTAAGTCATCATTAAGATGTTACCAGCACCTTCATCAAAATAAGGCTCTGACCATACTCCGGTTTTGCTTGCCATCGCGTCAGTCCACCAACTCCAACTTCCATCAGTGTAGTCATACGCTTCTGCCCCAATATCCATAATATGGATCTTGTT
Source organism: Shewanella goraebulensis (assembly GCF_030252245.1). Classification (NCBI taxonomy): domain Bacteria; kingdom Pseudomonadati; phylum Pseudomonadota; class Gammaproteobacteria; order Alteromonadales; family Shewanellaceae; genus Shewanella; species Shewanella goraebulensis. Next base: position 4,010,698 of record NZ_CP126972.1, read on the forward strand.
ACCTTCACGGTAAGCAAACGGAGCATAACGCAGCTTTTGAGTTAAAAAGTTGGGACGGTAAGCAATTGCGCTACCAAAAATACTAGGATTACGTTCGAGTCGGTTGATAAGTAAGTTTTCAACTTTATCGATATCATCATATAAATCATCACTATCGATATAAGTTAAGTAATCAGATAAACCACGAGTGGTATTTTGAACTGAGTCCAGAACAAAATTAAGATGATTGGCTGAAAGAACAGCTTGTTGCTCTAAACGATCATAGACATCATTTTCATGTTCTTGGTAATTAATCCAGCCATTAAACCCATATACTAATGCCATGATTAAAATCAATGGCAAGGCAATATAAGCCAAAATTCGACTTCGAAAACTATGAAGCTTTTGCTTATTTTTATCCATAAATACAAGTCTCATTAGCAAGTCGAAATTAGGTTGTCGTCAAGTTAACCCTGCTGATATCCATAACTTGGCTTACTACAGCAACATTCACATTACGTTATGGTTTGATAATTACCAATACATCATAAGAAGGATTAAACTGCTCAAAAAACACTCTTACCACTATAAACCTTAAGCCTATGATTGCAATTACAAATACATCTAAACAATCCACACTCAGTGTAAGCTTACTCCCTTTAAAGGCTAGTCATCGTCGCCATTAGATACAACTAAAGTCGCAATATATTTTCTGAACTATTTTTAATGAATTTAAAATTCCCTTTTAAGATCGATCCTTAAGATCGAAACTATCGTATGATGATGTAATTAATAGATTTACTGGATCTTGTTATGCGAAGCGATGTGAGCCAAGTTGTCAGCCAACTAACGCAGGTATCAAAAGGGTTTACTGATGGTGACCAATATCATCAAGTACTCGATTGCGTCGATTTAACATTGAACATCGGAGACACCATTGCACTAACAGGGCCAAGTGGAACTGGGAAAAGCACCCTACTTAATATTATTGCAGGTTTTGAAAGAATCGATTCTGGTGCACTGCAGCTATTAGGTCAACAAGCTGAGCAATGGCAGGACAATCATTGGAGTGACTTTCGTCGTCAGCAACTCGGTATTGTATTTCAGCAATTTAATCTACTTACCCCATTAAATGTCATCGATAATATCCGCTTTCCATTACAATTGAATCAGTTGAAATGGAGCCCTTGGTGCGATGAACTGATTGATAAACTTGCACTCACTGAGGTGCTATCAAGACCCGTCGAAACCTTATCCGGTGGCCAACAACAACGTGTTGCCATTGCTAGAGCGCTCGTACATCAACCTGCATTACTACTCGCAGATGAACCAACGGGCAACCTTGATGAAAAAGCCGGCCAACAAGTCATGCAATTGCTATGTGAATTAGCACAAATGGCTAACACAACAGTTTTGATGGTGACTCATAGTAATACTTGCGCCAATTACATGCACAGACGTTGGCATTTAGAGCAAGGTAAAATCCATGAGTAATATTCGTGCTCAAACTGACGATGCCAACAAACCAATTGTGTCCAAGATAAATACATTATCTGAAATAGGTTTTAGTTTACGTGTTTTCTTTGCCCATTACCGGCATGCGCCTTTGCAAGCTGGCGCTATTTTACTTGGCATAATCTTAGCTGTGACCTTACTTATTGGGGTTAAATCAACTAACGAGAATGCTGTTCGAAGTTATAGTGAAGCAACTGAACTCCTAAGCCAAAGAGCCAGTTTACTTATTACACCTACAGCCGGGGAGCGTTACCTTAATGAGCAAGTTTATTTTAGATTACGTCAATCTGGCATAAGCAACGCCTTAGCCATTGTGAATGGCCTTGTAGTGGACTCACAAGGAAGACGCTGGCAAATTCAAGGCAGTGATTTATTTGCAGCAATCAATTTACAAGTCAACCAGACAACATCAAGTGACAACAATGCAGATGATAACGCCAGTCAAAATAACGCCTTTGTTAACCCTAATATCCCTATAGCTAGATTACTCGCGGCTGAAAACATTCTATTAATGAGTGAGTCCTTGGCAGATAAAATCGCCCCTAATGGTGAGTTTTATTTGCAAGATTCCAGCAAGGAGAATGCTGCCACTATCAAACTAGACGTCATCGGATTAAATGATGATTTTGGTCTAGGTAACGCCATCGTGGCTGATATTTCACTGGCACAAAAACTATTACATCAGCCAAACCAGCTCTCTTACATTGCGTTATTTGATAATCCTGAGTTATTGATTAAACGTATTAATCAGCAAAACCTGCTTCAAGAACAAGCTAATATTACCGAACAAGATCAAGGCCAAGCTCTACAAGAGCTCACTCGTAGTTTTCATTTGAATCTCAATGCCATGAGTATGTTGGCATTTGTAGTTGGACTTTTCATCGCCTATAACGGGGTGCGCTACAGTTTAATGAAGCGGCAAAAATTACTGGTGCAATTGCTTCAGTTGGGCATTCAAAAAAAACGTTTAATGCTGGCATTAATTTGCGAACTAATGCTACTGGTTATAATTGGTTCAATAATCGGTTTTATCCTTGGACTGCAACTAAGTTTGTGGCTACAACCTATGGTGGCAATGACCTTAGAGCAACTCTACGGTGCTAGACTTATGCCGGGTTCATGGCAATGGCAATGGTTAGCGCAAGCAATTGGGCTGACTTTATTTGCCGGACTATTAGCTTGCTTACCTCTATATAGACAACTCACCAATCAACCCCTTGCACGAATAAGTACTAAAACTAACCAGGTTCGCCACCTCGTTCGAACCCATAAGGTTCAATTTATCCTTGCAGTACTGAGTCTAATTGCTTGCGCGATTGCCTTTCCTTTTGCCAAGCAGTACCAAGTCAGTTTAGGGTTAATGGGCGTGGTGATTATCGCAATCCCTCTTTTGCTGCCGCTTACCATATACAAAATAAGCCAATGGCTCGCACATATCTTCCCAGCGGGTATATGGCATTACATGATTGCTGAAACCAAAGAGTTAATCGGGCCTTTATCGCTTGCCATGATGGCAATGCTATTAGCGTTAACGGCCAATATCTCTATGAATACCTTAGTGGGAAGCTTTGAAGTCACCCTAAAAACATGGCTCGAAAGCCGTCTACATGCTGACTTATACATGCGCCCTTCAGGCGATAAAATTCTCGATATACAAGACTTTTTAAGCGATAAAGAAAAAGTCAGTGGTGTTTATACCCAGTGGACTGTTCAGTCACAGTATCAAAATATGCCAGTTGAATTGGTAACCCGTGACTTATACTCAACCAAAGTCACCAGCTCATTAAAATCTCAAACCAGTGATTTATGGCAAGAATTTCAATTAGGCAATCAAATCCTCATCAGTGAGCCTATCGCCATAAAATACGGTTTAAACCTTGGTGACACTTTTGAAATAGAAGCTTTTATACAAACCTCGAGCTCACAATTATCTCGAAATACCTTGGAATCTAGTGACACATTACCCACCATTGGCGGAATATTTTTTGATTATGGTAATCCTAAAGGCCAAGTCGTCATTGACCAGGAATTATGGAAAAAAGTAGGTTTACCCGAAAAACCCAAAAGTATTGCAGCCAGTTACCAAGGTGACATCAGCGAACTTGAGCAATTGTTAGTCGACAGTAAACTAATCTCTAACGCGCAAATGTACAACCAAGCCAAGATAAAGCAACAAGCCATCGCCATGTTCAAACAAACGTTTTCTATTACCATGGTGCTCAACAGCTTAACCTTGATGGTTGCGGCCATTGGCTTGTTCAGCGCTTGTTTAATGTTAACCCAAGCTAGGCAAGCACCACTGGCTAAGCTTTATGCTTTAGGAATAAGCAAAGGCAAGTTAAGAATCATGACATTTGTGCAGATGCAGCTCATTGTGCTTCTAACATGCTTGGTAGCATTACCTACTGGCGCCGTTTTGGGGTACTTACTAATTAACAAAGTGACCTTTCAAGCCTTCGGCTGGAGTATCGCCATGTTATGGGACTGGCAAGCTTATATTCGAGTGGTGTTTATAGCATTAGCCACTAGCGCTGTCGCCATTGCAATTCCACTTTACTGGCAAACAAGAAAGCCGCTGATTAATAGTTTGCAGCAGGAGGCCTTATGAAACCGATAATCTGTCCATCATTTGTTGTATCTGTTAAAGCCAAGCTTGAAAGAACCATTTCATGGCTACTGTTGCCAGCTTTATTGATGTTAGTGGCTTGTCAGCCTGAGCCCGCTACAACTATTAGTATGGGCGGTTTATTGGGTGAGTCACCTTCACAAATGGAAGATTACGACAGTGTCACACCTGATTATCAATTTTCTTTTCCTGCCGATCACCAAAGCCATGACAATTTCCGTCAAGAATGGTGGTATTTAACCGCCAACATGCAAACACAAACAGGTGAGCAACTTGGTATTCAATGGACACAATTTAGAATTGCACTTGCAACTAATAGCTCAAGCGATGATAAAAAAACTAATTGGGCAACATCACAGATGTATATGGCTCATGCCGCGTTAACCTCAAAAAGTAATCATCAAGCAGCCGAAAAATGGTCTCGAGGCCATCCAAACCTTGCCACTATTAGTGCCCAGCCATTCACTGCAAAATTAGATAACTGGCAATGGATTAGTGAATCGGATGGGCTTTTTCCTGCGACATTATCTGTAGCAAACGACGATTTTAGTTATCAGTTGTCTTTAATAAGTCACGCTCCAATGCAACTGCAAGGTAATAAGGGTTACAGCATTAAAAGTGCTGATGCTGCCGTCGCCTCCTATTACTATAGCCAACCATTTATAGATCTAACTGGCACGATTACACGCAACGGAAAACAAGAATTGGTTTCTGGTAAAGCTTGGTTAGATAGAGAGTGGAGTTCACAATTTCTCACCAAAGCCCAACAAGGTTGGGACTGGTTTTCCATCAGATTAAATGATGGCTCTGCATTAATGGTGTTTCAGCTTCGCGGCGCAAATAAAGATACGCCCGATTTTTATAGTGCTAGACGAATGTTTTCTGACGGCTCAGGACGAAATATCAATAGTTCGCAATCACCTGATGATATTTCAATGACGCCTATTAATTGGCAGCAAACCGACAGTGGCAACTACCCCACTAGTTGGCAACTAGCAATAAATAGTGAGCAAATCGATGTCACTATCAGTGCGCTAAACCCTGATAGCAATATGCCATTATCCATTGCTTATTGGGAAGGTCCCATTAACGTTATTGGCAGCCATAATGGCAATGGTTATATGGAGTTAACTGGATATTAGTGTGCGTTACTCCCTATGTGATACACACTAAACAATCCGCACAGAAAGCACTAAGGTAAATGGTAAGAGAATAAAGAGTGAATGATTAAATTAAAACCAACTTATGAACAAAATAAAAACAATCAATAAAACCATTTAAATCTACTACTTCCCCTTCATTTTCTCCCATCTTCACCTAGAATCAATGTATCGCTTAAATTAACACCAGCTAAATAAGTGACTGAGTAACTTCTAAAATGTGTTATAGATCACATGATAAAATGTGATCTACGACAATAAATCCCCAGTATACTCATTGCGAGGTATACCCATGATAAATGTGAGGTTTAAACTCAACATTATAGAGATGAATAAAGCCATTATTTGGCATATAAAACGATGATTAACCTTTCAAGGTTATCAACTAACAGCAAAGAGTGAGGAAACACCATGAGCATAAGCCGTCGCGAGTTTCTAAAAGCCAATGCCGCTACTGCAGCCGCGTCGGCTGTTGGGCTTGCCTTACCAATCAAAATGGTTCAAGCAGAAGAAAAATCTGCAGAAATTAAATGGGATAAAGCCCCATGTCGTTTCTGTGGTGTAGGTTGTAGTGTATTAGTCGGAACAAAAGGCGGTAAAGTTGTTGCGACTCAAGGTGACCCAGAAAGCCCTGTAAACAAAGGTCTTAACTGTGTTAAAGGCTACTTCCTTTCTAAGATCATGTACGGTAAGGACCGTTTAACTTCGCCATTATTAAGAATGAAAGATGGCAAGTATGACAAAGAAGGCGAATTCACTCCTGTTAGTTGGGATGTTGCTCTAGACACTATGGCTGACAAGTGGAAAGAAAGCATCGCTAAAAAAGGCCCGACTTCAGTTGGTATGTTTGGTTCTGGTCAATGGACTATTTGGGAAGGCTACGCTGCATCTAAATTGCATAAAGCTGGCTTCTTAACCAACAACATCGATCCTAACGCTCGTCACTGTATGGCATCGGCGGTAGGTGGTTTCATGCGTACTTTTGGCATTGATGAGCCAATGGGTAGTTATGACGACTTCGAAGCGGCAGATCACTTCGTGCTTTGGGGCGCGAACATGGCAGAAATGCATCCAATTTTATGGTCACGCTTAACTGACCGTCGCTTAAGCCATGCTGGCAGCAAAGTTCACGTGCTTTCTACTTTCGAAAACCGTAGCTTTGAATTAGCTGATAACGCGATGGTGTTTAAGCCACAGTCTGACCTAGTTATCTTGAACTACATTGCTAACTACATCATTCAAAACGACGCGGTTAATAAAGACTTCGTTAGCAAACACACAAACTTCGCAGAAGGTGTGACTGATATCGGTTACGGCCTTCGCCCTGAGCACCCTCTTGAGAAGAAAGCAAAGAACCCTGGTAATGGTAAGTCTAAGCCTATCTCTTTTGAAGAATACGCAAAGTTTGTCAGTACTTATACTGCTGAATACGCATCTGAGATGAGTGGCGTGCCTGTTGAGAATCTTGAAGAAATGGCTAAAGCATATGCTGATCCTAACATCAAGATCATGAGCTTATGGACTATGGGTATTAACCAACATACTCGTGGTGTTTGGGCAAATAACATGCTTTATAACATTCACTTGCTAACCGGTAAAATTGCCACTCCAGGTAACAGCCCGTTCTCATTAACTGGCCAACCATCAGCTTGTGGTACTGCTCGTGAAGTCGGTACATTCGCTCACCGTCTCCCTGCTGATATGGTAGTGGCAAATCCTAAGCATCGTGCAATGACTGAAGATTTATGGCAATTACCAGAAGGCACTATTCCGCCTAAACCTGGTTACCATGCTGTTCTTCAAAGCCGTATGCTTAAAGATGGCAAACTAAACTGTTACTGGACTATGTGTACCAATAACATGCAAGCCGGTCCAAACATTAACGATGAAATTTACCCAGGCTTCCGCAACCCTGAAAACTTCATTGTGGTGTCTGATCCATATCCTACAGTAACGGCAACAGCAGCTGACTTGATTCTTCCTACTGCGATGTGGGTTGAGAAAGAAGGTGCATATGGTAATGCAGAACGTCGTACTCATATGTGGCATCAGCAAGTTAAAGCACCTGAAGGCGCTAAGTCTGACTTATGGCAGCTTGTTGAGTTCTCTAAGCGCTTTAAGGTTTCAGAAGTTTGGCCTGCAGAGTTAATTGCTAAAAAGCCTGAATACGCTGAAAAGACTTTATATGACATCTTGTTTGCGAACGGCGTAGTGGATAAATTCCCTACTTCTGAATGTAAAGGCGACTACAACGACGAAAACGATGCATTCGGATTCTACCTTCAAAAAGGTCTGTTTGAAGAATATGCTCAGTTTGGTCGTGGACACGGTCACGATTTAGATGCATTTGACAACTATCATGAAAACCGCGGTAAACGTTGGCCTGTAGTCAATGGTACCGAAACGGTTCGTCGTTTTGTTGAAGGCAGTGACCCATACGTTAAAGCGGGTGAAGGTTATAACTTCTACGGCAAGCCTGATGGTCGCGCAGTGATTTTTGCTCTGCCATTCGAGCCTGCTGCTGAAGAGCCAAATGAAGAGTTTGACCTATGGATGTCAACCGGTCGCGTACTTGAGCATTGGCATACCGCCAGTATGACAGCCCGTGTACCTGAACTACATAAGTCATACCCTGATGCACAAGTATTCATGCATCCTAAAGATGCGAGCAATCGCGGTCTTAAAAATGGTGATGAAGTGAAAGTGATTTCTCCACGCGGTGAAGTTAAAACTCGTGTTGAAACCAAAGGCCGCAACAAGCCACCTGTCGGCGTGGTATTTATGCCATTCTTTGATGCTAGACAGCTGGTAAACAAACTATTACTTGATGCAACGGATCCATTATCGAAAGAAACGGATTTCAAGAAGTGTCCTGTGAAGATTGTTAAAGCCTAACTTGACTGAAGCGATGTCTTATCAAACGGAATATAGGCATCGCAATCACTAATTTTCTCTATCCATTTACAAAAAATAATGGATATGACGGAGTGTAAACCATGAAGAAAATACTCAGCCTTGCTGCGATAGTGCTCAGTCTTAGCGCATGCTCAGGTCAACAAACACCAGAAACAGCAGCTCCTGTGACTGTTAAATCACTAGCTGGCGATGTAGCCATTACAGCAACAATGCCAGCAGACGCTAAAGCGACTTACCCAAGCCGTGGTAAATCATTAGAAAGAACATTTGTGCATATGCCACCACTCATCCCGCACAAAGACTCTTATAAAATTACCATGAAGAAAAATGGTTGTTTATCGTGTCACAGCACAGAGAAAGCAGCGCGTATGAAAGCTACGCCTGTTGATGCATCTCACGTGAAAGCTGATGGCGAATTTGACGATAAGTACTACTTCTGCGTCCAGTGTCACGTTGCTCAAGCTGACAACAAAGAAGCCATTGTTGGTAACACTCACACTAACTAAGCTTTATTGAGCCTGTATAGTGCAAGCAATAAAATGCCACCGTCCTATGACAGTGGCATTTTTGATGGCTGCTAATTTTCTAAAGCACTTTATAAAGTATTTTACAGTACTTTGCGCATGACAAAGTTATTAATCTTCTGACCTCTAACTTCCACTCTTTGAGCCTCTTCTTCCACAAAGCCATATCTGCTGAAAAATGGTTTTGCGGTAATACTCACTTCAGCATACAAACTGTTAAGCTTTAACTTTGTAGCCTGATTGAAGATGGCTTGCATTAATGCAGCACCCACACCTTGTCTCTGAAAGTCTGCGCTACAGTAGAAATGATCGATATAACCATCATCTTGAAGATCTGCAAAACCTGCAATCACATGATTAACCTCAGCCACAAACGGATTAATTTTTGTCACTCTTTCTACCCAAGCGCTTTCATTGTACTCATGAGGCGCCCACGCGGTCACCTCAGCTAACGAATAGTGCTGACGGTTAACATTGTGAATAGTGTTCAGCTTTAGCTGCCATAAAGGCTTTACGTCGCTTTTGGTAAAGCGCCTTACTTTAATCATCACTCTTCCTTGGTACTATTTTCCAACACTCTACATCTTGATACATAAGCAGCAAGGCGCTAAAGACACCCGATCTTGAAAAGACACTTGTTGCTTACTATTAACAATAACCAAAAAGATAAATTGTCAGCTTTGAATTTTGAGCATAAAAAAACCGCTGCAAAGGCAGCGGTTTTTAATTATAGAGTTTAGTTAAGAATTACTTCTTAGCTTCACGCTCTTTAACTTCAGCAATTACTTTTTCAGCAACACTGTTTGGACATGGTGCGTAGTGAGCGAATTCCATAGAGAATTGGCCACGACCAGATGTCATAGTACGTAGTGAACCGATGTAACCGAACATTTCTGATAACGGTACGTCAGCTTTAATACGAACACCAGTAACACCAGCCATTTGGTCTTTGATCATACCACGACGACGGTTAAGGTCACCAATTACGTCACCTACGTTGTCTTCTGGGCTGAATACATCAACGTTCATGATTGGCTCAAGAAGTTGTGCACCGGCTTTAGGCATAGACTGACGGAATGCGCCTTTAGCTGCGATTTCGAACGCGATTGCTGACGAATCAACTGCGTGGAAAGCACCATCAGTAAGTTCTAGTTCAACGTCTAACACAGGGAAACCAGCAACAGTACCGGTGTTCATCATGCTAGCGAAACCTTTCTCAACTGCAGGCCAGAATTCTTTAGGTACGTTACCACCAACAACTGAAGAGCTGAAAGTGAAACCAGTGTTTTGCTCACCAGGCTTAATGATGTAGTCAATTTTACCAAACTGACCAGAACCACCAGACTGTTTCTTATGCGTGTAGCTATCTTCAGTTACCTTAGTGATAGTTTCACGGTAAGCAACTTGAGGCTCACCAACAATTAAGTCAACGCCGTAAGTACGCTTAAGGATGTCAACTTTAATGTCTAAGTGAAGCTCACCCATACCTTTAAGGATGGTTTCGCCTGAATCTTCATCAGTTTCTACACGGAAAGATGGATCTTCTGCAATCATTTTACCGATAGCGATACCCATTTTCTCTGAACCACCTTTATCTTTAGGCGCTACAGCGATAGAGATAACTGGCTCTGGGAATACCATTGCTTCAAGAGTACAAGGATGTTTAACATCACATAAAGTGTGACCAGTTTGAACATTCTTCATACCAACGATAGCGATAATGTCACCAGCTTGAGCTGAATCTAATTCGTTACGCTCATCAGCTTGCATCTCAACCATACGACCAACACGCTCAGTTTTACCTGTAGCAGAGTTAAGGATGGTGTCACCTTTCTTGATCTTACCTGAGTAGATACGAACGAAAGTTAGGGCACCAAAGCGGTCATCCATGATTTTGAATGCTAATGCTTTGAAAGGCTCGTCAACAGAAACTAAAGCGTGTTCGCCAGTTTCGTTACCTTCTTCATCAGTAAGAGGCTGTGGATCAACTTCAACTGGATCAGGTAGGTAGTCAACAACAGCATCAAGAAGAAGCTGCATACCTTTGTTCTTGAATGCAGAACCACAGTAAGTAGGGAAGAATGCCATTGTACGAGTACCAGCACGGATACAACGCTTAATGTCTTCCATAGATGGCTCTTCGCCTTCCATGTAAGCTTCCATTAGATCGTCGTCTTGCTCAACAGCAGTTTCGATTAGCATTTCACGGTATTCTTCTACCATGTCAACCATATCAGCTGGAACGTCTTCGATCTTGTAGTTTTCTGCTTGTCCAGTTTCATCCCATATCCACGCTTTGCGGGTTAGAAGGTCAACTACACCAGTAAATTCGTCTTCGATACCAATCGGTAAAACCATAACCAATGGGTTAGCAGCTAGAACGTCTTGAGTTTGCTTAACAACGCGTAAGAAATCAGCACCCATACGGTCTAATTTGTTTACGAAGATGATACGAGCAACTTCTGATTCGTTAGCATAACGCCAGTTAGTTTCTGACTGAGGCTCAACACCACCAGAACCACAGAATACACCTACACCGCCATCAAGAACTTTAAGCGAACGGTATACTTCAACAGTGAAGTCAACGTGGCCTGGAGTGTCGATAACGTTAAAACGGTGGTCATTCCAGAAACAGCTTACTGCTGCTGACTGAATAGTAATACCGCGCTCAGCTTCCTGTTCCATGAAGTCAGTAGTAGATTCACCATCATGTACTTCACCGATCTTGTGGATCTTACCGGTTAGCTTAAGGATACGCTCGGTGGTCGTGGTTTTACCCGCGTCAACGTGAGCGAAGATACCAATGTTTCTGTATTTGGATAATTCGGTCATGATTCAACTTTAATGATTAGTTAAGAGGTAAACGGAGTATGTAAAAAAGCTAGACACACCGCACATCTGGTTATTTAAGGCGCATATTGTAAGTGGGAACCTTCAAATGCGCAAATAGGACTTGCAAAAATTATCACATTTTGCAAAAAAAAATTGCCTTTAATTTCATTATTCCTAAATAAAACAATAAAATAAAAGTTATTGTTTATTTTTCAAACAACTTAATTTTTCAGACCCAAATCGGGTATTTTTTATGGCGACTAGGTTGAGTAAGACATTTTTTCTGCAATCGGCAACAAAAAAGCGAATTTGTATCAATTAATTCAATCTTAATTACGTTAATTTGTGTCGAGTTCAATCTTGCATAGCGATAAAAAATCCCCAGTTTTTCAACTGAGGATTTATTCAAGCAATTTAGTTAGCGTAATAGCTTTACAATCACGCTAATTGATTGTTACTCACCATCGATAGGTAAAATAACAAACAGTAAATCGCCTTGAGAAACCTGTTGGCCATTACCGTTTAGAATACGTTCAATACGGTATTTCTGATTTTCAGGATAAAGCACAGCGTTTTGACGGTTAAACCCAGCTAGAGTCACTTGCGAGAACATCTTCATCGCTTCTGTAAGCGCCAAATTCTGATCCACAGTAACAATGTCACCTTCTTTAACGAAGTCAGGCTCACCTGGCGCTGGTGACGTATAGAAGATACCTGCACCTTGTGCCAATACTTTAAGCTCATTACTTTCAGCAACACGCAGTGACTCAGTATCTAAACCTACTGTTTCAGCAGCCGCTTCCATTTCAGCAACCAATGCAGGCACGTCTAGCTCTGCCATTAAGCGTGGTAAGTAATTAGTATCGTAAACCCCTTCATTGAACGTCGCATCCTTAAGGATAAGCTTCAATAATGGAATGTTTGTTGCGATACCTTTAATCACTACACTATCAAGGTAAGCTGACATCTTAGTGACGACATCTTCACGTGACTCACCGCGAATAATAATTTGTGCAATCAAGCTATCGTAGTATGGCGATACTTCTTTACCAGTTTCAGCAATAGAGATGATTTCAATACCTTCACCTTCTGGCATGATGCACTCAGTGATCATGCCAGGGTTTGGTAATAACTGAAGAATACCATCGCTATCAAGCGCAGCTTTTTCAGCAGTCACACGAACTTCCATAGCGTAACCTTGATCAACAGGCTCTAAATCTTCAATTGAGCGGCCCGCAGCAATATCAAACTGCGCACTAACAATATCAATACCCGAGGTTGCTTCAGTAACAGGATGCTCTACTTGAAGACGTGTGTTCATTTCCATGAAGTACACTTCGTTAGCATCAAGGTTGTAAATAAACTCAACGGTACCAGCGCCCATGTAATCAGTCGCATCACCTAAGTCTCGAGTGTATTCAAGAACGCGTTGCTTAAGCTCTTCTGGCAACATTGTCGAACCAGATTCTTCAATCACTTTCTGGTTGTTACGTTGCACTGAACAATCACGAATACCCAATACTTTGGTGTTACCAAATTTATCACGTAATAACTGTACTTCGATGTGGCGTAGAGACGTTACATACTTCTCTAAGTACAAATCGCCGTTACCGAATGCTGCTGCAGCTTCAGTAGATGTTTTTTGGAATAAACCAATCATATCTTCAGGTTTAGTTACAACTTGAATACCTTTACCACCACCGCCTTGTACCGCTTTAAGCAATACTGGGTAGCCAATTTCAAGTGCAACATTCACCGCTTGTTCAGCATTAGTCAAAATACCATGCGAACCAGGTACTACAGGTACGTTTTGGTCTTGTGAAGTCTTAATAGCGTTCGACTTGTTACCCATAGTTGTCATTGAGTGTACGCTTGGGCCAACAAAGTTAACGCCATTGTTCACACATAAAGCAGCAAACTGCGGGCTTTCTGATAAGAAACCAATACCTGGGTGAAGTGCATCAACATTTTCGTAGTCAGCAACTTTTAGTACAGAATATGCATTCAAGTAACTTTCGTCAGATGTATTACCACCAATACAAACCAGCTTATCGTTCACCTTAAGCATGTCAGCTGGGACTGAAGTCATATCAGGATCAGATGCCACAAGTACAACGTTAATGTTGTTATCGTGTGCTTTACGGATCAATTTAACCGCTGTACAGCCTCGAGCATGTACTAAAACTTTATCGATAGGCTTCATTAACTCACGAGGATCGTCTTGAACAATCTTCTCTTCAATGGCTTTAACTTCAGGCACTAAGCTTGATAATGCTTTAGCAATAATCTCATTTGCGTGCAGCGTTGGTAGCGGCATCAATGGATCAATACTTGATAAATGACTATCTAAGGTATCGCTGAACGGGTTGTGTACTAAGCCTGTCATTGCACCAGGAACTTTCGACAAGTAGTTCGATAAGGTCGCTGTTGATGGTAAGTACGCAGGAACAACCATTTGACCTGCAAACGGCATGTTAGTACCCGATAGGTAATAAGTTTGCACTAACGGATGGGTCACGAAACTTGCTTGTGCGCCACCGGTACAATCACCAAAACCAAACATCAATACTGGTAATTCGTTATCACGGACAAAACGCGTGATACGGTCGTTCACTACCGCCATTGAGAATAGTGCCGCAGCACCTTCTTTGGTTTGCATACCACCAGAACTGATGAAACACACCACTGGTAATTTACGTTTAGCACATTCAATCAATAGCGCACTGAATTTCTCAGCACTTGCCATATCGAACGCACCCGCTTGGAAAGCGATGTTAGACACAGCAACACCAACACGATGCTTACTGTCACCATGTTCAAAGTCAGCAACACCAGTAATCAAACCACAAGGGCGAATACCTTTATCTAATGCATCTTCAATTGATAAACGGAAACCAGGGAAGTTAAGTAAGTTAGCTGACATTTTGTCGCCATTTAACTCTTCAAATTCGCTGAAGAACTTACCAATGACATTCTCCCAACCCATTTTTCCTTGGCGTTTTTCATCGCGAAGTACTTTTTGGATAAGTAGATCTTGGTAACCCATGGTTAGACGGTTCCAGAAATCTTTACGACGACCAATACGTACAGGGTTAATTGCACCAGTGTATTTGCTTTGGTCCTCTTCACTGTCGAAGTATTCAGGCAGTAAACGCTCAAAGAAGTAGGTCAAAATAACGAATAAACTGTCATTTAATTGCGGGTTACCGACACTCTTCCATTGCTCAACACGCGTTAGCAATTCTGCACGGTTAGATTGATCCATGAAGAATTTAAGCCACTTGTAGAACTTGTTCTTATCGTTCGCATCATCATTTTTTGAAATCGCGATATCGATAGATGTATGAAGTAACTTGTCTACAGATTCACGTGAAAGGCTCTTAGACATCATCGCTTCTTTCGAAATCGATGCTAAGTTCTGCACAACATTGTCGTATAACGCATTAAAGATAAGGACGTTATGACATTGCCAAATAAAATCTTCACGTAGCTCGTCATTAACCACAATATCAAGAACAGTTAATTGGTTTAATTCAGGCCAAGGCGCTTGAGTTTTTGATGCTGGCAATGATTCAAGATGCTTAATTAAGCCTTTGAAGTTGTTGGCCGCATTACTCTTCCAGCGGTGGTATAAAGACCAACCAATATTGAACAATAACGCCTTACGGGCTTTTTTATAGTTCTCTTTTGGCTCACCTAGGATGAAACGTGTGATCACGTTACGTTCAGTTGAGATCTCATTACGCTTGCTATCAAACGTACCCCAAAGCTTATTCAGCTCTTCGTCATAAACAAGCTTGTCAGGTGTTGATAACCAAGCTTGAAAGACACTGTCTTGCTCTTGTTGGATACGTTCAAGTAAGTCACCTTCTGGCACACTCACTTTAGATAAACGACCGTACTGCTCAACCGAAATTGAATGAATACGACTACGCAGCGTTAGGTAACGTAAATAACGGTATGCACTACCAAATAAGTTGTGGTGCATGGTTGGGCTGCTAGCCACAGCTAAACCTTGGTTATTTTCTAGTGCAACGAGGTTCTTAGAAGGATCTAAGTAGCGTGTCAGACTGCGGTCGTAATGCTCACGTAAATCAGCAGAATCACGAACAAAGTTAATCGCTGCAGTTTCTACTGCTTCGATACTGCTGATAATTGCGCGGCGTAAATTATGTTGGCGCTCATCTTTATCATATGGAGAGAAATCAACAATACCGTCGATACAACCTGCAGTCAGTAGCTCTTCAGGGGAAACACCCACTGATTTAGCACATTCCTGCCAAGATAAGTTGTATTTACGCGCAATAGATTGGAGACCTTGTGGCTGAATCGTATTGAAAATACCATCACGCAGTGACAATAAGATGTTGGCCGCAGCTAATGGAATCGCTCCGCCAGAGTAACCTGCACCAATAACGATACCGACAGTTGGTACGTCAACGTTGGCACTTTCAGCAATCGCTTTAGAAATCGTGTGAGCTTGGTTTTGGCTGTTAGCGACTTCACCCGCATCGGCACCAGGAGTATCAATTAAGTAAACGATTGGCATTGATAGTTCTGAAAAATGACGAATCGCTTTACATGCAGCTAGGTGATGCTCAGGCATCCAAGCGCCATTGCCAGTTGTTCTTTCTTGGGCAATAAAACCAACACGGCGAGTACGAGAACCAAAGTTTAACTCGATTTCTGCACTGTAAAACGAGCCAAGATGATTTTCGGCAATTAACTTACCTTTTAAATCAGCAATAACACGTTTTGCACTTGGGCGGTTTTT
Source organism: Shewanella goraebulensis (assembly GCF_030252245.1). Classification (NCBI taxonomy): domain Bacteria; kingdom Pseudomonadati; phylum Pseudomonadota; class Gammaproteobacteria; order Alteromonadales; family Shewanellaceae; genus Shewanella; species Shewanella goraebulensis. The sequence continues at coordinate 4,027,024 of NZ_CP126972.1, forward strand.
ATCTTGAGTCGGTTGAATAACTTTCGTTACGTAAGTATCGACATCGAGTGTCGCTAACTCTTTTAAGTTTGATTGGATTGCATCTTCAGACAACAATCCTTTGATTTCTTCGGCCAAAGATTGCTTGCTATGAGCAGGAAATAATGAAAAATCTTTAGCTAAATGTTCCGCTTGTAAAAATAGCGGATCAGCCGCTTGAGCTGTTGTCTTGTTTACGGGCTGCTTTTTGCTAGTCATCAAAAGATCCTCTGCTTATATAGCCTCTAAAATTTTTAGACGGTAAATATAACTTTGTTCCCTGTCAAATTACCATTAAACTATCGGAGACGCTTTGTTCCATTTTTGAGACAGTGAGGCTAAGGTGCCTGATTTAAACGGTATGATGCTGTTTGCAGCAGTAGTTAGAGCAAAAGGTTTTTCACAAGCGGCCCGAGACATCGGACAACCAAAATCAACCATTAGTCGCAAGGTTGCTCAGCTAGAAGAGCAGCTAGGCGTGAGGTTACTGCAACGTGACACCCGTAATTTAAGTCTCACTCAAGTTGGTTCGTTATTCTTTCAGCATTGTGATTCTATCAGTCAAGAAATCGATGCGGCAAAAGCCATTATTGAAAATACCCACAGTGATATTTCAGGTTCATTGCGAGTGGCCATACCAGTCTCATTCTCCCAAGAAGTGATTGCTAACTTATGTAGTAGCTTTATGCGCCTTTATCCTAATATCGAACTGGATGTTCAATTTACCGACAGCAATGTTGGCTTAGTAGGCGAAGGCTACGATATTGCTATTAAATATGGTCCGTTAGAATCTTCTGATTTAGTCGCAAAACTGCTATTTGAACGCCAACCTATTTTAGTCGCAAGTCCTGGATATCTCAAAAAATCAGGCACACCTGCGACGCCACAAGAGTTAGCCCAGCACAGTGGTATATTATTAGGCACCAGCTTATCCGCGCCAATTTGGCCTGTAGGTAAAGGAAGTCGAAAAACCATGGCCAGCTTTAAGCGTAAAGTCAGGGTCAATAGTGCCAGTATGGTTAAGCGGTTAGCGCAAGATGATTTTGGTATTGCTATGCTATCCAATAACAGCTGTAAGCAAGAGCTTGCTGCGGGAAGCTTAGTCCCGATTTTACAAGAGTGGCCAATGGAATCATTTAAAGTTTATGGTGTGTATTCTAGCCGTAAGCAATTAGCCAATAATATCAGCGCTTTTCTAGACTTTTTTGCCAAACGATACAGTAGCCAAGAGTCTTTGCAATCAATAATGAATTAGTATCAAAGCCGTGGTAAATTAACCATAACAACGAAAAGACATCCTAAAGGAATAGCCATGTTCAAGCCCCTAATCACCGGCACTTTGTTTGCTGCAGTACTTCTATGTAGCCACTCTGCTTATGCACAAGACTCAAGCAAACTAGACGTAGAAGAACTCCGCCTACCGCAAGTGATGGATGTCATGGCTGATGTAGCCAACCGTTTTGATAACCTCAATACTCAGCTAGACAACCAACTTATTGCTTCCACAGACGAGCTTGCCATTACTCAAATGGTAGCATCTCAAGGCACCAAACTGTGGCAGCAAGCTGTTGCAGATGTCAAAGCGGGTAACTATGATGATCGCGCTCTGTATTGGAGCCGTTTAGCCATGCGAAAAACCTTAAAAACCGCTGATGCCGGATATAATATCGTACCTTGGCAACGAGACATTCTTGTTAAAGCATTCGAAAAATCTTCTCGTGGTTTAAGCGATATTCATTTTATGCCTGAAACTCGCATCAAAATTTTACTAACAGGTTTTGACCCATTCTTTTTAGATAAAGATATTACCCAAAGTAATCCATCAGGATTGACAGCATTAGCTCTCGACGGAATGACCTTCGATGTTGACGGTAAGCAAGCGCAAATTGAAACCGTGATGATTCCAGTCCGATTTGCAGACTTCGATAATGGCATTATCGAATCACTGCTCACGCCTATGTATCGAGATAACAGTATTGATATGATTTTCACAGTCAGCATGGGCCGTGATGATTTTGATATTGAACGATTCCCTGCTCGTGGACGAAGCGCTGCAGCGCCAGATAACTTAAACGTTTATACTGGTGCAAACAAAACTACACCTAAAGCACCGTTATTTAATGGCGGCACCTTAAATGGGCCAGAGTTTGTTGAGTTCTCACTCCCTGTCAAAGCAATGCAACAAACTGAAGGTCAATGGCAGGTCAATGATAACCACCAAGTCACTACCGTTAGTCGTGGCCAGTTTGACGCTAAATCGCTTTATGAGTTAGTTAATGAAACCTCAGTTGAAGGTTCAGGTGGTGGGTATTTATCTAATGAAATTTCCTATCGCAGCATATTACTGAAAGAGCAGTTTAAACGTGATATCCCAGTTGGGCACATCCATACCCCAAAAGTCACTGGCTATAACGCTGATACTGAATGGGCTATCGTGCAACAAATTGTCGAGATGGTGAAACTTGCTGCAGCGCAAAGATAAGTTTTACCAGTAAAAGGTTTGCCGTATAGCTGTTGTTCAAGATTGCGGCAAACCAGTTCAACACGATATACTCAAATGCGTTTTTTAACCCATGATATGATGTGATTCTCATAGCCAAACACTCATTCCAATCATTTTAAGCCTTAACAATCACCTCTTATGTTTAAATCACTATTTAGTCGAAATACACAAACCAAAACTACTAAGACGACAGGTGTACGTTCACCCAAATCACTCATTTCCGCTCCAAGCTGCCTTGCTAAAACTGAAGCACAACAGCAAGTACTTCAAAAAATAGAAACCGATTATCAGCAAGCAGAAGCCATTTTAAAGCGCCAATTTCCAAGACCCGTTGTGCAATTTACGTTAAGAGGAAAAAGTGCAGGAACAGCTCATTTACAAATGAATAAGTTACGTTTTAATCCTGTATTATTGGAAGAGAACAGCGCCGAATTTATTGAACAAGTCGTGCCCCACGAAATCAGCCATTTATTGAGTTTTCAATTATATGGCCGAGTAAAACCTCATGGACTTGAATGGCAGCGCATTATGCATCATGTTTTCAACGTTCCAGCAGATACGACTCACCAACTGAATACTCAATCGGTTGCAGGAAAGCAATTTGAGTATTTCTGTGCTTGCGGCCCAGTGATGCTATCCATTCGACGCCACAATAAAGTCGTTCGTAATCAAACTCAGTACCGCTGTAAAAACTGCGCACAAGTGCTCTCATCAGTATCTAAATAGCTAAAATATATGATAAAAACGTACAAAGGTTTATTTAATACATTACAAGTTAATTGAAAGCATAATAAATAGCATATTCGATTGTTAAACCCCATTGCATCCGCAGTTTCAATCCCTTACCATCCTTCACAAATATCAGGTGATACTAACCCGTATCCCCTGTGCCGTATTGAATGAAGTTAGGGTTTATTTTGTCGTATCAACACGTAAGAAAAAGTTACCAAATTATCGCTGTATTAGTCATCGCTATTATCGCCATTATATCCAGTTATAGCGTAGAAGCAGCAAAGCACCCAACCAGCTTTAGAAGTGCTAAAAAAATCGCGCAGAAAATATATAGTAAGTCATTACCTATGAGCAGTTTCTATTGTGGTTGTGATATTAATGTCATTGGTAAACAATGGAAACCTGATTTAGAAAGCTGTGGTTACCAAGTTAGAAAACAAATTCCACGCGCCAACAGAATTGAATGGGAACATGTGGTACCCGCTTGGGAGTTCGGTCATCAACTACAATGTTGGCAAGACGGTGGTCGTAAAAATTGTGGTAGAAATAGCCCTGAATTTAAAAAAATGGAATCTGACTTACACAACCTCACACCAGCAGTAGGTGAAGTAAACGGTGATAGAAGTAACTATCGTTTCAGTGAATGGAATGGACAAGCTACTCAATATGGCCAATGTGCTATGGTAGTCGACTTTAAAGGTCGAAAAGCGCAGCCTCCTAAACAAAGCCGCGGCGCAATTTCTCGTACATACTTTTACATGCAACAAACTTATGGGTTATCTATCTCTTCAAGCCAGAGACGATTATTCGAAGCATGGAACAAAACTTATCCAGTTGATAGCGTAGAATGTTTACGAAATGAACTAATTGCAAAAAACCAAGGCAATCATAATAATTTTGTCTTAAAACAATGTCAGAATCTCGGCCTCATTGATTAAGGATTTACTATGCGCGTCCCAAGAATTTACCAACCTATCAATGAGCTTACTGTGAATCAGCAAGTAAAATTAGATGAAGATGGCGCTGCTCATATTGGCCGCGTTTTACGTATGAGCGAAGGTGAAAACATCAGCCTGTTTAGTGGTGATGGCTTTGATTACCTTGCAACGATCATAAGTGCCAATAAAAAAAATGTCACCGTTGAAATTATCAACAAAACAGAAAATAACTCAGAGTCGCCACTCGACTTGCATCTAGGACAAGTTATTTCTCGCGGTGACAGAATGGACTTCACCATTCAAAAATCGGTTGAATTAGGTGTTACCACTATTACACCGCTATTTTCTGATCGCTGTGGTGTCAAACTTAATGGCGAACGTTTAGAGAAGAAAATTAACCAATGGCAAAAAATTGTTATCAGTGCCTGTGAGCAATCAGGTCGCAGTTTTGTGCCAACAGTTAGACCTGCAATGACTTTAAGCCAATGGTGCGCTGAACAAACAGATGCATTAAAGTTAAACCTACACCCTCGCGCTGCGCACGGCATTAATGGTTTAGCATTAGAAAATACCAAAGTACGGTTATTAATTGGCCCTGAAGGCGGTCTATCAGAAGAAGAGATAGCGATGACAGAAACGCACCTCTTTACCGACGTATTACTTGGTCCACGAGTATTGCGTACAGAAACAGCTTCACTAACCGCGATTACCGCTTTGCAATTACGATTCGGTGATATCGGTTAATCAATGATATAAGCATTGAGAAAATAAGGATAAAGGTATGATAAAGCTCGGCATAGTAATGGACCCAATCAGCGAAATTAACATTAAGAAAGACTCTAGTTTTGCAATGTTAATGGCTGCTCAATCACGCGGCTACGAACTGTATTACATGGAAATGCAAGATCTCGCTATGGTCAATGGCAAGGCTATGGCAAACATGCGTTCGTTAACTGTTGAAGATAATGCCAGCAAATGGTTTGAACTAGGTGAAAGCATAGACACCCCACTTGCCGATCTTGACGTCATCTTAATGCGCAAAGACCCGCCATTTGATACTGAGTTCATTTACGCCACTTACATGCTAGAGCGCGCTGAAGAAGAAGGCGTATTAATCGTCAATAAGCCGCAAAGCTTACGTGATGCTAATGAAAAGCTATTTACAGCTTGGTTCCCTGAGTTCACGCCTGAAGCCGTGGTCACCCGTGACGCAAAGCGTATTCGCGCTTTCTTAGCAGAAAAAGGCGATATCATTCTAAAACCACTTGACGGTATGGGTGGTGCATCGATTTTCCGCGTAAAACAAGATGATCCCAATATTGGGGTGATTTTAGAAACCTTAACCGAGCACGGTACCCGCTATGCTATGGCTCAAGGTTTTATTCCGGCAATCAAGCAAGGCGATAAACGCATTTTGGTCGTTGATGGTGAACCTGTTCCTTATTCATTGGCGCGTATCCCAATGAAAGGCGAAACCCGCGGTAATTTAGCTGCTGGCGGTAGCGGTGTTCCTCAGCCTTTATCTGAAAGTGATTTTCATATCGCCCGCACTTTAGGTCCAGAGCTTAAAAAGCGTGGACTGATTTTTGTAGGATTAGATGTCATCGGTGACAAGCTAACTGAAATTAACGTCACTAGCCCTACGTGTATAAAAGAAATTGAAGCCGCATTTGATGTGGATATTACCGGCATGCTGATGGATGCCATTGAGGTACGGATTAATAAACAAGCTTAATCTTCGTTTCTGCCTATCATCTTACCTTGATAGGCAGACATGTTAAGCCTTTAACCCCTTTGTATTTTCAGGACTAAAAATGCCAATAAAAACAACACTGAGCTTAATACTCGGGATGTTCCTGTGTTTTTCAACTAGTACATTTGCTAATGCACCATTAGCCAATACTTCAACAACTGAAACGACTCAATCACAAGCAGAACAAACAGCCTCACAGATCCAAGTTCAAATATCTAGTGTGTCTGACACTTCAATCACTAGTACGTCAAAAGCGGCAGAATTAACAAATACTGACCCAGCAAAATTACCAGCAAACATTGTGGCACCAATAACTAATGTTACAGGTAAAAAAACTATTGTTTCATCTGCGCCTTCAAAACCCAAAAATATGATTATCATGATTGGCGACGGTATGGGACCAGCTTATACAACAGCCTATCGCTATTTTAAAAATAACCCTGACACTGAAGAAATAGAACAAACCGTATTTGACCGCTTGTTAGTGGGCATGGCAAGTACTTTTCCTGCATCTGTTAGTGGCTATGTAACCGACTCTGCCGCCTCAGCAACGGCTTTAGCCACCGGTTTTAAAACATACAATGGCGCTATTTCAATTGATGTAGATAAACGCCCGCTCACTACAATCATGGAAATGGCTAAAAAGGTCGGGCTATCAACTGGTGTTGCTGTTAGTAGTCAAGTTAATCACGCAACTCCTGCAGCCTTTCTTGCCCACAACGAGCACCGCCGCAACTATGTACAGATTGCCGAAGGGTATTTAGAGTCTGATGCTGATGTGATTTTAGGCGGCGGGCGAAAATACTTTTCTGATGATTTATTAGGTGAGTTTAAAGCTAAAGGCTATCAGCATATTACTGAAATTGAACAACTCGATAGCATCACCAAACCAAAAGTTTTGGGCTTATTTGCTGATGTGCAACTTCCTTGGGTATTAGATGACCAAGAAGGTTATAAGCTCAGTAGCCTAACTAAGAAATCACTCGAGTTATTATCACAAAATGAACAAGGGTTTATTTTGATGGTTGAAGGCAGCTTAATTGACTGGGCTGGTCACTCAAACGATATCGCTACAGCCATGGGTGAAATGGAGGAGTTTGCCAACGCCATTGAAGTCGTTGAACAGTTTGTACGTGAACGCCAAGACACGCTGATGGTTGTTACCGCAGACCACAACACAGGCGGACTCTCTATCGGTGCCGATGGTGAATATGAGTGGAACCCTGCAATGCTGCATGATATCAAAGCTTCACCGCAAAAGATCTCTGAAGAGTTAATCGCTGTGGATAACTGGCAACAACGTTTTAATCAACTCATTGGCTTCGAAGCTACAGTCGAAGAAATTTCCAGCCTTAACTCTGCAAGAATGCAAGGTCAACAGCAGCTGTTTAAATCAATACTGCAAATTATTGATACTCGCACTAACACCGGTTGGACATCTTTAGGTCACACTGCTGATGATGTGCAAGTATTTGCATCCGGTCCTGGAGCGCTATTATTCAGTGGGCATCAAGACAATACCGAAATCGCGACTAAAATGATGAGCTTATTACCTAAAGCAATCAATTAATCGGAGTCAATTTATTTACCTTAAATAAACACCAAAATCGCTTTCATATAAAGAGCAACCTCATCACAATATGTGGTTTGCGTTGCTCTTTTAGCATACTGCATCATTGTGCTCCGACAAACTGAACAGTTGACCACTTCTTTGCTATAATCCGCCGATATCTATTGCGTTAAAAATATTAAGGTCGATTCTGTGCTCACCAACACTTCTCAAGTTCTGCTACGAAACATTCAATTTATCGAAAACCAGAATGTATTGATTTTAAATCATGAAGCAGATGCATTAGCAGTTGAACTATTAGATGCCGCCTCTTCTGTTACCGCTTTAGCGTTAGACTTTAATCATCACCAACTATTAGCAATGCACACTAAACCTAATTTGCAAGGCTACTTTGGTCATGAATTGCCCGTTGATGCAAAACTGCAAACGTTCGATGCTGTGGTCATTTACTTCCCGAAAGCCAAAGCACTCGCGCCTTATCTTTTCCAACTTGCAGCTAAGCACCTTAGTATTGGTGGCACTTTAATTGTGATTGGAGAAAATAAAGGCGGAGTTAAGTCACTTGCCAAACTATTACCCAATTACTACTCCACGGCCTTAAAGCGTGACAATGCACGACATTGCTTACTCTTTGTTGCTGAATTAATTCAAGATGCACCACAGTTAAACATTAACGATTGGGTCAGCAAGTACCAACTTGCTACACCACAAGGTGAGATTACAATTTGTAATTTAGTTGGGGTATTTAGCGAGAAAAGGCTAGATCAAGGTACAGAACTATTGCTATCACATTTACCAGTTCTTTCTGGTCGAGTGCTTGATTTCGGCTGTGGTGCAGGTGTCATCAGTGCAGCAATGCTTAAAGCGAATACCAGCCTAAAGATTGATTGCATAGATATTAATGCCATGGCATTAAAAGCCTGTGAGCTAACCCTTACCGCAAATAATATGACCGCAAACGTGTATGCTTCAGATGGATTTAAACAAATATCTGGTCAATTTGATGGGATTATCTCCAACCCGCCATTTCATGATGGTTTAGCTGCAACAACTCAAATTGCTAAAGACTTCGTTAAGTCGAGCGCAAACAGCCTATCTAACAATGGGGTATGGCAAATCGTTGCAAATAGAAACCTACCTTATGCCGACACTATTGCGGCTGAATTTGGGCAAGTGAACGTCCCAGCTGAAAACAATAAATATAAATTATACTTTTTCCATAAGTAACAAATAATTAACACTCAGCGTTCTTCATCACGTAATCTGTCAAATAGTCTGGAATCATCAAATAATTGACTAGTTTTTATCACAAAAAACCGCTACATTTTATTAATTAATAATAAAAAATCGCCATAAAGGCGCGTGGCTCGTCTTTAAAAACGGCCTGATAATAAGAGGTTTTATGCTGGATTGGAGCTTAGCGGTTTTTAATGAAAACCAAACTCAGGTTGAGTTTCGTGTTATTCCTAACACTCATGGTCCAGTGTCAGAAGACGATGTCAACCAACTGCTAACGCAGCCAGAGTTTGCCATGTTGCGCCCTATGCAGCACAACATTCATAAAGCCGTAGCAGAAATTAACGCACTAAGTGGCCAAGATAATGGTCAGCATGAATTATATTTTGTTATCGCTGAACGTGCTGATGGCAAAGTCACTATTGAAATCAGTGAAGATAAAATGTCTGCCTCAATGACATTAGAAGCAGCTTGGGGTGGGAAAGACCCTTCACTTCCTATGATCCTCAACGCCCTCAAATCTCACAAAGTAAAAATGGGCTTAAGCAAACCTAAAATTCAGTCTTTAATCCAACAATTATCTATCTTACCTCCAGGGGAATCTTGCGAAGGCCCTATTGCGATAGGCAAACTTGCTGTCAACGGTGTGAATGCGACGCTAGACAGAAAAGTCCCTCTTGCGCGCGAGCGATTATTACAGCCCCAAGAGCGCGAAGATGGCTCAGTCGACATGCGAAACTTGGGCGCCATGATAATGGTAAAACCTGGTGACGTACTTATGGTAAAAACACCTGCAACACTTGGTACTGCAGGTTATAACGTTCATGGTGAAGCGATATTACAAGTTGAAGGAAAAGATCTTTCAATGCAGCCAGGAGCGGGGACTGAAATCTCAGCTGAAGATCCTTATAAATTGATCGCCAATGTAGCTGGCCAGCCAGTGGAAAACCGCAAAGGTATGCAAGTTGATGATGTCCTGCAAATCAAAGATGTGGATGTAAAATATGGCCATGTTGATTTTGAAGGAAGTATTTTAATAACGGGTGACGTTCAAGAAGGCATGCAGGTTAAAAGCAGTGGTGATATTACTGTTATGGGGTTTGTTGAATCGGCTACCCTAGAAGCTGCTGGTGATGTCATTGTCAGTAAAGGCATTATTGGAAGACAAATAAAAGAAAACGAACTAAGTAATAATATCACTGCTCAAGGGCAGATTTGTGCTCAGTTTGTCCAGTATTCAAATTTAACGGCTCACGGTGACATTCTAGTTACTAAGCAACTGCTACATAGCCATTCACAATCAGACAATGCCATTATCGTCAGCGATCCCAATGCTAAACGGGGCGATCTTGTTGGCGGTATAGCAACAGCCCAAAAAGGCATCAAAGCCGTAGCTTTTGGCGCTACAGCAGGTACGAAAACTGAATTATTTTGTGCTATGCATCAAGCAGAAATTAGAGCCGAAGTGAAGAGCTGTGATGCAAAAGCTAAACAGTTGGTGGTTGCAGGGCTTGATATTGAAGCTAGATTAAGAAAGCTGCCTCCAAAAACTGAATGGCAAACTGATGCCGGCATGATTGAGCAAGTTAAAATGATGCTCGATGAAAAAAAACAGGTTGCAAGTAACCGCGCCAAAGCAGAATCCGAATGTAAGCAACTACAGCAAGAAGCCGAAGGGTATTACAACAAAAACTTTATCCAAGCAGAAAAGCATATTTTCGCAAATGTCGAAATTCATATTGGTCCTGCTCAAAATCGCACCCAAAGAGAACACGGTCCGTGCCATATCAAAAACCTCCACAATGAAATAAGTTTTGATTACGGTAGTCACTAAGCTTTAGCTGTAATAAATTACCCTTAGACAGTCAAACCAATAGTGATGGGTTTCATGTATACGATTTATTGGCCTGCAATCATAAAACAGCAACACAGTGAAGAACTCATATACTTAGCCAGCGACAGAGACTGGTTAGAGTTTTGCTGTTTACAACCCCATATAGATGGTAGCCAAGATAAACTATTAGATAGTGCTGGGGTGACATTTGATATTGTTATCCAACCACTGCAGAAGTTTAATTCAACGCCGTCATCAGCAACAGCTGATTTACCGCAACTCATTATTAGTCAACGCCCTATCGATTTAGTCAGCTTTATTCATTATGTTCGTGAACATGCCGTCCTTAATGGTCATTGCTGTAGCGCTAAGTTAGTTTTCAGCGATATAAAACAAGGGATCGAAACCGTCGCATACCTTGAGTCTAATTAACAGAAGACGACTTAGTTAGGGCTGTATTTAAATTCACTTGAGTCACCTACCCCTATCAGGCAAAATGCCTAACGTTTTGAATAATAGATTCATCTTTAGTAAGTCACTAAAACAAGCAAGTCAAAACAAGCAACTTCACTTTTATCAAACACGACAATGGAACAGCTAAATTTATGGAACTGCTGAATATAGAATGCCTTGGCAAACGATTACGATTAGAAGGCTCTATGGCGGGTTGGCAACAGCTTTACTGGGACAATCAAATTGTTTCGCAAAAATCTGCCTCAGTGGATAATCAAGCCTTTAATATTCATGAATTTGAGCTGTCTCGTCCCGCTTCAATGCAAGCTCCAACTGCCGATGATGTGATCACTGAAGCCAGCAAAACTATTATTAAAGTTCGCCTTGAAACCGATGTTCAGTGGCAACCTTTTTTAATTAATTATGTGCTTCTTGTTGATAACAAAACCATTGCTGAAGGGCAACGAAATACTAAAGATATCGAGCAACAAGTGCCTGAAGTGGCTCCGGTAAAAAACCAAAAGTTCAGTATGATTGGTCTTGCTTCTTTAGGTTTTAAACTACTTAAAAGTGCCAAAGTCATTAAAGCAATGTTAGCTGCTGCGAGTGTTGCCGCTTATTCGTGGCTGTTTTCAATTGAATTTGCCCTAGCTTTAATTGCCTGCTTAGTTATCCATGAATACGGCCACATTAAAGCAATGAAACACTTTGGTATGAAGACCAAAGGTATTTACCTTATTCCTTTTATGGGCGGCTTAGCGGTCAGCGACGAAAGAATCAATACCCGCTGGCAGAATGTCGTCATTTCCATCATGGGACCGACATTCGGTTTATTGATGTCCTTAGGCTGTATGCTGGCATATTGGATAACAGGCAATATCTTTTTTGCAGGACTCGCCAGCTTTAATGCCCTATTAAACCTGTTTAATCTACTGCCTATTTTACCCTTAGATGGGGGACATATTCTTAAAAGCATCACCTTCTCCATGAACAGCATGGTCGGGCTTATCGCCTGTATTGCAGGTGCGGCGGTTGGGGTATTTATCAGTTATAGCTTAGGATTAGCTCTACTTGGATTTTTACTGCTTATTGGTAGCTTAGAAATAGTCTTCGAGTGGAAAACCCGCCATCAAAGTCATTTATTACCATTAGATAGATACGGCCAAATCTTCTCAACCATTTGGTACTTTTTAACAGTGGGAATTTTGATTGCAATAATCTGGTACTTTGCCGGCTCAGGTGATGAGATGCTCGCAATGCCGCTCGAGATTTTGAAAAGCTAAAGAATCAAAATTAAAACTTTGACCAGTTGAGCTTTGAAAAACTATGATTGGTAATAATAGATTTTTAAAGCTCAAATAAGTCCGTCATAACTTTATAAAGTTCAGTGCCTTGATGCACCGATGCTGACGCAAAATGTAAAATAGGGACACAATCACAAGGTAAACTTACTGGTAATAACGCTTGTTCAGAGCCATATTGATCAAGCCTTAATAAGTTAACTAAAGGCTCACCTGCAGCTAATGGTTTACCGACTTCAGCACAATACTCAACTAAGCCAGCTTTAGGTGCATGGAATTTCTTATAATTAGCTAGGTAACAGCCCCAACGAGGCATTTCTGCGGGTTTAATCTGCTCTTTTATCACACCGCGATGGCTCAAGTAGGCCAAAATCCCCAACGCATCTTCTTTAGCATCAGCCATATCAATTCGTTCTTGGCTTGCAAGCTCTAAAGTAAACGCTGCTACAGGTACCGCAAATTCACGCCCTTGAGCTGCGCAGTGTTGCTGCAATTTCCACCACGGATAAAACGCTGCTTCATCCATGGCACCGCCAAACTCATTAGGGATAATCAACGAAAACGGAATCGAAAATAACGCTGCTGATCCCATATCATATTCGGGGCAATAGAGATGTTTCGCAGATTTTGGGCCTGTATGTAAATCCAACACAATATCGGCATCATGGGCCATCGACTGCAAAGTCACCGCTAAACGATGGCCAGTGCTTATGCCCCAACCATTATTCAACCGAATTTGACAGCTGCTTAATAGCAACTGTCTAAATGCACTAAATAACTCAACGTCATTCAACTGTTTATTTGCTTCAAACCAGCTAGGGATATCAGCAACGATGGCGGCATGTTCATAATACTCACGATTCCAATTAACCCCGGTGATGGGATCAAATCGGCCTAAAGTAAACTCACCGCTTTTTTGGTTTATCCCCAAAGGATTCGCTAATGGGACACAATGGATATCACCAAGCACAGTGTAGCCTTCAAGCATTGTCATCAACTGATGTATTACTGCATTGCCCTGTACTTCTGCTCCATGGACATTGGCTTGAATATAAACTGACGCAGCATTTGCATCACTTCCCTTATAAGTATAAATCGGCGCCGTTAGTGTTTGGCCTGTTGCCAACTCACCTAACGCCACACTTGATACTAATGCTTTTGAAGTGAAACTTGCTGCAGTCATATTATTAGCCACCGGCACTCATGATAAATAGTGATTTACATTATTCGAATAAATTCTGATGCAGTGAATTCACCACATCAGCAGCTTCTGACTCTGCCACTAAAACACATAAATTATGCGGGCTAGCGCCCTGACAAATCATCCGTACATTATGGTTTTCAAGCACAGAGAACACGCGACTACAGATACCCGCAGTTGACGCTATTTTATTACCAATAATTGCTACCAATGCCAACTTGTCTTCGACTCGAACACGGCAATGTTGTGACAGCTCTTGCAACAATGACTCGCTTAATAAGCCCTGACCACTTGAATCAGAACCTGTTTTATCCAAAGTCAGTGATACATTCACTTCTGAGGTCGTAATCAAGTCTACCGAGATTTTATGTTTTGCAAGCGTTGCAAACGTTTCAGCTAAAAAGCCCTGAGCATGTAACATTTGTAGGCTATGTAAATTCAATAGTGTTTGATCGCGTCTTAGCGCTACTGCTCGAAACACGGGCACTTCTTCAACTTGATGGCGGATCCAGGTTCCGCCCTGTTCTGGTGCTTTACTTGAACCGACAAACACTTGAATTTTTTGACGAACAGCCGGAAGAATAGTTGCTGGGTGTAATACTTTTGCCCCGAAAGTAGCCATTTCAGCCGCTTCGTTAAAGCTAATTTCTGGAATAGGTCGGGCATTCGGTGCTAGACGTGGATCTGTGGTATAAATCCCAGCAACATCAGTCCAAATCTCAACTGCATCCGCCTTTAACGCTTCAGCTAATAATGCTGCAGAGTAATCACTACCACCACGACCTAATGTCGTCGTGCGACCTTCACTGTCAGCACCAATAAAACCTTGAGTCACTATAACCTGCTCAGTTAAAAGCGGTGCTAAATACGCCGCCCCCAATTCAGCAATCTGTTCGATTTGCGGTTCAGCACGACCAAAGTGGCTATCAGTTCTTAGTACTTGCCTGACATCAAATGCGCTTGAGGGTGTGCCTTTTTGACGAATAACCGCCGAAAATAATAACGATGAGCATTGCTCACCCATAGATAAAAGTTCATCAATAATGGCTTTACTTCTATCAAGTACTAATGCATCGCTGAGTGCTGACATACGGCTTAAGAGTTTATCAATCGTAGCCGCAACATCTTGAGGACGATCTAACTTATCTACAATGCCATATTGCACTTGTGCTATTTGAGTCAACAATGTCATGCGGCGCTGATCATTGACGTTTGCTTGAGTCAGTTCGACTAAAAGGTTAGTTACACCACTCGAAGCACTAACGACAACAACACGGGTATGCGGGTTTGCAAGAATGATATCTGCGCAGCGGTTCATTGCAGCATAATCAGCAACTGATGTGCCTCCAAATTTAGCAACAACTAAACTCATGACAACACCTCTACGGCAAACGGATTAGAACATACAGATAGAAATACAAGATTTAAAAACATGATTACACTCCGAACTTACTTCGTTCGAAGAGCCTGGTGCAGTGATAACGCATCCTTAAAGAAGGGAAACAGCAATCTTTCACCAGAAGCTCTCCACCAATTAATAGGTGACAATCGTTAGGATTCAGCCTAAACGACCGATATGAAGTGAAACCAATCACTTGCAATATCTCGGCGCTAATCTCCCTCATAAGTCGTCATTGGAATTGGTTTTCCTCAAACTTACTACCTAGCTAACGCTCCTCTTCTGTTTCTTCCCTAAGGAAGAAAACGAAAAATACCAATAAACACACATCTAAGTCAATTCAGATCTGTACTAAATTTACCAAATAACAGAATATTGAAAACAGGACACTTATTTACTTATTAAGGCAAAGGTGGATATTTACTAAAAATAAAAGCTAAAAGTCTTTAAATACAGCGATAAAGAAAGCAATAAAAAACAGTTTAACGGGTATTTTAACCGATAATGATTCGAGTTTAAGCCTAAAAAATCATAATCAGAAATAATCTATCGATTCACAATGAAGCATTTTTATGTGATTAATTGACTAAAAATTATCTAATCCTATAGGAATTATAGAACAACAATTCAATCCCCAAATTCAGCTGGGTAACAAATACAACTTGAGTACCGTTACATTTGCCACTTTAGTCTTTAGATCGAAGGTATTGAGTAATAGTGCAAATTATTCATGTAAATCAGGTAACTCATTAACAACGCGAGACCGAGTAAAAAAATCACCGATCATTACTTCTGCATCAGGGGCATCACCGCATGCCACCAATGACAATAAGCCTTGGTTAACATAATAAATGGCATGCTGTTTAAATTCTCGACCTAACTCCAGCGCTTGTTGCTTATCAATAAACACAGCCCAACTTTTTTCCATATGGGATAAATCAGGAGCAGCGCCAATTAAAGAGCGATAAGGGCTGTTGTATTGTTCAATCTTTCGCTGTAATCGGCGATCTAATAAGCGGTTTTGGCAGGGAGTCAGAACATTTCCTAGAGGGTTGTGAGCAGTGACAATCGCGAAGGGGATATCATTAGATAGGCCTTGTGTCAGTAGAAATTGTGTTCCTTGATACTTATGCCAAAGGCTATCGATTAAATTATCCATCATTTAATTTTCTCTATTGAACCCAGTTAAGTGTAGTAAACCCTATGTGGCGACAATACCCATGTGACGTAAGTCACAAGAATAATAATTATATTAATTAATATAATCAACAACTTAATTAAAAAACCATTTTTGTAACAATTATGGAGAGTAAATTTGTTAACATTTCATTTGTTAACAAATGCCTAAAACGAGTACAATAATCACCACTAGCTAGATTTTGCTACATAACTATAAGTTGTGATACAAGCTGTTACATTAATCGGTACACTATTTAGCCATTAATTATTCAAGCTTGAACATTTTGTTCTACATTTTAGATAATACAAATATAGAACAATATTAAATTGCCGAGGAACTTTTATGAGCAATTTAATCTCATAGTGTAATGAATCTTTGTTTTAATAGATCTTTCGACTGATTGTGAGTGAGTTAACTCTCATCATACAATCGGAATATTGATTTTTTATGATCACATTTATGTCACGAATGTCTCTTTTAATAATGTATTAAGCTGAGTGTATATAATGTAGCTAGTCATGAAGCGTGTTTTGTTCAGGGCAGACATAGATAAACACCTATCGTGAAATATATAAATTATCGGCGTTTTCATTAATAAGCAGCGCCACCGCCCTAGTGCAACATGACTAGAATCGAATTGTTTTTAATTTAGGTAAATAACATGCAAAACCCACACATTCTTATTGTTGAAGATGAAGCTGTAACCCGTAATACACTGCGCAGTATTTTTGAAGCAGAAGGGTATGTAGTAACTGAAGCAAACGATGGCGCTGAAATGCACAAAGCCATGCAGGATAATAAGATTAATCTTGTAGTTATGGATATCAATCTTCCTGGTAAAAACGGTTTATTGTTAGCTCGTGAACTTCGCGAAATTAACAACATCGGCCTTATCTTCCTTACTGGCCGTGATAACGAAGTTGACAAAATTCTTGGTCTTGAAATTGGCGCTGATGACTACATCACCAAGCCATTCAATCCACGTGAATTAACTATCCGTGCTCGCAACCTATTAACTCGCGTTAATAGTGCAGGTGCAGAAATTGAAGAAAAAGGCTCTGTAGAGTTCTACCGTTTTAACGGTTGGAGCTTAGAGATCAACAGCCGTTCTTTAGTAAGCCCACAAGGTGAGTCTTACAAGCTTCCACGCAGTGAATTCCGTGCGATGCTTCACTTTGTTGAGAACCCTGGCAAAATCTTAACTCGTGCAGACCTATTAATGAAGATGACAGGCCGTGAGCTTAAGCCACATGACCGTACTGTTGACGTAACGATTCGTCGCATACGTAAGCATTTTGAAAGCTTACCTGATACGCCTGAAATCATCGCTACTATTCACGGTGAAGGCTATCGTTTTTGCGGTAACTTAGAAGACTAATTTCACATTAAGTGAAATCAAAAAAGCCAAGTCGATGACTTGGCTTTTTTATTATCTATCTTTTTCCAAAGCTAATATCAGCCACGACTAAACATCTAAATAACCTCTCAATAATTTTTAAATCGAATAAAAGAGATTCTCTTCCCTAAGTAAAAAGTGTTCAGCAATTTAATTTTCACAATTGACTAATGAGCCTAATAATCGTACAAATATCAATTCACTTAAAGCATGGACGAATGGCAGAATGGATACCCAAGCTTCTAAAATTGAAGCGTTAACAGCACAAGTTGCAAAACTAGAACGTGAAAACGAAGCTTTAAAATTGCAACAAAACCAGATACAACAGCAGCTCTCTGCCACGCTAGATGGCACAGGCCTGTGTTTGTGGGAGCAACATGTGCCAACGGGTGATTTACGGATATATAATCAAGAATGGGGATCATTGCTGGGTTATACCCGTGAAGAATATGCCGCAAATATGGAGAGCTGGAAAGGCAGTCTGCACCCTGAAGATAAAGATTGGGTAATAAAAGCCTTTGACGACCATATACAAGGAAAAGAAGAAGTGTACCAAGCTGTACACCGCATGATCCATAAAGATGGCAGCGAACGCTGGGTATCAGACCGAGGAAGAATCGTTGAGTACGCTGCTGATGGTAGCCCGCTTAAAATTCTCGGCACTCATATCGACATAACTCAAGAGAAACGCTATCAACTGGACTTAGCTCGCCTAGCCCATCGCGACCCACTCACTGATTTACTCAACCGTGTCGCAGCAGAGAAAGCCTATAAAAGCATTCAAGCAGAAAGAGAGTTTATCTCTGGTACTCTATTGTTTATCGATGTTGATAACTTTAAACAGATAAATGATCGCCATGGCCATCGCTTTGGCGATTTAACCTTGGTAGAAATCGGCGCGACTCTGAAACATTATTGCGAGAAATTATTACCTAAAGCTAAAGCAAAAATTGCCAGAATTGGCGGCGATGAATTTGTCATCATTACCTCAATTTCAGAATATCAATTAATCAGTATCCTTGCTGGCGCTCTAGTGTGCCACTTTAAGCAGAATCAAACTATCAGTAATAAACCTGTGTCTTTAGGCTTAAGTATTGGCATAAGTTGTTTTAGAAGAGATGATAAATTTACCCAAGTCTGTGAGCAAGCTGATAATGCCATGTACGGGATCAAACAAGCAGGAAAACATAACTACTCTTTTTGGCAACAACCTAAAACCATTTCACAAGTCATTGGCTAAGCTAATTCTTTTTTCGTTTAAAAAGTTAACAATTTGCTATAAAAAACACCGCATTTAGCTGTTTTGAAAATCCACCATGCTATAATCTTTTCAAAGTTACTGTAAACCCTAGTAGTTTTAGGTTTTAATTTGCCCTCTAATTGTTAATTTTTTATTCAAGTTGATTACTGGTAGCTAAGACTATGCCCCGTTATTTGCCTTTTATCCCTCTATTTTTGTGCATCTGTCCGTTTACGGTTTTTGCCAGTGAGAATATTGAAGTTGAACCATTAACTACAACTAAATCGAAATCAGAACCACAATCAACACCTGAATCACAAAGTAGTAAAAATGTTGAGTACTTCCCAAACAAATGGGGGGTGGGAATTGGTGCACGCCGTGCAGACATTCCTTATGCAACAGAAGATGATGTGGTTTCCGATGTCATGCCGCTTATTGAGTTTGAAAATGATTACTTCTTTTTAGATGGATTAGAAGGTGGTGTTCACTTATGGAAAAATGATGAGCATCAAGTGAATATTTATAGTCGTTTTCGATTTGTGGATATTCCCAAAGAGTATCAAAATGAAACTCAGTCTGATGCGTTTGATTTTGGTTTCCAATATCGATTTCAAAAAGATGGTTTAGAAGCTGACGTAGCCTTCATGAGTGATGGCGACAAACGTTACTATGGTTATACTCGCACCCAATATCATTGGACGGGTGGCGATTGGCAACTGAACCCTTACGCTGAATTCCAATGGAAAAGCGACTCCTTTAACGAGCATTATTATGGCTTAGATCAAATAGACCCTGGAGCGGGTTTAGCTTTTTCAGCGGGGGTTAATACTAAATACCATTTGGCGAGTAACTTATATTTACTCGCCAATTTTGGGGTGACTCGTCTTGAAGATGACATTTATGAATTACCGACAATAGAAAATCAATATCAATTTGAATCCTTCTTTGGTTTTGGCTTTTATCCTGATGCTAAGCGCCCAAATAATAATCCTGTACCAAAAGAGAGCGGCAAATTTTTACGAGTAGCTCATGGCTGGGCAACGCCTTCAAATCTCAATGACATTCTAACGGGGAATGCAAAAGGCGATCGCTACAATAACCAACTAACATCATTGTTTTATGGTATCCCACTCTCCGACAGCCTGTTTACTTTACCAATTGATCTGTATTTTACAGCAGGTGGTGTATGGCATCATGACTCTGAAGTACAAGATAACTTGGCCGAAGGTGTTATCGGCGTTAAAGCTTTTTACACCCTTGATTTAGGCTGGCGTTTTCGTATTGGTGTAGCTGAAGGGCTTTCCTATGTTTCAGAAGTAACCTACATAGAAGGCAGTGAGCTCGATGAAAAAGATTATCGACCATCTAAGCTACTCAACTATCTTGATTTCTCATTCGATGTGAATATCGGAGATGTCTTTAATCATGCTCCGCTTAGCAATGCATGGCTCGGCTATAGCATCCATCATCGTTCAGGTATCTTTGAGACTAGCTCAGCTTTTGGACGCATTAAAGGTGGCAGTAATTACAACACTGTATACGTCCAATGGCATTTTTAAATGACGAGCCTGAAGCATTGATCATTTGAAGTATTAGTAAATTATCACTAATTCATACAAAGCAAAGCCTGCTCTTTAGTAAAGTTGCAGGTATTTTTTATTCCGCATTAATCAATTTTGGCGCTTCAGAAAACTGCTCAATCAACCATTGCTCAGCCGATGAGCTTCCCATCAACATCACAAGCGTAGGTTGTAACACCTCAATTAAACGAGCTTGACGCCAAAACATATACCTAGGTAAAGGTTGTGAAGTGCCAGAAGTAAAAGTACGCTGAATTAAGCTAGATATCTCCATTATTTCGGTGTTTTCAATTGACAAAAATTGCGGATATACCTCAGTGATAAAATCGCTATATTCATCATACTGAATAATATCTTCTTGTTGATAATGAGTCAGTAGCCACAATAATTGCGGAGAACTCCAATGGCTCATATTGTCATTATTATTGATAACAGCCATATTGCGACGATGAAACTGCTGCCATGCAAGAGTTAGATTATTGGTTTGATGCGCTACACGCCATGTCAGATAAATATCTGCTAGCCACTCATGCTCATAATGACTTAATCGAATTGGAAGCCCCTTGCCTTGCTGAGCAATATTTTCCAAATGACCAATCTCATGCCACAAAGTTAATTGGCTTTGTTTTGCTAAGTCTAATTGGTATATATCCCCATCTACCACCACACTTTGAGACAATACCGGCAACGAATTATTCAGCACGATAATGCCTGCGATATCATTATCATCAACAGGCATTACTACAGCGCTTCTTAAACCCAAACTGAAGGTAATTGAATCATGACTCGGTAACTGACGAACCACAGTATTTGGAAGTTGCCAAAGGCATTGTTCGTATTCGTCGATAGGACATAACAGTGCTGTTTTGCCTGCTACTGATTCACTTTTAACATCATGTAATTTAGTAGGCTTAAATGGTTCAACAAGAGTTTTTGATGAGACTTGGGGATAACTGTCTTTATCGACTAAATCAAGTTCTGGCTTCAGTTCTAGCTCAAGTTCTGACTGAAATGCATAATTAGTGCTAGGTTCTAAATGAGGAAGAAACTCAGTATCTAGGCTGACAACTAACTTTGGACTGTTAGCTGTCGAAGTAATTGGTAAACTTGAGTCAAAGTCAGCGTTAGCCATTTCTATAGGGCTAACGCTAACGGCACTGATTAGAAAATACAGTGCCGGTAACTGCACTACTTTTTCGCCATAATATTTTCTATTATCG
This sequence comes from Shewanella goraebulensis, assembly GCF_030252245.1. NCBI lineage: Bacteria > Pseudomonadati > Pseudomonadota > Gammaproteobacteria > Alteromonadales > Shewanellaceae > Shewanella > Shewanella goraebulensis. The sequence goes on from NZ_CP126972.1 coordinate 4,048,578, forward strand.
CAGTTGTTGAAACGCCGTCTTCAAAACCAAGAATTTCAACTTTACCACCAGCAGCCATTACCTCGGCACCACCGGCGACCTCTTCAACTTTGTAATCGCCACCTTTTACTAGCGAGTCAGGTAACAAACGACTGATAACACGCTGTGGAGTATCCTCACTAAACGGGATAACCCAATCTACCGATGCTAAACCAGCAAGAACTGCCATACGGCGATCTTCTTGGTTAACAGGTCGACCTTCGCCTTTTAAGCGTTTCACTGATGCATCATCATTTACCGCAACAATAAGGCGATCACCTAATGCTTTAGCTTGTTGTAAATAACTCACATGACCTGCATGTAGAATATCAAAACAACCATTAGTCATTACCACTTTTTCGCCGCGCAAACGTGCTTGTTCAAGTGCGTAAGCAAGTTGATCTTCACTCACAACACCAAATCCTGACTCACCTTGATTCAAGGCTAATGCTTCAATTAACTCAATGCGGCTTACTGTGGCCGTACCTAGTTTCGCAACAACCACACCAGCAGCAATGTTTGCAATAGAACATGCTTGCGCCATAGTGCTACCCGCAGCAAGTGATGTGGCTAAAGCTGAAATAACCGTATCGCCAGCACCCGTTACGTCGTAAACCTCACGCGCAACGGTAGGAATATGCAATTCTGCCTCATCTTGGCTAATTAGCGTCATGCCCTTTTCAGAGCGAGTCACTAGCATGGCTTCAAAATCATATTCTTTAATAAGCTGCTTCGCTTTTTCAATTAAGTCAGCTTCATCAATCACTGTGCCAACAACTGCTTCAAACTCACTCATATTCGGAGTCAATAATGATGCGCCGCGGTATCTTCCAAAATCAGTCCCTTTAGGATCAACTAGCACAGTCACACCTTTGGCACGTGCTTTTGCAATAAACTCAACCGGTGAATCAATTGCACCTTTGGCATAATCTGACAGCACTAATACATCTACGTCATCTAATAGCGCTTCACTGCTGGCAAACAAGTTTTCACTGTCTGCTTTAGCATATTTCTCTTCAAAATCTAAACGGATTAACTGCTGGTTACGAGAAAATACACGTAACTTAGTAATAGTTGGTTTTTCAGCAACAGTTAACCAACGAGGCTCAACACCTTGCGCTTGAACGCCTACGGTTAATGCTTGCGCAGTTTCATCAGCGCCTACAATACCTGCTAGTTGGATTTGCCCACCTAACGCTGCAATGTTTAATGCAACGTTTGCTGCGCCGCCTGGACGGTCTTCAATTTCTTTAATATTTACTACAGGTACGGGGGCTTCTGGTGAAATTCGGCCTGTGGGACCAACCCAATAGCGGTCGAGCATGACATCACCGACGACTAAAACTCGTGCTTTTTCGAATGCTGGGAGAGATACCTTCATAGTAAACTTTTTCTTTTTGCTGACTTAAACCGTGATTGTACCTAATTTTGCTATAAAATTAAGTTAGAATAGAAACTAATTTCGAAATTTGGATGAGTTATTCGTGGTAGAAAAAGCACAATTTGGTTCTCATTTATTACATCCTAAACACTGGCCCTTATGGTTAGGTGTTGGTTTTATGAGACTTACTCAACTATTACCGTTACGTTGGCAAATGACCATGGGGGCAGGTTTAGGTAGGTTAGTCCTTAAGTTTGCCAAGAGTCGCAAGCATACTGCTGAGCGAAACTTACAGCTTTGTTTTCCTGATATGCCTGAGCAAGAAAGAGAACAACTACTTAAACGAAACTTTGAAGAAACCGGCAAAGCCATTTTTGATACTATCAATGCTTGGTGGTGGTCAAACGATAAAATACAGCGTCACATGACAATGAAAGGCGATCAGCATGTGACAGATACACTCGATAGTGGTCACGGCGTTATTTTATTTGCCGTACATTGTTTGCCGTTAGAAATGGGCGCAAGAATGTTCGGTCAATTCCAGCCAGGGATTGGTGTTTATCGCCCACACGATAATCCTGTTATGGAATACCTGCAAGTTAGCGGTCGCCTGCGTTCAAATAAAGGCCTAGTGCCAAAGCGTGATCTTCGCAATATGGTCAGAAGCCTTCGTAATCCAGATGTTATTTGGTATACAGCAGATCAGGACTTTGGACGTTCAAGTGCAGTATTTATTCCTTTGTACGCCGTGCCTGATGCAGCCACAATTACTGGGGCTACAACCTTAGCAAAACTTGGCCGTGCTAAAGTGTTGCCGTTTTTTGTTGAGCGCAATAGTGACGATAAAGGTTATCACATGGAGATCATGCCTCCACTTGATAACTTCCCTGGCGAAGATGAATTAGCAGATGCGATTCGTGGTAATAAAATTATTGAAAACATTATTGATAAGAATCGTAATCAATATATGTGGCTTCATAGACGGTTTAAGACTCGTCCAACTAAAGAAACACCTTCGTTATACAAATAGCCCTAAGCGAATATTAATAGCCCTAAGCGAAATAATAGCCTTAAGCTAAATATTAATAACCTTAAGCTAAATATGAATAGCCTTTGCTATATATGAATAGCCCTTAGCGTAATTCAATTAAGCTTTAAAAAAGGCTGGCAAAGTAGATTAAACAATTAGCAGTAACAAAAGGTGACTAGATACGGTCACCTTTTACATGACTCAAATGAGAAAATGCTAATAAAGTTTCTTGCCAGCTTGAAATCAGTTAAGAAATGATCAACGATGCCATGCTTGCTAGCCTTAGAGTAATGATTAAGTATTATCTTTATGCACTTCTATAAGGATGTGGGATCCGAGTACTAATCATTTTTACTAATACTTTATACCAAAACTTTGGTGGGACTTTGAAACTGGTAGCCCCATAATTAGGAACACGTCGCTCTTATGTTAAAGTCGTTTTGCGCTTCATTGATTGCTATTTCTACTCTTTTTACCAGCTTAAATGTTGCTGCGATAGAGTATCGTTTACCAGCTAAAGATAGCCGACTAATTGGTGAAAACCAATATTATGTTGTTCCTGAAGGTAAGCTCACTTTAGAGGCAATAGCCGCTGAATTTCAATTAGGCTTGAGCAACATGATGGAAGCAAATCCTGGTGTTGACCCTTATCTTCCTAAACCAGGTAGTACCTTAGTTATTCCACATCAACTTATTTTGCCTGACACTCCACGTAAAGGGATTGTAATTAACAGCGCCGAAATGCGTTTATATTATTACCCAAAAGGTAAAAATACAGTTGAAGTACTACCAATCGGTATTGGACAAGTTGGTCGTGACACCCCTGAAAACTGGGTGACTCAAGTCTACCGTAAACGTGCAAATCCGACTTGGACACCGACACAAAATACGCGAAAAATTTATGCAGCCAAAGGCGTCGAGCTACCTGATGTATGGCCTGCTGGTCCCGATAATCCAATGGGGTTATTTGCACTTTATGTCGGTAATTATTTTGCTGTACACGGCACCAATGCCTCTTTCGGGATCGGCCTACGCGTTAGCCAAGGCTGTGTAAGATTACGTGATGAAGACATTGAGCACTTATTCAGTTCGGTTCCTGTCGGTACTCGCGTTGAGTTTATTAATCAACCGATAAAAGCAACCGTAGAGCCAGACGGAAATCGCTATTTAGAAGTCCATCAACCTTTATCTGAAACGATTGAACAGTTTGAGTCTACAGAGCAGTTACCACTAACATTAGATAATAAAATCACTTCTGTTGTTGCCCATGCTGAAACAGACTCTTTCACGTTAAAGCGTTTGTTAGAGCAGCGCACCGGTATACCTACACGGATTAATAGCATACAACAAGCTCAATTAGATGAAGAGATGACACCTTTCGAGTCTGAGTAACAGCTCTTATTTTCAAGTTACTTGCTTAATTTAAAACGCTAAATAGTTTAATCACTATTTAGCGTTTTTGTTTTTCAGGTAGGACGTTAACACTTGAGTCGCATTCGTTAAGCCAGTAGTCTAAATCTCAATACAGGTCTTATTAATGAGGAAGTTTGAAAACGGTTATGGATAAAAGCATCGCTTGCCTAAACACCAATTTTCAGAAAAGCAGCCTAGTCTCAGTTTTGTTTTTAAACAGTATATTTGTATTAGCAGTGAGTTTACTTCCATTTAACTCACATGCATTTCAATGCGATCTAAAGCCTCAATTTGAACAACTCCGACAGATTGAACAACAAATAAGCCTTAATGAGCTCGATAACGGCATGATTGTTAGGCAAGTTAATCGACCGCTACAATCTACAGTGGCAATTGCCAGTCAATTTAATGTGGGTTCTCGCAATGAAACTGAGGGGCAAACAGGTTATGCCCATTTATTTGAGCACCTCTTGTTCAAAGGCAGCGAGAATGCGCCCAAAGATAGCTACCCTCAACAAATGAGTGCCATTGGTGCTCGCTTTAATGCCAGCACTCACTTCGACTATACCAATTATTATTTAACCATCCCTGCGCAGGCATTGGAGTTAAGCTTATTTCTTGAGTCAGACCGATTTATTCGCCCAGTTTTATCTCAAACTACTGTTAAAAACCAGCAAGGAGCAGTACTTGAGGAAATGGCCACTACCATAGATAACCAGCCCTACCTTCGCCCTGCGATGGAGTTTTTATTATCCCAAGTAGCTGAGAGCCCTTATGCCCATGCCATTATTGGCAGTAAGGCAGATGTCATCAGTGCAACCCCCATTGAACTTGAGCAATTTCATCAGCGCTACTACCGCCCCGATGCAATGCAACTGTCATTAGTGGGTAAACTAGAAAGTGATTCACTTCAAACCGTTAAGCAGTATTTTGCCGACTGGCAAGCCCCTAATCATTCTCAAGATACGTTCACATCTATTGCAGTAACCCCAATGGCAATTAAAACTGAAATAGTGGATGGGCGTGGCCCTTGGCCTGCATTACTCATGGCTTGGCACACTGTAGGCAGGAACCATCCCGACTATGAGGCCATTAACCTGTTACAAAATCACTTATTTCAGAATCTCAAAAGTGCACTCGCATCCAACACATTAGAAAACCCACCGCAAATGCTCAGCTACTCCATTCCCTTGACCATGGAAAATCATGGTGTGACCAACCTTGTATTGGTGCCCAGAGCAAATACTTCCTTAAATGAATTACAAGAGTTGGTAGCATCCTTGTTTAATGAAGTAATGCAGACAGGTATTAATGAACAGGCTTTGTGCGGTTTAAAAGCTGCCGCCATTAATAAAGCTCAGCAGCACTATACCAATAGTCAGTCCTTAGCTAAATTTCTCTCAAACACCTCAGTTCGAGATAAGTACCATCCTATAACACAGCCTTGGCAACGAACCGAAGCAGTCTCATCTGCTGATATTCAGCGAGTCACAAAGCAGTACTTCATCGATAAAGCCGTTAGAGTAGATCTGCTTCCGCCTTGGTACATTCGTTGGGGGAAAGCCTTGTTAGAAATCATGCCACAAGGATTTGCGAACTCATTAGAAAGGTGGGCGCTATAGTGGTCATTGCGATAAAGAAATATCAGATCAGCATATTGTTGAGCTTTAGTTTTGTAATACTAGGCTGTCAGCACTCGCCAATTAACTTTACTGATGCGCAGCCTCCTAACTTACCTGAGTTTACAGTCCTTGAGCAGGCCCCTAGTTTACAGCCGTTAACAGCATCAATTTCAGCACAACATAGTATTGAACCCACAAGCGTTAAACTCAGTGAGATTTTCACCACTCACACATGGCCTATAAAAAATGCGGCGACAAATAGCCACAGCCTTAACCGTATTTATTTTATCGGACTCTCGGCTACTGCTTCTCTTGAAAACCCTGACGTGCTTATTGAGGCTTTTTCCCAGCGCCTTAGTGAACTTGCTAATCAACAGCACTTACCGGAGATCTCAGCTTGCTATAATAGCATTCGATTTAGAGCAAGCCTTCACAGTATTACCACCACGATGCAGTGCTCACAACCAATTGAAAATATGTTGCCACTCATCTTGGGCTTCTGGGATATTGAATCACTTAGTCATATCAATATCGAAACAGTTCAACGAAATTTAAATCTCAATAAGCATATTGGTGCATTTACAGGCTCTGAAATAGATAAAGCATTCCGCAACCAATTACTCGGAAAGCAGCACCCATATAACCTTAATATTGCTAATCAAGAGTTAGTAAAAGCATTAGATGAGCCTGAACGTTTATCGCAATTACATCGCTCAACACGTGACAAAATGCAGTGGCATTTATTTAGTGCCACTGCTGATAATAGTGACACTCATAACCTTAGTAGCTCTCATAACCTTAGTAGCAATATGACCAGAGAAATAACATGGCCTAGTTGGTTGATGCAAAATAACAGTCACCACAGTGCCCATAATGGCCAAAGGGGATCGGGGAATGATTCAACACTACACGAAAGCCCTAACGCAGACCCAGACTCACGCTCCAAACTTAATCAAAAGCAAACCATCTATCTAATCGATGCTCCAGATACGGTGCAAACTCAAGTACGATTAGGCTTCATAACAGATAATAAAAAGCAATCACACTCCCTTCTGTCACCACCCCAAGCCACACTTGATAGCAGCTTAGGCTGTAAAACTATTGCGCCTTTACTTGGTAGAAGTTACACCGGAAGACTGTTCTATGATTTACGAGAAACCCGTGGATTAACCTATGGCATTTACGGTCGTTGTATTGATGCACCATTAAGCCAATATCTGTACTTTTATGGCAACACAGCATTAGAAAACTCAGGGGCATTTATAAAAGGGATAGTGGATCACACTCAATTAATAACTCAACAAACTGTTAGTCAGACCGAAATTGATGCCGTTGCTACATATTTAATGGGTCAACGTCAGCTTTCAATGGATAATACCTTTGGCAGAGAAAGTGATTACATACGTAACTTGTTATCTGGCAAATCAGCCATTCAAGCACAGCAGCAAGTCAATGCGATAAACTCATTAACCCCTGAACAATTAAGGCAACTCTCTATCGAAACGTTATCGAGCGTTCCAACGATTGTGCTTCGTGGTGATGCTGATAAAATCTCCCAGGACATTAATGAAAAACTACCGAATTGGAAAATAGAACGCATTTCAGCAAACTAGCTATATCACATCCTTGTACTCAGCTTTCCATATTTCTGAGCTTATCTACGTCTTCTATACTTGGCTGCAGGCTCAGCTATAAGTTTGGTTGCAAGTTAGATATCAAAAACTAAGTGATCCTTTCTTGCTCATAGCGATTGCAGTCATCAGTAATCGTTAACCACGATACTTGGTTTGCGGTATAAATATGGTAGTTAGGTTTAATTAAGCTAGGGTTATCTAAAGAGCCAATCGTGAGGGTAAAGTAGTCTGGGTATCGGGTATCTCGAAAACTTAAATTACAGCCACATTGCTTGCAAAATCCACGTCTAACATAGTCAGATGACATGTATTCAGTCACCTCGCCTTTTACCCAGATAACTTGCTCAATTTTAAAGTCCATCCAAGCTTGAAATACGGCACCAGATGACTTTTGACACTGTTTGCAATGACAGTAATCGGCATCAAATGGTTCAGCAGTTAGTTGGTATCTCACCGCACCACATAAACAACCACCTTCAAGCAATAATGAGTCATGTGTATTGGCCGCTTGTTTACCCATGTCAATTCCTTCGCTATTTTAATCAAAGTGATATTATTCTATATAAATGAGAGGCAAAAAAAAGCCCTCAACAGAGGGCTTTTACGTGGAGTGCTCTTATCAAAATAACAATCTTACTTAGTAAGTTGCTTCGCGCTTTTCAGCTTCAGCATCCCACTTAGGAGCAAGTTCTTTTAAGAATCTTTGCTTATCAGCATTCATCTTATCCATGTCCATACCTAGTGCTTCCTGAGCTTTCTCTTTAGTAGAGATATCAGGGATAGCGACTGGCATTTTCACGCCTTTAGCTGCAAGAAGTTGAGCAAGTTTGATACGTGCATCAGCAGCTTTATCAACCGCGCCACCTAAAATACGTAATGCTTCAGCAGGAGCATGTGCAGCAACACCGTGAGATGCAGTTGCAAAGTCCCAACGCCACTGGCTGTGACGGATATCCATTAGGATAGGTTCCATTTCAGCTTCAGTAGCACCCGCTTCCCAAGCTGCGCCAGCTTCGAAGTGAGCGTGTACAAGTTGAGTCTCAGCTCTTAGCTTTATTTCTGTAACACTTTTTTGATTCGCATGTGTTACTTCCATCATGAACTCTTTCGTTTTGCCTTCATGACAAGTTGCACAAGTTTCGTCGAAACGATCAAATGGGTTACCCACTTTATGGTCTGTGAACTTACCTTTACCATTTGCTTTAGCAACGCGTGGCATGTGACAGTCAGTACAACTTACGTTGTTCTTACCGTGCATACCTTGCATCCAAGTTTCATAACCAGGATGTTGAGCTTTTAGCATTGGTGTTTTAGAAATCGCGTGAGTCCAATCGGCAAATTTAATGGCATCGTAGTAAACTTCCATATCTTCAACAGTAGTACCGTTGTCCCATGGGAATTTCACGTAACCTTTACGATCAGCAGTTTTCTCGAAGTAGTATTCAACGTGACATTGACCACAAACCATAGATTGCTTGTCTTTACGAGATGCTTTATCAAATGGCTTATCAATTGCTTCTAGAGCGCGGTCAACATATGGACGAGAAATACGTAATTTTGGTGAACCTTTTTCATGACAATCGCCACAACCTAAAGAGTTCACGATTTCAGCTCCGCCTTTAGACCATTTACCTTTGAAGTAACCGTCTTCGCCTTGCTCTTCAATCATACGAGGTACATCAGGGCTTTTACAGCTCCAACATGCCATAGGCATTGGGCCATCATCTGGTCCAGTTGGTGCACCAGTACGTAATGTATTACGTAAGTCAGTCACTGTATAATGGTGACCACGTGCCTTGTTATAATCTTTAGCAAAGCCGTAACCTGCCCATAACACAACAAGGTTTGGATCTTCGGCTAACACATCAACAATTTCATCACTTTCTGATGTAGCGTGCCAAGTTTCGTATTGCAGTTTATACTTATCTTTGTAAACTTCATTACGTGGTTCAGTTTTATCGCTAGCCATCGCACTAGACATCATAAAGCTGGTTGCCATCAATGCGCTAAGCGCAACAACTTTTCCTTTCATTTTCATCACCGTTCATCTCCGTGTTACATTTTATTTTAAATATTCACGACATCTCCATGAACAAACTTATCCATTTAAGGTTTAATTAAGAATACCCCTTTATGAGTATTGAACAATAAGCTTGCGCTAGATCAACATGTTAACATGTTGTACATCACGTTTTTGATTATCTGTTAACATAATACAGCAATCACTAATGTAAAATGTGGCAATTATGACCATTAAAAAACAGACTAAAGTTGGAATTAATATGACCAAAAGAGGCAGCCTTACCTCCACTATTCTAAGACTAATGTTAGTCCTAATTTTCATTTCTTCCAGCTTAGCTGTGTATTCAATTATCAATCTGACATTTAGTATCGGTGATGCTAGAGCGATCAATGCCTCTGGCTCACTCCGAATGCAGAGTTATCGTTTAAAATTATATTTAGAACGTGATGAGCAGCTGCTGAATGAGAAAATAAATCAGTTTGAAACAACCCTTCACTCTGAAGCATTAGAGCGCTCGTTAACTTGGTATAGCCCACAAGATTTAACCCAGCAATATTTGTTGGTTGTCGAAAAATGGGGGCAAATGCGAACCTTCATCGAAACTGAACGAGGACCAGCGTATTCAGCCTCTTTAAAAGACTTTGTCGATACCATCGATTTATTAGTATTAGAAATGGAACGTTTTGCAGCCCTAAAGCTTAGGGTATTAGTGATAGGTCAAATCATCGGTTTATTTTTAATGTTAATAGTTGCAACAGCAGCAACTCGCTATACCCGTAAAAGAATGGTTGAGCCTATACTCCAATTGATGGATGTGGCTAACTCCATTTCTAAGGGCAAATTCAAGGTTGACGTACCACAAACAGAATATATTGAGCTGCATGCATTAGGTGAAGCCTTTAAAAAAACCGCTTCTGAGCTTGATACCCTTTATCAAGACCTAGAAGGCCAAGTGAATGAAAAAACCATTGCACTCACTCGCGCTAATAATGAGCTGAGCTTTTTATATGAAAACCTGATTCGATTACATGCTGATACTTTAGACTATAAAGCTCTGAGCGCAGCATTAACCCAAATTCAGCAATTTGAAGACTTAGATTATGTCCGCTTGGTAATCGAACACGATGACGAGACTATAGATAGTATTGAAGCCGATAACGGCTGGTTAGATTCAAATGCTGTCAACTCTGAACAAGCAGCAGTCACTCCAGTTAAGTTTAACTTACAACTTGAAGACAAAAACTTAGGCTATCTTGAGGTCATTTCACTTAAACCGTTAAACAACATGTTGTTTGTTAACTTCGCCATGATGTTGACTCGCTCTATTGTTATTCACAACGCAACAGAAGAGAGACAGCAGCTAGCATTAATGGAAGAACGTGCTGTGATTGCCAGAGAATTGCATGACTCATTAGGGCAATTGCTATCTTATTTAAAAATCCAAGTCAGCTTGCTGCGTAAAAAAATCGAACCTAGCTGCATGACCCAAGATGTAGAAACGCAATTAATTGATATTAATGATGGTGTGAGCACCGCTTACGGCCAACTACGCGAACTCTTATCCACCTTCAGGTTAACCATTAAAGATCCCAATTTAGGCCAAGCAATTGAAGTGATGTTAGCGCAATTGCGTAAACAGACTGGAATCATAATTGAGTTAAACTACCAACTCTCGCCTCACCTGCTCGCAGCTAAGCAACACATTCATGTTTTACAGTTAACACGTGAAGCAACCATTAATGCAATTAAACATGCAAAACCTTCACGAATAGAAATTGATTGTTTTTTGGCAGATTCTGATATGATACATATTAATATCAAGGATGATGGTATTGGCGTGTCGCATTTAAAAGAGCGAGATCAGCATTTCGGTATCGGGATCATGTACGAGCGTGCAACTAAACTGCATGGCACAGTCAAGTTTGATAATAATCCGCAGGGCGGCACAACGGTCTCCCTCGTATTTCCACCCCAGCAGGAGCCTTTAAATGGGTAAACCTTATTCAGTATTAGTAGTAGATGACCACCCACTACTTAGACGTGGTATTTGTCAGTTAATAACCTCAGATGGCGATTTTAGACTATTTGGTGAAGCAGGAACCGGTTTAGATGCACTGACAGCAATTGGCGAAGATGAGCCAGATATTATCTTGCTCGATTTAAACATGAAAGGCATGTCTGGCTTAGACACCTTGAATGCCATGCGCCAAGAAGGTGTTACAGCACGAATCGTTATTTTAACGGTATCCGATGCTAAACAAGACGTGATCCGTCTATTACGCGCTGGCGCTGATGGATACCTTTTGAAAGACACTGAGCCTGATTTATTACTAGAACAACTTAAAAAGGCCATGCTAGGCCATCGAGTGATCAGTGATGAAGTTGAAGAGTACATCTATGAGCTTAAAAATGCTGATAATGATGAAACTTGGATTGCGTCATTAACACCACGTGAATTGCAGATTCTAAAAGAGTTAGCAGAAGGTAAGAGTAATCGCGTTGTCGCTGAAGCGCTGCATATCAGTGAAGGAACCGTAAAAGTTCACGTGAAAAACTTACTTCGTAAAGCCAACGCAAAATCACGAACTGAAATGGCTGTAAGGTATTTAAACCACTAGTCAGTATCAAAACAAAATACTCAGTGCAAAAAAGGCGACTCATTATGAGGCGCCTTTTTAGTTTATAAACTGATACCGTGCTATTTATAAGCTTCACACTTCAGCTTTTAAGCCTGAGACTTGAAGCCTGATTTTTAACGCTAGACGCTTAACGTTTACCGATAAACTCCATCCAGCTTTTAAGTGCTGTTTCAAAATCTTCTAAACCGCAAAATGCTTCAGACTCTGCATCATACATACTCATTGACTCTTCTAAGTCAAAGTCTTCATCAAAATCGATCGCAATGGCAAATACCCTAACCTGCTCACTGTCTATCGCTAACGCTAAATCATGACTTTGCATTAACCAATCATTTTGTTTGTTAGCTCTGATTATCTCAATTTGCTGCAAAATATTATTACATTGCTCAATATCATTACCCAATCGCTCGGCAAAAAAGCGGCCTAAAATAGCATGTTCCATACTAAACTCAGCAAATAAGGTGCCGTCTAAGCTGTTACGGCGAAACTCGTATTCCATGATAAAACTCAAAAATAGGCTTTATCTTATTTTAACCGAAGTTAGCTCAAACTGCGCAGTTACAGTGAGTAAATAATGAAAATGTTGCACAAGAACAAAATAACCGTCAATAATATCTTTAATGCTGCTATTGCTAAGCTTGATAGTCAGGATGACTGAATTTATAACTAGGGCCTGTTGCTCTAAAAACACAAAACCAATCACGCACATCTCATAGAACAGTAGGTTAAGTGTGCCCCATCAATTGCAAGTCAGGACTTATATGGATACAGGTTTTATTTATTGCTTACTCTTGTCAGGCCCTAATGCAGGCCAAAGCATTCCACACTCTGAGCTAGAACAGTGGCAAGCTGAAGATGGATTATTATGGGTTCATCTGCGCTACAGCAATCAAGAAGCGAGAAAGTGGGTTATTGATGCCCAATTACCACCAACTGAAACCGATACCCTACTGGCAGAGCATACTCGACCACGCACATTAAGCTCGCAAAACGGGGTATTAATGGCCCTGCGCGGGATTAATCTGAACCCTAACTCAGCTCCAGAAGACATGGTTTCGATGCGTATTTTTGCTCAGCAGCATCGAATCATTTCGACCTGTGAGCGCCAGCTACAGTCCGTCAAAGACATTGCCGAACAAATTATGTCTAAGCCAAACAGTATTGATTCAAGTGCCGACTTTTTGGTGTCACTGTGCGAACGCTTAACCCATAGAAAAATGGAGTTAATCCACAATCTCGAAGATCAACTAGACGATTTGGACGATCAAATTACTGCGCCAATCAGTTCCTCTCTTCGCTTGGATATTGCTGAACTCAGAAAACAAACTGTCACCTTAAGGCGTTATTTTTCGCCACAAAGAGATGCGTTATCACGGTTATTAAATGACGGGCATGTGCTATTTAACACTGAGCATAAATTACGGATCCGCGAAATAAACGAGACCTTAATCAGAGTCATTGAAGATTTAGATGCAGTGCGAGATAGAGCCAGCGTAACTCAAGAGCAACTTCAATCACAGCAATCAGAACAACTCAACAAGCGCTTATATTTCCTGTCGCTTATTTCAGCTATTTTCTTACCGTTGGGTTTTTTAACCGGTTTACTCGGGGTCAACATCGGCGGCATTCCTGGCACAGAAAGCAGCTGGGCTTTTGCCATATTCAGCGGGGGATTAACCCTACTCGTTGGAATTCAAATGTGGTTATTTTATCGCTTAAAGTGGCTATAAACTGGTGTTTTGATTTAACCTCTCAAAAAAATTTTATTAAATTTTATTTACATTTTATCTTCAGCCACAAAAAAGGACGCTTTCGCGTCCTTTTTAATCGATTATCCCTTCAAGGGATAACTCAACACATTACTGAGCAGCAGGTGCTTCTTCAACTTGTGCTTTCTCAATAGACAGTAATTCAACTTCAAATACTAAGGTTGAATTAGCTGGAATAGTACCAGTATCACGTTCACCGTATGCAAGCTCAGAAGGGATAACGAACTTGTACTTAGCACCGATAGGCATTAATTGAACACCTTCAGTCCAACCAGGAATAACACGGTTTAATGGGAACTTAGCTGGCTCACCACGACTGTATGAGCTATCAAACTCAGTACCGTCGATTAGTGTACCTTTGTAGTGTACTTCAACAGTATCTTCAGCAACTGGCATATCGCCTGCACCAGCTTCTAATACTTCATACTGTAAACCAGACTCAGTTGTTACAACGCCTTCTTTAGCTTTGTTGGTTTCAAGGAATTTCTTACCTTCTTCAACAGCTTGGCTTGCTAATAACTCAGCTTGCTCTGCACGTTTTTCACTTAATTTAACGTCTAAACCTTGAAGAACAGTTTGCATTTCTTCTTCTGTTAAATCTAAAGTATCAGCTAAACCATCGCTGAATCCTTGGATAACTAAAGTACGGTCAACAGCAAAACCTAAGTCTTCTTGTTCGGTAATATGACCAGCCATATAACGGCCAATAGAGCCACCAACACTGTAAGCTTCTTTTTGCGCGTCAGTTGTTAGCTCAACTTTCTTTGCCACGACTTCTTGTTCTTGGTTACATGCAGTAAGACCAACAACAGCCAATGCAACTAACGATAATTTGTAAATAGATTTCATTAAAGCTTCCTCAGCGTCCTATAGCGGTTACAATAACCTGTAGGTAAAAAAATTGTATATATTTGGCCACTTTATACTAATTAAAGTGTTTCTTGCAATGGCCTGAATAATAACACTGGCTTTCAGACAACTTTTATAGGAGCAAGTTCATGTTTCGACTAATTACGCTGATATTGTGTATTTGCCCCCTTACTGCTTGCCAACCTGCGGCCGAAAAAGTGTTTCGTGTCACTAATGACTCAAGCTACAGCGCGAGCTTGTCTGAAGACGCTCAACTGGCTTTGGTTAGCACTGCAAGTAACGGCGTTCAACTGTGGGATCTCAGCCAAGCTGCTTTAAAATACCGCTGGCAACATAGCGCTGATTCAAATGCCACTGACAATAATGTGTTCGATACAGCGCTCTCTGCAAATGCACAATACGCCGCAACATTAACGACGGATTCTTTAGCTATTTGGGATGTCGCCACAGGTAAATCTGTCGGTTGGTGGTCACTACCAGCATCTGCGCAATCTGTCGCCATTGCCAATAATGCCCAAACTTTAGTGGGGTTAGTCGACGGGTCTGTTATGTCATTTTCACCAGAAAAAAGCTTAATTAAGTTTTTAGGCCACCAAGAGCGGGTTTCTAGCGTGTCTATCTCGGCAAATGGTCAACTCGCATTAAGCGGCTCCAATGATGGTTCCGTAATCCTGTGGCAAGCTCAAACAGGCCAACCTGTTCACCAATGGCAACTAGAGTCGCGCATTGGTAAAGTCAATTTAAGCCAAAACGGTAAACTCAGTTTTGCCAGTGATATCACTGGTAATGGTGCAATTTATCACAGCGATACTGGTGACACATTATCAACATTAGCCATAAATCGTCGCCAAATGACCTTCAGCAGTGCTCGCTTTATTGAGCAAGATAAAATCCTCATAACAGGCTCGCCATCAAAAGAAATCATTTTATGGCAAACCCAAACAGGTAAAAAGCTGGCTAATAGACAAATTCAGTTAACTAAAAACAGTCAAAATAGAGGTGCCGTTGTATACTCTATTGCAAGTGATGCCCAGCAACAGATTGTAAGCATCAGTAATCAAGGTTTAGTAGAGTCATGGGGCCGATTACCTTAGGTGTAATCGATGATTCCATGACTGTGAGAGGAAATAATGCAAGACATGCAACAAAAGATTGATGATTTAGAAATGAAAGTGGCGTTTCAAGAAAGTACCCTTGAAGACCTTAACCAAGAAGTGATTAAATTAAATGACTTAGTGGCTTTTCAGCAACATCAAATGTCATTAATCGTCAATAAACTACAAGCTATCGAACCAAGTAACATGGCGACACAGTCCGAAGAAACACCACCGCCACATTATTAAATGTTCGATGAAGTAATATTTGCTACATTATTCAATAATAAATAGTCTTATAGATAGATTATTAGCCGTTAAGCATTAAGGAACCCTATGCCAGCAAGTGACATAATGACAATCGCCCAATCTGGTGAAGCGATTTTAAATCGCCAAACACAGACAGTCATTACATTTGATCAAGCTCTGGTTCAGCTTAGCGACAATATGATAGCAACTATGACAGCTGCAAATGGTGTGGGGATCGCTGCTCCACAAGTTTTTAGTGATTTATCCATATTTATTATGCATTCAAGGCCTAATGAACGTTATCCAAATGCTCCTGAGACATCAGCTACAGTGGTCATAAATCCACAAATTATTGCTTGTTCTGAAGAAATGGAACTTGGCATGGAAGGCTGTTTATCTATCGCAGGTAGACGTGTTGAAGTACTCAGACACAAAACGGTTAATGTGCAATATCAAAACATTCATGGTGACGTAATCCAGCAACAACTGACCGACTTTGTTGCTCGTATTTTTCAGCATGAATTTGATCACTTACAGGGAATAACTTTGCTCGAAAGGATACACATGGCAAATCAATCGCCATCTGCCGATCAAATAGTCACTTCGCAAGGCTTTATACCCAACGACAGCCAACACTTCAAGGTATTGGCTGATGAATAAACTGCTTAGTATCGGGTTAATCTGTTTCAGCCTAACAGGCTGTGCTTATAACAGCGTTTTAATTAATTACCCGTCGCAAATTGCACCGATTAAACAGCAATTAGCGAGCCCAACACCAACAGCCAAACTTTCTGAACTAGCAGGTCAAATCGATACTAATGACGGTCTACTCTACGCTCAAGAAGCAGGCCGAGTAGCACAAGTATCAGGTGATTTTGAAACCAGTAAAACCTATTATCAACAAGCTATACGTGCCTATAAAGACTTTGATGATAGAGCCACTATTAGTGCTTCAGATTTAACGGCAACTGCCAGCAGTTTAGTATTAAATGACAATGCTATCCCTTATCGCGGTCCAGGCTACGAACGTATCATGGTGCATCAGTACCAAGCCTTTAACTATTTATTTTCTGGTGATGCACAAGGCGCATTAGTTGAGGTTCGCCGTAGTAATCAGCTACAAAGCAGCGAACAAGCCCGCTACCAGAAGTCTCAAAAATCAGTTCGAGCTATGGCCAACGGCACAATAGATGCTGAGGTAAATAAACTCGGTCAAGCAACGGGTACTGTCACCAGCTCATTTTTAAACGCTTATAGTTATTACACAACTGGATTACTGCATGAGCTTTTAGGCGAACCCAATGATGCTTATATTGATTACCGTAAAGCGGCGCAGATAACACCAAATAATAAATACTTGCAACAAGACTTAGTCCGCCTTGCTAAACAATTATCAATGCCGCAATACGATGAGTTTAAACGTCGTTGGGGCGATGCTGTATTACCTAAAAAGGGCCAAGGCCAAGTGGTGATGGTGGTCGAGAAAGGATTTGTTCCTGAGAAACAAAGTTTAACTGTACCTTTTACCATTGATGGCAATTGGCAGACTGTTTCACTAGCAACATATCAGCCACACCGCCAAGTTATCCAACCTTCAAGTATTCAAGGTCTGGGAACAGTGTTAAAAGCGGAACCAATCGCTAATATTGATGCCTTAGCTATTAATGCATTAAAAGAAGATTTACCCGCAGCCTTGGTGCGCCAAGCAGCACGAGTCTATACTAAGTCAGAAATGACTCGCAGTGTAGAAAGTGGAAGTAAGCGTCGAAATAACGAAACTGATGCTGCTGCTATTTTGATGCAAATTTTTAATGTAGTGACAGAGCAAGCAGATAGACGTAGCTGGCTTACATTACCAAGACAGGCACAGATTGCCCGCCAATATATTGAACCTGGCGAGTATCAAATCCGTTTAGGCAACAGTCCTGCTGCCAAGATTGATGTAAAACCTAATCGTGCAACATTAATTTGGGTAATAGAGACTGGCAATCAAACCCGTTTTTATTCAATAATTATTTAACTCGACTATTTATAAGTCATATTCAACATGGAACTTACTATGAAACATTTTAAACTGATTTTTGTTTTAGCCGCTGTTATCGGGCTATCAGCTTGTCAATCTAAGGTTGAGTATGGCGATGCAACTGAAGTAGAAACCGTTAACGAAAACTTTGGTTCAACTGACTTACAAGCCATCGCCGCTAAAATGGTCGACAGCATGCTGACCTTCCCACCTGTTATCGTAATGACACAGAACGATCGCCCTATTATCTTTGTTGATAAAATCAAAAACAAAACCTCAGAACATATTGATACAGAATCAGTCACTGACTCTATTAGCAACAAGTTACTACGTTCAGGTAAATTCCGCTTTATCGACATGACTAAAGTTGACTCAGTACGTAAGCAACTAGACTACCAAAACAATGCTGGTATGGTTGACCCATCAACAGCTATCAAGTTTGGTCGCCAAGTCGGTGCTCAGTACATGCTTTACGGCAACCTTTCTAGTATCGTGAAACAAGATGGCAGTACTAAAGACGTTTACTACAAAATGACTATGCGTCTTATGGATTTAGAAACAGGCCTAATCGAATGGTCTGACGAAAAAGAAATCCGCAAAGTTAAATCTAAGTCTTTCTTAGGCCTATAAGCCTCTGATAAAATTGAATTAGCCGACCTCGAGTCGGCTTTTTTATAACTGTAAACAATCGTCATTGAATGAAATATCTGTACCAAAAACAATAATAAATTTTTAGGGAAGTAATTGTGAATCTGTTTAAGTCGTCTTTAGTTGCCCTCGCTTGCACAGGCTTATTAGCTTGTAACAGCACACCGAGTCAATCACCAACACAACGTGACGGAAGCGCTAACATTAGCGAATACCAAGCAATGGCACGTTCAAACGTTGTCTCAGAGGTTGGCTACCAACTGAGTTTTGACCTCACCGGCGATAGTCGCTTTAATGCAACCACCAAAGTTGAATTTAATCTAAGCAACACTAAAGAGCCCCTGACTCTCGACTTAAACAAGGCCCTGATCAGCAAATTTGCTATTAACGGCAAACGCATTTATCCCAACTATAACGATGCCTATATCACAGTTAACCCGCAACTACTGAGCAGCGGCAAAAATACCATAGAAATTGAATATAGCCGTGAACACAGCACTAATGGGGAAGGCTTACATCGATTTGTCGATCCTGTTGATGATAAAGTGTATTTATACTCTCATTTTGAGCCTGCTGCAGCGCAGCAAATGTTTGCCGTATTTGATCAACCAGATTTAAAAGCCACTTATGAAATCACCGTTTCTGCGCCTAAAAGCTGGAGCGTCATCAGTACCATGCGCGAAACCAGCATTGATGAACAAGCTAATCAAAATATTTGGACCTTCCCTGTTACCCCTAAGTTAAGCCCATATAACTTTTCAATGCATGCTGGTCCTTATCATGTTTGGGAAGATAACAGTGGCAAATACCCAATGCGATTATTTGCCCGCCAATCCGTTGCAGAACAAGTCACAGCTGAAGACTGGTTCACTTATACCAAGCAAGGTCTAACATTCTTCGATGACTATTTTGGTATTGACTACCCATTTAAAAAATACGACCAACTATTAGTGCCTGACTTCTTATATGGTGCGATGGAAAATGCAGGTGCAGTTACTTTTGCTGAAAATCGCTTTATGTATAAAGACACCATGACTGCAGCGCAAAGACAGCGCTTAGCCAGTGTGATCATGCATGAAATGGCGCACCAGTGGTTTGGTGATTTAGTCACAATGAAATGGTGGAACGGTTTATGGCTTAATGAAAGCTTCGCCTCGTTTATGGGCACACTCGCCACCAGCGAAGCCACGGAGTTCAAGCATGCATGGCGCACGTTTTATGCCACAGGTAAACAAAGCGCTTACCGCCAAGACAGCCTTGTGACAACGCACCCCATTGAAGTGCCTGTGCCCACCAGCATGAACGCCTTTGATAATATTGATGCCATCACCTACTCGAAAGGTGCATCAACCTTAAAACAACTCAGACACTTATTAGGTGAAGAGACCTTCCAATTAGGGGTGCAACAATACCTATCAAAGTACAGTTACCAGAATGCCACCTTAGATGACTTTATTGGTAGTCTAGCCCAAGCAAGTAATCGCGATTTATCTCAATGGACACAAGATTGGCTTTACCAAGCAGGTGTTAATACCTTAAAAGCGGATTTCCATTGTGAAAACGGCAGAATAAGTCAGTTTTCATTACTTCAAACCGCTCCAAGTAGTGAACTGCCGACCTTACGTGAACAACGTGTGCAAGTGGCACTATTCAGTGCTTCAAAGTACTCAATTCATAGCGGTCCTATAGTCGCAGTGACCTACAAAGGCGATAAAACTGAGGTTCCAGAACTCATTGGAGAGCATTGCCCTAACTTAGTTTACCCAAACTTCGAAGATTGGGGGTACGTTAAAGTTCAGCTAGATGAGCAGTCATTTATCACAGCAAAAGAGCAGCTCAGCAAGGTCAGCGATCCGCTACTGCGTTCGATGCTATGGCAAAGTATGTGGGACAGTGTCAGTGACGGTAAAATTTCTCTTGTTCAATACATTAACGTTGCACTCGTCAACGCTCCAACGGAGCAAGACTACACCATTTTAGGCCAAGTGATTGGTAACCTAAAACAGGCTCAACAGTATTTGAATAGCATGGCACCAAATCATAAAGCTTATGCCACTAAAGTCAGCAAAGGGTTGACTCAAATGAGCTTGCGCATGGCAATGCAGCATTATGACAATGCCGATTTTCAGCGTCGCTGGTTTGATGCCTATGTCAGCATGGCAAGTAGTAAGGATGCCCTTAATCATTTAGCTGAGCTGTTGGCTGGCACCAGTAATATTCGAGGCTTGAATATCAGTCAAGATTTACGCTGGAAAATTATTATTCAACTGAATCGCCATGACTACCCAAGTAGCGCAAAATTATTAACCACTGAAAAGCAGTTAGATGTAAGCGATAGTGGCCAAAAATCTGCTATTGCAGCTGAAGTTATCCGCCCACAAGCACAACTCAAGCGCCAATGGCTGCATACTATTGAGCACAACACTAGTATGCCTTTTTCTAAATTAAGGGTAGCAATGAACTACTTATACCCAAGCGAGCAGAAGTTACTTAGCGCCGCCACTGCCGAGCAACGCTTAGCCAATATCGCGGAAATAGATAAGAAAGGGCCAGTATTTATGCGCGCATATAATCGGAGATTGATCCCAACAGCTTGCAGTAATGCCAGTGTTGAGGCGATAAATGAAGTATTAAATACTGAAACAGGCTTATCACAAATGACACGTCGCGCCTTATTAGAGACTCGTCAAAAAGAACAGCGATGCGTCAATATCAGTGAAATGCTGAACAATTCTAATTAAGTAAAATAGTTTCTCCATTGACTTTAATCAAGTGTTCAAAATATTGGATTGAATAATAAATTCCGCGTAATAAAAGCGCGGAATTTATTAACTAGATAAGCTGACGATATGAGTTATAACGTTGATAAATTTAAATTTGATAAAAGCTTAACTCTTTTATTTTCAAGATCATCAAGAGCTTTTTGATACATATTAAATGAAGGTGAACTCGAGCAAAGAATAAACTTACCCACAGGGTTATAGCTGTAATCACTTATCAGATCGAATGTAAATTTATCAGGACAATGCTGTTGCGTTGAGTTATGTATTAAAGCTTCAGCATATAAATTAGCTGTATCTTGATGTTGAAATAGAGGTAGGAGTAGCCATTCAAAAAAATGTGAAGCTATATTTGCCTTATCATCAACTTTAGTTGCCTCAGTCATGCCCATGAAAAAGTACCACTCACCTAGCTTAACTTTATCAAGAGATAACACCTTTGGTGGCAATGTTTTCAACCAGGTTTTCGGGATCTGATTAGTTGAATTGGCAGTAATTAACGGTGAAATAATTATTTCACCCAGTCGCATATTAGTATCGATGCCAGCATTACTTATAACCTTAGTAAGAAGAAAATGAGTATTAGATGAAATTTTTTGCCAAAATATCATATCTTGATTGATAGCCTTTGCGATTTGATTACTGTCCATCTCACTCGTTTTGACATATATATTAAGTAAGTATAGCTTTTGTGCAGTCAATAAACTGCTCGCAGGTATTTGGTCTATAAATACATTAAAGTAAGTCCCGTCTTGCCAGTCTTTCTGGTTGATCAATTGCTGATAACGATCAATTAGCCAGCCAAACTCTTTTAGTTGCAGTGTAAGTTCACTATCTTGTATAAGTACACCGCTGCACTGCTCAGTAAAGTCATTTTTATTAATACATTGTTGAATGGACAACTTAGGAATTTCAAAGCGTTCAGAGCTAAACTTTTTAGTCGATTCCATAATACTTATATCCTGAAGTTGCTGGAAACGCGCTAATCCTATTTCTTTTGGAGACGCTGATTTTTCAACATCAAAGCCCAATGTAAAAATATAACCATTTTCAATTAAGTTATTCGTCAATCGAAGATTATTTGCTTCGATTTTTGCTAAATTTTCAATTGATTGTTTTGAAGGGGCTTCATCATTTAAATTAATTAAAATAATAATCAGATATAAACTTATTGGTATAAAGATAAAACTAAGTAAAACCCATTTTAATGAGATGAATATATGACGCATTATGCTTCCTTGCCGAAATTTCATATTTGTTAACTAACTTACCAAACTATCACAATACCAATAATTTAACACAGAGGCACATTGTAGCCAGGTGAAACCATTTTACTAGATGGGATTAAAAACATGGATTAGTCTATAAACACCTACAAATATTGACTTTTAAATACTCCTTATACCAGATGTAGAATTAGCTTAGCCCATAAATTTTCGTCTTGTCTTCGTCTTTTAAGAGCCCCTTTCGTCTTATCTACACTTAAACCTTTTTTAAAAAATTAGTTAACGTATCGGAGACACCATGACCCAATTCAATAGCGCATCACAGTTCGCTGAAAACAACTTCATCAAAAGTAAGCCTGAGATGCTCAACAACTTTTATGGCACGACGGATGTGTTTCCTTATTGGGTCGCAGATATGGACTTTAGCGTTGCTGAGCCTATCAGCAACGAATTAAGCCGTTTAGTTGAGCGCGGTGTTTACTCATACGAATTCAATGAACAAGCCGTATTTAGCGCTATTTCAAATTGGCATGCCAAACGACATGATATATCACTCAATCCTGAAAATTTTGTCCAAGTCCCAGGAGTACTATCGGGTATTGCATTACTGCTTCGAGAACTAACCAATGAAGGGGATGCGGTATTAATTCATACACCTGCTTACCATCAATTTGCTAACTTGATAACTAAAGCTGACCGTAAAGTGGTTAAAAATGAACTCGTGATTGCTGATGATAAATATCAAATCGATTTTGATGCCTTTGAAGCGCAAATTAAGCGGCAAAATGTCAAAGCGATGATTTTCTGTAACCCTCATAACCCAACTGGAAGAGTGTGGACACAATCAGAACTGGCTAAGGTTGTTGAAATCGCTAAGCGACATAATGTCATGATAATCAGTGATGAAATACATTCTGATATCATTTTTAAAGGCCACCAATTCACTAGCTTAACCAGCTTTGATTATGACAATGTGGTCACTTTGATTGGCTCTCCTGCTAAAACCTTTGGTATGCACAGTATCTCCAATGGTTATATCTATACAAATAATGCCACCATGCTGACTGGCATTAAAAAACTCATTGGCGCACTTTACCTTGACCACGGCAATGCACTCACCACTTTTGCCACCATAGCTGCTTATGAAAAAGGCGCTGAATGGGTTGATGAGATGCTGGCATATTTGGAGCAAACAGTCTCTTGGATTACAGAGTTTGCCGCGCAACATATTCCGCAATTGAAGGTTTATAAGCCAGAAGGAACCTATCAGATTTGGTTTGATTTTTCAGCACTTGGCTTATCGGAACAGCGCTTAAAAGAAGTGGTTTTTAAGCAAGCTAAAATGGGCTTAACTCCGGGGAATTGGTTTGGTGCTCAAAGTCCACAATTTATGCGGATGAATATTGCAACTTCAAGAGAAAACATCTGCGCTTCGTTCGAGCTACTAAAAGCGGCACTTGAGCAAGTTGATAGCAGTCCAGCTGCGTGCTGCAGCAGTTCAAGTAGTAATTGCTCAAGCCCCAACAGCGAAAATAACAGTTCAGGTAACTCTAGTTGCTGCTAATACCCTTACAAACTAAAACTATAAGCTAATTGGTTCTTGAGTAATGCCGCTCTATTTAAAAGGCGGCATTATTATTTTTCGCTTAATTAACTGCGCAAAGTAAACGTCATCATCACTGGTGCGTGATCTGTACTGTCACTGTCTCGTTCATATTCAGGTCTAACAAGGTGCCTGTCATGAGTTTGATAGTCAGTGACTTCAGCTAAGTTTCTCGGATGGGATGCGTCAAACTCGCACGACGCCAAAATATAATCTAGCACTGAACCAGTATTGCCAAAATAATGAGTCGCTTGGCGAGCATATTTGAGCGGATCAACAGGCGGCAGTACATCTTCAGCAATATCAGAATCTTCATCATGCAAGCCTGACTCATATTCATCTTGAGCCAATGTCGCATTGAGCTTTTGCCCTGTTTGAAAAAGCTCATAACTGTCAAACAAACTGAACTGGGCAAATTCATCCGCTAAGGTTTTATCGTTCATCACTTTAAGTTTAGGATCGATAATATCGTTTCTAAAGACCCGTTTACCATTAGCGCGAAAAGCTTCAAGTGCAGTACTCTGCAAGGTGTCGTTAAAGTCACCCATTAACAACACTGGCAATTGGCTTTTAGTGCGCTGCTTTGCAATTTCATTAAACAATAACGCCGCTTCACTTCCTCGTTGCATGTTGGATGCCCAGCTACCTAACGCTTGTCTTGCCATAATATCCGCGCCACCTTTCATGCCTGAATCATCCAGTGTATCCAAACCCATACCGCTGCGTTTTGACTTCAAATGCACAACGTAACACTCACATTCACCAAATTCAGCTAAAGCAATCTTTACTCTAAGTGGTTGCCGACTAAAGCTAAAATCATTGGCAATGCCCATCAGTGGGAACAAGTTCTCATCAGGAGTCACTAAAACAGATTCTGTGATAGGAAATTTAGATGCGATAGCAACTACGGGGCTTTGATAAACATAATCACTGATCAAACTTGGCTCATCTAATGCGGCAAAATATGGGTATCCCAATGGTCCTAATAGTGCTTTTAACGCATCAGGACTAAACACTTCTTGAAAGCCAATAATGTCAGGTTGGTGTTCATTAATATACTGCGTTAACCAAGTACATTTTTTTTGCCACTGTTGACGAGAATAGATGTTTTCAAAATCATAATATGCCGCAGGCGGCTCGATAAAATTGAATAAATTAAACGACACGACTTTAAAATTTTGCTGTTTTTTACTCGATTGATGTTCCGAATTACTACCGTTTTTTTGAATCACTACCACTGCCTTCAAAGCTCTATTCTGTCTACAGATTAAAGACAAACACCTCCCCTGTCGACGTTAAATCCTCAGCAGATAAAAATGTGCTAATCGATCTCTGTGCAAAATTTTCATTGTTTAAAAATGATCCTAATTTAGCAAATGCCGTATTACCTCTCGAACTCAGCGCCTGAAATCACAACATCAAATGGATTGATAAATCCGCACATACAAGAAATGAATTCGAGGAAAGAACGATGAAAAGGATCTACTCTCTGGCTCTATGTTTTTCACTGGTTGGTTTAACCGCATGTTCAGATGATGACGATGATAATACGGTTGCTGCAGTCGAAACACCTGATATCACTTACGGCGAAATTCGTGTCATTCATGCTGGTAGTGATGCCCCAATGGTCAACGTTACCGCTGATGGTGCATCGCTATTAACCGATGTTGATTACGCCATGTCTAGCGGTTTACTTGAGGTCGCAACTGCCACCTATGCAATCGGTGTGGATGCAAAACTCCCTGACGGTACTACGCTAACAGTATTAGAGGCAGACTTAGCTGTCGCTGAAGATATGGAATATACCGCCGTTGCACTCGGTAATGTTAGCGATGAGACCTTAATGCTAAAACTCATTGCCAATGAAGAAAGCGACATCACCGCAGATAACGCTCGTGTGCAAGTGCTGCACGCAACACCAAATGTTGGTTTAGTCGATATATATGTCACTGCGCCGATGGCTGACATCAGTATGATGGAGCCAACGTTATCAGCAAACTACATGGACAACAGCGACCAGCTAGAAGTCCCAACAAGCGATTACCAAATTAGAATTACGCCAACGGACGATAAAACCGTGGTTTTTGATTCAGGCACTGTGAATTTAGCAGCCGGAATGGATTACTTTATCTCAGCGATTCCAAACGAGTGGTCAGGTGAATCACCTGTAGCTCTACTAGTTGCCCTACCAGAAGGACAAGTACTGTTAAATGATGTGAGCAGCGGTAGTGACATTCGTGTTGTTCATGCTGTAGCTGATGCACCAGCAGTTGATGTATTTTTGGATGGCAGCACCACACCTGCAATCGATATGTTGTCATTTGGGAACTTCGCAGGTTATGTCAATATTCCAGAAGACATGCACACAGTAACAGTTGCAGCAGATGCTGATAACTCAGTAGAAGTGATTAAAGATGCGCCTGTAGACTTAATGCTAGGTTACAGCTACTCAGTACTTGCTGTCGGCTCATTAGCTGACGATGACATCTCACCATGGGCATTTTCTGAGCACACTCGCAGAATAGCAACGGAAGCAAGATTAAACGTTATCCACGCATCTTATTCTGCGGGTAATGTTGATGTGTACTTAACCCCAACAGCCGATATCAGTGATACAGCACCTGCATTATCAAACGTACCATTTAAAGCGGCATCAGGCAGTTTAAGTATCGCACCAGGTGATTACACCGTTAGCGTAACTGTCACTGGCACTAAAACAGTCGCGATTGGCCCACTAGCAGTATCACTAGCCGCTAATGGTATCTATAGCGTAGCCGCAGTCGATGCTGAAAATGACACCTCAATGTTCTCAGTGATTTTGATGGATGACTTTGTCGCTGAGGAGTAACTCACTCAGTACTAGTTATATCTAAACAGTTTAAAGTTTATCTCCGTCCGACCCTTTTGCGGCTTATCTTCCACCCGAGATAAGTCGCTTTTTTATATTCTTGTAATCTGTGCGGTTAAGTTTGAGCAATACAGCACAGGTAACTACAAGTAATGAGGTAAAAATGATAAGCCCACTTATTCTCATCAAACAGTTATGCCACAGGTATACTTCAGCAGTAATCGGCGTACTATTAAAAGGTCTGTTTTTATCCACCAGCTTGTTAGCGACTATGCTATTTCAAACTTCAGTGAGTGCTATGGAAATTCAATTCAGCTCCCAGCAGCAATTAAGCGCAGCCAAAATCAGTAATGACACTGTCATGGGCGGTATTTCATCCAGTGAAATAGAAAATGATGCAGCGCTAGACCAACCTATTTTTAGCGGTAATGTCTCATTAGCCAATAATGGTGGTTTTGCCTCGATGGAGTATCGAATTAATACATCTATTCCTACATCAAGCTCGGTAAAGCTCACCGTCATGGGCGATGGGAAACGATACCAATTACGTTTTAAAACTCCTGAATTGTCTTTTGGTGAGGCATATGTCGCCAACTTTGATACAACAGCTGGCGAGCAAACTGAACATACTTTTATTCCTGCTGATTTTAAGTCACAGTTTCGCGGTAGAAGCGTCAATGCGCCAGCGTTAGTATTTGCAAATGTGGATAGAGTCGGACTGCTTATTGCCGATAAACAAGCGGGCAATTTTTCACTGACACTCGGCAGTATTGATTTTCAGCAGTAAACTTGCGATATGTTAACTCTTCAACGGATTAGCTCTTCTATGAGCAAAACAGGCGATGAGCAAAACAGGCGATGAGCAAACTCTGCCATCAATAGCTTGAATATAATGGATTAGAAATGGAAAAACTGGCAAATATTAAAGGTGTTATCTTTGATTTAGACGGCACCTTAGTTGAATCAGAATTGGACTTTCGAAAAATAAAGCAGCAATTAAACTGCCCCATCGATACAGACATTCTCAACTACATTGATGCAATGACATCCATTGATGATCAGCAACGCGCCCAGCAAATTATTATCGAGCACGAAACTTTTGATGCGAAAAATGCCAAAGCACTACCCCACATGCATTCGCTGCTTACAAGCTTGCAAGAATTAGCTTTACCTGCTGCCATCGTCACTCGCAATAGCAAAGCGGCTACCGCAACCAAGCTTAGCCAAAACGACATCAATATCGCACTGGTGTTAACCCGTGAATGTTACCCAGCAAAACCTGCACCCGATGCGTTACTCGCTATCGCTGACCAATGGCAAATATCGGCTGCAGAACTAATTTATGTAGGTGATTACCTTTACGATATTCAAGCGTCCAAGAATGCTGGCATGATGTCGGTGTTTATCAATCATCACAAGCAGCCAGAATATCAACTTCAAGCAGACATCATTGTCAGGGATTTAAAAGAACTGCAAACCGCGATAGAAGCAAGTCGTCAGGGGTAAAAACCATTAGTGAAGGTCATCTGCACTCAACATAAGTGAGACTCAACATCAGTGGGGCTTAGGATTAGTGGAGTTCTGAATTAGTGGAGCTTTGCAGCCTTATCAGCATTACAAAAGCAGTTATTAAACCCAGACATTCATTGAACAGATTGAACTTATCCGTTTAGCGCTTCGTATCCTTTATTTAACAAGACGATGTTATTTACTCGCCAGAAATAAGGTTAATTAGGATAAAGGGGTTTATGAATCCATTACACCCAAAGAAGTTATTACACAGTAAATGGACCAAAGTGCATGTGATCCAAAAACTGAAACATTTTTCGGTAGTCAAAGTCATTTACGATGAAGACAGTAATGTCATTGAATGTATTATTCGTGCAGAAATGAACGCCGAAGAATTTGCGATTAATTGGCGCGATTTAAAAGACTCTCAACAATGGCTTCAAGGTTGGAAGTAACGCCTAAACAGCCTTTTACTATTCATCATTAGGCGGCCAAATTAGATACTATAAATAACCCTAATAGAATCAAGCTGCCTTTCGCTGTCGCTTTTTTAGCTAAATGTCGATGATCACGATCTTCTTTCGAGACCAAGCGGTGAATCACTTCTTTTCTATCACATGAATCACTGACATTTTGAACATCGTTGCTGTTATTAGCATGGATATTATTATCTTTTAGCTGAGTCACTGTGTTGTTATTAGAGCTTAAACTGCTATTAACACCGTCTTGGTTATTATCAATAGGGATTTGAGCGTTAACTTCAATGCCCTGAGTATCAAATAACTCATCGACAGTAACTAAATCTGAGGGGCTGTGAGTTGTTAGCAGCCCTTTAGCTAACGGCTTAATATTTTGATCTTCACCAAAAAATCGCTGTATATACTGAGCACACATGATGTAGGCCAAACGTTCACTTTCTTCGAAGCGTTGGCTTTCTAAAATATAGGCTTTGAAAGAGAAAGCGAGCACATTAGATAAACAAGCTAGGTTGTCATATAGCTCAACTAATTGCGGATACTGCTCAACGGTTTCATTCCATTGCTCTTTAATCTCAGAATCAACCTCAAACTCATAGCTCATGTCAGGCACATCAACTAAGGCATCTAATGATTTTTCCGCCTGATGATGCAGCCACATTTCGTCATAAGATTTACGCTTAGTCGCACACTTCAAAATGTTATAGGACACTGCGATATTAGCCAGTTTGATATCAATATCAGAATAAACGCTTTGGTACTCGGCTGAATGATAAAAGAGATACAAATCTTCATAAGCCATCATCACAGCTTCATCATCTGCATCTTGGCTTATCCCAAGAGTAAGGTATAAATTTTCCATGAGCGCCCTGTTAATGACTGAGACTGTTTTGACCGAGTATGAGATTTGGAATACTCATCATTTCAACTGAACACTCCGAGAAGGGATAATAGCGACAAATGAACATAATAACGTTAAGCCAGATCTAAAAAAAATATAAAAACAGCAGGGTAACCAAGTAACAGAGCTAAAGAATACGAGACTGAAACACGAGAATAATCGAGTCGAATAAACAGTATCTCTACTCTGTTTGATGTAATCCAATCACGGTCGAGCTGGTAACAGATGCATTAAAATGGCGCTGCTTTACCGACAGATATACTTCGTCGTTAAAAAACGCCTTCATCACTTCTTCCGACGGGAAATCGATAGTAAAAACCCGATTAATCTCAGTGCTTGTTTTAGACTTTAGCACTTCAGATACCGTAAAATCATAGCCAAAGTCACCACCATAAAAATGCAAGATTGGCAGCATGGCATCTCGATAAGCTTGATACTCAGCTTCATCATGAACATGCAAAGCCATTATTCGTTGAAAGCCCATTACTACTCCCTTGTTGTCACACTAAACGAGCCACTGCCTTCAGTAACTCATTCATATCTTGATGTATCTCAATCAGTATCTGGCTAGATAAAGTCACTGATTTCAGCTAATGACTTTTTCTGTAGTGCATGCTCAGGTACTGTTGCGCCATCATCAGGGTAACCAGCAATAATCAACATGTAAGGTCGTTCATTATCACTATCACGGCCACAAACTTTACTTAAAAACGACATCGGTTTTGGCGTATGTGTCAGTGTACCAAGCCCTGCATTATGCAGCGCTTGCAATAAAAAGCCTGTCGCAATTCCCACTGACTCATGGACGTAGTAATTCTGTTTTTGCTCACCATTATCGTCACTGCGCTTTTTAGTGAATACTGCAATTAACCAAGGCGCTGTTTCAAGGTAAGGCTTGCTGGCATTGGTACCAAGTGGCTTTAAGTTATCTAACCATTCTTCACCGCCGCGGCCTGCATAAAAAGCTTGTTCAATAGCTTCTGCTTGTTCACGGATTTGCGCTTTAACACCCGCATCACTGATTGCGACAAAGTGCCAAGGCTGGTGATTAGCACCATTTGGCGCGGTACCTGCAGCAAGAATACATTGCTCAATAATTTCTTGAGGTACGGCTCTATCTGAAAACTTACGAATCGAGTGACGTCTTTTCACATGCTGATAATTTTGCTTAGCACGTTCAAGCATTTCAGCTTGAGGATATTCAATAAAATCAGTTAATGGCAAGTGAGCTTCGGTCATATCTTTTCCTTTTTATTTTCATTAGCTTTGGCTAATCCGTTTTATGCAGCTTTTTTTTAAAATCATCTAAGGTGATTTGCAATGCTTCAATAGCGGTATCTGTATCGATGTTATTTTCTTCAAGCAACTGGATTAAATCGACCGCTAGTTGGACAGATTTAGGTGCATCACTTAATGATTGAGGCTGGTTTTCTTTGCTCATTTACGACTTAATCCAATAATGTTCTTTAAAAAAGAATGTAATAAAATCTGCCTAATCAACATACAAAGTATTTTTATATCAATAAGCTAGCGCTTATTCGTAGCGATTAAAGCGAGAAGTTAGCAATCGCTTTTTGAATACCGACCACATCGGTACCTTTCTTCAACTCTTTGACGATAGGTTGCTCAGTTCCTGAGATATAGATTTTAAGCTCTGCATCCATATCAAAAGTGCCAGCTGTTTCAACCACAAAATGAGTCATCGATTTATACGCTATTGAATGATAACTGACTTTTTTACCCGTCATGCCTTGCTTGTCAATCAGAATAAGCCGTTTATCAGTAAAAACGAACATGTCACGAATAAGTTTATAACCCATTTGAACTGACTCATTGTCAGCCATAATAGGCGATAACTCTTGCTGTAACTCCCCTAAATCCATTTCAGAAGAATTACCTAAAAGCGCGTCAAAAAATCCCATTATTTTCTCCTTGAATATGGTCTTTGCATTCTTCAATAAACAGTGAATAAAATAGTGCGGTATCTACTGGCAATTAACAAGCAAAAAGCTGTTAAAGTATTCCTCCTACACTGTAAACCTCACTAAAGGCCACTATGAACGCAGCAATCATTGGAGCAACAGGTTTAATTGGTCAATGTTTGTTATTAAACATATTGGCAGATAATCGCTATCAGCAAGTTGTGGTCATTGGTCGAAGGCCGCCTAAACTTGAAGCTTCGACACCTGGAATTGAAAAGCTTATCTTTGTCGAAACTCAGTTAAATCAGCTAACCGAGTTAAGCTTACCTGCGAGCATCGACCAAGCATTTTGTTGCCTTGGCACCACCATCAAACAAGCGGGAAATCAGGAGAACTTTATCAAAGTCGACCACACCGCTGTCATCGACTTTGCCAAACTGGTCATAAAGTATCAAGCACAAACTGGGGTTGAGTTATTGGTCGTAACAGCCTTAGATGCCAATGAAAAATCGAGTGTGTTTTACAATCGAGTCAAAGGTGAAGTGCAGCGTGATTTAAGCCAACTTCCCTTGTCTAAACTCTACATATTTCAACCAAGTTTGTTATTAGGGGAGCGTGCACATCAACGCACTTTAGAAGATATTGGCCAGAAATTTTTTGCTATTGCTTCAGGAATATTTATTGGGCCATTAGCCAAGTACAAACCCATTACTGGGAAGCTTGTAGCAGACAATATGTTGGCTGTTGCTGTTAAAGATCAATCAGGTTCAGGCTCAAGTTCAGGTACTGATAGCGGCTCCCAATTAGATAACCTAACGATCAGGATTATTGATAATAAGCAGATGCATCGACTGGTTAATTGAGCCTTGTCCCAAAGCTTGTTTCAAATTTTGAAGTTATCATTTGAAAAAATCAAAGTCGTGGCGCTTCGCCCCTTCAGATTAAATTGCAGGTGTTCTCTCGACTGCCAAACTTCGTTTGGATTGAATCAAAATCGTGGCGCTTCGCCCACACCAGAGCAAGAAGGGTGAAACTGCTCACCCCTCTTGCATCTCCCCAGCAGCCCCGGCGAAATTTTCTGGAAAGCGAAAGATTTCCAACGGGGATTATCCAGCGTTAACCTTCCTTTGCTGCCTGCTTCGGCAAGCTACAAAAATCACTAACGCTTCCAATGGGGCGTCCCTTCCCCTCGAAAGCTAGCCAGAATCTTAAGTGCAGGATGCACTAAATGCCTTGAAACACATGGATTTGCGAGAAAGGCCATGTCTGGACTCACGCGATTTTCTTGCTTGCCTCTATTCAAATTAAGCATTCAAAGAGTATGAAAGCCTACATAACTTGAGCGACTAATTTAGAAATACTCTCAAAAATAACAAATGAACCTGCGGGCTCAATAGTCTCCGCTGGAAGTGTCCGAGTGCGTTGAGCTAATTTACGTGATGGAGGCAGGACGCCGACATAGCCTCAGATTGAGCCAAGGATGGCGAATCTGAGGCGGTAGTTAATTCGCTCTTTAGCATGAGGAAAACACTTCGCCGGAGCGGCAAGGGATATCGAAAAGGGAAATGCTGTTGTTTCCCTTTCGTCGAGTGTGGGCGAAGCGCCACGACGTTGACCTTAATCCAAACGAAGTTTGGAAATGAATTAGGGAAAACGCTCATAATCCAAAGCAAATTTATGCAATAAAAGAAGCTCTTTGCTTCGCTCAAGCTGAAGACTATAATTGATTTTTTTGTGACATAACTCATTCTTGAGGTTTCAGTTTACAGTTACCCCCTCAGCAATTAAAGCCTAGTTTCCGTTCTTATTAGGCCGTTACGATTCATAAATTTTACTCTGACACAACTAATTTGACCCAGCTAATTTGGAGTAAGCTTTATTGTATTCTGTATAATCCTTAATCTAACGAACCACCTTTATACTCTTCACACTTACCCATTCCTTTTCAAAAACGATTTAGATATTTAAATAGTTGTTAGTTATTTAAATACCTATTAGTTACTTAAATGGTTGTTCGTTATTTAAAGATTAATAAATCCACACGCTTTCACCCACATTGTTACATGCTAATTTTTAAAAAGTTAAATAAGCTCAGTTTAAATAATAACCACAATCCAGACTGTATTATAAATACATGTAATATAAAAACATATTAATTAACAGTTTATAAGTTTAGCTCACAAAATATGTCTTACTGTATTTACAGTCTTTTTAATAATGATAATTTACCGTTTTTTTTAAATTAATAACATGGAGTTATCTTGTTAGATAAAATATCTTTTTACATCCCTTCTAAAAAATCATTTAAACATGCATTACCAACAGTACAAGCATTAAATGTTTTATTGGTATCATTATTACTTTGTCTTATTTTTTCAGGGTATTTACCTTTTATTTCAACCTTTGGTGAACCATTAATCCCTTTCAGTAAAGATGGATCATTTTTTGATTATGCGATTATATTCCCATTGGTGTTATTAGTTTTATTGGGGGCGCCGATTAAATTAGTTAGATTTTTGGCTATTGGAGTTCCTATATTTTTCTTAGTCACTAATTTTGAAACCGTGAAAGAATTATTTAACCTAGTAATAGAGTACGTACCAGAGTTTTTTAGATTCTCTCAAACTGACTCTGGTTCATTTTTAGGTTCATTAACTTCATCAATGATTACTTTGGAATATGGAATGTTCGTCTACTTAGCTGGGGTTGTTGGCTATGTGCTGGTTATTATTGGCTTTAGATACCAAGAAAATACCAAGTTTTGGAGTGTATTATTCTTAAAGGATGACGCAACACTTGTAAACCGTGCAACATTCACAACTGTAGAAGCTTGGTTAAAAGCAACAAGAATTGAAATCACCCTATTTGTAACAGAACTTAAAAATAGTGATAAAGATCAAGCTAAAGAGAAGATTAAGAACATATCGGCTAAAAACCTAACCATTTTCGCTCTATTTTTCTGTTTTGTGATTACGCTGTTTGCTTATTTATTTAACGTGTTATTTCTTAGTAAAAACATGGCTGAAAAAGATGTAAAGCAAGCAATTAAAGAAAGTTACACTCAACATATTTGGGGTGTAGAGACAAGTGTTGATATTGATAATTTATCTATTTCAAGCTGTCAACAATACAGTGATAACCCAATCGGTATTGCGTGTCACATTAGAGCCGAAATCACCATACGGCTTAAAAATGAAATTCTGAACGTCATAAGTGTTAATGAGATAGAATCATTTCAGTTAGAACACGGTAGATGGGTTTATTACGACTAATCTAGAATAAGTAGGGTCAGGAATAAGTAGGATCAAAGCAAACTTTATTGCCTACCTAATTACCTGCCTAACAATACCCGACTCAACTTGAGCTAAAAAAACGCTAACCGCTTGGTTGTTACCCAAGTCGATTAGCGTTTTTTTTGTTGTCATTAACGTTTCAAAAATGTTTGCCAATACTTTTCAAACGATATCAAAACGACAACAGCCCTATTAAGCTTCTTTACCTAAATGCTTATACAAGCTTTGGTAATCAGCACTGCTTGCCATTAATTGCTGATGGTCACCACTATCGGTTATTTGTCCATTTTGGATCATATGAATACAATCCATTTCAGCCATGGCGGTTAAACGGTGGCTTATCATCAACATGGTTTTGCCTTTTGCTAAGGCAAATAACAGTCGTAATATTTCGCGTTCGGTGCGCTTATCCAGCCCTTCTGTTGGCTCATCTAGTAATAAAATTGGCGCATCACGCAGTAACGCTCTAGCCACACCAATACGGCGTTGTTCGCCACCAGAGAGTTGGCGACCACCTTCACCAATCCAACTATCTAAGCCGACTTCTTCACCGCGATCTGTGGTGGTTTTTGAACTCAGTAACGTCTCTAAACCAACTTGCTTAAGCACTGCGGTTAAACGCTCATCATTGGCTCGTCTTTTTTGACCTTCAACATAAGGCAGTGCAATGGCTAGGTTGTCTCGTACTGTGCCAGCAAACAAATGAATTCGTTGGCTAACAACAGTCATTGAGCTACGCAATGTTGCTTCATCAAACTCACTAATATCACGTCCGCCCAGGCTAATTTTGCCTTGCTGCGGTTGCCATTCGCGGGTGATTAAGCTGAGTAAACTCGACTTACCACAGCCTGTTGCGCCTAACAGTGCAACCTTACTGCCTTGGGGTAAATCTAAATTCAAGCCAGATAATACTTTCGCATCAGCTTGATAACCAAAGTGAATATTACTGAGCTTTATGTCGCACAGTTCAAGCTTATTAACCTCACCAAACACCACATCAGGTGTTTGCTCGGTGACTTCCGAAATACGTTTAGCCGCTAATACACAACCTGATAAATGCTGGAAGGCACCAGAGATTGGCATCATCATTTCAATGGTGGCCATGGTGGCAAATACCATCATCGCCATTAACGGACCAGGCGGCACGCTGTCACCCACACCTTGGCCAGCAAGATACATCATCATGACGACCGCTGCGCCATTAACCATAATTAATAGTGCTTGGCTTAAGCCAGTAATATGCGCCATTGCGGTTTGGCTGGTAAATAACGATAACTCAGCTTCACGTAGCTTTTGACGATAACGGTCATTTGCCGAAAATAAAGTTAGCTCGGCTTGCCCTTGAATCACATCTAATATCAACACTCGAAAGCTTCGTTTACTATCAACAACAGCTTCGCCCGGCTCTCTACCCAGACGATAAAACACCAAAGGTAAAACAACCCAAGCAGCGATTAACAATGCACATAAGCTAATGGCTAACGAGGCATCAAACCAAGATAAGAAGGCATAAAGTGCAACCACCGTCAGTAATGAAGCGGCCATTGGCACTAATAGGCGTAAATAAAGATGATCAAGGGTGTCGATATCGGCCACTAACCGATTAAGCATATCCCCTTGTCGCAAGCCTTTTAGGTTACTAGCACTTAATGGCAGTAGCTTTTTCCACGACCAAACGCGAAGTTCAGTTAGCAGTTTAAACGTGGCTTCATGGGTCGCTAATCGCTCACCATATCGACTGGCGGTTCGGGCTATTGATAGAAAACGCACCCCACCAGCAGGAGTGAAAAAGTTAAACGCAAGCGCGGTTGCTGCTGTTAATCCTGCAATAGCGGTGGCGGATAAAAACCAACCCGACAGCGACAATAACCCAATACCAGCAATGATCGTGGTGCAAGTTAGCAATAAACCAACCGACATCATTAACCACTGACGCTTAAATAACTTAATGAAAGGCAGTAATAGCTTCATTACACATCCTCCCTTTTAGTTTGCACATCGGTCTGGGTTGACTGTGGCTCATCAACATACAGTGATAAACCGTCATCATCCTGTTGTTGCATGTTTTTAAATAAACCCGCTTGAGCGCTCAGCAAAGCATAATCCCCTTGCTGCACAATCTGACCATGCTCAACCACTAAGATGTTATCCATGCCTTGTAACTGATCAAGTCGATGAGTCACCATCACGCAGGTTTGCTGCGACATGGCTAGTTTAAGAGAATCTGATACCAGTTTTTCACTGTGGCTATCAAGGCTTGCTGTAGGTTCATCAAGTAGAAATAAACTCGCTGGTTGTGCTAACGCACGCGCAAGGGCAATACGTTGCGCTTGGCCTACAGAAACCCCTGCCGCTTGGTCGTTAATCACGGCATCTAGGCCCTGCGGGTGCTGATGAACAAACTCAGCAATACTGGCTTTTTCCAGTAATGCCATTAGTTGAGAGTCGGTTAATTCAGGGTTGGCTAAGCAGACATTTTCGCGGATGCTGCCATGGAATAACTGTGGGTCTTGGCCAAGCCATGCTAGATGAGCTCGCCATTGCTGCTTATCCAATACGCTTAACTCAACACCGTTAACTTTAAGGGAGCCTTTATAAGGAAGAAACCCTAACAATGCATTAAGTAAGCTTGTTTTACCCGCGCCGCTTGGGCCAACAATCGCCACCTTTTGCCCTGCTGCCACCTCAAATGAAATGGGGCCTAACAGTGATGTACCTTCTAAGGTCAGCACTTCTAAATCAGCAGCTGAGATAGCAATATTATCTAATGACACATTATGATGCTGCGCTGTTTGCTCACTAAAATTACCGTCCACCTGTTTTAATGGATTTGGATGTTCAAGTAATTCAACTAGCGCTTCAGCAGCACCAATCGCTTCCGCTTTTGCATGATAATGAGTGCCTAAATCTCGTAGCGGCTGAAAAAACTCAGGGGCTAATATCAGAATAAACAGGCCAGTAAATAGGGTAATCCCTGCGCCATAGTGACCAAAGTTAAGGTGGTCTAAATAGCTAAAGCCAAAATACACCGCCAATACCGCAATCGAAAGCGCAGCAAAAAACTCTAATACTGCCGAGCTTAAAAACGCCATTCGCAGTACCGACATGGTTCTTTGTCTGAAGTCCTCTGAAGCCGTCTCAATTTTATTCACTTCTGTTTCGCCGCGGTGGAACAACTTCAGCGTGCTTAATCCTTTTAAACGATCCATAAAATGGCCACTTAAGCGTGATAATGCGCTGAAGTTTTTACGATTAGCATCAGCAGCGCCCATGCCAACCAAAATCATAAACATAGGAATAAGCGGCGCAGTAGCAAATAATATAAGCCCTGCGGCCCAGTTAAGCGGGAACACCGACACTAAAATAATTAGCGGAATAAATCCGGCCAACATCATTTGCGGTAAATATTTGGCATAAAAGTCGTGTAAATCTTCAACCTGTTCGAGCACGATACTCGCCCAAGCTCCGGCGGGCTTACCTTTAATAAACGCAGGGCCCAAGTCGGTAAGCTTATTTAATACAGCTTCACGAATATCACTACGAAGTCGTTTACCTGCCTCAAAGCTTAAACGTTCACGGGCGTAGGCAAGTACTGCACGAACAATAATGAGTGTCACTAATGCAATAAACTGGCTAGTAAAACTGGCCATAGGTGATTCAAGCATAATCACGCCATGTAAAATATGCGCCAACAAATAAGCTTGCATCACAATCGCGACACCGTTTAGTGCACCGGTAAAAATGGTGAGTTTCAAGAATATGCCACAAGAAGACTTTTGTTGCTTAAGCCACTGGCCGAGAGATTTTTCTAAGGTTTTATCCATTACATTCCTGAAGATGACAGCACTAAATGAGGAAAATTGCCGCAGTATCGCAAGCTAAGAGGTTAGATAACAGCCGCTTATAGAGAAGTGTTAACTGATTCACACATTGCTAATAAACACTGTGTTAATGATGAACTATAATTCTACGCGATAGTCATTGCTAGAGCAGTATAAGAAAGGTAAATTTTTGTTCATTATTTAAAAGCTGAATCACGGCTGACTCTTGCTTAAACTAACAAACTTAAATCTGCTTAAACTAACAAACTTAAATCTTACTTCATTTGAGTTTATACGCTTAAAAGGACTATCACGATTAATTTAAATGCATCACTTTCTAACAGGATGAAGAAGGTATTATTAAATGGACGTTGATCTTTCAGCTCTTAGAGCACAAGCTTTTAACTACTTATTTGATGCAGTGGTTGTCACAGATGCTGCAGGCATTGTCATCGACTGGAACTGTGGTTCTCAACAGCTATACGGCTATAGTAAAGAGGACATTATCGGCCAGCCCGTCAGTCTGCTTCACGTCCCCGAAGACAGCGCTTCCATCACTGATTTAGTCATATCCTCAGTCGAACAACACGGCAAGTGGACAGGGGAAATCCGCTTCTTGCATAAAGATGGCTCTATCGGTTGGGTTGAGTCCATGTGTGTACCGCTATTTGATAACAACCAACAATTTATCGGCGCTTTAGGCATTAATCGTGATATCACTAAACGCATTGAAGATGCACAGCAATTATTAAATTTAGCTTGCTACGACCAACTAACTCAAATCCCAAATCGTCACTTATTGATGGATAGAGTGAAACACTCTATTGAACGCTGTAAGCGCCTTAGCACTAAATTCAGTCTATTTTACTTAGATTTAGATGACTTTAAAAAGATCAATGATACCTATGGTCATTGTAATGGTGACAAAGTGCTTATTGAAACCGTAGCAAGACTAAATGAGGTTATTAGGGAATCTGATACATTAGCGAGAATGGGCGGCGATGAGTTTGTATTACTGCTAGAAGATATCGAAGATAACAATGATAACTCGCACATGGCAGATCTGTTAATTAGTGCGTTAGATAAACAATTTACTATCGATGGACAGAAAATATTACTCAATTGCAGTGTCGGTATCGCGACCTTTCCCGACTCGGGTGATGACTTTGATACCTTAATTAAAGCGGCAGACTTTGCCATGTATAAATCAAAACGCCAAGGCGGCGCAACTTATCGGTTTGGTTAAGCGACTTTATCAGATTTCTTAAACCCCAAACTTAACTAACACATGCCACATTAACTTGAGCTGCTGAATTTGCTGAGCTTGCTTACTTCGCTCACTCCATGACACAGGACTTTCTGACAACACTTGCGCTGCGCGGCCAATAACCTCAGCTGTAATGATATTATCTCGAGCGATGACTTTGGCTAAATCTGGCATCGCGGCACCGCGAAAATCATCTGGCACCTTCACAACCTCAAGCTGATAGCCTTGGTGCCATAGCAGTTGAATATCGTATTCACTGCACAAGGTTTGCATCACCTCTCCGATATCTGTGTCTTTAAAGCTAGGATCCGCTACCAGATAGCCAATATCATTATCTAATGATACTTCTCCATGAATTTGCGCTTCAATGTAATGGTCAAGATTAGACAGCGCACTACGCTCAAACCTAGCATTTACTCCCTTTGAAAGCTGATAAGACACATGCTCAACAATCCCAGCAGGCTTAATGTCTTTAACGCCTAATGCATATTGGCGCTCAAAGCATTCGCTCAATAACGCAGCCAAGACCACTTCAAAGCAATTCAAGGTGCCTTTTTCTTTGGGCAAGCGGTATGAATCCATGTAACTGAACGTACAACGTGAAAGCACTTGAGTATGAGTCAAGAAATAACAGCTACCAAATCGAGGCGCGGGCCCCATCGGGCATAAACCAATATCTAACGCTCCGTACTTAGGGCGCAGCTTCACACCTGAATAGCTATTGCCAAAAAGCTGGTTCTCCCAATGATCTCTTGGCCCACCTAATTCGGGCGATAGCTGCCCATTGGAAATATGAGTTTCAAACTGACTTTTATAACATCCATCTTTCAATAACCCTGCGGCCACTGATAAGCCACGGCTATCGATTCGATCTGGATGAAAGTGTAATGCAACGCGGCCATGCTGATGCAGGGATTGCATTGCTTGCT
Source organism: Shewanella goraebulensis (assembly GCF_030252245.1). NCBI lineage: Bacteria > Pseudomonadati > Pseudomonadota > Gammaproteobacteria > Alteromonadales > Shewanellaceae > Shewanella > Shewanella goraebulensis. The sequence goes on from NZ_CP126972.1 coordinate 4,089,566, forward strand.
GGACATTAAAGGTTGGAATGTTGGACATTAGCAGCACATTTTTAATCACAGAGCTGGAATGCTCACGCAAACAAGCAACAGTATGTTCGATATGTAACTGCGCTGCAGACTTTCGATTCATCACTTGCCCTCCCTGTGCTTTTGTTTGATCGTGTCAGAGCACTCTTCCAAGTACACTATTTTAAGTGCAATTTCTCTAGCTCACTTTACTAAGTGTTCAGCCAGGTTCACTGTACTAAACGCTGTGCTAAGTAAGGTGCCAACTGCCCTGCTAAGTGCTTGTATTTCATTGTATGTAAAATAATCGTCATTAGCACAAAAGATTAAAACTAATTCATCATTTGAGCATATAAAGCTGAAATAAAACTAATTAGCAAAGCTTGATACCTTTTAACTCTGCCTCAAAAGCCAATAAAATAAATGGACTGCAATATTGCTCTGCTCAGCTACAGACTTGGATTAAAGAGGAATATTTAAGCGATTAGATGGCGCTCTAGCAGTGTTTCAGGTAAGCTTCACGGCCGCCATTAATGGCCCCCCTATTCAGTCATAGCAACGTATACGTTGCCCAAAGAGATCATTCTATGAGTTTTGCCTCACTAGGCTTAAGCGCAGCAATTTTAAAAGCTGTTGAAAAACAAGGGTATGACACCCCATCAGCAATCCAAGAACAAGCTATTCCTGCCGTCCTAGAAGGCAAAGACGTAATGGCAGCTGCCCAGACAGGTACTGGCAAAACTGCAGGCTTTACTCTGCCGCTATTAGAATTACTCTCAAAAGGTCCGCGCGCTAAGCGTGGCCAAGTCCGTGCATTAGTACTGACACCTACGCGTGAACTTGCAGCTCAAGTGGCTGAAAGCGTATCGACTTACGGCACTAACTTACCGCTGAAATCTGCAGTTGTGTTTGGCGGCGTATCAATAAACCCACAAATTACAACCCTAAGAAATGGTGTTGATATTCTAGTAGCGACCCCTGGGCGTTTATTAGATTTATGCCAACAAAAAGCCTTAAGCTTTAGTCAACTTGAAGTACTGATTTTAGATGAAGCCGACCGCATGTTAGATATGGGCTTTATCCGCGACATCAAAAAAGTATTGGCCATGCTGCCAAAACAACGCCAAAACCTAATGTTCTCAGCTACCTTTTCAGACGAAATCCGTGATTTAGCAAAAGGCTTAGTGAATAACCCCGTTGAGATTTCAGTGACACCGCGTAATGCGACTGCCAACACAGTTGAGCAAAGTGTTTATGCCGTAGACAAAAGCCGTAAAGCGCGCATCTTAACTAAGTTAATTAAAGAGAATAACTGGCATCAAGTACTGGTATTTTCTCGCACCAAGCATGGCGCTAACCGCTTAGCGAAAAACTTAGATGCTGACGGCATTAATGCTGTTGCTATTCACGGTAACAAAAGCCAAGGTGCACGTACTAAAGCCCTTGCTGACTTCAAAGCAGGCAAAGCACAAGTGATGGTAGCAACTGATATTGCTGCCCGCGGCATTGATATTGACCAACTGCCATTTGTGGTTAACTTTGACTTACCTAATGTCCCTGAAGATTATGTTCATCGTATTGGTCGTACCGGCCGCGCTGGTGCAACAGGTTTAGCCGTGTCTTTGGTTAGTGATGAAGAAGTTAAGTTACTGCATGACATCGAAAGACTGATTAAGCGCACTGTTGAACGAAAAGTGATTGAAGGCTATGAAGCTTGCCATGACTTACCTGAAGCAAACTTAAAAGGCGGACATCGCACGGCTAATCATAAAAAGCCTAATCCGAATCGCCGTAAGCATGCCAACCAAACTGATAGCCAAAAACAAGGGCAAAATCAGGGCCAAAAACAAGGTCAACGTCCAGCGCCTAAAGGCAATTCAGATAAGCCAAGCCAGCGTCAACGCGCACGAGCTCGTGCAGAAGCAGAAAATGCGCAGTCAAATGGTGCTAAGAAGCCTCAACGCCGTCAAGGCCGCGCTGATAACGCAAACTCGCAAACGTCGTCAGGAAAAGTTGACCCGTATGCCAATGCAAGACGTTAATAACAGCGCACTCATTACCGCATTAGTACTCGTCTAATTTGTCAGCGTTAAAGCTAATGTGTAAATAGAGTAACCTGTCGTTTCAAAAGCATGAAAGCCTATCGCTTTCATGCTTTTTTTATACTCGTCATTTACCTAAACCCTTGCCTCAAACGTTATTCTGAAACGCTAAAAGTTGCCAGATTGAATGACATCGTTCATGATTATTAAATCATCATTATGAAAATGTCATCATGGAAGATTTATGAAATATTTAGGGTTTTTCACTCTCGTTTTATTGCTGGCTTTAGGTAGCTTATTTGTAGGCTTACAAATAGGAAAAACCATAGATATTAGTGATATTACACAAGCAAAAACAGAACAATCCTTGTCATTAGCAGAGCATGAGCCATCAGCGTTTACTCAACAGCCTTCAGCACTTAAACACGAGTCAGCCCAACTGGTTGCGGAACTGAAAAAAGAGGTGCAACAGCTCAAACAACAACTTGCAGAAAAGAACAGCCTAATTGATGCAATGAACTCTTCAATGGGCTTGTTAGAGCAGCAAGTTGAAATTGCCTATACCGAAATAGATGAGGCGATAGAACAAACCAATAATTCCCCTTTTCACCCTGAGCCATCAAGTATCACTGCCGAGCAAGCTAAACAGTGGGTACCGCAAGCTTTTGCTAATATGCTGGCTAACCAACAAGGGGATATGGTGGATCTATTTAAACGTCATCACCAAGATGAAATCAACCATGATTGGGCCGTTAACCGTGAGCAAGCATTACGTGATGCCATCGATATCAGTGAATCTTCATCAGGGGTCGACATAGAGTCTATCAATTGCAAAACAACCACCTGTGAAATTCGTGGAATGGAATTATCACCCAATGCGTGGATGCAAGTGAGTCAACAAATCCAAGGGGGAAATCTAGGTAAAAATGTCAGCACTTGGTCATATCTCGCCAGTGATGACAATGGCGACACCTTGATTTATATGTTGTCAGAGGTTGATGAGGCTAACGCACAATAATTTTTTATTCCATTATATCGTTAACACCCGCCTTTAAGACTAAAGTCCTATACTCAAAACACAACATAAACAATAAGCTGCATTCAATTCATCACTTAATGAGAATGAGCTTGAAACTGTACTTAGAAGGTTAGCGCAATTAGATAGATCTAAATGCGATAATCCATCGTACACTCTGCATCTATTAGTTTATCAATGTCACCATTTATAAATGTCACGATTTATAATTAGCACTCGTTATTATCGTTACTATTTATCCACAAATAGTGCTAATCGACATTGATGTAAAGGAATACATTACTGCCATGATTGAGCATTCCAATATATCTGCAAGCGCAATGAATAAAGCATTACATATTCAAGTCACGCACATTCCCAATAGTGAGCATTTAATCTGGATTATCGACGATTTTATTGATGACTTTGATGCACTGGTAGAATATAGCAATACCAAAGCTTATTTTAATCCGGCTGGTGCCGACGGAACCTTATTTCCGGGTTTACGTGATGAAATGCCCAAACCCTATTACCAAACCTTGTCATCGTTATTTGAATTACTCGCAATGCAGCCAAAAGGCGAAATGTTTAAACAACATCAAATTGCTAAATGCTGGCTATCAAAGGTCACGTTAACGCCATTACAACTGAATGCACATCAAACTATGCCTCATTTTGATTCCTTAGCCTGCCACGATATGGCTGCAGTGCATTACCTTAATGATAACAATCTGGGTGGCACCAGTTTTTACCGCTATAAAGGCGCAGATAAGCTGAACTTGTCCCATGATGACAAAGACATCATTTTAAAGATGGTTGATGAGGTCAAACAAACTGCCACCAATCGAAAGGGTTATATTAATGATTCAGATGAGCTGTTCGAAAAGGTGTTTAGTGTTGACGCTAAACCTAATCGTTTAGTCATTTACTCGGGCAATATATTACATAGTGCCAATATTACTGATGATGTTGAGTTTGATAAAAAAGCACTGAATAACCGCACTTCAATTAACTCATTTTTTAGTGTGGCTTAACGGCCATTTATATTCAAAAAAAAGCGAGCTTAGTCTGCACTAAGCTCGCTTTCAGTTACTTTTCAAATATTACAAAAACCAAGCGCGGTAAGTCTTACCTTTCAAACGACCTTTGGTAATTTTGTTCAATGCTTTTTTCGAGGCATCACGTTTAACGGCTACAAATGAGCGAATATCGGTGACTTTAATCTTACCAATATCAGCACCATTAATGCCGTTTTCACCTGTTAAACCACCCACAATGTCACCAGGGCGAATTTTATGCTTTTTACCGGCATCGATTTGAATAGTGATCATTTCCGCTTCTTGCGGTTGCTTGTTAAGCACGTTCATTGAAGGCAGTGTTTCACCATCAATTTCTTTGCCAATAAGCTCTTCAATTTCTACCATTCTGTGACCATCTGAATGACTAAAGAAGGTATAAGCTGCGCCTTTACTGCCAGCACGACCTGTACGGCCAATACGGTGAATGTGCACTTCAGTATCGTAAGCAATGTGGTAGTTAAATACTGCTTCTAAGTCTTCGATATCTAAACCACGAGAGGCGACATCAGTTGCCACTAAAATGCGCGCACTGCGGTTAGCAAAACGCAGTAGCATTTGATCGCGATCGCGCTGCTCTAAATCACCGTGCAAAGCCAACACACTAAAACCTTGATCAGCTAAGGTGTCTGCTACTTTTTGAGTCTCACGTTTGGTATTACAAAATACCACGGCGCTTTCAGGCTGCTTTTCAAGTAACAACAAACGCAATGCTTCTAAGCGGGCATCATTATCTTCAGTATGATAAAAATGCTGCTCGATGGTGTGGTTATCATGAGTTGCTTCTACTTTAACCATTAACGGCTTATACATGATTTGATCAACAATCTGCTGAATTTGCTCAGGGAATGTCGCACTGAACAAAAGCGTTTGACGCTCGTGTGGTGTTTCAGCAATGATTTGATCAATATGATCTTGGAAACCCATTTCCAGCATGCGATCCGCTTCATCTAATACCAACATGTTAACGTTGCTTAAATCTAAACGGTTGCGATCTAAATGATCAACGATACGACCGGGTGTCCCCACAATGATATGTGCGCCATGCTCAAGTGAGCCAATTTGTGGGCCCATTGGAACGCCGCCACACAAGGTCAATACTTTGATGTTATGAATGCCACGGGCTAGAGTACGAATGTCTTTAGCAACTTGATCGGCAAGTTCACGAGTTGGACATAGCACCATAGTTTGAATGCGAAAACGTTTCACATCTAACTTATTTAACAGCCCTAAACCGAACGCAGCAGTTTTACCTGAACCGGTTTTTCCTTGGCCAATCACATCATCACCCGCCAGAATAGCTGGTAAGCTTTCAGCTTGGATTTGAGTCATAGACTCGTATCCCAATGTTTTAAGGTTATCAAACAAACCTGGTTTAAGATTAAGTGATGCGAAAGCCGTATTAGCGGCCTGTTCAGTAGACTGACTCAAGGTGAATATCCTCTGATATCAAAGCAAAGTTGGATAGTAGAAACAACTCGGCCAAGGATAAAATACCTTGGCCAAATGTTTGAATGTCTATTGTAGCAATTTTATCCGCTAGTCGCTGACATTTATTTGAATAATGGTGCTGCAATTAGCATAAAACAACTATTAGGCAATCTCACCAAAACGCCCCTGTTGATAATCATCAATAGCCTGATTAATTTCAGCTTGAGTATTCATCACAAACGGCCCCATGTGGACAATTTTTTCATTTATCGGACTGCCTGCTAATAGCAATAACCCAGTGTCTTTGTTGCCAGCTTTAATATGGGTATTTTGCTCAGGTTTTATCACCAATAAGTGACCTTCCGTTGCAACAGCCAACTCTCCTTTGGCATCAGTATATTCAAGCTCACCTTGATAGATATAAGCGCTTACGCTTTGGTGCGCTGACAAATCGATATCCGCTTTGCCGTTTTCATTTAGCATGACATCAGCAATGGCGCCTTGGCCCGCTAAGCCTTGAATACTGGCCTGTATGACCAGATCCGAATCTGCAAATTGCCAGTTTCCTGACAATGCTTTAAGCGCAGCGCCACGGCTATTTGTTGCCGTTGGATTTGGATTTTCAGTGGTGTCTTGGTATATAGCTGGGCGCATCTTGTCCTTGGCTGGCATATTCAACCAAATTTGAAACCCATGCAGTCCTTCATTGGCATCTGCTAGTGGCATTTCAGAATGAATAACACCACTGCCCGTGCTCATCCACTGCACATCACCTGTTCGAATAGCTTTAACATTGCCGAGTTGGTCACGATGCTCAAAGCCGCCTTTACGAATATAGGTAAAGGTTTCAATTCCGCGATGAGGATGCGGCGGGAAACCACCAATAAAATCTTGTTGATCATTTGACTTTATCTCATCGATCATCAAATAAGGGTCGAAGCGGGTATTCATAAAGTCAGCCACTCGCTTGATATTAACTCCATCACCATCCATAGCTGGTCTTGCAGTAAATTTGCTTAATACCTTCATCATTAGCATCTCTGTAAACTGTTAATGAGGTCACTTTAGCAGCCAAATAGTCGAAGGAATATTGCAATTAACAGCAGTTATCATTCGATTTACTAGAACAATAGATTAATTCTCCCTCCAACCACGAAGCTCACAATACAGTTGATACATGTGATTCAATTTGTAACGTCACTTCACGAACAAAAAAGCACAAAGCAGCTTGAACCGTTACTTTTTAAGTGAATACATCTATTTGTTCATTATTTCTGATCCTTTACCACTACTTAACTCAACACAAGTATCCAACAAATGTCTCATCATTAAAGTTTAGAAAACAAACACTATCAAAATCTCCCTATATCAATAAACATAAATATAAACAGCTAGATAAACAGCTAGATAAAGGATTGGTATTATGAGGTTCGGTAAAGGATTAAGCTCAATTTTTATGATATTTGCTTTAGCGGCATGTAATGACTCTGACGAGTTAAATGAGCTGGACTCAATAAGGTTTGAATCTGCGACGGTTCAAAATTGTTTTGATGTACTAAGAGACAGAAGCGGCTGGGAAAACCTCTCTGATATACAGACTTTCTCATGCAGTGGTGATGATTTAGATGCTAAAGGCATCGAAGAAATGGCAATATTTACAAGCTTAAAAGAATTAGACATATCTTCAAGCGGCGCCAAAGATATTGATTTATCTTCATTCAGTACATTGGAGAAAATTAAGCTTACCTTTAACTTATCTTTAAGTAGCTTACATTTATCTGAAAATCATTCACTCACTGAAGTATCACTTTGGAATAATGCCGAAGTACAATTAGACGTAGCTAACTTGGTTAGCCTAAAAACCATTGATGCCGTATCTAACAATATGAGTTACCTTAATATTTATAATACTCCTCAACTAGAATCCCTCAATGTAATGGACAATAATTTGTCTACTATAGATATTTCAGATAATCATAATTTACGAACATTGCACTTAGATATGAATGAATTTAGCCATATCAATTTGCAAGAAAATATCAATTTAGAAACACTCACGATTGGTCTTAATGCAATACAGTCAATTGATTTAACTCAAAATACCCAGCTTAAAACCTTCGACGCAGGCATTTGCCAATTAACAACGATTAATTTAAATGCTAATAGGCTGCTGGAAAGCGTAAGGCTTGATAACAATCCTTTTGATCAAGCCACACTTGATTACTTGAGCGCGATAGACTGGATAGATAGTCAGAGTTTTTAAGTAACTCATTCAATAAAAAAGGACTCTATTGAGTCCTTTTTTATTAACAACCATTACTTAAATAGACAATTAACTACGCCTTCAGTAAAAACTAGCTACGCAGGCCAATACCACGCGAAATTAAGTAATAAGCCACAAACCATAGTCCAGCACAGAAGCTAATCATTATCCCGATTGATAAAGGTACGCTCATATCGGCAAAGCCAAGGAAGCCATAACGGAATACGTTAATCACATAAACCACAGGGTTAAGCGCTGACACCCCTTGCCAGAAATCAGGCAATAGAGATAACGAGTAAAACACCCCTCCTAAATAGGTGAGTGGCGTTAATACAAACGTTGGGATGATACTGATGTCATCGTAGCTTTTAGCAAATACTGCGTTAATAAGACCGGCTAGCGCAAACATGACTGAGGTTAAAAATGCCGTTAGCACCACATAACCTAAATGATGGACACTGATATCAACAAAGAACATGGCCACTAAGGTCACGATACAACCCACTAATAAACCTCGGGCAACACCACCGCCGACGTATCCTGCAATCAGCACATAATGTGGCACAGGCGCGACCATGATTTCTTCGAGGTTTCGCTGAAATTTAGCACTGTAAAATGACGAACCCACATTCGAGAATGAGTTAGTAATCACCGACATCATGATAAGACCTGGTGCAATAAACTCCATGTAGCTCACGCCACCCATTTGGCCAATGCGACTCCCTACAAGATTACCGAAGATTAAGAAATATAATGTCATGGTAATCGCTGGCGGCACGATAGTTTGCACCCAAATACGGGTAAAGCGATTAATCTCTTTGGTCAGAATACTTTTGAAAGCGATTAAATATAACTGGTTCATTTTTTTGCCTCCTTGGCTTTTTCGACCAATTCAACAAACAACTCTTCAAGACGGTTAGCTTTATTACGCATTGAGGTCACTTCGATACCATCGGCAGATAACTGAATAAATACCTCGTTAAGGTTGTCATCTTTAACAACATCGACCTCAAGGGTGTGCGAATCAGTTAAACGACATTTAAATTTACCAAGGTCAGGGGCGGCTTCAATATCATGACGTAAGTCTAAAATGAAGGTTTCCATATTCAGCTTGCTAAGTAAGGACTTCATTGTGGTGCATTCCACCAGCATGCCTTGGTCAATAATACCGATATTACGGCAAAGCATTTCAGCTTCTTCAAGGTAATGGGTGGTGAGAATAATCGTGACACCTTGGGCATTAATTTGCTTTAAAAAATCCCACATTGAACGACGAAGTTCAATATCAACACCCGCGGTTGGTTCGTCCAATATCAGCAGTTTTGGTTCATGCATCAAAGCACGGGCAATCATTAAACGACGTTTCATACCGCCTGATAACTGGCGCGCTTGGGCATGACGTTTTTCCCACAAATCCAGTTGCGATAGGTATTTCTCGGCGCGTTGCAATGCGATATCGCGTTTTACGCCGTAGTAACCAGCTTGATTGACGACAATTTGCTGCACTGTTTCAAACTGATTAAAGTTGAACTCCTGCGGTACTAAACCAATGCATAGCTTGGCTTGTTCAAGCTGTTTATCAATATCGTAGTCAAAAACCTTCACTTGTCCTTGTGTCTTTTGCACCAGCGAACTGATCACACCAATGGTGGTGGACTTACCCGCACCATTTGGGCCTAACAAAGCAAAAAAGTCACCTTGCTTAACAGTGAGGTTGAGGGTTTTAACCGCTTCAACTCCACCCTTATAGGTCTTTTTAAGGTTTTCGATAACTAATGCATTGGCGCTTTCGCCCATGATGAATTCCCTCTACTCAATAAACAAAAACTCCCGCCTATAGCGGGAGTTTACATACCAAAGGTGACATTAATCTAATGGCACAACTTTAGCGATGTAAGGCAGGTTACGATACTGCTCAGCATAGTCGATACCATAACCTACGATGAACTCGTCAGGAATGGTAAAACCGATAAAGTCGACAGGTACGTCTACTTCACGGCGCTCTGGCTTATCTAATAAAGTACACAGCGCTAAGCTTTTTGGCTCACGCAGTAATAGCATTTCGCGTACTTTATTTAAGGTGTTGCCTGAATCAATTAAATCTTCAACGATCAATACGTCACGATCAATGATCTCAGATGAAACATCTTTTAAGATTTTCACATCACGTGTACTAGTCATTGCATTGCCATAGCTAGAAACAGACATAAAGTCGATTTCAACATGGCCCTTAATACGGCGACATAAGTCAGCCATAAAAACCACAGACCCTTTCAATAAGCCGACCATTAACAAACGCTCGCTGTCTGCGTAATGGGCATTAATCCTTTCAGCTAATATATCCAGTTTTTCGTTGATTTCTTCTGCAGAAATCATCACTTCGGTTGTGTGTTTCATATTACTCTCAGTTGTCGTGATTTTAGGACTTAACGTAATTTAAATTGCGGTGTCGTCGCGAGACTTTTGTGAAGCATAACCCCAGCGATTTGTTAGCCCATGTTCAATACCCAAATGATCTAGAATTCGGGAAACCATGAAGTTTACCAGATCTTCTATCGATTGGGGATGGTGATAAAAGCCTGGGGCTGCTGGCATGATGGTCGCGCCGTTACGTGTCAGGCTCAACATATGCTCTAAGTGTATGGCGCTAAAAGGAGTTTCTCTTGGTACAAGGATTAGTTGGCCACGCTCTTTTATGACTACATCTGCCGCTCTTTCTAACAAATTGTTACTCATTCCCGTTGCCACAGCAGCTAAAGTGCCAGTTGAACAAGGGCAAATCACCATTTGCTTTGGCGCTGCGCTACCTGATGCCGGTGGCGAGAACCACTCGTCTTTACCTAAAACCACCAATTCACCGACAGATGAATCAGTCATTTCAAAATGATTTAATAGCTGCTCATGGGCTTTTTCTGAATTAGCACTGAGCTGCAAACCTTCTTCGGTAGCCAGTACAACTCGCGCTGCACTCGATATCATTAAAAATACCTGATAATCGGCAGCTAATAAGCACTGTAATAGTTTTAAACCATAAGGTGCACCTGAAGCGCCAGTCCATGCAAGACTGATCGCTTTAGCGCGTTTGTTGTACTGCGTTGTATTACTCATAAACTCTCTAAATACAGCTAACGGATTAAGTTAACTTGTTATACGTTCAACATACTGCGACAGGCACAATGTTGTTAAAAAATCTTACCCACTAGTTTAAAGCATTAATGAGTTTTTGATGAATACCGTTAAAGCCGCCATTACTCATAATGACGATGGTATCACCAGCGCCAGCCTCAGCACTAACTAAAGCGATAATCTCATTAATGTCTGTTGATACCATTACCGGCAAGCTCGCACTCGCCATATTGGTTTTAATATCCCAACCAATATTGTCAGCTTGGTACAAAAAGGCACAATCCGCCAATGCCATTGATGCGGCTAAGGTGTCTTTGTGTACGCCACTTTTCATGGTGTTAGACCGTGGTTCGAGCACCACAATCAGTTTTCCTGTAGCAGCTTGACCTTCGCCAACTTTAGCTCGTAAGCCCTGCAAGGTCGTTTCAATCGCTGTTGGGTGATGAGCAAAATCATCATACACCGCAATACCATTGACGGTATCAAGCAGCTCTAAACGGCGCTTAGGTGGCGCAAACTTGGTTAACGCTTCAATGGCAAGCGCTGGCGCCACACCCACATGGCGCGCTGCAGCAATAGCCATAACTGCATTTTCAATATTATGCTGGCCAATTAAACCCCAGTTTAAAATGCCTTGAGACTCGCCATTAAACATCACTTCAAATTCATGGCCGTCAGCCGCAATGGAGTTCGCGTACCAACCTTCTTGGCTGCTATTTTGACTATTATTAGTCGCGTGGAACAACTCTTGCTCGCTCCAGCACCCAAGTTCAATCACTTCTTTAACTGCGTTATTTTCAGCAGGCCAAATCACTTTACCTTCGCCCGGCACGGTGCGAATAACATGATTAAATTGCTTTTGAATTGCGGCTAAATCAGCAAAAATATCGGCATGGTCAAACTCAAGGTTATTAATGACTAAAGTGCGTGGACGGTAATGGACAAACTTAGATCGTTTATCGAAAAAGGCGCTGTCATATTCATCAGCCTCAACCACAAAAAAGGGCGAATTACCTAAGCGTGCTGAAACGCCAAAGTTTTGTGGAACACCACCAATTAAAAAGCCTGGTTCATAACCGCAATCTTCTAATACCCACGCCAGCATGCTCGAGGTCGATGTTTTGCCATGAGTCCCAGAAACCGCAAGCACCCAACGTTCAGGCAAAATATATTCTGATAAAAACTGCGGGCCAGAAGTGTATTTAATGCCGCGATTAAGTACCGCTTCAACGCACGCATTACCTCGGCTCATCGCATTGCCAATCACCACAATATCAGGCTGACTTTCGCCTTCTTTACCTAATTGAATTGGGTCAAAGCCTTGAATGAGCTCAATACCTTGCTCTTCAAGCTGAGTGCTCATTGGAGGATAAACATTGGCGTCACTGCCAGTGACTTTGTGTCCCATCGCACGGGCTAATAATGCGAGGCCGCCCATAAAAGTGCCACAGATCCCAAGAATATGTACGTGCATGCAATTGCTCTATTGAGAATGATTTGTGGCTTATTCTAAAGCATTGCGACATAGATTGTCAGGTCACAATAACAAGCTTTAATGTTTAGCCATGACCAACACAAGACGAGCCGCATGACTAACACAAAAGTAAGCAGCGGCTTAGTGAATACAGTAAACAGATTCCCACAGTTTTACCCTTCTGTAACTGAACATTAGGATTGTTAGCTATGTTGCATAATCAATTCTAACTGGTCATGTTTCATTATTGATAAAAAAGCCGTAATAATGGCTTAGCCGATTTTCAACAAGGACTGAAAATGAATAACCTTACCAGCAAAAAGACCAAGCAGTGGATATCACCTTTTAAACGCTCAGCAAGCTTGTTGGCATTTATGAGTATCACTGTACTGGTCAGTCATAGCAGTGTTGCCGGTGAGCAGGATATTCGTTTTAATCAACTTGGGTTTGGGGTGAATGCTGCAAAAACTGCCGTGGTCAATAATACAGCGTCTGAGAGTTTTAGCCTCATTGAGCAAACATCTGGTAAAACGGTTTATCAAGGTAAGCTAAGCGCAGCTAAAGTGTGGTCCCCCTCAGCAGAAACCGTAAAACTCGCTCAATTTGATGATTTTACTCAAGCAGGTGAATACCAGCTAAAAGTTGATTCCCTTGCGCTCTCCCATCCTTTTTCAATCTCTGAATCTCGCTATAATCAGCCATTAAAAACGGCCATACGAGCTTACTTTTATAATCGCAGTGGCGCGGTTATCCAACAAGAGTATGCTGGCATATATGCCCGCCCAGCAGCGCACCCAGATACCATTGTTTATGTTCATCAATCTGCGGCTTCAAAAACTAGGCCCGAAGGCACAGTGATTTCATCGCCAAAAGGTTGGTACGATGCCGGCGATTACAATAAATACATCGTTAATTCTAATATCACGGTTTACACCTTATTAAGCGCACTGGCAGAGCAAGCTGGTGCGCTATCAAACCTCAAGCTTAATATTCCAGAATCAAGCAATAACTTGCCCGACACTCTTGATGAAATCCTGTGGAATATGGAGTGGATGCTCACCATGCAAGATCCTGCCGATGGCGGTTTGTACCACAAGCTCACCACCAAACGCTTTACCGGCGAAGATGAAATGCCCCATATGATGGACCAGCCCCGTTATGTCATTGCTAAATCTACCGCCGCCACTCTGGGTTTTGCAGCAACTATGGCTAAAGCTAGCCAAATATTGGCTCAGTATGATGCAAACTTGCCAGTAACCTCCTTTGATAACACCAGCTACAGCCAGCAATTACTTCGCGCGGCCAAATATGCATGGCAATGGGCGATTAAAAACCCCGACATTCATTATCAACAACCTTCTGATATTCACACAGGTGCTTACGCAACAGCTGGAGACGATTTAAAAGATGAATGGTTATGGGCCGCTGCTGAGTTATTTGCTGCATCTGGCGAAGATGAATACCTCAATGCAATTGAGTTACCCAAAAAACTGCGAATTCCTGAATGGGATAAAGTCGAAACCTTAGCCTTAATCACCATAGCAACCACTGACAAGTCACCTAAAAACTTGAAGCAGCAAGCCCAGTCTCAATTATTACAGCTGACTGATAGCTGGACAAAAGTGGGCGAAGATTCAGCTTATGGCCTTGCTATTAGCGAGCAAGATTTTGTTTGGGGCAGTAACTCCAACATGCTCAATAAAGCCGTGACTTTAGTTAGAGTTAGTCAGCTATTATCCACCACAGAGCAACAAGACAGTTTGTATACCAAACACGCAGAGGCCATTGTCGATTACATTTTTGGTCGCAACCCTCTTGGGATTTCTTTTGTGACAGGTGTAGGGCTTATGTCGCCTATGAATGTTCATCACCGCGCCTCTATGGCTGATGGCATTAAAGCGCCAATTCCTGGCTTTTTAGCAGGCGGACCGCAACCAGGTCAGCAAGATGCGGGCGATTGTAAAAAACAAGGCGGTATTTACCCATCGCCCCATGCTGCTTTGTCTTATATTGATCACGGCTGTAGCTATGCCAGTAACGAAGTGGCGATTAATTGGAATGCGCCGCTGGTATACATGTTAGCGGCGCTATCTGAAACAAAGTAAGTGCATTAGGAGTTAGCCGCGCTTTATGAAACTAAATAAGTTCAAGCGGTTCTGTATTAAAAAATGATAAAAAAAAGTCCTATGCTGAGCACAGTGGTCAATAGGGTATTGCGGGTAAAGTGCGCTAATAGGGTCGCCACAACACCGCAGACTAAATAACTATTATTAAAGCTAATATCTAAATGGCCTTCTGGAGCGAATACAATTGGCGCCAAAATAGCGGTTAATACTGCTGGCGCCGAGTAGCTTAAAAACGTCAGGGTTTTATCGCTGAGTTTTAGTGGCAGTTTAGGCTCTAACAGTAAATAACGGCTAATGAAGACCAACGCAGCCATCGATAAAATAATTATCCATATCATGACTGTTCTCCTACTGAATCAGCTGACTTAACGGGCTCTGAGCGTTTATGTTCACCGGTGAGCTTGGCATAAGTCACCCCAGCAAACATCCCCGACAATGACGCAATTAATAGCCCAGCTTGAATATCAAAAACAGCACACACCACAGCTAAGGTTAATGACACCAACACACAAATAAGTATCGACGGTTTTTTAACTGTCGGAACAACCAACGCAATAAACGTGGCCGCAATGGCAAAATCTAATCCCAGTTCATCAAGATTATCAATCGATTGACCAGCGATAATCCCTAAAAAGGTCGCAATATTCCAACCAATATAGAACGTTAAACCACCACCAAGGGCGTACCAGCGATCAAACTTATGCCTTGGTAATGGTGATTTTGATGATGACAATGGCAGCTTTGGTGAATGGGAAGTGTCAGCAAGTGGTTTATCATTTTGATTATTTTGCAGCTCGACACTGTCATTATTGGCTTTAGCTGTGTGCTGGCTGTGATTAGAAATAGCGAATAATTCATCAGTGAGTAAAAAGCCTAACCCGAGACGCCATTTTAGTGGCAAAGGGCTGATTTGAGATCGCATTGCCATGGCATAGAGCAAATGCCTTGAGGTAATTAATAGCGTAGTAATTAAAATACTGCCTAACCCCACACCCGCTTTAATCATCCCTAGTGCCACTAATTGCGCACTACCTGCAAAAATAATCGCCGACATCGCTTGGCTTTGGCTCGCAGTTAAGCCAATTTCTAACGCAAGTGAACCCGCTAAAATCCCCCAAGGGATCACTGCAATAGTTAGCGGCATAACCGCCAGTAAGCCTTTCAAGAAAGACTGGCGCTTTAACTTGGGATCTCGCTCGTCGGTAATATCATATTCAGGCATGTTATAGCGCTTCCATGAAAGAGAGGTGGCAAGTTATCGTGAGAATCCACATCCTTGTTGCCACAAAGCATCAACTAAAGACTAAACTAGCAAACAAACAAAAATTAGCATATTCGAATAAACGAAATGTAGTTAAATTTTCTTATAAACATAAAAAAGCTGCCCGTAGGCAGCTGATTAACTCACTATATTATTGACTCTCTTTAACTGGCTTTTTTAACTGGCTACCTTTTTAAATGACTATCTTTAAATGACAATCCGTATCTGAAAACCCACTCTAAATATCAAGCAAAGTCAGTATTGTTTTACCTAGTAAAGTTTCTACGATCTCTCGTCCTTCCCCAGGGAAATGACCATCGACCATTTTGATTAAGTTGGTCATGCCATTTACGGTCATATCCGATGGTTCTGGCAGAGTTGAATTAGCCACTAGCATATTCAAAATATAGCGAAAGTGCTTAACCGATAGCGCTTTATGCCAGCTCTCAGTTAATGTCTCTTTTGAACTAAAATCTAATTGCTCAGCAAATATCGGGAATACTTTCCCTTTTAGCGCATGGGCAAACTCTTTATTCGATTCGTAATAGCCTTGTAAGGTACTTTTTCGCACCCCTGCTACTTTGGCAATGTTGTCATACGTTACACAATGCCAGCCACTTTCAAAAAAGATATCCAAAATAATTTGGTTATACTTCTTAAAGTTAGCTTCTTTCTCTTCTTTAGAAATCTTCGCCATTACTTTTAACTCTTTAATTAAGTGCCCTTTCAACTGCTGATCATTGTGCACTAATCTCACATAAAATCAATATTAGGTATTAAATACGAAAAAATACTTGCATTACGTATCGAATACGAATAACCTACACGCAATTCGTACCAAGTACCGTTATAATTTTATCATTGAGAGAGAGAAACATGAAAAAATCAGTATTAGCATTATCAGTCATTTCAGCATTATTTCTTGCAGGTTGTAGTTCAGATGATGACAATGAAGTGGTTACACCTGAGCCCGTAGAAAAATCTCGTGATGTTACTGTTGAGGTTTCTTCAATCTATGGAGAGTTAAGCACTACTCCAATGAGTACTTATTCTGAAGATGGAACTGGATCAATCGCAGAATGTAAATTAGCTATTTCAAAGACAAGTCCATCTGAAGACAGCGCTTCTGTACCATTCGATCTTCAATACTGTAATGACGGTTACACTCTTACTATCGAGCACGATGGTGAAACTATCACCCGAACAGGAATAAGTTTAACTGAAAAAGTTACAGCAGGTAACGTAACTGGTGCAGTCACATTTACACTAACTCACCCTGAATTAGAAAGTATTGAAGATTCTTATTATTACACCTTATCAGGCTCCGCAACTGTTGATGCTTCAGAAGTCGACGTCAAGTTAATAGCTACCAACGAAAATTGGTCTCTAGTTACTGTATCTAACAACTCAGACATCTCCGAAGCTCGATTAAACACAATTAGCATGATTTCTCACGATTCAATGTCTCGCAACACTATTACTCGTACAGACTTCATCATGTACACAAAAGAGTCAGAATCATTCCTAGAAGTAGAGTCTAAAAAGCACTCTAGTTATGGTTCTACTTATGTTGAAACCCAAACGAACAAGCATCATCACTTACCTTTAGTAATCAATGAAGACGGCTCTGTGATCATCAACCCAGGGTTCGGTGGTGATCCTATTAAAGTTACTCCTGCCTCCCCAGTAATGGAAGATAGCGCTTTGCTTGTAAATGGCCTATCTAACTACACTGTTGATAGTTTAAGCGGTGCTGTAACTTACACAATTGATGCACCAAACGCTCGCGATGTTGAACCATACTCATACACTCAAATCTCCATAGCTGATTCGAAGAATACAATTGCTGACTACTCTATCGAGTTTGATGCATTAACTACTCGTCTAGACGAAACAACAGCATTTCCAACTCTATCTATCTATGTAACTGACAATCCTGGTAGTGGTAATAACGGAGACTTAAAACAGAACACTAACTTAAAGTTCTACGGTGTTCGAAATGAATCTGGAAATATGTTAGTAAGAGCATATAAACATGATGGTATTCAGTGGAATGGCAAAGTTGATGATAATAATAGCCCGCTATACGAGCCAATTAGTGAATATAATACATGGCATGTTTCTTCTACTTGGGGCGAAGATGCGACTCAAGGAAATTTTTACATTCGTTACAACGACGACTCAGAAAATACAGGGGCAACAGTAGTAATCACAGAGCATGAATTTTCTTTAAAGTCAGAAACTGAGTAATCTTTGTAGTTGCATTTTATACAAGCAATTTAACCCCTCTGAAATAACTTTTCTTGGGGTTTTATTCTTTAACTTTTATCAGGCTTAAAGCTTTCTCAATAATTAGCTTATTAATTTACCTACTGTTTTATTTTAGATATTTAAAATATTGAAAATAAAAGGCTTCCTCTTGGAAGCCTTTTTTATTTCTAAATCACGGTTAGCTTTTCTTTGCTAGTAACTCTGTCAATTGATCAATCTTGGCATTCAATAATCTAATATCTTCTGATGTTGCCATGTCTGAATTTTTAGGTAACTCGCTCGCTCCCTCAACATTATTTTCAGCTCCAGATTCAGCATCTTTCTCATCCTGCTCTTCTCGCATGATTTTGGTTTCTTCACCCATCACATCAAGCACGGCTCCAACCATCATATTGAGGAAAACAAAGGTGGTTAAGAAGATAAAGCTTAAATAATACAGCCAGCTTAATGGGTATACTTCCATGGTTTCGTACATGATGGACGTCCAGGATTCGAACGTCGAAATACGGAACAAGGTCAGCATCGCAATCGACACATCACCCCACAAAAAGTCATTCACATTGGCAAAAAACATGCTGCCAATAGCGCCGTAGATATAGAAAATAACGAACATTAACAAGGCGATATAGCCCATTCTTGGGATTGCTTTGAGCAATGCATTAATCAGCATTCTTAGCTCTGGCACCATAGAGACCAATCTGAGTACACGGAAAATACGCAGTAATCTTGCCAATAGAATAGTCGAACCACCGAGCGGTACTAAGCTGCCAATGACGATAATAGTGTCAAAGATATTCCAGCCTTTGGAAAAAAATGATTTGGTATTATCGCTCGCCATAAAGCGAATAATTAGCTCAATCAAGAAAAACGCCGTAATTGCGATATCTAATACATATAGGCTGTTTTCAAGCAGCGGTGGTAGCTGGTAAGTATGCGCACCGATCGACAAGGCTGATACGATAATCACAAAGATAACAAAACCTTGGAAGGTTTTACTTTGATCAACTTTTTTGAGTGTATTGAGAACGGCTGAGGCTTGCATACTGGCTTATTAGCTCCTATAAATACCCCCTCAATTTTGAGGATGGATGAGACTACTTAACCAAGATTAAAATAGTCTTAAAATGCGCTCCTATAAGCTCTAGCTTATGTCGCAGTAAATTTGAGAGGCGCTAATATACAAGCTTGTTATCTTTTACGCTAATTAACTAATATTAAAGATATATTGTCAGCTACCATTTATAGACTTTTCAATACACTACACTGTGCGACTTTGTTAAATAAGCTGTAGTAGCTCAGACTTGGTCAGCCAATCACCTTAGCTCCCCATCTAATACACGTTGGAGAATCCAGATCTAAGTCAGCAATTTGCTTTTGTTCTTCCTTTTGTGATTTCTCTATTAAAAAATCCTGTAAGCAAAATAACTCTGAAGTATCAAAGCGATCATTGTTAGCATTGCGAGTAATTCCGCTATTGTTTGGGTTAACTAGGGTATTAACACTTGAATCTGAATTCTTGATTACAGTATTTGTTGAACCTTCTTCACTTGAGCAACCTTGTTTAGTCGGTTTGATTTCTTCAGTCGCAGTAACATCAGAACCAATGCCTGTTGCGATAATCATTAATTCAAGTTCGCTCGCTAACTCAGGCAATATCGTTAAACCGATAATCACCATGGCGCTTGGATCTAATTGTTGCTGCAATATCTCACCTATCGCATTGTATTGGCTTAACTCTATATCCTCTGTGGCCATGACACTGACAATCGCACCTTTAGCGAGACTAAAATCCACTTCTTCTAATAAAGGATTGTTAAGAGCACTATTAATGGTATGAGTTAAATCTTGACCTTCAGCTTGCCTTGCCACTCCCATAGCCGCACGGCCTTGGTGACTTACTACTGCAAAAAAATCATTGAGGTCGATATTAATTAAGCCTGATTGGCTTATTGTCGTGGTTAACCCTTGCAGTACGTCTTGTAAAATACGATTACTTTCAAAAAATGCATTCACAAGCGTGATTTTCTTATCCAGCGTTTTAATCAACTTATCATTAGGTAGCACAATGACAGAGCTTGCTTGTTGCATTAACTTTTCGACGCCTACTTGAGCTAGTAGATTTCTTTGATGGCCTTCAAACTCGAAAGGGGTTGTAACTACTGCCACTAATGGTTTGTTTAACTGCGCGGCAATCGACGCAATAAATGGAATGGCTCCAGTGCCTGTGCCGCCGCCCATACCACCCGTTATAAAAATTACATCCGCTAATTCTATGATTTCTTTAATTTGTTGCTCGGACTCTTGGGCGGCCTCGAATCCTTTTTCTGGGTCTGCACCAGCGCCTAACCCTTTGGTGGTTTCAGTGCCAATTTGAAGTTGGGTGTCACACTGTGAAATCGCCAGCGACTGGGCGTCCGTATTCACTGCAATCAGTTTGATATTGTCATTTAATGCTGACTCACTGAGTTGGTTAATCGTATTGCAGCCGCAACCTCCGACACCAAATACGGTAATACATGGCGCTTTACTGGTGTTTGGAATTAAATCGTACATGGGTCATTCTCCTTAAATAGACCCCTGTAACTTATCCTGCGATAGCGACAACCTCTGACGTAGCGTTTGAATCAATGTCGATTAAATCAATGTCGTTTAAATCAATATTGCTACTTTGATATTGCATGCTCACTTTTGCAATCAGACGAGTAAAATGTGCTCTTAACTTTTCAGGTGCTACTACTTCGATATTATCGGCCATCTCCCACAAAAAAGCTCTCAGCCTTTTACTGTCATTCACCGTCGCTTTAACTTGGTAGCGCCCATCTTTAAGTAATTGAATAGTTTGATTTTCACTTAACTTAGCTTTACGTAAAATAAAGCTAGCTGACGCCGATACTAATAGCTCGATATCAATAATATTTGATTGAGTTTCAGCACCGCTTAAATTGATATCAAAATCATCTCTGGTGACAGCAGGAGTATCAAGCACACGAATATCATTGAGCAAATCAATAGACTGCACATAACGTTTTGTATGCACGCTACCAACAGTAAACGCTAAAAGCGCCACCCCTTCTGAAATGGTTATTCCCTCTGGATTAATAGGGCTGTATTCAACCCAATAGCATTGGCCTTTAATCACTTTTTGAATTTGACAGGCAATCTGACGCTTATGCAGCAAAGCATATTGCACTAGTTTAAATGCGGCTGAATCTTGCTCTGAGTAAATTAATGGTGAAGGTTCAGGTAGCTGCGCCACTCGACAAGCCCAATACAACCATGGGTTATCAGGATCGCTTGCAAGAACTTGATCTGCTCGTTCAAAATAAGGGGTTAGTTGCTTAACGCTTTGTGGAGGTAATAACTGTGCAGCACTATGTTTTAAGGTGTGAAAGGCTAACGCCATGTGCTGATCCATCAAGGTTAAATTAAGACCACGCCAGCATGCAGAAATAGACCAACCAAAGGGTTTACATCGGTCATCAAGTTCTAGGCCAAAAAGCCCCATATCACTCATTGATTTCAGCTCACGCTGCACAGTACGTAAACCGACATCAAAATCCCTGTCTTGTAGTCGCTTAGTCAGCACATTTGCAGTGATCTTTCGTGGATGTCTGGGAATTTGTTCAAGCATTGCTAACTGACGCTGAATATTCGTTTGCATTAACCATCTCCATATCTTGAGTTAATAGCATATCGTCAAGCTGCGTCAAATCCTGTCGCAGCAAACTATTTATATCAATAATCCAGACATTTATCAGAGATATCTGCAGCCATTAACGCAAACTCAATTACTAAACTGCAGCAGGTTTCACTTTATTTTGATGCAATGCAAAAAAGAAAAAAGCCCTAAAAAATACATTTTAGGGCTTTAAGTTGGTATATAAGTGACTTAAACAGAACTTGATTTAAGCTACAAGTACCGTCTACAACTGCGCAAATTGGCGTATTAAGTTGTGATAAACATTGTGCAGTTTATCCAGCTCGGTTCGCTCAGTGTTGCCTTTAGCAATTAACGCTTGAATTGATTGGTCCAGTTGATACAGGTTTTGCCGCAGCGAAGACTCTGCCATCATGCTTTGCATCCAAGTGATTGCGGCAACACGTTCACCACGCGTCACTGCTGTCACTTTATGCAAACTGCTTGATGGGTACACTACCGCATAACCTGCAGGTAACTTTATAGATTGTTCGCCAAACTCAGTAGCAATGATTAGCTCGCCACCATCGTATTCGTCAGGCTCAGAGAGAAATACTGTCATCGAAACATCACTGCGAAGTACCACTTGCGTATTTGGTACTCGCATCACCGCAGCATCGACATGAAAGCCATATTCTTCTGACTTAGCATAACGATTAAAGCAGGGTGGAAAGATTTGATGAGGCAAAGCTGCTGACACCACTTTCGGGGTTTCACCGATTTTAGTGAGCAACTGATTAGCTAACTGCTGCACAGCAGGATCACTTGCTACAGCTTGACTGTTTTGCTTAACCGCAGCTGCCATCCCCATGGCCGTATTTCGGCCATCATTCCAGCTTACATCTGCCAGTTGCTTACGGTACAAAGTCACTTCTTCTTTTGACAGTATTTGTTCAATGACAATCATAACTTACTCAATTCACTTTTGTTTCAATTAAGCACAGGCTTAAAATTCATAGGTCGCTGATAATTTGGCATTTCTAGCATCACCTAAATACATAAATGACCCAGAACGATATGCCGCAGTGAAGTATTCTTCATCTAACACGTTACCCACATTTAAGCGGAAGGTCAGTGACTCAGTGGCATTGTAGTTAGCAAACAAATCAACCACTTGATAGTTTGGCACCACAATGCTGTAGCGACCATTTTCGGTATCGTAGCCTGCAGCTGTATCAGGTTGTCCGCCATACATTTCGCTTTGGTAGGTGTAACCAGCACCAATCACAAATGCTTCATTAAGTTGATAACGCAGTTGCAAGTAGGCACTTTCGTCAGCAAAGTTACTCAGTGCTAGGCCAACGTTTTCTTCAGTGAATGACTCTAATACTTCTGAGTCCATAATAGCCGCAGAAAACTGCACGCTGAATTCTTCAGTAATATTACCTACCATGCCGAATTCAACACCTTGAACGCGGTTTTTACCCGTGTTTAGTGTCCCTAGCGTTGAGTAGCTATCACCCACACTTTCCATTACGTCACTTTTAGTGATTTGGAATACTGATGCAGAAAACATAACCTTGTCTTCAAACATCATCCACTTAGTACCCAGTTCAATGTTTTCAACTAATTCAGGATCTGCCGCTCGCGCTTGATCAACATCACCACACACGCCGCCGTAACCACAACTCGCACCTAAGTCAGATTCGCCACCATTAATATTGGTTGCAGTGCTGTAATTAGCATAAATATTACCGTCATCAGTAATGCTGTAAACTAAGCCGATATGGCCGTTATACATGGTGTCGTCGTATTCATATAAAATGTCGCCATTACGAGTACTCGAAGTATCATTCTGGTAATCAAAGCTGTCTTGTCTTACACCAAAGAAGAGCTCTAACTCGTCGGTAAGCGCAACGGTATCCATAAAGTAAGCTGAAATAGTCTCAATTTGGTACTCAGCATCATTAATGCCTTTGCTGTAAGTACGCCCCATGAGTTTGTCGATATTATCAACCGTATTTCCTTCGCCATCTAAAATACAATAAGCACCCGCATCACCACGACGGCCAGCCGTTATACAGTTGGTTTCATTGCCGTTTACAATATCGTATACACCGTTATCAACTTGCTGGTCTGTGTATTCCAGTCCAAACACAAATTTGTTTTCCATACCTAAAATATTGGTATTCCAAAACAAATTGAACTGAGTACTTAAATAATCGACTTCTTGATTACCTTGGTGAGTACTGAGCGTTAATGTGTCAGCGCCAGGTGCTTCAAGATCCGTCTCGCTGCGTGTAGTACCACGAACACCCGTAGTGATGTAGCCGTTTTCAGTTTTACCCACGCGAGTCGCGTTATAAAACGTCAGGTCGTCGCTAATATCGTATTCAGTTCTTAGGGTAAATGTCATCACTTCTGAGTCTAAAAAGTCAGACTCTTGAGCATAAACAGGAATATCTGAAATTGGCTCACGTGTGTTTTGATCAAAGTAACTGCCTAAATCGGCAACATCTTTAGCATCTAAATAATAACCGTCAGCAACAAAAGATAAATCACTTGTTGGTTCAAACACTGCCGATAACTGCACGCCATTTCGCTCACGGCTTATCCCTTCACGACCTGGCTTATCTTCATCAGATAATAAGCCGTTAAATCTCACACCAACGGTATCTGAAATAGCATGGTTATAATCGACCGTGAGACGACGATGCTCATCAGTGCCTAAACCTAAATCGACTCGGCCTAAGTTATAAGACGTTGACGCCTTTTTAGTCACGCTGTTAATCGCACCGCCAGAAGAACCACGACCAGCAAATGTCGAGCTTGGGCCTTTGGTAATTTCTACCACTTCGGTGGCAAAACTTTCACGGGTTGTCATACCTGGGTCACGAAGACCATCAACAAATACATCACTGCGAGCTTCATGACCACGGATAATGTAACGATCGCCAAAGGCATTACCATTTTCACCCGTACCTAAAGTAATACCCGCTTGGGCTGACAAAATATCTTTTAAATCTGTTTTACCAGACTCTTGTATTTGGTCTTGTGTTAGCACTGTGATCACTTGAGGTGTATCAACCAAATCTGCCACACGGCGAAGATCGCCAGAAGACTCAGATAAGTAAATCGAGTTTTTCACCCCATGAACTTTAATACGTTCGATGGCTTCAGCAGATTGATTTTTATCACATTCAACTCCGCTAATTTCGGTATTACAAGTTTCATTCACCTCTGTTTTAGCAGCTGTGACTTCGGCTGATGCAGCATCTGCAAATACTGCAGGGGAGCCAAATACTAAGGCTGCAGCAACGGCTTGAGCGCCGAGTGATAAGTTTTTTTGCTGTACTGGTTTCATCTTCTGAACTGTCCTTTGTTAACAAAATTATGAAATTCAGGCGGATACTAACAAAAAATCAACATTAATGTAAATCGTTATCATTTAGATTTACATTATCAAATTGGCATATATTAGTCATTTATGTTTTTAGCAGATTTAAAAGGCGGTTAAACAAACAGGTTGAAGTTTTATATAGGTTGATCAATACTTGATTAATCAAGTATTATACAACTATTAATTCAAGAGTGAATACCATGTCAGAATCACTATCAGCATTAATGGCACTTTCAAGTGCCTTTGGCCGCTTTAACAAAAAAATAGATCGTGCCTTAAGCGTCCACGGCATTAGCTTTACTGAGTTTCAAGTACTCGAGAAATTGGCACAATCACCTAATCAAGTGATGAGCCGTGTTGAACTGGCCGAAGCCACTAACCTCACCGCTTCAGGGATCACTCGCTTGTTAATGCCAATGGAGAAGATCCATTTAATCGATAAAGAAAAGAACAGCAGAGATGCCAGAGTCAGCTTAGTCAAATTAACAACGGCTGGAAAAGAGGTCTATCAGGATGCATCGGTAACAAGTCAAAGTTGTAGTGAGGGCACCACAAAGCAATTAACCGAGAAACAAGTGGCGCAATTACAGCTGTTTTTGAGCAAATTAAGTTAATTAAATTAAGTTAAGTTAAGTTAAGTTAAGTTAAGTTAAGTTAAGCAAATTAAATTAACTGTCAGTCTCATAGACTTCTAATGGCAGATCGTCAGGATCGCTAAAAAAAGTAAACTTTTTACCCGTGTATTCATCCACTCTTACGGGCTCAACCTTAATATTATGCCGCCCTAAATAAGCCACCGTTGCGTCAATATCATCAACCTTGAAAGCAAGGTGGCGTAAGCCCTGCGCTTCAGGGTAACTGGGTCGTTTAGGCGAGTTAGGAATAGAGAACAGTTCAATTTGGCTACCATCAGGTAACTGTAAATCAAGCTTATAAGAGTCTCTTGCTTCACGGTAATTTTCTGCAATCACCTTAAAGCCCAATACTTCGGTATAAAACCGTTTTGATACTGAATAGTCATTACAAATGATCGCCACATGATGGATTCCGTTGAACATAAAGCCCCTATTGATACCATTAGAAAACAAATGATAGCGTTAAAAAAAACAAACCCTGATAGATGACTCTATCAGGGTTTGTAATAAACCTCACTGCTGAACCTCATTGATAAAACGCACTGATGAATATCAGCTCAACAATGTATGTCCAAGCATATCAGTTCAATCTCAGTTCAATGTCAGGCGATTACACACCCACTTCAGCGCCGTCATCTTTACGTATAACCACAGTAGCGGCGCGGGCACGGACCGTTGTACCTGCTGGCGTTTCTTCAGTCGCAACAGCAGAATAAGGCCAGTTACTTGGATGCTGGATATTAGCAAATACCGTGGTGTAATCAGGCGTAATAGCAAAGCCTGTTACTTCACAGCCATTAGGGCCAACAAAGAAGCGCTTTAACTCAGCTTGGTTATCAGCACTAACTACTTGCTGCTGACCATTGTCGTCCGTCATTGGCGAAGGCACGATCGCAAGCATTTGATCGTTAGTGTATTCCTCAACTTCATCAGCACCATTATCAGTTTGCACCCATAAAATACCGCGCTTATCAAAAGCTAATCCATCTGGGCTAGCAAATTGGTTAAGGTCAGTTAAGCCTGAACGGTTAGTGTCTTCATCGCCATCAGCTGGAGAACCAAATACAAAGATATCCCAAGTGAACTCAGTAGCATTGCTGCCCTCGTCCCAACGAATAATATGGCCAAAGCTGTTATTTAAACGTGGGTTAGCAGGGTTAGTGCTATCAACACGTTTAGTGTTATTGGTCAGTGTTAAGTAAACCGTGCCAGTAAATGGATCAACACTTGCCCATTCAGGGCGATCCATCGGAGTTGCGCCAACTAAATCTGCCGCGCCTGCCGTATTTAGAATAATTGCAGCAATCGAGTCAAAGCTGTCAGCTAAGGTATTGCCATCAGTGGTGACACTGTCTAGTGTCAGTGGCAACCACTCACCCACACCATCTTCACTGAACTTGGCGACATATAAAGTGCCGTCGTTCATGTACTTATCACCAGTGATGATGCGGTTAGTTGAGTTAGCATCCGCTTCATCCCACAGCGCAGTAGATTCATACTTGTAAAGGTATTCAAAACGAGAATCATGACCGGAATAAAACACTACTGGCTTACCAACAGCTAACTTACCAAAGGTACAACCTTCATGGCGAAAACGCCCAAGTGCAGTACGTTTTACCGCTCGAGAATTGGGGTTATAAGGGTCGATTTCAACAATATAACCATGGCCATTTGCTTCATTACGGTAATCATTAGCCGCACTTGATCCTGAAGGCGTTACATCAAAACGTGCAAATTCATCTAAACGCTCATCATCATTACCAGCAAGGTGATCCCAGCCATAACGAGTGCCTGAAGTTGATAGACCAATACGCTGCTGCTCTTGCGTTAACTCACCACGATTAACAAAATAACCTGGCCAGTTTTCTTCACACGTTAAGTAAGTGCCCCAAGGCGTGTAACCGTTACCACAGTTATTCAGTGTGCCACGGGCTTGGCTACCATCTGGAGAGTAACGCGTTTCAAGGTATGAGCTGTACGCAAGCGGGCCAGCAATATCCATAACTGTCGCACCAGTAAAACGGCGGTTGTGGTCGTCATTTTTAACCGTTTCCCACATGCCATTGTTTAGCTTGATACGTACAACAGAGATGCCATGGGCATTGATTTCTTTACGAATTTCATCAAGCTCGGTGCGATGGCCATCAGCATCTACTGTAGGGCCCATTGGGTGCAATGCTGCTTGGTCAATGTATTCATGATTAACACATAATAGGCCGTCATCACCCGCTTCAGTTAATGGGAAAAAATGCATGCCATCATGATGCATACCCATTGAGTTAGCTTGATCTTCAGCGGTATTTGAACCGTCCTCTTTAAACGCATTCGCTTTATCGTTTAAAGGCTCGCCCCAAGGCGCAAGTACATAAGCAGAGTAACCAGCAGCAACTGTTACCGCATCAGTTTTAGAACCAGCAATAGATTCAAAGCCTAGCGTTGCCAGACTCACATTCGGTGTATCTGGCGTGGTAGGCGTATCATCGACTGGGGTTGAGTCGTTATTAGAATCTGAATCAGAACTACAACCCGCTATTCCAAAACCACTGAAAGCAGTCATTGCACTTAATCCAAGACCACTTTTGACAAAGTTACGTCTTGAAAGGTGTTTATCTAATACTTCGTTAAATGGCGTGTTATTGCTCTTATTAAAACGAGTTGGATCAAATGTAGCCTTGCTCATAAAATATCCTTGCGATCAAAAGTTGCAAACGTTGTTGTATTTTTCGAACAGAGTAAGAATTAAATATGACAAACGAACTTAACTGAGATGACAAAAATAAAACAACTGTATGACACAAGGCGAAATTAACGATACAAATGTAATAAGCTCACTTCTAAACGATTTAAAAACGAAGGTAAAAGGAAGTAAGCAGAAAGGAAATGATGTGAAGAGGATGATGTGAAAGGGAAATAAAACTATTCCCCTATCAAGGCTGGGCTACTTGCGCTTTTTAGCTGATTCAGCCAATGCCTTTTGACGTGCTTGTTGTTTTAGAGAGCCTTTTTTAGCTTTACGTGGGGTAGCGACAGGCTCTTTCGTTAAGTCTGGTTCAAAACCTGGATACCATTGCTGCGGTAAGCGTCTATCTAGCTTTCGCTCTACCGCCACTAGCAAACCTTCATCATCTGGGCTGAGTAAGGTCACCGCAATGCCTTCTTTACCTGCTCTACCAGTACGCCCAATACGGTGAACATAATCTTCTGCTTTAAATGGCAACTCAAAGTTAATGACTGCATCAAGTTGTTCTATATCTAGTCCACGTGCTGCCACATCAGTGGCCACCAGCACGCTTACTTTACCCGTTTTAAAATCAGCTAAAGTAGACTCTCGCACAAATTGAGATAAGTCGGCATGAAACGGAGCAGCGTTGATATTGCTCGATTTTAATTGTTCTGAAATCTTATCTGCACCTTGTTTCGTGCGGCTAAACACTAAAACTTGAGACCAAGACTCTTTGTTAATAACATGGCTGAGTAAAGCAGATTTACGCTCACTATCGAGGTTATAAACCCGTTCAATAATTTTAGCTGCGGTGCTGTTTCTTTTAGCAGTTTCGACTATTTTGGGGCTACGTAATAAACGCTGGCTGAACCTAAAAATTTGATCATCTAAGGTGGCAGAAAATAAGGCAGTTTGGCGCTGTTTAGGCAGACGTTTTAATACTTCAACAATTTCTTCTTTAAAGCCCATATCTAACATGCGATCGGCTTCATCTAATACAAAGTATTCCAATGAGGCTAGTGACATCACTTGATTGCGTAAATGATCCAGTAACCTGCCGGGGGTTGCGATCAAAATATCACAGTCAGCTTGTATCGCATTAACTTGGGCTTTAATACTCACACCGCCATAAACCACAACTGCTTTTATATCAGTACCATTAGCATAATCAGTGACACTCTGATGAACTTGCTGAGCAAGCTCTCGAGTGGGCACTAAAATGAGCGCTTTAATTCGATTGTTATTATCTAGAACGGAGCCTGAAACGGAACTTGTATCCGAAACGGCATTAGCATTCAATATGCCCTGTAAAATCGGCAAGGCAAATGCAGCCGTTTTGCCTGTGCCTGTCTGCGCCCCAGCCATGACATCTTCACCCGCTAACAGTAACGGTATAGCTGCAGCTTGAATGTCAGTAGGCTGCTCGTAGCCTAGAACAGTTAAACGCTGAGTTAATGTGGGGTGTAAACCTAAAGAAGAAAAAGATAACGCTGAGGCAGACATAAATACTCCATGATAATATCGCTACAGTTTACCACGCAGCCAATATACACAAAAGCATACCTCAGCTAATCATCAAGCGCTTAGTTTAAGTAAAACAACTGCATATTGGCTTCAATGGGTAAGCTAAATTGCTCAGGATTAATATTCACAAAACCATTATTTTTCAGCACTTTTATTGAGCCTATGTTGTGCTCTACTACATTCGCCAATAATGGCCGTCTATGACAGCGGGTAATAAATTGTGACACGGCATCAGTCGCAATGCCCTTGCCCCAGTTAGCTGGCCCAATCCAATAACCTAGGTAATGTTCAATCTGAAGTGGTGCATCAGCGCTTTCAGCAGTCATCGACCAACAGACAATACTGCCCACTAACTCCAAAGTACCTGCGTCATCTTTAAGCCAAATGCCTTCAGCTATCGCAGTATCACTTGCCAAGATATTCTGTTGCCAATGGGCGATAAAATCGGCTTTATTGCGCGCAGGAAAGTCAGCCATATCATTGGCAAGTGGATCATTTTGAAACTCAAATAGTAACGGTAAGTCGGCAGACGTGATGGGCTGTAAACTTAGATTAAGTTCTTGGGTTGCACTCATTAATCAGTTAACTCCTTTAATTGATTATTCTTGTAGATTCTTGATTCTCAAATCTTGTGTCTGGCTAACAATAATCACATATTATTTATTGAGCAAATGACTCATTAGCTGAATATCAACCTGAGCGTACTCGACACGCACCATGTTATGAAAATAATTAGATTTATTTCAAATCCTCACCTTACAATCAAAACCAATGAAACACCGATATCGAGAAAGTTAATCAATAATTTTACTGGCAATATGATTACCCTTGAAGCTATCTTTGTATATAAACAATAGGGTTTAGCTTGAGGAGAGCAAAATGGATAAAGCACTTCAAACAATGATTGATAATATGCCTGAAAAAACAGGTAAGTCACTGGCACAATGGTTAGTCATATTATCTGAGCAAAACATTGAAAAACACGGCCAAGCCGTTAAGTACCTAAAAGAGCAACACGGTGTCACCCATGGTTTTGCCAATACCATTGTCACTTTATCAAAGCAAAAAGATGAATCCGCTGATGATTTAGTTTCTCAGCAATATCAAGGTAAAGAGCAGCTCACACCCATTTATGACTTACTCACATCAACCGTTAAAGGTTTTGGTGATGATGTGGTTATTACGCCCAAAAAAGCCAGTGTGAGTATTATCCGCAAAAAGCAATTTGCCCTGATAAAACCTGCCACTAAAAGCCGAATTGATCTTGGTTTAAAGCTTAAAGATACCGCCCCCCAAGGCTGCCTTGAAGGTTCTGGCCCCTTTGGCACCATGTGTAGCCATCGAATACAGCTAAAAGAAGTCGGCGACGTTAATGCAGAAGTTAAACAATGGCTGCTAGAAGCATATAAACAATCGGTTTAGTGTCTATCTCAAACAGAAAATAACAATTAATGCGTGCTGTCCCTTATGGTAAACTACGCGCTAATCGAATATCGACAATTTTAGCTTTCAAGGAAACCCAAAGTGACTGATTCAGCCATGCGTCTTAATAAATACATCAGTGAAAGTGGCATTTGTTCACGCCGTGATGCCGACCGTTTTATTGAGCAAGGCAATGTATTTATCAATGGTAAACGTGCGCAAGTGGGTGACCAAGTTTCCTTTGGCGATAAAGTGAAAGTTAATGGCCAAGATATTGAGCCCCGTGATGCAGAAGACTTAGTATTTATCGCCCTCAACAAACCCGTTGGTATTGTCAGTACCACCGAAGGCACTGAGCGCGATAACATCGTCGATTTTGTTAATCACTCCACTCGTATTTTCCCTATTGGCCGTTTAGATAAAGACTCGCAAGGCTTGATATTTCTGACTAATAATGGTGATTTGGTCAATAAAATCCTCCGCGCTGGCAACAACCACGATAAAGAATACGTGGTCACAGTGAACAAACCGATTACCGATGACTTCATTAAAGGCATGGGCGCAGGCGTACCGATATTAGGTGTGGTAACTAAAAAATGTAAGGTTGAACAAGTCTCGCCTTATGCATTTAAAATCGTTTTAGTCCAAGGACTTAACCGTCAAATTCGCCGTATGTGTGAATACTTCAACTTTGAGGTCACTAAGCTTGAACGTCAACAGATTATGAATGTCAGCCTTAAAGGTCTACCCATTGGTGAGTGGCGTGACTTAGATAAACAAGAATTAGATGTGTTGTTTGACATGATCAAAGATTCTTCATCTGAAGATAAAAAAGCAGCACCAAAGAAAAAGCCTAAACCTAAACCGAAAACCGCTTCAGAGCGCAGCAAAATTGAAGGCCCAGAGCACTTTATGCAGCATAACCGCAGCACCAAGCATAAAGGCCAAGCCAAAGGTGGCGGCAAAGGCCAAACTAAAGGTCAGCAAGCTAAAGGCGCAGGCAAAGGCAGCAAAGGTAAACCAAGTGGTGGTCGCAAGCCTAACCGAGCTCGTTAGTCACGATTTAAAGCAGATATAAACAGGGCGTCAGTAGCAATACCGACGCCCTGTTTTTTAACAAGTTATTACTGCATTATTTGCTTAGTAAAAATGTCATTGGAATACTTAACCTTTCAGCCCAGTCGTTCTCGTTATGGGCTTTACCTTTAAAAAAGTGGCTTTGCCATAGCTCTTTATCATACTCAGCAGCCTCAAACAGTTTATCCACATCAGCTTGAAGCGGCGGATACATAGCATCAAGGGTTTGATCGCCATAATCAAAATACAATTTCACTTGAGGCTTAGTGGCAATCTGCTTAGCTAAATATTGATTAAACACCTGTGGGATCGGGTTATTGTCTTGAGCAAATGATCCTGGCCAATGGGTCGATAAACACGCAGCACCACCAAAGACTTGTGGATACTCTAACACCGTATACCAAGAGATTAACCCTCCCATACTTGAGCCCATAATAAAGGTATTTTGCTTATCTGTTGCGACCTTGAAGTGAGTATCGATATAGGGTTTTAGCTCAGTAACGATAAACTCAGCATACTTATCAGAATACACCGCCTGCGCTAATAGCTTTTCAGTTTCATTGCGCTGGGTTTGATACAAACTGGTTTGCTTATCTTCACTTAAAGACTCAAACGGCTTTTGCGGAAAATACTCACTATGACGAGACTGCTCGGCATTATGAATGCCCACCACAATAAATGGTTTTATGTCCTCACTTTTATTCAAAGTTGCTGCAGTTTCATCCACTTCCCATGCCGTACCGTTCCATGACTTAGATGCATCAAACAGCACCTTGCCGTCATGCATATACACCACGGCATAAGGTGCGTTAGCGGGGTAATCTTCAGGTAACCACACATCAATAGGGCGTGGTTTTATAAGGGTAAATTCAATGTATTTTTCATCAAGACGTTGTAATGTCCCTTGGCTGACAGCAGGTAATGACTTTTGTGAAGATTCAGGTGCTGCACCAGTCTTAGATTCAATATTGACTGCCGCTGCGCTGTATGACAAAAAAGATAACATTACAGTCACTAACAGAGGCGTCGTCACCTTAATAAAAGACGTAGAACCATTATTCTTGTTTAGCTTAAAAGCCATATTGTTTTCCCTTACAACACGATTGATTACCCATAACAAACATAAAAATACATTAATTCAATTAAAAAAATAACACTAGCTAAATTAGCCATGCTTTAAGCTAGTTAGTAATGTCGTCCTAGTTTGAAGTGTCGTGTTACTGCCACAGCCTAAGCCGAACATAACAGCGATAATACATCCCTCCTCCATAAAGCCATAATGTGGTCGTACAATTACCTAATAACAAAAATTCATATCCCACCAACGTAGGGTCAATGACCAAAACAATATGCAGTGAGTAAACCTACATTAGCGAGTTTGGTAAAAAAGGAAGTGGGGATTAGCGATAGAATGTGGTGCAAAAATTTACTTATAAATTGTCGCACTGAAGGCATTTCCTCAACACCAAACCAGTGCAACATATATCAGAAAAGCTCGGTTACGAATCAGTGAGTGCTTTTATCACCATGTTCAAAAAAGCACTGTCGAAATCACCCAAGCGATATATGAAAGAGCTAGCACAATAATGATATTGCCGACTTTTCAGTTTGCTACTTGTTTAAAAATGACAATAACCAACTATGAATCGCATAACTGTATTTAGTCGGTATTTTATAAGCGAGCTGCACTGAGCCTTTACGTGTTATCAAATAAGTTATTTTAGCCACATTAACAACACCTACAACTTCAGATAATGGGTATTTCCTCGCACCAAATAGGCTTGTTTTGACAATCAAATTACCATGGTCAATCTTCAAGCGAGTCGGTACACAATTATTAATGATAAGGAGGCTAATACCGCTTGAAAAGATGAAGGCTGTTAAGTACTGCACTGCAACTGGGATGTATGTAAAACCTTCCAACGCAGATAAATAAAGCAAAAAAACGCTAGTCATTATTGCCCATAAGATAAGGCTAATAGGTATAGCCCATTGTCTAATGATTCCGCCTCGTGTAAAGGCAATTCTTAATTCTTGAAAGCCAGTTTCTTTAACGGTTGAATCATTAGGTAATGTGGTTTTCTGATGATTTTTCAATAAGCCTATAGCGCTAAATTTATGTCTTTTATGCTGCACGATCAAGGCTAAATCAGTATCAAAATGCTGCTCAATAAACAACGCAATATCGAGCATAGTTGGAAAACTTCTAATCAAAAGATTCCATTCCGGATAGCTGTAGAATTTAAGACTGTAGTGATGATTAGCCCGCTCATTACTATCAAAAAACGCCTCTACCTCACCGCTGGTGAAACCTGACATTTCCAGTAAAGATAGACCGTTATTGGTGATGATTTCTTTATTGGTGGTAATACCAAACCAAGACTTAGTTTTGGTTAATTCTTTATTTACAGCATCAATGACTAACCGATTAACTTTAAATACGGGGAAGAAAAAACAATAACCGACAAGGGCGATAATAAGTGGCATGAGTAGCTCGCCAGTATCTTGATAGCCAAACCAACCTAAATAAATAAGCCCTGAACCCAACGCCGCCAATACATTACCAAAAATGAAATCGATGATGCCACCAGTATCTTGTAGCACAATACGCTCATCCGTCTGCTTACAAATTTTATAACTCATTACATCCCTTTAATATTTTTTAGCCATTTAAAAACAAAGCCCTATTGCTTTCGCAGTAGGGCTTTTACTTACCTAATCAAGGTTTTTGAGCTAAGTACCAGCGATTATCTTCAAACTGTTCAAAGCCACACGAACTTCTTCTTACCTTTTCCATTGTGCCTGCTTTATATTTAATTTTTATTCGCTTTATATTATGGCCTTTATACATTTTTTCTGTGAATTCATCCGCTATTTCGAAAATATCGTACTCCGTCAAAGGATCACTGCCAAAGCGCTTTAAATGTCCTTCGTACCATTTTTTCTCTAACCTTTCTTCTCGACTACTTAATGATTTAGGTAGCAGGCGAAAAAACAATTCTGGGTCATTCTTTAAAAAACTATTCACCATATATTCTTGGCAAACTGCTTTTAAATTTTCATCAGAGCCGTCTTCAATTCCTGCAAAGCGCTCTAGAGCACTTGCTGAAAAATTCAAGCCTAGACTTAACATCAAGCTCAAAAACACAAATCTTATTTTCATTACTATTCCTTTAGTTTTATCTTTGAAAATCCAATTATCCATATCGAGAAACTGAGGTTTATTAGTTGTTTTGCTGCGCCCTTCTGCGCTCCACATCTGCTTTAGTCATTCCCATTGCATCTGTCATGTAGCACATTTTAACCATCTGAAACATTTGCACTAACGAGCTGATTCGCCCCGCATGCATTTGTACGTTTAACATCGCCATAGTCGCGCCCATTTCATCATTATCGCCAACGGATGCAGCAACAGTACTCAAGGCTGAATTTGCCTCGGTAATCTCCGCTATCATGCGTTGATATTCCGTGACATTTTCAGGTACATAACAGGTGGATGTTTCGGGTAATTGACTTAAAAAAATCTGATATTCATCAACAAATTTATTGGCCTCAACCAAGGTTTGCTCACCGAGTTGTTGTAACTCTTGCACTTTACCGCTTTTAAACATATCAATGGCACTGGTCTGCGCCTCTGTCATTCGATTAAACTCTTCCATAAGCGCCAGCTGTTTATCGGTTATAACTTGGCTACGTTCCGTTATCGGTAATGTTTTAGCATCAAATGAGGCTATGGCGGCTTGGTTCCCTGCTAGGGATGCAAAACTTGTTGCTGTTAATGCAGCCAACAATAAAGTGCGTTTTATATATTTCATTCTAAAATCCATTTTAGTTTTCGGTTTTTGATAGATTAATCTTATGTTTGCAACACTATAAACAACCGATATAGGCCGTAGCACAACATGATTGATAACCCTAAAGCCAAGTAGTACGGCATTACATTAATGGCTTACGCTCTTAGATTCCAATGCACACCTTCTAAACGAGCAAATAACATACAAAGACAACGCCCATAAGCATTACCTCAAACTAAAAAAACATCCTTTGTAATAATTGCTATCATTATTGATTTAGCCCAGAATTCTGTCTTTACATATTAAGGTTATATAGCAACCTGTTGGTTTAAATTAACAGTCGAATAGATAGTGAATAAATTGCCGCTAGTAAGGTGGCAAACATACGGATATGGAGTTTTAAAATGGATTTTAGTCAACAATGGCGCCCGTCATTAATTGCTGCTGCGCTATCATTAGCATTAGTCGGTTGCGGTGGTTCTTCTGATTCAGAAAAAGAAGCACTGAAAAATATTGCCCCTTTAATTTCCTCAAGTGCCCTGATAACAGCTACAGAAGATATTGAATATAGCTATCAAGTTGCAGTTACAGATCCTGATGACGCCAACAATGGTACTGATTTGAGCTTTTCACTAACCAATGCTCCTGAAGGTATGAGTATTTCTGACACAGGGCTTATCACCTGGACACCTATAGAAGGAATGTTAACTTCTGGGCTGATGTCTGTAATAGTGACAGATGGCGGCGAAGATAGCGCAGTCGCATCAGGGCAAAGTTTTGAAGTCATTGTGACGCCAATTAATGATGCACCAACCGTTACTCCTGTAGCAGAACAAACCGTTGAGTCAGGCTCTACTTTTACTTATCAATTGCTTGTTTCTGATGTTGATGATCTAGATATTGAAAATGATATTAATTTTGAGTTAGTTGAAGGTCCTGCAAGTTTAACTATTTCTGCATCTGGGTTAATAACTTATTCATCTTCTGTTGAAGAAACAACCAAAACGGATATTTCAATCAAGGTATCGGATGGAGAAGAAGACGCTGCGGAACCAGTGATGGTTGATTTTACTCTTGAAGAGCAATTTTTTATCACCATCAATGGTCAAACTATTAATTACTTTAACGGTGAAGCCATTTTAGGAAGCCAAATTAATATTTCGAATGGTTCTGAAATCATTCAAACAATGACTTCAACTGACGATGGAATATTTACTGGGCAAGTTCAAGATATTGAAATAACAGATCGCTTAACCCTTACTGCTGATGCAACAGGGTATGCTGAAGCTGCAATGAGTATTTCCAATGAGGAATTAACTCAACATCAAAATTTATTATTACAACCAGTTCATCAAACCGTAAGCTTTGATGCGACACAAGCTCATGAATTAAGTGTTGAAGATACTCTACTTGTTAACCTTCCAGAAAACAGCCTTGTTGACTCAAATGGAGATTTAGCTGCAACAGCTGTCGTCGCAGAATTAACCATTATCAATCCTGCGATTGATATCGAGATGATGCCAGGAGATATGCTCACCACTGACGAAAATGGCGAGCTTGTACCTATTGAGTCATTTGGTGCAATCACTGTTAGCTTTGAAGATGAACTAGGCAACCCGTTACAACTTGCTGAAGGGAAAAGCGCCGAGATTCAAATTCCTGCAGTAGGAAGTAATTTACCTGCAAACATTCCACTCTATTATTTTGATGAAGTCACTGGACTTTGGATTGAAGAAGGAGAAGCAGATTTAATCACTGATAACGGAAAAATGTTTTATGTGGGAAATGTAAGTCACTTTACCACTTGGAATGCAGACAAAATTTACGAAACCGTGTTAGTTAACGGTTGTGTTGAAGATGGAGAAGGTAATTTAATTAATAATGCACGAATTATTGCTGATGGCCGCGATTATCTGGGACGTTCAGTTAGCTTCTCGATTGAGGATGGTACTTTTAGCTTACCTGTAAGAATCAACTCCACGATTTTACTTGGCGCAACAATAGGCTTTCAAAGTCGTACATCAATCATTAATACTGGTAATACAGACTACTCATTGTCGACTTGTTTGGTCTTATCTGAAGCACTTACAAAAGTAACGCTAAACTGGGGCGAAACCCCTTCTGATTTGGACTCACATTTATATATCACTGATGTCAATGGTGACCAAGAACACGTTTACTTTGCTGACCCAAGTGTCACTATCGGCGAAACTGTTATTTACTTAGATGTAGATGATACAAGTAGTTTCGGCCCTGAAGTCATTTCAATCCCTGATTTTCCAATTGAAGGCAGATATGATTAT
The DNA here is from genome assembly GCF_030252245.1 of Shewanella goraebulensis. Lineage (NCBI taxonomy): Bacteria > Pseudomonadati > Pseudomonadota > Gammaproteobacteria > Alteromonadales > Shewanellaceae > Shewanella > Shewanella goraebulensis. The sequence goes on from NZ_CP126972.1 coordinate 4,128,162, forward strand.
TATGTTCATAATTATTCTGGCGAACCTGATATAAATCCTGTCATGACAAGAGTTGAATTTATCTTTGACAACCAGCAACACTTATTTACCCCACCGACTGATGGAATAAGTGAATGGTGGCACGTGGCAAAAGTTGAAAAAGATGTTGATGGAGCTTTAGTTTTTACCGAAATCAATGAATGGGTAACTTCCCCAAGCTCTCTAGCACAAACGGCGGAAACAGCTCAAAGGTCACCTGTGGCGATTCCATTGAACAAGTTACAATCCGTTGTAAAAGGCTTAATTAGTAGTAAATACTACAAACAGTAAATTTAGCGAACAAGGGTTAAGCAATTGCTTAACCCTTTCCATATTTTGATTGTTATTAAATACAACTCTCACCTATCCCCTGATGATGCAACTACATTAAAGTAGGTATCTCAATTAACACCTGTTAAATAGGAAAATGTTAATGAAGCTATTCCGTATATTATCGCTTTTTTGCATAGGACTTTTAATACTGAGTTCAAGCTTATTTGCAGCAACTAAACCTCCACTATTTGAGTCACCTGTTGAAGTAAGAAAAAGCAACTCAGTGATAAGAAATTACTCGCCTTATCAGCTCATTAATCAAGTTAATAAATCAATTCACACAACAGAAATCAAAGGCAGATTGACTCGAATTAATTATCGCTTAGACCCCAAGTTCACATCACACAATTTAATCAACAATTATCTTAATCAAATAAATTCATTAGGCGGAGAAATCATTTTCAACTGCCGTGATAATGAGTGTGGCAAAAGCTCAAATCTAAAAAATTTCTTAAAGCCTATTGATAACAACGGAAACGACAACCCAGCCCTTGTTACTGCAAAAATCACTCTTGATAACCGTGAATTATTCACCTCGATTTATATTTCCAGCTGGAAAAAAGCGACTAATATTCAAATCGATACAATTGAAGTGATTGAGGAACCGCTAGATATTATTGCTATTAATAAAGACTATCTACAAGCTGAAGTCAGTGAGATTACCGTAAAAGATAACAGTAACAAGGATGAAAGAGGCGCTAGTGACCATCCTATGCTAACGCGCATTCCTGGCGCTTATATTCAAGAATATAAAACATTCCAATTTGGCCAATCCAGTGTTGTATCGAGCAAAACGGGTAAAAACTTCACCACTGAAGTTGTTGAAGGAAAGATTACCGATATTGCATATAAATTACCTCGTAGTTATTCAGAATACGAAGTTGACGCAAACTACCAAGCTGCACTGAAAAAACTTGACTTTATCGAGACTTTTAGCTGTATAGCAAAAGAATGTGGAACCCACACTAAATTCCAAAGAAACTTCAATGCTCTCGCCACCAATGGCTCCACAGAGAGCCAGTTCTATCGACTTTTTTCACTGAAAAAACCAACAGGTAATGTGTATGCGATGACGTATGTGATTGGTTACATTAATGGCCTTTCGAGCGAATTAAGGATCATTGAAGAAAACACCTTAAACACAGACCGTTTAACCATTGACTTAGATGGATTAACGGACAAAATTGCCCGAACTGGCCATGTCGCGCTTGACGGTTTATTGTTTGAATTCGACAGCGATAAACTGATGCCTGAGGCAATGGATGTAGTAAAAGTAGTTGCTGAGTATCTTAAAAGTCATCCAAAACAACAATTCTATGTTGTAGGACACACAGACGATCAAGGCGGGCAAAGTTATAATAAGGTGCTGTCAGAAAAACGCGCCAAAGCGGTTAGAAGTGCACTCATAAATGACTTTAATATTAAGCCAACTCAAGTTGAATCAACGGGTCTTGGCGAATATGCCCCAGTAGCTAGCAACATGAATGATGCTGGTAAAACACAAAATCGTCGCGTCGAGCTGGTATTGCGGTCGGACAGTAAATAATCGTTAATTCATAACATTGAAATACAGCCACAAAAAAGCCAGCATCTCTGCTGGCTTTTATTGAATAAGCAACAGATCTTAAGCCGTTTTAACTTTCCAGTTAACCGTTTCGCCCGCAAAGAATGGCACGATTGGATTTCCGTTTGGCAAGATGATTTGCTCTGGCACAGTCCACTCTTCTTTCACTAATGTCACTGTGCCTGCGTTACGCGGCAGGCCATAAAAATCAGCTCCGTGTAAGCTGGCAAAGCCTTCTAATTGATCTAGTGCACCTAAGTCATCAAACACTTGAGCGTATAGCTCTAGTGCACTCCATGCGCTGTAACAACCTGCACAACCACACGCTGATTCTTTGCGGTGCTTTTCGTGTGGCGCAGAGTCGGTACCTAAGAAGAACTTGCTTGAGCCTGTTGCCACTGCAGCTTGCAATGCTTGCTGGTGAATATTGCGCTTAAGCACTGGTAAGCAGAAGTTATGTGGGCGCACGCCGCCAACTAATAGGTCGTTACGGTTTAACAATAAATGCTGCGGTGTAATCGTTGCTGCAATGTTGTTTGGTGCATCAGCCACAAACTCAGCCGCATCTTTAGTGGTGATGTGCTCGAATACCACTTTAAGGTTTGGCATCGCCGCAACAATGCGCGCCATGTAGCGATCGATAAATACCTTTTCGCGATCGAAGATATCAATGTGCGACTCGGTCACTTCACCATGAACCAGCAATAACATACCTTGCTCAGCCATCACTTCGAAAATTGGGAATAACGCATCTAATGCTTTCACCGCTGCATCAGAGTTGGTGGTTGCACCCGCAGGGTACAACTTAGCAGCAACAACACCCGCAGCTTTGGCATCAATGATGTCTTGGGCTGTGGTGTTATTGGTTAAAAATAACGTCATTAGAGGTTCAAATGAACTGCCAGCAGGACGCGCCGCTAAAATACGCTCACGGTAAGCAGAAACCATTGTCGCATCGGTTACTGGTGGCACTAGATTTGGCATCACAATCGCACGTTTAAATAAGCGAGCAGTCGCCGGAACCGTTTCTTCTAACATGTCTCCATCACGGAAATGTAAGTGCCAATCGTCAGGCGTAGTAATAGTGATTTGCGTCATTTAGGGTTCCTAAAAAGTCGATTGCGGATAATTGGGCGCTATTGTGCCTCAAAAGCGGTTTTCTTAATAGATGCAATCCTTAAACGCTGAGTTTTACAGAGACAAAAAAGCCCCCTTATTTCACTTCCTTATCTAACGAGATCCGCTAATATAGAGTTTATTTTTCAATCATTTTATAACAATAGTCTTGATAATAACGCCACTATGATTGAATTGAATAGTTTGGCTTAAATAGCTTGGATTAAATTGAATAGATTGAGTTGGCTTTTCAGCACAGGGATGAATAACATGAACAATATATCCGTTTTGGTTAAATCACTAATATGCGGCTTAGGGCTTAACCTGAGCATGTCAGTTACAGCCTACGCCCTACCGTTAGAAAAAATTCAATTGCCTGATGGCTTTAGCATTGAACTCTATGCCGATAATGTTAAAAACGCCCGCCAAATGGCTTTAGGCGACAATGGCACCTTATTTGTGGGCAGTCGCCGCGCTGGTAATGTTTATGCACTTATTGATAGCAATAAAGATAACCGAGCTGACCAGCAAATCACCCTTGCCAAAGACTTGTTCTTACCATCAGGACTTGCCTTCCATGATGGTGACTTATATGTCGCCGAAGTCGATAAAATTTGGCGCTATAACGATATCGAAACCAGTTTACCCACTATCCCAAAGCCAGAACTTGTTTACGATAAATTGCCAAATAAAGCCCATCACGGCTGGAAGAACATCAAATTCGGCCCCGACGGTAAGCTTTATATCCCTATCGGCGCACCTTGTAATGTGTGTGATGATCCCCTGCCATACTCATCAATTTTAAAACTCGATGTCGATACCAAACAAACCACCACTGTCGCCCAAGGCGTGCGCAACAGTGTCGGGTTTGATTTTCACCCCAAGACGGGGGAGCTATGGTTTACTGATAATGGCCGCGACATGATGGGTGATGACTTACCTGACGACGAGTTAAACCGTGTCAGTAAAGAAGGTCAGCATTTTGGTTTCCCTTACGTTCATAACGCTGATATTAAAGACCCTGAATTTTATGATGCAGAAAAAGCCAAACTCAATACACCGCCTGAGCTTAACCTTGGCGCTCACGTTGCCGCATTGGGTATGGAGTTTTATCTTGGTAATCAGTTTCCAGCAAAATATCAAGGCAGTATTTTTATCGCCCAGCACGGCTCTTGGAACCGCAGCAGTAAAGTAGGTTACCGTGTAATGCAGGTGGTGCTTGATGGTAACAAAGTTAAAGATTACCTGCCGTTTGCCACCGGCTGGCTGCAAGGCGAACAAAGTTGGGGGCGACCTGTTGCCGTGCTTACAATGCCTGATGGCGCATTATTGGTGTCAGATGATGCGGCCGATGCCATTTATCGTATCAGCTATCAACCAGACTAATAATCCAAATACTTGAACCATAACACTGTTATGACTATCGTTGCGTTATAGGGAAATCACTACGATGAAATCGACGTTTCGTCTTGCTATTGCAAGCTCGCTGTTACTTGGACATACCGCATTGGCCAGCACCAGTTTTATTGACCCCATTGACGGCTATTTTGATGCTGGCGAATACCTTGCTGAAAATGCTTATGGTTTTCTTCCTGTACCTAGCATCATTACTGAACCCTCAGTTGGCACAGGGCTCTTACTTATGGGCATTTTCCTGCATGAAAGTCCTGAGCAAACCGCCAAGCGTCAGCAAGTAGCCAAAGACTCGGTTGATGGCGGTGCCCAATTACTAACCCCAGGTATTTCAGCAGCAGGCATTGGCGCGACTGATAATGGCTCAAAGTTCGGCTTTTTAGGCCATAGAGAAACATGGCAACAAGATCATATTCGCTACCTTATCGGTGGCGGCTACGGTGATGTGAATATGAACTTTTACAGCCAATCAGACTTTGCTCAAGACATAGCCTTAGACTTGAATATGCAAGGCTATGGTCTCATGCAAAAACTGCAGTTTAGATTATTCGACAGCCCATTATTTTTAGGTGTCACCCAAAAATACGCCAAGGTGGATTTAGCAAGCAACAAAGAGCTATCACTACTGCCACCTGAGTTAGTTGACAGGCTCACCGACATACTTGACCCATCGCCCGCAGTTTCATCCCTCGGCGCCGTGTTGCAATACGACAGCTTAAACAACTTTTTTATGCCTACCAAAGGCTATGACTACACCATCGAATACGACTGGTTTAATACTGCAATAGGCAGTGACTATGATTACCAAACCATCAAGGCCACTGGGATTAATTACTGGCCAATGACACAATCCGTCACCCTTGGGGTAAAACTTAATTATCAAACCATCAGTAGTGATACTCGCCTGCCCGTCTTTACCTATCCCTACATTGAAATGCGAGGCATCCCGCGAAACCGATATCAAGGTGAAGCGGTATCGACCGGAGAAGTTGAGCTAATGTGGCGAATAACTCCACGCTGGATGGTACTGTCGTTTGTGGGTAGCGGCCTTGCTGGCGACAGTAATAGTGATATGTGGGACAGCGACGAGCAAACCGCCTATGGAGCTGGTTTTCGTTACACCATCGCCCGTCGATATGGCCTGCATATGGGAATTGATGTAGCAAAAGGCCCCGAAGATACCGCATGGTATATCAATGTCGGTACAGGGTTTTAGCCTTCTGTGAAACTTGCTTTACGCTGAAAATTAAGTACACCTTTCAGAAGTGATTCTCAGCATTTGTTATTTAGCTGAATTGAGTTGAGCTGAGTTAATAAAACTAGATTCACAACATAGGAGAACCGGATTTAAATTACACTTCAAGATGACCCAAACTAGATTGATTCAGGTTGTCTTAAAACGTCTAAGCAGCTCAGATAATTGTTTGAATTAAAGATGACTAAAGCTAAGTAATTTGCTGAGCGAATATAGCTCAAGTTGTTTAGTTATATTTTACCTTCCCTTTATCTTCTTTAAATAAAATTCGGGAGTGAACTATGTGCCATAACATCGATGTCCATTTCAATAGAAGAATTTCACAGCTAATAACCTTGCCAAATAGTCAGATTCAACAGCCTATAAGTAAAAAGCTTCATGCATGGTGCTTTTTAGTTATTGGTCACTTGCTTATTTCTTGTTAAAATCGCTGCAAATTTATAGGAGCGTTTCAAATGGCAATGTATGTAGTGGGTCACAAGATCCCAGATTCAGATTCAATCTGCGGTGCAATCGCACTAGCTTACTTAAAAAATCAAATCGATGAGCCTGCTATCGCAGCGCGTTTAGGTGAACTTTCACCTGAAACAGCCTACATCCTAGATAGATTCGGTTTTGAAGCCCCAGAATTCAAAGAAAGCTACGCTGGTGAAGAAGTTTACATCGTCGATCATTCAGAGCTAACGCAAGCGCCTGATGATATTGCTGAAGCGACAATTGTTGGTATTGTTGATCACCACAAACTAGGTGACTTAACCACTTCAACACCGCTTGAGTGTTGGATCCGCCCAGTGGGTTGCTCGAACACTGTGATTAAAATGATGTACGATTTCTACCAAGTAGAAATTCCAGCAAACATCGCAGGTATCATGATGTGTGCAATCTTAAGTGACACTGTTATCTTTAAGTCACCTACTTGCACTACTGCTGATATCCGTTGTGTTGAAGCGTTAGCTGAAATTGCTGGTATTGAAGACTTTAAAGAAGTGGGCATGGAAATGTTCAAAGTAAAATCAGCAGTTGAGGGCACTCCAGCTCGTGATCTTGTGATGCGTGATTTTAAAGACTTCAACATGAACGGTAACCTTGTAGGCATTGGCCAGCTAGAAGTTATCGACCTATCTGTGTTTGATGATATTAAAGCGGATTTGGAAGCTGATATTGCCGCACTTAAAGCGGAAGGTAATCGTCACAGCGTATTATTACTGCTTACCGATATCATGAAAGAAGGTTCTGAAATGCTAGTAGTTTCAGACAATGCTGACTTAACTGAACAAGCATACGGTAAAGCAACAGTTGATGGTCGAGTGTGGTTAGATGGCGTATTAAGCCGTAAGAAACAAGTTGTGCCTGCATTACAAGACGTGTTCGCCTAAGCGACTCTTCTATTGATTAAAACGTTAGCTTTTTTTAACGATTTTACTCGCTAGCACTAAAAAAGCTGAATCATTTGATTCAGCTTTTTTGTATTCAGTTATAGCTCGTTTGTTTCTCGTGAGAATTAACTATGAATGTGTCAGTAACTCAATCCAAGCTTCTGAGTCAGCAACCATAAACTTATAGCTTTTATGATTACTCAGCTCAACTTTAATCGCATCTGCTGTTACAGGTAATACCCCACCACCAGTTCCCCAGCACTTTTCGACCTTTTCAATTTCATTAAGGGCAATTTCATATGGGCCCATTTCAAAAATCTTATTTGAGGCTTCAAAGCATAAGCGACTTTCTGTTAATGATAATTTGCCATCACCACTAAAAGCCCCATTTTGCGCTGTTGCAAAAGTGGATTTAATCACTGTCTCATGACCAAAATCTATCGTGCTCATGGATATTTCCTTATTATGTCTTTGGCACCATTCTTAATTTATTCTCAATTACGACTGAACATACGTTAAGCTGTATTAAATCATAGCGATTGTATTAGCCACAGCACTAATGAATAGCATATCTTTGTCATATTTAGCTTGCTGAATCAAACACCATCTTCGCTATAACTAATACAAGTATAGACAGCGCAAGCTGAACAGCCATTGAACTAGTTAAAAATGACCTGATTAAGTTTAAATAAGGAAATTATGCAGCAGAGTAAACAGAGACTTTTAACATTCAGCTTGGTGTTAGCAATCATTACGAGCTTAAGTGGTTGTATCACCTTAGCCGCACCCCAAACACAAGAGATTGAAGTACTATGGTCAGAGCAAGGTGATATGGATGTTTGCGAGCTAAAAGGCACCCTTATTGGCTCGCAAGGTCATTGGTATGATTACTTGTTTATCTCCAATAAAGACCTAACCCAAGGTGCGATTAACCAGTTGCGCAACGAGGCCAGCAGCTTAGGCGCTAATACGATTTTTTTATACAAACCTAAAGCCTTTGCCACCTCGGTGACTTTTATTGCTAATGCATATGTATGCCCTTAAGTTAATACCAACCAATTAGCACTAACTCATATTTAAACTCTTCATTTTTAGGATGATAAATGATTACTCACGAACCCACTTCTCATTATGTTGCCAACCCTAAAAGATATAAAAATATGGCTTATGAACGTTGTGGCCGCAGCGGTATTCGTTTGCCCCAATTATCATTAGGTTTATGGCAAAACTTTGGCGCAGATGATCCTCGTTCCAATGCGCGTAGCATGCTGCAAACAGCTTTTGATAGTGGCATCACTCATTTTGATTTAGCCAACAATTATGGTCCTCATTATGGCGCTGCAGAATCTACTTTTGGCTCTATCTATCAGCAAGATTTTACGCCATACCGTGATGAGTTAATTATTTCCAGTAAGGCAGGTTATGACATGTGGCCAGGGCCATATGGTATGGGAGGTTCTCGTAAATATTTAGTCGCAAGTTGCGATCAAAGCCTTAAACGCACAGGGCTCGAATATTTCGATATTTTTTATCATCACTGTATGGATCCAGACACCCCACTTGAAGAAACCATGCAGGCGCTGGATTATATTGTCCGTTCGGGGCGCGCCTTGTATGTAGGGATTTCAAACTACCAACCAAAGCAGACTCAACAAGCTATCGCTATTTTGCGTCAGTTAGGCACACCATTACTAATCCACCAGCCTCGCTACAATATGTTTGATCGTTGGATTGAAGATGGGCTCACTGATGTGCTTAACGCCGAAGGGGTTGGGTCTATTGTGTTTTCACCTCTAGCTCAAGGGGTATTAACCGACAAATATCTTAATGGCATCCCCGATGATTCTCGGGCTGCGCAGCAACATCAAATCTACCTTGCAAGTAAAGATATTACCCCAGCAAGACTCGCTAAAGTTCAAGCCCTAAATAACATTGCCAAGCAGCGTGGGCAGTCTTTAGCGCAAATGGCTATTGCATGGACATTAAATAATGATGCGGTCACTACCTGCTTGATCGGTGCTAGCCGCTCAGCCCAAATTATCGACTCAGTAAATGCCCTTGATAAACTCGATTTTAGCGAGCAAGAATTAGCGGCTATTAACAACATCCTAAAGGAATAGGACTTTTCATGAATATTAAAATGAACTCAATATTAAAAACCTCTCAACAGATAAAACAGCGCGCTAAAGGAATACTATCAATGACAGTGATGATGACAGCTTTATCTGTGGGAGCGATTAACCCTGCTGCAGCTGAAATCAACCCTGCGCATTTAAATGACATTAAAGCGATCAAAATTAATAACAGCCAAGTGATTACAGCAGGCTTGCCTACCAGCGCTGAGTTTCAGACTTTACAAAAAGCTGGAGTTGAAGTGGTGATCAATTTGATCCCAACCGATAATCCCAATTTCTTAACTGAAGAACCTAAATTGGTATCTGATGCAGGAATGCAATATGAAAATATTGAAGTGAACTGGCAACAACCTAAAATTGAAGATGTTGAACAATTTTTTGCCGTTATGGAGCAGCACAATGATAAATCAATCCTAGTGCACTGCGCAGCTAATTACCGAGCTTCAGCCTTTTATTATTTATACCTAGCAACCCAAGGTATCGATGTTTCTGGAGAAGTACTAGAAGATACGTTATCGCCTTGGGGCGACTTACAACAAAGCTTTGCTAAATACCCGCAATGGCAAGCACTTATCGATGAAGTCAAACTTAAATACTCTACAAGTCAAGTCCAATAAAATTAACAAGTTAGGTGATAAGCAAGGCCTAAATATCTGAAATAAAATACAACAGATAATACGAAAATCGCTAGCTTATTTGAAACGGATAATACAAATATATCATGACGAATATATGTTTCTCTTGAACGTCGCTTTTGATGTTCAAGAGTTTCTTTTGTCACCCAAATAACAAATTATCGTTTCCCAGATCTCATTACTGGCAAAACAACCTGTATCTCAACCAATAAAACCTTTACTCTCGCGCACTTCTGATGTGCCTTCAATATTAGTCAATACTTAGCAGTCGCCTTTTAACCTTGACCCAATCCAAAGTTAATCAAAATTATGGCACTAAACCAAAATGCAAAATAGCGCACAACTAGTCTATATCTATTTAATTCAAATAGAACATTAGATTTCAGAAGGAAGATTAATTCCGCAGCACACTTGAATATTTGTAGATAGGCTAGCATCAAAATACGCCTATCTACTTACCTACATTATTCTTAGTAAATTAGCTGCCTAATTAGTCATCAAAAACCCGTTATCAAGGCAATGATTTGCTCTTCTAGGTTGTCTTATTCAACGATGAAAGCTAAATACTCACCACATTATTGTAAAGCACTTGCCTGCATCAACCTCTAGATTAACAACTGATTTAATTGGCTGATTAATCAAAGTTAACACGCTCAACGATTGTGAATTCCACCAGAAAAAAGTTATTTAGGGGCTGTCAGCGTAATGGGTGCCGATAAATTCAGTAAAGCGCTTAAAAATATAAAATCTACAAATAGAAAGGGAAAAATGATGAAAAAAACCGCCAAGTTTATGTTGTCGATGGTGGCTACAGCAATTGCAATACCTTCAGTGAGTGTAATGGCTGAAGAACAAGAAGATGGCATAAATATCGGAGGCGCTGTGCGCGTTAATTACGCATACAGAGACTACGATGAGTCTAATAAAGATAAATTAGGTGAATTTGATTTTGATATAGCTTCAATCACATTTGACGGAAAAGTAGGTGATTGGGGGATTGCTTCAGATTACCGTTTTACCTCAGATAGCAACTACATAAAATACGGTTATGGCTTCTACGATATTAATCCTGAATGGCAGCTTCAACTTGGTATCAATAAAGTGCCATTTGGTAATCCTGGTTTCATTTCAAACAGCTTTTGGTTCGGTCTTCCTTATTACCTAGGTTTTGAAGATAGCCACGATGTGGGTATTAAAGCTTCTTATGATAATAATGGCTGGAATACTGATATCGCGTTCTACAAAAATCCGGTTTATAGCGCTACTGAAAACAAACGTTACTCAGCGGCATTATACAGTGGCGAAATCAATGGTACTGAATACCACAACGAAGAAACCAACGGCTTTAACTTCAGACAAACCTATACAGCTGAGTATGAAGGTGGCTCGACAACATTTGGTGGTTCAGCCCAGTACGGTCAGATCTATAACAGTGATACAGGCAATATGGGCGACCGTTATGCTGTAGCACTGCATTTAGACAGCACTTACAAAGGATGGAACCTACAGCTACAAGCGATGCAATATGAGTACGATGCAGCAGATTCTGCAGACGACAATAAAATTGGTATTGCAGTGGTTAGCTGGCAGTACGAAATAGCCTCAAAAGGCCAAGCGTACAGTGCAAACATCGCTAAAACATTTGCCACTGATTTTGGTAGTGTTAAATGTTACAACGACTTTGGTTTAATGACCCCAGATGTTGCTAACGATAGCTACGACAACAGTATGCAAAATGTGACGGGTTGTGCCATATCAGCTGGAGCCACCTACACTATGGTTGACTTCATTCTTGGTAAAAACATGACTTTCGCAACAGCTAATAATGACCATATAGGCTTACCAGAATTCGGTAATGACTGGGATAAACGAGTTAATGTGAATTTCGGTTATTATTTTTAAGCAACCGCTGACGCTATTATTGGTAGTTTTACCGATTAATAGCTAAAACATAAGCAAAAACGGCCGCTTTCTTGTTCCAAACGCTTTATTTTAGCTAGCCTAGTCTTTGTTTAAAGACTCTGTATTCATTAAAAAAACGACTAAATCCCAGAAACAAAACGGCCACTTTCTTGTTCCAGAAGAAAGTGGCCTAGTGTTATTTTTTAGCAATAAAAGGATGAAGTAATATTGCTAAATTGAACACTGTTCTTGCTATTTTTACGACTAACTTCTTTGTTAAAACGCCTGTCTTAAATAACGTTTCATTAATAAAGAAGCGTGTGATGTCTAAAGAGAAATGTTCCAGACCTCAAATTAAAACATCACTGTACACTAGGGCTTGTTGATCTTTGCTGGTTGAATTTTGTTCGAGTTAAAAACGTTTTAATTGAGGCGGATGGATTGATGCCTAGTCACCTAAGCAACTCTTCATCCAACAAAGAGTAAAACGTTTTTAGCCGAACCCTTCGGGCAGCATTTGTTGACCATTTTTACTACGTTATCGACATTTTATGTAGAATAACTACACCACAAAGTCTCTGCCTTGTATAAATAGCCAACAACCCGCTGCAAAAACAACCTTGAAAGATTAACAGGCCCTAAACTTTTAGCATTAAAAGGATGAAGTAATAATGCTAAAAATCAGTACCTTGTTACACTCAAGAAAACCAAAGGGTTATCATATAGCCGCAATACAGTGACAACCCTGCTACTATTTTTAGTATTGGTAATCAAACTGCAGAGTGAATTCTGTACCTGGCTCTTTTGCGTATACCACCACATCTTGTTGGTCGTATTCAGTCGTTTCACCAAGGATATTCTTCACTTTAAACTTCACGCCAAAGCTTTCTGTTGGTAAAAAGCTATAGGTGAAATCTAAACTGTGGAATGGTTGCTCGTAAACGTCATCTAAACCACCACGTCCACCATAAGCAATACGTTCACCAAAGACGTTATATACCAGTGTGGCACTATGAGATTCATCGGCTGAGTCATAGCTAAACTGCATGTTAGCTACCCATTCTGAATGACCTGTCATACGGCGTTTATTGTTAGTTGGGTCAATCTCACCGTTGCCAGCGATTTCAATTTCTGAGTCACTCAAGGTTAAGTTACCCGCAACAAAGAAGTCTTCCCAAAAGCCGCCTTCACTACCAATAAAGCCAAGGTCATGTAAAAACTCAGTTTCGACGCCGTAAATCACACCTGATTCAGCGTTATAAAACTTAAGCTGGCGACCTGCTTCCGAAATACGTTGAATCGCTTCAATCGGTGCATCGACATCTTTATAGAAGCCACCGACACTTAAGTTAGCACCATCATCTGAGTAGTATTCCCAGCGTAAATCGAGGTTATATATATCTGAGCTTTCAAGCTCTGGATTACCGAAGAAATCAAAACCAGTAATTGGGTCTTGGAAACGTACCGGCGCAACTTCACGTAAGTCAGGGCGAACCAGTGTTTTACTTGCTCCTAATCGCCATTGACTTTGATCTGATGATTTCCACGTTAACGACATTGACGGGAACCAGCCATCTTCAGCAATAGCGTAATCTTCCATATCATAACGACCACCTTCGTCAGACACTTCACCATCTGGCGTCAGCGGCAAGGTTACACGGCGAAAATCTTCATAACGCACCCCAGCAACAAAGCGCCATACATCATCAAAGTCGATATCAAGATTCACAAAGCCAGCATCAATCATTTCTGCCGCAATGTAATCTTCAGTGTCTGTTGAGGCATCTTTAAGTTCTAAATCTAGATTGTCATTGGCAATGTTTTCATCTGAGAAAATCTTATCAAATTCACCCGATAAAATGTCACCGTTTGGATCTGTTGGGCTTAAGCCCACATCAAAGCCTAAGCGGGTAGCGTAGCTTTCACGAGTACGTTCAAAATATTCATAACCACCGCTAATTTTCATGACGTTCATGCCAAATTCAAACGGCAGGGTTAAGTCAAATTTGTAGTTTTCAGTATTATCATCAAGGCGGCTATATACATACTTTGGCGCATCTTGAGTATTCAAGTTGCGGCTCGTCATGTTGTTCGCATCATCGAATAACACGTTATAAGTGTATGAAAGCTCATTAGGTGCATAACGCTTTGAGCTTGCGTTTGAATACATCCAATTTGCTTCTAAATCCCAAAGGTATTCGAAGAAATGATTACCCTGAATTTGGTTACTGATTAGATTACGTTCTTCATAAGATACGTCATACACTTGCAGAGCATTTGGCTCTGAAATGGTATCGATAGTTTCTTCTATAGCAACTGAAACATCATCAGAAGTATCACGTAGGTAAGTCGAAAAGGTCTGAATTTTATGATCGTAACCAATTTCTAAACCTAGGTTGAGCATCCCGGACATCTGCACGATTGAATCGGTACCCATGACATCTTTTGAATTTTCGATTTGTACGTTGTCAGCATCACCCGCCAACTCAACTTCAGTTTTAGTGTAGTTTTCAGCTTGCTCTTTGTAAGACACAGCTGTCATGGCACCAAAAATAATATCGTCGGTGATATCCCAGCGATCACCAATGGCGATATTGCCACGAATACCTGGGTCAGTGTTTTCAGTGAAAACCGTCATATCACGATACATATCACTGGCTAAGCCACGGTTAATTTCCTGCGCCTGAGCAAAATCAATTGTACCGTTTGAGCCAGTAACGATATCAATTGGGCTAATGCCGCCATACATGTTCGTGACATCATTAATGCTATTTGGCATCTCGCGAGTGCCATCATCTTGTCCCATCCAGTCGTCACCGCCACCGTTATAAGTGAAGGTATCGTCAGAATCATTGGTGTTGTAACGACCACCTAATGAAACTTTAAAAAAGAAATCTGCAGGAATGGATTTAGTTCGAATATCAACGTGACCACCACCAAATGCGGCAGGTGTGCTTGCTGTACTCGCTTTTTGTACTGAGAGTGATTCGATAATTGAAGCTGGGAACATATCCAGCGGAACCACGTTACGAGTAGGGTCTGGTGATGGCACAACGGCACCATTTAAAGAAGTACTTGAATAACGTTCACCTAAACCACGCACATAAATAAACTTGCCATCTTTTAGGGTTAAACCTGTCACACGGCGAAGTGCTGCTGCGGCATCACTGTCACCCGTTCGAGAAATTTGGTCAGCGCCCATAATGTCTACGACAGTAGGCTGCTCGCGACGTTCTTCAACAGCAGCTGAAGCGGAGGTGCGCAAACGACCAGTAACAGCAATAACTTCAATTGGGAAATCTTCACCTGGATCAACCTCAGGCGTTTCTTCCGAGTAAGCAGGCAGTGTTGTAAAAAGTGAGGCTGCTGAAATAGCAGTTACAACAGCTAGGCTTAGCTTGTTAGCGATAAAACTCGGCTTGGTTTTCATAGCGTTTTTCAATCCTGTACACAGTTCAGGTAGCGCCATCTCGATGCAGTTTGACGGCAGCGTCTAGAGCATCAGTGGCAGATAAGTAACTTGGTTATTTCGGTTGTAGCATTAGGACAAACTTTAAAAAGCGCTCAGTGATAGAGACTGTCTGAGCACTTTTTTAAACATCAGAGGAATACCCTCTGATGTTTATGGCTTAGTAACTAATTCAGTTACTTAATAAAAGCCCAACCTTCACGCCAATCAGTCTGGCCATCGAAAGCACCAATATAATCAGTAGAATCGAAGAAGGTGTCAGTTGTGCTCATATCAAGACCTGTACCTAGCAATACTGTGTCAGTACCTGCTGGCATACCGTCTGTTAACGTCACTGCTTGAGCTGAGTTGCCCGTTTGCGCTAAGAACCATGCTTCTGTGTCAACGGCATCAGTCGTTGCAGCATTGTCAGAGCTATACTTGAACGGCTCGTTACAATCGATAACTGAGTGAGAAATCATTAATGACCCATCGTTAACATTGTCCACAAGACCCGCATAAGTCCCGTCTAACTCTAAACACTCACCGGATTCAGTTTCAGACGTTGACCCTTTACGACCTTGAATCAGTAAGTTGTGGATTGAAGCCGCAGTTGCAACGCGAAGGATAATCCCTTCACCTTTGTCGCCACTGGCATTTTCAATATCAACACCTGGTAAAATCGTCACGTTTGAGATAGTTGGGTTAGACACTGGCGTATCGTCAGTCCCTTTATGGCTATCGCCTTCAAAGCCACGGTTAGCTTGACCGTCTTCGTGAGTGATATACACGTATTGTGCTTTACCCTGCCAGCCGTTAGTCCAATCTAAGCTGTCATCGAAGTTGTCTGTTAAGTAAACGTATTTAAGGTTTACCGCACCACCCCAGAACTCCACACCATCATCGCCATTCGCATGAACTTGAATGTGGTCAACTTGAGTTCCGCTACCTACTGCAGCAAACGAGATACCGTTCATTTCTTGAGTATCATTAACTTTGAAACCAGCGTATTTCACTACCACGTAGCTAACTTGACCACTGCTATCAGCATTGTCATTACCGCCGTATGGGAAGTCGCCTACTTCGAATGAAGCATCACAAGCATTTTTATCAGGACAAGTGTTTGTTTCGCCGTTACCCAGTAAAACTAAACCACCCCATTGGCCGCGCTCACCTTCTGCGCCTGCAATCACATCTTGTTGCGATGTCATTACGATTGGGTGCTCAGCACTACCTTGAGCCATGATTTTTGAGCCACGGCTTACTGCAATGTAGCTGTTATCAGTAGCAAACATTTGTGTGCCAGCTTGAATGGCTAATGTTGCGGAATCAGTATTATCACCACCTACAACCACTGCGCCGCCATCTACTTTGTACATCACGTTTTGACCAGCAAGCAGTGTTGTATTTGTAGTAATGTTGCCTTGGATTGAACACACTAAAGTGACGCTGTCATCTTTATAAAGGCCTGCAACCACTTCTTCAGAAGTTGTCCCAACAGGACATGACGTTAATACAGGTAACTCAGTCGGTGCAGGCGCTGCATCTTCGTGAATTGCTGTCGTCCAACCGGTAGTCCAGTCAGTCGTGCCGTCAAATGCACCAATGTACTGCGCATCAACTAAACGGTCATCCATATTGGCTAAATCGGCCGCACCGCCAGTTAAGGCAACTGAAGATGAGTTAGGCATGTAATCAGTTAAGTCAGATGCACCGACTAAGTTGCCTTCTTGCTCAAGGAACCATTGCTCCACATCAAGTGCTAATGTGCGACCTTCTTCAGCATCAGGTTTTGCATCTTTAAACGGCTCAATACAATCGATTAAGCTGTTTTGCATGTTTAAGTTGCCAGCTTCAGCAGCTAAAACGGTATTGTCGTCATTAACTTCTAAACACTCACCTGAAGCAACATCACCTTTAACCAGCATGTTGTAAGCATCTACTGCTGTGCCTTTACGTAATAAAATACCTTCAGCATCGTCACCGCCACTGTTCGTGCCGTTAGCCACTTGAATAGTGAAGTTAGCGAGAGTTGGACGAGATTGCGGCTCTGCATCAGCGCTGCTGTTGCTGTCGGCTTCAATACCACGGTTAGAACCGTTATCTTCTTGGCGGATATAAACGTGTTGTGCACTACCTTGCCAACCGTTAGTCCAATCTAAAGAATCATCAAAGTTTTCTGTTAATACAACGTGTGAAAGTGAAACGTTACCGCCCCAGAATTCAACGCCGTCATCGTTATTTTTATGAATTTGAATATGGTCAACAGTTGTGCCTGCACCTACTGCCGCAAAACTGATGCCGTTCATTTCTTGGGTATCGTTGATTTTAAAACCACCAAACTCAACGCGGACATACTGGATAACACCTGAGTTATCTTCAGTGTCATCACCACCGTAGCTGTGACTTCCTACTTCAAAAGCTGCATCACAACTGGTTAAATCAGGACATGAGTTAACTGGCGCGTTACCTAAAACAACTAAGCCGCCCCACTGTCCCGCTTCGCCTTCTTGACCCAGTGCAGATTCAAGTGACGTAAATACGATAGGCGCTTCAGCGGTACCTTCTGCCATAATTTTTGAATCACGGCTAATGACTAGGTAAGACTCGCTTCCACCCACAATTTTAGTGCCAGCCATAACTGATAACTCAACAGAATCAGCTTTATCAGCACCCGCGATAACAGCACCATCAAGCATCCAAACTACATCATTACCAAGAATGATTTTGTCGCCGTCTTGACCACCAACATTGACTGTTGAAGCTGAAGTTGAAGGAGCAAGTGTGCCAGATAACACCCAAACCTCTTTGCCGTCTATCGCTGCGATTGTCGCGCTCTTCTCAGCAAAACCACCGTAAGCCGCTTCTTGATCTGATACGTCAGGAGTCGTTGGCGTATCTGGGGTCGTTGGCGTGTCCGTGTCTGAACCAGTATCGATATTGATATCACCACCACAACCAGCAAGCAGTAAGGTTGCAGAAAGTGCAGCAGATACAGCGTTAAGTTTAAAAATGTTTTTCAGTTCCATTGTCATCTCCGAAGACGGAATTAAGCGTGTTAAGTAATTTGGCTGGTCGACAAATTAACCTGCAAAAATGACAAAAAGACTTCGCCTAAGTGACAGCAAGATTTCAGAATAATGAAGGGAATATTAAAGTTAATAAAAAACAGAAGGTTACATAGTGAAACGCTTGATATTAATTAGTCACATATTTAACAAATAATTTACTAAGGTCGCCAAAAGTAATTATTTAGGAGGGGTGAGCAGACTATTATTGAACGAAAAGACAGAAAAACAGCACGATTTTTTAACTCTATTTGCACGAAATATTGAAGTAATATGACAGTGAAAAGTCACAGATTTAGCAATTCAAATAGGGAGAACTTACTATCCTAAACACGCTGATTTGAGTTTTTCTTATACATATTAGTCAATGTGTTTTACCATACAAAATATAAGTAAACCCTAATAAACAAGCTGTTAATTCACTTTAAAGGATAAAAGATGGCGATTAACTCAACCTCAGGCTCAATTAAACTCACAAGCACTAAAGGCTTTACGTTAATTGAATTAGTGATTGTTATCATTATTTTAGGGATCCTCGCTGTTATTGCTGCACCTAAATTTATCAATCTTCAAAGTGATGCAAAAATCGCGACCGTACAAGGGGTAAAAGCCGCGATTCAGTCTTCACTTGATTTAGCCTATTCACGCGCTGCTATTGATGGCGTCGAAAAAGATGACCGCAGTTTGATTGATTACAACGGCGAAGTAATAGAGATGAAACTGGGCTACCCAGAAGCCTTTGGCGAAAATGATGGCGGCGGGTTACCACAAATGCTCGAAATCGGCTCTGAGATAGACTTTTGTTTTGGTAGTGGAAGTTGTACACCAAACGTAGAAGCAGGCTCGTCAAATGTGCGCTACGGCTATGATTTAGATGATGAGACAATTAATTGCCATGTACGTTATATAGAACCGACTGGCACTGGTGGCTCAGCAACGACTTACACATTAACGGTCGATATCACTGGCTGTTAACCATCAATATGCTTATTAGATAAAAAATAGGTTTAGCCGTTCAAGCTAAACCTATTTTTTGTTAACTCGCCCTATTAAACCGCAGCTTTATCTTGCGTTTTCCACTGCACAGCCAATAACCCCAATACAACCGCCACGCCAATAAAGCCTGTGCCAAACGGATTAAATAGCACCCAAGGTACTGTGGCGATAGCAACCAATCGCTCAACCGTCGAAAGCGAACGTAACAAATAGCCTTCAATTGATATCGCAATAGCTACGATAATGCTAGCGGTCTGAATAATCGCGAAGGTAAATGCCATCATGCCTGCATCAGGATTAAGCAAATCGGTATAGGCCATCATTATTGGGATTATGAACAAGCCGCCGGCTAGCTTAAATGCCTCAACCGAAGACTTCATTGGGTTGGCATTGGCCACACCTGCTCCCGCAAATGCCGCAAGCGCAATTGGTGGGGTTACATTTGAAGTTTGCGATAACCAGAACACAATTAAGTGCGCAGTTAATAATGGCAAACCAAAGTCACCCAGCATAGGCACAGCCATGACAGCGAGGACAATATAAGCTGCGGTAACCGGTAAGCCCATCCCTAAAACCAGTGCCACAATACTGATAAGTCCCAGCGCGACCAACATATAACCGCCAGAGAAATCCATTACAAATTGGGTGAACTGTAACCCAATCCCCGTCTGGCCTACCACACCAACAATGATACCTGCAGCGCCACAAGCAACAGAGATGGGTAACGCTAATAGCGCACCGTTTTTCATGCCTTCGATAAACTTTTTAATCCCAATTCGGCTGTGTTTTCGCAGTGCAGCAGTCACCAAAATTGCCGCGCAGCCTGCAACACCAACTAACAATGGTGAGTAGGCCATCATCAGTAAAGCGGTGATAATAGCGAGCGGAATAAGGTGATGAGCACCGTGTTTCATGACCTCAATGACGGCTTCAGTGCGACTCGCCGCTTTTAGGTTTAACTTACATGCCATTAAATGCACATAAAGTAAGGTACAGAAGAAGTACAAAATAGCAGGCGCAATAGAGGCCAACATGATCTCGCTGTAAGGCACGCCAGTAAACTGCGCCATAACGAACGCACCTGCGCCCATAATCGGCGGCATAATTTGTCCACCCGTTGAAGCAGAGGCTTCAATACCCGCAGACTGCTCAGGGGTATAACCTAACTTTTTCATCATCGGAATCGTCACTGCACCTGTGGTCACTGTGTTTGCAATTGCCGATCCTGAAATAGAGCCAAGCCCAGCTGATGCCAATACTGCAGCTTTGGCTGGGCCGCCGCGATATTTACCCGCTATAGAAAAAGCGAGATCAATAAAGAACTTACCTGCGCCAGTGACTTCTAAGAATGCACCGAACAGTACAAAAATAAATACCGTGGTGGCCGCAATGCCTAAGGCAGAACCAAACACACCATTAGCTGAATAGATTTGGAATTGAATCAACTCTTGTAGCGAATAGGCTTTGGTTGCCATCGCGCCCGGTAACAAATCACCAAAGCCACTGTAAGCGAGAAACATACCAGCAATCAGTACCATCACCCAACCCACGGTACGTCGACAACCTTCCAGTAATAAGAGTAATAATGCACTGCCCGCCACTAAATCAACTGTGCCTAAACCATAAAGCATATGGTCAATATCGTTGTAGTCGAAAATCGACATCCGATAACCCGCAAACACGGTTAATCCACATAAGGCGAGATCAAATACACGACCAATCAAATAACCTTTTTTGCGACGGTTTTTAATCAGTGGATAATGTAAAAAAATTAGGACTAATACCCAGCACAAATGCACGGGACGAAAATAAGTGGCCGATATCGTTGACGTAATACCTTGCCAGATTTGAAATGAAGACAATAATACTGCAATGATTAACGTAGTGTAGCCTATGATTTTTATCGTTTTTTCATGTGGAAGAGCGTAATCAACCCCTGTACCTTTATCGGTACTCACATACTGCTCGGCTTGGTTGCCTTGTTCTTGGGTCATACTTTTTCCTCTCTGCTAATGATTGTCATAACGCCCAATCAATCGCCTAAATATACAAAGGCAACATTACGTTGCCTTTGTCTTTTTCACGTTCGCCTAAAGGTGTTAAAACAACCTAGAAAACTAAGTTGTTTTTTACTTAATACTATCTAAATACTTTTGCGCACCAGGGTGTAATGGCACACCTTGCAGGCGGTCAGCATTTTCAGGTGTTGTGGCTTCAGCAACCTTCACGACCTTTTGCACTTCTGACATATTCTCAAAAGCAGCTTTAGTTAAGTTAAACGCCATCTCATCACTCATTTTGGCGCTAACCACAATCACATTCCATACACTTAATGTCGGCACAGCGCCCACATTGTTGTATACATCGGCAGGAATGGTGTAATTGCTATAAGCAGGGTTTTGCTTAATAAACGCTGCACTTTCTTCAGCAGAAACAGGAATAATATTAACCTTATGGGTTAATGCCACTTGAGTTACCGCGCCAACACCTTGACCACCCACAATAAAGCCTGCATCAATTTGACCATTAGCTAATGCGTTGGTGGTTTCTGAATAATTCAAGTAAACAGCAGTGATGTCTTTTTTCACATCAATACCAATAGATTCAAGTAGTGCAGCAGACGTTACCGCAGTGCCACTAGCAGGAGCACCTAATGAAATACGTTTTCCTTTAAGATCGGCAAGCGAAGTAATGCCTGACTTTTCAAGACTAATGGCATGCACAAGGTTTGGATATAAGGCAAACAGTGTATTCACTGGCATTGCATTTCTGAACTTACCTTCGCCTTTATAAGCATCAAGGACAACATTACCCATCGCAATACCGGCAATCATATCGCCACGTACCACTTTAATTGTGTTCTCAACTGATGCGGCAGTGACTTCAGCTTTAACGTTAACTTGTGGGACTTCATCTGACCACACTTTGGCTAACGCACCACCAAATGGATAATAAATACCGCTTTGACCACCAGTACCAATTGAATAGTTCTCGGCTTTAACCGCAGTTGGCAATACTAGTAACAAAGACAGTATCAACGCACGATAAAACATAGCCTTCTCCTTCATTTTTATTAATTTCATTAGACTTTACTTAACAAAGCCTTTAAATATTTATACATTTTTTTCGACTCGATAGTCTCTAAAGGGGTAGATAATGTCAAGGTATCGGAAGGTCGTAGAAATCAGAGTGTGACGGCACTAGAAGATATGAACAGTAACCCAACTAAAAAGTTGGGTTACTTTTTGAAGTCTAGAATCAAGAAACTACTTTTAGCGTTTTGCCTTAAACAACCACATATACATAGTTGGCAATACCAACAGCGTTAATGCAGTAGAGCTAAATAAACCGCCAATAATCACTATCGCTAACGGTTGTTGGATTTCACTGCCCACACCCGATGACAGTAATATTGGAATTAGGCCTAATGCCGAGGTTAATGCCGTCATCAACACGGGGCGTAAACGGCCAACAGTGCCTTCAAACACGCTGGTCTGCAGTGATTCTGATTTATTGTGTTCACACCGCTGATTAATGGCATCCACCAACACAACACCATTAAGTACTGCCACGCCAAATAAGGTGATAAATCCAATTGAACTAGGCACCGACAAGTATGTCCCTGTAACGTAAAGCGCAACAACTCCACCGATTAAAGCTAGTGGCACATTAGCCATAATTAAGCCAACTTGCTTAATGCTGCCAAATGAGAAATACAGTAATAGCGCGATTAACACGATAGATACCGGCACCACTAGCATCAGCTTCTGCTGCGCTCGTTGTTGGTTTTCATATTGCCCCCCCACGACCACGGTATAGCCTGCTGGCAGCTGCGCCTTTGGCACAATGGCATAAATATCATTTACAACCGACCCCATATCACGGCCAGACACATTAGCTTGTACCACGACTCGGCGCTGCACATCATCTCGTCGAATATTAGGTGGAGCCATTTCAATGCCGACTTTAGCGACTTCACCTAAACGAACCTGGGCGCCATTTGCACCGCGTAGTATCAAGTCTCGCAGCACATCAGGTGAGTTACGATACTGCGCCGCTAATCGCACATTAATATCATAACGAGCATTGCCATCAATCACTTGCCCAGCACTTGCACCACCAATCCCTTGGCTTACCAAGCTCATCACTTGATCAACGCTTAAACCATATCGCGCCAGTTGATCGCGCATTGGCCGAATGACTAGTTGCGCTTCACCACTGACTTGCTCAAGTGAAACGTCAACTGCCCCTTCAATACCACTAACCAGTTGCGTCAGTTGCTCGCCTTTTGCAGACAATACCGCGAGATCTGGGCCAAATATTTTAATTGCTAGCTGCGCTTTAACTCCTGACAGTAGTTCATCAACGCGGGTGGCTATCGGTTGTGAAAAGGTGAACAACAAGCCAGGAAAAACACTCAGTTCATCTTCCATTAAGTGCTGCAGTTCAAAACGATTTTCAGCACTTTGCCATTCATCAACAGGCTTCAAACCAATGTAGATTTCAATGTTACTGACAGGCTCAGGGTCGCCGCCAAGTTCAGGTGCGCCAATGCGACTTAATGCATATTCCACCTCGGGAAAGTCCATTAATATCGCTTCAATTTTGGGCGCTATATCTAAGGAGGTTTGCAGGCTTGCAGTCGGTGCTAGAGTCACTCGCAGATTTATGGTGCCTTCTTCTAACTCGGGGACAAATTCGGTACCTAAACGCGGTAGCAGTAGCATGCTGGCGGTAAACATCACAAGCGCGGTACCCATTACCACGACAGGCCTGTTAATGGTGGTTAATAGTAGTCGTTTATACGCTCTCTCAATCGGCGCTAATATAGGACTTTGCTTGAGCGTTACCCCACGGCGAAATAAATAAACTGCAGCAGCGGGAACAACGAGTATCGCCACAACTAATGCAGAAAGCATTGCCAGAATAATACTCACCGCCATTGGCTGGAATAATTTGCCCTCAACACCTTCTAGCGCAAATAATGGTGCAAATACCACAATAATGATTGCTGTGGCAAAGAAGATAGGACTGCAAACTTCTTTAGCAGCTGTGACTACTTGTACCGTTATTGATTGAGTTTTTTTTGATTGAGTCTGTATTGATTGAGAGGATATTGATAACGATGCTTGACCGCCTTTTTCCGTGACTTTATTTTGGTTTCGAGTCAGGTGTTTAAAGATGTTTTCAACCATCACCACCGAGCCATCTACCAACATACCTATTGCTACTGCAAGTCCTCCTAATGACATTAAATTAGCTGACATGCCAAAGTACGCCATAACCATTAGCGCTATGCTGATTGATATCGGGATCGACAGCAAAACTAAACTGGTGGCACGTAAGTTAACCAAAAAAAGCGCCAGAATAATCACAATAAACACAAAGGCCATCAGCAGTGCGTCAACAACTGTCGTTACCGCTTGTTTAACTAAGTCTGCTTGATCATAAAAAACCTCAAACGACACGCCTTTAGGTAATGCTTGTTCGATAAGCTCAACCCGAGTATTGATATCATCAATAGTAGCCTTAGTGTTTGCGCCCATGCGTTTTAGCACTACGCCAGCAACCACTTCGCCCATGGCATTAACTTCATTTGTGCCATTAACAGGGTTTAGCTCTTTACGGGTAAAGGTTACTGCGCCCACACGAATTTCACGGCCATATTCAACCTTCGCAATATCAGCGACTCGCACAGGTGTCCCGCCTACTTCGGTCAACGGAATTTGTGCTATTGCCGCTAATCCTGCATCCCCAGATGGCAGTAAACCGTAACCTCGCACCACTAATTGCTCTTGGCCTTGGTCCATAAACCAGCCACCAGCATTGCGATTATTACTCTCTAATGCCTCTGTAACTTGCGCCATACTCAAGCCGTAACTGAGTAGCTTATTGGGATCGACATTCACTTGGTATTGACGCACATCACCGCCAAATGACAATACTTCTGTGACACCACCTACTGGCATCAATATCAATTTGACGAGATAGTCATTTAGGCTACGAAGCTCAGCGGCGTCAACGCCTGATTCTGGTGTCGCTCGTAAAATATATTGATATATTTGTCCCAAACCTGAAGTGTTCGGGCCAATTTCAGGCACGCCAACGCCATCAGGGATCATTTCCCTCGCGGCTTGCAGTTGCTCAAACACTTGCTGGCGAGCGAAATAAATATCGGTGCCTTCTGCAAAAACCACAGTCACTATAGATAAACCAGTACGTGATAATGACCTCACTTCAGTCACTTCTGGTAAAGCATACATGGCTGACTCGACAGGATAACTGATGAGTTTTTCCACTTCTTCGGCTGCTAGGCCCTCTGCGGCAGTATTTACGGTCACCTGCACATTGGTCACATCAGGAAAAGCATCGAGATTTAATTTTGGTAATATGAAAACACTGGCAATCGTTATCGAAACCAGAGCAAGCAACACCAACAGCCGATGACGTACGGCTGATTCAATGAGTTTATTTAGCATCACAGGCTCCTAGTGGTTATGAATATCAAAACCAGCTTTTGCTAGTTCAGATGCCAATAAAAAAGCGCCGCTAATGACAATGTTACTGCTAGCAGCCAAGCCTTTAACCATGTTCATACCACGTTGACGCTCTGTCACTTCAACTTCTATTGCTTCAAAACCGTCTTCATCTTCAATGAATACTTGCCAGTGACCATCAGCACTTCGCGTTAAAGCCGCATCAGGCAATACCACACCTCCATCGATACCACTTGGTAAGTACAACTCAGCAAATTGCCCAGCATGTAAGCCAACGCCTTTATTATTAATACTCACTAAAACCTGTTCAGTGCGCGTGATGCTATCGAGTTCATGTGAACGACCAATAATGGTTCCTTGCACAGAAATCTCACCCACTTTCACTAACGCTGTATCGCCATTGGTTATCCCTTCAGCCTGCGCCGCCGAGAGTTGGGCTTCAACCCATAGGTGTGACTCATCGGTCAATTGCATCAGCGTGCTACCGCCAGTTGAAACTTGACCTAACATAGCCACATCTTGCTGAACTCTGCCATTAATAGGAGCCAGTAGCTGGAACTGACCAATGCTGGCAGGCTGACTAGCAAGTGCAGTAATCTGCGCTGTTGTCATATTGAGCGCTTCAAGATTTGCCCGAGCCAACTGAGTTTGAACTTCTGCAGTTAAACGACGACTCGCACTCACTGTACTGGCATTCATACTTTTCACTCTATTTAGCTCTGCAGCAGCGGTAATGTAATCAGCTTGAGCTTGAGCGACAGCAACGCCACCTAAAGTTAATAGTGCTTGTCCTTGAGTGACTTTTTGTCCTGGTACCACATGACGCTTTAGTACTCTGACATCTAATTGCGGCGCTAATGTCATGGTGCGATCTCGATCCACCACAATGGTTGCCGTTGCGACAGCATTTAAGTTAAAACGACTATTAGATAAATTAACCACCTGTATTCCCGCAAGTTGTTGCTGCCGTGGTGAAAGCACTAATGCATCTACATGCAAATCATCTGAATGTGCTTCAGAACTTTCCAAATCAGCCAGTACTTGACTAGGTATAGTTTGACTAGGTGTAGGTTGATTAGGTGCAGGTTGATTAGATACTGAACTCATTTCGCCATGGTCATGTCCAGGACCTGCCCATGCTTTATTAGCCATTAACCCCATTGAAACTATTAGCGCGATTGAAAGAGCTGAGGCATTTAACACATTAGTCATTTTGAAATTTGCCGATTGGTTTCTTGTTAATTGACTTTCATTTAACTTATTGTTTTTTAGCTGTTCATGTTTCGAGTGAATATTCATTTGTTAACCTTTAATTTGGCTGTTGTCAGGATTAAATTGCGCTGGTTGTTGTTGGCCAGAGAGTTGCTCTAACAACACTTTTTCTAACTGACCACTGTCCCCCATCCAACTCAGCCACTGTTGATATAAGCTAGCTTCTAGGGTTAAACCGGCAATAACACTGCTGCTCATTTGGCGCTGACTTTGAAGGTATTCACTGGTACCAATATCACCGCTCTGCCACTGCACAGATAATGACGCTGCAGCCTCTTGACCTGACAATTCTACTAACGCTATCCAGTCTTGATAGCGCTCTAATAACCTTGGCAGTCCTCGATTAAACTGTCGCCATTGCTGATGTAGCACTCTTTCTGATGCCAAATATTTTTGCTCTGCAATTACAATACTTTCATTGGCACTGTTTAAGGCATCGCTATAATCATTTCTAATAGATAACGGGATTGAAATACCAACGCCAAACTTGTTGTCACTTCCCTCACGCTCGGCGCTTAAGCTAATACTGGGGTCTTGAGCTAACTCAGCTTTTAATTGACCCACACTGAGCTTTGATAGCATGACTTGCTGATAAAAACTTTTAAGGGCAGGAAGACGAGAATCAACCTCTTGGCTTAAGTTAATATCGATCAAACTCATTAACTCAATATGAGGTAGGGATTCACTGCCATATAGGCTATAAGCTGAAGTCTCAGCGTTAATCAGCGCTTGCTCTGCAATAGCAAGCTCTGCGGCGTTATTGGCAACATCAAGGCGCATCAACTGCAACTCAACAAGCGCAATATCACCCGCTTCAACACGTTGCTCGGCTAAGGCGAGTTGCGCCCTTGCTAAGTCAAATTGCTGTTGATTAAACGCCAGTAGCTTTTGCTGTTGCTGTAACGTCACTAATGCCAATAATTGCTGTGACAATAACTGGCTGCGACTCGTTGAAATTTGGGTTAACACAATTTCAGATTCAAGCTGAGCGACTCGAATTGCTGCGCCACGTTTATCGCTCCAATCAATGGTTTGGCTTACAGCAACGGTATAAGTGTCATCATCTGGAGCATATTGATAATCAAGCCCAAGTTCAGGGTTATACACTGCGTTATCAGCAGCTGATAAATTGAGTAAAGCTTGACGTTTAAGTGCAATTTGAGACTGCACCTCAGGCAGTTTTTCAAATGATTGCATTAATTCTGGCAACCATTGCGCTATTGCTGAAGTACTCGGCACTTTCTCTGCCGAATGACCTATAGCTAACTCGCTAGAGGTTGGTTGTGTTTTATAATAAGCCCCTTTTTCATTGGGCGTGTTTGATACATAAAACGTATCTGCTGCGTAAACAGCAGGTATTGAAATAGCACTCGCGGCCATCGCACAAAGGTGCACTGCAAGCGCTGAGGAAATAATAGATTTCTTCATCATTTATTCTCGATTCGACCTAAGTCAAAACCATAAAATTAATTGATGATTAACCGTGCAGGAATTGTTATCCCTTCATCGAGATGTTTCGCTTTAAGCCAGATAACGAATGCTAGAAAACTAATGCCTGATAGCTAATGCTAGATAGCTGTGACAAGTTAACTATTACAAAGTATGTGCGCTCAATAACAAATCATCAGACAAAGAGAAACAGCAGCCAATAATGAGCAGTAAACAAAGCAGTGGTGCTTTGAACTGAATCAGCCAAACAAATCTTTAAGTATGCAAAATTAATCAGTTAAGGGTTAACTGATTAATGAAATTGGCGGGCGGTAACTTAAACGAGCCTCTGGTGGAATGTACGCTTGGATAAAGGTTTGAGGAGCCTCTGATATAACCGCGGTTGGCATTAACTGAGCAATCACATCAATCGTTGCGGAATAACCGCCATGGCACTGACAGTCTAAACACAATTCATAGTTTTCAATGTCGCTTAATGTCACATGGCTATGCAACTCAGATTGGCTCGAGGTGGCATTAAACAGATGGGTAAGATCATCAGCCTTATTACAGATATCAGCAGGCGCTGAAATCACCAAATGAGCATGGTTCACTTGCTCATTTTCACCATCACCAAGATGCAACTGATGCTCACCTAAGTTAGTGCTGATAAATTGCAGCAACATAACGGCGAGCATAACTTTAGCAAATTGTTGAATAACGGCTAATGAATACAAAAAAGACCTTAGTGATAACAAAGACTAAAAAGGATAGTCAACAAACTAACTTTAAATCAGTTATGTGAGTGCGAGTGTAGCTGAAAGTTCAACACTTGCCACCCCTAAATCATTCAATAGTCACTTTGATCACAATTCTAAGTGGTAGTCCTTATTACTGGTTTTTAAGCTGTGCTTCTAATTCTTTTGTCACTACTGTTGTTCTAAACTCTTTATAGAGCATAGCTTCTGAGTTTGGATCCATTGAAACTCCAGCTGATGCGAGTAATTTATCAAAAATGGGTTTAGTATTTTCCATTTCAACTAGCGCGCAAAGTTGCTTTTGGTTATCTATACGTGCAAAGGCAATCTCTTTAGGAATTGCGCCAATTAAGCTTTGCTCGGCAACTTGCTTACTGACCTGAGTAAAAGTAGATTTATTTTGAACTGACGTCCCCTGCTGAGACTGTGTGTTCATAGACTTATCCATCACTTGGGCTCTGGTCTCTATTTGCAACGCTAAATCAGCTTTCGCATTAGCAATAGCCTGGGCCCTTGCCACAGCCATATTGCCCCCCCAAGCAACACAGCTTGAAGATGCCAAACCTTTCTCGCTTGTTGGAAGGTAAACCCAACTTGGTACCGCGTCATTTTCAGCCAATGCTGTTGATTGCGACGCTGGAGTGTTGTTACAACCAACTATAACCAAAAAAGTTGCTGACATAAGTAGTGTTTTTTTCATGAACATATCCATATTTAAAGGTTCCATTGTTTAATTTGAGTTTGATAGCGTCTTTCAAGATCTTTCACCTTAACCAAATACTTTTGAGTTTCTGAGTAAGGTAGATCGTTAACTAATTTTTGGTAAACTTGTTCAGGTGTGAGTGAGTTAATTATGGCGTAAGCCTGATTCACAGAGCGGTTATTACCGCCATTAAACGTTTTAGCCACGTTACCTGCACCAGTGTTATAAGCAGCAATAACGCAATACTGTCGACTTAATGGGTCTTGAATGCCATTTAGGTATCTATCATTAAGTATCGACAAATAACCCGCGCCATAACTGATGTTAAAGCTAGGATTAAACAACTCTTGGGAACTCGGTGCTTGATCTTTTCGATGAATCTTTCTTGCGACATCAACACCCGCTGAAGAGGGTACAATCTGCATCAGACCATAAGCTGGAATATGTGACTTAGCTTTCGGATCAAATGACGACTCAGCATAAGAAATAGCAAGTAATAGTGACAATGGTTGCGAGTACTGTGTCGCCTGTAACTGATAAAATCTCAAATAATTCTTTGAAATTTTATAAAGATAGTCTTCAGGTAACTGTAATTTACTCACTTGTACTTTTTTATATTTAGGGTTCTTTTTTGCTTGAGTCACACGCTGTTTTTCAGCAGCATTGATACGTTGCTTAGTATGCTTTTGGACTTGTGCTACTTTTTGTTCGTTATTAGCAATGTTATTCATTTCCTGCTTGTTCGGAACAACTTGTTCTATCCGTTTTGAATCTTTTACATCCTTTTCATCTTGAGCCAGTAATAAATCTTTTTGCATATCTAATTGAGACAAGATTTGTTGTTCTTGCGCCTTGATCTGCTGATTAATAATCACTTCTGTTTCAGGTATAGATAGTTCAGGCTGAGATACTGGTGCCTTCGCTTGTTGTGTTAATTGAGACTTAAGCTCTTGCTCACCAACTAAAATCACCAACTCACGGGTATTGCTATCTTGCTTAAGCTTTTTAACTAACTGAGCACCATCAATGGCATTATCAGTGAGATGCTCAATAGTGACTCCCCCGGAAACAGCGTCCACTTTGATACGGGTTTGCTTATCTTGGGTATAGATAATATCTTCTTGAATAGAATGCTGCTCTGGCACTCGCCAAAACTTCATTATCTCCCCTCGATAAACATCATATTCTGCCAAATACTGCTCCCGATAATCTGTATAATCGGCTTGTTTTCTATTGTTAAACTCTGTCATTTCTGACTGTTGCTGCTTTTTAAATTTAGCAAAATCATTTTCGGCAAAAGCGACCTCGTTGTTAAAAGTTATTACAATTAACAAGGACTGCAACATACACTTAATGGCACGACTTCGAGAAAGTGTCAGTTTTAGCAACTCATTTTGAATATTCATACGCTTACTTTCGCTCCTTGAAGTGACCTTGTATGTCGTGGATATTTCACAACGAACAAGGTTTTCATCCTTTAAAATAGGCATTAAACTCATAACGAGTTAATAAACTGTCAGCAATAATCTGAGTTTTAACTTCATATATGGCATAAAAATTAGCACGCTGAGAAGTCAGTTCTGCCGCCAAAGGCTTCGCTTGTTCTAACTTATCCATCATCAACGCTTCATCCAGCTTATCTAGTTTGAGCTTTAACCCTGATTGATGGCCATCATATTCGGTAACTCCTGATGCTTGATTCAATTGCATTCCAGCCGAACCAAGATTTCGCGAGGTCATAAAATAAATAAGATTGTTACTATCAAAGTAATAGTCGTTACTTACCTTACTAATTGAGGCAATCGAATCTTTTACGATGAAATACTCACTAAAGGGAACTTGCGGCGCAAACCTATCTAACACTTTGCTATCGCTAGCTAACGAATGAACGACAACTCCCGAGATTCTATTTTGTTCATTAATCAATGTGAGCAAAAACTTATCTGTTTTATAATATCGGTACTCTAGTCCTACATTGATCGAAGAAGCTTTAACGACAATCGGAATACCAATAGACGCTTCAACATGAGGCAAGTAATTCCCTACTCGTAATGACGCTAACTTTTCCTTTTCAATTCTATCGGTAAAGTGTGTAATAAAACCTTGGTAGCCTTCAGTTAGCAGCTCTTTGGAGTCAGACCAATTCCCGAGTCCCATTAATAAAAAGGCAAAATACATCAGCATTCGAGAGGCATTTGCCATTAAACCTGTTTTAACCTCTTCTTCTTCAATCGAAGAGCCTGTCACTAACTTAGCGACCGCTTTTTTTACTGAACTCATGGCGTTACCGGCTTACTTTTAAGTTCGGTTAGGTCAACAAAAAAGTTATCTAAACTATCGCTGATTGCCATTTTTGTTAACTCACCTTGACTTCTATGGCTAAAACTCAGGGCTTTACCTGTATATGTTTTATGCCATATTGGTTTGTATTCTGTATAAATTTTCACAACAAGACTGTTCTTAACCATATCGCTCTGGCTACTAATAATTTTGTTCGAAAGGTGATAGTTTACTTGGCAATTCTTATTAGGTTCAAATACAAAGCCCTGCTGCAATAGCCGCTCTATCATCCACTCTTTAACTTGACGTTTATTCTCACCTTGACTGAACACACAGGCATTTTTTGCGTTCAGTTGTTGCTGTTTCTGCTGCATTTTTTCAGTTATTGCACTGTCAATGTTGGCTTGTGTCACTTTAATTCCAGCATATACAACACAATTTTTGGTATCAGCCCAACGCTCAAAAATGATCGCACTTTTTAAAACTTGCTCACTATCCAAAGATGTTTTGGCACTATACCTTGCGTAACTAGCGCCATCGACAGCACCTATTTTGCTAGATTCCGCCGCTTTTACCCTTGTATTGAGCAATTTTGAAAGCGATATCCTTGCATCGTTATCTGATCTTCTCTCATCTAGACTTTTAAGCCCTGTGCAAATGGAGGACCCTGCAGATATAAATTGAATATCATCAGCTTGCTGCTTCGAAACCCATTCAGGTTGCTCACTTGCTGGATAATAGTTATCACAGCTGCAAGCTGAAGCTTTATAACTAAAAAACAACGTTGCTAGACAAATAACAGTGAAAAAACTGTTCTTTTGCATGAAAAATCCCGAAATTGAAAAATGATAAAGAGCAAAAAATACAGCTCTTCTTTTAAGAGCTGTATTTCATTTACTTTAAAGTCTAGATTGGCTTAAAGAGCTGATAACTTGCATGTCTTTTAAGCGGCCAGCAATACGACTATCACCATCCATGATCAATTTTAATTTATCTATATCGTCAGTCATTGTCGTGGCCTTGGTATAAAATGCTTCAGCCATTTCTATATCAGCTACAAATTCAGCACATACAGCATTGTTATATGTAATCGCGAGTGAGTCAGCGAAGGCACTTTGAGCTTTAGTGAACATTTGGCAAGCATTTTTATACATCTTCTCGTGAGCAAAATCGATTCCCATATCAAACAACTTTTCAGCATCATTACTCATTTTCGAATTATCACTCTCCATCAGTTTTACATCGGTAGTGATAGTGAATGGGGCTAAATCTGCTTTTAATTCGGAAGCGACTTTAGCAATAGCACGACCTTTTAATTGCTCATCTGTTGGCAAAGCTTTATTGGAATCATCACAAACACTAGCCTCAGTCATTTCGCTATAATTCCTAGAGAAAAGAATGCGACCAGACTCTACCGAAACAGCTTTAGGCTCTAAAACGACCATTGCGGTTTTCTTAGTACAGCTTACATTATAAGTTTTAGAGCGCTTACATTTGTACCAGTCATCTCCTTTTTCAACACATTTACTTCGCTCTTCTTTATATCGATTAGAATCCACTTTTGAAGAGTAATTAGCGCTAAGAAGAGTGTCAGCTCCTGTTAATTTTCCTAATCTGATTCGTGTAGCAGAGTCAGTTAACATGCCATCATTTAAAGTCTGCTCTTTTATGATGTTATCAATAGCTGAACGCTCTACAAGCGTAAAATAAGGAGAGTTGTGTAACTTAATACCGGTAAGGTTTGTTTCTAAAATAGACCCACCGCTCAAATTGCGTTTATCATGAATAACTGCAATACGATGTATATTTTGCGCGCTAGATTCTCTTGCAGGTTTTAGCTGGGAAACGGGAATAGTTGGTGTTTGAAAAAGCTTATTTAAGCCGCTAATGCCTTTATTAATAGCACTACAACCAGGCAATAAAACTAAGCAAGAAACAATGGTAGACGCAGCAATGAGTCCTTTCTTCATAAAATGAATTCCTAAATAAATTGTAATCACCTCACTTGAGATTGAGGTTTCTATTAGAATAAGAACTCTACACTAATTCTTAAAAAGTTATAGAGTAAAAAAACCAATAGATACAATTTGTAACCCACTGTAAAGAAAGGACTTTCACCATTAACAGGTAATCAAACTACGTATCTAAATGTTACCTTGATAACAAACTAAAATACACAATGTTTAGCGTAATCTGCAGCTTCGTTAGAGCTCCAATCACCACTTGGTTTTTCTTTCATTTGCTTACACCAAGCTTCACTACCGACTTCAGGGGCACAAGCCGTTAACCCTAAAACAAGAACACCCGCTGATATTAACGCTGCAACTTTTATTGAAACTTTAGATACTGACGTTTTAATAGACATAATGTAATAACTTCCTTGAATTAATAACCTAAATAAACAATTAAATTTAATCTAACAACCAAGCGATCGCTTGCTGTTTTTGCTCTAACGGATACCAAGCCACTTCGCCTTGCATAAATGGCCCTAATAAATTTACTGAATTACCGACCCAGTCAGGGCCACCGACAAATACTAATGCATCAAAGTGTGGAAGTTGGACTTTATCGCCACCCGATAATGAGCTGACATCCCAGCCTTCAAGCAGCACATCGGCTTCGATATATAAACGAACTTTGCCGCTTTGTTCGCGATACTGAGTGATGAGTGGTTGCAGATGAGTTTGATAATCTTGGGTAGATAAACGACCACTGACAAACAAGCTAATAACACCTTCGGCAATATCTGGGATTTGGCACAACATAAAGCAACTCCAACGGTAATGCGGCTGACTGACAAAAAATTTTCTGATTGCAGCCTATATTCTTGCTGATAGTAACAAATCTTATCAGCAGTACTATAGAAAAGTTTGTTAAACTCAACACACTAAAGCGTAAAAAATAGTTAAGTTAACTCTACAAATGATAAATATTACCAACCGTGTCAGCATTGAAGATAATGAAATTGAATGGCAATTCATCCGTTCAAGTGGTGCGGGCGGCCAGCATATTAATAAAGTTTCCACCGCGGCGCAGATCATTTTTGATATTAGGCAATCTTCCTTGCCAGAGTTTTACCAACAAAAACTGCTGGCTAAAGCCGATCATCGCATTACTAAAAGTGGCAAAATCATTATCAAATGTCAGCAAAGTCGCAGCCAAGACTTTAACCGCCAGCTAGCCTTAGAGCAGTTTATTGAGTTGGTAAAAGGTGTTGGAATCGTGCAAAAGGCGCGAATACCGACCAAAGCGACCAAAGGCAGCCAGCGCCGCCGAGTCGATTCGAAAAAGAAACGTGGCGCTACTAAAGCTTTGCGCAGCGGAAAATCAGATTATTAATCTGCGATGATAAATGCGAGTACTTGATTGAAAGCCAGTCTGATTTAACAATCATCAGCACACGAGTTTTTTAATTTGAATCATGAAAATAATTCCCCGCTTGGCAATCATTAACGTGATAAATTACACTGACATAATCGACTTTAATTTAATCTAATTAGATTTAGATTAAAGCTTCGTATAAGCAATGACCCAACTATTTAGCAAGGAACCTCAATGACGACTCAAGCCAAAATATTGTTAGTAAATGGCCCTAATTTAAATTTATTAGGTCGTCGTGAACCAGGTTTATACGGCAGTGATAATTTAGAAACCATTGTCGCCAATGCTAAAGTTCAAGCTGATACTGCTAATATTGCCTTTGACCATATTCAATCTAACGCTGAGTTTGAGCTTATCGATGCTATTCACGCAACTGATGCACAGTTTATTGTGATTAACCCTGCAGCATTTACTCACACTAGTGTGGCACTGCGTGATGCTTTGCTTGGCGTCAATATCCCTTTTATTGAAGTGCATATTTCAAATGTGCATGCGCGCGAGCCTTTTAGACATCACTCTTACCTTTCAGATAAAGCGGTCGGTGTAATTTGCGGTTTAGGCATTCAAGGCTATGAGTTTGCCATGCAGGCTGCGATTAAGCAGTTAACTGAAGCTAAATAGCCGCTCTACATAAAATACATTTAAAGTAATCAGTTATGAGTAAATTGAAAGCCGATGTCAGCATTATCCAGTCAGGTATTTTCAGCCAATGGGATTCTGATAGCGATGAACTGCCGCGTTTTTTAAAAGCCACTGTACATGTACCAGCTGAAATAGATATGGAGTTTGGCTTTGTAACCCGCATTAAAAAAGCCAAGAACCAGGTGCTCCGGTACTGTATTTATCACCCTGATATACCTGATGCTGATGGTAATATTCGCGAGCCCTTCGATGGTGAAGTGTATATTAAAGAGAACGACTGGAAGTTTTATTTAGGCGACTGTATTTGGCCACCTGTAAGCAACAAAGTGGGTAACTGGCGTATGACACTTGAGCTTAATGGTAAAATTATTGCGGATAAAACCTATAAGGTTTACTTGCCTTAACAGGGGATTCCCCTCAAAAACTGCTAAATTTATTGTTCAATTTCCATCATTATCTAAAGCAATCATTTCAAGCTCGCTGATTAAGTAATTACTCATCAGTAGTACAAATAGCACTAACTCAAGCTTTTTATCACGCTTTTACCCACAGCAGCCATTAAGCTTGATATAATTAGCGATTGATTCTTTTCTTCTTTGAGCACTTATCTATGTCTTTGCAGTCTTCACTCACCCAAGCTATCACTCAACGGGCGGAGTTTCTGGCTAATGCTGAACTCAATAACACCGATTGTTTCCGTATTTTCCACGGCACGGTTGAAGGCGAAAATGGGTTAAACATTGATAGATATGGCAATGCTTGGCTTATTCAGACATTTCATCAAACGTTAACTGAAGATCAGCTTGAAGAAGTCACCTCTGTATTAACTAAGCTCAATGACTTACCGGTTATTTATAACGATCGCGCTAAACGTAACTCTCGCATCGAAAATAACCTTCACAGCGAACATCACGAGTTTGCTTGCTCAGAACAAGTCATCCAAGAAAATGGCATTAAATTTACTTCTAAATTGCGTCATGAAGGCCAAGATCCATTACTGTTTCTAGACATGCGCATCGGTCGTGAATTCGTTATAGCTCATAGCCAAGATAAAACTGTATTGAATCTGTTTTCGTACACTTGTGGCATTGGTACAGCAGCAGCCATGGGCGGTGCAAGTCGAGTCGTTAATGTTGATTTTTCATCATTTGCACTGGCAGCAGGTAAAAAGAATGCCGAGCTAAATGATGTTGCTGAAGTATGCGAGTTTATTCAAAGTGATGCCTTTCCTGCACTCAGACAGTTAGCAGGGCTTAAAGTGGGTGGTCGCCGCGGTCAAAAACTACCTAAGTATCCAAAACTTGCAGCAACACAATTTGATTTAGTCTTCTTAGATCCTCCACGTTTTGCTAAAAGCCCTTTTGGCACTGTTGACTTAATCAATGATTACCAAGGCTTATTTAAACCAGCCATGTTAGCAACTAAGGATGGCGGTACTATTGTTTGCTGTAACAACGTGGCCAAAGTTGAACGTGAAGCTTGGTTAAATAGCTTAGTGCGCTGTGTCGAAAAACAAGGGCGTAAAGTATCGTCATTAGAGTGGATTCATTGCCATGAAGATTTCCCTTCTTTCGATAATAACCATCCACTTAAAATGGTGGCGTTAACCTTAGCCTAGACCTTGGCTCAAACCTTAGCCTAAACCTTGGCTCAAACCTTAGCTTCAAAAGAATAAAGCCACGCTATGTGGCTTTTTTATTGAGTCTTTACTATTGAAAGTCGCTTTTTATCAGTTAGATTTATCCCATATATTTTTGCCTGTTTTCAGGTTATATATAAGGTTAATCCCTGAAAGGGTCATTATTAACCCACAAAAAGCCCAAAGATAATCACCTTCTTTAAGGCCTAGCACTAAACTTAAAACACCAATAATAAAAACAAATAATTGACTGAACATGGCAAACATCCTTATTTAACAAGTCTAAGATAAGTTTAAAAATACTTACCTGCCTTCAATACAACCCCATGAAAACCATTATCAACCTTGCTTTAACCAATTAAGTTTAGCCAGATACTTTTGTTGATTATCATCCATTGAGGTCAAATCTAGAGCTTGTTTTAGGGTATTTTTAGCGCTTAAAACCTTGCCTTGTGCACTTTGCGCTTTAGCCAACTCATAATAAGCTTGGTGATAATAAGGCGTATTTTTAATAAACTTTTTAAAGTAAATCTCTGCGGTTGAGTACTCTTGAAGCCTTAACGCCTCAATGCCCATCGAATACCAGCCGTAAGGACTTTCATTTTCAAGCTCTAATAACTGCTGGTTAATCGCTGTAGCCTCACTAACTCTGTCATCTTTTATGAGAGAATAACTATAATTACTCAGCAATGTCAGCGAGTTACTCTCGAAGTGTAATCCGTATAAATAGAAATCTTCCGCCGTTTGAAAATCACCCACTCGTCGATGAACAATCGCCATCATATTAATTAATGGGGTGTACTTTGGCGCCAGTGAAAGGCCTTTCTCAAGCAAGGCATATGACAATAACAAATCTTCATTTAACAATGCGTCAGCAGCTAAATTACGGTAAAACATCGCTAAAAACTCATTATCAGAAACCACACCACCGGTTCTGTCATTTCTATCAGGGAAGTAATCAATCACGATAAAGTCACTGTTATTCACATAAACACCGCCCGCATCGGTTTCATATAAAAAAGTACGCACATGATCTGACGACACCACTAAATCATTAGAGATATGAGTCAATAACGGCGCTGAATGAACCACTTGAAACACAGCTCTTACATCTAAATACTTGGCAACACCATAGGTCAACATTGCCAGTGCCATACAGTTTCCTGACTTATTTTGCCACGCTTGTGAGGTGTTATAGTTTAAGCCTTCATAATTGAAATTAACCATTTTGTATTGGATAAACTCAACAACTTGGTTTCGTTTCGGTAAGTTTTTAATACTATCTCTGGCAATAAACGCATTGAGCTCATCTTTTTGCTCCGGCAGCAAACTTGATAAACTTGCAATAGAAGGAATATCTACAAACTCTTTAGAGTTGATAAAGTACGAACCCGTTTCCGGCAGTGGGATTTCAGATGCGGTATTTTTTTGAGTTGAGCTACAGCCACTAACAACAAGGCACAAACCAGCTAGTAAACTTAAAATATTCGGGGTGATTTTATTTTCTAAAAACTGACTCAATCCAGTATTTTGCAACATCCTTGGCATAACATTCCCTAAATATAGAAGATCGACTCTGTCCA
Source organism: Shewanella goraebulensis (assembly GCF_030252245.1). Taxonomy (NCBI): domain Bacteria; kingdom Pseudomonadati; phylum Pseudomonadota; class Gammaproteobacteria; order Alteromonadales; family Shewanellaceae; genus Shewanella; species Shewanella goraebulensis. The sequence continues at coordinate 4,167,604 of NZ_CP126972.1, forward strand.
TTAGTTTGCTTAACAAGCAAGCACAACCGTTAAGTTAGCATGTAATTTATTTAGAAATCTACTGAGAATGATTATCCATTAAGGAAGCAGATTTAATAGATTGATTCTAAAATATAAATCATCATAATAATTATTCTGATAGCTTTACCATTGTCTCCTCATACACGTAAATAGTCATTTAAAGCACTATATATCCCAGCTTGTTTTAACTCATTTTAGATACAATCAATGAGGTATTTTTAATAATCAAAGTAGTAATAAATTATATTTAAATGATTAATTTAATTTATATTTACTACTTATGAATGACTTTAAATGTGCAAGATAAACTATGCTTTTGTGACTCAAATTGAGATACAGCACTCAAATCTTTAAAATGATCACTAAACAAGTAGCAATTAAGCTTCAATATCATTGCAAATGATTGTTTATAATATAGATTAGCAACATACATCAATATTATGTATAAGTTTATTAACTGGAGATTACAAATTATGAAAATCAGTGCACGCAACTCACTTGTTGGCAAAATTCTTTCTATTGAAGAAGGTTCAGTGAACAACGAAGTGGTAATCGAGCTTGCTCAAGGTGTAGAAATCACTTCAGTTGTGACAAAAAAATCTTGTGAGCAACTAGGATTAGTTGTTGGTGGCAATGCTTACGCAATTATCAAAGCAAGCAATGTGATGGTAGCAGTAGACTAATTTTACGGTCTTTGTCAGTAGCAGGTTTACACAACATGCTACAGGTAAATATGAAGTGGAACTCGGGTCATTATCCGGTTCCATTTTTTTATGCCATGAATAGTCTGTATAAAGTTCATAAGTCGAAACCACTAGTACCTTAATAACTATCTATTTTTATAAAGATAAAAACTAATAATCTCAATATACAAGACTACTAAGCAAATCCATTTCTTACGCAGAATCTACGCCCATCAGCCCCGTAACAAGCAACAAGCAAGTGCTCTACATTTGTATCCATGAGTTTAACATCCTCACCAATGACATTAATGCCATGTTAATTTGCGCCTTTTCCAGCTTGTTAATCCTCCAATTAACTCCGTTATCATTATATTTAGCCTCCTCTTAATCTATAATCAGCATAACTAATCAATTAAGTCATAAATAAAGGCATACCATATGGTGATGCGCTGTAGCAGTGCGTAACATTTTTATTGCTACCCCATAGGAGTTTCATGAATACAGTCTATTCTATTGGAGAACTCGAATCGTTTCTCATCGCGATTTTAGTTTTATTTATCGGCCATTCGGTCAATCGTCACTTAGCCGCTTTCAGAAAATATAATATCCCTGAACCCATTGTCGGTGGGCTTATTGTCGCTGGCTTTATCACCGTCTTGCACTTCAACAACATCAGCATAGAATTCTCTTTATCTATGCAAAATACCTTAATGTTGATGTTTTTCAGTACGGTCGGTTTAGCTGCAAGCTATAAATTACTTTTAAAAGGTGGCAGTAAAGTCTTCCTTTTTCTCGGTATTGCCTCGCTTTATATCATTATCCAGAATGCTGTAGGGGTCAGTTTAGCCACAGCACTAGGACTAGAACCTATTATGGGCTTGATAGCAGGGTCTATTACGCTATCTGGTGGACACGGTACTGGCGCAGCTTGGGCACAAACATTCCAAGAAAATTATGGCATTAACACCCTTGAATTTGCTATGGCAGCCGCGACCTTCGGTTTAGTCATGGGCGGCATTATTGGTGGACCTGTAGCTCAGAGGTTGATTAATAAAAACAACTTAGTTTCTTCTTACGGCATTGGTGGCAATCACCACAAAGACCACCCAGATCTTGTCACTTACGATCAGTTAGAAGAAGATCGCGTCACCGCTAAGAAGATTTTAGAAGTCTTATTTGTACTACTACTGTGTGTTGCTGGCGCTAAATGGTTCGGTAAGTTCGTCTCGGTGATGGACATTGGCTGGCTAAAAATGCCTGAATTTGTTTATGCATTATTCATCGGTGTAGTTATTACCAATACAACAGAGATGACCCGTGGGTTTAAGATTAATAGCGAGTGTGTAGATATTCTCGGTACTGTTTCATTAGCTTTATTCTTATCAATGGCATTAATGAACTTAAAGCTCTGGGAAATTTTTGACCTTGCAATACCGCTATTAATCATCTTATTGACTCAAGGTATTGTGCTGGCATTTTTTGCTTACTTTGTCACTTTCAGGTTAATGGGCAGTAATTATGATGCAGCAGTCATGGCTGGCGGTCATTGCGGCTTCGGTATGGGTGCAACCCCGACTGCGGTTATGAATATGGGTGCATTAGTATCAAGAACAGGCCCTTCACCACAAGCCTTTATGGTGGTACCAATTGTTGGCGCATTCTTCATTGATATCGTTAACGCTATTATCTTGCAGGGCTATTTAAGCGTGATTGGTTAAAACGCTATAAAGTGACTTCCAAATAATGAATACAAAAATGCCAGTCATCGACTGGCATTTTTATTATTTAGCGGTACAACTCTAGTAAGAGTCGCTACTGCAAGATTAACTGGCTTTATTCAGCCATTAATCGTGTGAGTGGCCTTCTTCACCGTGCTCTTTACCAGCACAGTGGCCACACTGATTAATTTGAAAGCCAGCTTCTGTTTCAGTTAAACGGCCATTGCTGATAAACAAATCAACCAATTGTGCACCCGTCATATCGCTTGCACGACAAGTATGAAATTGTGCATTCTCGCCAAATTCCTGCGCCATAAGAGCAAGCCATTGCTGATGTGGTTGTGGCGTATTCTGTGCCTTCATCAACTTAATAACATTACGACCATGAATAGAGTCAGACATTTAACGATTCCTTATATTGAAAAATCCATTTTACGATAAAGCGGCGTGCCCACTCGTGCGATAGCTCATGGTTTAACAAAAATTAATCTACAATTTATCTTCATCGTTAAGATTCGGTATAGTGTAGTTAGAATTAAACACCGTGACAGAAGGCAGTAATGGCGAAAAATATTTCCCAAGAAACCCAAAATGAAGCAATGAAAGTCGCTAAAGCCACTCAAAAACCTTCGCAAACCAAAGAGCAAACTAAGCTGATTGCCCAAGGTATTGAGAAAGGCATTGCGGAATACAAAAAACAACAAAAAGCGAAAGCGCGCGGTCGTGATAAACAGCGTAAACAAGATTTGAAAGCTAAGTCACGACAAGAAAACAATGAAATAGAGTTCAATGCTGAAGCACCGACCTCATCACCTAAGTTCCCCTGGATATTACTGGTCGCAAGCTGGCTAGGATTTTTAAGCTACGCTTTATTAAACGGCTCATAATCACAGTTTTTCATTTGAATTAACCAATAAAAAAGTCAGCTGTTGCTGACTTTTTTGCTTATCTGCTTATCTGCTTATCTGCTTATCTGCTTATCTGCTTATCTGCTTATCAGCAAGGTACGTATTAAGCACTACATTTTTAACGTCACGTCTGAAGTGATTTTAGTTGAGCATGCTAATACATAACCCGCGGCAATTTCATCTTCGGTCAATGTCATCGTACTCGTGGACTCAGTTGTTCCTGAAGTCACTTGGCACTTACATGCACCGCATACACCGCTTCTACACGCTGCAATAATGGGTAACCCTTCAGACTCAATACCATCTAATAAGGTATTCTCAGCCGATAATGGGATGTTTTTATCAGCGATGTTAAGCATAAACTGAGCGCTTTCTCTACCACTCATATCGCTACTTGCATCACTCATAACAGCGCTAGGTTTCGCAGCGCCGCCAAAGCTTTCTTGATGAAAGTTTTCCATGTCAAAACCGCTTGTTTCAAGCAAAGATTTAACTGCAACCATGTAAGGCTCTGGTCCACATACAAAAATGGTTCTTTGCTTAAAGTCAGGGATTAACAATCCAAGCTTTTCAATATCGAAACGACCCAACATTCTGCTATCGCAGCCAGTATGGTTAACACTTTCTGCAAGCTCTGGTGCCGATTCTAATAGGTAATTTAAATTAAACTTAGCGCTTCTATGCGCCATTGAACTTAATCCATCAGCAAAAATAATATCATCATTACTGCGCGCACTGTGTACAAAGCCAATATCACTACCGACTCTGGCATCTAGCAACCAGCGAGACATAGAATACATAGGGGTGATACCGCTGCCTGCACTTAAGAATAAATACTTATCTGCAGTAATATCCACAAGGTTAAATGCGCCATCAGGGCCCATCACAGTGACTACATCGCCTTCATTCACTTTGTCTGCTACAAAGTTAGATACTTTGCCGCCTACAATCCGTTTAACCGTCACCACGATTGAGAAAGGTCTAGAAGGTGAAGATGACATGGTGTAACTGCGATAGACTAATTCACCATCAATGTCTAACTTAAAAGTAATAAATTGGCCCGGCTTGTAATTAAATTTAACAGGCGTTAATCCTTGAAATCGAAAACTGATCACATCATGGGTTTCATGCCATTTCTCAACACAGCGAAGTTTGATATCACCACGCTGCCAATCGTCAGCACTTAATAACGCTTGGTCTTTCCCATTCGATATAGCACTCGACTCAGTATTAGCACTGACTTTAGCTTCAGCATGACTTTCAGCCTTGGCAGCCACATTTGCTAGCGCACCCGACATGGAAAAGCCTGAAGTTGGCTTAGTTAACGTTTTTGGCTTATCAATGGCTTTCTCTATTGTCTCTGCCTTTTCATTTTTAGAAGCAGATTGAGCAGAAGCTGATTGCACTGAGGAGAGCGCTGCTGAAAATGAAAATCCTGATGAGCTCATAGGGCACCTTTCACTGGGTCAATGATAAATAACTAGAGATGTAAACTGAGGAATAATCGGTGATACAAGCTGATAGCCTATATCACCGTATACAGCTGATTAAGCGGCCTTAATCATTGCTTGAAGATCTGATGCAACATCAGTGGTATTACGTAAACCGAATTGATCTTCTAACACTTTTGCCAAGTTTTCAGTTAAGAAAGCAGGCGGTGTAGGACCGGTGCGGATGTTTTTAACACCAAGTGATAGTAACGTCAGTAATACCACAATCGCTTTTTGCTCAAACCAAGATAAAACAAGGCTTAATGGTAGTTCATTGATGTCACATTCAAAGATATCTTTCAGTGCTAATGCTAACTGAATAGCAGAGTAAGCATCGTTACACTGACCCACATCTAATAAGCGAGGAATCCCATTAATGTCGCCAAACTCAAGTTTGTTGAACTTGTACTTACCACAACCAAGTGTCAGGATAATGGTGTCGTCAGGCACTGATTTAGCAAGGTCAGTAAAGTAACTACGCTCTGATTTGTCACCGTCACAACCACCGATTAAGAAGAAATGCTTAATTGAACCATTTTTCACATTTTCAACCACTGTAGGTGCAGCTTCCATTAAGGCATTACGAGCAAAACCAATAGTGATCTTGTGAGGGATTTCATCATAAGTGAATCCTTCAAGCTCTAATGCTTTATCAATCACTTCGCTGAAGTCTTCACCTTCAACGTGAGTCACCCCAGGCCAACCAACAATGCTACGCGTAAAGATGCGGTCTGAGTATTCGCCAACGTTAGGGTCGATAATACAGTTAGATGTCATCACAACAGCGCCTGGGAAAGTACCGAATTCACGCTGCTGGTTTTGCCATGCGCTGCCGTAGTTGCCTACAAGGTGCGGATACTTTTTAAATTCTGGATAAGCTAAAGCCGGTAGCATTTCGCCGTGAGTAAACACGTTAATGCCCTTACCTTCAGTTTGTTGCAAGATAAGCTCAAGATCTTTCATGTCATGACCAGACACTAAAATCGCTTTACCTTTAACTGACTTAGTATTGACTTCAGTTGGCTCAGGGTGACCAAATGCGCTGGTTTCACCTTCATCAAGCATCGCCATCACGCGGTAGTTTAGTTGGCCAATCTCCATCGCTGTGCCAAATAGTCTATCGCCATCAACTGAATCTTCACCAAGGAAAGACATAATTTGATGGAACTCGCCAGCAACGTCAGCATCTGTTTGTTCTAATACGCGCGCATGTTCCATATAAGCTGCTGCGCCTTTAAGGCCGTATAAACATAATAAACGAAGACCAAGGATATCTTCATGCACATCACCACGGTTAGGCAGTGCTAATGGCGCCTGATCTAACATTTCAGGTTTTGAAGCAGCAAGGTTTAGTGAACCTTGTGCAATAACAGCTTCAGGCTCTACGCCATTGTCGGCACACGCTTGCTCGTAAGCCGCTTTTAATTCGTTACGGTAATCTTGCGCCTGATAGGCGTAATCCATTAAACGTTCATCATCGAAGTTCACGTTAGTTAACGTGGCAAAGAATGCTTTAGGCACAAAGGTATCAATTTCAGCATTGATAATATTAAATTCACGCGCTTTTACAGCATATGCAGATACGCCTTGTAGCATATAGATAAGAAGATCTTGAAGGTCCGACGTTGATGCTAACTTACCGCACATACCTTGTGAATAACTACAACCATTGCCTGCTGGGGTTCGAACTGTTTGCTCACATTGAATACAGAACATTGCCTTTCTCCTGATGATGACTTTAATCATGCATTTAATTTACATGTTTAAGATTAGTTTACGCTCATCATCGAAAAGCAAAACCGATTTTTACGATCTTTATCTATTTATTTGAGGTTGATCACTTTCAGTAAAACCTAATATAACGACAGTTTCAGGCAAAAAGTAAGCTTATCATTAGCTTAAACAAGCACCACTAAATCGATAAAGGTTTGAATCACGACCAATAAAATAGCCAGCATTACAGCTGGCTATTTTGTTTAAAAGCTAGAATGAAAAATCGGCATTAATTGGCGATTAACACGCTAAAGCGGCGCTGTAGGTTTTCAGGATCTTGTCTGCCAAATTTAAGCAATAAATCATCTTTACCGTCGGCATTAATATCCACAGCTGATAACATGGCTCCTTCAACAGGGATAGTTACAGACCATTCTTCGGCGCGTTTTTTAAAAGGCTCACTACCTGCTTGACCATAGTAAATATCCAGTTCTTCATTATCGTCTGACAATAATAGCTCTTTAAAACCGTCACCATTAATATCGGCTAAGGCAACCACTGGCTCACCACTTTGGCCAGAGGTTAAACTAAAGCTTAATTCAACTTCCTTACTGACATTGGCTTTGTCTGCAAACAAACTGGCATCATTCATCTTAAAAATATGCACATCTTGATCAATGCTGCCTGAAAGTAATGCACTGACGATTTGTGTCAGCCCAATATCAAAGCCTGCGACAATCACTTCATCAACTTCATCATTATCAAGATCTTCAAAACGTAAGCCTGTTAGTGTGCCATCCGCTTTAATGATGGTATTTGCTTCTCGAGGAAAACTTAACTGGCCGTTATTATTACTGCCTAGGTAAATTTCGTAATCATTAACCCTGTCTAACACACCTGAGCTTTTGGTATAGCGTACAACCAGATCGCTGATGCCATCGCCATTCACATCACCGATGCGCTCAACCTTACGGTAGAGCAAATCACTTTGATCTAAATTCTCGCCATAGGCATCACGTTTATTCCACCAATCAACACCACTGATCGGCTGGCTGACTGAGATAAACTCTGCGATTTCAGAAAACTGCCCATCTTCTTGTTGGTAATAGACTTCAAGTGAGCCTTCACCAACTTTAATGATGTCATCGCGCTGATCAAAGTTCATATCACTGTGATACAGCTTGGCATGACTATATTCTGCCCCATTATTTTTAAGCTCAACCACAGGAAGGAGAGGTAAAGATTGTTGGATAAATCCACCATTAGCTTGGCCTAATAGCACAGCCGTTTCTCTAAAGTCACTGATAAGAATATCGGCAATATCATCATTGTTAATATCAATCACGAAATTACCGCGAGAAATATAATCGGCTTGCGTCGTCACTGAAATAGACTGAATATCTGCCACTTTTTTAAGCGAACCTTGGTTGGGCATGACATCAACGGAGTCTAATTCCTCATCAGGTTCAGTCGTTGATACTAAGAGCTTTTTTTGCGCTGGTGAATATTGCAGTAAGGCATTATCGGTAACGAAAAAGAGTTGTTGAGTAAGTACTTCAGCTTGATTAAAACCTGAGACTTTAGCTGGTTCTAGCTCATTAATATCAAAGCTATATATATCTTTTGAGAGCATTAATTTATCAAGCTGCACTAATGCCTCATTCTCAAAACCATAAATAGCTAACCAGCGTTCGTGATTATCATCAACACCTACAGCAATTAATTCATTGCCTTGATGCTCAAGAATGTTGGCACTCACTATGCCTTGAGTTAGCTCAAAATCAGCATCAATATGATGTGCGGTAAATTGAGGAGTAAACGAGGTTTCAGCAGCGATAGATTGACAGTGAGCAGCTAACAATAGACCTGTGCAACTTACCAGTAGCGTATTCAAACTGGTTCGATTAAATAAGTTCATCCTGAAATCGTATCCTTTGATTTTTTAATAACGTCAACATTAATGATTGCTTATGTTATTAAGATAACGAGTCTTGATGAAAGTTCACACAGTTTAATTGTTACGAGTTAATTATGGAGTTAAGAAAGGAGTGAGTTCCAAGCTGTTGGTCATTACAGAAGTTAATGCTGAAGTGCTTTTTAACGTGTTTTAACCTTCAATCAGTAAATTGTCATAAGCTAATCTCACTTGCTCCTCACCATACGATCGCTCAAGGCGGCGCACAATAAAATGGCCTCTTGCCATGTCTTGGAAATGATCAATAAACAAAGTATTAATGATTGCTCCACCAGCTGCGCCAATTGCAGGTACTGCCTGAGCTGCCATTTTTTGAGTGACTTGTACCCCAAATCGTTCTGCAATCACTGCCACTAATTTCACCATGGCAGGGCCAGCCTCTTTACTAATTCCTTTTGTGGCAACGTACTCAGCAGCTTCAGCCAGTGAATTTGCAATAACGGTTCGCACCGCAAAGTAGCCTTTTTCAGCTTGATCATCGTCATTAGACTCACCACCCAGTGCAAAAACCTCAAGACAAGCTAATTGAGTTTGCACATCGGTGAGCTGTTCGCCTTCACTGCGAGCAACATCAGCAATGGATCGCAGCATAATAGTCGTTGAAATAGGCAGCTCCAGTGCCAATGCTGATAAGCCAAAAAAGCCGCCAACGCCCCCACTCACTGCCACACCTAATTTGTGCCAGCGATCAGATGATTGCTCGCCCGGTACATCTTTCATAGTAAATAACGCTGCACTTGATGCTTTCATCAACGCCGCTTGTGTCACCTTGCCAATCCCTTCACTCACGGTTTTCGGCAGCATAGCAAAACCTTTCTCGATTGGCGTACCAATAAAGTCGGTCATCTTAGCCGCAAGTCCTGGGTTATCGAGTAACTGTTTTGCTTGAGCAAGCTGCAGCTTATCTTGTGGTGTAAGGCTCAAATGAGCTTCCTTTTATATTTGTTCGTTCGGCGCTAGCACAATGACATTGAAATAAAAAATGATATTGAAATAAAAAATGTATCGAAGGCGTATGCTTTCGATACATGCTTTCAGAAAAGCTAAGGCAATGCTCACTCAGCCAAACAAGCCTTACTCTGCAATCGTGACTTTTTCAATGATAATAGGCGTTTTAGGAACATCATCGTGCCCTGCAATAGTGGCTGTCTTAGCCTTTTCAATTTCTTTTACCACTTCAATACCAGCAATCACTTTACCAAATACCGCATAACCCCAACCATTATTAGTCGTAGCGGTATGATCTAAAAAGGTATTGTCAGCAACATTAATAAAAAACTGCCCAGTAGCTGAATGCGGCGCATCGGTTCTCGCCATTGCAATGGTGCCTAATACATTGCTTAAACCACGGTTAGCTTCGTTTACAATCGGATCGCGAGTTGGTTTTTCTTTCATTTTGGCAGTAAATCCGCCACCTTGGATCATAAAGCCTTTAATCACGCGATGAAAAATCGTGTGCTCATAAAAGCCATCTTTACAATACTGTAAGAAGTTCTTTGAACTGACTGGCGCTTTTTCCATATCAAGCTCAATGCAAATATCACCCAAGTTAGTCGTAAACGTAATCATATTGCTCATACCTAAGTTAAATAAGGGATGTCGTCACCCCTTTGATAACGGCTATTATAGCGTGACATCATCAGCGTGAGTTATCTTCTCGCTGTTTTAAATGCTATTTACCATTGAATAAATCCATTGCGGTGCGGGTCATCGCTCGCACGCCAGTTTTAATCGTAAGTGGATAATCTGGCGCAAATTGGCTCGAATGCAATGAAGGTAATGGCTCACCAGAATCTAGACTCGCCTGATACTTTTGGGGCTCTACACCCCCCAACCAAAATAGGGTAATCGGCACATTTTGCTCAGTGCGGCCGTACAATCCAAAATCTTCGCCAGCCATGACTGGCGGCGCGATAACCACATTGTCTTTACCAATTTCAGTTTCAATACTGGCTTGTACTTTTGCAGCTAATTGCGGCTCATTATAGGTTGATGGAATCGTTTCATCGTCATACACATACACTTCAGGTGCCAGCTCTTCAGGTAAGCCTGCACTTAACGCAATCCCTTTGGTAATGCGTTTAATTGCCGCTATTTGCTGCTCCCTTACTTCAGGATTGTACGAGCGCAGCGTTAACTGCAGTTTGACTTCATTAGAGATAATATTGTGCTTAGAACCACCATGAATTGAGCCAACCGTGACCACATTGGGCTCAAGGGGAGATACTTCACGACTTGGGATGGTTTGCAGTGCTAATACTGTTCTTGCTGCGATTACCACGGGATCGATCGTAAGATGAGGATACGCCCCATGGCCGCCTTTACCTTTAATGGTAATATCCACAGAATCTACATTGGCAAGCGCATAACCGCTTACTACGCCCACTTTGCCTGCGGGAATGCCTGCACTCACATGTAAACCAATCACACTATCTGGAGTGGGAAATTTGCTAAACAGGCCTTGTTTTAGCATGGCTTTTGCTCCACCACCGACTTCTTCTGCGGGCTGAGCTACCATCATTAATGTGCCTTTCCAATCTGATTTATGTTTCATCAGTTGTTCTGCTGCACCAATAAAGCTGGTCATATGGATGTCATGACCGCAACCATGCATGATCCCAACGGTATTATTATGTTCATCAACCGTAGTGACTTTTGAAGCATAAGATTTACCTGTTTGTTCAATAATTGGTAGCCCATCAATATCTGCACGGATCATAACCGTTGGCCCCGAACCATTTTTATAAATGCCTACCACACCGTAGCCACCAAAGTTATCAGTCACGTCAAAACCAAGCTCTGATAGCTCTTTAGCCATTCTGGCGCTGGTGTTTTTTTCTTGATAAGACAACTCTGGAAATTGATGCAAATGAGTATAGAGCGCTTCAAGTTTGGGCATAGACTTCATCACTGAAGCATCAAAGTTTTCTGCATAAAGTGAGGTGCTGCTTAATGCTGTGGCTAAAGCCAGTGTGACTGACAATGATACGGGTATAGCAGCAAAGCGTGCTGGTAATTTCATGTTATCTTCCTTGTGAACAGCTAGATGTCTAAGCCGCAGATAAAAACAATTTATTATGCTCTGTTAATAACCTAGCATAGGCTTAGTGAATTTTATAATGTGTATAAAACAATAAACCTTTCAAAGGGAAATAATACGAGTGATGAAGGAAACAGGTCGATTAGTTCGCTGGAATGGCAGTAAAGGCTTCGGGTTTATCGAGCCTGATAAGGGTGGCAAAGACGTGTTTATTCATATCTCAACCCTTAAACATATGGCTAGAAAGCCCATTGTTGGCGATCAAATTGAATATGTTGTAGAGCAGCAAGCTGACGGAAAAGTTAAAGCAGACAAAGCACTCATCGTAGGTGTGGCTATCAATCCTACTCATAAACCTCGCCATAACTCTGGCAAAAATCATCAAGCGAAGCAGCGTCCACCAATAAAAATGAAAAAAGCCACCACGGCTTCGGGCACAATGAGTCGCATTGTTATTATCTTAATTGTCATCGCCATTGGCAGATTTGCTATTCAAGCCTACTACGATGTAACGAATGCTCCCGGTCAATCGAGTCTAGTTCAGCCTGTCACGATAGATAACAGTCCGACTCAATCGACAAAATCTTCACCGCAGTTTAGCTGCGAGGCGGGTAAAACTCACTGCAGCCACATGCGATCATGTGAAGAAGCGATTTTCTATATTAATCATTGTCCTGATACTCAAATGGATGGTGACTTTGACGGTGTGCCATGTGAACGTCAATTCTGTAATTAAATGGCATAGCAAAATTTATAAGGATCATAATGACAATAATTACTGAAACTGACCGCCTAATCATTCGTGAATTTAATCTTGGCGATGCAAAGGCTGTGCTTGAGTTTAATTCAGAAGAAGTCACCCGCTACACTGGCGATGCAGGCTTATGTAACACGCTAAAAGATGCTGAAAATATTATCCAAGAGATATGGTTAGCGGAATATAAAAAGTTCGGCTTTGCCCGTTGGGCTGTAGTCCATAAAGCCACAAATCAAGTCATTGGTTTTTGTGGTTTTAAAAATGACTCGCGAATAAACGCTATCGATATCGGCTACCGTTTACATCAAGATTTTTGGGGAAAGGGCTATGCCACTGAGGCAAATCAAGCCTGTATTGAGTTTGCAAAACAGCACATGGATTTAGATATCGTCTACGGCGAAGTGGTGGACGTGAATCTTGGGTCAGTTAACATCATTAAAAAGTTAGGCATGACGTTTATTAGACAATATGAAGATGAAGGCTTTACCTTACTGAGATACGCAATCTCGTTAAAAGGTAATCCACTACCAGCAAATTAATGCGATAAAGGCACAAAAAAGGCGCCAACGACTTCTATTAGGGCGCCCTTTATACATTCAACTCTTAATCGTCAGCTAAGGCTAAAAGTAAGCTGCCCAACCGATTAGAAAGCCTTGCGATGCCGTATCATAAGCAAAGTTATCTTCATTATCGTAATCAACCCAAGTGGATTTATAAGCCAAATTCAAATCAGACCATGAGTTAATTTGATACCGTGCGCCAGATTGAATAGCGGTAGTAAAATCAGTATCACTACCCATCCCTGCATCAGCACTAATGTAAAATAACCAATCTTGATTTATCGGTTTTATCCAGCGCACACCAACCACAAAGTCAATCCAATCATCTTCAAAGTTAATGTCACTGAATATGGCATTATTGTCTTTACGATACAGTTGCATATCGATGTCGTTATCCCACCAGCGTAAGCCAACCATATAATCTAACGTGCTATCACCATAGTCATAACGCTTAAATCCTTTGGCCTCTAGTACCCCTTGGCGAATATCAATATCCCCCTTCAATACCAAGTTATTAGTATTATCCAAGACGTTATTCGTTTCGCCATTGAGCTTCATGAAACTATAATCAATGTAATATCCCCATTGATTATCATAGATACTCTCAAAGCGAACCATGGCGGTCATTTCCAAGGTATCCAATATGAACTTAGGGTCGACATTTACCTCTAGGTTTTGATCAAGAAGAGTCGTATCGCCGCGGATATTCAACGCCATTCCATAGATTTCAACACTATTTTGCCATGCGGGAGCATTAATGGAATTCCCTTGCCCCTCTGCTAACGCTGTATGGCTTGTAACACCGACAATAGTGAACAAAAACGCGTTAAAAACTACTAACAATGCTGGACTTAGTTTCATAAAACCTTCCTTGTTGAATTCCATAGTAAGCCTTGGGCAAAGGCTCGAAGCGACGCGTTAAAGCAAAAAATCAGTTACCGACACCACCATTATTTACAGCACCTGTATCTGCAGTCATTGGAGGCCACTTTTTAAAGGTTTCAAGATGCTGCTGCACGGCAGCTTGGGCAGGGCCAAATGCCCACATTTTCTGTCCCATCCATTTTAAATACATGCCAGACTCTTCTGCGGCACGTTCGTAAGGGTCACGACGTAAATTGAATAATAATGGCGCATTTAATTCTTCTTTAGCACCAGCCCAACCATTATTCTGTACCACAAAGTGAGCTTTCCAATCCCCGACTCGCACTGCTTGTAGCTTATCTCGCTCATAGTAGAAAATTTCATTTCGCTGTGAAGCCGCACCTTTGGTCAACATATCTAATTGGTTATAACCATCTAAGTGCGCTTTAAATCCTTTGTGTCCTTTAAGCATTTTGCTTTTAAGGTCACTAGGGCCGCCCGCTGCAGCCACTAAGGTTGGTAAAAAGTCCATACCATCAAACATGCCATTTAACACTTGTCCTGCTTTGATTTTTTCAGGCCAGCTAATTAGCATCGGGGCTCGTACACCACCTTCCCAAGTTGTGCCTTTTTCACCATGAAACGGCGTCATTCCGCCATCAGGCCAAGTCATGATCTCAGGGCCATTATCGGCAGTGAAAACGATGATGGTGTTATCAGCAATACCTAACTCTTCCATTTTGGCCAACATTTCACCCACATGATCATCTAAATCTTTCATCACGACTTCTTGTAAGCCCCAACCATTTTTACCGAGCATTTCTTCATACTTTGGTGATAAATGAGTCCAAACATGTCCTCGAGATGGGCAATACCAAGTAAAAAAGGGCTTATCTGCTTTAACGGCTCGCTCAATGAAATTTATCGTATGTTTATTTACTTCATCATCTAAGGTGCGCATACGCTCGATAGATAATGGGCCATCATCTTTAATAGACTGTTTACCTTTGCCCGTTGACTTAGCATGGATCACATTGCGTGGCGCAAAAGATTGAAAATCTGCATCTTTAGGCCAATCAGGGTCTTCGGTATATTCCATAGCATTTAAGTGATACAACCAGCCCCAATATTCATCGAATCCATGCATTGTGGGTAAAAACTCATCTCTGTCACCTAAATGATTCTTACCAAATTGGCCTGTCATGTAGCCCATGGATTTGAGGATCTCAGGAAGGGTTGGCGTGTTGGCATTAAGCCCGACTGGACCGCCAGGTAAACCGACGGTATGCATTCCGGTTCTAACTGGTAGCTGCCCTGTAATAAACGCGGAGCGTCCCGCTGTACATGACGGTTGAGCATAATAATCCGTCATTAGAATCCCTTTTTCGGCGATACTATCAATGTTGGGGGTATCACTACTCATCACACCATTGTGATAAGCGCTTAAATTTGAAATACCAATATCATCAGTAAAAATAACGAATATATTAGGTTTATCAGTGGCTGCGTTGACACTGAAATTCATGCTCACCAAAGTAAACAACGTTATCACTGGGATACGGCAAATAGACCATACGCTCATTGCACCTTTTTGTTTCATAGTGAATTCCTTTTTCAAACACGTTAATCCGAATTAATAAGCTATTGGAGCAGCTTAGAAGTAAATTTTAATAAACGAGATCAATCCTTAAACTGCCTCTTTTTGGCATTTATTAATCATGAGTATTCCCACGACAGCAAAGCCTGCTTCAAGCAACATATAAA
Source organism: Shewanella goraebulensis (assembly GCF_030252245.1). Taxonomy (NCBI): domain Bacteria; kingdom Pseudomonadati; phylum Pseudomonadota; class Gammaproteobacteria; order Alteromonadales; family Shewanellaceae; genus Shewanella; species Shewanella goraebulensis. Next base: position 4,183,097 of record NZ_CP126972.1, read on the forward strand.
CCACTAGTAACCAATGCGGCATTCCATCTAAAACTAAACTCAATAAACGACCCAGCCCTAAACCCACCATAAACACAACGAGACTATATAAAGCTGGCAGCCTGATTTTTTGTACAAAAGCGCCTACGACCCAAAAAGTGGCTAAGGCAAAGTAAAGTCCCATAACAGCTCGAAAAATATGAGTGACATTGACAGGTGTGGCGTCAATATTAAAAAGGAAAGACAACGAGGTAGACGGTGAGAAACCATAAGATAATGCGATAGGAGTTAAACCAACAGCGGTGACGAGTAAAAAAATTTGTGGGGATGTCATCGTTACACTTCCTTGTCATTTTAGTATTAACAGTTGGCATCAATCCATGCTCCAACCCTTGATGAGATAGGTTTTCCAATCGATTTAAACCTATGCTTTGTTTACTATTTTAACTAGCTAATATTGAGTGTAGGCAACATTAATCAATTTTCAAATTCAGCTAAAAATTATTCCGAAAATTAAATACGCAACAATCGAAAGCCCTTAGCATGACAGTAATGGAAACGGCACCTTATAACGCTGTCATTATCTTCAACAGCTAATCAATTCTCAGTCTTTTTAGTCATAAACACTTAAGTTAAACAGGTTGAGTAACTTTGTGAAAAATATGATAAATCGTTCTGGCAGTCTGCCGCTAAAACGCATATATTTGATACAGTAACTGGGCTTTTAGGGACATATTCATGGGACGACACCATTGGCGTAAAATTTTCTCAATCTTATTTGTGCTCAGTATTCAATGTAGTGTCCTTTCTGTTACTGCTGCAGATGATATCAACCTAAAAAAAGTCGCTGAAGCTGAAAAGCGCAGCGAAGCCATCACCGAAGCCCAAGGTGGCTTGATCATGGCTCGAGATGGCGAAACACCATTGACCGCCTTAATCGCCATAGGTAAAGCCATAGAAGAAAATGACTGGCAAGCCGCTGCCGAGTTTGTTGATTTACGATACTTGCCAAAAGGTATTAACCCAGAAGATGGCCCCGAATTACTCCGTAAACTGGTCATTTTATGGAACAAACAAAACATCATCGACTTGTCACAAATTAGCGACCAACCAACTGGCCACTTAAATGACAAACTCCCAAGTTACCGAGATTTGCTTGGCGTATTAGAAACGAATACCGGCCCCGTTCCCGTTTATATGCAGCATGTGCCAGATGGTAAAGGCGGTAAGATTTGGAAAATATCTAATGCTACCGTCGCCAAAATACCTGAACTATGGGATGAATACGGATATAGCCCCCAAATAGAAGCACTTGCTAACTTCCTACCTGAGTTCTCTGCTTTTCATATGGAAAACTGGCAATTACTTATTCTCAGTTTAAGCATTCTGTTTGGTTGGATTGGTACGGGGTTAATCAGTCTTGCGGCTATCAGTATCGCAAAGCACTTTGAACCTAAAATCGCAGGATTAAGCCGCTTTTGTGGTCGAAGTTTACGTTGGTTTTTATACTTCTCGATGCTGCAATATGTGGCGCTTGCCCTTGGTTTATCGGTTCGTGCGCGCGTATGGTTTGATAACAGCACCCTACTTTATCTCGCCAACACCATTTTAATAATCGGTTTGGTTGAGCTTTATTCTGCTTATAAATCAAAGCAACTTCATGACCAAGATAAAAGCTATAGCGTCGCCTTGCTCCGCCCTATGGTCGCGATATTAAAAATGGTCATCGTTGTCGTTATCGCATTGATGTGGTTTGAAAGCTCGGGCTACAACATGGCAACCATTTTGACAGGTCTGGGTGTTGGCAGTTTAGCCATTGCACTAGCAGCCCAAAAACCACTAGAAAACGTATTTGGCGCTTTAACCTTATATGCTGCCCGCCCGATTAAACCTGGCGACTTCTGTCGCTTTGGCGCCACATTAGGTGTAGTCGAAGAAATCGGCTTACGCTCAACCCGCATTCGTAAACTCGATCGCACCGTGGTGCATATTCCCAACTCGGTATTTTCATCGCAAGAATTAGAAAACTTCTCAGTGATTGATCGCCGCCGTTATAAACACGATTTACGCATCAGCCTCGACACCACCAAAGAGCAATTACAAATGCTATTGATGGAATTGCGTAAACTATTGCTGTCGCACCCAAGAGTGTTAGAGATTGCCCAGCGAGCACGTTTTCTTGCTATCGAACGTGATGCTTTTGTCGTGAATGTAAATGCCTACATTGATACAGGAGATATCAATGAGTATTTTGGTATTGCTGAAGATCTCAACTTTCATCTATTAAATATTATGAAAGAGCTCGATATTCATATTGCGCCAATAGGTCAAAACGTGGTGTTAAATAATGCCGTACCTGCTGATTTAGAAGTGCAGCAACGGGCAGAACAAACGATTCGCCAACTTATTGATGAAGAAGCACTACCATTCCCTAATTACAGCGAAGACACCCGTGATAAATTTAAAGACAGTGTGGCATATCCCCCTATTGGCAGTGTGACAAAACCCAAAGATGTACTCAAATCTCCAGAAGAATTAGAAGTAGAAAACGAAATCGAAGCAAAATCTTAATGCTACGGCCTTGCTAAACCACAAAAGCCAAGCAGTCGCTTGGCTTTTGATTTTTTCGAATATTGATGCAATGCAGTATCACCTCAATATTAATTCAGTAACGGGTGCTCTGGCGGTAGTTGCTTACTTATCCATAACACCAGTTTGTGTTTTCTGTTTGGACCATCATCTTTATCTTCCGCTAACCCTTGGATCAGGCCGTCTTGTACCAGTAAACGATAAATACATTCCACTTTATCCTTTGGAGAAATACCTTCGCCAAAATTCTTAAAACCTCTTTTTCTTGCGTACGCTTCGCCAATTTCCATGGCCAGTTTTAGCAACTTTGTATCATTTTTTCCTGGTTTCATTCTGAGCTCCAACAGGGTTCAATGTTTTCAAATTACGCTAATTGATTTAAAACTCAATGGCTTTTCCATCAGACTTGAGAACTATTTCACTTATTAGTGAGTTAGCCATACAATTTACCCAGTGCTGCACCTTATCGGCATGTTAAAAATGAAATTGAGATAACTAATACCAATGAATACTGATGCCTTTGAAGTTAACCTACAACTGCTTGAGCAAATTAAACGGCAAACTCGTGCCACTGACATTACTCACGTTGAACTAATCCAATCACTTTGGAGTGGTTACGGAGAATTATTTAGAGCGCACTTGTCAGGTTCAACCTATGACAGCGTCATTGTTAAACATATCAAGCTACCTGTGATGGATTCAAACGATAACACTGCTGCTCAGTCTCACCCTAAAGGCTGGAATACTGCTCTTTCTCATCAGCGCAAAATAACCTCGTATCAAGTAGAGTTTAATTGGTATCAAGAATACGCTAACCAATGCAGTCATGATAATCGGGTGCCAGAGTGTTTATATCTAAAGCAAAACGGTGATGACTGCTTATTGATACTTGAGGACTTAGCCACTGTTGGTTTTAGCAAAGTGCTTTCTTGTGCTGATGATGTCGCTATTAAAGCCTGCCTTAAATGGCTAGGACAGTTTCATGGGCAATTCTTATTCCAAAATCCGGCTACAAAACCTCTACAGCAGCATACTGACACCATAAACCAGAACAGTAATCATTGCAGTAAAGATAGCAGAAAAGTAAGTAACCACTTACATACTAAACTCTGGCAACAAGGCACTTATTGGCATCTTAATACCCGTCCTGACGAATTAGCGGTCTTAACCGATTTACGCTTAAAAGCCGCTGCCCAGCAAATTGATACCGCGCTCAGTAACAGTCCATTTCAAACCTTAGTCCATGGAGATGCCAAGCTCGCTAACTTCTGTTTTACCGAAAATCACCAACAAGCTGCAGCGGTAGATTTTCAATATGTAGGCCAAGGCTGCGGTATGAAAGATGTGGCGTTACTGCTAAGCAGCGTGATGACTTTTTCAGAAGATGAAGCGCAAATTACACAATGGCTTAATTATTACTTTAGCGAGTTAGTCATTAGCACCAAGCATCACCAACCCCACATTTGTACAGATAAATTAGTGCAAACATGGCGGCCATTATATTCAATCGCTTGGGCCGACTTTCAGCGGTTTGTAAAAGGCTGGAGCCCCAACCATTTTAAAATTAACCCTTACACTGAAGCGTTAACCGCTAAGGCACTGGAACAGCTTAAGGAGTTAGGAGTGTCTAGAAGATAAATACCTAAGGGTTAATTTCAACTTAACGTTTAAATCACAATAGGAATGACAAACCCACGAGTAGATAAGCAATTGCACAAATTGAATTGAGAGCAAATAAACTACTCCAAAACCAGCCAGTAAACTGTTTTTCTGTTCGTGCTTTTTTACTTCTCAGCAATACACAAGTCGGAATAGTCAAAACAACTGAAATAGTACACAAAGCAAAAACAACGGCGACTCCAATACCTAAACTTGGCGAACTTGAGCTTTTCATCAATAACGAGTCATAGAACAATGATAAATACCACGCACTAAAAATACTGAGTATAAATCCTATAATCTGTGCAGATTTCATAAGCCTCCATGGCAATAAGGTTCTAGTAATGTCCAGTTTATTGAAAAACATAATAACAAATAGGTTTATTAACGTAATAAAATTATAGACTTGGTTAAGTCTTTTACTCAGATAATCTTAGATTATATAAATGAAAACTCTTAGCCCTACAGCAAGGTCTCAATTAAAAGCAACATCACAACTTGTGCATATTTTAAACTCCTCTATAGAATCATTCGAACCATTTTACCTATCCCCAATTAGTCTGTTTTTTACTCCCTCTTATACTTTAAGTGGTTACAATCTAACCATAAGTTGGTATAAGTAAATACTAATGAAACGCAATCGCGATTAGCTGTTACCGAATGCATGAAGCATAACACTGGGTTTTCAACGGAATGTGATAATGAAAAACGAGATTTTTTTCTTTGGTGAGTGGCAGGTTGACCCCAACAGTAATAGCCTAAAATTCGGTAAAAAAACCAAACAGCTTGAACCCAAAGCAATGGACGTGCTGATCTTGTTATGCGAGCGCAATGGCGAAGTACTCAGTAGCGATGATATCGTCAACGATTGCTGGCCCGACTCCGACATTGGCGACAATCCACTTCATAAAATTATTAACCAATTACGCCGCGCTTTCGATGACAAGGCCACCTCGCCTCGTTATATCGAAACCATACGTAAACGTGGCTATCGCACCATTGCAGACGTCAATTTTCCTATTGGTCATGAAACCGTAGCCGAGCAACAACAATGGCAATCAGGTTCTCCATTTCCTGGGCTTCAAGCCTACTCAGAACAATATTCACAAGTCTTCTTTGGCCGCAGTAAACAAATCAGTGTGTTACTAGAGCGGATAAGCCAGCAAGTAAAATTTGGTCGCGGCTTTTGTTTATTACTGGGCCCTAGCGGCAGTGGCAAGTCATCGTTAATTAATGCAGGGATCATTCCCAACTTAATGGTCGGTTCTGGTTACAACGGTGTTCATGTGGCGACTTACGGTAGCCTCGATTTTGCTGATGTGGCTAAATCGAAATTATTCATCGAACTCGCAGGCATAATGCTCGACTGGGAAATCAATGATATCCCTGTATTTGATGGTGACAGCGCCGACTCTTTATCCCACAGGCTCATTACTGAGCCACAAGCCATCGTTCAGCAATGCAAGCAAGTCATTAAATCGAACCAACAATTGCACACCCACTTTGCGCTATTTATCGATAGACTCGAAGTCTTATTGTCATCACCTTTGTTCAGCCAAGAGCAGCGCAATGCATTTGTAAATATATTGGAGCAGCTTGCTAATTCAGGCTGTGTGTTGGTGCTCAGTGCCTGTCGAAATGAGTTTTACCCATTACTCGTGGCATATCCCAGCTTAATGACAGGCAAAGGCCGTGGAGCGCATTTTGACTTATCACCGCCTACCCGTAGCGAATTACTGCAAATGATCCGCTTACCTGCCGTAGCAGCCAACTTAACGTGGAGCAGCGACCCTGACACTGCCACCCCATTAGATGAAATTTTATGTGCCGAAGCTGCCAGTAACCCAGATGCGCTGCCCATGTTGCAATACATGTTGCAAGCACTGTACTTGCAACGTAGCCAAGACAATCAGCTATTGTTCAGCGTTTACCAAAAACTAGGGGGTATTGAGGGGGCAATCGGTAAAAATGCCGAAGATGCCATCGCAGAACTTACCCCACAACAAAAAGCCAGTTTACCCCATGTGTTTTCGCTACTTGTCACCTTACGGGAAGACGAAACTTCGATCACCAGCCGAACTGCCCGCTGGGCGCAGCTGCATACTAAAGAGGAACGAACCCTTACCCAAGCCATGATCAACAGCCGTTTATTCGTATCCAATTTACAAAATGGCGAACCCAGCTTTAGCATTGCCCACGAGGCGCTGCTAAGACGATGGCCTCGCGCCACATCATGGATAGCAGAACATAATCACAGCATTCGTATTAAAAGCCGACTGCACCATTTATCAAGCCGTTGGGTACAAGAAAATAAAAATCAAGCTTACTTACTGGCTGATGGTAAACCGCTGCGTGAAGCGCAATTGCTCAAAGATAATCCACTGTTTGATTTAGAGCCTCAAGAATTAGAGCTCATTAACGCCTCAAGCAAACATGAAAAAGTGAGGCGCTGGCAAAAAACCTTCACCATCTCATTACTATTTTTACTCACTATCACCTCAATATTTGCCAGTGTTCGCAGTTTTGAGGCAGAGCAAATGGCTTTACAAAAACGTCAAGCAGCCGAAAATTTGCTGGGGTTCATGGTCGGTGATTTCGCCGATAAAATGCGCGGTATTGGTAGAATGGACTTACTTGATGGGATCAGTAATAAAGCATTGGAGTATTTCAGTGACGCCTCTAACCCTAACGATACCAGCTTGAGTTTTGAGTCCCGTTTTCAGCACGGTCAAACACTCGAAGCCATGGGTGAAGTAGCCTATTCAAGGGGTAAAAACACCGAAGCCAAAGAAGCGCTATTAGTATCGAGGGAAAATCTCACCGCATTGTTGATTGAACAACCTGAGCATTTCGAGTTACTCAAAACCTTAGGCGCTAATGCGTTTTGGTTAGGACAATTGGAATACGATCAAAGTGATTGGCAAGCAGCTAAAGCGTGGTTTGAACAATACTTAGCTTACAGTCAAACCATGTATGACTTACTTCCAGATGACCAAGAAGCGTTAATGGAATTGTCTTATGCCCATAATTCCTTGGGCTCAATTGCTATTCAACAGCAAAACTTTGCTACTGCTGTGATTAATTTTGAACAATCGCTTACTTTAAAAAAGCTTGCGAATGAAAAGGAGCCTAATAATATGCAACTGATTGCCGATATTGCAGATACCCGCTCGTGGTTGGCAAAGGCTGCATTATCCCAAGGCGATTTAAATACAGCAATTTACTTACATGAGCAGTTGCAACAAGAACTATTAAGTCAAACTGATGAGTTAACTCCATATGCCCTAGACAGGTTATTTTCCAGTTATCAAAATCATTCAGAGCTATTACTATTTCAGAATAAAAAGCAAAAAGGCTTTGAAATCACTCAACTCAGTTTAACTGCCATTAATAAGGCACTCGTTCAAGACCCTAAAAATAAACAATGGCAACTCGATCGTTTCTACTCACTATTCAGATTACTTGAATTAGCAGATAATCAAACTCAGCACAAAATAAAATATAAAGTCGATGAGTTAGAAGAAATGCTGGATACTAATACGCAATTAGAACATTCATCTAAACCTCAGGTTATATGGGCTAATTTTTATCTATCGGCTGCACGGTATTTTTATAATACAGAGCAACTCAAGAAGAGTCATGACTACTCAACAGTGGCAATTAATCTTTTTACAAAAATATCCGATATACATCCTCAAAGAGTAAAATATAAAGCATTGCTCTCATCGAGTGAACTGCTGGCTTACTCAACAGGTAAACAACTCCACCTGTCGCAAACTGATGTTTCGATGTGTAAACGGTCGAAAATAAGACTAAGCCCTTTAATTCAACACAACAAAACCCCCGAACTAACAATACCTTACGCAAAATCATTATTGTGTTTACAGCAGTTACCCTCTAATTCCCCACTGATGAGCATTATTAATCAGGCAGGGATTGATTTACTTACCGTTCAATAAATAAATGGAGTTAACATGTTAAAAGCCACTAAAAGTGCAGCGTCTACACCTGCAACAGTAACCGTTATCGTTACTGTTAACCTTAATGTAAATGGAGCACCAGTTTTTACTTACAGTGACGAAAATATAGTAATAAATGAGGAAACCACTATCACCTACGCATTAACTGACAATACTGGAAAAGGATTAAAATTTAATGGTGTTGCTTTTTGTAACCCTTTTGATGGGATCATTGATAGTGTGAATGTAATTAATAACGGTGACAGCATTGAATTAACAGATACTGATAAGATCGTTGGGACAACAAGTTTCCAGTTCATTTTAACTAACACAGTAAATACACTGTTGTTAGTCAGTGCTGACCCGCAAGTTATAAATAAAAACAAAGATTAAATCGGATTTACTTATCAGTTATTTGATAAAGGGTTACTACCAAAAAAACTCTCTAAAGAATTAACGATAAGACACAGAAGCTACGCAAGTATTACTAGCTGTTCAGGAATCAAACCTACCCACTTTAATCTAAAAAAGGACTCAAATAGAGTCCTTTTTCAATCCCGCTCCCACAATTACACCCTTAATGATAATTGACAGCATAGGTTTCAGCATAGAAAAAGCGAGCTTTACTGACATGCCCTGAGCCTCAAGTCATCAATAAAGATCAAACATAGTCATTTCGTCCTCGTATAAACATCAATCAGCAAACAATATAAACATTCAATTTCAATAGCTTAAATCGGAAGGTTAGCGAAAGGTTATAGCTGAAAGAGTTCGATAAAGTATTAACTAGAAAACACCTGCTATGCCGATAGTACATTTGCTATCGCTATAATAAATCTAGTAAGGATACTTGATATGTTACAACTTGCTGCCAATTCGCTTCCTTCAGACAACGAAGCATCATATTCAACGTCAGCTGAAATTAATACTGACGCTCTCATTAATGGTGACTTTGGTGCAGCAAAACAGCCGCCTTCTTATAATGAGTTAGCCCTTAAACCTGAACAGCATATTGAACAATTAGGTGGCAATGCCCTAAGTTCACTTGCAAATTTGGTCGAGCATATGATGGAGGCTATGTTAGTGGTTGATGAGTCAGGTCAAATCCAGATGGCAAATCGTCATGCGACGACATTATTATTTGGGTCAAATGAGAAAGAGTCAGCAGAGCTAGTGGGTCAACAGTGGCAAACGTTTTTGTGTGAACCACAAAAAACCTTGTACCAAAAAATGATTATTGAATCGAAACTTGAACCAAGACCCCTGAACCATTTACCTAATGAAACCAGATTAACGTTAGATAATGGCGACACTCTCGATGTGGAAATATCAATTAGCTTTTTTCCAATGAAAACGCCGCTTTTTGCAATTATTATTCGCGACCTCAGTAAATTTCGTGCTGAATATCAGCAACTTTATCATTGGGCTTCTACGGACTGCTTAACCAATCTCGCCAACCGACGTGTATTTGATACAAACTTGAAAAAGCATTGGTATAGCAGTTTATCGCAAGGCTCACCAATCAGTGTATTGATAATTGATATTGACCACTTTAAATCATTTAATGATAACTATGGTCATGTTATGGGCGATCGTTGCTTACAAAAGATAGCTGAAGCAATTAAAAGTGCCTTACCTAATGAAGAGTGCACTGCGGCGCGTTATGGCGGTGAGGAATTTGCACTAGTTTTGCCTAATATTACCGCCGAAGAAGTTGAGAAAGCCGCTCAGCTTATTCAAAAAAATATTAATGCCCTTAGCTATGTGGATTTGGGTTTAGATGTATCGGTAACGGTTAGTGTAAGCCAAGGTCACGCTAGTGAAGTTAACGGCCAATTTAGAACGGCAAATGCATTATTGTGCGCTGCTGACACCGCGCTATATCGCGCTAAAGCTGATGGCCGCAATCGCATTAATGCTTGCTGCTAGTTAACTCAATTGATGCGGGCTTAGTACCTTGGCTATATCTATAGCTAGGGGCTTAGCTACGGCTATACCAAAGCTCGCAATCTTGCCTAACTCACTACAGGTTAATCACTTGCTGATATTTGCCTGCATTGTCTAGCCCACACATTTCATCGTAGGCGGTTTGGTATTCAAGGTTGGCAATAGAATAGTCATGGCTTTTAAGCAGCGCTTTCGCTTCTACAATTGAATGCACACATTCGCCAGCACCTTGACCCGATAAGCCAACAAAGTTATTTCCAGCATCTGTCAGCCCCACTAAATAATGAGTCGCATCTGCCACACCAATAATCGTCGCGATATTGCCTGATTGATTAACATTTTCCATGTAGTGCACCCATTAGTTAACTTGCTTCATAAAGTGCATTACGTAAGCCAGCCGTAAACAGTTCAAAAAACAAGCATCAATACGCTATAGCATTGACGTTAATCGTTTTGCATTACTCCCATAGCCAGCTTGTACACATGTGTATTTTCTAAGGTATTACTGATATAACTATATGATTATAAAGTGAGCTAACTAACAAGGAATGATCATGGATTGGTATATTAAAGTACTGAAGAATTACATTAACTTTAAAGACCGAGCACGCAGAAAGGAATATTGGTTCTTTGTATTATTCAATGTTATTGCTGGAATACTTTTAGGTATCATGGATAACATTACAGGCACGCTTAACCAAGAAACGGGTTACGGGTTATTAAGTGGCATTTATTCTCTAGCGGTATTCTTACCAGCCCTTGGGGTATCTGTGCGCCGCCTTCATGACACTGATCGTTCGGGGTGGTGGATCCTCAGTGCGCTTATACCGCTTATCGGCGCATTGATATTATTGTATTTCTTTGTGTCTGACAGCCAAGAGGAAACCAATCGCTTTGGCCCTAATCCTAAAGGTAACGAAGTCGAAATCTAATCTTTGAAATACACAAGTTCAACGCTATGGGCAGTGAGTTAACTTACTGTCCTTTTGTTACTGCCTGTTTATTACAGCCTGTTTGTTACTGCCTATTTATTACCCCCTTTCACTATCCCCTGTGCAAATTAACTGCAGGTAAACACTCTCAATATCAAACTGTGATCCGCATCTCTTGAGCCATTCAGTGATATCCCGCATGCTAAATGCCCTTTTTGAAGAATGACTTGGGTTACTTAACAAGCATATTCAAAAAGATCCGTTCGGATGAAGGTAGCAGGAGAGTGGGGACTAACCCCACACCGACGAGGCAACTTTAGTTAGTGGATTATCCGCTAGTAAAGCACTCTTTCAGGTGCCACATTGTGGTGAGGACTGTTACTGGACGAGCCTCTGGAGAGACTGTAAGCAAACGCTGTTCGTAAGCGATTGTCATTACAGCGCCGAAGGCGAAAGTGCGACTGCCAAGCAGTCACGCGAAACGCTCAGGCAAAAGGACAGAGGAGAGGATGACTGTATTCATTTATGGTCACTGTCGTTTTTGCTGTGCCTGACTTTTGCCTAACTGTACCCACTCAGTAAGCTGAATACTGTGCCCTCTTTTGCCTCAGTACCACTGATCAGCCATATCTTTTCCTCCTCCATATTAATTTTGTTGTTTAATATTCGAGGAACACCATGAATTTTCACGCGCTATTAGCTGATATCAATGCCATTGTTTGGGGCCCTATCACCCTATGTTTACTGGTTGGTACCGGTCTTTATCTCACTATTCGACTTAAACTATTACAAGTATTTCAGCTCCCTTTTGCATTAAGTTTGTTATTCAAACCTGCAACAGGCAAAGGCGACTTATCATCATTTGCAGCCTTGTGTACTGCCCTATCGGCAACCATAGGTACAGGTAATATTGTTGGTGTTGCCACCGCGATAAAAATTGGTGGCCCAGGGGCACTGTTTTGGATGTGGTTAGCCGCATTTTTTGGCATGGCAACCAAATATGCCGAATGTATGTTGGCAGTTAAATATCGCACCACGGATGCCAAAGGCAATATTGCTGGCGGCCCAATGTATTACATTGAGCGAGGACTTGGCCTTAAATGGCTAGCCAAAATCTTTGCAGTATTTGGCGTTGGAGTGGCCTTTTTTGGTATTGGCACTTTTGCGCAAGTTAATGCGATCAGCGATGCCATGACAATTGCGTTTAATGTACCTACATGGGTGACAGCACTTGTACTGACAACAATGGTGGCAGCTGTCACATTGGGCGGCGTCAAACGTATTGCAAATGTCGCTCAAAAGCTGGTGCCTACAATGGCGCTGGGCTATGTCTTAGCGTGTATTTGGATTCTGTTTAGCTTTTCAGAGCAAATTATACCAGCGCTCGAATTAGTGGTTCACTCAGCCTTTACCCCTATTTCAGCTGCAGGTGGATTCTTAGGAGCCACTGTTGCTCAAGCCATTCAAATTGGTATTGCTCGTGGTGTATTTTCAAATGAATCTGGCTTAGGTAGCGCCCCAATTGCAGCTGCTGCAGCCAAAACAAATGAACCTGTTGAGCAAGGCTTAGTGAGCATGACTGGCACCTTTTTCGACACTATTTTAATTTGTACTATGACAGGCTTAGTACTGATAATTACTGGGGTGTGGAATGGTGATACCGCGGGAGCTGCAATGACCAGCGCCGCATTTGCATCTGGTGGCTCGGTGATTATTGGCCAATATATTGTGACAATTGCGTTGGTTTGTTTTGCCTTTACTACTATTTTAGGCTGGCATTATTACGGCGAACGTTGCTGGAACTACCTCACTAGCAAGCGTTTAGGTGACAAAGGGATTAAGGTATATCAACTGACATTTTTAAGCTTAATTGCGGTGGGAGCTTTCATTCAATTAGATTTAATTTGGATGCTGGCGGATACGGTCAATGGCTTAATGGCAATCCCTAACCTAATTGCGCTAATAGGCTTAAGACATGTGATTTTGACTGAAACCAATCATTATTTTGAAAAGAAAAAGCGCCAAATATCTCAACCTGTACCAGCAAAAAGCAACTAGTGTGACTTGCTCAATCACTGAATAGCTAAGCCATTAAATAGATAAGTTATTAAATAGATAAGTTATTAAATAGATAAGTTATTAAATAGATAAGTCATTAAATAGCTAAGCTTTTGGCATTATTAAAATAACACCCGTCGAGCAATATCAGTTTATTACTGCTGATATTGTTCTGCTTTAGTGTATTTATCCACTAACGCTTGAATAGTGCCATCAGTCTTCAGTTGAGCAATAGCACGATTAATTTGCGGCATCATTTCACTGTGTTCTTTACGAAGGCGCATCACTAACACTCCTCTTGAATGCACTGACGCTAACGCAATGGGCATGCTTAATTTTTTGGCCCAATATAATGCAGGTAAATCCCCTGATATTGCCGCTTGGACACGCTGTTTATGTAAGGCTTTAATCAGTTGTTTCTCAGAACCAAAATCAACCCGAGTAAAGGCATCATCATCATGATAAAGATACCCTCTCACAGTGCCAATGGGCTCACCTTCAATCATAGTAATATCGGCCCATTGGGATTTATTTTGCTTTAAAGTGATGATGTTTTCTTGAATATTGAGGATAGGCTCAGATTGAATGAATAGCTCGCCCATATCACCTTTTGGAAACCAACTTGGACTGACAAAATCAAAATCTAATAATCCCTTTTCTAATGCTTGATTCGTGCGTTTGGGAGGAAAGTTATGTTTTTCGACTTTAATCTCAGCCATAGACAATATTTGCGGCACAAGCTCACCTAAAATCCCGGAATTTTCTACTTGTTCAGGAATGTAATAAGGCACCCATGAGCTAGAACCATTCACATTATATTTGAGGATTGTCGCAGCACTGTTCATTGAGAAAAAACAGATAATAGCAGTCACAGTAAACTGGATGATTTTTTTCAAATAATTATCCCTCACACAGTACAAGCAATAAAAAATTACCATCAAATTTCATAGTATCAACTATTTAAAGTAAAACAATTTATTAACATAGTTAAGTGTTTTTTCAGCTAGTAACGTAAAAACATCATCCTTTATTATGGCAAATACATCCGGTTCACTATTTTAATTTAGGCTTTTATGCACCTAAAGCTTATTAGGCTTAGTCTGCAACACATCAGCAAGCGCTAAACTAACTAATTGGACTTTAAACTGAACACATTTTAAGTCATAGTGAAAAATCTAAATTTAGACTCGAATAATGGATATCGATTAGATTGAAACCGCCGAATAGCAATCAAGCTGAATCAATAGAGAAGCCAACAGTTCCTCTTTTAATAGCGCCCAAATTAGGCTTTTATTTACCAGTCATTATTATTGCTGGGTTATTGCTAACATTTCCCCATAAGACACTCTCAACCTTTAGTTTATCCACCCAATTTTTCCTTGAAAACTTTGATTCTCAATTCATTCAACTTTCCAGTTTATTGTTAATAGTTGCCACCGTTATTTGCTTTAGCCCAATAGGGAAAATACGCATTGGCGGCGACCAAGCCAAAACAGAGTTTAATTTTGCTAGTTGGATAGCCATGTTATTTACCGCAGGAATGGGGTCAGGGCTGATTTTTTGGGGGGTAGCAGAACCTGTTTATCACTTTGTGAATCCCCCTGCCTTTTTACAAGATGACTTTTCATCAGTTTCAGGCGCATTAGCCATTACCTATTTTCATTGGGGATTACATGCATGGGCCATATACGCGATGACAGGTTTAGTAATGGCATGGTTTGCCTATAATCGAAATCGCAGCTTACGGATCAGTGCCAGCTTTAGCGATCAAAAACCAAAGTGGCTCAGCATATTAGATTTACTCGCGGTAGTTGCAATCATATTTGGCATGGCCGGCACCTTCGCCAATACCGTAGCATTAATTCAAACCGGGCTTGAGCAAGCCGTCGGACTTAACGTTGGCAGTGCTAGTTTCAGGATTGGTTTAATACTGTTTATTGCCGTGCTGTTTACCTTGTCATCAATTGCAGGACTCAGCCAAGGCATTAAACGTTTAAGTCAATTCAATACCTTATTTATGGTGGCGATTTTAGTGGTAGTGATTGCCCTAGTTGACCCGATTAACAGCATGAAATTAATGCTGGAATCAACGGTAAGTTACTTGCAACTACTGCCTAAAGTGTCTTTTAGCGTTGGTGAGCCAGCGAAATGGAGCCAAGGTTGGACTGTAATTTACTTAATTTGGTGGATTGCTTGGGCACCTTTTGTTGGTCCTTTTATCGCTAGAATAAGTAAAGGGCGGAGCATTAGGCAGTTTTTGTCTTGCACGATTTTATTACCTACATTGACATCAATTATATGGTTCTCAGGTTTTGCAGGCAGCGTGCTGACGCAACCTTTTGCTGCAGAAGTGATGGCAGCAGTGAATCAAGAGTATACCTTGGGTTTATTTAGCTTTTTTAGCCATTTAAGTGGCGACGGTTTTCCGTTAGGCAGCATTTTATCTGTGGCGGCGATATTGTTATTAGTTACTTTCCTTATCACCAGTGCTGATTCGTCGATATACATCACCAGTATGCTCACTGGCAGCGAAAGCCACACAGCTAAAATGCTTTGGAGTATTGTGCTAATAGCAATAACTATTGCACTTGTGACCATCAATGATGTTGATTTAAATAAACAAATCGCCATTGTTGGCGCCATTCCATTTACCTTAGTGATGAGCGCTCAAATCATATTTTGGTTAAAGGATGTGTTAATTACCAACAAAAATTTGAACTAAAAAAGCCTGATGAGAGCATCAGGCTTTTCATTGATAACAGTTAACTTAAACTGTTATTTCACTTCGGTTACTATGTCTAAATTCAGTTTCACATCCAGTGATAGACGAGCAAGCTTGTTATTTAATATTAACCTTACCTTATGTAAATCAGGCAATAACTGGTGAGACTTTTTAGGGTTAACGTTAATATTCACCATTAATTCTGGCCCAACTTTAGCAATTCCTGTCAGCATCAATTCCTGCGGGCTTGAACCATTCGCCTCAGACACACTTTCGTGAACCAATGAACAGATTTCTTTGCTGGGTTTCATCATCAGAAGCTCTCTAAATGCGCCAATTAACATCATTAATGGTACTTTAATGAAGTACGCTCCGATAAGCAGCATCATTACGGAGTCAGCATACACTGCATAGGTATACCAAGGCGTATATGTAAGAATTAACCCAACAATCAAACCAGCACACACTGCCCCACTCACAACAGTGTCCATTTTCCACAGCTTAATTTCAGCAATAAATAACCCTGAACGTTTCGGTTCATTTTGCTTAACTAAAAACCACCATACTGCGAGACAACCAAACAAGTTAACGAAACCAAATACGGCAGCGAATGACATATCAATTTCTCTACCACCACTTAAAAAGACATTGAGTGCTGATGACAAACTAAAGCCTAATAACATTAAAATCACCGCCCCTTTAATGGCGACGACAATAGGTTCAATGATGGCTTTACCAAACGCGAATTGTGAACGAGAAGAACCACGCATATAACTAGAAGCAGCAAGCGATAACATTGTGAGTAATAATCCAATTAAAGAGTAACCACCGTCAAATAATATGACAATAGAACCACTCATTAACCCTACAACCACGCCCATAACAGCAAACGATAACGCTGCTAAAGCAGATATAATAAGTAATTGTTTATCTTCTATTTTATTTTGTTCACGCATTCATTATCACCAGTAAAAACCTGTGATAAGTATTGCTTTACAAGGCTATTTTCTCAACAGCTCATCAAGTTAATAAGCCATATGATGCATAACCAATTAATTAAACAATTAAAAATCAATACCTTACATTAAATATCAGTGTCAATATTATTGACGCTGAGTGAGTTGGTATCATTTTAGTCGGTGAGATCAGAACTTAAACAGGTAATCACTGATCTGATCACACAGCCAAGATACTGGCTCAGGTATCGCGCTACCCGGCATTGAAAACATGCAATAGTCTTCATGGGTTAGACCATAAGTGTGCTTAATAACAGCCAATTTTTCACTACGTAAATGAGGACGAATAAGCGGTTCAGGTAACACGCCCCAAGCTTTCTCAGAGACTATGGTATTGAGCATGTACTCAAAACTCGAAAATCCAATATGCCTTAAGGAAAAAGGCTGTAGCTCTGGGTTATCTTTGTCGTTTAAATACACCATCACAGCTTGCATCGATTCCCGTAACTGGCTGTCTGACACTCGTTTTAAACTGGCCAAAGGGTGATGACTTTCACATACCGACATCATTCGAATCTTACCCAATGGTAAATAGTCAGTGTTGGCGTCATCTACTCGTTCAAAATCCACCCCAAAGGCAAAGTCTACCTGTCCCGTATTAACCAGATTAGCTAAATCACCACTAGATGCTAAAACTGTATTCACAGTAGTGGCATCAAAGTGATTGTTGAGGGCTAAAATAAAAGTTTGCCAGACTTCATCAGGAAAAGAGTCATCTCTTGCAAGCCAGATTTCAGAGCGAAACTTATCTATGGTTTGCTCGCAGGTCTGCTTTATTCGTTCACAAGTCGACACCACACTTTCGCAATCTTTATAGATAGATTTACCTACTTCCGACAGCACTAAACTATTGCCAGAACGGTTAAACAACTTGGCCTCTAAACTCGACTCAAGCGCTTTAATCGCCATGCTCAATTGGGTGCGATTGCTATTCAGTTGCTTAGCTGCTGCAGTCACCGACCCAGCATCAGCAATGGCGCAAAAAATTTCTAACTGCTTAAGATTCATAGATTGACCGAATGATGCCAATTAAACTTCGATAGTTACTGCTGACGAAGTTGGTATTGTGTTTGAGCTAATTGATTATATTGTTCCAATAAGCTCAGCTGATTATTTGTTTCCGAGCCATTCTGTAATGCCCCATTTTTTATAGGCTTAGCTTCTATAAACTTAGTTTGCGCGGCCA
The DNA here is from genome assembly GCF_030252245.1 of Shewanella goraebulensis. Taxonomy (NCBI): domain Bacteria; kingdom Pseudomonadati; phylum Pseudomonadota; class Gammaproteobacteria; order Alteromonadales; family Shewanellaceae; genus Shewanella; species Shewanella goraebulensis. The sequence goes on from NZ_CP126972.1 coordinate 4,201,144, forward strand.
TGGCTTGTAAATCAATTTTTAACTGGCCGTGGCTATCGTATTGACTAGCAAACGTGCCCATATTAATCATATCCACTTGCCAATCAGTCAACTGACCAATGACATAGTTGCCATATTGAAAGGCTTCATATTCATTGAGCAAGGTTAAAAAGTCACTGAAACCAAAACCTGTTAATTGTTTCTGTGCGGTAAATGCAGCTAAATAACCTTGTGAAACAACATCTCCCTCTCCAGCCATTGCGCGCTGAAATTGATATGAATGCCGAGTTTCATGGATTAAAAATGCCAATGAGGCAAACGCCTCTTCTTCGGCTAATTTGTCAGGATTTAAGTACACAATACCTTTACCACCCACCTCAACATCAAAGTCAAAATAGACCATTTTTTTAGGGTAGCTGTAATTATCGATAATTAGCTGTGGCGCCTCAGTGCCAAAGCTTTGCACTTCTAAAGCAAACACTTTTTTAAGCCAAGGGATTTGTTCATCTATGGTGAGTGAAGGCCAATTCTTTATGGCGTTAGTTAGAGCTTTATCCTGCGCAATAAGCTCAAGTAAGGTATCGGCATGATCGATGGTTAATTCATACGCTGGGGCTAAAAACGCCTCACTTTGAGGCTGTAAAGCAAATGCTAGTGGTGCTTGTTGTTGCAGTGTTTGGTTAGCATAAAAGCTATCGGCAATAGCTGGCAGCGAAAAGCAAGAAATGCCTATGCCTATCCATAGTATTAATCGGTTAAAAATAGAACTGTTGAGCCTAGGTTTGAACATAGTCATCGTACTTCCATAAGGGTATTTATTATTGTTATTTCGCCTGCAGAATATCACTAATATTTAGCTTGTTCAGCATCATTACGCTTTAGGCTCTAGCTTTGAGCTTTGAGTTTTGAGCTTTGAGTTTTGAGTTTTGAACTTTGAACTTTAGCCTCAGATTTATGACTAATACACTAATATAGCTACATAGTTCCATTACCTTATATTGTTACTGGGTAGAGTTTGACATGAAACCAGATCGCACCACAGCCATGCAAAATATCATATCGCAAGTCAAGTCCGAGTTTCCGTTAACCGAGCCCGAGACCTTCGTATTTGGCCCCGAGGGGAGCTGCCAAGGTTGCCCGAAAAAGTTATTAGAATTGGTCGATAGTGAAATCAGTTACTGGGAAGCTGCAATCAATAATGGTGATACCCCACAGCTAGGTGAAATCAGTCGTTTCGGCAAACTGTGTAAAAACGTCAAGCGTGGATTAGATAGAAATGGAGTGATTGATAAATATCGCGACTATCTGCAAAAAGAATAAATAGCGTAACCCACCCCCAAAAAAAGCATGCCTCCCCACATAACTCCCTATCGCGTTCAAAGTGATCTTTAATACTCTTACCTTAAAGCTTTCATCAAGTTAGCCAATGCTCTATGCTTAATTGAAGCCTAGTAATTAAAAATAACTTCAATACAATGGTCATATAATCGACAAAATAAAATGTACCTAAGTGAGGCAAGAATGGAAAAATCCAAAATAGTCGTTATTGATGATGATCCAGTATGTACTAGCATGTTGCTTGCCATTTTAGGGGATGATTATCTTGTATTGACGGCCAATTCAGGTGATGGCGCTATTGAACTACTGTCATCGGTAAAGCCAGATTTAATCTTCTTAGATATCACCATGCCCGATATCAATGGTTATCAAGTATTGAAGTATGTCAAAGAACAAACACCTAATGCAGACGTGCCTATTGTGGTCGTTAGCTCATTAGTTGAAGAATCAGATCAAGATTTTGCATTAAAACTGGGTGCAAATGATTACCTTACTAAACCTATCTTGCCAAATGCGGTGCAAAAGATGGTAGATATGTATCTAGCGTAAGCACTTTTTAGTTATTAGTCAGAAAGCATCATTTATAAAAAACGCCGTAATGATTTTTCATTGCGGCGTTTTTACATTTTTAACGTATGAAATCAGTGCTTATTTAGCGCCAGGTTCTGCGTGCTGGTTCATCCATTTCTCAACTTCGTTGTACCAGTAAATTGAGTTATTTGGCTTCATGATCCAGTGGTTTTCATCTGGGAAATAAATCATCCGTGATTCAATACCTTTGGTTTGCAAGGTACGGAATAACTCAAAACCTTGGCCTACAGGCACGCGGTAATCTAACTGACCATGTACCACTAATGTCGGCGTATCAAAGTTTTCAGCGCCGTAATGTGGCGAAATTGATTTGTAGATCTCAGGATTATCCCAGTAATCGCCAAAGCGAGTGCTGTGCACCGAGAAATCAGCAGCCATTTGCGAGTACATGTTATATACCGCAGCATGAATAAATAATGCATTAAACGGCTGATCTTTTTGACCTAAAATAATCGATGATAAGTAACCACCGTAGCTTGCACCACCTGCCACTAAACGATCGTTATCGATCCAGTCTTTCGCTTTAAACCAATCAGTCGCTTTGAATACATCTTCCAACGACTTATTTTTCCAGTCAGGGTTAATGCTGTCAGTATAATCTTGACCAAAACTGTTAGAGCCGTGGAAGTTAGGCCATGCCGTTACGTAACCCCAAGAAGCAAATGTTTGTGCATTCCAGCGGTAATGGAAACCATCAGAAATAGCACTATGAGGACCACCGTGGATCAGCATCATTAACGGATACTTTTTGCTTTTATCAAACCCTGGAGGGTAATGAACCCACATTTGTACGTCTTGGTCGTTATAACCTTTGTAGGTCACTGACTCGTAGGTACCCATATCAACATCAGCTAAAATGTCATCGTTAAAGCTGTCTAAACGCGTAGTTTTACCATTGCTTGGGTTAATTTTAACTAGACGGGCTGGGTACAAAAAACTGTCGTTAGCGGCGACGATAGTACCGTCGTTAGCTATAGATGGCGCACCGAAGTTGGTTTGTTTAGTAATCGGTTTCACTTTGCCATTTTTAGCATTGATATGAAAAATGCGTCGAGTTGCAGCATCGTCAATCGCTGCGTAAAACCCTTTGCTATCAGCCGTCCAGCTAAAGCGGGCAACAGAGCGATCCCAGTCAGTGGTGATCACACGTTCTGTGCGCTTTTTCACATCCAATAACACAAGGTTAGCAGTGTCTGCATAAAAGCCGTGGATCAGCTGGCGAGTAAAGGCTAACGTTTTTCCATCTGGGCTAAACGTTGGGCTTGAATCTGGCGCTTCATTTTTAGGGGTTAAGTTAACCACTTTACCACTGCCAATTTTCGCCATGAAAATATCAATTTTTGGATCAACCTGATTCGCCCAACCATTACTATTAAACGCAATGAGTTGCTCGTCAGGTGAAATGTCGTAGTTGCCACTGCTTTGCGATGATCGCGGCAGTTGCTTATTCAATGGCTGAGTAATCGCTTCTACTTCGCCACCTTTAGCTGGAATACGAAATAAATGAGCTTCACGGTCTTCTTCAATCCAGTGATCAAAACTTGAAAATGGCAGTGCATTCCACTGGTGCGCAGAGACTTTATTGTCTTTATTCGCTTTTAGCTGAGTTGCCATTTCGTCCCAATTTTTACCAGGGAAGATACGGCTAATGAAGTAAACATTATCACCAACCCATTTAAGGCCTTTAACGCCACCTGGCACATTGGTTAATCGCTGAGCTTCACCCGCTTTGTCCATTGGTAATAAATACACTTGACCAGCATCATCTTTATTACGCTTACTGATAAACGCGAGTGTTTTACCGTCAGGAGAGAACGTCGCTTCACTTGCACGTTGCCCTTCTGCGGTCAACGCGCGTTGACCTTTACCGTCTTTATCAAATAACCACAACTGAGTGGCGCCTTTGTCTTCAGGCACATTGTACTGAGTCACTGGGGCGATAATATATTCGCCATTTGATGAAATAATTGGATTACCAATTCGGCTTAATTGCCAAAGCACATCAACCGATAAGGTAGTATCTTGTTCCGCTTTATTTTGCACTGAAAGCGCTGATTTTGTTGGCTCTGCCGCTATTGATGCCGCAGGCATCAACAAGCACATGAGCACTATCCCAACTTTCTTCACGAGAGGACTCCTTGATTTATTTATTGTTATTTTCTTCATTACTAGCATTTTTTCGTAATGCCAGTCAGTACAGCTAGTGATGAATGTTAATCGAATTAACAACGAGAGAACGGGACAACCATCACCCTTGTTACATCAGCATAAATCCATTGTCATACTTAACAATTAAATAAAGCTTAAACCGCACTATTCCACTTAGCATCAATCGCATTAGCAAACTGTTGTTTACTTTTCACTCATATATCATCCCACATCAAATTGATACATTGATCAAAATTTCGTACTAAACATCATCAATATGTTTGCCTCCCTCCATACATTTGGCTATTTTGCCAAATAACAAAATGTTTTATCACATTTCAACCAGAAAGGACTTTGCAATGACTGAACAAGAGCAATTAAGGCTGGATGCGCGATCAGCTGTTCTTAAGGCATTAGCGCACCCAACCCGCTTATGGTTACTAGAACAGCTGCAACAAAATGAACGCTGCGTTTGTGATTTAACTGACGGTGTTAATGCTGATATTTCGACGGTATCCAAACACCTTTCAGTACTAAAACAAGCGGGGATTATCAGCAGCCGACGCGAGGGTAAAAAAATATTTTACCGCCTTGAGACGCCATGTTTGCTGAAAATGTTCGACTGCGTAGAAACCGTTATTGAAAAGAACGCCAAAAAACAAGCTGCATTACTTAAACCATAAACCTTAAGCCTTAAGCCTTCACGACCATAAGTAATTAATAAAACTCTGGTTAATTGACTTCTTCGCTGATTAGCCCGTTCCTAAGAAAAGAAGTAGAGGAATAACAAATGAAAATTGAAATACTCGGAAGTGGTTGTAAAAAATGTACTAATTTAGCCAACGACGTATCAGCAGTTGCTGAGCGTTTAGGTGTCAAAGCTGACATTGAGAAAGTCACCGATATGGCAAAGATTTTAGATTATGGGGTGATGTCGACTCCAGCGATTGTGATTAACCACAAAGTCATTACGGCAGGCACTGTGCCATCCTCTGATGAGATTGAAAACATTCTCACGCAGTCTCACTAGTCATTAAAAGGATACGTCATGAATATTCGAACAACAGTGTCTAAATGGCTACTGCCACTTGCGGTTATTTGTAGCTTTGCTGCAATGCAGATCAATGTTCAAGCTCAAGCTGCAACAGAAATAACAATCTTCCCACCAGCAGTGGAAATGACAAACAACCAAACACTTAATGTTTACTACTTCCACGGCAATGTGCGCTGCACTTCTTGCAAGCTAATTGAGAAGTATACTAATCAAGCTATTAGCTCCGGTTTTACGGAGCAAATTAAGCAAGGCGATGTGACTCTCTCGACGATTAACCTTGAAACAAAAGGCAATGAGCACTTCATTGAAGACTTCCAATTGATCACTCGCTCAGTGGTCATTGCAATCGAAAAAGACGGTGAAACATTACAATACCGCCGCTTAGATCGCGTATGGGAATTAATTAAAGATCAGCAAAGTTTCACTCATTATCTGTATCAACAAATCGGCGAACTTACCGACTCTCGCCAAGCCCATGGTCTAAGTGTCAACACTTCAGAGAGTTTAACCCATGGTTGAATGGCTGTTGGTATTAGCCAGCGCACTGTGGTTTGGAGTGCTTACCTCAATCTCACCGTGTCCACTGGCCTCAAATATTGCCGCAGTGTCATTTTTGAGTAAGCAAGTTGAGAAACCCACGCAGTCAATGCTGATGGGAGCATCATACAGTGCTGGACGTATGCTGAGCTACATAGTGTTAGCAGCTTTACTGTTACACAGTGCGATGTCTGCGCCACAAATTTCAAACTTCTTGCAGACCCAAATGAACATGATATTGGGGCCTATACTGCTATTTGTCGGTGCCTGCTTGTTTGGTTGGATTAGTCTGCCGACATCCAATTGGTCGATCTCCAATCAATTACAGCAACGCTTAGCCAAGCGTGGTCAAATCGGTGCATTCAGTTTAGGCAGTATATTTGCTTTATCATTTTGCCCGACATCTGCAGCACTATTTTTTGCATCGCTTCTACCTTTAGCTATGGCTCAGCAATCCAGCTTTTGGTTACCCGCAGCCTATGGCGTAGGCACTGCGCTACCTGTACTTATTTTTGCCTTGTTACTGCAACTAGGCACTGTAAAAGTGGCGACACTGTTTAAACAAGTGACTCTCATCGAAAAAATCACCCGACGGCTGTCTGGTGCCATTTTTATCGCAGCAGGGTGTTATTACTGCTGGTATTACTTAATTCCATTAATGAGGTAGCCAATGTTTGCTTGGTTCTCAATATTTGCCGACTGGTTTGTATACGATATTTTAGCTTTATCAAATCAAACTCAGCTTGGTCAAGCCGTCCACTTTTTTGTGGAAGATACTACTAAGATTTTTGCCTTACTGATCGTGATGATTTATGCCATAGGTTGGCTTAGAGCATCCCTTGATGTTGAGCGTGTTAGAGGTTACTTAGCAGGAAAGCCTAAAGTCGTAGGTTATGGGCTGGGAGCTGGTTTCGGCGCCATCACGCCTTTTTGCTCTTGTTCGAGTATTCCAGTGTTTTTAGGTTTTACCTCTGCGGGGATCCCTATTGGGATCACCATGGCTTTTTTACTGACATCGCCTTTAATCAATGAAGTCGCCATCTTATTATTGTTCAGTTTATTAGGCTTTAAAGTCACCCTAATTTACGCCGTAACAGGCATCGCTATTGGTGTTTTAGGTGGCGCATTACTTGATTTATTAAAGGCTGAGCGTTGGTTGCAACCTTTAGCAGCAAAAGCCTATGCCATGGGCCAAGTTGCATCCGAGCAACAGGCTGATGGCAACACGGCTGCAGCACGTAATGCTAATCCAGAAAAAGACCGAAAAGTCACTTGGCAGCAACGGCATCAATTTGCAAAATCTGAAACCAATGAGATTTTTGGCCGGGTGTGGAAATGGGTGATTATTGGTGTCAGTTTAGGCGCTGCATTACACGGGTTTGTTCCTGCAGGTTGGCTTGAGGCAAATCTAGGCGATGGCCAGTGGTGGTCGGTACCTGCCGCTGTAATGATGGGAATTCCGCTATACGCTAATGCGACAGGGGTAATACCTGTACTTGAAAGCTTATTAATACAAGGGGTGCCTTTAGGCACGACACTGGCTTTTTGCATGAGCACAGTGGCGGCCAGTTTCCCTGAATTCATTATGCTAAAACAAGTCATGCAGTGGCGTTTGCTCGCCCTTATTTTTTCAATATTATTACTGTCCTTTACCCTGATGGGGTGGGTGTTGAACATGGTTTAGTGACTGTAAATATTACCAAATACTTTTCATTCGCTCCCTATCGGGTTTCAATGATAAAATAGCCCTAGTAGTTAACTTAATATGAACATAAGGTATTGCAATGAATCCTATTATTGCCCTGTTAAAAGAGCACAATGTCAGCGATGAAAAAATCAATGAAGTGTTCCAAGCATTAACTCAAAATCCAATGATGGCAATGAACATCATCGGTCAACTGGGTATTCCAGCTGAAAAGCTACAACAGTTAATGGCAATGGTTATGCAAAACCCTGGGCTGATTAAAGAAGCAGTATTAGAGTTAGGTTTAGACTTCTCGAAAGTAGAAGCAGCTAAAGCCCAAATGCAGCAGTAAACCTAAAGGGCTAATACCCTGTATGAAATAAAAAACGGCCAATCAATGATTGGCCGTTTTGTTTTCTATAAGCTGATATTTAGTTCAAAGTGCTGTATTCAGAGTACTTTTAGCTAAAAGAACTTAGCTTAAATGTATTTAGTTTTTATTCTGCTCTTTAGAAAAAGCCTAATGGGTTAACGTCATAGCTCACCAACAAGTTTTTAGTTTGTTGGTAATGATTTAATGCCATTTTGTGGGTTTCTCGCCCTACCCCCGACTTCTTATAACCGCCAAATGCCGCATGGGCTGGGTACATATGATAACAATTGGTCCAAACCCTACCCGCTTGGATCTTACGCCCCATTCGATAGGCTAAATTGGTGTCACGCGTCCACACCCCAGCGCCTAAGCCAAAGTCAGAATTATTGGCCATTTCAAGTGCTTCAGCTTCATCTTTAAAGGTGGTTAACGAAATCACCGGACCAAAAATTTCTTCTTGGAACACCCGCATGTCATTAGTGCCTTTAAGCAAGGTAGGCTGAATGTAATAACCTGTGCCTAAATCATTATCTAAGGCTTCTACTTCACCGCCTAATAACACTTCAGCGCCTTCATCTTTGCCAATATCAATGTAGCTAAGGATCTTATCAAACTGCTCTTTAGACGCTTGTGCGCCCACCATAGTATCGGTATCTAACGGGTTACCACGTTTAATCGCTTTTGAGCGCTCCAGCACTTTTTCCATGAATAAAGGATAAATGTCTTCTTGAATAAGCAGCCTTGATGGACAAGTACACACCTCACCTTGGTTAAAGAAAGCCAGCACTGCCCCTTCAACACATTTACTTAAATATTCATCTTCAAAATTCACCACATCACCAAAGATGATATTTGGTGATTTACCGCCAAGCTCTACCGTTGAAGGAATGATATTCTCTGCTGCACATTTCAATATATGTGAGCCCACAGGCGTCGATCCAGTAAAGGCAATTTTATCAATCCGTTTACTCGTCGCTAATGCTTGCCCAGCCTCTTCGCCAATACCATTGACAATATTTAACACCCCAGCAGGCAGTAAATCCCCAACCAGCTCCATTAAAAACAATATCGATGCAGGCGTTTGTTCGGCAGGTTTTAAAATCACGCAATTACCAGCAGCTAATGCTGGGCCTAACTTCCAAGCCGCCATTAATATTGGGAAATTCCATGGAATAATTTGGCCAACTACGCCCAATGGTTCATGAATATGATACGACAGTGTATTGGCATCAATTTCAGCCGCGCTCCCCTCTTGGGCACGTAAGCAACCTGCAAAATAACGAAAATGATCCACAGCCAAAGGAATATCGGCATTGATCGTTTCACGAATAGCTTTGCCGTTATCCCATGTTTCGGCAACGGCCAATGCGATAAGGTTTGCTTCAATTCTATCGGCTATTTTCAATAAAATATTTGAACGTTCTGCAGCTGAAGTTGCTCCCCAAGCATCTTTAGCGTTATGAGCAGCATCAAGTGCAAACTCAATATCCTGCGCATCTGAACGTGGAATTTTACAAAATACTTGGCCATTAACTGGGCTGATATTATCAAAATACTGGCCATTGATTGGCTCAACCCATTGGCCACCAATGTAATTTTGATAAACAGACTTATAGGACATTTCAGAGCCTGCTTCACCGGGTGCTGCATAAATCATAATACTTTCCTCTAATTGTATTTGTTGGAAACCTAATTAAGCTAAATCACTTAAAGCAGAAATGAGTATTCTGAGAATCCACAGCTGTTGACCCACAGTACAAATGATTGTGTAGCCTGTGTCTGACGCATTGCGCCAATAGCAAGGATTGTTGTAGTCCAACGGATGAGACATAGGTGACAATATGATTAGAGGCAATTTGCAGCGTAAACGCTGCCAGCCCAACTTACTGGTAGAAAACAAAAATAGCTTTGCGGGCCCAGAGTCAGAACTCAGCATTTACGACACTTTTGAACAAGCATCTAGGGTGGCATTAAAGTCCGACCAATTATTATTTTGCGGTATGGTGACAGGTAAAAAAGTCATGCATTCAGAACAAGACTTTGAAGCTGCGTTTTATCCCCATGAGTCTTTCATCATGGCGCCTAACCAAGCCGTTGAAATCGACTTCCCCGAAGCTCAGATACATAAACCCACTACTTGCTTAGCAATAGAGATCTCAACCGATCGTATCCGACAAGTTGCGGATCGACTAAATATCGACTCCCCGATCCAACAAGATTATGGCCATTGGCAGTATCAGCAAGCGTTAGTTCACACACACCACACTCAGCAAACACAAGCCTTACTGAATAGAATGGTGGGGATATATACCGAGAACGAGCAAGACCGCAGTTGCTTAATTGATTTGGCTGTATCTGAATTAATTGTGCGCTTACTCAGACACCAAACTCGTGATTTCTTATTGCAGCACAGTGATAACAATCCTGAATTTAATGGCCTTAATGCCGCGCTACAATACATCAGCCGTCACCTTAACGAGCCATTGGATATTAATGAACTGTGCCGCCGAGCTTGCATGAGCCGCAGTAAATTTTTCCAACAATTTAAAGCTCACTTAGGCTGTAGCCCAGCCGCTTTTCAGCAGCAAGTTCGTTTACGAAAAGCAGCAAGTCTTATTGAGCAAGGTCAGCAAATTACCCAAGTGTGTTTTTCACTCGGTTACAGCAGCACAAGTCATTTCAGCCGACTATTCAAAGCCTGTTTTGGCCTATGTCCTTCAGCTTATAAACAGCGCCATTTAGACAGCTAATCGCTTATAACAGATCCCGAAGTTCATTGAGGGCGGCAACAGAAAAGCCTTGGTCATAGAAATAGATAATTTTCCCTTCAGTATCTAGCAAAATTACGCGAGTGTTGTTGGGGTTTTGATTACCTGTAAAGGCTTGGACTTGTTCGCCATCCTCATAGATGGTCACCACCCCTTTCCATAAAGGTTTTGGAATACCTGCGCGCATACCATTGTCAATCAGGGTACTGAACATTCTTGGAAACATGCCTTGGATAGTGGGCAGTTCATACACTGGCACTTGGGTTTGAGTCATATCCAACCCAATTAACCAGCGATCGATATCAAACTGAGAATCTTGTTTATAGCCAATCAACAAGAGTGTCATTTGTCCACTGACATCTTCTGGAAAGTTTATTGCGACTTGCTCCAAACTCTCACCAGAAACCGACGGAAACACCTGACCTGTTACCTGCTGATTTGGGTAAGTCGTACTACATGCACTCAGCATAAATACCACAACTAACATCAATATGGTTCGCATTTTAAATCCTTTAATTATTTCAACAATTAACCATACGTAGCGAGTAACAATAAAGATTCAAGTTATCAGGTTATTTTTAAGGGCTACTTTAAAAAAACATTCGAATGAATAATGAACCACTAACCTCACACGCTACTCTTGTAATGATATTTGAGGCTCCAGCTTGTTCAGGTCTTCATCAAACATGTTAGTTAACAGCACTGCACCCTGTTTATTGACTCTAAATTCTCCATACTTTGCAGCCTCATACACACTTGCATGACCTTCTTGAAAGAAAAAAGCATTAGTTGCAAATTTTATCATGCCGTCTCGAACTCGATACTGTAAGCGCATTTTGTTGTCAGCAAGTGCAATGTCGTTATCTTTACTTTTGCCAATGGTATTCACTAAGGCTTTATATTTGCCAACATTGCCCTTTTCAACGGTCACAATCACAAAACCATCACTATTAGGCAGTTGCAGCCATTGTTGGTTAGCCTCGCTTTCATCGCTACTATCATTATCTTGTTTGTTAGTTCTAGCGAGTTCTTCATCTGCTTGTCGCTGCTTCAATGCCGTGCGGACGTCATTACTTATTTGAAAACGTAAAGCCATATAGTCACCTTGCATTAAAGAGCGAGGATCCACAGGTGCCAGCTCAAGATAAATTAACTCGCCATGGTGAATGTGTTGCTCTTTTTGATAAATTTGCCAGTTAACTAAACCTAGTATCAATACCAGCGTACCAACCAAAATGATGTTATTGAGGTTTTTCATCATTGATGCTTTAGAGAACTTAGGCATTAGCAAACTCCATATGTTTTGTCACAAACTTGAGCATGCCCCAACGCAGGAACAGTAAAAACAGCCCCATCAACATCAGGATGAAAGACTTCTCTAATAAGCTGAAATGCAAGAAATAGTAATATGCAGACATAAAGGTAACTAAGGCAATAATCCCTAGCCCGATGAGTAACCTGTTACTGGCTGAAAAACCTAATACAATGATTAATAGGCCAACATTAATCCCATGAGCTTCAAAAGAAAGCCCCGAAATAATTAGACTGGTTACGAGTATCGCAGAACGTACTTTAAGGGGTAATTCTTGGTGTCGATTAAGTATCTGCCACACCACATATAACGACACCAAGGCCAATAAAACATCGCCCATCCAAGGTGCAGTAAGTGACTCATTGAATACGAACTCGCTCGCAATCAATTCATACCAACCATAATGAAATGATATAAAACATGTCTGTAATAATGGCGCTAATAATACACCGTAAGCAATTGGACGTTTATGCTGTAAAACTCCTGATAAGAAACGATTTAATATTGGGTTGTTAGCTTTGCCTTCAAATTCGTGCAACCAAAGCCAGCAGGCAAGTAATAACAGAATGCTAGCTGCAATAAATGGCAGCTGAAAAACCGCTAAAGTGACGATAAAGCAGCACGCTGCAAACAAGGCTGAGCAAAAACGATGAATGTCATTGGGCATAATAATCATAAGGCTAAATTGCAACATCGTCGCCAGTAGCCAACAGGTGTCATCATCAAAATGTTGAATGAAACCATAGACAATGAGTAACTGCCCAGTGAAACTGAGTGCCAATGATAAATGCTCGATAAATTCATTTTTATTTAGCTTAAATAATGCATAAGCGCCTGCGGTTAACATTGCTCCTACAATCAAGGCTCCTTGATCGTTATCAAAAATAAACTCCATGCCTATAGCTAAAAAACCTAAAAAGAACAGTGCTGCAATCCAACCAGAAAAGGCCAGTAACAGCTTAACGAACCAAGGCGATGTAACCTCTGCTTTGGCTGGTTGCTCACCTGTTACCACACCATGTTGTAATAAGGTTTGCCATAAAGAAGCTTGGTTGGGATCATTTTCTGAATCGACTGCCTCGGGAGTTAATGACTCATTCATGACTGCCACTCCTTATTGATTTTACGTAACCAAATAGCAGAGCCAGCAGCCATGGCGATCATCATATTTGATATCAATAACAAGCCCAGTTCTTCAAGAGCTTCAAGCCAGTTTGTCGATACGTAGGTGATTACAACGACGTTGACTGACAATAAAGTCCCTGCCAACATGAATAAATCTTGTTGAAAATGACGATAAATCACATACATTGCCAGCAACCATACTGGCCAAACGATGATGGGGAAAAGACCTATTTCATTAAAGCCTGAACTAATATAGAAATCATCACTCAAGCTCAAAATGCAGCCTACCGTTAGCCAAGTAATACAAGTGCCACTGACGACTGCTAATACCCGTGGGGCCCAGCGTGCGTTTAACCAATGATACTTTTTACTGAATAACTCCCAACAGGCTAAAGACAAAATATTAAATAAAAATAGATTCCATAACGCATTAAGTTCTTGGTTAACGAACCACGCGAATGTGCCGCCAAATTGCAGGTGATACAGTAAAATAGATACGTTGATCAGTACAATCCACAACATCCACAGCGCACTAAGGCGACCAATGACAACCCAAGGAAGGATTAATAAAGCCCAGTTGAAAAACAACTGCCAAGGGTCGGCGCCAGTTTGGTAAGTTTGACCAAATAAAGCTAATAGCACCCCAAAGAAAACAGCCGCCATAAATAACGGTATTTTAGCAACTGACTCAGAGACCATATATTTTGTGGATGTAGGTTTTGTGGATGTAGGTTTTGTGGATATAGACTGTGTGGATATAGTCGGTGTGGGTTTAGCGGAGTGATTAGTTAACGTTTGGTTGGAAGGTTTTGATGCTTTATGCGCCAACTTGTTTAGCTGGTAATAGGCACCAACAGCTAATACAACCAGAATTTCCACCAGCGCAAATTTGGCAAACTTACCCATTTCGTGCCAGTTATAAGCAATAAAGAACAGCACTGAACAAGTGATCGCGAGACCACCTAACCAAGCTAGAAGCAGATTAAAAAAATTAACCCATTGGTATTTATCTGGTTGAACCTTGCTGATGATAAGTGCATCTTTTATTTTATCTTTATCAATCGCATTTTGTTCAAGCAACCCAATCAATTGCTGTCGATTTGATATCATATTGAATCCATTCTCTTGCTTCCGTGTTGCGTTGCAATATTCTAAGGCTCATTTGTAATGCTAGTAAAGTCACTATCACAAGATAACGCTTTAATTCACAAAATACTAAGCTTGATAAATAGTATTTTGCATCAAACCTTTACGCTCAAAATAAATCAAATTTTTTTTATTTTAGGATATTCGATTTCTACCTCAATAAATCGACAGAATCACCTTTGTTTAACCTCTATTTCTTTAGTTCAATCACCCACCTCAACATCACCAAAATATATTAGTCGTATGTATGTTATTTTTCTTTTGATTGTATGCACACACGATCGAATTAGCGGTGCTTGAACTATTTTTTAGCCTGCTGTCGATATTGATTGGGGGTCATATTTTTACAGCGTTTAAAGCTATGACTAAAATTCGCGCCATCGCTAAAACCTAGCTGCAGCGCTATTTCCTCAAGCGGTATGGGTTTCAATAACAGCTCTTCGGCAATACCGAATCGAACATTATCTCGTACTTGACGCCAACTGGTTTGCTCAGATTTAAGCTGGCGGTGCAAGGTGCGAGTGGTTCTAGATAAGTAATCGGCAATATCTGCCATTGAAGCCTTTAAACCAAGATGAATTAGTGTCTCTTTAACCAACTTTTCGGTAGGCTTCCAATCTTGTTTTTGCTGTAGTAACTCATTGCATTGAGCTTCACAAATTTTGGCTGTAGCCTCATTGGCTTTCACCAAGGGAGTGTCTAACCAATGTGCTAGGCCGACAAAGCCATTAAAGTCGGCATTGAATTTCACCTCAAAGCCAAATCTTTGCTTAATGCTGTCAGCACAAAAATCAGCGGGTTGAGGAGCAGTAAACTGCAACGTAATCAGTGATCCACTTTGATCAAAAACCGCTTGTTGAATCATTGCCGCGCCTATCATGTCCCTTATTAGCGCGATTTCTCCTAATTTACCCGGTACATGACAATTAAAGGTCAGTACAAGTTCGCCTTTTATCTCAGTCAGCGCAATAGTTGAAAAAGCATAGGTCAGATCAATGTAACGAAGCGCCAGTTCAATCGCTTTTCTTGCCGTACTGCTCGCTAACAAAGCGTACCCCATAATGCCGTAACTGGTTAATTGGTACCGACAACCTAGCTCAACACCCAGTTCAAAAACGCAGGAGTGATACTTCAATAAGTTGTTTAACACAGTCAATTCTTGGCTTGCTTCAACTTGCTGATGGTGATCATTTAACTGCGTACTGACAAGATCAGAGCCTTGCAGCAAATCTTCTTGAGAAATGCCTTGCTCGATGCCATAGGCAACCAGAATTTGCACACTAGTAATGTCCCTTACCGTCATTTGCCACCATTCATAATCTCTTGAGATCCAATCTCTTGAAGTTAAATTCCTTAAAACTAAATGTCTTAAAATTAAATGTCTTAAAATCACAAATATAAGTCCATTTTCAGCCTAGATCAACGTTAATGAATTTTCTATGCTAGACAAATAAACAAATTAATAACAATTTAGAGCGAGTATTCATTAAGCGCTTAAAATCATGTTTCTTGGATAAAATACTGAACTGAGGATGCTATGACCCAATTAAAAAGAAATCCTAAAGTGGTCATCATTGGTGCTGGTATGACAGGCCTGTTAATGGCAATTAGACTTCGTCAGTCAGGCATTACTGACGTGGTTATTTTGGAAAAAAAATCCTCAGTTGGCGGGACTTGGCGAGAGAATACCTACCCAGGAGCGGCGTGTGATGTGCCCTCACACATGTATACCTACTCATTTGAACCTAACCCTAATTGGAGCCATTTTTTTGCTAGAGGGCCAGAGATAAAGCAATATTTTGAGTCTGTTGCCAATAAGTATAAAGTTAAAAAAGACATTCATTTTAATGAAATGGTCACTGATGCATCCTACAACAAGGGGAAATGGTTAATTACCACGCGCGCCAATAGTAACGATTCAGCTAACAGCACTAATGTGAATTCAGACAATACAAACTTAGGCCGTACTGATACAAACAATGCAGATACAAGCAGTAATAAAACCTATGAAGCTGATTTCATCGTGTGCGCCACAGGAATTTTGCATCACCCTAAATTCCCTGATATTCCAGGGATAGCAGACTTTAAAGGCAATTTGTTTCATACCGCTGAGTGGGATCATTCTGTGAATATCAATGAAAACAGTCGAGTCGGTGTAATTGGTACGGGTTCAACTGCGGCGCAATTTATCCCAGAGCTTATTAAAAAAGGCGCGAATGTGTCTGTATTTCAGCGTACACCACAATGGATAATGCACTTACCTGACTTTACTTTTTCAAGCACCATGAAAAAGCTGATGACCCGCTTTCCGATTATCACCACTATGCACCGCAACATGGGGAAATTCATTCTAGAACATCTATTTACCAAGGCGGTGACTGGCCATTTTGTTCAAAAAAACATTCTCAACTTTATGTGCAAAGCAACGTTAAGATTCAGCATAAAAGATAAAGTATTACGTGAAAAACTCAGGCCCGATTATCAAGTTGGCTGCAAGCGCGTGATCATTAACACCAGTTTCTATAAAGGCATTCAGAAGCCCAACGCAAATTTAGTCACTGACAATATTGAACGCATCACTGAAACCGGAATTTTAACCAAAGATGGTAAGCATCATGAGCTAGACGTATTGGTACTCTCAACGGGGTTTAATGCCTTTAATTTTATGCGCCCTATGAACTTAACTGGCCGCAATAACCTCCACATTGATGAAGCATGGCAGCATAAGATTAAAGCTTATCGCTCAATGCTATTAGCCAACTACCCCAACTTCTTTTTAATGCTAGGTCCCAATACACCTATCGGTAACTTTTCAGTGATTGCCATGAGCGAAGTCCAAACTGAATACGTGATCAAGATGATTGATAAATGGCGCCATAACGCATTCGACGAGTTTGAGCCTAAACAACATGCCATTGATGATTTTAATGCTTATGTAAAAGCAGGACTTAAGGGAACAAGCTGGGTGGGAGGCTGCCAAAGCTGGTATTTAGATGCCGATGGTGACCCTATTTTATGGCCTTATACATGGCAAAGGTGGGTAGATGAAATGAAAGAACCCCAGATGGAACATATTAATACGACTTCATTTTAATCTAACGGATTGCGGGTTTATATGATGGCAAAAAGCATATTTATAACAGGTGCAGCATCAGGTATTGGTTTAGCTGCTGCCAAGCACTTTGTTCAGCAGGGTTATAGCGTCGGAATGGCTGATATCAACTTGGCATCACTTAATGAAGTAACCGCCAATTGGAATACTGACAACATTTCACTCTACCAGCTTGATGTTTGTTATTTTGAGCAAGTGACACAAGCCATAGCCGATTTTTGCGCTCAAAATAATAACTGCTTAAGTGTTTTGTTAAATAGTGCCGGCATATTAACTATTGGTACATTCGAAAATATTAGTAATGAGCAGCACCTACGCACCATTAACGTCAATGTGAATGGGACAATTAATACCAGCCAAGCCGCTTTGCCTTTCTTAAAAAATAATCAAACAAGCATTATTATTAATATGTCATCAGCAAGTAGTGATTACGGTGTACCTGAATTAGCCAGCTACTCAGCCAGTAAGTTTGCCGTAAAAGGACTGACAGAAGCACTTGAAATAGAACTTGCACCATATGGCATTAAGGTGTGCGATGTATTACCACCTTTTATCGTGACGAACATGCTGATTACCCAGCACAATACAGCAAATGTGTTAACTAAATTAGGTCGTCATTTAGCCGTAGAAGAAGTGGTTGAAGTGATTGAAAAACAAGTCAGTAAACCTAAAACACATAGAACAGTAGGCATGCTTTATGGCGTATTACACTTGTTAAGCAACATTTCACCTGCTTATATAAATCGCTTATTCATGAAGATTCTGAGTCGATGACCTGCAAAATTAAAAGTATCAAATATAAAAAGGTATGAGTGAATGGGTAGTTTAACTAGCACTGATTCAACGAAAACGGATGATGTTCAAGCTTCATCAATAAGGTTACAAGCACCCGAGTTAGAATCTAAACAACGCCTTGCAGCAAAGTTACTCACCTTAACTCCGCTCCATAAACTGCCACCGAAGTTATTCAGACCTGTTTATAGCGCAATGGATCGATTACTGGGTTTAAGCAAGATTGAAATAGCCAAGGTGATTGATTCAAGCATTGCCATTACCTCGCAACCTCATAAGACGAGCGCTAAAACCATTAAGCTTCGTGCATACTACCCTGTTTTTCAGAAAGCAGATGGCGTCGATAAGGTCAAAACAGCTCAAAAGACCTTAGTGTATTTTCATGGTGGTGGCTGCGTCATTGGCAGTATCGACACCCATGACAGGTTTTGTCGATTCTTAGCTAATCATGGCAAGATGAACGTTATTTCAGTCAATTATCGCCTTGCACCAGAGCACAAATTCCCATCCCCGATTTGCGATGCGATTGAGGCGTGGAATCACGTAAACGAAAATCATCAGCAACTGCATATTAACCCAAATCACATTGGCATTGGTGGAGATAGCGCTGGCGCATACCTTGCTTGCATTATAGGCTTAACTCACGTGCAAAATGAGTTGCCAGTAATAGCGAAAACTCAGCCTGAGTTTCAGTTTTTAATCTACCCGATGCTTGATCTACAAGGTTTAACAGAGTCTTACCGAAAGTTTGATAAACAATTAATTCTGACACGCACTTTAATGGATTATTTTAGGGACCATTACCTAAACTCACTAAATGAAATATCACAGCCACTAGTTAGTCCACTCCTCATAAAAGACATAAGCCAGTCTCCTAAAACGTATCTACTCACCTTAGGTTACGATCCATTAAGAGATGACGGGATTACTTATGCAACGCGTTTAAAAAATGCAGAGGTAATTACCCATCATCAGCATTTTGACGACTGTATGCATGGGTTTATCTCAATAACTAAAACCAGCGCCCGTGCAAAACAAGCATGTCACCAAATTGCGATGGCATTAAACAAATTTAATGATGAATAGAAATTCTAGAAGTGATTGCCTTTATTGAACTCATTTCAGTCACTATGAACAAGCCCATTAAAGTCAGCCCAATTGAAATTTGCCTACCTGGTTAGAACTAAAATTAGAACGAACAACAAGTTAAACCAAATTCCCCCTCAGGTTAGTAGTGGATTATTATCAAACAAAAGTCAGAGCCAAAAATATCTCATTAAAATTTATTTACACCACTGAGCAAATCATCCAACTCGATCACACTATTGTAATACAATAATATTGTAGTATCTTGAGGTAGGTACTAATGACATGTTCCATAAGGAAAGCTCAATGAAAAAACTCCAACTTAGTTTATTGACTGCTACCATCATTGCCAGCTCTGCTGCCATTGCAGTCGAAACTGATACTGCCAAGCAATTTAATCTCGATCCGGCCAAAGCTCCTGCCCAAAACTTTGATTTAACTAATTGGAAAATTACCCTTCCAGAGTTAACCGAAACAGGAAAGCGCAAAGGAAAAGCCTTAGAGATTGATAAATATCAGTTAGGTAATACTAAAACTCCTTATGAGCATTCAGAGTGGTTTTATACTAACAAAGACACTGGCGCGCTGGTTTTTGTTGCACCAAACGAAGCTCCTACCACACCAAATAGTAAAAATACTCGTAGTGAACTACGCGCAATGTTGGCCGATCATTATGGTGAGCCAAAAAACAACTTTGTTGTTGCCTCTCATCCTGATGCCAAAGCATACGGCGCTATCGGTGGTCAGCTAAAAGCAACGCTGTCGGTGGATCAAGTCAGTACCAGCGGTAACTTTAAAAAGAATGGCGCTTTTGCGGTAGTTATTGGCCAAATCCATGGTTCTGATAACGAGCCATTAAAAATTTCATACCGTAAATTACCCGGTCATGAATATGGCTCTTTATCATGGAATTATGAGTTAAACCCTATTCCTGAGCTGCAAGATGCGAAAGATGAAAATGGTAAAAAACTGCGTCAAGATATTCGCCACAATGTATTTGGTCAATACAACCTTCGTGAAGGTAGTGCAGAGCCCATAGATGGCATTAAACTAGGCGAAATTTTTGCTTATCAAGTGGATGTGAAAGGTGACACTATGCACCTAAGCTTCACTAAAAATCCTGGCGCTGAAAATGAGGAAGTGAAAGTGTTTAGCGTCGACCTCGCCAAAGGCAATTACCAGGGACATGAAGTAGACCAAGGCTATGGTAAAGACTGGATGTATTACAAAGCAGGAGCTTATAACCAATGTAATACCAAGAAAGACAGCTCTGATTGCCAGTGGCGCGGTATGGAAGCAGGCGATTACACCCAAGCCACCTTCTATCAATTAGAGTTAAATCAATAATCGGGCTTGGTTAAAATTTTCACTTCACAAAACTCATCATGAAAACGGCCAATCAATGATTGGCCGTTTTAGTGTCTAACACTACCCCGCAATCGGCTTTTGGCCTGACGAAATCGTTTCAGCACTTTTCATCAACATATAAATACTAGTGGTAATTAAGCACACGCCTAAATAAATAATCAGTCCATTGCCAGTTTCAGTAAAAGTCGTGGCTAATAATGGTCCAAGTACCGAACCTACGCTATAACACAGCAACATCATTTCTGTTGCCGACACCATTTTCTCAATCGGTAAATGATCACACGCAAGCGTAATTGCAATTGGATACAATGCAAAGCTGCTGGCACCTAATAACAATAAACTAAACCCCATCATTGCTAACGTGGAAGACTCAAGTACGCCCATAACCGCTAAACAACCTAGCATGCAAAATATTGCCATTAATAAGCTTTTGCTCATGCGGGTCGACATTGCACTAGCAATGGGTTGCACTAACATTCCGCCCATGATGATGCTCGCCATTAACAGCCCTGTGTGGTCAGAAAATGTACTCGTATGAGTTAAATACGACGGCATTAATCCATAAATTGGACCGAGCAATAACCCTGACACCATACAGCCAATAATCGCTGGACGGTTGATATGACGGATTTCGTTACGGCTAATACTTTGTTGATCGTGACTATGGGGCTGACCAGAACGCATCAGAATGGGTGCCAATGTCGCCATAAACAAGAGTAACAATACACACAAGTATGGCTGTATTCCGTCTGTACCAAACACTGAAATGGCCAACTGACCTACAGCACTACCGCCATACAAAGCCGCCATATATAAGCCCAAACGTTTCGCACGTTGCTTAGGGCAATTGGCCATTAATAGCCATGACTCTACAACAACAAATACACCTGCCACCGCCATACCAGCAACAAAGCGAGCGACTAACCAAGTCACTTGATGTGGCACCAATATCATAACGACAACGGTCAGCGCCACCAGAGTCAAAAAAGAGATAAAAGACCGCCTATGTTCAAGCCGTTTAATCACTCGTTGAATACAGGTAGCACCAACCAATAGACCAAAATAAAACACACTGGCTAGCCAAGGTATTAATGATAAATCGATATCAAAATAGGTCACAGATAAAGGAATAAGGCTCATTAAAAAGCCTGATGCGACAGCGAAAAAAGTTAAACCAACTACAGGGGGGACAATGTTACTTTCAACATTGTTTTGCGTGATTATTGTCAATTTCGTACTACTTAATTTGAATTTTTAGGGGTTACAACATTCTTGGCGGCTAAAGGGATAAAACACCCTAAGACTATTTTCGGCGAATGTATTCCTGAACTGAGAACAAGTAAAGATATTTTTGTTAGTTGAGTTAATAAATGAATATAAATCGTTTGAAAATGCGGCGTAAATCACTATTACTTATAATTTCAACGTATCGACAATATCAATAAGTCTTTTATAGCAGCACCATAGCGAATATATTGGTTTTAATGAGCTGTTTAGAGGTTAGTTTTATCATCATTCAATAAGGATAAAAAAACTAAGTGAGCCTAGAATAAGATACCCATATAGAATTAAGCCATCTATAACCAATTCGGAAATAACAACTAAAACAAAGCTTAAGTTTAAAAGCCATAATAAACATATTTAACACCACATTTCAGTGGCTACGCCAATAATTTACACCCAACAAGCCAAAGTTAACAATTTAACTCATCCCCCCATTTTTTGACTAAGTATTCATGTCGGCGCACTCACGTTAATAACGTATTGGTTTTGGTCCTTTGAGCTATGGCTATGGCTATGGCTGTTATTAGAAATTAAAGTGAAAAAGAACAGTAAGCAGTAAGCAGTAAGCAGTAAGCAGTAAGCAGTAAGCAGTAAGCAGTAAGCAGTAAGCAGTAAGCAGTAAGCAGTAAGCAGATAAAAGTCTCAGCAATAGAAAAAGGAATATAGAGCTATATCTCAATGATACAAAATTTAACAAAAACATACTCTTAATGAACAAAACTTATTCAAAATATCATAACTTAAACTGCATTACCTGATACTATCCCAGCTCGACAATAATAAAAATAAATTTTATTTATATCATAATTTTACAGGATTAAAATGCTTAAAATAGCTCCTAAAAATATACTTAGGTATTTACCGATTTGCATCGTTGCGGCCTTTACGTCTTCAGCTCAAGCAAACAGCCACAGTTTTGATGCTCGCTCACATGCTATGGGCGGCGTGGGTGTCAGCAGTGCTGACTTTCTTACAGCCCCATTTCATAACCCAGCACTCGCTGCAAATTTTGAAGATAACGACCATGTGGGATTATTAATCCCTTCAATTGGGGTTAATGCAAATGATCCAAGCGATCTCATCAATAATGTTGAAGACTTTGTCGATATTTACGATGACTTTAAGTTCTTAACCGATCCTACTGAAGCAGACGCCCAAGTTGTGGTTGACCAGCTTAAGAAAATCCAAGGTAACTATGCTCAAGTACAAGTGGGCACACAACTTGCCATCGCCATTCCAACCAACTTAGTAGCGGTGAACCTTTTTGCTCAAGCTTATGCTGATGCCTTAGTTTTTGCTGATATTGCAGATGACGACCTAGATCCAAGTAATATTCTTAACCAAGATCTTAACTCTCAAGCGCTAACGATGGGCGTCATTGTATCTGAAATAGGGGTCAGTCTAGCTCAATCACAACAGTTTGAATCTGGCACGTTTTATTATGGCGTTTCACCTAAATACCAAACGGTAAATACGATCAATTACATTACCGACATTGAAAATTTTGAGTTTGATGACTGGGATGACGACCGTTACCAAAATGATGACAGTAATTTCAACCTTGATGTAGGTATCGCTTTTCAGCACAACGATGGTTATGGCTTTGGCTTTGTTGGTAAAAACCTAATTAAAAATACCTACGACACTGAAATTATCGAAGGGGTACAAGGCCAGTATCAAGTAAGCCCGGTTTACACTGTGAGCGCCAACTATCAAAACCGATACATGGTTGCCGCTATTGATGTGCAGTTAAATGAGTCTGAGGGATACAGCCAAATTGATGGGACATCGACACTATTTGATGCCAATAAGGATAATCAACAAATTGCCGCCATCGGAATCGAGTTTTTCCCGCACAGTTGGGTAAAATTACGCACGGGTTATCAAATGGATTTAACCAATAATACTGACGACAGTATTACTGCTGGTATCGGGATATCTACCTTCAGCTTGTTCCATTTTGACTTATCTGCAAGCTACAGCGACGAACATAGTATGGGAGTTGCACTGCAAACAGGTTTTACTTTCTAATCTGCCATACGTAAATAAAGTAAAATAAGCTGAGGGTCTCTCAGCTTATTTTCAATTATCACATCAACATGAGCCAAATCATTGAAAGGCACGCTAGCGTTCATAACTATAGTTGTTAACCGTTGTTAAAATTAGCTCTTAAAAACAGCTCATCACTGCACTATAGGTTCACACGTTGTAGTGTACGCATTCATCTCAATCACGCCTTGCAAAATAAAGCCATGATAGCGGGCTTTCACCAACTGAAAGTCCATATCAGGGGCAAAGTAATACGTAACTGTTTCAGCACCGGATTGCTCAACAGGAATAACCTTGATTTCCCCCCATGGGGCAATTTGGGTCTTGATGGCAGGCTTTACGTATAATTGATACGGTTCTATTGCATCTGAAGCCTGTCTAATCAAAGCAAATTGACTGCGACCTTGTAGTAAAAACTGACGCATTTGAATCGCCAAAGTATCAACATCTCGCAGCGGAATATGACTTGATTCGTATTGGTCTTTGTCACCGTCAATATCAACTTCAGAACTGAGGCCATCTTGACTAAATTCGACCTTCATATCTCTTGCTCGAAAGCCTGTCACCAGCTGGTGAAACTTTTCAGTAACCCATTCATCTGTCTCATCAGACCAAAATAATTCGGCGCGCTGATTGTATTGAGTACCAATCCCTAAAATACTGGCTTCACTTTCTGACGTCACCACAGCTTCATCGCCTTGCCAAGATTCGGTTCTTTTCATGGTGCCAGTATGTAATCCACTTAGGTAAATATCATAATGAGATGTTCGGCTACACTGTTGAATACCTGACTCTGTTCCTGACTCTGTAATGGGCTCAATAACTGGCTCAATTACAGACACTGATATAGCCTTCACTTCAGTAGCGAATGCATTCACTGTCATTAATAATAGTGATGCTATGGTTACGTTAATTGATAACCGAGCCACATTGATCATTACAATAGATCCCCAACTGAAATACTAAACAAAGTCCTTAAAAGACTTCGTTTACATTAAGGTAAAAGTTCGTTTCATTTTCGCCTACGCCAACATCAAAACGTAAGTTGATATTATCTTTGATTTTAAAGCGAAAGCCCGTACCGTATGATGCTAAAAGCTCTTCAGTTAAGTCGCTAACATTCGGGGCAACACTGCCTACTGCGCCCCAAAAAACCATGCCATAACGCTGAAAAATAGGTAAACGATATTCAACTTGGCCCATCATCATTTGCTCATCACGGTAACGGCCTTTAATAAAGCCGCGCATCGCACTTGAGCCACCTAAATCTGGCAATAAATTCCACGGTACATCGCCACTGGTAAAATGACCTTGTACTTGCCACGCGATTAAACCTGGTGCATTACTTAATATTGAAGTTGAGCTTAAATCAATATAATTAGCAACTTCGACATTGTAAGTTGAAAACGTTGAATATTCGCTATTTTGATACAAACCAGCGTCAATTTGAAATAACCAACCTTGGGTGGCATTTAAACGGTAATCACGTGAATCATAAATACTTGTAACCACGACACCTGAACTAAAGTTGCTCGGTAGTAAGGTGTTTTCATCAACAGGCGCGCCTGTTTCCACTAACTCCAATTTATCAGCACTTGCATAAGTAAAGTCAGCACCAATACCTAAAAAGTAATTATCAGCAACTTCGGTCATCCAGCGAGGTTTAAAGCTATATGCCTGTTCTTCATATTCATGATGGTTAGCATCGATATTACCGTCTTCGATACCTTGGCCATAATAGACAGCGGCTTCATTATATAACTCAAGATCGAGCAATAACCTTTGTTTGCCACCATTGAAAAACGTCATATTCTCAGCTTCAATACCATAGGAGTTGTTCATTGAAATAAATGAATTTAACACCAATGAAGAAGGCTGGTCTTCCGCTTTCGCACCATCGGTTTTATATAAACCGACCATTAATAGTCCGACGCCAAACTTTTTCTCAGGAGTGTAATAAGCTGTCGGTAAGTAACTCATATCAATCGGTTTACTGTCATCAAACTCACCATCTGCGCCAAATACAGACAAGATATCGTCGACCCAAGTGGGTTCCATATCTTTAGATGTATCAAATAGTGGTTCAACTGCTACTGCAGCACTCGAGAAAGCAAATAAACTGAGTAATAAAATCCGTTTCATAATAGCTCTAATTTGAAATGAAGAATAATGGGAATGAAGCCACACGGCTTAGTCGAGCGCATTCTACCACTCACAAGGTTTTCAACAATTAATTTTATTTTAAGTTAGCAATCACCAACTAGTCAGAATAAGCCTGCTCTACACTCGCCATAGCAGGCCATGGTCATTTCACCGCCATAAGGCTGAGAGCACAGACCAGAAATAGCAATGACGGATACCCAAAATGAAACCGCATGTTTTGTCAGTGCGTCAACAAGGTTATCGGGAAACCACTTTTAATTTCCTAAGAAATAGAGCATCTTGAAAGAGGGATAGATAGGAATTGCTTATGAAAATTCAATTAGATGATTATTATATTTTTTGCCAAGTTGCAAAATATGGCAGCATGAAACGAGCTAGTGAGAAAACCCGTTTACCTTTATCAACGGTGAGTCGACGGATTGTATCGCTAGAGGAAAACCTAGGGCTGCAGCTATTTATTCGTAATAAAAATAAATTATCACTGTCTAATGAAGGCGTGAAGTATTACCAAAAGTTAGCGAGTATTATTGAAGAGTTAGCCAATACTGTCGATGAACTTAATGATGACTCAGGGTTACTCAGCGGTCATATTGTTATCTCGACCACTAAGCTTTTTTATAGGCAATTTATCCACCCCGCTATTCTCACTTTGCTTAAAGACAACCCTAAACTCAGTGTCGAACTTAAGCATTCTGTTAATTCAACCGCATTAACTGATGATGTCGATATTGCAGTGGTCAATGGTGAATTACCTGAAAGTAACTTAATTGCCAGAAAGCTCATTGAGCTCGATCTCGCCTTTTTTGCCAATGAAGAGTTTGCACAGCAATATAAAGATGAAATCTCCAATGCCGAGTTTAACAACCTGCCTTATATTTCAACGCTTTCTCACCCTTCATTACCCATTACCAATAAAAGCACCAATGAGATATTTAAAATTCAGCCGAGTCGCAAGCTCACGGTAATGGACGCGGAGATGTTGATCGCTGCCACTAAAGAAGGCTTAGGCTATGCCATTATTCCTTTGTATGCTTTGCCACCCAATAACAACGGCTTAGTCAGTATCTTTGAGCACTACCAATTAGCACCAGTTCCATTCTCACTTCTATATCGAAGCCGTCAATTACAATCAGCAGCTCAACGAGCGGTTGTGGATGCCATCGTAAACGCCTTTAAATAACTTTTCTCCTTTCGCTTCCTCCTATTTAGTTCACTACAAACTGCCAATCTCATTTTTGAGATTGGCAGGCTCGAAATACGCTATATAGAAGATTTTGGTCATTGCTTAATATTACCTCACACAAACAACGCACCAAGTTAAACCAATACTCGAGGTAACATCATGCAACAGATTACATTAGCCACTTACATCCTGACTCGCCTAAAAGAACTTAACACTAATCATGTTTTTGGTATCCCCGGCGATTATGTTCTGCCATTTTTTGATGAGATTTTAGATGGCAACCATGGCGTGAAGCACGTCATGCCACGCAATGAACTTAACGGTACATACGCAGCTGACGGTTATGCAAAAATGAACGGATTCGGTGCCATGGTAGTCACATTCGGTGTAGGGTCACTAAGCTGTACCAATGCCATCGCAGGAGCTTATGCTGATGACACTCCAATGATAGTTATCGCAGGTACTCCAACCGTTAAAGTTCTATCAACCCCAACAGAGCGCCGCTATCATCATGTGATTGAAAACAACTTCAACACCAACATTGATATGTTCAAACACATCACATGTGCAAGCAAGCGTTTGATTGATGTAAGCACTGCCACCTTTGAAGTCGACCAAATGCTACGCAAAGCGATTCAAACTAAAAAGCCTGTGTACCTCGAAGTGCCTTATGACTTACAGACCGCATTAGTACCAGCACCAACTCGTCCTCTGGACTTAATGCTTGAGCAGTCTTCAATGACTAACCTCAATGCTGCACTTGAAGCCAGTGTTGCCTTACTCGAAAAATCACACACTCGCAGTGTATTAACAGGGCACCTTTTACAGCGTGAAGACATGATTAAACAAGGTCTACAGTTAGTGGACCAGCTTAATGCCGCCGTTGCCACCACCTTCACTTGTAAAATGGGCGACTTTGAAGACCACCCAAACAGTGTAGGCATATACATGGGTGAAGTCAGTGAAGATTACACCAAAGAAATGATGGATGGTGCTGATATTGCTATCGCCCTAGGTGTCACGCTGAATGAGTTTGACACTGGCGTATTTTCAACTCGATTAGGTCATCAACAAGACGTTATTTGGATCCGTAAAGACTATGTAGAAATCAATGGCGAGCGATATGACATGGTCTACTTGCGTGATTTTTTACCCGCGCTTTTAGGTGCTATTAGGCATATCGATGCTGGTGAATTAGCACTACAAACTAGACGTAAGTTTGCCTTTGAATTAAAAGATAAATTCACACCAACCGACAATGAGTTAACCATTGACCGACTATTTGTGCAATTTGCTAACTACCTTCAAGCTGGCGACATGCTATACGGCGATACTGGCGGATTCATTAATAGCTCACAAGCCGAATTTCCAGCCGATGTGGTGATGCATGGTTGCGGTAACTGGGGCTCACTCGGTGCAGGCTTTGGCATGTTTGTCGGCGCTAATTTTGCCAATGAGCAACACAAACGCCGCTCAGTTAGTATTCAAGGTGAAGGCGCTTTCACTATGAGTGCACAGGATTTAGCAACCTTAATCGAGCACAAAAAAGACCTCGCTTTATTTATTTTAGATAATTCAGGTTACGGCGCTGAAAGAGCGATTCACCCAGGAGTAGAGCGCGCTTATAACGACATTGCAGTATGGAAATACGAAAAACTTGGCGAAGCCCTTGGCGGCACCGAAGGTGTAGATATCCATAGTTATGTAGCCAATTCTGAAAAAGAAATGGATGAGGTTTTTAACGCATTAAAAGAACCTAAAGGTGTCAACATTGTTCGAGTGATGTTAGACCCTAATGACTCTGCAACCTTCAATCTACGTTTTAGTCAATTGTTACAGCATTAATAACGATCAAAGTCCCTGCATCAGCCTGTAATGGCAGAGCATTCCCCTTCAGTTGTACTGGAATTAACGGTATCTAATGGCGGCCAGAAATCATCAATGGGCGTCATTTATATTCGGCCACTTATCATCAACTGTAAGATAAATTGTTAACTCACCACTCTCACTTGGTTTTTCCCATCTTGCTTAGCGATATACAAGGCTCTATCAGCTTGTCTTATCATAGGCTCGAAGATATCCACATGAAGTGGCTGTTGTTCAAACAGGCTGGCCACAGAGCCTGCAACCCCTATACTGGCTGTTAAGTTTAATGAAAGTTCAAGGATCGAGAATTCGATGTTTTCTATTGCTTCTCTTATTATTTCAGCTTGCATGATGGCGCTATCACGTGAGGTGTCAGGTAAAAACACGATAAACTCTTCCCCGCCCCAACGGGCTGCTATATCGCCATCACGACACGTATCAGCCAACGCTTTAGCAACCACTTTTAGTACTTCATCACCAACACTATGACCATGGGTGTCATTCACCTTTTTAAAGAGATCGATATCAATCAATATTAACGAAGCATTATGCTGTTCAAACACAATTTTCTGCCAAATTGGTTGGGTTAATTCCTGAAAGCCTCGACGATTATTCAATCCTGTTAACGGATCTGTTCGAGCATATTTTTCAGCGATTAATTTATCAATCTGAGCAACCCTAAATTGCCGCGCCAAAATAGAGGCTAATAGAATGGCCTCAAACGCCATACCCACTTCAATTGCTTTAAAAGTGTAGTCATTATAAGGCACTAAAACACCGGCTACAGCTAAGGTAGAAATAGTGATACATAGTGCAGCCGTGACCGAAGATAAGATGAAAATGACTGCAAACGGCTTTTGTGCTTGTAGGGCTTTTACGCCCATAGCGATAAACAGCACGACAAAACAGGTATTTAAAATAAAGGCTAATACCATCGAGAAAAACAGTTGGTTAAAGATAAAGCCGACGAGCATACCAAAAGGAATATAAAGCGTAGTACGCAGAACAAATCGGTCTAGCCTTGGCGCATACTGTTTGGTTTCCAACAAGGAACGAGCAAAATGAAGGCCTGCTACGCTATAGGTAATCATCAAAAATATGTCTAACCAATCTTGGAAGTAGGCACCTAAATCGTAAGTAATAATGGTATGCAATTGGCCGGTATATGAAAGGCTATTGAGTACAAACCCCAATAAATACAAGCCGTATAAGCCGTACTCCCTTTGACGAATAAATCCAAATAAAACCAAATTATATAGCGCTAAAGCCCCCATAATGCCGTATAGGGCGCCATATTGATAACCACTGGTAATATCTCTTTGTATCGCTTGTTCAACTGAACTAAATTGCACAGGTAATGCCATCGGCCCTTTGGTTTCAACTCGCATAATCACCTTTGTTGAACCAGGCAAAAAACCATGTTCAAAAGCATAGAAGCGATACTGCATTGGTCTTGATTCAAAAGGGTAAGCATCACCACCAGCAATATGCTTCACCACAACACCATCTTTGATCAGCCAAGTATCAATGTAATCGATCCAAGGGGTTTCCAATGATAAGCGATAGGAAGCTGACATGTTTGAAGTATTGTTGATGTTAAATGACATCCATACGGGAGCAACATCAATACCTAAGGAAATGGAATTACTAGACCCATGAGAAAGCCTAGTAGACTCAAAACGTTTAATGGCATCGTCTATTGAAACGGTTCCATCTCGCTCTCTAAAATATTGGGTATGTTTACCTAAGCTGCCTTGCTGGAAACCTGGTATATCGACAGTGTCAGCATTCGCTGAAAAACTTAATAGGCTAATTAACACAACAAAAAACAATACCAATCCCATCAATAGAGACTGTAAGTTCTTATTGCGGAGCGCTGTATTATTTTTGTTCTTTAAGTCGCTAAGCTTGGGCATATAGGCCGATGTGAAATTATTGTTATGATTTATAATATCACTGAACAAAAAAATCTTCGATATGCACCATAGACAATATCTGAAACGAAAAAAGAAAGTCACTAATTTTAATTTAGAAAATTACCTCTCTTAAACCGTCATTCAGTAGACTACATCACCAAATTATCCGACCAATCAAAGCGTTAAAACCCTGACTTACAATAGGTAGCATAAACTGCTGCAAACAATGATTGACGAAGCTCAATTTGTTAACAGCAGTTTTTATTTCCTAAACCAGCCTAAATAAGTGAGCTAGATTGCAGAACTAGCGATTATGTGATGTGATCCGCCCACACAAGAAAGCTTAATTGAACCTTAAAGTTGAGCTAGCTTAAATTCGTGACAAACCGTTATGTCATTAACAAGTCGTTGGAATTGCCGTTATGCTAGAAATCTTTCTGCTCACCCTTGCCGTTATCGCTTTACTCAGTATTATTTTTGAAGAAGTTACCCATATAAATAAGGCTAAAACCACACTGTTTTTAGGCTGTGTTTCTTGGATTACGCTATTCATTGCAGCACAAACGCCCGAACAAACAGCGATAATCTCAGAAGAATTAAATGAAAATCTATTGGAAATAGCCACGCTATGGCTGTTTTTAATGTCAACAATGACTTTTGTAGCTTACCTCAATGCCAAAGGCATGATCCAAGTACTAGTACAAAAGATATTTCCACAGCAGGTATCTGTCAGAATGTTGATGCTGCAAGTGGGGGCATTCGCGCTTGTACTTTCAACATTTTGTGACAATGTCACTGCAACGTTAGTCTCACTGGGCTTATTAACCACCTTTAATCTCGATAATCAGATGCGTTGTCGTATGGCTGTGTTGATTATTTTTGCCGTGAACTCCGGCGGAGTAGCGTTAATAACAGGTGATGTGACCACCTTGATGATTTTCTTAGCAGGAAAAGTTCATATTTCAGAGTTATTAGTCTTGTTTATCCCTGCAACCATCAGCGTATTTTTGCTATCAGTCATATTCTCTTTAAATGCTAAAGGCACTGTCAGCACTACACCTATTAAACAATCATTCAATTCGATAGATATTGTTATTGGCATGATTTTCCTTGTGACGATATTCCTTACAATGGTGCTTAATGTGTTGTTTGCCATTCCACCTGTATTAACCTTTTTAGCTGGATTATCGGTTATGTTTTTAGTGGGTAGGAGCAGCAAAACCAAAGACGAAGAAGTCCAGATTTTAGAATATATTCGCCAAGTCGAGTATGACACATTATTGTTTTTCTTAGGAATTCTATTACTAGTCGGCATGTTAAAAGAAATTGGCACCTTAGATTTGCTAACTCAAGTTTATTCAATGTATGACCCAAGTATTTCAAACTTTTTTGCAGGGGTTGGCTCGGCAGTATTAGATAACGTACCGCTAACTGCTGCACTGTTAAAAGCAGATCCAGCCTTAAGTACAGCCCAATGGTTAGGGCTGACTTACTCTGTCGGAGTAGGTGGTTCATTATTAGTGATTGGCTCTGCGGCGGGAATTATTGCCATGAGCAAGGTGCAAGAGCTGACTTTTGTGGCATACCTTAAATTCGTTCCCGCTTTGCTGCTGTGTTATAGCGTTGGCTATGGGTTAACCCTATTTTTAGCAAATCACCTACACAATTAGAAGCAAACTATTGCGCAATATCCGATACCTGAAAAGGCGCTATATGCGCCTTACTACACTTTACAATAGTTTGAGTTAATAACGTCAGTATATGATATTGCTTGAAAGGTTTTTCTCATTCATTAGGTCTCATTCAATAACCACAGATTTATAGCTAACACATTTTAACCAACCGTTTGTAATGCTGACTAATAACAAGTTGCAGTTAAAATATGTTAGCTTCAAAGGAAATGAGATGAGAAAACTGATCAATTTAATGCTGCCGCTATTACTGTCACTTACAGTGATCGGCTGCACCAGTTTGAGTGACAAACCTATTTATAACGACCAAGGTTATGCTGTAACAGGTTATGATGTAGTGGCTTATTTTACTGATAATAAGGCAGTAAAAGGTAACGCAGAGTTTCAAACAGAATATCAAGGTTCGCAATGGTTATTTTCCACTAAGCAACATCAACAGCAATTTGAGCAGTCACCAGACCGATATATGCCGCAATATGGTGGTTACTGTGCTTATGCTATGAGCAGCGGTTTTGTGGTCAGCAGTGACCCCCAAGCCTTTACCGTTTTTGAAGACAAACTGTATTTGAACTATAGCTTGAGCGTGCGAGAGAATTGGCTAGAAAATAGAGACCAATTTATTACAGAAGCTGACGAATATTGGCTAAAGAAAACCACAAAATAACACTAAACCTGTTATAGCCAAGCCTAGTAATTATCTAATCATTACCAAGATAAAAAGGGGCAGAATGATATCATTCTGCCCCTTTAACATATCTACACTTTTGCTATCTCTTGCACCGTAAAGTCAATGGCAGATGTGGTTGAATGAGTTATATCCTTGATAACAAGTCCCTCTTTAACGGGTGAAATACACAATAAGACGGTAGTTGTAATAAACGTATCTGGGAGTTAACTTAAAATTGGTGAAGCTAAGTTCAAACCTTGAAATAAGGTTAGCATAAAGCCGTTATATCAATTTACCCGCCTTCTCAATCTAATGCTTAAAGATCATTTAATACTCGACATAAGTGATATTACTTCTGTTAATAGATTAGCACTTTGTATATTACAAAGAAGACCTTAACCAATAAACCCTCAGGGTAAATATCACCGTTAGACTTTTGAATTTAAATGCAAATAAATCTAATAGATACGACTTATACATTACGTTCTTTTAGCATTCAACTCCGCGAGCACCCTGAAAATTGCGAGTACAATTTCGACATATAACCCTGCACCAAAATCTATCGCTTTATCTAATGTCTCGAATTTAGTGTTATATTGCTTCCATTGATAGCCCACAAAAGCACAAAACATAAAAGCCCCAACAAAGTGCCAGATTGACTTGAATTCCCCTTCAAAAACAAACCAGCCAAATTCAGTAATAGCGACACAGCTCATCACCATGAAAAGCATGGCGGAAAAAGACTCAAAAACAGCGGTAAACTTCGTTAACATCAACATCATTAGTAGTGATACAACAGCTATAAAACCAATAGTCTGCGAAATAATTGGGATCCCAAATGGAGGAATGAAATAACTAAAAAACAGTGCACTACCTATAGTCATACAGTTGTAACCAATAAAACTGAATAATGGCTTATCAGACTTGCAGGCAAGACAAAAACCAAAACTCACAACAACAAAGTACAAGCCCAATACCCATAGCACTTGTTCAGTTGCTAAATGAAATTGCGGAAAATAGTTGAAGATAATATATACACTGGTATATCCCCATATAAGCACCGTAGTGACGACAAGATTAAATACCGAGAGACTGACAGCTCTATCAATAAAAAATAACCATCTAAAGTATTCAACTATTCCACGATCTTGCACCTCTTTCTCCTTAGTATAAATATTAACTCTTTAATAATTAGACAATATTTTACAGTATTCTCCCGTTCTACACCGCGCACAATCCTAAGCATGATTCAACTTTGCGACCTAAACCGCAACAAATTGATACAAGTGCTCTAACTCCCAAGCAGAGGCATTTCAAATATGTCATTTGAAAGTTGTCACCTCAAAAATCAATCATAACTTTTATTGATCTAGATCAGTTATCACGCGGTGAAATCTTAGCTTTTGTGCACTTCTCCACATAAACCACAAATGATAATCATTTGCGTTTGCATCATTAATACTGTCGCCATAGTATTGCAACAAATCTAACAAGCTCGACATACAGATAACAACTGACCCATTAATAATCACAAAAGTTGACAACTATGAAGCATTCAATTTTAGCAGCGGCAGTGCTAAGCGCACTCACCTTTTCAGCACATGCTGAAACAGAAGTAACTACAGATGAAATCGAAAAGATTGAGGTAAGAGGCGTTCGTCAAAAACTACAGCAAGATGGAAGATTGAAAGATGTCATCCAAAAAACTGAAGTGCTTGATGAGCTGATGATTCAAAATAAGAATGCTTTAAGTTTAACCGATGCCATTAATAATGAGCCTGGTGTTAACGTGTCAAATGAGTGTTCTATGTGTGGCGTAAAACGCATCATGCTCAATGGTATGAAGGGCGAACACACCACGATTTTAGTGGACGGTTTACCAACACACACCATGATCTCTGGCTACTATGCTGTCGATGCGATTTCGACAACAGGTGTTGACCGCATTGAAATTGCACGTGGTGCAGGAGCATCATTAATTGCACCTGAAGCCATTGGTGGCACAGTAAATATTGTAACCAAGCAAGCCTATGAAAACGAAGTCTCTGTAGATATCGCTAAAGGATCACACGATTTTACCGCCATGAAAGGTATGGCAACAGGTATTTCTGAAGACGGCAAAACAGGTATCACCTTAATTGGTCAGTACGATAAACAAGATCAAGAAGACCATGATGACAACGGCGTAAGTGAAGCACCTTTCCAAGAAAACTACACTATCAGCTCTTTAGTCAGCCACGATTTAAATGATTCAAACAATGTCCATCTTCGTATTGCTAAAGTGCGCAGCGAAGTCTTTGGCGGCCCAGTAGTTGGCGATAATGTGGGTTCGATTTCAGAGGCCATTAGCAGTTACGACGGGATTGAATCTGAAAGCTTGTTCGTCGGTGATGATGTCCGAAACGAATACATTGGTAAAGCATGGGAAACCACTGAATGGATTGAAACCAATCGTGATGAAGCTTACATCAAGCTACTTAGTGAATTGTCGGATTACACTACATCTGAATTTGCTGTCAGCTATGCCAAACATGAGCAAGACTCCTTTTATGAAGGCATAGACTATCGCGCTGAAGACACCATGTACTATTTCCGCGCCAAGTTTGATACTGAAATCAGCGATAACCACTTTTTGACTTATGGCGCAGACATCCGCACTGAAGAAATGCGTTCACATACCGATGCACTGCATGAAGTAGAGGCTTACGTAAGTGACTCATTCGATTACGATGTAAAAGGTGTATTCATCCAAGATACATGGACGCCAACTGACGATATCGAAATTGCGATGGCATTAAGGGTAGACAAAGTCACAGCTGATTTTGTTGATGAGAAAAAGCCTGGTACTGAAATCGATGAAACCTTTGTCGCGCCTCGTATCGACATGCGTTACTTCCATAGCGATACATGGACTTCTCGCCTATCAGCAGGACGAGGTTACCGAGCGCCATTATCATTCTTTGAAACCGACCACGGCATACTAGATTCAGAAAAAGGCTACTTAATCGAAGTCGACTCATTAGAAGAGTCGTTATCGGCTAACTATGCGTTAAGTTACGATGCAGGCACCCTAACCGGTACTTTCTCTATCGCTCACTCGAACGTACAAAACCTTGCCTCATTACAAGAAAATGAAGATGGTGTACCGGTTCTGTCACAACTTGATGAAGATGCTTCAGTTACCACATTTGATTTAGTTGCAGGGTATAGCCTAACCGATGAGCTGACAGTGAATGCCAGCGCAGAATACTTTGATTACAACGATGTATTCCGTTCATCTTACTCTATTGCACCCGTTGAAACGCGTGCAGGTATTGAGCTTGAATACAAAACGGATGACTTTACAGTCTTCTGGAATACCACTTGGTTTGGTGAGCGTGATTTAACCGAATATGGTTATGAAGGTTACGATATCAAAGGTGACCCAAGTTCACTTAAAAGCCAAGATGCGCCAGCCTTTACCGTATCGGACATTAAAGTACAGTACAGTTTAACCAGTCACATCAAGGTCTATGGCGGTTTATCTAATATCTTTAACTACACCCAAATTGAAGAAGGTGAATCACCACTGTTTTATGATGCCGATGGCGGTTACGACGTAGCTTACATCTATGGTCCACTTCACGGTCGAGAGTTTTATGTTGGCGTTGAAGGCAAGCTTTAACTGCCTTGTGTTACTGACAACACTTGTTGTCAGTAACACTGCTAGCGCAGGCACAAACAGCAACGAACTATCAGTGGCGCAAATCCAGTTAAAGGATTTACGCACCAGCCAATCCTCGGTCAGTTACCATGCAGAAAAACCTACCGTGTTGATGTACTTTCAACCTGATTGCAGTTGGTGTAAAAAGCAGGGCAAAATTATCACCGAGCTATTAGGCGAATGTGGCAATAGCGTCCACTTTACTTTAGTCGGAGATAAAGGCTCTAAAAGCCAACTTAAACGCGAATTACGTCATTTTTCAGCTGATATACCATCACAACAAAGCAATAAAATGTTCGTCCGTAAAAGTGGCGGTGTTAAGGGCTTCCCCACCACTTTAGTGCTCGATACCCAAGGTAATGTGCTGGCTAAACGCCGCGGTTTTACCTCAGAAACCATGCTACGTAAATTAACCAACGAGCTCAGCCAAGGTGAATGTGCACTTAAGTAGCATGTGGGTTCTAGTCATTACCAATATAAAATGGGCAGAATGATGTCATTCTGCCCATTCTATATATCTATGCTTTTGTTATATTTCGCACTATAAAGTCAATGCTCATCTATTAGTAACCAGCCTAATTCAACTAATAGTAACCAGCCTAAAATAGCGACTTAACCTAAACTTTGGTTACTTAACCCAGTGCATAATCTCGTTGGCTTGCATTAAAGCGTACTGTCTTTTAGTCAAGCTGCCAGCAGGTTCAAACATTAATAGTTCAGCTGGTCGTGCTTGATACTTAGCAATAAACTGGTCGCCTTCAGGTGTTCCGATTCGTGCAATAAGAAACGACACATCATCACCTAACGTCGCGCGAGCTGTATTCATTTGCTCGGTCTGACTGTTACTCACCGCAAGGTTAGGGTCGTAAACAAACACTAATACAGGTTTACCAGAACCAATATCTTCATGGCTGGTTTTAAAGCCTTTCGGCAATACACTAAATACCACAGCTATTAAAATCACTATGGATGCAATAACACCGACAACAACTAAAGGCTTACGAGACTTAGCAGATGTGGTTGAATGAGTTGTATCCTTGATAACAAGTCCCTCTTTAACGAGTAAAATACACAATAAGACGGTAATTGTAATAAACGTATCTGAGAATTAGCTTAAAAGCAGTCCCAGTCTTTTAATACTTTTAGATACAAGAGAAACACTCATTTTCATAAGTGTTTCTCAAAGCGAAGACAAGTGTTCTACTTTGACAGTATCACTTTTTCATTGGTGACTAAATCAATCTGATATAGCTTGTTAAAGTCATTAGCGAAAGTTTGTCCCCTTTCATTTTGCTCGAGATCGAAAGGTAAACTAAGCGATGAGTTTTTGCAGACATTATCATCAATATTAAATTGGCTAATGACACGATTAGCGAATAGCAGTGAGTTATCATATTTATTGTATGAAATATGATTTAAGCCGTCATCAACGAAATCCTCTCCTTCACAAGAATTTAATAATAAGCTTCTGTTGCCTGTAGCAAGATCGATGCTAATAATATTCTTGTTTACTTGACTAGCGGCATAAACCAACTGGTTAGCTTCATCTAACGCAATTGAGCTTATCCCATAAATACTAATGCCTTCGCCGACAAGACTATCCGAATTAGATGAAGAAATAATCGCCCTAGAGCCATCAGATAGGTTAACAGCAAGTACTGCTTGACCATGGTAATCAACAACTAAAACTCGCTCGTTAGTCTTATCTAACACTGCATCAGTAATACCACTGAAAAATACACCACTCCCTATTGAGGCGCTGCTAATAACTTCACTAGACTTATCTTCAATATTAATAGCCAAAACTTGATTATTAATCGACGTATACAAAATATTCGTCGCTGGATCGAATGATAAGCCACTCATCATATAGTTATATTCATTTTCAAACCTATATACAGTCTCTCTATCACCAGTTTCCATATCGATTGCTAAAATAAACCCAGGTGAGTTTCCACCGTCATCAGCGATATAAGCAATATTATTCGCACTATCTAAAGATAACTCCCTCGGAGCAATCATGACACGGCCTGTTCCTACCCCATTACTAGCAAATGTAGTTCTTGTTCCTGAGGTTAGATTAACAGCCACAATCACATCTAAATCACTATCCCTCACTAAATACTGATCATTTGATAAATCGAGCCCTGTTGAACGAATTTGAGAAATAGCCAATTCATCTTGATCTGTTTCAAGTGAGAATTCACTATGCTCACCTGTCGTTAAATCTATTCGACTGAATCCTTTATACCCAGCAACATAAGCGGTGTTATTTTGATGGTCAACATCAACACTTGCTGAAGTAATACCTAGATTTCCCGTGATAGCTTTACTATCAGAACCGTCAAACTCAACAATGGACAGTCCATCATCATTTCCCCCAAAAGCACTATTAAAAACGAGTAACCCTTTGGAAGTGTATGCAATATCGCTTGTTGAAACCGAATTGCCTGACAAGGTTTGACCTTCAATTATCGTAGATAAAGAATTGGTATTTAAATCCAGTTTCATAATGACGGATTGTGCCTGGTTAACACCTTCTACAGGAAAATAAGTCAGTAATATGAATAATTCATCTTCTTCAGGGCCAATATCGAGTGATTTAACATGTGCAAATGACCACTTAGATGAGTCGAGTTGTAAATCATGATTTAAAATAACTTCAACATCGCCAGAAGCTACGTCAATTCTCGATAATGTAAGCTGTTCCTCTATTAACTCTGAATGAATAAGACTATTTTGATTTTCGTAATAGGTGAAGGGGTTAGACTCGCCAAGTGATTGCACATTAATGACATGCATGAATTTTGTAGGTAAATCAACTATGGCAAATTGAGTGGGATTTAAATGACCGATTAAACGATTATTGGTTTTATCTACAATAAAATTAGATGGGATTATCGCATTAAATACTTTTATTGATTCAGCAATGTCATCAATATTACCTGCATCATCTTCTGTGGTGATAACCAGATCTTCATCGATGTCTGACTGAATCTCTATTTGCCAATCGACTTTAGCATTGACTACATCATCAAGTTGTCCCGTTGATCCGCTTTCTTGTTGAGTTGCAATATTAGCTAACTCTCCATTTACCCGAACAGCTTTAACCCCACCCTCATCACTGGCAGTGCCTCTAATGGTAATTTTTGAGCCGTTCGCTCTTGAATTTTTGGCTGGAAATAACACATTTACAATGGGAGCTTCATCATCAGTAGATGGGATTAAACTAAACGTTGCTGAAACTTCGCATGTATTCGTCACTGCATCGGTCAGATAGGTATTGCCTGTTAAGTTACCACCGCAGCCCGACACACTAGTAATCATATAGTTTTCGTCGGCCATAACAGTAAAAGAGGCTGTAGAACCGCTTTCAACAGTGAAGCTAATCGGTTCTATTCTCCCACCTTCACTTGCCAAAGTTGAAACAAGGTATGTGGTTTTTTCTGGAGTTACAGTTTCATCACTTCCATTGTCTCCTCCGCAAGCAAATAACAATAAGAATGAGGCAAAAAGGGATATATTTTGAGTACGCGAGAAAAGCATTAAGCATCCTACTTAAGTTGGACTTCCATGTGGGTATGATAATATATCACCCCCACAAACTTAACAACGCAGCAACATATTGATGTATTCATTTGTGCCAATTTCTCTTCCTTAAAGTAGATTTTCGGATTATTATTTTCTTCTACTATGAGGTTCCCGTTAGCCGTTATTGTTATCCAAACTGGTATATAGCTGACTTTCGGTTTATGGGTTTATGGGGCGTGTTACACTTTCAGATAAAGTCAATTATCAATGCAAAATCTAAATATATAGGTACTTTTATGCAGTAAAAACCACTTGAAACTTCAAGGCTTCAAGTGGTTGTTAGACTGCTTATCTTAGATTAAATATGACAGAAATTACTGTAAGCGGAATGTTTGAGCAACTAATCCCCAATCCGAAAGTAATACATCTCTGATCCTTTCGCCATCTTGCTCACTACTACATGCCCATAAGTCGGCACATGTCATGCCAGCTATATTAGTACCCGTACCTTTTTTAGTATCCGGCCTTTGATTATTCAATACTGCAATTCTTTTATTAAATAAATCTTCAAATGATTCAGTAGTAACTGTAATTGTTTCCATTTCATTCTTAGGGAATTCAATTTGATCGCTTCCCTTTTTATTTACTAATGCCTGATTATCTTTTTCAACCATCGCAAATAAATTATCTAATGGAAGATCTTGAGATTTAGGATGACTGTATAGAAGTTCAGCGTAGTCGATTGCCACTGAATTATCAGCCTCATAAGCTAATGAAAGTAATTCATCAGCAGCTTTTAAATCTTTATCAACAAAGCTTCCTGTTAAGTAAATTTTACCCAGCAACAAAGA
Source organism: Shewanella goraebulensis (assembly GCF_030252245.1). Taxonomy (NCBI): domain Bacteria; kingdom Pseudomonadati; phylum Pseudomonadota; class Gammaproteobacteria; order Alteromonadales; family Shewanellaceae; genus Shewanella; species Shewanella goraebulensis. The sequence continues at coordinate 4,242,461 of NZ_CP126972.1, forward strand.
TGAAGGAGAAAAGCCTCTGTTTGACGCATATTGTAAGAAGTCGATACCTTCCTCTATATCCTCAAGCTCAGGATCTTGCAGATAAATGACTCCAGCCTTATGCTTTGCTGACATTACGCCATACTTACCAGCTCGTCGAAACCATTTTAATGCTTTTTTATTATTTTTCTCAGTACCATAACCTGCATAATAAAACTCACCCAATGTTGCCATTGCTTCTGAATGCCCTCGCTTAGTCAATAGTCGGTAAGCTTTAAAGTATTCTTTGCAATTATCGGTGTGGCATTCTTTTAATTGATTATCCCTTGCTAGCACATTAAAGCTAAGCATAGGTAAACAAGCTAGAATTACGGCCATCATTTTTGTACAAGATTTAATATTCACGATTATAAATTCCTTTTTTAACCCTTGAATAGATACTCTTATCTATCTAATAAACTCTGTCCATAGTACAAAACGACTAAATTAAAGTCTGATGTAAAATAAACAGCTAGTGATTCAAATTTGTTATCTCTGCAATAATAAGTGAATTGATGCTAGTGTCTGTTATTGCATTAGATAATAAGTGACGAAAGCACCTAGCATCATTCCTAAGGTTAGCGCCAATATCAATAGTAAATAATATGGCTTCACCTTAACCGTTTGCAGTTGTTGTGGTTCTACCTTTGGTACAATGCATATGTCTTTTTTTGATATTTCAAAAACAACACATAAACTTAATACACTTTCAGTAGAAGCGTTTCCGAACTTTTCTATACGCTGCACTGTTCTTAAGCTAATATCACAAGCATCCGCCAGATGCTGCTGCGTCCAATTTCGATCAGAGCGGAGCCTCTTAACTATTTTATGATTAATTTCCATAACAATTATTCACTTCTATCCAGCAAAATAATTAACTAAAAAACCAATCAAACTTCCAACGAAAAAACCAGCAACTAGAAATAAACCAAATACCTTCAGCAAATCTATTACACATTTAGATGCCGACTCTATATATGCTTTAGTTTGTTCAGCATGTAAATCGTTATCAATATACAATTGGCAAACTAATTCTCCTCGCAGAATACTCGTCATATTAAAAACAACTTTATAACCTTTACCTTGATAATGAAAAGAGTGACTACCTTTAGTGCTAAATAAATTCCTTTTATCTGATACAGGGTTATCGTTAATATAAATAGTTTCTCTACCAGAATAAGCAGAGCCGTGTGCCGCAATTTCTAGCCCATCAACCTCAAAATAAAACCAGTAGCCATTGTGTATTGAGATGGTGTCCATTTTTTTATCCAAACTCTTATTAAGTTGTTCATTAGTCGTCATTGTTACTCCCTCATTTAAATGGAGTAGCAAGTAAAGCATCCAAATAGAGATATAACGACGTCATCCTTATGACAGTCACCTAGTTTGTCATATGACTGTGAAGCTGTCACATGACTCAATTAGAATTAACACATATAAAATAACAAGTTAAGATTTAAAATAAACAAAATTAATTTACACATCTCCTCTCACGTAAAAAATTTAAACAGTTGAAAACTCACAGGAGCAGAACCTTTGTATTTTAGTTATTTCATTTTGCTACCTAGTCTAACCATATCTATCTGGCGGCAGAGCCGCATTTATCACCAGTTTCAACTGTTCACTATTTCCCAATTCCTTTATTAAAAACCAACATGAACAACGCTCATGTTGCAGCGGAAATTTAATCAATTTTCATCATCTACCTAAACACGTATAAAACACACTCGGCTTACAAAAAAGATGAAGACTAATCGCAGGAGCACTTTCAAAAGGATTTGAAAGCCAAGCAAGCATTAGCGACAGGTTCAGGGTTTATTACGAAAAGGGATAGCAGATCATGAGTAACGATTTTACATTTTCGATTAAAAATATTTGTCTTGATGAAAACTACCAGCCATCAGACAGCACTCGCATTACGACTAACTTTGCCAACTTAGCTAGAGGTGAAAGTCGTCAGCAGAACTTACGAAACGCATTGACGATGATCGATAACAGTTTTAATGCCCTCGCCTATTGGGATAACCCCAAAGGTGATCGATATTCTGTCGAACTTGAAATCATTTCTGTAGATATGGAAATTGAAGGAAATAATCAAGCCTTCCCGTCAATTGAGATATTGAAAACCCATATTGTGGATCATCACACCAAGGAACGGATTGAAGGCATTGTCGGCAATAACTTCTCATCCTATGTGCGAGATTATGACTTTAGCGTCTTACTGTCTGAGCATAATAAAGGTCAAAGCCAATTTAGTATCCCTGATACCTTTGGCGATCTGCATGGCAAATTGTTTAAGTATTTCGTGAACTCAGATACCTATAAGCAGCACTTCAAAAAAACACCGGTTATTTGTCTGAGTGTGTCAGACAATAAAACCTACCAGCGAACGGGTAATCAACATCCATTATTGGGGTTTGAGTATCAGCCCAATGAGTCATCGTTAACCGAGCAATACTTCAAAAAAATGGGCTTACAGGTTCGCTACTTTATGCCGCCTAAAAGTGTTGCACCATTAGCGTTCTACTTTTTTGGCGATTTACTGAATGATTACAGCAACCTTGAGTTAATTAGCACCATCAGCACAATGGAAACCTTTCAAAAAATTTATCGACCTGAAATTTATAATGCCAATGCGGTGGCAGGAAACTGCTATCAGCCTAATTTGAAAAACCAAGACCACTCGCTCACGCAAATTATTTATGACCGAGAAGAGCGCAGTAAGTTAGCAGTGAAACAAGGCAAGTTTGCAGAAGAACACTTCATCAAACCTTACCAATCATTACTCGAACAATGGTCAGCGAATTACGCAGTTTAAGTACTCATTTTAGCGATGACATTAAGCTACACACGCAAAAATTTAAGGCACCGCAGCATTATTATGAAAACAAATACACAAACACCCCTACTGCCTACATCAACAGCGGGCAGCTTACCTAAACCGTCATGGCTTGCAGAGCCTGAGGCCTTATGGTCGCCTTGGAAATTACAAGGCAAGGAATTAATTGATGGTAAACACGATGCGCTGCGCTTGTCATTGCATGAGCAGCGACAAGCGGGAATTGATATCGTCAGTGATGGCGAGCAAACCCGCCAACACTTTGTGACCACCTTTATCGAGCACTTAACTGGCGTTGACTTTGAAAATCGAAAAACGGTTAAAATACGTGACCGTTATGATGCGAGCGTGCCTACTGTCGTGGGCGCTGTTTCACGTCCTAAATCGGTCTTTGTTGAAGACGCCAAAGTACTACGCCAGCAAACCAATAAAACCATTAAATGGGCCTTACCTGGCCCAATGACCATGATAGATACCCTTTATGACGACCATTACCACAGCCGCGAAAAACTCGCTTGGGAGTTTGCCAAGATACTCAACCAAGAGGCGAAAGAATTAGAAGCAGCAGGGGTTGATATCATCCAATTTGATGAGCCTGCATTTAACGTGTTTTTTGACGAAGTGAATGAATGGGGGATTGCGTGTTTAGAGCGAGCAATCGAAGGCCTAAAATGCGAAACCGCGGTGCATATTTGCTACGGCTATGGCATAAAAGCCAACACAGATTGGAAAAAGACCTTAGGCACAGAGTGGCGCCAATACGAGCAGGCCTTTCCTAAACTGCAGCAGTCTACTATCGATATTATCTCGTTAGAATGTCATAACTCCCATGTGCCCATCGAACTGCTTGAGCTAATACGAGGTAAAAAAGTGATGGTGGGTGCAATTGATGTCGCCACCGACACCATCGAAACACCTGAAGAAGTCGCAGCAACCCTGCGTGAAGCACTCAAATATGTGGATGCCGACAAGCTGTACCCATGTACTAACTGCGGCATGGCGCCTTTATCACGTGATGTCGCAAGAGGAAAATTGAATGCTCTTAGCAAAGGCGCTGCAATGATTAGACAAGAGCTTGCTGCCAACAACTTGAAAAGTGACTAAAGTAAATTAAAGCGGATAAATAAAACAAAGTGCTCAACATGAGCACTTTGTTTTAAATCGACTAAGTAATATAAATAGAAGTTTAAATAATATGCCTTAATAAAAGGCCTAAATAGAAAACCTAAATAGAAACACTATAGAAAAAGCTGCCCCAACATCCGCACACCCGTGAACAGCAATACACAAGCAAAAACCTTCTTAAGCTTGGCTCCATCTAGCTTGGCCCCTAATGATGTCCCAACAGGTGCAAATAATACTGTTAGCGGCACAATGCAGATAAACCCTACCAGATTAACCAAACCCCAAGTGCCAGCTGGCGCATCGCTTGGGGTACTGCCTAATACCAACATAGTGAACGCCGCAGGCAACGAAATAATTAATCCAATCGCTGCAGCCGTACCTACTGCCTTATGAGCTGGGTAGTTATAAAGCGTCAGTAATGGCACCGAAATCGTACCGCCGCCAATGCCTACCATTGAACTGAAAAAGCCAATCGAAGTCCCCATCACCGTTTGCCCAACTTTACCGGGTAACTGATGATAGAGCGCAGTCTTACCCGTTCTCAATAACATATTAAGCGCTGAAAGCACCGCAATAATCCCAAACAATATAGTCAGTATCGTACCGTCAACACGCGTCACCAACCAACTGCCCAGCAACACGCCAATCAGAATAAATCCAGCCCACCGTTTAAGCAGCTCAAAATCGACATTGCCTTTTTGATTGTGAGAACGAATCGAACTTACCGAGGTCGGCACTATGGTCGCCAGCGAAGTGGCAGTAGCAACTAACATTGCTGACTCAGCAGATACGCCAAATCCTTGAAACAAGAAAAACAGCACTGGCACGATAACAATCCCGCCGCCGACACCTAACAAACCCGCTAAAATTCCAGCGAAAACGCCAGTGGCCACCAAGGCCAAAAAGGTTGTTATATTCGCTGTTATAAATTCAATGATACTCATTAATGGCAACTTCTATTTGTTTTCAATTAAGTCGTTATTGATGTTGAACTGGTCATTGTAATTAAACTCAGCTGATTGATGAATTGATTAAATTTCATCAACACATGAGTGGAATTCAACATAAAAACTGCTCTTTCTAGTAAGTGAACAATCAGTAAACTCTCTTCCCCCTCAAGCTGCGGCCTTACATTTGTTACCAGCTTGATACTAAACTACCAGCAAGCTGTTACACCTAAAGTATATAAATTTATATTTCCGTGACACATCTCTCAATGATAAATGAAAGTTTTTCGCTACTAATCCGCGCGTGTGTTAGATCACGCTAATATAAAATGGCAATGAATAGACTTCGCCCTCAAATTTTGTGGAGCGAAAAACCTAGTGATAAACCGAAGAGACATATTAAAAACCATGGGGTTGGGAGTTCTTTTCTCTCAAGTTTCATATAGCGCACTAGCGAATCAAGAAATACCCAATAAACGTTATGCTATGGTCATTGATGTACGACGCTGCAGTGGCTGTAAGTCTTGTGAAGTCTCGTGTGCTATTGAAAACAAGACACCGGAGGGACGAGGGCGCACTTCAGTGAAACAGCTCAGTCTCGATGAAGCAGGCGTTAAAAATAGCGTTAGTATTCCTATGCAATGCAACCAGTGCTCGAATCCGGTTTGTATTGATGCTTGCCCCGTATCTGCCACAGGATCACTCGACAATGGCATTGTTTATATCGACCATGATGAATGCATTAGCTGTCAGCTTTGCACTGAAGCTTGTCCTTATGGTGCACGCATAGCGGACAGCGAATTTCATTTAACACCACAAAAATGTAACTTTTGTTTCCATAGGTTAGAAGCAGGTTTACTTCCTGCATGTGTGGAATCTTGTACAGGATCTGCCCGTATATTTGGTGACTTATCCGATCCTAAAAGCCAGATATCTGAAACCCTCAAATCCAATAAGTTTTATACGATTCTTGCTAATGCAGGAACAGAGCCAAATATCTTTTATATCGGTTTGCCAGAGCAATTGGTAGATCAACAGCTAATCACTATCTCTACCGAACAATGGCAGCGCTAACATGATTGATAAGTCAAAACGAAACTTCTTAAAAGCTGGCGCTATTGCCTCTGCAAGTGCATCTTTAGTTGCTTGCCACCCTAAGCAACCTAAGCCAAAACCCAATAAAATTAATGTGAGTGGTGAAACTCTACCTCCTGAGTATCAAGTAATAGATGGAAAACTTAAGCTTCATAATGATGTCAGAACTGGTTTTGCTCGCTGTTTCGGCTGTTTCGATGGTTGCTCAGTTCGAGTCCGAATTGATAAGAATACCAATGAAGTTCAGCGAGTATCCGGCAATCCATTTTGTCCCAATAACCGCCTAAAGCCTGAACCATTAGAGAGCTCGGTTGAATCAGCATTAATTAACCTGACCAATCAAAACAGTAGCAATAATCGAGCAACAACTTGCGCTCGAGGAACTGCAGCAGGCCAAGCTGTTGATAGCAAACAGCGTATAACTAGCGTGTTAAAGCGTGTTGGTCAGCGAGGAGAACGTCGCTGGGTAAAAATTCCATATGAGCAGGCGATACAAGAAATCCTCAATGGCGGAAACCTGTTTGGTGAAGGCCATGTTGACGGATTACGTGCTATCCATCAGCCAGATAAACTTGCTTGTCCAAGCGATCCATTATTTGGTCCAGCTTCCAAGCAACTGATGCTTTCATACAGTTCCGTATTGAAAGTAAGAACATCATTACTACGCCGATTTTCAGAGCAATATCGAACAACCATCGGACAAAAAGCTGCCTACTGTGGATTATCTCAAGCCATTGGTATTAGTAGAATATTTAAATCAGGCATTTTTACTGGCGCAGCACAAAACCAACCAGATCTAGACTTCTCATCCGGTCCTGACGGATGTAAATTTGCCCTATATGTTGGTAATGCACCTTCAAATTCAGGCAATTCATTAAACCTAATCAGTGCTCAACTTGCAGAAGCTCGAACGCAATACAACTTCGAGTACGTACAGGTTGATCCGATCCTTCGTAATGCAACAATTCATGGCACAGGAGGCAGTTGGCAGCCTATTTTACCCGGTCAAGATACGCCATTTTTGTTCGGTTTAATGCGTCATATTTTTGAGAATGACTTATACAATGTTACACATTTACAAAATGTATCTGATGCAGCTGCCAAAAAGTCAGGGGAGTTACACCATACCAATGCAAGTTACTTAGTTGTGCAGGAACCCACTCACCCTCAATTCAATAAATTTTTGCGTAATAAGCTTGGAGACATCCAAGTATTAGTGAATGGCAAGTTAACCTCTGTCAATAAAACTGATACTGCAGATTTAATGGTTGAACAAGCTGTAACCTTAGATGGCGAGTCGATTAATGTAATGAGTTCGCTGGCTTTATTGCGCCAGCAGGCTTATGCGCACTCGATGAAAGAATATGCCTCTGTAACAGGGATTGCTGAAAGTCGTATTCGACAAATAGCCACTAAACTCACCCAACATGGACGCAGGGCTACGGTTAAGTTAGCCACAGGCGCTAACAGCTCCGATGCCTCAACAAGTGGTTGGTGCGCAGCCATGCTCAATGTATTAATTGGTTGTCATCATGCTAAAGGTGGTGCGACTACACCGAATGGTGGTGTTTCCAGTTTATCAGGGCCCTATGAACTGGCAAAAGTTGAAGGCGGTTACGGCAAAAAAGATCAGGGTGTTTCAATAAACCGTGAAGGTAAATATGAATTATCAGCTGAGTATCAAAACAAATTAACCTCAGGTCAAAACCCGTACCCATCACAAGACCCTTGGAGCGAAGTATTTCCAATGCAAAATGCCGCGGAAATGCTAACGAGCCATGTCAATAAACGACCATATCAATTAAAGGCGTTTATCTCTTGGCGAGCAAATGTATTATATGGCGCCGCAGGTTTACCCACTCAAGTCTTTGATGCGTTTAAGCATCCCCACGGTGAGTATGGTATTCCATTGGTCATTGGTATCGTTGACCAAATTAGTACCACTACTGAATATGCTGATTACCTCATCCCTGACTTTGTACATCTCGAAGAGGTCGCTCTAGAGTCTCATTGGGGCAGTGAGCGCCAAGGAGTCAGCGCATCTGGTCATATGCTTGAATCAAAAATTGATAAAAATGCAGCAGGGCACACCATCTGTATGGAACAATTTTTAATCGATATCTCCAAAGAGCTGAAGCTAAAAGGTTTTGGCGATAAAGCCATTAAAAAACAAGATGGCAATTATGTTGATCTGCATACTGAAGCGCAGTGGTCCGCTTATTCGTTGGCAAATGCTGCAACTTCCCTTAAGAATAAATTGCCTCAAGCAACAGCACGAGATGTAGAGTTATCGGGTATCCCATTTGCAACACGACTGATAAACTCGCATTTGACGCCTGACGAGCAACAATTAGTTGCGAGGTTATTGTCCCGTGGAGGCTATTATGATGACTCTCCCCGCTACGATGGTGACTTTCAAGCTAACAAGCCAAGATTATGCTTAAATCTTTATAATGAAGGTCTTACAGAAGGTATTCATTGCTACACTGGTGAACACCGCAGTGGCGTGCCTATCTATCGCCCTAACCAGTTCTGGAATGGAGATAAATGGCGTGAACACTGGCCAGAGTCAGAATATCCATTAGTGATTAGCTCATACAAACCTACCGCACGTTCTAACTGGTCGGTGTCTTACCATAGAACCACAGAGTTTAGCCCAACTAACTATGTTTATATGCACCAAAACACAGGCTCAAAGCTTGGGTTAACGGATGGTCAGCAAGTCAAAGTGGCATCAGCAATTAATCGACCTGCTTTAGGAACATTAAAATTGGTCGAGGATATGGTTGAAGGAGCCGTATCTGTTGCAATGGGCTTTGGGCATACAGCCTATGGGGCCAATGATATTTGGATTGACGATCAAAAGTTAAAGGGCGATCCGCGCCGAAGTGCAGGTACCGAGGTCAATACCATTTTGCCAAACGACCCGACCCGTGAAGGTTTTGCTCCATTAGTGGATGTCGATACCTATTGTACTTGTCGTCATGGTGTACCCGTTAAAGTCGTAGCGGCTTAATTCAAAGACCCTAGCAATAATACCCCCGATACCGCTAGGCATCGGGGCTTTCAAATTTCATATTATTAATATGGAGATGTTTAAAAGTTTACTTGACCCAAATCACTTCCTACTAGCGACGTAGCACCGCTATCCAGCGGCCAAGATTGAGCAAGCTGGCTAGCGAGCCTGCTACGTAGGTCAGCGCAGCTGCTTTTAAGATCTTCTCCGCATGTTTTAGGTCACCGTCATGCAGGTATTTGCCCTCTTTTAGAATGGGCAGCGCTTTGCCATAACTGGCGTCGAACTCCACTGGCAAGGTCACCAGATGCACAATAGTGCTCAACCCCATCGATAGCACGCCAATCAAAATAGTCAACGCGCCAGCTTGCGGTATACGGGTTAGCATAAAGACCACTGGCGCCGCTAACATCATTATGCCAGCAATACGTTCACCGACCATTGCGGCTCTAGCGAGCTTTTGTCGCGTGATAAACATCGTCTCGCCGCGAGAGTCCTGTAGAGCATGCCCGACCTCGTGGGCAGCGACAGTCACAGCAGTTAGGGAGTAACCGGAATAGTTATCTGGCGTTAGGCGAACAGTCTTAGCGGCGGGATCATAATGATCGCCGTCGGGCGTCTCTTCAACCTTGACGTCATGCAAGCCAAAACGATCTAGAAGATGACGAGCAAGTTCACCACCGCTCCCTTGCTGACGGTAGCGATCAGCAGGCTGCTTAAACTTGTTAATGATGTGATTGACCCACAAACCGGGCAAGAATACGCAGCCTGCAATGACAATAAGTAAAATGATCCATAGCATGAAAACAAGTATGCCATAAACATACATATAACTCTCACGGCTTTTACTCAAAGCCATTAACCGTTACGCAAAGCTATTAGCCGTGGATGCGTGTCATTGCTTGTTAGAAATAAGTAAGAGCAGAGACAGGCGCACTTACTCGATTTTTATGCCCGAAAGAGAAAGTCGTGGCGCTTCGCCCACACCAGACCAAGAGGGAATAACGGCTACTCCCTCTTGGATCTCCTACCCGCTCCGAAGAAGTGTTATTTCCTCACAATTAGAAGTGAATTAACTACCGCCTCAGATGCGCCATCCATGGCTTAACCGAGGCTATGTTGGCATCCATGCCAACCTCACGCTAATTAACTTCATCGTTTCGGACACTTCCGACGGAGACTATTGAGCCTACAATTTCATTTGAACATTCATCATGACTATTCAATCTACTGAGTTAAATTGAAGAACAAATTACTTATGTAGATGCTGCAGTATTTCTAAATCATCCATCAACTAAAAAGCCCTGATACCGTTAGGTATCAGGGCTTTTTAGTTTCATATTTTAATATGGAATTTTGAAAAGTTTACTCTGACCCCAGTTATTTCAGAGACTCAAAGTGATGGAAAGATCAAAGCGATAAAAGCCAATATCGAAGGTGTCGCAGTCATCTCTACCCGCAAGTCCAATAATAATCGCCGACACGACAATAATAGATCAACAAGCGGCATGCTTATCCCTCTTTTAATCATATTAGCCTTCGGCATATTCGGTTTTCAAAAATACAAAGAAATGACCGCAATACCAGTACTAACTAATCAAGATGTTGAACAAATGCAGTTTAAGCCCGTACAAAATTTCCGCTGTGAGGCAGGAAAAACCCACTGTAGCCATATGCGATCGTGTGATGAAGCAATGTATTACAACAAGTACTGCCCTGACACAAAAATGGATGGTAATAACGATGGAGTCCCCAGCGAAAGGCAGTGATGTAACTAATGCCTAAAGGTCAGAATAAAAGTTTACTCTGACCCACCTACTTTACACCTACTTTCACTTACCCCCTACACAGCCAAGATTACGGCTTTGAAAACCAGTTGGTTAGAATGTTGAAGGAGATTAGGATGTTGAAAGAATTTAAGTTGTTCTGGCCTTATATAACGCAACAAGAAAGCTACTCTTACCAAATGCTTTAACGTCATAGTAATTTATAGCTTCTTCTGCAATTTTATTATCAAGTGGCATATGTTCTAGAAAGTTATAACGTTCGATTAATAAGCGGTATTTATAGAAGGTTCCATTCGGATCTGTACACACACAGTTTACCGCAAGTAGCATAGTGACCTCTGTGCTAAGGAATGACCTTAAAATATTTGAATATAGTTTTTCTTCATTCGATACAGGGGTATTAACTAGCTCCTCGACGGTGAACTCTTCACTAATACCACTGCCATGACAGCTAACAGCAATCACCTTCAATAATTGGTATAACATTCTAAAATAATGTCCGCTGATTTCACCGTGGTCATCATGTAACTTTTGTCTTGCTTTTTCTATTGAATTAACTGCACTAGATTTGTAACAACTCTTAAAAATTTTCTTAATGACACTCGCCTGAAGCACCTCACGTATAGTTATTCTCTCATGAAGTTGTTCCAAAACTTTATTATGCAAATTTAGAAGTGAGAAAAAGGTATCTTCGAAACGCTTCTTTTCTTGAGTTTCTACCTGTAATTTCTGAGATTTACTAGAGTCGACCAAAGCTTTTGTCGTATCATTAAGCTCTTTTTTCTGGATAATTACAGATTGTGTAAGCCAATAAAAAGCCAATAAAGCAATTAATGGATTGAGGATGCCTCCAGTAAAATCACCAAATGTCCCCCATGTTCCACTATCCAACGATAGACTATAATCATTAACAAAATAAAACCAAATGAGGTATGACAGAGGAATAGCTGTAATGATTATGGTTGCAAATATGGTACTATTTCTAACTGCTTTTTCTACACGGTCAAAATTCTCAGAGTTATTTGATGACAAAATTAATCCTACTGTTCATTTAGTTTCTCTAAAAAGAATTGTATCTTAAATTATACAGAGCTAACAATCTCAGTTAATAATTGTTTTACTTAGATTATTAGGGTCAGAGTAAACTTTTCAAAAGCTCTTATTACCCTAAACAAAAAGCCCCGATACCGTTAGGTATCGGGGCTTTCTTTATTCGGTTCTAAGCTTTTAGGCTTCAGACCAGCAATGAATTTTGCATTCTTGGCGCAGGATAAATCGAGTTAGAACAAGGCGCTTTACCACGACGTTTAGTACACTAAACGAGTGGTGAAGCAACGCAGTTATCACCGATTTAGACCAGCAAAGAAGCAATAATTACATCATGCCGCCCATTCCACCCATACCACCACCCATACCGCCCATATCTGGCGCTGCTGCGTCTTGTGGAATTTCAGCTACCATTGCTTCAGTTGTGATCATTAGACCTGCAATAGATGCTGCAAACTGTAATGCACTACGGGTTACTTTAGTTGGGTCAAGAATACCCATCTCTAGCATATCGCCGTAGGTGTCGTTACCCGCGTTGTAACCGAAGTTACCTGTGCCGTTTTTAACTGTGTTCGCTACAACTGACGCTTCTTCACCTGCGTTAGTTGCGATTTGGCGAAGTGGCGCTTCCATTGAACGTAGTGCGATGATCACACCGTGTTTTTGGTCTTCGTTGATCACTTCAACTTCAGAGATTTTAGAAGCAACACGTACTAGTGCAACCCCACCTCCAGGAACAACGCCTTCTTCAACGGCTGCGCGAGTTGCGTGTAGTGCATCTTCAACGCGGGCTTTTTTCTCTTTCATTTCAACTTCAGTTGCTGCGCCAACTTTGATAACAGCTACGCCGCCAGCAAGTTTAGCCATACGCTCTTGAAGTTTTTCTTTGTCGTAATCAGATGTTGATTCTTCAACTTGAATCTTGATTTGCGATACACGACCAGAGATTTGCGCTTGCTCGCCGTTACCATCGATGATGGTTGCGTTATCTTTAGTGATAACTACGCGCTTAGCAGTACCTAAATCTTCTAATGTCGCTTTTTCAATCTCTAGACCGATTTCTTCAGCGATAACAGTACCGCCAGTTAAGATAGCGATGTCTTGTAGCATTGCTTTACGACGGTCACCAAAGCCAGGTGCTTTAACAGCTGCCACTTTAACGATACCGCGCATGTTGTTCACAACTAATGTTGCTAATGCTTCGCCTTCAACGTCTTCTGCAACGATAAGCAATGGCTTACCTGTTTTCGCTAACGCTTCTAGGATTGGTAATAATTCACGGATGTTAGAGATTTTCTTATCAACTAATAAGATGAATGGAGAATCTAACTCAACGCTGCCTGTTTCTGGCTTGTTGATGAAGTATGGTGATAGGTAACCACGGTCAAACTGCATACCTTCAACAACATCTAATTCGTTTTCTAGGGCTTGGCCTTCTTCAACAGTGATAACGCCTTCTTTACCAACACGCTCCATTGCTGTCGCAATGATTTCGCCGATTGATTCGTCAGAGTTAGCTGAGATAGTACCAACTTGTGCAATCGCTTTTGAATCTGAACACTCTTGAGAAAGTGCTTTAAGTTCAGCAACCGCTGCGATAACCGCTTTGTCGATACCGCGCTTAAGATCCATTGGGTTCATGCCAGCTGCAACCGCTTTAAGACCTTCAGTTACGATTGATTGTGCAAGAACAGTAGCGGTAGTCGTACCGTCACCAGCAGCGTCATTGGCTTTAGAAGCGACTTCTTTCACCATTTGAGCGCCCATGTTTTCGAACTTATCTTCTAGTTCGATTTCTTTGGCAACTGAAACACCATCTTTAGTAATTAGTGGTGCGCCAAAGCTTTTGTCTAAAACAACGTTACGACCTTTAGGGCCTAACGTTACTTTAACTGCGTTAGCGAGAATGTTTACGCCCTCTAGCATTTTAACGCGAGCGTCACTGCCAAATTTAACTTCTTTTGCTGACATTTGTCTGTTCCTTAAAATTTGAGATGTTTGAAAGCGAGTTAATAACGAGGATTAACCTACAACTGCCATTAAGTCTGATTCTGATAGGATAAGTACTTCTTCACCATCAATCTTTTCTTTCTTCACGCCGTAACCTTCATTGAAAATCACTACGTCGCCAACTTGTACGTCAAGTGCTTTAACAGTACCGTTCTCTAAAATACGACCATTGCCCACAGCAAGGATTTCACCACGTGTAGAAACTTCTGCAGCGCTACCTGTTAATACGATGCCACCAGCTGAAGTTGATTCTACTTCTAAACGCTTAACGATTACGCGGTCATGTAACGGACGAATATTCATCTACGGACTCTCCTAATGATTGCTGCCCACAAACGAGGCGATTAAAACAAATGATAAGGGCAATACTCCCTTTGATGTTTGATATATGGGGGTCGATGCTCACAGTTCCAAGGGGTTTAATAAAAAAACTGCGATTTTTTTGTAAAAATTGTAGCTAGTATTTATTAAACCATAATAAATACTGATAGAATTTGTCTCCCGTTGTCGTGTTAAGTCCAAATTGATGAATGATAAACATGGGTTGCTAAGTGCGCCGATTGGCCGCGTGCTATTAAATATGAGCCTCCCAAACCTTATCGGTATCCTCACCATTTATGGTGGCAGCCTCATAGATACATTTTTCATCAGTCAGTTAGGTACTGATGCGCTTGCTGCTGTCAGTTTTACTTTCCCTGTCGCCATTGTGTTTGCCAGCATTGCCATTGGTATTGGCGCGGCCACGTCGACAAACCTTTCTCGACTTATCGGTGCAGGCAACACCTCCAAAGCCAAAAGTTTCTTATTTGATGCCATGCTGCTGACATTTATCTTAATCAGTATATTGGTCTCGATTGGCATTATGGCAATTGACCCACTGTTTAATTTGATGGGTGCAAACGAGAAGAGCTTACCGCTGATCCACGACTATATGTTGATATGGTTTTGCAGTGCGCCATTATTAGTCCTGCTGATGGTAGGCAACCAAGGCATTCGTGCAACAGGCGACACTCGCTCACCGGCAATTATTATGGCGGTAGCAGCAATAATTAACTTAATTCTCGACCCATTATTAATTTTTGGTTTAGGGCCTTTTCCCCGACTTGAGATTCAAGGGGCTGCAATTGCGACTTTAGTTTCGTGGGTGGTGGCTTTTACCGTTTCGGGTTACATCCTCATTTATAAAAAGCGCATCTTGGAGTTAATGACCCTTTGCCGAGTTCGTATTACTGCAAATTGGAAAAAGCTTGGTCATATTGCTCGCCCTGCCGCGTTAATGAATATGCTAAACCCTATCGCCAATGGCGTTATTTTAGCGATGCTCGCCCGTGCAGACCAAGCAGCTGTCGCCGCTTTTGGCGCCGGTATTCGCCTTGAAACATTATTTCTGGTGGTGATTATGGCGCTAACTTCAAGTTTAATGCCCTTTGTTGGTCAAAATCTTGGAGCTGGCCAACCTCAACGCGCTAAAGATGGCATGATGCTGGCTTTTCGCTTTGCGTTAGTGTTTCAAACCTTGCTGTATATCCCAATTTTCTTCAGCGGTCATGCTATTGCAGAGTTGTTCAGCCAAGATCCTGCGGTCATTGATTACCTCAGCTTTTATATTCAAGTTTTACCTGCTGCATACGGCCCTTTAGCCATCGTGATTATGTTTGCGACTTGCCTAAATGCTTACCACCGCCCAATGAAATCATTAGTAATTAACCTAGTGCGCTTATTTGCTTTAATGCTGCCTTTAGCGGCTATAGGCTTATATTTAGGTGGCGTTAAGGGCTTACTGATTGCACTGCCTGTGACTAATACCATTATGGGTATAGCTTGTTATGTTATGGCCAGTAAAATCACTGAACCCGACTCAGCCCATTTGCATTACAACAATGACGAAATCAATAGTTCTCCCGACTCTACGCTATAGTGTTATCAAAATAATTTAATCAAGATTACTTTGTGAAGATTGCTTTTATGAAGTTAGCTTCAAGAAATAGCTTTGCAAAGAAGCTTTCGTCGAGATCATGATTAAGCTTAATTCATCAGCTATTGCAGCATTGGGCAATTAGTGGTGTATTGATTTAACGGCTCTATTGAAGAGTAAGCTAATTCGGCAAACAAGTAGGCCCTAATATCGCCAAGGAAAGTTCATGAGTAAATCGGTTAATGCTGCGCTGTTAAACGCTTTTGTATGCCCAGGAACGGGCCATTTATATTTAGGTAAAAAAGCCATTGGTTGGGGCATTATCGCGGCCAGTTTTGTGAGCCTATGTGTAATGATGACAGTAATAATAAAACGTGCTCAAGCCATTGCTGATGAGATCGTTGCTGGTAACATTCCGCTGGATTTTTATAGTATTTACGCTGCCGTGCACGACAGTGTCACCAACAACTTACCCCAATCGTTAAACTTAGCCCTGTGGGTTTTATTAGCTTGCTGGGTTGGCGGCACGATTAGCGCATTCTGGATGGGAAAAAAAATGGATGACGCTGCTAAGCAGTAGTTTGTTAATAATAAAGAATCGTTTAATCATTTTTTAAAACCATAGCTTACCAAAAACGCTCAATAAAAAGCCGCTTAAGTTATATACTCAAGCGGCTTTTTGTATTCAATTTACATCTTAACGTGTGTGGGTTTTATCCGTATCATTACTGTTATCTGAACTAGCAGGCTCTTTATTACTAGCAGTCTCGCTCGCAGCTTTACTTGAAGATTCTGCACCTTTATCTGTATCAGACTCTTTCGCTGGCGTAATGTCTTTTACTTCCACTTGATGAGTTTCAGGCGTTAGGTCATTAGGATCAAACTTACGCTCAAAATCACCATCAAAGGTATTACCGTCTTGCCCACCAAATGGGCCTTGATTACCAAAAGGGCTTTGGCCTGCTTGACCTTGGAAACCACCTTTAAATCCGCCACCAGCAACCACTCGCATTTGCATACGTTTAAATATATAGCTGGCGATCGGTGAACGGGTGAATGGAGTTAATAACAACAAACCAATAAAATCAGTCACAAAACCTGGGAATAATAATAATAAACCCGCTGCCGCTAACATCATGCCTTCGACAATTTCTTTACCCGGTGCTTCACCACGTTCAAGCTTAGATTGCACCGACATTAAGGTGCTTAACCCTTGGCTGCGAACCAGCGATACACCGACAATAGCGGTAAGAAAAACTAGCGCAACAGTATTCAATGGGCCAAACACATCCCCTACTGAAATCAACACTGATAACTCAATAGCAGGAACAAGAATAAAAACTAAAAATAAAACTAACAGCATGTTGGCCTCAATTATTTCATTGGGTATGAACAATATATGGGGGTAATCGGGTCTTAATTCAAGACGCATCAAAATTATCGTTAATCACAACTGGATTACGCGACTCACAACGCTAATGTAATTTGCTATTGTACTGAACAAAAGTGAGATACATTAGCGAATTATGATTAAATTCAAAAAGCATTGGCATTAATCCATTTTAGGTGATTAAGCTTAAGCTAACTTTAAGATAAACCAAGGATGATAGACTCCCTATGTCAGCAAGCTATTTATTAGTTATAACAACTTGTCCAGATATCGCCAGTGCTAAAAAGCTCGCCACGGCATTAGTCACTGCGAAAGTTGCCGCTTGTGTGCAACTGTATCCGCAAATTGAGTCAGTTTATATTTGGGAAGGTGAAGTTTGTCATAGTAGTGAAGTCGCGATGCACATAAAATGCATGGCAGATAATTATGATGTAATAGAAAAAATAGTGATCGATTTGCATCCCTATGAAGTACCAGAATTAATCGCTACGCCTATTACTCAAGGCTTGCCAAATTATTTACATTGGATAAAAGAAACCTCTCAATCATGAAAAAAATATTTACGTTTTTATTGACCAGTTTACTTCTGCTATCCCCGTTAGCACACAGTGAAGACATTTTTAGCAACAACAAGAAGTTCAGCTTCCTTCAGGATGAACCTGAATTAATGCCTGTTGAGCAAGCGTTTGTTTTTGATTACAAGCAAGACGGTAATCGAGTGGCAATTAACTTTGTTATCGCTGAAGGCTATTACCTGTACCGTGACAAACTCACCTTTAGTGCTGATGGTGCCGTTATTGGTGATATCGCGCTGCCCAAAGGTAAGATGCACGACGATGAGTACTTTGGCGAACAAGAAGTTTATTACACGTTTGTTGAACTGCCATTAGCGCTAAAAGAGGCCGCTGCGGGCTCAAAAGTGCAAGTTACTTTTATGGGCTGTGCTGAAGGTAAACTGTGTTATCCGCCAACCAAGCGTGACGTAGACCTTGAAGCGGTTGCTGCCAATGATGGCAAACTGGCTAAAAAGAAAGCCATTATTGGCGATGCACCTAAAAAAGCTGACACCAGCTCACAGGACTATTCAGCGGCCAGTAATCAAGCTGATGCACAAGCTCCTATTACCCAACAAGACAGCTTAAGCCAAATGCTGGCTAACGATAGTCTAATGTGGACCTTAATCATCTTCTTTGGTTTAGGTATTGGTTTAGCACTAACCCCTTGTGTATTCCCAATGTATCCAATCTTGTCAGGCATAATTGTGGGCCAAGGCAAGCAGCTATCGACAGCCAAAGCATTCACTTTGTCGATGGCTTATGTACAAGGTATGGCTATTACCTATTCGCTATTAGGCTTAGTGGTCGCATCGGCAGGACTTAAGTTCCAAGCTGCACTGCAACACCCTGCAATTTTGATTTTCTTAGCAGTGATGTTTGTCCTATTAAGCTTATCGATGTTCGGTCTTTACGAGTTACGTCTGCCGGGTAAATGGCAAGATAAGATGAATAATCTGTCGAATAACCAAAAAGGTGGCAACCTGATTGGTGTATTCTTCATGGGAGTGATTTCAGGCTTAGTTGCTTCACCGTGTACTACCGCTCCTTTGTCTGGTGCATTGATTTACGTGGCGCAAAGCGGTGACTTACTGCAAGGCTTCTTAGCACTTTACGTATTAAGCATGGGCATGGGTGTACCGCTACTCATTATAGGTACATCAGGCGGTAAGTTATTACCACGTGCAGGCGCTTGGATGGATATCATTAAGACCATTTTCGGCTTCTTACTGATTTCAGTGTCTATCGTGATGATCGATCGGATCTGGCCTGGGGTTGTCTCTGACGTATTATGGTCAATTTGGGGAATTAGCTTGACCGGTTACTTAATGCATCAGAATAAACTGTCTGAATTTAACTGGAAGCAAACCACTCGCGGCGTGTTGCTGATGCTAACCTTGCTGGCTAGCTTCTCTTATGGTTTTCAAGCTGTAATGTCGGCAATGGGATTACAAGCACCATCAATGAGCAACGAAATCGCACAAACAGCCCAAGTAAAAAAGGTAGAATTTAAACTGATTAAGTCGGTGGAAGATTTAGAGCTTGAGTTAGATAAAGCCAGCGTAAGCGGTAAAAATGTCATGCTAGATTTATACGCAGACTGGTGCGTAGCTTGTAAAGAGTTTGAGCACATCACCTTTAAAGACCCTGCGGTGGTTGAACGTTTAGATCAAATGATTCTACTCAAAGCTGACTTAACTAAAACCGACGCAATTGATATTGAGTTGATGGAACATTTCAGTGTTTTAGGCTTGCCTGCACTTATCATGTTCGATAAAAACGGTGTTCAACGTGAAGACATGCGAGTAACGGGCTTTATGAAGCCTAAACCTTTTGCTGATCACTTGGATTTATTACTCGAAAAGTAAAATCGCAAAAGCATAACACACTGAAAAAAGACCAATTAAATTTTTATTTGGTCTTTTTTTTATTTTATAATGACTTTTTAATATCAAGTTAATTTATTTCTTATACAATCTACTTACCTACAACCTGTTTTCAACAATTAGAATAAAGGCATTATGGAACCAGCAATTTTCATTATCACCCTAGTCTGCGGCATGCTCGTTAGCCGAGTAGGACTTCCTCCGCTCATCGGATATTTAGCGGCCGGCTTCTTACTGTTTATCTTTGGTGTGCAAGATGAGAGCGTTCCATTATTGCAAGAGCTAGCTGACTTAGGCGTCATGCTATTACTATTCGCTATTGGCTTAAAACTCGATGTAAAAAGTCTGCTTAAATCTGAAGTCTGGGCCAGTTCCAGTCTTCACTTAGTCGGGTCTATTTTATTCTTTTTACCCATACTCAAGCTATTAGGTTTAGTCGGTTTAGATAGACTGATTGATCTTGAAATGAACCAGCTACTGTTGCTGAGTTTTGCGTTAAGTTTCTCCAGTACCGTATTTGCCGTTAAAGTCTTGGATGAGAATGGTGATGGTCAGGCACTTTATGGTCGCATCGCTATTGGTATCTTAATTATGCAAGATATCTTCGCAGTACTGTTCTTAACCATTTCTAAAGGTGAATTCCCCTCTGTTTATGCCTTAGGTTTATTGTTACTGCCCTTATTAAAGCCTGTGATTTATAAAGTGTTTGATCGAGTAGGTCATGGCGAAATGCTGATTTTGTTTGGCCTTGCTATGGCGCTAGTCATGGGCGCTTGGGTATTTGAAGCTGTGGGCTTAAAACCTGATTTAGGCGCGTTGATCATGGGAGTTTTACTCGCTGGTCATGCAAAGTCCTCTGAGCTTGCTAAATCGATTTATTACTTTAAAGAACTGTTCTTAGTCGCCTTCTTCTTAACCATTGGCTTAAATGGTTTACCGACAATTGAGGATGTTGGCTTAGCAGGCTTATTAGTCCTGTTAATGCCGTTTAAAGTGTTACTGTTTTTCTTCATTCTGACTCGCTTTAAACTGCGCGCACGTACCTCGTTGTTCGCCTCGTTTAACTTAGGTAACTACAGCGAATTCGGTCTGATTGTCGCCGCCGTTGCCGCGCAAAAAGGCTGGTTACCGGCAGAGTGGCTCATTATTTTAGCAGTCGCATTAAGTATTAGTTTCTTAATCGCTGCGCCATTAAATGCCAGTGTGAATCGCTTATATCAAAAATTCCACGACACCTTCACCACACTGGAAAGGCACCCACTTCATCCTGAAGATAGACAAATACCTGTGGGTAGCCCTCGCTTCTTAATTTTAGGGATGGGACGAATTGGTTCGGGAGCCTATGATGAGCTTCGTGGTAAGTACAGTGGTGAAATTTTAGGGATTGAACACAAGCAAGATTTAGTCGACTTCCACCGCCAAGAAGGCCGTAATGTCGTACAAGGCGATGCCAGCGATACCGACTTTTGGGAAAAGCTTGAACGTGCACCAAGCCTTGAACTAGTGCTACTGGCTATGCCGCATCATGTCGGTAATATGTTTGCGGTAGAGCAATTAAAAAAGCTCGAATATAAAGGTAAAATCAGCGCAATTGTGCAGTACTCTGAAGATGCACAATCACTTAAAGAGCAAGGTGTGAACAGTGTTTACAACTTGTATGAAGCAGCCGGCGCTGGTTTTGTTGATAACGTGATTCATGAGTTACTTGAGCCCTCATCTGATAATGATACTGAGGCCGATAAAGCCAGTGCGTCACCAGAAATAACTCAGACCTTGAGTAAACCTTAACAGCATAGTTAGCCATTCAATCAGCGTCTTATGATTTCATAAGGCGCTTTTTTATGCTTGAATCAAATCAGCGGTACTGTATTTATAGGAAGCACAAAATTAAATGAGGAATTATGGACATTAGCTGGCTAGCAATGAGTGTATTCATGCTGGTGCTTATCGCGCCACTGGCAATTAACCGCTACTTTCATTTACACCTTGGTAAAGATATTGCCGTTGCCGTACTGCGCATGACGGTGCAAATGGTATTAATTGGCCTTTATCTTAAATTCCTGTTCCACCTCGAAAGCCTTTGGGTAAACTTAATCTGGCTGTTGGTGATGTTATTGGTCGGTGCAAGCGCAATAATTAATAAAGCGAAACTCCCCAAATGGGCAATGATGCTGCCTGTTATCGGAGGCTTATTGCTAGGACTTGTGCCAATACTACTGATAATGATGTTATTTCTGTTTCAACCTACGCCAATTTATAGCACCCAATTTTTAATCCCGACTGCGGGCATGCTGCTGGGTAATAGCCTCAGTGGTAACATTATTGCGCTACAACGTTTATTTTCAGCCTTTGAAGAAAAGCAGCCGCAATATCATGGTGCATTGGCTTTAGGTGCGAGTCCCAAACAAGCGTCGGAGCCGTTTGTTCGACATGCTATGCAGCAATCATTTGCGCCTATTCTTGCTTCAATGACCACCACAGGACTGGTGAGTTTGCCTGGGATGATGACAGGTCAAATATTAGGTGGCGTTGATCCTATTATTGCCGTGAAATATCAAATCATTATTCTCATTGCTATCTTTGCCACCTTAACGATTTCAGTTGCCAGCGCAATTCAGTTAACCATTAATCAATTGCTAAACCACAGCGGAAAGTTGCGATTTAATGCTGCCGATCTTTAATGCTCATTGGATATAGTTCTGACTAAGCGACTAAGCGACTAAGCGACTAAGCGACTAAGCGAAAAATAATAAGCATAAGAAGAGTAAGAATAATAACAAGACAAAAAAAGTGAGCCAAATGGCTCACTTTTAAGTTTGATAGCATCAGGGGAGTAATGCTATCAGTATCTAAATATAAGACTATTTTTTAGAGTAAGCAGCGGCTTGTTCACCCGCTAATCTACCGAAGGTAATGATGTCAGAGATTGCGTTACCACCTAAACGGTTAGCACCATGAACACCACCAGTGACTTCACCTGCGCCGTATAAACCTGGAATCACTTTCTTATCTTCAGATAGGATTTCAGCTTTATCATCAATCGATACACCGCCCATTGTATGGTGAACACCAGGGGTCACTTCAATAGCGTAGTAGTTACCTTCATTCAATGCACGCGGTAAGTTAGGACGTTCAAAGTCAGTATCTTTACCTGAAGCGACCAGTTTGTTGTACTGAGCAATCGATGCCGTTAAGGCTTTACCATCAATGCCAGCTACTTTACCTAGATTCTCAGGAGAGTCAGCTGATGGAACCACGCCAAGCTGGATATACTTATCAATTTTCTTCAGTGATTTACGCACTGAGTCATCAAAGATTAAGTAAGCTACTTTGCCGGTTTGATTAAGAATCGCCGCCGCTGCTTTATCACGAGTAGTGATTTCATTGACGAAGCGTTTACCTTCTTTGTTTACCAAAATTGCGCCGTTACCACGCACCGCTTCAGTTACCATCACGCCACCTTTAACCGATAAGGTTGGGTGAGCTTGAATGTACTTAACGTCAGTCATACCAGCACCAGCATTACCTGCAACATCAAGACCATCACCAGTTGCACCAGGTTGGTTAGTTGAAATAAAGCCTTTTAACTTAGGATCGTATTGAGAAACACGTTCGTTATTGCGACCAAAACCACCCGTTGCCATTACAACAGCATCTGCTTTAATCCAGTAGTAACCTGTGTATTGACCTTTAACCAGTAAACCTTCAACTTTACCAGCATCATCTTTGATGATTTCAACACCACGGGTATTCATGCGCATATCGACTTTACGCTCAAGGGCATTATCGTAAAGCACTTGAATCACGTGAGCACCCACACCTGCACCACCTGTTGGGCGATGTGAACGGTTAGCAGATGCGCCACCCATACGGCCAACATCATTTAAATCAGCGCCCATTGCTGTCATCCAGTCAACAGAGCCTTTAGAGTGAGAAGTCAGTACTTCAACCAATTTAGGGTCGTTTAAGTCACGGCCACCTTTCATAGTGTCTTTGTACATAGACTCAACGCTATCTTTAATGTCTTTGGCTTTTTGTTGATCAGTCCAAGCTGCATTCATGCCGCCAGCTGCAAGTTTTGCGTTACCGCCAATCACAGGCTCTTTCTCAACTAAAATCACTTTAGCGCCTTTATCGCTTGCAGCCACTGCTGCAGAGAAACCTGCCCCGCCTGAACCTACAACCACAACATTCACTGTGTCACTAGGCGCTGCAGCTAATGCCGCTTTACGGTCTGCAGAATCTTTAGCTAGTTCAGCAATTGAAGGCTCGTAACGCTCCCATTTGCTGCCAAATGGCATATCGAAATCGAAGCTATGGCACGAATCACAATAGACCACTGATTTATCATGACCGCTATGACAAGTAGTACACGCTACATCGCCTGGGAAGTGAGATTCATGGGCATTGTAGTTTTCACGAGTATTGCTTTCAGCCACTTCTGCTAAGGTGCCATGACAAGAAACACATTGTTCATTTTCAAATGTCAGGCTGTCGTTTGATAGCTCGCCACTAGGTAAATGGCAGCTTTCACATTCTTGATTTTCTGAGTGAAAATCTGCAAGATTATCAGCTGCAATTGCGCCGCCAACTAACCCTGCTGAACCGAGTAATGCAGCTAAAAGCGCTGCGCATCGTGTTAATTTCATGGTAACTCCTTAAATGTAGCCATGACGCTAATTCGTCACTCTCTGTCATGCCTTATTGGTCATCACATTTGCTACTGAATCTGATTTAACTTAATTTTCACGCTCAATGGCGCTTGGCTCAATCAAACAATTCAGACTCACTTCCAAAGTTAACAGCTGATCACATCTGTCATTTAAAGCTATGCAAAAGTGCATAGTCCAATTGACCACTATGCAATTTCGCATAGTTCTGAGTGATCATCTTCACAATCTCAGTTTGATTAATGGCGCCTATCATATTGGCCACTTTAGTCGCCTTACTGGCATAAGCTTTCTATCAAATTTACGCTCAATGCCACAGTTATGAAGATTATGATTTGCTAAAGTGCAAACTATATCTATCTGTTAGCCATTGAATTTATCTTGATGAAATATTGTCTCTGTTTATTGTTATTACTCAGTTTTCCTTTAACCGCGAAGGAAACGATCGTCTTTGGGGTGCACTCCACGACTGCCCCTTTAGAATGGCGAGATAACGGCGTTGATCAAGGCTTTCATGTAGAACTTATGGATCGCATTGGACAAATGCTAGATAGACCGATAATGGTACGCCGTAAAACCTTTCAACAACTCATGACAGACATGCACGATATTCATAGTCCAATTGATGTTGTGGCGGTAGTTAGCCCAACCAATGTAAGACGTGAGTTAAGCCAATCCGATCCTATTTATGCCACGCATGCCAAAGCGTATACCCTGCAGGGCAAAGATTACATCGACAATTGGTCTGATTTAGTAGGTAAAAGAGTCGCGATTAAAAGTGGTGCTTTTGTTGATGTGTTCTTAACTAATCAACCGCAAAATTTCACACAAGTAAAAGTCGATTTATATGAAACAGGCTTTCAAAAGTTAATGACTAACGAAGTGGATGTGGTGCTGGCTGAAAACTTTGTCGCAAGACGGTTACAGCCTAAATACCCTTTGGTAAGAAGCTCAAGTGATGCATTGATTTTCGGCGCTTTCACATTTGTCAGTAACCCCTCTGATGCCGCTTTACTTCATGAAATAAATGATGCTTTAAGGCAGCTTAAAATTTCAGGGGAGTACGATAGGTTAGTCAACAAATGGTTTGGCATGGGTCGTGAAAAATTCGATATTACTTCGACCCAAAGGAAAATGCTTATTCTATCTATCGTCATTTCGATAATTTCAGCCATAGGTATGTTGTATACCTTTTCAGTCAGCCGCCGCTTAAAGTTCCGCTCTGAAGCCCTTGCCCTTGAGCTGCAACAACGTGAAATTGCCGAGCAAAAAATTCGCTCTTTATCTCAGCAATTTCAGGCAGTACTTGATGGTATTCCCCACGGCATGACCATTTTTGATAAGAAAATGCAGTGCCTGTGGAGCAATGACAATAACCAACTACTAACCCATAGTCAGTTCCATTATGTCGATGGCGCTCCTTTTGTTTTAGCCACTGGTGTGAAATCGGTGATTGAATCTAAAAAGTCTCTTATCGCTGATATGAGATATTTAGCTCAATATTGGCAAGTACAAATTCACCCCATTGCAGAAGAACAAGTCGTTGTATTGCTAGAAGAAAATACCGAACAGCAACACCTTCGCCAAGCGAATGATGAGGCTAGCCGTCTTGCTTCGTTAGGAGAATTGTCAGCAGGGGTTGCCCACGAGATTAACAACCCAACTGGAATCATCATTCATTCAATTGCTCTGTTTGCCGAGGCGATGAAAGATTTGCGCCCTGCAGCAGATTATTACCAACAGCAAAATCCATTTTGGCTAGTGGCAGGGCTTGAGCCTCAATCCGCATTTGATGAAATCAATCACAGTACTGAAGTGGTTGAAGAAAGCGCCAAACGTATTTCACGGATTGTGAATGATTTAAAACGATATGCCTTGCCCAATCTTGCCTCCAATCATCAAGCGATTAGTTTAAATGAAGTGGTGCAAGTCGCTCAGCGCCTAACATCAAACCAACTAAAGCGTTACCAAGTGAGAATGGAACTAGCAGAACCGAGCCCGATGATTAACGGTGATGCCCAGCAATTACATCAAGTGATGATTAATCTGATCCAAAATGCCTGCCATGCGACACAACCCGGCGATGGTCAAATAACTATTAAAACTTATTCGAGTAAGTCAGCGGGCTACATTAGTGTCGAAGATAACGGCAGCGGAATGAACAAAGAAACCTTAAAGCGAATAACAGAGCCATTTTTTACCACGAGGCGATCCCATGGTGGCAGTGGCTTAGGCTTATCGGTTTGCAGCAGAATTTTAAAAGAGCACCATGGCCATATGAAGGTCACCTCAACCATCAATGAAGGCAGTTGCTTCACCTTAGTGTTTAGCTTGCTAACGCCAAACCAACCCAATAATGTTACAGAAGTAGCAAGGAGCTAAATCGTGAAACTCGCCCGTAATATTTTATTAGTTGATGATGAAGCGCCTTGGCTAAGAACATTAGCAGTAACCTTAAACCGTCTTGTGCCAGAGGCCGTGATTGATACTTGCGTTGATAGCCGCCAAGTGATGAACCGCTTAGAAGGAACGGATTATGCGTTAGTGCTATTAGACTTAACCATGCCATTTCATTCGGGTGAGGATTTGTTAGCGCAAATTCGCCTTGAGTACCCAAATACTCGAGTGATTATTGTTACGGGCGTAAATGAAGTCGATACCGCTGTTCGCTGCATCAAAAACGGCGCTTACAATTACTTTATTAAAACTGATGATGTAGCCGATTTAGCCCTAACTGTTCGCCGCGCTTTAGAAGTCGTTGGACTTGAACGTAACTATCACCGCATCAAAGAAAGCTTTTTAAGCAAAACTCTGGCTCAACCGAGCGCATTTAATAATATCCTCACATGCGAGCCTAATTTACTGGATCAATTCCGTTATTTAGAAGCTGTCGCATTTAGCCCAGAACCAATATTAATCTATGGTGAAAGCGGCACAGGTAAAGATGAGTTTGCCAAAAGCTGCCACCAGTTATGCTGTACCGACGCCCCTTTTGTGAATGTAAATTTGGCGGGGATCAGTGAAAGTGCCTTTGAATTACAACTATTTGGTAGACTAAGCCAAGAGCCTGGTAAATCCCAAGCTGGAGCCTTGCATACTGTGGGTAAAGGCTTGCTTTATTTGAACGAAATAGGCGATTTACCCTTATCTTCTCAAGCCAAATTACTGGATGTTCTGCAGCAAAAACAATACTACCCAATTGGCAGTGATCGCCCTTATCCAGTTAATTGCCGCATTATTACCTCAACTCAACACGATTTACTCGAACTGAATAAAAGCGGGCAATTCAGGCGCGACCTGCTGTATCGGTTACGAGCTCATAAAATCCATTTACCACCTTTAAGACAGCGTAAATTAGATATCGCGATGTTGATTAATCACTTTATATCGCTCGCCGCTGAAGAGATGAATTTAACGCCGCCCCAGCAACCCAGTGATTTAGCAATGCAACTGCAAAGCTATGACTTTCCTGGTAATTTACACGAACTGAAAGGAATGGTGTTTGATGCAGTTAGCCGTAGTGATGGCATACAACTGAATATCTCGCCTTTTATGGAGGCAATCAACGAGCTCAAATCAACTGCACCTCATTCGAGTACTAGAATTATCTTCCCGCAAGTACTGCCGACTTTGGCTGATATGAGCCAAGCACTGATTGATGAAGCCATGAGCCGCACGGCAAATAACCAAACAGCTGCAGCGCAAATGCTGGGGATCAGTCAATCAGCATTGAGCCGACGCATCACCAAAAAAGACTGAATTTTTCAGAGTAAACAAGCTGACATATTCAAATTATGAATATGTCAGCTCACTTCAGCAATCACTAACATTGTTCGACAAACAGAATAATCAGCCTCCACTAATACCTCTTTTGTGGCACTTCACAACTTAAACAACATGAATTAACTCAAAAAATACTCACATTGATACTCAAATGAAATCAAAATAGTTAATCCTAGTTACACCTCCGACCAATCGTGATATAAATCACATATCTATCGCGCAATTAACTCACTTTCAGCTAAATTTAAAGTTAAGTAAGTCAGTACGATATAAGAAATTTAGTAAGCAACTAATATAAATAACCAATATAAGTCACTCAGATAAGTAACTAAGTACGTAGCTATTACGTAACTCGGCATTCTTTGGAACTGTAACTGTATGTCTAATCCTGCTCAAAAAGCCATGAAGTTGTTCGTGCAAACATTTGGCACTACGGCTGACGACCTGTATCAAGCACCAGGTCGCGTCAATATTATTGGCGAACACACGGATTATAACGAAGGATTCGTTTTACCCGCTGCAATCAATTTTCACACTGTTATCGCGGTTAAGGAACGTAGCGATAATACTTTCAGAGCTGTTACTGATGCTTTTCCAGGTCAAATTGAACAGTGGAAGTTTGGTGAAGAAAGATCAACCAAAGATCAAAGCAGCTGGGGCAAGTATTTAAAAGGATTTACCGCGTCAATGTTTCAATCAGGCCTTAAAGCTAAAGGCCTTGATCTCGCGATTGTAGGCAATGTGCCTTTAGGCGCTGGCATGTCATCTTCTGCTGCATTAGAAGTGGCATTTGGCACTGCAATTAGCTATGCCAGTCAACTGCACTTGTCTCCACTGGCAATTGCACAAATTGCTCAGCGCGGCGAACATCGTTTCGTCAAAACAGAATCAGGAATTATGGATCAAATCATTAGCGCCTTGGCAGAAGCCGATCACGCTTTATTGATTGA
Source organism: Shewanella goraebulensis (assembly GCF_030252245.1). Classification (NCBI taxonomy): domain Bacteria; kingdom Pseudomonadati; phylum Pseudomonadota; class Gammaproteobacteria; order Alteromonadales; family Shewanellaceae; genus Shewanella; species Shewanella goraebulensis. The sequence goes on from NZ_CP126972.1 coordinate 4,271,493, forward strand.
CTGTTTAGAACTCGATAGTGAGCCTGTTTCGATCCCTGAAAACCTCAGCTTATTGATCGTTGATCCTAATATTGATCGCCAAAGCCTGATTGAACGTTTTGATAAGCGTAAGCAACAATGTTCTGAAATCAATGATTTATTGGCAGTCGAGTCTTTACGTGAAGTCAGTTTAGTACAACTAAACCGTGAAAAAGACGCCCTAGGTGATGAACTTTTTGCTCGTGCAAGACATGTGTTAAGTGAAAACCAACGTACAGTGAATGCAGCAAGAGCACTTGAGCAAAACGACATTACTCGCTTTAGTCAATTAATGGCACAATCTCACGAGTCGATGAAAACAGACTTTGATATTTCGACCGTAGAAATCGACATCTTAGTCAGCATTATCAAGCAGGTAATTGGCACCCGAGGCGGCGTTCGTATGAGTGATGGCTGTGTTGTGGCATTGATCGATCATGAACTTACTGATGCCGTGGTTAATGCTATTGAGGATAAATACCTTAAAGCGACGGCAATTGAAGCGATTATTTACTTATGCTCAGCCAGTAACGGTGCAGGAAGAATAGACTGAGCTTTGAGAGTTCCGGCTTTTAATACTCAATACAATTAACTTACTCTCATCAGGAAGAGACATTAATGATTCAAATCACAGCCCTTAAGCCATGGCAAGATCCACGCGGTGGTCAAATTGAACGGATTCGATTAGATAACGGCAAAGTGGCTGTTGAAGTATTAAGTCTTGGCGGCATTATCCGCAAATTATCAACCGCAGATAAGCACGGTGAGCACCAAAATATCGTTTTAGGCTGTGATAGCGTTGCTGACTACCTTGCCCAGCAAGCTTATTTAGGCGCTATTGCTGGTCGATATTCTAATCGTATCGCTAACGGTAAAATGAGTTACCAAGGCACTGAATACCAATTAGATGTTAACCAAGCAACTAACTGCCTACACGGCGGCGCTGATGGCTTTCATTTAAAGCAGTGGCAAATGCAGCCCCTTGAAGATGGCGTTCGATTAACAGTGACTAGCCCTGACGGTGAAATGGGCTTTCCGGGTAATTGTGCGGTGCAGCTTGATTATCGTTTAGAGGGTAATAACTTACTGATTGAAATAGAAGCCACAGTTGATAAGGCCTGTCCAATTAGCTTAACCCAACATAGCTATTTCAATTTAGAAGGCGCAAGCAGTAAAACGAATACTCAGCATCAGATCCAAGTGGAAGCGCCGCAGTATTTACCAATGAATGATGTCGGCGTACCTATAGCCATTAACTCAGTGACAGGCAGTGATTTAGACTTATCCCAAACAACCTCATTTTCTGTGCAAACTGAGCGCGGAGCATTAACCGCCACAAACGGTTTTGATCATTGCTATGTATTGCAAACTACTCCAGACAATCTCGTGCGATTTGGCTGCCTTTCAAGCCCATTAAGCGGTCGTACAATGACAATTTATACCAACCAACCTGGCGTACAAGTTTACGGTGCGAACTTTCTTGAAGGTGCTATAGGCTTTAATGGCGAAGTATATCAATCACATCAAGCAGTGTGTATTGAACCACAAATGCTACCAGACTCGCCTAATCAGCCAGCCTTGCTCGGCAACGCTTGGATACCTGCAGGCGGGACGTATCGCCACGTTAGTCGCTACGAGTTTGGTACATTATAGCGTTAGTGGAGCTTTAGCGTTGATTATCTAGGCTTAAGAACAAGATAAATTCGCAATAAAAATGGCGCTCCCAAATAGGTTAGCGCCATTTTTTATGCCTTATTAGCAAGTATTTATTGCTAGTTCTCAATAATAACCTTAGTCGTCATTATCGTCATTCATACTCGCTTCAAAGCCAGTATCTTCAAATTCCATATCGTCATCTGCGTCCAGGACATCATCCATGGGTTCGTCTGTCACCACTGGCGCTTTACTTTTTGTTACTGGCGCAGAGTCCGGCACCGAAGACAGTTCAATGTGCGCTTCATGCTTTGCCATAAACTCAGCTCTTGCTGCAAGCCACGCAACGTCATGCTCAGCTTTTGCCGTTTCTAGTTGTGCAGAATCAAGTTCGTGAAGGTTAACTTTAACGATATCTTCAACGTATTCACCAATGGTGTTTCTATTTACATTGAATAAATATATTCGTCCAGGTGACGCCTCTGGCAATTCATTATCATGAATAACAATAGAAGTGCCTCTCGATGTGCGAAGCTCACCAAACCAAACTTGTTTTTTTGCTGTGTTATACATATATGCTAACGCCCTTAAATCAACACATACCTTTGAAAATGCGCTATTTTCAAGCACACCGTTTAATATATAAACCATACTGCTAACGCATGATTAATGGGGATAATTAATCAAAAAGTTCTCTAAAAATCAATCATTGTTTTATGAACTTTTTGATATTTTGAAGTTGATATGTCTTTTTTAAATCGAGCTTTTCAAGCTGACGTTCCAAAACTCTATCGTTCAAAAAACAACCAAACATTTCAAATTCAAATTTAGTTGAAAAATTGCAGCCTTCAAGTCGATAATTCAAAAAATACTGTTTCAAAAATCGTCAATTGAGTGAATAAAAAAGATAATCATGCAAAATCATTATATTGGATAAAATGATGTCCAAATCAGTAGGGTATTTGATGACTAGTTATCAGCACAATTTGAACACTAAGCTAATCGACAATTTAATAATTAACTAGATAGATCACTTGATAACTTAGTCAATAGAGCATTTGATAATTGCCATAGCGGATTAGGGCTAATCCGCTAGAACCAGGATAAGAATAGAGCTAAGAATTGGACTAAAACTAGGGGGAAATTAGCCCTAAATTAGTTTTAATACAATTTTACCTTGATGCTGCCCTGATTCCATATATTGATGAGCTGAAATAACATCTTTAAAAGCAAAGACTTTATCGACTTTAATATTCATTCTGCCACTATCCAATAAAGGCCATATATGCTGTTTTAGCCCTTTGGCGATTTCCGCTTTAGCTTCAATACTTTGTGGCCTTAGGGTTGAGCCCGTCCAGCGAATACGCTTGGCCATTAGCCTAAAAATATCCACTTCCGCTTTCATCCCTCGCTGCATCGCGACCGACACCATGCGCCCATCCATAGCGACCACTTTAAGGTTACGGTTAACGAAATCACCACCAGCAATATCAAATACAACATTAACGCCTTTACCTTCAGTGGCATCAAGTATTGGCTGCACAAAATCATGTTGATGATAATTAACAGCAAGTGTTGCCCCTTGCTCAAGGCAATAGTGACACTTTTCATCGGAGCCCGAAGTCGCAAACACTTTTGCGCCTAGTGCACTGGCCATTTGAATCGCTGTTGTGCCAATACCACCAGAGCCGCCATGAATAAGTACGCTTTCACCAGCGACTAACTCTGCTCTCACCACCATATTGCCCCAAACGGTAAAACAGGTTTCGGGTAAAGCTGCCGCTTGTTCAAAACTGTAACCTTTTGGGATCGGCAAACAATGACTAGCGTCTGTCACAACTTGTTCGGCATATCCTCCCCCAGGCACTAACGCACACACCTTATCGCCAATGCACCATTGAGTTACACCATCGGCCACAGCGATGATTTCACCAGCGACTTCTAAGCCTAGGATACTACTTGCGCCTTTGGGTGCAGGATAAGCTCCTTCTCGCTGTTTAAGATCTGGGCCATTTACCCCTGCAGCATGCACCTTTATCAACACCTGACCTTGGATTAATGGCCTAAGTTCACTATGACTAAAAGACATCACCTCGGCACTTCCTGTTGTTTCGAATGTCACGTGTTTCATTTAAAAATCCTCTTTGAGGTGTCATTTATTGTTGAACTTGGCCTGCAATGACTGCAATTCTCATCAGCACTGTATTGAATAACTTGGATGCAAAGCCACCTAATTGGTAGATACTTTTGTATCTAGTTGGCATATAAAGGTAATAATAATTAAACTTTATCTTATATAGTGTCGATATAAGGTACTATATGTATCATCATGACTAATGTTGCCGAACAAATACTTTAAAAACGCATTTTCATTATGGTCAGAAATTAACGCATCTATAGCGCTTTTAGCCAAACGACTAAGACTATCTGGAATTAATATCATTGTGAAAATGACACTAAAAACAGCATTAGCCAAAGTTCTATCCTATCGCACTGCATTATTGTTTTGCATTAGCTGCCTAACATCGTCTTCTATTTCTGCTAAGCCTTTACTCATTGCTTCCGACATTTGGTGCCCTTATGTCTGCGAAGGCCAAACAGGCTATGTCACAGAGTTGACCCAACGCGCGTTTGCCGAAATGGATCAACCCGTTCACTTTATCTCAGTCCCTTTTAATCGTGCATTAAAAGAGGTTCAACAAAGTCATATTGATGCCATATTAGCGATTACTCCAGAGCATGTTTCACAATATAACTTATTCACCGATGACATTATCATTGGGTACGCCAGCAAAGATTTTTACACAACTTCAGGTTTTGCTTGGAAATTTAGTAAACTTGATGATTTAGACACGGTTCAAGTGGGAATAATTCGAGGCTATGACTATGGTGAAAAATTAAATGAAAAAATTGCTCATTCAAACCGATTCTATTTTGCTACTGGTAACCAACCACTATCGATGAACCTTAAACGCCTTATTAAAGGTCGTTTTCATATCATGATAGGCAATAAGATCGTTATTGAAGACACTGCTAAAAAAATGCAAATTGATGATAAAATTAAATATGCAGGTAGCTTTGGTAAACCACTGCCTTTATACGTTGGCTTTAGTCAAACAAATACCCAAGCGGCAAAAATGTTCGCTAACGGCTTACAAAAGCTAAAACAGACCGGCGAATTTCAACAGATTTTGGATAAATACAACATAAAACAAACCGACGACACACCATTATGACAACATGATGGATTTTTAGTGCAGAAGAAACACTCAAGCTTAATTAGTCGAATAAGCTTACCAGCTTCAATAGTCAAATTTAAACCACTGTTTATTATCAATTTAATTTAAATATTGCTCAGTAAACCTTGCCATTTTATTTAGCTATTACTGATATTAACTGCAAATTTAACCTACCCCACCAAAAAAAGTTACAAAATGTGTACTTTTGACACATTTGTTATTCCTAGGTGTACAATCCCATTTCGGCCTAAAGCCTCTAATTCACTATTCATAAATAACTAAGCACAAGCCATTAAATACAAGTTACTAAGCATAATAGTCTTTCGTTAAAGTTAAACGTTGCGATTAACCCCATCGTACACAGCTATTTGCCCATCGCTTTAATAAAAATACAAAAATATGTGGCACTCATGGTGTAAATCAAGTGACCACTTTGGAGCAAGCATGAAATTTTATCCTCAGGCTATCGCGCTAGTATTGAGCCTACTGTGTTTACCTTGGGTAAATGCCTCACCCATTGAGCAGACTAAAGGTGACTTCGAAGATAAGTTTCGTCAATTAGAAGAAAGCCATCCGACGCCCAATGATTATCGTAACGCTGCTGGTGAACCCGGCAAGGATTACTGGCAACAGCAAGTCGATTACAAAATCGAAGTTGCGTTAGATGAAACTAAACGCCGCATTGCGGGTAGCGAAACGATTACTTACCATAACAATTCGCCTTATACCCTTAAATATTTATGGCTGCAATTAGAGCAAAACCGTTTTAGTCCAGATTCTATTGCCGAGCGCAGCAGTACTTTTTCAGGGCTTGGCAATAACGCCAGCGCCTCAGCAAAAGCCCAAGACAAAGCCCCAGCTAAAATCAATTTATCTACCCTACGTCGTCAGCAGTTTATGCAAGATGTCGAACTAGGTTATCAGTTATCTAATATCACTGACGCTAAAGGTAAAGCACTTAAATACGTTATTAATGGCGCGCAAATGCGCATTGATTTACCTCAACCGCTTAAGCCAAATCAAACCACTAAAGTGAACATTGATTTCGCCTTTAATATCTTGGAAGAAGACGCTGTAGGCGCACGTTCAGGTTATGAGCATTTTCCTGATGATAAACGAAAAGGCGGCAACGATATTTTCCTGTTAGCCCAGTGGTTCCCTCGAGTATCTTCCTATTCAGATTATGAAGCTTGGCATAATAAGGAGTTTTTAGGTCGCGGTGAATTCACCTTAGAATTTGGTAATTACGATGTAAAAATGACCGTACCAACAGACCATATTGTTGCTGCTACTGGTGTATTACAAAACCCGAAAAAGGTATTGAGCAAAACTCAGCGCAAGCGCTTAGAAGAAGCAAAAGACGCCAAACGCCCAGTATTTATTGTCTCGGCTAACGAGGCATTAAAAAATGAGTCAAGCACGCAATCAGGCCAAAAAACCTGGCATTTTAAAGCCGAAAATGTGCGTGACTTTGCTTGGGCTTCATCGCGCAAATTTATTTGGGATGCCAAAGGTTACCAGCAAGGCGGCGACACGATGCCAGAAGTCATGGCAATGTCTTTTTATCCAAAAGAAGGTGGCGAACTTTGGGAGAAATACTCCACTGAATCTGTTATCCATACCATGGAAGTCTATTCACGCTTTACCTTTGACTATCCATATCCATCGGCCATCAGTGTAAATGGCCCAGTGGGTGGCATGGAATACCCAATGATAAGCTTTAATGGCCCACGAACCATTTGGCATGAAGACGGCACCCGCAGTTATACATTATCTGAGAAGCAATTCTTAATAGGAGTGGTCATTCACGAAGTGGGTCATAACTACTTCCCGATGATTGTGAACTCTGATGAACGTCAGTGGGCGTGGATGGATGAAGGTCTTAACAGCTTTTTAGACGGCGTTGCTAGTAAAGAGTGGGATCCTGATTTAGCTTGGGGGCGTGAACCCAGTGATATCATCGAGTACATGAAGTCCAACGTGCAAGTGCCTATTATGACGCAATCAGATAGCATTCTGAAATACGGCCCTAACGCCTACACTAAGCCTGCTGCAGCGCTCAATATTCTGCGTGAAGTGGTATTAGGTCGTGAGCTTTTCGACTTTGCTTTTCAAGAGTATTCACGTCGCTGGGAAAATAAACGCCCAACGCCTTATGACTTTTTCCGCACCATGGAAGAAGCCTCAGGCGTAGATTTAGATTGGTTTTTCCGTGGCTGGTTTTACACCACAGATCATGTTGATATCAGCATAGATAAAGTCTACCAACTACGTTTAGACACCAAAGATCCTGACATCGACTTTGATCGTTTACGCCAAGAAGAAGCCGATAAGCCAATCTCGTTATTCGTTGAGAAAAACCAACAGGCAGGCATGAAACCTTGGGTTGATTTAAATGGTGATTTAGCTGATTTTCATGATGAAAACGATCGCTTTACTGTCACCAATAAAGAACGTAATAAATACCAGTCAACCCTCGCCAAACTTAAGCCATGGGAACGTAAAGCCTTAGCCAGAGCACTAGAAGAAGACAAGAACTATTATGTTATGAATTTCTCAAATCTAGGTGGTCTAGTGATGCCAATATTACTGGAAATGACCTTCGCTGATGGCTCAACTGAAAAACTCACGTTGCCTGCAGAAATCTGGCGCCGTTCACCGAAGGAAGTGAGTAAATTGATTGTCACTGAAAAGTCACAGCAATTGGTCTCTGTTGAGGTCGATCCAAGTTGGGAAACTGCCGATGTAGATATCGAAAATAACCATTATCCACGTCGTATCATTCCATCACGTATTGAGGCTTATAAGAGCGAAAAACGTAAAGGTAAACATCGCCGTGATGTGATGCATGATATCAACACCGAAGTGAAAGAACCTGAAGCTAAGGAATATAAAAAATAATGTCACCACTTATCAAAGTAATTACTTTTTTGTTAGTTATTGCCGCCGTGAGCATGAGTGATAATAGTTGGGCGCATCAGCAAAAAGAGAGCTATAGCAATGTGCTGTTTAATGAGCGCACTGGTAACTTAGAAGTGCAACACCGTTTTTACTTACACGATGCTGAGCATGCCGCTAAACGCCTTTTCGATAGCCATGCCGATTTATTAAAAGAGCCTGTGAGCCGTGAAGCTTTTGCTTATTATGTGCAAGGTAAATTCCATATCGCTGATGATAACCAACAAGTGATTGAACTTAATTTTGTTGGCACTGAGGTAGAAGGTAAGTATTTATGGGTCTATCAAGAGACTCAAATTAATCATCAAACTATGAGCAGTTTCTACATCAAAATGGAAAGCTTACAAGACCTTTGGCCTAGCCAACTTAACTACATCAATGTTGAACGAGAAAAGCAGGTGAAGTCATTAAGATTAGAGGCTGGTGATGCTTGGCAGCATTTAACCCTAAGCCAATAAATCTAAGGCGTTAAATTTAAGCCATTAGATGTGAGCCAACATATCTGATATTTGATATTGAACGCTAAAAGAGACCTAAGGGTCTCTTTTTTTTGCTGGTTACACGCCAGTTTGTTATCGACGACCACCTCGCCTAGCGCACATTTACTTTCACAAATTGATCTAGCTCAAAAACAGTGTAACTTTTGTTAATTTTTTGTTGTTTTACATTGTTAGGTTGGCACACTGAATGGTGTAACAAACAGAAACCAACCTTGATACTACCTATGCTTTGATAAGAGAACATTTATCTAAGCCTTTGTCATTATTCATATTCACAGGAGGTGGAATGAGCGGATTAGTCAAGTTATTACAATCTATGCTCGGCAGTTTTCGAGATTTAGTTCCCATCATTTTGGTGGTCAGTTTCTTTGAAATTTTTATCCTGCAACAAGCCCCTGCTAACCTGTTTTCTATTCTTGTCGGCGTCGTTTTTATTGTCTTAGGGTTAACCTTTTTTGTATTCGGTTTAGAGATGGGTCTTTTCCCTATTGGCGAGTCATTGGCCCATGCACTTGCCCGTAAAGGTAGTACCTTCTGGTTAGTGGTTTTCTCGTTTGCTTTAGGCTTTGGCACAACATTAGCCGAGCCCGCTTTAACTGCCGTCGCAGCGGAAGCCGCTGAAGTGGCCGCCGAAGGTGGCGCTATCGCGGCAACAGAGCAAGCCATGGACAGTTATGCCATGGGACTGCGACTAACTGTTGCTGTATCTGTGGGTCTAGCCATATTGCTCGGGGTTATCCGCATCGTTAAAGGTTGGCCAATTCATTATTTGATCATTGGCGGCTATGTCATTGTGATGGTGCTAACAAGCTTTGCCCCTGAAAATATTATCGGTATTGCCTATGACTCTGGTGGTGTAACAACCTCCACGATTACCGTGCCCTTAGTCACCGCTTTAGGTGTCGGTTTAGCCACCGTCATTAAAGGTCGAAACCCCATGTTAGATGGATTTGGATTAATTGCTTTTGCAAGCTTAACCCCTGTCATCTTCGTTTTACTCTACGGCATGGTGTTATAACAATGAAAAATCTTATTTCGCTCATAAGTGTCAATCAGACCTCACGGGAGGTTATCAATGGCGTGGATTAGTCAGTTGTTCGATACCTTGTTACTCACTATGCGTGATGTTATCCCAATTGCGACCATCTTATTTGGCTTTCAATTAGGCGTACTAAAACGCCCTATCGCTAACTGGAAAACGGTAGTGCTAGGTTTTGTATACGTGATTTTAGGATTAAGTTTTTTCTTGGTTGGTTTAGAGTTAGCCCTGTTTCCTATTGGTGAAAACCTCGCGAATCAGCTGACCTCACCCAGTATTTTACATCCTGATGGTTCTGCTGGCCCTTACCTGTGGCATGACTATTTATGGGTTTATGTATTTGCTGCAGCCATTGGTTTTAGTACCACCATTGCCGAGCCCTCCTTAATTGCTGTAGCAATCAAAGCTAACGAAGTGTCAGGTGGCACTATTAGCACACAAGGCCTGCGAATTTCGGTGGCCATTGGTGTCGCATTTGGTATCTCACTGGGATGCTTTCGAATTGTAGTCGGTGACCCAATTCATTATTACATCATGGCAGGTTATGTGGTGGTAGTGATCCAAACCTTCTTTGCACCTAAATCAATTATCCCGCTTGCTTATGATTCTGGCGGTGTAACCACATCAACAGTTACTGTGCCGTTAGTTGCAGCTTTAGGCCTGGGCTTAGCCTCTAATGTTGAAGGACGAAACCCATTAATTGATGGCTTTGGACTGATTGCCTTTGCCAGTTTATTCCCGATTATCGCTGTAATGACTTACGCCCAAATAGTGGCGTGGTTAGAGAAACGAAGCAATCAAGCTAGCGAGGAAGAACCGGCAACTGAGCCATCAATGATTAATGCTCAAAACCCAGTATCAAACCTTGAATCTATCTCAAAAAATAGAAACTAATCGATCCGTTAAGGAGTAAACCATGCGATTTAAGCTAATTATCGCGTTTGTAGATGATGTAACCACAGACACAGTACTGGATGCTGCCAGAGAAGCAGGTGCGACTGGTGCAACCGTTATTAACCACGCTAGAGGTGAAGGGCTAAAGAAAAAGAAAACCTTCATGGGCTTAGGATTAGATGTACAAAGAGATGTGATTTTATGGTTGGTAGAAGAGCATATGAGCCGCCATATTTTAGAAACCATTTGCGAAGTGGGTGGATTCAATACCAACCCAGGTCAGGGTATTGCCATTCAAATTGATGTTGAAGATGCCGTAGGTGTTGCACATCAAGTCGAAAAACTCACTAATGATATTAAGGATCAAATATGAAGCCGTCGACGCCCATTAAAAACCGTGATGTATTAATGAATCAATATGCCATGATTGACGGCATGTTAACTATCAGCGAAGCCATTGCCATAGCCGTTGAAAAAGACGTGTCTATTCTAGTGGTCAATAAGCGTCATGATCATGATGAATACGGCATGCTATTACTTAGTGATATCGCCAGAAAAGTACTAGCCACTAACAAATCACCTGAGCGAGTAAATGTGTATGAAATTATGATAAAGCCGGTGATGTCTGTGAGTGCTGATATGGACATCCGCTATACAGCGAGGCTATTTGATCAATTCCAAATCAATAAAGCGCCGGTGGTCGAAAATAACAACATCATAGGTTTTGTTACCTACGATGATATTGTGATAAAAGGCATGGTAAGCCAGTAAATCAACTTGGCTATCACTGCAAGCGATAAGCAAGAGCTATTAGCCAAGCACCAATAAAAAAGCCTTGATGCATTTGCAATCAAGGCTTTAATTTATCGGCGGTTAAGTATTTAACCTGGCATTACTGACCGATGAAATGCTGGTCTTTAAGCCAATCTAAATACTCAGGCACTGCTTGTTCAACCGTTTTGAAGACATGGTCGCAACCCACTGAGCGAAGCAGGGTTAAATCTGCTTGAGTGTAGCTCTGGTAAGCACCCTTCAATTTATCAGGGAAAGGAATGTATTCAATTTCGCCTTTACCATGGTACTGAATAACGGCATTTGCTACATCATTAAAGCTTTGTGCTTCACCTGTTCCGCAGTTAAACACGCCAGACACTGACTTGTTCTGCCATAACCAAATGTTCACTTTAACGACGTCTTCAACAAACACGAAATCACGTAATTGCTGACCATCTTCATAGCCATCAACACCGGCAAATAAACGACACACGCCGTTCGCTTTGATTTGATTATTGAAGTGGAAGGCAACACTTGCCATGCCGCCTTTATGCTGCTCTCTTGGGCCGTAAACGTTAAAGTAACGAAGACCTGCAACTTGGGCATTAGTGTCTTGTTGACGGACATATTGGTCAAACAAGAACTTAGAGTAAGCATACACATTTAGCGGTTTTTCAACTTCACGCTTCTCAACAAAAGTGTCACTGCCACCGTACACAGATGCCGATGATGCATAAATAAATTGCACATCATTTGCTTGGCTATAATGCAGTAATACTTTTGAGTATTCATAGTTATTTTGCATCATAAACTTGCCATCCCACTCAGTGGTCGATGAACAAGCCCCTTGATGGAAAATCACTTCTAATTTACCGTCAAACTCACCCGCTTTAATGCTGGCTAAAAAGGCATCTTTATCTAAGTAATCAGCGATTTCGCAATCTGCTAAGTTAAACATTTGCGTGCCATCAGTGAGATCATCAACTGCGATGATATCTGTACGGCCCATTTCATTAAGTGACTTAACTAAATTACTACCAATAAATCCTGCAGCGCCTGTAACCACGATCATAAGCTCAATTCCTGTGTATTGGCGTGAACATACATCACGCTTAAACCAAATCTTGTTTTGTTAGCCTTAACTTAACGGCTAGCGTCTGAATAAAATGAATCTAGAAACTCTGCAGCCTCTGTAGCTGCTTTGTCAAAATCAACTAACGCCATATTGCGGCCCGTTCTTTTTCCAACTGGCGGTGTATAAGATAAACGGCGATCATCCGCTGATAACGATTGCCAACGAATATGCGGTGCAGAGCGTCTGCCTGCATAAAACCCTAACGTCGGCACATTATGTAGACCTGCTAAATGCAAAGGCCCGGTTGAGCCCGCGATAAACATATCAGCAGCCACTAATGACTCAGCAAATTCGCTCAAGCTAGATAATGGTTTGGCTTTTTCAACCTTAATGCCTTTTCCAGACAAGATAGCCACCATTTCATCGGCAAGCACTTCTTCTTGGCCGCTGTAAGTGACCACAAACCGACAATCTAACGCAGTACGCTGATTGATATCAATAAGCATATTCGAAAATGACTCAACAGGCACTCCACCCGACGAGCCACCTGTACCAGGATGAGCGAAAATCAATTTTTCTTCACCCTGTTTATTGTAATAGTCTTGCCACTTGTGTTTTTTATTACTCATATCCCAAAAAGGTCGTTTCACTTCTGGAATAGGGTAATCGTGCTCTTTTAAAAAGTGCTCAACAACATTACAGCCTCTTCGCCAAACAGAAATGCCATCTTGATATTGTGCGTTAGTTCTGTGTTTATAGAGATATTGGTACCAATTTAGCGTGGGAACCAGTACATAAGGAATTTGAGCGGGTTTAAGTAGCTTATAAACGCGGTATTGTGACAAGGAAACAATAGCAGCATCATAGTTCTGTTCTTTAATCAGCTTTGCAATAGCCGCATCATCACCTGTATCAATTAAGACGTTATCAACATGAGGGCAAGCTTGTGCAAAGCTTTTAACGACGGGTGCAACAAATACGTCAATCGTAGCATCAGGCATCGCTTGCCTGAGCATACTCAGCGCTGGCCACTTGGTAGTGAAGTCACCAATTTTATCATGGCGAACATACAGAATTTTTTTCATTTACACAGACCCTAAAGCTCAGTTCTAACGAATTAAAGCAACACACGAACAAAAAGCCATTTTATACCAAGTAAAATCAGTAAACACCCAAGAGATGTAAAACTTGTTAGCTTGAAATAAAAAAATCCCTGCGTAACAGGGATTCATTTTAACTGACACCGTAGTGCCTTACTAGCCACAACAAGATTGTCGCCCAAGTAAGAACTAAGTTATTGCATTAGTTGTTGATACGTTTTGCTTTGTATAGGCTTTTTAAGAAACCATAAAATTTCATAACGAATACAGTCAATAACATAGGCACACCAATCAATATCAGCTCTTTGACAAACGGTAAGATAAACCGCATATATGACGGAATATCGGGTTTCTCACCATTGCCATGTGAGTAGCCTTGCAGATTAATTTGTTCTGCCCACGGCGTCAGTTCCAGTAATATCAACATCAGACTAATAAGCACTGAAATAGCCAAGGCCACGGTTAACCTTGGCTTTAAACGGTAATTTAAATGCTTCATGCTAGCGTCTCCTTAGTCGTCATTCGTTTAGTGAATTTAATAATCCAACTCCAATGCAACGCTAAATGCACACCCAACATCGGCATAATCAACGTGGCAGAGTCATGGTGTATTTTCGACCAAAAATCTTGTATTTCAAGCGGAATCCCAAGGAAAGGAAATATCGCCTCTGAGACTAAAAAACCGCTAACAAATACCAGCAGCATCATCAAATAAATCAGGTAACTCCAAACGATATTAAAGCGTTCTTTTATCGTTACTTTTGAGCATAAACGCTTAAAACTCGATTTAGCCCAATCCCAATGCAAAAGTAGATGGATCATAAATGGGATAATCAACACCACACTAAACCATTCATGTAATGGTAAGCCTGTGGCTTGAGGTGCTGACACTAACATGAAACCGATGAGAAATATCACATCCATGACATAGCGCGTCTTTTGTAAGTTTTGTTTCCAATCTGACATTATATGGATAACCTTGTCGTTGTTATATTGCGAACTATCTGTTGAAACCAACAGTAATCAAGCTAAAGAGGCTCAACTAACTGTTAAGCCTTGAATTGAATCAAATTTTTGGTACTAGAATATGTATGAAGCACTTAGTTTGAAATTACGACCTGACTCATAATCTTGAACCGTATCACTGGTATATGAAGCGTGTGAGTAATACTGTTCATTGAAAATGTTTTCAATACCAAAGTTCACAGTGAGAGCTTCAACATTTGCAGGTAGCCATTGCATCGAAAAATTATGCACGTCGTAGCCTGCTTTCTCGATGATAGTGCCGTCATATGCCACATCGTTACTCAGCGTGACCAGCGAGGTCCAATTGACGCTGATATCATATTCGCTAAATTCATAACCTAATGTGACAGAAGCACTGTCGCCTACTTCATAACGTAACGCTTCACCGGTCTCTTGATTTTCTGAGTTTGATTTAGAGTAGGTAACTCGTGCATTGAATTCGTCTTTACGCAGATTTAACGTAGATTCAAACCCTTCAATATCGTAATCACCAAAGTTAGTGTATTCACCAATTGGCCTGCCTTTACCCACAGACCAGTTATCGATGTAGTCGTTAATTTCTGTCTTAAATAAGTTTAAAGAGAAACCAAGTTGATCTAAGCCAAGCACATCTTGATCAAGGAACAGGATACCGACGGTATTATTCACCCCCGTTTCAGCTTTCAAATCTTGGTCAAAAATAGTGTCATATTCAGTATACGTTTCCCTTAAACCTGGACCTTGGAATAGCTCAGTAGAACCTGCACTGATGGTCCATTGTTCGTTAATCAGGTACTTAGCAGATAGGCCAAAGGTAAAGTCAGACCACGTTTTCTCTAAACCATCGTTCGTGCCTGGCGAAAACATATCGACTTTATAGTGGTTATAGCGAACACCAGGAGTAATGAATAACTGCTCTGTTAAACCGATTTCATCTTCAATGTAAAAGTCATTTGAATTCGCACTCTCTTCATTGTTTGATATACCATCTTCGATATATTTTGATACTTGCTCATAGCCTTCGCCACCGTAGCGTAAAGTATGCGTCATACTGGCAAGATCAAATGTTGACTCAGCTAATATCGAATAACCGGTATGCTCTGATAGACCTTCAGTGTTTGAAGGAGCATAACTTAATTCATTTTGATAAATGCTGGTACGTAAGTTAATCGCGTCACCAAGATCAAGTTCATAAGCGAGGGATAAGCTAGTACGGGTATAGTCAATATTTTGCGTTTCTAAATCATTACCTTCGTTATACTCACTACCAAAATTGGTTTTAATAAAATAGTCACCTTCATCTGTATAGTGATCATAAGACACGACAAAACGGCTAGACTCGCTGACATCCCAACCTAATTTAACGATACCGTTTGCAATGGTGCCATCATTACCTTCGACTTCATTGCCGTCACCGTCTTCAAAGTTGTTTTTATCTGTATAAGTGAAATACACCAAAGCATCGATATTATCGGTTAATTGTGCAAATGAGGTTGCTGATGCACCTGCATAATCGTTGCTACCATAATTAGCATGCAATCGAAGACCAAAATCCTGCTCAGGATCAAGCAAGTCTTTGGCATCCTTAGTTTCAAATGCCACACCACCAGATAAACCGCCCGTTAACACAGAGTTAGTACCAACATTAATATCTACCGCTTTCAAAATATCGGCATTAATTAATAAATTACCTGAATGATGGAACATATTATTATTCTGACTAATGCCATCCACGGTAATGTTAAGGTCTAATTCATCCACACCACGAATATTAATTCCCTGCACCATTGAGTGCGAACCACCAATATCTATACCTGCTTGATCACGCAATAAGTCACTTAAATGATCGGCTTGTTTCTTTTCTATATCTTCAGAAATTAGTGCTGAATTATTGGTAATAGTTGTGCCCCAAACCTGAACTTTTTCGATATTATCAGGGGCTTCAGCAATAGGGATATTTTGAGCATCATCAGCAATGGCTGAGAAAGAAAGCGTGGTGACTAAGCTACTGATAACAATGGCTAGAGGAGTTCGTGAGAATAAATTTTTCGCTGCGTTCATAATCCTAACTTAAACTTTATTTAATATTGAGAATGATTCGTATTAAGCCTTTTAATACAAATCGTCGCAATGGATTAAACATAGCTAGGATGCATAACGACTATTCACATTGTAAATACTTAGATTTAACGAGTTCTCTAAACCACTTACTTACAGGGTCATTGTGGTAACGCTTGTGCCAATAGAGATACATTTGAGTTTGATTAGCTTTCAATTCAACAGGTGATTTTCGTGAAACTATTGCATTTCGACGGCATAACTCATCTGCAAAATGACTGGGTAAATGAAACAGAATGTCAGTATTCTCGATCACAGTCCCAACACTAAAAAAATCTTTTAAGCGAATAGGAATAGAAACATCTTTTATCCCTAAAGCCTCAAAACAGTGGCCAATTGAGAGGTCGTTTTCTCCCTGCAAAGATATTTGCCCAAAATGACAATGACGCAATACATCAATCGTTAAAGGTGTATCAACAAGAGGATGAGTTTGTGACATGACTAGTTCAAAATCACGTTTGAACAATGGCATTCTATACAGCAATCCTTCAGATGAAGAAGGCTCATGAGCGGTGATAACAAAGTGCACATCTCCCTTCAATAACTCAGAAAAATGCGGTTTGGGTAACGTGTCAATTTCCAATGTAATGTGAGGGGCTTGCTCGCGAAAATCAGCTATCGTTGCATCAATTAATCGATTCATCTGTGGAGGTAAACCAAAAACTTTAATCGTCGCTTCACTGGTTTTTGGATCAAAATTTTGTTTGTTTACTAAATTTTCTACCTTGTTGAGAATGATATTTAAATCTTGCTGAATAGATTCTGCTTTAGGCGTTAATTCATAACCCCCAGCCATTCGTATCAATAAAGGGTCATCAAACAACTCTCGTAATTTACCCAATGAACGGCTAATAGATGGCTGACTCAATCCCATAGATAAAGCCGTATTACTTATATGCTTTTCTTTTAGTAATTGTTTTAAAATAATAAGCTGATTTAGGTCGAGTTGAGATAGATTCATAAAGTTATAATCATGGCCACTAAGCGAGATGGGAGAGCACTTTTATTCTAACATTACTGACCAACAATCCTACAACCACAGCAGTCCAATCTAACAACTAAATCCTCCAATTCATTTAACCTACAAAACCAACGCGCCCAAACAACATATTAGGCATATATCAGTAAGAGAGTGAATTAAGTGATCCTGACTAGGATTGAATATTGCGTATTAAAAAGCCCCCTAAGCGCTTTACTGCACTTAGGGGGCCTCGATAATGTATAACTAAACTCTCAGTCGAAATAGACTAGGCATTTGGCCTCATTCTAAAACGGAATATCGTCATCCCAATCGCCACCTAAATCAGGTGTCGTATTTTGTGGCTGAGGAGTTGGTGCTGGGCGTTGAGCTGGAGCAGATTGCTGCTGGAAACCACCTTGCTGTTGAGCAGGTTGTTGGAATCCACCTTGCTGCTGTGCAGGCGCTGGACGCTGAGCAGGGGCAGATTGTTGGAACCCACCACCTTGTTGTTGAGCTGGAGCTTGAGGCTTAGGCGTGTAAGCCGGCTTTTGAGCAGCTTGTTGCTGAGCTGGCTGTTGGAAACCACCTTGAGCTTGTTGCTGTTGACCGTAACCACCTTGAGACTGCGGAGCACTTTGCTGAGGAGCATTACCGTAACCACCTTGGCCTTGGTTCATGCCGCCTTGTTGACCGCCTTGACCACGACTATCAAGCATCTGCATTTCCATTGCATTGATTTCAGTCTTGTAGCGATCTTGACCCGTAGTTTGATCCTGCCATTTGCTGGTTTGTAGTTTACCTTCTAAGTAAACTTTAGAACCTTTTTTCAGGTATTCACCAGCTACTTCAGCTAAACGACGGTACATAACGATGTTATGCCATTCTGTACGCTCTTGCTGCTGACCTTGTTGGTCTTTCCAAGACTCACTCGTTGCCACGGTAAAGTTAGCGACGGCGTTACCATTTGGCATGTAACGAACCTCTGGGTCCTTTCCTAGGTTACCGACCAAAATTACTTTATTCACACCACGACTGGCCATTGAAATCTCCTGCGATTTACCATGTTCTAAATTTAATTACGTTCAAATTCTGTTGAATCAATTATGTCATTTTTATGGACGCTGAAACATCAGCTGTCACACAAAAAACACGAATTTAATTCTTAGCTGACAGAGCCTAACACAGCTCGAGCTTCTCTTAAATCGAATTGATCATCTACTTTCAAATAAGCGGCTTTCTCTTCTATCACCACAATAGCTTCTACAACGCCTGCAAGCTGTGACAGCTGAGTTGCCATATCTTGAGCATGATTTCTATCTTTCGCTTCAGCTTCAAGCGTATAGCTTTTAAGTAGCACTGGTTTTTCCATGCCGATGGTTAATAACAACCAAACAAACATCAATGCAAGCGCCACAAAAAACACCCCTGAAGCGCCCACTAATTGATAAGCGCCGCCACCTAACATGCCGCCACAAAAAGCACCTAAAAATTGACTTGTCGAGTAAACCCCCATCGCTGAACCTTTATCGCCCATAGGACAGAACTTGGCAATTAGGCTAGGTAGTGATGCTTCTAAATAATTAAAACCGGTAAAAAACAGCACAACTGCGCCACTGAGTACCCATAAATTATCGGCATAAAATCCCATAGCAGCCAAAGCTAGCATCATGATCATGAGTGATATTTGGAACATGGTTTTGGTGTTATTGCGTTTAACCCCGATGATGATTAACGGCACCATCAAGAAAAATGCACCAATAAAGGCAGGGAAATACAACATCCAGTGCTTTTCTTTGACTAAACCAGCATCAACTAAATCCAGCGGCAGCGCCACAAACACGGCTGTTAATACTAAATGAAGAATAAAAATTCCTGCATCTAAACGAAACAACTGTGGGTCCATCAGCATACGTTTAAGCTTCGTCGGTGTTGCAACCGTATCGCCTTTGGGCGCTTGAGATACAGGATTTGGTACCAACACCTGAACAATAACCATACCTAACACGGCTAAAATTGCGGTTAAAAAGAATAAACCTTCAAGGCCTGCATATTGGGCAACAATAGGCCCTGCTAGTAGCGATAAAGCAAAAGAGAAACCGATACACATCCCAATAATCGCCATGACTTTGGTACGTTGTTCATCACGGGTTAAATCAGCAGCGAGTGCTAACACGGCAGCAGCAATTGCGCCCATTCCTTGCAGTGCTCGCCCTAACACCACACCATAAATGTGGTCTGACATAGCCGCAACAATGCTCCCGATGGCAAAAATAACTAAACCACCAAGAATGATCGGTTTGCGGCCATATTTATCTGACAACATGCCCATTGGAATTTGCAAGCAAGCTTGGGTTAACCCATAAGCACCAATGGCGATACCAACCCATAATGGCGAGAATCCTTCCAAGTGTTGGCCGTAAAGCGCAAACACGGGCATGATCATAAATAAGCCCATCATTCGTAAGCCAAACACGCTGGCTAGCGAAAATGCGACCTTCTTTTCAATGCCGGATAGTCCATTTTTGGCCATTAAATTGCCCTTAATACTGTATCGATAAAAAATTTTGAGTTGCGCATATTATCACAGCGTCCTAATTTAGCTCAAAAGGAATAATGAACCAAGGTGCAACTGTTTATCGTATTTGCTAATGAGATTAAACAAACAGGTTATAATGTGTCTTACATCGCAGTTCATTAGTATTCGACTTTACTCAACAATACAGTCAAATGAACTGACAATTTAACACTGTACAATACTGTATAAAATACTGTATAAATACAAATTAAAATCTAATCGCAACCATATGCCTTAACTCGTTTGCTAAGATATATACCCCTATTCCAGCAACCGAGCACAACATCAGAGTGAAGAATGGATACCATTGAAATTCGCGGTGCACGAACCCACAACTTAAAAAACTTTGACCTAAAAATCCCTCGTGACAAGCTGATTGTCATCACTGGCCTTTCTGGTTCAGGTAAATCCTCATTAGCGTTCGACACGTTATATGCCGAGGGTCAACGCCGTTATGTTGAGTCTTTATCAGCATACGCTCGCCAATTTTTAAGTTTGATGGAAAAGCCTGATGTTGACCATATTGAAGGTTTAAGTCCCGCGATTTCAATTGAACAAAAGTCCACCTCACATAACCCACGCTCAACTGTGGGTACCATCACTGAAATATATGATTATTTGCGACTCTTGTTTGCCCGTGTTGGCGAACCTCGCTGTCCGACGCATGGACAAGCATTAGCTGCGCAAACTGTCAGTCAAATGGTCGATAAAGTATTGGAACTGCCAGAAGGCAGTCGCCAAATGTTATTAGCCCCTGTAGTTAAAGCCCGTAAAGGTGAGCATGTAAAACTACTCGAAAGCTTAGCTGCACAAGGCTATGTTCGAGCCCGTATCGATGGTGATGTGTGTGATTTATCCGACCCGCCAACCCTTGATTTACATGTTAAGCACACCATCGAAGTCGTCGTTGACCGTTTCAAGGTTCGTGATGACTTAAAGCAGCGTTTAGCTGAGTCATTTGAAACCACTTTAGAGATGTCTGGCGGCATTGCGGTTGTCGCTGATATGGCTGGTGAAGCTGAAGAAATCGTTTTCTCAGCTAATTTTGCCTGTCCTCATTGTGGCTATTCAATGGCTGAACTTGAGCCACGTATCTTTTCATTCAATAACCCTGCCGGTGCCTGTCAAACCTGTGATGGATTAGGGGTGCAGCAGTACTTTGATGCAGATAGAGTGATAACCAACGGTGAATTATCATTAGCGGGCGGCGCAATTCGCGGCTGGGATAAACGCAACTTTTACTATTTCCAAATGCTCAGTTCGTTAGCTGAGCATTATAAGTTTGATGTTGAAACACCATTTCAGCAGTTAACCGACAAAGTACAAAAGATTGTGCTCCATGGTTCAGGCAAGCAAAGCATTGCGTTTAAATACATTAATGACCGTGGCGATGTAGTGATCCGTAATCATCCATTTGAAGGGATCTTGAATAATATGGATAGACGTTATCGTGAAACAGAGAGTAACTCTGTGCGCGATGAGTTGTCTAAATTCATTAATACCCAATCTTGTAAAAGCTGCGGAGGCTCTCGACTACGTGAAGAGGCTCGTAACGTATTCATTGGCGAATTGACCCTACCTCAACTAACAGAATGGTCCATTGGCGAAGCCATGAACTATTTTAAAAAGGTTGAGTTCACGGGGCAAAAAGCGCAAATCGCGGAAAAAATCCTCAAAGAAGTTGGCGACCGATTAGGTTTCTTAGTCAATGTTGGCCTTAACTATCTTAGCTTAGACCGTTCTGCAGATACCCTTTCAGGTGGTGAAGCTCAGCGTATTCGTTTGGCTAGCCAAATTGGCGCAGGGCTTGTTGGTGTGATGTACGTGCTCGATGAACCTTCTATTGGTCTGCATCAGCGTGATAACGAACGTCTACTTAAAACCTTGATCCACCTTCGGGATTTAGGCAACACGGTTATCGTGGTTGAGCATGATGAAGATGCTATTCGCATGGCGGATCACGTGATTGATATTGGTCCAGGTGCTGGTGTTCACGGCGGCGAAGTGATTTGCTCTGGTGGTTTAAAAGATATTATTGAATGTGAAGAGTCAATTACTGGTCAATACATTTCCGGTAAGAAACAAATTCATGTCAGCGAGCAGCGCACGCCGATGGATCCGAAAAAGGTCATTGAACTTTGCGGCGCTACAGGCAACAACTTAAAAAATGTCGATTTAACGATCCCTATTGGATTGTTCACCTGTGTCACTGGTGTATCAGGTTCGGGTAAGTCGACTCTGATTAATGACACCTTCTATAAAATTGCTCACCGCATGTTAAACGGGGCAACCATTGACGAACCTGCAGCGCACAAAAGCATTAAAGGTATGGAGCAATGTGACAAGGTGGTCGATATTGATCAAAGCCCAATTGGCCGAACACCGCGCTCAAACCCTGCGACTTATACAGGCATATTTACCCCAATTCGTGAACTATTTGCCGCGACCCAAGAGTCAAGAAGCCGTGGGTATTTGCCGGGTAGGTTCTCATTCAATGTAAAAGGCGGACGCTGCGAAGCTTGTCAAGGTGATGGCCTCATTAAAGTAGAAATGCATTTCTTACCCGATGTATATGTACCGTGTGATTCATGTAAAGGTAAACGCTATAACCGCGAAACTTTAGATGTGAAATACAAAGGTAAAAACATTCATGAAGTGCTGCAGATGACCATTGAAGAAGCCCGCGTATTCTTCGATCCGATTCCTGCTATCGCGCGCAAATTACAAACCTTAGTCGATGTCGGTTTATCCTATATTTGCTTAGGCCAAAGCGCCACGACTTTGTCAGGCGGTGAAGCCCAAAGAGTGAAGCTGTCTAAAGAGTTATCTAAACGAGATACGGGTAAAACGCTGTATATTCTAGATGAACCGACCACAGGTTTACACTTTGCTGATATTCAATTGTTATTAGATGTATTACATAGATTAAAAGCGAAGGGTAATACTATTGTAGTGATTGAACACAATTTAGATGTGATTAAAACCGCAGACTGGATTGTCGATTTAGGCCCTGAAGGTGGTTCTGGTGGTGGTATGATTTTGGTCAGTGGCACACCTGAAGATGTCGCCAAAAATACCGAATCACATACTGCACATTTCTTGAAACCATTATTAGAGAAAATGCCTGCAGTTACACAAGCTAAAGTTAAAAAAGCACCTGCGAAAAAAGCGGCAGCCAAGAAAACAGTTAAAAAGGTTGCTGCGAAAACGGATAAATAAAGATGCTAATCTAGTTAACTCAAGTCGGCTTAACCTTATGGGATGATTAGCCAGAGGATATGAAATGGATTTTCAATTAGCGGCTCTGGTGTTAGTTCTAACCGCCACATTTGCTCAGTCGGTAACGTTAGCATTAGTGATGACTCAATTTTTTGTGCGCTATTTAGCTCAAAAAGTTGAGTTTATTCGCCTTACATCAGCTGAAATAGCGTGCAATAAACCTAGCTTGCTCAAAGCAAATATCTCCCTTTTAAAACCACCCGCCTTATTACCGCTAATTTTTACTTTCGCCATAACTGGCTGCGCTACTCAAAATTGTGGCAACAATCCTGTTAATCATTGGAGTAATCAAAGTCAATTACTCGATGATATCCGCATTTTAAGCAGTAAAGAGTTCGAAGGTAGGAAAACCGCAACTCATGGCGCTGAACTTAGCCGAGAATATATCAAACAACGGTTTAGCGAGCTCAATCTCACTCCTTGGCAAGATGACTTCGACGTGCCCTTCACTTATCGATTTAATTTTTCCAATAAACAAGGCATTAATCTCATTGCCACCATCAAGGCTCAAAATGAAACCGATCGCTGGCGTGTAATCACCGCCCATTACGATCACTTAGGTAAAAAGGGCAACAAAGTCTTTGCTGGCGCTGATGATAATGCTTCTGGTGTTGCCGCAATGCTCGCTATAGCGGAGCAATGGCACGCACAAGGCAATCAAAACGTAAACTTGATGCTCGTCGCAACCGACGCTGAAGAGACAGGATTGTTCGGTTCGTACGCCCTAGTTGAACAGTTAATGGCGGCAACTAACATGCAAGTCGAAATATCGTTAAATCTCGACATGATTGGGAATCCCTCCCGCCCTAAAGCCATATATGTAGAAGGTGAGAAAAATTTAACTGAATTTAATCAGCTAAAAACTCAACTCCAAGACTATAATCAATTATGTATTCGAGAGAGCCGTTCACGAATGAAAAACGGCAGCATGGTAAAGATAGATTGGTTGCGTGCTTCGGACCATTATCCGTTCCACAAAGTTGGCATACCTTGGTTGTACTTAGGGGTTCCAACACATAAACAATATCACACCATCGACGATACAATAGATACAATCGATATTGGCTTTTTAGCGGCAGTTACAGAAACCGCATTTGAATTAGTCTCAGTGAATAAGCAACAAATTGCTTTTCAATAATCAGGCCAATTTTAAAAAGTTATTGAAAATATATAGTCATATGGGTGAAAGCTTGCTATAATATCGCCCCTTTGACGCGGGAAATCGACACGGGGTTGATTTTCTGTCTGTGAAACTTTAGCGCGAATGCCACTATATTCGTGCATACCCACAAGGCTACAACTCAATGTCATCCGATGAAAGAACTTTCCGCGAACTTGGTTTATCCGAGAATTTGCTTCGTGCCCTTGACGATCTAGGTTACGAAAAACCAACTCCAATTCAGTCTGCAAGTATCGACCCGCTAATGGCTGGTAAAGATATTTTAGGTCAAGCTCAAACTGGTACTGGTAAAACAGGTGCTTTCGCACTGCCTTTACTAAACAGTGTTGACCAAAAGCTGAACGCTCCTCAAATCCTAGTGCTTGCACCAACTCGTGAACTTGCCGTTCAGGTTGCTGAAGCATTTGGTAGTTACGCTAAACACATGAAAGGCTTCCATGTACTACCTATTTACGGTGGTCAAAGCATGCATCAACAATTAAGTGCGCTACGTCGTGGCCCACAAGTTGTTGTTGGTACGCCTGGTCGTGTTATGGACCACATGCGTCGCGGTACATTAAAGTTAGATTCATTAAAAGCATTGGTGCTTGATGAAGCTGATGAAATGTTAAAAATGGGCTTTATCGACGATATCGAATGGGTATTAGAACATAAGCCTGAGAACAGCCAACTTGCACTTTTCTCTGCGACCATGCCAGAGCAAATTAAGCGCGTTGCTAACAAGCATTTATCAGATCCTGTTCATATTAGCATCTCAACCACTAACTCAACTGTTAAGTCTATTGACCAACGTTTTGTTCAAGTGTCTCAACACAACAAGCTTGAAGCTTTAGTTCGTGTATTAGAAGTTGAAAATACTGAAGGTATTATCATCTTCGTTCGTACTCGTAACAGCTGTGTTGAATTAGCTGAGAAACTAGAAGCCCGTGGTTATGCTTCATCGCCATTACATGGTGACATGAACCAACAAGCACGTGAGCGTGCTGTTGAGCAACTTAAGCGTGGCAAGCTAGATATCCTTATTGCTACTGACGTTGCGGCCCGTGGTCTTGACGTTGAACGTATTGGACACGTAGTAAACTACGATATCCCATATGATTCAGAAGCTTACGTACACCGTATTGGCCGTACAGGTCGTGCTGGTCGTACAGGTATGGCGATTCTTTTCGTAACAAACCGCGAAATGCGTATGTTACGTACCATTGAGCGTGCGACTTCAAGCCGCATTTCGCCAATGAAAGTACCAAGCCCTGAAACTGTTGCAGAGCGTCGTTTATCTCGTTTAGGCGAGCAAATCCAAGAAACCATTAACGGTGACTTAGATTTCATGAAGAACGCTGTTGCTGAGTTATGCCAACAACTTGAAATCGATACAGATTTACTTGCTGCGGCATTATTACAACAAGTTCAAGCTGAGCGTCCATTACAACTTCCTGCGATTCAAGAGCGTCAACGTGATTCTCGTGATAGCAGAGATCGTGACAATGGCCGTGAGCGCCCACGTCGTGATTCACGCGGTGGTCGTCCACAACCAACAAGCTTTGGTAGTGCTGAAGGCTTAAAAGATAAGCCAGATGTTAAGATGTGCCGCTACGTAATCGAAGTAGGTCGTGATAATGGTGTTGGTGTAGGCAACATCGTTGGTGCTATTGCTAACGAAGCAAACATCGATAGCCAGTTCATTGGTCAAATTCAATTATTTGATCAAGTAACTTCAATTGACTTACCAGACGGTATGCCAAAAGATGTTCTGACTCATTTACGTAAAGTACGTGTATGTGGCAAGCCTCTAAACATTAAAGAAGCTAGCGATACCGCTTTCCCTGAGCAAAGCGACCGTCCACGCCGTCCACGTAATGACCGCCCTCGTGGTGACAGACCTCGCGGCGATCGTCCACGCGGTGACCGTCCTCGCGGCGATCGTCCACGTAAGCCTCGCGATAGCGAGTAATCGATCACAATATCAACATTATGTTGAGTCACTGATTTAAAAATGGAGCTTCGGCTCCATTTTTTTATGCCTATTGCTGTATAATCTCTCGCCTATTTTGATACCTATTAATACAAGCTTTAATTTAATGTTACTAAATAAGCCTCTATTTCAATATTCTATTGGTGCTATCTCGCTGATCATCACATTGCTTTCTGCGCCAACGTTGGCACAGGGCGTAGCAAAAAGTGCTGCAGCTAAAGAGAGCCAGCAGCTCCATGCAGGTACCTCAAATGGAGATTGGGTTCAATTTACCTTTGAGAATGATGCATTTGGACTGATTAACACCAGTGATGATGACTATAGTAACGGCATAGAATGGAGCTGGGGCAAAGCTGTCGTCAATGACTTTGACGAGCTTGTATTACCTAAATGGCTGCAAGGTTTATATGGCTATAGTTATTTAAATCATGGCAGCAATAGACAATATCAAATTAGTTATAGCGTTTCTCAGCGCATGTATACACCGGATGACTTACAGCAAGCAGCATTGATTGAATCCGATCGTCCCTATTCTGGAACCTTACTATGGGGCACCAAATTACGAAGCTATGGTGATGGTGTGGCAGATAATTTAAGCCTCACATTGGGAGTAGTGGGCCCGGCATCTTTTGCTGAGCAAACTCAAAAACAAGTTCACGAAATCATTGATGCTAAAGAGCCAATGGGCTGGGATAATCAACTGAGCAACGAACCTGTGTTTAAGGTTGAAGCGCAGCGCCTTTACCAATTAGCGTACACACCTCTTTCTGACAACCTTGAATTTGATACTGTTTTCCACGGTAACGCTGGTGTAGGTAATTTAATGAGTGATGTAGGTGCTGGCATGACATTTCGGTTGGGGAATATTCTTTCTCATAGCTACGCCTTTGTTTCTCAGGCTGCATCAAGAAGCAATAATGGCTACATTGTTAAGTCGGCAGATGAGCTAAGTTGGCAGGTATTTGTTACCTTCTACGGCCGTTATGTATTTAACGATATCACTATCGACGGCAACACCTTTACAGACAGCCACTCAGCAGAGTTAACCCAGCAGCAAGCAATGATTAACATGGGCTTTATGCTTAATTGGCAAAACTGGGGATTAAGCTTTTCAGCTATTCGTGGCACTGAGCAGTATCACGACCAACCCAACAAAGCGAATTTTGCGGCAGTGAACATTAACTATCGCTTTTAATCTTCAAACGCCTTGCTGCTTTTAAGGCGTTTTTGTTGGTACAAAGGCCAGATTTGAACCATAAATACCGAACCAACAATTAAAATAATGCCCAACAACGACCATATATCAATAGCGTCAGCCCTAAAGATATTTGGCCATAATCCTAGTTCAACCACCACAGCATTAGCGGTAAAACTCAGCACTGGCGTCAGAGCTAACATGGCACTGACTTGTGCTGTTGGCCAATACTTCATCGCTTGCCCAAAACATCCGTAGGCTATAAGCGTATTCGCGGCACAGAAAACGATGACTAACCATTGATGATTAGTCATCAACTTGTATTGGCTAAAGTCACTTAATGGCGCCATTAATAAAACACCTAAGCCATAAATAAATAACAACACATTATTTGGCGACAATTTTGTGATTAATGACTTTTGCAGCAGTGCATAACTGGTCCAAGATAGTACAGAAAATTGCACGATTAACACGCCAAAGCCTATTTGACTAGCATTGGAAGCCGATACATCCAAGCTTGGATGGAAAAACAATAAAACCCCTAATGCCAAAGTTGCAAAACAAGTTAACTGCAACGCTGTTAAGCGTTCTTTAAAAAATAACGCGCCGCCAAATGCCAAATAAAACGGTGCAGTTTGAAAATTAAGTTGTGCAGTCCCCGGCGATAAATAATCCAATGAATACACAAAGGAGGTGTAATTACACATTAACAGAATGCCCGCAGTTGATAACCGCAGCCAATCCCCTTGAGATAAATCAACAAATTGCCTAAGTGCACCAAAGCGCCACTGTAAAAAATACGTCACCACGAAAGCGACTAGAAACCGAAACCAAGTCAGCGAAACCGGATCAATAAACCCACCTGATAGCTTAAGCGCTATGGGTAAAATGCCCCAAAAAATAACGGCAACCGAAACAAAGATTAGTCCTAAACGGGTATGACTCACGAAATTGGCAACTCTACTGAAATGAACTCATATTTTGCAACATACTGCCTGAATATAGCCGACTAATAAACCGCTAAAAACGCGGTTTATCGTCTTCAGTATTCGCTATACAGGATTAAGAGTTTAGCCGCCTGATAACCATGGAAATCTTGCTTAATAAAGGTAAAATAGCCGCCATTAAAATAGCTATATATCCTGCTCCATCATGGATAATCCCTACACCTAACATCTAAGGAACACTGGTCATGAGTCTTGCTGATTCAGTTCTCGCAATTAACAATGATTTGCCTATCCGCACCGATAAACCGGTTCATAGCGGTAAAGTCCGCAGTGTTTATTGGCTAACAGATACTGATAGCCGTCGCCTTATTAGCGACAAAGGCTACGATGTCCCTGCTGATACGCCACTGGCTATCATGGTGATCAGTGACCGTATATCTGCGTTTGACTGTATTTTCCACGGTGAAGGTAACCTGCAAGGTATTCCCGGTAAAGGCGCGGCACTCAATGCGATTTCAAACCATTGGTTTAAGCTTTTTGCTGAAAACGGCTTAGCTGACAGCCACATCTTAGATATCCCACACCCATTTGTATGGATTGTTCAAAAAGCGCGTCCAATCAAAGTTGAAGCAATTTGTCGTCAATATATAACTGGCTCAATGTGGCGTGCATACGCTAAAGGTGAGCGTGAGTTTTGCGGAATAACATTGCCTGAAGGGCTAAAGAAAGATCAAAAATTACCTGAGCTACTGATTACGCCTTCAACGAAAGGGATTTTAACTGGAATCCCAGGTGTGCCAGAACAAGATGATGTTAATATTAGCCGCGCAGACATAGAAGCGAATGTTGAAGCATTTGGATTTGAGCAGGCTTCAGATATCGACTTATACGAAAAGCTTCTTAAACAAGGCTTTAAGGTTATTTCTGATGCTTTGAGTAGTCACGATCAAATGTTTGTCGATACTAAGTTTGAATTTGGTTATGTGGACGACAAAGACGGTAACTCAAAACTGATTTACATGGATGAAGTTGGCACACCAGATTCGTCACGTATTTGGGATGGCGCTGCTTACCGTGATGGCAAGATTGTGGAAAATTCTAAAGAAGGTTTCCGTCAGTTCTTACTTAACCATTTTGACGATGCTGACATATTATTAAATAAAGACAGAATGCCTGAGCGTGAAGCTTTAGCACGTGATAACGACTTACCACTAGAAGCGATGATGAATGTATCTCGTACCTATACTGGTGTTGCTGAAAAAGTCACAGGTAGCAGCATTAAGCTTCCTGAAAACCCTAAAGCCGATATCATTAAAGTCTTACGTGAAAATTACGACTTAATCGATTAGCAAATACAATACATCCTAAAAAGGCGCCTCGAGGCGCCTTTTTTGTGTCTTTTACTAATGAGTTTTATAAGTATTTAATCCAAGCTTGTTTGCTCTGGTGTTTATACTGACTAAACCATTTAGTTGGAAAGTACAGTAACACCGCTAAAATCACTGTCACCGTCCATACCCAACCTATATGGATAAAGCCATATAAATCACCATAGTTAGGCCCTATAACGTTGATTGCGAACTGATACATAAACAGCAATAGATATAAATGCACAATATAGAAAAACATCGGTGCTGAACCGAAGGTCGATAATATTTTACCGTACTTAGGGTCGACTTTTTCCAGTGCACGTAAGCACAATAAGGTGCCACCTATTGTAACCAACAGAAACGCTAACGACGGTGGATACTTAGTCACATTAAATACCGACTTTAATGTCATCAATAAGCTTTCACCTTGCTGCCAATCTAAGGTTTCACCATAAATATTAAAGCCACGTAAAATGGCAAAAATTGCAAAACACCCCAAACCCAGCCCTATGAGAATTTTGTGGCGTTTAGCATCATCAAAACTCGCGCTGTAAATAGGCGCCATCACATAGCCTAATAAAATCACTCCAATCCAAGGCAAGACCGGATAACTTGCACGAATACCTACAAAATCGTTTGGTAAAATATTACCGCGATCATGCAGTATTGCCCAAATCGTATAGCCCCACTCACCTGGCTCAAAGTTGATTGGCGTCAATGCGTTATGGCCAAATACAATCACTAACCCAATAATTGCCAACCACACTCTTGGCAAACCTATTAATGCCGCTAGCGCTAGCATACTAATACCGATAGCCCACATGACCTGTAACCAAATCATGTCGTAATTACCCATCCACTGGAAGGTAATGACCGTACATTCTAGGGCGATGATAAATAGGCCGCGTTTCATTAAGAATTCACGCCCATTTCGCTGCGGGCCATGTTGAGGATGACTATAAAGCCATGCTGAAACACCCGTTAAAAATACAAAGGTCGGCGCACAAAAGTGCGCCGCAAAGCGACTTAAAAACAGCCCCGTACTGGTACTGTCTAGCATCATAGGATCGCTGACCTGCTCATGGAAAAAGAAACGTTCTCTCACATGATCTAACAACATAATCAACATGACGATACCACGCATAATATCGATACTATCAATGCGTTTTTTTAGCACCGACGGGCTCATAGTGTTCATTTAAAAGCTCTCTTTGGGGGCGTTAATGCAGAACGTTTATACAGGTTTTGTCATACCGAATGTATAAAAACATCAAATAAATTTCGACTTTAGCATTTGGACTATAGCAATCAACTTGGATTGTTTATGTTCTTTGAAGACCACAGCTCAAAACCAACAGCACAATCTCAATAAAGTATTTTCATAAAATTTACAAAACCCACCAAATGTAAATGATAATGATTTTCATTTATATTTGATCAACTTTTATTTATCATCTGTTGCGAAAAAAACTCAAGCCAGAAAACAACCAAATTTTAATAGTAAGCATTAGGCTTACATAGCAGTTAAGATGATGAAATTATGAAACTTAGTCCCATATACTTGTCCATATTATGTGCTTTTAGTGTCATTCAGTGTGCTTCAGCGGCTGAAAACGATGTTAAAGATACTCCTGATGAAACTACGAACTTAGAAGTCATTGAAGTTAAAGGTCGCTACATCCAAGGCTATAATGCTCACTCTGCAAGCGGCGCATCGCGTCTCGATCTAGCGATTACCGATATTCCTCAATCTGTTTCGGTGATCACTGAAGCACAAATGAAAGACTTCCAGCTAACCGATATCAACTCTGTGCTAGATACCGCGACAGGCATCAATGTTGAACGGATTGAAACTGATAGAACATATTATACCGCACGCGGTTTTGACGTAACCAATTTCCAAATCGATGGTATTGGTTTACCGCTCACCTCGGGTAATAACCATGCTGATGAAGACACCGCAATTTATGACCGAATCGAAGTTATTCGTGGTGCAAATGGACTAATGACGGGAGTCGGTAATCCATCGGCAACAGTTAATTTTATTCGTAAACGTCCAACCGTCGAAGATCAATTATTAATATCAGGCACTTACGGCAGTGATAACAATGCCCGTCTTGAACTTGATGGCTCAATTGCCATTACAGATAAAGTGTCAGCCCGCGCCGTTGCCGTTAAGCACCAACAAGACTCTTACCTTGACCGTTACGAGCAAGATAAGAATGTCTTATATGCGTTTATCGAAGCTGAAATTACTGACAACACGACTATCTCATTGAGCCACAGCTACATTGATAACGATGCAACAGGCAATAACTGGGGCGCTTTACCCCTTTATTATACTGATGGAAGTGCAACCAACTATGATCGCTCAACCAACACTTCTGCTGATTGGTCAAATTGGCAAGTCGAAAAAAATAATACCGTATTTGAAATAAGCCACTACTTTAATGCTGACTGGCGTTTACGAGGAACTTATTCTCATAAAGTCACTGACGAAGATACCGAACTATTCTATGTTTATGGCACTCCAGATAAAACCACAGGCTTGGGCCTTACGGGTTACGGCAGTGAGTATGACCTAGATGAAACCACTGATTTAGCTGACTTATATGTTGATGGTAACTTTGATTTATTCGGTCGCAATCACCAACTTGTTGTCGGTATTAACCATGCTGAATTAACGTACAACGACACTTCGTTATACGACTACACCACAGGTAATGGTTTCCCTGCTATGCCAGATTTAAATGATTGGGATGGTAATACACCTAAGCCTACATTTAGCGATGGATTAACTGGCAGTGATGTTCGCACCAAACAACAAGCCGCTTACTTCACTGGTCGATTCAACCTATTTGAAGATATGCACTTAATTGCAGGTGGGCGTTATAACACTTGGGAAGCGAACGGCGAAGCCTACAGTGTTGACCAAGAAACTGATGCCAGTGAGTTTATTCCTTACTTAGGTATGGTGTATCGCTTTAGACCTGAGGTCATTGCTTACGCCAGTTACACAGAAACCTTCTTAGCCCAAAAAGAGCTTGATATTAATGATCAGATGCTAGATCCGGTCACAGGTGAAAGCAAAGAAATCGGGATCAAGAGTGAGTTATTTGATGGCAATCTGATAGCCAGCCTAGCTTATTTCGATGTGGAACAAACTAACTTAGCCACACTAGATGAATCTACAATTTTGCTTCCACCAGATCAACACCGTTATGTTGGTGCTGACGGAATTAACAGTAAAGGCTTTGAAATCGAATTTGCAGGTGAGCTCTACACAGGCCTTCAAGCCAGTATTGGTTACACAGATTTTGAAATTAAAGGCGATGATGTTGTTGCTGATTACACTCCAGAAAAACTATTAAAGCTAGCTGCAACTTACGAGTTTCAAAATATCGAAGGGTTATTCTTTGGTGTAAACATGCGCTGGCAAGATGATACTTCTCGTAAACAAGGCATCGTCGCAGATGGTTTCGATAATGCAGGACAAGAAATTATCACTGAACAAGAAGCCTATGCCATCGTTGATTTAATGGCTAAATATCAATTTACTGATGATATTCAATTAACTGTTAACGCCAACAATATAACCGATGAAAAATACATCACCAGCTTGTATTGGGCTCAAGGCTTTTATGGCGCTCCAGCAAATTACAGTGCAACATTAACCTGGAAACTTTAAGTTTCATTAAAGGCTTCTTGTCTCAAGGCAAGAAGCCTTTTTATATTAATTAGAGTCAATTATGAGAAAAACATTATTTAAGTGGCACTCTTATGGAGCGCTAATTGCTATGCTGCCGTTATTGATCATTTCAATAACCGGCAGCATTTTGGTTTTTAAAGTCGAAATAGATAGCCTGTTGCGTCCTGCCCACATGGTGGTTGAGGCAGACAATACAACCGAACGTGTCAGCCTAGATACACTGATGCAAACCACACTCGATGCTAATCCAGAGTACGAACTGGGAGGTTGGGAACTATTTGATGATAAGCAGCGTTCTGATGCGGGTTATTTAATAAAGCGCGGTACAGAAGATTGGGAAAAGATTTACATTAACCAGTACACAGGAGAGCTATTGTCTCAATCTCAACCTATGGGACATTACATCACCGATTGGTTATTAGAGCTGCATTATACGTTTTTGCTTGAAGTTAAAGGGGCTTGGGTTGGTTTTGCTGCAGCGTTAATTATGCTGTTTTTAGGTATTAGTGGCATTATTTTATATCGACGCTTTTGGGCTAAATTATTCACCATGCGCATCAAAGCTGTGAGGCGTATTTTATTTAGTGATATCCATAAGTTTATCGGTATTTTAAGCTCGCCAATTTTACTTATCATGGCGTTCACTGGTGGTTATTGGAATATCGCTGGCATATTGCATGAAATCAATGAGCATGGCGACAGCGGACACGTCTATATTACCGCCCCACTTCATAGCCCAGATATTTCGTTTGAAACCTTAAGAATACAAAGCTCAAAAGAGATCCCCACCTATCAAGCAGGGTATCTTGCAATGCCCCATGAGCCTGACCGAAATATTACTTTCTATGGTGCTGTAGAGACCAACAACCCTCTCAATAGCGAATACTCAAGTATTGTCAGCTTTGATAAAACCAGTGGTGACTTAGTCCAAAAACAAGATATACGTGATGCGGGCTTTCTGATGGTATTTCTAGATAGCTTTCGTAAACTACATTTTGGTTACTTTGGCGGGCTGATTACTCGCATAATCTGGTGTGTTGTAGGCCTAATGCCTGTTATTTTAGGCTTCACCGGTCTGTATTTATATTGGAGTCGTCGCCAACAAAAAGTCATAGCCAAACGCACCAGAGTGGCCATAGACTCCCAGTCAGCGGCTTGAATCGATTCCCCCGAAAAAAGGAGCCTTAGGCTCCTTTTTTATTACTTTATTGCAATTCGTAATTTAGTAATTAGTGATGAGTTGATTCACTCGCAGCGTAAACTTGCGACCAAGGCATAAGGCCAATAAAAGTAACAAGCCTAAATAACCTAAACTGCCACCAGCTTTTTCTTTAATTTCACCGTCTTTAGTCTCTGACGCTTGAGGGTATGCTAGGGCAATGAGTACTGGATCGTGATCAGATGAAGAGTAAACATTGTCAGACTTAGCTAGCTCTCCAGTATATTTACTGCTGTATTCGAACAAGTTAGATTCAACTGAATTGATATGCCAATCTTCAATAGCCACCAAACGTGCTGCTAAGCTACTATTACCTAAGGCATGATCTAAATTACCTAGCTCACCATTATAGCTATATGAGTACGTCGCTGCGCCATGTGCTTGAGCATTTAAATTAATCAGTCCAAACCCTTTATCAATCACCATGCCTTTTGGCTCATGAGCAAGTCCATTTAAGCGGGTGTGTGAGGCAGTTTTAATAACACGCTCGTTAAGATTTGCATCATAATCTGTTAGCACTGCTAATGGATCTTCCTTGCCATAGGCATTCAAATCACCTATAACCAGCACATCACCTTCTAAGTCTGTTATCGACTCACCGATAACCTTAGCGGCAGAAACACGAAACGCATTACACTTGCCCTGTAAGTCCTCGGGCTCTGAATCTTCATTAAAGCTTAACCAGTCCTCTAAGCAACCTGAGCCTTTAGATTTAAAGTGATTCACCACAACTGTCAGTTTTTGATCATTTACCAAAAAGCCTTGCATTAAGCTGTGACGTTGATATTTATGATAAGCAGGGTTGGTTTCCTTCACGCCATCATTGATACGTGTCACCACTCCCTCTTCGATGTGTTGTTCAGGCGTAACAATAACCTTTGCTATACCGTCTAAAGTGACAACTTCGGGTCTATATAACAGACCGACAGCAATGGCATCTGAGCCAACAAAGCCACCATTGTCAGTGACTTCAACAAATTGATAAGCAAGTTTAGCTGGCAGCTTTGCATTAAGTACCTCAACTAAGTTCTGTATGGCACTTAACTCACCAAAGCCATTATTTTCAACTTCCATTATGCCAATAATGTCTGCATTCATTGCCGCCATTGCATTAACGATTTTTGTTCGCTGCAACAGCATTTCTGACTCAATCTTTGCACCTCGATTGTGACCTAATGGATTAGGATCACCGCCAAATTCACTATTAAAGAAATTCAGCACATTAAAACTGGCTACACGCAAGTCACCTTGATTAGCGATCGCTGGCTCCACGCTGCGGTCGTTATTACGAACAAAATCGCTGGCGCCAATCTCATTGATTGGCATAAAGCGATATTTATCATAGCTATAGCCAATAACACCCTCAATATTGGTCAAGGTATCACCAATACGAATATAACCATTATCGGCATTAAAGTTTGGAAAATACGGCACTTCGCCATGCTCAGCTTTATAATCAGATTCAACAACAAGCTGATTCGCTATATTGGCACTATGCAATGCGATTGCGTCGGTGGATAACGGTGAATAAACCTGAGTAGCTTTCATCAATGGCGCTTGATGTGACAACACCATGTTATTACGGTATGAGTCATAATCGAGGCTAAATGAACGCGTAACTTTCATGTCGCTCGCTGTTGTTAACACAACTTTCATGCCTTCAAGTCGCTCAAGAGCTTGCACTAAACTTTGGCCTTCTTGAACCTGTAAAGGCGTGGCAGCAAGCTCACCTAGATGGTTGCCGAGTGTAAATTTTTGCTGCTTTTCAATATTGATTTGAGTAAAGCCTGAATACTCTTGTACTTTACCTGTGACACAGATTTCCATCCCTGGGACGATTTTTGCTGGTGCTGAGTCTCCCCAATGCACAAAAATACCATCAGATGTCAAAGGTGAGCCGTCTCCTTGTGGGTCTTGGATAAAGAAACCTTTATACAACCTATCGGCTCGAGCTGTAACCACCCCTGTGGTGGTTACTTCATGTATGGATTCATTGCCACCCTCAGCAACTAATGGACTAGTAGAACCTGCTCCTTGGATCTCATAAATCGGCGTAATGGTTTTGCCTTCACACAAAACCTTCCCCGCAGTTGGCGCGTTTGTTGTAACAACTTTGGCTTGTACCTGCATCGGCACAACCAGAATAGTAGCCAACGACATTACTGATAATATGCTCACTCTCATTTTTCATTCCAATTTTATTTTTATGCTCATTGAAGCAATTTATTAACAGAATTTTTAAGCATTAATTCATTAAGCCAATACATTAAAAAGGAGCCGAAGCTCCTTTATAATTTATCATTCAATTACTATTGAATTATTACTGAATTCTAATAACAGACGTTAGCAATTAATATTTTGCAGCCTCATTTTCTTTTGGCATCGTCGCTTCAATAAACTCACGTAAATCTTGATTCGATTGCTTTAGATCTTCTGAACGCAAGTACATCATATGGCCACTACGGTAACCTTTAAAGCTTAAGCGGTCTTTCATTTTGCTACTTGGATCCAATTGCCACATGCTGTATTTAGCATCAAAGTAATTAGTTGCACCGTCATAATAACCCGCTTGTACCATGACATTTAAATAGGGATTTTGTGCCATTGCCTGACGTAGGTTTTCACCAGTTTTATTGTTCGTGCGATCCCAAGGGTGCACATTACCCAACATGTAATACTTGATGTCAGTTTTATAATTGAGTTCTTCACGCATGTAAGCATTAATCGCAGGCGTGAATGAATGTAACCATGAGGTTAACTCTGCATTGTAATCAGGGCTATCGCCGACATCTTGTTTATCAATACCAAGATAACGAGAGTCTAAACGGCCAATAGTTTGCCCACGTTCACGCAATAACTCTTTCCAAAAAAATCGCGTTGATACATCAAGGTTTGACTTAAGTACCGCATCGACGCTCAAACCTGAGAAGTGAGCCACTTTTTCTGCAATTTTCTGTTTATGATCCGGTGCAATAAAGCCGCCCATCGCCAATGCTGGAATATATTCATTAATCGTGAAGGCTTCAACTTCAGGTAAGAACTCGGTTAAATCAGTCTGTTGTAAATCATCAGCTAATGCCTTGTGAAACCAAGCCGCTGCTGCAAAGTACGGTAAGCGGTTAGCAGACTTAACAGGACCTTTACGTTCAATACCGATATCCGTCGGTGACACGAGTACTACACCATTAAGGTACATCCACTGGCGGTTTTGTAGCTCTAATGCTAAGCCAGAGACTCGTGTAGTACCGTAACTTTCACCAATTAAATATTTAGGTGAGCGCCAGCGTTCGTTGCGGCTCACAAAAGTATTAAGCCACTCAGCAAGGTATTTTATGTCGGCGTTAACACCGAAAAACATCTCTTGTTGCTTATCTTTACTTGGCATCTCGCCATCAGCGTTTGGCAACACTCTTGAATAACCAGTATTAACTGGGTTTACATAAACAATATCTGCAATATCCAAAATTGAATGAGGATTCGCTTTAACCCCGTATGGCTGCAACGGATAACCTTCATCATCCACATTGATTGCTCTTGGGCCTGTATAACCAATATCCATCCATACTGAAGCAGAACCTGGTCCACCATTAAATGAGATCAATAACGGTCTTTTAGCAGTGCTGCGGACATTTTCACGTTGATAATAGGTATAACTAAGGGTTGCTACAGCATCGCCATTGTCATTCCAAACTGGCTGAGTTCCCACAGTGGCGGTATAGGAAAAACTATTACCATTGACTTTGGTTTTATGTTCCGTGACAACGGTTTGATCAACGGCAATTTTACGGCTGTATTCTGCTATCGATGCTGAATTCGATTTGTTTTTAGCTGTATTTTCGGCATATGCCGTTGCTGAAATTAGCATTGGAGAAATGCAAAGCAGCGTTGCTGCAAGAGTAATAGCCTTCATACCTGTTCTCATTTTTTATCAATCTTGGGTACTTGTGTGGGTATATTAAATGTCCAAATGTCTAATAGTGCAATCAAAGTGTTATCCTAAGTACTGCAACACGTTAACAAATAATAGTAAAATATTGATTTAAAGAATGTTTTAGATAGAACATTAATCGTAAGCAAACGTACATTCACATTTTTATAAAATGATCTTGTGAAAAATACGCTTACAAAGGAAAGGGTTAGGGAAGAACCATTCATGAATTATAACGGCACCTTAAGTACAAAAGTACAAAGCTGGCAACAACCCAATTGGCCACAAAATGCTAAACATTGGACAGAGTATGAACTCAATAAAAAGCACTTCCGCTTAATTGGGGAACTGCAACAAGTTAAAGGTTGGACCCTAGGCTATGTTTTAAGGCAGACAACTTATTCTGGCGATGTATTTTTTAAAGCTACGGCTTTCCTGCCTTTATTCTCAAACGAAGCCAGTCTGTGCGCCAAGTTATACGAACTCTTTCCACAATATAGTGCTGAGGTCATCGCATTTGATGCCAGCCAACAATGGATGCTAACAGCAAGTTTTGGTGAAGCATTTGTTGATACTGTGCCCTTGAGCGATTGGGCAAAGCCATTCGCCGCTTTTGCAGACCTGCAGATATCATCTGTTAATTATATTAATGAGTTAGAAAGTGCTGGTTGTATCCGCCGCGATATCACAGCTCTTCCTAAGCAACTTAGAAGCACATTTCAAAATGAAGCAATAACGTCTCGATTACCGCAAGAGCTTAACCTGTCGGCGGAAAACCTAAACCACGTCATTAACCACCTAATCACAGCAATTGCCGCCTTATCAGCATTTAAGATACCCAATACATTGGTTCACAGTGACTTACATATAGAAAATATTGCTCCTGCGAGCGCTCGCCACCAAGAGCTTAATTATGGCGATAATCAAAGGGACAAAGGGTTTGTTTTTTTTGATTGGAGCGATGGCTGCATTAGCCACCCTTTTATCGACGGTACCTATTTATTTAGAATGGATGATAGCGAAGATAAGCAATATGTTATTGATGCGTATTTATCCCGATGGAGCAAATATGGCTCACGCGATGAGCTGATACAAGCTTGGCAGCTCGCTGAGGTTATTTGTTATGCCCATCAAGCTATTTCGTATGCGGGGATGCTGCACATTCTGACTCAGGAAGAAACACCAGATTTAGTCATCGCCTTTGAAAATGCCTTTAAGCGGTTTTTAAGTAAAGCGATGAATTAATAGCAATATCAAACACTACAAATGAGCTTGTTTACCATGTAATACAATAAGCTCAAATTTGCTCGTATTGTCTGCTTACCTCCCATGTAACAAAAGCATTAAAAAAGCACGGAATTTGTCAAAAAATCGTATCAAATCCTGTTTACCTGCTCTAAAATTCGATTAATTTCCATCACTGAAGCATCGGCAATATGAAACAAGTTGAATTTCGTAATATTGATAAGCTGTTTATCAAAATGTCTATTAACGACAAGTTCTGGACGATATTTGGACTATTTTTACTGATTGTTAGCTGTATCTCGATTAACAGTTACTTCAACAGCATAAATCAAATAGAGCAAAGCTCAATGACAGTGCTCACTGAAAAGGTGACTGCTACGGTCAATACGCTTGAAGCAACTGGACAACTTGAGCAAGCGAGTGCTGCAGGGTTATCTGTATCTGATTTTAACCAACAAAGCGATCGTAATGGCCATAACGTTACAGCGGTAGTTCAAGCAAATGGACAATACTTTTCATTAACTGAATCAGTTCGTAACGTTGAAAGTGATGCCAAACAAGCGGCATTATATAGTTTATTACTGTCTTTTTTATGGGTACTGCCTTTTGCATTAGTGATCTACTGGAATGCGACCTTTATTGGTGGTGCATTATGGGTGCTTTGGGACACCACTGCTAAAATCGGTAAAGGTGACTTAACTTCTCGCTTAGGTTTTCACCCAGGTCGAGATGAATTTGGCACCATTGGCTGCGCATTAGATCAAGCAATGGATACATTAACCGAGTTGGTTGTCACTGTTAAAAAGAGTGCCGACACCTTACACACTACATCAAGCTCATTTGCCGATGAGACTCAGCAAAGCGCAGAACAAATCGATCAACAATATATTTCATTGGACTCTGTTGCTACGGCTATGGAAGAAATGACAGCTTCATCTTTAGAAGTATCCAATATAGCTAAAAATACCACGCAACAGGTTGAGCAAGACTCTGAATACACTAAGCAAAGCTACAACCGTGTAAAACGTGCTATTGAAGAAATTCAGCAGTTATCGACTTACATCGAAAAAACTTCAGATTCGGTTGGTAGCTTAAAAGAAAATGCCACCAAAATTAATGAAGTTATCACCACCATTAATGCCATTTCTGAGCAAACAAACTTGCTGGCATTAAACGCCGCTATTGAAGCTGCAAGAGCAGGTGAAATGGGTCGTGGATTTGCCGTAGTTGCCGATGAAGTACGTACTCTTGCCAGCCGAACTCAATCTGCGACAGTTGAAATTCAGACTATGATTGAACAGCTCCAGTCTGAAACTCAAAACATCGATAGCATTACGCAAGATACTGTTAAGCAAGCACAAAGCAGTAGCGACCTTATCACCAATATTGGTACTGATGTTAACGCCATTGCTGAGTCTTCTCGCTCAATCATGGACATGAGTTTCCACATATCAACATCATCAGAAGAGCAAAGCGCTGTGGCCAATGACATTGCCAAAGAGCTAACAGAAATTAGGGTTAAGTCGAATACTATCCGTGATCTTGCTAATCAATCTTCAAATGGTGTAGTTGATTTATCTGAAGCTTCAGCTAATTTAGGCCGAATTTTAAGTAACTACCAAACCGCCAAATAGAGACGCTGCTAAAAAACCAATAAAATGCCGATAATGATTATCGGCATTTTTGTTTTTGAACTTAGCTAATAGGTATTATCCGCTAATTCATTAATCATGCTCGCTACAACGATTGCCAGCAAGTTTATAGCTGATGAAGGGTGTAACCAAACTGACTTTGGCTATCTTTAGTTAATACAAAGCTGTAATTGGTATCACCGTCAAAGCTGATTAATTCAGATTGGTAAAGCAAGGTTTGAGTGCCGTTATCAGACTCATAAACCACATTAATTTCATAATCATCTTGTGGCATGACGAGGCTTTCTTGCTCTGCAAAATCGATATCTTCAATGGTATATTCTGCGGACTCAATGGTTTCAGAACTATTAACAAAGTAAACGGTTAAGTCATCGTAATCTTGCGATAAATTAACGATATCAACATTGTATTCGTAAGCTCTTGGGCGCATATCATGCTCAATAACCATCCCTTTAACGCTGTCATCTTGGTATAACAACAAAGTTCGAATATCGTCCTGATTAAAGGTCACTAGCACATTGTCTAGAATAACCTCAGAACTTTCGGCGTTTGTCACCGTCACCCCGTAGTCATTAAAGCCCGTTTGTTGGAAATCACTCACAGTAAACGGTGTAATATCGTGAAGGTAATGAGACTCTAATTTACTGTCCACATCCACATCTAAGGTGATGTCTTCAAGGCCGTTAAAGACTCTAAAGTCAGCTGTTGAGTCAATATTGGTATATGACACTGGTGTAGAAGTAGAATCAACGCTGTCTAAGGTAATCTTTAAATCCCCAGAACCAAAGCTATTACGAAGTACAAATTTATAAACAGTTTCGGTGGTTAAGCTCATACTGTTAGTGGTATACACCACATTATCAGTACCTTGCTCAGTCAAGTAAATAACATACTCGTCGGTGTCTAACATTAACTCGGTGGTGTAACCACGATAATCGATGCTGCCTAGCATAGTGGCGTCTTGATATTCATCGCTATCAAGCGAAATATAGGCATCATACGCCATGTCTTCAGACGTCACATTAGCAACCAACACCTGCATTTTGCTGTAATCTTCATCGTCATCATCATTCATATCATCCATGTCACTGCGATCGTAGCTGATATCTAATAACTCAGGTGACTGGTAGTCGCCATAGAGCACAAATAAATGATTTTCTTCACTACTGAAGCTCATATCCTCACTATAAATCGTCACTGTGTCTTCATTTTCGTCCTGACCATAAATCTCCATCTCGACGCTACCAGTGTCGTAGCCATAACGTGGCATTGAATCCCCAAACTCAATATCACTGTACTCATAGTCGTCTAAAACAAGGGATGTGGCAGTACTATTGGCTGAGGCATTATAATACTGAATATAGGCCGAACT
The DNA here is from genome assembly GCF_030252245.1 of Shewanella goraebulensis. Lineage (NCBI taxonomy): Bacteria > Pseudomonadati > Pseudomonadota > Gammaproteobacteria > Alteromonadales > Shewanellaceae > Shewanella > Shewanella goraebulensis. The sequence goes on from NZ_CP126972.1 coordinate 4,314,470, forward strand.
ATCTGAGCTCTCGTCACTGTCATCACTTGAGTCGCATCCAACAAGAGCCACACTTCCTGCGCAAAATATCATCAAGCTGAACACATTTTTATTAAACATATCTACTCCGTTAACTATTTAATTACATTCTCAAGAGATAGGACAAAGCAGGGATGTAAGTGACTGTAAATAAGTGTAAAGATAAGAAATCCAGCGTAAAGACTTAACAATGACAAAATATGGATACAAAAAAGCACTGCCAGTGCAGTGCTTTTGACGATAAAAATACCGAAGGAATTAACTACCCGCGATTTTCATTTCACTCAGTAAAATACCACCGGTACGAATTGAAGAGCGCAAGTCTTGATCTTTAGCGACCCCTTGGATCCCCATAAACATGTCTTTTAAATTACCTGCTATGGTGATTTCTTCAACTGGATACTGGATCACGCCATTTTCAACGTAAAAACCTGCAGCGCCACGAGAATAATCACCCGTGACCATATTCACGCCTTGACCCATAACTTCTGTAACAATAAGGCCAGTACCCATCTCTTTAACTAACTCGTCAAAGGTTTGCCCTGTATTGCTTAAGGTCCAGTTATAAATACCACCAGCATGACCGGTATTCGGTAGTTCAAGCTTACGAGCCGAATAACTGGTTAGTAGATAAGTTTCTAGTTGGCCACGATCAATGATTTGACGCTGCTGAGTCGCAACGCCTTCACTGTCGTAGTTTGCACTTGCCAGTGCGCCGATAAGATGCGGGTCTTCTTCAATGCTGAACCAATCAGGAAAGAGTTGAGTATTGATTGAATCTTGTAAAAAGCTCGATTTACGATACAAACTGCTACCGCTAATTGCGCCAATCAAGTGACCAATCAAACCTGTAGCAATTTCAGGCGAAAACAAAACCGGTAAATTCGAAGTTGGAATTTTACGAGCGTCAAGACGATTTAAAGTCTTATTTGCCGCTAATAATCCAACTGATTCAGGCGTCATTAACTCATTATATTTACGCGCAATCGTATAATCATAATCGCGTTGCATGTTGCCATCAGCTTCTTCGCCAATCACAACACAACTTAAGCTGTAACGTGAGCTGCAATAACCGTTTAAAAAGCCGTGGCTGTTACCGTAAACTTTGGCTGCAGTGTGAGCATTCGCGGTCGCACCATCTGAGTGCTGCACACGCTTATCAACCGATAAACTCGCTTCTTCAGCACGGATAGCTAATTGAGCTAACTCATCTGGAGTAACATCTTGCGGGTGATATAAGTCTAAATCACGAATGGTTTGCGCCATCAGCTCTTTATCCGCTAAACCACTAAAAGGATCTGACGACGTATATTTTGCAATGTCATCAGCAGCTTTTACTGCAACAGCAATTGCTTCAGGGCTCAAATCTGACGTTGATGAGCTACCTTTGCAACCGTCACGATATACGGTAATGCCTAATGCGCCGTCTTTATTAAATTCAACGGTTTCAACTTCTTTTTCACGGGTTGAAACCGATAATCCTTGTTGTTTACTAATGGCGACTTCAGCAGCGCTCGTGCCTAGTTTTTTTGCATGTTCTAATGCTACAGCAACGGCATTTTTTAACGCCGCTAATTCAGTATCAATATTTTGGGTAGACACAAACTTACTCTTTAGTTTCCATTGTTGCGCCTAGCATATCAAATTCAAAACTGTATTGATAACCATCAAAACAAGGATTTAGGCGCACAAATAGGCTTAAATAAACTAACCTATAGGTATCATGTTGAATTATCACTTAATGCATGTGAATTAGTTTTAAAGTAAATCGTCGACTTAACGTATATTCAGTGGCCGCAATAGCCTCTGAAGTGTTATTATTCGCCGATATTTATTAGAGGTTATTTACTATGAAAATTGTCGGCGATTCAGATCACTTCCACCAGCCATATGACAATGACGATGATTACGTCAGCAGAACAGAATTCAAAAAAGAAAGCGAAGATGCGCAAGAACTAGGCATGCGCCTAATTGCGTTGAGTAAGTCACAACTAGACAAAATTGGCTTAGATGAATTCTTGTATGATGCTGTACTAAAAACAAAGAGCATTAAACCTAAAACTGAGGCGTACCGTCGCCACCTTCAGTATATTGGTAAATTGATGCGTGGTTTTGAACACGAACCGATTATTACAGCCCTGAATAATGTGCTGAATAAAAACAATAATGAAACTGCTCAAGTTCAGATTATTGAAAAACTTCGTGCGCGTTTACTTGAAAATCCAAATGAAGAAGTGGAAGCACTATTAGCTGACAATCCGGCATTTGAACGTCAAAAACTACGTCAACTTATTCGCCAGGCCACCAAAGAATTGGCAAAAAGTCCTGATACTGAGTCAAAATCTCATAAAGAATTATTTAAATATTTACGCGCGGGTTTAGCCGACTAAAACTACATTTACAAGGATGTTGCTGATGCTACTAAAAAAAATAAAATACGCACTGCCTTTATCAATAGCTTCACTTGGTTTACTCGGGTTACTTACTGGTTGTAATGGCCCGTCTGATGACAATGACAATGGTGGAGGCGAAGATGGTAGTTATAGTATCAGCGTCAGCTATCAAACCGTTGTTGATGGTCAATGTGATGCTGATACAGACTCACTGACATTTGATATTAACGAAAGCTTTTGTGCTGTTGCTCAGCTAAAGCTATCAAATAGTAATGTTAGCGGCGCCATTGTCAATTTTGTTCCTGATTTTGGCAACGCCAGTGCTGACAGTAAATTAACTGACAGTGATGGCCTTGCCAGCGTCTTCATCAGCTCAACGGACAGTGCGGTTGGCGCAGGCACCCTAACGGTGACATACAATCCTGACGATGCTGATACAGATAGTGTCAGTGCCAGCAAAAACTATCAATTTGAAGATAGCAATACCATCCCCACTCCTGACTCAATCTCAGTGACTGCCAGTATTACTCAATCAGGTCAAACTGTTACCAGTTTCAAAATCGACCAGCCTGTACTGCTGACTGCCAATGTCCTTGATGGCACCAACCAGCCAATTGCGGATCAGCTAGTTACTTTCCAAGCAGGTAATGCAAGCTTATCGCCAAATACTGCGCTGACTTCTGCAGACGGTATTGCGACGGTAAGTTATACCGCAACTAGTAGCGATCTTGGTGCATACACTTTAGTGACCAGCACTGACTATAATGGAACAACGATTACGGGCACTAGTGCATATCAAGTATTAGCCAGTGATGAAGTCATCCCTGATGGCACACTCAAATTTGGTTATATCGACAGTGACAACACTTTCCATGAAAATGAACTTGGTTCAACCTTAGTTGCAAACACTGATGGTGAATACGTTATTGGAGCAGGTGCTAGCTTTGGCGTTATTGCTGATATCATCGTCGAAGCTGATGATGGAAGTTTCACCCCACTACAAACACCAACGAGTGTTTCATTCACTTCCGATTGTGTTGTTAATGCTGATGCCAGCATTGACTCACCAGTGACGTCATCAGCGGGCCAAGCACGTTCGACGTATCAAGATACTAGTTGTAGTGGTAATAGTTTGCGTAGTGAGCAAATCGTGGCATCCGCTGTCGTTGGTAGTGAAACATTCAGTGCCACGTTTGATTTCTCTTTAGAACGTCAAACATTAGGCAGCTTAAGCTTTATTTCTGCAGAACCAACGCAAATTCGCATTAAAGGCGCAGGCGGAACAGGGTCAACAGAAACATCATTGGTGACCTTTTTAGTTAGCAGTGCCAGTGGCCAACCAGCGGCTCAGCAAGCAGTAAACTTTAGCTTAGATACTATCGTTGGCGGCTTGAGTTTCGCCAATGGTGAAACCACCAGCGAAGCTACCAGTAATTCTGAAGGCCTAGTCACAGTGACCGTTCAATCTGGCACCATTCCAACTCCTGTTCGAGTGCTTGCCTCTGCAACAGACTCAGACTCTGGCGATACAATTACTACCCAGTCAGAACAGTTAACTGTGAATACTGGTTTGCCACAACAACTAGGCTTTAGCCTCTCACCATCATTATTTAATCCTGAAGCAGGAAGTATTGATGGCACTGAAGTGACAATGACAGTGTTTGCCTCTGACAGCTTTGGTAACCCCGCACCTGATGACACAACGGTAAATTTCACGACTGAAGGCGGCCAAATACAACCGTCTTGTTCTACTGTAAACGGAACATGCTCAGTGATTTGGACATCTGCTGATCCTCGCCCGACTGATCATCGCGTGACGGTACTAGCCTATGCATTAGGTCATGAAACCTTCTTCGATACCAATGGTAACAACATATTTGATGATGCCGACGGCGGTGTGATTTTAAATGCATGCCTAGACAGTGCTGATAATGCAATTGCCTGTACCGGTAACGGCATGGATAGAGAAACCTATCATCAAGGTGGCTTCAGCGACATAGGCGATGCCTATAGAGATGATGATGAAATAGGAGCCTACGTTCCAGGCAAACCATTCTTCAGTGCACAAGGTAATAGCAGTTACTCAGGTCCTGATGGCAAGTTTAATGGCCCACAATGTGAAGGTAGTCAGTGCGGTGAAGACCAAGCGAATAAAACCTATATCCGCTCAGCTACAGTACTCACCATGGCTGGCTCAGTTGCGAGTATCATTCCAACAGATGTTGATGGTGGATTATTAACTAGCCTAACATTAGCACCAGAAGAAATGACCACGGTATTAATTGAACTATATGATAGTGCACGACAAGTTATGCCAGCAGGTTCTACTCTAACTATCGCAGCCATTAACGGCGCAGTTAACTTTAATGGTTATACCGTGCCAAACGCTACTTGCTTCACATACTCTGATGGAGACTTAACCCACGCCTGTGATCAGGTGGCAACTAAGTTTATTTATACAGCTGCCGATGAAGTTGGTGAAGATATCATCACCTTTACAGTGACAACCCCTGCAGGATTAATAACGAACTCAGATATCAGTGTCACAGTTCAATAAGTAACAACATTATCGACTTCAAATAGTAGATATTAATTTGGTTCATTTTAAAGCTCGCTTCGGCGAGCTTTTTATTTGTTTGTTGAAAAATCAGTTCACTAAGATATACTCGCTCACGATTTAAGAAGACAGGGTTCGTTTTCTTACGATTTAAGTATTCAATTTAAATCTACTCGCTTAAAAGGATCTTTACATGCGTTTTTCCGCTATTTTAGCCACTCTTGCAGGCTGCGCTTTACTGACAGCTTGTGCATCAAAACCTATTATCGCTCAAAACAAAACCGTTGAATATGACGGTCAAACACTGGTATTTTCTGGGATTTACGATACCGATAAAAACAAAATTGAGCTTTCTGTTAATGGCGATCCATTAATGAAAGGCCGTTTCCCTCCATATACACCAACTCAAAACTTAAAGAGTAAATATGGTGACCTTAAGATTGAAGGCAAATGTTACTTTGGCTCTGTATTAGGTGATCAAGGTGGAGCATTCGGTGCTGTAGCTGGGATTATCCAATCTTCCAAATCAAGCACTGGCGATAAATGTGAAATGTTCGTCAATAACAAACCAATGGAAAACCTTTACTTCTAAAAGGTGACCACGACATCGTAAAAAACGAGCCCTAGCCTATTTCAAGCCATTTCTATGGCTTGATCTCAAGTACCTAAAACCTAGTTTTTACCCAAGGTTTGCACTAGTTTGGTGCCAATGAGCAACTGCAGTGATTGCTACGTGAGTTTAAGCTAGCAAAACCGCTTAACTGCAGCCATTCTAGTTGGCTCGGCAATTGCTTCATGAGTTATTTAGTTATACGAGATACCCATGTTACCTTTACATACCTCACTTAGAGGTTTGCGTTGTTTTTGCGTAGCGGCTGAATGCCTCAGCTTCAAAGAAACCGCTAATAGATTATTTCTAACTCCTTCAGCAGTCAGTCATCAGATAAAACAGCTAGAAAAAACACTGCAACAAAGCTTATTTAAACGTCAAACTCGGGCAGTTTTGTTGACAGAAGCTGGTGAACGATTTTATCAGCAAGTGGCTCCAATCATGGTGCAGCTGTCAGAGACCGTTAATAACTTCACTCAATCAACAACAAAGCTTGAAGTCAGTATTTCTATGCCTGAATTTTTTGCCAGCGAACTGTTTGTTCCACAATTAGTTGGTTGGTCGACAGAGTATCCACACATCAACTTAAAGCTAGACACAGTTAAAACCCGCGCAGCTCAAACAAGTCAAACCGATCTTTCTATCGTACTTTCAGGCTCGCGTCGTAATGATGAAAATTGCTATGAGTTGTTTCCCCTCAGATATATTCCCGCATGCAGCCCTGCGCGATACGAACAACTTAAATCTGCTGGCTTAGCTGCGCTTTCCCAATTGCCTTTAATCGTCCATCAGGCAAGACCACACTCATGGGAACAATGGGCGGAGTCGGTCAATATAAGCTCTTTTTCGCCAAAACAGGTCATTCAATTAGACAGCATGTTTAGTGTTGCACGCGCAGCTGAGCAAGGCATTGGTATCGCCTTAATCCCCTTACCCATAAGCCAAGCTTGGTTCGACAATCAAAGCTTAGTCGCTTTGTATTCCGAAACACTTAACAGCCATGATAAGTATTACCTACTCCATCATGGCGGTACTCAAGACAAGCATAAAGCTGCTCCAGAAGTGCAACAATTAATAAATTGGATCTTAAGCCGATTCAATTTTTAATACTCAGCATCGATAAGTGAAAAAAACTCACTTATCGATGCGAATTTTCTCGTTTGTCAGTTAGATATGTTTTGCCTAAATTAGCCATGTAGCAACTCGCTACTACCTATAAAGGAATATAAACATGAAAAACACTAAACTTGCTTCATTGATAACTGCAAGCCTACTACTTGCTTGTTCTGGTAACGTATTTGCCGCAGCAGTTGAGACAACCAGTTATAAAATGGTGTTAATTGAAGATATGCCTGGCGTTGATGCGATTCAGTCAGGCGACTTAGTTGAAGGTATTGAATTAACTAAATCCGCCAAGAACTCAGCCATCGACACTTATACTCGTAACCTCAATTTGTGCGTTGGTTACACTAAAATGTCAAAGTTTGAAATTGCAGAAACCGTCTGCTCTGAAGCAGTAAAAATGGCAGTCAACGCAGACAAATTACCGTCAATGCAAATGCGCGCATACGCATACAATAATCGCGGCGTGATGAAAGTGCTGGCCAATGACAATGTTGGCGCATTGGAAGACTTCAAAAAAGCAGCTAAAGCAACCCATGAGCCAATCTATAAGCAGAATTTAATTCGCTTAGAAACAGCACTGAATAACACTGAAACGGGAACATTATAATTTGGAAGAGGATAAACAGCGACAGCGAAAATTAACGCTGCAAACTCATAATTTAGAGATACCGATAGACATTGAGCTAAAGCAGTCAATGTCTATTTTTTATTTCCCTAAATCGCCACTAAAGATTTAAAGTTGAAGGTTTATGGCTAAAAATTTATGACTAAAGGTTTATAACTAAAGGGTTTATGGCTAAAATTTTATGATTAAGATTTATAACTAAAGCATTGATAAATATATATTAAGGTACAAACTGCAACTATCAGCGCATAGCCAATAAGCAGATTCGACTCTAATTCGCTTCTAGCCTTCGTTTTACACCGATGAAAGCCAGTAACATGAACAAAGCAAACAATGCCCACATTTGCAGCCACTGCGGAAGAACAGTTACCCAATCAGCTCCCATTTGGTTTAACTCCAACATACCTAAAATAGCTGGCACTGCAGGGATAACCTGAGAGACTTGCACTAATAAATCTGGGATCAAGGCCAACGGCCACACAAATCCCGATACAAAGAGTATTGGCATAGACACTAACAATAACACTTGAGTGGGCAGCTCTCGTTTAACGAACAAACTACTCAATGCAATTCCGCAAGCTGCTGTTGATAATAAGAATGGCAACATGAATAAACTGACTTGCCCCAATGTCGACTGAACGCTGACATCGTACCAATAGAAGCAATAACCTAAATAAAAACTAGAGAACAAGGCATAGATAAGGCCAAAAACAGTCAGTCGAGCCCCTATTAATGCGATAGGTGACACTTGATTCCAATAGCCCTTTTTACGCCATTGTCCCGCGCCTAATATCCCTGTACCAATCAGCAAAGTTTGATGCAATATAAGTAAGAATAGTCCCGGTACAACATAAGGGGTGTAACCTAAACTTGGATTAAATGCTGGCACACTATTAATATTGACTGAGTTTAAGCTTTGCTGAGCCTGCTTAGGATTTTGTCCCCGTGCTAATAAACCCACCATTTGAATTTGTTTACCTGCATCCATGCCTGCGCTGATTAAACCTTCTGCAATAGCAGAGTATATGAGGAAGTAACTCGCATCGCCGCCGTAACTTAATGTAGCGCCTTTACCCAGTAACAAGTTGCGCCTAAAGCCCTCGGGTATAACCAACAAACCATGAGCTTTAGATTCAGAGATCCATTGCTGTGCTTCATTTATACTGCCAAGTTGCGCCACAATATTAATTTTGGGGCTAGCGTCAGCATGTCTGAGTAATTGCCGACTTAATGAGGAATTATCGTGATCGACCACGACCACCATTTGCTCTGTGGGTACTTGATTTAAATAAGGCAATGGGTACAAGACTGAATAAAATAGTACTCCGCCAAACATGGTCACCACAATGGCTTTATCCGCTAAAATAGCCTTTAGTTCAGCAAGCAATAATTGTAGCCAACTCATAAGCTCGCCTCTTTATTGGCTTGCTCTTTATTCACTCGTCCTGAAATTAGCGAGTCAGCTTGTTGATCCACACTCTGCTTACCATAGACGACTCTGTATAAACCCCACGCCAGAGCAAGGACAATCAAAAAATACCAGTAAGATAAAAATTGCGTTAGTACCTGTTGGAAACCAGCCCCATAACTGATCACACTGATATGAGAATCGATATAGTGGCTTGAAGGCATGATTAAGCGCCACCACTGAGCTAATAACGGCATATCATTGACCGGAAATGTCACTCCCATAAACGCAAATGCTGGAGCAAATAACGCAGTACAAAAACTAACACTACGAGCAGGCTCTCGCATCAATAAAAATACTAAAATCACTAGGGTCCATAATGCCAGTAGCATCATGACCAATGCCACCACTAATAAGCTTATAGAGCCTGCAATCGGCAAACTCAAATAACCATATAACCACACCAGAATAAAGCTGCCATGAAGCGCCATAATAGGCGTGTAGAAAAGCACTTTGCAGCCAACTTGACGCCAGAAGTCATCGGGTAAAAGGTAGGCATCATTTTTGCTGATTAACGAATCATTAAGCGAATTAACGAACGTCATCATAGCGAGTAATTGCAGCAGCGCAATCAGCACGGGCGGCACTAAAAAACCAACATAGTTGTTGTTGCGATTAAACAATGCCGTAGTTTGGCTAGTCACAGGGCTTAAATTTACCGCCACCGAGGCACTATTCACTCCATTTAGCAGTTGCTTTAATCCAGCAACTTCCATTAAGCCTGCGCCTAAACTCAGTTGTAACTGGCTAGATAGCAACTTACCAACCAATAAAAACTGGCTGTTATAACGAATATCTACTGTTGGAGTGCCACTGGTTAATAGTGACTTTTTAAATTCATAAGGAAACAAAACAATGGCATAAACTTCAGCTTGTTTCATCGCCGCTTCAGCATCAGCTAATTGGGTATAAGCTATCGGTTTGATTACTGAGTTGGCTGTTAAGTTACGAATTAGCGTACGGGTTAACTGACTATTGTCTTGATCAACCACAGCTACAGGTAGTTGCCTTGGTAAGCCTGCGCTAAATAACCACCATAGGCACAAAATACTGATAAGCGGTATGTAAGTCACCAAGGCAAGCTGCCAAGGAGAGCTCCATAAACGCTTAAGTTCTTGTTTTAGTAAAACCCGCATTTTCGCACCTTAATCTTTCGCCTTACTGATAATGCTATTTTGCACTTAGCAGCACAGACATACCCACTCTTAAATCAGTAATAGGTCTATTTGGACGAAGTTCTACTTCAAAGGTTCGCATATCGAAGTCGTGACCGCTTTCTGTAGAACGCCAAGTAGCAAAACTGCCCATCACACTAATATGAGCAATGGTAAACTCTTCCGTTACCTTTAAAGCTGGAATGGTCAGCGATACGGTTTGACCTTGCTTGAAATCAGCTAATTGATCTTCACGCAGTTGCATCACCGCCCAAGCATCTGAAATATCAATCAAGCTCACAACAGGGAAACCACTTGGTGCTAACTCGCCAGCTTGTAGTAACACTTCGCTGACTTCGGCCACCTTAGGCGAGCGCATTTGGCTGTCGGCTAAAATAGCGTTAACTTCTTTTACTGCACCTTCTGCCATACGGGCATTACCGGCAGCTGCGGCTTTCGTTTCTACTCGTGCACCTTCATCAGCCATTTGATACATAGCTAATGCCGCTTGTTCGGTGTATTGCGCCGCTTTCCATTGGGTGAATGCTTCGTCGCGCTTTTGTCTGGCCACTACGCCTTCATCAAATAAGTTTTCTACTCTTTGATAAGTCGTCTCCATTAAGTCTGTTGCGGCTTTAGCTTTTAACCATTGCTCTTTTGAGGCGGTGACTTGCTGTTGGCGCGCACCATTATCCGCTTCTTGCTGCATAGCTTTGGCTGCATCTCTTCCGCCCTCAGCTTGCATCAGTTTTGCATCTAACTCAGGGCTGTTAATCGCAAATAATAAATCACCCACCGCAACCTTATCACCACGGCGAACCATGACTTGTTCAACTCGGCCGGGTACCTTGGATGAGATGTTATATTCACGAGCTTCTATTTGCCCCTGTAAAATGGTCTGTTTCGGCTCAAACGCTAACTTTAGTCCGTAGGCTAATATTCCTAGCAGAAAAATAATTGCGATTACGGCAATAATTCGATTAGCCCGCATGTTGCTGCTCCTGTAATTGGGTTCGACCAATAAATTCATCTAGTTGACCACTAATAGCCATTAATCTTGCATAAGCTTGTACATAACGATATTGCGCCCCGAGTTGCTGTGTTTTAACGGCACTCAGTTTGAGCTCTGCATCCACTCTATCAATTGATGTCGATAGCCCTTGATTGAATGCCAATTCACGTAAACGTAGATTCTCTTTCGCGAGGGCAAGTGAGGTATTTAGCGCTTTTACTTCTTCATCTGCTTGCTGTAATTGACGATAACTTTGATCAACCAATAAGCTTAAATCTTGTTGAGTTTGGGCTTTGGTGTATTTAGCTTGAAGCAATGCACTTTGGGCAGCCTCTACCTTGCCACTACGACCATCTCGGGCAAATAACGGAACATTTACCCCAACACCAACCATCCAATCTGGTTCTATTTGCGAGAACAAACTGTCGTCCTCATACAAGGTGTAATTACCGTATAAAAACACCGTCGGGTGATAACGCCCCTTTTCTAATTGAATAAGACCATTGGCTTGCGCTTCCTTTGCTTCAAGCAATTTCAACGCAGGATGCTGTGTTAACGTTAATTGGCTTAAACGGGGAAGCGATGGCGAGTGAGCTAAGCTGAATAACCCGGAGGTTGGACTCACATCGGTAAGTTGCAACATTCTAGATAGCGCAATTTGTGCCATTTCATTTTGACGCTTAGAACTGCCTAGATTTACCTTGGCATTTTCTAATGCAACTTGAGCATTTAAGCGTTCAACTTTGGCTATCTGCCCCTCACGTTCCAACTTTTGCGCATGGGACTCATGCTCAGCCAACGAATCAACCAATTGTTGATTGGTATTCACTAAGGTTTGGGTAACGGCCACGGCAAAATAACGGTCGACTAACTGGGTAAATAAGTCACGAGAAGTCAGAGCATATTCATGCTTTTTCTCTTCAACATGTGCGGCATGAATACCTTGGGCAGCAGTAATTTTACCCCCCGTATAGATTGGCCACATCGCTTGTAAGCTAGCACGAAAAATATCTTGTTCAGTAAATGGGGTGACAAATAATGAGCCTGGGATAGCTGCTAATGCTTCACCTAATGCAGGAGGCAAGCCTGATGGGTCAATTGCCGCTAATGGATTAAGGTCGCGTAAATCAAGTTCAATTGGTTTTTCTAAACGAGTATAACTACCAGCAAGGTTTAACGAAGGTAAATTCATATCTTCGCCTGCACGCTCTTCTGCTTCAGCGCGGCTAACTTCTTGGGATTGAGCTTTAAGCTTATCGCTAACAGTTAATAATTGCTGCCAAGCGCTGTTAAAGGCGAGGGGCTCTGCCTGAGCAGGAAGGACGAACGAACATAACGCCAGCAAGGATGACAGCAAGGATGACAGCAACCATTTACGCTTCTTGAAAACTGTTGAGTCATTAGCTCTTAAACAATATGCTTTTGTAATCCAAAAGCTTGAGCACAACAAACTCGAACTGAAAACTGCTAAATGCCTCATTAACCTTATCCTTTAAGTAGAGCAATTACTCTATTGATGGCGAATTATAACTAGTTTTACTTTTCACATCTACAACAGTGGTTTACCTATTTCACATTAATAAAAAAGGTGCCATGACGACACCTTTAGCACTTGATTAAGCAGTTCCGCCTACCGTTAAACTATCGAGTTTCAAGGTCGGTTGACCAACCCCAACAGGGACACTTTGGCCATCTTTACCACACACGCCGACACCTTTATCTAGGGCTAAGTCATTACCCACCATCGAAATTTGACTCATGGCTTCAGGGCCATTACCAATCAATGTCGCTCCCTTGATGGCCTCAGTCACTTCACCATTTTCAATTAAATATGCTTCTGATGCTGAGAACACAAACTTACCCGAAGTGATATCAACCTGGCCGCCACCAAAGTTTGGTGCATAAATGCCTTTTTTAACAGATTTAATCATCTCTTCAGGTGTTGAAGTACCCGCTTCCATGTACGTATTGGTCATACGTGGCATAGGTAAATGAGCATAAGACTCACGACGACCATTACCAGTTGTCGTTTCACCCATCAAGCGAGCATTCAGTTTATCTTGCATGTAACCTTTCAAAATACCGTTTTCAATTAAGGTCGTTTTTTGAGTCGGTACACCTTCATCATCGATGCTAAGTGAACCACGGCGATCTGCAATCGTGCCATCATCTACTACTGTTACTAACTTAGAAGCAACTTGCTGACCCACTTTCCCGCTAAATGCACTGCTGCCTTTACGGTTGAAGTCACCTTCTAAGCCATGACCAACAGCTTCATGGAGCAGTACACCAGGCCAGCCATTACCTAATACCACTGGCATTTCACCTGCAGGGGCATCAATCGCGTTCACATTAACCTGAGCTTGACGAACCGCTTCACGGGCAAACTCAAAACACACCGGTAATCCTGCATCGTCAGTAGCAAGGAATACACTGTAATCATGACGGCCACCGCCACCTGCACTACCACGCTCACGTTTACCGTTATCTTCTAAAATCACGCTACAGTTAAAGCGCACTAAAGGACGAATATCAGCAGCCAATGTGCCATCGCTAGCGGCGACTAAAATCTCTTCATGGACGCCAGATAGGCTAACAACTACCTGAATAATGCGACTATCAAGGCTGCGTATGTATGCATCAGTTTGTTTTAACAAGTTAATTTTTGGCGCTTCTTCCATTGCAGCAATAGGATCCGCACTGTTATATAAACTGTTAGTTTGATGGCGTTTGAAGGCATGAACCTTATGTTGCTGACCAGCTAATGCTATACCTCTGGCGGCTTCAGCAGCTGATTGCAGCGCCGCTGGAGTAATTTCATCTGCGTAAGCAAAACCGGTTTTTTCACCAGTGATAGCTCTTACCCCGACACCGCGTTCGATATGGAAGCTACCTTCTTTGATAATGCCATCTTCAAGCGCCCAAGTTTCGTGACGGCTTCCTTGAAAGTACAAGTCTGAAAAATCAATATTATGTTGGTGGATGACCTTTAGATAATCTTGCAGACCATCTAAGGTTAATCCATCTTGTAATAAACTTTGTTCTACTTGAGCTAGAAATGGCATTAATTCTCTCTTTAAGCCTTTTGGGCTTCTAAAATGATGCTAATCAATTACAAGCTTAATGTTGTAATTGTCGATAATCTGTATTTATAACTGTCAGCGCTAACCTAATGTCATTTCAACTTAGCAACTGAGGTGTATCGAATCGGTTATGTTGAGCCACTGGAATTTGTCGTCTGATTTTAGCAAGTTCAGATAAATCGACTTTACTTTGAACCCAGCCTAAACCCGTTTGCCGTTGTGCAACAATTCGTCCCCAAGGGTCAACAATCATGCTTTGCCCCCAAGTTTCACGGCTACCTTGATTATGTTGCCCCCACTGATCGGCAGCTAACAAATAGCACTGACTTTCAATCGCACGCGCCTGAACTAAGGTTTGCCAATGTGCTTCACCTGTCACTTTGGTAAATGCTGATGGTAAGGCTATAACGTCAGCTCCAGCAAGTCTTAAAGCCCGAAAGAGATCAGGGAACCGAATATCGTAACAAATGGCTAAGCCGATATTTCCAAACGGGGTCTTTACCACCGTGATACGTTCGCCAGGGCAAAAAGTATCACTTTCCTTATACGACTTGGTACTGTCAGCAACTTCAACATCGAACAAGTGTAACTTATCATAGCTACCTAAGGTATCACCCGCATCATCAAATAGATAACTGCGGCTATAGACGCGTCCATCTTCAGCTGAAATGGGTATGGTACCCGCCACCATATAAACTTGATGTAACTTGGCTAGACCTGCTAAGGAATTTTTAAGCTCACTGGTTTGGTCATCACCCGCAATGGCTAACTGCTGTTGCTCACGACCACCAAACATTAAGCAGCATTCAGGTAAAACCACTAACTGTGGTTCTGCTTTCTCTCGAGGGAGACTCTTAAGCTGCGAGTCGATAAACGCCAGATTGGCTGCTACATCTTTGCTGCTCTGACATTGCAGTAAACTGATTTGCATCCTTGCCTCCTTGGCTTGCCTTTTGCGCGATAATGCGTCGTTTATAATCAATTAAGGATAGCGTATTGCTGTTGGTATCTACATTGGTATTGGTACTTGATTCAGTATTAGCGTCGGAGTTACCTTCCTCACTAGATTGTGAACCCGTACTGTTCGATGATTCTATAACTTCAGGAGACTCGGTAATTGTAGAACTCACTGAAGGTTCTAGTTCTGGCTTTGGTTCTGTACCGTCTGCTGGCTGAGCTTTACGCGGTAAAATTGATTCAGGGATTTCGATTTCTTTACTTTTACGCTCTAATTCATCTAATTGCGGCTCTGTCATTGTACCGCCTAAACGGAAGCGTATTTCAGAGATAACCTCAATGACAGGTTCCAACACTTTTGTTAATGCAAATGCACCTAACCCTAGTGTCCACGCACTGGTACTCAGTAATACCACTGTCGGCACACTAGATGCCAATTGCGGAATAAAACGAATATCGTAGTTTAAGCTTTGAGTCGTTAAGTCAGTATACCCGCGCACTTTCATGTTGCCTGCAATCGCATCCATTTCAGTATCAGTTGTTTTAACAACGCCATTATCAATATCTAAAGAGCCACCAAAAGAGTCAAAATAGAGCCCTTTACCAAACACATCTGAGAAATCTAACGACAGTTTTCTCACCAGAGAATCTAAACTAAACAATGAAAATATACGTGCGCCTTTATCACTAATTTCTGAAAGGTAACCTTTACCTAAATCAAACCTTAACTTACCGTTCAAGGTGTCAAGTGAGAAAGCGTAAGGTGCGCCTTCCCAAGAAAACTCCCCTACCATGTCCACTGGCGCGTCTTTAAGGCCTGGGTTAATACCAAGCGCTTCTGATAACGCATCAAATTTACTCGCCTTTATATCGACATCAAATTTGGTCAGACTTTTCCCATCTGCAAAGGTCCAATCACCTGAAGCCTGCATACTGACTATTGGACGAGTTAAGGTTAAGGTCTGAAAGCGGTAACCATTTTCGTAGGGAATACCTTGTAGTACTAGATGCCCAAGTTTTGCATTATATAACCCAAAATCATCCACATCGACTGCTAACGGCGGTAAGTTATCCAGTAAGTTGTCCGGCGTATATTCCGCCTTTTCTGGAGATTTTACCTCTGGCGATAAATGCAATTTACTGGCTACAATTTTAAGCCCTTGTTCGCGCCAGCTTGGATAAAAATCAATATGACCATCAAGTTGCTCTGACTGAATATCAAAACGCCATACATGCTTTAATGGTTTTGCGGCAAAAGTTAAGTTATCGAACTTTTGGCTTAAAATATTCAAACTGCCGATACGCGCATCAATCAGGGTTAATGGCGGGAAAAAGCTCACTCTATCATTTTGTCCTGCAACATCATCAATAACGAACCCCCTGTCGTAGTCGCTTACTTGAGTTTCTGACAATTGGTCACTTGATTTTGAGGCGCTAGCTAATTGATTATTCTCAATCGTCTTATCAACAACCGAGTTTGCTTCATTCTCATTTTCTGGCTCATTAACTGATGAACCATTCGTACTTAATACTTGCTGTCCTGACGCTAGGATGATTTCTGTCGGCGCAATTGATTGAGTGTGAACAATCGTGTCAGCCAATGCTGTGATAGTTTTATCAGAAGTTAATTCATTAGATATTGGGTTCTCAGGAAGCGCATCAATAGATGAATTAACCTTATCGGTGAACTTGCTGATAATAGGTAACCATTGCGTTAGCTCGGCTTCAGGTAAGTCGATTTGAATATGCCCTTCACTTTTCGCGAGCTTGTCACCCAACTTAAAATGACGACCTAACAGCAAATCGTAGTGAGCAAGGTAGTCACCACTTTGTTCGTTAAACCCGCCCCAAAATTCAGCGTCTTTGTCTAACTTAATGCTTAACGATGATTGTTTGTTATCACCTACTAACTCTGCACGTAGTGATTTTGCTTGCTGGGCGTCTTTATTAAACGGCGCAGGCAATGACAACGTAGTGCCCACTAAGTCTGAATTAACCTGCACTTGCAATCGATAACCTATAGGGTCGAAAATCATTGTGACCGCACCATCCCAAGCCATAGTCCCTGAATAATATTCACTTAATGGGTTATCGATATAATCAGGCAAGGTATCTAAGTTCCATTCGCCATCTAAATCAACTGTTAATGCGAGATCGCCTGTATTCGTTGGTTCTGTGGCAAAATCGAACATCAAGGGTTGTTCAAACAAATTGGCACTAATTTGCTGTCCGCTCACTTCAGCATTGTTAAACTCGACATTACCCGTCACTTGTTCAAGAGTTAAACCTGGAGTGGTAACATATACAGTGTTGTCATTAAATTTAATCACACCTTTATTGTCAGCTTTAGCGCCATCATAAAGCGGAATAGTCAAATCTAACTCACTGACGATATCACCAGATATTTGCACCACATTTAACGTAGGGCTAATTGAATTTTTTAACGGTGAATTATCAATAACAGCTTTAGCTGCATCGGCATCGGCGCCAACTTTTGCTTCCACTCTTAAGGTCGTTTTGTCACCCATATGTGGAATATAAACATGGGCGCCATCAGCAGGAACATCCAGTAAATTACCCTGATTAACAATGATGTCCATCGCCGCATTTTCAAATAAGGCATATAAACTTAACTCATCAACAGCTGGCCAATCAGGCTGAAATAAAAACGCACCATCGTTGAGGTTAAATCCGGCTTGAAAAATCCCTGAATTATCTTGATATGGGAATTGATTGAGTTGCCCATGCCATATAATTTTAGCGTCCGGAATATCGCCTGCCAGCAAGGAATTATTTAAATAATTGACTAAGTTGTCGCTCATAGTATGCAGCGGGAAATAGCGCCCTGCATTATCTACATCAGCAATCGCCACATTGGCACTTAAGGCTAAATGTGCATCTTGTGCCATATCCAATTGCATTGATGCTCCGATATCAATATCTGGATTTGAAAAATGCACTTTTGGCAAGGTTAAGCGTGATTGTTCAACATTATATTGAACCTGAAATTCGTCACCTTTAAGTGCTAAAGGTGCTTCAAAGCCATCTTTAAAGTCGAGTAAGTAATCTTGTGCAGGAAATTCGGCATTTAATAAGCCATTCCCCCATGAGAGATTGAAATCAATTGGGCCAGTGCCTGGAATACTGTCATATGCAAGCCACTCAAGTTGTGTCACTTCAGTTTTTAATAAAATCGGTTTACCCGGTTCTTTTAAAAGCTGTAATGGTCCAATGGCACCTTTAGGTGATAATGCACGCCACTTTTGCACTCCCTTCTCGCCCATTTTAGGAATAAGCGGTAACAAAGGGGTTAATACTTCTGGTGCTATCTCATTTATGCTTACCGATAAATCACTGTAATTTGTTTGTAGTGATAAATTGAGTTCAGGCCAAGGTTCTCCATTGGTGGAGAAATCTAAATCATGGCTTGTAACTTGCCAACCATTATCCTTGGGCTGCCACTTCAGTGCGCCGCCATTTATTGCGAACTTTTCCTGTTTTTCGGCACTAACCCACTGCAGCCAGCTCGGTTCAAACATCAATAAACCAGTATTGATGGTCCTATATTCAATACCTAGCCAAGCTTTAAGATTGACCACACCTTCGAACTCAATATTGTCAAGCTTAAGTAATGGGTCATGCTGTCTTGACGCCCACTCTCCTAGGTCTAATGATTCAGCCGACAGATAAATTTGTCCAACCAGTTCATCTGGGCTATACCCACTGCCATTTAAATCCACTCGTAAAGCCAATAACTCTTTCGCAGAGGCTTCTGGGTCAAGGTGCATAAACCCTTTACCTCGATGCAAGCTAGGGCGGTTATGCCAAATAAAATTACTGATAAAAATCGGTTTGTAATCGTGATGATGACTTAACAGCTGCAGTGTCCCGTCACTGATAGAAAAGTACTCTAACTGCTCTAACAATAATGCATATAACCAATCTAAATTTGTATTACTGACAGGCTGCGAACTTTTTCTAGATAACTCATCCACATTAAGTGCTACATGAATACCGTCAAATTTTACCGTTTCTATTTTCGGTGATAGGGTTAGCAAGGTTTGCCAAAAGTCGAGTTTAAAATGTACCTTGTTGGCGATTAAGGTCACAGGTAAGGTTTGCTGAGGTGGAATAACCAGATTATTAACGGTTAAAGCAGGTCCAAAAGCCTGCCATTCGGCAGACAATTTGCCTATTTGTACTTCAACTTGGTATTGCTCCTGCAAGTAATTAATAACTTCGTAGCGAGCTTCAGGAAGTTGTGGCAACAAACCACGGATGAGACTAACCGCTAGCGCAAATAGTACTAATACTACGGCTACGGTTTGGAACAGAAAACGACAAGCTTTAACGGTTTTACTTTTGGGCACTACACCATCACCACATCATACTTATTTTGGGTATATAACGTTTCGTTTTGTAGGCGAATTTGCTTACCGATATAAACCTCTAACTCTGCCAATAAATGGCCTTCTTCAGTACTTAAACTCTTATAAACTGCAGGTGAGCAATACAATAAAAACTCATCAGCTGCATAAGCACGGTTTAAGCGAATAATTTCTCTAAATATCTCATATGAAACCGTCTCTACGGTTTTCATTGAGCCGGTGCCATTACAAGCAGGGCACTCTCCACAAACAACATGCTCGAGGCTTTCACGGGTGCGTTTACGGGTCATTTCAACTAACCCTAAACCTGAAAAACCACTGACACTGGTTTTAACTCTGTCGGTGGCTAAAGCGGAGGTTAAACTATCTAAAACACGTTTTTTATGGTCTTCATTCATCATATCGATAAAGTCGATAATGATTATGCCGCCCAAGTTGCGCAATCTAAGTTGTCTGGCAATGGCTTGAGTCGCTTCCAAGTTGGTATTAAAAATAGTTTCGGCTAGATTACGATGGCCGACAAAAGCACCTGTATTAATATCAACAGTTGTCATGGCTTCAGTTTGATCAATAATCAAATAACCACCAGACTTAAGCTCTACCTTACGCCCTAACGCACGCTGAATTTCATTCTCAACATCGTAAAGTTCAAAAATTGGTGATGGACCAGCATAGTGCTCAATCTTTTCGGCAATTTCAGGCATAAATTCCTGAGCAAAGCCTTCAATTTCGTCAAACGTGCGGCGAGAGTCAACTTGGATATGATCGAGTTCAGTACCCACAAAATCGCGAATAATTCGCACTTGCAGCGCCAAATCTTGATACAACAGGCTAGCGCCTTTACGCTTTCTTCGTTCGCTAACTTTGGCCCATACTCGTCGTAAAAATGCGGCATCTTGAGCTAGCTCATCATCCCCAACACCTTCAGCGGCGGTGCGAATAATAAAGCCGCCATCTTCATCGACATAAGGTTCGGTGATTTTTTTTAAGCGGCTTCGCTCTGACTCTTCTTCAATACGCTGAGATACGCCCACATGGCTCGAACCAGGCATGAATACAAGATAACGGGAGGGCAAGGTGATATCAGTCGTTAAGCGGGCGCCTTTGGTGCCAAGAGGGTCTTTAACCACTTGCACCATAATGTCTTGTCCTTGGCGAACAAGTTCAGCTATATCGCGAACAACAAAGTTGCCTTTCTCGACATCTGCTACACATTCAGTGTGAGGCACGATGTCTGACGCATGTAAAAATGCGGCTTTTTCTAGACCAATATCGACAAATGCAGCTTGCATGCCCGGAAGCACACGGCTAATTTTGCCTTTATAAATATTACCCACAAGACCGCGCTTCATGCGGCGCTCAATATGGACTTCTTGTAACACACCATGTTCAACAAGTGCGACCCTTGCTTCAGTTGGCGTGACGTTAATCAGTAATTCAGATCCTTTTTTACGCTGTGCTTTAGTTTGCATAAGCCACCTGTTTAACGCCCCGCTGCAAGGATAATGTATTACTAACGCATATATTTTCTATACTAAGTGCAGTAAAATTCACATGCTTGCGAACGAAAGATTAAGTTAATTCAATATGATTCATTTCATGTAGTAATTCGCGCGCCTCAACAAGAGGCAATCCGACTACCGCTGAATAACTACCCTTTATCGATTTTACAAAGCAGCCACCTAAACCCTGAATGCCATAGGCTCCAGCTTTATCCATAGGCTCTTGTGTTTCGATATAGGCATTAATTGTTGCTAGTGTCATTTGACAAAATGTCACTTGTGTCTGGCACAATCTGGTAAGCGTTGTGGTGCCATTTGTTACAGCCACTGCTGTCATCACCTGATGAGTTTGACCAGATAAATCAGATAAAATTCTTTGTGCATCTTGTTTATCTGTTGGCTTTCCTAAAATTTGCTCGCCTAACACTACAATGGTGTCCGAACCAAGCACTTTAGGATTAGCTTCATCAGTGCACAAGGTGAGCCCTACTTGAGCTTTTTCTATGGCTAAACGAACAACGAAATCAGCAGCTGGTTCACCTAACTGATGCGATTCATCAATATCAGGCGCAACCTGCTTAAATGAGAAATTTGCTTCGGAGAAACCCACTTGAGTAAATAACTCTTTGCGTCTTGGAGAAGTAGAAGCGAGAACCCAGCCCATAGTTAACGTACCTTATAGCTTCGGCGAATATTTCTAAGCACCCAGAATACCCACCACCACATAAAAATACTGGATATTGCAGGTAAAAACATTGACCAATCAAAGGCCACACCGTTTACAACAAATTCAACCCAATAAATAATAAAGTGATAAAAGCAAACAAATATGGCCACTAAAATCGACTGCTGCCAACGGGTAAAGTTACGCAATCGCTGTGATTGCATCACAATCACATAAATCACAATCGAAAATGCTAAGGAGCGAATGCCTAAAGTTGCTCCCAGTAACACATCCAACAGCACCCCTAAAACCCAAGCTGTTAAAATACTATAACGATGAGGTAATGCCATCGCCCAGTAAATCATAACCATAAGCAACCAATCAGGTCGCCAAGCTTCAACGATTTTAGGTAGCGGCATGATTTGAAACATCATCCCGATAAAAATTGTCACTAATACGACAAAGCGGCCATTGGCAATATGCGCACTCATTGGCTTACCCCGTCTTGTGATTCAGTTTGACTTGTCTCACCTTCAACTTCAGGAATTTCAGTGATATTAGAGGCAGGCAAATCATCTACTCCATCATCAGGCCAAATCAATAATACATAGCGAATGCGATCTAGAGCAGCGAGAGGCTGGGCGGAAATGACTGAATAAGCTTGCCCTGCATCGCGAGAGATTTTCATTACGCGAGCAACGGGATAGCCTTCAGGGAAGCGCTGGCCTAAACCTGATGTAACCAATAAATCGCCAACAACAATATCCGTACTTTTGGCCACATGACGTAATTCAATTTCGTCTATATCGCCTGTACCTTGCGCCATAGCGCGAACATCATTTCGAGTAATACGAACAGGAATACCATGAGTTGGGTCGGTAACCAATAGTACGCGACTGGTGAGTTCACTCACTTCAACAACTTGACCAACCACCCCTTGTGCATCCACAACGGACTGACCGACAAACACCCCAGTTCTCGCACCGTGGTTAAGAACCACATAATGCCTAAATGGATCACTTGCGACTTCCATGACTTCAGCAACAACCTTACGGGCATCCATATGAACAGGTGAGCCTAATAATGCCCTTAAGCGTTCGTTCTCTTGTCGTAAGTGTTCAAAGCGTTGCAGCCTTTCTGACATCAATAATTGTTGACGAAGCAATTCTTTATTTTGCATAGCCAGCATGTTGCGGGTCGCAATAGAGTCTGCGGACCAATCCAGTAATAAACCTGGCACATTAGCTAAATATTGTAAGGGACTTAAAACAGAGGAAATAGACTGACGAATAGGATCGAGGCGATCATTAGCGATAAGCAATACCACCGACAAAAAAATTGCCAGTGTTAATCTAAATTGTTGCGATATACCACGAACAAAAATGGGTTTCATAATTTATAGGCGATGACATTCTAAAAATCGTTAAAAACTATTTCATTAAAACAATTTCTTTAGAATCTACACCGCCATTTTTCGCTCTTTAGTTCTCTTCAGAGAATAAGTCGCCACCATGCATGTCTATCATCTCAAGGGCTTTACCGCCGCCTCGAGCAACACATGTTAATGGATCATCTGCAACCATAACCGGAATACCGGTTTCTTGCATTAGTAAGCGGTCTAAATCACGAAGTAATGCACCACCACCGGTTAATACCATGCCTCGTTCAGAAATATCAGAAGCAAGCTCTGGTGGAGACTGCTCTAACGCAACCATCACGGCACTTACAATGCCAGATAGTGGCTCTTGTAAGGCTTCAAGAATTTCATTGCTGTTAAGCGTAAAGCTTCTTGGAACACCTTCGGCAAGATTACGACCACGTACCTCAATTTCAAGTACTTCGTCGCCAGGATAAGCTGTACCAATAGTATGCTTGATACGTTCAGCTGTTGCTTCACCGATTAAGCTACCGTAGTTACGACGTACGTAGTTAATGATGGCATCATCAAACTTATCACCACCAATACGCACTGATGATGAATACACGACACCATTCAATGAAATAATCGCGACCTCAGTAGTACCACCACCGATATCAACAACCATAGAACCGGTTGCTTCTGACACAGGTAAACCTGCACCAATCGCCGCAGCCATTGGTTCTTCAATTAAGTAAACTTCACGAGCACCTGCACCCATGGCTGATTCTCGAATCGCACGACGTTCTACTTGCGTTGCACCTACTGGTACACACACTAAAACCCGCGGACTTGGACGGAAAAAGCTATTGTTATGCACTTGCTTAATGAAGTGTTGTAGCATTTTTTCGGTCACATAGAAGTCGGCAATAACGCCGTCTTTCATCGGGCGAATCGCTTGAATATTACCAGGAGTACGACCCAGCATTTGCTTGGCGTCTGTACCCACAGCAGCTACTGATTTTTGCCCGCTGCTGCCACGTTCGCCACGAATAGCTACAACTGATGGTTCGTTAAGCACGATACCTTCGTCACGAACGTAAATTAATGTATTTGCCGTACCTAAATCGATCGATAGGTCGTTTGAAAAAACTCCACGCAGCTTTTTGAACATGTTCTAGCCTGTATTCTGTAACGTCAGAAGAAAGAAAAATCAGGTAACTTTATCAACGCAGCTCAGTTTCCACAAGACCGAACGGGTTAACAATCGCTAATCTTGGCGATTTTTTTACATAATTGCTCATTTAAATCATCAGCGCATAAAAACAACAAAAAATCGAATAAAAAAACAACATAGATTGACTAAATAAACCCGTCAAAAAGTTGCTGCATGAACATAATTTGACGTTCTGAAATAAATGAATCATTCCAACTTCAAACAATATTCTATTCTTTTGCTTAGATTATCGTTTCTCGCGCCAATAGATTACTCGGTCGTGACCGCGATAGCGCCCAAAATAAGCGCTCGCTCTAGGATCATATAAGGTGGTTGACGAGATATTATCCCAGTTCCAATACCATTGCAGCCAATCAGGGACAATTAATGGCGCAGTAACCTGACCACGATAATCCTCTGCAGAACCTGTAATAATCGCATTCCACAACAAGGTAAATTCACCATTTGTAAAGCTAGCGGTTTGCCCTGTACGCTCAATTACTTGCCCATTCGTTAATGCTGGCTCAAATTGGTACCCCAAGACAACATCATCCACTTGACTGACAAGTGCTGGCGTCACTACAGAGCAACTATCATCGATATTTAGCACCCAAGCAGAACCATTCCAATATTCAGATCGAGTCGGCATTTGAAGGGTATCATTCTCTGCACCATAGGTATTATCCATTACCACTCGCCCATGACGAAAACGTTGGGTTGAAATTTGTTTCGCATCGCAATTAGAACCACAAGAACCAGCTGTAGCCGCATTCATATCAGGATCAGCGACAAAGCTATAGCCCAGAGGATTAAGCGCATCACCATCGTTATCAACAACTATCACCCCAATATCAAAATCTTCAAAGGGTCCATCCTGGCTGGGTGCAACAGCACGGCTTAAGCGTGCCATATAGCTGCTATCGATAGTGGCTACACCAGCAGACCAAGAACTGGCAGACACAGGTAATGCGCTCATTCGATTACGCTTATCATCACCGTCATCGGCATTTTCCCCAACCAATAAAGCCGTGGCATAAGCAAAGCTATCTTGATAGTTTTTAGTGATTTCAGAACCGATATTAAAAGCGCTAATATTCATCGCCATAGAAAAAGGCTGATCCATATAATTAAAAATGCCACAAGCGGGTAAAACACTAACGCCACTAATGACGAATCTATCAGGAATAAAACGACCAATATTACCTGAGCTAGCCAGTGGAATATCGTAAAAACTGGAGCCTAAATAACTCGAAGGGGCCTTCGCGGTAAACTCAAAAACACCCACTTCACTGATGGTCTGGGTAAGGTTATTAACATTATCACTGGCAGCGACATGATCATAAGCCGAGAGCCCTAACATTCCCTCTACTCCACCCGAAGGCGCAACTAAGTTACTTCCTAAAGTGATACCAGCATGAGCATAGTTTGGCGTGCTAGGGTTGTCACAATAATCAGTATCAGTATCCGACTCCCAAGCCATGCCTTTAACAATCAGTTCAAATTCTTCGCCCGCTTTTTTATAAACAGGACAGGTACTATTGCCGGCCGAGCAGCTAGCATTAGCATCTATAGGTTCTACACATAGTCCAACAGGAAAGCTAACAAAAGGATCGGCGCCAACCATCACTAACCCAGCTTCGTCTCCTGTACCATCGTATTGTGCATTCAGTTGTACTTCTCCAGCATCAGGATAATTCACTTCAATTTCTGCGATACCGTTACTGTTAAAATCCAAATTAATCGGTGTTCTTGCTGTTTGAGTCGTACCGATATTGGTAGCAGCCCCTGCACCAGTGACAGATACATTCTGTCCCGATATCACTGCACTCTCATCTGGAGAGACATAATCACTCCAAAAACCAACACTCTTAGTGACATCAGCAAATTGAGGAACGCATTCGAGAGTTTCACTATCTTTTTCCACTGCAGAAATGGAAATAACACCACTGGGTTTATTCGCTAACTTATCAGGGACATCAAAAATAAAACCACTGTCAGCAAAGTTAAAAGTACACTGCGCCGCTGTAGGCGTGTTTCCAGCAACACTACATAAGGTAGTACTGAATGGTTTTGCTCCAGGTGTTGAGCCCGTTACATCGACAGTTACCGATCCTGCAGTATTATTTCTAAGTTCTAAATTGGTGCTACCACCGCTAAAGCTGACCACATTACCGCCGACCCAACCACCGCCAGCTGCAATTGTGGCAGGGCTTAATGTCGCAGTCACAAAATCTGGGACTGTTTGACTACAATCAGCATTGGCACAAGCTTTTAACGTCATTGGCTCAGCGTTACAAGTTAATGCTGCACCAGTATGGGTGAACTCAAAATGGTCAATAACAACACCAATTGGGTTGGAGTCAAGCGCACAAATTTCAACATTATCAATTTCATGATTGTTCGTCGCACCACCGGTAGAGCCAGTAAGTGAAAGTAAAAAATCTGTCGGAACATTTGACTGGTTAGCTTCGGCTGCTGCATCGAAAGGAGCAATCAAGGTCACAAAGCCTGAACCAGTGTCACGTTCAACACTGACCATTGATTGCCCAGCGACTTGAGAATCAACGGTTATACGGTAACGATGGTTTGCATTTTCATTATTATCGACCGTAGGCGTCAAACAATCTCCATTAGGGTTATCTTGACCATTATTACAAGTGCCGCGTAGATAATCATAACCACTAGTGCCCGAACCTGAACCACGAACGGCTACAGATTGCTGCCTTCTACCTGGTCCTCCAGGGCCTCCCTCAGTGGAAAAGTTACCGTATTCATCAATACCAAAACCTAACCAGCCACCAGCAAAGCCATCA
This sequence comes from Shewanella goraebulensis, assembly GCF_030252245.1. Classification (NCBI taxonomy): domain Bacteria; kingdom Pseudomonadati; phylum Pseudomonadota; class Gammaproteobacteria; order Alteromonadales; family Shewanellaceae; genus Shewanella; species Shewanella goraebulensis. The sequence continues at coordinate 4,341,412 of NZ_CP126972.1, forward strand.
TCATTCGAACGAGCACCATATCCAAGCGGGCCACCATAAGAACCGGGTTGAGGAGTGATTGATGCATCTGACAGCACAAAGGCGATACCGTCAGCACCACTGCCACCATAAGCGTAGTGATCAAACTCAATTACCACTAGGTTATCTGCTGCAGGGAATAGCCGTTGATATGTTGACGATGTCGCCTGATTTCCAGCGGCTTGTGTTATCCGTAGTCGATTATTGACAATCGCAGGTATAAAGCCACCTCGGCTTTCTGACACCACCCAATCATCACCTACATCACTGCGTTGAAAGTCATCATTAAAACACTCTAAAACCGGCTCCGTTTTCTCAAGTGCAATAAAACTATAGTTTTCCCAAATATGACTTCGGTCGTTATCACGATAGGTATCTTCATCTACAGCTATGCTTACGATAGAGTTCGTCAATTGACAACGCCTTAACCAACCACCATCGCCGCCACGTCGACTATTTTTACCAGCCACAAAAATAGGCGGATTAGTAAACCCTTCAAGATCTGAAGTGTAATTACATTGATAAGCCAAATTTTGAATATTACCATTGGTAAATGTTTGTGCTTCCCCAAAATGAAAATTAAGGTTTTCGCTATTCAGCACCATCGAACCACTGCCAGACTCCACACTAAGATAAGCAACTGTTTCTGATTGGATCTCATTATTATTTAAATTACCTGGCTGACACCTAGTGTTATTTGACCTTACTTCAGAGGTATCCATAGCTAAACCAATACCTGCATTGTTAAACTGAGAAAGACTGGTAAACCAGCAATCATTCACTTGGGTCTGTAATTGATTGAGCACTACATTTTGCGTACTTGGCAGGGCAACATTGACATACTGACTATTCGAGCCAATTAATGCGTTATCTAGTTCAACTGTCCCTGCAATAAGCTCTGTACCATTAGGTAGTTCATGGGTACCTTCAGTCACAGCGATCCAGTGCACTTCTGTCATGTCTTCTGACTGAACATAACGGTTTCCTTGTGATTCTGGCTCTTGCTGTGTCCAATTAAATCCATTTGTTGTTGGCGTTCCCGTTAAAAATACTGACGCAGGTCCATCATTATTGGTATTGGTTTGCTCAATAGTTGGCATTAAGAAAACAAGTGGTGTAACCCCATCTGGGAATGCAGTGTCAAATACCACGCTGCCTGAAGTCGCTTTACCATATTGGATATGAAAAGTATCTGGTGGTGTTGCTATATCACAGTTTGGAGTCACTGAGATTTGATCGGATTGACCGTCGAAGGTTAGTGATGAACTTCCTTCCAAATATATATTGTTGGCCGTCACGGCACCAACTAGTTCAGAAGATCCATCAAGTGTTGCATTTCCTTCAGCAACGACATATGCGCCTAAACTAGTTCCACCATTTAAAGTAAAATCACCATACGTATAAATAAGTAACCTTTCAGGGTCTGCAGTAAATGACTTATTAGAATGGGTATAGTCAGACTTGATAAATAAAGTCACTGTGCCATCTGTAGGAAACGTTACGTTTACGCCATTATTAATGAATAGTGATTCAATCCAATACTGACCTGGAGCAAAAATAATATTTCCAGAGTTAGCGCTCAAATCCTTTATTTTATAGATTCCCTCGGCATTATTCGAAGTAAACTGAACAGTCCTATCACTGCCTCCGTCAACAATTATATTTTGATATTCACCCTCAGGGATCTCAATGGTTTTTTCTTCCCATGATGGAGGGCCAAAATCATCAGTACTATCAGATTCACATTGAGAGAAATCTAGTCTATCAACAGGCAATGAAGCATTAAAATCTCCAGGTTTACAATCTTTAGCATTATTATTTGAAGGCACACACAGCTTGGCCGATGCATTCCCCCCTTGCACGTAATTAAAAGTAGGTAATTGTCCATTAGTGGGCGCGTTATAAATAAAAGAAGTATTTAAGTTGATACTACCTTGATCATTTATGTTATTTACGCCTTCAATGAAGGTATTACTCCAATCTGCTTTCACATGAGTGAATGGAGTAATTAATAACAAACCTAACGCTATTAGTTTGATAGTTGACTGTATTGAATTAATCCCCACGAGCTTCTACCTCCACTTGGCGATTAACTCTTAAACAACTAGTTGTCGCTGCATTACCTGCACAGTCGCCGGTCTCGCATACGGCATTACTGGTGATTTGATACTGAGTTATTCCGTCAACAGTTATCGCATTACACGTTACAGCAACACTGCAACCATGAAAGCCGACAGAACTTGGCGGTGTCCAAGTCGAATTGGCACTGCATACACCCACAGCACCTGATAGCGGAAATAGCTTGGCTAATTCTGCATCCGCTGCACTATTAGCACTAAATAATGCTCTTGCGCCCCACACTTCAACATTGACGGATTCATCTCCATCTTCGAGCATACGAATCAAGGTACCAGCCAGTAGAAACATGACAATTAACACAAACACTGCAATCACAAGCGCGCTGCCTTGTTGCTTATGTAACCCCATAACTTTCATTTGGGTATTTTGAGACGGCTGATGATTAAGGAACATTGGTCACCTGCACTTGATGCTGATACTTGAATGTTTCACCATTCACACTAAAACGAGGCTCCAGATGTACGATAGAATTCGTCATCAAGTTTTGCTCTGTTACTTTAATAGCAGGTTCCAATAATAAATTATTAGTAATATTTTCAGCCATTAATACGCCACTACCCATAGTTAATGGCACTGGCTGACTGACAATATAGCCATAGTTTGAATAGCGATTTAAAATAACTTCAGCTGAGCCAGCTATACTCTCGAAGCAATAACTCACTGGCTGTGCTGCGAAATATATCCTCTTAATAGGCGACTGCTCTGCAAACTGAACAGAACCGCCAAAAGTGAGTGTAATGATATTTGCTGATGAAGAAGCCGATTGCACAGCGAAACGCTTATTTCGAGAAGCTTGGTAAACGTCATTTACACCGGTAATGCTTTCATTCGCTAAGGGATACACAATGGCAAATAACCCATTACCTACGCTAATATTGTTATCTACAATTGTGCCAGTTAATGCTGAAGCATTGGGATAAATTGGTAGCGTTAAATAACTACTGCTTGCTTCTATCGGAAGTAATTCAATACATTGAAAATTGCCACTATTGTCAGTGCGAATTCGAACACTATTAGGCACAGAGTTACGAATATCGCGGGTCATGCGCTCCACTGCAAATCGACTTTGACCAAGTACTTGATCAATTGAACTGGATTCGACAAAAATACGGGTGCCGAAAATAACGAAGCTACTTACGCCAACCACTAAAATACCCAGTATTAGAATAACGGTTACCATTTCAACTAAGGTAAATCCAACTTGCCTCGAACTGTGTTTAAGCTGTATCAATAGTTACTCCTCACCGCTTGGTAAGTGATAACTTCACCCGAAGGTGTAGTAACATCCACAGTGATTAACTTTTCGGCTTGGCCGTTTCGGTATTCAACGGCGACCTGCATTTGATAACCTAAATACACATCGGCATAGGTTTGAGTTGAATCAAGCATGTTGCTGTTGATATTAAGACCATGATAATCATCAACATCATTAAAGTCGTTTCGCCCTTCACCATTGGGACCTAAGACCGTTGAGCAGTTTATTCCGGGGTTACTAGGCGCTGTTGAATTACAGGCTGGAATGCCACCATTAGAATTAGTGTTTTCATCAAAGCGTTTACCCCAAATTTCATTCATTACAGAGTGAGCCAACTCAGCAGAACGAACTCGAGATAACGTTTCTACTGCACGATCCGCTTGAGGAAGTAACATAGAGGTGAGCATGACAATCGCAATACTTAACACCAGCATACCGATAACGAGTTCGATTAACGTAAAACCGAATTGTGATGCTTTAATTGCTGATTTATTGAGTTTAAACTGTGGTAGTTGAGAACTACAAAGCATGGACATACCCCTCAGACTCCATAGCGATATTAAGTGTTTCCCCTGCTATTACAACAAAACAATTACCACTACAATTCAAAGTAGTACGACCTAAGCTATCAAAGTCCATGCTAAAGCTGGTACTGGAATTACTTGCAAGTTCAATATAAGCGCCGCCATTAAATGTTTGTTTTAGATCTGTTCGAATTAGCTGACTATCAATACAACCTGTGAATGCACTACTAACATTATGACGATATGTCGTCAGTTGATAACCATCAGAAACAACACTAATCCGATAACAGCGGTCGCTATTATTTAAGGCTTTTATTTGAACTTGTCGAAGCTCACTGATGAATTCATTTCTGAGGGTGTAAGCGCTATAACTCGATTCAGGCAACAGCTTAGGCAGTACAAACACAGCAATAATTCCTACGATTAGAATCGTAGTTACCAGTTCAATTAACGAAAAACCTGAACAATGCCGTATAAGCCGAGTTTGAAACATCTGAATGATGAGCGCCTTTTGTTACATTTTCCTCTACACAGTATGGCAAAATATAACACAAACGTCTTGATATCCTTTATTAAAAATACAATCAGGCATATATCAATTAAGGTTGCATTTTTGTAGCTATCTTTCTAAACCCTAAGCAATAAAAAAGGCCTGCAAGCAGGCCTTTAAAACAGACTAAGATAAATTAGCACTCAGAAGCTGTTGGCATTGTTAAAGAATTGCCATCACCATCTTCAGCATCACTAGTGAATATTGGCAATGCTCCCTCTGACTGTGATTCAGTATAAATAATATTACACCCTGCAGGCGCACCTACTTGTTGAATAGTCACAACACCGCCAGTTCCAGTAATACTCCAATCATCTGTAGACATATCAACAGCATTAATAACATCTGCAGCACTGCCTGCGGTATAACCATAAACTACATTCAGAACTGTACCTGTTCCAATATCTACAGTTGCTTTACCGTCTGCATCACCTTTTTCAACACCAGCAAGAGCCGACTTTGAGTAAACTAAACTATTGGCACTTTGAATTGCAGCTTTTACACCTTGTAATGTCGATACACGAGCATCGCCTTGAAGGTTAATAAACTTAGGCGCTGCGGTTACCGCTAAAATACCTAGAATGATAATAACAACCACTAATTCGATTAAAGTAAAACCTTGTTGTTTTTGCATGTTGAAAACCTTGTTCTATATTGAATAACTTCAACTCATGAGCAAGCTGCTCATGAGTTTATCCCTTTATATTTACAATTTTATCACTAACAGTTAATCACAGAGTGTTATCAAGGGCACAAAAGGCTTTAATAACTGATATTTAGGCATAAAAAAACCCGCAAAAAAGCGGGTTTAATTAGAGAATAGCATTAACAATCAGTTGTTTTTACTTCGTAAGTTGGTAATTCTCCAATAGCATCTGCTGGAGTATACTCTAGGTGGCAGTCAGCTGCTGCATTTGATCCTGTTCCATCATCATAAGGGGAACTTGTTTGATACAATACTGTTGCATCAGTTAAAGAGGCACCCGCAACGATAGTCCAATCATTAGTCGTATCTAGCTCTAATGCATCTCCCAGAGAAGTCGCATCATTTTGCAAATATCCGTAAGCAATTTTTACAGTATCAGCAGCAGTAGCTCCAATTTGCACAGTAGAATCATCTGCTTTTTCTTCCCCTGCAATAGCAGACTTAGAATAAACAAGCGTATTAGCACCTTGAAGTGACGCCTTTAATCCATCAAGTGTTGATGCATATGCATCACCTTGAAGGTTAATAAATTTAGGTGCTGCAGTTACCGCTAAAATACCTAAAATAATAATGACCACAACTAACTCGATTAATGTGAAACCTTGTTGCTTTTGTTTGATACGCATAATGTAGACCCTTTATTTAAATCAAATATGTGAATGTTGTACATCTGTTCATTTGTGAAATGCCCACTCAATATTCCATATTTTGTGGTTATTCTTTAACGCTTACTACTGCTATATTGCAGTTTTTACTTCTACTCGTGTTTAGTCGTTACTAAAACTAAGCACTTGTCCTGTGCCAGGGTTGTAAGTCACCCCCTTGGCGCCAGCTGTTGATAAATCTGGAGATGGAGATGGAACACCTGTGCTCTGATTTAATGTTAACGATGCCACTTGATGATAAACACACAAATCAATACCTGTCACTTGTGTACCGTCAATGGCAGTTGTATCGCCACCAACACCTTCTAACATTCTGACGGTGTATCTTTGATCTCTCGCATCTTCATTAAATAAAACATTTCTTGGTGCACTTTGCAGTACATTATCAAAAACCTGCTGACACGATTGATTTGTCATCGAAGTAGCATCACTGTTTGAACTACCAGTAGGAAAGCCAAAACGCGTATCTAATGACACTTGAGTACCATCTAGAATAACTGAAGTGTTACGACGACCATCGACTTCCCATTGTGCTCGAACAAACCCTACAGCAGTAGCAAGCCCACCAGCAACCCCATCAACACTGGCATTTTGTGCATCTTCAGTGACATTCAAAAAGCGTGGTATTGCTGTCGCAGCTAATAAGCCAAGAATAACGATAACAATCACTAATTCGATTAACGAAAAGCCCTGTTGTTTTAATTTCATAATAAATTACCTATATTGCGACTTACACTTGTCCGACTTTAATTGCAGCTGTAAGGCCATTGTTACTCAGCCAAAGCTATCGTGTAAATAAATTTTAGCACCATTTAAACATTTAAACATTTGTATTGATTAAATATTAGCTATTGTTATCAAAAAATATCACTCTACCTGTTGATGTTTGATAACTAATGCTGCCACTTTGCTCAGTTGCAAAACGACAAATTTTTGTCTCATTTTGATATATCACCTCAGCTTTTATGTCATGCAAATCACTTGCCATCAGCTGATGCCATAACTCTTTACAACCTTCGACCGAGTCCCTTTTTAACAACGGCCAACCTTCATCTGACATTTGGACGATACTTTTACTGGCGTTGATATTATCAGCTTCAAGTTGTTTACTTGCTGCCCCGCGCCCTGTATCTGCCCAGCTTAACTTGAGCGAATCAGGCCTACCTTGACTAAGCCACTGACTTTTTACCATAGCTAACACATACAACAATCTACTGTGCTCTAGTTCTAAACTTTTGGTGCCGATATTATCAACACTTGAAAAGTGCTTAGTCCCAATTATCGCCATGACCACTGATACGAGTATCAAAGTAATTATACGCGCATAGGTCTTGAGTAGATCGCTTTCTGATTTCTGTTGCTTTCGCATTATGCAATCAACTCATCACTAGTCATTGCTATATGCTGCTTGGGCAAGAACATGATTAACCTCTTCAATCGGAGTCCCTTAGCCTTTAACAACATTGAGCATGTCCCACATAGGTAAATAAATACCCAATGCTAAGATGAGAACAATACAAGCGACAAAGCCAATTAAAATAGGCTCTAACTTAGCGGTTAAGTTTTTTAAATCGTAATCAACTTCACCTTCATAAAAGTCTGCTGCGTCATTGAGTAATTGATCGATTTGGCCTGTTTCTTCACCAACTGCGACCATTTGCAACACTAATGGCGTGAACAAAGCACTTTGATTCGATACCCTAAGCATCGACTCTCCCGATTCAATTCCCCGCCTCATTGCGACAATACGATCATGCATGTAACTATTATCAACAGCGTCAGCAACCAAACTTAATGCTTGAGTCATGGGGACTCCAGCGCCAAGCATCATAGAAAAGCTGCGGCAATAGCGTGACAATGTTGAACGTTCGATAATAGAACCTACAGCTGGTATATGTAGCTTCCACTTATCCCATTGCCGCTCACCTTTTTCGGTGTGATGCCAATAACGTACGCCAACAATTGCAGCAACCAGCGATACCAACATCACATGCCAATAATTCACAAATAAGCTAGAAGTCGCCATCAATATTTTTGTTGCCCATGGCAAGTCAGCGCCAAAGCGGGAAAACATATCAGCGAATTTGGGGATGACCATGATATTCAATATCACCATCGCAATAGTAATCGCAATTAGAACGAAAATGGGATAGCGCATCGCAGACTTAATACGGCGACGAGTTTCTTGCTCACGTTCTATATAGCCAGACAACTGAATAAAAGCATCTTCTAATTTACCGGTGTTTTCTCCCACATGAATCATTGAAATAAACAAAGAATCAAATACATCTTGATGTTGATTCATAGCTGAAGAAAGCGGTCGACCTGAAGTTAATTGCTCCGAAATATCATTCAAAGCATCTTTCATTCGTTGAGAATGCGTCGTTTCAGCCAGCCCAGCAATGGCTCTTAAAATCGGAATGCCTGAGCGTGTTAACGAATACATTTGCCGAGTGAAAATTTGTAACTCTTCTAGCGATACTTTGCTTGCGAAAATACTGCCCAAATTAAAAGGTTGCGATTGCTTCACTTCACGCAGTTCGAGAGGAATAATACCGCGAGACATCAATGTATCAGCAGCACTGCTTTCATTGGCAGATTCAATAAACGCTTCAACCGCAGCGCCTTGATTATTTCGACCTCGATACTGGTAAGTCGGCATAATTACCCCCCTGTCGCTATATCAGTAGACATAACTTCAGCACTAGGCAGCTCACTCACATCTTCAACTAATTTAGCCACTTCCTCAATCGTAGTCATACCGTTATATAAATACTCAAAGGCTGAATCAGCTAAGGGAACAAATGTGGGGCTTTGCTGAGCAGCATGAGCAAAATCTTGCGGGTTGCCGGTTCGCATAGCATCAACCATGGCATCGTCCAGCTCTAAGATTTCAAAAATACCAATACGACCACGATACCCCGAACCATTACAACTTTGACAACCTGTACCTATTTTATAAGTTGCAGCGGCAAAATCTTTTTTAGCGATAGAATTAATCCAAGCGAGTTCCGATGAAGTAGGTTGATGATTCGTCATGCAATTTGGACATACCCGGCGCACGAGTCGCTGAGCAATAATAACCCGCAGTGCACTCGCGACAAGGTAACTTGCTGCGCCCATATCAAGTAAACGCAATGCACTGGTAATGGCATCGTTGGTATGTAGAGTTGATAATACAAAGTGACCAGTTAGTGCGCCTCGAAGACCGATTTCAACGGTCTCTTGGTCACGCATCTCACCAACCATGATGATATCGGGATCTTGTCGTAATGTCGTTCGCAGTACATTAGAGAAATTCAAGCCAATCTTATGGTTAACTTGTACTTGGTTAATACGAGGTAATTGATATTCAACCGGATCTTCAACGGTGATAATTTTAGTGTCTGGTTTATTAAGCTCACTTAAAATGCCGTATAAGGTTGTGGTTTTACCGCTACCAGTTGGCCCTGTGACTAATAGCATTCCATGTGGTCGCCTGATCTGCTTACGGATCCTTTGTAAAATATGATCTGGCATACCGGTTTCATTCAGCGTTAACAAACCCGCTGACTGATCCAGCAAACGCATTACCACAGACTCACCATGATAAATTGGCATGGTCGACATACGGATATCAATCTTATGACCTTTAATTTCAATATGGAAACGGCCATCTTGAGGCATACGTTTTTCAGAAATATCCAGTCCTGCCATCAGCTTTAAACGTAATACTAACGCCGAGGCAATGTTCACTTCATCAAGAGTATTTTCATGCAACTGGCCATCAATACGCTGACGTATCCTTAATACTTTTTCACCCGGTTCAATGTGAATATCCGATGCCCGCATTTGCACTGCATCTTCAAAAATAGATTGCAGTAACTTAACAACCGTTGTTTCATTATCGCTATCACTGTCAGTAATACTCGCCAAATCAAACATATCATCAGCGGCATATTCTTCTTCTAACTCCCCAGCAATTTTGGCTATTTCACCAGTACGGCGATACAAATTATCGAACGCATCTAATAACTGCTGCTCTGGTGTTACCGCAATGGTGATTTTTTTAGGTGCAATAAAGACTTCTAAATTATCGATGGCCTGCAAGTCAGCAGGGTCACTCATTGCTAAAGTAACAGTATCAGCAGTTGCCTCTACGACAAGGGCGCGATAACGCCTAGCCTGAACCTCAGGGATTAAATTAACCACTTCTGATGGGATCGACAGGCGACTAATATCTAAATAAGGTAAATTAAGCTGCTGGGATAAAAACTTAAGTAACTGATCTTCAGTAATGCAATGTAAATCAATTAATGTACGTCCCAGTTTTTTACCTGAGTTTCGCTGTTCAGATAATGCTTGGGTTAATTGGTCGTCAGTAATAATGTGTTCTTGAACGAGAAGATCGCCTAAACGCATTTTCAATTTTGGTTTCATTGGCTACCTCCAAGTTGAATCAATCGTTGTTCTATATAAGTCATAGCGCCAGTTGATAATCCCCGATAAGACAAAGCTTTACGATACGCATCTGCAGCTTGTGGATATTGCTGTTGTGAATCTAGTGCATAAGCTAAGCCCATCCACCAACGCGCTTGCGAAGGCTCTACGGTGATTAGCGAACGATAGGCTGATTCCGCAAGTTCAAAGCGACCATTCTTTTGCGCAATATCACTTTGTAAAATCCATTTATCTCTTGCCCAATCGCTGCTATCACTAACTCCATCAAGAGTCGTCAGGGCTTTAATCGGACTAAATGATGCATTCTCAACTTTGGCTTTTAAAATGGCTAATTCAACTTCTTCAGGAAATTGAGCCACTCCTTGGGCTAATATTTGCTCAGCTCGACCTAAATTGTTCAAAGCATAATATAAAGAAGCTAATTGCTTTCGCGCTTTATGCATTGCAGGATCGAGCATTAATGCTTCATAGTAATATTTCACTGCTTTATCAATTTTTTGTTGTTGCTCAGCAACCTCAGCAATTTCAAATTTCTTTTGAGCAAGTTCTGTATCAGTCAAAACCACTTCTTTCACTGCCATAGCACCTTTTGTGCTTTTAATGGCGCCTGACTCAGAACTCTTTATTACACTGTTTTGCGATTCAGTTTTCACTTCCGACTTCACGTCATCCACAATCGTTGATGTACGAGTATTTTGCGAAAACCTAACTTGCACCGTAGAAGAATCATTACTTGCCGTTGAAGGTTTCAATGCAGTAGATTCAGTGATTGCAGCCATTTTTGAGTCAACTTTAAGGACTCGTGGCTGTGATTGAGCTTTTGGCTCTGCTGCAGTTAACTCCGTTCCTTTAATCTCGGATACCTGAGTCAGTTCATTTTGTTCACTTAATGGCTTATCAGTTAGGGCTATGTTGCTCGCCTCAGGACTCGTTACATCGCTAATAGATTCACTTTCTAAACGATTATTTGAATTACTAGCTGAATCACTAAACGTCACAGCTTCAGGACTGTCTGCATTAGCTTCAAGCTGCAAAGATTCTGCATTGTTATCTAGACTCAAATCAGTATTACTCGTTTGAACAACATTAGAGTCAATAGGTTTAACGTTGACGGCTTTAGCTTGCTTAGTTTCCGCTAAAGGTTGTAGCTTCTTAAGCTGTAAACCTTGGCGATAAAACATCACAGCAAAAACAGCAACCGCGATAAGCATAGCTATCGAGATATAAATACCTTTACGAGAGTGCTCATCTGATGAATCCGACTGCACTTGGCTGATAAACTGCACTTCAGGCTTAACAAACCCAGTTTCAGCAGATGAATCAGTATTAGCTTTTGAAGCTGAGCCGCTATCTTGCGTCGTCGCACTCTTCTGCTTATCAAGGTCTTTTAATACTTTATTAATCACGCTCATATTGACTCTCTTAACTTCAATAACCAGTCAACATCGATAACCAATAGCATTACCAGTGAAGCGCCGATGATAAATAAAACGGTTAACCATCCTATGTTTTGATCTTTAATGTGTATTTGGTCGGCATCTTCAGTATCGACGATGGCCGCTTTACAGTGTTTAGTGAGTACTTTCTTACCACCTTCAGCAAAACATAATAAAAGGGCTTTATTGGCAATAATATTAACCAAACGAGGGATACCTCTAGCCGCTTTTGATACTAACTGAATGTCTTTATCACTAAATAAGGACTCACCTTGATAACCAGCAATACCCAAGCGATAATCAATATAGGCTTGAATTTCATCCCACAATAAAGGACGTAAACTGTAGCTAAAAGTTATCCGCTGCTTTAATTGTCTTAATTTTCTATCTTGTAGTCGGTTATCAAGTTCCGGCTGACCAAATAACACAACTTGAATTAATTTAGTACTTTCAGTTTCTAAATTAGTAAATAGTCTTAATGTTTCTAAGCTCTCGTTCGGTAAAGCTTGCGCCTCATCCAGCACTAGAATGACTTTTAACCCTTGAGTATTGAGTTCCAATAAACGGTTCTGAATCAGAACTGTCAGCTGTTGCTGATTAAGTTTATCTTCTAATGCTAGACCTAACTCTGTAGCTAAAGCCCAACGTAATTCTTCTGGGGTAAGATACGGGTTGGGAACATAAGCACATTGGTAATTATCAGGTAATTCATTTAACAATTTACGACAAATAAGTGTCTTGCCAGTTCCGACTTCACCGGTAACCTTAATGAAGCCTTCGCCATTTTCGATGGCAGTTTGCAATACCTGAAGCGCCTCAACATGAGGAGTTAACCCAAAAAAGAATTTCGTATTTGGGGTTAACGTAAAGGGTAATTGCTCTAGCCCAAAATGTTGCTGATACATGGCATTAATTAACGGTGTAAACCGTTACTCCTGCTCAGGGTACCAACGATCTAATAAGTCTTTAGAACGTTGCAGTTCATTAGTCCAAGTATCAGCGCCTACTACAGTAGGTTTTAGCATAATGATAAGCTCAGTCTTAACTGTCGATTTGCTGCGATTAGTAAAGGCCTCACCTAAGAAAGGAATATCACCCAGTAACGGGACTTTCGAGATAGCTTCAATGTTCTCACTCTTCATCAAACCACCAATCACAACGACGTCGCCTGAAGACGCTTTAATGACAGTATCTGATTCGCGGATCTCACTCTGCGCTAATGGTAATTCAAGGCTAGAACCACTCACTTTAATTTCTTTAACTTGCTCTGAAACATCAATAACTGACGGATGCACGTGCAATAACACATTACCTTCTGCATCAATTTGAGGCGTCACATCCAATGCAATACCAGAGAAAAATGGCGTTAGTTCCACTTGTGGGGTTGTTACTGGCGTTGTACCTGCAACAGTTGTCGAAGACACATCAGTAACAAAGTACTCATCATTACCCACTTTAATCACTGCTTTTTGGTTATTTGATGCTGTAACACGCGGGCTAGAAAGCACGTCTACGTCACCTTGAGTATCCAATAAGCTAATCATGGTACTAAAGTCGGTACCTGTTAAGCTGATTGAAGTCACCCCACCAATCACATTTGTAATTGGATCACTTAGTCCTGAACCTGGAGATGTTCCAAAGTTAATGTCTGTGCTACCTGCATGACCTAACACATTATCCCACTGAATACCTTGCTGATAACCGTCAGAAAGTGTCACTTCAAGAATCTTAGCTTCTAAAATAACTTGGCGTTGTAAATGAGTTTCCGCTTTAGTCAAAAAGGTACTGACTTGGCGTAACTCATCAGGATAAGCACGCACTGTTACCAAACCAGCTTGTGGTGTAATAACCACCTGACGACCTCCGCCAGTATTACCAATAATGGACACTAAGGTTTTTTCTAACTCACCCCAAAAATTGGTTTTGGTTGTTGAGCGGATAAATGTGCCATTAGTATTATCGGTGTTATCGCTATTATTGCTGTTACTGGAATTATTATTGCTATTAGAGCTGCTATTACTCGAAGAGTTGTTATTTGAATTCGAATTGGAGTTATCATTACCATCAGAAATACGACCGGAACTGACAGAAGTAAGCGACAAGCCTTCGCGCTCCATATAGAGATAATTCAGCGGATAAGTTTCGGTGCGCATGCCCGATGGGAAAATACGTAAAATACGCCCTTCTCGGCTCACTTCGTAACCATAGATATCTTCTACAACTTTAATCACTTCCGAAAGCGTTACCCCATTCAAAGAGATTGAGATTGTGCCCGTTACATCCGGATGTACTGCCACACTTAACGGTGTACCTTGGACTAAACTTGGGAAAAACACTTTTGCTTCGACATCATTTGCTGACACATCAAAGCGGCGCTCTTTTGGTAGAACAGGACTTGCACTGCCTAATAAACTTGACCCGTTTAACTCACGCAGCACTTCTTCAGGCATTTGCGCTGGCGGCGGTACCACAGTTTGAGCAGTTTGTGCTTCAGCTAAAGACTGAGTCAATTCAGCTTTTGATGTCGTAGGATCTGGTCTATCTGTGGTTTGACAACCAAGCAAACAAAGAGATAGCAGAGGGGTCATATATTTTATTAAATTCATTATTATTCTTGTCCTATCGCTCTGTTATCGATTGAAATAACTTAAGTTTTCGTCCATCTGACAAATTAACGTAGCTTTTTCCGATATATTCAATTCTTATCCCATCAATACGATCGCCAACGAATAAGATTTTGTTATTAATGACAGCATGTGGCTTAGCGCTGTTTACAATACTATTAAGTACTAATGAATCAGCTCGTTCAGCGTTCCCTGACACGGTGACATAGCCTTGACCTGGTAAAGTTGGGTCTCTTAATGCTTTGCTATGGCTTAAGAAGCTCGCCCCTAGCAAGCTCAATGATATGAGTATAAAAATCGGTTTATTCTGCAACACTGATAAACTCCTTATTAATACTCAAGGTATAAAGCTCTAATTCAACCGTCGCATTAGGGTGTTTATCAACATGATAATTAAGCCGTTTCCAGTATAATTTATCTGGCATCGCTTCTATTGACTCAACAAATTTAAGAATGGAAAAGTAGCTACCTTCAAGGGTCAATTTAATCCCGTGGCTGTATAGGTTCATTTTATGTTCTTCACCCACCTGTAAGAGTGGCGTCGGGGCGATAGAGCCAAAAGAAAGCAACTTAACCCCTTGCACATTACCAAGTAAATTAGTCAACACTGTCGGCATATAACTGGCGGGCACCATAGACACCATCTGCGCATCTAAGTCAGCATCAATTAATTGTGTTTGTTGCTCGATATGGGTCAAACGATTTCGGTAGTCCGTATTAGGATCCATTGCTAAGCGCTGCTGATAAAGATCAATTTGTTGGCTTGATACATTATTTTCAGTTTCAATTTGAACCAACTGTCTTGACAGTTTCTGCCTCTCTTTGAAAACACTTTCAACAGGCAGATAAACCACCATGCCAATAACCACTAGTGCTGCCACACAAATTAAAACTCGCTCTCGCTGGCTAAGAACATTAAATTTGGATTCTAACTGGTGCCAAAACTGTTTCATTGCTTAGCCTCCACTTCTGGAGCACTCGATAGTTTAAAAGCCAGTGGTTGCGATTCACCACGGTCCATCGTCATTGTTGCAAAGGCATAACCTTTTAATGTGTCAGTGTGCTTTAATGCTTCGACCCATTTAGGAATACTCTGCGGTTTCGCGCCAAAACCTTCAAACTCAAAACGTTGTTCGTTAACAGCAATTCGGCTAAGCCAAACAGAGCCATCTGATACGCTGGCTAAATCAGTTAATAAATTTGAATAACCGCGACTAATCACATTATCCCGTTGGTTTAATTCCGTTGATAACAGCTTCTTTAACTCTAAACGTTGCTGCTCTAGTTCTACCCTTGTAACCAGTTCAGGATCAGGTGCGCGATTAGCGATTTGTTGTTCAAGTTGTTGTTTTTGAATATCCAACTGTGATTTTTCAGCCGACACTTTCGCCATATCCGCTTCAAGACTAGAAACCAGCCAATAGCCAATCGACCAACTCAAAATACTGATTAATACTAATCCTCCAACCATCAACATCAATGTTTGAAATGACAGACGCAGCTTTGCAGGTAATAAGTCAGCGCTAAAGAGGTTAACTGTGGTTTTTATCATGCTTCACCCCCAGTTAATTGTTTGAAAGCCATAAATGCTAGGTGTTCAGTCACTGAATCATGCTCTGTGGTAATGACTTTTTGATTAAAATTTTGCGAAACTAACGGGACTAATGTTTGTGATTCACCATCTAAAAATAAGTCAATCGAGCCAACGGGTGCTTGTCGCAATTGGCTTTCGAAATAATCCATTGATCTTTGTATTTCTAAGCTCAAGTTATCCGCTATTCCATATTGAATATCAGCAGCTGTCGCTTTGTCGATTTGAGCAAACCCCCTCACTCGACGTTGCATCAGCAATTCACCTTGTTTCACTACCGTCAGAAGTAAGTCATGTTCTGGCACATGGCTAACAACCATGTGCGTTGCAGCATCATCGAATAACAGCGGCATAGCTAACTCTTCAACACTGATCCCTTCAATGGTAAAGCCTTGTTGTTCACAGGCTTGAGCCAAGGCAGAGAGCTGCATTTTATTGGCAACCACTACATTGATTTTGCCAGTATTGGTCAGCGACGATTCAAAGTAATCCAATTGAATATTAGTAACAGGTTCAGTGGCTAAATCTTTCACTGACCACAACAAGGCTTGGTTAAGCTCGTTTGCTTCGACATTAGGTTTATCAGCAACAATGAGTTGATAAAAAGATTCACTCAATACAATTTGTAGTTTTGCATTGCCGAAAATACCTTTTATCTCAGCAAATGCTTCTAGCCAATCCTCACCGTTAAAAGCAATTTTTTTAGTTACCCCAGAAAGCTCAGACTTTGTGTGGCTTTGGAGTGCAGAATCAGAAACTTGTTTACTGCTGTCTTGTATTTCACCTTGATATACATAAATTGAATCTGCACTGATATATAACCCAAGTTCAGTAGATGCTTGAGTTTGGCGCCAGAATGCTAACTTACTTAAAAAACCATTATTCATTCAAAAACCTGTGCCTTGATATTCAGCGAAGAAACAATACATATGAGACGATATAAATGACAAAATCAGGTGACAACCGCTTAACAATACAACCTATGACAAAACAGCCAACCCCAACAAACATGTAACATAAGGGACAGTTAACATCAAAAAGCATGTCAAAAAAACATCATATGACATATTAACCGCTAATCACTTAATTTTATAGAAAAATAACATCAAAAAAAGTGTATACACTTAAGATAGAATGTTATTTCTTTATTCTCAAGATTCACACCCATAACAAATTTGCAATTTACTAACGTAGTTGGTTATTAAATTGTATAAAGTTGGCGTGTTATAAAAAGAATACAAAACCCGTACCAAGTTAATAGCGTCGTTGTATTTAGAGATAGAATGGTATGGAGTCGCTACTGATTGAAAAAATCACCTTGAGCTGCGCTCACCCCTAAAATTTTCAGGGTTTGCCACTCTTCAAAACTCGTCACGCCTTCAGCAAAGACCTGAACTTCAGCTCGATATAGCCCGCCAATCAAACTTCGAATAAACAGCTGATTCTCAGATTTAAGATGGATTTGATGGATGATTGAACGATGTAATTTCACCAAATCAAAATGACACTCTTGTATGTAATGAGTGCCAACAACTTGCAACCCAACATGATCGACACATAACCTAGCTCCTATTTTGCGAAGCAGATTCAAATTTTCGACCAATGCTTGTTGGTGCTTAACAACAATATCTTCTGAGACTTCAAAAATAAGCCGAGATGCCAGCGGACGGTGTTCCATTAAAGTGGTTCTTAACCAACGCATAAAGGCGCGACTAGTCAGTGAGTCATAACTTAAATTGATACTAAAGCTTTCTTGATTATTCGCCATCAGCTCAAATAACACTGTCTCAATCAGTTGCCTTTCAACTTGAGGCATCAAGCCACACTTGTTTGCCATGGGAATAAACAAAGTCGCTCTGATTTCATTGCCTTGATTATCAATGGCTCGGCTAAAAGCTTCTTTGTGGCAAGCATGCCCATCACTGTCGATAACATTTTCTGTGATCGCCACAAAACGACGATTAACGAGAGTATTTTCTAAGAAGCTTCTCCAACGAACGGAGCCCTTGGCAATCTCTTTATCGACCGCGCCTTTATCGTACATAAACCAATTATTGGTGCGCTGCAGTTGAGCCGCTTTCAGTGCCATTTCAACTTCTTCGAGCACTTGCTCCTGCATATCTCCCGCTTTGTAAAAAGCTGCGCCAAGGTGCACATAGTTATCTTGAGTATCTGATTGATTCTTTAATTGGCTAATCCCTAGTTTAAGCAATTTGTTGGCTAAACTATCTGCTTCAGCCAGTGATGATTGCGGCACAACAATCGCGAATTGATTAAAATCGTAACGAGCAAAAACTGCATCCTCATAGGGTTGCAGTAACTTAGTGATGGCTTGCACTAGATCATTTAATTGCTCATTGATAACTTCATCACCCTCTTGCTGTTGTAGTAGATCTAAATCATCAAAATTAATCAGCATAACTGCGCCATGGGCAATCATGCTGTGATGATGAGTTAACGCTTCAAGACGGTTTTCAAAGAAAATGCGATTACCAATACGAGTGCTGGGATCTAAAAAGGTTTTTGAACGAATAAACTGATCGAAACGACCACGTTCCTTTTGCGCATCTTGTAATTGCTCTAACAGTCTTGTCATCGCACGATTAATCAATCGCGGCCTGCCGGAACCGGGAGAGTTCAATGCTTCTGTATGTTCGCCTTCAAGTACCAGTTTACTGCGCAGGGCAATTTGTTCGATACCATCAAGCTCATGGGTAAACCACCTCAAGCCATAGCGAACAAATAACACTATAGCGATGAGCGATACCAACAAGATCAAATATTCATACCAGCCCAATTGATGCAATAAATACGGTTGCGGCAATTTAAGCTCAATTGCAATATCTGTTTTAGTATCTATGGTGTGTTTATATAGGGTGGGATTGTTTTGTGGTGTAGGTGAATAATATTCAAATACTATTTCGTCACCTTGAGTAAGTTTGAATGAATTAGCATTGTAAGCAATCAAAATGGGTGGCAACCATGCGTGCAAATCCCAATGGCTATCTGATTGATAATGTTCCACCAACATGGACTCTAACTGAGTGACTTTTTGCTGCTGAAATTTGTATGTCAGTTGCACAAAACTCACTAAAGCGCCGATAAAAAAGATAGCGCCAACCGCTGTCAGCGACAATAACCAAAAACTGGTCAATTTTTTTGTCAAAATTTTGGTTAATTTCATTATCAGCGTCCTGCTAAAACACAATGCGGTTTATCATTTTTTAAACGATTGGCTAGCGATAACATCCACTTAACTGAACTCGATTATTCAGTAGCAACCAACAAAACGCAAACTCTATCTGCGTTGTTGTTATTTTAGATACAAAAAAAGGGCTAATGCCCTTTTCTTTCAACAATATCCAGCTGTTTAGCTTCAATAATCGTTTATAGCTTATATTCTGTCGGCACAGCCTTAAGTACAGCAACACCAGAATCAATGGCCGCTTGAGATACCGCACTAGCGATATTTTTCAATAAACGAGGGTCCATTGGTTTAGGCAGTACATATTCAGGGCCAAAACTCATTGATTTAACGTCTGGGTACGCTGCTAATACTTCAGCTGGAACTGGCTCTTTTGCAATCGCAGCTAATGCATTAACCGCTGCAATTTTCATTTCATCGTTGATTTCAGAAGCACGTACATCTAATGCACCTCTAAAGATAAACGGGAAACAAAGTACGTTGTTGACTTGGTTAGGGTAGTCACTTCGACCTGTGCCCATGATCAAATCACTACGGGTTGCATGAGCAAGCTCAGGCTTAATTTCTGGATCTGGGTTTGAACAAGCAAAAATAACTGGGTTTGGCGCCATTAATGCAATATCTTCAGCTGTTAATAAGTCAGCACCCGATAAACCTAAGAATGCATCTGCATCTTTAATCACATCTTGTAATGTGCGCTTATCAGTATTGTTAGCAAACAAAGCTTTATATTCATTGATGTCCTCACGACGGGTATGAATAACGCCTTGCCTATCTAGCATGTATACGTTTTCACGCTGTGCGCCGCACTTAACCATCATAGTCATACAAGCAATAGCCGCTGCACCTGCGCCAAGACAAACAAAGACAGCATCTTCAATTTTCTTACCTTGGATTTCTAAAGCGTTGATCATGCCTGCCGTTGTTACAATCGCTGTACCATGCTGATCATCATGAAATACCGGCACATTACAACGAGCGATCAGTTCACGCTCAATTTCAAAACACTCTGGCGCTTTGATGTCTTCAAGGTTAATACCGCCAAACGTATCAGCGATTGACTCAACAGTATTAATAAAATCAGCGGTGGTTCTGTGCTTTACTTCAATATCTGTTGAATCGATATTAGCAAAACGCTTAAACAATAACGCTTTACCTTCCATCACAGGTTTTGATGCTAACGGACCTAAGTTACCCAAACCTAAAATAGCAGTACCATTTGATATTACCGCAACCGTATTACCTTTATTAGTATAACGGTAAGCATCATCTGGATTGGCCGCGATCTCTCTTACAGGCTCAGCAACACCAGGACTATAGGCCAGCGACAAGTCATGACTCGTTTGAGCAGGTTTAGTAAGGCTAACTGCAGTTTTACCTGCAATTGGAAATTCATGATAATCGAGAGCTTGCTGGCGGAAATCAGACATTTTATGTTCCTGAATGAGGCAATTTATACGGCGAAATAAAGTTAAATTCAGTCAAAACACACAATAATTCAAATTGCTGAATAAATATCAGAGTGAGCTGTTATGCGCTTTGGCAGGCAGTATAAATGAAAATTTAACAAAAGTTATCTTTAATCATCATAATTTGATCAAGTTACAATTTATCGCGCTTAAATAAATCATCACATTAAGAATCAAAGACTTAAAACTGTAGAAAAATAACAAGATTTGACATAAAAAAGCGGAAATTGCTTCATAAAGTTACAAATAGTTTGCCTAAATAACAATATTATTAACCTAAGCAGTAATACATAATTTATAACTAAAAAATAAATATTTTTTGAGGAAAATTAGACCTAAAACAAAAAAAGACGCCGAAGGCGTCTTTTTCTTAAAATAATTGCAGTCGCAATTACTTCTTACCAAGTGCACCAAAGCGCTTGTTGAATTTGTCGATACGACCACCAGTGTCAACAACTTTCTGAGTACCAGTGTAGAATGGGTGACATGCACCACATACGTCTAAATGTAAGTTTTTACCTACAGTAGAGTTTACTTTAATTACGTTACCACAAGTACAAGTTGCAGTTACTTCAGCGTAGTCTGGGTGGATACCTGATTTCATTTGGATTACCTTCAATAGCAGGCCATGTCGCTCTCCCAACCCGAAGTTGAGCACCACATGCGTTCATAACAATAGCGTTAAGGCGCGCAATAGTACAGTATCTGTCCAACTCAAACAAGCAAAAGTTAATTGCCTGTATGTTGTTGCTCTAAACCTTCAAATTTCGCCTTATCATCAATCTTGTTTACATATTGATTTAATTGACTTTGCGAAGGGCACATTAAGGTTACATCTTGTCTAATCAAATGGATTTTTTGCTTTGAAAAAGCTTTAGGATTAGCATCATAAATCGCCAACATAGCGCCATAGACATTGGTTTGCCATTGTTTATGATAACGTGAAGCAATGCGCCATAAAGTATCAGAGCGATCACGTTCAATGGTGCAACCCTCATTTACTATTGGAGTTGAGAGTGTTTGAGTAGAGAGTGTTGAAGAAGCGGAACTCGCTGATACTGAACTTGAATTCGGAGTTTTCTCTACTGCTGTGGTTTGCTGTGCTTTACCGCCTGTATTTGGTATTGGTGCCACTTTCTTAAGTTGATGTCGCGAATCTATTTTAACTTCAGTTTTGTCTGTTACCTTAATAAAGGGCGCATCGAATACTGACAATACTGCATACTGGCGCCAGCTATTTCCTTTATATTCATTCACAATTAATTTCGCGTTAGGATCCCTAACATCGTCTACACCAATAGCAAATAACATATAACCACTGATAGACTGCACCATTAACTCTTCCACCACCTCTTCAGAACCATTTTTCTGACGAAGATGAAGACTAATACGAGATAAATCATTTTTACCAGCCACAATGTTCAGTTTAATCTTGGGGTGCTGCCCAACATCAAACTGACGACTGTTAATACTGATATGACTCAGTGCAGCTTGTGCCACAAATGAAAATAAAAAAAGTGATAGTGCCAATACAGCTCTGTTGATTATTCCTTTTGACATCAATTTTCTCTTATCCTATTTCTTTATGTTCTGGCTCTAGTAAACTAGGCCTTCTCAATTCTTAATGATGATGAATTATGCCTGTGTTTGTTGAGGTTGCTCTGCCCGTTCCTATGCGGCAAACCTTTAGTTACCAAGTTCCTGAATCCAACGTATCACAAATACAGCTTGGGTTGCGGGTAAAAGTTCCTTTTGGTAGACAACAACTTGTAGGCTTAATCACAGCGATAAAAAATGAATGTGACGTTCCAGCTAATAAAATAAAACCATTTTCAGAACTGCTGGACACCAAGCCGCTATTACCTGACTCACTTTACAAACTCACCTTGTGGGCTGCGCGCTATTACTTTGCCAGTCAAGGGCAAATGCTCAGTCAAGCACTGCCGGTAGCTCTGCGTAAAGGTCTCAGTGCACAACCACAAACCGTGACATTTTTTGCCTTAAATGATGCCGGTAAACAAGTGGATATCAGTGTCCTTAAGCGCGCTCCTGCGCAAAAAAAATTATTCGAGCTATTACAACGGTCTTCAATCAGCCAAGATGACTTTACTACCCAAGAGCTTAGCAAGGTTGCCCTTAAAGCCCTTGAAGACAAAGGCTGGATCGATCGCCAGCTCGTTGTAAATGACACAGACTTAAGTTGGCGTGAACAACTTAATATGACTGAAACGCCATTAAAGCTCAATAAGCAACAAGCAGTTGCTGTTTCGGTGTTAAATCAACAACAAGGCTTTCATTGCAGTTTACTTGAAGGTATCACTGGCTCAGGTAAAACAGAAGTCTATTTATCAATTTTAGAAACCATTCTAAAGCAAGGTAAACAGGCACTAATTTTAGTGCCTGAAATCGGCTTAACGCCGCAAACCATTAACCGCTTCAAACGCCGCTTCGATGTCAATATTGCTGTCATTCACTCAGCACTTACCGACAACCAAAGGTTAGAGGCATGGCGGCAGGCAAGGTGCGGTGAAGCAGCGATCATCATTGGTACACGCTCGGCATTATTTACCCCCATGGCTTATCCTGGGCTCATCATTCTTGATGAAGAACATGACAGCAGCTTTAAACAACAAGAAGGGGTGCGTTATCACGCCCGTGATCTTGCAGTGATGCGCGGACACTTAGAGAAGGTGCAAGTCATTTTAGGTTCGGCAACCCCATCGCTAGAAACCTTGCAAAATGCCATTTCAGGTCGTTACACTCACCTTGAACTTGCTGAACGAGCTGGCGCGGCTCAAAAAGTAAAACAAGGCATTATCGATATCCGCTCCCAGCCGTTAAAGTCCGGTATGTCTGCCTCGATGATTAATGAGATGCGCATGCACCTTGATGCGGGTAATCAGGTACTGTTATTTCTGAATCGCCGTGGTTTTTCGCCCGCGCTGTTATGCCATGAATGCGGCCATTTACATGAGTGCGATCGCTGCGATGCATTCTTTACAGTGCATCAAGGTTTGAATGAAATCTGTTGCCACCACTGTGGTAATCAGTATGCGATTCCGCATCAGTGTCATGAATGTGGCAGCACCATGTTAATGGGGCACGGAACTGGCACAGAGCAGCTTGCCCAAGCGCTTGAACAAGAGTTTCCACAATATCCTGTGGTGCGAATCGATCGCGACACCACACGTAAAAAAGGTTCACTGGAAAAACAGCTCAATAGTATTTTAAAAGGCGAATTTAAAATTTTGGTGGGCACCCAAATGCTAGCTAAAGGGCATCATTTTCCTGACGTCACCTTAGTAGGTTTAATGGATGTTGATGGCGCATTGTTTAGTGCCGATTTTAGAGCCCCAGAGCGCTTTGCTCAGCTTTATACCCAAGTATCTGGCCGTGCTGGTCGTGCTGACAAGCCCGGAAAAGTGCTACTGCAGACTCACCAAAGTGAAAACCCAATACTGCATGACTTATTAAAAAATGGTTATGGAAAATTTGCGCGCGCCCAACTTGAAGAGCGCCAACAAGCTTTACTGCCACCCGCATGGCATATGGTGTTATTACGAGCTGACGCCCACTTAGCAGAAGATGCGGATAACTTCTTACAGCAAGTGGCTAACTTATTACCCCAAGATAAAGATTTTGAAGTGATTGGCCCCATGCCTGCACCACTTGACCGTAAAGCAGGTAAATACCGCCGCCAGTTATTATTCCAAGCTAAAAACCGTCAACGTCTGCAACATGAATTTGAACAAATTTTACCGCAAATAGAAGCGCTCAATGAAAGCAAACGTTGTCGTTGGAGCATCGATAGAGACCCCCAAGATCTGATGTAATGCTATTGCAGCATATGAGGTTTATGCTGCGATTTATTTCAAATCAAAAAAATCTTGATTAATTGAGCTGTCGAGATAGCATTTGCATAGCAATAGCGGCTAAAATAGACGGTTACCCCATTCTTTTACTTTAAGTCAGTGCTAATTAACGCCCATGAAATCACATATTGCATCTTTACTAGAACAAACCGTCGACTCTTTTAAGCAACAAGGCATTGTCCCAGCTGATTTTCAGGCGCGAATTCAGGTGGAGCGAACTAAAGATAAAAGCCATGGTGATCTTGCGACTAACTTAGCCATGATGCTGACTAAAGTGGCTAAAAAGAATCCTCGTGATATTGCCCAGTTGATCATCGATAATCTACCAGCTTCTAGCCATGTTGCTAAAGTTGAGATTGCAGGCCCTGGTTTCATCAACTTTTTTATTGATGAAAACGCCCTAGCAAACCAATTACAAGATGCATTAAACGACGACCACTTAGGTGTCACGTTACCGGCTAAGCAAACCATCGTTGTTGATTACTCTTCTCCAAATCTTGCAAAAGAAATGCATGTGGGTCACTTACGTTCAACCATTATTGGTGACAGTGTGGTCCGCGCACTTGAATTTTTAGGTCATGACGTTATCCGTCAAAACCATGTTGGCGATTGGGGCACCCAGTTCGGTATGTTACTGGCTTATATGGAAGAGCTACGTGCAGCAAATGGCGAAAAAGCAGACCTTGAATTATCAGATTTAGAAACCTTCTACCGCGCCGCTAAAGTTCGCTTTGATGAATCAGAAGAGTTCGCTACTCGTGCACGTAACTTAGTGGTATCACTGCAATCTGGTGACGAGTACTGCAATAAGTTATGGCAAGAATTTAACGATATTTCGCTGCATCACTGTCATGACGTTTATGAGCGTTTAGGTGTGAGTTTAACTCGCGCTGACGTCCACGGCGAAAGCGCTTATAACGCTGACTTAGCACAGGTCGTTAAAGATTTAGATGCTAAAGGGTTATTAAGCGAAAGTAATGGCGCTAAAGTGGTTTTCCAAGAGGAGTTCCGCACTAAAGAAGGCGAGCCATTACCAGTTATTATTCAAAAAGCAGATGGTGGCTACTTATATGCCACTTCTGATTTAGCGGCCATGCGTTACCGCTCAAACGTACTTAAAGCTGACCGCGCTTTATACTTCGTGGATTTACGCCAAGCACTGCACTTCCAGCAAGTATTTAGTCTTGCTAAAGCAGCAGGCTTTGTTCGTGAAGAGTTATCGCTAGAGCACACAGGTTTTGGCACCATGAACGGCCCTGATGGTCGTCCATTTAAAACCCGTAGCGGCGGCGTCGTTAAGCTGGTTGATTTACTTGATGAAGCAAATACCCGTGCAATTGAATTAGTGCGCAGCAAAAACCCAGACATGGATGAAGCCACCTTAATTGAAATTGCCCGTGTTGTTGGTATTAGCTCAGTTAAATATGCTGACTTATCAAAAAACCGCAGCAGTGATTACATCTTTAGCTTTGAGCAAATGCTGAGCTTTGAAGGTAATACCGCGCCTTATTTATTATACGCCTACACCCGTATAGCCGGTATTTTCAAACGTGCTGAAGATGTCGATTTAAGCCAAGCTAAAATCGTCCTTGAGCACGATAAAGAAAAAGACCTCGGCACTAAGCTTGCTCAATTTGGTGAAGTCTTAACCCGTATGACTGAAAAAGGCTTACCACATGTCATGTGTGCTTATGTTTATGAGCTAGCGAGTGAATTCTCAAGCTTTTACGAAGCATGTCCTGTACTTGCCGCTGAAACAGAAGAGCAAAAGCAGAGCCGCTTGTTGTTATCGCATCTAACCGCTAAGACACTGAAAACAGGTTTATCTCTGTTAGGTATCGAAACATTAGAGCGCATGTAACATGAGTCGAGATTACGCTAACAAAAAGCCTAGTCCAAAGAAGCGTCAGCCAGCGAGAGGCAAAAAGGCGCAACCTAAGCCTGCGAGCCGCTATTTGTCGACGTTTGTGATAATTCTACTGGTTGCAGGTTTTGGCTATTTCTTATGGTTTATCAGTGGCAGCTCAGAAGATGCGGTTGAGCAATCAACGCCCGCAGTAAAAACTGAAACTAAGCCAAAAGCGCAACCTGTTAAGAAAGATCCTAATGCTCTTCCGCCAAAACCGACGGAAGAGTGGACTTACTTAGAGGAATTAGAAAACAAAAGCATTGATGTTGATGTGCCAGAAGACGCATTAAAGTCTCAAGGGCCTTATCAAATGCAATGTGCTTCGTTCAGAAGACAAGATCAGGCTGAAGAAATGAAAGCCCTGATTGCTTTTCAGGGACTTGAAGCCCAAGTTAGAGCAACCAAAGGTAGTACAGGCACTTGGCATAAAGTGATATTAGGCCCATTTGAGTCTAAACGCGCCGCCGAACGTACCCGCCACAAACTGCAACGCGCAGGAGTGAATGGTTGCCAAATTTGGCTGTGGCAATATTAATTAT
The DNA here is from genome assembly GCF_030252245.1 of Shewanella goraebulensis. Classification (NCBI taxonomy): domain Bacteria; kingdom Pseudomonadati; phylum Pseudomonadota; class Gammaproteobacteria; order Alteromonadales; family Shewanellaceae; genus Shewanella; species Shewanella goraebulensis. The sequence continues at coordinate 4,368,354 of NZ_CP126972.1, forward strand.
TATTTAAAATATACCTAATTAAGCAATCTTTGCTTTAAAAAGGCGCTTACTCTCAGTAAGCGCCTTTTTTGTCCCTTGAATTCCTAACAAGCATCCCCATATCTGTTTTATCAACAAGCAGCAGCCTCATTTTTACTGCTGCCGTCGTTAAGAGGATTTACCGTGACTACTATCGTATCCGTTCGCCGCAATAATCAAGTTGTCATCGCAGGTGATGGCCAAGTTTCCCTCGGCAATACCGTCATGAAAGGCAATGCGCGTAAAGTGCGTCGCCTATACCAAAACAAAGTGATCGCCGGTTTCGCTGGCGGCACTGCAGATGCATTTACTCTTTTTGAGCGCTTCGAAACTAAGCTCGAAATGCATCAAGGCCACTTATTAAAATCTGCTGTAGAGCTTGCTAAAGATTGGCGCACCGACAAAATGCTCCGTAACCTAGAAGCCATGCTCATTGTTGCTGATACCAAAGAATCATTAATCATCACAGGTAACGGTGATGTGGTTCAACCAGAGCATGACCTAATTGCCATTGGATCAGGCGGCAATTTTGCCCATGCTTCGGCATTAGCACTACTGCAAAATACTGATTTAAGCGCTCGTGACATAGCTGAAAAATCGCTAACTATCGCCGGTGATATTTGCGTATACACCAACCAACATAAAACGGTTGAGCAAATCGACTACTAAATTAGAACGTAAGGAATTATTTATGTCTGAAATGACCCCTCGCGAGATTGTCCACGAACTAGACTCGCACATCATTGGTCAAAAAAATGCTAAACGTTCTGTGGCAGTTGCGCTTCGTAACCGCTGGCGCCGTATGCAACTTGAACCATCATTTCGTCAAGAAGTGACGCCAAAGAATATCTTAATGATTGGCCCAACAGGTGTAGGTAAAACTGAAATTGCCCGCCGTTTAGCCAAGCTAGCTAATGCACCATTCATTAAAGTTGAAGCGACTAAGTTCACTGAAGTGGGTTATGTAGGTAAAGAAGTTGAGCAAATCATTCGTGATTTAACTGACTCAGCTATCAAAATGACTCGTGAACAGCAAATGAAAAAAGGCCGTCATCGTGCTGAAGAATTAGCTGAAGAACGTATTCTTGATGTGTTATTGCCTAAGCCAAAAGATGATTGGAACACTGAGCAAAAAGACGACTCAAATACCCGTCAAATTTTCCGTAAAAAACTACGTGAAGGTCAGCTTGATGATAAAGAAATCGATATCGATTTAGCGGCACCACAAGTTAGTGCTGAAATCATGGCCCCACCAGGCATGGAAGAAATGACTAACCAGCTTCAAAGCATGTTCCAAAACTTGGGCCAAACCAAAGAGAACCGCAAGAAGGTTAAGATTAAAGAAGCTTTCAAGCTGTTAATTGAAGAAGAAGCTGCCAAGCTAGTCAATCAAGAAGACATGAAAGAACAAGCCATCGATTTGGTTGAACAAAACGGTATTGTGTTTTTAGATGAAATCGACAAAATTTGTAAGCGCGGCGAAAGCTCTGGCCCTGATGTATCTCGCGAAGGTGTGCAACGTGATTTACTGCCGTTGATTGAAGGTTGTACAGTCACGACTAAGCACGGCATGGTTAAAACTGACCACATCTTGTTTATCGCTTCAGGTGCATTCCAGATGTCTAAGCCATCAGACTTGATCCCAGAACTTCAAGGCCGCCTGCCTATCCGTGTGGAATTAAGCGCATTAAGTGCCGATGATTTCAAACGCATTTTAACTGAGCCACATGCATCATTAACTGAGCAATACGTTGCGTTAATGGGTACTGAAGGCGTTAAAGTTGAGTTTGCAGAATCTGGTATCGAAAAGATTGCTCAAGCCGCTTGGCAAGTCAACGAAACCACTGAAAACATTGGTGCGCGTCGTCTACATACTGTGATGGAAAAACTGATGGAAGAGATTTCATATGATGCTTCAGAAAAGTCTGGCAGCACATTTGTCATCGATGAAACTTACGTTACAGATCATCTTGATACCTTAGTAGAAGATGAAGATTTAAGCCGCTTTATTTTGTAATTTGGCAGTGATGTGTGTCAATTGTGACCTATCACTAATTTAGTCATCCTGTTTTTAGTTAACATTAACTAATATACATCAATGACTGCTTTTAAAAGGTGGTGAACTCAATGAGTGACCACCTTTTTTATTATTATCGTTTTATCATTTTTGCTATTCATTGTTAAACTAACAGCATTGCAATAAGAGAGTAACCGTTATGAGTTCACCCAATGTAACTAACCTTAAATTGAAGCGTAAATCAAAGTTACTTGAAGTCACTTTTGATAACGGTGACGTATTTAATATCAGCTGTGAAATGCTCCGAGTCAACTCACCCTCCGCAGAAGTACAGCGTCACGGTAACCCTATTTTAGTAACTCACAAAAAAGCGGTAAACATTAAAGCGATTGAGCCAGTGGGTAATTATGCCGTAAAAATCATCTTTGATGACGGCCATGACACAGGGCTATTCTCATGGAAGTTATTACATGAATTTGGCGCTCATCAGGTAGAGATTTGGGAAAGATACTTAGCAAGACTACGTGCTGAAAAGGGTTCTCGCGAACCATTGATTGATATGAACATTAAGTACTCTTAGCGTTCATTTCCTAACGTGGTTTTGGTTGAGAACAAAGCGCTTCAGATGTATCTCAGTGGCCAAAACTGAAACAAGGGAAATGATAGTATTTCCCTTGCTTACCACTTTGTCATTTCAGAAAAATTGATTCATTCCGATGTTAGCCTAATGACCAATCTTCTCCCCCTCCTTGCTCATCTAACTTTTTAAAAACTTTAATCGCTCTCATCACCCTTACTTAGTATCTTGAGCTTAGCCTAAACCCAAGACTCAATATGTAAATCATGCGTACATTACCGATTACTTATTGAATACTCTGCATGCCAATGATAGATTAGCGACTTATTATGATATAACATATCATTATCATACCTAACCAATTAATCACTTGAGTATCAATATGAATAAGCCCGCCCAAATACTATTAGATCGCCTTGCTATTTCAGCTTCAGCGTTGTGCGCACTCCACTGTATTGCGGGTCCATTATTATTAGTACTTTTTCCAACGATGTTGGCACTGCCTGTCAGTGATCATTTTTATCATATACTCATGGTGTGGTTTATCATCCCAACAAGCAGTATCGCAGTATTCCTAGGCTGTACACGGCACAAAGATCCTACTGTGCTAGTGTTAGCTTTTTTTGGAATGATAACCTTGGCAGTAACAGCTATTTATGGACATGACTTGTTTGGTGAAACAGGAGAGAAGCTAATGACACTGGCATCAACCATCATTCTGGCATGTGCGCATTGGCGTAATTACTCTCTTTGTCGCAGTGATTCTTGTGAGCATGCTGAGAAGTGATTTTTTGATTTTTTGATTTTTTGATTTTTTGATTTTTAAGGAAAGATAAGATCCCAATTAATCTCGACCAAACTCCAAACTTCGTTTGGATTAACGTCGTGGCGCTTCACCCACACCAGAGTCAAGGGGTAAAGCGCTTGTCCCCCTTAACAAACCCTCAGCGCCCCAGACGAAAAATGCTGAAAAGCGCATAATTTTCAATGGGGATTGATCCAGATTTTTACTCCGTTTGTATCCGTCTTCGGTCATTGTCGAAAAGCCCTAACGCTTCCGATAGGCCATCCGTGGCCTAACGAAAGCTAGCTTGGCATCCATGCCAAGCTCACGGCCTTTTCTTTTTGACCTCAATTCAAATGGAGTCAATTCAGCCAGCAAGATCACTTGATTAAATTATATCTATTAATCATTATCATCGATTCTAATTTGAGAATTATTCGGGAGTTCTAGGTCTAGAATTGAAGACTTACCATGCTCTATTGTTATGTAATCCCAGGACTCTAATCTCACTAACTGCTCTCTTACAACTGTTCTAGTCCAACCAATAGCTTCAGATAAATTTCGTTCAGAAGGTAATTTACCACCTACTTTAACGTTACTTTTTAAATATGAAACCAAATCAGATAAAGCTTGGTATTTACTTAGAGCAGCCTCAAAGCTTGCATTTTGTTTGTTTACATCCAACCTAACTTGTTCAGTCTCTTTAACAGCCTCTTCATTTATCTCATTCCCTAAATACTCTTGTGCAAACTTTAAAAAGCTATCAGCCCGATACATATGAAATTTGTTATCAGCACTATCTTTAAACTCTTTTACAAGTTCAGGTCTTGGTCCGATAGTTTTTCCATTCTGACTAAGCCACCAGTCATCTTTTGCATCGTCCGTAACCAAGAAAATATCATTGTTTGCTTCTTTAGCTTGTTCTAGGATCTGCTTCCAAACAATAAAATCACCATATTTCCGACTCTCAGATTGAAAGTTACTTTTATCCTTGGACTTTGATGAGTCCATATACCCAGGAGGAATGTGCTGGGCATACCTATCCTCCCCTTCTACAAAAATATTTTTTAATTCTTCTTTGCTATATGCTTTGCCAACTTTACCTTCAAAAATTCTCGCAATATTATCTTTGATAGGATCATTATTGATTCGATCAGTGTGAGTTTTCTTACTAGAAAAAAGCTCCATTTTTAAAGAAGTAAATGTTTCGTTATATTTTGCTAGAGATTCTTCACTAACAAATGGATGCTGACGAGCATTATCTAATTTTTTCTCTAAAGAATTAATTGCATTTATTGTGTCGTCGTATGATTTTTCTTGTTGAATGATAACTGTAACTCGATTCCTTAAATACTCTTCAGCTACTTGATAAGGTATCCATATGCGATGTTTCTCTGCCTCTAGGATATTTAAAAAAATATTCCTAGTCTTATCTGAATACCTATATAAATTAAGTAAAATATTGGCATCAAAAACCAAAGTTGCACTTTTCCACAATAATTGTAGACGCTCATCACTTTCACTGAAGTAGCCTGGAAACAACTCTCTCATATAATCTATTCCAAATATTTTTGTCAACACTTTGTGTAACCAACGCTACTATATGAATGATTGTTTAGCTAGCCTATAAAACCTAATTAAAATAATTATTTAAACTGGATCATAACCGCTGCAATAAAAGTTTGAGAAACAGATAACCGTCTGATTTGTCAACAACCTCCTTGTGAAGTTGCTGAGGGAGTTGAAGAAAATAGCGTAAGTCCTGACATGGATGTCAGGCTAGCTTTCGTTTAGCCATATATGGCCTATCGGAAGCGTTAACTATTTTCGAATAAAACCGAAGGTGACAACTTCGCTGGAGCGGCTAGGGATAACGAAAAGGGAAAAGCTGTTGTTTCCCTTTCGTCAGGTGTGGGCGAAGCACCACGACCTTGACCTTTATAAAAGTCACAGTGGCCGTAAGGTTATAATTCCCAAAATAAATCCTATACCAAAGTCCAGACACAAAAATGCCAGCTAATTAGCTGGCATTTTTAAGTTTACGCTTTTAAAACGTAACCATCTTATCAAAGATTAAACTGCAGCTTGAAAAATCACGCTGTCAGCTTTCTTAGTGTAAGACTCAATCTCATCGAAGTTCAAGTAACGGTAAGTGTCAGCTGCTGTTGCATCTAACTCTTTCGCGTATTCTTGGTACTCTGCAGGAGATGGTAAACGACCCAATAGTGCAGCTACGGCAGCTAACTCAGCAGATGCTAAGTAAACATTTGCGCCTGTACCTAAACGGTTAGGGAAGTTACGTGTCGACGTTGAAACGACTGTTGAGTTCTCAGCAACACGTGCTTGGTTACCCATACACAGTGAACAACCCGGGATCTCGATACGTGCACCAACACGACCAAAGATGGCGTAATAGCCTTCTTCTGTCAGCTGATCTTTATCCATCTTCGTTGGTGGAGCAATCCACAAACGAGTAGGTAAAGTCGTAGCAAACTTATCAAGCATCTTACCCGTTGCACGGAAATGACCGATGTTAGTCATACAAGAACCAACGAAGACTTCGTCAATTTTAGTATCAACAACTGATGATAATAAAACAGCATCATCTGGATCATTCGGTGCACAAAGAATTGGCTCTTTGATGTCAGCTAAATCAATTTCGATAACTTCTGCGTATTCAGCATCGCTATCAGCATCCATAAGATCTGGATTAGCAATCCACTCTTCCATGCCTTTAATACGACGTTCAATCGTACGACGATCGCCATAACCTTCAGAGATCATCCACTTCAACATCACGATGTTAGACGTTAGGTATTCAATGATTGGCTCTTTATCTAGCTTAATCGTACAACCTGCAGCACTACGCTCAGCTGATGCATCAGATAATTCGAATGCCTGCTCAACTTTAAGTTGCTCAAGACCTTCAATTTCTAGTACACGGCCAGAGAATGCATTGATTTTGCCTTTCTTCTCAACCGTTAGTAAACCCATTTCGATTGCTTTTAATGGGATTGAATGAACAAGGTCACGTAACGTGATACCTGGCTGCATTTCACCTTTAAAGCGAACCAAAATAGACTCTGGCATATCAAGAGGCATAACACCTGTTGCTGCTGCGAATGCAACTAAGCCAGAACCCGCTGGGAATGAAATACCGATTGGGAAACGCGTATGTGAATCACCACCAGTACCAACAGTATCAGGAAGTAACATACGGTTTAACCAAGAGTGAATAACCCCGTCACCTGGACGAAGTGCAACACCGCCACGATTCATGATGAAGTCAGGCAATGTTTGATGCGTGTTCACATCAATTGGCTTTGGATATGCCGCTGTGTGACAGAAAGACTGCATGGTTAAATCGGCACTAAAGCCTAAACATGCTAAATCTTTAAGTTCATCACGAGTCATAGGCCCTGTAGTATCTTGCGATCCTACAGAGGTCATCTTAGGCTCACAATATTGGCCAGGACGAACACCCGTTACGCCACAAGCTTTACCGACCATTTTCTGCGCAAGCGTATAACCCTTGTTAGATGCTGCAACGTCTTGTGGACGAACAAATACATCTGAAACAGCAAGACCTAGTGTTTCACGAGCACGGTCAGTTAGACCACGACCAATGATTAATGGAATACGACCACCAGCACGTACTTCATCAAGCAGTACTTCTGTTTTTAATTCGAAAGTTGAGATGACTTCATCAGTGCCACCACGCTTAACAACGCCTTCGTATGGGTAGATGTCGATAACATCGCCCATTTCCATTTTACTAACGTCTAGCTCAATGGGTAGTGCGCCAGCATCTTCCATAGTATTGAAGAAGATTGGTGCAATTTTGCCACCTAAACAGAAACCACCAGCACGCTTATTTGGTACATAAGGGATATCATCGCCCATGAACCAAAGTACTGAGTTAGTTGCTGATTTACGCGAAGAACCTGTACCAACAACATCACCCACGTAAACTAACGGGTTACCTTTGGCTTTTAGTGCTTCGATTTCTTTGATTGGGCCCACTGTGCCTGCTACGTCTGGTACGATACCGTCACGCGCATTTTTTAGCATGGCTAAAGCGTGTAATGGGATATCTGGACGTGACCATGCATCTGGTGCAGGTGACAAGTCATCAGTGTTGGTTTCGCCAGATACTTTAAATACTGTTAGCGAAATCTTATCAGCAAGTTTAGGGCGGTTTAGGAACCACTCAGCTTCTGCCCAAGAAGTAACGATTTGCTTAGCAAACTCGTTACCTGCTTGCATTTTTTCTACCACATCGTGGTATGCATCAAACATTAATAAGGTATTTGATAATGCTGTTACTGCGATTGGCGCAAGTGCATCATTATCTAATTGAGCGATAAGCGGCTCAATGTTGTAACCACCTTGCATAGTACCAAGTAGTTCAGTAGCACGCTCAGTAGATAGAATTGGTGACGATACAGAGCCCTTTGCTACTGCATCTAAGAATGCCGCTTTTACGTACGCAGCTTCATCAACACCAGGGGGAATACGATTCTCTAATAGGTCAAGAATTACAGCCTCTTCACCAGCAGGCGGAGTCTCAACTAACTTTACTAATTCAGCCACTTGTTGTGCATCTAATGGCTTAGGGACAACACCCTCTGCAGCACGTTCTGCGACGTGTTTACGATATGCTTCTAGCACGGCAACATTCCTCTTTGTTTTGCGCCTAACAGCGAAACTGAACGTCATTTGATATGAAATTTATAAAAAATGACCATTCCACAGGTTCGGGCTTGAAATCCGACCCGTAGTATACTACAGGTTTGCAAAAGTATGAATTAGATCACACTCTAATGGAGACGAAATCGATGCTAATTTTTAGCTCGCAGCGTAATTTACCTGTCACTTTAAACAAATAAAATTAGACAATAGTTTAAAACAACATAAAAAACCATTAAATTCAACCCATTAAACTATACATAAATTTTAAATCAATCCTAGAAAGCAATTGAATAACTTAGATGATTTTTTGCATTTTTTTTATCTTTTCTGCATAGTCTTTGAACAGTTTTGCACCACAAACCACCCAAAGCGTACTTATTCAACTTTTTTGATTAGCTATTCATTATTAACGATTCACTTTAGTAAGGATTTATTATGAGTTCTACCACTTTAGAAGCGGTCATATTTGATATGGACGGTATTATCATCGACACTGAACCCGCTTGGCAGCAAGCTGAGGTTGAAGTACTCAATCAACTTGGGGTGCCTATTACTGTCGAAGATGCCGAGATCACCACAGGATTAAGAATCGATTTTTTAGTGAGCTATTGGTATCAGCGCCATCCTTGGCCTAATTATGATAATCAGCAAGTTGCGCAACAGATTATTGATAAAGTCATCACCTTTATTGAAACTCAAGGTAAGCCGATGCGTGGAGTGATTAATGCATTAAACCTTTGCCAGCAACAACAGCTAAAAATAGGTTTAGCCACATCGTCATCTTCGGATTTAATTGCAGCGGTAATGGGTAAGTTGGGGATTAAAGATTATTTCATGGCAATTGAATCAGCTGAAAACCTTAAATATGGTAAGCCGCACCCTGAGGTTTACCTTAACTGCGCGGATGCATTAGGAGTGCACCCATCACTTTGCTTGGCGATTGAAGACTCCTTTAACGGCTTAGTTGCCGCAAGAGCCGCATCGATGCAAACAGTGGCAATACCTGCAGAAAACGTAGCAGACCAAGAACGCTGGCAGCATATTGCTCACCAACAAATAGCACATTTAGATTTATTAGGTACCGTTTTGAAATAGCTGATGTCTTCAGTTTTCGTCTATAGTTAAGACATGTCGCTTAACAAGAAAGGCCGTCATTGGTGACGGCCTTTCTTAACGAGCAATAGCTAAAGCAATTAGAAATTCTTACCTACGAACAAATAAAATGCTTGTTCACCGGTATCGGTAAAACCAAACCCTAAGGCTGCAGGCCCCCAACTGGTATCTGTACCTAAGTAAACACTCCCTGCGTAGATAAGATCATCTAAGTCAATATCATCTTTATTAATCCAAACATTACCAGTTTCAAAGCTTGTCCCAAGGTAAAGCGGTACATCGGATAACAATACATCTCTACCTAAATCATATTGATAGATAAGCGCGCCAAATACTTTATGCGCTCCCGCTAATGCGCCTTTGTGATAACCTGACAAGTTTAAAAAGCCACCGAGTTCTGAAACATGCAAAGTAAACTCTCTATCGACATCTACTGTTGCTAAAGCCACCTTACCAACAATCGCATGATTACCCAGTTTTAATGCCCCTTTCCAATCGGCCTCATATTGCAACGATAGCTCATCAGATTTTTCCTCTATAGCACCTTTATAACGTTCGTCTCGAATCGATGCCTTAAAGGTCAGTCTTTGTCCCTCTGTCGGGAAACTAATACTGTTTAACGTATCAAACGAAAATGCAAAATAGCCACCTATAGATTCGTAATCTAAATCAATAGAAGATACAGCCCTGTTAGATAAATCTCCTATTTCGCCTACAGCGCCAATTTCTATTAATCCTGCATGCGAATAGTTGTACCCTATGCCAATCTGAACTTGGTTGAGAGTGTTTTTAAGCTCGTAAAGTCGGTCGTTGCCATCATAAAAATCCCAATCTTTGATTTCATACTCATAAGATACTCGACTATAAAAATCTTGGTCTCGGCTTAGGGGTTGATAAAACTCTGTACTGATCCTTTTTTCATAGCCTAAGTCTATTTCATTTCGCCATTCCCCACCATTTTCGGTCAGTTCCCCCATGGTATAGGCTAAGCTTAAGGTAATTGCAGAATCTAGGGTAAAGTCATCTTCCCAGTTAAATCCAATATCAAAGTAATTCGGCCCCCAAGATTTGGCTCGAGTGTTTACGGTTAAAACCCGTCCTTCTTCTGTGTCTTCAAATTCAGCATCAACACGCTCAAATTTGTTTAATGAGTAGAGACGCTTAATCCCCTCCTCTAAAGACTCTTTGGTGATCACTTCTCCTTCATCAAGGTCTAAAGTTTCTCGCAATAATTTTTCGCTAACTTTTGAGTCATTATCAAAAACAATTTTAGTTGAAGGGCGATTTAATTGATTGACTAGCAAGGTTTTCACTTGTTTCTTGTCTGCTTGATACTGCTGGTATTCTTGTTCGCTTACACTTAAATGTGCCAGCATAGGTAAGGCAGCCTCACCAGCAATGCGTCCCGCCTCTAATGCTTGCGGCATAATTGCAAAATCTGTCGTGCTCATGCCATCAATAGCTGGACGAATAAGCACATCTCCTTCAGCCAATAAGGTTTTTTGATGTTCGGTGGTGGCCATAGTCAAAATAGTAGAAAGTTGTTCAAGCACAGCGATAGTACTATCCAATTCCTCTTTCGATGCTAACGGAGAACCTATATCAATGGCGATAACAACATCTGCGCCCATCGCTTTAATCACATCAATAGGCATGTTGTTGGAAATCCCACCATCAACCAATAACATGCCATCGATTTCGGCTGGTTGCAGTGCACCTGGAACGGTGGCAGAGGCTTGCATCGCTTTAACGATACTGCCTTTTTCTAATACTACTGCGTGACTCGTTGCAAGGTTTGTTGCTACTGCACGATAAGGAATTGCTAAATCATCAAAATCGCCAAACTGCTCAACTAAATCTGTTGAATAACGAAGCAACTGTGACATTGTCTGACCACGTAATAATCCACTGGGCGCAGTAAGGCCGCCATTTTTATAACCTACATTTATTGGAATATTAAATTTGTCGCGATGCTGTTTATCACGATAGGTAAGATTTTCACGAGGAATGGTATCAGAATACCCTTCAGCCCAAGGCGAGCTGAGCATAATTTCTTCAATTTCTGCCGCTGTGTAGCCTAATGCGTACATACCACCAACATAAGAACCAATACTGGTACCCGTGACATAATCGATAGGAATACGGTGCTGCTCTAATACTTTAAGCACACCGATATGGGCTGAACCTTTTGCTCCCCCGCCACTTAATACGATACCGACAGAAGGTCGCTCTTTGGCTTGAACAAAACTTGTTACTAAGCTCAGTAAAATCAACAGTGCGATCTTGCGACCCATATATAGCATCCCTATCTTAAAATTATTCTCGGTGCCATTCTAACAAAGAAAAACCAACATTAATAAAACCTTTCAAACCAATAATTAACAACCAAAGCTATGATCAATCATTCTTACCTATATGATTTGATGATAAACCAATAAAACGATCTAGCTGGTTTCGTGGCATTGGCTTAGCGAAGTAATAGCCTTGGATGATGTAGCAACCACGACTGAATACTTGTTCCATCTGCTCATAGGACTCAATACCTTCAGCGACTACATGTAATTTAAGGTTTCTGGCAAGCTCAATAATACTGCTTACAATGGCTTGGTCAGCTTCATTGGTAGCAATATCAATCAGAAATGAACGATCAATTTTTAAGGTATTGACTTCAAAATTTCGTAAATAAGCTAGAGATGAATATCCGGTACCAAAATCATCAATCGCCACTTCAATACCCAGTAGCTTGAGCTGAGTTAAGTGAGAGTTAGCAATTTGCATCTCTTTCATCAAAACCCCTTCAGTGATTTCGATGGCCAAACATTTTGGCGGCATCCCCGTATCAGCTAAAATAATTTTTAAACTATCAATAAAATCAGCTTGCCTAAATTGCACTGCTGATACATTGACTGAAAGTTGAAATGGTTCATCATATAACTCATTCCAACGCGCTCCATCCACACATGCTTGCCTGAGTACCCAGCGATCAATATCAATAATCAGTCCACAGGACTCTGCTACTTTGATAAAAATATCAGGGCGAATAAAACCATCTTGTGGGTGCTGCCAACGAATAAGCGCCTCCATGCCAATAAATTTATCGCCCTGTAAAATATCAATTTGTGGCTGATAAAATAGCTCAAGATCATTGTTCTCTAACGCTTTACGAAGTTCTGATTCTATTCTCAGGTGATACTGAGCCTCAGCGTTTCTCTCTGCTGAGTAATATTGAAAATTACCGCGGCCTTCTTCTTTAGCGTGGTACATTGCCAAGTCAGCATTTTTAATCAAGGTTTCTGGATCTAGGGTATCTTCTGGCCAAATACTGATACCAATACTCGTGGAAACAAAGAACTCGCGACCGAACAACCTAAATGGTGCGCAGATTTCCTGCAGTATGGTTTCAGCAACCAAATTGACTTGATCAACATCGTTTGCATTTCTCAGTAAAATAACAAACTCATCGCCGCCAAAACGACATACTAAGTGTTGTTCGCCCACGCTATTTTGCAACCGTTTAGCCGCTTCCACTAGCAAGGCATCGCCCATACTATGGCCGTAGGAGTCATTCACATGCTTAAAACGATCTAAATCTAAAAACAGTAACGCAAGCTTTTCACCAAACTGGTTGGCATTATCGGTGATGTTGGTCAGTTTACGATTGAACATCGAACGATTAGCCAGTCCTGTGAGCACATCATAATTAGCAAGATTTCGTAAATTTAATTCGTTTTCTTTACGGCTGGTAATGTCAGAAAATACCACAACGTAATGCTGCGCATCCCCTTGTTTGTCCAGCATCACCGAAATATTTATCCATACCGGAAAGGACTGATTATGCTCTCTAATAAAAGTGAGTTCGCCATTCCAAGAGCGCTCAGTAACCAACAAATCATCTATATTGTAAGACTGATTACTTGAATGCATGAGTGATTCAAAGGATTGGCCTATGAGCTTGTCTTGCCTGCAATGCAATAAGGTATTAGCCGCGGAATTTACGACTTTGATGCACTTTTCTCTATCAAGGATCAGCATGCCTTCTGAGGTGTTTTCAAACGCTTTTGCTAATAAGTCTATTTCATTTTGTAATTCTCTTTGCTCAGATATTTCAGTATAGATACCTGCAACGCGCTCTAATTGAGACGTTTCTGAATTACGAGAAACCATCCGGCCACGGATCCGGAGCCACCCAACCATACCGTGGACTCTATGGTAGCGAAACTCTATATCGACAGCATTTTGATCACCTTTTAGCAGCGCTAACCACTGTTGATTAACCGCGTCTTTATCTTCTTCAATAATAGGCAAGTCGGGTAAATAGTAAGAGAACTGTCTACGTTCGCCTAATATCCCAGATTTATTTTCAAAATGAATTTGATTTGATTCGCTATCCCACTCCCATAAATCTGAGTCACTGCCTCGTAATGATTGACGTAACTTATCTTCACTTTCTCTTAGGGCCGAATTAATTCCAATAACACGCTGCACTTGTTTTTGGCGTAACCATACGGATGAAAAAGCGATGAATAAAATAGTAAATAATACAACGGCTTTAAACCATTGCGATGCCCACCAATACTGTTCAACTTCAAATTCGAACTGAAAAGGCTCGTTTGCCCAAACACCATGACGTTGATGGAGTAAATCTAAGGTGTAAACTCCGGCTTTGAGGTCGGCAATGTTGATCTGTGTTTGGCCTACTAGTGAAATATATCGTGGGATTTCAGCTGAACCTTGTGATACTAGACGATATTTAAGGCTCATTGATGCTGTATTGATATAATCAAATGTGGTCATTTGAAAACTGATTAGCTTGGCATCTGGGCGAACTTTATCGAAAGAGCTAGGCAGTAAATTGAGCTCTGTATGGTCTTCATAAAAGACCGATATCGACTCAAGAAAAATATCATCCTCTTCCACACGTTGAGTCAATTTTTCAACATCTATCAACATCGCACCATCAGGGCTTCCTAAATAAAGCCCCAAATTTTCGTCATAAAAAGCAGCAGATTCATTAAACTCTGAGGAAATGAAACCATCATTAGCCGCAAAGACTTCAATTGCTTTAGTCGCTCGGTTTTGACGAATAACGCTCGACGAACACCCCACCACATTGTACTTAGGCAGTTGTTGTATGAAGTAAATCGTCGAACACTCGGCGTTCCACATTTCATTGACTGACACTGCACTATTCGTGGTGGTATTAAATTGGATTAAGCCATCTTGATAGGTACCAAGCCATAAATGTTCTTCATCGATATTAATGATGTTATTAATAGAAATATTACTGAATTGGCTTATTAATATATCGGCAAGAGAATTGAACCTATTATATTGATCAAAATATCCGAAAAACTTTTCTCCTCCCACCCATAGTCGATGCGCTTTATCCCGATACACACTACTGATATTAACTGTACGCTGACTATTATTATCGTCAAATAATGGAATCGAAACGATGTCTTTAAGTTCAGGTTCCCAATAATAAAGGTGATTAAACCCTCCCCACCAAATTCTGCCTTCTAAATAGGGATCTTGATAAGCCGTGAATAAAGCTTCTCCCTTAAGGCCATCACTTAACGAAGCAAATTGATCAAATGGAACTTGTTCATCTGATTGCTTGTTATAGACAAAAACACCGTTAGTTGTAGCAATAGCAATGTGTTCGTCACCTAATTCTGTGATCCCATAAACAGAGTCGCTTGCTTCAAACCCAAAAGGTAAATGTAAACTGGAACTCATATTTTGTTTATCTACAATCAATAATCCGCCATCGCCGCCAAGCCAAACTTTTTCAGGCTCGGCAAAGATGCTCCAAATCATTTCATCTTGTAGGCGGTATTTTGAAGCTTTATTAAAGTAATCAATTAAAAAATCAGGTTTTACTGCTAACAAGGCTAAGCCTTCACCAGAGCCACCAACCCAAATCAAATCATGTGAATCCACTGCGATATAGTCGACGTAATCAATATCGGTATGAAGCTTTAATTGATCTTTATAGGACTCAATGCTGTCATTTGAAGGGTTATATGAGAATAACCCTGATGTGGTGGTCATCCATAACAAGCCTCGACTATCTTCTACAAGTTGATGAATATTAAAGGGCACTGTTGATATAGGTTCGAGCGAGTTATTGGCAATATCAGCCTTAAAAAGCCCTTTACTGGTATATACCCAAACATTGCCGAATGAATCAACGTAAGTTCCTCGAATAGAAATATCATCTCCCCAATCAAGTTGCTTGATCAATTCACCTTGATAATCTCTTACTTCAATTTGATAACGAGAAGAATAGATAAATTTGTTGTCAGCGAGTTGACCAACGCTATTCCAAATTAGCCTATCGTCGAGTTTATATTGATGAATTAATTTGAGTTGTAAGCTGCTTACATCAAGCTCAAACATGCCTCCTGATAAGGTCAATAATGCTAAGTTGCCATTATTCAATTGAGTATATGCATTGATATAATCATCTAAAAAAGTATCTGTTGGACCGAGTAAATCTGAAAATTGATTGTTTTCTATATCGTAGAGGACAAGCGAGGTAAGCGTACCTATGAGTAAGTGCGTTTTATCAACTTTAACGAGGAAGTTAATGTTTTCATCGGTTAATGCATTAGCTGTATCAGGTTGGTCAATTCGGCGAATGACCGAACTACTCACTCTAAAAAGTCCTTGTTCAGTCCCTAGCCAAACATAACCATAGTCATCAAACTCAATATCATTGATGGTGTAATTAGCTAAGCCATCTTGAACATTGAACAAACGCTGAACCACATTAACAGCATAAGCTTGAGTGCAAAAAATGATTGTCAGGCATAAGACTGTAAAAAACCGTAGAACGCTTTTTATCATTATTAGGTAGGTACTCTTTTAAAAACGATGAATATTTTTCGTTGGAGTTTCCTTGCAAAAATAACGTCGGCTTCATGCCTACAACAAATCAGTATTTAAAATATCACTATTGATACAGATTTTAAATATATCACTTACATGTAAATTTAGACCAAAAAAAAGCACCCCGAAAGGTGCTTTAATACAAATTGCTATAAATATTGACAGATTACTTTTTCTTTTTTGCTTTTGGATTTGGCAAATCAGTAATTGAACCTTCGTAAACTTCAGCAGCAAGGCCCACTGATTCATGTAATGTTGGGTGAGCATGGATAGTTAATGCTAAATCTTCAGCATCACAACCCATTTCAATTGCTAGACCAATTTCACCTAATAATTCGCCACCGTTAACACCAACAACTGCACCACCAATTACACGATGAGTTTCTTTGTCGAAGATTAACTTAGTCATACCATCGCTAGCGTCAGAAGCAATTGCACGGCCACTTGCCGCCCAAGGGAAGCTTGCAGTTTCGTATGCAACGCCTTGCTCTTTTGCTTCTTTCTCAGTTAAACCTACCCATGCAACTTCTGGGTCAGTGTAAGCGATTGAAGGAATAACTTTAGGATCGAAGAAGTGCTTAAGACCTGAAATAACTTCAGCAGCAACATGACCTTCATGCACACCTTTATGAGCCAACATTGGTTGACCAACGATATCACCGATAGCGAAGATGTTAGGTACATTAGTACGTAACTGCTTATCAACATTGATAAAGCCACGCTCATCAACATTGACACCCGCTTTTTCAGCGTCAATTGATTTACCGTTAGGAGTACGACCAATAGCCACTAAAACAGCATCGTAACGGATAGGCTCAGCTGGTGCTTTTTTGCCTTCCATTGTGACGTAAATACCGTCTTCTTTCGCTTCAACCGCTGTAACTTTCGTTTCAAGCATCAAGTTGAACTTCTTCTTGATCTTCTTAGTGAAGATACGAACGATATCTTTATCTGCTGCTGGAATCACTTGGTCGAACATTTCAACTACGTCGATTTCACTACCAATTGATGAGTAAACTGTACCCATTTCTAGGCCAATAATACCGCCACCCATCACTAACAACTTGCCAGGAACTTCTTTAAGTTCTAGTGCGTCAGTCGAGTCCCAAATGCGTGGGTCTTCATGTGGAATAAACGGTAATTCGATTGGACGAGAACCCGCAGCAATAATAGCGTGTTCAAAATTGATCACTTTAACGCCGTCTTCACCTTGTACTTCGATAGTGTTTGGCGAAGTGAATTTACCGTAACCGTTAACCACATCAACTTTACGCATTTTAGACATTCCGCCTAAACCACCAGTTAACTGACCAACAACTTTTTCTTTAAAGCCGCGAAGTTTTTCTAAATCAATCGTTGGCTCACCAAATACAACACCGTGATGCGCAACTTCTTTAGCTTCTTCAATCACTTTAGCGACGTGTAAAAGTGCTTTTGACGGGATACAACCCACATTCAAACAAACACCGCCTAACGTGCTAAAACGTTCAACAATAACCGTTTCTAAACCTAAATCTGCAGCTCGGAATGCTGCTGAATAGCCTGCAGGGCCTGAACCAAGTACTACTACCTGAGTTTTGATTTCGTTACTCATGTTTTCCTCTATTTTTCTCTTGTTGGCGGAAAAACCGTCCAAACTGCAAAATGTGGGCAAATCTTGTAAGGTGGCCGCATTTTACCCTTTGTTTGATACTGATCACAATCCTGTGACGAGATAAAAAAGGCTGCTCACAGTGAGCAGCCTTTTTCTTTACAAAATTAACGTACGGATGTCGCTAAGAATGCTAGATAATGTCACGCTGAAACGCGCAGCCATTGCACCATCAATTACGCGGTGATCATATGATAACGACAGTGGCAACATCAGCTTAGGCTCAAAATCACTACCGTTCCATTTAGGCTTCATTTCAGACTTAGACACACCTAAGATAGCCACATCAGGATAGTTAACGATTGGGGTAAATGCTGTACCACCAATGCCACCTAAACTTGAGATAGTAAAACAGCTACCTTGCATATCTGCAGACTTAAGCTTGCCATCACGAGCACGAACTGAAATGTCCATTAGCTCACGAGATAGCTCAACAATGCCTTTCTTATCAACGTCACGTACAACAGGAACCATCAAGCCATTTGGCGTATCAACTGCAACACCAATGTGGAAGTATTTCTTCTGGATTAATGATTCACCATCAGCACTTAAGCTTGAGTTAAACACAGGGAATTCAGCCAATGCTTTCGCTACTGCTTTCATCATAAAGACTAGCGGAGTAATCTTGTAATCAGCTTTCTTTTTCGCTGCAAGTGTATTCTGCTCTTTACGGAATGCTTCTAACTCAGTGATGTCAGCTTCATCAAATTGTGTCACATGTGGAATAGTGACCCAGTTGCGATGTAAATTTGGTCCAGAAATTTTCTGGATACGGCTTAATGGAATCTCTTCCACTTCACCAAACTTACTGAAATCAACTTTAGGAGCAGCAATCACATTCAAGCCACCCGCGCCACCAGCAACAGCAGTTGCAGCAGATGCCTTAGGACGGCTAAGTTCGTACTTAATAAATGCTTGAACGTCTTCTTTAAGAATACGTCCTTTGCGACCTGTCCCCTTAACTAAAGTCAGGTCAGCTCCAAATTCACGCGCTAAGCGGCGAACGGCAGGTGATGCATGCACAGCACCGGTTTTAGGCTGACTACCTGCACTTGGGTGATGCGGTACTGGCGCAGCTTTTGCTGGTGCTTGAGCGACAGGAGCAGGTGCACTCGCAACAGGTGCTGGAGCCGCAACAGGCGCACTAGCAACAGGTGCTGTTGATGTCGTTTCTACAGTAGCAATGATGCTACCTTGAGAAACTTTGTCACCAACGTTAACTGTTAAACTCACTAATTTACCTGCAAATGGTGCTGGTACTTCCATCGTCGCTTTATCAGTTTCAAGGGTAATTAAGCCTGTATCCACTTCAAGTACATCGCCGACAGCAACAAGCACTTCAATGACGTCAACATCAGAAGCATCACCAATATCTGGTACTGCGACTTCTTTAACCTCAACTGTACTCGCGGCAGGTGCCGCTGGTGCAGGAGCCGATGCAGGAGCAGTTGTGGCTGCATCATTTGTAGCAGGCGCCGCAGCGCCTACTTCTAGCATGAGCACTAAAGAGCCTTGAGACACTTTATCGCCAACCACAACTTTAAGCTCTTTAACCACACCAGCTGAAGGTGCTGGCACTTCCATGGTTGCTTTGTCAGTTTCAAGCGTAATTAAACCTGTATCAGCTTCAATGGTTTCACCAACGCTGACCAATACTTCAATAATATCGACATTTTCAGCATCACCGATATCTGGCACAGTCACTTCTATAATTTCAGTACCACCCGTTGATACTGGAGCTGCACTAACAGGTGCAACTGGAGCAACTTCAGGAGTCGGTGTTGGCGCTGCAGCAGGTTGAGCCGCTTCTGCAGGAGCAGATGCTGCGCCTGCGTTAAGCATGGCGATCAACTTCCCTTCTGAAATAGTGTCGCCTACAGCGACTTTAAGCTCAGCAACGGTGCCAGCAAACGGCGCTGGAATATCCATTGTGGCTTTATCGCTTTCAACCGTAACAATCGAGTCTTCTGCTGCAATGTCATCACCGACAGCAACACAGACTTCAATAACCTGAACTTCATCACCACCGATATCAGGAACCAAAACTTCTTTTAATTCAGCCATTTTGTTTCTCTCTATGCGAACTGTGGATTGATCTTATCAACGTCGATACCATATTCTTTGATGGCTTTAGTTAGCACATCAACTGGTATTTCGTTACGGTCAACAAGGGCTTTAAGTGAAGCAATAACAATGAACTTAGCATCAACTTCAAAGTGGTGACGTAAATTGTCACGGCTATCACTGCGGCCGAAACCGTCAGTACCAAGTACTTTGTAGTCAGTTGGGATGTAAGCACGTAATTGTTCGCCGTAAATCTTCATATAATCTGTCGCTACAATAGCAGGTGCATCTTTCGATAACACTTCAGCAATATATGGTACTTTTGGCGCTTCAGTTGGATGCAGCATGTTGTAACGCTCAACAGCTTGACCATCACGAGTTAACTCGTTAAAGCTAGTAACACTGAATACATCAGCAGTGATACCGAAATCTTTCGACAACGCTACAGCCGCTTTACGTACTTGCTCTAAGATAGTACCGCTACCCATTAACTGGACAGAGCCTTTACCACTACCTTGAAGGGTTTCTAACTTGTAGATCCCTTTAACAATACCTTCTTCGCTGCCTTCTGGCATAGCAAGTTGTTCGTAGTTTTCGTTCATCGTTGTTAAGTAGTAGAAAACATCTTCCTGCTCACCGTACATGCGACGAATACCGTCTTGAACTATCACTGCAATCTCATAACCGTAAGTTGGGTCATAAGAAATACAGTTAGGAATAGTGTTAGCTAATACATGGCTGTGACCATCTTGATGCTGAAGACCTTCACCATTCAATGTCGTACGACCTGATGTACCACCAACCATAAAGCCACGAGCTCGCATGTCACCCGCAGCCCATGCCATGTCGCCAATACGTTGGAAACCAAACATTGAGTAGTAGATGTAGAACGGGATCATTGGAGTATCGTTAACAGAGTAACTTGTTGCCGCAGCAACCCAAGATGACATTGCACCTAACTCATTAATACCTTCTTGCAATACTTGACCGGTTTTATCTTCACGGTAGTAAGCAACTTGATCTGAATCTTGTGGCTCGTATTTTTGTCCTTCATGGGCATAAATACCTACTTGGCGGAATAAACCTTCCATGCCAAAGGTACGCGCTTCATCAGGAATAATCGGTACTATTTGTTTACCGATTTTCTTATCTTTAAGCAGTGCAGTTAAGATACGTACAAACGACATCGTGCTTGAAATTTGACGACCGTTAGAACCTTTCAGTACTGAGTCGAAAATCTTTAATGACGGCACTTCGATATCTTGTGAGAACTTTTCAAGACGCTTTGGCATAGCACCATGTAAAGTTTCACGGCGTGCTTTGAGGTACTTAACTTCTTCTGAATCAGCACCAGGATGATAGTAAGGAATATCTTCTAACTGATCATCGCTAATTGGGATATTGAAACGATCGCGGAAGTATTTAAGCGATTCAACGCCCATTTTCTTCACGTTATGCGCGATGTTTTTACCTTCACCCGCATCACCCATACCGTAACCTTTAACTGTTTTAGCAAGGATAACTGTAGGACGACCTTTGGTGTTTTTAGCATGTTGTAATGCAGCATAAATCTTAACTGGATCATGACCACCACGGTTCAAACGCCAAATGTCATCATCTGACATATTCGCGACCATTTCGGCAGTTTCAGGATACTTACCAAAGAAGTGCTCACGCGTATAAGCGCCACCTTTAGCTTTGCAGTTTTGGTATTCACCATCAACGGTTTCTTCCATTAACTGTAGTAATTTACCGCTAGTATCACGTGCAAGTAATGGATCCCAGTAGCGACCCCAAATCACTTTAACTGCTTCCCAGCCTGCGCCGCGGAACTCGCCTTCTAATTCTTGAATGATCTTACCGTTACCACGAACAGGACCATCAAGACGCTGTAAGTTACAGTTAACGATAAAGACTAAGTTATCTAATTCTTCACGGGCAGCAAGACCGATTGCACCTAATGTTTCAGGCTCATCACACTCACCATCACCAAGGAAACAATATACAGTTTGCTCAGAGCAATCTTTTAAGCCACGGTCAGTTAGATACTTAAGAAAACGTGCTTGATAGATAGCTTGAATAGGACCAAGCCCCATTGATACTGTCGGGAACTGCCAATAGTCAGGCATCAATTTAGGATGCGGATATGAAGACAGACCTTTGCCATCAACTTCTTGACGGAAACCGTTCATTTGATCTTCGCTAATGCGGCCTTCAAGGAACGAACGAGAATAGATACCCGGTGCGATATGACCTTGATAATAAACTAAATCGCCACCGTCTTTTTCATTCGGTGCACGGAAGAAGTGGTTAAAACACACATCATAAATAGTCGCACTAGAGGCAAAACTAGAAATGTGACCACCTAGCTCTAAATCTTTCTTAGAACCACGTAATACCATTGCAAGGGCATTCCAGCGAACGATGGCACGAATGCGGCGTTCCATTTCCTGATCACCAGGCATATGCGGCTCTTGGCCTGAAGGAATCGTATTCAAATAAGCGGTAGTCGCTTTGTATGGCAGATGGGTACCATTGCGGCGAGCTTTATCGATTAATTGTTCAAGTAGAAAGTGCGCGCGTTCAGGGCCTTCTTGCTCTAATACCGCTTGCAGTGAATCTACCCACTCTTGAGTTTCTAATGGATCTAAGTCTTGTAGCATATCTTCAGACATGTCGCTGTCCTTCTCTAGATACTGATAATTAATGTGTTTCGGTCAATTTATAATGATTTTTCACTATAATTTGTATCAAACACCGCTCTTTAAACGGCGCAAGCTACGCTGCAACCGACTGTCTTCTTCCCTCACTGACAACATGACTTCTTCGATATAACTTAAATGTTCATTCGAAGCTTCACGTGCCGCGTCAGGGTCGCGGCGAACGATTGCAGCGAGTAATGCTCGTCTGTGCTCATTCGCCATTGTAGATGCTTCTTCGCGACGGCTTAAAAGCTCTAAGTTTTGTGCCACGTTTTTGTGCAACACAGGGGTTAAACTAAGTACTAGGTGTAACATCGCCACATTGTGTGATGCTTCAGCTACTGCACGATAAAAACGTACAATCGCATCCGCTTGCGCTTCCACATTTGCTGCGGCTTCAACTTCATTGATTGAACGCTTAATACTTTGCATATCCGCGTCATTACCACGAAGTGCAGCAAAGTAAGCCATCATTCCTTCTGTTGCATGACGAAACTCCAGTAAATCATACTGACTTTCTGAATCGTTATGCATCAATTCAACAATAGGATCGGCTAGGCTCTGCCATAGTTGTTCTTTTACATAGGTGCCACCACCTTGGCGACGCATTAAAAGCCCTTTGGCTTCTAATTTTTGTATAGCTTCACGCAATGAAGGACGAGACACTTCAAACTGCAAAGCCAGTTCACGCTCTGGCGGTAACTTCTGCCCAGGCTGTAAACTACCTTCAAGGATCATGCGCTCTAGCTGCTCCATGATCACATCTGAAATTTTTGGCTGGGTTATTTTGCTATAAGCCATTTGGCCCTCAGCTCCGTTGTCAATTGGTCTTACCAATTTATATGAGATAGCGCACTTTATCAAATCAAACATTTGATGTCTAGTTAGGCTAGTGTTGAATGGATGTTAGCTGAAGGTTTCAAACGCTCCCACTCTCAAACGATTAAGAGCATAACGAAAAAAACCTTCAAAGGGGTCTGACCATTTGCTAAACGCGACCACTGAGGGGTTGCGAATGAAATAAATGGCTTAACAGCCACTCGTTTCGGATTATTTTCTGTTAAACATTAGCAGTAAATACAACAATTGAGAGGCTAAAAAATAAAAACTGTTTTTCTATTTCAAATTAATATTAGTTATAGATTAATTAATATTAATCATTCTAGCTGTAACTGTAATGCCAATAACTTAAAACTAAGTAATTGACGTTAGCAAACTAGAGCCCAACTTAAGTCTTAAATACCTCAAGCATTAGCTGACCAAGCCAAAAATAGTCAGCACAGATAACACCGTCAGCAGTAATATAAAGTTACGCTTACTCAGTGCGAGTAAAGCTAATGTAGGTTGGACACATACAGGCGCCGAAGTTGATTCAGGAAAGGTTTCTGCAGCCAACGCAGTATAAGAAACAATATTTTTAGCTGAGTTTTTAGCGTTAAAAACTTGCTTGCGCCACTCAGAGATCCCTGATGCAAAATGTCCGCTTAAAACAAAACCAAAACTAAACACTCGACTAGGTAGCCAATCAAGTAAAAATAGTAATTGACCGATAAACGGCATCTCTA
The DNA here is from genome assembly GCF_030252245.1 of Shewanella goraebulensis. Lineage (NCBI taxonomy): Bacteria > Pseudomonadati > Pseudomonadota > Gammaproteobacteria > Alteromonadales > Shewanellaceae > Shewanella > Shewanella goraebulensis. The sequence goes on from NZ_CP126972.1 coordinate 4,392,431, forward strand.
ATTTATTTTGTTGATTATATTGTTCATAAAAACGTACTGAACAGTAAAGTACGGCACCAACTGGACCAAAACAAATTAAGAATAAGGCAACAGCACCATAATATCGGTAGTTCACCCACGCCACAGTTTTACCGATTTGACGGCCTAAATCTTTTTCATCAATAGCGTCTAAACATTCAGTGCAATCTAAATTTTCAGCATAGTGATAACAGGCCTGAACATCGCCACGACATGCTGCTAGCATATACTTTTTAAAACAGGCACGCAGAGACTGATGGCTTAAACAAAGAATAGAAATAGCCACCCAGAACAATAGCGTTATTAAATCGTAAAATACGCCGTCGATAAGAAATAATATAAGGAAAACAATAATGGCAGGAATGAGTACAACGGCAGACACTGCTATTGCTGAATCTAACTTTTTGTCTTTCCAGAATAATTGCTGATATTTAGCTAACATCGAGTCAAATTGCCAATTTGCTGGCAATAATTTCAGTCGCTCAACCATAATCGCAATTAATAAAGAAAATAATGCCATGTGACCCCTGTTTACAGCCAAAGAAGTGAAAGCTAAAAATATCTATATTTGTTTCTATCTAAGCGTTCATTAAACTTTATATAAACGCTGATCATTTCTGTTAAACACAGTCACGAAACTGGGTTGATAAACTTGATTTGCAGACTAAGCTATATCGACAATAAACGAAAGTAGCGCTGCCAATCAAAGCTCTGCCCAGGATCCGTTTTTCGCCCAGGTGCGATATCACAATGCCCTACAATCTCATTCTGCTTAAGCATAGGATATTCATCAAATAACTCCAAGGTTAATCGAGCTAAAACTTGATATTGCTCATTGGTATACGGATCAGTATCGGTGCCTTCGAGCTCTATGCCAATAGTAAAGTCATTGCAGTTTTCACGCCCCTTTAAATTGGATACACCAGCATGCCAAGCTCTATCATCACAACTAACATATTGCACCACTTCACCGTCACGGCGGATCAGAAAATGAGCCGATACTTCAAGTCCCACTAATTCACTAAAACTTGGATCTGCTGCTTCATCAATACAGCCTTGAAATAAACCATCAATATGCGGCAAACCATAACAACCAGCTGGTAGGCTTATATTGTGGATCACCAAGCCACTAACTTCATTCAAAGGCCGTTGGTTAAAGTGTGGCGATTTACATATTCGTGCGGTTTGATGCCAGCCAGCTTCAATCGTGTTTTTCATAATATTAATCTGTAGCCTAACTATTTCAGTGCTAGAAGGTAGAAAGATAGTTAAAGAGAATAATACGGGATATTCTATCTATCTTAACAAGCTTAATGTACCCGTTAAATGTACCAGTAAAATGAAAAAGTTCAGCGCTATATTTTAAATTAGCAACTGTGGTAAAGTTGCCACATACCTGTTTTATAATCAGTTAGGACTATACTGCTCTTCTAACTGATGTCGCTGTAATAGCAAGGATTATGCACATGATTGAAAATGACATCCGTCAAGCCGTAAAAACCGCTCTTGATGAAGACTTAGGTCATACCCCTTCTCATACACCACAAGATATTTTAGCCGCTGACATTACAGCGCAACTTATTCCTGCAGATAAATACGCAGAAGCCGTATTGATCACTCGAGAAGAAGGCGTGTTTTGCGGTAAAGCCTGGGCAGAGCAAGTGTTCAATCAACTTGGTGGTGATGTTGCACTCCATTGGCATGTAGATGACGGAGACTTGCTCGTGCCTAATCAAGTCTTGTGTGAGTTGTCAGGACCAGCGCGAGCAATATTGACTGGTGAGCGCACCGCGATGAATTTCATTCAAACTTTGTCAGGCGTCGCCAGTTTAACGAAACATTACGTCGATAAAATTGCGGGCACTCACACTCGTTTACTTGATACCCGTAAAACCATTCCAGGATTGCGCACAGCTCAAAAGTATGCGGTCACTTGTGGTGGTGGTAAAAATCATCGTATTGGCTTATTTGATGCTTTTTTGATTAAAGAAAACCATATCATGGCCTGCGGCAATATTGATTTAGCGATAAAAGCGGCAAGAAAGCTGGATAATGAAAAGCCTGTAGAAGTAGAAGTAGAATCGATTGCAGAGCTAACAGAAGCACTTGAAGCTGGATCTGACATTATTATGCTAGATAACTTTGATGTCACCATGATGATTGAAGCCGTAACCTTAAATAATCAATTTAAAGAGCAAGGGAAAGGCGCCAAGCTCGAAGTGTCAGGTAACGTCACTATCGATACCATCGCCGACTTTGCTAAAACGGGCGTCGATTACATTTCAGTAGGGGCACTAACTAAACACGTTAAAGCGTTGGATTTGTCTTTAAGACTGAAGTCATAATAACCCAGTAATGTTAAGCGTCTATGGACGCTGGCTTAATACAGCCTCTTTGTATAGCTAGATCATTCAATGTTTATGTCATCTTCTATCTGTAAGCTAACTAAAACTAGATAACGTTATTTAAGCACTCTAACCAGAGTGCTTTTTTATGTCTTTCATTGTAAAAATGAATTAATCGTTCCACTATTGAAGGCCACTGCATAATGGATACTTGCCTCAAGTAACACTCAATATAATTTCTGCTAACTCTGGAATGAAATAATCTAAGAAACTAAAAAACTCAATTAAACCTAATTGCTAACCCTCTCAAAAAGTGACTTACCATTAATTAGCATCTGGATATATAGTACATATTTCTATATTTCCCAACAAATAACAAAGCCATAAAATTGACTTATCACAAGTCCAGTCAATAAATCATCTACACCTGCTAAATTTGTCACTATTTTGTTGCGAAACCAGCAACAACAAGGCGTTCAATTATACTTTTTACGCTTTTTTTGCACTTTTGCGCGATAAGCTATTCCATTATTGATAACTTTATAATAACGTTCACTACAGGTGAGTCAGATTTCAAACTCAACTTTTTACAAATTAATTTTCAAAGCGTTACGAAGGTAACTTTCTAAAACTTTGAATCGTTATTTATAAAAGCAATGTTGAATGAAACACTCCGTTAACAACATTCTGATAAAGTTATATTGTTTGTTGCCGTTATAGACAAAGTGGCGAATATTTAATCTCTACTCTATCCTATAACAACGAAGCTGTAAGAATTAACTTGTAAGAATGAAGTAATGCATGGGCTCACTAATTTACTTACATAGCAGTTAAGTAACGTCAGTTATATAGCTGTTCAGTTAAGTAGTACCAGACGAGTCATATGTTCAAGTTTTAAAAGTAATAAAAAATACACTAGTTTATTAATGCTAGAAGGATTGCGGTGATAGGACACCAATCAACATACCTAAGGGCCTTTAGTTATGTTGGATTTAACGGATTAGAACAACCCTGAAGCAACACTAAAGCATCATAAGAGAGAGATAAAAAATGAAAAGCATTAACCAAATCAAAAACGCTAAGGGTTTTACTCTTATTGAATTAATGATCGTAGTAGCGATCATCGGTATTCTTGCAGCAATCGCATTGCCTGCTTACCGTGACTATGTAGGTGCAGCACACGGCGGTGCAGCAATGAAAGGTGTAGCGTCGTTCACAACTAAAGCTGTGACTTGTGTTCAGTCAGGTATTTCTTGTGACACAATTAATGCTGAAGTAACCGCTACTACCGGACTAACTTCAACAGCAACGCTAGCTGAAGGGTCAGGTGGCGCTGTTGCATTCTCTGATGGTACATGTGTTGTAACAGCTACAATTACTAATACAGGTACTGTAACTTATGCAGCAACCTTAGTTGCTGATGCAACTGGTGCAACTGCCGCTCAATGTGCTGACGGTGCAGGCCTCTCATAAACATCAGTTAAGAAGATGTTCAAAAAGCAGCTTTATGCTGCTTTTTTTGTCTTTGGAAGCTTTATCATATTGTGCCATAATCAAACCATATCATTATGTTAGCAGAGCAAAAAAGCATGGCAACGTCTGGTCTTAATTTAGGTTTATCAACATTATTTATCCGCAAAAATTTGTTATCTGAAGAGCAAGTTTCTGTTGCCATTAGTCAATCAAGAAAATCAAAAAAATCACTTGTCACCACCATAATTCAATCTAAACTACTTTCTTCGCGCGAGATAGCAGAGCTCTGCTATGAAGAGTATGGTGCTCCGCTTTTAGATTTATCAGAGTTTGACTTTAGTAATATTCCTGAAGAAATTCTTAATAAAAAGCTGATTAATAATCATAAATGTCTGCCTCTATTTAAACGAGGCAATCGACTTTTTATAGCAACTTCTGACCCAACTAATATCGCAGCTTTAGAAGACTTCCAATTCAGCCTAGGGCTACATGCTGAAGCCATTATTGTGGAAGATGACAAGTTAAATATAGCGCTAGAGAAGGTACTTGAAGAAGACATTTCAGGCCTTGGTCTAGATGGTATTGACGAAGAGGCCCTGGCTGGCATTGAAGTAGCAGATACCGACAAACACCATGAAGAAGCCGAATCAGAAAGCAGTGACGATGCCCCTATTGTTATTTACATTAATAAAATATTAACTGATGCCATCCGTAAAGGCGCCTCAGATTTACATTTTGAACCTTACGAAAAACGCTACCGGATACGTTTTCGAATCGATGGTATTTTGCACGAAGTGTCCGAGCCTCCGGTCAACTTATCAAACCGTATTTCAGCTCGATTAAAGGTGATGTCAAAGTTGGACATTGCCGAGCGCCGGGTACCACAAGATGGCCGAATTAAAATGAAGCTGTCACGCACAAAATCAATTGATTTTCGTGTCAGTACCTTGCCCACTATTTGGGGCGAAAAGATTGTAATGCGTATTTTGGATTCATCTTCTGCGCAATTAGGCATTGAAAAACTCGGTTATGAAGACGACCAGCGTTTGCTTTATGAAGAAATGCTAGCAAAACCCCAAGGGATGATTCTAGTTACAGGTCCTACTGGTTCAGGTAAGACTGTCTCGTTATACACAGGCCTTAATATTCTCAATACTGAAGAACGTAATATTTCCACTGCCGAAGATCCAGTTGAGATTAATCTTGAAGGGGTTAACCAAGTTCACATTAATTTAAAGGCAGGCTTAACCTTCGCATCTGCCCTGAGATCATTTTTACGTCAAGATCCTGATGTAGTCATGGTCGGTGAAATTCGAGATTTAGAAACCGCAGAAATTGCCATTAAAGCAGCCCAAACCGGTCACTTGGTATTATCAACACTGCATACTAACTCAGCAGCCGAAACTCTAACCCGTTTAATCAACATGGGCGTACCAGGTTATAACATCGCAAGCTCTGTGAATTTAATTATTGCTCAGCGTCTTGCCCGCCGCTTATGCCTTGAATGCAAAACCCCTGAAGATGTCCCTGTAGAAGAACTACAACGACTTGGCTTTACTCAAGATATCATTAATACTGGGTTCACTGTTTTTAAGCCTGTTGGCTGCGAGCATTGTTCTGGTGGTTATAAAGGGCGGGTCGGTATCTATGAAGTGATGAGAATGACCGATGAAATCTCCAGAACCATTATGGAAGGTGGCAATTCGCTTGAAATAGCGAGACAGGCTAAAACCAGTGGCATGAGAGATTTAAGATTATCAGGTTTACTCAAAGTAACCCATGGAATAACCAGTATTGCCGAAGTTAATCGAGTAACTAGCTTTGGTTAACTTCCTCTAAAATCTTTATTAAAAGCATCTAGAATATTGCTTTATTGCACATAATAAATAAAAAGGATTTGCTTTATGGCAACAGCAGCAAGAAAGCCAAGAACAAACACAAAAACAAAAAAAGAGACCAAGCGTCAGCCTAAGGTTTTTACTTTTGAATGGAAAGGCGTCAATAGAGACGGTCAAAGAACTTCGGGTGAACTGAGGGGCTCTACCATTGCTGAAATCAGAGGCATTTTAAAAGCTCAAGGGGTCACTCCAAAAGGAGTTCGTAAAAAGTCAGCTTCTCTATTTAAGTCTGAGAAAAAAATCACCGCAATGGATATTGCCATGATTACTCGACAGATTGCCACTATGCTTTCAGCTGGTGTCCCGTTAGTTACAACAATTGAACTATTAGGTAGAGGTCATGAAAAAGCAAAGGTTAGAGAACTGCTCGCAGGCATTCTAACGGATGTTCAATCAGGTATACCTTTATCTGATGCCTTACGCCCCAATAGGCTGTATTTTGATGATTTATATGTGGATTTAGTTGCGGCAGGTGAACATTCTGGTTCACTAGATGCTGTATTCGATCGTATTGCAACTTATAAAGAAAAGTCTGAAGCGCTTAAGTCAAAAATTAAAAAAGCAATGTTTTACCCAGCTGCTGTTGTAATTGTCGCGATTGCTGTAACCGTGTTGCTTTTACTTTTTGTTGTTCCTCAATTTGAAGAAATTTTCGCAGGATTCGGCGCTGAATTACCTGCATTTACTCAGTTTGTTTTAGAAATTTCCAGAGCACTACAATCTTCTTGGTATATTATTGGAATTATAATTTTTGCTTCAGTATTTCTTTTTGTAAGAGCCCACAGAAATTCTCAAGCCCTAAGAGATAAAATAGACGCTTTAATATTAAAAATCCCAGCTATTGGCCCTATATTACATAAAGGAGCTATGGCACGCTTTGCTCGTACATTAGCCACAACCTTTTCTGCTGGTGTACCACTCATTGATGGTCTTGAATCAGCTGCAGGTGCGTCAGGAAATGCTGTCTACAAAAAAGCATTGTTGAAAGTTCGCCAAGAAGTGATGTCGGGTATGCAAATGAACGTCGCTATGCGTACAACTGGATTATTTCCCGACATGCTGACTCAAATGGTGATGATTGGCGAAGAATCCGGTGGTTTAGATGACATGCTCAACAAGGTTGCTAATATTTATGAAATGCAAGTAGATGATGCAGTTGATGGACTATCGAGTTTAATCGAGCCGATCATGATGGTGGTAATTGGTACATTAGTCGGCGGTTTGATTGTCGCTATGTATCTTCCTATTTTCCAAATGGGTAAAGTTGTTGGATAACCTATCCACAAGTTAATTTAAATATAAGAATAATAATGAATGAGTTTATGAATACTTTTATTGAATCAATGAGCCAATCACCTTGGCTCTTTATTTCAATTAGCTTTATTTTTGCTGCCACCATTGGCAGCTTTCTCAATGTGGTAATTCATCGCTTTCCAGTAATGATGAAACGTGAATGGCAAAGTGAATGTAATTATTACCTTTCAGAATACCACCCTGATATCGTAAAAGAAGTCGGTGAGAAACGACTGAATAAACGTATTGATAATTATCCTGAGAAATATAACTTAGTTGTACCTGGTTCTGCTTGTCCCAAATGTAAAGCCAATATAAAGCCTTGGCATAATGTACCTATTATAGGTTGGTTAATGATCGGTGGTAAATGTGCAAGTTGTAAGGCATCTATCAGCGCAAGGTATCCAGTATTTGAATTAATAACGGGTCTTTTAGTAGCAACGCTGGCTTGGCACTTTGGTCCAACTTGGCAATTTTTATACGCATCTATTCTTACCTTCGTCTTGATTGCCCTTACCGGTATTGATCTAGATGAAATGCTGCTACCAGATCAATTAACGCTGCCCATTTTATGGTTAGGTCTAATTATTAATCTAAAAGGTGTTTATGCGAGCCCAACAGATGCTGTTATTGGTGCTACTGCAGGTTATTTGAGCCTTTGGTCGGTGTTTTGGCTGTTCAAACTTGCGACAGGCAAAGAAGGCATGGGCTATGGAGACTTTAAACTACTTGCAGTATTTGGTGCATGGTTAGGCTGGCAATTCCTTCCTTTAATTATTTTACTTTCATCATTGGTAGGTGCTGTAATTGGCATTTCGATGATGATAAGCAAGAAAATCACCAGAGAAAACCCAATTCCATTCGGTCCTTATATTGCCATCGCAGGATGGGTTGCCCTTGTATGGGGACAGGATATTATCAACTGGTATCTAGGTACATTCATATAGTATGGCTGATTTCATCGTTGGCCTTACTGGCGGAATTGGCTCAGGTAAAACTACTGTTGCTAATTTGTTCCTAGATTTCGGAATAGAACTGGTTGATGCGGATATCATCGCTCGAAAAGTTGTTGCAAAAGGTTCTCAAGGACTCTGTGAAATTAAAGAGCACTTCGGCTCTGAGGTCATAGACAGCAATGGGTTATTAGATAGAGCAAAGTTACGCTCAAGAGTGTTTGATAATGAAAAAGAAAGACAATGGCTCAATAACTTACTGCACCCTTTAATTCGCAATCATATGCTAAAAGCTGTAGAAGTTGCTAAATCTCCTTATGTTATTATGATTGTTCCCTTGCTTTTTGAGAACGGGTTAGATAGTTTGGTCAATACGACTTTAGTGGTGGATATTCCACCACATGAACAGATAACTAGAACAGCGAAACGAGATGGGGTAACTTCAACAGAAGTTGAAAAAATTCTAAATCGTCAGATAAGTAGAGAATTGAGACTTACTAAGGCTGATACAGTCTTAGACAATACCTTACCTCCCGAAGAATTACGAAAAACTGTTCAGTTATTACATTTGAAGTATTTAGCTCAAGCATCATCAGCATAGATAAAAACAATGAATAACGATTTAATATATGAACAGCCGTTAAATGAAAAAACCAGAAGTTATCTGCGACTCGAATATTTGGCTGATCAATTAAATCTCCATCTTGATACCGATTATCAGCATCATTGTTTTTACCCACTTTTTTCATTAGCTGAATTAACAGACAGATGTGACTACCGAACTGATATTCTAAAGGATATTGACAAACAATTAGTCATCTTAGCTAAATGGCATGCTTTGCCCCATGTAGATAAATCGCAAATACAAAACATAATCGATCAACTCAACGCATCAAAAGCCCCATTACAAACAAATGAACGCATAGGCTGCCATCTAAAACAAGATCGTTTTATTGCCGCACTCAAACAGCGATTTGGTATGCCAGGAGCTTGTTGTAATTTTGACTTACCTCAGCTGCATTATTGGCTAGCAAAGCCATGGCAAGAAAGGCAGTTAGATCTAAATAGCTGGATCGAGAATTTTTTACCAATCCTTAAGCCAATAAAGTTACTGCTTGAACTAACAAGAAGTACCGCAGAATTTAGAACTACAGAAGCACAACAAGGCTTTTTTCAGGGGAACAGCCCACAAACGTTATCTTTGATTAGAGTTCAAATCGATCACACTCAAGATTGTTACCCGACTATTAGCGGCCATAAAAACAGATATGCTATCCACTTCGTTGATTTCGAAAACCAAAAACATACAGATAAATTAGTTAAATTCAAACTAGCTACTTGTAACTAAATTCATTAGGATCTCACTATATTAATTAGCGAGATGACTTATGCCTATTTCTGTAAAATGTCCTATATGCCAAATTGACGTTCTTTGGGAGCCGCAATCGAAATTCAAACCTTTTTGCAGCGAGCGCTGTAAAATGATTGATCTTGGCGATTGGGCAAGTGAGAAACACACTATTCCAGTAAAACCTGAATTTGATCATGAAACTTTAGATACTGAAGGTTTTGATGAAGGTGACTTTTTTAAACACTAAGTTGAGCAAATGAAATGAAAAGAATACATGTCGCTGTTGGCATTATTATAAATAATGAACAACAAATACTGTTAGCTAAGCGCCATGAACACCTTCATCAAGGTGGCAAATGGGAATTTCCTGGTGGTAAGGTGGAAATAGATGAAACGGTTTCACAAGCGCTTATAAGAGAGCTTAAAGAAGAAGTTGATTTAGACGTAGAATCTACAAAGCCCTTCATGGATATCTCTCATAATTACCCAGACAAACATGTCCTACTGGATATTCACCTTGTTACCAACTTTAAAGGTGCTGGACAGGGTTTAGAAGGACAAATAATACAATGGGTAAATAGTGAGGAGTTAGGATCATTTGATTTTCCCGATGCAAACTTACCTATACTAGATAAGATAAAACAGCTGAACCTTTAAATACGAACTGTCCCAAAACTTAAGTGGTGACCTGTAAGTTCATCACTGTCGAATAACACTACTAGACCGTTTTTTATTAACAACCTTCAGAGCTAACAGATAGCTAATCATCCAAAACCTCAAGATACATGTGGCATAGTTTTAAAGGCAAAACTATCCAGCCTTAAACAATGCATAGTGCTTACCCCATTTCTACCGTGGTAAAGTTACCTACATGACGACAGCTATTATTCGCCACTTGTCTATCAGATTTGATTCTTCAATCCCTAAAGTACAGATTCTAAAACATCCATATAAATAAACTTAGTGCTATATTCCGCCTATAGAAATTTTTACTGAAAACAAACTATCTGCTCTCACTTAAAAGAAATTAGGCGCTTGGCTATGACCTACTTTTACATGGGCATATCAATCACACTATGAGCTGTTGATGTATCTAAAATTGAGCTTTAGCTTCGTTTCTGAACATGTTTATCTTAAATGACAAACACAAAAAAGCCCGTTACGTGAACCACGGGCTATCAGCTCTCTTAAAAAGAGGAATTAGGTGCTTGGCAATGACTGAATTTCACATGGGCATATCAATCACACTGTCTTTCGCGGCACTAATTCTTACTCGCTATAAACGAAAAAAGCCCTGACTATTAAGTCAGGGCTTTCTCGACTCTCTAAAAAGAGAAATTAGGTGCTTGGTAATGACCTACTTGCGCATGGGCGTATCAACCACACTATCAACTGTTGGACAGACACAAAAAAGCCCGTTACGTGAGTAACGGGCTATCTGCTCTCTTAAAAAGAGAAATTAGGCGCTTGGCGATGACCTACTTTCACATGGGCATATCGGCCACACTGTCTTTCGCTTCACTAAATTCTTACTCGCTATATACGAAAAAAGCCCTGACTGTTAAGTCAGGGCTTTCTCGACTATCTTAAAAGAGAAATTAAGCGCTTGGCAATGACCTACTTTTGCATGGGCATATCAATCACACTGTCTTTCGCGGCACTAATTCTTACTCGCTATAAACGAAAAAAGCCCTGACTGTTAAGTCAGGGCTTTCTCGACTCTCTAAAAAGAGAAATTAGGTGCTTGGTAATGACCAACTTGCGCATGGACGTATCAACCACACTATCAGCTGTTGCACAGACACAAAAAAGCCCGTTACGTGAGTAACGGGCTATCTGCTCTCTTAAAAAGAGAAATTAGGCGCTTGGCAATGACCTACTTTCACATGGGGAGACCCCACACTATCATCGGCGCTATTGCGTTTCACTACTGAGTTCGGGATGGGATCAGGTGGTACCACAATGCTATTGTCACCAAGCAAATTTGGTGTTAATCGCTTATCGCAATTAACTAAATTCGGAAAGCTGTTTCTTTGAGTTTCAAGTACATGGATGTACTTGATGTCATAAATGCAGGAGCATTTTATGACCTTACTTTATTAAGCGCTTTATATTCTTCACTAAGTCTTACCTTTAACAGTAAGTAATAAATCTAGTTACCATCAACTCAGATAAAAACTCATCTGGGTTGTATGGTTAAGCCTCACGAGTCATTAGTACAGGTTAGCTCAACGCCTCACAACGCTTACACACCCTGCCTATCAACGTCCTAGTCTCGAACGGCTCTTTAGAGGAATTAAATTCCTAGGGATGACTCATCTTAGGACTCGCTTCCCGCTTAGATGCTTTCAGCGGTTATCGATTCCGAACGTAGCTACCGGGCAATGCTATTGGCATAACAACCCGAACACCAGCGGTTCGTCCACTCCGGTCCTCTCGTACTAGGAGCAGCTTCCTTCAATCATCCAACGCCCACGGCAGATAGGGACCGAACTGTCTCACGACGTTCTGAACCCAGCTCGCGTACCACTTTAAATGGCGAACAGCCATACCCTTGGGACCGACTTCAGCCCCAGGATGTGATGAGCCGACATCGAGGTGCCAAACACCGCCGTCGATATGAACTCTTGGGCGGTATCAGCCTGTTATCCCCGGAGTACCTTTTATCCGTTGAGCGATGGCCCTTCCATACAGAACCACCGGATCACTATGACCTACTTTCGTACCTGCTCGACGTGTATGTCTCGCAGTTAAGCTGGCTTATGCCATTGCACTAACCGTACGATGTCCGACCGTACTTAGCCAACCTTCGTGCTCCTCCGTTACTCTTTGGGAGGAGACCGCCCCAGTCAAACTACCCACCAGGCACTGTCCCGAACCCCGATAAGGGGCCGCGGTTAGAACATCAAAACTACAAGGGTGGTATTTCAAGATTGACTCCACTCCATCTAGCGACGAAGCTTCAAAGTCTCCCACCTATCCTACACATGTAGGTTCAATGTTCAGTGCCAAGCTATAGTAAAGGTTCACGGGGTCTTTCCGTCTAGCCGCGGGTATACGGCATCTTCACCGCAATTTCAACTTCACTGAGTCTCGGCTGGAGACAGCGTGGCCATCATTACGCCATTCGTGCAGGTCGGAACTTACCCGACAAGGAATTTCGCTACCTTAGGACCGTTATAGTTACGGCCGCCGTTTACTTGGGCTTCGATCATGAGCTTCTCCGAAGATAACCCAATCAATTAACCTTCAAGCACCGGGCAGGCGTCATACCGTATACGTCATCTTACGATTTTGCACAGTACTGTGTTTTTGATAAACAGTTGCAGCCACCTGGTATCTGCGACTCCCAGCAGCTTAGAGAGCAAGTCTCATCACCGCCAGGAGCGTACCTTCTCCCGAAGTTACGGTACCATTTTGCCTAGTTCCTTCAGCCGAGTTCTCTCAAGCGCCTTGGTATTCTCTACCCGACCACCTGTGTCGGTTTGGGGTACGATTCCTACTAACCTGAAGCTTAGAAGATTTTCCTGGAAGCATGGCATCAACTACTTCATCCCCTTGGGGACTCGTCATCAACTCTCAGCCTAGTGTTCACCCGGATTTGCCTAAGTGAACAGCCTACAGTCTTAAACGCGGACAACCAACGCCGCGCTAGCCTAGCCTTCTCCGTCTCTCCATCGCAGTTAGCAAAAGTACAGGAATATTGACCTGTTTCCCATCGACTACGCCTTTCGGCCTCGCCTTAGGGGTCGACTCACCCTGCCCCGATTAACGTTGGACAGGAACCCTTGGTCTTTCGGCGTGGGGGTTTTTCACCCCCATTATCGTTACTCATGTCAGCATTCGCACTTCTGATACGTCCAGTGTGGGTTACCCCTTCACCTTCAACCGCTTACAGAACGCTCCTCTACCGCTTGCTCCTAAGAGCAAACCCATAGCTTCGGTGTATTGCTTAGCCCCGTTAAATCTTCCGCGCAGGCCGACTCGACTAGTGAGCTATTACGCTTTCTTTAAATGATGGCTGCTTCTAAGCCAACATCCTAGCTGTCTAAGCCTTCCCACATCGTTTCCCACTTAGCAATAACTTTGGGACCTTAGCTGATGGTCTGGGTTGTTTCCCTTTTGACGACGGACGTTAGCACCCGCCGTCTGTCTCCCGAGTAGTACTCACTGGTATTCGGAGTTTGCAAAGGGTTGGTAAGTCGGGATGACCCCCTAGCCTTAACAGTGCTCTACCCCCAGTGGTATTCGCTCGAGGCGCTACCTAAATAGCTTTCGAGGAGAACCAGATATCTCCGAGTTTGATTGGCCTTTCACCCCCAGCCACAAGTCATCCGCTAATTTTTCAACATTAGTCGGTTCGGTCCTCCAGTTGATGTTACTCAACCTTCAACCTGCCCATGGCTAGATCACTCGGTTTCGGGTCTACACCTTGCAACTAAACGCGCAGTTAACACTCGGTTTCCCTACGGCTCCGCTATTCGCTTAACCTCGCTACAAAATGTAAGTCGCTGACCCATTATACAAAAGGTACGCAGTCACGGTCTCAAGAACCGCTCCCACTGCTTGTACGTACACGGTTTCAGGTTCTATTTCACTCCCCTCACAGGGGTTCTTTTCGCCTTTCCCTCACGGTACTGGTTCACTATCGGTCAGTCAGGAGTATTTAGCCTTGGAGGATGGTCCCCCCATATTCAAACAGGATGTCACGTGTCCCGCCTTACTCGATTTCATCTATGGTTAGTTTTCATGTACGGGGCTATCACCCTGTGCCGCTGTGCTTTCCAACACATTCCACTAACACCCCATAGACTTAAGGGCTAATCCCCGTTCGCTCGCCGCTACTAGGGGAATCTCGGTTGATTTCTTTTCCTCTGGGTACTTAGATGTTTCAGTTCCCCAGGTTCGCCTCATAACGCTATGTATTCACGTTATGATGACCACTTATGTGGCCGGGTTTCCCCATTCGGACATCGTTAGCTCAAATGCTTGTTACTAGCTCGCCAACGCTTTTCGCAAGTTACTACGTCCTTCATCGCCTCTGACTGCCAAGGCATCCACCGTATACGCTTAGTCACTTAACCATACAACCCAAATAAGTTTCAAAAGAAACTCAAGTTGTACCGTAACTAGCTGGTTTATTACTAATTTGCATCTCTTACGAGTACACAAATTCGCCTTAGTTTTTAGAATATTCAAGACACTTAATAAAGTGTTTTGAGAACTCAATGTATTACTGAAAAGGGATTAACTTCTCAATAATACGATTTGTATTAATTAACATGACAGACTCATGCAATTAAATACTATCAGCTTTCCAAATTGTTAAAGAACAATGCTAACCGGCTTGCGGCGCATTTCGCTCAACTCCATAAAGGAGTAACAAGCAATCTGTGTGAACACTCAACAAACATCAAGTTAGTCGTATAGGTAAGGAGGTGATCCAGCCCCAGGTTCCCCTAGGGCTACCTTGTTACGACTTCACCCCAGTCATGAACCACACCGTGGTAAACGTCCCCCCGAAGGTTAGACTATCTACTTCTGGTGCAGCCCACTCCCATGGTGTGACGGGCGGTGTGTACAAGGCCCGGGAACGTATTCACCGTAGCATTCTGATCTACGATTACTAGCGATTCCGACTTCATGGAGTCGAGTTGCAGACTCCAATCCGGACTACGACGTACTTTGTGAGATTAGCTAGACCTTGCGGCTTTGCAACCCTCTGTATACGCCATTGTAGCACGTGTGTAGCCCTACTCGTAAGGGCCATGATGACTTGACGTCGTCCCCACCTTCCTCCGGTTTATCACCGGCAGTCTCCCTAGAGTTCCCACCATAACGTGCTGGCAAATAAGGATAGGGGTTGCGCTCGTTGCGGGACTTAACCCAACATTTCACAACACGAGCTGACGACAGCCATGCAGCACCTGTCTCAGAGTTCCCGAAGGCACCAATCCATCTCTGGAAAGTTCTCTGGATGTCAAGAGTAGGTAAGGTTCTTCGCGTTGCATCGAATTAAACCACATGCTCCACCGCTTGTGCGGGCCCCCGTCAATTCATTTGAGTTTTAACCTTGCGGCCGTACTCCCCAGGCGGTCTACTTAATGCGTTAGCTTGGGAGCCCAGTGCTCAAGGCACCAAACTCCGAGTAGACATCGTTTACGGCGTGGACTACCAGGGTATCTAATCCTGTTTGCTCCCCACGCTTTCGTACATGAGCGTCAGTCTTTGTCCAGGGGGCCGCCTTCGCCACCGGTATTCCTTCAGATCTCTACGCATTTCACCGCTACACCTGAAATTCTACCCCCCTCTACAAGACTCTAGTTCACCAGTTCCAAATGCAATTCCCAGGTTGAGCCCGGGGATTTCACATCTGGCTTAATGAACCGCCTGCGTACGCTTTACGCCCAGTAATTCCGATTAACGCTTGGACCCCTCGTATTACCGCGGCTGCTGGCACGAAGTTAGCCGGTCCTTCTTCTGTAGGTAACGTCACAGCAGTTGTTTATTAAACAACTGCCTTTCCTCCCTACTGAAAGTGCTTTACAACCCTAGGGCCTTCTTCACACACGCGGCATGGCTGCATCAGGGTTTCCCCCATTGTGCAATATTCCCCACTGCTGCCTCCCGTAGGAGTCTGGGCCGTGTCTCAGTCCCAGTGTGGCTGATCATCCTCTCAGAACAGCTAGGGATCGTCGCCTTGGTAAGCCATTACCTTACCAACTAGCTAATCCCACCTAGGTTCATCCAATCGCGAAAGGCCCGAAGGTCCCCTCCTTTCCCCCGTAGGGCGTATGCGGTATTAGCAGTCGTTTCCAACTGTTATCCCCCTCGACTGGGCAGATCCCTAGGCATTACTCACCCGTCCGCCGCTCGTCAGCAAAGAAAGCAAGCTTTCTTTCTGTTACCGCTCGACTTGCATGTGTTAGGCCTGCCGCCAGCGTTCAATCTGAGCCATGATCAAACTCTTCAATTAAAGTTTTTTTGAAACATTCACTCTTATAAATAAAAGAGAAGTTTCGGCTCAATGAATTCTGATTACATTATGCAGACTCGGAAGAATCTACATCCTGTTTGTTACATATTGCTATGAACACTCATCGTTACATTGATAATAATTTTGATTGCCACCTAAGTGACAATTTCGATTAACTCAACACCTGTGAGTGTCCACACAGATTTACTTGTTTGATTGTTAAAGAGCGTTGACCGTGTTGGTCAGGGATGCGTATTCTACGCTTTCCCTCGTTGGCGTCAAGTGTTTTTTCAAACTTCTTTTTGCCGTTGATTTGAGGTAGTTAAAACCGCTTCAAATCAAGCTGACTCAGTATTGGCTAGTGCCTGTTGCCGTGTCAGTGGATGCGCATTATAGGCAAATACTGAAACACCGCAAGGGCTTTTTTCAATTAATTTCAGTTTTATTAAACAAAGGTATTTAGCAACAAGATACTCAGAAGTTAACCCCACAGTTATCCACAAAAATAATCATTGTTACCGTTTTTAGGAGTGTCATTGGCCCTCTAACTAACAGTTCGATGTAAGACCAAATTGTATAAAATAGCTTTTATCAATCCAATAACTCACAGTAGTGAGTATTAAGTGGCTTTTATTTTTATCTAATATGTAATTAAGTAATCCTTTTTACAGCTTAGCTTTTAATTAGAGGCATATAAGGCATAAAGGCATAAAGGCATAAAGGTATAAAGGTATAAAGGTATAAAGGTATAGAAGGTATAGAAGGTATAGAAGGTATAGAAGGTATAGAAGGTATAGAAGGTATAGAAGGTATAGAAGGTATAGAAGGTATAGAAGGTATAGAAGGTATAGAAGGTATAGAAGGTATAGAAGGTATAGAAGGTATAGAAGGTATAGAAGGTATAGAAGGTATAGAAGGTATAGAAGGTATAGAATTTTGAAATGCGTATGTCGTTTATACAATTAGCTTCCGCAATCCAAATAAAATGATAATTACATTATTAATTATGTAGCTACAATATTTCGTTCTCTGTCTAGTCTTCGTAAACTGAAAACATTAATAATGACTTTTTATGTAATGTATTGGCGAATGATCTGCGTGCTAGTGAGAAATTTACTGAAATTAAGATTTTATCTATCCAGCCAATTTGCATTGCATGAAGAGCCAATTCTAAACCATCGTAAAACTAGGTTATGAGTAGTTAACTTATAAATAGCCACAGGCTTATAGATCGTACTTATATTCGATAGCAATATCTCTTAAATTTATTCAAATTACAGAAACAAGAAAGCCCATCATATCATTAATGGGCTCGGTTATGATTGAGCGTCATGCAATGGTCTACTTCTTAGTATCCTTGAAAGGGAAGTGGCAACATCGAACGCACTTACATTTGATAGCGTTACTTCTTAAAAATCTTCAATCTACAGAAACAAAAAAGCCCCTTAATTCAGTAATGGACTCTTGAGTAATTGAGCGTCTTACAATACCCTGCTTCTTCCTATCCTGTATGGACTATCAACCATACTTACATTTGATAGCAATACTTCTTAAGAATCAAAATTACAGACACAAAAAAGCCCGTCACATCAGCAACGGGCTCTATCGTAATTTAGCGTCTGGGAATGACCTACTTTCACATGGGGAGACCCCACACTATCATCGGCGCTATTGCGTTTCACTACTGAGTTCGGGATGGGATCAGGTGGGACCACAATGCTATTGTCCCCAGACAAATCTGGTTTTAAAGATGGTGCTGATACCCAGAATCGAACTGGGGACCTCATCCTTACCAAGGATGCGCTCTACCGACTGAGCCATATCAGCATGATCTTGCTCAAGACTACTTTTCAGTAATTTGAGACTTAAATTAGGCGCTTGGCGATGACCTACTTTCACATGGGGAGACCCCACACTATCATCGGCGCTATTGCGTTTCACTACTGAGTTCGGGATGGGATCAGGTGGTACCACAATGCTATTGTCACCAAGCAAATTTGGTGTTAATCGCTTATCGCAATTAACTAAATTCGGAAAGCTGTTTCTTTGAGTTTCAAGTACATGGATGTACTTGATGTCATAAATGCAGGAGCATTTTATGACCTTACTTTATTAAGCGCTTTATATTCTTCACTAAGTCTTACCTTCAACAGTAAGTAATAAATCTAGTTACCATCAACTCAGATAAAAACTCATCTGGGTTGTATGGTTAAGCCTCACGAGTCATTAGTACAGGTTAGCTCAACGCCTCACAACGCTTACACACCCTGCCTATCAACGTCCTAGTCTCGAACGGCTCTTTAGAGGAATTAAATTCCTAGGGATGACTCATCTTAGGACTCGCTTCCCGCTTAGATGCTTTCAGCGGTTATCGATTCCGAACGTAGCTACCGGGCAATGCTATTGGCATAACAACCCGAACACCAGCGGTTCGTCCACTCCGGTCCTCTCGTACTAGGAGCAGCTTCCTTCAATCATCCAACGCCCACGGCAGATAGGGACCGAACTGTCTCACGACGTTCTGAACCCAGCTCGCGTACCACTTTAAATGGCGAACAGCCATACCCTTGGGACCGACTTCAGCCCCAGGATGTGATGAGCCGACATCGAGGTGCCAAACACCGCCGTCGATATGAACTCTTGGGCGGTATCAGCCTGTTATCCCCGGAGTACCTTTTATCCGTTGAGCGATGGCCCTTCCATACAGAACCACCGGATCACTATGACCTACTTTCGTACCTGCTCGACGTGTATGTCTCGCAGTTAAGCTGGCTTATGCCATTGCACTAACCGTACGATGTCCGACCGTACTTAGCCAACCTTCGTGCTCCTCCGTTACTCTTTGGGAGGAGACCGCCCCAGTCAAACTACCCACCAGGCACTGTCCCGAACCCCGATAAGGGGCCGCGGTTAGAACATCAAAACTACAAGGGTGGTATTTCAAGATTGACTCCACTCCATCTAGCGACGAAGCTTCAAAGTCTCCCACCTATCCTACACATGTAGGTTCAATGTTCAGTGCCAAGCTATAGTAAAGGTTCACGGGGTCTTTCCGTCTAGCCGCGGGTATACGGCATCTTCACCGCAATTTCAACTTCACTGAGTCTCGGCTGGAGACAGCGTGGCCATCATTACGCCATTCGTGCAGGTCGGAACTTACCCGACAAGGAATTTCGCTACCTTAGGACCGTTATAGTTACGGCCGCCGTTTACTTGGGCTTCGATCATGAGCTTCTCCGAAGATAACCCAATCAATTAACCTTCAAGCACCGGGCAGGCGTCATACCGTATACGTCATCTTGCGATTTTGCACAGTACTGTGTTTTTGATAAACAGTTGCAGCCACCTGGTATCTGCGACTCCCAGCAGCTTAGAGAGCAAGTCTCATCACCGCCAGGAGCGTACCTTCTCCCGAAGTTACGGTACCATTTTGCCTAGTTCCTTCAGCCGAGTTCTCTCAAGCGCCTTGGTATTCTCTACCCGACCACCTGTGTCGGTTTGGGGTACGATTCCTACTAACCTGAAGCTTAGAAGATTTTCCTGGAAGCATGGCATCAACTACTTCATCCCCTTGGGGACTCGTCATCAACTCTCAGCCTAGTGTTCACCCGGATTTGCCTAAGTGAACAGCCTACAGTCTTAAACGCGGACAACCAACGCCGCGCTAGCCTAGCCTTCTCCGTCTCTCCATCGCAGTTAGCAAAAGTACAGGAATATTGACCTGTTTCCCATCGACTACGCCTTTCGGCCTCGCCTTAGGGGTCGACTCACCCTGCCCCGATTAACGTTGGACAGGAACCCTTGGTCTTTCGGCGTGGGGGTTTTTCACCCCCATTATCGTTACTCATGTCAGCATTCGCACTTCTGATACGTCCAGTGTGGGTTACCCCTTCACCTTCAACCGCTTACAGAACGCTCCTCTACCGCTTGCTCCTAAGAGCAAACCCATAGCTTCGGTGTATTGCTTAGCCCCGTTAAATCTTCCGCGCAGGCCGACTCGACTAGTGAGCTATTACGCTTTCTTTAAATGATGGCTGCTTCTAAGCCAACATCCTAGCTGTCTAAGCCTTCCCACATCGTTTCCCACTTAGCAATAACTTTGGGACCTTAGCTGATGGTCTGGGTTGTTTCCCTTTTGACGACGGACGTTAGCACCCGCCGTCTGTCTCCCGAGTAGTACTCACTGGTATTCGGAGTTTGCAAAGGGTTGGTAAGTCGGGATGACCCCCTAGCCTTAACAGTGCTCTACCCCCAGTGGTATTCGCTCGAGGCGCTACCTAAATAGCTTTCGAGGAGAACCAGATATCTCCGAGTTTGATTGGCCTTTCACCCCCAGCCACAAGTCATCCGCTAATTTTTCAACATTAGTCGGTTCGGTCCTCCAGTTGATGTTACTCAACCTTCAACCTGCCCATGGCTAGATCACTCGGTTTCGGGTCTACACCTTGCAACTAAACGCGCAGTTAACACTCGGTTTCCCTACGGCTCCGCTATTCGCTTAACCTCGCTACAAAATGTAAGTCGCTGACCCATTATACAAAAGGTACGCAGTCACGGTCTCAAGAACCGCTCCCACTGCTTGTACGTACACGGTTTCAGGTTCTATTTCACTCCCCTCACAGGGGTTCTTTTCGCCTTTCCCTCACGGTACTGGTTCACTATCGGTCAGTCAGGAGTATTTAGCCTTGGAGGATGGTCCCCCCATATTCAAACAGGATGTCACGTGTCCCGCCTTACTCGATTTCATCTATGGTTAGTTTTCATGTACGGGGCTATCACCCTGTGCCGCTGTGCTTTCCAACACATTCCACTAACACCCCATAGACTTAAGGGCTAATCCCCGTTCGCTCGCCGCTACTAGGGGAATCTCGGTTGATTTCTTTTCCTCTGGGTACTTAGATGTTTCAGTTCCCCAGGTTCGCCTCATAACGCTATGTATTCACGTTATGATGACCACTTATGTGGCCGGGTTTCCCCATTCGGACATCGTTAGCTCAAATGCTTGTTACTAGCTCGCCAACGCTTTTCGCAAGTTACTACGTCCTTCATCGCCTCTGACTGCCAAGGCATCCACCGTATACGCTTAGTCACTTAACCATACAACCCAAATAAGTTTCAAAAGAAACTCAAGTTGTACCGTAACTAGCTGGTTTATTACTAATTTGCATCTCTTACGAGTACACAAATTCGCCTTAGTTTTTAGAATATTCAAGACACTTAATAAAGTGTTTTGAGAACTCAATGTATTACTGAAAAGGGATTAACTTCTCAATAATACGATTTGTATTAATTAACATGACAGACTCATGCAATTAAATACTATCAGCTTTCCAAATTGTTAAAGAACGGGCTTAAAAAAGCCAAAGATAAAGCTGTCGCTTTATCTTTGGCGTCTCTATCCAAATATGCATGACTTACGTTTAAATAAAAGTAAGTAAATGGTGGAGCTATGCGGGATCGAACCGCAGACCTCCTGCGTGCAAGGCAGGCGCTCTCCCAGCTGAGCTATAGCCCCATTTACATGCAGTCAAACAAAATACGTTAATACAAAACCTTCATTTTAGGAGAAATAGAAGATTTTGGTGGGTCAGAGTGGACTTGAACCACCGACCTCACCCTTATCAGGGGTGCGCTCTAACCAGCTGAGCTACAGACCCAACGTAATTTTGCTCTTTCTTTCTATCAAGTAATCTGTGTGAACACTCAACAAACATTAAGTTAGTCGTATAGGTAAGGAGGTGATCCAGCCCCAGGTTCCCCTAGGGCTACCTTGTTACGACTTCACCCCAGTCATGAACCACACCGTGGTAAACGTCCCCCCGAAGGTTAGACTATCTACTTCTGGTGCAGCCCACTCCCATGGTGTGACGGGCGGTGTGTACAAGGCCCGGGAACGTATTCACCGTAGCATTCTGATCTACGATTACTAGCGATTCCGACTTCATGGAGTCGAGTTGCAGACTCCAATCCGGACTACGACGTACTTTGTGAGATTAGCTAGACCTTGCGGCTTTGCAACCCTCTGTATACGCCATTGTAGCACGTGTGTAGCCCTACTCGTAAGGGCCATGATGACTTGACGTCGTCCCCACCTTCCTCCGGTTTATCACCGGCAGTCTCCCTAGAGTTCCCGCCATTACGCGCTGGCAAATAAGGATAGGGGTTGCGCTCGTTGCGGGACTTAACCCAACATTTCACAACACGAGCTGACGACAGCCATGCAGCACCTGTCTCAGAGTTCCCGAAGGCACTAAGCTATCTCTAGCGAATTCTCTGGATGTCAAGAGTAGGTAAGGTTCTTCGCGTTGCATCGAATTAAACCACATGCTCCACCGCTTGTGCGGGCCCCCGTCAATTCATTTGAGTTTTAACCTTGCGGCCGTACTCCCCAGGCGGTCTACTTAATGCGTTAGCTTGGGAGCCCAGTGCTCAAGGCACCAAACTCCGAGTAGACATCGTTTACGGCGTGGACTACCAGGGTATCTAATCCTGTTTGCTCCCCACGCTTTCGTACATGAGCGTCAGTCTTTGTCCAGGGGGCCGCCTTCGCCACCGGTATTCCTTCAGATCTCTACGCATTTCACCGCTACACCTGAAATTCTACCCCCCTCTACAAGACTCTAGTTCACCAGTTCCAAATGCAATTCCCAGGTTGAGCCCGGGGATTTCACATCTGGCTTAATGAACCGCCTGCGTACGCTTTACGCCCAGTAATTCCGATTAACGCTTGGACCCCTCGTATTACCGCGGCTGCTGGCACGAAGTTAGCCGGTCCTTCTTCTGTAGGTAACGTCACAGTAACAACGTATTAAGCTGCTACCTTTCCTCCCTACTGAAAGTGCTTTACAACCCTAGGGCCTTCTTCACACACGCGGCATGGCTGCATCAGGGTTTCCCCCATTGTGCAATATTCCCCACTGCTGCCTCCCGTAGGAGTCTGGGCCGTGTCTCAGTCCCAGTGTGGCTGATCATCCTCTCAGAACAGCTAGGGATCGTCGCCTTGGTAAGCCATTACCTTACCAACTAGCTAATCCCACCTAGGTTCATCCAATCGCGAAAGGCCCGAAGGTCCCCTCCTTTCCCCCGTAGGGCGTATGCGGTATTAGCAGTCGTTTCCAACTGTTATCCCCCTCGACTGGGCAGATCCCTAGGCATTACTCACCCGTCCGCCGCTCGTCAGCAAAGAAAGCAAGCTTTCTTCCTGTTACCGCTCGACTTGCATGTGTTAGGCCTGCCGCCAGCGTTCAATCTGAGCCATGATCAAACTCTTCAATTAAAGTTTTTTGAAACATTCGAAAATGCTTCGGCTCAATGAATTCTGATTACATTATGCAGACTCGGAAGAATCTACATCCTGTTTGTTACATATTGCTATGAACACTCATCGTTACATTGATAATAATTTTGATTGCCACCTAAGTGACAATTTCGATTAACTCAACACCTGTGAGTGTCCACACAGATTACTTGATAAATTGTTAAAGAGCGTTAGCGCATCTCGGTAAGCCCGAGTGGCTAGGGATGCGTATTTTACGCAATTCCCGTTTCGCGTCAAGTCATTTTTAAACTAATTTAAAAACTCTTTTCAGCGTCACTTTACAGTGAACTGATTTAGCGTGTACACCATGCTATTGCGTGGTTTGCCGTGTCAGTGGATGCGCATTATAGGCAGATTCTGAAACACCGCAAGGGCTTTTTTCAATTAATTTCATTTATTTTAAAAGATTCTATTTAGCCACAAGCTAATCACTATTAATCCACAACTTTATCCACAAACTAGTCTCTAGCGCTTGTTTCTTATACAGTTTTGTCGATATAAAAAAAGCAGCTATCAATAGCTGCTTTAATTAAATGTACTTAGGAAAGCTAAATTAAGTTAGTTTGCCATGGCATTGCTTGTACTTTTTACCTGAACCACATGGACAAGGATCATTACGACCCACTTTTTCCCCATCACGGATAACCGTTCTTGGGATTGCCGCTTCAGCTTCTGTGTTATCAGTTAATGCTTCTGACGCTGCGTGTTGATAATCGCGTTGAATTTTAGCTTCTTCATCACGACGACGCTGCTCCATTTCATCAACATCTGATTGAGCTTGTACCTGAACCTTAGACAATACGCTGATGACATCGAGTTTAAGTGACTCTAGCATTTGCTGGAATAACTCAAAAGATTCACGCTTGTACTCTTGCTTTGGGTTCTTTTGTGCATAACCGCGTAAATGAATACCTTGACGTAAATGGTCCATCGCTGCGAGATGCTCTTTCCAAAGGCCATCTAACGTTTGCAGCATAACCGCTTTTTCAAATTGGCGAAGCACTTGTGCACCGACCATTTCTTCTTTAGCTTTGTATGCATCACTCCAACTCGTTACGATTCGCTCACGTAACGTTTCTTCATGTAAATCATCTTCAGTATCTAACCACTGTTGAATCGTCAGTTTTAAACCATACTCTTGTTCAAGACGTTGTTCTAAACCTGGTACATCCCACAACTCTTCAACCGATTGCTGAGGAATATATTGATCGATAACAGTACTAATCACATCTTGTTCGATGTTTGAAATAGTATCTTCGATACTTTCCGCATCCATCAACTCATTACGTTGTGAGTAAACAACTTGGCGTTGGTCATTTGCAACATCATCATATTCAAGTAATTGCTTACGAATATCGAAGTTACGCGCTTCAACTTTACGTTGAGCATTTTCAATAGCACGTGATACCCATGGATGCTCGATGGCTTCGCCTTCTTCCATACCCAGTTTTTTCATCATGCCCGTTACTTTATCTGATGCAAAGATACGCATTAAGCTATCTTCCATTGATAAGTAGAAACGTGAAGAACCCGCATCACCTTGACGACCAGAACGACCACGTAATTGGTTATCAATACGACGCGACTCATGACGTTCAGTACCAAGAATATGCAGACCACCAGAAGCGATTACAGCATCATGACGCACTTGCCATTCAGCTTTGATACGCGCTATTTGATCTTCAGTTGGGTTATTAAGTGCTTCGACTTCAACTTTCCAGTTACCGCCTAACACGATATCGGTACCACGACCTGCCATGTTAGTTGCAATCGTTACCGTACCGGCACTACCAGCATCAGCAACAATTTGCGCTTCTTTCTCATGGAATTTCGCGTTTAGTACAGAGTGTGGGATCTTAGCTTGCTTTAATAACGTTGCTAATAGCTCCGACTGCTCAATCGAAACTGTACCCACAAGTACAGGCTGACCACGCTCACGACAACCTTTAATATCGGTAATAATAGCATTGTATTTTTCAGTAGCAGTTAGATAAACCAAATCAGCCATGTCATTACGAACCATCGGCTTATTAGTTGGTACTACTACTGTATCAAGTCCGTAAATGTGCTGGAACTCAAATGCTTCAGTATCAGCGGTACCTGTCATACCAGCTAACTTCTCATATTGGCGGAAGTAATTTTGGAATGTAATAGACGCTAACGTTTGGTTTTCGTTTTGAATGTTTACACCTTCTTTAGCTTCTACAGCTTGATGTAAACCTTCAGACCAACGACGACCTGGCATTGTACGACCAGTGTGTTCGTCAACAATAATCACTTCACCATCTTGAACAATATAATCTACATCGCGTTCAAACAATGTATGAGCGCGAAGTGCTGCATTAACGTGATGTAATAAAGAGATGTTGGCAGCCGAATAAAGTGAATCACCTTCGTTTAATACGCCAATATCGATAAGTAGTTGTTCTACCTTTTCTTGTCCACGTTCAGTGAAGTGAACTTGTTTTGCTTTTTCATCGACGCTGAAGTCACCTTCACCAATCTCATCTTCGGTGTCTTCTTTCTCTTGGACAATAAGATTTGGAATTAGCGTGTTTACTTTGATGTATAGCTCAGAACTGTTTTCAGCAGCGCCTGAAATAATTAGCGGTGTACGCGCTTCATCAATCAAGATTGAATCGACTTCATCGATTAGTGCATAGTGAAGTGGACGCTGAACTCGCTCTTGTGGCGAAAACGCCATGTTGTCGCGAAGGTAATCAAAACCAAACTCGTTATTAGTACCATAAGTAATATCTGAGTTATACGCTTCTTTCTTTTCAACTTGGCCAAGACCGGCGACGTTAATGCCGACGGTTAAACCTAGAAATTCAAAAAGAGGACGGTTATTTTCAGCATCACGACCAGCAAGATAGTCATTCACTGTAATAACGTGAACACCTTTACCCGTTAAACCATTTAAATATGCAGGAAGTGTTGCGGTAAGTGTTTTACCTTCACCCGTTCTCATTTCAGCGATACGGTTACTATCTAGCACCATACCACCTAATAATTGGACGTCGAAATGACGCATTTCGAATACACGCTTTGATGCTTCACGAACTGTAGCAAATGCTTCAGCCATAATAGCTTCTAATGTTTCACCATTTTCTATGCGCTGACGAAACTCTTCTGTTTTTGCTTTTAGTTCGTCATCAGTCAGCTTTTCATATTCAGCTTCTAATGCATTAATCTTAGTTACAACTTTACCAAGGCCTTTCAAGGTACGGTCGTTACGACTGCCGAATACTTTTGTCAGTAATTTGCCTAACATCTTAATCACTTATCTCTTGTAGGTTGAGCTCAAATGAGCGACTTAACCGAAAATGTTATTAACTAGCCTTGCGATACACGAACTTTCTTGGATCTATTTGCTGTCCGTTTCGCAACACTTCGTAATGCACGTGGGGACCGGTCGACCGGCCTGTGCTACCCATACTGGCAATTTTATCGCCTTTGGCAACGACGTCACCTAGGTTTACTGACATAGATTTATTGTGCCCATAACGAGTGCGAAGACCATTTCCATGATCAATTTCCACAAGCCCGCCATAACCAAGCATATTTCCTGACCATGTAACTACGCCTGCAGCAGTAGCAATCACATCGCCGCCTTCCTTGCCCGCAAAATCAATGCCTTTATGCAATGTTCTACGACCATTAAAAGGGTCATTTCGTAAACCGTAGGGCGAAGATAACCAACCTTTAACGATTGGTCGCCCTGATATATAACGTTCTTTATCTATATGGAGATTAGTTGCCACTGTTTCAAGTAGTGATAACTGAACATTATTATTATCAATTCTGGAGGCCAACTGTGACATGTCATCTAACAGTTGGTTTAATTCAACACCTGCGCCTATTTCACTTAACCCACCGACACCCACTTCGGTAGAAAAATCGAACTGATCTTCAAGTAAATTATTTTCGGCAACTTGCTGGCCTAACGCCTCAAGACGAGTAACGTTAGCTTGCATACGCGCGACGTGGGCAACTAAGGTGCTTAATTGTGTTTCTGTCGCTTTTTTGAGATTAATGACTTGTTGTTTTTGCTGTTCGCGCAATTTCTGATTTTCATCAACTTTGGTTTGCTGCGCAGCAAAACGATCAGCACTCTGCTGGTAAAGACCAGTTCCTGCCGCCACTAAAAGGATAGGTAGAAGTAACCAACGTTTGCTAGGATGCCAACGCGTTACTCCATTTCGACCTTGAATAAAAACTGTTACACTCATAGCCTAACTCAGCCATCTTATTATCATATGAAAAAGCCCCCTCAAGATCTCAGTAGATTACTACATCAATCGGGAACATTACCGGAACTCGCTGAGAAAGCAGAACTGTTAAACCAACTGAATAACTACGTTAAGCAGTGCTTAAATGGTCCTGTTAGTGAACAGCTAAAAGTCGCTAATCTTCGTCAGGGTGTTCTTGTTATTGAAACTACTTCGGCTGCATGGGCTGCTAGAATAAATTTCCAAAAGACCAAACTACTGCAACAACTTCAGGAAGAAACGCTTCCAATGCTTACCGCTATAGAGGTTAAAGTCAACCCAGGGATAGCAATTACGCCAAGTAAAGCACCAACTAATTATGCAAAAATCAGCCCTGCAGCTGCACAACACCTGCAGTCATTGGCTGATCACGTAGAAGGTTCTCTTGGCGAAAAACTAAAACGGCTGGCTGCATTAGCCAGCCGTAATAGGCAATCTTAATATTTTTACGCTAAAGATACAGCGCCTGGCACCATGAAACTAAGTGGTACATCAACTTCATTCTCAAAGCTGACCAATTCCCAAGCTTCTTGTTGTGCAAGTAATGCTCTAACCAATTGGTTATTTAAAGCATGACCTGTTTTATATGCACAGAACTCACCAACAATGGCGTGTCCTGCTACATATAAATCACCAAATGCGTCAAGAATCTTATGCTTAACAAATTCGTCCTCATATCGCAGACCGTCAGGGTTAAGGACACGATATTCATCAAGCACAACAGCATTTTCCATGCTGCCACCTAATGCTAAATTGTTAGCACGCAGGTATTCGATATCTTGCATAAAGCCGAACGTTCTAGCACGACTAATATCTTTAACAAAAGCAGATGTTGAAAAATCCATCACCATATGTTGTTGACTGCGCGAAATTTCAGGGTGATTAAAGTCGATTTTGAAATCAACTCTGAAGCCTTTGAATGGCTTTAACTCTGCCCACTTATCACCGTCTTCAACGCGAATGGTTTGATTGATTTTAATATATTTTTTAGCTACCGATTGTTCTTTAATTCCTGCACTTTGCAGTAAAAAAACAAACGGACTTGCACTGCCATCCATAATCGGGATTTCAGGAGCATCAACTTCGATAACAGCGTTATCTATGCCAAGGCCTGCAAGTGCTGCAAATAAATGTTCGATAGTAGAAATGCGAACACCTTCATCATTAACTAATGCCGTACACATAGTTGTTTCACGAACAAGATGAGCCTTTGCAGGAATTTCCACTGCAGGGCTTAAATCTGTACGTCTAAGTACGATACCAGTGTTGACAGGTGCGGGCATAATGCACAGAGTTACCTTGTTGCCGGAATGCAATCCGACACCAGTACTCTTCACCATTTTTTGAACAGTTCTTTGAAAAATCATTCAGTTACCCGTTTTAATCACTTTTAAATAAACATTCTTGAGCTATATACTGAGTATACCCAGTAAGCTGAGGCGGTATACTACCATAAAATTGTCTTTTCACAAAAAAACACCCTTTACAGTCTTTTTATCCGCCTCTACTTACATAAGCAACATTTTATCAACATCTTAGGCTTTCTAGATTTTCATTTTACTATCAGCAACTAATCAGCTTGCTTACGTAAAAATGCTGGAATATCTAAGTAATCACCGTCAACTCGTGCTGCAGGTTGCGCTGCTTGCTGAGGAGCAGGAACAGCGTTGCCTGTCGGTGCAACATAGCTTGATGCTACATTTTGCTCTTCAACTGGCTCAACTTTTGTCTCAACAACTGGAGCAGGCTCTGGACGTGAAACAGGCTTAGTCACTAATTGGATATCAGGCTTTTTCTCAGCGCCAATACCTGTAGCAACAACCGTTACACGTAACTCTTCACTCATTTCTGGATCAATCACAGCGCCAACAACCACTGTTGCATTATCAGATGCATAAGCTTTAACGTGATTACCCACAGTTTCTAGCTCTTCAATACTGATGTCCATACCTGCTGTGATGTTAACTAATACGCCGCGCGCACCAGCTAGATCAATATCTTCAAGTAATGGACTTGCAACAGCCGCTTCAGCAGCTTCTTCAGCACGGTCATCACCAGTAGCAACGCCTGTGCCCATCATGGCATTACCCATTTCAGACATTACCGTTTTAACGTCGGCGAAATCCACGTTGATTAAACCAGGACGAGTAATTAACTCAGCAATACCCTGCACAGCGCCTAATAAAACATTGTTGGCTGCAGCAAACGCATCCAGTAGCGAAGTACCACGACCCAATACTTTTAGTAACTTTTCATTTGGGATAGTGATAAGCGAATCAACATGCTTTGCAAGTTCAGCAATACCTTGATCGGCAAATGTCATGCGCTTCTTGCCTTCAAAAGGAAAAGGCTTAGTTACAACTGCAACGGTTAAAATACCTTCTTCACGAGCAATCTCAGCAACGACAGGTGCAGCACCAGTACCAGTACCACCACCCATGCCTGCAGCGATAAAGACCATATCCGAGCCTTTAATTGCAGCGCGGATATTTTCTTTATCTTCAACAGCAGCTTGGCGACCTACATCAGGGTTTGCTCCAGCACCTAGACCTTTAGTGACATCACGTCCTAATTGAATCGTAGAGCCAGCACCTGACTTGCGTAATGCCTGAGCATCCGTATTCGTTACGATAAACTCAACACCTTCGATGCTGTGTTTAACCATATGTTCGACAGCGTTACCGCCACCACCACCGACGCCGATGACCTTGATCACCGCTTCGTCATTATGTGTGTCCATGATCTCAAACATTGTCTGATCTCCGTTAGTCTGCGTTATTAAAATTCACCCTTAAACCAGCTTTTGACCCGATTCAAAAGACTGGTAACCCCTTGACGTTCAGGACGTTCGAACTGACGTTCGATAACACGTCTGGCGCCATAATGAAGCAGCCCTATTCCAGTAGAATAGACAGGCTGATCCACGTATTCATTTAACCCTTTTACTGGTAGCGGTGAGGCTACCCTAACTGGCATGCCGAAAGTCGCTTCAGCAATATCAACAGCACCTGTTATAGATGCTGTACCGCCTGTTAATACTATGCCTGCGGCTATTTGATCTTCTAAACCACAGTCAGTTAATTCTTTTAATACCAGTTCAAATAATTCCTGATATCTTGGCTCAACTACTTCCGCTAATGTATGACGAGACATACTCCGTGATGGCCGCCCACCTACTGAAGGCACTTCAATGCTGTCTTCACGGCTCACCATTGAGCTTCTTGCACTGGCAAATTGCACTTTGATCTGTTCAGCATGAGTTAATGGTGTTCTAAAAATCTTAGCGATATCACTGGTCACTTGATTACCAGCAACCGATATCACTGCACAATGTCTCAATGCACCATTGGTATAAACAGCAATATCAGTGGTTCCGCCACCAATATCGACAATACACACACCTAAGTCTTTTTCATCATTGGTCAATACTGAATCAGCCGAAGCAATACCAGAAAAAACTAAGTCATCTACTGTTAAGCCACAACGCTCAACACTCTTGGTGATATTTTTTGCCATATCATTGGCACAGGTGACAATATGAGCTTTCGCTTCCATTCGCATACCTGACATACCAATAGGGCTTTTAATACCATCTTGAACGTCAATTGAATATTCTTGCGGTAACACGTGTAAAATCCGTCTTTCTGTCGGAATTTTTACCGACCGCGCAGTATGAATAACATTATCAACGTCTTCTTGTGTCACTTCCTCATCGTTAATAGACACCATGCCATTTTCGTTCTGACATGCGATGTGCTTACCTGAAATACTTAAATACACTGATGATACTTGGCAATCGGCCATTAACTCAGCTTGATCTAGTGCTCGTTGCACACTTTTAACGATAGAGTCCAAATCATTCACGCCACCTTTGTCCATGCCACGTGAAGGGTGATTGCCTAAACCGACCACGCTAATCTCACCATCAGGCAGTACTTCACCAATGATCACTGCGACCTTGGACGTACCAATGTCTAAGCCTACGATAAGATTTCTTTCCTGATTCTTGGTCATTTAGTGTCGACTCTCTGTTTTAGTATCGTCCCAGCCAACGGCGACTCCGGTGTCATAGCGCAAATCGATGGTTGCTATTGGCTTTTGATTGCGTGTTATTTCAGGGTAAACATTAATAAATCTTTGTATTCTCGACATTTTATCTTCTCTACCTAGTTCAAGCAGAATGCCGTTATCTAACGTTGCATGCCATGCATGCCTTGGGCTTAAACTTAAACTTGCTAGCTTAAATCCATTAATACTTAATAAATCAGACAATTGCTGATAACTAGTTAACACTTCAGAAGACATTTCTTCTGGGCCTGAAAGGAGTGGCAAACGCTCGATACTTTCATTAGGTTGCGCCACAAAAACTTCACCATTAATGTTTAACCAATCATCGCCATTCCAATGAGCTACAGCATGTTGCTCTTGCAAGGTCACCTTAAGCTTTGCTGGCCACTCTCGTCTTACAGAGGCATGATAAACCCAAGGTAACGCCTCTAATGCTTGCTGCACTTCACCTACATCGGCACTAAAAAAACTACGTTCCATCAATGCCTGCAAAGCCGCTTGAATTTCAGCATCTGAGGTATAAACTCGCTCACCTTTTATCGCGACAGCATCTATTGGCAATGCATCGGCATCATTAAGCAGTACATTTAACTTCAAACCTGCCCAAACTATTGTGAGCAATACCGTCAATAAAAACAGCAAACCTGTATACAAGTACCAATTGACTTCACTCAAATGGCCTTTCAGTTGACGAGCTTTATCACTCCACGCCACAGTTAATGCAACTCCAAACTGTACACTGTCACTTTCATTGGGCAATTCACCATTATATCTAGCATACTGACGGTATTAAAGCTTATATTTACAAACAGTTATAATATAAAATTCATTCATCAATTATTAGCATCCGCCAGTTTGACAATTACTTATCGAAGCCTAAATTACTCGATGACAATAACTTCGACAATGCACCGATATTACCTGCACCTTGGGTCAGCAATAAGTCACCCTCTTGCAGCACATCTGGCAATACATCAGCTAATAGTTCAGGTGATGCCACAAAAATCGGGTCGACCTGCCCACGTAATCTAATTGAGCGACACAAGGTTCGACCATCTGCGCCAGGTATAACGCTTTCGCCTGCAGCATAAACATCTAGCAACAATAGGCCGTCAACTTGTGATAACACTTCAACAAAGTCTTCGTACAAGTCACGTGTTCTACTAAAACGATGTGGTTGATATGCCATAACTAAGCGTTTATCAGGCCAACCAGCTCTAGCCGCTTTAATCGTTGCTAATACTTCGCTTGGGTGATGGCCATAATCATCAACCAACATCACCTTGCCATTCGGAGTATCAAACTCACCAAGATGTTGGAAACGTCTGCCAATACCCTCAAACTCTGCTAACGCAGCAACGATAGCGTCATCAGCAATATCATCTTCACTGGCAACAGCAATGGCCGCTAATGCATTTAACACGTTATGCGCACCAGGAAGATTCAATACAATATCTAAATCTTCACGATTTTTACGACGAACGCTAAATTGGCTTTGATGTCCCACTTGCTTAAAGTTCAGTGCTTGAACATCTGCAATATCACTAAAGCCATAAGTGACAACTTGTCTGCCCACTCTTGGCATTATCTCTTGAATGACTTCATCATCAATACACATCACAGCAACGCCGTAAAAAGGCAAGTTATGTAAAAAGTCCACAAAGGTGGTTTTCAACTTTTCAAAATCGCCACCGTACGTGTCCATATGATCAGCTTCGATGTTAGTGATAACACTAACCATTGGCTGTAAGTGCAAAAAACTTGCATCGCTCTCATCTGCTTCGGCAATCAAATAACGACTGGTACCTAAACGTGCGTTGGTACCTGCACTATTTAACAAACCACCAATAACAAACGTAGGATCGCGCTCAGCTTGACCATAAACGCTAGCAATTAAACTGGTTGTCGTTGTTTTACCGTGAGTACCAGCAATAGCTACACCATGACGATAACGCATCAACTCTGCTAACATTTCAGCACGGCGAACGATTGGAATTCGGCGCTTTTTTGCTGCAATAATTTCAGGATTTTCTTTATCAATTGCAGTTGAAACCACGACAACATCAACGTCTGCAACACTTTCAGCCTGATGACCAATAATGATCTTCGCACCTAAATTTTCTAATCTTTCGGTAACACTGTTAACAGCGATATCTGAGCCACTGATCTGATAACCTTCGTTAACTAATACTTCGGCTATCCCGCCCATACCAGCTCCGCCTATGCCGACGAAATGGATTTTCTTTATCCTTCTCATCTCTGGGATCATGGTGCGTAATTGGGCATACTTTTCTGTTTTAGTCATTTCAATCCTTTCGTGCTAATTCAGCACAAATACTCGCTACACGTTGGGTTGCATCTAACACTGCAACACTTCTGGCTTGTTGCGCCATCTCTAAAACAACGTGTCTTTCTTCAGCAAAAAGGGTTAACTTCTCGGCTAAATTATCTGCGTTTAATATGGTTTGCGGTAATAAAAATGCCGCACCGGCTTCTACTAATACTGAAGCGTTTTTTGTTTGATGATCGTCAACCGCATGGGGATATGGCACCAAAATACTGGCTCTACCCACTGCAGCTAATTCAGAAACGGTTAATGCTCCTGAGCGACAAACCACAACATCGGCCCAGCGATAAGCGGCTTCCATGTCATCTATAAATTCTGCCACATTGACACTGGCCGCTTGACCCTTGTCTTGATAGTGACTTTTCACGGTAGGCTCATTTCCTTTACCTACCTGATGCCATACCGTAATCGAGTGTTGTTGGCTAAGTTGCCCTACAACATCAGGCATCACATCGTTAAATATCTTGGCACCTAAGCTGCCACCCACCACTAATACTTTTAATGCGGTGTCGTCACATACCTTTGCAGTTTGCCCTAACTCGATTAACTCTTGTCGAATAGGGTTACCCACTACCTCGGCGTTCGTCGCTGGTAAAAAGGTATTCGGAAACGCACATAGCACTTTGCTAGCGATTCTTGATAACAACTTATTTGTCATCCCCGGTATCGCATTTTGCTCATGCAATACTAATGGGATGCCTGAAATTCTTGCTGCGACTCCACCTGGACCACTAGCAAAGCCACCCATGCCTAAAATTACGTCCGGCTGATATTCATTGATAAAAGCCTTAGCTTGCATGATGGAGCGTAAAATTTTATATGGCGCAGCGAGCTTTCTAATGATGCCATTGCCACGCACGCCCTTAATATCAATGAACTCAATATCAAAACCGTGTTGAGGCACTAAACGCGCCTCCATTCTATCTGCTGTACCTAACCAGCGTACTTGCCAGCCTTTTTTAGCTAGCGCTTTTGCTACAGCTAACGCCGGGAATACATGTCCACCCGTGCCGCCAGCCATCACCAATAATTTAGGTGCATCTGTCATATTAGGGCTCATTTTTTTACTCTCCCTTGCACCGCTTGTGTCAAACTTAACCGCCTTTCATAATCTATGCGTATCAACAGCATCACCGCTGCAGTCATTACCCACAAGCTACTGCCGCCATAACTAATAAAAGGTAAAGTCAGTCCCTTTGTCGGCAACATGCCAATACTTGCGCCAACGTTTACAACGGTCTGAAAACAAATCCAAATCCCGATACCGTAAGCTAAATAACTTTCAAATGGACGCTGAATACTCAAACATAAATTGCCCAGTCGAATCGCTCTAAACGACACAAAAAACAACACAGTTAATACACAAACAATGCCTACAAAACCTAACTCTTCGCCTATCACTGCAAAGATAAAATCAGTGTGAGCCTCAGGCAGGTAAGACAGCTTTTGAATACTGTTACCCAAACCTTGACCAAATATATCACCGCGTCCATAAGCCATAAGAGACTGCGTTAACTGATAACCACTACCAAATGGATCTTCCCACGGGTCTAAAAATGACGTGACCCTTCGCATACGGTAAGGCTCAAACACCACTAAGAATATAAAAGAGCCAACACCAAAAATCATCAAGACTAAAAAGTCTAAAATTCTTGCCCCAGCAAGGAACAACAAGCTGACTGTACACACAAATAATACAACGACTGTTCCCAAGTCTGGCTGTGCCAAAATCAATAAAGCAAACAGCGTAAAGACAATAATAGGCTTAATAAAACCCTTGCTATTTTCTCTAAGCTCACCATGTCGGCGAACTAAATAGCCGGACATATAAATAATAAAAACAAACTTGGCTATTTCAGCTACTTGGATTCTAACGGGTCCAACAGACAACCACCGTGTTGCACCGTTTACCGTTGTGCCTACCACTAACACGGCAACCAACATGAGTAATACCAGCAACACTAAATAAGCGCTGTAACGCTCCCAAAACTTCAACTCTATGTTCAGTACTGCGTAAGCAATAATCCCGCATCCCATTAGATATGCCACATGGCGATAAATAAAATGAAACGGGTTCTCTGTCAGCTTTTGAGCTTCTGGCATAGAAGCCGACATCACCATCACAAAACCAAAGGCAATAAGTCCTACAACTGCTACAAACAAGCTGCGGTCATAAAGCTGATCGCCTGGCGACGTTTCAGATAATATATCTGGCCAAGACCTCTTTAGGACTTGTTGGAATAAGCTCAGTTGCTGCTCACCCCTCGCCATCTTCAATCTGCTCCACTAATTGTTTAAAGTGATGACCTCTTTCCATGAAGTTCTTGTACATATCTGTACTGGCACAAGCAGGAGATAATAAAACGATATCGCCTGAAAAGGTGATTTCAACCGCTTTCGCTACTGCCTCTTCAAGACTGTTAACTGAAATACTATCTGCTTTTAACGCTGCGATTTTAGGGCCGTCTTTACCAAAGGTAATAACTTGCGTGACATTGCTTAATGAAGATTCCAGCTCTTTAAAGTCTGCGCCTTTACCTTCACCACCGGCGATTAAAATCAAATCACCTAAGTGATCACTTAGTCCATTCAATGCAGCAACGGTGGCGCCAACATTGGTTGCTTTAGAATCATTAATATAAGTGACACCTTGCTTAAGGCCTACCATTTCACATCGGTGCTCTAAACCAACAAAGTTTGATGCAATCTCAATCATGAAGCTCTTATCAATGCCACAAGCATCTGTTAATGCCATAGCTGCTAACAAGTTAGCTTGGTTATGGCTGCCGATTAAGCTGACTTCATGTAAATTCATGATTTCGCTTTCACCATGCAATATCTTGCCGTCAGCAATGCCCCACTCATCTCCTTCAGGAACACCTAAACCAAAAGTGTTTTGGTTTGTTGGTTCATCAGGAAACGTCAGCTGATCGTCACGGTTGAACATGACAAAACGGCTTTGCTGATACAAACGTAATTTTGCAGCGCGATAGGAATGGATGTCGTGGTACCTATCCATATGGTCTTCGCTTATGTTCAAGCAAGTGGCAGCGATACAGTTCAAGCTATGGGTTGTTTCTAATTGAAAGCTCGATAGTTCCAAGACAAAGTATTCTGCGTCAGTCGTTAATAAATCCAACACTGGGATACCAATATTGCCGCCGACAGCAACTTTTTTACCTGCTGCTTCCAATATGTCGTAAACAAGCGTAGTCACAGTGGTTTTACCGTTTGAGCCGGTAATTGCAACAACACAAGGCGCTCTATCTGCTACTGCTTGCGCAAACAGCTCCACATCCCCAATAACTTCAATACCCATATCAATCGCAGCGCGAATTTCTGGAGTATCAACTGCGATGCCTGGGCTTACAATAATTTGTTTCGCTTGCACTAAGTAACGACATACAAATCCGCCTGTAAGCAACTCAACATCAGGAAAATCCTGCGCTAACGTTTCTTGTCCAGGTGGCGCTCGTCTGCTATCCATCACCAATGGTGTAATACCTTGGGACATCAGATAACGCACAACAGATAAACCTGTTGCACCTAACCCCAAAACAATATGTGAATAGCTTGATTGCATTGCTTACTACCTTAACTTAAGGGTTGCCAGTCCTAGCATTACTAGGAATAACGAAATAATCCAAAAGCGAACAATCACTCTTGGCTCTGGCCAACCTTTCAATTCGTAATGGTGGTGAATCGGTGCCATTCTAAAAATACGTTGTCCACGTAATTTATAAGAACCCACTTGTAGAATCACCGACACCGTTTCCATAACGAAAACACCGCCCATAATCACTAATAACACTTCTTGGCGAACTAATACGGCAATCGCACCCAGGCCAGCGCCAAGCGCTAACGATCCAACATCACCCATAAACACTTGTGCTGGGTAGGTGTTAAACCATAAAAATCCTAAGCCAGCACCAACAATCGCGGTACACACAATCACTAACTCACCTGCATCTGGCAGGTGCGGAATATGCAAATAACTAGCAAACTGAGCATGACCTGATAAATAGGCAATCAGTGCAAATGCTGCTGCAACCATGACTGTAGGCATGATTGCTAAACCATCTAGGCCATCGGTTAAGTTCACAGCGTTACTGGCACCCACAATAGTGAAGTAGGCCAACACGATATAAAGCAAACCTAGTTGTGGCATCACATCTTTAAAGAATGGTACGACTAACTGAGTCTCACCCGGAATTGTCGCTGAGCTATATAAGTAAAAAGCAACGGCTAAAGCGGCAATTGATTGCGAAGCATACTTCCAACGGGCAATCAGACCTTTAGAGTCTTTCTTGACTACCTTTAGGTAATCATCGAGGAAACCAATACCACCAAATGTACCCAGTACAAATAGCATCACGAGGACATATCTATTTGATAAATCGCCCCATAATAAAACGCTGACAAAAATCCCTGCGAGGATCAGCAAACCGCCCATTGTCGGTGTGCCACGCTTACTGAAATGTGATTCTGGACCGTCATTACGAACGACTTGTCCAATTTGAAGTAACTGCAAACGTTCAATTAACTTAGGGCCAAACCATAAGCTAAAAATCAGACCTGTCATAAGCCCTAAAATGGCTCTTAAGGTTAGATATGAAAATACATTAAACCCACTATAAAACTGGGTTAAATACTCAGCTAAATAAGCCAGCATCTAAACAAACTCCCCGCGCCTATTGGCATTTAATAATTCTTCGACCACAGTTTCCATCGCTGCGCTTCGAGAACCTTTAACTAAAATAGTTACATCATCCGGTAACTGATTTATCTTTTTCATTAATTTTTTAGCGAGTATATCTGAGTCACTATAGTGCTCAGAACCAAACGCTTTACTAGTCGATTCAGTGAGTTGTCCGCAACAAAACAGGTCATCGATTCCAGCGAGTTTGGCTTGTTGGCCAACCTCAAAATGCAAAAGGGCGCTATTGTCACCTAATTCGCCTAAATCTCCCAGCACTAAACATCGAAAACCACGAGTTTGTTTTAACCAACTGATCGCGGCATCAACAGAAGTCGGATTGGCGTTATAGCTGTCATCAACCAATAAAATTCGTCCTAACTTGTGCGGCACCATTCGCCCCTTAACAGGCGTTAACGTACTTAGCCCCGTTACAATATCTGTAACAGGGATATTCAGAGCGATACAAATGGCGCTAGCAGCTAATGCATTACTCACTTGATGCAAGCCCGCTAATGGAAGTTTTACAGGGTAAGACTGACCTAAAATGACTAAATTAAATTGATAGCAACCGCTATCGTTAGCAACAATATCAACTGCTTTAATATCAGCGTCGATAGTTTCAGAAATTGAAAATGTCAGTTGCTTAAAGGCCGATGCTTTTTTTACCATGAAATCAGCAAAATCATCATCAGCATTAATAATGGCAGTACCGTCTTTACTTAGATGATTAAAGATTTCAGACTTTGCCTCAGCAACGCCTTCAATTGAACCAAAACCTTCAAGGTGAGCACGGCCGACATTATTCACTAATGCCACCTGAGGCGTCACTAAAGATGAAGTATAATTAATTTCACCCTGATGATTTGCGCCTAACTCAAACACACCATACTCATGGCCTTGCTCAAGTCTTAATAGTGTTAATGGCACACCGATTTCATTATTAAAGTTGCCAGCAGTAAACAACACTTTATGGTGCTGAGATAAAATTGTCGCAACGATTTCTTTAACCGTCGTTTTACCATTAGAGCCAGTCAGAGCTATTGAAAGTGGGTTAACTTGCTGGCGAATATAAGCACCAATAGCGCCCATGGCTTTTTGCGTGTTCTCGACAACAAGCTGTGGAATATTGACATCAAGTTGTCGCTCTACCAGTAAGGCTTTTGCACCATTTTCAATTGCTGTTTCAGCAAAGCTATGGCCATCAAAACGTAAACCTTTTAAGGCAACAAACAAACTGCTATCCAGCATTTTCCGGCTGTCACTGGTTACATCATTAATGGTGATGTCAGCGCCGATGAGTTGAGCGTTAAGCTCAGCAGCTAAAGTTGATAATTTAATCTCTATCATCAGATGCCTCCTGTTTTGACAAGAGATTGTTCTGCATCTGGACTGGTTAACATCATGGCTAATGCACGTTCATCGTAATCAATTTTGCTACCTGCGACTTCTTGGTAGGTTTCATGTCCCTTACCCGCGAGTAAGACAATATCACCCGCTTTGGCGAGTTTAGTCACGGCTTTAATCGCTTCAACCCTGTCAATTTGAGTCAATGCCAACTCAGGGTGAGTTAATCCAGCAACCACATCATTGATAATACTCATCGGCTTTTCACTGCGAGCATTATCACTGGTCACCATGACTTTATCAGCAAATTTCTCAGCAGCTTGCGCCATTAAAGGTCGCTTACCTGTATCACGGTCACCACCACAACCAAACACACACCACAAGGTGCCTTGGCAGTGAATTCGCAGCGCTTTTAAAGCATGTTCGATGGCATCAGGCGTATGGGCATAATCAACCACTAAGGTCGGGCCATTAGCTTGATTAAATCGCTCCATACGACCGGCAACAGGGGTCAAATGAGGTACTAACGTAAGCAACTCATCCATTAGGTTTACGCTGCTATCCTGTGCCGTTAACGTACCTTGCAAATACAGTGCACCTAGCGCAGCAACAAGATTTGATAGATTAAAATCACCTAAAAGCGGTGATGACAACTGACCTTTCAATAATGGTGAATCTTGATGATGAATATCAGCAGGGTAATAGAAATCACACGTCACCCCTGCATCATTGAAATGCATGTTATCAGTGTAAAAGCACGCTAAAGGATGCTTGTTAAGGCTAAACCCAAACATACTTGCCGATTTCAGCTCATCAAACCATCTTTCACCTACGGCATCATCAAGATTTAATAAGCCATTTTTGATGCAAGAAAAAGTAAATAAACGCTTCTTTGCCGCGCCATAAGCATCCATGTCACCATGATAATCAAGGTGATCACGACTTAAATTGGTAAACACTGCCGTACTAAAAGGCACAGCTTCTACTCGGCCTTGCACTAAACCATGGCTTGAGACTTCGATCGCGCAAGTATTAACATTTTGCTGCTGAAACTCATGTAATTGACGGACAAGCGTAATGGCATCAGCGGTTGTATTGCCGCTATCGATTAAACTGCCCCAAACACCATTACCTAACGTGCCCATAACAGCGGCTTTTTGCTGTTTAAGGGTCACCAACTGTGCAATCAACTGACTGACCGAAGTTTTACCGTTAGTCCCTGTTACCCCAATAATCGCCATATCGGCGTTGAATAAAGGATATAGCTGCGCAGCAACGGCCGATAACTGGCGGCTTAATTGAAAAAAAGACACCAACACGGCACCAGAATCATGATAATTAACTTGGCCATGTTCATCAGGGTTATCAGTATGAATTAATGCACCTAAGGCGCCCGCTTCAACGGCTTTATTAATAAATTTTCGGCCATCAACTTGATGGCCAGGTAAAGCAACGAACAAACATCCTTGGCTGACTTCACGGCTATCTAATGTCATTGAAGAGACTGACTCACGGCCAGCATAATGAAACCAAGGTGCTAATAAATCACTAAGAAGCATTATTCTGCCCTCCTAGCGATTGCTGCCAATTCAACTTTCTCTTTCTCATTTAATGGTTCTACATTGAGCATCTGTAATGCTCCAGACATAATTTTTGCAAAAGCAGGGCCAGCCACATCGCCGCCATGATATCTATCGCCTTTTGGCTCATTAACCACAATTGAAATCGCTAAACGTGGATTATGTACTGGCGCAACCCCCGCAAACAGTGAAACGTAATCATCTCCGTAACCTCCTGCGATGGACTTACGGCTAGTACCAGTTTTGCCTGCAATAGGGTAG
The DNA here is from genome assembly GCF_030252245.1 of Shewanella goraebulensis. NCBI lineage: Bacteria > Pseudomonadati > Pseudomonadota > Gammaproteobacteria > Alteromonadales > Shewanellaceae > Shewanella > Shewanella goraebulensis. Next base: position 4,434,626 of record NZ_CP126972.1, read on the forward strand.
CCATCGATATGTGCTTTAGTTGCTGTGCCACCCCTTTCGGTTACACCTAACATCATTTCCATCACGTCTTTGGCAGTTTGTTCAGAGATAACTTGCTCACCGCGAGGGGCTTGCTTTAACTTAAGAATCGAAACAGGGTATAGAATTCCGCCACTGCCCAATGTTGCGTACATTCTCGCTAATTGAAGCGGCGTGGCAGTAAGGCCGTAACCATAAGACAATGTTGCACGTTCAAAGTCAGACCAACGGCGACGGTCGTGAATAAGACCTGCACTTTCACCCGCTAAATTAATACCTGAGTAATTACCTAAACCCATCGATTGATAAGTCCCCAATAACTCTTGCACTGGCATCGATAAAGACACTTTGCTGATCCCAACGTTACTGGATTTCACCAAAATCTTATCCAAGGTCATATTGCCGTAGTTGATAGTGTCACGCACTTGGCGTCCACCCACTCGCATCCAGCCTGGGGAAGTATTAATTAAGTCATCTCGCTCAACCGTGCCAGCCTCTAAAGCCGCAGCAACCACAAACGGCTTAACTGTAGAACCCGGCTCAAAGGTATCGGTTAATGCGCGATTTCGCATACGATAGGATTGCAAGTTTTCACGAGAATTGGGGTTATAAGATGGCGTATTGACCATCGCCAGTACTTCACCGGTTTTCACGTCTAGCACAACAACAGAGCCTGACGTCGCTTGGTTGATTTCAGTCGTACGTTTTAACTCACGATACGCTAATTGCTGGATACGTTGATCAATGCTGAGCACCAAGTCATTTGAACTTTCGCCTTCTTCAACAATATCTAAACGCTGCACCACTTTACCATCGCGAGATTTTCGCACTTTTTGCTTTGAAGGTGTTCCAGTTAGCCAGCTGTCGTAAGCATTTTCGATACCTTCAATACCAACATCATCAATGTTAGTTAATCCAACTAGCTGCGCTGCAGTTTCACCTGCAGGATAATATCGACGAGATTCAGACTTTAAATAAATACCCGAAATCTTTAATTGCTTAATGTATTCAGCAACAGCAGGAGTAACTTGGCGTTTTAAATAGATAAAGCGACGTTTAGGATCACGCTGTACTTTGTTTACTATCTCATCAACAGGCTCATGCAATACATCCGCAAGCGCTTTCCAGCGGCGCATGTCTTTAAAGGCATCTTTATCATGGGAAATTTTAGGGTCTGCCCAAACGGCACGAACAGGCACACTGACTGCGAGCATTTCGCCATTACGGTCGGTGATCAAGCCACGTTGTACCTGATTACTGCTGGTACGTAAAGTACGCATATCACTTTCGTGACGTAATTTGTCGGGTTCTATAATTTGAATATAGGCGGCACGTGCAATCAAAGCCGTAAATAAAAGCAACACAAAACCAACCACAACGAATAATCGCCATGGGATCAGCTCTGGGTTTAACTTACGTTTGGCTTGTCTGCTCATCGTTTAAACTTGAGTTAGTGACTCAACAATCCTTATTAATTTAACCGCTTATATAATTTCACCGTAACCGAATGACCACTTCTTCTTTCGGTAATGGACGCATCATTTTTAAATCTTTAGTCGCAATCCGTGTCACCCGACTATGTTCTGACTTAGATTGCTCTTCTAACAACAAATTGCGCCATTCAATGTCCAATCGATCGCGCTCTTGTAATAAATGATCCATTTGCGAGGTTAACTTTCGCGTCGCATGACTGGTATAAACCACGCCTACTGCATTGACGAGTACGACCACCGACATTAATAAAATCCACTTATGTCGCCAGATATCGGCAAGCACAATACGTGATAATTTTATCGATGATTGCCCCAAGTTAACCTCATCTATTGTTCTTTTAAGGTCTTTAAATAAGACCGTTAATTTCGTTCTTTAATAATCAAGACGCTGCGCAACACGAAGTACTGAACTGCGTGCACGAGGGTTTTGCTCAATTTCAATATCAGAAGGCTTCATTGCCTTGCCCATTGCTTTTAATTTTTTTGACTTATTGATTTCAGCTTCCGTAATAGGCAAACCATGCGGCACGCTCGCACCTTGGCTATATTTACGAATAAAACGTTTCACCATTCGGTCTTCTAACGAATGGAAACTGATCACCGATAAACGCCCTTCTGGCGCAAGTACAGCAACAGCACCTTCTAATGCTTGCTCTATTTGTTCTAATTCACTATTGATATAAATACGAATAGCTTGGAACACACGCGTAGCAGGATGTTTATTACGTTCTTTATTTTTAGTAATACGTGCAATTAACTCAGCTAAATCTTTGGTTCTTAAAAATGGCTTTTCATCGCGGTCTGCGGCAATACAACGGGCAATATGCCGAGAATTTTTCTCTTCACCATAGGTTTTAAATACCCATGCCATATCTTCAATTTCAGCTTTAGCAATCCACTGCGCAGCTGTTTGACCTTGGCTATTATCCATCCGCATGTCCAAAGGACCATCACGTAGGAAACTAAATCCGCGTTCAGCATCATCTAACTGAGGTGAAGACACACCTAAATCCAATAACACCCCATCGATCTTGCCTTTAAGGCCGAGCTCTGTAACGTATTGTTCTATCTGACCGAAACCACCGTGAACAATCTGAAAGCGCGGATCGTCGGCAAACTGTTTTGCCGCTTCAATAGCTTGAGGGTCGCGATCGATAGCAATCAAGCGGCCATTTTCACCAAGTTGACTCAGCACATGCCTAGAATGACCACCACGTCCAAAAGTACCATCGATATAGATGCCATCTTCATGGATGTTCAAACCGTCAACGGTTTCTTTTAGTAGTACAGATAAATGGGCAAATTCTTGGCTCATCAGACTCTTCTTAATTGGTTATTTATAATGAAAAATTAGCTAATCTTTCATGGCTAGCGAGATCTTCAGCTTGGATAAGCTCATGGCTTTCATCCATTTGCGTCTGCCAAGCGGCTTCATCCCACAATTCAAACTTGTTTAATAAGCCCACCAGCATGGTTTTCTTTTGTAACCCTGCATACTGTCTTAATGCTGGAGGAACTAGCGCACGCCCATTACCATCTAACTCACATTCATGAGCGTGGCCTAATAATCTTCGTTTCATGGAACGTTCAACTTTGTCGGTGTCTGATAGTTGCAACAATTTAGCTTCTATCAATTCCCACTCGTGGATCGGATAGATCAATAAACAATGTGATTGGATGTCTACAGTAATAACGACAATGCCATCGTGCTCGGTGCGTAAGGATTCGCGGTATCGCATTGGAATAGCGATCCGTCCTTTTGCATCCATATTTATCGCACTAGCACCCCGAAACACAGCCATCGATCCCTATTAATTGTTATTAAAATTCCCACAAATATCCACAATTCCCCACAACCCTTAAGTTTAGGGATACAACACAAGTATTGTCAAGCGATGAGAACATTAATTAAATCCAGTTCTGAAGCGGGTTAGCAGCAAATTATAATTACGCTCTTCGAGGTGGAGAAAAGTGGTTTATAGACGGGTAAATGAACGAAACCATAGACATAACAGCGCTAATAACAGTAATAAATGTGGGGAATTTGATCCAAGTTGTGACTATTTTCATATAAAAATAACAATAAGGATCGATTTCAGCTTGTATTTTTATTCAGAAATATCCACCCAATGTGTGATGGGTCTCTTTATAGAAATAATGTGTACCGTGAATTTCAGAAATCGAATTCAAAGTGAAACAAGCAAACGAGACTAGATAATTGTGATTAAAGGCTGAACTACATACAATGAAATAGATTAAATATTAATCAGCCATTGCCGATATAGTAATAACTTAGGTTATTAACGCTAAATCGACGGATGAGATTCGATAAGATGATTATTGCCGAGAGTAAGTTAATAATTAACTGCTAACAGTTCAAAGCTAGAAACTAGAAACTAGAAACTAGAAACTAGAAACTAGAAACTAGAAACTAGAAACTAGAAACTAACAGTATCGTTCAATGTGATTAAGGAGGTCAAAATGAGTTTAGACAGTATTTACGCCATTGTAGCCAGGCCGCCTAGGCAAGTTGATGGAGTTAAAAGAAATGTCAAAAAAGTCAGCGACAGTGACTCGATATCTGCTGATAGCCATGAAGCGCCTCAATCTCAATTACCACCAGAAACCAAGCTAACGCCAAAAGACACTAGCGCTAACAAAGCTTCCCAGCACACTGACGACAATTCAAAAATAAAACACATCGACATAGAAGTTTAATCACAGCGACTGTGACTCACTTTATTACTTTGAAACAGACTGTTAGTTTGAAATAGTCTGCTGAACAGCTTTCTTCCAGCCGGCATACAAATCACTTCTTACCGAATTGTCCATTTGCGCAGTAAACTGCTTATCTGTCGCAGCAATATTTTTAAGCTCGTCTGTTGACTGCCAAAACCCTACCGCCAGTCCAGCCAAATAAGCTGCACCCATCGCTGTGGTCTCAGTGACTTGAGGGCGAATTACATCGACATCACTAATATCAGCTTGGAATTGCATCAAAAAATCATTGGCAACTGCGCCGCCATCCACTCTAATTTGTTTTAGCGCAACACCAGAGTCTTGGCTCATTGCCTCAAGTAAATCTTTACTTTGATATGCGATTGCTTCTAAGGCGGCACGAATAATATGGCTTCGGTTAACACCTCTGGTTAAACCAACAATCGCACCTCGTGCATCAGCATCCCAATAAGGTGCCCCTAAGCCTACAAAAGCGGGCACCAAATAGACGCCATTAGTGTCTGAAACTTTATTGGCAAAATATTCAGTATCTTGTGCATCTTGAATTAAACCCATTTCATCACGTAACCACTGGATCACCGCACCGCCCATAAATACCGCGCCTTCCAAAGCATAGTTAACGGATAAATCGCTACCAATACCTATGGTAGTTAACAAGCCATGGGTCGATAAAACGGCTTTTTCACCTGTGTTCATCAATAAGAAGCAACCTGTGCCATAGGTATTTTTAGCCATACCGGGTTCAAAGCATAGTTGACCAAATAGTGCAGATTGCTGATCGCCAGCCATGCCTGCCACGGCTATCTCGCCACCCGCAATAGTCGTCGTGCCGTAAACCGCACAAGAAGGCTTAACTTCAGGCAACATAGCACGAGGAATATCAAAAGCGGCTAACAACTTTTCATCCCATTGTTGCTGATGAATATTAAACAACATTGTGCGTGAAGCGTTAGTTGGCTCGGTAACATGCACCTTACCCTTAGTCAGCTTCCAAACTAACCAAGTATCAATAGTGCCAAACAGTAAATCACCAGCCTCGGCTTTTTCTCGAGCACCTTCAACATTATCTAATAACCATTTAATTTTACTTGCTGAAAAATAAGGGTCTAACACTAAACCTGTGGCCGATTTTATATACTCTTCTAGACCATCAGCTTTAAATTTCTGGCATATTGCTTGGCTGCGACGGCATTGCCACACAATAGCATTGTGAATTGGCTTGCCGGTATTTTTATCCCACACAACGGTTGTTTCACGTTGGTTAGTGATACCAATTGCGGCAACATCATCACAACTGATCCCCGCTCTGGCTAATACTTCAATTAACGATGAACTTTGGGAAGACCAAATTTCCATAGGATCATGTTCAACCCAACCAGCTTGTGGATATATTTGGCTGAACTCTCGCTGGGACACCGCCACCATATTAGCTTTATGATCAAACACAATTGCTCTTGAACTGGTGGTGCCTTGATCGAGCGCGATAACATATTTCTTTGAATTCATTACTGGCCTATCTACTTATTACTGACGAAAACTTGGTTATCAATTATTTATCGAAGCAAAAGATAAAGGTAAAGCTGAAGCTCTCTTCGCCCGAGCTTTTTCATTATTAATACTGCATGATAATAAGGTAAGACGGATATGACTGAATCACAAGTCAGTAAATAGGGCTAAAGCATGTTATCTAGATAAAATAAGATTTTTGAGCATAAAAAAGCCCCGCATCAGCGAGGCTTTAATCTAAATTGACAAACAAAACCAATAGATTACATTTTGTAGCTAACCTGAATACCCGCTAACCATACGTCAGCTTCAACGTCACCGCTGAAGTTAACTGATGCCAAACCCAATAAATCTTGAGTTTCGTTAATCGGAGCATCACCTACACCTTTAATGTAAGTCACTGCAAAATCGACCGTTAAGTTTTGAGTCGCTTGGTAACCAGCACCCGCACTGAACCATAAACGGTCAGAATCAGGAATTGTAGTTGAACGATACTCGTCCTGCGCAGCGCCTTTATCTAGCGCTACACCACCGCGTACTAACCACTTATCATTAAGCTGGTAAGTCGAACCGACAGCAAAGCGCCAGTTATCTTTAAAGTTCTCTTCTTTAACTAGATCGGACTCAAGATCGCCAGTTGGCTTATTTTCACCAGGGAAATACGCCACTAACTCTTCAAATACACTCCATTGAGTCCAGTTGACACTAGCGTGCATTGCCCAGTTATCAGTGAACTGATGATGCGATGCAAGTTCTGCAAACGCTGGTAATTCGATCGGTAAATAGCCTTCAATGTAAACATCTTGGCCGCCATCATAAAGTAAACCAGATGCATCGCCGTCTAGTTCTAATTCAACGCCACTATGATAAGCAAAGCCTAAACGGTGAGTGTCGTTTATTTGCCAGCTAGTACCTAACTGCCAACCGAAAGCAATATCATCACCTTCCATATATTTAAGGCTTGCACCAGCATCCGGTAACATTGGCGCTAAGTCTGGCACCGCTTGCTTAACACCATCAATCCAACCCGGCATAGATGCACCGACATGGCCTTCACCATAAACAACACGTAAGCCAGCACCGATACTGAATGCTTCATTCACCTTGTAGGCAATATTCGGATTGAACTCAATTGTGGTGATACCAGTTTCGCTACCAAATATAGCAGCTGCATGGCTAGCATCTAGTTCTGTCGCTAAACCATAGTTAGAGTTAACAGCTAAACCCCAAGTCCACTGGTCGTTCAATTGATTCGAGTAATAGAAATTAGGTACTACCGCGCTGTCAGCAATATCAATTGCATCGGCAGGTACCATCACAGGATCGGCCCCTAATAATGGAGAAGAAATACTAACGTCACCAAGTACATCAACATTTGGCATGACATAAATAGCACCACCAGAAAGCTGACGGCCTTCAAGGTACGTTAGCATTGCAGGGTTTCTAGCTTGCGCTGCTGCGTTATCTGCCATTGCAGCTTCACCAGCAAAAGCACGGCCTAAACCAGTCGAAGAATATTCAGCTAACTGGAAACCAGCCGCATTTACTTGAGTCGTTGCCCCGAAAAGCATGGCACTAACTGCCACAGTCAATATTGTCTTTTTCATTATTAGTCTCTGTTTATAGCAAATCTTATGTTTGCCTAATCTCTTACATCATTAGAGCAATTGCTCAATTTGAAATCGCGGCAAGTTTACTGATGCAGAATAAATTTACAACTAAAAGACTTAAATCAGAGTAAATAACTAGCAAAAGACTGATATCAAACATTTTAAGTGACCCAAGTCACACCGCAATTACCCAAATAAGCGTTTTTTCAAGAAATCATTCGCTAAGACTTACATCAAACATATCCAATACAAAGATTAAATACATATTTATCATATAGATATAAGGTTAAAAATGTTAAACACCAGTACGCTAAAATTGATAGTGATTTAAACTAAGTTTTTATCAAACAGAAACCAATAATAGATTTACCATTTAAATTCATAAACTTATTGCGATATCATTTTCTTAATTCAATAAAAAAGCCTCTACTGAAACCAGTAGAGGCTTTAACTAATATAAACTTGGTACAGGTGTACGCTAAACCCTATAACTTAAATAAGGATGTATTTGCGAATCAAAAAATAGCTTAACTCGACACTCTCAGTAAGCTAATAAATGACACTCTATTTATCTACTATTCGCTATTAAGCTCGCCAAGCAGGAATGCTTGTTTCATAGTCGCTAATGGCCGCCGCATATTCAAGCGTTAACCCAATGGCATCTAAGCCGTTTAATAGCTTGTGTCTTGCAGATTCCGCGATAGTAAAATTAAATACACTACCTGATGGAGACGTCACAGTAAGCGACTCTAAATCGACAGTAATGTTAGCGCCTTCAGTTGCTTCAACTTCCGCCATAAGCTGGTTAACTTGCTCATGGGTTAGTTTTACTGGCAATAAACCGTTATTGATCGAGTTGCCATAAAAGATATCGGCAAACGTTGGGGCAATCACGACTCGTAAACCAAAATCAGCTAACGCCCATGGCGCATGTTCACGGCTTGAGCCACAGCCAAAGTTTTCTTGCGCCAATAAAATTGAAGCGCCTTTATAGCGAGGTAAGTTTAAAGAAAACGTTGGGTTATCTTGCTCACCAGCTTCATCTAGGTAACGCCAGTCATGGAATAAGTGAACCCCAAACCCATCACGGGTGACTTTAGATAAAAACTGTTTAGGAATAATTTGGTCGGTATCGATATTCGCGCTGTCAATCGCAACCGCTAGACCAGTATGTTTTGTAAAAGCTTGCATCTGATTTTCCTTTTGGTTGTCGGTTAATAAGGCTTACGAATATCAACAAAGTGGCCTGCAATGGCAGCTGCTGCTGCCATTGCAGGGCTCACTAAGTGAGTGCGACTGCCACGCCCTTGTCTGCCTTCAAAGTTACGGTTACTGGTTGATGCGCAGCGATCGCCCGCTTCTAAGCGGTCATCGTTCATTGCCAAACACATAGAACAACCTGGTAAACGCCACTCAAAACCCGCCTCTAAAAAGACTTTATCTAGACCTTCCGCTTCTGCCTGCAACTTCACTTGGCCAGAACCTGGAACCACAATGGCAACGACGCCATCTGCGACTTTACGGTTTTTAGCGTGATGGGCTGCTGCACGTAAATCTTCGATACGCGAATTAGTACACGAGCCAATAAACACTTTATTTATTGGAATATCGACCATCTTAGTGCCAGAAGTCAGGCCAATGTATTCAAGCGCTTTTTCCATGCTGCCACGGACGGTAGCATTAGATTCAGTCTCAGGATTTGGCACTTCTGCATCAATCGGAACCACCTGCCCTGGATTTGTGCCCCAAGTCAATTGCGGCGCAATATCGGCAGCTTCAAGCACCACTTCTGCATCAAACGTTGCATCAGGGTCAGTTTTAAGTGCAGTCCAATCTTTTACAGCTTGCTCCCAGTCATCGCCTTTAGGAGAAAACTCACGACCTTCTAAATAATCAAATGTAGTTTGATCTGGGGCAACCATACCCGCTTTAGCGCCCATTTCGATGGCCATGTTACATAAGGTCATGCGGCCTTCCATTGATAATGCTTCAATGGCTTCGCCACAAAACTCAACCACGTAACCTGTACCGCCATCCATACCTAAACGACCAATAATCGCCAGTACGATATCTTTTGCAGTAATGCCTTCGGCGACATTACCACGCACTTCCACTTTCATGGTTTTGGCTTTTAATTGACGTAAAGTTTGGGTAGCTAAAACGTGCTCAACTTCAGAGGTACCAATACCAAATGCTAACGCGCCAAATGCACCATGTGTTGCAGTATGTGAATCACCGCAAACAATGACCGTACCAGGTAAAGTAATACCCAGCTCTGGGCCCATTACATGGACAATACCTTGATTAGGATGATGAATATCATAAAGCTTCACGCCAAACTCTTTACAGTTTTGCGCTAGAGTTTCAACCTGAATACGTGCCATAGGGCTCATTGCATCAAGGCTCGCGCTCAATGTAGAGATATTATGATCCATAGTGGCAAAGGTTTTTTCTGGTGCACGCAGCTTTCTGCCCGCCGTTTTTAAACCGCTAAACGCTTGTGGCGAGGTCACTTCATGAACAAGGTGACGGTCGACATAAATAATCGGCGCCTCCGCTTCGGGCGATGCTAATACATGAGCTTCCCATACTTTTTCATACAGGGTTTGAGCAGCACTTACTTGAGTTGCCATTAGACACCTTCCTTAACAGCGTTTGCGATAAAGTCACCCATTTCACTGGTTGATTTAGCATTGTGGCGTTCATCAGCACCCAATAGTTCACCGGTTAAATAACCTTGTGATAATGCTTTGCTAACAGCACGCTCAATCGCACTAGCCGCATCTTCAAGTTTTAAACTATGACGAAGTAATAACGCCGCTGATAAGATTTGCGCCACTGGGTTTGCAATACCTTGACCTGCAATATCTGGCGCACTGCCACCAGCAGGCTCATACATTCCAAAACCTGAGCTATTTAAGCTGGCTGATGATAATAAGCCCATCGACCCCGTTAGCATGGCAATTTCATCAGAAATAATGTCGCCAAATAAGTTTGAACAAAGCATGACATCAAATTCATTCGGACGACGTAACAGCTGCATGGTCGCGTTATCAATGTAAATATGTTCAAGCTCGACATCAGGGAAGTCTTTGGCAACACCTTCAACCACTTCACGCCACAGTACTGAACACGCTAAAACATTAGCTTTATCAACGGACGTGACTTTTTTGCTGCGGCCTTGTGCTGCTTCAAATGCGATACGGGCGATACGTTCGATTTCACGGCGGCTATATCGCATAGTGTCAAACGCTTCTTCATCTGGTCCTTCACCTTGGCGCCCTTTTGGCTTACCAAAGTAAATACCACCCGTTAATTCACGAACACATAGCACATCAAAACCACGTGATGAGATATCACTACGCAGCGGTGACATATGCTCAAGTCCAGTATGCAACTTGGCAGGACGTAAATTACAGAACAAGTCGAAGTGACCACGAAGTGGTAATAAAGCGCCACGTTCAGGTTGATCATTAGGCGCTAAATGTTCCCACTTAGGCCCACCAACACTACCGAATAGCACGGCATCTGAAGCTTCACAGCCTTTTAAAGTTGAATCTGGCAGTGGGCAACCATGGTTATCAATGGCAATACCACCGACATCGTACTCAGCATATTCAATATCTAGTTCAAATCTGGCTTCAACTTCTTTTAACACTTTACGTGCTTCAGCCATGACTTCTGGACCAATACCATCACCTGCTAATACTGCTACTTGATAACTCATACTCCACCTAACTCCCTATCTTTATGAATCTGTTGTTTGAAATCAGCGACCTTATCTGCGCGATACGTTAAGTTCATCACGTGCACTAATGCTTGTGCTGATGACTCAACCACATCTGTCGCTAAGCCGACGCCGTGGAATGTCTGCTTATTGTATTCAGCAGTAATATCCACCTGACCTAGTGCATTTTGGCCTTCGCCTTTAGCACCTAATTTGTAATTAGTAATATTAATTGTACGACCCGTTGCTCGTGCAATGGCGTTATACGCTGCATCGACTGGGCCATTACCTGTAGCGGCTTCAGTAATTTCTTTACCATCCACCACAATACGCACGGTAGCTGTTGCCACACCTTCAGTTGAATCTGAATGCACCATTAAGTGCTGCAGCGAATAGTTATCATCATCTTGAGTTTGCGCTTCCATAAACACTAACGCTTCAAGATCGTAATCAAACACTTGGCCTTTCTTATCTGCTAAATTCAAGAACTGCTCGTACAAAGTATCCATATCGTAATCGGTTTCTTTGTAGCCCATTTCTTCCATTCGATGTTTAATCACATGGCGGCCTGAACGAGAGGTCATATTTAAATTATTACGATTCAAGCCGATGCTTTCTGGGGTCATAATTTCATAGGTATTCTTGGCTTTTAGCATGCCATCTTGGTGAATACCTGATGAATGAGAAAATGCATTGGTTCCCACCACGGCTTTGTTAGCCTGAATAGGCATGTTACATAGCTGGCTCACAAGCGATGAGGTTCGGTGAATTTCTTTAGCATTAATATTACTTTCAAGCCCTAATAAATTCTTGCGGGTTGCAAGGATCATGGCGATTTCTTCTAGTGAACAATTACCTGCACGCTCACCAATGCCATTCATAGTACATTCAATCTGACGCGCACCATGCTCAACTGCGGTAATGGAGTTAGCCACCGACAAACCTAAGTCATCGTGACAATGTACCGAAATCACTGCTTGGTCGATGTTGGGTACACGATTGAATAAAGTTTGAATGATACCGCCAAACTCACTTGGTACGGTGTAGCCCACAGTGTCAGGAATATTAATGGTACGTGCGCCTGCTTTAATGGCTTCTTCAACCATACGGCACAAGTTATCAATCGGTGTACGACCAGCATCTTCACAAGAAAACTCAACATCATCCGTAAAGCGACGCGCATATTTAACCGCGCTTACGGCCATTTCTAATACATCGTCAAAAGAGCGCTTTAGTTTACTTTCAACATGAATGGTCGAGGTTGAAATAAATGTATGAATTCGGAACTGGTCAGCAACAGCCATGGCTTGGGCGGCGGCATCAATGTCTTTTTCTAATGCACGGGATAAGGCACAAACACGGCTATTTTTAATCGTTTTAGCAATCGTTTGTACCGACTGGAAATCACCAGGCGATGACACAGGAAAACCGACTTCCATAACATCAACACCTAAGCGTTCAAGCGCCAGTGCGATTTGAAGTTTTTCTTTCACAGTTAAACTTGCCGCTAACGCCTGTTCGCCGTCTCTCAATGTGGTATCAAATATTATGACTCTATTGGACATCAGTTTTCTCCATCGAACCTATTGTTCACGTAAAAGTTTGCTCGCCTAACTAACGATTTACTGCTGTATTTGGGTACCGCTTAAATCCATTTCGTTAGCTGTATTTGTTCGTTTAATTTGTTTGTTCAAAAATTTAATCGGTTGTAGAAACAAAAAACCCCGCGGCTGTTAGCGCGGGGTTTGTGAATGCCAGTAAACTTATTTAGCAAGTAACACAAAGGACTCCGCGCAAATATTGCGTAAGAGAAGAAGGAGACCTAGGAGAATGTTACCACTATAAATATTCATTAAAGTTAACTAATTATTCTTAAATTAAAATTTTCTATACCCACTTTTTAACGTGACCAGCCTGCTGTGTCAACCCCAATTTATTCATCTTTTAGCCATTGGCAAACATAATGCTGTAGGTTTGCTCTTCATAAATTGAGTTAAACCAATTCATTTGAGCTATGTATCGTGCCGTAAAGCTTGATATACACTGATTTAAGCATTTATTTTCACTCAATTTTACCGTGGTTGAAAACTGTCACTTCAATGGATAAAACTTGCATAAAAAAATTGAAAACGACTAAACAAAAATTGTTATATCAAATATGAAATAAGCTTAATGTGATTGCAGTATCTGCAAACGAAAGAGAGGAATTATTTAGAAATGATGATTGTTCGAAATTAGGGACATAGCACTCAGTGAATACTAAACTTAGTTACTCGTATTGGATTCTGGGCAACAAGAGCTGTAACTAGAGTCTGTGATGACTTTGATTTACAACAGTTAGAGCAATTTAGTTTTCAATCAGGTATTGGCTGATTTCATCTAAAAATGCATTACCAAAGCGACTCAACTTACGCTCACCAACCCCATTCACTGCCAACATTTCACCTGCACTGGTAGGCACCATGGCTGACATTTCAGCTAAGGTTGCATCATTGAATACCAAATACGGTGGTACATCGTGCTCTTCAGCCAACTCACGGCGCAGTAGTTTAAGACGAGCAAACAGTTTGCGGTCATATTGCTGCGGCGCACGAGATGAACTGGTGCGGCGCTTGGTGGTCACTAATTGAATTCGCGGTTCTGCCAGCTTTAACTTAACATCACCCCGTAAAACTGGTCTGGCAGATTCATTTAACTTAACTGACGAGCCACGGGTAATGTCTTGGCTTGCTAAACCTAAATGGATCAGCTGACGAGTAACCGATAACCAATACTCATGGCTCTGATCTTTGCCAATGCCCCAAGTGGATAATTTATTATGGCCACGATCCATCACGTTAGCGGCTTTTGAACCACGCAATACATCAATGACCTGATTCACGCCAAAATACTGCTTAAGCCTAAAGATGCAAGAAAGCACCTTTTTAGCATCTTCAGTGCCATCATATTTCTTAGGAGGGTCGATACACACATCGCAGTTACCGCAAGGCTTATCTGCACTCTCATCAAAATAATGCAGCAATACCTGACGGCGGCAAGTTTGCGCTTCAGCGAAGGCTGCCATGGTATTCATTTTGTGAAACTCTACATCTTGTTGCGGCCCAGGTTCTGACTGCTCGATTAAGTGCTTCACTCGACCGATATCAGCAGGGTCAAACAGCATATAAGCTTCAGCATCTAACCCATCACGGCCAGCACGACCCGTTTCTTGGTAATAAGACTCGACGCTTTTAGGGATATCGTAATGCACCACAAAGCGCACATTGGACTTGTTAATTCCCATACCAAAAGCAACCGTCGCCACCACAATGTCGATTTTGTCTTTTAAAAACTTATCCTGAATATCAATGCGTTCTTCTTGGGTCATACCAGCATGGTACGCCGCAGCACTGAATCCTTGTAGTTTCAGGCGATCAGCCACCTCATCAACGCGTCGTCGACTACTGCAGTAAATGATGCCATTGCTGCCTTTTTGAAGTTGTAAAAACTGCTTTAATTGATTCGCAGCATTGAGCTTTTCAACCACGGTATAACGAATATTAGGTCGATCAAAACTGGATAATAAGCAAAATGGATTAATGCTCAAACGCTGGCAAATGCTATCTCGCGTAGCCTGATCGGCCGTTGCTGTAAGTGCCATTAGCGGAATATACGGGAATATTTCTTTCAATTGACCAAGCGCTGCATATTCAGGTCTAAAATCATGACCCCATTGACTGATGCAATGCGCTTCATCAATAGCAAATAATGACACATGAAGCTCGTGCAATCGTTCAATAAAATCAGGTCTTAATAATCGCTCAGGTGAAACATAAAGCAGTTTAATCTCACCTTGATGCAGTCGGCGCAAAATCGACACGGTCTCGTCACGTGGCAAAGATGAATTCAAATAAGCCGCTGCGACACCAGATTGAGTCAAGCTGTCCACTTGATCTTTCATTAATGAAATTAACGGCGAAACCACTACGGTAAGACCCGGTAAAATTAAGGCTGGTAGTTGGTAGCACATACTCTTGCCACCACCAGTAGGCATGATCACCAAAGTATCTTGGCCACTCAATGTCTGCTCAATAATTTCACGCTGCCCTTCACGGAAGTCTCGATAACCAAATATCTGTTGTAACTGATGCCCAAGCACATCCTGCGCCTCTTGTTGAGTCGCGTTGGGTGCAAAGTCGATTTGATCAACTGTTTGGCTTGAGCTTGAACTGGAAATAGGACTGTCCATCTTTTAGGCTGAAGATAAGAAGCGTCATTTTAAAGCACTGCCACGCATATGTCTCGACCCAATGTCAGCCTGCAATCTTTAACTGCTCAAATATGCAGCATTGATTTTATAAAGCTAATTAAGTTAGATTAAATACTCTAGCTAGTTTGCCCATGCCACTCGACCTCAAATAACAATAAAAAGGTTAACTATGACAACGGAAGTTCAATTAAACGCACTAAAGCAAGTCGCTGAAATTTTTGATAAACATGTACCATTTCATAATCTATTGGGATTAGAAATTAAACGCTATGACACCGAAGGCGTTGAAGTTGTTATTCGTATGAAACCCGAACTTATCGGTAACATCCACCAAAACATTCTCCATGGCGGCGTAACAGCTACTTTATTGGATGTGGTTGGAGGATTAACCGCATTTGCAGGGTTAGTCTCAAGTCGAGAAGATTGGACAATCGAGCAATTAGAAAAACGCTTAACCACCTTAGGAACTATCGACATGCGTGTAGACTTTTTACGTCCAGGTCGTGGTGAAGTATTTACTGGCACAGGTTGTGTTATTCGCTCAGGTAATCGTGTTTCAGTTTGTCGCATGGAGCTACATAACGAGCAAGGGACACATTTAGCTTTTGGTACTGGCACTTATATGGTTGGTTAATATATTGAGCTAAGCGTTAATTTGATGAACTAGGGAAATTTTGCACTAGTTCATCACATACCAGTTAAATCCTTACCTGCTAAATTCTTATTAGTTAATCAGAATGAAACAAATGATTACGCTAATAACTTGAGTGATCATCACCAGCAACCTACAATCGCCCTTTCTCTATTTCCGTGCAGTTGGTTCCCATGCAAGATCTTGAACACCGTAAAGGCATCGCCCTTGCCATTTGTGCCTATTTCCTTTGGGGAATTGCGCCTCTTTATTTTAAATTACTCAGCGATGTCTCGGCGTTTGAAACCTTGGCTCACCGAGTGCTGTGGTCATTTTTCTTCATCATTATTTTAATGCAGTTTATTGGCGGATTTTCGCGCCTTAAATTGGTGCTGAAAAAGCCCAAACAACTGTTAGTGCTAACGGTTACCTCAGTACTGATTGCCGTTAACTGGCTTATTTTCATTTGGGCGATTAATAACGACCATATGCTAGATGCAAGCTTAGGCTATTTTATTAACCCATTATTTAATGTGTTACTGGGAATGGTATTTTTATCTGAGCGCTTACGGAAACTACAATGGCTGGCAGTGGCACTCGCAAGTATTGGTGTGTTAGTTCAACTTATCTCGTTTGGCTCAATTCCATTGGTATCGCTAGCTTTAGCCTGCTCTTTTGGTTTTTACGGTTTACTGCGTAAAAAGGTCAACATTGATGCTAAAACCGGTTTACTGGTTGAGACCGCGATACTATTACCCGTAGCTTTAGGCTATTTGCTGCTGACATTAGATACGGCAACAGCAAACATCTTCACCAACAATATGACGATGAACTTAACGCTCATCGCTGCCGGTATTGTTACCACTGTGCCGCTATTATGTTTTGCGGGGGCGGCGATGCGTATTCCCTTGTCAATGTTAGGATTTTTCCAATATATTGGCCCGAGTATCATGTTCATATTAGCGATTTTTTTATATAACGAACCCTTCGATATTGAAAAAGGCATCACCTTTGGCTTTATTTGGAGTGCGTTAATTATCTTTACTGCGGATATGGCATTGCAACGCAGACGCCGCATCAAGCAAACATAAACTGCTAGCCCATCTCTCTTATTCCTGCAAAGCAGCAATCTTATTCATTGTTGCTTGCGGGTTTTCCACCGATAACAGCAACGTATATCCTCTCTTTGTTGGCACGAGTAATACAGCTTCATTAGTTGTCACCGACACTAGGGCTTTATCGCCATTTTTAAGCGTAAACCAACCTAAAGAGTATCCTGTTAGGCCCAATCCATTAGTTCGCCTGCTAGGCGTGTATTGAGGCTCTTCTAAAAGGTTTATCACCTTAGCTTGCTGCCAATCGACCTCACCAGCCTCAAAATGTTGACCATACAATGGAATATTCACCTCAACAGCGCCCGACTGACTCACAGATACCCTTGATTGGCTCGATTGATACATGGTCAGCGAAAACAAAGCGAATACCGCAATAATGATCCCTAAGCTTGAATAAAACGCCGCACTTGGTAATTTTTTCACTTTCAGCAGTATCGTTAACAGCACTAAGCCAATTAACAAGCCAATAAAATTCGCCATGGCATTACTAGAGAGTCCTGCAAGTTCAATATTCATCATTTTTCCAAAGGCTTAATAGTGCTAATAGTGAGCTGATAGATTTGTCGAGCATAACAAAAATGCCACCCATGTATGACCATGAAGTGGCATTTTATTACGCTAAATTTTTAGGATTATAAATCTAACGCAAGAATTTTAGATTTACGTTGGAAGTTATATAACTGCTTTTTCACATTCGGTAAGGCATCCACTTCAACGATATTAAAGCCATGCTCTAAAAACCAATGAATACTACGTGTGGTTAACGCAAATAAGCGAGAGTAGCCACGCACGCGAGCCTGACCAATAATATTATTGAGTAGCACACTGCCACGATCTGCATCGCGATAATCAGGATGCACCACTAAGCAGGCAAATTCACCGGCGTTATCTTCTTCAAATGGATACAGCGCCGCACAGCCAATTACTAGGCTATCGCGTTCAATCAGCATGAACTGCTCAATTTCCATTTCAAGCTGCTCACGCGAGCGACGTACTAAAATGCCTTGCTCTTCTAATGGACGTATTAAGTCCAGTACCCCACCAATGTCACCAATATTAGCGCGTCTTAAACGTTCGGCGCTTTCGGTAACGATTTGAGTACCAATCCCCTCACGGGAGAATAGCTCTTGTAGCAAGGTGCCATCTTCTAAATAACTCACTAAGTGACAACGTGGCACCCCATTTCGGCATGCATCGATACTGGCTTTTAAAAATGCCATCGTCCCAACACAAGGTTGGTCTGCTTGGTTCATCTCATCCCAAATAGTTTGCGCTTCATTAGGCATAAGCTCAGCAATCACTTCACCCACTTGGTCTAAAATACCGTGGGTGCTACTGAAGCCAATAATTTTGTCTGCTTTCAGTTTTATAGCAACTTTGGTGGCAACCTCTTCCGCAGTTAAGTTAAAGCACTCACCAGTCACTGAGACAGCCATAGGCCCCATCAATACAATACAGTTATTGTTTAACTGACGCTCAAGCCCTTGGGTATCAATACGACGCACTTTACCCGTCAGACAAAAATCTACACCATCATCAATACCAAGCGGCTGAGCAATGACAAAGTTGCCACTGACTAAGTTGATTTGTGCATTTTGCATTGGCGTATTACCAAGGCTCATCGACAACCGAGCGGTAATATCAAACTGGACTGCACCTGCTACTTGTTTAATGACCTTTAGTGAGTCTTCATCAGTAACACGCACGCCATTGTGATAACTAGGTTCAATGTTTGCGTCATGAAGCGCTACATCAATCTGCGGCCTCGCGCCATACACCAGTACCACTTTGATACCAAGCGAATGCAACAGGGCAACATCATTTAAAATGCCGCGAAACTGATTATGCAATAACGCTTCGCCGCCCAACATGACAACGAAGGTTTTTCCCCTATGTACATTGACATACGGTGCTGAATGACGAAAACCATCAACAAGCTCTGTGGTTCTTAAAGGCACATTAACCCCTACACAAATAAATATATCGGTATTAAGTCTCGTTGCGAACAACAAGGTTAATATAATTAATCAATATTATTGCATTTAAATTCACTTTAAAAGGCTTTTATTGGGTTTTTTATGGCTTTTTAGTATTTAACTATTCAAAAATGGTATCAAAACCACCCAAGAGTGACATTCCAATAAATTATTGCAGTGACAATTACTTAGTGAAACTCACAGTAAAACCCAACAACATTGAAAAGTATGCGAAGACATAAGCAAAAATACAATATGTGACAGCCTAGTGGCCAAATATGACAGATTTAATGAATAAGCCAATTTATAAGCTGTGTAACTGTAAAGATTTATTGCTAAAAGGTAGGAGCGATAAATGTAATCATTATTGTCAGCGAATACTAAAAAAAGGCCAAAAAAAAGCCCCAATAAAGGGGCTTTTCAAAAGAACAAAATCAATTACTTGATTTTAGCTTCTTTGTACATAACGTGCTGACGAATAACTGGATCAAATTTCTTGATTTCCATTTTTTCAGGCATGTTACGCTTATTTTTTTCAGTAGTGTAGAAGTGACCAGTTTTAGCACTAGATACTAATTTGATCTTCTCACGATTACCTTTAGATTTAGCCATTTTCTATTATACCTTCTCGCCGCGGGCACGAAGTTCTTTAACTACAACTTCAATACCTTTTTTGTCGATGATACGGATACCTTTAGTAGATACACGTAGTTGCACGAAGCGTTTTTCTTCTTCTAACCAAAAACGGTGGTTTTGTAGGTTAGGTAAAAAACGACGACGAGTCGAATTTTTAGCGTGCGAACGGTTGTTACCAACCATAGGCTTCTTGCCAGTTACTTGGCATACTCTTGACATGTCAATCTTCTCCAAAAACAATTTTAAAACGCTCGAGCATTTATGTGCCTCGTGTGGCCGTCGCCCGAGGCACAAAGAGGGCGCATTTTATACACGATAACAAAACTAAGATCAAGTATTGTTTATAATAACCATCCGCGTTCAGCGAAGGAAACTATCTCCTGATCGCCTACAACCATATGATCCAAAAGGGAAACATCGATGGTTGAAAGGGCTTTTTTTAATCTGTCAGTAATTTGCCGATCTGCCTGACTTGGCTCTGCAATGCCAGACGGGTGATTGTGACACACTATGACTGCCGCAGCCTTTTTCTCCAGCACTAGTGTCACCACTTCACGTGGATAAACTGATGCCGAATTAATCGTTCCGCGGAATAATTCTACAAACTGAATCACTCTATGTTGGCTATCCAACAATAATAATGCGAACACTTCATAGGATCGGTCTGCTAATTGTCTCATTAAATAGTCCCGAGTTAAATCAGGATTTATTAAAATTTGTCCTCGATGCATGTTTTCTTGAAAAATTCGCTTCGAAATCTCCGATGCAGCCTGTAATTGGGCATATTTTACCGGTCCAATACCCGCCAATTGACACACCTGAGATTTAGGCGCTGCAAATAATGGTCTTAAACCGCCAAATTTGCTGATCATCCCACGGGCCAAATCCACCGCATTGTGCCCTGCTAATCCATTGCGTAATAAAACCGCTAATAGTTCTGCATCAGATAAATGCCCTGCGCCATGCTTTAATAATTTATCTCTTGGTCCTTCGCCGTCAGGCCAATCTTTAATTGCCATAAACACTCCCTTGTTTATTGCCTATATATTGCTAATTAATACATCCTTGTGACCTGATATGGCCATTTGCAACTACAGAGTATGGTCTAAATTTTTAATTTCGGATCATCCCCATTTAAGTGGATTGTGATATCGTAGCGGCAATAAAGCGAATAGCAGGATTGAGCCAAACATGCTGACAAATAAAAAAGTCCTTTTAGGAATTGGTGGCGGTATTGCAGCGTATAAAAGCGCTGACTTAATTCGTCGTCTTAAAGAACGCGGCGCAGATGTTCGTGTGGTCATGAGCCAAAGCGCGATGGAATTTATTACTCCCCTGACCATTCAAGCCTTGTCAGGCCACCCTGTCGCCTCCGATTTACTTGATCCAGCAGCAGAAGCAGCAATGGGACACATCGAGCTTGCAAGATGGGCGGATGTGGTTATCGTGGCACCTGCCACCGCCAACCTTATTGCCCGCATTAATGCAGGCATGGCAGATGAGCTATTAACCACCACCTGTTTAGCCACTGAAGCACCTGTGATCATCTGCCCTGCGATGAACCAGCAGATGTACCGCAATCAAGCCACTCAAGAAAACCTCGCCAATGTAGCCCGCAAAGGCATTACAGTGTGGGGGCCGGCGAGTGGCGACCAAGCCTGTGGCGAAGTCGGCCCAGGTCGTATGCAAGAGCCATTAGTCATTGCTGAGCAGCTGGTGCAATTCTTTGGCCCTAAACCGTTAACAGGCCAAAAACTACTGTTAACTGCAGGCCCAACGCGCGAAGCGATTGATCCCGTGCGTTATATCTCTAACCATAGCTCAGGTAAAATGGGCTTTGCTTTAGCAGCGGCAGCAACTCAAATGGGCGCCGAAGTCACCTTAGTCACAGGTCCTGTTAACTTAGCGACGCCACAAGGCGTAAACAGAATTGATGTAGAATCAGCGCAAGACATGCTTAATGCGGTAATGGATAATGTCGATAACCAAGATATCTTCATTGGCTGCGCTGCTGTAGCGGATTATCGAATTGCCGAAGTTGCTGAGTCAAAAATTAAAAAGTCGTCAGAAAATATGCAGCTTGCCCTTGTACGTAACCCTGATATCTTAGCCAGCGTTTCTGCCCTGACTAAACGACCTTTTACTGTAGGTTTTGCCGCTGAGACCGATAACGTAGAAGAATATGCCCGCGGAAAGCTTGAACGTAAAAAGTTGGACTTAATTGCCGCTAACGACGTATCAATCGCTGGCCTTGGCTTTAATGCCGATGCCAATGCATTACATGTTTTTTGGCAAGATGGTAGTCAACAACTGCCTGCAACCGATAAACTGACGCTTGCAAAACAATTACTTACTCTAATAGCGACCAAAATAAAAACATCATGAAAACACCTGTAGAACTGAAGTTACTCGACTCTCGCATTGGCGCTGAGTTCCCATTACCAAGCTATGCCACACCAGGCAGTGCTGGAATGGACCTACGCGCAATGATCGACACCACAATGGTCATTGAGCCAGGTAAAACTGTATTAATCCCTACAGGGATTGCAGTGCACGTTGCTGACCCAAGTCTTGCAGCCGTGATTTTGCCGCGTTCAGGCTTAGGCCATAAGCACGGTATTGTATTAGGTAACTTAGTTGGATTGATTGATTCTGACTATCAAGGGCCGTTAATGGTGTCTTGTTGGAACCGCAGCGATAAACCATTCACATTAGAAATCGGTGACAGACTAGCTCAGCTGGTATTTGTCCCTGTCGTACAAGCACAATTTACCTTAGTCGATGAGTTTGATACCTCAGATCGTGGTGAAGGCGGATTTGGTCACTCAGGTACCAAGTAGCCTTTACAAGTAGTCACAAGCCTAGGAATAACAAATGGCGGCTAGCCCCAAAATAAATCGTCGTGAGCATATTTTACAATGCCTTGCGCACATGCTGGAAACCAGCCCTGGCCAACGTATTACCACTGCTAAATTGGCAGCGGAAGTTGGTGTTTCTGAAGCGGCGCTTTATCGTCACTTCCCAAGTAAAGCTAGAATGTTCGAAGGCTTAATCGAGTTCATCGAAGATGCGATTTTATCTAGATTAAACATCATCATGGATGAAGAAAAAGACACCATGAAACGCTGCGAATTAGTATTGCAGCTGTTATTGGTCTTTTCTGAGCGTAACCCTGGAATATCACGTGTTTTAAATGGCGATGCGTTATTAGGTGAAAATGAGCGTTTACGTAGCCGCATCAGCGGGTTATTTGCCAAAATAGAAACCCAAATCAAGCAAATACTACGTGAAAAAACCTTACGTGAAGGCCATGGTTTTAATTTAGATGAAGCCATTTTAGCTAACTTATTATTAGCTATCGCCGAAGGCAGAATCGCCCAATTTGTTCGTAGTGAATTTAAACAAAAACCTACCGAGCACTTTGACGAGCAATGGCAGTTTGTGCAACAGCAATTGCTGCGTAGCTAGCATTGCTTTGAATATGTTCTATAGTTAATTTTTCTAATTTAGAAGCGTACATGATGTACGCTTTTTTTATGCTTAAACAAGGAACGGCCTTCATAGGCAATACATAACAAGGAACTGTCATGAAACATCTATCATTTATATTTATCATTTTAGTATTTATCCCTTTACCTTCAACTGCATTAATACAAACAACTTCCAAAAGTCTCGTCAATGCATGTGATACGCAAGAATGTCACAATAACTTTGTACGATACAAAAGCTTTTCTAAGCAAGGATATGTCGATGCAATGTACGTTTTAGCTGAGTTTTATTATCAAGGATACGGAACACAGCAAAATACAGAGAGAGCATTAAAGTGGTATAGAAAAGCAGCTAAATACAACTCTGGCCATGCACAATTCAAAGCTGGAGTCATTTACTTGAAAGAAGGTAAATATCAGGATATTGAACGAGGAATAAAATACCTTGAGAAAGCCAGTAAAAATAACTTAAATGCTGCGACACACCTCTTGGGATTAGTATACCTTGAGGGAAAATTAGTCGATAAAGATATCGAAAAAGCAAGTGAGTATTTAACAAAATCTTATGATAATAAATACCCTGATACAGTGAAATTTATTGCTATAAATAAAGATGATAAGAATTTCACTCCTATCTTTGAGTCAGCTCCCCTGAATCTCCAGTCGGTACAAACACCTACTGATGAAATGGAAACAATAAGTGTTACTGCACCCACTCTGAATGAGGTCTTCAAAATTCAAATATCATATTTTGAATCAACATATCCTAATGCAGCAAGAGGCACTGGGACTAGCATTCCAGGCCGTTCATGTGCTGAGGTGATTTCTTGTGGAGTAGAAGCCAATCGAGAAAGAATACGCGACTTTTTCCTGTTGGGTTGGTAAGAAAATAATTCTTCTCCAATTACGACTTAAGTATTGCATAATCCAAATTTAAACTTAGAATGCCATTGAACACATAACAAAAACGCAACATCAAGGACGATTTATGAGGCTTATCATTCTAAGCTATTTATTGATTTGTTTATCACAACTCAATACAGCTACTGCTGCTCCCAAAAATACAATAAAAGAATTCAGCGCATCTGCTGAGTTTACCGAAATAAAAATTTCACCAGAAGGTGAGTACCTCTCCGGTGTTGTTATCGATAAAGAAAGTGATAAACGCACACTCATCATTGTTGAATTAGAAACCCTAAAACCAACTTATATTGTTAACTTTAAAGGTAAGGGTGAGGTCGGAAACTATCACTGGGTAAATGCTGATCGTATTGTGGTTCAAAAAACGTATAAACGAGTCCGTTTTGAAACCTCTTCTTACCGCGGAGAAATGCTTGCAGTAAATGCAGATGGTAGTCGCTCGGAATACATTTTTGGGTATAAAGAAGGCTTTAGAGCATCGGGATATGTCCTAGACACTTTACCTGAAGATAAAAAGAAAATTTTAGTGATGGTATATCCATGGACTGGCACTAATTATGCTGCAACCTCTGTTTACGAAGTCAATGTATACAATGGTAAGCGTAAAAAGCTAACGGTCGCTCCTATAAGTAATGCAAACTTTCTTGCCGACCACGATAAAAATATCCGATTTAGCTTTGCCAGCGATAATAAAAATAACCATCAAGTTTACTATTTTGATAAAGAACTGGATAAATGGGTTTCTGCAGAAAGCTTTATAGAAGGGCTAGAAGAGTTTTATCCGCTTTCATTTTCTGAAGATGGTAAGTCAATTTATGCTTCAGCTATTGAAAACAAGCAAACAAGAGCAATTTATAAAATCAAACTGCCTTCTGGCGAGCGTGAAAAGATAATTCAACACCCGGTAGTAGATCCATCAGAAATCTATATCGATGATCAAACAAAGCTGCTTTATGCTGTTGAGTTTGAGAATGGTTACCCTGAATATGAATTTATTGATAAAGATAGCTCAAAAGCTAAATTCTTAAATCAATTAATGACGGCAATACCTGATCATCGAGTTCGCATTGTGAGTGAAACTCTTGATGGTGGCAAAATGGTTGTTAAAGCCATGAATGACAAAAACCCAGGGGACTACTACCTCTTCGATACTGAAAATAAAAAAATAAAATACCTTTTCTCTGAAAAGAGTTGGTTAGACCCAAGCCATATGTCAGAGGTAAAACCTATTGAGTTTACTAATCGCTATGGAGCTAAAATTCACGGTTACTTAACTCTACCTAAAGACATTGCACACAAAAACATGCCATTTGTAGTTAACCCACATGGTGGGCCGCATGGACCAAGAGATTATTGGGCGTTCAACTCCGAAAACCAATTACTTGCTCAAAATGGTATCGCCGTTTTACAAGTTAATTTCACTGGTTCAGGTGGTTATGGGAAGCAATTTGAAGAAAATGGTTATCGAGCTTGGGGAACAAAAATCCAATACGATATTATTGATGGAACAAAGTTCATCATTGAACAAGGTCTAGCCGACAAAGAAAGAATTTGTATCTCAGGTGGTAGTTTTGGCGGGTATTCTTCTTTAATGGCACCAACAATTGAACCTGACATGTATAAATGTGCCATTGGTACTGCTGGCGTATACGATTTAGAGGAATTATTTGATAGTGGCGATATTCCAGAATCGTACTCAGGTGGAGCATTCTTAGATACGGTTTTAGGTAGTGATAAAGCGCAACTCAAAGCAATGTCACCAAGCCATAATGTTGATAAATTGAAAGCTAAGATTTTATTATTACATGGTGAAGAAGACGTTCGAGCTTCTATGGAGCAATTTGAAGCCATGACTGATGCTTTAGATAAAGCAAACTATCCATATGAGCAACATGTATGGGACAAAGCTGGACATGGTTTTTATGTACCTGAAAGTCGTGAAGAATATTTCAATTTGTCACTGAAGTTCCTAAAAGAAAACCTCAAGCTGTAATTTCACAACCCTACGCTAAAGCCGATACTTGACTAAAAAGGTCGGCTTTTTTATTTCAATAATATTAATTTGACTCAAATCACGCTATTATCCCCGTCCCTTATGATTGCGACGCATGAAGCACAAGTTAATTTGCTGCATCAGCAACAAGGCGATTTTTAACATACACTCAGTAAAACGCACTACCCCTGTGGTTGGAGGATAAGATGGCATTAAGTGAAGCTGCATTACAGGTCAAAACAGCACTGACTGAGCAAGGGCTCGAAACCCCAATGCTGCCGCAAACTCATACTCCAGAAGAGCGTAAGCAAAAAATTGAGCATCACATGAAAGAAGTCTTAACCTTAATGGCGTTAGACTTATCAGATGACAGCTTAATGGATACGCCTCGCCGCATTGCTAAAATGTATGTTGATGAGATTTTCTCAGGGCTTGATTATGAGAACTTCCCTAAAATCACTGTCATCGACAATAAGATGGGCGTTGATGAAATGGTGCGTGTGCAAGACATAAGCTTAACCAGCACCTGTGAGCATCACTTAGTCACCATTGATGGCTATGCCACTGTCGCCTATTTGCCTCGCACTAAAATTATCGGTTTATCAAAAATAAACCGCATCGTGCGCTTTTTTGCCCAGCGCCCACAAGTACAAGAAAGGCTGACCCAGCAAGTCTTAGTTGCATTGCAAACCTTGCTTGAAACCAAAGATGTGGCCGTTAAGATGGATGCGGTGCATTACTGCGTTAAATCTCGCGGCGTGATGGACTCCACCAGCTCAACCACCACCACGGCATTAGGCGGGATTTTTAAATCAAACCCAGCCACCCGTGCTGAGTTTTTACACCAGTCTAAGTGTTAGTTAGCAATCATTAACCCTGCTCACTGAAAAACAAACACAAAAAAGCCAGACATTAAGTCTGGCTTTTACTTTTAACGAAGATGGATTAAATACCGTATTGCTCACGGTAAGCGCTCACTGACGCTAGCTCTTTTTCCATTCCTGGTTTTTCAGATAAGTAATTAATTAAATCACCTAGCTTAATAATAGATACGATAGCGCAGCCAAAGTCACGTTCAACTTCTTGAATCGCTGATAACTCGCCCTTGCCTTTTTCTTGTCTATCAAGTGCGATTAACACACCTGCTAAGCTTGCATCGTGGGCTGCGATGATTTCCATCGACTCGCGAATAGCAGTACCTGCGGTAATCACGTCATCCACTAGCATCACTTTGCCCGCCAGCTCGCTACCCACTAATGAGCCACCTTCACCGTGATCTTTTTTCTCTTTACGGTTAAAGCAGTAAGGCACATCTTTATCATGGTGATCGCAAAGCGCTACAACAGTCGTTGTCGCAATAGGGATACCTTTGTAAGCCGGACCAAACACTAAATCGTAGTCAATACCAGAATCAACCAATGCAGCAGCATAAAAACGACCTAAACGTGCTAAATCACGACCCGTATTAAATAAACCCGCATTAAAAAAGTAAGGGCTAGTACGGCCTGATTTTAAGGTGAACTCACCAAAGCGTAATACCTGACGCTCAAGAGCGAATTCAATAAACTCACGTTGATATGCTTTCACATTATCTCCTTAACACTGTTATCTGTTTTTATTTAATGACGACTAAGCCTAAATAAAGCTTAAAAAAAGGGGCTCTTATTAACAGAGCCCCTTAATCAAATACGTTTTAGCTTAATGCTGCTTTTTGCGTATCCACGATTTCGCGAATACCATGTTTAGCAAGCTCAAGTAAGCTTAATAACTCTTCGTGGCTGAACGGCTCACCTTCGGCAGTGCCTTGGATTTCAATCATCTTGCCAGTTTCAGTCATCACAACGTTCATGTCGGTTTCAGCAGCGCTATCTTCGATATATTCTAAATCGCAGATTGGCTCACCTTTATAGATACCAACACTAACAGCAGCAATTAAGAACTTAAGTGGGTTAGTTTTTAAAATACCTTTTCCACGAGCCCAGTTCAGCGCATCAACTAATGCAACACAAGCACCAGTAATCGCAGCAGTACGTGTGCCGCCATCAGCTTGAATCACGTCACAATCGATAACGATAGTGTTTTCGCCAAGTGCTTTCATATCAACAGCTGCACGTAATGAACGGCCGATTAAGCGTTGGATTTCTTGAGTACGGCCAGATTGCTTGCCACGGGCAGCTTCACGTTGCATACGGCTATGAGTCGAACGCGGTAACATACCGTATTCAGCAGTTACCCAACCTTGGCCTTGGCCTTTAAGAAAACGCGGTACGCCTTCTTCAAAGCTTGCAGTACATAAAACTTTAGTGTCACCAAATTCAACCAACACCGAACCTTCAGCATGAGCTGTAAATTGACGAGTAATCGTAACTGGACGAGATTGTGCAGGTGTTCTGTCGCTTGGGCGCATATGAATTTCCTATTTGTGGAATCGATGACAAATTCTGTATCTAATATTTGAATCTAGACTCAGCATCTAATATTTGAATCTAAGCTTATGCAGTTTAATTTCGTGCATATTTGGCTGCACATTATAGTGACTTGTTTGCACGGATGCCACGCTAAACAAAACCCTTATTGGATTTTTATTAACAAAAAGGCACACTGGGTTAGGATTCGGTGCAAAGGTTAAGGAAAATAATGAACATTGCCATATTTGGAGCAGGATCTACAGGCTGCTACCTCGCAGGCGAACTACTGATGGCAAAGCAGAATGTGAGCCTCATTTGCCGCGAGCGAATTAAGCACAGCATTATTGATAACCAAGGCATCACCCTCACCAGTTACCAAGGTTTGCATCAAAAAGTGATGCCGACAGCCCTTATTACCGAAATTGAAGCCAACACACCAACATTCGACCTAATTTTTGTCACCTTAAAATGCCACCAGCTGAGTAATATTACTGAGCAACTACTGCAACTAACTCATAAGCAAAGCACCATAGTATTAATGCAAAACGGTCTAGGCAGTTTTGATGAGATAACACAGGCATTATCTAAATACCCAGAGCAATCAAGATTCGTCATCCAAGGCATAACGCCGTTTAACGTGCTGCAAAAAGAACTTGCCACCTTTCATAAAGGCACCGAAGGCGAATTCATATTTGCCAACACGCCCCATACGCAGACAGTTCATCAAGCAATGATTTCTAATGGTTTAAGCTGCACCTTGGTCGATGATATGGCGCCAATCATTTATGGCAAATTACTGCTGAATCTCAATAACGCACTTAATGCGATTACTGACGTGCCCATTAAGCAGCAGCTTAGCCAAGCACCGACTCGCAAACTATTAAGCCTTGCGATGAAAGAGTGGCTAAACGTGTGTAAAAAAGCTCACTTACCTTTAGCGCAATTCACCAAAGTTAAGCCGCAATGGTTGCCGCTAATATTATCTCTTCCCGACTTCCTGTTTACCTTACTGGCCAGACAAATGCTCGATATCGACCCCGAGGCGCGCTCTTCCATGTGGGAAGATATACAAGCTAATCGCAAAACCGAAATAGAATACTTAAACCAAGCCGTGGTTAAACTTGGGCAACAACATCAGGTTGCGACACCCGTTAATGCCGCCATCGTCACAGCGGTTAGCAAGCTAGAACAAGGCCAGAAGGTCGACATTCACACACTACTTTAACCAGTCTTAATTAGAGCAAAAAAAGGCCGCGACTTTATCAAGTCACGGCCTGTTATCAGTTAATATTAAACCAATCTAGCGTTTACTTTTGCTTTCTCACAAACGGTAATATCAATAAGGCTACGCCTACCACTAAAAATGGAATACTCAATAACTGCCCTGCACTCATGGTCCACTCAGTGGCATAAGCTGCTTGCTTAACCTTGACCATTTCGATGGCCCAGCGGGCGCTGAACACACTGCACAAGAACAAGCCAAAAATTACGCCGTGCTTCTCTTTTAAGTTAGTAAACTTGTACACCGCATAAAGCGAAATAAAGATAACTAGGTAGCTAATCGCTTCGTATAGCTGCGCAGGGTGACGCGGTAGCATATCCACACGCTCAAAAATAATGCCCCAAGGCTTAGTGGTCGGTAAGCCTAATATTTCTGAATTGGCAAAATTGGCCATACGCACAAAGAAGCCAAATATCGCGGTCGCAATCGCTAATCTGTCGAGCAAAAACAAAAACGGCATATCGGTTTTACGCTTGTAATAATACAGCGCTAAAATCGCCCCTAACCCGCCGCCATGGCTGGCTAAACCGCCTTCCCAAATGGCTAAAATCTTCATCGGGTTGGCAAAGTAGTAACTTGGATCGTAAAAAAAGCAGTGTGCTAAACGTGCGCCAACAATAATCCCTATCACACAGTACATCAGTAGATTATCGAGCGACTCGACATCTAAGCCTTCTTTTTTATACATGCGCTTCATTACCTGAAACCCACTGGCAATGGCCAAGGCAAACAAGGCACCATACCAATGTACTTTAAGACCCATAAACGAAATTAACACAGGGTCGAGATTCCACACAAAATGGTCCAATTGACTACTCCAAAATAATAAAACAGCTAAACCTTTTAGGCACAAGCAGCAGATGTAGGCTTACTATAAACAATTCAATCGTGTAATTCGATGCTCATTGCCAACAACACGTTAATTACCAGTAACAAGCAGCCTTGATAAATCCATTCGCCCGCACATATGTAGCCAATATGACCTAAAAAGTCGGCGTAAGTTGCATATTAATGTAAAACCTAGTCCATAAGCTTTTGTATACTTTGACCTTCACTGCTAGCAGACTATAATCGACACAATACAATTGCCGCTAACTTAATTAGGGTTCAAACATGATCCAAAGTATGACCGCCTACGCTCGCATTGAGCACAAAGCCGAATGGGGCACTGCCTCTTGGGAACTCCGCTCAGTCAATCAACGTTACTTGGAAACTTACCTACGTTTACCAGAGCAAATGCGTAGCCTTGAACCCGTATTACGTGACCGCCTGCGTAAGCGCTTAAACCGCGGCAAAGTAGAAGTAAACCTACGTTACGAATTATCAGAGTCTGGCAGCAGTGAAATGCGCCTAAATCAAGACTTAGCCAAACAACTGCTGAACGCTGCAGATTGGTTAAAGAAAGAATCTAGCCACGGTGAGCTTAACTTAGCAGACATACTACGCTGGCCTGGTGTGATGTCGGGCGCAGAGCAAGACATGGGCGATATCAACAAAGACCTGCTGGTCGCTTTTGATGGCGCAGTAGCGCAATTTATCGAAGCCCGTGGCCGTGAAGGTGAAGCCATCAACACTATGTTGCAAACTCGCCTAGACCAAATTGTTGAGCAAGTGGCAATCGTGCGCGAACACATGCCAGCGGTTATGCAATGGCAACGTGACAAGCTAACCAACCGCTTAGCCGAAATCACTGGCGAACTTGATCCAGCCCGTATGGAACAAGAAATGGTGCTACTTGCACAAAAGATGGATGTCGCAGAAGAGATGGATCGCCTTGACGCACACGTTGCTGAAACGCGTTTAATCCTCAAAAAAGGTGGCGCACAAGGCCGACGCTTAGACTTCATGATGCAAGAGTTTAACCGCGAATCTAACACTCTAGCGTCTAAATCAATCAGCGCAGAAGTCACCGCCGCAGCGGTAGAACTTAAAGTATTGATTGAGCAAATGCGTGAGCAGATCCAAAACGTGGAATAATGTAAAACCTAGTTAAACAACGTTCAATAAATATGATAAAGCCCCTATTTTGGGGCTTTTTTGTTGCCTACAGTAAATTAATGTATCACACTGTCATCTACCAACTGGTACCAAGAGTGGTACCATTTTGAATGAGAATTCTAAAACACTTGTTATTCTTCATTCTTGGTACCACTAAAAGGTGCAGCTATGAACAATAAGCAATTAAACAAAATAATCAAAGATGGCGTCCCTGGTCGAACAGCTATTGGCGGAGGATTATACTTTCGGTTATCGACAAGTGGCACTTGTAGCTGGCAAGTCCGTTACACGATTAATAACAAACGTAAATGGTTTACCTTACTCGATAGCTATCCTCACTTATCCATCGCTGACGCGAAGCATGATGCAGTATTACTACTCAGAGATGTCAAACATGGAAAAGATCCAGCACTAGAAAAAAAGAATGCGCTACAGGAAGAGATAGTAACCGTCCACCAGCTATTTAATGATTGGTTTAAGACTGATATCAACAAGAGACTTAAACACCCTGAGATCCCGCACCGCATTTATACCAAAGAAATCGCACCATTTATCGGTGAACTAAGACTTAAAGATGTCACAGCTCTTCAGGTTAGATCGATCATCCACAAAGTGATTGAAAGCAACCGACCAGCAACAGCTAATGATACGCTGATGTATACAAAGCAACTATTCCGGCATGCTGCAAAATTGGGGGTAGTTGAAAATAATCCAGCCTTAGCTTTTACCATGTCCGATGCTGGTGGCGCAGAAAAAAGTAGAGACAGGGCCTTAGATCTAGATGAAATCAGCCGTATGTTTACTGTACTGCGTTCTCAAGCACATACGTTCACCAGAGATAACTATTTAGCTTGTGCACTCTTGATAACTCTTGGCGTACGAAAGGGTGAATTAATCGCTGCACAGTGGCAAGAAATCGATTTTGATAATGAGGTTTGGCACTTACCCTCAGAGCGCAGTAAAACAGGCATCGCAATATCAATCCCTTTGCCTGCAGATGTCATAGAGTGGCTAAACGAACTTAAAGTTAGATCTGCTGGGTCAATCTACGTCTTCCCTTCACGTCGCGCAAGCGTCAGGCGTGGCTACATTTCTGACGATACGTTAAATCATGCTTTAGCTAAACTGTTCGGCAAAAAAGTAGATAGCAAAAAGCAGCCGACCAAGAATCACTTTGAAGAGCAAGGTGTCAATCACTTCGTTGTGCATGATTTACGACGTACCTGCCGAAGTTTATTAGCCTACCTTGGTGTCTCAAGCCATATTGCAGAGCGATGCCTCAACCATAAACTTAAGGGCGTAGAGGGGATCTATAACCGCCATGATTATCTAGAAGAAAGAAGAGATGCATTGAATAAGCTTTCACATCTCATATCCCCAATTGTTAACCAGAAATGATGAATTAAGGCATTAATAAAAATGACAAAAAGAAAGTTCTCCCCACAAAGCCTAAAGGATATTGATGGTGCTGAATATCATCTCCATAAAGAACTTGATGAGATGGAATTTAGCGGTAAATCAGATGCTGCAGAACTAATATGGGGGATAATTGAAAAGGAAAGACTAATGCACCTTGAGACTCTCCAAACAGCACTAAAGACACAAAGTAATACTCAAAAGGACATCGATTACTATCAGAAACTTATGGCGCATTATTACCATAAAAATAAGAGAAGAGTAAAAAGCTCATCCACTACAGGCAAGTTAAATGAACATCAGCTAAAAAAATTAGCTATTCAAATAGCTCAATTAACCCTGGAGAAGTACCCACAAGCAACAGCAAAAAGTTTGGCAGAAAAAATCACCCTTTACTTAGGTGAACTTGGTTACAAAAACCTTCCTTCTGAAAATACAATGAGTAAAAACTGGATACCTGGAATTCAAATCGATCTTGATATAAAAAAAGACCAAAAACTTCAATACAATCTCGTAATCCCCCAAAACGAAACGACTTAAAAATCTTAGCTACAACGATTCGACGAACTATGAGCAACAATCAATAAATTGTATTTATG
The DNA here is from genome assembly GCF_030252245.1 of Shewanella goraebulensis. Taxonomy (NCBI): domain Bacteria; kingdom Pseudomonadati; phylum Pseudomonadota; class Gammaproteobacteria; order Alteromonadales; family Shewanellaceae; genus Shewanella; species Shewanella goraebulensis. The sequence continues at coordinate 4,468,431 of NZ_CP126972.1, forward strand.
GCTTTTTATAACTAAAAGCCATTTTTACTTATTCCTCAATTTAGCTATAAGCCCTACGCCAACCATCGGCTAAACAAAATGCTAATAGCTTAGTAATTAATTAGTGATAAAAAATCACACTTCTCCTTGTAAACCTACTAGACAACAAGCAACGATTGAAAAAAGGAGCTGATGTACATGAGCTCCCGCTGCCAATATCAAATAAGCCATTATCCCCTCCGTAAGTTAAACACAACAACCGGAGGACATATGTCACCCCACCAAACGAAGTTAGAAATAGATAGATTAATTCGCGAAAAAGAATGCGCTCACCGTACAACATTATCTCGCCAACGCCGCTGGCAACTTGAGCGTCTAGGTAAATTTCCTCAACGCATACATTTAGGTGAAAGAACAGTTGCGTGGCGACTCTCTGAAGTCATGGCCTGGATTGATGAAGTGTCTGCTGATAGAAATAGTGAGGTTTAATTGTGTCTGGATATATTAAAAACGTAGTGAATTCCGCAAATGGGCAATGGCGTTCAATTCTCTTAAACCTAGGCATATATGTTCCGCATTCAGGCAAACATGGGCCATGCCCTATATGTGGTGGTCAGGACCGGTTTCACTTTGACAACAAACTGGAGGAAGGAACTTGGCACTGTAGACAATGTGAAGGTCGTGTAGCAGGCGATGGCTTGGACTTAGTAAGTAAGTTTAACGGTATTCCGCTGTATGAGTCCGCCAGAAAAGTAGCTCAAATACTAAGAATCGATACAAGTCTGCCAACAACAACTGAAATAAACTCATATTCGAGAAACGATATTATGACCAGGGATAATGAAGCTTCAAAATTACGCAAACGACGCATTGCAGCAGCTAACCAAGCAACTGCAATCTGGGAAAACTCAATTCCAGCAGACCCAGAGCACATCTATTTAAGACTGAAAGGCATTTATCCTAATGGAGCAAGACAGTTAATTACCACTGTGAAAAATGGTAAAGCATCTTTTCCGCCTAACACTTTAGTTCTTCCCGTAAGAGATTATAAACATAACCTAATTAGCCTAGAGTTTATCCACCTAAGGACGAAACAAGGACTAGCTGGTGGTTTGAGAAAAGGCGGACAATTGATACTTGGTGACCTAACATCAGCAAAGCATATTTGGATTGCAGAAGGATTCGCAACAGGTGCAACAATACATCAGCTAAGTGGTGAACCAGTTATTATTGCTTTTACAGCAAACAACTTATCAACAGTCGCGTTATCAGCACAATATGAATTTCATGAGGCTACTTTATCTATTGCTGGAGATGACGACCCTGCAGGCCGAAAGTATGCAGAAATGGCAGCAATGTTAACAAATTCTAGAATGAAAATACCATCATTTAGTACTGAAGAGATGTTGAAGTTAAATTACTCAGGCAAAAAAATGTATACCGACTGGAATGACTATTGTGCACTTTATGGTGACAAATTCACTTTGCAGGCGCTATACCTATGAAACAGCCACCTAATGAAAATGAATTTGGCCAACAAAGCGATGGATTACCACATTTAACTAACTACAACCCCACCACTCCCACTGGTGATAGCATAACTAACTGTAATAAAAGTGAAAGTGAAGATATGTTATTCGATGCTAATCCCAAGCTAATGCCACCTGAATCCCACTCAATGATATCGACGTCGGACAGGGACAGTAAGATCGCCTCTTTTATAGCCAAAGAGCTAAAAGGCAAATACGCGATCAGCAGTGAGGAGTCAGAAATATATTACTGGGATGACTCTGTTGGCTTTTGGGTACAGTACGGAACGCAAGCAAAGAGCCTTGATAAAATCACTTTCGAAGAGCTAAAACGACATTTAGGGAAGGAAGGATTCAACACTGCAAAAGTCAGCTCTGTAGCTGGTATGCTCCAATACACTTTAGAGGAGATGCCAAAGCAAGATACCGGTTATATCATTTTTAAAAATGGCATGTTAAATCCATCTAACGGAGTGTTTACTCCCTGTTCAATTAAAAATATTTACGCTAGATACAGTACCGGTGTTGATTATATTGCTACTGATGGAAGCACTAATTTTTGCCCTACATTCATGGACTATATTAACTTTATTAGCGGAAGTTACGATCAAACCATATTATCGCAGCGTTCAGAGGATAGAGTTCGAATTATTAAAGCAATACTTGTCATGGTTTTACTTAGGAAGTATGACTGGCAACTATTCGTTGAAATAGTTGGTCCTGGGGGAACAAGTAAAAGTACATTTGCTGCAATGGTTAGTTTGCTGGTGGGGCAATCAAGTGTAAAAACTATTGAAGCCAAAGACCTAGAAACACCGGAACGTCGTGTAGATATTCTAAACGCTGCGCTCCTGTATCTGCCAGATATGGAAACTTATCAAGGTGAAGGCTCTGGCCTGAAAAAAATAACAGGTGGTGATCCTGTCTCCTGTAGAAGATTATACGGGCCTTCATTTTCAGCACATATCAGAGCGATTGTACTTGCCGTAAATAACAGTCCAATGCGCTTTACAGATCACGGCGGTGCGATTGCGCGTCGTAGGGTCCTTTTACACTTAGGACAAGTTGTTCCAAAAGATAGACGAGATCCTAATTTCATTTCAAAATTAAAAAATGAGATACCGGCCATCATTCAATACCTAACAGCATGGACTCTTGAGATTGGAGGAAAAAATGCAGTTAGAAAAATCCTTATGGATGCGACCAATGGTGAAGATGCTAGAGATGTTCTGATTGATTCAGATCCTATGACTGGTTTTGCTAAAGACCTCCATTATTCAGATGAAGCAAGGTGCCAAGTTGGAGGCTTTCCCAGCTCCAAACATCCACCATCGCCACGCAATTACCTGTTTCACGCTTACCTGAAATATTGTGAGTTCTATAATTATGAAACTCGTATAACCCAGAGGACATTTAGTTCTTCACTGGAAATAGCAGCTAAAAGGTTTGGAAACATTACGCGAAGTAAAGTTAATGGTAAATCAACCTTCAAGGGCGTTACAGCCTACGCAAATGCTAATTCACTGCCAGAGTGGATGCAATAGGTGCCCAACATTGAAGCCCTACCTCTCCTGTCCCGCTAACACCATAGCATTGTCGGGAGTGGTGGGATTGTAGGGACTAAATCCTACTTCTAATAAATCAACATAACTTACGTCACTATTTAGTGTTTTCGAGAGAGCATTATGGTCAAAAGAATAAAAATTAATTGGACAAAAACTAAAGCTAAATGGGCAGATGAATACTTAAAGACAGGGCTAACCGTTAAAGATTTTTGTAAAAGGGAACATATTAACTATAACACAGCAAGGAGATACCTCACTGCGCAATGCGCAGAAGAATATGCAGCAGCGCAAATAGAAATTAATCCAGAATATCAATCATTAATACATTCAAAATCGTTTGGGAACGGGCAAGTAAATACAAAACAACTCACTGAGCATACTCTTGGTGGGGCACCTCTGGGTAACCAAAATGCTCGGACCCATGGATTATATTCTCGCTATATTAATCCTGAATATTTAGATGCTGTAAAAGACTTGCAACGTGAACAGGAGTTATTCGCTTTACAGGCGCTTTACTTTGAATGCCTCGAATATCGCCATCAAATAAAAATGGATATTAATAACATTGAAAATACCATTCGTTCAGCACCTGATAGTCTTGAAGGTTTATCTGAACTGCTTACGGCTAATGATAGACGGTTGGTAAACGCCGAGACACACTTACTTAGAATCCAACAGCAAATAGAAAGCCATAGGTTATCAATATTTAAAGAGAAGAAATACGAACAAGAGATTAGGCTGCGGAAATTACAAGCAGATGCTCTTGAGAAACAATCACATCAGGGAGAACAGAGCTTAATCAGCGACATGGTTAAGGATATTCAAAATATGGGAAGTAGTGGAATTATTCAGTTTCCTTATAACCAATAATATCCCTAAGCTTAGTGGTAATCAAAGCTACCACTAAGCAGCCACTTTTCCTAAAAAATTTTAATGGCGTTAAACAAGAAATGATGAATATAGCAAACTAAAAAGTAGGTTCTATTATTCTTCATGAAAAATGACTAAATCTCATCAATGAGCGGTCATAATATCATTACTTCCAAAAGACCTGATGTATGGACTTGGGCTGCCTGACGAAGTTACAAACAACCCCGTAATCGCACGGGTAGCTGCCACATGCAGCAATGCCCGCTCATTAAAGTCATAATCTCTACTTTCAACAGGATCATTTGTATTTACCTTGCAAAGCGGAATAACTCCGTCATTTACAGCTGCAATGAAAATATACTTAAACTCTAAACCTTTAACTCTATGCATCGTCGCTACACGCAGACCCGGCTTGCTCCCATCAGAGTTATTAGCCGATAGAGCATAAGTATCAATACCCAGCTCATTTAAGCTTTTAGCATAATTATCCCTAACATAGTTAGTACGACCTACCAGACAAATATCTTTTAACTCAACATCTTGAGCAATTAGGTTATCGATATTATTTTTAATGAATTGGAGCTCTGACTCAAAGTCCTTATTCATGCTAACTATCGGCTTCTCGCCATGGTATAGCGATAGGTAATCTGTCGACTTGTCCATTTCGCCATCTAAGTCATCAACTTTTACATCTTGTAGTATGGCCGTAGCAAAACGGCGAGTCTCTTCAGTTGTTCGATAGTTGATTCTTAACTTTTGAGAGCGACGACCACGAACATTTATACCACACTGGCCTAAAACTACTTTGTTTCTGTAAATACGCTGGTGACCATCACCAACAATAAACATGTCGTTATTTTGCTCTGGAACCAACGCCCTTAAAAGCATAAATGCTTGACGTCCTATATCTTGCCCTTCATCAACAACGACCGAGCTGTACGGAAGTGAAATGTTTTGTTTCTGAATTATCTTAGTAGCATCTAACATTGCATCATTCATATCTCTTATACGATGACGATTCATTTGATTACGAAACTCTTCAAATACCGGCCAAACTTTTGCTCGTTCCATTCGGCTCAGAGCAGTTCCTCTCCCTAACCTGCTTACATGAAAGTACTCAGCTTTTGACTTGATATCATTCAATTGGACGATATGCCGCCACTCTTCCTCATAAAATGAATCTTGATACCCGAGTGATGAAGGAGCCTGATCCAAAGCATAATTCCAGCACTTCCTCCTTGTTTCATCATTTTCATAAACGACTTTAAAATCATAATTAAATCGCTTTAGAAAACGAGTAACCCAGCCATCAATATTGGTAACCTCAATACGGCTAAGCTCATCTTCAGAAGCTATTTTACATAAGTTAGCCTCAATATCAGAAGCCAAGTTTTTTGTAAAGGTGGTCAGTAAAACCTTAGATTGTTCAGCACCTGATAGTTGCTGCGCCAAATACACAGCACGGTGCATAGCAACAACTGTTTTACCTGTTCCAGCACCACCTAGAACACGAATAGGGCCCTTTGCTTCTTTTGAAACTAGTTTTTGCTGGCAGGGATGCAAAAATACTCTCCATTTTTCTAATGGGGCATTAAGCATCTTTTGTAACTCAAGATCGTCAGTAACTAATTTAAAGTTACGCTGTGTTGACGCTCTATCTAATGCAGCAGCAAAATCTTCAGTATCAATTACCTCATCAGTTGCATCATTGTAAGAAGCAACAACCTCATCATAATCTTCACCTGTTGAAAGTAGATAAAGCGGTTCATACGCTTCAACGGGTAACCTAGACTCTAAACGTTCTAATTCAGCTTCTGATGTTACAGCTAATACTGCACTTAAAAAGCTTTCAGGCACACCAAGAGCTGAGATTTGCTCGGACGAATACTCTTTAAACAACGCATGTTTAACGGATTTTGAAATATGTGGTTGTTCAGGTTCTTTAGCTTCAACATGGCTAACATCGACAATCTGTATGCCACCTGTTGATGGGTGAATCATGCATTCATGTCGCTCGGCCCAAGTGTAAGCATCATCATGCCTATCCACCCACATCAGCATATAAACATTGCCCTTTTCAGGCTTAAATACAATTCCCCTGTAAGCTTGATCGATCCTAACAGAGTGAACGCCTTTACTTTTTGCGTTAACTATTTTTTCATAATTAATACCAGTACTGGTCGGGTTTTGACGAAATTTACTGATGAACTCTTGTACTTTCTTTTGTTGTTTTTTAGGTATTTTGGCAAAAGCAGATAGAAAATCTCCTGCAATAGCAACCTTTGGCATTTCAACAGCAGTCATGTCTTACTCCATTAATTCTTTTAATTGCGTTAAAGTTTGTTCACCTATTTCGCCAACGATAAACTTCCAACCTAGTTGTTTAAATATCTGACTCTTATCTTCCATATAGCTAGGTAGTAAGGCTACTTTAACTTTAGGCCAAGCTAGTTCAGCCTCACCGATCAGCTCGCCTATATCACTTGTCACAGGGTATCCGATTTCAGGGACATCAATACCTAATGAGATCATCAAATCAATCTCAGACTCCTCAAGCAGCTCTAATTCAATAATTTCGCCCCACACTGGTGGGCGAGTACTCATTAATGGCGACGAAGCTAGCTCTTCGCCGCTAGATGCATCAACTGAAACATCTTCAATAGAAGTTGAAACTTGCTCTAAAAGTGCCTTTCTTGAGGTGAATGAGAAGTCAGACATGAATTGGGCTAAATTCACAATCTTCCAAAAACCAAACAATGCAGACTGATATCCATCTTCATCTGTAAAACGGTCATCGAAGCTAATATGTAAACGAGTAGATCGTTCCATATATTCGTAATTTGTTTGCTCTTGCACTTTACCCGCTATTACATTCATAAATGGTTCAACCGGCATAACAGAGGCAATTTCAACTAACTGTGTCGAAGTTCTAACGGCATCAAGCAATCCACCAAAGAAATATGGTTGAGCTAAACAAAGTTCTTTATACCGCTCATCTGATGAATTCTCCTTCATTTCATACTCAAAGCGACTCTTGATAGCAGCATCTCTCGAATCCTGAAGGCCAAGCCAATAAAAGCAATTGGCAAATGATGCTTGTTGATATTCGGCTGATACCTTCTCAGGTTGGTGCAACCATTCCTTTAAGAGTGACCAATTGTTTTGGTTTTCATACTGCACTCGAAGAGTCTGATAATTTCTATCTAAAAACTTAGGATAGAGATCTTTTTTCTGCTGAAGCTCCTTTCTATGTAACCCAAAATACTCAATAAAATTGGCAGAGTCTTCTTTAGTTAAATCATCCCACCCGAGTGTCCATACATGATACCTTCCACTATCTAGTATGGCGGCTCTCTTTCTTACATCATCCTCAACAATCTTGTAATGGTATTGATATCCATCTAAATAAATTGCAATAGGTTTTACGTTCATAGAGCGATCAGATGGATACAATACAAAATCAGCTTCTGTATCTATTAACACACCATCACTAGGGCCTAGATGAACGTGTTGCAACATATGCCACGATGTCTTAGGGTCTTTCTTAGACGATAGAGACCACCCCGCCTTCCCCATCACATAGTCTTTAGAAAAAACAAAATCACGGACAGACTTGGACAAAGTGTCAATAAACAGATCTTCTAGCTCTGAATCAGATAAGGACTGAATTGAAATATTGGATAACGAGGTAATTAGCTTTAGCTTGCTTCCCGTATCTACAATAGACTTAAGTAAACTCTCAGCCCGCTCTCTTGAAATGGCATTCATGCGCCCACGATCACGGTAAGCATAAACACACTTATAACAGCCATCTTTCCCCTCAATGACGCAATCACAAGACTCTATATGCTTTAGTGTTTGACGCAACAAACTCAGCAAGTTTTCAGGCTCCTGCATCATCTGCTTTAATGCTCCGGTTCCACCAGGAATTGAATCATAAATTACAAGGTAATACCGATAGCTCTCCCCAGCATCTTCTGGTTCTTTGTAAATAGCGCCTCTCAGGTGGTCTACGCTACCTTTAAAGTAGAGCTTCATTCCTAATTGCAGTGCAGCACTTAGTGATGACTCTGTAACTTTACCAGCAACTTGATTACTAACAGGCAATAAAATACGGATAGCTTCAGATTCTAGATGACGATAAAGATACAAAAAGTCTTCGAACTCTGCTTCTGTATCGCCCGAACGATACTTACAAGCTATATCATGTTTAAAGTCTTTCTCTTTCCATACCTTACCGCAATCTTTACAAACCTTAAATCCAGTCTTCTGCTTACGCTCACCAGCTACGTAGAACTCTTCTCCCTCTTCACTCGCACTACCAAAGTTAATATCACGTAAGGATACTCGGCTTAAATACTCAAAGCCAAAAGGGACATCTTCATTCTCAACTTGGTAAGCGTAATTCACATCTTCTTTCTTAAACGACACCAACATTTGACGCTGAAAGAAAGCAGGTTGCCTAGTATCCGCATCATCAGATATCTTAGCATCACGTGCACTTGACCTAGCGTAGACTTGACGCAACTTGAGCATCTGCATCTTACGGTCTGGGTCCCCCCAAGAAGGGTGCTCACAATTAGGGCAAACAGTGTGTTGATCAGCTTCTAATTGTTCACTGTGATTACAATGGCTACAAACTCTCCATGTTTCAGGCTCAGAAACCTTCATGTCAATTTGCTCAATTTCAACCTTATGTCCACCAGCATAAAAGTGGTTTGTCGGTGCTAGCTCTGCGATTGCAGATGCTGCAGGACGCTCATATTCAAATGTGCTAGTCACATACTTGCTTTCACCATCATCACCTTGAACCGACTCCTGTTTACGCCATAAAACAGAACGAAGCGTAACCCCAGCCTCAGGGAAGGCATAGTTAGGTAGTAACCCTTCATCAGTCATAAAGTTTAACGTTTTCTTTTTGTTAATCTCTCTGACCAAGGCTAGTAGTGCATGACGCTCATTTTCAAGTTCATCCATAGTTTCTTGAAAATTAAGATCCCTAACAGGTGATTGATTCAACTTATCAATCTGCCTTTTTAGCTTATCCGCTCTAGTCTTCAAGGATTTTCTATCCTTCACTAGTAGTCGAAGTGAGCTCTCAATCTTACCCGCTAGGCTGTACTCTTGCTCACTACCTAAAATAAACAGATCTAACTTTTGCTTAGAGCTATCAGAAATTGAAGCAAAAATGCTAGTAAATTGGTCAAAGAGTGATTTCTTATGACTTTCTACAAACGTCAAAAAGTTGTATGGGTAGCGGTCCTGTTTATTTGCCTCTGTGGCATCAAGCATGCTCTTAACATTCTTGCCAATAACTTCAGGTCCGACACCTGTCTTAATCCATCTATCCATACAAAATGCGGTCAATTGACGTTCAAGAATGGCTGATGCATCTAAAAAGACTCCAGGGGCGGCAACATTACCAGCCATCATCTCTAAAGGCTCTTGATAAAAATAGAGATCGTGTGGATTACCTTCCGCTACTGTTAAGTTAAATGCGTTACCATCTTTACGGCCTGCACGACCAATACGCTGCAAGTAATTAGCTTGCGCCGGTGGAACTGAGCACAACAGTACTGAAGATAACCCTCCAATATCGATTCCCATCTCTAAGGTTGGTGTTGCGGATAACAAATTAACTGACCAGCTTTTCTTTCCTTTCATGAAGGAATTTTCGGTTTGCTCTCTAGCTGTCCTTTCTAGCAGCCCTGTATGCTCTGCAGCATTGACTCTATGAACTTGAGCTAAGGACAACTCCTGTTCAACTCTTGGTTTAACTACCGACATACGGCCAATGCAGGAATCGATACTACATGGCATGTCTAAGTAGTAATCCTCAACCTGGGCTGGAATTACCATTGTTTGGCTGCAGCAATCACAACCTAAAACAGCAGTATTGAGCGTTATACTCAAGGCACTTGGTTCTAGTCCCCATACGGTATCACCACGTGAATCAAAACGTTCCACAGTGCCAACGCTTCTCAGCGCCATCATCATGGCGTGATAAATAGTGACTGTATGGCTATTTATCATTAGGTTGCTATCTTTAGTAAAGCACTTCGTAACCCACTGTTGATGCCAACTAGGTCTAGCTTTTGACCCTAGTAGCGCGTCGAATTTACTATTTTTACCAAAGGTCAGAAATGAAGGTGTTCGAGTTTTATTACCCCAGTTAGGCATATAAAACTTGGTTGGCTTATCGATTCGAGTTAATTTAAATGTCTCACCACCATCTTCTATTAACCGCTTAAGAGCATCATGGGCAACGGCGCCCTTATGGCGCATTCGATTCAAAACCCCAAGCATAAAGTGGTGTATATCCCTATCGGTAATGCCTAAAAACTCACTACCAAGTTCCTCTGTAAGCTGAGCATGTAATCTAGATGCCGCCTCAAAGAAATCATCGTCACACGCATCTATTGTCACTTCGTGGGCACGCTCTAATGTTCGACCAATTGTTGCACGTAAACCCAACTCACTAAATACCTCCCAGTTAAGACGCTTTGCGACCAACTCAGGTAAGTTACTTCCAGCGGGTAAAGTTCCAGACTCACCTTCCTCAACCAATAATCTGTAGTCAGTTAACCACTCCATATTGGGGGCTATAAAGTTTGCGACAAAGGCTTCATGTGATCCTGATTGTGCCTGAGCCTCCTTTACTACTTGGTTTGCAAAGTCTACAAGCGTTTGACCATTACATTGTTGAGCGACAGAACCGATATGACCTCTCACCATTAATGGCCAAGTACGTGCAGAGAAAAAGCCAGCTCTATGGGCGGCATCTTGGACAGAGTCGGAAAAAGTGATTAGTTTTTTGTTTTCGTTATATCTACTGGAATAAATTTGATTAATTGCCACACTCGAAAGTGTTGCCGATTGAGCACCAATAATTGATAAACCATTTTTTGTGTGGCAACAGGGGCAAACGTTTTTAAATTTTGGACCAGCTGCATCACTTGTTGATATCAAATCAGGTATGAATACGCGGATTAAATTCTCACGCTCACAATGATCGCACTCATTTGCCGAATCAGCATTAAGCGTCAAACAGTCACTACATACGCGGCGAACTCTAGCATTTGTTGGCGGGTCCAACTTCTCTTTCAATGGAAATAAAATTCGAACACTATGGTTTTTACCGAAGAACAACCGATAGAACACATCCAATTCAGTTTCAGGTTCTTCATGATGCCCCTTAAAGAAGGTGCCCCACCCAGTTATGTGGCAATCACGGCAATTAATTACAGGTAAAAAGTGCTGTTCACTATCATAGGCAATATCATCACCAAAGCTTAATTGTGGATGTGCATCAACACTTGCAACCAAGCGGCGAAGCTCTCGTAGCCATAGCTGGTGACGAACATTTAAAAGTGGGAGAACAGGGCGAGCTTTACCTTTTTCCTCTCTCTCACGTTTGACACTAGGCTCCTCAACAACAGCCTCACGTGCAATAGATATCAAGCTAACGAAACTTTGAATAACTCGCTCAGCATCCTCAACTGAAATAGCAAAGGCTGGTCCAACTTCAGAAGTTAATGAACTAAGATTCTTTAATCGACCATCAAGCATCTTAAGCAACGTATTAAAAAATCGATGTGACTTAATGGCTTCCCCAAGCAATATTCTCAATCTTCTCCCTTCATCACTGTCAATATCATCAGGAATTTCAATGCTGATTAGCTCGGCATGTTCAGGTGCATCTAGGTTATTAGCAAGCTCTTCAGCAGAAAACCAAAGGCTGATCTGCTTATTAATATAGGCCGCTTCATTAACAAACATGCCATAGGCTAAGTCGTCAAGTTCATCAGATGATGGATATGCAAAATAGTTAACCTTGCTGCTCTCTAGATACTCATCATGATTATAGCGATCCTCTTTCACCACTGAATCATCGTCTAAGTTGGTATCAAAGATGTTACCGGCATACTCGAGTAGTGGCGCAAGTTCATCACCAACAGTGGCTGACGTCCCCACACAAGCGAAACTACTGTTTTCGACTCCAAGGTGGTACTTTAACCTTCTCACCAAACACGCTAAATCTGAGCCTTGCGCACCATCAAAAGTGTGTAACTCATCCACCACTAAGTACTGCAACGTACCAGGCTGATTATATTGCCACAAAGATTGATCTTCGGGGCGCATCAGTAAGTAATCCAACATTTTATAGTTGGTAAGTAAAATATCAGGTGGATTGTTTCTTAGGTGCTCTTTACAGGTGATGACTTGATCGGCGCTCATCGCTTGACTAGCTTGCTCACCTTGTTCCCCCCCCACAAATAAACCAACATTAACCTTACCTTTCAGGCCAGTGTTGCTATCTATCACTTCTGCAAAACGCTTAGCTTGATCTGTTGCCAAGGCATTCATCGGATAGATAATAATCGCCTTCACCCCTTTAAGCTCACTACCTGCACAAGCATTAACGATTGGGTATAAAAAACACTCTGTTTTACCTGAACCTGTTCCTGTTGCAACCAGCGTTGACTGCGGCTGTGCCTTGCTTAAACGCTTATAAGCTATGGCTTGGTGTGCATACGGACGAAACGGCAGGTCAAAGTGCTTAAAAAATTGAAGTGAAACATCACTTTGACGAAACGGTAACTGAACAGAAAGGTAAGGGCCTTTAAGCAGGTTATTTTTGTCATTGATAAACGTATCCATCATCGAGTAGTCATCTTGCTCAAAACAAGGGCTATTCATGGTGAATGCAGACTTGACATACTTCTTTATACTTTCAATTACTTGCTGACTAATGATCGACGGATGCATTATTATTCCTTTTAAACTTCTAACCAGCTAAGCTCAGTCAGAGCCTCATCTACAGTTTTAAATTCCCAGCCATCAAAACTAGGCTTCTGCTCAGCTGTATACACGCCTTTTTTATGCTTAGGCCAAGCTAACTCTAATTCACACACTATTTTTGCGTAGGGGTCTTGTAGCTCAAAACCAACATCAGGTGCGCCAATATCAAGTTCAGAACACTTAAAATACAACTCTTTATGCTTCTCACAATAGAAGAAACCATCATCTATAATGTCATCATCATTTGAAAAGTTAGATAATACTTTCAAGTCTATGCTGTCATCGATGTTATTAAGCGCAATACTCTCTTCGGCAACATGCTTCCAATTGGAGTCAAAACAATAAACATCAATTAGAGCAGCTGGATTAATTAACTTATGTAAATAGGGCTTATTCACTAAATTTTCGACCACGATCAACCAATAACTATCACCATACTCTTGGCATTTCTGCATTTGAGTTTTTGAGAGCGCAAGCCCCATCAGGTTCCAATTTCCAAGCATCCCCTTTACTTCAACTAAAAAAACCTCACCAGTTGTGGGATCTGTTGCACGAATATCAAAACCTGGATTATTGCCACCTAGGTGCTCAACGCCAAAGCCCTCTTGCTGCAAGTATTGAGCAACTAGAGCCTCCGCTTTATCGCCAATTTTCTTTGCACGCTGTTTCTTAGCAGGTTCATTATCATCATTTGGCTCGAGGGCTCTATTCTCTACATAGCTAACCATTCGATAGTTAGGGGACCGAGAGTTTGTATCATTATTATCTTGGTCCGAATGACTCCTATTATCAGTAAATGAACCGGAGGCGTTGGAGCGTTCAGTACCTGTAGTGGAACGATTAGAACTACCTGTACCTGAACCATAAGAACGGCCCGTACCAGAGTCTGTATTATTGGAGTTACCCGCCCCTGCACCAGCGCCTGAAGCTTTGCCACCTGCTCCTGTTCTGGAGCCTGTGCCATTAGAACTACCAGCTCCTGTACCTGAGCCTGCACCATTGGAGCTACCCGCCCGTGCGACAGAGTCTGAATCTTTGTTGCCAGCTCTTTTGGAAGGGCCTGCCCCACTTGAATCTCCCGCTTGGATTCCGTCTCTAGTATCATCAGAACCGCTGAAGCTACCTTTATCAGTCGCAGCCCCCTCTTTATTAGTTTCTGTATCACTTGTAGACGATGAGTCACTTTCAGCTTCAGGGCGCTTTAGTGAGTTAATTATTCTAATCTCTTCTTTAGTTAAAACACTCTCCCAATGCTTTTTCTCAATGCGCTTATTAAAACGTCGAGCGCTGTTCACATTCAAAAGCGGGCGGATATGATCTTGCTCTTCTATAAACGCTTTAGTAACAATCAGCTTACTAATCTCTTCAGCTAAGTCATCGACTAAATCTTCGCTATCCTTACCCTCAGTGTTGTAAACTAAGACACCTTTTTCATCATCGAACAAAACTTCAACGGAATCATAAGCGATACGGTCATTGAGCTCATACTTCACAGGAATATTCGATGTAGTGCAGTATTCAGTAACTGTAAGCAGATCAAAGATTTCTGGTTTGTTAAACCAATCTTCGGCCAACGTTCCTGACTTTGAAATAAATTGCTTATAGTAATATGCAAGCAAGAGGCGACTGTGATTGGTTAATATCTGTTCACTTGGGGGGATCAGGTTTTCAGTATCTAACTTAATTTCACGATAAACCTCTTCACTCACACCCTTTAAGCGCAGTGCATCATACAGTGGCATAAAGTCTGAATGAGTTTTACCTCGAGTTCGCCAGAAAAATTCGACCTTATTCTCGAAGAGCTTTGCAACTCTTCGGTCATCACTAATATAAGTTGTAAACCTACTTTCCCACTGGTAATTTTGTGTAAAACAAAGTGCCTTATCTACAAACTCATCAAACCATGGCTCAGAGTTATTACTGCCTGTCATTTTTATATATGAAATTAGCCGTTCATAAATTGCAGCCAACTTATTTCTCACATGTCTGCTTTTGTCTTTATCTTTGACAGGTAAAGTCTGAAGATGCAGCCATGCATCAGCAAAACTTTTAGGAGCAGGATGCAGTGACACATTGATGGTATTTAGCCAAAATGACATTTTATAGTCAGGGTAAACATCTGATAGCCAATGGAACAGGTCACCTAGCACCTCTTTTTGAGACTTCCAAATAGCTTTACTAGATTTACACCAATTACGCTCACCAGAGGGGCAATAAATCAGTGCTTCATTTGCAAATAAACTTTTAAGATCAGATCCTGTATCTGATAACCGGTTATAAAGCTTTATAACATCATCAATACTTATTTTTTCGTTATGATCTGACCAGCTTCTGAGAACCTTTAACACTGTTTCCGTGTTGACTTCAGATGCAACGCCTAACTTCTCGGATAATGAAGGTGTCAACGTAAAATCATCATCAAGAAAGCTTACCGCATTTCCATACAACTCGCGACTTCCTTGGCTAGCAACAAACGTCTCCTCAGGACGCTTTATTCCATTTTGTGTTGGTAGCCATTTGGTTTGCTTTAACCAGCGATGAAGCTCACTTTCAACTCTCTTGCAGTAATTAGTTCGATAATAATACCTAATAAAAACAGAGCTAAACAACCTACCTTCCACTTCGACAAGCCAATAAAGAAAAGCCTTACGTGATGCTTCATTTAAAAACTCATTAGGAGTATGACAAATTGCAGGCAATTTGTAGCATTCGGCACTAATCACACCAGTAGAATCTATTTGATCAATTATATTGCACAAATAAGATAAGTAACTTTCGGTGAAGTCGCTTGCAACTAACTGGATAGCACCATGACGATATTGCTTTGTTACTTTTACAACCTCTGGCAGTGGGGTTGAAGATATCCCAATAGTTGAGTAAAAACCGTCTTTATCTAGCTTTTCAAACTTTTCAAACAGCTCTAAATAGTCATTCGATAATATTAGAAAATGATTTTGCTCATCTTTATTAAAAACAGCTTGCCAAATAAAAGAGCGTTCATCATCTTCAGGTGTGACTAACTGCCTCTTCCCTTTTAGCTCAAAGTCTCCAGCTTGATTTTTAAATGGCAGGTTTTCATTTAGTAAGCTCTTGGCATAATCATTTATACTGAACCAGTGATGAGCGACAAAACTGTTCAATATCCAAAGTGATTCGGGCTCAATTTCTTGCCAGTGCTCCTCACAAAATGGCAGTGCTACCTTCTCTAGATACTCACCCTGACTTAAGGTTTCAATGTCAAAATACTCTTTTACAAAACTTTGTGTGCCCGCTTCTTTTTGTAATAATTTCTGAAAAGATGCCGAAATGAAACCGTGATTAGTTTTATGTTCAGGAGTGATTAATACCGGATACTCTATATGGGTATTCGATGAAAAAAATAACACCTGTTCATGCAAGGAAAGAACACCTTGGTCGGTTATAAATAGTGGGGCTTTACGCAAGAGCTCTACACCATCTTCATCCTCTTTCCAATGAAACTCATCCTCTTGTTTGGAAAGCCATTGCAGTATGGAAACAAACCAAATTTCAGGTAAGTCAGTCAACGCCACTTGAGCAGCGTTTAAGTAACTTAATATCTCCTCTGCATCGAGTTGGCAGTCGTGTAGTTGCTTCAATGCCTTTTCATATGGATGAGCAATTACAGCTATAACTCTATCAGGAAGCTTAGTTTCATCACCGTTTAATTGAGTCAGTAGATTAGTTACAGTCTTATCTGCAAAACATATATCAGTAGGTAAGTTTTTTAATCCTGATAAAGAGGGGATAAAGGCTGTTTGCTTAAGTGTTTCGATGATTTTTTCAAAAATTGGCTGAAGAAACTCTTCAGAACAATTATCTAGATGTGGGATCTGAGAGAAATATTCAACACTATCACTTTCTCTCAGTAGCGCTGCTAATGTTTCAGCGGCAAAAATTGCCACTTCATCACGCATCCAATGGTTCCATTGCTTATCAACTAACACCGACTCTCGGCTGGCTGGAAGCAGAAAATCGGCATTAACTAGAAATGCAAGCCCGGTATTAAGCTCTGTTGGCAGGTAAGCATAGAGCTTATGATTTGTCTTTTGTTCGGGCTTTAATCCCTTTCTAAAAGCAATACAGAGAT
Organism: Shewanella goraebulensis; assembly: GCF_030252245.1. Classification (NCBI taxonomy): domain Bacteria; kingdom Pseudomonadati; phylum Pseudomonadota; class Gammaproteobacteria; order Alteromonadales; family Shewanellaceae; genus Shewanella; species Shewanella goraebulensis. Next base: position 4,485,284 of record NZ_CP126972.1, read on the forward strand.
CGCGTTTTACCACGCCGTCACGCTTTACTTCAGTTAAAGTAGCAGGCACATCAACTGACTTTTTTGACACTAAATAGCCTGTTGATACAGAGCTATCTCCCTGTTGATTAACTAGTGTGGTGACTTTGCCATCTACTTGCTTTGAATAACGGCGCAGCTTGCCATCAACCTGAACGGTTAGCTCATCAAGCTTATTCAAAAAAAGTAGTATCGAAGCATCAAGGTTATTCAGCTCATGCCTGATTTTTTGCTGGATACTTCGCTCACTATCGGCGCGAAGGGGTAATAAAATACAGGTAGTGTATGTTGCTAACCTTTCCTGCACTAATGCAGGAAGATTATCTATCCAGTAGGGAATGATATAACCAAGCCCAGCAACCTCATCCTTATCTTTAAACAAAAAATGATAGCCGTTTGAAAAGATATGTGGACTGGGTGATACGCTGAAGACCGATTTAAAGCCAATGCCTTTCTCACCGATATAGCCAGCATCTTTACTGCCCGCTTTAGTAGATTTACCAATAGAGGATACGGCTTTAATATTCTTGATATTAAAGCCAGTCTCATTATTAAAAATAGCTAAGCAGCCGTTGGTGCCTTCGGTACCCGTTGGGTCCTCTTGCAACAGTTCAAAATGCAGCTTAGGGGTAACCCCATCTGCATAGTGGTTGTCTTCCGCGTTTTGAATAAGCTCAAACACAAAGTGCACATCTTTAGAGTACAGCTGCTCCGAAATAATATTCACGCTATTGTGCAGATCAGATTTAGCATCCTCTTGAAGCAGGCTTCTTCCTGTCGCCTCTTCAAGCTGATACTTGTCCTTTCTAAAAGCGAGTAACTCTGCTTTTTGTGAGCTCATTAAAATTTCATCCTTAAAATTAATAGTACTTGCTCAATCTGTTCATTTTTAACTGCGGTGATAATTCGTTTTATTATGCTATCACTGGTCATATTAACTATTCTTCTCAGCAAAACGCCGCTCGAACTCAGCCCAAACCTCTTCATAATCAAGTTCGCGATCGCACTTATCAAACGGTGCAACATACTCTACGGTGCGCTCGATTGGACCATCAGGCATAGTATCGTCGATAAAGGTTTTAAACACGCTACCAGATTCAAGCTCGCCGATATCTTCCCAGCCAAGTTTGGCAGCCCCATCAAACCAAGGTTCTCCTTTCGAACCTTCGCCACTGGTTTTATTCAGCAGTACACCGTCCATCACCGCCGTAGAGTAGCCACCATTGTTTTTAAACTTGCGGTCAAGGCCAACACCAATAAGGCCTTTTGATGAGGTGAATACAATACGACCATTTTGGTCATACCAGGTATCGGCTTCATACTGACGCATAACGGGAAACTGCACTCGATAGATAGTTTTTAGTTCTTCGAGTGTCATATCTAGCGCTATAGCTACCAGCACATCGATTTCCACAAGAGCTTGGCGACGTTCATAGTCCGTACGTAAGGCACTGTGACTTCCCCAATTCGCACTTAGCTGGGTGAAAAATGAATTATCTAATCTTGAATCTAATTTAGCCCACCTATTTGTTTCTAATGGCATATCTTGATATATAGATTGCCAAAGGTCACTATACTCTTCAGTTAAACTATTTAATATTAATGCACAAGTCTTAAGGTGCTTATTTATTCGTTCATTACTGGCTTTGTAGGGTAGCATCTTCATAAGCCAAGGTTTGATATGACCAACCCCAGTGGCCTTGACAATAAAATCACAAATAATTGATGAGCTAAAAGCAACAAAGCAAGCCATATCGTGTAAAGAGTTAAACTCGACTGACATGATCGTATTAACATGTAGAAAGCTTGGTGGCAAAATTACTGGCACTAGAGTTCTTTCTAAATTTTCACTTACCATCTCTCGAAAAGCTGCTCTATAAGAGTAAGCAAAGTCACTTCCACCAATATGCGGAGGTATTTTAGCAAGAAGTGCATTTGAGTCTATGACCGTAAACAATGTTTTAGGCTGCAAGCTTGAGCCAAGGCTTAGCAAGTCAACAACATCATAATGGCTTGAGTTAGAATAATTTTCTCTTGGTAGTTTGTAGAACGGATTTGCTAGATAAATATTAGGTCCTGATAGAACCTTAAGTTCATCAACTGCCCTATAATCAACTACCTTTTTAATCAAGTTTAATTTTTGAAAAGCATTTTCATCAAACAGTTGTGAAAAATTTATTGCAGGTTTAATACCATTAACTTTAAACTTATGGTGGCTAAATTTAACCAACGATAACTTTAATACTTCTGAGTGTATGGTTGGAAGCCTACAGCCCCTGACACTCAAAGATTCATTGTCAAATATCTCAAAAAATAGCGCCAACGCTGTTTCATCAATTAATACAACCCTGTCTTTATGACCTTTTACACTCCACTTACCTTCACTATCTTTTACTCCCTCCATTTGATTTGTTGAGTCTGAAAAGCACTCATCGATAGCTTTTGGGTGGAATATGTTAGCAATATTAATAAATGACAAAGCCCCCCTATCACCATAAATATTAATACTATACGGTGTTCCATGATGAACATCAGAAAAAAGTCTTAACTCATTAATAAAATGAAAGTGCGCTTTTAATCGTGAATAAACCTCGACCCTAACATTTTCACCACCTTTAGCTTCATAGAAACCTTCCTGATGGATTAAACCTGATATACCAGACTTTTTGGTATACTCCCAAGACAACACAACAAAGTTCTTATAAAGATTCGCTTTCTGCCCTTCTAATAAACAGAAGTTAACAATTGCATTTAGATAATTTTGAGTTGCTGAAATACTTTCATACTCTGAAAAATACGCCGACCTTAAAGCACTATTATCACTTAATACTTCCTTACGAATCGAAGGAATATCACTTGCGGAGATATTTTTAAGTGCAAACTTTGGTTCAAAGTCTCCTATTACCCCTCTTTCTTGCCACTCAACTTTCAACCATGGCGGATTACCCAAGATCAGGTCAAACCCATCGTTATCATTAAATATATCGGCAAATTCTAGCTCCCAATGAAAAAATCGGTATTGCTTAGCTAGCTCACCTACTAAATGCATTACAGGTATATGCTGGTAAAGCAACGTGTTATCAACTTCACCACTGCGTGATAATGAGAACAGTGAGTGCTCTTGTGGCGCAGCCAATAAATCACCTTGCTGAGCGATTTCACCAAACATATCTGATTGAGAAGTGGCACTTGTTGCTACAGGCTCAATAGTTACCGCCCCTTTAAGCAACAAGGCAATATCATTCAGGTATTGCTCACGAGTGGGTAGCTTGGCATGGCTATCAATAGGCCAGAACCATAACGCACACCAATAATCCATTACCGCTTTTAGCTTCAAGTAAGTAATGCTATTGGCTTGTTGTAGCTGCTTGTCTTTTGAATTAGTTGAGCTCGCTTGAGTTGAGGTCTCAACCTGTGGCCACACTTTTAAGCTGTCAGTGGTTTGGCTGCGATAGTTGCGGCTTTCTGTTACCCAATCGGCCCACAATGATTCTATCTGTTTTGAAAGCGCAACTAACTGTATTTTGTCTTGTTCGGTAAATGACTTAGTAAAGGTTTTACGCCACTCAGTAATGGCTTTGATTTCATCAGTTTTTAAATCTTTAACGACTTTATCTTTGTAGTCTGCCATACCACTGTCAGGCAGTAGGAAGTGATACACCTGATGTGCTGTTAATGGTGTATGGAAGTCTTGCTTTTGTGGCGCAATATTAAGCCAGCTTGGATCTTTAGCATTTCTATAGCTTAAGTCACCCGTTGAAAATAGCTGACGGCGCGCACCAATAAGCGAGTTACCGTTGTATAGCTGGAAACCAAACCAAGGCACAAAAGCTTCATCGCTGATGGCATTTAGCCACAGCGAAACTTCCGCAAGCTCAACAGCAACTGGGTTCAGGTCGACCCCATAAACATTATTATCGGCAATATACATCTTTACCCGTTGCAACTCGCGGGTATAGTCATCTTGCGGAATACGCTTATCTTCTGCTAATTGCTTAAGCTCTAGGTATTTTTCTGCGAGTTGGTTTATCGCTTCATTCAAGAAGGCCGCGCTACCCATAGCTGGCTCACATACATTAAGGCTTAAGATTTTATCTGCCTGTTGGTGTAAGTCTGTTATCGAATCTAGCTGCTCTTTGTAGAGCTCTTTTAGTGCATATTTAACCAGTGACTTAGTTAGCACTTCTGGCGTGTAATATGAAGCTGACTTTTCACGATCTCTACCTGCCATACGATAGATAAAGCTACCTTTGGGATGCTTAACCAGTGAGCCATCTTTACGGTAGACCTTTTCATCTTCTGTGTACTCAGGAAGTTTTTCACCTGAGATAAAATAGCCCGTTTCCAGCTCATTGGTACTATCACCCGCTTTTTTCACTTCATAAAGATCGTCTTGAGCGAAGAAACCACGGTATGAAAGTAGCGCTTCATAAACTGCACCTAATTGGTTAATACCCAGTTGTGCATAAGAGATACGACCACGGCGCTGTCGCTTACTGCGACCGGTACCATTTTTTTCTTTACTGAGCGACATAAGCTCAATAACGCGCTGCAGTGTCTCATTACGAAAAACGATATTACGTAGATAACGCATACGGTCATCATCAAACAGATGGCTTTCAAGCTTACGAATAGAGAAGCTATTGACGATTCCGCCATAGCCTTCGTCTTCGAACATCTGATCTTGATTGCGCTTCTCTTGGCCATTAAAGCCCTTTGCCACTAGCTTAAACAACATTTTCAAACTGTCGTGGATATACCTACCCTGGCGGGACTCTTCAGTAGTTAAATCCACCATTTCAAGCTCACGAAGCGACTCTAAGCTGTATCCCCTAAGATATACGTCTGAATTAATTGGTGCGTAACGAAGCTCTGGCCTTGCTTCCACATAAAACAGAAACAGTAAGCGATACATATAGCGTAAGCACTCCATTGAGAGCTGATCTGCATCAATGTTGTTAGCCCCTGAGTAGGTGTAACCTTTCTCAATGAGCTGGTTTGAGGCTTCATCACCTAGTAGCTCAATAGATTCACGTAGTGCATATTTAAGATCTTCAGAAACTGCAAAAGCATGTTTATGTGATGACTCATCAAGGGTGTCGAGCAGGTTACTACCTTGCTCAGGACAGATAGACTCTTTATGCAGCAAAGCGGCCATCGCTTTGATTGTGTTAGCTTCTTTACGGCCTAATATCTCTTCTATATCAAAACGTAGTAATCGGTTTTGCGCCCACTTTGTTCGGTCAAGTAGTAAGCACTGTCGATTACCTAAAAGTATCACCCAGCGTGGGGGTTCCTCTGCATTAAATACTTTTTTAGATAAAATCTCTTGCCAGGTTAACTCGACACCTTGGGCATTTTTAGTCAGCGCTTTACGGTGTTCTTCATCTATTTGATTAAGTTGATCTGCATGTAATGGCAATGACAATGGGTCGGCACAATCTTCATTTGAGAGGTCGTGCGCTTCAACTATCCATAACAGTGGTGCACCTTGAGAGTCTTCATAGGCAGCCAGCACTGGTAGCTCACCATTTTCGATAAGCACTTTAGTTGGATTAAGTACATCACCTTGAATTGACTGATAGCCTAGAGCAGCGAAGATAGGCTCCCATCGTGCACGTTGGTTTAGTAATCGCTTGGTACGTGAGGTCTCTTTTCGGTGCTGATTGAGTAACCTGAAATACTCGCCAGAGAAACTATTTAAGCGAGTAATTGGCGCACGATATCCTTTGCTTGGGTTACCGCCACGGTCTTTTTCAAGACGCTCCGCTTCTCGCGTTTCTGTTTCAGCCGTCTGCCACTTTTCGAGAACATCTTTTAGATCGTTAACAAAGAGCTCACTAAGGTAGTGGTGTGAGTAAAAGTCGTTTTCGTTTGTAATACCAACTAGTGCCATCTTAGTAACCCTCTGAGCCTGTTAAAACTGCAACCAACTGAATATATGGTGTACGCTCTGTCGTCATAGTGTCTTTAATCCACTGCTGGTATTCATCAAATACATGTTCAATCTCTCGCTGACGTTGAGCTTTTTTAGTTTCAATTAAGGTTTGAGATTGCTTGTTATCAGCAAAATCAAGCTCTAGTTGGCATAGCTGCTTTCCTTTAAGCGTTTCAAGCTTTTCTAATTGAACTTTTAGTCGCTCTTCTAAATCTTTAGATACTTCATCACGCTTGGTGATCATCCATGGCGTGGCCATATCAATTGCTGTTGGCAGAAGTTGTTGCTGACGCTCACTATTACGATCACCGCCACGATTGGTCATTGGGGTATTATGGAATGGATGTTTTTCTACAAAGTGTTCAAACGGTTCAATCCCTGTGAGTACACCTCTATCAAAACTGACCACCAACCACGGGTTAACGACAGGGTGCGACTTACGGTTTGGGAATAGACCTGACAACACAAAATGGTCTTCTTCTGTTTCAAACATACTTGGTATACGAATGATGGGAGATTCATGACGACCAAAGGCGCTTAACATCTTGTCATTTAACCATAATGAGACAGGGTTTATAGGCCATAGGTATTGTACTTGAGGCCATGAAGTTTGGTCACTTCGACAACGTACTATCTCTTCATTGATAAGCTTTACCTTATCACTGAACCTAAGCGTGTATTTGTTATCTTCTTTTGGCTGAATCTCTGCTGGTAAAAACTTGAAGCGTTGACGTAAGTCTTGAGGTGCAAAAAGTGAAAGCACACCTGTTGACTCATCTGTTTCATAGATAAGCCTTTGATCACATGACTTAAGATATTTTAGCGCCTTTTGACAAAAATCTAGCTCACCTGAAAACAGCGAAATATCACAGGCTTCGCCTGCCTCCTCTTGAATATTATCAAGCGATTTAAACATCGCCGCGAGTGGGTCATCATCGGTTGAGTTGGCGTTATCTGTATAGAATGAGTCCATAAATGATGCGACATCGAAAGATGCATCTTCATTCATCATTTGCGCAGCAACTTGCTCCTCCTCCTCTTCAATAGCGTAGGTTTTAGTGAACTCTGAGCTATCACCAATATTCTTTTGTGCCTGCTCATCTTTTTCTACTAGTACTTCTAGTACGCGCATATCTCCACGTATACGTGGATTGTCACTATTGGTGAGTAAGTATCTGATCTGTGGTTGATGAGATTGACCATAACGGTCAATACGTCCATTTCGTTGCTGGAAAGCCATCAGCGACCAAGGTACATCAAAGTGAATCATCTTATGACTTTGGTGGTGTAAGTTAATGCCCTCAGATGCAACATCTGAACACACAAGCAAACGAAGGCCTGAGCTCTCAGTTCCAAACTCCTCTACAATATGCATGATGTCGGTATCTGACATACCACCATGCATCTGTTTAATTGCTTTATCTGTTAGATTAAGATCAGATTTTAAGTGTTCATACAAAAATGCTAATGTTTTTAAGCTTTCAGTAAAGATGACTAGACGATCACCTGAGTCGGACTTTTTCCAACGTAGGTCAGTTTTTATTGTCTTGAGTAGTGAGGCATATTTGCTGAAATTATTCTTATTGATATTTCGAAGTGATGAGGCAAAGGACTCCAGTTCATTTATATCGGGCTGAAACTCAGGGTCCTTTCGTTTAACCAGGTTAGATATGCGATTTTCAACAGTAGATAAGCAAGCCATAGGGCTTGAGAACAAAGCTTTTTCGAGAGTAACCTTAAACAACCTACTAGTATTGCGACCAGTATCCATTGCGGCTAGTTCAAGCTCTGTCAACTGTCTATAAGCCTCTTCCTCTTCGATACTTGCAGTACCGTAGACCTCTTTGATTTCACGTTCAGGGAACTCCCCTGCTATTTGATCTTTTACATCTTTTTTGAAGCGACGAACCACAAGGTTTTTATCTTTAAAGTCTTCATACTCATAATCACTTGGGTTAGCGATTGCTGTTGCATCGAGCATGTTCATCAAGCTGGCAAAACTTTCAGGGCGACCATCGTGTGGGGTAGCAGATAGCATCACTAAGGTGTCACTTCTGCGTGCAAGTAATTTAGCTAATTTACTACGTTGAGAGCCTGAACCTCTTTCAGCAACATTGTGCGCCTCATCGATTACGATAATATCCCAATAGGCAGACTCTAGATAATGTCGATACTCAACATCTTGCTTAATAGTATCTATTGAGACAATAGACTTATCGTAGTAGTGAAACGGGTTATGGTTCGTCGGAATTTTGTTTCTGACTTTTTGCAGACCTGAAGAATCTAAACGTGTAAGAGGAATAGCAAATCGGCTCCAAAACTCTTTTTGGAACTGAGTCAGCATAGACTTAACGGTAAGAACGAGAATACGCTTACCTTTGCCACGGCGGATCATCTCTGATACCAAAATACCTGCTTCTAGAGTTTTACCTAAACCAACAGCATCTGCGATAAGGATTCGTTGGCGAGGCTGTTGAAGTACCATTTTTATTGGATCTAACTGGAACGGCAATGGGTCCATGGCGGCTTTATGGCCTAGATGAACTTGCTCATCTGTCGGCACCCGCTGACGAAGCATACTTTCCATATATAACTTGGATGTCATATATGATGGCGACTCATCTTCAACAAGCTTTGTCTCTTTTGGGTCGAGTATATCGATGTACTCTTCAAGGGTTGTCAAAAAACGCCCCTCATGGCCGCGAACTAACTCAGAAATACCCTCACAAGTGATTAGCGAACCACCATCAGAGGTTGGATCAACCTTCTGTATCACCCATTCCGCATCTCTAATTACAATGCGCATTCCTGGAGCGTAGTTCTTTGTTTCTATAGCCATGATTTATCTCTTTTCCTGTTTAATAAAAACGAGGCGTCAATTTGGCTGTTAGTATATGATGAAAAAGATAAAATAAAATTGATTTTAACGAATTCTAGTTAACTTTCTCAATAAAAAATTAATACAATCACCTAGCTACAATACAGCAATCGGTTTAAGCGCCAGCCACTCAATTAAAATGAGTTTATTGTTCATCATTGATAATTGTTCAATATAAGACCTGGTAGTCATTTCCTGCTCAAGGTGATTTATTCCTATAAATAGGTTAGTGGCAGCTCAGTAATTAAAGAGATAAAAAAGAAGAGAGGATAAGCAGTATTACATACGACAAAAGGTACCAATAACGGTACCAAACACATAAAATCAAACGAATAACTACAACTAAACTATTGATAATAAATCAATAATATCAAACAACCCACATTCAGATCCAGAACGTTGAGTAATTAAATTTACTTTTGTTCAAATACACAAAGCCCAGCGAATGCTGGGCTTTTTATTTTTCTACAATACAACTAGTTATGATTAAAGATAGGTTTACTCTGCCCTAGATTTAAAACAGCGACCGACTAACACAAATAGTGTACGTTGTTACTCTTTTTTTAAATGCCGCCGTATTATTTCATTCAATGTGTACGATCCTACACTTTTGTCTTGAGCAAGAACTAACTGTCTCAACCGTGTAGCTTATTACACCTTTTAAGCACTATCTTGCTCAGGTTGAAGAAATGAAACGCATAAGCTATGGCGTAGTAACTACGTCAAACTTGGAAGCGTTTAATTGAGTTTATCAAATCAGTAAAACCCAGCATCGGCTGGGTTTTGTGTTTCTGCCGTTCAGTGTTTAGGCAATCAAGTTTCACACGCTATAACCGTTAAAATCACTTTTACACGCTATAGGCGGTAAGTTAGTATACTTTATCGCCTTACCTACCTTAAAGCCCATTCAAACTGCTGTTTTTAAAAGATTACCTCAATATTATTCACATCATTCATCTTTACAGATATTTAAGCTATCCTGGCTGACAAATAGCAGATAACAATGAGCTTCCATGAATCAAGCAGGTATATACGAGCAACTCATCACCCAGTTGGTTGAGCACAACTTAGATCGTGATTCTTTTTATGTTGGTGAACGCGCATTGGAAGCTGCTGAAGCGGCCACATTCTTATCTCGATTTTTAACCCGCATTATTGAAATTGCTATGGATTCTGTTCCCAATAGCGATACTAGAGTTCATCAGCAGATCAATTTAGCTAATACAATCGTTCAGTGGCTCAGTACTCATATTCACGATAAAGAATTAATTAACGAAAACTTAATCGATAGCCAAGGTAAAATACTTACCGCGCTATTTGATAAATCCAACCCCATTGCAGCTGATTTACCTAAGCACGTAGAAACCATAATGCCAATAACAGGCCTTACGCAGAGTGAGTTATTTTGTGGCAGCAATGTGGGTGTTTCACTAGAAACTGAAATTAAAAGAGAAATCCTGTCATCTGATAAAATCTATTGGTTAGTTTCATTTATAAAGTGGGCAGGTATTCGAATATTTAAAAAAGAGCTAGAGTCTTTTACCCGCAGTGGCAAACAATTAAAAATTATTACCACTTCATATATGGGCGCCACTGATGCAAAAGCGGTTGAGTTTCTAGCATCACTCCCCAACACCGAAGTTAAACTTAGCTACAACACCAATCGTGAGCGCTTACATGCTAAATCCTATTTATTCATGCGTAACACAGGCTTTCATACAGGCTATATTGGTTCTTCTAACCTGTCTCATTCAGCGCTAACAAGCGGCTTAGAGTGGAACCTAAAAATCACCTCCCAAGAAATCCCACACATCATTGAAAAGTCGTTAAGTACTTTTGAAACCTATTGGGAATCACCTGATTTTGAAATCTTTGACGGTAACATTGAAAGCCGAAAAAAATTGCATGTAGCACTGCAAGCAGCAAAGGGACAATTCAGTACCACAGCACCGAGTTTCTATTTTGATATTCAGCCTCACTCTCACCAGCAAACCATTCTGAATAAGTTAACAGTTGAACGAGAGCTACATGGCAGATGCAGAAACTTAGTGGTTGCGGCGACCGGAACGGGAAAAACCATTATTTCAGCTTTTGATTTCGCGCGCTTTTATCAAAATAATCCCGAAGCCAAATTCTTATTTGTTGCCCATCGCGAAGAAATACTAAAACAAGCACAAGCGGCATATCGTGGTGTATTAAAAAATCGTACCTTTGGTGAATTATGGGTCGGTAATCACAAACCAACACAATTTCAGCAGTTATTTGCCTCTATTCAAAGCCTAAATAATCAAATTGATAGCATATCGTTGAGCGAAGATTACTTTGATTACATCGTCATTGACGAAGTACATCATATTACGGCAAGCAGTTATCGAGCAGTATTAAAGCATTTTACACCTCAAATTCTATTAGGCTTAACTGCAACACCGGAGCGCAATGACGGGGCAGATATTTTAACTGACTTTTGTAATGTTATTGCTGCTGAGATTCGCTTACCAGAGGCAATTAATCAAAGGCACTTATCGCCATTTCAATATTTTGCTATTGATGACGACACCGACTTAACACGAATATCTTGGTCAAAAGGTCGTTATGATATTGCCGAATTGACCCACCTCTATACTTATAACGATCAGCGCCTACTGCGAATATTGCAAAGCCTTTACGAGATAGTGACAGATATAACCCAAATGCGGGCGTTGGCATTTTGTGTTAGTAAAGCTCACGCAAAGTTTATGGCACAAAAGTTTACCTTACATAATATTGCATGTGGCGTATTAACTAGCGATAACAGTAACGACCGTGAAGTGTTGCAACAGCAGTTAAATTTAAAGCAAATAAATGTCTTGTTTGTGGTTGATATCTTTAATGAAGGTGTTGATATTCCCGAGTTAGACACCTTGCTTTTTTTACGCCCGACTGAAAGTTTAACTATATTTTTGCAGCAACTGGGTCGTGGCTTGCGATTAACTAATGATAAAGAATGCTGCACCATTTTAGACTTTGTAGGTAACTCTCGACCTGAGTATGATTTTTCCCATAAATTTAGAGCATTAGTGGGTAAAACCCATCAGCCGATCGCTAAAGAAATAAAGCAAGGATTTCCGCATCTACCTTTAGGCTGCCGCATTGAGTTACAAGAAAAAACTCAATCAATGATCCTGAAAAATATTTCCCAAGCGACCCTCAATAAAAATAAGCTTATTAGCTTAATCATCAATTACCAGCATGTGACCAACCTGCCTTTAACCTTAACTAATTTCTTGCATATCCACCCCAATATAACCCTAGATGACATTTACAAAGTTAAACATGGCAAATTAGGAGGATGGACTGTATTGCTGGCATTGAGTAAAGGAGAAGAAGTATCACCAGATAGCAAAACAATTTATGAAGCCTATTATCGTGCGATTAAGAATAGATTATTAAGCTGTTCATCTATTTCCTATTTACGCTTTGTAAAAGCGCTCTGTGAAAGCAACTTCCATAATCATTTAACAACTGAGCGGCTTTTAGCACTAATGTGCCATTATGATTTTTGGGATAAAACAGGTAAAAACGCGGGCTTTAACACACTTAAAGACAGCCTTCTGACCTTACAAGATCCAACCTTGCAAGATGAGTTAAGCCAAGTCATTTCTATTCTTATACAAAAACTTGGTGTCAATGAGTTTTCCATGCCTGTAGTTGGCAACTCAATGGTCGATACATCACCTTTAAAAATGCATGTTCGTTACCCCAAAGAACATATTTTAGTGGCATTTGGTGATAGTACTTTCGATAAAAAGTCATCGAGTAGAGAAGGGATTTTAGATTTACCAAATTCCAATATTGCGCTGCTATTTGTTACTTTGAATAAATGCGAGAAACAATTCACAGCAGCAACCATGTATCATGATTACGCTATCAGCCCATCATTATTTCACTGGCAAACACAAAATAACACAAGACCTAATACAGGCCGCGGACTAAGTTATATAAATCATAAAAAGAATGGTAAATCTTTTATATTATTTGTTCGAGAACAGGCAAAAGACGAGTACGGAAAAACGGTTGGTTTTGTTAATTTTGGTCCAATTGAGTTTGTTAAATATGAAGGTAGTCAACCAATGAATATCACATGGAAATTAAAGCATCCTATGCCTGCTTATTTATGGCAAGAATCGGCTAAGCTCGCTATGGGCTAAATTAAAGTACCACCGAATAAGTCTGAAAGTAGTCCTGTTTTACACAATGGAACTAATCAGTTAATTTAACAAAAAAATATTTTTTTTGTCAACCGAACACCCCATTTAACGGAAAGGACTTCCTGTGAAAACATCAATAACTCATATTGCTCTAACCACCGCACTCTCTGCCTTAGCTCTAGTGCCAATCACCTCTCAAGCGACTGAACAAGACAAACAGGCTTTGTTACTTGAGTGGATGCAGGGACATTTCGATAGTCAGCAGCAATCAATCGACGATAAAGATTTTTATAATATTCACCTTAATATGGTGCAGATTTGGCCTAAAGATAACTCGACGTGGCTTTACGTAGAGCAAGCTGCTGCAACGCATTTAAATAAGCCATATCGTCAACGCGTTTATGAAGTGACGGCATTGTCTGACACTAAATTTGCCAGCAAGGTTTACACCTTTGAAAATGATAAGCGCTTTGCGGGTGCTTACAAAAATGAGGCGCCGCTTAACGAGCTCACACCAAGTGACTTAACTGAAAAAGCAGGGTGTACGGTCTTTTTAACTTGGTCTGAGGCAGAGCAGCACTTTGCAGGCTCCACCGATGAGAAAACCTGTTTAAGTCAGCTGCGCGGGGCAAGCTATGCCACGTCTGAAGTGACCGTAACCAAAGACAGTATTCTTAGTTGGGATCGCGGCTATGACAGCGAGGATAAGCAAGTGTGGGGCGCAGAAAAGGCTGGCTATATATTCTTGAAGCATTAATCCGCTTTATCACTTCTAGTGCAATTGCATGTTAGCGAAGCTGTAGTTTTATCAAAGCTGGATTTTTATAAAAACGGCATTCTGGCAGCTTCGCTTGCAATTACTATTCTGCATTTTAACGCTATTACCACGGCTAATTTGTCCTTCTTACAGCGAAAGATTTTCCATTAAAATCACTGGTCAAAGCTGACTTAATCTATGGCTATGTTACAGTGAGCCTTATATCTGAATTCATCACCAAGTTATCGTTATTTGAGAAGGTTTTGTGGAACAAGTTACTATCATCATTGATTTTTTAGCAACCTATAAGCTGTTTGTTACTGTACTAATTATCCTACTGCTGTCGATGCTTAAACGCTTTGTGGTGTCTAAGATCCGTGGTGATGTGGCTTTTGTGAGTGAAGGTCAACGTAAATGGATGTCTCGTACTAAAAACGGCACCTTTATTTTAATCGTCATGGTGTTGTTTTTACTGTGGCAAACCGAGATTAATAAGTTTGCGCTGTCTGTTACCGCTATTGCGATTGCCTTTGTGGTGGCGTCAAAAGAAATCATTTTGTGTTTTACCGGCTCGATACAACGTGCAAGCTCACGCTCATTTGTGATTGGCGACTGGATTGAAGTGGGCAAGTTGTGTGGTGAGGTCATCGAGCACAATCTAATGGCGACGGTGATCCAAGAGATTGATTTACACCATGGTCAGTACCATTACACGGGGAAAACGGTCACCTTCCCTAATAGTATGTTCTTTAGTTATGCGGTGAAAAACCTTAACTTTATGAAACGCTATGTGTACCACAGCTTTAATATTACGGTCGTTGAGTTTGTAAACCTGTATCCGCTGTTCCCAGATTTAGTTGAAAAGATTGAAGCACACTGCGAAGACTTTTTAGAAGTCGCGACCCGATATAATAATATTATTGAAAGGCACGCGGGTGTTGACCTACCAGGGCCTGAGCCACACATTCATATTCACAGTGGGCCTGCTGGAGAACAAGTCGTCCATATTATGATATTTTGCCCCACTGAGCGCGCAACCCATTTAGAGCAACATATTAGAGAAGACTTTATGATTGCTTACCATGAGGCTTTCCCTAAATCGGATAAAGCTTAATGCGTTAACCTCAATATCCAATGCGCTTCTAATGCAATAACATCAAAAAGCCACTCAATCGAGTGGTTTTTTTGTGTGTCATTTTAAACGCTGTGCTACTCAAATCTTAAAAAATTCTATTTGTTAAGATAAGAGAAAACTTACTTAGCTGAATGCAGTACATCGTGTAACTGATGCAAATCTTTGACTTCAAAGGTGGGCGTAATGCCATCTACCACATCTTTTCCATGATGATTAAGCCAGCAGGTATCAATACCTGCATTTACGCCGCCTAGAATATCCGAGTGTAGGTTATCACCCACCATCAATACGGTGTTTTTGTCTGGGTTACCCATTAACTCGAAGGTGTGCTCAAAAATACTCACATCGGGCTTGGCTTTGCCAAACTGTTCTGAAATCACCACATGTTCAAATGATGCTTTAAAGCCTGTGCGTTCTAAACGAACATTTTGCAGCTCAGTAAGACCATTGGTAATAATGCCAAGGCTCGCTTTACCTTTAAGGCTTGATACCAATTGTTTAGCACCCGGCAGTGGCTGACAAATATCAACCATGGCGGCTAAAAAGTCACTGTTAAGACGCTTTGTGGTTACGCCAAGTTTTTGCGCCCAATGTAAAAAACGTGTGTGTTGCAGCTCAGCGGCATCGATTAAGCCTTGCTGATAATCTACCCAAAGTTGTTTGTTTACCGACTGATAGAATGCGTAATCAGTAGTATCAAAGTCGATATCAAAACGGGAAAACATTAACTTTAACCCTGCAAAAATATCAAAATCAAACAAGGTTTCGTCGGCGTCAAACAATATCCATTGGTACTTCATTGCTAGCCCTTATGGGGGTTATATCAAGATACTAAAAAGCGTTATTCAAATAGGGTTTTAAGACTTGATTCTTGCGCCACTAAACTCTTGAATACCGTAAGCTGGTTAGCTGCTCGGTCTAGGTTATGGCCTTCTCGATGGATACCAAAGTACACATCACCGTTTAAGTGGTCGGTTAAAAAGCGCGAACCCAGCATGAGCGCCATGACTTTAAGGCCTAACCATAAACTGCGCTTTTCAATTGGCGTTAAAATATCGGCCAATTGCTCGGTATAAGCTTCACACGCGGCGGCAATAATTTCAGGACGAGCAACGACTTTATCAAGTGCGGTTGAGTCCTCTTCCTCTGGTGAGCAAAAAGCGCGAACCATGTCACCAAAGTCATACATCAAGTAGCCTTTCATGCAGGTGTCGATATCTATCACGGCCATGCTCGACATGTCGCGTTTATCAAACAGCATGTTGTTGATTTTGGTGTCATTATGGCAAATACGTAGCGGTAATTGGCTTTCAACTTTTGCAAGTTCATCAAACAAGCTTTGTTGCGACAAGGCTAATTCGGCCCACTCGCGACAGTCAGCCAGTCTGCCCGATTTGTCATCGGCAACCGCTTGCTTAAGCTGTTCTATACGCTGAGGAAGGTTTAAAAAGTTAGGGATAACATCTTCAAGGCTATTGGCATCGAGGTCACTTAATGCATGAGCAAAGTGGCCAAAAGCACTGGCTGCCATTTTCGCTTCATCTTGATTTGTGACCACCTCAATGGTGTGACTGTTAGCCAAATAGCGGATTGCACGCCAAAAGCCTTTGTCGCCTAAATTGACAGACAAGCGGCCGTCTTTTAACACCACAGGGGAAATCACGTCGAGCTGGTATTCGCCATTATTGGCTTTTTGAATGAGGTGATGGCTGACTTTTGCGGCATTGTCGATTAACACTTCTGGCTTAGTAAACACCGTCGTATTAATTTTTTGTAGCACTATGTGGCCTGTTGCCCACCTTACTAAGTAAGTTTGGTTAATATGACCATTGCCTAACGGCGAAACACTCGCATTTTCATCAATAATTCCATACAAAGGCAAAATTGTTTGCCTAATAAACTCAACCACCCAACTCTCCATATCTTTTTGTTGCGAGCGAGACAGTTTAATACGATTGATATAAACCACAACACTTACAATGCTAATTTACTGAGTATCGCCCAGTTTGGCGTAATACTCAGTCGTGAACATCATAATCCTTTGATATATTTTGCAAAGGCTGGCTGACTTGATAACGTTGCCTGGCTGCCTTTTAAGCTAAAGTTATAACCACAAAGCTTAAAGCTGCCGCGCATGGCCACATTATTGATAATTTGATTGTTATCTAGTGGTGAGAACCTCGCCTCTGTGCCACTGTCAGCCATTAAATCGACCTGCATTGGGCGGAATTTGCTGCCATCGTTAAAAGTCAGTTCAGCGCAGCGTTTGTCACCTTCGGCGGTGTCTAAACGCCAAATAGGCTGGGCATCGCCTTCATCACCTAACCAACGAAGCACTAATACATCTTGCTGGAGTATCAGCCAAAAACCATCTGGCAGTTTAACCCTTGCGGTTTCGTTAATAGTTTCTGGTTGGTCTATTGGCGCGATTTCGACAGGTTCCTGCTCTACTTCACCACCTGTAAATAACAGGCTAATGAGGTAAATAAACAAGGTAATCGCTAATACGATGCCTAAACCTTTAGCCACCATCAGCAATACTTTTTGATTGCTTTGGGCCCAAATAAGCCAAGACTTTAATAGTTCCGATAACGAACCTGACTCTAACGCACCGCGATCGACCCGATATGTGGGTTTATCATCGGCGGCATAATGTGACTCACCATCTTGCTGACTTTGGCCTAAATGGTTAACTTTTGAGTGGTTAACAGAGTTATCTGACTCTTCTCTATAAACGGTTTCTTGCTGATATCCCGGCTCAAAATTTTGTTCGTATGTTTGCGCTTCATCAAATTCAGCATCAAAGTGTTGATGACTATGCCCAGACTCGCCAATGGTTGGCTCTCGTCTGCGACGCGCTTGTCCTGAGGCCTCACCTGCTTTTATGTGCGGGCCGTTATAACCCATCACATAAATGGTTTTACGTTGATTAGTTTTTGGGGCAGGAAGCCACGCAAAACCAGCACTCACAATCGCGGCAAGTATAAATAAAATGCTAGTGACAACGGCAGGAAAGCTTAAGCTCAACGATAAACTGAATAGCAATAATAAGGTTAACGGGATAGCAATTAGCGAGTTTGGTTTTGCAGCGTCTTTAACACGGCGCAAGCTGCTCAAACCACAAATAGGCAAAGCTATCACTGCTGCAATTAAGGTTACAGCGGAGTTTGAAAATAATAGCGCGAAGATCAATACAAAAGCTAAGCAGCTTAATTGAATGGCTAAGGCTCTTAGGCCGTTATCTCGACCTTGACGACAAAATAAGGATGCGAATGACACGAGAAATCCTAATATCTAAAAAATGATCTGTTGGCAGACTAAACAATTTCACCGCTAAAGTCAGTGAAACCAAGTAAAAATGGCCTAAAATAATTCTAAAAATATCAATTTGGTGCTAAATAACCTCGAAAGCGCAGCCAGTCAGCTTTTCAATTAAGGTTAATTTCAGCCTACAGCGCCCTTAAGCTAACGCTGCAAAGGCCTTTGATAACAATTAACCACAATAATCAGCTAACTGTTTAAGTGTAGATTTGTGCACTTTTATCCATCACAAATCTCGCAAATTGCATCGCTTTGAGTATAATACTCGCCCTGATAAATAATCTGGTTGGAAATTGCACTATGAGCGCTCGTGGAAATCTATTTATTGTGTCAGCCCCAAGTGGCGCCGGTAAATCTTCACTTATCTCTGCTTTACTAAAAGATAAGCCAAGCGACATGCAAGTGTCTGTGTCACACACCACCCGTCAACCGCGCCCAGGTGAAGTTAATGGTCAACATTACCACTTTGTGTCAGTTGAAGAGTTCAAAGCATTAATCGCTGATGAGGCTTTTTTTGAGTGGGCTGAAGTGTTTGGCAACTATTACGGCACATCCCGCACGGTTATTGAACAAACATTGGCAAATGGTATTGATGTATTTTTAGATATTGATTGGCAAGGCGCCGAGCAAGTCAAAAAAGTCATGCCTGAAGCTATTGGGGTATTTATTTTACCTCCTTCGAGAGCTGAGCTTGAACGCCGCCTAACTGGCCGTGGTCAAGACAGCCAAGACGTGATTGATGGACGTATGGCTGAGGCTGTATCTGAAATGTCACACTATAAAGATGCAGATTATATTATTGTAAATGATGATTTTGATGTCGCTTTAGGCGATCTTTGCGCGATCATTCGCAGTCAAAGATCAACCTGTGCTAGTCAGATCCATACTCACAATGATATGATTAACGATCTGTTGGCAGATTAATTGTCATAGTGTACAATTTTGCGTCATTTTTTCCCATATATAACACTGGAGTTTCACCACATGGCTCGCGTAACTGTAGAAGACGCCGTAGAACAAATCGGCAACCGTTTTGATATGATCCTGGTTGCAGCGCGTCGTGCACGCCAAATCGCTGTGCAAGGTAAAGACCCAATGGTTGAAGAGATGAATGATAAGCCAACGGTTATCGCTTTACGCGAAATCGAATTAGGCTTAGTCACCTCTAACACTTTAGATGCTGATGAGCGTCAAACTGTTCGTGAACGCGAAGCCGCTGAAATTGCCGCTGTTGCAGCAATTGCCGAAGGCCGTTCACTTTAAGGAGTAGCGCCACTTGTATCTGTTTGAAGGTCTTAAGGAGTCTGCGTCAGGGTATTTAGAACCCGCGCAAGTAGAATTACTCAAGCAGGCGTACATTGTTGCGCGTGATGCCCATGAAGGGCAAATGCGCACAAGTGGCGAACCTTATATTACCCATCCCGTTGCGGTAGCCCGCATCGTGGCTGACATGCGTCTTGATCACGAGACATTAATGGCAGCCCTGCTTCATGACACCATCGAAGACACCCCTGTTACCAAAGAAGAGCTCACTGAGTTATTTGGTGTAACTGTGGCTGAACTTGTTGAAGGCGTGTCAAAACTCGACAAAATTAAGTTCCGCGATAAAAAAGAAGCCCAAGCAGAAAACTTCCGCAAGATGATGATGGCAATGACGCAGGATATCCGCGTTATTTTAATCAAGCTTGCAGACAGAACGCATAACATGCGTACTTTGGGTGCATTACGTCCTGACAAGCGTCGTCGTATTGCTCGCGAAACCTTAGAAATTTACGCACCGATCGCCAACCGTCTTGGTATTCATAATATCAAAAGCGAGTTAGAGGATTTAGGTTTCCAAGCCTATTATCCAATGCGTTACCGTGTGCTAAAAGAAGTCGTTAAAGCAGCCCGTGGTAATAGAAAAGAACTCATTAACAGTATTGAAGGTGCTATTACGACTCGTCTTGAAGATGCCGGCATTAAAGGCACAGTCAAAGGTCGTGAGAAAAACCTTTATTCCATCTATCGTAAGATGAGCAATAAAGAGCTGCAGTTTCAAGAAGTCATGGATATCTATGCGTTCAGAGTCATGGTCGACTCTATTGATACCTGTTACCGCGTATTAGGTGCCATGCATGGTCTTTATAAGCCACATCCTGGCCGTTTTAAAGATTATATCGCGATACCAAAAGCCAATGGTTACCAATCATTGCATACCTCATTATTTGGCCCTCATGCGGTTCCAGTTGAAGTACAAATTCGTACTGAAGAAATGGATCTGATGGCGGACAAAGGGGTTGCGGCTCATTGGATGTATAAGAGCGGCACCAGTAGTTCGCAACAAAGTACCACTCAAATTCGCGCCCATAAGTGGATGCAAAGCCTACTTGAACTTCAGCAAAGTGCTAGTAGCTCGTTTGAGTTTGTGGAAAACGTTAAAACCGAACTCTTCCCTGAAGAAATTTACGTGTTTACCCCTGAAGGCCGCATTTTAGAGTTACCCGTTAACTCAACTGCAGTCGATTTTGCTTACGAAGTGCATACCGATGTAGGTAATACCTGTGTTGGCGCACGTGTAAATCGTCAAGCTTACCCGTTAAGCCAGCCATTAATCTCCGGTCAAACTGTTGAGATTATTACCGCTAAAGGCGCTCGCCCGAATGCGGCGTGGCTAAACTTTGTGGTAACCGGTAAAGCCCGTGGCAAAATACGCCAAGTATTAAAGAGCTTAACCAGTGACGATGCTGTAGCACTAGGTAAACGCCTATTGAACCACGCCTTGGGTGAAACCAAGCTTGATAGCATAGATCCTGAGCAGCTCAATAAAGTGATTTCAGAAACCAAGCATGACGACTTAGCTTCATTGCTGGCTGATATCGGTTTAGGCAACGCCATGAGTATTGTTATTGCTCAGCGTTTGTTAGGTCAAAAACTGACGACCACCAATAAAGATGACGATACGGAAGAGCACTTGATGCCGATTCGTGGCGCTGAAGGGATGTTAGTGACCTTTGCTAACTGTTGTCGCCCTATTCCAGGCGATGCGGTTGTTGCTCATGTCAGCCCTGGCAAAGGCTTAGTGGTCCATATGGAAAACTGTGCCAATATCCGTGGTTATCAAGGCGAGCCAGACAAGTATATTCCTGTTCATTGGGATAACGTTGAAGGCGAAACTTACCAAGCTAATCTGCGTGTTGAGATTGTGAATCATCAAGGCGCACTGGCTAAAATCACCAATATCATCGCAGCAGCAGGCTCAAATATTCATAACTTGAGCACTGAAGAACGTGATGGCCGCGTGTACTTAATCAACCTTCGAATTTCGGTCGACGACCGTGTTCACCTCGCCAATGTGATGCGCCGAATTCGCGTATTACCGGAAGTCTTGCGTACCTCACGTAATCGCTAGTAAGATTGCTAATCTAACTTTCCTAAGCTGAATCACTCTAACTTAATGAGGCAGCTTAGGTTTGCTTGCATCTTAATTTTATTTCGTAGGTTTTAATTTCGCAGAGGGCGTCATGGCAGAAAAAATCATTATCGCAACCGATAAAGCTCCACAAGCAATTGGCACATATTCTCAAGCTGTAAAAGTAGGTAGCACTGTTTACCTATCGGGCCAAATTCCACTCGTACCTAGCACCATGCAAATGGTTAGCGATGACTTCTCTGAGCAAGTGGTTCAAGTTTTTGAAAACTTAACCGCTGTTACTGAAGCTGCCGGCGGCACTATGGCTGATATCGTTAAGCTTAATATCTTCCTAACTGACTTATCGCACTTTGCCACCGTGAATGAAATTATGTCTCGTTACTTCACTCAACCTTACCCTGCACGAGCTGCAATTGGCGTAAAACAACTGCCAAAAGACTCTTTAGTAGAAATGGATGGAATAATGGAGATCTAGGTCACAAACCGAACTTTCCACTGCAGGGCGCCTATTGGCGCCCTTTTTATTAGAGTCATTACTCGATATTAGTTCACTTTTCAGCAAAACCTGCTAGTTTATTAGTCGTAATTGCCTAAATTTTATAGGTTATCGTTTGCGCGGGTATCTTTATAAAGCCATACTGATACCAATCGTATTTAAAATCTTATCGTTCATTGGGGGCTAATCAAGGTGCGTTTTTTAGTTTGAGCATTCAGAAGTTGTTATTCGCTTTTGCTGCATAAAACTAATTTATAGCGGATTTAGACTGGTCTGAACTGATTAAATATTCAATACGATTACAATAGATTATTGCGTTAATGACATTGAAATATGTACGTCCTACATTAAAACAAAAACGAACACGGAATTGTCGATGGAAAATCTAATGAAAACACCAGTAGAAATGTTATCGCACTGGGTTGAGACTCAAGGCGACGAAGTATACTTACGCCAACCTATAAACGGTCATTATGTTGACTTTACATGGCGTGAAGTACAACAAAAAGTACAGCAAGTAGCTGGCGCATTACGCCACCTAGGCCTAGAACCTGGCGATAAAATCGCTGTACTTTCAAAAAACTGTGCTGAGTGGTTTATTACTGACTTAGCCTTAATGCATGGCGGCTATATTAGCGTGCCTATTTACCCAACCGCTAACGCTGAAACGATTCGTTATGTACTAGAACATAGCGGCGCGAAAGCTATTTTTACGGGTAAACTCGATTACTGGGCCGATCAAGAAGCTGGTGTTGGCGGCGAAATTTTACGTATTTCGATGCCTTATGAAACGATGCCTTCTCAGTATCACTGGGATAAGTTCCTTGAGTTAGGCACGCCGTTAGTTGATGCACCTACGCCAACCGCAGAACAAATGATGACCCTGATTTATACCTCAGGTTCAACAGGCAAACCAAAAGGCGCAATGCAAACTTTTGGCAGCTATGGCTGGACGTGTGAAGCCGTGGTTCGCGACTTAAAAACAACCACATCTGACAGATTAATTTCATACCTGCCTTTAGCACACATTACTGAACGCGTGGCGATTCAGGGCTCTTCATTTTATTCAGGTTCTTCTGTGGCGTTTGTTGAAAGCCTCGACTCGTTTGTTGCTGATGTTCAGCGCTGCCGACCGACGGTATTTTTCTCAGTGCCACGCTTATGGACTCTGTTTCAGCTCAATATTATTAATAAAGCGGGCGAAGCAAAACTGGATTTCTTACTTAAAATCCCAGTTATTAGCAGCTTAGTAAAACGTAAAATCCAAAAAGGATTGGGTCTTGAGCATTGTCGCTTATTGGGTTCAGGTTCTGCGCCAATTCCACCGACTCAATTAGAGTGGTACAACAGAATAGGCATGAACATCTCTGAAGCTTGGGGCATGACCGAAAACTGTGCTTATTCCATTATTAACTTCCCGTTCGACGCTAGCAAAATCGGCACCGTTGGCCGCCCTGTAGAAGGTTGCCAAGTGCGCCGTACTGACGACGGTGAGCTAATGGTGAAAAGCCCTGGTTTAATGACGGGTTATTACAAGCAAGAAGAAGCCACTAAAGCCTGTTTTGACGAAGATGGTTTTTTCCACACTGGTGATTTGTGTGAAATCGATGAAGATGGCTACATTTCAATTACTGGCCGCGTTAAAGATAATTTTAAAACCTCAAAAGGTAAGTACGTAGCGCCAGTGCCAATTGAGCGTAAGTTAGCGCAGGATTCTCACATTGAATTATTGTGTGTCATTGGTTCAGGTTTACCGCATCCAGTAGCCTTAGTGCAGTTATCTGAAGGTTCAGCCCTTCAGCCTCGCGAAGAAGTGCGTTCGTCGCTCAAGGCAACGCTTGATAGCATTAACCCTAACCTTGAATCACATGAACATGTAGACGCGGTTTTGGTTGTTAAAGAACCATGGACTGTCGAAAATGATGCACTAACGCCGACTTTAAAAATTAAGCGACATGTGCTTGAAAAGCAGTTTAGTGCCAAAGTTGATGGTGTACGCGGCGCTAAAGTGGTCTGGGAAGATGAGCTTTAACTTAGCAACACTTGCTCGTTGAACTAAATAAATATCAGTTTAAAGCACACTTTCGAGTGTGCTTTTTCTTGATGTTAATGTCTCAGCAGGAGTGATGACTAAACAAAAATTAACCATCAACAAGCAAATTTAAATTGCGCAAAAATAAAAAGTCTCTATGCTTGCCATCCTTTTCGATTTAACCCATTTGTGAGCGTTGATCATGTTAATTCTATTATCGATTATTGGCGGTTTTTTAATCCTAACAATAGGGGCTGAAGCCCTAGTAAGGGGGGCGAGTCAGATAGCACTCAAGTTAGGCCTAACTCCGTTAATTATCGGTCTGACGATTGTGGCTTTTGGTACCAGTGCACCTGAGTTAGCCGTGAGTGTAAAGTCGGCTATGGCAGGCAATAGTGGTATCGCTTTAGGTAATGTGATTGGCTCCAACATTGCCAATATTGGCCTTATTTTAGGTATTACGGCATTAATCCGTCCCATTAAAATTGAGTCGCAAATGGTTCGCCGCGATATTCCAATTATGATTGCCGCATCTGTATTGTTCTGGAGTCTGCTTCTCGACGGTGGCTTAAGCATTTGGAATGGTATGTTGCTTACCACGTTATTAGTCGGTTACTTATCTTTTAGCTATATCACCGCTGACAAACAAAGTAATGAAGACGGATTAGCAGTTAATACGCAAAGTAACTGGTTGTCAGTAGTCTTGATTATTATTGGTATTTCAATGCTTGTAGGTGGCGGAATATTATTTGTTGATGGCGCGGTAGCTATGGCTAAATCATTTGGTATTAGCGAAGTGATTATAGGTTTAACCATCGTCGCGATTGGTACTAGCATGCCTGAATTGGTTACCTCCATTGTTGCTGCAATGAAAGGTGAGAGTGATATTGCCATTGGTAATGTGATTGGCTCAAACCTGTTTAATATCCTAGGGATTTTAGGTGTCACCGCATTAATTCATCCAATTTTGGATAGTGAAATCAGCTCGATAGATTGGTTCACCATGATTGCCCTTGCGATGGTATTGCTGCCTTTTGCTTATACAGGGCTGCGCATTGGCCGTCGTGAAGCGAGCTTTTTAGTATTAAGCTACTTAGGCTATATCGGCTACTTGGTAGTGCAAGCATGATTGCGGCGATGGCATATCGAGTTCAACCCAACCTTCAGTCTTAACAGATAAGCAATTCAGCTCCACCTTAACGCAAGCATTAACGCCAGCCTATCGAAAGATATGCTGGCGTTTTTGTGTGTTGGTCACTAAACCCAATGTTTTAAAATCAATAATTTAATATCGGTGCTTTTACATTGATGACATTTGTCATATCAAACTGATGACGTTTGTGCCTGCATATATTAATCCAAATCTTGAATACTAGCTCTGTACCCAAACACATCAATCCATTGAATAAACGGAGTTACTCATGAAAACATTATTTATTGCAGTTACCTTGTCATTAGTTAGCCATAGCAGCATGGCAGATATCAGCGCAATTGATGCTGCAGCCAATACCATGAACATCAATGAACTAAAGCAATTGAGTGAACAAAGCGTTGACTATGAACGTGCATACGCTCAATACCGTACAGCCATTACTGCCAACATTGTTGGTCAACGTGGTGTATCAAAACGTGCATTAGATGAAGCGCAATCCACCTTAGAAAGTATTCTGACTCGTGAAGATGACGTCGAATCTATGACGTTACTTGCCTCGGTTTACGGCATGCAAATATCAGCGGATCCTAGCAAAGGAAGAAGCCTAGGAATGAAATCTGGGGTTTTACTTGAGCAAGCAGAGCAACTTGAACCTGAAAACCCACGCATTGCCTTAGTTAAAGCCATGAGCGCTTTTTACACTCCCACTCAGTATGGTGGCGGTTTTGAAAAAGCTAAGCAATATGCATCCATTGCCATTGAACGTTATCAAAATCCTTGTGATGACATTTGCTGGGGACACAGCGAAGCGTATACGTGGCGAGGACTTGCTCAGCAAGAGTTAGGTAATCAACAAGGTGCCGAGCAAGACTGGCAACAGGCTATCGACATTAACCCTAATTACGCATGGGCAAGCTTTTTACTTAACCCTGCAGCAACTAGCAGCACAGATTAGCCTAGCGAATAGATTTATCCCTATCGGTTTTGTAAAGAAACCAACCCAGAAATTGGCTGACGGTAAAGTCAGCCTCTTGAATAGTGCTACTGTTACAGTATGCTAACTTGGCAAGGAGAGGTTATGAATAATCAAGGATTAACCCGTCAAAATGAGCAAGGAAAGGTTCAACAAATAATGGCTAACAACAATACCATTCACCCTGAACGGGAATATAAACAAAAAACCGCATGGGTATATTTATTTAACCTGATTTTCTATTTCATCCCGCTGTGGTTTATGAAAGAAGATCTATTGCGTGTCGGTGTGAGTTTGTTGCTGTTAATCCCTTTTCTTTACAGCTACTTTTGGGCATATAAAAGCTCATCAGCAAAAGGCATATACCCTATTGGATTGATGCTACTTACCGCCAGTGTTGCAGCGCCATTTACTAGTGGCGCAATTTCATTTTTCAGTTTTGCCGCCTTTTTTATTGGATTTTTCTATTCGCTGCGCACTGCGGCATTAAGCTTTATTGTCATATCAGCTTGGCTATGGGCGCTCGATTACCTGGTTGGTTATCAAGGCTATTACTTCCCACTCTACGGAATGTTAATCGTATTCATTGTCGGTGTTTTTGGTGTCATCGAACATAATAGTGAACGCTTTAGGCGTCAGCAGCGCCAATCAAAAGATGAAATAGCCAGTCTTGCTACCGCATTGGAACGTGAACGTATAGCCCGTGATTTACACGACATTATGGGTCACAACTTGTCCTCTATTGCCCTTAAAGCCCAACTGGCAGAAAAGCTTGTGGAAACTGGCAATTTAGCCTTAGCTCAAGAGCACCTGAGCCAACTAGCCAATATAGCCCGAGAAAGTCTAAGCCAAATTCGCCAAACTGTATCTGACTACAAACATAAAGGACTGGCCGATACACTTCAGCAATTAACCGAGCGACTACGTGAGCAAAGCATTGAAGTACAAGTGAGTGGTTCACTGCCAAATATGCCCAGCCTAATAGCGTCCCAATTAGGATTAATGCTCACTGAATTGGTCAACAACACGATTAAACATGGAAACGCGACACAATGTCTGTGGCAGTTTGAAACTACCAATGAACAATTAACTATAAACTTTAGCGACAATGCCGCCACTAAAGAAATCATTGAAGGCAATGGCCTTAAAGGCATTCGAGAGCGAGTGGAATTATTATCTGGTGAATTCAACTATGAAACGACTAATGGTTATCGGTTTATGATTTCACTGCCAATAACCACGAGCGAGATAAATGACGAGCAAGTAACACCCAACAAGGACGTGAATTAATGAGAATTTTGCTGGCTGAAGATCAAGCTATGGTGCGCGGTGCACTTTCAGCATTATTAACCCTCACTGACGACGCTGAGCTTGGGCAAGTAGAAGTCACTGAAGCTGAAGATGGCGCACAAGCCATGGCGCTACTGAAACAGCAATCATTTGATTTACTGCTGAGCGATATTGAAATGCCCCAACATACGGGGCTCGAGCTTGCCCAGTGGTTACAGGACTTTCAGTCAAAATCTGACCAAAAGACCAAGATAATTATTCTAACGACCTTTGGCCGCGCAGGTTATATCAAGCGAGCACTCAGCGCTGGGGTTGAAGGTTTTTTACTGAAAGATGCGCCAACCGAAAGCTTATTGTCCGCCATCAAGCAAGTGATGTCGGGTAAAAAAGTTATTGACCCTGAACTTGCGATCAGTGCCATTGGTGATATCGACCCACTAAATGATAAAGAGCGCAAAGCACTAAGGCTTGCCAGCGAAGGTTTATCCACCAGCGATATTGCCGCTCAGCTTTTTATTGCCGAGGGCACCCTGCGTAACTATCTGTCAGAAGCCATCAGTAAACTAAATGCTACAAATCGAATTGATGCTGCCCGTATTGCTAAGCAAAAAGGTTGGTTATAGAGTCGCTTAGCAGACAAAACGGTAATAATATTGCCTTGTTTTAAAACTCTGCTAAGATAAGCCATACATCTGTATATATTTACAGTACTATTGTCCCTAGCAGCCATCAACGCTGAATAGTGAGTTGTATAACTCTTTGGATAACTCTATTTAGCTATTTAAATACGGATTTAGCTAAACAGTACATAAAGGCGTCAACGATAATATAAAGGCATTGTGGATTTGCAACCATTGGATCAGGTTCCTATAACCGACTTAAAAGGCGTCGCTAAAAAAGTCGCCGAAAAGCTCGAAAAACTCGGTATTAAAACAGTGCAAGATGTACTGTTTCATTTACCTATGCGCTACGAAGACCGCACCCAAATCTACCCTATTGCCAGTTTATACCCTGCCATGTACGGCACTGTTGAAGCAGAAATCATTTCGACTCAAATCGTCCCCGGTCGTAGGCGCATGCTGACCTGCACCATTGCAGATGACAGTGGCATGCTGACGTTACGTTTTTTTAATTTTTCTGTCGCCCAACGTAACGGCATGCAAAACGGCGCGATTATCCGTGCCTATGGTGAAATTAAGCGCGGCAAGCGCCATTTCGAGATCATTCATCCAGAATACAAAATCATCAAAGAAGGTGAAAACCCTGCTTTGAGCGAGTCGCTTACGCCTATTTATCCATCCACTGAAGGCTTGAAACAAGCCAGCTGGATTAAGCTAACAGAACAAGCTTTGAGTAAACTAACCCAAGGCGGCCTTACCGAACTATTACCCAATGAATTGCAGCCTAATAACATGAGTATTGGCCGTGCGCTTCATCTTATCCACCGTCCACCTAACGATATCGAACAAGCAGATTTAGAACTCGGCATGCATCCAGCCCAGCAGCGGTTAGTACAAGAAGAATTGCTAGCCCATAACCTGAGTATGCTAAAGCTTCGCCAACGTAATAACCTTGATAAAGCAGTAATCTTGCCTGCTACAGGCCAATTACTTAATCCGTTTTTAAAAGCCTTACCTTTCAAGCCAACTGGCGCTCAGCAACGAGTGGGCACAGATATATCCCAAGATATTGAAAAGCCAACCCCAATGATGCGCCTAGTGCAAGGTGATGTAGGTTCAGGTAAAACGCTCGTTGCTGCACTTGCCGCGCTGCAAGCGATTGAAAATGGATATCAAGTTGCCATGATGGCGCCCACTGAATTATTGGCCGAGCAGCACGCAATAAATTTTGCCACTTGGTTTGAACCATTGGGCCTTAAAGTCGGCTGGCTTGCAGGTAAGTTAAAAGGTAAAGCAAGAACGCAGTCTCTAGCAGATATTGCTGACGGTAGTGCCCAAATGGTGGTTGGTACTCACGCTATATTTCAGGAGCAAGTTAGCTTTAATAAACTGGCGTTAATTATCATTGATGAGCAACACCGTTTTGGGGTTCACCAGCGTTTAGGATTACGTGAAAAAGGCGTTAGCCAGGGCTTTCATCCGCACCAATTGATCATGACAGCCACTCCAATACCACGCACCCTTGCGATGACAGCTTACGCTGACTTAGAAACCTCCGTGATTGATGAGTTACCACCAGGGCGAACACCCGTATCGACCGTCGCGGTCAGTGATAACCGCCGAGATCAGGTAATAGAGCGGGTAAAACAAGCGGCACTGAACGACAACCGACAAATTTATTGGGTCTGTACCTTAATTGAAGAGTCTGAAGTACTAGAGTGCCAAGCAGCTGAAGATACAGCAGAAGAGCTCAGTCGATTGCTGCCAGAACTTAAAATTGGCTTAGTACATGGGCGGATGAAAAGCGCCGAAAAGCAGCAAATAATGGCCCAATTTAAGGCAGGTGAGCTACATTTATTAGTGGCAACCACAGTGATTGAAGTTGGAGTAGATGTACCAAATGCCAGTTTAATGATTATCGAAAATCCTGAACGCTTAGGCTTGGCGCAATTGCATCAGCTACGTGGCCGAGTGGGCCGAGGCTCAATTGCCAGCCATTGTGTACTGCTCTATAAAGCGCCTTTATCGCAAACCGCGACTAAACGTTTAGGGGTATTACGAGAAAGCAGCGACGGCTTCGTGATTGCACAAAAAGATTTAGAAATTCGTGGCCCAGGTGAAGTGCTTGGTACCCGCCAAACCGGTCTTGCAGAAATGAAAATTGCCGACTTGGTTCGTGACCAGTATTTAATTGAGAACACCCAAAAATTAGCGGTACATGTCATGCAACAAGTACCAGATAATGTTGATGGCATCATTCACCGCTGGTTGGGTGATCGCCAACAATATGTACAAGCATAAATTATTGTTAACCTAAGTCTGTTATCACTAGACAAGTCTTAGGAATATTGCAGAATGAGATTTGAGCTTAAGGTTTAATCTATTTATCCCGTGTTCAGTTCCACTTTCGACGTTTAAAGCTAAGGAATAGAAATGCAAGTCAATCAAGAAGACAGAGCGACACCACAATCAGATAAAGCAAGTGGTAGCAATGCAGGCGTCATCGGAATCACTATAGCCGTATTATTAGCGGCGGCTGGTTATTTCTATTTCACTTCAGAGAAAGAACCTGAGGTGGTAGCACCAATTCCAGTTCAATTACCTGAACCTGTACCTGAACAGCCAATCGAGCAAGAGCCGATTGAAGAAGTGATTGTAGAACCTGAGGTTATTGAATCTGAAGTCATTCCTGCTGAGCCTGAAGTCGTCGTTGAGCCATTACCAGCACTGACTGAAAGTGATGATTTTGTTGAACAAAAAACCATTGAAATGGCTGATGGCATGAAAATCGATTCGATAATCCTTAAAAAGGATATCGCGCGTCAGTTTGTGGTATTTGTCGATAACATGGCTCAAGGCGAAGTTATTCGTAAAGCTAGCCCGTTAAAAGGTCCTAAAGACAGCTTTAGTGTAAGTGAGATTACTGATAAAACTTATCTAAACCCTGACAGTTACCATCGTTATGACTTATATGCAGACATGATTGCTGGCATGAATGACGAACAATTAGTTGCCACCTTTAAAGAGTTATCACCACTGTTCAATCAAGCATTTGATGAACTAGGTTACGGTGACATGAGCTTTGAAGACAGAATGCAAGATGCCTTCAAAATGATCTTAGCAGCGCCAATCATTGAAGATCCGATTGAGCTCTCTTCAATCAGTGTGAATTACCAGTTCGTCGACACTAAACTTGAAGCCTTACCTAATGTGCAAAAATTCATGGTCAGAATGGGCCCTGAAAACACCCGTAAGATTAAAGGCGCAGTGAGAAAGCTACAACAGCAACTGAAATAAGCCTTTAACGTAATTGCTTAATTTTTATCTCTATTGAGGTGTAAGCTTAAGGTTTGAATCGTTTAAAAATAGTGACATTCGTGTCGCTATTTTTTATTTTTGCTTGTAGTAAAAAACTTCATTAAATTGCTAATATTACGGTACAATCTCATAGCTACTTTAGAACGGCTAGTTAATAACGTTTCTAACTATCAAAGCACGAAAACTTAGCTCAGCGAGGGATCACTGAGCCATATCAGAGGCAATGTAGTGCAATTAGTATTTGATATTCTGTCGTGGGGCGCATGGTCTGTCGATTTTCAAGATAAAGAAAGTTGGCGCCAGTGGGATCCCAGCGCAACATCGTCATCAGACAATAAAACTTCCCCTGCATTAGCTCACGTTCCAGCGATGCAGCGCCGCCGTTTTAGCCGCTTGACTAAAATGATGCTCACTGCTGCCCATGATTGTCAGCCCGCGAACGATTGCCGCAGTGTGTTTGCCTCAAGACATGGCGAACTCACCCGCACGCTTGGTTTATTAAAAGATATTGTCGCTAAAGAAGCGCTATCCCCACTCGCCTTTAGTCAGTCGGTGCACAATACTGCCAGCGGCATTTACGGCATTGTCAGTGGCAATACCGCGCCATCAACTTCTATTGCCGCGGGTGAAGAGACTTTATCTCAAGCATTCATTGAAGCTTATGCGCAACTCGCAGAAAACCCTGCGCCTGTATTACTGGTGTTTGGCGATGACCCTGTGCCGCCTGTTTATAACCAATACACTCAAGAATTTGAACTACCGTTAGCATTAGGCTTGTATTTAGCGCCAGCCAATAATGATAACCAGCCAGCTATTGCGCAGTTGACCTTAAGCCAAACAGCCAGCGATAACGCGACAAGCAAAGCACTAAGTTTTGCAGAATTAATTAACGCAATTACTTGTCAAAAGGCACTATCAGGCCATTTATGTCATTGGCATTGGCAGCTATCAATGCCATCTGAACTTGGCGCACGGCTCTAATCAATGAGCCCAAACGATAACCTAATCCGTCCCAAGCCATTTCCTTATTTAACAGGCATGGCCTATATCCCACGCTGGATAGGCGGAGTTATGTGTTACGTGGTATTTGGTCTAGGTGGGTTGTTAAGCTCACTCACTGTATTGCCAGTATTACGTTTTTGGCCTGGCACGAAACAGCAGCGTATCGCTAGAGTGCAAAAAGCCGTTCACATCATGTTTAAAGGCTTTGTGTGGATGCTAACCTTCACAGGTTTAATAAAAGTACATAGCCAACATACCCAAGCATTAAGTCATGCCAAGGGGGTGATTGTGATAGCTAACCACCCCACTCTAATTGATGTGGTGGTATTAATTAGCTTGATACCCAATGCTGGATGTATTGTAAAACAAGCACTTTGGCGCAATCCCTTTATGCGCGGGGTATTGTCATCGGCGGGTTATATCCCTAATCGTGGCGCAGATTTACTGCTAAGTGACTGCCAACAAGTGCTAGATAGCCATACAAACTTGATCATTTTCCCTGAAGGCACACGTACAATCGTTGGTACTAAGATTAATCCTTTTGCCCGCGGCGCAGCTAACATAGCCATTCGCACTCGCACTGATATTGTGCCAGTGATGCTGCATGTGGATGTGGCAGGATTGACAAAGCAGCAACCTTGGTACGAACCACCAAGGCAAACTGTAAATATGTCAGTAGAAATCGGCGCAGCTTTTGACCACCTGAGGTATGATACAAGTCAAAGTAGTGACGCAAAAATGGCCCGTGTACTAACCAGAGAGTTAGAGCAGCTTTATTCGCAACAGATAACCGCTCTACCGCCGTTACCTAAAACGAACAACAAATAATTACAATCAGATAAATTAGAATATTAATATGAATCTACATAACGAAATTAAACAACTCATTATCGACTGTCTCGACTTAGAAGATGTCAGTATTGATGATATTGAAACCGATGCACCACTTTTTGGTGAAGGTCTGGGGTTAGACTCGATTGATGCGCTTGAATTAGGCTTGGCAATAAAAAAACAATTCGACATTAAAATCGAAGCAAACTCAGATGCCACTAAAGCACACTTTTTCAGTGTGGCTAGCTTAGCCAGCTTTATTGAATCTCAGCGTTCGTAGGAGTCATCATGCAAAATCGTGATCAAATCCTTGAGATGCTAACGCAAATTCTAGTCGATGAATTTGAAATCGACGCTGATGATATCAGTCTAGATGCTTCACTTTATGAGTCGCTAGATTTAGATAGCATCGATGCGGTAGATTTAGTCATTAAGCTACAGCAAATGACCGGCAAAAAAATTCAGCCTGAGCAGTTTAAAACCGTGCGTACGGTTGAAGATGTTGTTAATGCCATCGAAGGCCTAATGAAAGATTAATGGTGCTGCTACTGCAAATCGTCACCGCCATCGTCATTATCTGTTACCCGTTAGCAGTGTACTTTGGCCTGCAGTACCTTCCACCTGGCACCATAGCACTATTACTTTGTGGAATATTAATCGCTCGGTTAGTGCTAAATAAACAGCAGTTAAAAACCATGGCACTGCCTATATTGGTGGGTATTGGTTTAACCGCTGCTAGTTTTATTGCCAAACGTAATGATTGGCTGCTGTATTACCCAGTGGTGATTAACTTAACCATGCTTGGCTTGTTTAGTTACTCGCTAAAAAATGGCCCAAGCATGATAGAGCGCTTGGCCAAATTAAAAGAGCCTGATTTACCAGACTCAGCAATTCCATATTTAAATAATGTCACCCGACTTTGGTGCGGATTATTTATCATTAATGGCTCAGCTGCGTTTTACACTGCAGAATTTGCCACTTTGGAATTGTGGACACTTTATAATGGATTAATTGCCTATATCTTCATGGGTTTATTGCTCGGTGGAGAATGGATATACCGCAACTTTTGGTTGAAAAAACATGAATAACTTGCTGATAAATTGGCTCAATACAGGCCCTAAAACGCAACAACTGATTAGTTTCAATCATCATGACATCGTGACAGGCTCTCTGTTTACTGCTCATGTTGCCCATTTATTCGAGCAACTTAATGCCAGTCCTATTAAACGTTGGTTATTGGCAGCCGAGACCAGTGATTTATTTGCCGCTGGCATTTGTGCTGCGCTACTTGCAGGCAAACAAGTGGTATTACCGTCTAACACCCAAGGCGGCACATTAAATGAATTAAACCATGCTTACGATGGCATTATTGCCGATCAGCCTTTGTCTGAAGTTAAGCACTTTATTTTATTAAAAAAAGAAATGGGCTTAGCCAATAAGCCTTGGCCACAATCATCGCAAATTGGCGACTTAGTACTGTTCACATCAGGCAGCAGCGGTGATCCTAAGGCCGTTGAAAAGTCTATTGAACAACTGGATGCCGAAGTCAGCGTACTTGAAAGCACATTTGCATCAAGGTTACCCCAATGTAGCGTTGTTTCAACGGTTTCTCATCAGCATATTTACGGCTTATTATTTAAGATTTTATGGCCATTAGCTGCAAGTCGCCCATTTTTAAGCGACTTAATTGAGTATCCTGAAACCTTAAGCTACTACATCGCCTTGATGCCAAACTTATGCTTAGTCAGCAGTCCCGCACAATTATCGCGCTTACCTGAAGCACTAGAATTTGAGCAGCAACAACTCGCGCCAAGTCTTATCTTTAGTTCTGGCGGTCCATTAAGCTACGAAGCATCGCAACATATTCATACTTGTTACGGACAATTCCCTATTGAAGTCTTTGGTAGCACTGAAACTGGCGGTATTGCGTATCGCCGCCAAATGTCCCCCAACAGAACTTGGCTGCCATTCAGTCAAATCGATATCGCGGCAGATCCTGTAGATGGCGCCTTGATGATCAAGTCACCTTACTTAACCTCAAATGCTGAGTGGCTTAAATGTGATGACAAAATTGAGCTTGCAGCCGACGGTCGTTTTAGTCTGCTGCATCGACTAGATCGCATCGTTAAAGTGGAAGAAAAACGCTTATCATTGGCACAAATGGAAAGTCTGTTATGCACCCACCCATTTGTTAATGAAGCGGCAGTAGTTCAATTAACAGAGCCAAGAATGATGCTTGGCGCAGCAATAACATTGACCGATGAAGGCCTGACTCAACTTGATGAGTCAGGTAAGTTAAGCGTAAACAACCATCTTAAAAAACATTTACTTAGCGAGTTCGAGCGAGTGACATTACCTCGTCGTTGGCGCTACCCAGAAACCTTACCGGTCAATGCACAAGGTAAGCGAGTACAAACGGATTTATTAACAGTATTCAATGATGATTAAATCAGCTTTACCCCAAATAATCAGTCAGCAAACCACTGACGATGGGATCTGTTGGCAAATATTTGTCGCAGCAGAGCTCGACTATTTTAAAGGCCACTTTGAAGAGCAAGCCGTATTACCTGGAGTCACTCAACTTGATTGGGCTATTCAACTAGGTTGTCAGGCTTTTGGATATAAGCCAGAAATTGCTAGCCTTGAAGTACTTAAGTTTCAACAGCTTATGTTACCAAACAGCCAAGTAGAATTATTGATTAGTCATAACTCTGCTAAATCAAAGCTGACGTTCAGTTATCGTGATGGCGATAAGCGTTACGCTTCCGGGCGGATTGCATTAGCGCCGACTCAAAATAAGGAAAGCCAATCATGAAGCTGGCTCTTATTATTCCCAACTACAATCATCAACAAGCCATTGCAGACACCTTAGTCGCTTTGGAGCCATTTGGCCTTCCTTGTTATTTGATTAATGACGGCAGTAATGACGAAACTCGTCATTTATTACAATCCTTAGCGGATAAATATGACTGGGTTACACTGTTAACTCACCCATTTAACCGCGGTAAAGGCGCAGCGGTAACCACAGGTCTGCGTGCAGCATTTGCCGATGGTTTTACTCATGCATTACAAGTCGATGCGGATGGTCAGCACTGCTTAGACGATATACCGACCATGATAGAAGCCAGTGAAGCCGAGCCGCTTGCGCTGATTTCAGGTAAACCACAATATGATGAGTCGGTACCTAAAGGTCGTTTATACGGCCGTTATATCACCCACTTTTGGGTGTGGGTTGAAACCTTAAGTTTTGATATTCAGGATTCAATGTGTGGTTTTAGAATTTACCCTTTAGCCGCAACTGAGCAGCTATTTCGTGAGCAAGCGTTAGGCGAGCGCATGGATTTCGATATTGAAATTATGGTGAAACTCCATTGGCAAGGTGTACCAGTCACTCATATTCCTACCAAAGTGATTTATCCAGAAGACGGTATTAGTCACTTTCAGGGCGTAAAAGATAACATTCGCATCTCAGCAATGCACACCGGGTTATTTTTCGGCATGTTAAAGCGTTTACCGCAAATATTGTCAAAAAAAAACGCCAATAAACATTGGTCAGCCATGGGTGAACGTGGCAGTTATTGGGGCATTAAACTCATCGCCGATAGCTATCGCTTAGGCGGTCATTGGTTATGTAGAGCCATCATGTACCCGGTGATTTGCTATTTTTTCCTTACTGGCGTTACCGCAAGAAATGCCTCGATGGACTTTTTACGCCGCGTCAAACTCAAGCATCCTGAGCATGAGCAACTATCTGACCCTATCACTTGGCGCGACAGTCTTAAGCACTTTTTTGCTTTTGGTAATGCCGCTTTAGATAGAATTGATGCTTGGTGCGACAGGATTAAGCTGGCTCAAGTCGATTTTCCAGATAGACACGTTTTAGCTGACCAAGTGGCATCAGGCCAAGGCGCTGTATTGTTAGTGTCTCATTTAGGCAACCTCGAACTTTGCCGCGCAATTTCAATCCACCAGCAGCAAGTTAAAGTCAATGTCATGGTGCTCACCAGCCATGCGGCTAACTTTAATAATGTGCTAAAGCAATTAAACCCAAACAGCGGTTTAAACCTTATTCAAGTCAATGAGCTTGGACCAAGCACTGCAATGCTACTGCAAGACAAAATTGCTGCAGGGGAACTTGTCGTTATTGCTGCAGATCGCACCTCATCAGATACTGCTGGGCGGGTTTTTTACAATGATTTTATCAATCAGCAAGCGGCATTTCCTCAAGGTCCGTTTATCCTTGCAGGCTTGCTAGATTGCCCGGTATACACCATGTTCTGTTTACAAGAACAAGGTCGCTATCGTGTTCATGTAGAGCACTTATCAAATAGTTTAAAAGGCTCTCGCAAAGGCCGCACAGAACGTTTAGCTCAAGCCGCGACTGAATATAGCCGCCGCCTAGAACACTTTGCTACCAGCCAACCGCTACAGTGGTTTAACTTTTATGATTTTTGGCGTCGTGACGAGCACTCACAAAGAGCAAAATCTGAATCAACGAAGCCTCTGAATGAGCCTCAAAACGAGACTTGTCAATCACAGCAAAACCAACCTAACACTAAGCAGGAACAGTAATACCATGAGCCAATCTACTTCACCTTCATCAGCATCGACCTTGGCAACGGTAAACTTTGGTCAACGATCTATTAGCCTTGAGCAAGTAGTGAGCGTGGCAAAAGGCGCACCTGTGAAGTTAAATGAAACAGCCCAATACCAAGAGTACATTCAAAAAGGCGCACGCTTCATCGATAGCCTACTCAGTGAAGAAGGTGTGGTATATGGCGTAACCACTGGTTACGGTGATTCCTGTACTGTCACTGTTGGGCTCGATTTGGTCCACGAGTTACCACTGCATTTATCTCGATTTCACGGTTGTGGCTTAGGTGATATTTTCTCGCCAATGCAATCTAGAGCCATTATGGCTTGTCGATTAAACTCACTAGCTGTGGGTAAGTCTGGCGTTACCTACGAGTTATTACAACGTATTGAGTTGCTGTTAAATCTTGATATAACCCCAGTAATCCCAGAAGAAGGTTCAGTGGGTGCCAGCGGTGATTTAACCCCACTATCATACTTAGCTGCAGTATTGATTGGTGAGCGAGATGTGATTTATCAAGGCAAACGCCGCCCAACAAAAGAAGTGTATGCTGAGCTTAATATTGTGCCATTAACATTGCGCCCCAAAGAAGGTTTAGCGTTAATGAATGGCACGGCAGTCATGACCGCTTTAGCCTGTTTAGCTTACGATCGCGCCCAATACCTTGCTCGATTGTCGAGTCGTATTACCGCAATGGCGTCGCTCACTCTTAAAGGTAATTCAAACCATTTTGATGACATCTTATTTGATGCTAAACCCCATCCTGGTCAAAACCAAATTGCCACTTGGATCCGTGAAGATTTAAATCATCACACTCATCCAAGAAACTCTGACCGATTACAAGACCGATACTCAATTCGCTGCGCACCTCATATCATCGGTGTATTGCAAGATGCATTGCCATTCATGCGCCAATTCATTGAAACCGAATTAAACAGCGCCAATGACAACCCAATTGTAGATGGTGAAGGTGAACACATCCTTCATGGCGGCCATTTCTACGGTGGTCATATCGCCTTTGTAATGGACTCTATGAAAAACACCGTTGCCAACTTAGCAGACTTAATTGATCGTCAAATGGCGTTAGTGATGGACCCTAAATTTAATAATGGTTTACCTGCTAACTTATCGGCCTCAGTTGGCGCACGCCAAGCCATTAACCACGGCTTTAAAGCGGTGCAAATTGGTGTATCAGCGTGGACTGCTGAAGCGTTAAAAAACACCATGCCTGCCAGTGTGTTTTCTCGCTCAACGGAGTGCCATAACCAAGATAAAGTCAGCATGGGCACCATTGCAGCTCGAGATTGCATGCGAGTATTACAACTTACTGAACAAGTTGCTGCTGCTGCCTTACTTGCCATGACTCAAGGTATTCATTTACGTATTGCTCAAAGCGAGTTAGCTCAGGATTCGTTAACTCCTTCATTAGCTAAAACCGTTACCCAAGTTAGCGAAGACTTTGAACTACTGACCGAAGATCGCCCACTAGAAGCCGTTTTACGTCAAACGGTCGAGAAGATTCAATTGGGTCAGTGGGAGGTTTGCTGATATGAAAGCTATTTTCAGCACTGAACTTACTATGGTAGTGCCTTTTCATGATGTGGATTCTATGGGCATCACTTGGCACGGTAACTACTTACGTTACTTTGAAGTCGCGCGCTGTAAATTGCTCGATGAACTGGGCTATAACTACCGCCAAATGATGCATTCTGGCTACGCTTGGCCCATTGTGGACACGCAACTTAAATATGTAAAAAGCAGCACCTTTGATCAACACTTGATCGTGCATGCAGCTATTGTTGAGTGGGAAAATCGCCTTAAGATTAATTACCAAATTCGAGATGCCGAAACAGGCCAGCGAATAACTAAAGGCTATACCATTCAAGCGGCTGTTGAGATAGAAACAGAAGAGCTTTGTTTTGTCACCCCACCAGTATTTAGACAAAAAATCTTGCCATTACTTGAAGAGGGTGAACTAAAACAAGAGCTAGCAGCTGAACTTGCTAAAGGTGCTCCTCTTAAACATGAACTTAACCATGAGCTTGGTAATCAATGAGACTGCTGCTAACTGCGTTACTCAGCTTCACTTTATGCTTAGGCACAGCAAAAGCTGAGCAGGCTGAATTAACCAATGATCAATTAGCCAGCTTATTTAGCACTAGCGCTAACTCAAACAGCACCGTACAAGTTAATAATCAACAGCTCAGCCTATTGGCGCAGCAACTGCAACTTGGTTCGCAAGCTAAAGGTGAGTTCCAACAAACCCGTTACCTCGCAGCGCTTAAAAGACCGCTAAAAAGTACTGGGGAATTTATCTTCAGCCAAGACATTGGCTTGTTATGGAAGCAAACAACGCCATTTGCCAGCGCTTTAGTGTTAAAGCAAAATACCCTGATACAACAAGATAGTTTTGGCAATATTACCCACAGCCAAGCAAATCAAACCAGCTCTGCAATGGCTGAGCAATTACCACAATTGATGCAGGCACTGTTAACAGGTGATCTTGACGCTTTAGCCCAAGACTTTGAATTATTTATGCCCGAGAATATAGCGACTAGCAGTGACTCGGCGCAGATAATAAATTGGCAATTAGGTTTAGTGGCAAAAGACCCATTAATTCAAAAAGCCATTGGCGCAATGGTACTAGAAGGAGGCGCTGTTGACACTAAGCAGCAAATCAACCGCCTCACTATGCTATCTACACTCCCAAACAAAACATCAATAGTTACTGATACTGGCGATAGAACCATCATTAATTTTTTCAATGTGGTTCAAAAGCTTACTCCTGCTGATATTCAAAGTTTTGAGCTCTCAGCAACTAAAGAGTCAGAATCTAAAGAACAAGTAACTCGTTCTAACAACTCTGATAGCGAAACCAACTAATGGCCAAATTGGTTAGTTGGTTTAACTCACCCAAACAAGCCTATTCTCGTTTTATTATCTGGTGTTTACTGGTTATATCGGTCTGTGTTTATGGTGCCAGCTTATGGCAATCAGGCGCAAAAATACAAAGTAACATATTGGCCATGCTGCCAACACTCAGCGAAGCGCCATTGACTCAAAAGGCGTTAGACAAAGTTGAGTTTCGCCTTGCCGATCAAGTTTATATTGGCTTAGCTGTAGAGAATAAGCAGCAAGCGATTAGCGCGGCAACTCAGTTTATTGAACAATTACAGCAATCACCAGATGTCTTTACTGACATTCAAAGTGGTGAAAGCAAACAGATGCAGGCGTTGAGTCAATATTACTTTGATAAGCGTTTTATGTTGCTAACTGATGAACAACAAAAACAGCTAAGTGACGATGAAGCCTCGAACCAGTGGCGACAGTTATTACAGGCGGCACAGCAGCAGTTATATAGCAGTTTTGGATACGCCAGTAGCGCACTGTTAACTCAAGACCCATTAATGCTATTTCCTAACAACATCATGGCACTGGCACCATCTAAGCGGTTAACCAGCGAGCAAGATATTCTATTGGGTCAATCAGGCAACAAAACCGTCGCGATCATCATTGCTAAAGGGGTCAAAAGTGCATTTAACCCTGATGGCCAGCAACAACAGATCGCTAGGTTAAACGATGCCTTTTCCGAGTTAACCCTTCAATACCCTGATATTGAAGTGATAAAGGCGGGCACCCTCTTCCATGCTCAGGCGGCAACGCAAACCGCCAAATTCGAAGTGTCTACTATCGGCAGCTTATCGTTATTAGGGGTGATGCTATTAGTCTGGCTTGGCTTTAGAAGTATCATGCCGCTGTCGTTAGCGATGTTGACCTTATCCTGTGGTTTTTTGTTTGCCACCGTAGCTACATTGGCCATTTTTGGCGAGTTACACCTTCTCACATTAGTATTTGGCACTAGCTTGATTGGCGTTGCCATCGACTACAGCTTTCATTTTTACTGCGAAAAACTGCGGCTTAAAATCTCAAGCGCAACTGATGTTATTCAACAGATTTTACCTGCGATGACATTAGCTTTGTTAACCAGTGCAATCGCGTTTATTGCAATTGGCTTTACACCGTTTCCGGGCATGCAGCAGGTCGCTATATTCTGCGCTGCAGGCCTTATAGGCGCGTATCTGACTTTGGTATTTGCTTATCCATTACTGGCTAATCATAATCTGCCCACTTCACCTTACCTGCTTGTGTGGTCAGAAAAATATTTGCTTTGGCTAACAAAGCTTACGCATAACGTCACGGCTCAGCAATCTACGAATAAACCCCTAAAAATGGCATTACTAGCGTTAGCAACGGTAGCCTTTTTAACTGTAGGCTTTAGCAAGCTCACCAGTAATGACGATATTCGGAATCTTCAGCAAAGCCCAGCGAATATTATCACCGAAGAAAATAAGTTAAGACAGGTATTAAGCGGCGGCACAGATAATCAATTTATCCTCGTCAGCGCTGCCACCGAGCAAAGCCTATTAACTGAGTTAACACTCGCCGCAAAAGTGTTATCAACAGCAGTTAATGCGAAAGAAATCAGTAGTTTTGTTAGCTTGAGTCGCTATTTACCTAGCAAGCAAATACAACAAGATAATTACCTCGCTTACCAGCAGTTATATCATCAGCATTTAGATGAAATTATTGATACCCTTGGTTTAGATGAGTCCATCAAGCCTGACTTACTAAATAGTCTTGCTCAAAGTAAAAATGATTTTATAACGCCCGATGCGGTTCTTGATATTGCTGGTAAAGACTTAGCGGGGCTTTGGTTAAGCCCTGATGTTGGAGCTGATACCGGAACTGATATCGGAGCTGGGGCCCAGTCAACACAATTTGGCAGTATCATTTTATTAGGCGGAATTAATGATTTAGCGGCACTTAACCTT
This sequence comes from Shewanella goraebulensis, assembly GCF_030252245.1. Lineage (NCBI taxonomy): Bacteria > Pseudomonadati > Pseudomonadota > Gammaproteobacteria > Alteromonadales > Shewanellaceae > Shewanella > Shewanella goraebulensis. The sequence continues at coordinate 4,528,071 of NZ_CP126972.1, forward strand.
CGGGTCACTCAAAGTAAATTATCAATGCAAGTGGTTGATAAGGTCGGTGAGATATCAGCATTAATGGCTAAGTTCAAACAACTCACTCTGCAGCTATTAGTCTTGGTCTGCGTGATTGCCATTGGCATCTTTAGCTTCAAATTTGGGGTTAAACTTGCTGTTCGTATTGTAATGATTCCAGCGAGCTCAATCCTACTGACTCTAGCTTGCCTTGGTTTAGTAGGCTCACCACTGAGTTTATTCCACGCATTAGCGCTTATCCTCGTTTTGGGAATTGGTATTGATTACAGTTTGTTTTTCGCCTCCGTTAAATCAAACTCTACGGCTTCTGCAAGCGGAGTAATGATGGCAGTATTAATGTCAGCCTGCTCAACGCTGTTGGCTTTTGGCTTACTCGCTTTAAGTCAAACAAACGCCATTCATTACTTTGGCCTCACGTTATTATTTGGTATCGGATTTACATTTTTACTCGCACCACTCATAAGCATGCATGTTGAAAAAACAACTAGAGAAGTAGCACATAATGGAAAGTAACCCAGTAAGTTTAAGCAAGGATGCAATACAAGATAAAGCTATCAGTGGTAATAATATTGATGCTGATGTGGTTATCATAGGTGCTGGGCCTTCTGGAGCCATTGCCGCAAGCTTATTACATCAGCAAGGCAAGCAAGTTTTGGTGATTGAAAAACAACATTTCCCTCGTTTCTCAATTGGTGAAAGTTTACTGCCTTATTGCATGCAGTTTATTGAACAAGCGGGCATGTTAGACGCAGTTAAGCAGGCTGGATTTCAGTTTAAAAATGGCGCAGCTTTTCGCCATGATGGCACATACACCACATTTAACTTTACTGAGAAATTCACCCAAGGCCCAGGTACCACTTTTCAAGTTCAGCGTGGTCAATTTGATAAATTGTTAGCAGACACTGCAGTATCCCAAGGCGTAGAGATCCGTTACGGGCATAGCGTTAACGATATCGATTTGGGAGATAGCCTGTCATCATCACCTAAGCTAAGTGTCACAGATGAGCAAAAAAATCCATATCAAATTACCGCGAAATATGTCCTTGATGCCAGCGGTTTTGGCCGAGTGTTACCGAGATTATTAGATTTAGAAAAGCCATCTGACTTACCAGCTCGTAGCGCCATATTTACCCATATCAAAGACAATATTACTGATCCTAATTTTGATCGTGAAAAGATCTTAATTAGCGTTCATCCAACTCAAAAAGATATTTGGTATTGGTTAATTCCTTTCAGTGATGGTCGCTGCTCGGTGGGCGTAGTGGCTGAGCCACATTTAATTGAACATTATCGCTCTGGGGTTGAACGTGGAGCCAAAGGTGAAATTAAAGACGACAACAAAGACGAACTAGAGCAACAACTTTGGCAGTTAATCAATGAGGAACCGGGCCTAAAGGCGTTACTTGCCAACGCGACAGTTTTACAGCCTTGTGCAACTTTAAAGGGCTATTCTGCCAACGTATCAACCTTAGCCACATCGCAATTTGCTCTGCTCGGCAATGCTGGTGAGTTTTTAGACCCTGTTTTCTCATCAGGGGTGACCATCGCCATGCAATCTGCCGCAATGGCCGTTGAGGCCTTAATCAAACAGCTTGATGGTGAAGAAGTAGACTGGCAACAAGATTACGCCCAGCCATTAATGCAAGGGGTTAATACCTTCCGAACTTATGTTCAAGCTTGGTACGATGGCCGTTTTCAGGATGTGATTTTTTACGAAGATCCAAACCCAATCATAAAACAAATGATTTGTTCTATCTTGGCGGGTTATGCTTGGGATACTAATAACCCATTTGTGAAAGATTCAGAGCGTCGACTGAATATGATTGTCGACTTATGTCGCGACCACACTAAAGCGAGTTAATGATGCATCGATTCATTCAATTTTCGATTGTGATTATAGCCTTGTTAGTTTCAGGTTGTAGTCAACAATTACTGCGCCAAACCTGCGTTAAACTGACGCCTGAAGTCAATTATTGCCTCGCACCTATGTTGCAAACACAGGCCAGTGACGAACAATTTTTAAGTCAAAAAATCAGTTTCATCCATGGCGAGAAACATCATGAATTACTGACTCAACTTGAACTGACGACAACAAAAATGACCATGGTCGGTCTTGCGCCTATTGGCCAAGCTTTATTCACTGTCACCTTTGATGGCGATGAAGTTATTAGTCAGCAAAATGTATTAATGGGTGAGGATTTTAAAGCTGAGTATTTAATGGCAATCATGCAGTTGATATATTGGCCTCATGAGCAAGTTAACCCATACTTTAGCCAAGGTGAAATGCGCGATATAGATTGTGACCAGCAGCGTTGTAGCGCTTTGTTCGTCAATAACGAGCCTGCAATTACCATTGATTACTCAAATAAGAATCCATGGATTTCTGAGGTGACATTGCATTTTCCTGCAGCGAATATCACCTTATCGATTTCGCCATTGCTTTAACTCGATAGCGTTAATAAAAGCCTATAACTAAACTGATGTAAACCATCATCATTAAGATAAGTACCAATAACTATGTCAATCACTATGCGCCGTTCCATAGCAATTACACACATTGGACTATGTACCCCAATAGGTCATACGCCTGAGTCAGTACTGGCAAATTTACTTGCTGGAAATACTGATGCGATGGTGATGAGAGATGACTTAATGTTTAATGCTGAAACGCGAGTTGGCGCCATCAATGATACTGACTTGTTGACCATTCCTGATGAGCTAGAGCAATTTAATTGTCGCAATAACCGCTTGTTGTATACAGCGGCTATGCAGCTAACACGCAGTATTGAACAAGCCAAAAACGTGTATGGTAAAGAAAGAGTTGGCGTGGTTTTAGGCACGAGTACTTCAGGTATTTCAAAAGGCGAAGCAGCGCTTGAGTATCATCAGCAACACGGTAAATTTCCACCAAGTTACCATTACGCTCAACAAGAACTTGGCAGCACCAGTGACTTTTTACGCAAGCTTTACGACTTAAATGGCCCTTGCTATACCGTTTCAACCGCTTGTTCTTCAAGTACCAAAGTGTTTGCCAGTGCACAGAGATTACTCAAGGCAAACATGTGTGATGTGGTTATCGTTGGTGGAGTCGATAGTTTATGTCAGTTAACGTTAAATGGGTTCAATGCGCTCGAATCAGTTTCTAAAGGTTTGTGCAATCCATTCAGCGAACATCGTGATGGCATTAACATTGGCGAAGGTGCTGCATTATTTATGTTACAGCTTACAGATGCTGAAGATACTCAAGCTCAATCAGCTCCTGAAGTGTTATTGGCAGGTATCGGCGAGTCATCTGATGCACACCATATTTCGGCGCCCCATCCGCAAGGTGTAGGTGCAATAGCCGCAATGGAAGCTGCACTTAATGATGCAGATATCAATGCAAGCAAAGTGTCATACGTTAATTTACATGGCACTGCGACCCCTAAGAATGATGCGATGGAATCAGTCGCCATGCATCATGTGTTTGCAGATAAAATAGCCAATACTATTTCTAACACTAGTACTCCAAATGCAATTCCTCAATGCAGCTCAACTAAGCCTTTAACGGGTCATTGTTTAGGTGCTGCAGGCGCTATTGAGGCTGCATTTTGTTATTTGTTATTAAGCTCATACAATCAAGATCAATTACTGCCCCCTCACATATGGGATAAGCAACAAGATCCAAACAATCCAGTATTACCTTTGGTGGGCTCAGCACAGTCAAACCCGCTTAATTATATTATGAGTAACTCATTTGCTTTTGGTGGCAGCAATGCCAGTATCATTTTCGCGAAAGCAGGAAACCAAGATGTCTGAACATATTGCAACTATGGCTTTACTAGCCAAGGATATTGCTGAGTTTGTGCCCCATAGAGCACCGATGATATTGATAGATAGAGTCATCAAACATCAGCAAGACAGTCTGATTACACAAGTTGAGATAACTGAACAAAGCGCTTATTTTAATGCAGCTATCAATGGCGTCCCCAATTACGTCGGCATCGAATATATGGCGCAAAGTATTGCCGCTTTAGCTGGTGTTGAAGCGCACCTTAGAAATGATAAAATTCGTGTTGGATTTTTACTGGGCACGCGTAAATTACTAATGCACCAGCCCCTTTATCAACTGGGTCATAAATATCAAATTAGCGTAGCAAGGTTATATCAAGAAGACTCTGGTTTAGCAGTTTTTGACTGCCAAATATTAGCAGATGAAACCGTTATAGCCTCAGCCAATGTGAACGTATTTCAGCCCCAAGATACCCAAGCATATATACAGGAAAGTTCGGTGTAGCCAATCATGTCAGTTCAACACAATATCAAGCTGATGCTGCACTTTATGGAGATTAAGAGGTATTTATAAAAGATGACAACAAATAAAAGAGCTTTAGTCACAGGTTCTAGCCGTGGTATTGGTAAAGCGATAGCACTAAAACTCGCATCCCAAGGTTTTGATATTGCAGTTCACTACCACAGCAATATTACCGCAGCCAAGCAAACCCAAGCTGAAATCCAAGCTCTTGGTGTCAGCGCCAGTTTAATTGCATTTGATGTTGCTGACAGACAAGCTGCTAAAGCGCATATTGAACAAGATATTGAACAACATGGCGCCTATTATGGCGTAATCTTAAACGCTGGGATCACCAAAGATACCGCTTTTCCTGCCATGACAGAAGAAGAATGGGACAGTGTTATTCACACCAATCTCGATGGGTTTTATAACGTCATTCAGCCCACCATTATGCCAATGATACAAGCCAGAAATGGTGGTCGTATTATTACTATGGCTTCAGTCTCAGGTATTGCGGGTAATCGCGGACAAGTGAATTACAGCGCCTCAAAAGCTGGACTAATTGGTGCAACCAAAGCGCTGTCTTTAGAGCTAGCCAAACGAAAAATTACTGTTAACTGTATTGCACCAGGCTTAATTGAAACCGATATGGTCAATGATTTCCCTAAAGATATGGTCAATCAAATCGTGCCAATGCGCCGTATGGGCAAAGTTAATGAAATCGCCGGACTGGCTAACTTTTTAATGTCCGATGACGCAGCTTATATTACTCGCCAAGTGATCTCTGTTAATGGAGGCATGATATGAGCCGCAGAGTTGTTATTACAGGCATTGGTGGAGTGTCCGCATTAGGTCATGACTGGCCAACGATCGCCAAGCGGTTACAACAAAAACATAATTGTGTCGTCACTATGGATGAGTGGGATAAGTACCCTTCTCTTAATACACGCCTTGCTGCACCGATTACTGATTTTGAACAACCAAAACATTATTCGCGCAAAAAAATCCGCTCAATGGGGCGAGTTTCAATCATGGCTACCCGCGCCAGCGAAGTGGCTTTAGAAGATGCAGGCCTGTTAGATGATCCTATCGTGTCATCGGGAGCAATGGGCATTGCCTACGGTTCCTCAACTGGTAGTACTGAACCCATTATTGGCTTTGGCGATATGCTAAAAAATGGTGATATGTCGGGTATCAATGCCACTAGTTATATTCGAATGATGGCCCATACGACTGCGGTTAATGTCGGGGTTTTCTTCGGTCTTAAAGGTCGCGTACACACCACTAGCAGCGCATGTACATCTGGCAGTCAGGCGATTGGCTATGCCTATGAAGCAATTAAATTTGGCCAGCAAACACTGATGCTTGCAGGCGGCGGTGAAGAGCTATGCCCAACAGAAGCGGTAGTATTTGATACCTTATTCGCAACCAGCACTAAAAATGAGCAGCCACACACCACACCAAGGCCTTTTGATAGTCAGCGCGATGGCTTAGTGATTGGCGAAGGCGCTTGCACTTTAGTGCTTGAAGAGCTCGAACATGCCAAGTCCCGCGGAGCAACTATCTATGCAGAACTTGTCGGTTTTGGCACTAACTCTGATGGTTTGCACATCACTCAACCGAATGCAGACACGATGGAAGTGGCCATTAGACAAGCACTGAGTAATGCTGATATTGATGCTAGCCAAATTGGCTATATCAATGCCCATGGCACAGCGACCGATCGCGGAGATATCGCTGAAACTAAGGCGACTTATGCCGTCTTTGGTGAACAAACACCTATTTCATCACTCAAGAGTTACACCGGCCATACTCTAGGTGCTTGTGGTGCTTTAGAAGCTTGGGTAAGTATTGAAATGATGAATGCCGGATGGTTTGCGCCTAGCCTTAACCTCGAAGAGGTCGACCCTGAATGCGCCCAACTTGATTATATTAAAGACGATATAAGACAGCTTAGTACCGATTATGTCATGAGTAATAATTTCGCCTTTGGCGGCATTAATACCTCATTGATCTTTAAACGTTGGCAGGCTTAAAACGGTGATTTCAAGGAAGGTAAATACCTTCCTTGGATTCAAAACTATATCGTTAAAGCACGTTTATTGAATTTAGAATACTTTGTTCATGACATGAATCTGACGTTAAACACCTAAAATCATTTCGAAAAACCATTTAGAAATAATCACTTCACCTGGCAATATTTTATGGGAACTCAAGAGCTTAATTAAAATCGTTAATATTTCATATAAATATTAGCACCTTACCTTCATCTTCCCGCTCAACTCCTCTCGATAAATAAACAACCTATCAATACAGACTATCTTTTTTTAACTTGCTTAAAATATCATATTAGAATAATCTTATTAAAATAAATCTAATGAACTTTATTCAATTAACTGATATAACTCGTGAATTATAACTAAACAGGTGGGCTAGTAATGCAAGATGTAAGTTTAGAAAAGATGGCTGAGACTGATACTAGCACTGCAATAAAGCTTTCAGGCAAACAAGAAACTAATATTTGCTGGCAACTAGTTAAGCAAGGTGCACCGCTAATAGATGTCAGAAATCCAGATGAATTTGCCTCTGGTCACTTACCTGAAGCGATTAATGTACCACTTACTGAATTAGATAATTGGTTATCTGCACATGATAAATTACAGCAGTTTGTTGTTTATTGTGGTGCTGGTATTAGAGCTCAAAAAGGCTGTGATATCTTTGAAGCAAAGGGGTTTAGCTGCGCAGTGAATGGCGGAGCAATGAAAGACTTGCTGTGTTGTGAGTCGTTGAGTGCTTGATAACTATTGAGCGCTAAATCTCTGTTGAACCTTAATAACTAAAATACAAGCCACTAAACGTTGCGCACAGTTTATCCGCGCAATGTAGTTGTACTTCAAGTTTTACTTTCGCTTTTCCGCCTGTTGTTAGAGGCATCAGCGAGGCTGTTTCTGGCCAAACAACACTGATGATAGGATCTTGATTGATCGGCGCATGGTAACGAATATGCGCATCGGCCAATACAATATTACCTTCAACACCTAGCAGCCGCTGTCGCAACCACATCATCCCCCAGCCCGTTAGGGTCATTAAGGTGTAAATACTGCCGGCAAACATGGTTTGATGAAGGTTGATATTAGGTGCCATGGGCGCGGTCACAGTGAAGTGTTGCCTATTAAAGGTCTGTGGTGAGATCTGCATAAACTGACTCACCGGAATGGTCTGATACCAAGTTTGCTTTAACTCAGTTAACCATCCCTCAAACTTTTGCAGATCTTGTGGCGACAAACATATATGAGTTTGAGTTGAGTCTGTATTCATCAGGAGTAAGTTATACCTGCAAGTTAAACGTGACAGGACCATCATTGAGCAATTCGACTTTCATGTCTGCACCAAATGAGCCCGTTTGTGTATTAACGCCTTGTTCGCGGCAAAACGCGACAAAAGCTTCATATAGCTCGTGAGCTTTATCTGGTGTTGCTGCACTCGAAAAGCTTGGACGTAAGCCTCGTCCCGTATCTGCAGCCAAGGTAAATTGAGATACGACTAATAGCTCACCATCTGCCTGCTGCAAATTTAGGTTCATTTTGCCGTTTTCATCATTAAAAATTCGGTAACCAATTACCTTCTTGGCAAGCTTACGCATTTTTTCAATGTCGTCATCTTTCTCGACACCTAACAAAACTAATAAGCCTTTATTGATGCTGCCAGTGACCTGCTTGCCTTCAACAGTATCAATAGTGACACTTGCATGTGCCACTCTTTGGATTAACCCAATCAATGTTATTTCCTATTGCTGTGTTCATCATATGGTTGATGAACACATTCTACAATATTACGCCCCTATTACGCCCCTGTGTCAGGCTTAATTACAGGAATTGGTTTAATCAGCTCTTCTGAGCCTTTAGGAAGTGATTTGCCTACTTGCTTCAAGCCTTCATCAGTCCACAGCATGAAACGACGCAACTCTTCTAACTCAATAGAATCAACAAAAGTAGCTGCACCTTGCACCTGAATCACGCCACCATTTTCACGAATAACAAATTTAGCAAAGTTAAGTTTTTGGTTTAGTGAACCAATCAATACCAAAAGTTCTTTACTGCCATGTAATTGCGGATGAACAGCGAACAAACGGTTTGTTAAAATTCTATCAACGCCTTGCTCGCTCATGCTTGGCTGTAACACAAACTGGTTATCACCAAATTGCACAGCGACGCTATTAGGGCTAAGTTTAGTGGCTAAATAGCTCGACTTTAATAAGGCGTTATAAAGCTCATCAGTCGCTTGCTGATCTGTCATGCCAGCCATGTTAATTGTTTTAGGCGCCGCGTTCGTTTCGCTGGTTTCTGATGAATTGTCGGTTGCAGCACAAGCTGTTAAACCTAATACACATGCTGCAATAATCAATTTTTTCATTTGCTATCCTTGTAGAGTACAGCTGCATAAACTCTTGGTTAGAGTGAAAACAACTTAGATTTTTTTATTTAACACTTACATAGCAATATACCGTGTAGAGACAATTTAAGCACAACTAAATTATTCATCTAAGACACTTTATTTTATCGCTATTCTCATCGCGCGCTCTGTTACTAAGTTTTATCTTTAACTATGTAGGTTTGATGTCACTCTCTACATTCGACTCGGCAAGCTGCTCAACCACCGTATTAGGTGTAATAGTCTGTTTATTTTTTTTAAGCGAAAAAATGCCTGAATCTAAATACTCAGGTAACGCAGCGGTAATTTCAGCTCCCAGCAGTACAATGACCCAAGATAAATACACCCAAACAAACAAAATAGGAATCGTCGCTAACGCACCATAAATCGCCTCATAGCTCGGAAACTGAGTAACATAAAAAGCAAAACCCTTTTTACCCGCTTCAAATAGTATTGCAGCCACTATCGCACCGATTAACGCATGCCAAAAATGGACTTTTTTATTCGGCACCACCATATAAAGCAGCAAAATTGAAGCCACAGAAAATAGCATAGGCAAACGTTCAACCAGCCAAGTCATTAATCCAGATATTTCCGACATTTCAAAGACTTTAAGTGAAACGACGTAAGACGTTGCCACTAAGCTGGCGCCAATTAATACCGGCCCTAATGTCAGCACCATCCAGTACATTGAAAATGACACCACATAGGAGCGTTTATCGGTTGTTCGCCAAATATTATTTAATGCTTTATCAATGGCTGAGATCAGCATCAACGCCACGACCACCAATGCCATGACACCTACAAAGGTGGCTTTAGAAGCATTATCGACAAACTCATTAATATAAATTTGCACGGTATCGCCCGACGCTGGCATGAAATTACTATAAATGAAGCTTTCGATTTTACCGCGGAGCCCCTCAAACCCAGGAAAAGCAGACAACATCGACATCATCACAGCCACCATCGGCACCAGTGATAATAAGGTCACATAAGCTAAATGACCTGCTTTGACATTTATTTGATCTTCCTGCAGCCTGCACTTTAGATGAACTAAAAATTGCCAAATACTGACTCTCATATTTTTGTAATACGCTACATCTATCTTATTTGTCACAATATTCTCTGATTATTTAATTTCAATTATGCGGTTATCTTCGTACAATGTTATAACACGATAGTTACACTCCTAGGGAGTAATTTAATGTCTCAACAAGGTTCGGCAGGCAATGTGATTGCTGCAATTGCCAGCGTATTTTTCCCAGGCTTAGGACAACTGGTTCAAGGCCGCATTATTGCTGCAATTCTATTTTTCTGTATTACAGCGGTGTGTTATTTCTTCTGGGTATTAATTATCCCAGCAATCATAGGTGCGGTGATCCATCTTTGGAGCATCATTGATGCGGCAACGTTCAAAGCCGAATAGCAACAATTAACGACAATAAGAGAGCACAAGATGAAGAAATGGATATCACTCACATTCCTCAGCGTAAGTTTACTACTTAGTGGTTGTCAAAGTGCCTATTACGGTGCGATGGAAAAAGTGGGCTATCACAAGCGTGACATCATGGTCGATCGCGTACAAGAAGCGAAAGAATCTCAAGAAGAAGCTCAAGAGCAATTCAGTTCAGCACTAGAAGAAATGCAAGCTTTGCTCGCGTTTGATGGTGGTGATTTAGAAGACGCTTACAACAAAGCTAAAGATGAATATGAATCAGCCCAGTCAGCAGCTGATGAAGTCGGTAACCGTATTGATAAAGTGGAAGACGTTGCCGAAGCTTTATTTGACGAATGGGAAACTGAAATTCAAGAAATCAGTAAAGCGAGCCTTCGCCGCAACAGCACCAATAAACTAAATGAAACCCAACGTTCATACAATTCATTAGTGAAAGGAATGCGCCGCGCTGAAGCGAAAATGCCACCGATTTTAACGGCAATGAAAGATAACATGCTGTACTTAAAACATAACCTTAATGCCCAAGCGATTGGTGCTATTAAAGGCGAGTTTAATAGCTTACAGTCTGACATCTCAAGCTTGATAACAGAAATGAATAAGTCGATTGCTGAATCAAATAAATTCATCGAAGCGATGGAGAAAGGTTAAGCCTTTTGCTCATTACTGACTTTCTAAATCATTACGCTAAAGGCGCAACCTAACCCGTTGCGCTTTTTTATACCAGCTATAACGCATTAACAGAATATGCTGGCGCTGCATAAATTATCTGCAAATCGCTTTAGCAATCAATCCATTTGATTTATATTTCAGTTTGGTGATGACAAGGTCGCTTTGATAGAGGAGTTTTTAATTTATTAAAAATGTAACTTGTCAGTTTTAAACGGTTCATTCAGCAATGCCGCCGTGAATATTTTCTTTTCAACTCGCTAACGTTAGCTTTATTACGGTGGATTCAATGAGCAGCTTAATGCATACCATGCGCTTTTTTATACTGCCTATCTTTATCACTTTTTTATCATTAGGCTTATTAGTACATTTTCAAAGTCATTGGATAGACTGGCAAGACACCCTACATTTTGCGCCTTATTGGCTACTCGCAGCTTCCTCATTAATCTGCTTACAGTTTAATCGCAGTAGATTATTTTATATTGGCTTATTACTGCTAATTTTTTACACATTACAAAATAATCGATTATTTCTCTCACCCATTATTCATCAATTTTTACCTCTATTTGGCACCTTAGTGATTTGCATGTTCTGTTTTATTAAAGACCGTGGAGTTCTGAGTGTGCATAGCTTCTTCCGTATAGGTGGGATCGTTATTTGCGGTATTATTGCTTATATTTGGGTCTATCTCACCATGAAGTACCCTGTTGCTATAAGCCAATTTCAGCAGAGCTTTGGCCTGAGCACCGAAGGCTCTCCTTTACACTTATTACCCATTTATCCGCTGGCAATCGTGTTATTTGCCAAACTCAGTTGGAACAGCAATTTAGCCCAAACTAGCTTAGGCATTTGCTTACTATTGTGGCTTTGCTATTTTTTAGTGCCAACCAACCTTCCCCTATCTATTTTATTTTGCTGTATTGCGGTGAGCTTCTTAGTCACAGTGTTATTTGACTCCTACTTTTTAGCCTATCGAGACGAGTTAACCGGCCTGCCTTCAAGACGTGCATTGTTCAATTTAAGTCTAGCTTTAGGCCGAAAATACACCGTAGCCATGGTCGATATCGACCACTTTAAGAGCTTCAACGACACTTATGGCCATGATGTAGGTGATGACGTATTAAAGCTGGTAGCAGTAAAGCTAGCTAAAGTCACTGGCGGTGGTAAGACATTCCGCTATGGCGGAGAAGAATTTACCATTGTGTTCCCACGTAAAGACATAGACCAAGTTTACTCACACCTTGATGATGTCAGACAAAGCATTGAAGATTATGACATTGTCCTTCGTGATGAGAGCCGTAAAACAAGTTCCAAGAAAAACCGCAGTAAAGCACCAGTGAAAAAGAAAACCGTTAATGTGACTGTCTCTATTGGCTGCGCTGAACATAAGTCAGACCAAAGCTTTGAACAAAGCATGAAACAAGCGGATAAAGCCTTATATCGCGCCAAAGATCGTGGCCGTAACCAAGTGAGGTTTTAATTAAGGCTTCAGAGTTAAAATTAAAGAATTAAGACTTAAGTTCTAAATAGGAATAAGAAGCTAAGTAAAAAACCAAATTATCCGCACATTAAACAGATAACAAAAAGCCCAAATCAGCTTAATTTGGGCTTTTTCGTTTACACATATGCCATGCTTAGATCATAAGCAAAGCGCTTTAAAAGGCTTAAGACTTATTCTGTTAGCTATCATAACTAGCCTAACTGCCCCGCTACCATTAACTCTCGGTTTTCAGGGATTTCATTGTAAGACAGCACATGTAACCCTCTGGCAAAGGCTAGTGCATAGCGTGCGAGAATTGGTCTTAATTGAGGCGCTACTAACAACATAGGGCTATGACCTTGCTCTTTCGCGTCAGCTAAAATCTGCGGCATGCCTTGTTGCAGTTGAGCCAGTAATGTTGGGTCAACTGGGAAGCTATCTAAAGCCACTTGCCCTTGCTGCTGCGACTGAGTAAGCGCGTTCATCAATGTTTGCTCAAGCTCAGGCGCAAGAGTTAACACATTAAGCTTAGGTTCGGCCCCCGCGATGCTGTGAACAATGTTGTTTCGAAGGGCACAACGTACATCAGCAGCTAACAACACTGGGTCTTTACTGTTTTCGCTGCAATCCAATAACGTCGTAGCGATAGTCCGGATATCTTTAAGCGACACCTGCTCTTTAAGCAATAAGCGATACACCTTTAACTGCACAATCGGCGTTAGCGCATTATTTAATGCTTCAGCCAGTTTAGGCGACTGCTTAGCTAAGCGGTCGCTTAATGCTAGAACATCATCATGCTGCAACATATCAGGTAAGTTTTCGCGAATGAGTTTACTCACATGCGTAGCTATCACAGTGGCGTTATCAACCACTGAATAACCTAAATTAAGCGCTCGGGCTTTTAAGTCCTGCTCAATCCAAATAGCATCCATGTTATACGCAGGTTCTTTAGTAATAATGCCATCAATATCCCCAAAAACAGGACCACTTTGAATTGCCATTAACTTTTCAGATTGCAGCTCTGCTATCACCGCTGGATTACCCATCATATTAATTTGATAAGCATTGGGTGCTAATGACAGGTTATCTCTCACCCGCACTTCTGCTAATAAAAATCCTGCTTGTTCTGACAAGGTGCGGCGAATACCTGTTAGACGTTTTTGCAACTCAGCACCTTTAGTGCGCTCAACCAAATGCACTAATTGATAGCCTAATCTAACTTCAATTAAGTCAGTATAAGGCAGCGCATCCCAACTGGGCGGTGACGGTTCAGCGGTATTGCTTTCTAGCTTTTGCTCAAGCTTGGTTTCCACCACCTCGGGCTTATTCTGGCTCTGTTTCCACGATGCAAATGCAAGTATCGCTGCAAACGAAATAAAGACCATCGCAGGCATACCTGGCACCACACCGAGTATCAGCATCACTATAGAGGCGGTCGCTAAGGTTTTTGGATTAGCAAGCAGCTGTTTTTGTAGTTGCTCTGGCATTTCTTCAGCATCAGAAACACGAGTAACAATGATTGCAGCTGCTGTTGCCAGTAATAACGACGGGATTTGCGCAACCAGACCATCACCAATAGCCAAGAGTACAAAAGTTTTAAAAGCATCAGATGCGCCCATATCGTGCATGAACACACCAATGGAAATACCGCCGATGATGTTAATCATCAGAATCAAAATACCAGCAATGGCGTCACCACGAACAAACTTAGAAGCACCATCCATCGAGCCATAAAAGTCCGCTTCTCGCGCTACTTCTTGGCGACGAATTCGTGCCTGCTCTTGAGTAAGAACTCCAGCATTTAAGTCGGCATCAATGGCCATTTGTTTGCCTGGTAAGGCATCTAGTGTAAAACGAGCTGATACTTCTGAAATACGCTCGCCACCTTTGGTGATCACCACAAAATTAATGATCATTAAGATTAAAAAGATGACTGCACCGACAACATAATTACCGCCAATAACCACTTCACCAAAGGCTTGAATTACCTTACCTGCAGAATCCCCACCATTATGACCCTCGATCAATACCACACGAGTAGAGGCCACGTTCAGGGTTAAACGCATTAAAGTGGCGATGAGCAAAATTGTCGGGAACACCGAAAACTCTAGCGGCCTACGAATAGACACACTGACCAGTAACACCATCACAGCTAAGACAATGTTGAAGGTGAAAAGAATATCCAGTAACCAAGGTGGCAAAGGTAAAATCACCATTGCCAAAATGGCTAATAACATTATCGGAATACCGATATAGCTCCGATTGCCAGTAAATACTTGCGCAAACCAATTCATGGCTTAATGCTTCCTTTAATCATGTCGTAAATGTGGAGGAATATAAAAATGCGGTAACGGTTCAGGCTTATCCTGAGAGCCCGTTCTTGCTGCTTTAATTTGCAGCACGTAACTTAATACATGTGCAATGGCGACAAATAATGCCGCCGGAATTTGTTGTTCAATTTTGGTGGAATAATATATTGCACGAGCAAGCGCTGGGATTTCGATAATCTCAACATCATGTCGCTGGGCAACTTCACGCATATATAAGGCCAGCTCATCTACACCTTTAGAAATGACATAAGGTGCATCTGCCTTACCGGCATCATAACGAAGTGCAACGGAATAATGAGTTGGGTTAACCAGTAATACATCCGCTTGAGGCACCGCATTATCAGCGCGAGATCGACTGATTTTTTGCTGCATCTGGCGAATTTTAGCTTTTATTTCTGGCTTACCATCTTGCTGTTTATGCTCATCTTTAACTTCTTGATGAGACATTTTTAACTCTTTGTGATGATGCCAATACTGATAAGGCACGTCGATAAAAGTAATGATCAATAAGCCCACACCGAGGTAGAACATACCAGCGGAAATCGTATCAATGCTATATCGCACCGCTTCATCAACAGGCAACTGACTGCTGGCCATAATGCCCTGCATATTACTTTTTAAGAAATACAGCATAATGCCAATCAACAAGGTAATTTTAAGTATCGACTTAACGAGTTCAACTAAGGATTTTATCGATACCATTCGCCCTAAACCTGCTATAGGGTCAATACGGCTATATTTAAAAAATGCATTTTTAATACTAAAAAGTGGCCCACCAGGCATAGCCCCTGCAATCATCGCAATCGCGCCCACTAAGATGAATAAAGGCCCAAGAATATGCAGAATACCCATTACAGCTGCGCCCATATGCATCTCTAGCATTTTGGGTTCATCGAGTTGCTCTCTAGTGATATTCATATTAAAGCGAGTGATTTCAGCCATTTCACTGGCAATCCAATCGGCACTACTAGTTAGCATAACCGCGCAGCCAATAATCAACGCTGATGCAGCTAAATCTTTTGAACGGGGAACTTGCCCTTGCTCGCGGGCTTTTTTTAACTTCTGCGGAGTTGCGTCTTCTGTTTTGCTTTGACCAGTATCTTTATTACTCATGCATTACCCCCCGATAAACTGATGCATAGCAGACAAGGCATCGAGGCAAATATCACTATAGCGGCTTGCTAAACCACTAAATGAAAAGAACACGCAAAACAGCCCCATTAACATCGACATGGGGAAACCAAGAGCAAAGACGTTCAATGATGGCGCAGACTTGCTGAGAACACCAAAGGTCAGGTTAACCATCAGCATGGCTACAATAGCAGGCAAAGCCAGCATAAATGCAGCAGCAAATAACCAGCCGACTCGCTCAACAAGTCCCATTAACGGCAATTCGAATACACCCCTACCAATTGGCCATAAATAGAAACTATCAACAATCACCCCAATAGCCACTAAGTGGCCATCTAAAGCTAAAAATAATAGTGTGCCGTATAGCAAGAACCACTGACCTAATATTGGATTAGAGTTGCCATTAGCAGGGTCGTTCATGATCGCCATGGCTAGACCCATTTGCATCGACATCATCGCGCCCATTTTTGTCATCACACTAATAAGCAATAATAAAAACAGTGCCAACATAAAGCCCACTAGTAATTGTTCAATAGCGAGCAGTAATGCACCAAATGATAAAGCATCAACTGCTGGCACTGGCGGCAATAATGGAGCCACTAGAGCGCTAAGCAATACTGCAAATAAGATTCGAATCTTCGCAGGAATATAATTACTGCTTAAAAAAGGCATCACAATAAATGCCCCCATAAAACGACAAAACGGCCACCAAAAGGTACCGATAAATGAACTGATTTGAATTGATGTTAGCGACAGCATGTTATGGCTGAACTTAGCGCTAAGGCTGAATCATTTGTTGATAAACTCGCATTCATTAACAGTAACCTAGCCAATCACATGGGGAATGCTAAAGAACAGGCGCTCGAACAAATCACTGATTTTCATCAGTAACCATTCTCCTGCAAACAGCACCATCAATAATGTCAGCACTAAACGAGGTAAGAAACTCAAGGTTTGCTCGTTGACTTGGGTAGCAGCCTGAAATACTGCAACACATAAACCCACCAGTAAGCCCGGTACAACAAGTACCGCAACCATCATCACCACTAAAAATATGGCTTCAGCAAAGAATGACGTTAACTCATTCACATCCATTAGATTGCTCCTGCAGGAAAACGAGCTTTACATGTTTGATCAATGACGCGTAACTGGCGTTCATCATTTGAATACTCTGACTGAACACAGCTAACCAAAACTCGCTGTTAAGGTGCCAACGGTCATCGCCCACCCATCAACGAGTACAAAAACCATTAATTTAAAGGGTAAGGAGATAATCAGAGGTGACAACATCATCATCCCCATCGACATCAACACACTCGCAACCACCAAATCAATCACTAGAAAGGGGATATAAAGTAAAAAACCGATTTGAAAAGCCGTTTTTAGCTCACTTAGTACAAACGCAGGCATCAACACAAAAAATGGAATTTCATCAGCAGTTAAAGTGACTGGCTCATTAGCAATTTTTAACATCTGCTCTAAATCGGTCTCACGAGTTTGCGCCAGCATAAACTGCCTGATTGGCACTTCTGCACGGACAATCAATTCTGTTAATTCAATTTCACCTTGGTCATATGGTAAGAAAGCATCGTCGTAAATGACCTCACCTACTGGGCGCATGATAAATACCGACAGCACTAATGCGATACCAATAAGCACTTTATTAGGCGGGCTTTGCTGTAGACCTAAAGCCTGCCTTAAAATCGCTAATACGATAATGATCCGAGTAAAACTGGTCATCATCATCAACATCGCTGGAATGAAACTTAGCATGGTCATCATGGCTAAGATTTCTAACTTGACGTTGACGGTCTGGGACTGGTCGCCATCCGCTAATGTGAATAACGTTAAGCCATCATTAGCATAAACATTGGGAGCTAAAAATAGGCACAACAATAGCAGGATGACACGAACCATATTAGTCGTTCGCTCCAGTTAAACTGATAGCTTCTACTTCTAGCAATCTCACGCCGTAACGGCCATTCACTTCAACCACTTCACCGCGACCGAGTAAGGCACCGTTAACACGAATATCCAATGGCTCACCTACCATACGATCAAGCGCAACAACATCCCCTTCACCCATTTGGGTTAGCTCACCCAATGACATTTCAGTGCTGGCTAACTCAAGCGTCACTTGCACTGGCAGTTGATGAAAAAACGACATATCTTTTAATGTTTTTGCTTTTGGTGCTGGTTGAGACTCTACCAAGGTATCTTCTAACAATAAGTCGTCATCAAGTAAGAAATCATCATCTTGTAAAAGTATATTTTCAGGCATGGGTAGTGTCCTCTGAGCGAAACGCTTCCTGGGTAAGTTTGGCAACCATTTGTCCATCATCATTATGAACAGTGGCGTAAAATAATGGTCTGCGACCGATAGTAACGGGGCAACGAGAATGTAAATTCATCGGTAAAATATCGCCCACTTTCAATCCTTCAAGAGACGTTACGGGCACCAATTGATGACCGAGTTCTAATGTCGCTTTAATCGGGATTTGTCTTAATCGTTGGCTCAATTTAGCGCTTAGATCTGTCGCAGCTTGAAATTCACTTGGCTGCTCAGCCATAAGCCCGAGAGCAAACTCCGTCATACATAACATCATTGGCGGCCCAACATGTTCTGCAGGAAAACTTAAAGTCCATGCCAGTGGCACTTCCATAGGAGTGGTATTCACCACCAATTCGAGATCTAAGCCATCCTCATCCAATTCGGTTACAGGCAACACATCTAATGCTGAACGCATTAGCCGTTTCACTAGACGAAATTCAGACAAACTTGGCGCTCGCAGTGGTGACTGCAGTGGACTTGAGAAACTACCGTAATAGCCACTAGCTAGCTGATCTAAAGTGCATTTATCAATTCGCCACCATGCTAATGGCGTACGTCTATAGCTCATTAAAAACCAAGCATGACTCAAGTTAGGTGTGACAGGGCTAAGCTCAGTAGATAGCTCAACTCTTGATAACGCATGATGACCTTGACCGATAATTGGGCCGAGTAAGTCATTAATATTATCTAGCAACGAGCGATGACACCGCTCTAATTGAAGAACAAGGCGACTACGGGCTAATTTTTCTTGTACTAGCGCGACAGTTCTGACTTTCTGAAGTTGCTGTTTTTTTATTAAACTTGCTTTGGCTGTGGTTTTCATTTTAATTTAAAACTCACTTCAACATAAATACATTTATTAATGAATAATTAATACTGGTAATAATTTGTATCGCTCTACTTAACCTTACAAAGAAGCTAATCGAACTAAAACCAATCAAACTCATCAATTAAAAACTAAATCGACATTATTTTGACCAAATAATGAATTTTGACATACTGCAAAAATTAATAAGGTGTAAAACAATTAATGATGGCGACAGTACATTCAAAAAACAAAACAACAAAATAACAAAATAAATTAATACAAGCTTAATTAAATAATAAAATCTTTATACAAGGCGACCTAATCAAACAAAAACTAAAACATTATTTAAAAATAAGTTAGCAAGTAATTTTTAGTAATTTAAATCAGATATTTAAACATTAAACATCTACTCTTCTTTTTAAGATATCTCAGCAAAACCAGTATTTCGGCAAGATACTACATCATTTATTAAATCAATAACAACGCCAATATCATTAATAGTTCACAAAGTTTGTTCTATTTATAACTTTTACAAAAAATTCATTTGAATAGTTTTTTATTTAGTGTTTAATACTGCAAAACTTTATTAAGCCATTCAAATAGAAATTAATATAGGATATTGATAGTTGAAAAAATTAATACCAATTACAATTATATTTCTTATTTTTTCATTACATTCCCATGCCGAAACCATAGAGAATATTTATAAGACACCTATGGAAAAATCTTCTTGGGAATTCTCAGGCAATATCTTTCAGTGTGATATTAGCCATGACGTTGAAGGGTTCGGGAAATTTAAACTCACAGCAACTCCAGGTGAAGAGTTAATCATAAGTTTGCAAGCCGATTGGTTAAAACTTCAGAACCAATCCAGTGAGATAGTGATTGAAAGCTCTACTTGGCAACAGCAGCGCAATAAGCCTTTCGCAATGTCTGAATTAAACTGGCAAGGTCACTTTGCTCACACGAGTCGCAACAGTGCTGCATTTTTAGAAGCGCTTGAACAAGGGCTCACGTGGCAAGTTAATATTGACCCAAACAGCAACGTCAAATATCAGGTGAAATCTACCCCTGTAGCGACCCGTGGGGTCGTGAAACAATTTCGTTTATGCAAACAAGATTTATTGCCAAAGCCCTTTTCCTATGTACGTCGCGTTGACTTACATTTTCACAGTAACTCTAGTCGTTTAGAAAATCATTTCGAACCTGACCTTGTGGCAATTGCGCGCTACATTGAAGCCGATGCCAATATCACAGAAGTGTTGATAGATGGACATGCTGATGCAACTGGCGAACGCTTGGTCAATTTACAGCTGAGTAAAGAACGTGCTTTCGAGATCCAATCAAGATTAGTTGAGCTAGGCGTGCCGGCAAACATGATTCAAGTCAGAAACCATGGTTCACGAAATCCTATTGCCAGTAATAACAACGCTCAAGGTCGTGAATTAAATCGTCGCGTAATGGTGAGATTAGTGAAAGGCAATACGCTCGCTGCAGTTCAGCCATATAAGGCAGTTAGATGAAGCAGCAATATTCAATTCAATTAGTTGATACCCAGATATCTGAAGCGGGTGCCACATTGCTGTTAAAACATGGGTTTCAACTTTGGAATACACCGCAAACTCAGCCTTGGCTTAATTTGGTTAACTTATCAGATTGTGAGCCTGAACAAGTCGCTCAACGATTAGCCATGTATCCAAGCAATAATCAAATTGCCTTGCTAGATCCTGAACAAACTGAACTCGCTGGGATTGCCATGCAGTCAGGTGTGCAAGATTATTTATTATTACCTATTGATAATCTGCAGCTTATTTCTTTACTGAATCGCCTCAAAACCTTAGATAAAACAGATTCTGAGATTATTGCTTCATCTGCGGTGAGTCGCCAATTATTGATGCTAGCTCAACGCGCTGCAGTCACTAATGCCACCGTATTGCTAACTGGCGAGAGTGGTACAGGTAAAGAGCCGCTAGCTCGATATATTCATCGTCACTCGAGCCGCGCTGATGCACCGTTTATTTCAATCAATTGCGCCGCAATCCCAGAAAGCATTTTAGAGTCGATTTTGTTTGGCCATGTTAAAGGCGCTTTTACTGGTGCAGTCAACGATCAACCAGGCAAATTCGAACAAGCTAACGGCGGCACCCTATTACTCGATGAAATAGGCGAAATGCCAATACTACTGCAAGCAAAATTACTACGCGTACTACAAGAGAGAGAAGTGGAACGTTTAGGTAGCCATAAATCTATTTCTTTAGATATTCGCGTGATTGCGTCAACCAATAAAGATTTGCGACTGGCGGTAGATAACGGAGAGTTTAGACAAGATCTATTCTATCGCCTTGATGTGTTGCCATTAAAAATCACCCCATTACGCCAGCGCCGCGAAGATATATTGCCCATTGCTGAACATTTCTTAGCGATTTACCACAATAACAACACCGAGCAGACCTGTTATTTCAGCGATCAAGCGCGAAACTTACTACTGAGCCATGATTGGAGCGGTAATGTCAGAGAATTAGAAAACACGATTCAACGTGCTTTAGTCATGCGCCGCGGCCAAGCAATACAAGTTGCCGAGCTTGGTATTGAACAAGCACAATCGCCCCAATTAGCTACCCAAGAATCGGGACTTAAAGGCTCAAAACGTCAAGCTGAGTTCCAATATATTCTCGATACCTTAAAGCGCTTTAACGGCCAACGAAATCTCACCGCAGATTCCTTAGGCATGACGACCCGAGCGCTGCGCTACAAGCTGGCTCAAATGCGAGAACAAGGCATTGATATTGAACTTGCTCTTGGAAAAGTGGCTTAAATAACCCTCTTACTCTTAGTATCTTAGAAATAGATAGGAAAATAGATGTCTAATGCAACTATGGTGAATACACCTATGGTGAACGTTCAATCTATGATGGATCAGATGAATGTGCATTCAGAAATGGCCAAGGGGGCTATCAAAGTCGCTGCAAACCCGCGGGACTTTGGCACACAAACACCCTCTTTTACAGAATTAATGGAACAAAAAGTCGCAGCCGTAAACACCGACCAAAATACATCCTCCGCATTAATGCGCGCCGTAGATAGTGGCGAAAGTGATGATCTAGTTGGCGCTATGGTTGCTTCTCAAAAAGCCAGCTTATCTTTTTCAACCATGATCCAAATTCGTAACCGCTTAGTGCAAGCCTTTGATGAAGTGATGAAAATGCCTATTTAAATGTAGAGTCTTAACGAGCTCAAAAACGATAAATCCCTATAGATAAATAAGCATCTCAGCCCAAGGATATTAGAAACAATGCCTACAACTCTTACTCAACCAAACCAACCCGTTACTGATGTTGGTGAGAAAGCATCGCCATTTA
This sequence comes from Shewanella goraebulensis, assembly GCF_030252245.1. NCBI lineage: Bacteria > Pseudomonadati > Pseudomonadota > Gammaproteobacteria > Alteromonadales > Shewanellaceae > Shewanella > Shewanella goraebulensis. The sequence continues at coordinate 4,550,358 of NZ_CP126972.1, forward strand.
AGACGATAAAAGAGAAATGGACTAGCTTTAACCAAGGTGACAAACAAGTCGCTGTATTAGCTATTTTTGCCATTGTAGTGGCTTGTGTCATCGTATTAATGCTATGGACAGCCAGTCAAGGTTATCGCCCGCTATATGGCAGCCAAGAAAAAGTTGAGACGGCGCAAATTATTGAAGTGCTTGAAACTGAAGGAATTAGCTATCGCCTTGATACCAATTCTGGTTTAGTACTCGTACCTGAAGATAGATTGGGTAAAGCAAGAATGATCTTGGCAGCTCGTGGCGTTAAAGCTCAAATGCCTATGGGGATGGAGTCGCTTGGGGACTCAGGCATAGGCACGAGCCAATTTATGGAGCAAGCTAAATATCGCTATAGTTTAGAGGGCGAGTTATCTCGCACTATTATGGCTTTACGCGCAGTGAGAACAGCGCGAGTACATCTTGCTATCCCTAAAAAGACCTTATTTATTCGTCAGCAACCTGAGTTGCCTTCAGCTTCAGTCATGCTAGACCTTTATGCGGGCAGCAATATTCAATCTGAACAAGTGGAATCGATTGTAAATTTAGTGGCAGGTAGCGTCACAGGCATGACAGCTGAGCAAGTGCAAGTCGTTGACCAGCAAGGTAATCATTTAAGTTCAGCATTAACGCTCAACAATGACATCACCCAAGCCCGTGACCGTCAGCTTAAATATACTCACGAGCTTGAACAAAACTTAATCAACCGCGCATCTAGCATGTTAATGCCTATTTTGGGTCAAGAAAATTTCCAAGTACAAGTTGCAGCCCAAGTTAACTTTAACCAAGTTGAAGAAACAAACGAGTCTTTAGATCCACAATCTGTGATGCGTACTGAGCAGCAAAGCTCTAATGAAGTTAACGGTGATATGGCCATGGGTATTCCTGGTGCGTTAGCTAACCAGCCGCCAGCCCCTGCTGTTGAAGGTGAAGACAATAACCAACGTCGTAATTTAACCCAGCAAACCAATCGTAATTTCGACGTTGGTCGCACCGTCACCCATACTCGTTTCCAGCAAATGCAGTTAGAGAATATTTCGGTTTCTGTACTGCTTAACAACCAAGCCGCTGGCGAAAATGGCTGGACTCAAGCACAACTAGACTCGATGAGTTCTATGGTGCAAGACGCTATTGGCTTTGCGGCAGTTCGTGGCGATCAATTCAGTATCAATAGCTTTGACTTTGCTCCAGTAAGAATCGCTGAATTCCAGCCAATGCCTTGGTGGCAAACTGAAGGGTATGAATCTTATCTTCGCTACTTTATCGGACTATTGCTCGGTATCGGATTAATCTTCTTTGTCTTGCGTCCGCTAGTACGTCACTTAACCAAGACCGTTGATTTAAGTGCGCTTAAAGACGTGGAAGAAGAAAAAGAAAATTACCAATATCAAGAAACCAGTAACGCGAAATTGGCCAGCAGCAGTGATGACGCTCAATCCCTTGCAGATGAACTGATGGGTCTAGGTCAACCGCAAGCAGATGATGACTTAATGAGTATTGGGTTACCTGAAACCAGCTCTCCACTGAAAGTGAAAATGGAACACCTTAGCGTGCTAGCAGAAAAAGAACCGGCACGCGTTGCTGAAGTCATCGCTCACTGGATCAGCGATAAAGACGCTAAACAACAGTAATTGCTGAACAGGAATAAATACAATGATGAATGAACTTGATATCAACTTAGATAACCTAGATCAAGCTGCCATGATCCTGCTCAGTATGGGTGAAAAAGGCGCTGCACAGGTGATGGCACATTTAGACCGCAATGATGTGCAGCATCTCAGTCATAAGATGGCAAGGCTATCGAGCATTACCCAAAACGAAGCTGACTTTGTTATTGGACGCTTTTTTAAACGCTACCAAGAGCAATCAGGTATCGCCAGAGCTTCGCGTTCATACTTACAAAAAACGTTAGATTTAGCCTTAGGCGATCGCGTGGCTAAAAGTTTAATCGACAATATTTATGGCGATGAAATTAAAACACTAGTTAAACGCTTAGAATGGGTAGATCCAAAACTACTAGCGCGAGAAATCACTAATGAGCACAGCCAATTACAAGCTGTTTTATTAGGCTTATTGCCACCAGAAAGTGCCGCGCAGGTATTATCTGGATTACCAGAAGCAGGCCAAGATGAATTATTGGTACGTATTGCGCAACTGGGCGAATTAGAACGTGGCGTGGTTGAAGAATTACGTCATTTAGTTGAACGCTGCATGCTGATTGCAATGGAAAAAAGCCATACCCAAGTGTCGGGAGTTCGCCAAGTGGCAGATATCTTAAATCGCTTCGAAGGTAACCGTGAGCAGTTAATGGAAATGATTAAACTCCATGATAAAAAGCTCGCAGGCGAAGTCGCTGACAACATGTTCGACTTTATTATTTTGGGTCGCCAAAAAGCTGAAACCTTACAAGAAATCATGGCACTCGTTCCGGCTGATACCTTAGCGTTAGCGCTAAAAGGCATTGAGCCAGAGCTGAAAAAGACCTTACTGCGTGCACTGCCAAAACGTATGTCTTCCGCCATTGAAACCCAAATTGAAGCCATCGGCACAGTACCATTAAGCCAAGCAACAGCAGCCCGTAAAGACATTATGGAGCTCGCTAAGCAAATGATGGATGAAGGTCAAATTGAACTGCAATTGTTCGAAGAACAGGTTGTTGAATAATGAGCCAATTTTTGAGCGACCAACAGAGTGCCCTTATGAACAAGACTCGCAGCTCCGATATTCGATTTCGCCTCAATGGAGAGCGTATTCGCCGTCACCAATTTAGTCCACTACACGCCAATGAAGCAGATCCAGCACAAGGTGAACCTTCGTGGCAAGATTATCAACAAGCCTTCGATAAAGGCTACGATGAAGGTGTTGTAAAAGGTCATGAAGCAGGCTTAGTGTCTGGCCATGAAGAAGGTCAACAATCTGGTTACGCAGCAGGGTTTAACCAAGGCCGAATTGAAGGCCAACAAAAAGGCAAAGATGCCATTGATGAGCAGCTAAATCAGCTTATCGCACCACTGTCTGCAGTCAAATCCTTGCTGGAAGAAGGTCACAGCCATCAAATCATGCAACAACAAGAGCTGATTGTAGATTTAGTCCGCCGCGTATCAATTCAAGTGATTCGCTGCGAACTCACCCTACAACCACAGCAAATTCTTGCACTAGTAGAAGAGACATTAGCCGCTATTCCTGACGATCCAACCGAAGTAAAAATTCACTTAGAGCCAACGGCTGTGAATAAACTCAAAGAACTGGCAGCAGATAAAATTCAGCACTGGACATTAGTGCCTGATAGCAGCATCAGCGCTGGCGGTTGCCGTATTGTGAGTGAAAAATCAGATGCCGATGCCTCAATGGAAACCCGTTTGAATGCCTGTTTAGACCAAGTCGAAAACCATTTAAAGCGCGCAGATATCGAACAAAAACTAGCACAAAACGCTGAAGTTAACATTGACGAAAATGACGTGCTGGCGAATGAGACAGCCCATGGCTGATGCTGGATTAATAGCTAATACGTCACCGGCTAGCGCCCAAATTATTGACTGGCCAACAGTGCCAGTGGCGCAGGTTTACGGCAAGCTAACTCGGGTTAACGGTCTATTACTTGAAGCTGTTGGTTGTCAGTTAGGTACAGGCGATCGCTGTCATATTGAGTGCCGCGATGGTCGCCTCGTTGAAGCTGAAGTTGTTGGCTTTTACAAAGATACCGTGTGCTTAATGCCTATTGAGCAAACCTCAGGTTTAATGCCAGGGGCACGCGTCATGCCCATCGCTGAGCGCTGCCAAATTCCAGTTGGCAACGGATTATTGGGTCGAGTATTAAACGGCTTAGGCCAGCCATTAGATGACTTAGGGCCGCTGACTCAAGTTCAACAAATCCCTATGCTGTCAATGAGCACTAACCCACTCAAGCGCAAGCCGATTAGTGAACCACTGGATGTGGGGATCAGAGCCATCAACGCCCTGCTGCCAGTCGGACGCGGCCAACGCTTGGGCTTATTCGCAGGCTCAGGTGTAGGTAAAAGTGTTTTGCTAGGCATGATGACCCGCTTTACTGAAGCCGACATTGTCATCGTTGGCTTAATCGGTGAGCGTGGCCGTGAAGTACGCGAATTTATCGAACAATCTTTAGGTGAAGAAGGTCGGCAGCGTTCAGTGGTGATTGCCGCCCCCGCCGACACCACACCATTAATGCGCATGCGCGCAATGCGCTTATGTCATCACATTGCTTGCGCCTACCGCGACCAAGGTAAACGCGTACTGTTACTGGTTGACTCGCTCACTCGTTACGCCCAAGCGCAACGTGAAATCGCCCTGAGTTTAGGTGAACCACCCGCTACTAAAGGTTATCCGCCTTCAGCATTTGCTCAGCTGCCAAGTTTGGTTGAAATGGCAGGTAACGGCCAACACCCTATAGGCACATTAACCGCATTTTATACGGTATTAACCGAAGGCGATGATCAACAAGATCCCATTGCTGACGCCGCGAGAGCCATCCTTGATGGCCACATAGTATTAGACAGAAAATTGGCTGAACAAGGCCACTATCCTGCCATTGATATCGGCGCATCAGTGAGCCGACTCGCCGCGCAAGTGGCAAGCCCTGACAGCTTATCCCATGGGCAAGTGTTCAGGCATTTAAACAGCAAATATCAGCAGGTCAAAGAGCTACTGCCATTAGGTGGTTACCAACCAGGCCAAGACAAAGAGTTAGATATTGCCGTACAAGCGTACCCACAAATGGCCGCTTTTTTACAGCAAGCGACCCATAGTCAGGCAGACCATCAACATAGCATCAGCCAATTACAACAATTGATCGAAGGCTTAGGTTATCAAGCGCCAATAAGCTCAAACTAGAGCTAGAACTTGGGCTAGAGCTAAGCCTTAGCTAATGATTAACTGACTATCGTTTAGAGAATTAACATGAAACAGCTTTTACAGTTATGCCAGCAAGAAGAAAAAAAACTGCATAAGCTGAGTCAGCAAAAAAATGCCAGCCAACAGCGCCTGCTTGAGATAGGTCACCAGCAACAACAACTTTCCAGTATGGTGAGTCAGTATCATGCTTATCCACAGCAATGTGCGAATCCATTGTTAATGCAAAATAGTGTGCAGATGATTAATGCGATTAAGCCACTGCAAAAGAAGCTCACACGGCAAAAGATTTTATTGGAACAAGAACACCAAAGAGTGGATAAAATTTGGCGTAGCCAGTTAGGACGCCAACAAGGGATTAATTGGTTCTATCAAGATCGCCTGAAACAACGACAAGCCCATATGGATAAGCAAGAGCAAAAGCAATTGGATGATTTGGCCTGTCGGTATCAGCTTAAGTAAACATACTTAAATGATGTTTTTTATTGCCAAACTTCGTTTGGATTAGATCAAAGTCGTGGCGCTTCATCCAATTTTAGTATTCGTGATTTCTTCCCGTATTTCCAAACTCCGTTTGGATTAAGGTCAACGTCGTGGCGCTTCGCCCACACCAGACGAAAGGGAAACAACAGCATTTCCCTTTTCGATATCCCTTGCCGCCCCTACGAAATTGCTCTGAAAAGCGAGCAAGCCTCATGCTTATTCGAAAATAGCTAACGCTTTAGAAAGGCCATCCATGGCCAACTAAAGCTAGCCTGACGTCCTGTCAGGCTTACGCTATTTTCTTCAACACATTTCAGCAATTTCTATGGGGATCTGTTGCACAGGCAGGTTCATTTATTTTAGTTAAAACCAGCATAGAGTTTTTTTAGGTTATGAATGTTCGATTTGAATTGAGGCAAGCAAGAAAATTGCGTGAGTCTAGCCATGGATGGCTAGCTAGCTTTCAAGGGGAAGGGACGCCCCATCGTAAGCGTTAGTGATTTTGTAGCTTGCCGAAGCAGTCTACAAGCAAAGTTAAACGCTATGAATAACTCCATTGGAAGTTTCGCTTTTTAAACTTCGTTGGAGCGGGAGGGTGTTCCAAGAGGGAGTTGCCGTTCACTCCCTTTTGGTCGGGTGTGGGTGAAGCGCCACGACTTTGATTTTTGATAAATGTAATATTAGCTTTTTTGTAAGAAAAAAGGTTAGTCTTTACCTAGCATGCCCATAGTCATTTTGACTTTCTGGCTGCTTGTTCAACAAAGAGTTAATCACTTCTTGCTGGCTCACCAACAACTTGCCATTTTCTTCATTAAACTGTTGGCTTTCTTTGACCAATTTCACTAAGTTGCGCCACAACAAAAGTACCTGTTGCTGGCTTGCTTGTGGCAGTCTAGCAATCAGGTCTTCCATGCCTTTACTGTTACCAGAAAAACCCAACGCGACCAGCGTGACTGAACGCTTTTTCGCCCGTTCCATGAGTAATTCGCACAATTTAGTTTGCTCATCATTATGCAAAGCCAACCCTGCATTATCACGACGTTTCATTAAGTCTCGCTGACGCACTAATAATGCGTGTAGCTGCTTGTAACCATCGATATCTAAACGAACACCGCGCAATAAGCCTTGCACTTGTTCACGCTTAGAAACTTGTTCTGGTCTGATGGTTTTTTTTACTGACATATTTGATTCATTAGCCATGATTTTGCTTCATCGCCTCTGCAATTTTTATCACATCTAAACTGAATGTGCCTGTTTGCAACGCTTGGCGTAATTCAGCCACCTTTTCAGCATTAAAGTCACTGATATTTGCCAGTTCAGGTTGTGTTTTTTCTATGAGTTTCCAATCATCGCTGACGGTGCTTTGCACAGGCATTTTACGTGGCTTAATTTCTGCCACTTCTGGTTGTTGCGAAGTATTAGATTTGCTCTTCGTCGTCCCCATGTCCGCAGTGACTGGACTCGATATTTTGTTGATATCCATAATGGTTCACCATGTATGTCGTCGATATCTATATATAGGCGGCAGAAGTCACAAAAAACTAAAATAAAATCATCAGAAAAACCATGGGTTCACCAGAGCCAATGGGAAATGGGTTAAACGAAGCGAATTGGAAGGAGTAGGCTTAAAACAGGGTTCTAACTCGGCCTTTTTCTGTGGGGTAAACATGAATCACTTTGCCAGAACTTAAGTTACGTACCCGAATAGTCGAGCCTTGGCCGCCCGACTCTAGCGCTTCACCGGGCATATTGGCATAAAAACCATTCATCCTAGCTTCTATCACCACCCGATCACCAATATTAATCCATTGTGGATTAGTGACTTGGCTAGCTTTAATGGCGCGAAAACGTCTCACTTTATGGCTGACCTGATGACCAACAAGTTGCGATTTTTTAGTGATGAGATCTCTATCAGACGCTGATAATTTGAGCCATTGCAATTCAATATCCGTCGCAGAAATCTGCTCGCCTCGTGCTAACGGTCTATTCGCAACTGGGACGTTTGCTGTGACATCCACTTTTGCCCGAATAAACAAACTCCAGCCCAATACATCACAAGTCGCTCGGCGCTGCACATTACCAAAAGGTAATCTTGAGCCAGTAGCAATAGACACACCATTGGGACATTTTCGAAGATTCGCTGCCCCTGATGGCAGGTTAACTTGAATGGTTTGCTTAATTGATTCAAGCCCTGCTTGGCGTTGCCAATGTTGTAATTCTGCTTCCAATACTTGAGTCAATGTCTGCTCAAGTTGCCTTGTGGCCGCAATGTGATCTTCGGCACTGCTTGTCAGCGGAAACAAACAGGAACACATGAGTACCACATAGGAAACAGCAGTTCCGATCTTATCTTTTAAATAGCCACAAACCATTGATAAAACTCGCTTTAAACTTTTGGCACACTAATTGGATAGACGTGGCATATATTGAAATTGTTCATACCATACTAGGAGTTTTAATGGCTATCAACCTCGACACCGCCTTAGGCATTCACGCGCAAACGTTAGATTTTCGAGTCGAGCGTAGCAAGATGCTCGCAGGTAATTTAGCCAATGCCGAAACTCCCGGTTATAAAGCGCAAGATTTGGATTTTAAAGCGGTTATGACTCAAATCAATGCTGGTATGGAAGTAGGTCGAGATTATCAAACTGCATATCGTGTGCCTTATCAAACCTCAGCAGATCAAAACACAGTTGAGCTTGGTAAAGAGCAAGCTAGATACTCGCAAAATGCCATGGACTATCAAACCAGCCTGACATTTTTAAACATGAAGATTTCCGGCTTACGCTCAGCCATCGAAGGCCAATAAATCTAAGGGCTATACATAAAGGACAATAGGAACTGATATGTCATTTGGTGAAATTTATAACATTGCTGGCGCGGGCATGCATGCACAGACAATTCGCTTAAATACCGTTGCAAGTAACCTTGCTAATGCAGGCGCTGCGGCAGAAAACCCTGACGATGCTTATCGCGCATTAAAACCGGTTTTCTCGACAATTTACAACCAAACCAACGAAGGTAAAGCCGCTGGAGCCCATGTTGAAGTAGCTGCAGTTGTCGAAACTGATGCGCCACTTGATATGCGTTATGAGCCTGACCATCCCTTTTCTGATGAACAAGGTTATGTGGCCTACTCCAACGTTAATACCGTTGAAGAAATGGCTGACATGATGGCAGCGAGTCGTTCATTTGAAACCAATGTTGAAGTAATGAACCGTGCTCGCTCAATGCAACAAGGGCTATTACAGCTAGGAAATAAATAATGAATGTGACCCCAAGTACCACGAGTAGTGATCCTGCAGCGACTGCCACCGAAGTGATGAATTCACCGGGTAATGATGCCTCATCTATTCGCAATGAATTCTTAACACTGATGATTGCTCAAATTCAGAATCAAGATCCAACTAACCCTATTGATGGCACTGAATATGTCACTCAATTAGCACAGTTTTCACAAGTAGAAAGTCTTGAACATATGCGCGCTAACCAAGCGACCAGCATGGTGATGATGGAAAACTTAGCCATTGTTCAGTCGGCGCAACTTGTGGGTAAAACGGCCATGGTTCCTGCTTCTGAGCTTGAGTTAGATACCGACCCAGTTGAAGGTAAAGTTTACTTAGGCAATGCAGTCGAAGAACTCAGCATTGATATTTTAGATGAACATGGCGATGTAGTGCATACCTTAGAGCTTGGCTCACAAGAACCTGGCGATGTGGCTTTTACCATTGACCCAGAAGCCCTCGATTTGCCGCCAGGTGAATACAGTATCGAAGCAAACATGACGGCAGATGACGTCACAGAAACCGCCGATACATTCATCGCAGCAACCATTGAAAAAGTACATTTTGTCAGCGCTTCTGGCGTGATGATGGCCGAATTAGGTAACGGACTCGGAACGGTTTCAGTACTCGAAATCTCTGAAGTCTCATAACTGGAATTAAAAGGATTACACCATGTCGTTCAATATCGCATTAAGTGGTTTACAAGCAACAACACAAGACCTAAACACGATCAGTAATAACATTGCTAACGGCTCAACTGTTGGCTTCCGCAGCGGTCGTAGTGAATTTGCCGCAGTTTACAATGGTGGCCAACCAGGCGGTGTTAATACTATGTCAACCAGCCAAAACTTCTCGATGGCGGGTAGCTTAGCTTACACAGGTCGCCAACTTGATATGGGTATCCAAGGCGACGGTTTCTTCGTATTAAGCGGTCAAGACGGCAGCACTATGTACTCACGTGCAGGTATGTTTAACCAAGATGCTAACGGTTATGTGACAGATCCTGCGGGCAACCGTTTACAAGGTTACAGTGTCGGTCCTGGTGGACAATTGCAAAATGGTAACGTAACAGACCTTCAAGTACAGGCAGGCTCCCTTCCTGCTTCAGCCACCAGTACCATAGGTTTAGTGTCAAACCTTGACTCTCGTGTCGATGCTATCGACCAAACTGACACGCCTTTTGATAAAGACGATGCGTCGACTTATCACTCTTCAAGCACTGTGACGACCTATGACTCACAGGGTAATGAGCATGCCCTAACACAATACTTTGTTAAAACAGCAGATAACGAATGGTCGGTACATTACGTAATGGGTGACGACGATATTACCCCAGCTGGCGGTCACCAAATGTCATTCGATGAAAACGGCTTACTGACTGCGGGTGCCGATTTTGAATTGGATATCCCAAGAGATATCACAGGTGGCGCTGCAGCGATGGTGCTTTCATTAAGCTTTGATAAAAGCACTCAGTATGCCTCTGACTACAACAACTCAAGCCTAAGCCAAAACGGTTACACCTCTGGTGAACTTAACGGCATTCGTTTAGATGATGGCGGCAACTTATACGGCACATACACCAATGGTGAAGAGCAGTTACAAGGCCAAGTGGTACTCGCTGACTTTAACAATCCAAATGGCTTAAGTCCTGTGGGTCAAAATGCTTGGGTTGCCACCAACTCAGCCGGCCAGCCAATGATTGGCACCCCTACAACTGGCACTTTAGGGTCAGTTAATGCGGGTTACCTTGAAAGCTCAAACGTCGATAACACCGCAGAAATGGTTAACTTGATGACTGCGCAGCGTAACTACCAGTCAAATGCAAAAGTATTGGATGCTAACTCAACAATGCAGCAAGCATTACTGAACGTTATTTAAGGGTAAACCATGGATAAGATGCTATACACCGCAGCCAGCGGCGCAACGCGAGTCATGGAAGCGCAAGCTATCAGAGCTAACAACCTGGCCAATGCCGATACCACAGGGTTTAAAGCTGATCTTGAACGCGTTAATGCCAAAACGATTACGCCGACAGGTAACAGCTTACACACTCGTGTCTTAGCGCAAACCGAGAGCAGTGGTTTTAGCCAGCAAGCAGGCACGTTAAATCCTACTGGCCGCACCTTAGATCTTGCCATTAGCGACCAAGGGTTATTCAGTGTGATGACGGCTGACGGTGAAGCATATACACGTTCTGGCGTTGTGGTTCCTGATGCACAAGGGCAACTTACCATTGATGGTCGCCCTGTTGCAGGTATCGAAGGACCAATTGTGGTCCCTGAATACCGTGAATTATTTATCGGTGATGATGGCCGAATTAGCATTGTCGCTGATATGGGCAATATCACAGAAGAAATTGGTCAACTTAAGTTGGTTAATCCTGAATTACAGCAAATGACCAAAGGGCAAGATGGCTTGTTTTATAGCAATGATGGCCAGCCTTTAGAAGCAGATGAAGACGTGCTTGTTCGCAGTGGCTTCCTTGAGTCTAGCAACGTCCAAGCGGTCAGTGAGTTAATTGCCTCGATGGACTTAAGCCGTCAATTTGAAGTGCAAGTGAAGCTAATGCAAAGCGCAGAAAAGCTATCAGAGGCAGGCAACCGCTTACTTCGAGATGCCTAAGCTAGCGATTCATCAAAACAGCTGATTTAACAAAGCATTCAGAAACTTGCGCTGGTCAATTATAAAATATTGGCAGCGCAAACGACAAAAAGAATTTGAAGGAATAACATTATGCAGTCTGCATTATGGGTAAGTAAAACAGGTTTAAGCGCACAAGATACCAAAATGACCACCATTGCCAACAACTTGGCAAACGTGAACACCACCGGCTTTAAACGTGACCGAGTGGCCTTTAATGACTTGTTTTATCAAGTACAGCGCCAGCCTGGTGGCCAAGTTGATGAGCAAAACGAATTACCGTCTGGCCTTCAGTTAGGTACAGGTACCCGTGTTGCAGGAACTCAAAAAGTCTTTACTACAGGTGATATTCTCACTACAGGTCAGCAACTCGATATGGCTATTCAAGGCCAAGGTTTTTTCCAAATTGAAGAAGCAAACGGCGACTTAGGTTTTACCCGTGACGGCCAATTTTTTCGCAGCAGCGATGGCTTAATGGTGACATCACAAGGTTTACCATTAGTGCCAAACATCGAAATCCCTGAAGATGCATTAACAGTCACTATCGCCTCAGACGGTCAAGTGTCTGCGCAAATGGCAGGGCAAGCTGAAGCACAGGAGTTAGGCCAAATCACCCTAGTTAACTTTACCAATCCAGCAGGCCTCGAAGCTCGCGGCGACAACTTATACCGTGAAACTGGTGCATCTGGCGCTGCCATTGAAGGAATAGCAGGCGATCAAGCCATTGGTCAAATTCGCCAAGGCTCTCTTGAAGGCGCCAACGTTAACGTGGTTGAAGAAATGGTTGAAATGATTTCTACCCAACGCGCCTATGAAATGAATGCCAAAGTGGTGTCTTCGTCAGATGACATGCTGAAGTTCTTAAACCAAGCGCTGTAGCACTGATTTAAAGCTTTAACAAAGGAGCACTGGCTTAAAGCTTTAACAAGGGATTGCAATGTTTACGCTAGCGAAATGTACATCGCTAGCTCTGATTAATAGGCTAACACTGACCGTTATGATGCACAGAACAAAGAGCTTGATACGACATAGTTGGATTGCGATTGCACTGCTACTTGCAGGTTGTGCATCACACCTTCCTGAGCCAGATACTGCTCCAGGAAAGCCTGAATGGGCACCTCCTGAAATTGACTACAGCTTACCTGAAGCCAGTAACGGCAGCTTATATCGTCAGGGATATATGTTGACTTTATTCAAGGATAAACGTGCATTTCGTGAAGGCGACATTTTAACTGTGTCACTGGATGAAAAAACTTATTCAAGTAAAAAAGCAGATACCAAAACCAACAAAGAAAGCTCGATGTCGATAGGTGCACAAGGGTCATCAGGAAACAGTAGCTTTGGCGGAAGTGGCGGCGCTGATACGGGTCGCTCATTTAATGGCACAGGCTCAAGCACCCAGCAAAATCAGTTAACAGGTTCAATTACTGTCACGGTAGCCAAAGTTTTGCCTAACGGCGCCCTGCTAATTCGCGGTGAAAAATGGCTAAGACTAAACCAAGGTGACGAATACCTACGCTTATTGGGCCTTATCCGCACCGATGATATTGGCAACGATAATACGATTTCATCCCAGAGAATTGCTGATGCACGGATCATCTACGGTGGCCAAGGCGCAATTTCAGATAGCAATCAAATGGGCTGGGCATCACGTTACTTTAATAGCCCGTGGTTTCCACTGTAATGAACGTAAAATTACCAATGAACGTCTTTATATTTAATGTTGTTAGTGCCCCTGTTTTAGCACTGGCATGGAGCGTGAAATGAAACAAGCTATCGCGTTTTTTGCGAGCGTAATAATGACTCTCATGTCATTTCAAATCGCCGCTGCACCACAAGGTGAACAGGCAGTTCAAAACCGTTATTTAATGGATATTGTTGATGTACAAGGTATCCGTGATAACCAACTAGTGGGCTACGGTTTGGTTGTGGGTTTAGATGGCACAGGGGATAGAACCCAAGTGCGTTTCACCAGCCAATCAATTGTGAATATGTTGAAGCAATTCGGCGTTCAAATTGATGACAGAACCGACCCAAAACTTAAGAACGTAGCCGCTGTTGCAGTCCATGCCAACATTCCCCCACTAGCAAGCCCAGGACAAACGATTGATGTCACGGTGTCATCGCTAGGTGATGCCAAAAGCCTACGTGGCGGTACATTGTTAATGACCCCACTTCGCGCAGTGGATGGCGAGGTTTACGCTGTGGCTCAGGGTAACTTAGTGGTTGGCGGTGTTTCAGCTCAAGGCCGAAATGGCACATCACTGACCATTAATGTTCCCACTGTCGGCAGAATTCCCAACGGTGGTTTACTGGAAGCGGAAATACACAGTAACTTCAACGAAAGCGAACATATTGTGTTAAACCTACGCGACCCAAGCTTTAAAACCGCGCGCAATATTGAGCGCGCCGTGAATGATTTATTTGGCCCTGATGTCGCTGAAGCTGACAGCAGTGCAAAAGTATTGGTACGTGCTCCACAGTCAAATCGCGAGCGCGTCACCTTTATGTCAATTTTAGAAGAACTGCAGATAGCCCAAGGTCGAAAGTCCCCCCGCGTAGTCTTTAACAGCCGAACAGGCACCGTGGTTATGGGCGGTAATGTGGTAGTCCGTAAAGCCGCGGTGAGCCATGGCAATTTAGTGGTGTCGATTGTTGAACAAGAATTTGTCAGTCAACCTAATGCCCCTTTTATCGGGCAAGGTCAGGGGCAAACTGTCGTGGGCAGTGACAGCGAAATAGATATCGATACTGGTGACGGCCATATGTTTGTTTGGCCAGAGGGCATCGCATTAAATGATGTGGTGCGTGCTGTGAATAGTCTCGGCGCTTCGCCAATGGACTTAATGGCCATTTTGCAGGCGCTTGACGAAGCTGGCGCCCTAGAAGCTGAATTAGTGGTGATTTAATGAAATTAGATAACAACCACGGTTATTTAAATAACCTCAATGCCAAAGACTTAATCGAGGCCAATGGCGAGCATGGCGCATTAGAATTGGTGAGCCAACAATTTGAAGCTCAGTTTTTACAAACCGTGCTTAAACAAATGCGTTCTGCTTCTGATGTTATGGCCGATAAAGACAGCCCGCTATCATCGCAAAACGATGGCATGTACCGTGACTGGCATGACGCTGAACTCGCAGGGCGTTTAAGTCAGTTGCAAAGTACTGGTCTTGCTAGCGTGATGACAAAACAATTGTCGGCAGCGCTTAAGTCACCGCCTGATAGTGTCGCTTCTAATAACCAAACCGAACACGCCACACAAGTTAAGAATACGTTAGCCACAACGTCTGCAAGCACAGAGCAACAACCAGTGTTGCCGGTTAATACCACCGCTATGCAGCCAGCGCTCAATATTCCACTAATGGCCACCCCGTATAAATAACCACAGCAGTGATTTGCCGTTGTGAAATAAGGATTAGATATGAGCATGCTTAATATTGGTATGTCGGGCATTAATGCCAGTATGGCGGCGCTCAATGCCACATCAAATAACATTGCCAATGCAATGGTGCCGGGTTACTCACGCCAGTCCGTATTAATGAGTTCTGTAGGCAGTAATACCTATGGCGGTGGCATGGGTGTAATGGTTGATGGCGTGCGCCGGATATCAGATCAATATGAAGTAGCGCAGCTTTGGAAAACCACCAGTGACGTAGGTTTTACCAGTGTTCAAGCCAGTTATTACACCCAAGCTGAACAGATTTTTGGTTCTGAAGGTAACAGCATTGCTGCAGGTCTTGATTTACTGTTTGCGTCATTGAATTCAGCCATGGAGCAACCCAATGAGATTGCTCACCGCCAGAGTGTTCTCAATGAATCTCGTGCACTGACCCAGCGCTTTAACTCTATTAACGATGGTATCGATTCACAGTTAAAACAAATTGACGGTCAATTAGGTGCATCTGCTAAAGAAGTTAACGCTTTACTGGAAACTATCGCTAGCTTTAATGCAGAAATTCAGTCTAGTGGTAGCAATCCTCCGATGGCGTTACTGGACGCCCGTGACGCCGCCATTGATGACTTAGCTGTTATCGTTGATATTCGGGTGGTTGAAGACTCTCAAGGGATGAAGAACATCTCGTTAAGCCAAGGACAACCTTTAGTGTCAGGCACTAAATCGTCGACGCTTTCAACTCAGCCAGACCCGAATAACCCACAGTTATCGCAAGTTAGTCTTCAGTTTGGTAACTCTACTTTTCCGATTGATGCATCGGCAGGCGGCAGCTTCGGCGCCTTGTTAGATTACCGCGACACTAGCCTTGCTGAGTCGATGGAATTCATCAATGAATTAGCTCAAACCGTTGCTGATGAGTTTAACGCCGTATTACGCGAAGGTACCGACCTCAACGGCGACTCACCGACCATTGATTTATTCACATACGACCCATCAAATCCGGCTGGGACCATTAAAATCAGCGACGGGTTTACTGCAGAAATGCTCGCGTTTGGTAAAGATGGTACACCTGGTGATAACGAAAACTTAAAGGACTTAGTTGAGCTAGCGAATACCGAATTCACCTTTGATTCTATGGGTGTCACCACCACCATGAGCGACGTATTTGCCAGTAAAGTGGGACAATTAGGCTCGGCTTCTCGTCAAGCACAAATGGCGCAAGACACTGCCGTTAAATTGCAAATGGAAGCTCAATCACAATGGGCTAGCACCAGTGGCGTCAGCATGGATGAAGAAGGCGTTAACTTGATTATTTATCAACAATCATATCAAGCCAATGCCAAGGTCATCTCAACCGCTGACCAATTGTTCCAAACCCTTTTACTGTCAGTCTAATTGAAGGAATTCTGTAATGCGCGTTAGCACGATGAATATGTACAGCCAAAACCTACTGAGCATGCAACACTTAACCAGTGATGTTGCTAAGGTTAACCAACAAATGGCAACTGGTAAGTCTATTTTACGTCCCTCAGATGACCCGATTGGCATGGCTAAAGTCATTACCACTCAACGAGATTTAGCCTCGACTTCTCAATATTTAAAAAATACAGAATCATTAAGCACTAGCTTAGATCGCTCAGAAACTTACCTTTCGAGCATGACCAACCTGCAAGCTCGGATGCGTGAAATTACCATTGGTGCTAACAACGGTGCACTCTCTCCTGAAGACAGAGCCGCATATGCAGCTGAACTCAGTGAATTATTAGAATCGTTCGTAGATGTAGTTAACGCCAAAGATGATGGCGGTAATTACCTTTTTTCAGGTAATGAAACAGGCACACCGCCAATTGGTATTGATGCCGATGGCAATTATTTCTACCAAGGCGATGATGGCCACCGCGAAGTACAAATCTCAGGTTCAGCTTGGATGACTGGTAACGTGACTGCGCAAGAGTTTTTATTCTCTGGCGGCGGCACCGACATCCTCAACCAAACCAAGCAGTTTATTGATGTATTGAATGACCCTGATTTATCGCCAGGTGACGACGCTTTTGCACAAGCTGCCAGCGATATGATTGATGCACTTGATGATTCTCTGGCTTCTATCAGTGGTGCAATTACAGATATTGGTGGTAAGCAAAACGCATTAAGCTTAATGCAAACCACTCATACAGAACGCATTCTATTCAGTGAAGAAGTTATCGGTGAAACCGAAGGGTTAGATTACGCTCAAGCCACCGCTGAGTTTAATTTGAAGTTGACCACATTACAGGTGACGCAACAATCTTTTGTACAAGTGAGTCAGTTATCATTGTTCAATCACATGTAAGTTAGTCAGTAAAACTCATGCTTAAAGGTATATCGGAAAGTTTAAATGTATTGCAGCGCAACCAAACAGTTGCGCCTGCACCTACTGCTGTGCACGACACAAAACCCGCTGCGACGAAAGCAGTGCCATCCATTCCGACTCATCGACTTGCCAGTTATCAAAAGTGGGCAAAAGTGACCCAAGGTCAACATGCTATCTCAGCAAACCAAGTGGCTGAACAAGGCTTATTACGGGTATCGCAGCTGTTAAAAAAGCTTCAAGTTCCACTAAACAATGCTAGCCCACAATCTGGTTTAACCGAGCAACAAACAGATACTGCCAAGCAAATTCAGCAGCAACTTGTGGCATTAGACATCAGCTACCAGCAACAACCTTTGGTGGATCATCAGCTTAATCTGATTAATGCTGAGCGCCCAGCGGCTAAACATTTTTTTCAATTAAAATCAGTTGATCTAGTGGGTGTTAAATCTCGGGATGAGCGAATCACGATTCAGTATGGCGAAAATAATGCTCGTGCTTTTTTACCTGCGCACCAAAATAGTCAATTCTTGGCTAAACAACTGACTAGTGCGTTTAAAGACATAGGGATAGCAGTACAGGCGCCTGCACGTAATGCCGCAATGCTTAGTTCAGATCATGCTGAATGGTTACAAATCCAAACGGGTTTATTAATGTCAGGTCAAGGTCAGCGCTTACCTGCAGGTGAAGCACGTACAGTGAAAGTCGTGGAGATTTTATCATGGCAAGATCCCAAAGAATGGTGCTTTGACAACGCTGAAGATGTAAAACAAACCCAAGTCAAAGTGATTAAGAGCCAACAAAAAGTTAATCAGCAACTGGTAGAGCTACGCACCAGTAAGCAAAAAGTGCAGCAACAATTAAAACGAGCTAATCATCAGCAACAGCTAGATGGCAGTCTTGATATCAATTTGGCAAAACTAAAAGAAGTTATGCAGCCCAATCCGTTTTCATCCCAAGTGACTTCCTTAATGGCACAAGCAAATATCAGCCGTGATCATGTTTCGTCATTATTGAAAGTTAAGCCTTAAACACCGACCTTTCATACCTGTCTATATCGTAATGTAAGCGTAAATTATCTGTGATGATTAAAATCTCATTTTTTAAATGATTATCAGAAAAGCCTACAAATGTGGGCTTTAGACACTACTGCCTATCCAATAAGTGAAAATATACGTATTCATTAACAATGATTTTCCAAATTATTTTATTCTCATGATTCAGTTTCGTTTTCCAGTGTCGTTTTAATTAGTGGTAACACCAATAACTTTAATCCTATAGGAAGACCTTATGTTATCTGTTCATACTAATATCGCTTCAAACATTGCACAAAGCTCAGTCGCTAAAAGTAACGATCTAATGACTAACGCCATGGAGCGTTTATCTACAGGTCTTCGCATCAACAGCGCAGCTGACGATGCTGCAGGTCTACAAATCGCTACACGTTTGAACGCAAATGTAACAGGCATGGAGCAAGCTAGCCGTAACGTTAACGATGCAACGTCTATGCTACAAACTGCTGATGGTGCACTGGAAGAAATAACGACAATTGCCATGCGTCAACAAGAATTAGCCACTCAAGCTGCTAACGGTGTGAACTCTACAGAAGACCTTGAAGCACTTGAAAATGAATACAATGCATTGAACGAAGAAATTACTCGTATTGTTGAGAAAACCGAATTTGCTGGCAATAAGTTATTTAGCGCGGAGTCAGTCGCTGATGCTGGTGATGGTGGTGTACTAGTTGAGGGGGTTAGTTTCCAAATTGGCGCTGGCAGTGATGAAACTTTGGAGGTTGCTATTAATGGTGGTTACACAGTTACAGATGTCGATTGGAGTAGTTTTGATGGAGAGGATGCTGGAGACGATCCTACAGAAACTATTGACGCTGTTAAAGCTCTCACTCAAGAAGTTGGCGAAGACCGTTCAGAACTTGGTGCTAACATCAACCGCTTAAGTCACACAGCATCAAACCTAACTAACGTGACTGAAAACACGAAAGCGGCTGCTGGTCGTATCATGGATGCCGATTTCGCCGTTGAATCAGCTAACATGACTAAAAACCAATTATTAGTTCAAGCAGGTACGACTGTACTTTCTAACGCTAACCAAAACACCGGTTTAGTAATGAACTTATTACGCTAATATTGCGTTTTAAAACTTAAAAAAGGGCCTTAGGGCCCTTTTTGTTTTATACCTTTCGATATAAGACGCTTTCACTTCTAACATCAGTTTTTCTTTTCACAACACACTAATTTTATTAATAAAAATTGTCTTATGCTTTAGCCACCGGTTATCCCTGTCGCCTTTAATCACTGTTACAAATTCTTTTTCGGCACCCGATGAATCAAACGGAAGCTCAGCTTCCATTGTGTTCAACTAAACGGAAGTTGCCTAACCGAAATAAAAATCGAAAAAACAATAAATATATATTAAACAATAACTTAACCATTGGCATAAAGATTGCCATTTAAGTCAGTTAGCCAATAGGAGTTGCCATGATTTCAGGTATGAGTGCCGCCTCATTTGCCGAGCAATTAGTTGCCGCAGAGCGAATGAGTAAAGATGCGTTGTTTAAAACCAATTTAACCAACAGCAAAGCACAGATTGATGCTTATAAAATTCTCGAAAAAACCTTAAATAAGATGACCAGTAATCTGGACAACTTAAACGGTGATGCTTTTGAAGGTAAAAGCTCTGAAATAAGCGATGATAGTGCCACCATCACAGTAGACAATGATGCGCCAGCTGGTGTGTACGATTTGTATGTAAAGCAACTGGCACAAGCTCACCAAATCACTAAATCCTTTGCTAGCGAAGATGAAATTTTGCCTACCACAGGTGTGGTCAGCATCGATGTCGGTGGTAATACCATCGAAATCGATATGGCAGAACTTAATGCCTCGGGCACTCGCACTGTGGCCGATTTACGAGATGCTATCAATAAACATCCAGATAACCCAGGTGTTCAAGCTTCACTAGTACGAACTGGCGGCCAAGTTGAGTTAATGCTCACCTCTGAAGAGACCGGCGCTGATAGCACCATCACCATGGAAATGAATGGTGCAGACTGGGGAACTCAAGAAAGAATCAAAGCCCAAGATGCCGAATTTACCCTGAACGGTATTGATATCACCAGTAGCACGAACTACTTAGACAACGTCATTGATGGCGTCAATATCGAGCTTAAAAAAGCCCATAGCATCGGTGAAAGCGCCACTATCACCATAGCTAACGACACCGAAGGCACTGAAAAAGCTGTTAATGATTTTGTTGATTCTTTTAATGAATTAATGACTCAGCTAAACCAACTGACTCGCTCAATGGGTAGCTCGGTTTTAGATGATATTAATGACGACAAAGATAAAGATGATGACGATGATGACGATGATGATGACGAAAATTCATCCGTCGGCGAAGATCAGATCGGTATTCTCAAAGGTGATTCAAGTCTGCGTATGCTGCAAAACAGTATCCGTAATGCCATTTTCGATGAAGCGCCAAATGGTATGCGCTTATCAGATATCGGTATCGAAATGGGCCGTGATGGCAAATTATCTGTTGATGAAGACAAGCTCTCTCAAGCCATAAGCAGCGACTCTGATTCTATCAAAGAGATGTTCACCGCTGACGGTGGATATATCGATAACATTAGTACCATCATTGATCCTTTTACTAAATCTGATGGCTATATCGATTTAAAGCAAAAAAACCTCGACTCTCAAGTGGTTCAAATCGAAGACAACATGTCTCGTCATGACAATCTCATGAGCCAACGCTATCAAATTTTACTCACCCAATTTACCGCAATGGAAAACACCATTAACAAGCTAAATACTGCTAGTGGCCTATTTTAATTAGGAATAAATGAACAATGTTGAACGAATACGACCCTTTTAATGCTTATAAGCAAACCACATTAGATGCCAGAGTCGCCTCGGCTAATCCCCATGAAATGGTGCGTATGTTGCTGGATGGTTTGTTGGAAGAAATAGAGCGTACCAGCGGCCACATGGAGCGAAAAAACTTTGAAGATAAGGGTAAAAGCGTCAACAAATGCCTCAACATTGTTCATGGCTTAGATTCCATGCTCGATCTTGAAAATGGTGGCGAAGTTGCCACCTCACTCAATCGTTTATACGACTACTGTAGTCGTCAACTGGTGACCGCTAGTGTTGAAAATAGTGTCACTGAGCTTACCCCCGTGATTAAGGTCATTACAGATGTCAGAGCCGGCTGGGCCAACCTCAACTAATCAATGGCAACAATTTGAAATTGCCCTTGTGAAATACGCCAATTTAAAAGATTGGCAGAAAGTAGAAAAGGTGAATGAGTTAATGATGATAGCGCTCACCGTTCAGGGTAAACCCAAAACTCGATCGCAATTATTGGCAAGGCAATCTTTAGCAAAGGTGCATCAAACCGTTATTGCACAAGCGATAGCAGAGAAAGAGTCTCTTAGTTCTGAAATGAAACAATTTCAGGCAACTAAAGATGGTATTTCAGCTTACAAGCTGACCAGTCTTTGTGGTGAACTATATGATAACTAATACGTTAAGCCTCACAAGTGTTGGTACTTCTTCCCAACAACCATTTCGATCATTAGAGGCTGAAAATGGGGAACAGGGTGTTATAGGGTTTGTGATGCCTGAGTCCCAAACCACGCCAACAAATTTAACCAAAACGGCATCATCTCAGACTGCTGCAATGCCAGAGCATATCTTAGCTGAACTAAAGCAACATCCTCAGCTGTTTAATGCACTCTCTGAGTATTCAAACCTGTTATCGAAGCCTGAAACAGGTATATCGCAGTCTTCAATAACTCAGGCTCAGTTGCCTTTGGGTGAATTGCGTCTATCTAACCTGATTGCGGCTGATGCAAAGCCTTTAAGCTCAGAGCTAATGGCAATGCTTGCCAATTTAACGCAACAAGCAAGCAGTGTTAATAGCCAGCAAAACAATGCAGTTTTGCACAGTCGATTTAACCCGCAATCAACAACGGTACAGCCTCAAGGTGCCTTATCTGCTCCAGCTATGCCAAGCAGTTTACCTGCTGTCGATATGCAAACAGCGCAAACCCAAATACCGTCAGTACTTAATGCGCAAGCCGGCTTTCAACCTGTGATCGCCGATGCTGCCAGCACTGAGTTAGACAATATTAATCAAGTCATTAACCAACTCACACAAGCGAATACAAAAAGCCAAGCAGTAACTCAATGGGGCCCCGTTTCTGTGACGCAATCAGCGCCAATGCTGCAACAAACCAATGAAATGATGTCACCACTGCGAGATCAACTTAGATTTCAGATCGATCAGCAAATCAAATCAGCAGAACTCAGACTCGATCCGCCAGAGCTTGGCAAAGTTGAACTTAACATCCGTTTAGATGGCGACAGACTGCACATTCAAATGCACGCAGCAAACTCAGCGGTTCGCGATGCGTTACTCATGGGTCTAGACCGTTTACGTATGGAGTTAGCCATGGATCACGGAGGCCAAATCGATATCGATATGGGGCAATCTCAGTCAGAGCAACAGCCACAAAGGCAACAAGTTAGCAGCGCCCAAAGCAGCAATATTGAATTTCAAGCAAGTGAGCAACACCAAGCCACTGAATTAAAACAACAAGATCAGGTTGATTTACTCGCCTAAAAAGGAAAATAACAATGGCTATTGGTAATAAAAAAGTCGGTAGATTAAGTATGTTAACCCTGGTTTTTCTTACATGGTCGGCAGGTATGTTTTATGTAGGGTGGAAGTCGCCAGAAATCATCGGTGCGCCATTTAGTGCTTTTGAACCTGCACCTAAAGTCGCCAAATTCTATCCGTTAGAAAAATTTATTTTTTCTGTCCCAGGTAAAGACACTTCTCATTATCTATTGCTAGAGATGGCATTAAAAAGTCGCTCTGAAAACGCAGAAAGAACCATTCGAGAAGCCGATCCATTAATCAAAAATGCGTTAATGGTGATGTTTGCAGATAAAGACTATGAACAGCTTCAGGCCAATAACCATCTACAACTATTGCAAAAAGAAGCTCAGGTATTACTGGCGACGGTACTGAATGAAAACAATTTTACTATTGAATTAGACGACGTTCTGTTTACCAGAATGGTTGTCCAATAAAGAGAGACTGTCATATGCAAACCGGTCAATTAGCGTACCAAGAGGCATTCGATGAAAAGAATGTTCATCGGTTATCTGAAGCCCAAGTCATGAAACAGTACTTACCTTTAGTTAAAAAGTCAGTTTCGAACTTAAGGACGCATTGCGGCGCTGCATTGGCCATCGAGGACATGGAACAAATTGGCATGATGGCCTTGCTAGAGTCTGCTAGGCGTTATCCTGGTGAGTACGACAATGGCTTTATTTCATTTGCAGGGCAACGGATCCGCGGTGCAATTTTGGATGAATTACGCCGCCAAGACTGGCGTCCCCGTCCTGTCAGGCAACAAGCCCATGAACTTAACGACACGGTAAGAAAACTGATCCGAGAGCTTGGCCGCGAGCCGACGGATGTCGAAGTCGCTGAGTGCTTAGGCTTAAATAAAGAACAGTATCGAGACCGTCTCTTTGCCACTCAATCTGAGTCAATGAAAAGCCTTGATGAACTATTAACTGATGGGGTCAACTTTAAAGATAAAAGTTGCTTTATTGAGCAAATAACCAATAAAGACACATTATTTAAAGCAATTTCGAAATTAAACAAAAGAGAGCAAGTGATCCTGTCGCTTTACTATCAACATGAACTTAATTTAAAAGAAATCGCTGCAACTCTTGGATTAACTGAAACTCGAATATGTCAACTGCATAAGCAAACTATTACGAATCTTCAGCAAATATATCAACAGTGGGAGCGATAATACCAGGCAGGAAATATGAGCAAGCTAATTGGGATATCGATCATTATTTTTTCAGTATTTGGTGGATATGTTTGGGCTGGAGGTAGCCTAACCTCATTATGGCAGCCTGCAGAAATCCTGATTATTTTTGGTGCGGGTCTGGGTGCATTAATCATCGCTTCGCCACGGGCAGTACTCGACGAAATGGTTGAGCAAGTTAAAACCGTTTTTACACGTGAAAAGGAAGACCCTGAACTTTACCCGCAATTGTTTGGCTTAATGGGAATGTTAATGAGCCAAATCCAATCTCAAGGTCTTAAAGTCCTTGATGAGCACATCGATAAACCAAACGAGAGTTCTCTGTTTTTAATGTATCCAGCAGTACTTGAGCACCCTCATGTGCTGCAATTTCTTATCGACAATCTTCGTTTACAATCAATTGGCAAGTTATCTCCTCATGACTTAGAGCACATGCTCGCTGAAGAGATTGAGCGAATCGAAGACGATAGCATGCGCCCTTCTCACGCATTATCCAAAATAGCTGAAGCCATGCCTGGTTTTGGTATTTTAGCTGCAGTGATGGGTATCATCATCACCATGTCTAATATCGACGGACCAATTACCATGATTGGCGTTAAGGTCGCAGCAGCATTAGTCGGTACTTTTATCGGTATTTTTGCTTGTTACTGTTTCTTTGACCCGCTTTCAAAGTCGCTCGAACATTTAGTTGAACGCAATACCGCGCAACTACGTTGTGTCGCTGCAGCACTGTGTGCGTTTGCTAAAGGTAAACCACCGATGCTGGCGTTGGATGCTGGACGTAAGCAGATTCAATCTGAAAATCGCCCTTCATTCATTGAACTGGAGCGCTGGATTGAGGAGCAACGTGGCTAATGGCGATTCAACCAGAACCGGTCATTATCAGCCGGAAAAAGCGTAAAAAGAAGTCAGCTACCCATGGTGGAGCTTGGAAAGTCGCATTTGCAGACTTTACCTTAGCGATGATGGCCTTGTTTATGGTGCTGTGGATCATGCAAGTGGCTGATCAACGTGAGCGAACCTTGATTGTTCAATATCTTAAGGGTGACATGTACTCTTCAGGGCCAATTAATCCATTCGACTTGAGTAACTCATCTTCAATTATTGATTTGAGCGGCGGTATGAGCATTGAAACATCAATCGTACCCACACCCGGCCAAGGAAAAAGCGAAACAGCGATTAGCAAGCGTCACGCACTAGGTGAGCAATCATCTCCTTCTGGTGATGGTGTAGAGCTCAATTCGATATTACCCGGCGAGTTTGAAACCCAAGCGCAACTTGAGATTTTAGCCCGTGAACTAGATTACATAATCTCTAGCGTCAATATGAACGCTAATGTGGACTTACAAATCGTGCCCCAAGGCATTCGAATCCTAGTACACGATAATGTCGAGCAGTTTATGTTTACCCGTGGAAGTGCTGAAATCCAGCATTATTTTGAAGATTTACTCTTAGCGCTTGGTGAGTTACTCGGACAAATCAACAATGGATTAAGCATTTCAGGCCATACAGATTCACTGCCATTTGCAGGTAGCACGTTTACCAATTGGGAGCTTTCCAGCCAGCGAGCTTTACTTGCAAGGCGCATACTCGAAGCGGGTGGCGTTGACTATAAGCAAGTGGTTCAGGTGACTGGAATGGCGGATCAATCACCTTATGTATTGGATGATCCCGCTGCGGCAGCAAACCGCAGAATTGAGTTATTGGTATTAACCCAAGAAGCGGAAGAAAACCTCAGAATGATGACTGG
This sequence comes from Shewanella goraebulensis, assembly GCF_030252245.1. Lineage (NCBI taxonomy): Bacteria > Pseudomonadati > Pseudomonadota > Gammaproteobacteria > Alteromonadales > Shewanellaceae > Shewanella > Shewanella goraebulensis. The sequence continues at coordinate 4,576,026 of NZ_CP126972.1, forward strand.
ATTACAAAGCAGACACACAAAAGCTAACCGTAATATCAGTGGCAAAGTCGACGAGGCCATTCAAGCTGCAGAAGATAATATGCCAAGAATGCGGTATCCAAATTAATGACTGACGAACATAAACCAATAGAATTCATTGAGAGAGCTCGCCGAGAAGAGTCCGCCGAGCCTATCACTGAAGATAACCGTGACCATGTCAGGTTAAGCCTCAGAGACTCCAAAGAAGAGCTATCTCAAGCATGTGACGGCATCAGTGTAAAGCTACACAAAAAAGGTTGGTTTCTCATGGAAGAGATAGGCATAGCCAATATCAAAGACATGAGCTTAGGTGGTGTTGGGTTAATCACCCCATTGACGCTTGAGTTAAAGCAAGAAGTTTGGGTAGAAATTCAGCAATCCTTTTTTGCCTTCACCATTATGCGTCAGTACCCAATAAATCAAAAATTAAATTTTATTGGTGGTAAGTGGAATTCGAATTACCAAAAAAAAATTAACAAGCTATTAGTCGAGATCAACAACTTAAAACCTTAGCAAAAATCGCGGTATTTTATAGTGTTTTTCCGACATAAAAATAGGGAGGTATTATGCGGACCAGAGAAAAAAGAAAAGGACCTGATGGCCTGCAAAAAATATTTCTGTATTTGATATTACTTGAATGGTTTTTACTGATTTATACCACAACAACCATCAGCAGAATGACCTTTAGACAGGGGTTATTAACCTTAGCATTATTACTCGGGTTTAATTTAATATTGGGTAAGTTGTGTACTAAAAGAGCCAAAAGAACCACTGACGGTTACATTATTTATCCAGTAATCTGCGGCGGATTATTATCTTTCCTACTACTGGTTTATTTCATATTTTAAACGCTGTGAACCAGCGTCTAATGAAAGCATAATATTGTTTATCAAATATGATTAATAACCAAACTGACATATATTTTCACTCGACGAACATGGCACAACAGAAGCGCTGACCCCTGTCAGTGTTTCTTGGGTTTCAACCATAAATCCACTCAGTTCAGCTAACTCTTTCATCTTGATAAAATCATTATTTTTCTGCGATTCAAACTGAAACGTATCGCCTAAAGTAAATAAATTTTCTGGTGCTAAATCAAGATAATTACCGTTAGCATCTTTAAGATCCATAAACCTAAAATGTAATTGACTTTCCGAGTCAATAAAATCAACCTCAACGTAGATTTCCGAGCCATCAGCAAAAGTAACGACAATAGGTGGTGACAAGTTTTTCAACGGCAAACTCGCTTGAAGACTTGCGAATTCACCTTGTTGCCATCTAGCTAGCAATGCTGCATATTCATATTGGTATTGCTCTTGCCAATTAAACATCACCTTGCTGGCGGCATAACTGCGCTTAACCAACTCCCAAGCCGTGATAGCGATTTGTGGATCAGCCTGTATATATTGGCGTTGAAAAAAGTCTAACTGATACAGCTGCTCAGACAGCAAAATGACTTTCTCGCGCGCAATATTAGTGATTTTCAAAGGCTCAACCGAAGAGCCATCATCCATCTTGCAATAGCCTTTTGTCGCTGATTTACCATAATCACTGCACACTTCAATTTGTAGCTTTTTCACATCAAATTTACGCACATCGAATTGATTAAAATTAATCACATTAACAACTTTTTGTTCTCTATCTTTAAGGGCTGATAATGCGGCGGTTTGATAATCTGAATCAGCAGTACAATGATTACATTGTATACTCACAACCGTGTTGAACACATTTGCCATGACTTGAGGGCTCAAGTACAGCGTAAATAAAAACACTAACGCACAAACTAAACCATTCATTAACTAAAAATTCCATTTCACAGGGGTCACCTGAGTATTTAAAGAAGCTTCCATATCTAAACTAAAATATTAGCCAACTTGGTTACATAAACTTACTGACTGAAAGTGAATAAAACAATCAATTTAAGAGGGGGCATTAACAACCAGCTAAGTCTCTTTCGACTACTGGAGTTTCTGCTACTGCCTGTGGTTCGGAGTAACGGATTTCGCAGTCATTCACTGAATAATCTGCCGCAGGTCTAATCCGTAATCCAGCGCGCCCCGCAATGTTATATGTGGTAATTTCAAAATCGTCACCATCAACGATATTAATAGCACGAGCAATGCCAGCATTTGTATGTCTCGGGTAACCATAAGCTAGAGTTATGTTTTGCCCTTCTACCTCGATCGTATTTCCGGTACCAGGCCCTTCTGTTTCATCGCAATCTTGACTTAACACACAAGCCGAATAGATTAAATCTTTGGCACTACTAATTGCCCCTGACACCCCTTGCATTTGGCTAGCATAGGCATCTTCTTTTAGGGTAATAAACTTTGGGGCAGCAATCACAGCGAGTACCGCTAAAATAATAATCACTACAACCAGCTCAATTAGGGTAAAACCACCTGAGTGATATTGGGGAGGTTTCATAAAAAGTGAAGTTGAGATTTCATTGTTATCAGTAACCTTATATACAGCAAAGTTTTTCCCCATATAACCTCCTAATAATACTGATATATCATCTAATATAGATTCTAGTACATCGTTGCTTATTACATTGACTAACTTGCCACCATCACTTTGTTTTTGCCTTGATGTTTAGCGAGGTACATCGCAGTGTCAGCACGATGGATCAAACTATCAGTATCTTTATCTAAACCGGTCGATAATGCCACACCAATACAAGCACTAATCGCAATCACTTTGTCTTCAATAATCACTGGCTCAGAGAAAAGCTGCAGTAACTTTTCAGCAGCACACTGTGCTGCGGTAGTAGAATCCATACTCGGCAGTAATACTACAAATTCATCTCCGCCATATCTGGCAAGAATATCGTGAATAAATAGATGCTTATTCGCTTTATCTGCTAATGATTTGAGTAGCTCATCACCGACTCGATGACCATGTCTATCGTTAACACTTTTAAAGCCGTCTAAATCAATAAATAATAGTGAAAAGTGCTTTTTCTGCTGCAATAGCGATTCAATTTCACCTCTAATTGCCACTCTATTTGCTAAACCTGTAACGGTATCATGATTCGCTAGATGTAAAGCTTTGGCTTGCGCTTCAGCTAAATCAGCAGTGCGATCTGCCACTCTAACTTCTAACTCTTCGCGTCCGTTTTTAATCTCTAAAGACATTTGCCTAAAACTATCAAATAGCTTGGCAAATTCAGCAGTATGAATGCCCCGAGGGTGACGATGAATGTCTCTAACTTCATCGGTAATGCCACGAGTTTTAGCTGTTAAAATATCAATTGGTCGAGTAATCAGTCCAACAATCCACCAACTAAATATGCTACAAACAAGCAGTGAAATTAATGCCACCAATAGGGTAAATTTAATCACGACAAACGCACGTTGATCGAGCTCCACTATGGGTTGTGGGATCATCACCCCCCACCCCGTGAGAGGCACAACATCAAAACCTGCAATCATGTCAGCTTTTACCGCTGGAGAATAAAACTGACTAACTCCGCTTTCACCATTCATCATTTGCTGCACGATACTCACCTTGCTAATGTTTTTAGCCTCGGCCTGCCACTGAACATTAGGATGAGCCAACACATTGCCCTGCTGATCCACAATGGCAGCGTGACCTTTTTGACCAAACATAATGGCTGATTGTAATTGCTTAATATAAGTCGCGTGCATTGTGGCTAACCAAATGCGGTTATCGGTAGTTTGACGGATCATATACAAGGTCGGCTGCACAACGCCTTCTTTATGAATAGGCGTAAAATGAGCTTGTGATAAATTAGATAAATCGAATAAATTAACCGAATCGGTCAAACTGAGAGGTTGGGATTGTTCTGAGCCATATACCACGGTTTCGCGTTGACCGTGCTGATCAAACACTCCAATAGATACCACATCAATGGTGCTTAATAAACTAAACATCTCCTCAGCAATACCCTGTTCCTGATTAGCTTGTTGCAGGCTAATGTTAGTGACAGAGGTGAAAATTGCCAAAGCATCCATTGCATAACGGTTCAATGCTTTAGTGATGTTTTGGGCAAGCAACAAATGCTTGTCATGCACCATATTGTATTCGTTTTCGAGAGCTGAATTCGCGGACCAAAATGAAATTGCAGTAATAGGGATAAGTGACGTTAATATCATCACCAAAAATAACAAATGGCGAAACGGTAATTTCATTGAGATTCCATGCTCGGGTTATCGTATCAATACGTTTTATCGTGACGTTTTTAATTATCTAAACGAGTAACAAACACTTGCTAAGTTACTTGTTTCAAATTGAAAACAATTGTTACAAAACAAGGGGCGCATTGTTACATACGCTCAAAGACTGTTCAACTATTAGCTTTTAAAACAGAATAGTTACTCTAAAAGGTATTATTGAAATTATTTAAGTATGAAAGTTGACGGTAAATAGCGACTTAAACAAAAAACACCGTAGCCCAAGGCGACGGTGTTGATATGATGACTTTAGCAAATAGCCAGCTCCGATAAGCTAACAGTGAGTTACTCTTCTGGCATATCCGCTGTTTGATAGTATTTACCATTAATCCGCTCAATAATTTGAGTGGCAGTCAGATCATGCACCACATTAATCACGGTTGACGCAGCATCAGTTATCGCACCTAAAACCACAAGAATAGGGATCACTTCTAATGGTAAACCTAACGTGGTGACAATAAATATCTCTCCAAGAAAAGCGCCACCTGGCACACCGCCGATAACAAATGCTGATAGAACAGAGATCAATATGGTCAGCATAAATACATCACTGGTGAACTCCATGCCTAATAGCGAATAAATAAATACGATCTTAAGCGCAGTAATCATCGCGGCGCCACCTTTATTGAGATTAACTAATAAAGGCAAACTAATTTCGGCTATTTGTTCGTTTAGTCCCATTTTACCCGCGCTTCTTAAATTGACTGGTAGAGTGGCCAGGGATGAGCTTGTCCCTAATGCTGTTACAGCAGGTTCAAGCATGTTTTGCCAAAACCGCTTAACGCCCGAAACTCCACCACCAAGCCAAGCATAAACGGTTGAACCTAATGTGAGATAAACTAAGGTTGCCACTAAAAATAGTCCAACAGCTCTCGCAAATGTTCCCATTAGCTCTGCATCTTGGCTCGCCATAGTGGCAGCAAAATATGCCCCTAAACCGATTGGAGCGACAAACATTAATATTGAAACAATCTTCATGATGACGGTGTTCAGACTATCAAGTAACGCTGAAACCTTTCGACCATCTTCACCTGACTGTCCAATCGCTATCCCACTTATCACCGACATGATAATGAGTGCCAAAATGTTGGATTTTGATAGTAAGCCAACAAAGTCGTTAGTCGTCAGTAAGCTAACAAAATCCATGCTGCCAGCAACCTCAACAGTATCTTTTAATTCCAACGTCACGCCTTGAGCAGGATCATACGCTATTGCTAACAACACAATGCCAATCGCGGGCACCATTGCCATGACCACTGATACGCCCATGATCGTTGCCAGTATAGAGCCAAGTTTCTTTAAGTCGGTCATCTTTGCAATTGACGACATCACGCTAACCGCAACTAACGGCACAATAATCATGAATAACAAATTTAAAAATATTTGCCCTATAGGCTTAAGCTTTATAGCCAACTCTGGGAACGTAAAACCCAATAATCCGCCGAGCATCAGTGCTGATAATAAGATGATTGATGAACGATAAGCGCTAAGGGCATTCCACATAAATATGTTCCATATAATATTGTGTAGCTAAATGTTGTACTTAATAGTCAGAATAATAAAAAAGCCTGCAACTTGCAGGCTTATTTGACCATGCACTAATTAAAGCACACGTTAACGATGTCCACGACTTCGTCCTTCACGCGCCATTCCTGATTGACGGGCTTGACGAGAACGATTCAAGCTTTGATGATCAAAGCCACCGCTTGGGCGACTGCGATTGATTGAATTGTTCATGTTAGAAGGCCTCGTTGAAGGCATCGTCGTAGGACGCGAAGAAGGCATCGTACTTGGCTTGCTGATATTGCTCGGTTTACTGATATTGCTCGGCTTATTCAAATTAGTCGGTTTACTCACATCACGAGTCGATGGGGCAGTATTCCATTTACCGTCACTGCGGTTTTCCCACTTTCCTTGATTATCACGAGCAACATTACCATGCTTATCGGCAAAAACATCATTGGTGCGATTCTTATTGTGAGTCGCCTTCTTGAAGTTTTTGTTCGCAACCGCAGGGCTTGCTAACCTATCGCGAGTCGCAGGACGATTATACAAGTTATTCTGCTTACCAATTTTGTTGCCATTAATATTAGTCGAATTCATACGATTAGAAATATTGGTACGGTTGCCCACACTAATACTGTTACCAATGTTGATATCACCTGTGTTAATCACTACAGGTCGGCGATAGCCACCACCATAATAACCACCACAACAACGATAAGGTCTATGGTATCCATACCCACCACCCCACACGACACCTGCGCGGAAGAAGCCGTTGCTCCAACTTACACCGACATTCCAACCTGTCCATGGGTTATAACCTACATGTAAACCCCAAGTCGGCGGACGAGGGTAATAATACCGTCCCCAATATGGTGGGTAATACCAACCTGTCCCATAAATAGGTACACCATAATATGGATACGACCACATATAACCTGGGGTATAACCGACATACACGACCTCAGGAGTCGAATCATAAACTTGCACATAGGTAGTGTTGTAAACAGGTGAACTAGCTGGTATTTGCGCTATTTCTTCGTTAGGAATGTCATCAGCTACAATCCACGGACCTTTTGCGGATGCAGAAGTAAACCACACACCATTATCGACTGCGTAATACACCTTATTAATCAATAATACTTGAGTTGAAGTATTAACGGCATAGGAGACTGAAGTGCCCGTTACTGCTTCAAATTTAGGTTCGCCATCATATTCCACTTCAAGCTTAGCTTCATCGCGTTTAATCGCTGCAGTTTGCGGAATTTGCGCATCTAACATTGCTTGATTTGCTTCATCAGTGCCAGCAACTGATACTCTCAGGCCACCAATATCTGACTCAGGTGGAATATCATTAAAGCTGTCAGGTAACTTATCACCTCTCACAAAGGCCCAAGGGCCTGCTTGTTTCTTAGACTTAAACCAACGACCAGACAACAATACATACATATCACCTGATGTCGTTTCGCGAATCCATGCTGTTTCTGTGTTGGCTACATAAAGTAATTTACCGTCAATCAAGCTCTGCCAATTAGGCGAACCATCAGTAGCAACAAGTTCAGTTGGTTTATCAGCGGTAATAATGTGCGGCGCATTAGCCGTGCTTTTTGCAGGTTCATCTTCATCTGTATTCACCATACTGACCAAATCTTCTGGAGGGTAAAGAGTCACTTGCCAAGGCCCCATTGGATCGTCCGCAACGTACCAATACGTGCCACTGCTTAAATAAAGTTTCTTTGATTGAGTATCACGAGCAACTGCAAAAGGCGTATTAAGAATACGCTCATAAGGACTATTTTCAATTTCTCTAAATTGTGGCTCACCATCATAGGACAACAATACGCTGAGCTTAGTGCTAAAGAGAATATCAGGAGCATCGTTTTTAATGTTATCTAAACTGCGTTTAACTTGGTCAGCCGTTTCTAAACTAGCAGATAAGCGATCCATCGAGATTTCAAATCGCGTCTCTGCCAATGCTTCAGACACTGTATCGGTAAAGGTTTGTTGATCTTCCTCTGTTGAAGAAGGCCAGCGGACTTCAGTAACTTGAATATTACGCACAGTGGTGACATCGTCATTAGTATCGATTCTGGCACTAAACCAAAAAGCGCCAAATACAGGGTCTGCTTGGTCTTTCACTTCAAACGACATTGCAGCACGACTTTGCAATACATTGCCATTAAGAGACTCTGGTTGTGGCTGATATACCACTAACGTACCTAGCTTAGTTTCGACTTCTTGAGGCCATTCGAGAGCAAATACAGAGAAGGACATCAACCAAAGTGAGAAAACACCATAGATTAACCCGAATAATGAACGCGGCAGTTTTACTTTCATAACAATTCCTTAGGTATACCCCTATTCACTAACGCTAGCATAACTGAATAATTTTTGAACTAATATGAATGTGCTATTTGCACTTTTTTACAACGAACCAACAAAAAAGCCCTTGATGATTATCATCAAGGGCTTTGAATTTAGCCGATGGCCGATTTACATGAGCGTTAAGCTAAGGCTTATAAGCTGTAGTAAAGTTGGAATTCCATTGGGTGAGTAGTACGAGATACTTGCTCACATTCTTCAGACTTAAGTGCAATGTAAGACTCAATAAAGTCTTTACTGAATACATCACCTTTAGTTAAGAAATCATGATCAGCAGCTAGGTTTTCTAGTGCATTCTCTAATGAAGTCGCAACTTGTGGGATCTCAGCCGCTTCTTCAGCAGGTAGGTCATATAGATCTTTATCCATTGCTTCACCTGGGTGAATCTTGTTTTGGATACCGTCAAGACCAGCCATTAGCAATGCAGAGAATGCTAAGTATGGGTTAGCGGTTGGATCTGGGAAACGTGTTTCAATACGACGAGCTTTAGGGCTAGGTACCACTGGGATACGGATTGAAGCACTACGGTTACGTGCAGAGTAAGCAAGCATTACAGGCGCTTCAAAATGTGGAACAAGACGCTTGTATGAGTTGGTGCTTGGGTTAGTGAATGCGTTCAAAGCACGAGCATGCTTGATGATACCACCAATGTAGTAAAGCGCTAATTCACTTAAACCAGCGTACTTGTCGCCAGAGAATAAGTTAACGCCATCTTTAGCTAAAGATTGGTGAACGTGCATACCACTACCATTATCACCAACAATAGGCTTTGGCATGAATGTCGCTGTTTTACCGTAAGCATGAGCAGTGTTATGCACAACATACTTCATGATTTGGATTTCATCAGCTTTGTTTGAAAGCGTGTTAAAGCGTGTCGCAATTTCGTTTTGACCAGCTGTAGCAACTTCGTGGTGATGCGCTTCAACTACTTGACCTAATTCTTCAAGAATTAGACACATTGCACTACGAATGTCTTGTGATGAATCAACTGGTGCAACTGGGAAGTAACCGCCTTTAACGAATGGACGGTGACCAGTATTACCATCTTCATAGCTAGTACCTGAGTTCCATGCAGCTTCTTTCGCATCAACTTTCACGAAAGTACCTGACATATCAGTACCAAACTTAACATCGTCAAATAAGAAGAACTCTGGCTCAGGACCAATTAATACTGTATCAGCAATACCAGTCGACTTTAGGTATTCTTCAGCTTTCTTAGCGATTGAGCGTGGGTCACGTTCGTAACCTGTCATTGTCGCTGGCTCTAAAATGTCACAACGAATAAGACCAGTCACTTCTTCAGTAAAAGGATCCAATAAGAAAGAAGAAGGGTCTGGCATTAATACCATGTCTGATTCGTTGATGCCTTTCCAACCGTTGATAGATGAGCCATCGAACATTTTGCCATCTTCAAAAAAGTCTTCGTTCACTTGGTGAGAAGGAATAGAGACGTGCTGCTCTTTACCTTTAGTGTCTGTAAAACGTAAATCTACGAACTTAACTTCTAGTTCTTCAATTTGTTTTAGGATTGATTCAACTGACATTCTTAAGCCTCCGGTAGGGTAAAGGGTGGTCCCTTAATGTAATCTTGTTATTCGTCAGACATAATATCTGTAGTTCGAATTTGTTTTGTTATAAGCGACTTTCATGCCAGAAAGATAAACTACTGATTTAGAAAACAATAAAAATATCCACATAACCGAAAACACCAATAACGCACAACTTCGGTGCACCACTATGCGCACTAATGGTGCAAAAGTCCATTTCGGTGCATTGCTTTCAGTAGCATCATTGATCTAGTTCATTAAAGCGTCACTTTATTGCGGTAATATGATCCTTTTCTATTTTTATCTTCTATCTTTAAGTCGTAAATTTTTATTAAAAACGACCTGTTCAAAAATAATCCTATCTACTGAGCCCTCGCTGGAGTAGAATGGCACGCTTTTTTATAGTGGCTATACTTATCAGCCCTATGAATTCCTATTTTTATTTGATGGTATAGAGGTTTTATCCGTGTTAGAGAATTTACGTAACATCGCCATTATTGCTCACGTTGACCATGGCAAAACGACCCTGGTAGACAAGCTATTGGCTCAGTCAGGCACCCTTGAAAGTCGAGGCGAAGCCGCAGAACGTGTAATGGATTCTAACGATCTTGAAAAAGAACGTGGTATCACCATTCTGGCAAAAAACACTGCCATCAAATGGAACGACTACCGTATTAACATCGTAGACACCCCTGGTCACGCCGATTTCGGTGGTGAAGTAGAACGTGTTCTATCTATGGTAGATTCAGTTTTATTATTAGTAGATGCAGTTGATGGTCCTATGCCACAAACTCGCTTCGTAACTAAAAAAGCATTCGCACAGGGCCTTAAGCCAATCGTTGTTATCAACAAGATTGACCGTCCTGGTGCTCGTCCTGATTGGGTTATCGACCAAGTATTCGATTTATTCGACAACTTAGGTGCAACTGACGAACAGTTAGACTTCCCTATCGTATATGCTTCTGCATTAAATGGTTTCGCAACATTAGATCCTGATGAAACAAGCGAAGACATGACCCCACTTTTCCAAGCTATCGTTGAGAAAGTATCTTCTCCTGACGCTGATGCTGAAGGTGAGTTCCAAATGCAAATTTCTCAAATCGATTACAACTCATATGTAGGTGTTATCGGTATTGGTCGTATTAAGCGCGGTAGCGTTAAAACTAACCAGCAAGTGACCATTATTGGTGCTGATGGTAAGAAACGTAACGGTAAAATGGGCCAAGTATTAGGTTACATGGGTCTAGAGCGTCACGAAGTTGAAGAAGCTAACGCTGGTGACATCGTAGCAATCACTGGTTTAGGTGAGCTTAAGATTTCTGACACTATTTGTGCGCCAACAGCTGTTGAAGCATTGCCTGCACTTTCTGTTGATGAGCCAACACTAACCATGACTTTCCAAGTAAACACTTCACCGTTTGCTGGTAAAGAAGGTAAGTATGTAACTTCACGTAATATCCTAGAACGTCTAGAGCAAGAGCTAATTCATAACGTTGCATTACGTGTTGAAGAAACTGAATCTCCAGATCGTTTCCGTGTATCAGGCCGTGGTGAATTACACTTAGGTATCTTGATTGAAAACATGCGTCGTGAAGGTTACGAGTTAGCAGTATCTCGTCCTGAAGTTATCGAAAAAGAAATCGATGGCGAAATGTGTGAGCCATACGAAACATTAACTGTCGATGTTGAAGAAGAGCATCAAGGTAGTGTTATCGAAAAACTTGGTACTCGTAAGGGTGACATGCGCGACATGCAGTTAGATGGTAAGGGTCGTGTACGTATCGATTTCGTTATCCCTAGCCGTGGCTTAATCGGTTTCCAAACTGAATTCATGACTGCTACCTCTGGTACTGGTCTTATTTACCATTCATTCGACCATTACGGTCCAGTGAAAGGCGGTGATATTGGTCAACGTGCTCGTGGCGTATTGATTTCTAACGCAACAGGTAAAGCACTGACATTCGCATTATTTAACCTTCAAGAACGTGGTCGCCTATTTATTGGTCACGCAGCCGAAGTTTACGAAGGCCAAGTCGTTGGTTTACATGCTCGTGCAAATGACTTAACAGTTAACTGTTTGAAAGGTAAGCAACTTACAAACATGCGTGCATCAGGTACTGATGAAGCACAAGTACTAACACCACATATCGAAATGACACTTGAGCAAGCGCTTGAGTTCATCGATGACGATGAGTTAGTAGAAGTAACACCAGAGAACATTCGTGTTCGTAAGCGTTACTTAACTGAAAACGAGCGTAAGCGTCACAACCGTGGTTCTTAATCGTTTTTAATCATGTAATATGATTAAAAAAACCCGCTTAGGCGGGTTTTTTATTACCTGTAAATCACTCATATTTAAAACTAAAACTACGTATCCAACCGATAAACTTTTCCATCTAACCTATAACTATCTATTACTTTATATTCAATCAAAATGAATTTATATTCACAGGTGTAACACTATTTTACTTTAAGTTTATCCATTAGGAGAGCAGTAATGAGCGTGATTTCACAGGTCGATGTCGCAACACAAGCTAATGTCTATTTTGATGGTAAAGTCATCAGCCGCACCATTCATTTTGCAAATGGCAGCCACCAAACCCTAGGCGTGGTGATGCCTGGAGAATATGATTTCGACACCACACAAGCAGAAGTAATGAATATTACCTCTGGTAAATTTGATGTTTTACTCCCAGAAGCCGCTGAGTGGAAAACCATTGTCGCAGGTAGCCTATTTGAGTTAGATGCCAATGTGAACTTTAAGATCCGCACAGAAGTCGTGAGCGAATATCGCTGTCAGTACAAGTAATTAACCAAGATTTACACCAGTGATAGACTAAAGCTATACATCAGTAATTGCTGATTTTTTGTTTAAAAGAGGCTAGTATTAAGGTGATTAAAGCCCAAGGTGAAGGAACCTCCAATGCGCTCGACTCTAATGACCAGTTTAATAACTAGCCTAATTATCAGCCTGATTTTGTGCAGTATGGCTATCTCGAACAGCCACGCAACGGTTTATCGCTGGGTCGATGAAAATGGTAAAGTCCATTATAGTGACGAACCCAAAGGGAATGCTGAAGAGGTTGAACTTAACCAAAATACTCAAAATAACATTTCAGTGAGCCTGCCCGCTGAAACAGAATCTCATGCTAAGCCCACTGAAGCAATTACCTACCGCGTGCGCATTGTTAATCCCACCCAAGAAGAAACCATCCGCAATAACCAAGGCAATTTTACCGTTGTTGCCAGTGCCGCACCTGAATTACCTAACGGTTACCTTCTCGCCTTATATATTGACGACATCCTTTACGGTCAACCACAATCTGGCGCTATTTTTAATGTCACCGAAGTAAATCGAGGTGAACATAACTTAGTGGTTAAGATTTTGACCCAAAACGGCAAAGTCCTTGCATCTAGTTCTGCTAGAAAGATATTTCTACATCAGGCATCAATTGCATTAAAGGCTAAACCTACGCCAATGCCAGCTAAAAATTGATATATATCAAATAGATAAATTTAAGCTGTAAAAATTATTTATTGTTGATTGTCGATGTAGAATAAGTTGCACAACGCACCAAATCGGTGCAACATGATGGTGCAACTTCATTATGCAGGACAATTGATGGACACAAATAATCTGCTGAATCATTTAGTTACCGCCGTTTTCGTTATTGATAGCGAATTACGGCCTCATTATGCCAATGCAGCAGCAGAGCAGTTGTTAGGTGTTGGTGCAAACAAGCTACTTGAGCAACGTCTACCTGAACTTTACCAATTCATGGGCGTTGAAAATCAGTTATTAATTGATTCAGTCAATGCTAACCAAGGTATTACCGTCAACACTGCTGCGCTCATCACATTAGATGGCGTACACCACATCATCGACATCACGTTAAGCCCGATGGAAAGCGAAGATAACTTAAGTTTATTAGAGCTACGTCAAGTCGACCAACAACACCGTATTCATCAGCAACTAAACCTCGATGCCCAGCAACAAGCTGCACAATTCTTAGTTCGTAACTTAGCTCACGAGATCAAAAACCCGCTGGGAGGGCTTCGTGGTGCAGCTCAATTACTTTCTCGAGAATTGGCTGAACCTGAGTTAAAAGAGTTTACCGATCTCATCATCGAGCAAGCAGATAGATTACGTAACTTAGTCGATAAACTTTTAGGACCACAACGCCCAACTCAGCACACTGAACACAATATCCATCAAGTGGTACAGAAAGTCTTAAAGCTGATTGAGCTAACTTTACCCGAAAAGGTGACTCTCTCACGCGATTATGACCCATCGATTCCTGATATGAATATGGATCCCGACCAACTGCAACAAGCGGTGCTTAATATAGTGCAAAACGCCATTCAAGCCCTGGAGCATCGAGGGGGTGAAATCTTAATTAGAACCCGAACCCAGCATCAGGTCACCATTGGTACCCAAAGGTTTAAGCTAGTGTTGGCGTTATCAATTATTGATAACGGTCCAGGTATCCCTGCTGAACTGTTAGATACATTGTTTTATCCGATGGTAACAGGCCGAGAAGAAGGTTCAGGCTTAGGGCTATCTATTGCACATAATATTGCTCGACTACATGGAGGTCGAATCGATTGTGTATCGGCGCCAGGACACACAGAATTTACTATTATCCTGCCATTACAATAACATGCCATTGATGGCTATAGAGGAAGTAACATGAGTATAAGCGAACAAGTTTGGATCCTCGACGATGACAGTTCTATTCGCTGGGTATTAGAAAGAGCCCTACTCGGGGCCAAAATATCTACAGCCAGTTTTGCAGCTGCAGAGTCATTGTGGCAAGCATTAGAGATCTCACAACCAATAGTGATTGTGTCAGACATTCGCATGCCTGGGACCGACGGACTAACTTTGCTTGATCGCTTACAAATGCATTATCCGCATATTCCTGTGATAATCATGACTGCTCACTCTGATTTAGATAGTGCAGTAAGTGCCTACCAAGCAGGGGCATTTGAATACTTACCTAAACCTTTTGATATTGATGAAGCCATTGCACTGGTTGAGCGTGCCTTAACTCATGCAACCGAGCAAGTTCCAGCTCCGAGTGCAGAACCTGAAGTGGTCAAAACACCAGAAATTATTGGTGAAGCTCCCTCAATGCAGGAAGTATTCAGAGCCATCGGCCGCCTTTCACGTTCTTCAATCAGTGTGTTAATTAATGGGCAATCTGGTACTGGTAAAGAGCTGGTCGCAGGTGCTCTGCACAAACATAGCCCACGAAAAGACAGCCCTTTTATTGCTCTTAATATGGCTGCAATTCCAAAAGACTTAATTGAGTCAGAATTGTTTGGCCATGAAAAAGGCGCCTTTACTGGTGCAGCCAACGTTCGCCAAGGTCGCTTTGAACAAGCTAACGGCGGAACTTTGTTTTTAGATGAAATTGGCGACATGCCACTTGATGTGCAAACCCGTTTATTGCGTGTGCTAGCTGATGGGCAGTTTTATCGTGTCGGTGGTCATATTGCAGTACAGGTCGATGTTCGGATCATTGCCGCAACGCACCAAGACTTAGAATTACTGGTGCAAAAAGGCGATTTTCGTGAAGATTTATTTCACCGCTTAAACGTAATTCGAGTACACCTACCACCACTGTCACAACGACGTGAAGATATTGCTCAATTGGCGACTCACTTCCTTATTTCGGCAGCGAAAGAAATTGGCGTCGAACCGAAAATTCTCACCAAAGAAACTGCTACCAAACTTGAGCAACTGCCATGGCCTGGTAACGTCAGACAACTTGAAAATACTTGTCGCTGGTTAACCGTCATGGCATCGGGTCAAGAGATTCTGCCGCAAGATTTGCCGACTGAGTTACTTAAAGATCCTGTCAGTGCAGGCGAAAGGGTCAACGGTGTATCTGATTGGCAAGTGGCATTAACTCAATGGATAGATGAAAAGCTAGCTGCAGGCGAAAGTGATTTACTCACCGAGGTTCAACCAGCGTTTGAGCGGATTTTACTTAAAACTGCGCTCAAACATACTCAAGGGCACAAGCAAGAAGCCGCCAAACGATTAGGCTGGGGACGTAACACCCTCACCCGTAAACTCAAAGAATTAGAAATGGATTAATTTACGGCAAGAGTTGAAACAGAAAGGATAGCGAAAGCTATCCTTTTTAACTTAACTCGCTTTATCTTTTTATGCTAAAGAGCACTCAGTTTAAAACTGGTAATGCAGGCCTAATGCTAACTGTGAAGTATCTGCATCAATATCTAGCATTTCAGAACGATCGGCATCTAAGTCACCGGTGACATACTCATAACTTAAACGTAAGCGCAGCGATTCGGAAACTGCAGCTGTTATGCCAACACCATAAAGCACATTAACACCACTCCAATCGGCAGTATCAAAGCCTTCGTCATAATCGTAATCTGGGTCAACTTCGAGTGCACGAATCGCTAAGCCCACTTTACCAAAAACAGAAAAGGTATCATTGATAGCCCAAGTAAATTTCGGTGCAGCCGAAAAAACAGCTAAACCAAGATCAACACGACCATCTTGTAGATCATTGCTCAGCATCCATTTTCCTTCAATGCCAAACCAATGATTGAAGTTATAACCACCATAAGCACCGAAACCAGCACCAGAATCGTCAAAACTGCCGACTTCCAGTTGTACATTACTCAGTTCACCACCCACATACCAACCCGTATCGCGGGCTTTGTGTTCTTCGGCTGTGACATTAAAAGATAAACCAACCATTAATATTGCACTTGCTACTACAGATAAGCGTTTCATTATCATTCCTTAATAATTCTATCAGCGCAGGCAGCATAGCAGAAAGCACTCACTCATCAATCATTTCAAATGTAGGTATTTGTTCGAAAATGTGTCAATTACGATAAGCTAATAAAAAGGAGTATTGCTGCTCCTTCTTATCATTAACTAATAGATTAATACTGGCTTAACTTATTAAAAACCTGAATTCAGACTAGATAATCATGCTCAGTACACCGACAATAATAAAGGCGATAG
The DNA here is from genome assembly GCF_030252245.1 of Shewanella goraebulensis. Lineage (NCBI taxonomy): Bacteria > Pseudomonadati > Pseudomonadota > Gammaproteobacteria > Alteromonadales > Shewanellaceae > Shewanella > Shewanella goraebulensis. Next base: position 4,592,684 of record NZ_CP126972.1, read on the forward strand.
TCCCAAGTAATGTTTCCATCACGGTCCACGTCTTTAAAGTGGTTTTCTCATCCATTTCCATTAAACGACCCACAAGCCAGAAGCCTGAATCATTAAAGTGAGACAATACCGTCGAGCCACCAGCAATGGCAATGACAATAAAGCACAGATCAAACTGTGTCAGACCCGAAGTGACAGCGACCATTGGCGCAATCAACGCTGCTGTTGTGGTTAAAGCAACCGTTGCAGAACCTTGAGCAACCCGCAAACAAGTAGCGATAACAAAAGCAGCCACAATGATGGGCATACCAGTATCATTCAATACACCTGCTAAGGCTTCACCGATACCACTGGCACGTAATACACCACCAAACATACCACCAGCGCCTGTCACTAAAATTGCACCACAAATAGGAGCGAGCGAATCACCACACAATTTCTCAAGCTGCTTCATACCGTAATCTTTAGCAAACACAGCAAGACAAACGAGTAAGGTTATTAGCAATGCAATGGGAGTTTTACCTAGCATTCGCAGGCTTTCAACCCAAGTGGCACTGCCATCTATCACACCTGCTACGCTCAAGGTGTTCAAGCCTGTATCTAGAAAAATTAGCAATACTGGTAGCAGTAAGATCATTAATACAGTAATGAACCTAGGCTGTTTAGCAGGGTCAATCACGGTTTCAGAGCTTAAAAAGACTTTGGATAATGGAATATCAAACTTCTTGCCTGCATATAAGCCAAATAGGTAAGCACCGAGATACCACGTCGGAATGGCGACTAAAATACCAATCATCAATAACATGCCGATATTTGCGCCCAGTAAATCAGCTGCGGCAACCGGACCTGGGTGCGGCGGCACAAATGCATGCATAACAGCAAAGGCACCCGCTGATGGCAATGCGTATTTTAACGGTGAGCCGCCAAAGCGTTTGGCTACACTGAATATAATCGGCATCATCACAATTAAACCCGCATCAAAAAAGATAGGGAAGCCAAACAGGAGTGAGGCAACACCCAATGCCAATGGCGCTTTTTCTGCACCGAAACGGCCTATGAGGCTGTCGGCTAATACCTGCGCCCCACCTGTAACTTCTAAGATTTTACCAATCATGGCACCTAAGCCTACTAAAAGCGCGACAGCTGCCAGCGTGCCACCAAAGCCTGACATCATCGTCGGCACGACTTGTTCAGTAGAAATTCCTGTAGCAAGGGCAGTTGATAAACTCACTAATGTTAACGCCACAAAGGCGTGCATTTTGAGTTTTATGATCAATAAGAGTAAAGCAGTTATAGCCGCAGCAGCGACCATTAGTAGGTAGGTAGGATCAGCAGATTGAGCTAAAGTGTCCATGGTATGTTCCATCGTTCTTTTAGGTATTCTTTATCAAGTTGATTAAATCTAATCTAGTCAAAAAAAATCAACTCAACGCGGTACTATCACTCAGCTTCGAGATATACTTTCGAAACGGCTAAAGTATATAGATCAACCCTGATTTGAGGTACGTAAATGACCGGTAAAACCATTATTGTGATGGGTGTGTGTGCTTGTGGTAAAAGCACCGTTGGCGAAAAGTTAGCAAATAGCTTGAATGCGAAATTTATTGATGGTGACGACCTACATCCACGAGCTAATATTCAAAAAATGGCCCGTGGCGAGCCATTAAACGATGATGATCGCTCACCGTGGTTAGAGCGTGTTCGTGATGCCGCATACAGTATCGAATCAAAAAATGAAACGGCCATCATTGTTTGCTCTGCATTAAAACAACAATACCGAGACACCATACGAGAAGGTAACCAACAAGTCGCTTTTCTATATCTACAAGGCAGTTACGAGCTTATCTTGGCAAGAATGCAGGCTCGAAGTGGCCACTTTATGAAACAAAACATGGTCGATAGCCAGTTTGCTACCCTTGAAGATCCTAGCCAAGAAAACTTAGTCGTCACTGTTAATGTCGATAACAGTATCGACAATATTGTTTCACTCGCTGTTAAGCAATTTAAACAGCTAGGTTATTAGCCTATCTTGCTCAAACAGACATGAAAAAGCCGCTAACAATCATTATGAAGCGGCTTTATTATGTTAATAATCCAGGTCACATACTGAGAAGCAAACTGATTTAACAGGCTAATCGATGGGGTCTTGGTGAATAATCACTTCCGCACTATCAAATGCTTCACATAAACGTTTCTCAGTGTTGTCGGTTATTTCATGGGCTTCACGTAATAGTAATGAGCCTTTTAACTCGATATGAAACTGGATAAACGTTGTCTTACCCGCTTGTCGAGTACGTAAGTCATGTAAGCCATTCACTCTAGGATCTTGTTTAACAATCTCGACAATTTCTGCACGGGTTGCTTCATCTAGCTCACGATCAAGCAAAGACTGAATAGAGCGATAACCTAAATCTATTGCTTGATGACCTATGTATAAAGCAATCAATACCGCAAATAAACCATCGGCCCACCACCAGCCATATTGTGCCAGTACCAAAGCGAGTAACACTGCACCATTTAAAAAGAGGTCAGATTTATAATGCAGTGAGTCCGCTTCCACCACAGTGCTATTGGTTTTTGCTAACGCTTTTTTCTGCAGCATAACCAAGGCAAATGTCATCACTAGCGCAATGATAGACACCACCACACCTAAACCAGCATGAGTAACTTCAACAGGGTTAAAGAGTCGCTCACCGCCATAAAACATCAGCAAGAAGGCTGACCCAAGAATGAATGCAGATTGGGCTAAAGAAGCTAAAGGCTCCGCTTTACCATGGCCATAACGATGATCGTCATCAGCAGGTAAAATCGCATAACGAATAGCAATGAAGTTAACGATGGAAGCAAGTGCATCGGCAAACGAATCGGTTAACGATGCAAGCATGCTCGCCGACCCAGAGTAGAGCCATGCGAGCAATTTGATCACAATAAGGATTAACGCGGTGGCTACCGCTGCGCGACTAGCTAACTTAACCCAAAAATCGTAGTCTGAATCTGTTGTCATAATAGAGGTCATCACGCCTAAATAAATGCAGTAGTAACCTCCAGTATAACGGAGTCAGTTAACAATTAACCACGACCTTTACCTTTAGCTTTGGTAAAACGTGAGTCAAACTTCGCTTTTTGCTCTTCAGTCAGTAGCTGGTAGATTTCATTTTGCATTTTCATGAAGTTTTTCATGCCTTCTTTTTGCTTCAACTGTTTCGCTTCAATGATTGAATCAGCCTTGGCATCGTCAAAGTTAGCATTGCTGATAAGCGCTAGCATTTCAGTTTTATGTGCAGCACGTTCTTCTGCTGATGGACGCTCGCCTTTCTCTTCTTTGTACTTCTCAATAATCGCTTTTACATCTGTGCGTTGAGTGTCAGTTAAATCGAGTGAACGTAGCATTTTACGAACACTTTTATGCATACTTTTACCGTGGTGCTTACCACCATGTGCTCGCTCACCCTTTTCTTGTGTCTGTTCAGTTTGAGTATTGGTGTCTGTGCTTGTTGCGTACACCTGACCTGCTAATAATGCAGAAGAAGCAACTAGGGCTAATAAACTGTTTTTTACTGTTAAACGTGATTTCATAATCTCACCTATATATTTGCTTAATTCATCATTTGAAGAATGGCTACCAGCACTTGATCAAATTGATTAAATAGCACTGCTAACAGAATTTTGTCTTGTTATACCAAGCTCACTAACTGCAAATCCTTTGAAGTCGTTTTTGGTATGAAGCTAGTTTAGCCAATGCAATGTCAGTTAGGGTTATGAGTCGGTAAAGCTATGTAAAGATCCCATTTTGAACATAAAAGTTATTCTATAAAGCAGAATGGGAGCCAGTTCACGTATATAAAAGCTAATCATTTCCATACTGAACAAAAGCATAAGTTGTGTATCTGAGATAACACTAGCGTCTTCAGTCTGCCTTAATATTTCTAATGGCGACGTAGTGATTCTGGTTAACTCTTTTGATGTTTATAGTTGAGGTTATGGATGAGCAAGTTTTTCACCCGCATAATGATTTTATTCAGCCTGATAGTGTCAGTAACAGGTTTAGCGCACGCAAACGATTCCGATATTTGGGTCAACAAAACTACCAGTGAGCCCTCGGTAAATTTACACTTTTTCTGGTCGCAAACTTGCCCCCATTGTCGTGAGGCACATCCCTTTATCGATGCTTTAGCAGAGCGATACAACTGGATTAATCTCGAAGATTACTTAATCAGCGAACCAGGTAATGTCGATAAGTTGATGGCTATAGGTAAGAAAACAGGAGTAGAGCCTAAATCAGTACCTTACTTTGCAGTTTGTGGTGAAGCGATAACTGGTTATAACAGTCACGACGTTACTGGGCGCTATATACTTGAACGACTTGAAGCTTGTTATCAAAGAAACGGCGGTACTGGAGATCTTAAAGATGTCATGGCTGATTTCTATGAAGATAAAACCACTGCTGATGCGCCATTATTTGAAACATGTTCAGACAGTGCCGATCCTGATGCGGGAACATGCGGAATGGACTTTGAAGCAAGTAATGGCGAACATTCAAACCTAGACTCAAAGCCCCACGTTCAGCCTGTTGATATTCCGCTTATTGGCGCTGTACAACCTGAAAAGATGTCGCTACCTGTATTGACCTTAGTGCTAGCTGGCGTCGATGCCTTTAACCCTTGTGCCTTCTTCGTCTTGCTATTTTTATTAAGCATCATGGTGAATGCGGGCAGCCGTGGACGCATGCTATTAGTGGGCGGGATTTTCGTTTTCTTCTCTGGCTTTATTTACTTCATCTTTATGAGCGCATGGCTCAACCTGTTCCAACTACTAGGTGGTGGAGACGGAGGCTGGATTATCACTGGTGCGGGATTAATTGCACTGGTGGCCGCCTTGATCAACATAAAGGACTTCTTCTATGGCAAGGGAGATGTCAGCTTATCGATGTCGGTTGAAAACCGTGGCAGCTTAATAAAGCGGATGGGTAAATTGTCTAAAACCAGCTCTTTACCAACCTTAATATTCGGTTCTGCGTTATTGGCGATTATGGCCAACGCTTATGAGTTACTTTGTACTGCTGGTTTCCCGATGATTTACACGTCTGTGTTATCAATTTCAGGGTTAGATACCATTGAGCGTTATATGTATCTCATCGCTTATAACGTCATTTACGTTATTCCATTAGCAACCATTGTAATTGTATTTGCTGCTACCCTTGGCAAGCGTAAGCTAACGGAAAAAGAAGGCGAAGTACTTAAACTGATGTCGGGTATTATGATGTTAGGTTTAGGCAGTATGCTTGTTATCAACCCGATGGCGCTGCAAAACGTGGTGTTCTCTATAGGCTTGATTCTAGGCTCTATCTTGTTAACTTATATCATCGTTAAGATTAAACGCTTGAAGCAAAAGTCTTAATCTTGCTATACAAGGCTCATTAGCCTTGCTATTAAAGCGAGTCTTACGCGTAAGACTCGCTTTTTGTATTTAGTTTTCCAATAGACTTTATTGGTAAGCTCCAGCCGAGTAAGTTAACTCATAGCTATGGCTATAGATTTCTAAAATATTGCCGAATGGGTCTTCCATGTAAATCATCCGATATGGCTTCTCGCCAGGGTAATAGTAACGAGGCGCTTTCATGCGTTTTTTACCACCAGCGGCAACAATTTTTTCAGCCAAACCTTCAACATCTGGATCTTGAACACAGAAATGGAAGATACCTGTTTTCCAATATTCAAAATTATCGTCAGGGTTTTGCTGGTTTTTAAATTCAAACAACTCCACTCCAACTCGGTCGCCAGTAGATAAATGGGCTATCTTAAATCGCTCCCACCCTGGACCAAAAACGTCGGTACACATCTCACCAATGGCTGAATCGTCTTCAACAATTTCAGTCGGCTCCATGATTAAGTACCAGCCTAAGACTTCAGTGTAAAACTTAACTGCGGCCTCTAAATCTGGCACCGAGATACCGATATGAGAAAAGGTTCTAGGATACGGTGTAGGCGAATCTGGCATTGCTGCGGCCTCAGCAGTAGCCTCTTGTTGCGAGGTGGTAGACGCACAACCCGTTAATGCCATAGGCAAAGCAGCGGCCCCTAAACTTACACCCAGTAACTTCATGAATTCTCTTCGACTGGGATGATTGATAAACATAGTGTGTTCCTATAACGGCGATACAATTGAGGATGTCTAACAGATTGAAACAGGGGTTACGAAGAACTTAATACCCTCCATAAGCCCCTGTGAATATTATTTATATGCACCACTGGCATAATGTAATTCATAGCTGTGGCTGTAGATTTCTAGGATATTTCCAAATGGATCTTCCATGTAAATCATGCGATACGGTTTTTCACCTGGGTAATAATAACGCGGTGCTTTCATCCGTTTTTTGCCACCAGCAGCAACAATTTTCTCTGCTAGGCCTTCAACATCAGGATCCTGAACACAAAAGTGGAACACGCCAGTTTTCCAATATTCAAAGTTATCTTCTGGATTCTTTTGATTCTTGAATTGAAACAGTTCGACGCCGATACGATCGCCGGTAGACAGATGGGCAATGTTAAAACGCTCCCAACCTGCACCAAATACATCCGTACACATTTCGCCAATAGCAGAATCATCTTCAGTAATTTCTGTTGGTTCCATAATTAAGTACCAACCTAGTACTTCGGTGTAGAACTTCACTGCCGCTTCTAAATCAGGTACTGAAATACCAATATGAGAAAACGTTCTTGGGTAAGGCATAGGTGCAGACATATTTATCTCTCCAGTTGTTGTTCATAAAGTCGGGCTAATTTCGATGAGAAAAGTATAGGAGAACTACAACCAAAAAGTTAAATTATCAATATTTATGTTTTTAATAACATTTTGTAATAATTGAAATTATGATGTGCTGGATTATGCTGATTTGTTTGATACTGTTTCTCACCAAGTGGCCTTTTTGTATTTCCTTTAGCAACTATAATTGACTGATACTTTGAGATTAATTTTAAAAATCTTATTTTAATCACGATATTGAGCACCGACAGAGATCGCAAACATGAATCTATTACACACAGTATTACCGGCCATTTTACTCAGCACTTTACCTGCCATCGCTGTTTTTGCAGAAACCTCCCCCCAGTCAGAAGTCATCACGACAGCTGATATTGACTGGGGTTATTTAAACCCACTTCGTGGCGATAAAAGCCCTGGGGCGGCCAACCTTTGGGGCGATCGCACCCAAAATGTGCCAACGGGTATGTTAGTGAAATTCAATAAAGGGTTTTCCTCACCTCCCCACATTCATAATATTACTTATCGTGGTGTGGTTATTGAGGGGAAAATGCATAATGACGATCCCGATGCGGCAACCATGTGGATGCCAACCGGTTCTTTTTGGACACAACCTGCTGGCGAGAACCACATCACTGCAGCCAATGGCGAAGACAACCTCATCTTCCTTGAAATTGATAGTGGCCCTTATTTGGTTAAACCATCTAGTGAGCAATTTGACAATGGCGAACGACCAATAAATCTTCATCAATCAAATCTTGTTTGGCTAGACCAAACCGACATGAAGTCTATCAATGGAAATAGTGCTGAAATAACCTCATTATGGGGCAGTAACAAAGTCGGGGAACTCGGCGGTGCAATGATAAAATTACCAGCCAACTTTAGCGGAACACTGACAAGCGATGCTGAAGAGTTTAGAGCCATTGTTATCAAAGGTAGCCTTAACTATCAATCTGTTGAAACACCAAACAGTAAGGGATTAACCGCGGGCAGTTATTTTGGCTCTGGTGGTAAATTCAGCCATAACGTGACAACGTCTGCTCAAGGGGCAATGGTATATATTCGCACTGATGGAAAATATCACGTCGCAGAAAAATAGTGAGGCTAAGTGGTAAGGCATAGCAAAATTTATGCTGCACTTACTCATCTTTATGTAAAAGAGTGCAATGTTGCTAAACTTGGATCCTCATTCGTTATATAGTGCAATTAATAAAAGAGTGAGGATCGCAATGAGTCGTATTTTATTAGTTGATGATGACGCAGGTTTATCAGAATTATTAGCACAGCTTTTAGTACTTGAAGGTTTTGAATTAACCCAAGCATTTGATGGCCAACAAGGCCTTGATTATGCCCAAAATCAAGACTTTGATTTAATTCTACTCGATGTCATGCTGCCAAAACTCAATGGCTTTGAAGTGCTGCGCGCCCTAAGAACCCAAAAGCAAACCCCAGTACTCATGTTAACTGCTCGTGGTGATGAAATTGACCGCGTGGTTGGCCTCGAAATTGGCGCTGATGACTACCTACCAAAACCGTTTAACGACCGTGAGTTAATTGCACGTATGCGCGCTATTTTACGCCGCTCAGCTTTAACGCAAACCGAAAGTGGTGAGCAAGATACGATCTCGTTTGGTGACCTAAGTTTAGACCAAGCCAGACAAGAGCTTTACTGCAATGAACAACTCATTATCTTAACGGGTACTGAGTTCTCTTTATTGCACAGCTTAATTACTCAAGCCGGTGATTTAGTCACTAAAGAACAGTTGAGCGAAACAGTGTTAGGTAAAAAACTCATGCCATTTGATCGTAGTTTAGATATGCATTTATCTAATTTACGTAAAAAATTACCTGAGCGCAGTGATGGTCGCCCAAGAGTTAAAACCATTCGTGGTAAAGGCTATATCTGGATCCCGTAATGAAAGCACCTTCTTCGATAAACCGTTTATTTGTTAAATTGCTGCTGGGCTTTTGGTTATGTAGCTCATTAATCATTGCCTTTGTTGGGATATTGCCATTTCTGCAACAAAGCCACGATCAACAACCCCTTTCCCATAAGCAAGAGCAACTACTTAAGCGTGTTGCGAAACACTTCATTGAAGAACCTGAATTATTAAAAGACTCACGGACGCTAAAAAAACTTAACCGCCACCGTGCACCTGACGGTAAATTTCTCAAATTTTACATCCTCGATGATGAAAGCCGCGTCATAAATCATAGAAAAGTACCTCGTACCTTTCGTGAGTTTTTGCTGCTTAGTGAAGACCATAAAGAACCTATAAGTCATCAATTTCGTACAGAGCTTATCTTTGGGCCTTACAAGTTTATCGCAGGTGAGCGTGAATACCGGGTTTACAGCCGTATTGCTGATAACCATCCAAAGCCTTGGTTTTTCTTTTTTAACGATAACAAATTACTCACTATCATCATTGCAATGATGCTCTCTGGCATGTTGTGCGGTTTATTAGCGTGGAATTTAGGTAAACCACTTCGCTCGCTTAAACAAAGCTCAAACGCGCTTGCTGAAGGTGACTTATCTAGTCGAGTTGATAGCAAAGTTGCTAACCGTGGTGATGAAATTGGTGAATTAGCACAGGCTTTTAATAGTATGGCCGATGCGATTGAAACCATGATTCACAATCAGCAACGATTAATGGGTGATATCTCCCATGAACTAAGAACGCCGCTGACTCGGTTACAATTATCGTTAGCTTTAGCGCGTAAGAAAGAACAAAGCAGTATTGAAATTGAGCGTATTGGCTATGAAGCTGAGCAATTAGAAGATTTGATATCTGAATTGCTCACCTTATCTCGCGTGACCATCAGTAACAACGAAAACCTAGTGCATTTAGAACTGGCTGAATCCTTAAGCCAGGTTCTTGATGACGCAGAATTTGAAGCCGAGCAACAGCAGAAACAGCTGGATATTGATATTCCTGAATCTATCAGCTTAGATCATTATCCAAAGTCATTATCACGCGCGATTGAAAATGTGCTGAGAAATGCCATTCGTTATGCTGATAGCGCAGTGAGCATTCATGCGATACAAGAACGACAAAACGTACTGATTACTATCAGTGATAATGGCCCAGGTATTGATGATGCAGAATTAGAAGAGGTCTTTAAACCTTTTTATCGACCAGACAGTGCAAGAGATCGCGAGTCTGGAGGATGGGGGTTAGGGCTGGCAATTACCCATGCCGCTATCAAATTAAACCAAGGTCATATCAGTGCGAGTAACCTTAAGCCTCAAGGCTTAAAGGTACTCATTACTTTACCGGTTAAAATGAAAGGTCAGTAAGCCCTATCATAAAATGACCCTAAGTTTTGATGGATTAGATCGCTTCTGCTGACTTAATCCATCATTACTTTCACACCCAAGCATGTTTGCGTATAATTCCCAGCTCATTCAATCAAGGTAACGCCCATGTTTAATATTGCTCTTTATGAACCAGAAATCGCCCCAAACACCGGCAATATTATCCGCCTATGTGCTAACAATGGCGCAAAACTGCATTTGATTGAGCCATTAGGTTTTGATTTAGAAGAGAAAAAGCTTCGTAGAGCTGGCTTAGATTATGCTGATTTAACCAATATTACCCGTCATAAAAACTTTGAAGCTTTCTTAGAAGCCATGGCAGGCAAGCGCATAATGGCGTGCACGACTAAAGGCAGCCGCCCACATAGTGAGCTTGAATTTGCCGCTGATGACGTATTGTTATTTGGCCCTGAAACCCGTGGCTTGCCAATGGAAATTATTGAATCTATTCCAACCAGCCAGCGTTTACGCATTCCAATGGCGGCCAGTAACCGCAGCTTAAATCTGTCAAATTCTGTGGCGATTATCAGCTACGAAGCGTGGCGTCAGCTAGATTATGTAGGTGCCGAGTAGCCCAATTAATTGATTCAATTTATGGGTTGGTAATAGGGCTCAGCTCAATCGCACGAATTAATTGATACTGCTCGCTATCATCATCAAGGTAGTGAGCGCTTTGGCGCCATAGCCAAGTAACAGAACCATTCTCAGTCTTATTAGCACTCTGCACTACTGTCGTTGAAGCTTTAGGTTCAAACCGTAATCTAATTAAAGCAGGACGTTGATTTAAATGCCCTTTCCCAAGAAAAGTAAAGCTATCACCTCGTTGATATAAGCTAAATAACTGCTCTCTATCTTCACCAACTCCATCGGTATAAGTCAGCAAAACCTCACTCTCTTGCGTTCGAAACCACCACACTTCACTGTTTGGATTACTGTCACCTCGACTTACTGTGAGCATCAAATTTCGTTTATCAGATGAGCAAATTGCAGAGGTTGTGACTTGCCTAGGCGCGACACCATTTTTAGCTGCTGAGCCTTGCCAGTCGCCATCAAGCACAGGGCAAAACTGACTCAATTCTACTTTTGCAGCCAACGCTCTAGGGGCAATCATCATGCCTATAATCACCATAACTAAGAGGATGAGATATTTACCCTTTGATAAACCTGCTTGATACCACATCAACAACGACACCTTTCATTTAAATGGTTTACTAGCAAGAACACTATTTTATTGCGATTATTTTTTCAATTAGAACTTAGTATCGCACCATTAGAATCACGCAATAAAAATGCCTTTCATCAAAGATAAAAGGCATTCAAAATATTAACCACAATGGTAAGGCTATCCGTTACTGACCAAAACCCACGTCCGTCATATTAATTTGGGTCACTTCGCCATATTCTTTTGCGATATCAACTACTTTAGCTGCATTACCAATTAATACAAACTGTAGGTTTTCTTGCGGGAAGTAATTGCGAATCAAACGCTTAGTTTCTTCAAGGGTTAAGCCATCAACCTTAGCTTGAAACTCATTAATGAATGAATCATCAAACTTGTAGATATACATATCAGCCATCAACTCAGCAAGTTGACCGCCGGTTTCAAATTTTGGTGGATATTGACCTTTTACATAGGCTTTAGCCGAATCTAAGGTTTGCTGATCTATGCCTTCCTCCCATAAACGTGCATAGGTTTTTAAGGCTAAGTCCATAGCCTCTTTTGTTGTGCTGGTTTTGGTAAAGGTACTGATTTGAAAAGTACCTGAATCAGAAAACGCATTAAAGCCAGAGCGTGCGCCATAGGTTAAACCTGCATTAACACGTAGTTCGTCATTTAACCACGAGGTAAAACGGCCACCTAAAATGGTGTTGACTACCGTTAGCCCTACATAATCAGGATTATCGCGACTGATACCTAAGCCACCAAAAATAAAGGTCGTTTCAATAGCATCAGGCTTATCCACCAACAACACACGGCTTGACGACAAGCTAGGTAAACCTTGACTTAAATCCGGCTGCACTGCTTTTTCAGAGCCTTGCCAATGACCAAAGGCTTTGGTTAGCTTGGCCTTCATTTCAGCTGCATCAAAGTCACCCACGACATTAATTGCCATGTTGCTTGGCTGGTAATAACTTTTGTGGAATGCGCGCAGTTGAGCAATATTGATTTCGGCTAACGAAGTGCTATTGCCCGTTGTAGGGTTAGCGTAAGGATGCTGTCCAAAGACCATTTTAGAATAGTATCGACCAATCACAGCGCGAGGACTTTCTTTTGCTTGAGATAAGCCAACAATTTCCCGCTGTCTTAGCTTCTCAAATTCAACACTATCAAAGTCAGGCGACATTAGTACGTCTTGCATTATCGCCAGAACTGTATCGACATCTTTACTCATAAAATCAGCACCGATTAGTGTGCTTTCTCGGCCTGAAGCGGTATCTAAGCTAGCACCAAGAAAATCAATCGTCTGCTCAATCTCGGCTTTGGTTTTACCACCTGCGCCAAGCATTAAACTTTTAGCAGTCATGTACGACACGCCAGAGGTAGTGTCATTCACCGCACCTGCTCGAACAACGGCGTTTACATTAATAATGGGCACTTCAGACTGCACCATAAAATTCACTTTAAGGCCATTATCTAACGTCATTGATTGGTACTGCGGCATGCTGAAGCTACCGGTATCAACAGTGTTGGTTTTATCACTGGTACTTGCACAACCTGTTAGCGCCAATGTACAAGCAAGTGCAATGGCCGACACTGTGGTGTTTTGGCTAAATCTTGATAATGAAATCATTGGTCAGCTCCTTCTGTTGCAGCTAACACACCCACTGTGCGATTGGCTTTACGTAAATAAGTTTGAGCAACACGCTGAATGTCTTCAACGGTGACTTTGTTATAGGCTTCTGGCGCACTGAAGAGTTTTTCATAACTACCAAAATACAACTCATAACGGCCTAATGTATTAGCGCGGCCATTAATGGTTTGCATAGTACGGTAAAAGTCCATTAGCTTAATATTCTTAACTTTTTCAAGCTCGTTTTGGCTAACACCTTCTAAGCTAATACGATTGATTTCAGCAATCATATTGGCTTCAAGTTGCACAGCATCAACACCTGAATTGGCAACACCCATAAAGTAAAATAAGTTAGGGTCAAACGACATTGGTAAATACGACATCACGTTTGAAGCGACTTGCTTATCGACTAATCCTTGATAAAGACGCGAGCTATTACCTTCACTGAAAATAGTATTCAGTAAATCTAACGCGTAGTAATCTTCATGCTTTGTTGAAGGCACATGGTAAGCCAGCATCACATTGGGTGTGCTCACTGACGCTTTTTCAACAAATACGCGGCGCTCACCTTTTTGCAGCGGTTCTACTGTGCGTACAGCTTTAGGTGGCGTTTGTGCAGGTATAACACCAAAGTACTGCTTTGCGAGTTTTTTCACTTCAGCCACTTTGACATCGCCAGCAATCACTACCACGGCATTATTCGGTGCATAGTAAGTTTTATGATATTGCTGTAAATCTTCTAAACTCCAAGCGGCAATATCAGACTCATGCCCAATCACTGACCAACTGTAAGGATGCGCTCTGAATGCCGCACTCTTCACCTCTTCTTGAATGGTACGCCAGTTTGAATTTTCAAGCCCTGTAGTGCGCTCTGATTGCACCACACCGCGCTCACTTTCAACCATTTCAGGGTTTATATCCAAATTAGCGATACGGTCTGCTTCTAAATCAAAGATGGTTTCTAACGCATTGGCTGGGAACCAATCGGTATACACAGTAATATCTTCAGTGGTGTAAGCGTTGTTTGCGCCACCAGCGGCTTCCATTGTGCGGTCAAACATTTTTGGGCCGTATTTTTTAGAACCATTAAACATCATGTGTTCAAAAAAGTGAGAAATCCCCGTTATACCGGGTACTTCATTACGCGAGCCCACTTTCCAAAATAAATACATATTGGCATTGGGAATACTGCTGTCTTCCAGCACCATTATTTTCATGCCGTTATCTAACGTAAACGTATTCACATCTTCTTGAGTAGTGGCATTAGCATTAACGCTCACCCAAGTTGTCAGTAATACCACTAACGCGGCGATTCTGCGTTTCATGATTTTTTCCTTTTTATAAATCGTAAAGTACGACATGAGTTCTATTTAGTCGCGCCTAATGCAGTTAAGGCGATTTGAGTCATAGTTTGCACGCCGACTTTAAGCGCGCTTTCATCCACATAAAATGATGGCGAGTGGTTACTTGCAACGGTTGCAGGATCTTTCCCCTCAGGCGTTACCCCAAGAAAATAAAACAAACCCGGTGTTTCTAATGCGTAATAAGAAAAGTCTTCTGCGCCAGTTATCAGCCCTGGTTCAATCAAGTTATCTTCGCCTACTACGCTGCGGATCACTGGGCGCATGTCAGCCACTAATTTAGGATTATTGACTGTCACCGGATAACCAGCATCAATCTCAGTAATCGCTGTCGCACCCAGTGTTTTAGCTGAAAGTGAAGCAATTTCTGCCAGCTTCACTTTAATCTCAGCGCGCATATCTTGATCGAACGTTCTGATCGTGCCAATTAACTCGACTTCATCAGGAATAATGTTCGAACGGATCCCACCATTAATGGCGCCAAAGCTCACAACAGCTGGCGCTTTAGTCACATCAACTTGACGGCTAATAATCGTTTGCACGCTATTAATAATTTGTGCTGATGCAACTATAGGGTCAACGCCCCCCCAAGGGCGAGAGCCGTGAGTTTGGCGGCCTTTAACCGTAATGGTAAATGAATCTTCAGACGCCATCGCAGGGCCAGAACGAAGTCCAATCACACCAGTAGGTAAGCTTGAAGTGACATGCATACCAAACACTTGTTCTGGCACTCGCTTAGCAAATAGTCCCTCTTTGAGCATTAACTCAGCGCCGCCCTCCTCTCCAGCTGGTGCGCCTTCTTCAGCAGGTTGGAAGATAAACATCACATCACCAGCAAGACTCGCTTGTGACTTGACTAAGTTTTCTGCCACGCCCATAAGCATTGCAACATGGGTGTCATGACCACAGGCATGCATGACACCTACAGTTTGATTGCGATAAGTATCCGTCGCTTTTGACGCAAAGGGTAAATCCACTTCTTCTTTAACTGGCAGCGCGTCCATGTCTGCGCGAATACCAATAAGCGGACCAGGCTTTGCCCCTTTTAATATGGCTACAACACCAGTGTGAGCGATACCTGTTTGCACTTCTAAGCCTAAAGACGTTAAGTGCTTGGCAATCACTTTACTGGTTCTGAACTCACGATTAGATAATTCTGGATGTTGGTGTAAGTCGCGGCGCCACTCAATCACTTTCTGTTCTATATCTGCGGTAAGCTTGGCCGCATCGGGAGTGTTCGCTAAAACGGGAGCCGAAATAGGGCTTAATAGTGTCGCTAAACAAAGCGCAATCATTGAGGGACGCATAAATCTTCCATGGTTATTATGGTTTTTGTGCGATTTAATCTACAGGGTATGACTGAAGTTGTTAAATAATTTGTGACTGCAAGTCCGAAGAAATTGTTTCGATTTGTTTACTGACTCAATCGCCCAACTTATAAATAAACAATATTATGGCTTTTATCATCACCTTGTTATGCTTCAAATTAATAGTGATATGGTCATTTTTTGCTGAGTAAAGCGAATAAACCTAGGATGAGATTAATGGATATCAAGTTTCATGAGTTTACTGCCAAAACCAACAGTGTCAGCCTTGATATTGCCGACTGGCATATTTGCCATCAATCATGGGGCGTTTTTTGCGCTCATAGCGATATTGGTTCATTAATTGGCGATGCCCTTTGTCAGCCAAATGATCCTAGCCATAAACTAGACATTATCTCAGGAAGTATCACTAAATCATCTAACAACATCGCCCAAGTATCGTTAACAGAGCAACAAAGGTTACTGGCCTTAGAGCTTGAAAATGATGATACCGACTTTTCCAACGTGGTAGATAAAGGCAGTACGGTTATTGATCTCATTAGCCAACAATTTCATGCCTGCACCGATAACAAAGACGCCCTAGTCAATTCAATATTAACGGATCTGGATTTACACCATTTACAACAGCGTGGGTTTCATGAACTCTCCACCGGCGAAACACGTCGAGTCATGTTGGCGCGCGCGATAGCATCACAGCCTGACTTTTTGGTGTTAGATAATCCATTTGCAGGTTTGGACATAGCTCATAGGCAATCTCTAGCCAGCTATTTAGCCCAGTTCAATATCCCTATGATGGTGATATTTTCCCGCGAAGAAGACATGCCGCAATGGATAGATAACATTGCAATATTCAGCCACGGTAAATTAGACAGCATCATGGATAAAGCCAGCTGGAACAGTCATCCAGTGATAGGGCAAATTAAGTCTCAATCTAAGGTACAAAGCGAGTTAATGCTGGCATTAATGCAGCGTCACCAACATCAAAGTCAGTCTGAAAAACCCGTTTTTGAACTTAAAAATGGCAAAGTGGCTTACAGTGATAAAACCATTTTTACTGATATAAACTGGCGGATTGATAATGGTCAGCATTGGCAAGTAAAAGGGCCTAATGGTTGTGGTAAAAGTACATTACTAGGACTGATTTTCGGTGATCATCCACAGTGCTATAGCAACGATATCCAGATCTTTGGCAAGCAACGTGGAAGTGGCGAAACGATTTGGGAGATTAAACAGCACATAGGAATGGTGTCATCAGCATTGCACCTACAATATCGGGTCAATTGCAGTGCTATGGAGGTGATTCTATCTGGGTTTTATGACTCTATCGGCCTGTATCAACAAGCCAGTGTTAAACAAAAAGAAGTGGCTCATGATTGGCTAACCATTTTACATATGGAGTCGCTGGCCAACACCCCAATGAAGCAATTGGATTACAGTCAACAACGACTGTTACTCATCGCGCGCGCGTTAGTGAAACAACCCACATTGCTAATTTTAGATGAACCTTACCAAGGGTTAGACTACTTAGGGATCCGCTTAGTGAGGAACACGCTTGAATTAATCGCAAGGGAAAACTTAAGTCAATTACTGTATGTGTCTCATTATCACCAAGACAGTTTAGCCAGCATCAAGCATTACCTAGAGTTCGTTTATGATGAAGACAGTGAGGGCTATAAAGCCTGCATCAGTTAATCCTGCTCTTCGATTTTACGCTCTTTAGCAGCGGCCTCTTTGGCTTCACGTAGATATTTGTCTGCGCGAGACTCACGTTCACTGAATTGTGCCTGAGACTTTTTTATCTGCTCTTTTTCCCACTCGCCAGACTCTTGGCGCGCTAGGACTTCTTGTTCGCGGTTTGTGGTATCGCTTGCAGCTTTACGGGCTTTTTCTAGCTGTTCTTGCTCCGTCTTTTTAGAATCAATTCTGCCTTGGTCTGCCTTTTGAGATAAGGTCAGACGCGGTTTATCACTAGCTGTTGCAGTAAAAGAGATTGCTAGCATCAAACTCATAAAAGCCATTGCTATCATGCGGTTCAACATAGTCATTATCTTCCTTGTTTTGTTGCTGCTATTTTTCTTGAGCATAGCGTGCACGCACTGCGGCAGGCATCGCATCTAGCTTATGTTGCACCATAGCGTCAAAGGGTGCAAACATAGGTGCTATGTCCAATGATGGACTTATAGCTTGAAGCATGTACGCTGTCGCTTCTAGGGTTGATAAGCTATCACTGCGCTTTGCCTTACGGATACGGTATTGTGATACACCTTCAAACTCAATATGCAGCGCAGGTAGCTCTAATAGCCACGGATTAAGCTGGAGCATTTTAAAAGCTTTTCGCCAAGTACCGTCAATCAATAAAATAATACACTCTTCAGAAGCTTCAGAGTCCGCTGCACTTTGACTGGTTTCACTCGGATAAACTAAATAAACCGGTTTACCAGCTTGTTGTAAATATACTTGCAGTTCAGCAAAGTCATCTGCCGTTTCCCCCACCACCACCTTCGTCGCAGGCAAGGTTAAACACAATAACTTCACCGTATTTTTAGCGTGCTCAACTTCAGATGGGTGCTGAAGCACAATCACCCCAGTCTTAATCGACATAGGTGACACACTATCGCAAATACAAGTTGTCTTTGGGTAACCACAATCATCACAGATAACTCTAATACTTCACCTCTATGAACATCTTTATGCTTTAAACAATCACTGTAAATTCACACCTTGAAAGACTATTTTAGCGCTAATTAGCTGTACTGTGCCAGAAACAACAATGCCGTTGAGTATTATTCAACGGCATTGCCTTAAATCAGTTTATCGCAAAGGGTTTAATGCTCTGGGTGAACTTGTTCCATATGCAAATGGCTTAAGCTTTTAAGTGACATCATTACCAGTAGTAATAAAGATAACCCACCCATTAAGATGGCAACAGCATATGGGGCTGTAATATCGGTCATTTGTATTAAACCAGCTAACACTGAAGCACCGCTCATTTGAATACAACCTAGCATGGCAGCTGCTGTACCCGCTCTTTCACCGAAAGCTGATAAAGCCATTGACGTTGCAGGGCCGAGCAAAATAGCAAAGCCAATACATAGCAGCATCATAGGCAGCATAAAGCCTAAACCTGCAGCAAAACCTGATTGTGGCCCCACTAATTGCACCACAACTTCAAGTGCGGCAGCCAATAACATCATACCCAGTGCCACAACAACAGCGGGACGATTACCAATATGCTTAACGAGTACTGGCGCAGCAAAACAAGCGGCAATATTCACTGCAGCGTTTAAGCCAAATAAACCACTAAACGCAAGCTCACTTACTCCTAACTCACCAATTAACCACATTGGCGAATACGATACGTAAGTGACGATAGAGGCCATAGCCACCATACAAGTGCTAGCATAAAACAAGAAGTGTGCATCACTTAACACAGGTTTATAACGTGCCCAACGATATAAAGGACCGCTGGTATCGGTGTTCTCTGGACGAGTTTCTGGGAATTTAATTAATACAATAGCAAGTACGATAATGGCGTACAGAGCCATAAAAATAAACGTAGAACGCCAACCAAATTGAAGCGCTAATAAGCCACCTAGTGTTGGTGCCAAAGCAGGAATCACACAAATAGCGCCATTTAAGTAGCTATACATTTTGACGCTTTCTTTGCTGCTATAGCAGTCACGTACAGCACTGAATACCACAATTGAGGTTGAACAAGCCGCTAGGCCTTGTAAAACTCGCGCTAATTGCAGTACTTCAAACTCTTGCGCCATCGCACCAATAAGACTACTGACGCCATAAAGGACAATACCAAATAATGCGATAGGACGACGCCCAAAACGATCCGCTAAAGGACCAATCAGGATTTGCCCTAAGCCCATCGCAAACAAAAACAGCACTAATGTCGACTGAACCTGACTGCCACTCACACCATACTCTAATGCCATGGTTGGCATTGATGGTAAGTAAATATCGATGGCTAATGGGCTTAGTAGCACCATAAACATCAGCGTTGGCAACAAATTACGTCTCATTGTTCAATTCTCTTTCTTTAATTCAAATGTTGATTCTGGCGCGCATTCTAGACTACTCATGGTATGAATAGAAATGGTATGATTTCCTAAGTAAATTTCCCTAGAGGAATATCAGTCAAGGAATGTCACATGAATATTGATAATCTTGCCAAGATTGACTTAAATCTACTGGTCATCTTGCAAGTCCTGCTCGAAGAGCAAAGTGTCACCCGTGCTGCGAGTCGTTTGCACTTAAGCCAATCCGCGCTCAGTAAAAGTCTTAATCGTTTGCGGGTAACCCTTGATGATCCTTTATTTCAGCGAACGGCTCACGGTTTAAAACCGACTGCTCATGCTGTTCAGTTAGGGCACCAATTGCCGCAAATTTTACAAACTTTGCATCAACTCACCCAGCCGCCGACCTTTGTACCTGCCAGTAGCCACCAGCATTTTTCATTCTCTATGGTCGAGAGTGCCTATGAAACGTTACTACCTTATTTCATCGGCAGAATTTTACATGATGCACCCAACGTCAAACTCGACTCTTATGTTTGGACTGAAAAGTCGATGCAAGATTTACAGCTGGGCCAAATTGATTTTGGTATTGCTGGGCGTGATACCCACCCCCAAGCAGATTTGAAAATCGAACAACTTCCAGATGGCATAGAGCACCAAACATTATTCAAAGATAAACAGGTCTGTTTAGTGCGCAAAGGTCATCCAATGTTAGACGTGATCCGCAACAAAAAATGGGACTTAGATACCTATTTAAGTATGTCGCACGTGCAGGTTCGTTGTGAAGGCAATGACTGGTGGGCATTGGATTATCATTTAGCGGATTTAAATTTACGGCGTCAGATCAGTACCACGGTTCCTGACTTTTATGGTGCAGCAAGCATTTGCGCTCATAGTGATTTAATTTTTACCCTGCCATCGAGCTTTGCGCGTCACGCTGTAAAATTATATCCGCTAGAAGAAATACCCTTACCGTTCGAATTTATGCCAATGGCTTATGTGTTGTTATGGCATGAACGCAATAGCCAAGCACCAGGGCATTTGTGGCTAAGAAACATCATTTGTGAAAGTGTCGCTACGGCTGTAAAACAAACTCAAATCGAAATGCTGAAATAATGCTCATGAACTCTATCTATTCATACATTTGTGTTATTTGACCCTCTACATAGGTAGCAATCATGATCAAACATTAATCAGGATTAACGTGACGTTAATAGTGCTTTTATTGCACACTGAAAGTGTCATCACTTTAAAAAGTGATTTTATCAAAGGTTGAAACAGTATCCATCGCCATTTTGATACTCGCTCTATCCATATTGAGGAACATCAATGAATTTTAATCAGTTTGTAAATCAAGCACAGGTCAAACAGCGTGTTGGCACTATGCATCCATTTATTGCATTACTGTCGATTGTGGCCATCGGAATAACATCGATTGTACTGCTACCTTTTTTATTGGTATTTGCGCTAGTGAGCTTTATTGGGCTCAATTTATTAAGCCGTAAATATCTAGCACCTAAAATGCAGCCAATATTCGGTAAACGTCAGCAACAAGATGAAGTGTACCGAGGTAACCCGAATGTACAACGCGAACAGTCGCTGTATAAGTCTGAGATGTTTAAGCGTTCGAACCCATCGTCTGGCGGACGCACTTTCGAGCATCAACCGGACTAAACATTCATATGGTCAGTTAACCTTGATTCCCCCGAGGTTGATTGGCCATGATGTTTATTAAAGCTTTTTGAAAGTTTATAGCTCAAACTAAAACACCGCCAAATGGCGGTGTTTTTTATTGGAGGTAAGATAGAATTACTTATCTACTTATTATTAGCATCATTCTGATATAAAAGTCGTGGCGCTTCGCCCACACCCGACGAAAGGGAAACAACAGCATTTCCCTTTTCGATATCCCTTGCCGTTCCGGCGAAATAATCTGAAAAACGATTATTTCCAACGGAAATTTTTCTAGACTGAAGCCAAATTTGGCATGTTCTTCGTCCACCATCGCAAATCACTAACGCTTCCGATGGGGCGTCCCTTCCCCTCAAAAGCTAGCCAGACATCCCTGCCTGGGCTCACGCAATTTTCTTGATGAACTCTATCAATAGGAGTGTTTATACCAATGGGCTAACAGGCTAAAGATTCTCCGTTTGAAGTGCCCGAAGGCGTTGAGTGCATTTGCGAACGTTCGGCATTAACAATGGAATGGCTCAATTCACTTTTACTAGGTCTAAGATGTAATTTGTGCAGCCTATACACGCTTTCTGATTTTTATTATCGATGTGCCCTTAACGTTTCTGCAGATGTACATGGTGTCGGCTCTTCACGATAAACTGGGCTTCCTTGTGTAACATTTGAAGGGAAATACTTCATGAAGCTTGTTGAAACATGATTAACTTCACAATCGGAAGCAACTCTAGTTCTAAATAGTGCATCTGCCCATATTGGAGTACCTTCAGAGTTTAAGATAATTGCTTGGGCGGAAATAGTTGGTAGCCTATACGTCATCATGGACCCAAAGGATAATATACCTACGACTGCAGCCTCTCGGTCTGCAGCGCTCTCATCGATATCGAGACCATTGGCTTGAACTAAGACCATTACTTCATTTTGACCTAAATTCATTTCTTTTACTTGTGGGAAATAGACTCCTTTAAGAGACATAACAAATTGCTCTCTTTGCTCCCAGCTTAAAGTTACTGAACTTAATTTTTCTGACATAGAGCTGAGAAGAAATTGTTCTTTATCACTGACCGAAATATCACCTTTATATACGGGTAATATGACGATGCTTTGCTCTTCTTTAGTTGATTCAATCTTTTTATATGGTCCCGCCTGAAGACCCGAACTTATAATAGTAGGAGTTACTTCAACACCTAACTCATCCTCAAGCAGTTGGGAAACTTTTCCAGCTAATCGGGTACAAACATCAAGATTTTTATCAACATTTAATTTGTAACTTGTCTCATTCAACACAAAGCAATCTGTAACTAGCCTTACTTTACTTATTTTGCCACTTTGAAAAGGTTTTTCAGGAAAAGCTTCTAAATCCCCATTCCTTACGCATCCAGAAAATGTGACAGATAAACAAGTTACCCATATTAACGCTATAACCTTCTTCATATAACTTCCATATTTAAGAACAACAAATCAAATATCCAAATTTGATCATCCATAATAACAAATAAACCACCACATTTAGTCTAATAAATATCAAGATAACATTGATTGCATAGGTATTAATAGTCACGGCTGGGCCTATAACTCTAAACAAGGAAATCACGCAATTCTCTTGATTGACTCTAAAAATAAGAGTATCCAGACCAATGAGCTAGCAGGCTACAGATTCTCCGTTTGAAGTGTCCGAAGGCGTTGAGTGGATTTGCGTAAGCTCGACATGGATGTCGAGATAGCCTCAGTTGAGCCAGGGATGGCGAGCCTGAGGCGTTAGTAAATTCACTTATAAGACTGAGAAAATAACACTTCAATGGAGCGGATGGGAGATCCAAGAGGGAGTTGACGTTCACTCCCTTTTGGTCAGGTGTGGGCGAAGCACCACTATTTTGATTTTATCAAATACAAACCAATAATTTATCTAATCTTAGAGAGTAAAATTAAGCCAAGATTCCTTGTGCATGAATCAAAGATTTAAGCTCTTCATCGCTAGGTTTAAGCGCGATGACATTATCAATTTGAATTTGCAGCGATTGCCAAATCGGTTCGATAATCTCGGCTTGTTCATCATTAGCATATTGTTTAGCAAGTTTAAGCAATGAGGCCGATTCAACCACATCAATGCGTTTAAATACACCATCAGCAAGCGCTACACTTAGCTCTATCATTGCAGGTACACTGCGGCCGTAGTTAATGACATCACGTAAATAACGCTCAGCTAAACACACATCAGCGCCTAAGCCAGAATCATCGTTTAACATGTGTTGAGCGCGGGTAAACATGGCATCAAGTTGCCCTTGCTCTGCCGCTTCTGCTAACCAATGTTCGCTGGTATTCGCGTTAGCTTCGCAACCTTCGCCGTTAAACAGCATTAGCGCTAAATGGTATTGCGCATGGGGGTAACCAGCCTGCGCAGCTTTATTAATCCACTCAAAGGCTTTGTCTAACTGTTGCTGCTGATAATATAGTACGCCAAGGTTAGACATGGCTTCGGTGTTTTCAGCTAATGCCGCTTTTTCAAGCCATGTAGCTGCTACGGTTAAATCAACGCTGAAGTTTTCACTGCCAACTAAGTAGAAGAAACCTAATAACGCTTTAGCTTCAACCACACCTTCTTTAGCAGCACGTTCAATGGCAAGCTCACCTGCTACGGCATTTTTACTGCCGTTGTATCCGTGAAGTAATGCAACACCGTGCTCAAACAAAGCTTGTTGATGCTTATCTGACGCCAATTCAAACCAATTAGCGGCTTGTTTGAAGGTACTGACTGATTCAGCATGCTCAGCTGCTTCTTGATCAAGAGATTGCTCTTGTTCTTGCTGCATTAATGCTTTTGACTTAAGCGACATACCCACTAAGTACTGAGCTTGATGATCATTATGCATAACGGCTTGATAGCAAAGTTCACGACCTACAAACGAGTCAAAAGCTTCAAACTGATATTCAGGCGCTTTTTTACGATGGATTTTAGGGTAAAGCAGGGTAATTAACGACAAGATATTCTTGATGGTTTTCTCAGCGAGTGAGACTAATTGATCTTGGGTTAAATGGTATTTTTCAGGATGCGCGCCACGATTACCGTCACTTCGCAGTCGATGCAATGCACGCGTCGTTGGTACGTCAATAAAACGCATGCGATTTAACTGTTCGATGCGGTCATAGAGATTAGGGCTATTAAATTTTACTGACTGTTTTTCTGCCAGTAATGAGGTTAATTGATGGGTAAAGCTGCGAACAAACACCAAAGCTTGGGTTGGAATATCCCTGACATAGCTTTTAGCTTTGGTGTAATCATCCATTATTTCAGCTGAGAAGCCGCCAATAAACTCAATATCATTTAACACTGGCGGTTACTCCTCTGCTGTCATTCACTATTCAGTTAGATTTCAGTGGTATCAGATTCACTTTCATCTGTATTACGGTTAACCATATACAATCTAAATAGCGCAACGTTAACGAATAGTCCTAAAAATGCGAACAAGGTATCAATAATAACTCGTAGCGGGAATCCACCGAACTCGGTTAACTGTAAGACGATGCCACCGACCATTGAAAGCGGTAGATATAACATTAAAATCATCATCGTTTTCAATACGATTGGTGACGAAAACTTAAAGCTACTTTTAATGGCTTCTAATGGTGATACACGCTCAACAATGACCATAAAGTTAACGTAAGCAAGACGTGCGAACAGATAAAAACTAATACTTAAACCAATAATCCAAAATGGTCCAAATACTGCAAATAACATCACTGGCGCTAATATAGCTAAACCAGAGAATACCCCGGCAAGTAAAAGTGGTGGCACAAAGGTAAAGCTATTTTTCAGTACTAAACCTGGGGTGACTTCGTGTCCGCGTGAACGAACTTCCAGATATAGAGTTAACGCAGCGATAAGCAACGAGAAGATGAGTAATAGCACCATCATAGCAGCGCCGTGAATAGCACCAAATTGTGGCACCTCAACTTCAGCTTGTGCTGCCAGCTCACCGCCAAGCCAAACTTGGATCATGACCTGAATTAACAGTAGTGGCACTGTAAGTGACGCAAGCTGCGCCACGTGGTTACGAAAGAAATTATATGCTTCAGTCAAAATTGCAGACAATGACATGGGATTTCCAATAATCTAAATAAGACAAATATGCTGCTAAGGATACCGAAAAAACTGCGTTTTTGCACAATTGATATTGTTGCAGCGTAAAGTTAGTTAAATCATTTGTCACATTTTTGTGAATAACGTTAAAATGGTCACAGGATCACGAAAACTAACCTTTAATCATTCAACATGAACCACAGGATGGCCACGATGAAATTAAGCCCAGCAGTAAGTCTTTTAGTTGCGATGTTTGCAGTTACTTCTCCAGCACAAGCGGGTTGGTTAGACAGTATTTTTGGCACTGAAGAAAAGAAAGTAGAAAAAGTAGAAACTACTACAGATGCACAATCTGCTGATTTAGTTGGCAATGTGATGTCACAACTTGGACTGAGTAAAGACCAAGCTGAAGGCGGCTTAGGTTCATTGCTAAGCCTTGCCCAGTCTAACTTAGGCGATTCTGACTTCAGTCAATTATCAAACAGTATCCCTGGTGCTGACGCTCTTTTATCTGCTGTTCCCGCTTTATCTTCAGATGACGGTATGTCTGGTCTTCTATCTCAAGCTGGTGATTTAGGTAAATCTTTTGAAGGCGCAGCAATGGTATACGATGCGTTTGAAGAGTTAGGTATTAAAAAAGAATACGTTGCTCCAATGGTTGATATCGCTAAATCTTACTTAGAAACCAATGGCACTGAAGGGACAACTGATTTGTTAATGAAAGGCCTTGGCTCACTGCTTTAAGCTTGATATCGATAGAGGATTAATTTTAATTAATGCCGAGCTATTCGCTCGGCATTATTGTCTCTGTTAAGCTTATCTTATACTTGTTCAATAATAATGCGTCTCACTTGCTGGCGTTTAGGAGGCAATATGATCGCGAAACTGAAACAGTTTTTACAGTCGCACACCCAAGCAATCACCCCAGAAGAGCAAGCTAAACAGCTTAACCTTGCTGCGGCCAGTTTATTGCTTGAAGTCATGTATGCCGATGAAACGCTCGACGAGCAAGAAGTAGCAATGTTGCCTGATATGCTCAGTAGCAGTTTAGGCATGAGTCTCACCGAAGCCAATGAGCTCATTGATGAAGCAAAGCTTGTGCAAGGCAATGCGACCTCGTTATATGAATTTACCGCTGAAATTAACGCTCAATTCTCGATTGAACAAAAGCAAAAATTACTGCTTTGTATGTGGAAACTTGCTTATTCTGACGGTAAATTATGCCGTAATGAAGACCAAATCATCCGCCGCACTGCTGACTTACTTTACTTAAAGCACAGTGAAGTCATTCAAATGCGTAATATCGCCATGGAAGAACGTTAAGCCTTTTAAGGCGTAAATCAAAACAATACCCAAAAAAAGCGCGGCTCCAGTAACAGAGTCGCGCTTTTATCATTTTTGCCGTTTTTAATTAAGATACTGAATAAATTACGCCGCTTGCTTACGGTGTTGATGTTGTTTTTGCCAATACATAAATGGCGCTACCACCAATACCAGAATAAACGAATACAACATGTTTTCAGCCAGAGCGATACCCACTCCGATACAAAATAGACAACCGCCCACCACTAAGGGTAAAAAGCGTTTACTGAGTAATTTAACCGCTGACAGCATGGTCAATAAGTAGATAATCACAAATACGCCATTGCTCCAAGCAATCAAATCTTCTAGCTTTTGTTCAGTCACAAAAGTAAACGTAATCACCACTACCATGGTTACTAAAATGGTCATTAAGGCGCGTAAAGGCACGCCGAATTGATTGAGCTTACTAAAGTAACTTGGCAGCACACCTTCCTTACTAAAGCTCCAAAGCAAACGGGCCGCACTGGCGCAATACACATTAACGGTAGCAATACCGCTGGCGATCCCTAAAATACCAATGACTTGTGCTCCCATGCCTTGCCATACAAAGCTGCCCAATAAAGCATCAAAGGCATGGATCATTGCTAAGCCTTGTTTATCACTCGGCACCATTAGCAGCAATAGAGTACAAATAAGATAAATGATCCCCACCAGCACTGTGCCAATCATCATCGCTGGTAACATGTCTTTTTTAGGGTTTTTAAAATCATTAGCCAAGTGTGTCATGGCTTCGATTCCTAAAAAGCTCCAAAAGCCAATCCCCATTGCCAGCATCACAGTAGAGACTTCAGGCGTTGCTATATTCGCTAAAGTTTCAACTTCACTGACATTGGTTCCACTGGCGCCAAATAACACTGCAACCACTGCGACAATCGCTAACGTCAACGCAAACTGCAGCTTAGCAGAAACCTGAATACCGCGGTAATTTAGCAGCAAAAGCACCACCACAATGGCAAGTTCAGCAGCAAGTTGTCCCCAGCCCGTAATAGACACCAAAGCATCCATAAACTGGAAGGTCATCAAAATGGCCGCAGGGGCTCCAATAGGAATCACAAACAAGAAAATTAACCCAATGGTTCTTCCTGCAGTAGTGCCAAATGCTTTCTCAATGAAAAAAGCAGGCCCTGCCGCGTGGGGGAAACGGCTAGCTAACAAACCAAACACCACAGCCACAGGCAAAATGGCGACAGTAAGAATAACCCATGCCAGTAAAGCGCCACTATTGGCGACAGCAATGGTCATTTGCGGCAATATAAATACCCCAGTACCAAGCAAAGTGGTGGCCATCAACCCGGCGCCTTGCCAGCGCCCTATCGTTCCTGTAATTTGATTCATTGGCTTATTCTATGGTGAAGTTTGAAAGAATTATAAATTGAATTGAGTAAACAAACTGCCGTTAATGCCCCGCAAGTTTACCTATAAAACCGACATTATGACGTCATTAGCAAAAATAACCGACTATATGTTGGCAGTATAATGGCAATAGATAAAAAGACAGCTTGTAGTATTGATGATTAATCATCTAAATGTTGGCATACCCTTCAGTATTTAAAGATTAAAATTCAGTACCAAAATAATTAATTCTCAGTAACCTGCAATGAGTCTTAAACAAACGATGAGGAAGTAGCATGGATAAATTTGATCAACTCATTATTAATGCATTAAGAGCCAATGCTCGCCAAAGTATTTCTCACATCGCTGATACCGTCAGCTTATCGCGCAGCGCTGTGACCGAGCGGATTAAAAAGCTGGAACATTCAGGGATAATTCGTGGCTACCAAGTACTATTAAGTGAGTCGCAAAAAGAAGGCGTGTCAGCCTACTTTGAAATTCAACATGAACGGGCAAATTGTGCCGATGTCGTACATGTATTTCATGCAATTCCTGAGGTAATAACTTGCCAAGGCATTACCGGTGAAATGGATTTACTGGTTTACGTTAATGCAGCTTCGATGAAACGACTCCACGAAATTCGTGAATTTATTGATGCGCAAGCAGACATCATCAAAATTAAAACCCACGTGGTCATGAGCGAATGGATTAACAATCAAGCGTAACGCACATTTTCAGATTAATTATAATGAAAATAGCCATATATATACTGAAATACGGCTAAGATAAGATGTAGTTTCCAGCTCAATTTGAGCCTACTCTACGTGGTTTATACGATTCAGTTTCAACATCAATTTACAATTGGGTATTTAAGACTATGCAAACACAGCCAACTTCTGACATCAATTTACTTTGGGGTGCCTTAATCCTTGAAGAGCTTGCCCGTCTTGGTGTGAAACACGTTTGTATGGCACCAGGTTCACGCTCAACCCCGCTCACGTTAGCTGCTGCAGCTCAGGATAAACTTGAACGTCATCTGCACTTTGATGAGCGTGGATTAGGCTTTATGGCCTTGGGGTTAGCAAAAGCCAGCAATAGTCCCGTTGCGATTGTCACCACTTCAGGAACCGCGGTTGCGAACCTTTACCCTGCCATCGTTGAAGCTTGGCTGACCCAAGTCCCTTTAATTGTACTAAGCGGCGATCGCCCTCCCGAGCTCATTGGCTGCGGCGCAAACCAAGCCATTATTCAACCGGCAATTTTTGCCGACTATGCTAAGCAAGTAAACCTGCCGACACCAGACTTGGCCATTAGCCCCAATACTTTGCTAACAACTATTGATGAAGTTGTCGCCAACCAAACTCAACCGGTACATTTTAACTGCATGTATCGCGAACCCTTATACCCAACAGAATTAGAAACCTTAGCTCAACTGGCTAAATCAGCTTTATCAGGTTATGTCACTCCCATCGCTGATTGGCTAACGCATAGTTACCCTTACACTGATTATGGCCAAATCTCAGCCTGTAACGTGCCAAGTGAAGACACCATGATGCGTTTCGTCCATGGTAAAGGAATAATTGTCGTCGGCACCTTATCGCCACAAGATAAACCGCAACAGATTATTGAATTAGCGCAGAAGCTTGGCTGGCCTATAGTGGTTGATGCTCAATCGCAGTTAAGACAACACCCAAGTATTATCGGCCATATTGACCAATTAATGCTAAACCCAAAAGCAGCTAAATTTGTTGAACAAGCCGACAGAGTACTAGTCTTTGGTGGGCGATTTATCTCAAAAAGGCTGATTAGCTTTATTGCCCAGCAGCAATGGCACAGTTACTGGCAAATACTGCCAACGCAACAACGCCTCGACCCGAATCATCAATCAAAGCGTATTTGGCAAGCCAGTGTTGCTGAATTATGTAGTGCATCATGGCCTCGTTCGTCTTCAGCTCATTGGGCTTTGCCATTAATTGAAATGAACCAACAACTCGAAGCTTTGCTCACCCAACACATAGATCAAAGCAGTTTTGGTGAGCCTCAAGTGGTGCGCCAAATCGCCAAAGTTCAAACGTCGAATCATCAATGGTTTATCGGTAATAGTTTGCCTGTTCGTTTATATGATATGTACTCGCCAATTACCTGCGATACACCAAATATCTATACCAATCGCGGCGCTTCAGGCATCGATGGCCTAATAGCTACAGCTAGTGGTATGGCATTGGCGACCAAACAGCCAAGCACCCTACTCATTGGTGATATATCAAGCTTGCATGACCTTAACTCGTTAGCCATCACTAAGCACATTAACAATCCGTTAGTGATTGTTATTTTAAATAATGATGGCGGCAATATTTTCAATTTATTACCTGTGCCTAATGAAGCAGTAAGAGATGAGTATTACCGCTTGAGTCACGGACTGGAGTTTGGCTATGCAGCTGCCATGTTTGGCTTGCCGTATAACCAAGTGGACGATTTAACCAGCTTTAATGAAGCTTATGCTGATGCAATGGCCTATACAGGTACTTCAGTGATTGAAGTGAATGTCAGTCCAAATCAAGCAAGCGATCAAATAAAGCTCATTGCACAATGGGTGAAACAACACTAATGCCAACCATTAAACGTTACGGTGACACCGCTTTACCTGCACTGGTTTTATTACATGGTTTTTTAGGTTCTAAAGAAGATTGGCAGGCAAGCTTGCCTGTTTTAAGCCAGTATTTTCATTGTATTTGTATCGATTTACCCGGCCATGGCGAAAACGAGCAGCTACTGCCAACACCGGGGTTTGAAGCGCTAGCCAATACCATTACCGAGAAAGTGATTAATTTAGGCTATCCGCAATTTCACCTGTTGGGGTACTCACTAGGTGGCCGAGTTGCCCTGCACATTGCCAAATATCACCCTCAAGCATTATTAAGTTTAATGCTGGAGGCGGCACATTTAGGTTTATGTTCGACTCGCGATAAACAAGCGCGCCTCAAGCACGATCAAAAATGGGCGGACAAGCTTAATAACATGCCAATAAGTGTGTTCTTATCCGAGTGGTATAAACAACCAGTATTCGCA
The DNA here is from genome assembly GCF_030252245.1 of Shewanella goraebulensis. Taxonomy (NCBI): domain Bacteria; kingdom Pseudomonadati; phylum Pseudomonadota; class Gammaproteobacteria; order Alteromonadales; family Shewanellaceae; genus Shewanella; species Shewanella goraebulensis. The sequence continues at coordinate 4,623,774 of NZ_CP126972.1, forward strand.
GATTTAGAGACTAATACACGTGAGGAACTCATCAGTATTCGCAGTAAAAATAACCCTCAAGCCTTACTGCATTGTTTTCAGAGTACTTCGCTTGGCTTACAAGATAATGGCCAAAAAGTACTGAAACAATTACACTGCCCGACATACCTCTTGGTGGGCGAGCAAGATAATAAGTTTTCAAAGCTTGCGGAAAAGTGGCAGCAAAAAATCGATTTATCGGTTATTGCTATTCCTAACTGCGGCCATAACACCCATAAGGCTCAGCCACAGATGTTTGCAGCAAGGATAATTCAGCTGCTTTACCCTTAAAAATTCTGGCAAACATTAAGCTGTCAGTACCTGATTTAAAAGGACGTACGCTTCATGCACACTGATGACCATTCCTCTGACGAGATTGAATCTAATCTAGGCGATAATTCACGAGCTAATATAGATTCGTCAAGTACAACACAGACTCAAGCTGCCATCATCAGTGAGCTTACACTGCATCGTTATAACATCGCCCTGTCACCAAGATTACCAGTGGCAACTCAGCGAATAGATCAACGATTTGGCCTCCTGCTCAGTGCTAAGTTAGATTCAGGTGTAAGCAATGAAGTAGAAATTAGCCCATTGTCAGGACTCGATATTGACGCTAAACCATTAACAGGTTTTAGCTTAGAGACACTTGAGCAGGTTACTAATGAATTAGAGCAACAACTACCTAGGCTAATTAGTAAACCGCTAACAGAACTCAACTTAGTTGCCAATAAAATCAGCTTACCTTCAGCAGCGTTCGGGCTCAGTTTACTCGCGCTTAAGTTTGCTCCTTCATTTCAATATGTACATGTTGACGATCGAAAAATAAGTTTATTTTATTATCAACCAACTATGACAGACGATGAGCTGACCGCAAAAGTACAAGCACTACCCAAACGTACTTATGCGATAAAAGTTAAAGTGGCTCAAGCAAGCATTGAGCAAGAAATTCAGTTTATTCATCAGATATTATCGATAAACCCGAAGCTCAAATTACGCCTAGATGCCAATCAAGGTTTTAGCGCTGAGCAAGCCATTGAGTTTCTGGCTTGTTTGCCTAAAGCCAGCATCGAATATATTGAAGAGCCATGTAAAACGCTAAAAGAAAGCCAATTGGTTTACCAAGCACTCAAAGTCCCTTTTGCGCTGGACGAAACCTTAAACGATACCAACTATCAATTTACCATGCTTGATGGTTTAGCTGCGCTCGTCATTAAACCGATGATTATTGGTAGCATCGACAAGTTAACTCAATTAATTGAAACTGCAACAGAGTATGGTGTTCGCTGTATTTTAAGCTCCAGCTTAGAAGCCAATTTAGGCATTAATGATTTAGCGACGCTAGCGGCGATTTTAACCCCTGATGAAATCCCTGGCTTAGACACCTTAGCTAGCTTTTCCGAGCAGTTAATCCTCGAAAACAATCAAGTAAACTCAAAGGTGAGCCAGCTTATCAATCGCTATAATTGTACGAATAAGCACGATACTCAATCCGATTAACAAGGTTTTGTGATGATTTCTCCACTACACCAAACAGCCCTAAATACACCCAATGCAATAGCAATAAAGCTTACTGAAAGTAGTGCTAATTACATTGGTCTGAATCAAAACGGGGCAATCAGTTATTCGCAGCTGAGTATCATAGTCACCAACTTGGTTGAGTCAATACAAACCCAAGGCGTAGGTCCAAATAGCCGCATCGCATGTATCAGCCGTAATAACCTAGAAATGATTTGCCTCTATTGGGCTTGCGTAGATTTAGGGGCAATATTTTTACCCATATCATCACGTTTCCCAACGGCACAAATCACTCAGTTATGTCAGCGCTTTAAGGTCGACTTTTATTGGTCTGAATCATCATTATTAAAGACTTACAGTAACAACAATACGACTGAGTTAGAGGTTAAGTTAACGACTGCTTCACCCGTTAGTCTTGAGCTGAATGATATAGTTTTAAGTCACAAACCTGTCAATCCGCCAAATATTGATAAACATCGGCCTCTGAATATCATTCTCACTTCAGGCTCTAGCGGCGCCCCTAAAGGCGTGGTGCATTGTCTAGCCAACCACATTGCAAGTGCTGTTGGATCTGCTAAAAATATTGGACTTAAAGAAAATAACAGCTGGTTATTGTCCCTTCCGTTGTTCCATATTGGCGGCTTAGCCATAGTGAATCGTTGCACCCTTGCTGGCGCCTGTGTGGTATTAAGTACTGAACAAGCTTTATGGCAACAAATAACCACGGCTAAAATCAGCCATGTGTCGTTAGTTGCTGCGCAATTAAGCCAAATTTTAGCCCTGCACCCGCAAGCCTTAGATAATGTAGAGGCACTGCTTTTAGGTGGCGGAACCATTGAGCCTCATTTAGTCTCAGCGCTCGCTGACAGGCATATTAATGCTTATTGCAGTTACGGTATGTCTGAGATGAGTTCGCAAATAACCACTGCTTTGATTAACCCTCAAGGACATTTGGGTAAGCCATTAGCCAATAGGCAATTAGAAATTCGAGATGGTACGATTTGGGTTAAAGGTGAATGCTTATTTTTAGGCTATTTAACCAGTGACTCAAGTGGCGAAAGCTCGGAATCGAATAAACCATTATCGCTATCAAAACCAACAGATGCACAAGGCTGGTTTAATACCCAAGATTTAGGTGAGCTTGATGCTAATGGCAACCTAAAACTGCTTGGCCGCGCTGATAATATGTTTATTTGTGGTGGCGAGAACATCCACCCAGAAGAGATTGAAGCAGCGCTAAAATCTCATCCTCAGATCGACAATGCTATTGTATTTGCGCAGGAAGATGCCAAATTTAGTTTATTGCCTGCGGCTATTATTCAGTTTACTCAACCAGAGCAAATATTATCACCAGCAATACGTGATTCATTAGAGCAGCATGTGCTTAATCAGATTGCTCGTTTTAAACGACCTCGTCAATATTACCCTTGGCCAAATGATGTAGTCACTACCAGCCTTAAAGTCCCTCGCAAAGCGATCATTGCAGCTGTTACAAAGTAATCTGTTTAGGCCATTGCTACTTAAACTAGCTTTCAATTCGAGTAATTTCATTGAAACAGCCTGCTCAATGACACCCGCTAAAGCCAACCAGCTATCACGCATGAAGATAAATTTTAGCCATAAAAAAACCTGCCGTAGCAGGTTTTAATGATGTCGTTTCATTTGAAACGCAGGAAACTAGATTTCCATACAAGATTTAAGCTTGTTCATCGCATTTTTTTCAAGCTGTCTGATACGCTCAGCAGACACTTGGTAAGTTGATGCTAATTCTTGCAAAGTGGTTTTATCATCGTCTAACCAGCGCGCACGTAAAATGTGCTGACTACGCTCGTCTAATGTTTTAATTGCTGAGAATAAACGTGCTTGAGAATCAGATTCCCAGTTTTCGTTTTCGACTTCAACAGCTACATCAGATGAATGATCTTCTAAATAATGAACTGGTGCAAAATCAACACTGCTGTCATCGTCATTGTCGCTGGCTAAATCAAATGCAGGATCCTGCGCCGCCATACGCGACTCCATTTCGGTGACGTCTTTTTTAGACACCCCTAGGTTCTCTGCTACCATGCCGACTTCTTCATCGCTAAACCAGCCCAAACGCTTTTTAGTTTTACGAATATTGAAGAATAATTTACGTTGCGCTTTAGTCGTGGCAACTTTCACGATACGCCAGTTTTTAAGCACATATTCATGAATTTCAGCTTTAATCCAATGCACAGCAAAAGACACTAAGCGTACGCCAACACCAGGATCAAAACGTTTTACCGCTTTCATCAAGCCGATGTTACCTTCTTGGATAAGATCTGCTTGTGGCAAGCCATATCCAGAATAACCTTTCGCCACATGCACAACAAAGCGCAAGTGAGACATAATCAATTTCTTTGCAGCTTGTAGGTCGCCCGTCTCTTGCAAGCGCTTGGCTAGCTCATGCTCTTCTTCTGCCCCAAGCATCTCGATGCCTGTGACTGATTGCATATAAGCTTCTAAGCTGCTACTTCCCCTAGGGACAGTGAGTGACATAGATTGCGATTGAAAGGCCATTAAAGCTCCTACTATTTACTGCGTTTTTAACACTTATGTAACTTAAATATTTTAAGTCAAGTGGTGAACTATCTATTATCGGACAACATATGTCAACAGTGGTTCAACACAAGTCTGCGCACAAATCGAGCGCTGAATTATACTCTGCTGAAATCAAAGCAATTGCAAGTGAACAAATGTTCATTTTTAGTCCAAAATAATCTTACCAGCGTATTTTACTCACTTTGTACGACAGTAATATTAAGATGGTTCAATCGCACGTAAATGCTGTCTAACCGACAAATATGAGCCTAACCAGCCCAAGAAAGAAGCCAGTAAAACCAACTTAACTAACTCAGCAAGACTTAATGCCTGAATTTGTAGTTGGCTGCCATATAAGCCCAATAGTTCAGCTAAAGCAGAATCAAGATACCAGACTAAAATATTAATGATGATCCATGCGAGCACGCCGCCAATCACCCCATACCAGATTCCGGTATATAAGAAGGGCCTTTGAATAAAGGCCTCAGTTGCACCGACTAACTTCATCACTTCGATTTCGGTGCGGCGGTTCATAATCGCTAATCGAATCGTGTTACCAATCACCAATACCACAGCCAAGACTAATAAGGCGGCAATAGCGAGCACCGTACGCTCAATGAGTCTCACCATAGCTTGTAGACGCTCTAACCATTCAATATCTAAACGGCCAAAACTCACTTCAGGCTCACGCTCAAGTTGTTCCAGTAGCTTTCTGGCACCTTCTGGGCTTGAGTGACGCGCTAACGGTGTAACAACCACAACTGCAGGTAACGGGTTACTGTCTAAATAAGATAGTGCTTCACCGAAACCTGAAAGACGCTGGAACTCTTCGAGTGCTTGATCGCGATTGATGTAATGCACCACATCGACTTCGGAATAGACATTGATCCGCGAAATCAGGCTTTGTATTGATTGCTCACTACGACCTTCATTAATAAATAATGAAATCTCAGCGGCGTTGTTCCAAGACTGAGTAATATTTTCGGCATTTTTAACCAACACTTGTAATGCAGCCGGTAGGCTCAAGCTAACTCCAAGGACAGCCATGGTCATAATGGATGACACAGGGTTACGCCATAATTCACCAATACTCGCCATGGCTTGTTGAATATGACGCACAAAAAACATCACCAAGCGTCCAGTAAAAGGCAGTTTGCTGGCTGTAATCTTAACTTTTTTAGTCATTAAATCTGCCCCTGCGTTTCAGCTGAATAGATTTCATCACCACCAAGCATTTTGCCTTGGCGTAAAGTTAAGGTGCGGTATTTCATTCGTGCAATTAAACCCAAATCATGGGTCGCAATAAGAACGCTCGTCCCTGCATCATGGAAGGTCTCAAACAAACGTAGAATATCCATTGATAACTTAGGGTCTAAGTTACCTGTTGGCTCATCGGCTAGTAACAAAGGTGGTTTATTAACGATAGCACGAGCGATACCTACACGTTGTTGCTCACCACCAGATAACATCACCGGTAAATGACGTTCTTTGCCGTAGAGGCCAACCATATCTAATGCGCCAGCCACACGTTTACGAATTTCGCCGTGGGAAAAGCCTTCAATCACTAATGGTAGTGCCACATTATCGAACACGCTCTTATCCATTAACAAGTGATGATTTTGAAAAATCATACCGATATTACGGCGAAGGTACGGCACATGTTTCTTACCAAGCTTGGCAGTATCATGACCGTTAATGGAGACCTTACCAGCACTAGCACGCTCAATAACTGTGATCAATTTGAGCAAGGTACTTTTACCTGCGCCAGAATGTCCGGTTAAAAAGGCCATTTCACCTTGTTGAAGACGAAAATTCACTTCAGAGAGTGCTTTTTGGCCACCCGGATATATCTTACTGACTTGCTCAAAATGGATCATATGTGACTATTCTGCCTTATCCTGACTAAATAATGCTTCGATAAAATCGTTTGAATTAAAGGTACGTAAGTCGTCAATCTGCTCACCAACACCGATGTGGCGGATAGGGATATTAAACTTATCTGCAATGGCGAAAATCACCCCGCCTTTTGCCGTGCCATCTAACTTACTAATCGTTATACCTGTAACGCCTACCGCTTCTTGGAATAACTGCGCTTGGCTAATGGCATTTTGCCCCGTACTCGCATCAAGGGTTAGCATGACTTCGTGCGGTGCATTCGGGTCAAGTTTTTTCATGACACGAACCACTTTCTTGAGCTCTTCCATCAAGTGACCTTTGTTTTGCAAGCGCCCTGCTGTATCGGCAATTAATACGTCAACATTACGCGCTTTAGCCGCTTGAAGTGCATCAAATAATACTGACGCACTATCGGCACCAGTGTGTTGAGCAACAACAGGGATTTCATTGCGCTGTCCCCATACTTGTAATTGCTCAACAGCTGCCGCGCGGAAGGTATCACCCGCAGCTAACATGACAGATTTGCCTTGTTTTTGATACTGTTTTGCCAATTTACCAATGGTAGTCGTTTTACCTACGCCATTGACACCAACCATTAAAATAACGAATGGGCCGTCGGTATTTTCAGGCACCAAAGGAATGGCCACAGGATCAAGAATCGTCTGCATTTCATCACGCATTAAATCATAAAGCGCTTCGGCATCTTTAAGCTGTTTACGTGACGCACTGTCAGTAAGGCTGTCGATCAGACGTGTTGTGGTTTCTACGCCAACATCTGCAATTAATAGTTGTTCTTCTAGCTCTTCAAACAACTCATCATCGATTTTTTTACCGCTGAAGATCCCCATAAAGCCACTACCAATGTTTTCACTGGTACGTTTAAGACCACGCTTTAAGCGAGCAAATAGGCCTTCTTTAACGGGTTTAGCTTGAGGCTCTGATACTGCGTCTTCAGTTTGAGCAGTTGCTTCATCTTCAAGTCGCTGTGCTTCAATTCCCTCTGCCTCAACACGTTCAGCTTCTTCTTGTGCTAACTGCTCTTCTGCCAAGCGAGTTTGTTCAGCAACGCGTTGTTGTTCAGCTAATCTATCTGCTTCAATTTTTTCTTGGGCCGCTTTTTCTTGAGCTGCTTGCTCAGCAGCAAGACGTTCTGCCTCTATTTTTTGTGCTTCAGCTTTTTCTGCAGCTAAGCGTTCAGCCTCTAAACGCTCCATCTCTAGACGCTCTGCTTCTAATCGCGCTAACTCGACGCGCTCAGCTTCCAATCTTTCCGCTTCAAGCTTTTCTGCTTCAAGTCTTTCTTTTTCAAGACGGCTTTTCTCTTCAATACGCTGCTGTTCAGCTAAACGCTCTGCTTCAGCACATTCTTCTGCTGCTTTTTGTTCTGCAGCAAGACGTTCGGTTTCCAAACGCTCCGCTTCAGCTTTATCGACTGCGGCTTGTTCTTGAGCAGCCTGCTCTTGAGAAGCTTTTTCTTGAGAAGAATGGTCGGCAACTTGTTGCTCAACAGCCGCTTGCTCAGAGGTTTGCTCTATACTTGTAGTATCTATTTGCTCTTGTGCGTTCTCGGTTGTAACGTTCTCTTGTTCTTTGGTTTTGTCTTTACGAAACCACGAAAAAAAACCTTTCTTTGCCATGTCTACTACCAGTGCTTATTGAGCTAAAAAATTCGGAAAAATATTCTCGATAACCTATAACCTATAATGTCAGAAGGATTGCTCACCTTTACGCATCAGTTTGGTATAAAATATCGAGTATTCTAATTGGTTGCATAGTCTACCACTTTCTTTGTTCAGGCAAAATCACGAGGGCAAAATGTCCAAAAATAAGTCCGCCAGCGGCCAGGTCAGGATCATTTCAGGACAATGGCGTTCAAGAAAACTTCCTATTCATGACCTTGAAGGCCTTCGTCCAACCACAGATCGTGTTCGTGAAACCTTATTCAATTGGTTGGCTGGTGATATCAGTGGTGCAAGAGTATTGGATTGCTTTGCAGGTAGTGGGGCGCTTAGCTTAGAAGCATTATCACGCTATGCTACCTACGCTCGTATTTTTGAACTGCAAGCCAGTGCCGCTAAACAACTACAACAAAACTTACAGACATTAAAATGTGAAACCGCCGATGTCGTTAATGGTGATAGTTTAGCGCTGTTAGGAAATGTTAATAAAGATAAAGGGTTTGATATCGTATTCGTCGACCCTCCTTTTCGTAAAGGTCTCGCTAATAAAACCATTGCATTGCTGGATGAAAAACAATGGTTAAATGAAAATGCACAAATTTATGTCGAAACGGAATCCGACCTAGCTCACCTCGAAGTCCCGAATACATGGGTTGAACTTAAACGAAAATCGGCAGGACAAGTCACCTACCGTTTATTCCAATATCAAATCGATTAAAGGTTAACGATGAAATTTTTTATTCTGGCAGGTAAAAGCTTTACTCTGCTTACTTGGTTGGTGATGTTTTATAACCTGTTCATGCCATTTGAAGGTCAAGTGAGCATTATTCTCAACATTCTGTTGTTGATTACTGCTTTTATGCACTTTTTCCAATTACTGATTTTCCATACTATGTTCAGCACGCTACTGAAACTTAAGTTTGTGGATTTCATTAAAGTCTATTTCACTGGGGTATTCGGCTTACTTGAGTATCGCCAAAAAGTTATCGACTTACCTAAAACTGAAGGTGAATAAACAATTTTAATCAATGAGATAGTTTATTTAATCCAGCTTATTAGCCTCACATTAGTGGGGCTTTTTTGTATATTCAAGTCATCATATCTCTACCTTTAGTTCATCACTCCAACCTGAAAGCTACCGAATGATGCTCAACAAACAAAATAGTTATGACAATCTACACAAGTCTTTCTGCCTAGAATAAAAGTCGCCTTCTTGCAGTGCTTTGAGCTCACAACACTAAATCGCAGTCATAAAAAAAACTCACCGAAGTGAGGCTTTATTACATCTTCGGGTCATCACTCCCGATTCACTCTTTATTGTGAAGGTCGACTTACTTTTTAGGGTAAAGGTGAGCAACACCTTTATGACAATCTACACAAGTTTTTCTGCCTGAAATAAAAGTCGCCTTCTTGCTGTGATTTGAGCTCACAACACTAAATCGCAGCCATAAAAAAACCTCACCGAAGTGAGGCTTTATTATATCTTCGGGTCATCACTCCCGATTCACTCTCTATTGTGAAGGTCGACTTACTTTTTAGGGTAAAGGTGAGCAACACCTTTATGACAATCTACACAAGTTTTTCTGCCTGGAATAAAAGTCGCCTTCTTGCAGTGCTTTGAGCTCACAACACTAAATCGCAGCCATAAAAAAACCTCACCGAAGTGAGGCTTTATTACATCTTCGGGTCATCACTCCCGATTCACTCTCTATTGTGAAGGTCGACTTACTTTTTAGGGTAAGGGTGAGCAACACCTTTATGACAATCTACACAAGTTTTTCTCTTGTCGCCTTCTTGCTTCGCGTTACGCTCATGCATTCTTTTCGCCATTTTCTTCATATCTTCTGGTTGGTTTTCGTAGATACGAGTATGACAATGTTGGCAGTTAGCAGAATCAGTCGCTTCGAAATATTTAAGCGCTAAGTCAGCTTGCTCTTTACGGTTTTCATCTAACCAAGCCTGCGTATTGAAATCTTTAATTGTCATGAAACCATATAAATCTTTAGATACAATGATTTTCTTAACCAAGTAATCAACTGGGCCGTGTGGAAGGTGACAATCTTGACACTGAACAGTCACACCAGCGCGACCGCCGCCATGTGCCGAAGCTAATACTTCATCTTTCAATGAATGGTTACTGTGACAAGTCATACAGAACTCATCTGTACTTGTCGCATGTAAAGTCTGTTGGGTAGCGAAGTAACCCACTACGCCCATAACCACACCGACTATAATCAGTGCGATAATTGAATATTTTGCGCTTGGTTTGAAAAGTGCACGCCAGTTCATCGGTCATCTCCAGTAAAAATTTTTAATTTATAATTCTTAAACTCTAAAATATAATTTTTAAATTCTAAAAAATAATAATTGTATTCTAGGTGGTTTTAGCCTTAAAAAAACGATTTAAGGACATGTTTTAATTAATAAGTTGCCATATTATGCTCAAAATGAGAGCTAGATCTAATAAACCACAATATTAGTGATACAATCCAACTTACTTAAACCTAATACAAGCCGAGCATATTGGCAAAGATTCTTTAACATTCTTAGTAAGGTTCATATAAATCACATTCATGATAAAAGTAATGAACTATCATTAACTTAATGACTCTACATTTTAGGTTCTTGATTGGTTCGAGGCTTTAGACAATTGTTAAAGTCTGAAAGTGTTAACAAAACATACTTACTTGGTTGGATATGAACACACTCATATTGTTATCACTGTTTTAATTAACTGAAATTTACCAATATAGGGTCAAGGTGAAATTAACTAACAAGGTTGTTATTCGCTCAAAATGGCAATTCGGTTAGTGATTGTTTTAGTGCTATCACTTAAGACGTCGATATCAGCTCTGTAGTTTACTGTTTTAACGACAGAATCCGTACAAAGTAAAAACGTGAACTTTATCAACACATGATGTGAGAACTATTGCTAAACTCAACGCTGCTTTTTTATTGGAATATTCATGTTTAACAAACTTCGTCATTCATTTATAGTTTTTACACTGCTCACAATGTTGAGCCAGGTGATGCTAACTAATGGTTCATTGATGATAAGCAACGCCCAAGCTCATGAAGCTCCAATGCAAAGCATGCAAGTCGAAACACATCACCAGCAAACCAATCAAGCCGCAAATACTGACTGTTGTAAAACAGCGCAGATTGCACAGCAAGCTATTGAATCAACGCACTGTTGTGAAGGTAAGATGAGCTGTGAACTCGATTGTAATCATTGTTTGGTGATAACAGTAACAGGTACGTTGTTAAGCTTTTCACCTTGGCCAGGTAACAACATATCCGACATTGCAATGGCTACTCCAATGCCTCATTTCCACTCTATCTCTTTGCTGCAAGATCTAAGACCTCCAATAGCCTAATTCGCATCGTTTTAGCCCTATTTTAATCTTTTTAATTTCGCAAAATATTTGTGCCGCCTTGCTATTGCGCTGATACGCAACAGTTCCGGCCATCTCTATGATGGAGTTACGTTATGAAAACCTTTATTAGTATGGTATTAACTACCTTTCTGTTTTTTACATTGTCCCCTGCGGTTTCTGCACACGAGCATAAACATGATCACGGCATGCATCAGAGTTCATCAACTCAGACTCATGCTGAATATGTCTGCCCAATGCATAAAGATGTCACAGGTAAAAAAGGCGACACCTGTCCTCAGTGCGGTATGTATTTAGAGCAAACCCAAGCTCCAACTAAATGCTGTGACAACTGCCCAAACAAGGCTGAGTCAAAAGGCAAATGCTGTGATAACTGTCCGAACAAGGCTGAATCAAACGGCAAATGCTGTGATAACTGCCCGAACAAGGCTGAATCAAAAGGCAAGTGTTGTGATAATTGCTCGAACAAAGCTGACTCAAAAGGCAAATCTTGTGACAACTGCCCTAACAAAGCTGAGTCAAAAGGCAAATCTTGTGATAATTGCCCGAACAAAGCTGAGTCAGCTCACACACATGCGTGCCCAATGAACCCCGCTATTACAGGGAAAGCTGGAGACACATGTCCAAAGTGTGGCATGAACCTAGAGCCAATCGCTAAGCAAACAACAGAGCACCAGCATCACTAAGAAATAAAGTGGAGATAGGCATTATGAGTACATTCATATTTTCAGCATTCAGGAATTATGCTGTTGGTGCATTAAGTTTGGTATTAATAGCGACGCCACAAATAGGACTAGCCCAAGAGTCACAATCAATGGCAAGCCAAGCAACATCATCGCAGAAACTACAAAACAATTATTACTGCCCAATGCACCCCGAAGAAACCAGCCATGAGGCTGGACGATGCTCGTTGTGCAATATGTTTTTAGTCAAAGAAGAGGCTGCAATTAAAGATGAACATGCAGAGCATACACATAACTCTGCACAAACATCATCACAGAACCAGCAAAACAATTATTACTGCCCAATGCACCCCGAAGAAACTAGCCATGAGGCTGGACGATGCTCGCAATGTAATATGTTTTTAGTGAAAAACGAGACAACAAATAAAGATGAGCATGCTGAGCATGCACAAACATTACCACAGAACCAACAAGACAATTATTACTGCCCGATGCACCCTGAAGAAACTAGCCATGAGGCAGGACGATGTTCGCAATGCAATATGTTTTTAGTCAAAGAAGAGGAAGAGGAGTCAAGCGTAGATGAACATGCTGGTCATGCACATCAAGCTGTATCAGAGCAACAATCGGCTTCGGCTTCAAATGCAACTGGAACTCAAACCAAAGCAGACGCATTACTCAGTCAGCCCAAGCCTACATTGAAAGCAGCTCAGTCAAATGATGAAGCCAATATAAAATACGTTTGTCCAATGCATCCCCATGTCATTTCAGATGAACAGGGTACCTGTCCAATATGTGGGATGGATTTAGAAAAAGTTACCATGGGCGCTTCAACAGGTGAAGAGCTCACCGTTGATGTTTCAGGCGGGATGCAGCAAGCCTTAGGCATGCGCAGTGAACAAGTTACCAAAGGAACCTTATGGAAGCTTGTCAAAACCATAGGCACCGTCGAATACAATGAAAACCGTATCGGTCACGCCCATACTCGTGTTGACGGCTGGCTTGAAACTTTAATGGTGCACAATGTCGGCCAAAAAGTGAAGAAAGGCCAACTGCTCTACGAGCTTTACTCACCTGAGTTAATCACCGCCCAAGATGATTACATGCAAGCTGTTGACTACCTTAAGCAAGATAAAAACCGCGGCGCGAGTTTACTGCGTAAAGCGCGTATGCGCCTTGAATTGTTAGGCGTCAGCAATAGCACAATTAAGCAACTTGAACGTACTGGTGAAACCATTTACCGCGTCCCTTATTATGCGGACCAAGACGGCTTTGTCAGCAAGTTATCTGTGCGTCACGGCATGTTTGTAGAGCCTGGCACTACCTTATTTGAAATCGTCGATTTAAAAAGTGTCTGGGTCATTGCAGATGTATTTGAAAACGAACAAAGCTGGCTTGAGCTAGGTCGACCAGTTGAAGTCACTTCAGCTGCTCAAGGTATTTTCGATTTAGAATCGACTATTGACTACATTTACCCTGAACTAGACCCTGTTTCGAAAGCTATGCGTGTGCGCATCAAGCTCGATAACCCAAGTAAGCTGTTGAAACCCGGCACATTAGTGGATGTGAAATTGTTCGGTGGCCCTAAGCGCGGAGTATTATCGATCCCAACTGAAGCCTTAATCCAAACTGGTCGAGAAAATCGAGTCGTTGTGCAGCGTGACGACAATAGCTTTGCCTCTGTCGCAGTAAAAGTTGGCATGATAGCCCAAGGCAAAGCCGAAATTATCGACGGACTGCAAGATGGTGAAAAAGTGATTGTTTCAGGACAATTCTTACTCGATTCAGAAGCCAGTATTCAAGGTAGCTTACAGCGCTTAAGTGGTGGTAACACCAAACCTGAACTTACACCTGATGCGCACGCACATCACTAATCGGAGACTGCTATGTTAGAAAGAATTATCAGCGCCTCGATTAGACAAAGGGCGATGGTGTTAGTGCTTACTGCAGTGATTGCCTTAATTGGTTATCAAGCCATGCGCATGACACCACTCGATGCACTACCTGACTTGTCAGATGTGCAAGTGATTGTAAAAACCTCTTATCCAGGACAAGCACCACAATTAGTTGAAGATCAGATAACTTACCCGTTATCGACCGCAATGCTCGCCGTACCTGGAGCTAAAACTGTCCGCGGCTTTTCAATGTTTGGCGACTCTTACGTCTACATTATTTTTGAAGACGGCACAGACATTTATTGGGCTCGATCACGAGTATTGGAGTATTTATCACAAACCCAAGGTCAACTACCTGACAATGTCACCCCCACTCTGGGGCCTGATGCATCAGGGGTTGGTTGGGTATTTCAATACGCTTTGGTTGATCGAAAAGGCCAACATGATTTAGCCCAGTTACGCTCATTACAAGATTGGTTTTTAAAACTTGAATTGCAAAGCGTCAGCGGCGTATCAGAAGTGGCCACTATTGGCGGCATGGAGCAGTCATACCAAATCATTGTTGATCCGCATAAGTTGGCTTTGTATCAAATTGATTTAATGACTGTAAAAAATGCCTTAGACAATTCTAATAGCTCAACTGGTGGTTCAGTCATTGAAATGGCAGAAGCCGAGTACATGATAACTTCAACAGGTTATCGTCAAACACTGGCTGACTTTAGGGAAATTCCGTTAGGCATAGTCTCTGAATCTGGCACACCAATATTGATGAAAGATGTGGCGCAACTGCGCACAGGACCTGCGGCAAGGCGAGGCATTGCAGAGCTTGATGGCAAAGGTGAAGTCGTCGGCGGTATTGTCGTCATGCGTTACGGCGAAAACGCTCTCGCCACCATCAATAACGTTAAAGATAAACTCAAAGAAATTGAAAACGGTCTACCTGACGGCGTTGAGTTAGTTATCACTTACGATCGCTCTGAGCTTATCCTCAATTCAGTGGATAACCTCAAAAACAAAGTACTCGAAGAAATGATGGTCGTCGGCATTATCTGCCTGATTTTCTTACTCCATGCTCGCTCAACACTCGTAGCCATTATCTCGTTACCAATCTCAATATTAATCAGCTTTATTGTGATGAATATTATCGGGGTAAACGCCAACATTATGAGTTTAGGGGGGATAGCCATTGCCATAGGAGCGGTGGTGGATGCCGCCATTGTGATGGTCGAAAACGTTCATAAACATTTAGAGCAATATCGGGAAAAACATAATGGCCAAACGCCCACTGGCGAAACCCATTGGGAACTAGTCCGTAAAGCGTCTGTGGAAGTGGGGCCAGCACTGTTTTTCAGCTTATTGATAATCACCTTAAGCTTTGTGCCCGTATTTGCCCTTGAAGCTCAAGAAGGGCGATTATTCCACCCTCTGGCATTTACTAAAACCTTTGCCATGGCTGCCAGTGCAATTCTCGCTATTACTTTAATTCCGGTATTAATGGGTTACTTTGTCCGAGGCAAAATCCCTGATGAGAAGAAAAACCCTCTTAGTAGATTTTTAATTGCTATTTACGAACCAATACTGCGCTTAGTGCTGCGTTTTCCAAAGTTCACCATTTTATTGGCCATCATTGCTCTTGGCAGTGCGGTTTATCCAATGACAAAAATGGGCAGCGAATTTATGCCTGAACTTGAAGAAGGTGATTTGCTTTATATGCCAACCACCCTACCAAGTGTTAGCGCTGGTAAAGCCGCTGAAATTTTGCAGCAAACCGACCGACTCATTAAAACTGTCCCTGAAGTTAAACGGGTATTTGGTAAGGTTGGCCGAGCAATGACAGCTACCGATCCTGCGCCGTTAACTATGTTAGAAACCACGATAATGCTTAATCCTCGTGATACATGGCGTGAAGGAATGACACTTGAAGGGATCATTGCTGAGCTGCAAAAAACCGTCAAAGTACCGGGCATGACCAACGCATGGGTGCAACCGATTAAAACCCGTATCGACATGCTATCGACAGGAGTGCGAACACCAGTAGGAATTAAAATTTCCGGTGCAGATATTGATGAGTTACAACGTATCGGTACTGAAATTGAAGCTGTGGTGAGTCAGTTACCAGGGACTAAGTCTGCCTTTGCACAGCGTACCAGTGGTGGTCGTTATATTGATATCGAGCCAAACCTTAAAAGTGCAGCGCGATACGGTATGACACTTAAAGACATCCAAGATGTGGTGCAAATGGCCATAGGTGGTATGCAAGTGGGTCAGTCTATTCAAGGTCAAGAACGCTATCCGATTAATATTCGTTACCCACGCGAATTACGTGACAGCATTGAAAAGCTTAGAGACTTACCCGTGCTAACTAAAACAGGTAAGTACTTACCCCTTGGCAATTTAGCCACCATTACCATTAGTGATGGTGCGCCTATGTTGGCTAGTGAAAACGGTCGACTGATCAGCTGGGTATTTGTCGATTTAGATAACATATCCATTGGTGAGTACATTACCACGGCGAAAGAAGCTTTAAACGAGCAAATTCAGTTACCTCCTCGATACAGCTACAGCTTTGCAGGTCAATATGAGTACATGCAGCGAGTTGAAGCGAAAATGGGGCTAGTGATCCCGCTCATGCTGGCAGTGATCTTCATGCTATTAATGATGACCTTTAGTTCATTTATTCAAGCATCGGTGATCATGCTAAGCCTGCCGTTCTCATTAGTAGGCAGTGCATGGTTATTGTACTTATTAGACTTTAATTTCTCAGTTGCAGTATCCGTTGGGATGATTGCGTTAGCAGGTGTTGCAGCTGAGTTTGGTGTGGTTATGCAAGTGTATTTAAATAACAGCATTAAGGACAGACAAGCCAAGGGGCAATACAACCAACGTAGCGATTTAAGTGAAGCATTAATTCACGGGGCCGTAATGCGAATACGCCCAAAAGCCATGACTGTAGCCACCATATTTTTCGGCTTACTGCCTATTATGTGGGGAAGTGGTACGGGTAATGAGGTGATGCAGAAGATTGCTGCCCCGATGGTGGGCGGTATGGTCACAGCGCCGCTACTATCATTGTTTGTCATTCCGGCTATTTACTTACTGATATATGGCAGGAAGTTGCCTAAATCGCTGAGCTAAACGATAACAATTTGCGAATAAGCACATACTAAAAAGGCGCCTAGGGCGCCTTTTTTACTGATACTCTCACCATAGTTTGCTAGTCACTATGACTCATCATTCTGAACTTGCTGTTTCAGCTTGGCTAATTGGAACATTTTCATCAGCCCCCACAACATAATCACTCCACCTATACCTAACATGGCAAAATGGACATTGGAGTTATCTAACATTGGCATCGTCTCGATACCAAAGCCTGAAAATATGCCATATAAGCCCGCGGCTACTAACAAAGTACCAGGAAAATCAATCACTGCCACCATGGTCATTTTCTTTTGAATATCAGCTAATTTTTGTTGTTTTGTCTGCTGCATGCTGCTTGGTTGATTAGAGGTAAAGCTTTGCTTTCTTTATAAACAAAAGTGATAAGCAAAGCTAACTTAAGCTAACAAACCCTTAGCCTTGGTTAAAGCAAATTATCTTTTAGCAATCAGTAGCAGCCAGTTTAATGATTGAAAATGTCCCACCTTGAGGGTCGTCTATCACCGCAAAGCGCCCCACATCAGGTATATCAGTCGGTGGCACACAAATCTTGCCACCCAATTCATCTGCTTTAGCCGCAATCGCATCACAATCATCAACGCTAAAGTACAGCATCCAGTGGGATGGCATATCACCGAATTCTTCGGTCATTTCCATCATGCCACCAACGGCTTGCTTGGCAACCATCCATTGCACGTAATCTCCAATACCCATTTCTGACATATCCACCGTTTCGGTATCAAAACCCAATACTTGGCAATAAAAGCTTTTAGATACAGCAGCGTTTCGGCACATGTATTCAACCCAACACAGGGTATTAGGCTCAAAAGTACGTTTAATTCCGATATGCTCAATGGCTTGCCAAATGGAGAAACGCGCACCTTCAGGATCATGACACACAGCCATTCGACCGGAGTCGCCAACCTCATGGGGGCCTGCAATAATTTCACCGCCTGCATGTTTAATGGCTTTTACCGTTTCATCGACATTATCAACGGCAAAATATAACTCCCAATGAGTCGGCTGTGACGCCATCTCTTTTGGCATTTGATACATTGCACCTATATCATCACCGTCGATTTGCAACATGGTGTAATGCCCTTCAGGCATCGGCATGTCGTCAGCATGCCATTGAAATAAATTCTGATAGAAACCTTTAGCTGAAAACCAGTCATGGCTTGCCAGTTCAACCCAACATGGTTGCCCTTGTAAGTATTGAGTCACGTTCATAATGAGCCGTCCTTGAACTATTAATCATCGTAATCCGCTGCAGTATTGCCAATGGCAACCTGTCCATGGATAAGAAAGAGTGAGGATGAGTACTATAGTTAAGACCGTTTTAAGCCTGCTGTCGAGTGACTTTGGTAACTATTTATCCCATAAAAAAACGCCCTCATTGGAGGACGTTTTTATGATGGTGTAATCTAACCTTCTAATTATCAATATTTATTAGCTATACATTTAGGTTTACAGTAAGCAATGATTATTGATTCGCCGCAAAACAACCTTAAAAGATCAGCAGGTCCTAATTTCGTTATATAGACCAAATGTAGTAAATCTGAGATTTCATTCGAATAATAATGCCACGAATCACATCTAAAAAGCCCATGAACTCAGCAGGTTTAGTACCCGATACCCAAGCTAAGCCTACCGAGCCTACTGGAATATCATAGTTGTCTGACTCATGTAGCTTCAAGCGGACAAAGTGATGCTTATTATTAATATTCTGCCCAGTAGTTTGCCTTACATTGTCATCACGGGCCAGTAAACTGCCTTGTGCTTCACCTGTCGCTTCAATAATCCCTTCAACCTCAGCATTAAAGATCTTGCTTGGGTAAACCGCCGATGCAAATTCAGCCATTTGCCCTACTTCTACATTACGAATGGCTTGATGATTCACTCGCATCAACACATACTTTTCATCGGTATACATTTGAATCCGCGGTGCCACACCAACATACTGGCCTTCACGCATGATAAAGTTCGTCAAATAACCATTGGCGGGTGCGTAAACCTTGGTATTATCAAGATTCCACTGGGCTTGAGCCACGTTTTCAATTTCACTTTCTAAGTCCGATTGACGGCTTTCAACAGTTAAGTGGGCCTTTTGAATATCAAGCTTAGCTTTTTGCACTTCAGTTTTAGCTTTTGCTATCTGAGTGGTGTATGAGTCCACTTTAGCTTGAGCTAAATCCACACTAGTTTGTTGCTCATCTAACTGACTTTCAGTGATGGTATCTGGAACTTTACTATTTTGCTCTACATAACGCGCAAGAGTTGTTTGTTTCCACGCTAAATCTTTCTGCGCTGCATGTAACTGGTTTTTACTTATGGCTTCATCAGAATCCGCTGCTTGTAGTTCTTTCTCCGCAATATTGATATCTTCTTTTGCTAAAGATAATGCGACTGCAGCAGTTTGCTTACCAACAACAGCCTTATTTAGCGCTATTTGATACGGCTCATCATCCAATTCATATATCAACTGCCCTGCCACTACTCTTTCATTAGGTTCAACATAAATGCCCTTTACATTGCCCTTGATTTTTGTTGAAGCAGGACGCAATTGAATATGAGGTGATTGCACCACCGAACCGCCTGTTATATCCATAGGTGCGTAATTTAATAAACCGACCCAAACAAACATTAACCAACCTGTTCCACCTAAATAGGCAAACGCTTTAGTACCTTTATTCCACGGCATACCAACCATGCGTAGAATATAAATAAACAGTGCCCAAACGGCTAAACCTTCAATCATGAGCTAGTCTCCTCTTTTTCGGGAGTGGCGGTAACAGGGACTTCCCGTTCATTCTCTCGCCAAATATCTCTTATCCTTCTTAGCGCTTTTCCGCTGTCAATGAAGGCAACCATCACAGCTAAAACCCACACCCAATGCCACAGAAACCCTATCCAGGTGAGCGCAGTAATCAACCCTATTTGCTGATGGTTTTCTTTGTGCGCCTTATCAATTGGCAGCTCATGGACCTTCCAAAATCCAATACCTGCGGCGGCAACCACACCTACAAGTACCACTAAGGCTACGCCATGAAGTGCAGCATCAACACCTGTATCGACGAATGGCATACTGAATAAACTCATATTGATCTCACCTCGGTAAACTTAGATGTTGCGTAGTTTGCATCCAAAACCCAAAAGAGCAACACTAAGTACCCATAGGTATCAATATTCGACTATTTTTGATATGTTTAGACATCTACATATCGTTAACCTTTTCAATAAATCTATGAGAAATTGACATGGCATTTGATGTTTCTTTTATCCGCGTTTGCTGTATTTTACCTGTGCTTAAAGGGGTTCAAGAACACTTTAAGATAAGCCATAAAGACTTATCGATACCTGAAAGCTTGCTTAATGAGCCAATGACGCTAATTCCCTTCACTGAAGTATCCAAATGGCTGAGCAAAATAGAGCAATTGTCTAACTCTCAGGATTACATGCTAACAATCCAAAATGATTTAAAAGTCAGTCGATTTAACATGCCTAATAATTGGTTCCTTGCCACACCGGATTTAGCCATTACTTTTAGGCGAATCAATTATGCGATGGCCTGCTTTCATTCAGGCGCAAGTTATTACGGCGCTCAGTCGAATAGAATCATAAAGTGGTGTTACCGTAATGATTATGTCAGCTCAAAAGCTAAGTCACATGACTCATTAAGAGTAGCGCTAACATTATTAAACACTTGCAAATATTTTCTCGGTAAAGATTACCAACCCAAGAAAGTACTATTAAGTGGACCTTCGATGGGACAACTAGGAGTTGAGAAAGCGTTTGGCTGCCAAGTCAGTTGGAATGCACCACTGACGGAGATTTGGTTAGATATCGATTCACTCATTAGCTCAGAGCAGAATTTTTTAGCCTCATTTTCGACCTCAAGTCACATTCAAAAAAGCAACTCCAGCAGCATTACCCTCAACCAACTTGATTCATATTTAAATATGCCGCAAACCCATGACACCCCTAAGGTACTTTATGAATTAGTGAATTATATTCGCTTTTACGGATTACCCACATTGGACTCACTTGCTGATCAATGCGGCCTTTCACGGCAGCAATTACAACGCCGCTTGCAAAGTAACGGATTCAGTTTTACAGAGTTAATGCGTTATATTTTGGGGAATTTAGCAATTAAATACATGCTGGAAGGAAAAACAGTAAAGGAGATATCCCAACTGCTTGGCTACGCAAGTGTGCGCAGTTTTAGTAAAAGCTTTCATCGATTACACCGACAATCACCGACACAATATGTTGAAAAATTGCATCAAAAAAGCCCTCAATAGAGGGCTTTTTATTATTAAACAATAAAAAATTAATTACTTATACACAGGCAATAAATCAGCCATAGCCAATAAATGACATGCTGCAGTTAATACACCAAACAAGATAACAATCACAACTAAAGGCGTACCGCCCGGGACTCGGAAACTATTTTCGTCAGGGAACATTTTACGCGACTTGTACGCCATCATAGCTGGCACAATAGCTGCCCAAATGGTTGCCGCTAATGCTGCAAAACCAATTGCAATCAAAAAGCCGTTCGGGAATAACAAACCTAAAACCGTAGGAGGAATAAAAGTAACTGCTGCTGTTTTAATTCGTCCATTAACCGACTCATCAAAACCAAATAGATCAGCAAGGTAATCGAATAAACCTAAGGTAACGCCTAAGAATGAAGAAGCGACTGCCAAATTAGCAAATAGAGTCAGCATGGTGTTCAACCAAGCGTTAGAGATTACATCCGATAATGCACCAACCAATACGCCCATATTACCACCTTGAGCAATAATATCGTTGAAATGACTGCGAGGAATATTACCCATGGTTGCCACTAACCAGCAGCTATAAATCACTAACGCGATAAAGGTACCAATACAGATGGCTTTAATAATTAAATTAGGCTGCTTGCCGTAATACTTAACTAAACTTGGCACATTGCCATGGTAACCAAAACTGGTTAAACCAAATGGAATGGCAGCTAAAATATAAGGTGCAAAACTCGCTTCGCCATCAGGCACTAATAACTTAACGCTATCAACATCAATGAGCAGATTACCGACTGCTAAAAAGAAGGTAATGATCATGCCGCCCAGCATCACAGTAGTAATGCGATCGACTACCTTAGTACTGATCATCACAATCGCCGCCAAGACTAGCGCAAACACTAAGCCAGCAATACTTTGTGGCAAATGGATTCCCATACCGGAAAGCGTATGGTTTACGATTGAACCACCGCCACTGATGTAGGCGTAGGTGAGAATATAAAGCACGAAGGTAATCGACAGGCCGTTAACAATACGCCAAAACTGGCCTAAGGTAACTTTGGTTAAGGTGTCAAAACTATCACCTGGTTTAAAGTGTAAGTTAGTCTCAAGCAACATTAAGCCAGACACCAACATACAAAACCAAATACCTATCAGTACTGCGATTGAGTAGCCAAACCACATACCGGCACTGACGACAGGAAGGGAAAACATGCCAGCACCGACCGTGGTACCAGCAATAATCATTGCGCCGCCTAACAAAGATTTATTTTTCGGCTGCGTTTGTGTTGAACTCATAAAGTTATTCGTTACCCATGTTCCATAGTCACACTGTCGACTATGGTTTTACGAACAGATAGTCGCAACATACCATTGGCATGATCGCGGATTCGGATGACAGCAAATTGATTGTCACTACCCGATAAGTGCCCTAATTCTTTTAATTTTACACTCAAATTATTGTAGAGTTTTTTATCATAAAACTCTGGCGCAGTAATTCCGTGTAAAGCACCTAAACGCTGAGCTAGCATGTGGCTCGCGCTTTCTAGATCTGAACGTTCAATATCCGGTTTGTAAGCCAGTAAATTAAAGATAATCGCGTAACGTTGTAATGTCTCACTGACAGTTTCAGACAATAACATTAACTGGGTAATATTACCTTGATTGACTTCAAACTCAGTTGTTCCGGTAATTAGCCCTTGCTCAACAAACAAGTCTAAAACATGATCTACATAAGCTGGTAAATCTTCAATCCCCATAAACAATTCTGCTTTTAGTAATGGGTAAAAATCATTGACGATGCTATGGATCTTCTCACGGCTATGTTCTTCGTATTGCACTAAACAACTAGCAATTAACGAAGGTACGGCCATCAAGTGAATAATGTTATTACGGTAGTAACTCATTGCAATGACAGCATGCTCTTCAATCGCAATAATTTCACCAAGCTGATCGCTAGTTGAAGTGAACTTTTTAAGCGACAAACATTGTTCAACCACTTCAGTAGGGTTACCTTCCGCCACTGAGGTATAACCGGTATAAGGCACCTCTTTTAATAGCTTAAGATATAAACCTAGCTGTCTTTCAAGCTCACCGCGCTCCAGCGCATTTTGCTCAGAAGCCAATAACACCATACTGGTTAGTGTGACTGAACTAGCCGCAGCAGCGCTATTAATGTTAGTCATCACTTTATTGGCAAGTGTATTTACCGCTGGGGTTAACCAAGTTGGTTTTTGCTCAGGATCTTGAGCAATTTCTTCGCGCCAATCAGGTGCTTGCTGGTTTAAGAATTGCTGCACGTTAATTGGCTCACCAAAGTTCACATAACCTTGGCCAAAGTTACCTAATTTACGCAGTGCACCAAATACCTGCCATACCGATTCTTTTTGCTTTTTCTTACCGCTTAATTCTTTGTGATAAGTCGATACTTCCATCACGTGATCGTAGCCTAAGTAAACTGGCACCAGCGTTACAGGGCGCTCGATACCTCGTAGTACACTGTTCACTGTCATTGCTAACATGCCAGTTTTAGGCGCAAGCAAACGGCCTGTACGTGAACGACCACCTTCAGTGAAGTACTCAACTGAATAGCCTTTGGCAAATAGTTGATCTAAATACTCTCTGAATACTGCGGTATAAAGCTTATTACCGTTAAAACTACGACGGATAAAGAAGGCACCACCGCGGCGGAACATCGGCCCTGCAGGCCAAAAGTTCAAGTTAATACCAGCCGCAATGTGCGGAGGAACCATCCCTTGATAATAGAGGATATAAGATAGTAATAAGTAATCCATGTGGCTACGATGACATGGCACATAGACAATTTCGTGACCATCATGATGCAGTTTACGAACTTGCTCAGCACTCTTAATGCTAATGCCGCTGTATAACTTGTTCCATAACCAAGTTAAAAAGCGCTCTGCAATACGAATCAGGTTATCTGAGTAGTCAGCTGCGATTTCATCTAAATATTCAATGGCCTTTTCACGCGCCTTTTCTTCAGAAATCTTCTTGTTTGCTGCTTCTTCTTGAATCGCTTTGGTGATCGATTCAGATTTGAGTAACGAGTTAAACATGGCTTGACGGTTAGGCAACTGTGGCCCCGTCATCACTTTACGTTGACGTCGGAAATGCACGCGGGCAACACGAATTAACTTGTGAGCAATGCTGACATCAGTACCGTGTTCATCGGCCATATAACGTAAAGACATGGCATTTGAGAATTGAATAAAGTTATGACGACCTAAAAATAAAATCATTAGCCACTTGCGTAGCCAAGTCGGATTTTCACGCTCAAATACTGCAGCTGTCATGGTGTCATCTTCTTTACCCGGGATACGTCCCCAATAAAGGCTAACTGGCACCAATTGAATATCTAACTGCTTATTCTTTTGGTGTAAGTCGAGTAATTTGGTGAAGTTAGCAACAAACTTCTCGCCACTATGACGTTTGCCAAATAAGGGTTTACGGCCTTCAACACACACAATTCTTGGCGTGTTCAGCCCATCGATGTCCAAACGCTCATAAGGACTAGGTAGATTGTACTTTGCAGTAATTTCATTTAGTGCCGCGATATCACTCAGCGACTCTGTCTTCATGACATAGACCACTGGTTTTTCAGGATCTAGGTTTAAGTCAGCGAACGGATCTTGAGGTACAACAACACTGTGTACCATTAGTTTCTGAATCCAACGCAACGATTTAGCAATGATAGAATCTGGTTTTAGCATGAGTATTCGCATTATCAACAACGATTTATTGCGCATAGGATACCAGAATCTAGGTGGGATTCACTAACCTGCGTATATGTAGTTAACAATTAAGCATCAAACTAAATCCCTTTAAGGCTAATTATATAAGCAAATAAGTCGCTTATTTATACTTATCAAAAGTGAACATCAGTACTGTATAAATATACTGTATCGACAAAAAACCGAATCATTTGTTTATCAATGTTAATTTAATCAAAATAAATCCCCCTCCAACAGCAACAATATAAATAACTGTTTTTAAACAAATTTAAATTTTGCCAATCTGTTAAAAATGAACTTTAATCGGTATCATCCTTAAAATTCATTGGTTAATACTTGCACGACCAAGGATACTGTATATAATGACAGTCACTGTATAAAAAAACAGGAATCAACATGAGACCTTTAACGCCACGACAAGCTGAAATTCTAGAACTAATTAAATGTAATATTGCCGAGACAGGTATGCCACCAACTCGTGCAGAAATTGCCACTAGATTAGGCTTTAAAAGTGCTAATGCTGCTGAAGAGCATTTAAAAGCACTTGCTAAAAAAGGTTGTATCGAAATTATTCCTGGTACTTCACGCGGCATTCGCATGATTCAGGAAGAAGAGGAAGTCGAAGAAGGATTACCGCTTATCGGTCAGGTTGCGGCTGGTGAACCTATCCTCGCAATGGAACATGTTGAACAGTACTTTCAAGTCGATCCTGAAATGTTCAAACCTAATGCTAATTTCTTACTACGCGTTCGTGGCGACAGTATGAAAGATATTGGCATTATTGAAGGTGACTTATTGGCTGTGCACAAAATGCAGCAAGCCAAAAATGGACAAGTTGTCGTAGCTCGTGTTGACGATGATGTCACCGTTAAACGTTTTGAAAAGAAAGGCAATGTTGTTTATCTGCATGCAGAAAATGAACAATATTCGCCGATAAAAGTCGATTTAACTTGCCAGAGTCTCACCATTGAAGGACTTGCTGTTGGCGTTATCCGAAATGGAGGTTGGTTATGAACACATTATTAGGTAATGCACCACGTCACCCTGGCTTGTGGGTAGACATGACATCAGCCACAGCGCCTGTTAAACAAGGTATTGAAACCAAACAAAGTGCTAATCAAGGCATCACTGAGCTAACCCAGTTATGCAGCCAGTTAGCAGTGTTAAGCCAACAAGGCCGTTGGATTGTATTAATTAATCCACCACATATTGGCTATAAGCAAATATTGGCCAATGCCAATGTTCGTATGGATCGAGTATTGCTTGTTCATACCAAAGATGAAGTTGAAACACTTTGGGCAATGGAAAAAGCACTAACAAGTGGTACTTCCAGTGCGGTTATTACATGGACAACACCATTAGATGCTCGCGATAATCGTCGCATTCAGTTAGTCGCTAAAAGTGCTTTGGCACAAGGTGTAATCATTGAAGATGTAAATACTCACTTACATGATGAACATATGAGCGACAATACTTTAGCAGCACCATCACGGTTAAATTTATCTGCTTTCCACTAAACTAATCTCTCTTAAAAAAGCCCTTCATTACTGTGAAGGGCTTTTTTTACGCCTTTTTTCAGCAAATTAGATGATAAAGTGATCTTGATCAATATTTAATCTCCAAGTAATGTAGTTAACAAGAGGCTAACAAATTGTTATCACTCTTGAGTTAGTAAAACGATAAGAAGCTACAAAACGCTGTAAAGATTGTGCTGGTACCATGCGGTATAGAAAGCCTTGAATAAAAAGCGTCAATTTAAGAATTGAAAAGTTCAGTATTAGGTACAAGTGTGGCCACCATAACCCAATAAAATAATCGAGTATTGATACTCGCAGCCACCGTGTACTTTGAAGTGATCAAACTTTTTCGGGAATTAGAGAAGTTTGCATAGAGCAGAGTATTACTGTGTGACTTTTCCTTGTTGTTATTGCAAATCGCAATTGGCAGAGGAGTGGTCTTGTGAAGCGATTGTTGTATGGATTAATGGTGCTGCTATTTGCAGTGCCGCTTGCTGCGGCTGATATGCCGCTTAACATGACACAAGGTGTGACAGAAATCAGTGGTAGGGTTTATGACCTCCATATGATTATTCTATATATCTGTTGTGCGATTGGTGTTGTGGTCTTTGGGATCATGATTTACTCGATGATCTATCACAGAAAATCTAAAGGCGCTAAACCTGCCGATTTTCATGACAGTACCAAGGTTGAAATAGCATGGACTGTCGTGCCATTTATCATCCTTATCGGTATGGCAATTCCTGCCACTAAAACTCTGATAGCTATGGAAGATCCTAGCGATGCAGATTTAACCATTAAAGTTACCGGCTCTCAGTGGAAGTGGCATTACAGCTATTTCAATGAAGACGTCGAGTTCTTCAGTTTGCTTTCAACTCCAGCAGATCAAATCCAAGGTTCTGCTGAAAAAACTGAAACTTACTTGCTAGAAGTTGATAAGCCGCTCGTATTACCAATCAATCGAAAAGTGCGTTTCTTAATGACCAGTGATGACGTTATTCACTCATGGTGGGTGCCTGCTTTTGCGGTTAAAAAAGACGCTAATCCAGGTTTCATTAATGAAGCATGGACACGCATTGATAAAGTTGGCACCTACCGCGGCCAATGTGCTGAGTTGTGCGGAAAAGATCACGGCTTCATGCCTATTGTGGTCGAAGCACTTTCTGAAGCCGATTATGACCAATGGTTACTTGACCAAAAGCAGCTAGCTGTCGATGCTAAAGCTGCTGCAGAAGCCTCGCTTTCGCAAACACTCACATATGATGAGTTAATGGCTCAAGGTGAGCAAGTCTATATGGGCGTTTGCGCCGCATGTCACCAACCCAATGGTGCTGGTCTTCCTGGTGTTTTCCCATCTCTTATTGGTAGCCCTCTGATTAAGGGGCCTGTTAGCGATCATGTTGATATTGTGGTTAACGGTAAATCAGGCACTGCGATGCAGGCATTTGCTAAACAGCTTACTGCAACTGAAATTGCTGCAGTTGTGACCTACGAGCGAAATGCTTGGGGTAATGACTCTGGCGATGTAGTGCAAGCCGCTGATATCAATGGTGGCGGTTCTGCGGCAAGTTCAGCGGATTCCGCTACTGACCAAGCCGCAACGCCTGTGACCCTTCCTGCTGAAATTAATCCTGAAAATGTTGAACAAGCCGTAACCGAAGCCGCTGCAGAAGTTGTGAAAGAAGTTAAAGCTGAAGTCGTACTAGATGATTTAACCATGGATGAACTCATGACCATGGGCGAGCAAGTCTATATGACCAATTGCGCTGCATGTCATCAGGCTGCAGGCACAGGATTACCGGGGGCTTTCCCTTCATTAATCGGTAGCCCAGCTATTACAGGACCAGTTGAAGGACACATTGAAGTTGTTGTCAATGGCAAGGCTGGTACTGCAATGCAGGCATTTGGTTCTCTACTCACACCGCAACAACTCGCAGCAGTGATTACTTATGAGCGTAACGCTTGGGGTAATGACTCGGGAGATGCTGTACAGGCTTCTGACGTTGATGGTCATGGAAAGTAAGGGATTAAAATGAGCACTATTACACAAGATACAACCGAAGCTCATGATGGTCATTCTCACGATGACCATGGCCATGATGATCACCATCATGGCGCGCCGAAAGGCATCATGCGCTGGATTTTAACCACTAACCATAAAGACATCGGCTCATTATATTTGTGGTTTAGTTTTCTAATGTTTCTCACGGGCGGTGCAATGGCGATGGTTATCCGCGCCGAATTGTTCCAGCCGGGTTTACAATTAGTTGATCCAAACTTTTTCAACCAAATGACCACAGTTCACGGACTTATCATGGTATTTGGTGCCGTTATGCCAGCCTTTACCGGCTTAGCTAACTGGCTTATTCCTATGATGATTGGTGCGCCGGATATGGCTCTGCCTCGAATGAATAACTGGAGTTTTTGGATCCTACCATTCGCGTTTGCCATTCTATTAAGTTCGTTATTTATGGAAGGTGGCGGCCCTAACTTTGGTTGGACGTTCTACGCTCCACTCTCAACGACCTACAGCCCTGATACCACTGCACTATTTGTATTCTCAGTACACATTATGGGAATAAGCTCAATTATGGGCGCGATCAACGTGGTCGTGACAATTGTGAATATGCGTGCACCAGGTATGACTTGGATGAAGTTGCCACTGTTCGTATGGACTTGGTTAATTACCGCATTCTTATTGATAGCGGTGATGCCAGTGCTTGCAGGCGCAGTGACCATGGTATTAACCGATAAATACTTCGGTACCAGCTTCTTCGATGCTGCAGGTGGTGGCGACCCCGTCATGTTCCAGCACATTTTCTGGTTCTTCGGTCACCCCGAAGTTTACATTATGATTTTACCCTCATTCGGTATTATCTCAGCGATTGTGCCGACCTTTAGCCGCAAAAAGCTATTCGGATACTCCTCCATGGTTTACGCCACCTCAAGTATTGCGATTCTGTCTTTCTTGGTGTGGGCGCATCACATGTTTACCACGGGCATGCCAGTATTTGCCGAGTTGTTCTTCATGTATTGCACTATGCTCATTGCGGTGCCCACAGGGGTTAAGGTATTTAACTGGGTTGCGACGATGTGGCGTGGCTCAATAACCTTTGAAACCCCAATGTTGTTTGCAGTTGCCTTTATTATTCTGTTCACAATTGGTGGATTCTCTGGATTAATGCTGGCGATTACACCTGCGGATTTCCAATACCATGATACTTACTTTGTTGTGGCGCATTTCCACTACGTACTAGTAACGGGCGCAGTGTACTCCATTATGGCCGCAGCTTATTACTGGCTGCCGAAATGGACAGGCCACATGTATAGCGAAACCTTAGGCCGCTGGCATTTCTGGTGTAGCACTATTTCAGTCAACGTGTTGTTTTTCCCAATGCACTTCTTAGGACTTGCGGGTATGCCGCGTCGTATTCCTGATTATGCGATTCAATTTGCTGATGTTAACCAAATTGTCTCAATTGGTGGGTTTGCATTTGGTTTATCACAACTTATCTTCTTAGCCGTTGTTATTAAGTGTGTTCGAGGCGGTGAGAAAGCTGCGGATAAACCTTGGGAAGGCGCTGAAGGACTAGAATGGACCATCCCAAGTCCAGCACCTTATCACTCATTCACGACACCTCCAGAGGTAAAGTGATATGAGCCAGCCAACAAAATCAAACCGTAAATTATTAATAGGTCTCGTACTGGGTTCTATCGGTATGTTCGGCTTTGGTTTTGCGCTAGTGCCGCTTTATGACGTGCTGTGCGATACCTTGGGCATTAACGGAAAACCCCAAGGTACCGCAAGTAGTTATGAAGCGGTGGTCGTTGATAAAGACCGCACCATTACTATTGAATTTATCGCCCAAGTACAAGGCAGCATGCCGTGGGAATTTGGCCCTAAGGTGAACAGTATTCAGGTTCACCCAGGCGAGCTCACTCGCACAGCCTTTTTAGCAAAAAATCTATCTGCTAATCCCCTTGTTGGCCAAGCCATACCTTCGGTATCACCAGGCCAAGGCGCGGCGTATTTCAATAAAACCGAGTGCTTTTGTTTTAATCAACAACCCCTAGCTGCAAAGGCTGATGCTGAACTGCCATTAATCTTTTATGTGGATCCAGACTTACCAGATTCCATTAAAACTTTGACTCTCTCTTATACCCTCTATGACATCACAGACAAACAAACTGCGGCCATAGAGCAAGGAGCAGCAAGATGACAACCAAACATGAAAACTACTACGTGCCAGCGCAAAGCGTTTGGCCCATTACCGGCGCAATTGGATTATTCCTCATTGCTTTTGGCGCTGGTTCTTACGTTCAACAGTTAGCCACTGAAGAGACTTCAGGTGGTTATATATTAGTGGCTGGTATTGCAGTCATTATCTTTATGCTATTTGGCTGGTTTAAAAATGTCATTGATGAATCAATGTCAGGCTTATATTCAGCGCAAATGGATCGTTCATTTCGTCAAGGAATGAGCTGGTTTATTTTCTCTGAAATTATGTTCTTCGGCGCATTTTTTGGCGCCTTGTTCTACGCCAGAATGGTCGCAATCCCTTGGCTTGGTGGTAGCTCGAACAACGCCATGACCCACGAGGTGTTATGGCCAACCTTTGAAGCGATGTGGCCTCTTATCAAAACGCCTGATGGCACCACTACAGAAGCTATGCCTTGGACAGGGTTACCACTGTATAACACCCTCATCTTATTAGCCTCTTCAGTCACATTGCACTTTGCTCATGTGTCTTTAGAGAAGTCTAAACGCGGCGCATTAAAAGTCTGGCTAGGGCTTACCATTTTATTAGGTATTGGATTCTTATTCTTGCAGGTAGAGGAATATGTTCATGCATACCAAGAAATGGGGCTAACGCTTTCATCAGGTATTTACGGTAATACCTTCTTTTTGCTTACTGGCTTTCACGGCATGCACGTGACCTTAGGAACGGTCTTTCTAATTATCTTGTTCTTTAGGGTGCTCAAAGGTCATTTCACCCCAGAAAGCCATTTTGCCTTCCAATCAGGTAGTTGGTATTGGCATTTTGTCGATGTAGTTTGGCTATGTTTGTTTATTTTTGTCTACGTGATTTAAATAAATCTAACTAGTACGGCCTAGGGTTGGGCGTTACCCAACCTAGCCCTAAGGCCAGTAATAGCAGCAACATGACTAAAGCAGAAAAGATAACTCTACGTCCTAAAAATTGACTCATAGGTTGTTTCGTTTCAGCTTTCACCATAATAAACAGGGCTCTAGCTAGATTAAATAATATGAATACAAGCAGCAGTACTAATACAAGCTTGAAAATAACTAAGGTATCTAACGCTGCCATGGGCTCTCCTTTGCGAGTCTGGCGACTATCTACTGGGTTATTGCTAGTTGTTACTGTGAGTGTGTTTTGTATTTTGGTCAAGTTAGGTGTTTGGCAACTTGATAGAGCGGAGCAAAAAACCGCGTGGCAAGCGACGTTATCAGCAAGACAAGCAGCCAGTGAATTAAGTTTTGATGAATTGCTTGCTTTTGACGCTGATGAAAGACTCAGTGGTTACCGTTTAAGCGTCAACGCTACGCCTATTAATCAGCAAATATTGCTACTCGATAACCAAGTGTTTGAAGGCCGAGTTGGTTACCTGGCCTACCAAGTATTTCAAATTTCAGATTCTGATTTGCAAGACCTGCCTTGGTTACTGGTTGAGTTAGGGTTTGTCGCAGCCAATATCGATCGTCGAATTTTACCTGACATTACTCCAGTGCCATTGTCAGCCATTGACCTTAATGGCCGCGTTTATCAAAAACAGGTTAACCCCTTAAGCCACCAGCTCCATGCAGAAGACGGCAATGTGATGCGTTTTCAAAACCTCAATTTAGCGGCCTTAGCTGAGAAAATAGGCCACCCACTGGCACCAGTAGTACTGCAGCCAGATTCAATCCCTAATATTGCATTACCTAAGCCTTGGACACCGATTCCATTATCAGCCCAAAAGCACCAAGGCTACGCGCTGCAATGGTTCACTATGGCGGCGGTATTTTTATCGTTAATGCTATGGATTGGATGGAAATACTTGATTAAAGCAACACCTAAAAACACCACTAGCAACGCAATTGACTCTAATAACACCGTAAAGAATGAAACAAAAACTGAAAACGAATAAAACCAAACTAATAAATTAAGCCGTAACAAGAGGAGCAAGTATGAACTCCCCAGCAAAACCTAAAAATAACAAGGCATTGTTTGCCCTAGTACTGGTATTTATCTTACCAGTGGCCGTCGCCAAGCTGGTATTAAGCATGGATTTATATAATGGCGCTGCGACCAATAAAGGCCAACTCATTCCTCCAGAGGTGAGCTATCAAAGCTTAATGATGGATAACCCGCACCCGCAATCTTGGCAGCTGTTATATCTATTGCCAAAAAAATGTTTAGAACAGTGTCAGCAACGCTTATATGTATTGCACCAAAGCCATGTCGCCTTAGGTAAGCATCAAGATCGTGTTAGCCCAATTATCATGTTGCAACCTGATAGTGACACCGCAATTCTTGAAAAGCTCCAAGTACCATTTGAAACAGCCAATGCAAGCCCAGCCATCATTGCAATGATGACAGAGCAGCAAATGATTATTGTCGATCCGCTTGGCAGCTTGGTAATGGAATACCCTGGGATTATCGGCGAGCAAGAAAATATGGCTCAAGGTAAGTCGATGATTGCAGATTTAAGGAAGCTACTTAAGCTATCGAGGGTCGGTTAATGGATATAAAAAACCTCCTCAAATTTACCTTAGTATTTACCTTTGCCGTGATTTTGATGGGCGCTTATACCCGCTTATCAGATGCCGGTTTAGGCTGTCCTGATTGGCCGGGTTGTTATGGCCATATCGGTGTACCCAGTGATGCGGCTGATTTGGCTAAAGTAGAAACAAATTTTCCAGATCTCACCGTCGAGCCAGAAAAAGCTTGGCTTGAAATGATCCACCGTTATATCGCAGGCACATTAGGTCTGCTGGTATTAACTATTTTAATCATTTGCTTAAAGCGTGCTGATGCGCCAAAAAAACTTCCCATATTCATTTCCGCACTGATCTTATTCCAAGCGGCATTAGGCATGTGGACAGTCACCATGAAGCTCATGCCCATCGTGGTAATGGGACATTTAATTGGTGGCTTTAGCTTGTTTGCTTTACTGCTGTTACTTTATTTACGCACTAAACCATTACGGATCCCCGGTGGCGATACCTATGCCAGAAAACTCGGCCCATTAGCGATGGTCAGTTTAGTTGTGTTAGTGGTGCAAATTATTTTAGGCGGTTGGACATCATCAAATTACGCGGCATTAGCCTGCACCACATTACCTATTTGTGAAGGTAACTGGATAGATAATTTACAGTTTGCCAAGGCTTTCTCACCCTTCCAAGGTGACCATCCAAGTTTCGAATTTGGCGTACTTGAATACCCTGCTCGAATGACCATACATGTTACCCATCGTATTTGGGGGGTGATTACTGCCATCAGTTTATGCTGGTTAGCGTTTAAATTACTTAAAGCTCAATCGTCAATCATGCGACAAAGTGCATGGGTTTTATTTGCCCTTGTGGTGTTACAAGTGGGTTTAGGCATAAGCAATATTGTAATGCACCTCCCTCTTGGTATTGCAGTCTCACACAACGGCGGCGCAGCGTTACTGTTGTTAACCGTTATTTTTATTAACTATGCGCTGTGGCGTAAAGCATAAGCAAGGATTCTATTATGGCTAAATCACTATCTTTACCCGCAAGTGCAACCAAGACGGCTGACGTCAGCTCAATGTCGAGTGCTAAAAATGACACTATGCAATGGCGCGCTTATTTTGAAATGACCAAACCCAAAGTGGTCGCACTGATGCTGTTAACTGTGCTGGTCGGTATGTGTCTTGCGCTTCCCGGCGCTGTTCCACTTCAACCGCTTATTTTCGGGATGATTGGCATCGCCATGATGGCAGGTGCTGCAGCAGCTTATAACCATTTAATTGATCGCCGTATAGATGGCTTAATGGCACGTACCTACAACCGCCCACTACCTAAAGGGAAAGTATCAGCAATCAAAGCCATGACCTTTGCCACCTCAATTGGCCTAGGTGGTTTTATTATTTTATACGCGCTGGTAAACCCGTTAACTGCATGGCTAACCTTTGCCAGTTTAATCGGTTACGCCGTGGTCTACACCGCATATTTAAAGCGTGCCACACCACAAAATATCGTTATTGGCGGATTAGCTGGCGCCATGCCACCACTCTTAGGCTGGACTGCAGTCACTAACGAACTGCACGGCAATGCCCTGCTTTTAGTTATCATCATCTTCACATGGACACCGCCACACTTCTGGGCTTTAGCGATTCACCGTAAAAAAGAATACGCCAAAGTCGATGTGCCGATGCTGCCAGTTACCCATGGTGTAGAGTTCACTAAAACTTGCATATTGCTTTACACATTATTACTGGCTATCGCCTGTTTATTACCTGTGCTGGTTGGCATGTGCGGCCCAGTTTATTTAGTCGGTTCAACCTTATTAAGTTGCGGCTTTATCTATAAAGCATGGCAACTTAAATATCACGACAAACCAGGACTGGCGATGGATGTATTTAAGTTTTCGATTTACCACTTAATGATTTTATTCTTGGTGCTACTCGTTGATCACTACTTGTGGGTTTAAGCTATGGGCTTAAGTTATGCGCATAGCAATAACCAATGCTGCAATGAATAAACGGGGAGTGACCGATTGAAAAAAATCCTTTTATTAGCCGTCATCATGTTGGGTTTGGGCGTTGCGGTTGCAGCGCTATTCCCTCGCCAATCAGCAAATACGGCATTGATGACTCAGGTGCCAGATTTAGCCCTTCAAAGTAGTTATCTTTTTGATAACCCAAGACCACTGGCACCGTTTACCCTACATGATCAGTTGGGCAATGAGTTTGGCAATCAACAATTACTCGGTAAGTGGAGTTTACTGTTTGTCGGTTTTACCTCGTGCCCTGATGTGTGCCCGACAACGTTAAATAAGCTCAATGCTGCTTATGCTGAACTGCAATCGGTATCAGAAGATATTCAGGTTGTGTTTGTTTCAGTCGACCCAGACAGAGACTCGCAAACAAAGCGCTTAGATTACATCAACTTTTTTAATCGAGACTTTAAAGCTGTCACAGCTGACCACACTCAACTGTTCCCGTTCACCCGTGATTTAGGCTTCGCCTATGCCATGGTGGGTGACGGCGCTGACTATCAAGTCGACCACAGCGCCAGCTATGTTTTAGTGTCACCAAAAGGGGAAAAGTTTGCTGTGTTTAAACCCAAGCAACAACCAGGGAAGATCCCACAGATTTTGAATAAAGAACTGGTTGCTGATTTGAAATTGATTATTGAAAGTGCATAGTGTTTTTTGATTAGAAATTGAATTATGACAAAGCCTCAATAAGAAAATATTGAGGCTTTTTTAGAAGGTTGATACTGAGAGCTAACTTATATAGTGGACAATTCTGTGTCAGTGACATTGTTAACTTAACAACCAATGAATTAGCTTAGATATGGGACAACCGACTGATTATAAGCGTTGCTTCGCATACCAAATTCCGAAACCAACGACCATAACTAGCTCAACAGCAACCCACATCCAATGCCTTGGTACAGAACCATCAAGGAAAATACCCATTACGCGCGAAATTAGCGCCCCCAATGTTAATGTCATACCGGCTGCAGCAACAGTAAACAAATATGGGGTAATTTGATGATGAAAAATAAGTAACATACCTATCCCCATCAAAAAGCCCCACTGAACTCTTCTTTCAACAGCTTGGAAGGCATCCTCTGGGATGGGTTTATTACTCACTAGTTCAGGGTTATAACTAAGAATACCCCCTAGCAATAAAATGATAAAACCCACCACCTGTAACACGAGTTTATTTTCCATAAATACCCTTAAACCTACGTAGCGCAAAGCCGCCATACCATTGTTTAGTATTTTATTCCTGTTAGTTCTTCAGATAGCGTCCATAGCTTTTGCGCAGCACTGGCATCATGTGACAGCTTGCTTGATTCGACCTTAATAGGTGCCCCGTGCAGTTCAAAGAAATCCTGCGGGCCGAAAAAATCTCCCGACGATGCACTCTCGTCTATTGCCGCACGCAGTGTTGGCAGTGCTCCCATTTCTTTACTCTGCCCGAAAAAGATATTTAGAAACTTCACAAACCCACGCTGAAGTTCTGATGTCGTCCACCCTGGGTGAGCAGCTGTAACCATCGGGTTTCCACCTTCGGATTCAAGTCGTCTTTTCAGCTCATAGGCAAAATAGAGGTTCGCCAGTTTACTATCTGCGTAAGCCGTAAAATTGCTGTATTTTCGTTTTCCCCAATTTAGATCACCCAAATCTAACTTCGAGGACTTGTGAGCGCCAGCAGAAACAACCACCACACGGGAGTTTGCTGTTTTCTTAAGAGTTTCGAGTAAATGACCGACCAATGCAAAGTGACCTAGATGATTCGTCCCCATCAGGATTTCAAATCCGTCCTCAGTCTCTGCATAAGGACACGCTACTCCGGCATTGTTGATCAGTAAATCAAGTCTGTCGAAATTGGCTAAAAACTTGGAACTGAACTCTTGGACGGAACGAAGGCTGGAAAGATCCATCTGCATGACCGAAATGTCAACATCTGGATAGTCTGCTCGGATGTCCTCAGCCACCTTCTCACCTTTTGGCACATTTCTAACAGCGAGTACCACTGTCGATTGTTTCTGTGCTAAGACTTTGGCTGTTTCTTTACCTATACCACTAGATGAACCAGTAACGATAGATACCCTGCCTTTTTGACTCGGTATTTGTTCAGCACTCCAAGATGTTTTTGACATGAATTTTAGTCCTCAAAATGTTCAATAGAGTTATCTTAGAACTAATGGCCAAAGTAAGCAGTACACAAAACAGCAAGAGTTGTATACGAAATAACGAAACGAATCACTACGTTATTTCGTATACACAATACATTGATTAATGCTCTGGGTTTTCAATGCTACTCAACCATAATATGCTTAAACTAGAGGACTATGCTGTGAGACGTCATACTAAAAGGTGAAGCAATGAAAAGGTTCCATTTTGATAGCATTAAAGAACTCAATGCTGTTCTTGGTATACGCCCACCAGAGCGTCCTTTAGTTGATGTAATGAAACTAAAGCCAAACAGTGATGACAATCAATTACTCAATGGTGAGAGCATTTCACTCACCACCAGTTTCTACGCGATATCATTCAAACACATCACGTCAGGCGAAGTCATGTACGGTCGTACCCAATACGATTGTTCAAATGGGACGGTGCTTTTTATTGCTCCTAATCAAGAGCTGACAGCCAGCGGTATAATAATCGACTCAGTTGCCCGCACTATCTGTTTTCACCCCGATTTCATTCGAGGTCATAAGCTACAAGACGAGCTCAAAAAATATCAATTTTTCAATTATTCGGTTAACGAGGCTCTACACCTTACACCAAAAGAAGAGCAACATATGGTTGCGATGTTTGATGCACTTGAGGCAGAAAACAACATGAGCCTAGATGCCTTTAGTAAAGAACTCATTTTATCGCAAATTAGTACCTTATTGATGTACGCAAATCGCTATTACCACCGCCAATTTATGATGCGTAAAGAAGCAAACACATCGGTTTATGACAAGTTTTCAGCGCTATTGGAGGCTCGCTTAGAGGCTGTAATTCAAGAGTCAGCGACCATTCCTGAAGTGGAAGATATGGCGCAAGACATGAATATGACCAGTCGATACTTAAGCGATGCCCTGAAAGCTGAAACAGGTAAAACAACAAAGGATTGGATCCATTATGCTCTGATTGATAAGTCAAAAGATCGCTTACTCTCTAGCAAGGATTCTGTGGCGACCATTGCCTATAGTTTAGGCTTTGAGTACCCACAATATTTTTCTAGATTATTCAAGAACAAAGTTGGAGTGACTCCTTCAGAGTATCGATTACAGAATACCCGGCATTAATATTGCTACTTGAGGGTAATATGCAATTATGAACTCTATTGGCTGGAAATGTCTATTTAACTCACTTTGGGGCAAAGATGAGCTAGCTCTGAAATTTGTAAAACACATGCTTGATTATGATCGTCATTTCCCAAAATTCATTTCCAAACTTCGTTTGAATTAGGATCAAGGTCGTGGTGCTTCGCCCACACCCAACGAAAGGGAAACAACAGCATTTCCCTTTTCGCTGATTTTCATAAGAGCCTTGCCGCCCCTACGAAATTGCTCTTAAAAGCGAGCAAGCCTCATGCTTATTCAATGGGGAATTGTTGTATCCGCAGGTTTGTTTGTCCCAGTTAAGTACGAATAAAAGTCTTAAAAGGCTTGAATGCTCCAATTGAATTGAGGTAAGCAAGAAAATTACGTGAGTCCAGACATGGATGTCTGGCTAGCTTTCGAGGGGAAGGGACGCCCCATCGGAAGCGTTAGTGATTTTCACAGCTTGCCGAAGCTGGCTAAATAAAAGTTTAAAGCTGGATGGTTCTCCATTGAAATAATCGTTTTTCAGATTATTTCGTGGGAGCGGCAAGGGTGATGCAAGAGGGGGATTGCTGTTGTTTCCCCTCTTGCTCTGGTGTGGGCGAAGCGCCACGATCTTGATTTGGCTTCTGCTCAAAAAACTAAACTTATTTAGCCATCAGGCTAAACCAAAAGACTATTCTTTTGGCCAACTCCCATCATTATTAGGTCTCACCCACGCTTGTGAAAACCAATAATAACCACTTTGAGTTTTGCTCGGTGCAGTACAGTTATAACGACTGCGTCCTGCAGGTAAATTGGCTGGTGCTTGAATACTAAACTCAGTTTCAGTCAACCAAGTCGGCTTTTTAGCCCCTTGTCCTTGAACAAAGCACATCACCTGATGCGGGTAAATATCAGTGATATCTAACTCAACTTTTAGCTCTGGACGCCAATTACCTGAAGTCAGTAAAGGATCGCTAATATTTTGTTTCACCACTGGCATATTCAAGCTGGTAAATTTGACCTTTAAACTATCAAGATCCGCGTAAGGCCCAGCAACAGGAAAACGCGGTAAAGCCGTTAAAATTGAATATTTACCCGCCGCACCTGATTGTTGGCCTAAACCAATAAAATCATGCTTTTTAAGAATGTTTTCAACGTCAGCATTGTACTCACCATATGGATAAGCCAGCATTCTCACACTTTGACCCGTATGCTTTTTAATCTCAGCTTCAGTGTCTAATAAATTGTTCTCAATACGTGTTAACCATTGCTGATCACTTTCACCATCAAGCTTGCGATTAAGATGCTCATGAGCCCAGCTATGATTGGCAATGGTCGCACCATCTTTAGCTAACTGATTAATATCATCCCAACTCATCATCCCTGAATAACCTTTTTCAATCGGCTCTACCGAAACAAATAAGGTATAGGAGAAATCATGCTTGGCTAGAATCGGCGCTGCTGCCTTAGCAATGCTGTCGTAGCCATCATCAAAGGTAATCACAATGCTTTTTTCAGCAATGGGCTTATTTTGTTTTATGGCATCTACCGCCTCTGTCAGACTAATGATGGTAAACTCATTATCTGCAAGGTACTGCATTTGCTCTTCAAATTGCGCCGGTGTAACACTAGTACTTGCTGGCGTTGTTTCTGATACATGGTGATATTGCAAAATCACCACTGCGCTGGCATTAAATGAGAATAACCACATTAATCCCAACAGACTTTGTTTTAACATAAGATTCCTATGTCCATAAAAGCATTATTATTTAACAGCCAAAAAAACCGTCAGCTCTTTGCATTAGCACTGCCGATGATTTTATCCAATATCACTATTCCTCTGTTAGGTTTAGTCGATACAGCTGTCATTGGTCATTTATCTGAAGCCTATTATTTAGGCGGTGTGGCACTAGGCAGTACAATTATTACCTTAATTGTCTGGCTATTGGGCTTTTTAAGGATGTCTACAACAGGTCTAGTCGCCCAAGCATATGGTGCTAATGATAACGTAACTCAGCAAAAATTGCTGGTACAAGGTTGTAGCCTAG
The DNA here is from genome assembly GCF_030252245.1 of Shewanella goraebulensis. NCBI lineage: Bacteria > Pseudomonadati > Pseudomonadota > Gammaproteobacteria > Alteromonadales > Shewanellaceae > Shewanella > Shewanella goraebulensis. The sequence continues at coordinate 4,664,186 of NZ_CP126972.1, forward strand.
CACTGATATTTGGTTTAAGTGCGATCATTTTACAGCAGCCCTTGCTTGAGTTTGCCATGTCTCTAAGCCAAGCCAGTGAAGAGGTAAAGCACTTCTGTAGCGAATACGTCAATATTCGTATCTGGTCTATCCCTTTCGCACTTTTGAATTTAGTCTTATTAGGCTGGCTATTAGGCAGACAAGCGCCAAAAGCTGCCATGTGGCAACTCATCATTGCCAACATCGTTAATATCGTGCTCGATGTGGTGTTTGTTATCGGTTTCGAATGGAACGTAAAAGGCGCGGCATTAGCATCGGTCATTGCTGATATTTGTGCTTTTACTGTTGCTGCGGTGATTGTTAAACGTGCTTTGTACCAGCAAAGTGACTTCAATTTAGGCAAGCTGTTTGTCCACTTAAGCTTTAAAGGCTACTCGCAATTACTCAAACTCAATCGTGATATTTTTATCCGTAGTTTATGCCTGCAAGCAAGCTTTACCTTTATGACCTTTTACGGCGCAGGCTTGGGCGATGACATCATTGCCGCCAATGCCGTACTTTTAAATCTTTTAATGCTGATTTCCTATGCATTAGATGGCATTGCCTATTACGCTGAAGCGGAAGTTGGGCGGGCTGTGGGTCAAAGAAACCTAACGTTGCTGCAAGATTCAGTATTACTTGCTGGCTACTGGTCAGCACTATTCTCGTTTGGCTTTTGCTTATTATTCTACTTTGGCGGCAGTGGCATTATCAGTCTGCTCACGAGTATTGAGATTGTGCAGCAGCAAGCCAATATTTATCTCATGTGGTTGGTGTTCATGCCACTACTGGCGTTTGGCTCATACTTATTTGATGGGGTTTATATTGGCGCCGCCCAAGGACGCGCCATGCGAAACAGCATGATTATCGCCACATTTGTAGTGTTTTTCCCATGCTGGTACCTACTACAAGATTATGGCAACCATGGTTTATGGGCAGCAATGAGCGCCTTTATGTTATGCCGCAGTGCCTCACTTGGACTCCATTACAAGTACAGTCAGGCTTTCAAGCAAATATAATCATTACATAGGTTTAGCGTTAGTAAAACTGGATTTGTCCATCTTTTTACTGATAACATGTGTGCAACATATTTATGTTCAACACGGAAAGTTTGAATGAAAAGGATTTTACTTATACTAACAGCATCAATGTTGCTGTTATCTTCACTGATGTCATTTGCAGAAAATCAGCAACTACCTGTTGAAGCGTTTGCCAGTATCCCTGATGTCAGTCATGTCACTATGTCTCCCAATGGTACTAAAATCGCCTCTTTAGTTCGCTCTGAAGCTAAAGGAATGGAAGGCACGTTAGTCAATATTCTCGATATTGATACTCGTGAATCTTCTTACCCCATTCAAACTGACAATGAAAAATTTGTTATTTTATCCATGAGCTGGGCAAATGATGATTTGCTACTCATAAAAGCTAAGTTTCCCGCTGTTCGTTTCGGTACTCCAACCACAGAAACTCGCATCATTAAGTATTCTCTGAGTAAGAAAAAAACCTCTAACTTACTAAGTCGTTTTGGACTTAAAAAGTTTAAATGGATGCCACAAATCCAATCAAATATTATCGATTACCTTCCCGATGACGACAAATACTTGTTACTGGGTACTAATGGCATTGGTAATAAAGCTCAATTTGAGTCGGTCATCCAAGTTAACTTAAATAACGGCAATATCCGTTTTGAGCAACCTGCTGAAGCAAACGTTACAAACTGGATAACGGATAGACAAAATAGAATTCGAATTGGCATTTACCGTAAAGAAACCCAATACCGAATTTACGAGCAAGAAGATGCCCACAAAGGTAGAAGAATTTTATGGGAGTTCGAAGCTTTCGAGGAAGATCAGGTTTGGCCAATGGGCTTTGCTCAGGATAAAAACATCCTCTATGTTCAAGCTTATCATGAAGGTTTTGAAGCTATCTTCAAGGTTGATTTACGCGACCCTGAGCTTGCTAAAGAATTAGTATTCAGTAAAGAGTTTAACGACGTCGAAGGTTCATTGATTTATTCAAAACTCAAACAAAAGATTATTGGTATTGATGATGGCGATGAGTCTGAATATACCTTCTGGGATGAAGAGTATATCGGCCTCGTTAATGGCCTAAACAAAGCTCTGCCTGAATACCGCAATTATATAACCCAGTTTAGTGATAATGAGCGTCGATACATTGTGTATTCAACCAACTCAAAAGAAGCAGGCACTTATCTATTTGGTGACCGCGATGCTGGAGAACTATTCCCGATTGCTTATCGATATAAAAAACTAACACCTGATTTATTGGCTAACACCCAAACCTTATCGTACAAAGCTAGAGATGGTTTAGAGATCCAAGCCTTCTTAACCACACCGTTAGATAAAGAAGCTAAAAAGCTACCAACCATTATCTTCCCCCATGGCGGTCCTATTAGCTATGACTCCAATAGCTTTGACTACTGGACTCAGTTTTTAGCCAACAGAGGCTATGCAGTCTTTAGAATGAACTTTCGAGGCTCTGCAGGATATGGTTACGACTTCATGAAAGCAGGCCTTAAAAACTGGGGGCTCGACATGCAAAATGATGTCGAAGATGGCACTCGCTGGTTAATCGATGAAGGTATCGCCGATCCTGATAAAGTGTGTATTGTTGGCGCCAGTTATGGCGGGTATGCAGCCCTAATGGGAGTGGCAACGACTAAAGATTTATACCAATGCGCAATTAGTGTTGCTGGTGTCACCGATGTTGAATATCTGGTTAAGTCATCTCGACGTTATAGCAATTTCGATATCGTAAAAAAACAGATTGGCGATGATTATGATGCGCTTTATGAACGGTCTCCTTTAAGCAAGGCCAAAGATATCAATGTGCCAGTGTTACTTATTCATGGCGATAAAGACCGCGTTGTTAGGGTTCAACACAGTGAAGATATGTTTGAAGAGTTAGAAGACCTTAAAAAACCAGTTCAATATATCGAGCTTGAAAATGGCGACCATTACCTTAGTAATAATGATCATCGAGTTAAAACCTTTATGGCCATTGAAGCATTTTTGTCGAAAAACTTATAACACCGTAGCTAAGTATTGGACAATAAAAAAGGCCCTAGTGTAATCACAATACACTAGGGCCTTTCACTATAACGCTTTACATATATTTGGTGCTTAATTCTGTGAACTTAACAACCTGTAAATTAGAACTTTGCTTCAAACGCTAAGCTAAAGTTTCTACCTTCACCCACAGTGACGTCAGTGTTAGTACCGCCACCTAAGTAGTCAGTATCAAATAGGTTTTTAACGTTAAAACGCACGCTCATATCAGTATTTTGTACGGCAAATGTATATGCTGCACCAAAATCAAAACGAACATAATCATCTTTAACAATGGTGTTTTGTGTATTAGCAAAACGCTCACCCACATAAATTGCACCAATGTTTAAAGCTAAATCATCAGTGACTTCGTAACGTGTCCAGATATTAGCTGACCACTCAGGTGCATCAACAGGCGTTTTACCGTCAAGCTGTGCAGTATCTTCTGCACTAGTAATGTATTCAGCATCTAAGTACATCATTGAGCTCGTTACGAACACATTGTCGCTAACTTGACCTTGTGCACCCATTTCGAAACCACGGTGTTGCTGCTTACCACTTTGAGTCGTGATGTATTCTTTATCGCCAATTGGTTGTTCAAGTTGTTCTTGCACAGTCACGTTTGTCACTGTGGTATCGAACACGGCACCCGTTAACAATAAGCCACCATCAAACAGTTCCCACTTAGTACCGATTTCGTATTGCTCACCGTACTCAGGCTCTAAATCCATACCATCATTCACATCGTTATCACTGTTAACGATTGATTGAGGGTTGAAACTCTTTGAGTAATTGACATAAATACTGCCATTCTCAGATGGTGAGTAAATCACACCAAACTTAGGTGATACAGCGTAACTGTTCTCACCTTCACCATCTTTCTTTTGCTCATCATAACGAACACCAGCAAGCACTTGCCACTCATCGTTGATGGTCATTAAATCTTGTACATAGAAGCCATAATGCTTATAGCTAGACTCGTATTTAGTGGTATCATTGTTGTAATCTAGACCTGGATTTGGTACCGATTCCCCAGGTTTAACAATTTGCGCTTCGCCACTGTCTTTAAGCTGACCGTAATAATAGTCAAGCATATTAGCGCCGACTAATAATTGATGTTCCATACCAAAGGCATTCACAATACCCGTGAAATCCATATAACCTGTTTTGTGTTGCCAATCATCGTAACGGTCAAAGGCATTAATTTGGTAACCTTCGGTCACAGGATCCATACCCGACACCATAGAAGGAGACGAATCTAAACGTTGGCGAGTAAAGGTTTGGTGGTTATAACCAGTGGTCATTTTCCAGTCGTCAGAAATATACCAAGTTAAGTCAGCACCTAAGTTTTCTACGTTGTTGTCAGTGAATGCCCAAGACATATCCCAGATATCTTCACGGTCGCCAACTAAGTCACCATTGTCGTCTAACCAACCACCTCTATCGATACCCGTTTTGTCATCGGTGTAATCATATTTAACCGACAGCATCACGTCATCGTGTAAGTCAAATTCAAGGTTGATGTAACCTAAAAAGCGGTCACGCTCTTGTTCTTGCTCACCGTTACCGTCTTGGTATTCACGCCAGTATTTCGTATCTTGCTTCACTAACACTGTGCGGTAGCGAATAGATTCAGCATCGTTTAACGCGCCTCCTGCATCTAACTGAAAACGAGTAGAACCGTGAGCATCGGTATCAAATGCGACATCAAATAACGTGTCATAGGTAGGCTTTTTGGTCACCATGTTAATCAAGCCACCAGGACCTGACTGACCGTATAACATGCTTGATGGACCTTTCAACACTTCAACTTGTTGTAGTGTTTCAATCGGTTGAACGTAGTGAGACCATTGTTGCTGACCATTAATTAAAAAGCCGCTACCTGAATCTAATTCAAAACCACGAATGTTGAATACTTGGCGGTTCCACTTTTCACTACCACCCGTCACACTTGAATCATTGACCAATACTTCTGAAAGGTTTCTTGCTAACTGCTCGTCAGTCACAAAATCTGGAATGACGTTAACCGATTGCGGCGTGTCCATTAAATCAATGTCACCACGCATAGCACCTGAAGAAGAGCCAACTTTGTAGTTATTGAAGTTCATACCCGTTACTTGAATACGCTCAATTTCAGCGGTAAACCCCTGACTTGATTCAGTGTTATTAGCAGCTTCTTCTGCTGCCACTGATGCTGACGCTAAGCTTGCTACAACAGCGAACGCAATTGGTGAAATTCTCATACAAAATAGCCCTTAATTTGGCAGTTATCGTTAATGAGATGGATTATCATTTGCGTTTCGTGTTTTGGGAAGTGATTTTTAACGCACAAATAGAGATTTGTGAACAACCGCACTAATGCGATTAAATCTCATTACAATTGTTGAATAGTTATTGCATATTAACTTAAATTAATGTTAATGATTCTTATCTCGTTTATATGATTCACATATACATCTGAAATACTCCTTGATAACAAGAATACACAAAATCAAAATTAACAATGACTTAACAAACTGAATTTTTCATAGAAATACTTATACACTTCACTTCCTTTGCCATTTAATTATCGATTCCACCGAACATTTAAGTGAATAGTTATTCAAATGTAAAATCCACTTATCGACGATTTTAAAACCAATGTGTGATCTTAATAGCAATAATTTGGATTAAACCTCTTCTTTACATTTCTTTAATTGTGTAAATAAATGAGATTAATTATCATTCTCGAAATTTTACTTTTGACGTTAATTTGTTCCACTTGAACTGGTTTTCCGTCACCAATTGGTCACTATTAACGTACTTTGAGAACTTCACTATGAATGTAGTCCCTGCTTTAAAATGGTTTCATAACTGGGTTGGTTTCGTCATCAGTGTTTCTATGCTGATTGTATTGACGACTGGTGTTTATCTTGGCGGCATGGATATGCTTAAAAGAATGGACGACAAAGGGCAGCAATATGTGCCGTTAACGTCTGAGCAAAAAGCACACGTTACCGAAACACTTTTTGAACGTTACCCTGACATGAGCACGGTTCGCTTTCCAACTGAATACTCTCCGTATGTCGAAATTGCCGCAAGAGGTCACTCGATTGCTTTTGATAACGACTTAAATGAACTCTCAACCTATAAAATGAGAGACATTCCACTCTATAGCACCATGTTCTGGCTACACCGTAACTTCTTATTAGGTGATTTTGGTAAATACCTTAATGCATGGGCATCGATGATCGGTGGTGTTATTACCTTAGTGGGTATTTATCTTTGGTGGCGTGTTCGCAAAACATTCAGGTTAAAACATTCAATCCCAAGCAATACTAAGTCAAGCAGCTTAGTAAAAAGCCACATTCAACTAGGGCTTTTCATCTCAGTTCCTTTGTTTTTACTGTGTATTACTGGCTTTTTAATTACCTATAAAGGGTTGTGGACAGGCGCACTTAAAACAACGCCCGATAGCAGTATTCAATACCCAATCAGCCAAGCAAAAGATTGGCAAAGCCAAATTCAAACGGCACAAAGTGTATGGCCAGATTCTGAGTTAGTATCAATCAGCAAGCCACGTCAGCCTAGACCCGATCCAAAAGCGAAGGCAGAGGCACCGAAAAAGCCTGTTGACGCAATTTATAGCTATCGATTTAATACCCATAATGACGTCTGGTTACGTCAAGCTGATAGCATCAACATGAACTATGACAAAGGCACGATTAAGTCGGCACTGCTTCATAGCGAAAGACCACTTTCAGGCCAAATTGCTACGTTTGTTAGACCTTTGCATGACGCGATGAATATGCCGTTTAAGTATGTGGCATTTATCACTGTCATCGCATTGATTGGCACTGTGATTTTAATATTCAGCGCCGTGACTTTTTACCGACGAATTTTTAAAAAGAAGCGTAAGTAACCAACCGTTTGGTTACTCCCTTTAGTTGGGGCTAATGTTTAAACGTTAAAAAGCGGCTTACTGATTTCAGTAAGCCGCTTTTTATATGTTTACGCTTTATTTACGGTCATATTAATCGTCAATGAATTCGTTGACAGTACCTGCTACGGAGTCATAAACAATCTTTATTTCTGCTCGGTTTCTGCCCCGAGTATCACCCAATGTACGCAATACATATGTACACTGCGTCGCACCAGAGCCACCATCAGCACTATGGCGATATGACTCGAAGTCCACATTATCAGCAGTATTTCTTATAGCAACTGAGGGTGGGTCTTCAATAAGGCTATTCCACAAATCAACGCAACCAGCCTGGCCTTGGCCGATGTTGACAGGATTACCCATTGGATTGCCTTTCCCAGTTCCTAATGGATAACCAAAGGCATTCATGTCTAAATCATCATCAGCAAAATCAGGCAAATCATTCATGGCGCCATTTGCACCAATCACTTGCCAACGAGTATGAGAAAAAGTCACTGATTGCTGAAATGATGCCGCAATCGCCTGTACCCGACTGATTTCGGCATCTCGTTTAAGATCAATAAACTTACTAACAGCTACCACAGCCAAAATCGCGAGTACGATAATGACTACCACCAACTCAATTAAGGTAAAGCCTGCAGAACGTGCCAATACATTGTTATTTTTTATTGAAATAAGCACATGTTACTCCTGTGTTACCTCTTTAGATTTAACACAAGCTTGACACTGACGAGCAGTTACCTCAACCCAAAGTGCTATATTTATTCTCTAAATGGAATGATTTTTGACTATTATGCGACCCAGCCTATTCCCTCTAGGCATAAAAAAACGCAGCTTATGAGCTGCGTTTTTATTGTCTATCTTAGTATTAAGATATCACCTTAGTGATTACTGGTAAGAGTGAGAACCATGTTGATGATCTGTCACGTCTTTAACGCCCGATAATTCACCTGGGAACATGTCTAATAATTGCTTCTCAATACCATCTTTCAAGGTGATATCAACTTGAGAACAACCATTACAACCACCACCAAACTGAAGTACTGCAGTACCTTCTTCAGTGATTTCAACTAACATGATGTTACCACCATGGCTGGCTAACTGTGGGTTGATTTCAGATTGAATCACATACTCAATACGCTCTTTTAGCGGTGCATCAGAAGCCACTTTACGCATTTTTGCGTTAGGTGCTTTAAGCGTTAACTGTGAGCCAAGTTGGTCAGTCACAAAATCAATGCTCGCTTCTTCTAAAAATGGCGCACTCTTTTCATCAACCATGGCACTGAAACCAGTAAATGGTAATTCAGTATCGTCAGCTTCAACAGCATCAGGTGGACAATAAGATACACCGCACTCAGCTTGAGCGGTACCTGGACTGATGACAAACACACGGATATGAGTGCCTTCAGGTTGATCGGCCAGTAATTTTACAAAATGAGCCTGAGCCGTATCAGTAATGTTGATCATAAAAACTGCTCCGTTGGGTAGTACTTGAGTAAGGACCAACTTAATTAAGAATCACCTTAAATAAGCTAGTACTTGAGTAATTTAGTAGGTTTAGCGACATGATACTCTTAGTTGCGTCGGCTTTATAGTCCTGCATGAAGCAACTGTGACAAAAAATAGTCTATTTAGGTCGGTTTTTAATGGAGATTTAAGGCTAATCACTTTATTGTTATTACATGGTTTTCTTTTTATGATCTTGTTTCTCATATGATTAGCTTACATGCCTTACTTGCGCGTTTGTCAGTTAGAACACTGATGACTTTTTTTATCTGTATACCTGCTTTGGCCTCTGCCAGCGATCTTTCACACCCAGAAACACGTATTGAGCAACGCCTGCAAGCTGAAGATATTAATACACGTTTGACTCAGCCCGCCCAATACCTCGGCTATCCATTGGGCGAGTGGCACTTGCGACATGATCAAATTAACCATTATTTGCAAAAGCTCGCGAGTGAAAGTAGTCGTGTCTCCTTGGATTCAGCAGGATTCAGTGAAGAGCGCCGCGAGCAATTAACTGCTGTGATAACGTCAGAAGAAAACCAACGAAACCTCGCTGACATTATCGAATACCGCAGCAACATCAAATATGGCACCATGCAAACTAAACGCACCAATAGCAATCCACTGGTGGTGTGGCTCGCTTATTCAATCCATGGTGATGAAGCCAGTGGTGCTCACGCAGCTATAGCATTAAGCCATTACCTCGCCGCAGCCAATGAACCCTGGGTAAAAGAGTTACTCGACAATACCGTAATTTTACTTACACCCACTCAAAATCCAGATGGTTTTGATCGCTTTTCAAACTGGGCTAACAATAATAGAGGTAAAGTTATTGTCACTGACAATAACCATCGCGAGCATAACCAAGATTGGCCAGGCGGACGTTTTAATCACTACTTAGCTGATTTAAACCGCGACTGGTTATTTCTACGCCATCCAGCATCACAAGGTCGAGTGGCCTTTTTCCATAAATGGCAGCCCCACTATGTGGGCGATTTCCATGAAATGTGGCACCAGCAATCTTACTTTTTTCAACCCGGTGTGCCAGACAGAGTGAACCCGTTAACCAAGCCGGAAAATCAGGCGTTATCTAATGAGTTAGCAGCCTTTCATCGCAAAGCATTAGACGAAGTCAAACAAGTCTATTTTAGCGGCCAGATGTTTGATGATTTCTTCTATGGTAAGGGATCAACTTATCCTGATATTAACGGTGCTATCGGGATTTTGTTTGAACAAGCCAGTTCTCGCGGTCAAGCACAGGATTCTCCAAACGGAGTTGTGACTTTAGCAGACAGTATTGATAATCAATTTGCGACTTCACTGTCTAGCCTCAAAGGCGCCCATGCATTACGCAAAAAGTTAATGGCTTATCAAACTAACTTTTTCTCAAGCAATGTTAAACGATTCCGTGACGGTAAACAGTCTGGCCGACTGGTAAAAGCCCATAATGGTTCAGCGCACATTAGTGAGCTTGTCAGTATTCTTGAGCAACATAAAATTAGTTTTAAATATGTGAGTAAATTAATTGAAGATGATGGTATTAATTTTACTCCTCAAGACAGCTTATTTATTCCAAACAGCCAGCCACAGCATGATTTACTGCAGGCGTTATTTGATAAACGCACAGAATTTAAAGATGAAACCTTTTATGACATTTCCACTTGGAATTTTGAATCAGCATTAGGATTAAGCGTCGTCAACAAAGCCAAACCTAGTGCCAAATCCTTATCTGACAAACCAAGCTTTAGCGTTGCTAAATCAGCTTACCCAGCGGACAGTGTGGCGTTGATAATCGATTGGCAGCAAGCTGCAGCAGGGCCAATGCTTCAGCAGCTATTAAACCAAGGCGTATTGGTAAAATATGCACAAAAGCCTTTCAGCCTTTATTCACATGAAACTGCAGATTCGAATAAAAAAGATGATAAAAAGCAGCCGACTAAACTTGTGGCAGGCAGCTTACAAATTCCGTTAAAACAACCCCAATTTAGCGCTACTGAACTTGCTGATATTGTTGCTAACGCTGCACAAAAGTACCAAGTTAATGTCATCGCCTCTGCAAGCTCACATACCGCAACAGGGATGGACTTAGGCAGTGATGATTTCATCAAAATTAACCCGGTCACTCCTTTAGTGATAACGGGAGCTGACACCAATGCCTCAGAAACCGGTCAAATCTGGTTTTACCTTGATAAGACCCTAGGTATTCCCACAACCATGGTCAACACTGAGCGTTTAGTTTCGCTGGATTTATCCGCTTATAGTCATATCTTTATGGCAGATGGACCTTATCATTTAATCAGTGATGCAACATCGAGAAAGTTAGGTAAATACGTCACTGAAGGCGGTACCATCGTGGCGCAAAAAAGGGCATTAATTTGGCTTAATAAGCGTAATATTTTAAATTCTGAACCGAAAACAAAACGCGAATTAGCAAAACTGTTTAGCACCACGGGGATGGATTTCGGTGACAAATCAAAACTGAAAGCCCGCCAATCAATCGGCGGGGCGATTGTATCGTTAAAACTTGATAGTACTCACCCTATTGCCTTTGGTTTGCCTAATCCACTACAGGTAATGAAAAACCGTGAAATTAGTTTTAACCTCACTTCGACGCCATTTATTGTGGCAGCAGAATACGAGAATGACTTATTAGTCAGTGGCTTCCTTGCTAAAGAATATCAACGCTCTTTTGCTAATACGCCAGCAATGATTGTTGAAACAAAAGGCAAAGGGAAAATCGTCGCATTAACCGATAATTTGTTATTTAGGAATATATGGCTGGGCTCAGAAAAGGTCTTCGCCAACGCACTGTACTTTGTGCCCACGATATAACTCTTACTTATAACAGTCCTGGTGCTTCTGCTCTGGCTAAGCACCAGCATTGAACATGCACATATTCTGCAGTAAACAGTTTACTGATTTCATTGATGGTTGTGCCTGTTGTCACGACGTCATCAATTAACGCGACTCGCTGAAAAGTTATTTTCTGGGTTAACTTAAATGCGTCTTCGCAGTTTAAACGCCTTGCTTTACCATCTAAACCTGCTTGCGCTTTGGTATCAAGGTGCCGTCTGAGTAATGCATCATCCATCTTAATTCCCAATTGCTGGCTCAGTATATTGGCAATCAACCATGCTTGATTAAATCCGCGGGATTTTAAACGATTAACATGTAATGGCACAGGAATGATCACCTGTGGTAATTGAATAATACCCCTTGCAACCAAATCCATTACTCGAATAGCCAATACCTGCACTAGCGCATGCAATGGGGCGCACTGTTGCCGATATTTTATCGCGGAGATTAACTCGCCTAGGCCTTGATGATAACTACATGGAGCGACTACCATTATTGGCTCACGCCGCTGACATTGACCGCAATATCGCTGCAGTATTTGGATACCTTTGCCACAACCTAAACACACTTCATGCTGATATAAGCCTGCAATAAGACAGTATTGGCAGATACCTGTCTGTGGTTTTTGTTGTTCAAACCCTTGCAGTTCGTTTTGAAACGGCCTGTAGTGTGGAATGTCTTGGCGACACAACAAACACCGGTTCGGCAGGTTGCGCAAAATCGTGTATTTAATCGCACGTAAGCCTGAATAACAGACTTGTGGGAGTTGCCAATCCATATAATATCCTTATCCTGTATGGAAATTACCCCCCATTACTCAACCGAAAGGGAATCCTGTGCAATCCAATTTACCAAAGCTAGATGCTCATACTATTGGTGAAGGCCAAGATCTTATTTTACTTCATGGTTGGGGGGTAAATTCTGCCGTTTTTCATCCATTACAAACGGCGCTTAGTGAGTATAGAGTGCATTATGTGGATCTGCCGGGATTTGGTAACAGCAAAGAAAATAGCGGAGATATTAGCGCTTGGGCTGCACAACTTTCCGCCCAATTACCTAAAAACGCTATTTGGCTCGGCTGGTCATTAGGTGGATTAGTCGCCAGCCAAATTGCCATTAATCACCCTGAATCTGTCAAAGCATTAATTACAGTCGCTTCATCGCCATGTTTTATGGCACAAGAGGCGAAAACGGACTCAGAGCAAGTAACTTGGCCGGGTATCGCCCCCAAAGTTTTAGCCCAATTTTCCGCTCAACTTAATGTGAATTTAGCTAAAACGGTCGAGCGATTTCTAGCAATACAAGCTATGGGTAGTGACTCAGCTAAAGATGATATTGTCACGATTAAAAAGCTAGTGTTAGCCAAACCATTACCGAGTCAGAGCGTATTAGATCAAGGATTAAGTATGCTACGCACTGTTGATTTGCGGGATCAGCTGCATTTGATTGAACAACCATGGTTAAGAATTTGGGGTAAATGTGACAGTTTGGTGCCGAAGAAGATCCCAACTATTTTACCTCAAGTAACAAATACAACAGACGTCATTCACAATAAAGCATCCCACGCACCGTTCATTTCACACCCTCAGGCATTTTTGGATGAATTACTACCATGGATCAAAAAACAAGCAACTTAACCCTATAAAACCTCTTGCTAATTGACTATAATTTAAACGTTATTAGTCATTGCTTAAGTGAGTTTTATGCTGGTTGTCACCAATTATCCCCAAGTACCGATTGCGACAAGTAATGTTGCAACCGATCTTGCGCGCGCGGATAACCAGCAAGCTAAACCGATATTGCCGCCACAAGAATTATCTAAAGCACATCAAGAACGTGCTTACAATCAACAAAATGAGCGACTAACACGTCATGAGTTGATCGAGCAAAAACAGCAGCAAAAGCAATCTAACGAACAACAGTTATCGCAACAGCAAGCTCAGCAACAAGCTTTGGGGCCAAAAGGCATATTCCCACAATTATTACGAGTTGCGGCTAACAGTAACCCAACTATTCAGCGCCGTGATATTCAACAGAAAAATGCTCAGTCGACCAATGTTGAAGCAGAGAAAAGCACCAACAAAGATAACTCCCGTGCGATTCAAAGCTTATTGTTAAATGAAGCCTCTGCAGAACAGTCAGAAGCGTTTTATCAGCAGCTTGGCGAGCGTGTTGGCCAGTTTTATCAGCAACAAACTACCCCTTCAGGTCAAAACCAACTATTTGCTCTCGTTTAACCCTAAGTTAAATATTCAAGCAAACTTCGTTGCGATTCAGCAAATCTAGATTTTTCTTCATTTAGTGTACTTGATTTAGTGTACTTGATTTAGTGTACTTGAACCTTTTCGTTTCCATAGCACAGCAACCTGTAGCCTTATTTATCTGAAAGTCAGCATATGATTCGCTTAGAAATATCATCATTCAGCTAGCCACTGATAGTTTTTAGCCAGTTCATCACTTAGTGGCTGTCTATAGCTACACCCTAGCTTACTGCACTTGATTCATTAGGTTTCTGATTGAACAATTATCAATTTTTATTTGATAATATTTCAAACTTTACCCTGTTTATTAGGTCTCTTGAAAAGCCTAATATAGCTACATCAAACGGAAACACGCTCACACCAATAAGCCGTTTCTGTTTTAAACTCACAAGCTATAGGACATCCAACATGACTAAATTAACTATCGTTGCCAACATTATTGCTAAAGCCGACAAAGTAGATCTCGTAAAAGCCGAGTTGCTTAAACTGATTGAAATGACTCGAGCGGAAGCAGGTTGCATCAATTATGACTTGCACCAAGACAACGAAAACCCAGCTCACTTCATGTTTTACGAAAACTGGGATACACGTGAATTATGGCAAACACATATGGGTAACACTCATTTAGCTGAATATATGGCAGCAACCGAAGGTGCTGTTGATCAATTCATTTTAAATGAAATGACCCAAATCGCTTAAGTTAGACTTCCTCCCCTTTTGTTATAAATGCGCTAAGCCAGAATTGGTTTAGCGCTTTTTTGCCATAGTAATGACATGTACTGTCCTCTGAATAATCAATTGGTGTTCGATACCGTGCAACGGCAACTCATTCTTCTTAAATCAGTACCAACTGTAGAGCAGATGCAGCAAGCTATTAAATGAGGTATAACGTCTACTTCATCAACTGCAGAAACAAATGAAATAACTCTTTATACCATTCAGGGTAAGACCCGCCAAAGTTGACATGAGATTTACGCTTTTATTGTTATTGAGTATTGATAACTAATTAATTATATTGGGATAGTAATTCAATAAAATACAAATATCGGAGGCAAAAATGACACGTTCAACGTATTTCCTTGCCACGATTATTTGTTTACTTTCCAGCTGTTTTTTTATCGCAAACACCACTCTTGCCAAAGATGTGGTTATTTTCAACCAACCCGCATCAAGTAAAGACTCTCGCTACCAATATAGCTTTGAATTAATGAAGCTCATTTTAAAGCAAACAGAGAATGATTTCGGTGACTGGGAAATTGCGCATTCTGAAGTGTTTATGACCCGCGATAGAGTGCTAAGCGAATTAATCAGCGGTTCATTAATCAACGTAATAGCCGAAGCTCCAAAAGTGGGTTGGAATGAGTCACTTATTCCAATTAAGCTCCCCCTGCGCAAAGGTATTCAAGGCTTTAGAGTTTTCATCATAAAACAAGAAAACTATGAAGCATTTCAACAGATTCAAACCTTAGCTCAACTTAAAAGTTATCCCACTGGCTCTGGTATATTTTGGTCCACAAGAAATGCCTTAGAACAAGCTGGTTTTGACGTTATTGTTGGTTCAAGTTATGAAGGCTTATTCCATATGCTTGAACGAGGTAGGTTTACTAGTTTTGGCCGCGGTATTAATGAAGTGTCAGATGAACTTGCTATCTATTCTCAATCGTTTCCTGAACTCGTATTAGACGATAATGTACTTCTGCATATTCCGCTGATCACCATTTTTTATGTCTCGCCCAATAACCCTAAATTAGCTGAGCGAATTCAAATCGGCATGGAACGAATAATCGCCAATGGTCAATTCGATCATGCTTTTTATAAGCAATATTGCCATGCACTTGAAAACATCAATTTAGACTCGCGAATTATTTTTAATATCGACAACCCATTGATGGAAAACGAAGAGTTCATTCAAATGCAGCAACAAGGGTTATTGCTATCACCAAAGATGAATTTTGATGAGGTTTGCCAAATTCATAGCCAATAACTTATGAGCTGTTTAAGTTATGAACAATTAACGTAGACCATTGTTTCTAAATTAAATAAAAAAGCCCAACAACTCAGTTGTTGGGCTTTTTTATTTTGCAGACTTTGCAGTTACTTGCCGCGATTTACACGTTACTTCTTAAGCTTGGCAAACGCATTAGCAAACGCATCACCCATTGCCGCATTGGCAGGGGCTTTATTTTGCTTACGTTGACCACTCTTAGCTACTGGTTTATTACCTGCAGGCTTATTCGGCTGGCCTTTATTTGATGAAACAGGCTTGTTACTACTCGCTTTTGCTTGTAATGGCTCATCTAAGCGCATGCTTAATGCAATACGGCGACGTTCAACATCCACTTCCATGACTTTCACTTTAACCACATCACCTGCTTTAACAATCGTGTGTGGATCGCTGACAAACTTGTCTGTCAGTGAAGAGATATGCACTAAACCGTCTTGGTGAACACCAACATCAACGAAGGCACCAAAGTTAGTCACATTAGTCACCACGCCTTCGAGGATCATTTCAAGCTTAAGATCTTTAAGCTCTTCAACGCCTTCTTTAAAGCTGGCGGTTTTAAACTCACCACGGGGATCACGTCCGGGTTTATCAAGCTCAGCCAAAATATCGGTAATGGTTGGTAAACCAAATTCTTCAGTAACAAATTCAGCGGCATTAAGCTGGGTTAACAGATCGCTATTCCCCATGAGTTGCTCAACTGTTTGTTGCTTCGCATTAGCAATCGACTCAACTAGCTTATAAGCTTCAGGGTGAACTGATGAGCCATCTAACGGATTTTTAGCTTGGTGAATACGTAAGAAACCTGCTGCCTGTTCATAGGCTTTAGGGCCTAAACGCGCCACTTTAAGTAGCTGTTTACGTGATTCGAACTGACCGTTTTCATCACGGTAACTGACTACGTTTTTGGCCAAGGTTTTATTTAAACCTGCCACTTGAGCCAGTAATGGGGCAGACGCCATGTTCAAGTCGACACCAACACCGTTTACACAGTCTTCAACTACAGCTTCAAGTGAGCTAGATAACTGGCTTTGGCTAACATCATGCTGATACTGCCCGACACCAATTGATTTAGGTTCAATCTTCACCAGCTCTGCTAGCGGATCTTGTAAACGACGTGCAATTGAAACGGCGCCACGAATAGATACATCAAGATTAGGAAACTCTTCCGATGCTAATTCAGAAGCAGAATAGACTGAAGCACCCGCTTCGCTGACCATAATTTTAGTCAAACTTGGGTGGGTTTCTTTCATAAAGCTAATCACTTCAGCTGCCAACTTATCGGTTTCACGAGAAGCTGTACCATTACCAATAGCAATCAACTCTACCTTATGCATTTTCACAAGATTAGATAAAGTTCGAATTGATTTATCCCACACATTTTGCGGTGCATGAGGGAAGATAGTGGTATGAGTGACAAATTTACCTGTGTTATCCACAATCGCCACTTTTACGCCAGTGCGCAAACCAGGATCAAGCCCCATGGTGGCTTTAGCGCCAGCAGGAGCAGCCATTAACAAGTCACCTAAGTTACGGGCAAACACGTTAATCGCTTCTGCTTCAGCACGTTCACGCATTTGGCTAATAAACTCAGTTTCCATTTGCAGCGCAATTTTAATACGCCATGTTGCTGTCACAACCGTTTTTAACCATTGATCGACATCAGAATCGGTCAATTTAAGATTAAAGTGGTCAGCAATAATCACCACACAATAACTGCTTTGCGCCACTTCCGCTTTAGGGTCGGCGTTCATTGATAAACTCAATACGCCTTCGTTGCGGCCGCGGAGCATGGCTAAAGCCCGATGAGACGGCACTTTAGTGATCGCTTCAGTGTGTTCAAAGTAGTCGCGGAATTTAGCGCCTTCTTTCTCTTTTCCTTTTACCATACGACTTTCAAGCACAGCTTGTTGGCTAAGATGCTTACGTACCTTTTGCAAAAGGTCAGCATTTTCAGCAAATCGCTCCATTAAGATGAAACGTGCGCCGTCTAATACTGCTTTGGAGTCAGCAAAACCAGCTTCTACATTAATAAACTCGCTTGCTTTAGCGTCTAGATTGGCTTGGCGATTAACGAGTAAGAAGTCTGCTAAAGCCAATAAACCCGCTTCAATGGCAATTTGCCCTTTAGTGCGGCGTTTAGGCTTGTAAGGCAGATAAAGATCTTCAAGACGGGTTTTACTGTCGGCACTATTAATCGCCTGCTGTAATTCTGGGGTCAGTTTACCTTGGGTATCAATGCTAGAAAGAATCACTTGTCTTCTTTCAGCCAGTTCACGTAAGTAGCCTAAACGACTATCGAGTGTTCTTAACTGAGCATCATCCAATCCACCTGTCGCCTCTTTACGGTATCGAGCAACAAACGGGACGGTGGAGCCATCATCAAGTAACGCAATGGTATCTGAAACTTGTTGCTCACGGACATTCAATTCCTGAGCGATAATCTGAGCAATACTAAGCATAAAAGGTCTTATTCGGTGTTGAATAACAAATATCGCCCAAAGATAGCATAACCAGCAAAAAACGTTTATTGAGAAAGTAAATTTTTACAGAGTATTTTTAACCTAAGATAGGATGCCAGCTCAGTTTAACGGTAATTTAGCTAGGTCTTTTAGGCATTAGCAAAGCTACACAACTGACTAAATTCTTAAAACAGAACAATCAAAATACAGGTTCGTATCAAATTTTAATTTAACGCTAGTAGACTTACTTATAGCAGGGTTATAAAAAACAATGAGTTATTATGGTTAATGAAAATTAAAAACGAGGAAGTCAATAAACAAAAACCAGTTTATACCCATAAAGAGGTACGTTAATTATTTTTATTTATTTAATTTTCTTTAAAAGAAAAAATGTACTAACAAATAACCGTAAATGATAACTATTACCATATGTAACATTTGATACATTTATTTATATACAAAAAATAAACTTATTTATCGTTAATTCGACTGACATATTCAGATGGGCAACATCCAATATTATTAGAAAAGTGACGACTAAATATTGCCAAGCTTTTAAAACCACATTCATATGCAGTAACTTTTATATTATCTTGGTTTTTCTTTAATACTAATTTTAATCTATTTGCTTTCACTTCTTTAATAATATCTTTGACACAAAGACCCATAGATTTCACTTCTCGCTGCAAGCTTCGTGTCGACATTCCTAATGCAACAGCTAATGTATCAACAGATAACTCTGCAGGAATCATACTCTTAGCAGCGGCATGAATCCTGTCTAAGCTAGTAATCGTTTCAATGCATAATGGCCTAATATCATACTGCTTACCTGGTGTTTTTTGGGCAAAAATTGACAAGTTCTGACAGTTAAATTTAACATTTTCTAATATAGCAACATTGTAACCATAAAAGCCACGCTCAAAAGGTAACTCTATAATTATATTGCAATTTACTTCTTTGTGAAAATTCAGGATTTGCATCACAGAGAGATAAACAAATAGATCATCATACTTAGAAGCACGTTCAATAGGATTTCGCTTAGCCACTAGCCCAATGTAGTCACCCGTATCAAGATTCGCCCAATTTAGATCAGATACTTGGCTGTAAAACACTGTGAAATCAATCAACTTCTGAGCGATATCAACATCATCAGATAAGTCTATTTTAGTAAACTCAGTCACTCTTTTAACAAAATATTTCGCTAAATTAAGAAAGAAATAAGGGTCTTCAATATTATTTTCAATATAATTTAATAACTTGGTTATTATATTTATACCAACCCATTCTGTGTCATCAAAATATTTAAAATGGGCAAATTCCACCGGCAAATGAAAATCAATACTATTACAGTATTCACAAACAAGTTTTGTGTGAATTGCAGGTCTGCATTTATATTTTATCATTTGGGGAACTTTTTAAATAAAGGAACTATTGGAAAATATATTTTAGTTTTTTTTGCTACCTATGATGTAGATTTAGATCACAAATGTCGTTTTTTGATAATCACTATTCTTAGATTTGAAATCCTCTCTTCTTTAAAATACCTCCAATTGATTACTCCATTTTTATTTAAGATTTAATAAGGTCAGGTGACATGATGAACTGGTGTCGAAACTTAATAGCTTCTATCAGTGTAATCCTTTGCTTGTGTTCATTTAATGCCGCAGCAGCGCCATGGGATGACATGACAGGTGAAGAGCTCTCTCAAAAACTCGTTGAGAAATTCGCTGAAGGTAAGTATTCCCCTAAAGGAGCAGACAGCTGCTTAATGTGTCACCAACGCACTGAAGGTGTCGCTGACATCTTTAAAGGCGCACATGGCGACTTAACCAGTAAAGACTCACCAATGGCGGGCCTGCAATGTGAAGCCTGTCATGGTCCTCAAGGCAGTCACAACCGTGGCGGCAAAGAGCCAATGATTCAATTTGGCAAAGACAGCAAGCTAGATGCACCAACCCAGAATACCGTTTGCCAAGGCTGTCATAACGACCCTGAGCAAATGGCATGGCATAGCAGCACCCACAATCTAGAAGAGATTGCCTGTGCTGATTGTCACGTGGTTCACGCTGCTAAAGACCCTGCCTTAGACAAACTCACCGTCAATGACACTTGTACTAGCTGTCATACCCGTGAAAAAGCGGACATGAACAAGCGCTCTGCTCATCCAATGAAATGGGACCAGATGACCTGTATTGATTGTCACTCGCCACATGGTTCTATGTCTGAAAGCGCACTGAACAAACCGACCATTAATGACACTTGTTATAGCTGTCATGCAGAAAAACGTGGCCCGATGCTTTGGGAACATGCACCAGTGACTGAAAACTGTGTGACATGTCATAACCCACACGGCAGCGTTAATGAAGGCATGCTAAACAACCGTGCACCTCAGTTATGTCAGCAATGTCACGCTGACGACGGTCACGCAAGTCGCGTTGTACTACAACCTGGAATGGATGCCTTTGGCGGCGCAAAAAGCTGTTTGAACTGTCATAGCCAAATCCATGGTTCTAACCACCCAGCCGGCAGCTTACTGCAGCGCTAATTAGGAGCCATAACATGAACTTTAAACTGAATTTAATTACTGCTTCTTTATTACTGGCTTCAGCACCTGCAATGGCGGCAAACTTTGCCGTCGGTAATGCCAATACTGAAAACCTTAATCAAGAAAAGTATGAGTGTAAGCGTTGTACTAGCTCAATGGGTTATAGCGGTAGTGTCGATATTTCTGCAGGTTACATCGACAGTGATGATGTGCATGCTGCCAACGCATTCGGAACAGACCAAGATGGTTTTGTTACCGCATTGAGCGGCGATATTGAATACCAAGATGAAAATGGCTACCAAGCACGTGCTCAAGCTCATCAACTGGGATTTGAAAACAGCAGCGCTAGCATTAGTGTTGGCCAAAAAGGTTTATTCAATGTTGATGCGGATTACTCGTTAATCACCACTTATCAGTCTGGCGATGCACAAAGTAATCTTTACTACGACAACGGCATGATGACCTCTGGCGAAACCTATGTCTTCGAGCTTTCACAGCAACGTGAAAAAGTCGGCATCGGCGCAGATTTCAAGCAAGACTTTTACCAAGGTTATGTGCGCTTCGATAGTGAAGATAAAACCGGATATAAAAGCAGTAGCTTAGTGAGCCCAAGTCCAACTAACTTTGGCCAACGTGTTGATTCAACCACTGACTCATTCACCGCAGGCGCTGCATTAACCGGTGACAACTGGTTAACTGAATTGAGCTACTTTGGTAGTCAGTATAAAAACAACACCGAAAACTTAAGCCTACCAACCTATTACGATGTGTACTCGGCCACACCTGATAATGAAGCGCATCAAGTATCGTTGTCTGGTCAATATCAACTTGATCGCACCGTGATGTCAGGCCGCTTCATTTTAGGTCGCATGATCCAAGATGATGACTTAATCCAAGTGGCAGGCAATCCGATTCAAAACTGGGACGGCGAAGTCGACACCACAGATGCGAACTTCCGCATCACTTCAATGCTCAGCAATCGTTTACGCGTTGGCGGTAGTTACGACTACAGCAACCGTGAAAACAACAGCTCAGTGTATGAATTCCAACAGTACAACTTCGATAGCGTCAGTGGCACCTTTAAAGAAAATGTCGCCACCGATATTGAGCGCTCAACGTTCAAAGTGAACGCCAGCTACCGCATTGCCAGTGGTTACCGTTTACAAGCAGGATACGACCGTAAAGATATCGAGCGCAGCTACAGCGAACGTGAAGAAACCAACGAAGATAGCTTATGGGCAAAACTGTCTATTCGCGCCATCGACAACTTTACCATCGACGTTAAAGCTGGTCACAGCAACCGTGGTGGCTCTGAGTATCAAGCAACAGAGTTAACTTCTAGCGAAGAAAACTCACTAATGCGCAAGTACTACTTAGCCGACAGAGAACGTAACGAAGTTGAGCTACGTGTTAGCCACACTCCGCTGGATTGGTTAAGCATCGACTTTACTGGTCGTTATGCCAAAGACGATTACGACGACACCGTGATTGGTTTAACTGAATCAGAAGACTACAGCTACGACATCAACGTCAACATGCAGCTAACTAAACAGTTCTCTGCTTATGGTTTTGCAGGTCAGCAGTGGATTAACTCTGCTCAAGCTGGCAGCCAAACATACAGCAGCCCTGACTGGTATGCCGATATTGAAGATGAGTTTATCAACCTTGGCGCAGGCGTAAGCTATGGCGGCTTAATGGAAGACAAACTGACCTTAGGTGCTGATTACCTATTTAGTAATTCAAGCAGTGACACTTATGTCACCGCAGATGGTACGAGTCCGTACGGCGATTACTACTCATATAACCATAGCGCTAGCCTATACGCTAACTATGCCTTGAGTGATGACATGGCATTGAAGCTCACTTACCGCTACGAACGCTATTACGACACCGATGACGCTCAAATGACCCCTGACCAAGTGCCAGGCATGGTTACCCTGGGCGAGCTTAATCACAATTATAACGCCCATCAAATCATGCTGAATTTCAGCTATGTGCTGTAGTCGTTTAACAAACGCGCTGAATTTATTTTAGTAAGAGGAAATAATAATGGAACGCAGAAGTTTCTTAAAAATGAGTGCTGCATTGGGTTGTGCTGCTACAGTCACTGGTTGTAACACCAGTTCAAAAGATGCTGAGCCAGTAGAGCCACAACCACCAGTTGATGAAACACTAACGTGGTCTGCCTGTTTAGTTAACTGTGGCTCAAACTGCCCTGTTAAAGTTTACAGCCGCGACGGGATGATTACCCGCGTTGAGACTGACCACGAAGTAGAAGATGTTTACGGTATGCACCAAGTACGAGCTTGTGCTCGTGGCCGTTCATTACGTCAACGCACTTACGCGTTAGACCGTCTAAAATCACCTATGAAGCGTGTTGGTGAACGTGGTGAAGGTAAATTCGTACCAATCACTTGGGAAGAAGCCGCAAGCACTATCGGTGGTAAACTGACTTCAGTTATCGCTGAGCACGGCAACAAAGCTATTTTCAGAAGTTACGGTTCTGGTGCTTACTACGGTTTCGCATCAAATGGCTGTTTTAACCGTTTATTCAACTTAGTTGGCGGTTGTTTACAATACTTCGGTAACTACTCTTGGGCACAACAAACTGAAGCTGCTAAGCACACTTTTGGTACAGGCAGTACTTCTGGTTCAGCAACAGTAACCTTAGAAAGCAGTGACTTTTTATTAGGTTTTGCTTACAACCCAAGCGAAATTCGTCAGTCAGGTTCTGGCGAAGGTTACGATTACTTACAGGCTCTGCAACGCGCTAACGGCCTTAAAGTGACCATGATTGACCCTCGTTACACTGACTCTATGACAGGTAAAGAATCATCTTGGTTACCAATCCGTCCAGGTACTGATGCTGCATTAGCCGAAGCTATTGCATATTTGATGATCAGCTCAGGTTGGGTTGATGCGAACTCTATCGGTTTTATTAATCAACACAGTGTTGGTTATGACGCTGCTTCTATTGAAGCACAAATTGCTGAGTTTGAAGCAAGCGGCGATGCCAAGAAAATCGAATATGCTGCGGCAATGAACCCTGAGGAAAACTACTTTGACTACATCATGGGTCAAGGTAAATTCTCAGACCGTGAAGCACGCACTCCAGAGTGGGCAGCAAAGATCACTGGTATTTCAGAATCTAACATCCAAAAAGTCGCTGACGACTTAATGGCATCTGAAAAGCCTTATATCATCGCTGGTGCAGGTGTTAACCGCCAAGCAAACGGTGAACAAACAGTTCGTGCTATTTACATGCTAGGTGTATTAGCAGGTAAGTTAGGTCGTGAAGGTTCATCTAACGGTGAACTACCAAACATGACTAACATGTACCGTGCTTCAATCCCTACAGGGACTAACCCAGTAAAAGAAAAAATCTCTTTCTTCACTTGGTCTGAAGCTATTCACAACGGCGAAACCATGACAGCTCGTACCCATGGTATTACCGG
This sequence comes from Shewanella goraebulensis, assembly GCF_030252245.1. Lineage (NCBI taxonomy): Bacteria > Pseudomonadati > Pseudomonadota > Gammaproteobacteria > Alteromonadales > Shewanellaceae > Shewanella > Shewanella goraebulensis. Next base: position 4,688,281 of record NZ_CP126972.1, read on the forward strand.
TACTGATGATTTAGACACGCCACTAGGCACTAACATCAAAGTGATCATCTCAGCATCTGACAGTTCACTACTAAACCAACACGCAGACATTAACGGCACAGCTGAAATCTTAAAAGATGAAAGCGGTGTTGAGCTAATCGTATCGTGTGATTGTTGGATGACTCCAGGCGCTAAATTTGCCGACATCATCATTCCAGATACGTCATGGTTAGAGTCTAACGACTTAGTGGATGACTCATACGCTTCAGGCGCTATGGGTTACATCACTGCAATGAAAGCAGCAGTAGACCCAATTTGGGACTGTAAGTCTATGTACCAAGTATCAGCAATGATTGCTGAAGCAATGGGCGTAGGCGCAGCATTCACTGAAGGTAAAACTGAAGACGAATGGTTAGAAGAGTTATACCAACAAACTCGCGACAACAGCAAAAACTTAGGTGTTAGCCCAGCGTTCCCTGCCACTTACAAAGAAGCACAAGAAATTGGTTTCTTCCGTAAGAACATGGAAAACCGCAACATTGCACTTCAAGGCTTTGTGAACAGCGGTGACGCACTAGCAACACCTTCAGGAAAAATTGAAATCCACTCAGCTGAGCTTGCATGGCGCGCAGCTAACTGGGAACAAAACAAAGTTAAAGGCGACACCATCACAGCAATCCCGCAGTACACAGTAACTTGGGACGGCTACGAAGATGAAGATACTAAAGAAGATTACCCACTGCAATTAGCAGGTTATCACACTAAAGGTCGTACTCACTCTAGCTACCACAACGTACCTTGGTTACGTGAAGCCGTTGAAGATGCAGTATGGATTAACGCAATTGATGCACAGCAATACGGCGTTGCCTCTGGTGACACAGTTGAAATGTATAACGACCGTGGCTCGATTGAAGTCGTAGTGCGTATCACCCCACGTGTTGTTCCGGGTGTTGTAGCTCTAGGTCAAGGCGCTTGGTTCTTAGCTGATCCAGACGGCCGTACAGGCTCAACAGGTAAAGTGGTTGATATTGGCGGCGCAATTAACTCGCTGACTAAATACATGCCTAGCCCAGTGGCTAAAGGTAATCCACAACACACTAACCGTGTTCAAATTCGTAAAGTTTTATAAGGGAGCGCTACAATGAGCGATGCTATCCAATATAGTTTTTATGTCGATTCGACTAAATGTACTGGCTGTAAAGCCTGCCATATCTCTTGTAAAGACAGACAAGGCGAACAAATCCGTAACGCAACTAAGCCAGTTGAAAACGGTGTACCAAGCCTAAACGGCGTTAACTGGCGTCGTGTATATGAGTACGGTGGCGGAACATGGGCGGTTGACCCAGCAACAGGTACTTTCGAGCAAGACGTATATGCTTACTACATGTCTGTAGGTTGTAACCACTGTAGTGAGCCAGTTTGTGTTAAAGCTTGTCCAACAGGCGCAATGCACAAACGTCGTGAAGACGGTTTAGTCCTAGTGGCTGAAGAGTTATGTATTGCCTGTGAAAGCTGTTCACGTGCATGTCCTTACGATGCGCCACAACTGGACCAAGAACGTAAAGTGATGACCAAATGTGATGGTTGTTATGATCGTTTAGCTGAAGGTCGTAAGCCAGTTTGTGTTGAGTCTTGTCCACTTCGTGCACTTGATTTTGATACCACTGAAAACATCGAAAAGAAATATGGCACAGGTGACGGACATATTGCGCCATTACCAAACCCATCAATCACTACCCCTAACTTGATCATTAAAGCGAATCGCAATGGTCAACCAACAGGTGGTGGTGCGGGCAATATCTTGAACCCGAAAGAAGTATAATCAGATCTGGCAGTGGTGCTTAACCACTGCCCTTTTTGAGGAAAAATAAATGAGTATTAAACAGTCAGTTGAACAGTTAGGCGAATACCAAGCAATAGCGCGTATTCTGCATAACCTATTTTGTCATTATCCTGAGGCTGAGCTTATCACCAGCTTTAAAGACAATGACGTTGCTGCCACTTGGCCAACATTCGCAGGTCGCAGTGATAATCAACAAGGACGTGACGCTCTAACAGCCTATCTCAACCATTGGGATGAAGCTGAACAGTTAATGGATTTAAAAGTCGATTATGGTCAGCTATTTTTTGGCCCTGGTGAGCCTAAAGCAATCCCGCAAGGGTCTGCATATTTAGGTGAAGATCAAGTACATTTTGATGCCTCAACCATTGCCTTGATTGATTTTTATAAGCAGCATGGCGTGAGTTTCGAACTCGAAATGCCGCAACCAGTGGATCATATTGGCCTGTTTTTCAGTGTACTTGATTCAAGTTTTGCCAAGTTGCAAGAAGCCGCAACAAACCCTGATTCAGATACAGATGCGCAGCAGTTAACCCAGTTTATTCAGGTATTATTGCAACAGCATATGCTGCCTTGGGCTGGTCGCTGTTTGGAGCTTGCAAAAGTGAATGCTGAAACTGATTTTTATGTCGGTATTTCATTACTAGCTAACGATTACTTAGCAGAGCTTGCTGATGCGTTTAACGTATTACCAATGCCAAGAAAGTTATTTAGATAAGTGATTAGAGTGACTGATATGAGTTTCTTATAATGAGTCACTTAACGCCGTTTTATACTCATTAACCATAAGCCATAGTTCCTAGTGAACAGTGTTTCTAGTGAAAAGAGTTTCTGGTTAATTAAGTTGTTTTCGTAGGAGTTGTTATGTCAGTGATACATGCCGTAGGCGAGCAATGGGATAAGGCCGAATGGTCTCACCAATTAGTATCATTTTGGCAGCAAGACACCTACGTAAACAGCCTTTTTGCGGGTGCAACCAACGCTACAACTACAGCCAATTTAGTTGCAGCACTGATTGATGAAACTAAACGCCAAGCTTGTATAGACTCTGAATTTGATAATGCCGATGTATTTAGCGCGTTATTCGACTGCTTTTTGCTGTTATTCGTTAAAGAGATCAACAGTAATGATCTCAGCCAAGCTGAAGCATTAATTGTGCAAATGACTGAACACTACGCAAAACAGTGCCTCAAACATGCAGATGAACATGAAAAAACCAACCAAAGTGTTGATGCTCGCCAAGCGGTTATTTGCAATCAAAGTCATAAAGTCATTTCAGCCATGAATCAACTGGCACAATTACGCCAACAGCGTCGCAGCCAAAGTCGAAATATGGGCAGTTAAGTCAAAACGCTAAATTAAAACCAAGCAACGCCGTAGACGTAGACGAAACAAGACCTGAAATATAGTTAGCTAAGTCCTAAAATCATCGACAATCCCACTCCTTTTAGGTAATTTCTCTCTTAAGCTCCACACCATCATCAGCATTGAGTAGAAACCCAAGTGAAGACCAATCTCATCACCCCTGAAGGGATGACCAAGCTAAAAACTGAATTGAACTATTTATGGCGAGAATACCGTCCTGAGATCACCAAAAAAGTGACTTGGGCAGCTAGCCTTGGCGATCGCTCGGAAAATGCTGACTACAAAGAAAATAAACGTTTATTACGCCAAATCGACGGCCGAGTCCGCTTTTTAAGAAAACGTATCGAAAATCTTAAAGTGGTCGAATATGCTACCGAGCAAGAAGGTAAAATCTTCTTTGGTGCTTGGGTTGAAATCGAAAACGATGCCGGTGATATCTTACAGTTTCGCATCGTCGGCCCTGACGAAATTTATGGCGATGCCAAAGGTTATATCTCTATCGATTCCCCAATGGCACGGGCATTACTAAAAAAAGAAGTCGACGACGATGCGGTCGTCCCAACCCCTGCAGGCCCGCAAGATTGGTATATCAATAAAATATCCTATACTGCTTTATAGGTATAAAAAAACTTGACGTCCGCTCTAAAACAGAGCATTAGTTGCTTAAACGTCAACTTTATGGCGATTTAATCTACAATTTCTTGCCCTATTAACGTTCTTTACTAAACTTGAGATCCCATTTTTATTTACCTTATTTTGCGTAAATAACATAAAAAAGGAACTTTTATGTGCTGTAGAGTGTTCTGGTTGGTGTTAATTGGTGCAGCAATATTATTGCTAGTGAGCTTTAAGGCGTTGCCAAGTAGCCACCTCCCCGCGCACATCATAGGTAACTGGCTAAGTCAGCAAGCTGGCCATATCGAGCTACTACAAATTAATGAAGATCAAAGTTATCTTCAAATTGGTTTAGACTTAAAAGAGCCCAGTAATAGTTTTGCAGAATGGGGCAGTTTTGCTTTATCTGATACTGATACTTTTACCACTATGCCTTTATCCATTTCCTTCAATCCCACCTTTAGTAACAATCCTGCTAAAGGGTTTATTACCCTGCTCACCGAACGTAATCGCAGTAACGTTTATCTCAACAATGACGCTTCACGGCTACAATTAAACATGGATAGAATGGGCGACAGTTCCATCGACAGCGTTGTCGAATATGAACAGCTGCGCTCGCGGGACATAGAAGGATATTGGTACAGCCAAGAATTCGATGATTTGTATGCGGTATTGATGCTCGATAATGGCTTGTATGTGCAACTGCAAATTAACTTTGAACATAACGACGAATTAACTGGCATGGAGTGGGGGCAATACCAACATCAAGCAGAATCTGACGAAGTGTATTTCCAAGCTCAATTTGATGACAATCATCAAACAGGTTTCAGTCGTTATGGCGAAATTGCCTCTGCAGCATTTAATGTCAAACTTCATGATGATCAGTTGATCTTTCTGCTAGATAACAATGAAGATGGCGTAATAGATACTTTTTCTCGGCTGATGCGAAAAAACTGATTTAGTTACAATTTCTAATAATCCTACCAAACTCATTAAATTCACTTAATTTCATAGACTTAATGGTATAACTTCGTCATATTGTTCCTGCACAATCACAAACTACTGTTACACCTCTTGTTTGCACTCTAATAAAGTCGCTATATTTAGCTTAATAACTGTATTTAGCGCCGAAATTTAGACAAAAGGATATTTCATGGGCCAGGAAACATCTAAAATTCTCGTTGTCGATGATGACATGCGACTCAGATCATTATTGGAACGCTACTTACTTGAACAAGGTTATCAAGTTCGCAGCGCAGCCAATGCTGAGCAAATGGATCGCTTATTAGAGCGCGAAAACTTTCATTTATTGGTTTTAGACTTAATGCTGCCAGGTGAAGATGGTTTATCCATTTGTCGCCGTTTGCGTCAGCAAGAAAATCCAATTCCGATTGTTATGTTGACAGCTAAAGGCGATGAAGTAGACCGCATTATTGGTTTAGAGTTAGGCGCAGATGATTACTTACCAAAGCCGTTTAATCCACGTGAGCTATTAGCACGAATTAAAGCGGTTATGCGTCGTCAAACCACTGAAGTGCCAGGTGCTCCTGCCCAGCAAGAAGAAGTCATTAGTTTTGGTGATTTTTCACTGAATTTGGCCACCCGCGAAATGTTCCATGAAGATAAGAGCATTGCACTCACCTCTGGTGAATTTGCGGTGCTTAAGGTATTGGTATCTCATCCAAGAGAGCCATTATCTCGCGATAAGCTAATGAACCTTGCCCGTGGTCGGGACTATTCTGCACTAGAACGATCGATTGACGTACAAGTCTCTCGCTTACGCCGTTTAATAGAAGTGGACGCCGCAAACCCTCGCTATATCCAAACAGTATGGGGTTTAGGCTATGTGTTTGTGCCAGATGGCACTGCTCGAGGTTAATTTCCTATCAGCCAGTCAAAAGCAATCAAACTGAAGTGGTGGCAGCGTTTTCTGCCACGCAATTCTTTCAGTCAAACGGTATTACTCATTGGTAGTTTGTTGCTGATTAACCAACTGGTTTCTTATCTTTCTGTGACGGTTTATTTTATTAAGCCTAGCTACGAACAAATTAACCAACTCATTGCCCGTCAAATAAACCTGTTGTTTATTGATGGGGTTGAGCTCTCCCGTGATCATCTCACCATTGTTGATGCGCTAAACGCTAAAGTGCGTGACGATGAGATGAAAATCTATAACCAGCAAAATGCGGTTGCAGCAGGACTTGATTCTGCAACCTACTACGGTTTTTTGTCAGAACAAATGTCAGAGTACCTTGGCGGTGAAGCTGAAGTACGTTTTTCTCAAGGCACACAACTGCAAGTATGGATTCGACCTCCCCAAGCACCCACATTATGGATAAAAGTCCCACTAACTGGCTTAAATGAAAATGATTTATCGCCACTGACACTTTACCTATTAGTCATTGGCGCGCTAAGTGTTGCCGGTGGATGGTGGTTTGCTCGTAGGCTCAACAGACCCCTTAAACGTTTACAGCGTGCTGCAGTGACCGTTTCAAAAGGCGAGTTTCCTAAGCCATTGCCATTAAGTGGCTCTTCTGAGATTGTTGAAGTAACCCATGCTTTTAATCAAATGTCCCATAGCATGAAACAGCTTGAGCAAGACCGCGCCCTACTAATGGCAGGGATATCGCACGATCTTCGCACCCCGCTGACTCGTATTCGCCTCGCATCAGAAATGATGGTCGATGAAGACAAGTATCTTCAAGAAGGCATTATCAATGATATTGAAGATATGGATGACATCATTAAGCAATTTATTGCCTATGTACGTCACGATCAAGAAAGTGTACGCGAGCCTAATCAAATCAATCGCCTAATCCAAGAAATTAGCCAGCAAGAGGTTAATCGTGATGGTGAAATCGAGTTAGATCTACAAGAGTGTCCATTGGTACCCTTTCAAAGTGTCGCCATTAAACGGGTACTGAGTAACTTAGTTGAAAATGGATTTAGATATGGCGGTGGCTGGATAAAAATCAGCTCTAAACATAAGCCCAAATATGTCAGCTTTATTGTCGAAGACAACGGCCCTGGCATTAATGAAGCTAAAATCGATGAACTATTTCAACCATTCACCCAAGGCGATAGCGCCCGTGGTTCAGTAGGGTCTGGCCTAGGTTTGGCCATTGTGAAGCGGATTATTGACCGTCACCACGGAAAAATTGAACTGAGTAACCGTCCTGAAGGCGGCTTAAAAGCACAAGTATGGTTGCCAATAGATAATAGTTAATGACCTTGTTAACAGCCCAAAGTTTGATAACAAAAAAGCGACTGCTATAGATTAAATAGTGAGTCGCTTTTTTCTGATTGGCTATCGCTCAGTTTATAAGTCTGAATGTGGGCCAAACACTTCGTAATGAATTTGCGACTCTGGCACATTAAGCGCGAGTAACTGCTGCTTAATCGCCTTCATAAACCCAATAGGGCCACAGAAATAATACTGTGCATTTGGCACAATACGCTCAGCGATATTTTCCAGTGCAATTGTCCCTTCAAAATCAAAATCTTCAGCGGGTAAATCTGTCGCTAATGGTTGACGATACCACACGTAACTTTCAAGGTGAGTATTGGCATTGCGCTTAGCTTTTATCGCATCTTTAAAGCCATGCTGCGCACCGTCTTCACAGGCATGAACCCACGTAATATCTGCTTGGTGTGATTGAGACAGTAACTGGTTAAGCATGCTCTTCATTGGCGTCACACCCACACCAGCTGATAATAACACTACTGGTGTTTGTGCTGCTGTAGCCAATACAAAGTCACCTGCTGGCGCTACAACATCAATCACATCGCCTACTAGGTAATGATCATGAAGCAAGTTCGACACCTTGCCTTCTGATTCACGCTTAACACTAATGCGGTAAGTGTTGCCATTAGGTGCATCTGATAATGAATACTGACGAATTTCTTTAAACTCTAATTGTTCATGCTCAAGCGACACGCTTAAGTACTGCCCAGGAGTAAAGTCGACAACTGATCCACCGTCTTCTGGCTCTAATAAAAATGAAGTAATCACTGAAGACTCTACTGTTTTAGCCTTTACAACAAAACGGCGCTTACCTTCCCAGCCACCAGTTTTCGCAGCGGTTTGCTGATAAAGCTGCGCTTCACGATTGATAAAGATGTCGGCTAAAAAGCCATAAGCATTGCCCCAAGCGGTTAGGACTTCTTCAGTCACTGCATCACCACCCAACTCTTTTAACGTGGCTAGAAGATGGCCGCCAACAATGGCATATTGCTCAGGTTTAATTAAAAAGCCAGTGTGTTTATGGGCAATACGCTCAACGGCAGTGCCAAGGGCTTCTAAGTTATCTATATTTTTAGCGTAAGCGGCAACGGCATTAAATAATGCAACAGGCTGACCGCCAGTGTGTTGATGAGCCAAGTTAAATACATCTTTTAACTCAGGGTTATGTTCGAACATACGTTGATAAAAATGAGTGGTTAGCGCAGGACCTGCCGCTTCTAGTAATGGAATAGTGCTCTTAACAACGTCTTTAGTATGCTGATCTAACATAAACAACCTCTAATATGTATTTAAAATGCATGTTTTAACGAGATAATAAACATGCATTTGATTTAGATCAATATATTTTAGATTAATTTCATTTTATCTAGCGCAATTTTACGCATCAATTGTATAAATCAGGCCGTTTTCGCGTTACAAACAGCTTCACCCAAACATAGCGTTGTGGTTTAACTCTATTTAGGTGTTAATCATCTACTTCGTTGTATGTAACTGAGCCTCTTTAAATTTAACCATAAATAAAACAAGGATTTAATAAAACAAAGAGATACAAGTTGATACATACGATGTAATCTTTCTGTCATATTTTATTCATAAAATCCACAACACTTAACTTCCAAAAAACTAACATTTCAATGAAGATTTCCACTCTTTCTTTAACAGCTTCGGCGATCTTGTTGCTGCTAGCAGCCCTACTAGCTACTACTGTACTTTGGAGCACTGATAAACGTCAGCAACTAGAGTTACAAGCTTCCGAACTACAACAAATCCAACAAGCTTTTTTGCTTGAAGTCCGCCCTAATATCAATGCGTACCTTCAAGCCGGCGACAGTGGCACATTAAACCAAGCAAGACAGCAACTCACCGACATTTCAGCGAGCATCGACCAAATAAACTTACCTTCAGCAACGAACGACATTCAAACCCTACAGCAATTTCTGCGTGGTTTTGTTGATAACCTGGATAATCGCTACCGCGCAGCAGGAAAGCTTGCGGGCAATCCAAGGCAGCTACTCGCTCACTCAGAGTCCGAAATGCTCGACAACAATATGCGTCTGGCAGCTTATGCCGAACAAGGTTTAGCTATCAATGCTGATTTAGCCCAAGGCTTTTTACACCTTAGCCGCGAGCTACCGCCACTGGTATTTAGGTTATCGCAGCTCACAGATGGCTATTTAATTAACAAAGACTCGCGTTTAGAAGCCAGTTTACAGCGAAGTATTGACGAGCTTAATCAATGGCATAACCAACTCAAAAAACTAGCACTTATTGGTATTTATGAGCTTGAAGAAGTCGATGAGTTTGCCCTAAGCGCCGATGAGCCAGAACAGTTTGAAATTGGTGAAAGTTACCGTAATGAGCTATTAAGTTTAAGCCTACGCTACGATAAAGAAGTGGCCAATACTTACCAAATGTTGGCTGACAACTTAGCCGTTCAGTCGCAGCTCACCGCTGACACGAATCAAGTAGAGCAGCAACTAATGCGCTTGGGTGAAGTCCACAGTAAATACGATCAAAATTTGAAAAAACAATTACAAACCATTCTGTATTCGATGGTGATCATTATTGGTTTATTTGCAGTGATCTATTTATGGCTACAACAACGCCGAGTGGTTAAACCGCTAAAGCAACTTAATGCCGCTTTTTTGCAACTAAGTGAATCAAACCACCGCGAGCAATTACGCATAGATAGCCGCTGCGAAACAGGTCAAATTGCAGGTCATTTTAATCAGTTACTGCATCAGTTCGAGCAAGAAGATGAACAACAGCGACAACAGGTCAGCAAAGTATCACAATCTTTGAGTTTACTGATAGATCGTATTAAACAGTTATCCAATGGTACAGAGCAAACTCAGCAAGTGGTTGATATTGCCCAAACGCAAACTGGGCAAATACGTGAACTTGCCGATCAAGTTAAACAAACGTCATCTGTAGTTGAGCAAAAAGCGGCGCTGACAATGGAACATATGCAAGCAAGCCAGAAACAAGCTGAAGCTGTACTAGATGCCTCCAAAATCTCGCATCAAGCAGTGAGCCACTGTAATCAATCCTTAGACCAACTATCCACTTCGGTGACTGACGTATCACAAATTATTGATGTCATTGGCAACATTGCTGAGCAAACCAATTTGTTAGCATTAAACGCAGCCATTGAAGCAGCCCGTGCAGGTGAGCAAGGGCGAGGCTTTGCGGTTGTTGCAGATGAGGTGCGTAATTTATCTCATCGCACCCAAAGCTCGCTAAAAGACATTCTCAATATTTTGGAGCAGTTAACAGTTTCAAACAAAGCCTTAACCGACAGTGTCCAAGGTATTGGCGAAGCCACCCAAAGCCAGCAAGCGCGGGCAACAAATTTGTTAGACGTGGCGAAAACAGTGCAAGCACAAGCGCAAGAGATGGTCAGTACTGCCAAACAAGGCACTGACTTTGCGAATCAACAAGTGAACTACCTCGATGAATTTGGCACCGCAATGGACAGCTTAAAACACCATGCACAAAGCGCATCAGATCAAAGCCATCATATTGCATCTGAAGTCGCTGAATCTGTTAATTCAATTGAACAAAGCTTAGGGATAGAAGCAGAATTAGTCGCGTCTGCAGCAACAAAGAAAGGGCCTTTTTAGTCATTAAAATGATTCAATAAAGGCTCTTACTCGTCATTAGTTTTCTTCGACTTTTATTCGATTACGTCGATTAAACGCAAATAAAAAAGCGACTTTGTTAAGTCGCTTTTCAAGAGTTAAGCCAGCCAATGCTTTTATAGCGTGGCTAAAATAGCTTCAGCAGTACTGACTTCAAAAGATTTTGGCGCTTCAACATTTAGCGTAGTCACTACGCCGTTATCGACAACCATGGCATAACGTTGCGAGCGAACGCCACCAAACCCAGCGGTATCCATATCTAAGCCTAATGCCTTAGTGAAACTCGCATCACCATCAGCAAGCATAGTCAGCTCAGATGCATTTTGCGCCGCGCCCCATGCTTTCATAACAAAGGCATCATTAACCGAAACACAGGCAATTAAATCCACGCCTTTAGCTTTAAGTTGATCAGCGAAGACTACAAAGCCCGGTAAATGCGACTCTGAACAGGTTGGCGTAAAGGCGCCCGGTACTGCAAATAACACAACCTTCTTATTGGCAAATAATTCACTTACATCGTGATTTAGCATACCGTCAAGAGTGAGTTCAGATAATGTACCAGTAGGTAAGGTTTGTCCTTGTTGAATCATGGTAAGTCCTTAGTGTAGTGCTTAGTGAATTTGAATTTGAATGTGAATGTGAATGTGAATGTGAATGAGGTAAGCATAAAACGAAATCGACTTCACAAACACCGATGCTTTGTATGGTTAATTTATTGACTCGTCTTTAGCTTTAAATTTTAGACTTAAGCTTTAGATTCAGGATTAGTTTTAGCTTTAGGCTTAATGGCTCTATAAGCATGCTTACAGCCTTTGCCACAACCGACTAGGCACAATTCGCAGGCTAACGACAATAACAATCCCAATAATAACCCTATGCTGATCGCTCGTGTATCAAGCATGATCGTATGACTAAAGTGGTGCCAAACCTCTTGGCGAATATCTTCCATAGGCTCAAATGCCACTTGCTTAAAACCACTAAAGTCAGTTTGGTTAAACTGGATTAGCGCAACATTAAGTAGCTGATACCGCTGATATATGGCTTCAATACTGTCACCACCAGCATTAATCACTTGATCAGGATTTTGTTGATAATGGGCAATCAACTGTTGAATATCACCACCAAAGAAACGGTCTGCATCGCGCTGAAACTCAGCCAAACTGAGTTTGGCTTCTTGAGAGTGTGCATGAAGTCGCTGACCATATTGGTCAACAAATGCAGGCACTTGCACACCCAGTAATACGCCACTAACAAACAAAATAAGTCGTAAATACTCCATTATCGACTTCATCAATCGCTCCATTTCTTATATTTGGTCAATGCTCACACTCATAAGGTTAACCTAGGTTGAATAAAGTCAATAAAAGCGGATATGCGCCGCGCCACCGAAGAGGACTTATAGTAAACCGCATTCACTTGCCTACAGCCAGCATTGACTAATTTTTCCGACTCTAACACCTTAACAAGCCTGCCTTCGGCAATATCCTTGTTAATCATAAACCCAGATAGACAACCTATGCCGTGGTCGGCAAGGACTAGCTGCCTGATGGTTTCACCATTACTGCACCTCATAGAGGGTTTAGCTGTAAACCCTCCTTTTAACGGCCATTGATTTAAGTTTTTAGGCTCAGAAAAACCAACCAAGTCGTGATAATTAAGCTCGCACACTTGTTTGGGAGCGCCACGTTGACGGATATATTCTGGTGTTGCCACTAAGTATAAAATACTGTTACCAAGTAGCCTTGCGTGCATAGTTGAATCAACCAGCTCACCAATGCGGATTGCCACATCGGTATGCTTTTCCAGTAAATCAACGAAACCTTCATTTGAGGTAATTTCTAAGTCTATATCTGGATAACAGGCTTTAAATTCATGTATTAAGGGCACAAGTTGATGAAATACAAATGGACTTGCTGCATTCACTCGTAGCCGCCCTTTTGGCAAATCGCCACGGCATATTAAATCATGCTCAGCTTGGTTCAAGCATTGTAATCCTAAGCGCACAGAATCAATAAACTGCCGCCCTTCATCGGTTAAATCGACCCGACGAGTCGTGCGATTTAATATTGTTACCCCCAGTTGTTGCTCTATACGAGTCACTGAACGCGACACCTTTGCCACTTGAATATCAAGCGCCTCAGCGGCGGCAGAGAATCCGCCACTATCAACCACTGTAAGTAATATCTCTAAATCATCTGAACGCGTCAGCATATTGGTTCCACCGGTTTGCAGTTGCTAAAGCTGATATTTTTATTGGCTTACGCCATACTTGCTCTTCAATCACACCATTGGTGCTATTCATTCATCGAGCGATTACTGCTATGTTATTTTTATGGTTATGCAATCACGTCGCAGGGTAGCGATATAAGTTAACCATCAATATGGACATTACATTAAAGGATTAATACATGAAAGCCGCGATTATTTTACCATTACTGCTGTCATCATTTGTCATGACAACATCAACCTATGCTGAAGAACTCACCCCAGAACAATTGGATATGGTGATTCAAATGTCAGTCAATCAAATGAAAAATGAAGGCGAATTTGCCAAGATGGCCACCTGTACTAATCAATCTGAAACCAAAGTTGAGTCGGTGTTTCGCTCGGTCATGCGCACGTGTGTTGAGAGACACATGCTAGATGAAAATGATGAGAAAACCACAGCGTGTTTAGTGTCGAATTTTTCAGATAAGTTGGGGATTTCAGAAGAGAAATTTACCGCCTGTACTGATGAAAGTTAGCTCATCAGCAAACAAAAAAGCACTCACCACAAGTGATGAGTGCTTAATCTTTGATTCTTATACCGTTAGAAAATAAACTGGTATAAGAAACCTGCTGCAATCGCCATTGATATAATGACCACTAAAAACGCCGCAATCATTTGATTTTTAAATATCGATTTAAGCAAGATGACTTCAGTTAAACTGGCACCAGCACTACCAATAATCAGCGCCATGACCGCACCTAGTCCCATCCCTTTTGCAGCTAACGCAGCGCTTAATGGGATCACCGCTTCAGCTCGGATATACAAAGGAATACCAATAACCGCAGCAACCGGAATAGCTAATGGGTTATCTTCGCTAGCAAAACTGGCCACAAACTCCGTTGGCATAAAGCCGTAAATTAATGAACCAATTGCAATACCGCCTAATAAGTAAGGTAAAACCGTTTTAAAATCTGCCCATGTGCTGTTCCACACTTTACGCCATTTGCTGACTTCTTTAGCTTTACCACCACATCCACTACCGCAACCTTTTGACTCAGGGGCGATATAGGCTTCAGGTTTTACATATTTTTCAAACCCAAGTTTTTCAAGGGTGTAACCCGCAATAACTGATACGCCCATTGCCATAACAAAGTAAAATAACGTCACTTTAAGACCGAATGTCACAGCAAATAAACCAATGATAATTGGGTTTAGCAAAGGGCTAGCAAACAAGAACACCATCATGGTGCCAAACCCTGCTTTTGCTCTTAATAGTCCTTTTAAAAAAGGGATGGTCGAGCAAGAACAGAATGGGGTTATTGCGCCTAAAAAACCAGCAACAATGTAACCACGGCCGCCTTTACTGCTCAAAATACTTTGAATTTTTGCCGGTGGAATGTATAGCTGTAATACTCCCACAAAATAACTAATCGCCAAAAATAAGATGGTCAGCTCAACTGCTAAGAACATAAACATGTCGAGCGTTTCTTTGAGCATATCCATATTAATGAAGTTGGAATCAAACATAATTACTACCTAATTTAACCATATTTCTAGAATGATCGAAATATAAACCTTAAAACTGGATAGATCAAGATATTTCTAGTATTATCGAAATATAATTTCAAAAAGGAATCGTCATGGAAATTGAAACTATCGCTAAGGCATTGAAAGAACTCGGACATCCGACAAGACTAACCATTTATAATAAAGTGGTACGTGCGGGTTATCAGGGAGTAGCGGTCGGTGCTCTACAAGAAAGTTTAGCGATTCCTGGTTCAACGTTATCTCACCACATATCAAGTTTGGCTTCTGCTGGACTGATTTCCCAGCGTCGTGAAGGTCGCACCTTATACTGCGTGGCTGAGTTTGAACAACTTGAATCTGTGATTAGTTTTTTACAGAATGAATGCTGCGCTGACGAGGAATGCACTCCAAAGGCGGCATCTTGAACGGCTGGATGATCCCACCAATTGATAGCCTTGTTGCCCGTTATGTCGAATGCTATTGGTTTATTAACACCGTCAAAGATGACGATGGTATCGCTCACCCAAAGCTTAACCCTGATACTTGTGGACATTTAATTCTCACGCCTAAATATCAAGCTTATGACTATCAATCTGAGGCCTACTCCACTCAAGGAAAAGGCAGTCATTGGTTATTTCCTTATAATAAAACCTACACTATGGATCATAGTGAACCGATGACCTTACTTGGAATTAAATTTCATACTGGTGCACTGTACTCATTAAATCTTGAGCCCAATACTGTTGAGGTAAACCGTATTGCTCAAGTTGATGTGGAGCAACTATTCCAGCAATTTCCGCCAAAGCCAGATAGCAATTTAGCAGCTCAATTAAACGTATCTTTAGACTCATATTTAGAATCATCTTTAGCATCATTGCTACAAGTAGGCCAACAGGATCAAACGGCCTGCGCAGAACTGCTAGACCAATTACTGCTGCCTTGGGTGAGCACCGCAAAAGATGATAAACACAGTGAATTAGTCAGAAAAGCCATTGCGCTACCACCTGAAGTGGTCATTTCGCAAATGGGACAGCAGTTACATTGCTCCCAGCGAACCTTAGAGCGCAGCTTTTTACGTGTAACAGGGATGACATTAAAACAATGTCAGTCAATCAATAAGCTCGATAATCTACTGACGCATTTATCAAAACATGAAAATAATGATATTAATTGGAGCGATATTGCGCAGCAATTTGGTTTTAGCGATCAACCGCATTTAATCCGCTATTTGAAAAATGCCATTGGCAATACCCCTAGAGAGTACGCCAAATCAAGAGAGTTCGTGATTGATATATATGGCAATTTTGAGTAACTCGTTGCCATCAGTTTAGTCTTCGCGTACTCGAATAAAGCTATTTGTCACTAAACAACCTAGATGCTGTTGACTGCTGATATGTTTGAATTTTAACGGCGCAGCCAACTCACCAAACAAAGAAATACCGCCGCCGAGTAAAGTCGGAATGGTAGTAATGATCAGCTCATCAATCATATCTTGCTTTAAAAAGTTTTGAATCGTCGCACCGCCATCGATATACAGTTCGTTAAACCCTTTTTGATTAAGCTCATTCACTACTTGTTCAAGTTCACCGTTAACAATAAACACCTTATCCGCCACTTCAGGGGCAACTGTTGTCAGGGTATTGCTAAGTACAAATACAGGTTTGTGATAAGGCCAGTCACAGTCAAAACTCATCACCTTTTCATAGGTATTACGGCCCATAACCAATGCATCGATTCGACTCATAAAAACACTGTACCCCATATCTGAACCTTCTGGGTTTGGCATATCGTGAAGCCAATCAATATTATTGTTTTTGTCAGCGATATAGCCATCAAGGCTAGTTGCAATGAACACAATATTACTCATAAGATTAATGCCTTTTAGTGTTTATTTGAGATAGAAAGCCAAGCTTTTAGTTTAACAGCTTAGGTAAAAAGTGGGAGTTAATTTGAATCATGATCTGTTAACTGGGCATAAAAAAGCCCACTGAACTCAGCGGGCTTATAACTATTTAGCTTTAGACAATGGGGTTAACTTTTCACTAAATAGTTACGCTTCGACTGCCACTTGCTTAGGGGTACCGTGGTGGCCATCGCGCTTCCAATCTACATCTAACAACTCAGCACCAGATAAGCTAAATGCTTGTCCGAAGCCTTTAACGTATAAGCCGTGATGTGGATTAAGTTTAAATAGATTGAAGTCTTTTAATGCTGCTAAGTTATCAATCATTTCACCAAAACGAGTCGATAATGCCGCTACGCCTTTGGTAAATGTATCGGTATCTCTTGCAACTATTTCGGCTGTCGCATCAAAAGTTAATCGTTTACGGGCAAACACGCTTTTCGACTCAGACTCATCTTCAACTAACATAACAGATAGCTTGTCAGAGGCTTTTAAGTTGGTGCCATGGCGAGCCAGCTCACTCACTAGAATATAAAAGCCGTCATCAGCTAGAGCAAAAGGCGCGTAACTGGCATTAGGTATGCCGTCAGCATCTTGGGTAGCAAGCTGTAATGTTGAACGCTGGGCTTTAAATTCTTCAATTTCTGGGAGTAGCTTTTCTCGTAAACGTTGCTCTTTTTCTGTCGACATCACGATTTCCTCTTTCTATATTTATTGAGCGCTCTATTTTATTAAGCGTTAGTTAGGTTGCTGCGGTCATCAAGCCACTGCGAGCACACTGTCTTTCAACGCTTGGAAGCGCTCAACTTGATCGCTTAGCAGCACGCGCTTTTTATCTCGACCTAAATACACTTTAAAGACTACTTCACCTTGTGCACCGAAGAAGTTAATTGAGTGGCTTTCGGTCCCTCTAAACGGTTTACTGATCAAAGCAATAGCACTAATATCATCTAATTTTAAATGACCATGTAGTCCTTCACCTTTGGTGATTAAGTTGTAATAACCATGGGCATATTTTCCTTTAGGAAACGAGCCTTTAAATTCAAAAATACTACCTGAAGCGGATACGATAGTGGTCATGTTGCCCCACTCAGGTAGCGACGCCAATAAGCTATCTTTTTCTGATAAAGGCAGTAATACCAACTGCTCGACTGGTAAGGCGTTAACCACTTCAAGTTCTGTGATTGCTAACTCAGCAGCAACTTGCCCTGGCATTGCTGCTGGGTTATCTGCTAAATACTGTTTAATTTGTTCTACTGATACAGCCATGGAATATCTCCAATTATTTATAAAGCCATGTCGCGGATGCTAATTTTTACAAAACCAGAATCTTGAAAAAGCCGCTCAAGCTTTAGTGCTTGAGAAGCTTATTTCAGTCAGCATTAAACGAATATTTCACTGCATAATGCTGACTTATGATTTATATCCGCTTGTGGATAAAGGATTAAAATGAGTAACGCGCTGACAATTTGAAATTCCTGCCTTGTTCGTACAAGGTTTGCCACGCTTGGCGATATTCCTCATCACCGATATTTTCTACTGCAAAATCAACACGTAGCCCTTCAAAAGTTCCCATTGCAGGTTCCCAAGCTACATATACATCCCACAATTTGTATGAGTCATATTGCTCAAGGTTATCTGCTGGTAAATCGTCTTGCTCAGCAACGTAAGTGAAACGTGTACCAAACTTCATATCGCCTTCCATAATCGACTGCGATAAATCTATGCCCATTTTTTTAGCTGGAATATTTGATAAATACTCATCGGTATTCTTGTCTTTACCTTCGGTCTGACCGTAGTTAAATGTCACACGGGTTTGCTTGTAACGGTAACGAGTATTGAATTCAAAACCGGTTAATTTAGCTTCATCAACATTATCCCAAGAGGTCGTTTGCTCAAGTCCTGGAATGCCATAAAGCGGGTTAGACACCGATTGCTCAATGAAATCGTCAACATCATTTCTGAACACGCTTAAGGTAATCGCTAACTCGTCGTCACCGGCTAAATCAGCAAAGCGCATATCTGCTTTTATCTCTTTGTTTTGAGCTTTTTCAGCTTCCAAATCTGGGTTGATTTCGAAGGTATTACACAGGCCATCAGGTAAGAAACCTGGGATTGAAGGAATACAGTAATGGGTACCAGTTGAATACATTTCTTCCATGCTTGGAGCACGGAAAGCTTCGTCATATCGAGCACTTAAGGTTAACCAGTCAGTGGTGTTCCACACTAAGCCGACAGAAGGGGTAAAAGCGTTATCATCAGATGACAAACCTAAGTTATTACTCTCGTTTTCGAACGTGTCGTAACGTACACCAACGTCTAAAGCGACTGTTTCAGTTAACTTAATGTCTGCTTTAGTAAATGCGCCCCAAACTGTGGTTTCACCATCAATATCTTCTGGTCGCTCACCCACTTGCCCATAATCGTCACGTACTGTGTTAATCGTGTCTTTATAACCGTCAACACCGTAAGTCAGCACAGTATTGCCGAAAGTTGAGCTGTTATTAATGCTAAAACCAATGGTTTCAAATTCAGTGCTATCGAATTGGTCTTTAGTGACACGGTCTTCGTCGTAATTGGTGCTGTTCCAATAAACGGTGGCGTTTAAATCCAATAATGGGTTATCAGTTGGATTTAAGCTGTAATCTAACGTCACGTTTTGATCTTCAGTATCACGTTGTACTAATGGGACTGAACTGCCGACATTAGTTGATGGGTTACTTGGCACTAACTCATCGGTATTTGAAAAACGTGCAGATAACTGTAAGCGTTGGTCATCAGTGGGTTCCCAACCAATTTTTGCTAAACCGCTCGTTGCTTCAGAAGCACTGTTTTCAAGGGTTTGGTCATTACCAATCTTGATATTATTGCTATCGTGGTAGCTACCACTTAATAACCAATCAATGTTGTCAGCTAAACCATATAGCGTACCGCTGGTTTTAATCTTGTCGCCGTTCGTTTCAAAACCTTGCTTGATATAACCACCAAAGGTATCGCCTTCATCTAAAAAGTCTTGGGCTGATTTGGTATTTTGCGCAACCACACCACCAATAGCACCACTGCCCCATAAGCTACTTGCAGGGCCACGCACAACTTCGATTGAGCTTAGTAACTCAGGATCCATGAAGTAAGTGCCACGGTGACCTGAATTAGTATTTTGACGTGCACCATCAATGGTTTGTAATACTCGTTGACCACTTAAACCACGAATTTCAACACCCTGAGAAGAAGCTCGAGGACCATTTGTCACACTGACGTTAGCTTCGTTTTTCAGTGCATCTGCAACCGATGAAGGTTGTGACTCTTGCATTTTCTCTTCGCTGATCACTGTCACGCTTCGGCTAGTATCAGATACTTTTTCACTGATACGCGTTGCTGTGACTAAAACTTCATCAAATTCGGTGACTGTTTTGCTTTCTTGTGCATATGCGGTTGTACTGAAAACCATTGCCATTGCTACTACGAGTGGCTTCTTGGTCATGATTAAATCCTCAAAGTATAAATACAAAATTCGGCTTAGTTCGAGAGAAGTAATGACCACTTTGTGTTAGTGAAAAAGTTAATGAATCATGCTGAAAAACTAATCACAAAGTATTATTACTGCCTGACTAATTGCCGCACTTTACCTGAGAACAAAATATAGATCAAATGAAAATCATTATCATTTGCGATCTCATTAGTATTGATGTACATTTAACTCAATACTAATAAGGAATGAATATAACCTGTTGTTATTAAATGATTTGTAAAGAATGTAAAGATTCTAAGCTAACTAATTACTTCAATTGGAATTGTTCAACCTTTAACCGCATTGATGTTGTAGAAGAATATTGCAGATGACACCTAAACGATATTTTGCTTTCGGATGTTTAACGATTTTAATCCAAGGAGGGGTACTGGCCTCTCAAAATAGCGAGCCTACTATTCAGTTATCTGAAGGTGCTGCAATGGGATCAAATCAAGCTGTCAGCGTCATGATTGCAATGCAAGCCAGCGCACAGGCATCAAGTATTGAAAACACTGTGGCAGAAGTGAAACAACCGGAGCCCGTTACTAAGCCTGAATCCATTGTTAAACCTGAAGTTCAGCCTAAACCAGAAATTAAAACCGATCCTAAAAAGCCAGCACCAGAAAAAGTCATTGCCAAAGTTGAGGAGGTTAAGCCTCCGGTAACTAAACCTGAAATCCCTAAGACAGAAATAGTTGACACTAAAGTTGTTGAGCCAGAAACAATTGAGCAGCCACCAGCAGAAGTAACAGAGTTTGCCAGCGCAGATGCCAGCGCAACTCACAATCAACAGCAAGTTGATGCTAAGCAAGGGATCACTCAAGAAACCGTTGCACTGCAACAACCGACGTTTTCAGCGCCACCATCTCAACCTAATTACCCTAGAAAAGCCCGTAAAAGAGGTTTTGAGGGCACCGCGACAGTGGAAGTCATGTTTAATCAAATTGGTGAGCAACTCTCGCTCACTTTAGTTAATAGTTCAGGTTATAGCTTACTTGATGCAGCAGCTATCGATGCCGTTGAAAAGTGGCAATTTGCCGCACCATCACCACAAACAGCTTTTGCTTACACAGTAAGAGTACCGGTGAAGTTTGCGCTAAATTAATCTGAAGATAGGAAACCAACATGTCTCAACCATTATATTTGCAACTGTCAGAGCAATTAGGCTACTTAACTTGGCCATTATTTATTTGTGCATTCTTAGCCATTCTCATCATATTAGAGCGTGTAGCTTTAATGGCCAACGAGCTTTTAAAGCGAGATGCATGGCTCACTGAACTGAGAAAAAAAACTCGCAGTGCAACCCCAGAACAAAGACAACAACTGCTGACCCAATTAAGTAAAGGCCGCACTATGTTAGCTAAGGGAACAGGCCTGTTGTTATCCCATGGCGATCATCCACGCGCTATGCGAGAAGAGATTTTAAATCTTTGGCTAATAAAGCAAAAAGAAAAGCTGCAATCAGGCTTAAAAGTCCTGCAGATTATCGGCGTAATTACTCCCCTACTTGGTCTATTAGGCACAGTATTAGGTTTGATTGAAATGTTCAGTCAGCTGGGTATTTCTGATGGTCCAGTAACACCATCACAACTCGCAACGGGTCTTGGACTTGCAATGAATACGACTGCTGCGGGGTTAATTATTGCGGTACCAGCTATCACCATGTCTCACTTACTGAGTTTATGGGCTGAAAAGCGCTGCAATAAAATGGCTCATGCTTTAAATCAGCTAAACCTATGGTTAGAAGGTTTTGATCAAGCATTAAACATTGGTTGTGAAGCGCCGTGCGGAGCCAATGCACCTTGCCTTAAAGCGGGTAAGAGCAACACCAATCAACAACAGTCTTCTACTGCCAATATGACTGCACCAATGAATGCAACGCTATCGGAGTCAAACTGATGATCAGCGCAGACCCTAGCGCCGGCTCTTCAGCTCAAGCAAGTGTCGGGATTGATTTAACCCCGCTCATCGACATTATTTTTATTGTGTTGGTGTTCTTGCTGCTGACCGCTAATACCCAGCTGCTGACATTACCTGTGGATGTTCCAACAGAAGTCGACTCTGAACTCGTGGGCTTGTCTCAGGAACAACATATTTCAATCAATATTCTGACTGAAGCGCCACACTGGGCATTAGACAGTCAACAATTTGAAGATTTTGATCAATTTGAAGCAGCCTTTATTCAAGCGTTCACTGAGACACCTGATATCAATGTTGTTGTCGCGGCAGATAAAAATGCACCTGTGCAGCCACTAATGACTGTGCTGGCATTACTACAACGACAGCAAATTACTAATACCCAAATTTTAATGGAGCCCTAATGCTGCGGTCACTTATCTATTAAAGATATTTATCTATTGTATCTATTAAAGATAGTTGTCAGCGCTATTCATTAGGGAATACCCAACTCATTTTATTTATTCGGAGTTTAATAAATTATGCTCAAGCTACAAAATTTCAAGCTTAACAATGTATCACTCACCAGCATGATGACAGCAACCATGCTACTTTCAGCAGCCTTGTTTAGCCAAATGGCAACAGCAGAAAATCGTGTAGTTAGTGCTGGCGCTGGTATCACAGAATTAGTCTTAGCTCTCGATGCTAGCGATGAATTAGTGGGTGTTGATTCAACTAGTCTGATCCCTGATGAGTTAGATGCGGTCGCTAAACTTGGCTATCACCGCATGTTATCTGCAGAAGGGATTTTAGCCCTTTCACCGAGCATATTATTAGGTTCTGAAGCTATGGGACCCAAAAACACTTTAGACATATTATCTAATGCTAATGTTGAAGTGGTCACATTCCCAAGCGCGAATACCAAAGATGAACTTGTCAGTAATGTGGAGCAAATGGGTAAATTGCTCAACCGCGAATCACAAGCCAATGAGCTTAAACAGAAACTCGATTTATCATTTAACCAGCTAGAAACTAAGCAACAAAAAATTAGTCAACACGGTGATGCACCGAAAGTGTTGTTCCTGCTACTTCAACAAGACAGACCTGCCCGCGTCGGCGGTAATAACACAGCAGCAGACATTATTATCAATCTCGCTGGCGGCCAAAACATCGCTGGATTTGATGGTTACAAAAGTGTTTCTCAAGAAGGTATTTTAGCCTTACAGCCTGATGTGATTTTGATTTCAAACCGCAGCGAAGTTGACTCTACCGATCCAGTCAGCGAGTTACTGAAAGCAATGCCATTACTTGAGCACACACCAGCAGGCGAGCATAAACACATTAAGAGCTTGCCGTCTCAAGCATTAATCGGTGGCCTTGGTTTAAGTGCTGTTGCAGCTGCAGATGACTTAGCCAGCGACTTTATCAGTATCAAAAAGCTGTAGTGATATAGGTCTTTTTTACAGAATTAATCAGTCTTACTAGGACGCATTATGGAAAATCAACGTTGGCTTTGGCCTTGTTTACTCACCGCTTTGGTGATTACAAGCCTGTTGTCTGTCAGCATCGGACCATTACAAATTAGCCCGACCACCAGCTTTAATGCCATGGTGAATTGGGCCACAGGCCAAGAGCTGGCATCAGTTGCTCCCCATGAGCAACTGGTCATTAACAATGTTCGCTTACCTCGCACTTTATTAGCACTGGCGGTAGGTGCAACACTGGCACAATGTGGTGCTGTGATGCAGGGGTTATTCCGTAACCCTTTAGCTGACCCAGGCATTATCGGCGTGTCATCTGGCGCGGCATTAGGGGCTGCAATCTGTATCGTATTATTCCCTTTTGGTGGCGAATACTTAGTGGCGTTTAGTGCCTTTGTCGCTGGCCTTGCAACTACATTAATCGTATATCGACTAGCGGCGAGCCCAACCGGTACTTCAGTGGTGTTATTACTGCTTTCTGGTGTTGCTGTTGCTGCACTTGCTGGCGCTGGTATCGGCGTACTCACCTATATGGCTGATGACATGGCTCTAAGGGATTTGACCCTATGGCAAATGGGCTCAGTTGCAGGTGCACAATGGCATTATGTTGTACTCAGTCTAGTGGCGCTTGCGGTTATTAGTTGGCAGTTTAATCAAAGTGCCAAAGCATTAAACGCCCTATTATTAGGTGAATCAGAAGCACGTCACCTCGGCCTTGATGTCGATAACCTAAAACTTAAACTCATTGTGCTTTGCGCCATTGGCGTTGGTATTGCGGTAGCGGCAACGGGCATTATTGGCTTTATCGGCTTAGTGGTACCGCACTTGGTCAGAATGATGATTGGACCCGACCATCGTTTATTACTGCCATTAAGCGCCATGTTAGGTGCGGCAATATTGGTGGTTGCAGATATTGGCGCACGCTCAATTGTTGCGCCGTCTGAATTACCTGTTGGCTTAGTGACAGCTTTATTAGGTGCGCCTTTCTTCATTATTTTATTACTCAAACAGCGCAATAAGTTGGTGTAATATGTTGAGAAATCTAGAGCTAAAATCAATGCTAAAGACACATAAATCAGCACCTGAGCTATCGGGTTTAGAGCTTGCTGGACTTGATAGAGCGGGCATGTCCCGTACCAGTAAAGACAGCGTGATATTCACACCAAAACCTGAGTCATCAGCTGAAAAAGTCCAATCCAATAATGCATTAAATAAATCTGTGGTGAGTATTAATAATCTGTCGGTGCATATTGGTAAAAAACCAGTGCTCAACGACATAAATCTTGAAATCCAACCTGGGCAAGTGACAGCTTTATTAGGGCCTAATGGCGCAGGTAAGTCGACCTTACTTAAAAGCTTATGCCAAGAAACAGCGCTTTCTTCTGGTGATATTTCCATGTTTGGCAAGCCCTTACTTGAATGGAACAGAGCAGAACTTGCCAAGTCATTAGCCGTATTACCACAACACGCCTCGTTGACCTTTCCCTTTAAAGTTCACGAAGTGGTGCAAATGGGTTTGTATCCATTAACCATTGGTCAGCAACAAGGTAGTGATCTCGTCGATAAGCAACTTGAACAAGTCGCGTTATCGGCACTTAAATTTCGCAGTTACCCTACTCTATCTGGAGGGGAAAAACAGCGAGTACAACTGGCCCGAGTATTAACTCAACTTGCTCAAGCACCAAGCAATCCCATTTTATTATTGGACGAACCCACTTCAGCATTAGATTTGGCTCAACAGCATAGAGTACTTGAGTTAGCACAAACCTTAGCTCACCAACATAACTACTGCGTAGTGGTGGTATTACACGACTTGAATCAAGCCTGTCGTTATGCCGATAGATTGGTAGTACTGGAAAAAGGTGAAGTGGTGAGTGATGGTGAACCTCATACAGCGCTGACAGCAGACATCATTGAGAAGGTTTGGCATTACAAACCTACTTTAGTGGTCGACCCTAAAAGCAATCTACCGTTAATTTTTTAACGGTTATCACTGATGTATTCATTTAAATAACCACTCAATACATATCAACTGGCATATATTCCTTGGATACTGAGCTAGCTTTGGCTAGCTCAAGCATTTGTGTAATAACGTTCCGATTAAGGACACTAGTTTTGGCTCAACAAAACCCCCAACACGACAATCAAACCAAACCACACATCAAGCAAGATCAATCAAGACTTAACTGGGCTTGGTTAAAGCAAAAAATCGTTACTCATAAACGTCAGCTTATTCAAGCAAACCTGATTGCTGTATTAGCGACGTTATTAAGCTTACCAATCCCTATGCTCATGCCATTATTGGTTGATGAAGTACTGCTTGGGCAAACGGGTTGGCTGCTCAATAATTTACAGCCAATTTTGCCCGAAGCTTGGCACAAACCCAGTGTCTATATTGTCATTGTATTAGTCGCCGTTATTCTGCTGCGCTTACTCACCATGATCACCCAAGTTGTTCAGGCGCGCGAATTTACCAAAATAGCTAAACGGATCAGTTTAGATGTGCGTCAGCGAATGTTGATGCAATTACCTAAGATGCAAATTAGCGCCTTCGACAAATATGGCAGTGCTGGATTAGCGTCAAGATGTATTACCGATGTCGATACTGTCGAGCGGTTTGTCAGTGACACCCTGTCACGATTAATCATCAGCGTTCTCACCATTGTCGCCATTGCCAGTGTTTTACTGTGGCTAAATTGGCAACTCGGTTTAATGATCATCTTGCTTAATCCATTAGTTATTTATTTTTCATCACGTTTTGCTGAGCATGTAAAAACTTTGCGCCGTAAAGAAAATGCCGCCACCGAAGCTTTTCAACAAGCCCTTGTTGATACAGTAGATGCCACTCGAGAGTTACGTTTAGCTCAACAAGAAAAGCACTACTACCAACGAGTATTTGGACTCGCATCTAGTCTTAGCCACCACGCTATTGCTAATCAGTGGAAAACAGATGCATTAAATAAGCTCAGCTTCACCACCTTCTTATTAGGTTTTGAATGCTTTCGCGCCATGGCTATTTTTATGGTGTTGATATCTGATTTAACGGTAGGACAAATCTTTGCGGTATTTAGCTACCTTTGGTACTTAATGGGGCCAATACAAGAGCTACTCAATATTCAATATGCACGTTTTGGCGCTCAGGCATCGATGGAAAGACTTAACAACTTATTGGATTTAGACGTTGAGCCGACTGAGGAAAATTCAGATTTACCCAAAACTAAATCACAAGACTCTGTGACATCTAAAATCAATATTGATTTCAACAATGTCAGTTTTGGCTTTGAACAAGAACCGCATTTATTCAAGCAATTAAACCTAAATTTAGCGGCGAATGAATCAGTCGCATTACTGGCAATGAGTGGTGGTGGCAAGTCAACCTTAATCAATTTGCTATTGGGCTTTTACATGCCTCAATCAGGCAGTATCAGCATTAACGGCCTAGTGATGTCTGACTATGGCATAAATCGATTTCGTCAACAGGTAGGTTATGTCCCCCAACACCCTAAGTTAATTGCAGGCAGCTTACGCGATAACTTAACCTTTGGTGTTGAGATTGATGATGACACCTTATGGCAAGCATTAGCGCACACAGAGTTAAGCGACACGGTATCTCAATGGGCTGGCAAACTTGATACAGATTTAGGGCGTTCAACAACGCGTCTTTCTGGTGGCCAAATGCAACGTTTAGCCATTGCTAGAATGTTGATAAGCCAGCCTCAAGTGGTCATTTTAGATGAAGCAACATCTGCCCTGGATGCGGTAACCGAAGCCAAAGTGCTCGCTAATCTCGCAGAGTTTTTGCAGCAACGTACCTCGATTATTATCGCTCACAGATTGAATAACTTGCGTTTGGCAGACCGAATACTGGTTCTTGATGATGGCAAAATTAGCCAGTCAGGCACTGAGCAGCATTTAAAGAGTCAACCTGGGCTATTCAAACAACTCTATGTAGACGCGAGCTAATTTCACTCGTTATTCATCAGCAGTAAACCATCGTAAGTCACTTAGAGGTAAAGATGGTTTACTGCTGACAACTTAAGAATCAACCTTTAGCCATTCCAGCAGAATATGCAGATTAAAGAACTTACGTTCAAGAATCTTCCATTAAATAATTCGGCTTTCAATGTCGCTTTACCACCTCAGTAGGATAATGATTTAGTCAGTAATTATAAGCAATGAGTGCGACTTGTATCTATGCCGTAGCTCTCTCGTTATCACCATGTTTAATTTGGTTATTTAACAATCCAGTTGCTATTAAAATATACAAAACTATGCCACTATCCGCCGCCCAAATTAGCTCTGTAGTGACTCGATAACCGACGTCATTACTCTGTTCCACTATTCATGGATATTACCGGTTAATATGAAATCCTATTCGTTAAAACAAAAAATCCTTGTCCCTGTATTAGTTGCGCTTTCAATGGTTATAGCTTTGCTTTCTTGGCAAAGTTACTCCAATCAAAAAGACATACTTCTGCAATCTAACCTTGAGCAAGTACAGCGCTTGAGTACGCAGCAGGCTGAGCGGATAAGCGAATGGCTTGCAACCCGTAAAGATGTCATTAACGCTTTAGGGTCTAAAGCCAATAACAATACCTTAGATGCCTTGCAACAAGCTCAAGCTTCAGGCCGGTTTGAACTGACTTATTTTGGTAAAGCGTCTGGTGAAATGATTGATTCAGATCCAAGCATTGACCGAACAGGATACGACCCCCGCTCTCGCCCTTGGTATCAGCAAGCCACAAGCGAAAGAGAGTTAATTTTAACTAAGCCTTATCTTGATGTTGCCTACAATATCTTAGTGGTTACCATCGCTCAGCAAACACAAAATGGCGTTGTAGGCGGTGATTTATCAATTGATGCACTAGTCGATGACGTCAATAAAATGAAGCTACCGTCAGACGGTTTTGCCATCATGATGCATAAAGATGGGACCGTTATCGCCTACAAAGATGCCAGCAAGGCAATGGGACATGTTAGCGCGATTGATAAAGATCTAGATTACAATTTATTAATTCAAAACCGCTTACCAAACCAACTTATTCCAATTCATTTTGATCCTGAAGGACGTGACAAATTAGTCTGGGCTGAAGATATTCCGAATACCGATTGGGAATTAATTTTAGTGCTAGATAAACAGACTCTTGAAGCGCCATTAAGCTCACTGTTGCTGACCCAATTGGGCATTTCAACCTTAGTGCTTGTCGTTAGTATGATGGTGATTTCATGGTTAATGGGTCAGCTTTTAGCACCACTATCACGTGTTTCTCAAGCATTAGTCCGTATCGCCGATGGCGATGCGGATTTAACCCAACGTATTAAAGTAGACTCTGAAGATGAAGTGGGGACTTTAGCTATCAGCTTTAACCGCTTTGTAGGCAGCCAACATCAGTTGATTAGCCAAATTCGCGAGTTAGCCAGTAAGCTGGATAAAGAAGCGGATGAAAGCCTAAACAATACCCATTTGGCAGAGAAAGAGCTGCAAATTCAGCAGCAAGAAGTCACCATGGTTGCTACTGCGGTAACCGAAATGGCTAGCGCCACTCAAGAAATTGCTGCCAATGCGGAAAGCACTGCCACCGCTGCACAGCAATCGAGCAATAGTAGTGTCCAGGGTCAAAGTTTAGTGGATAACACCCGCCAATCAATCAACTTATTAGCTGATGAAGTGACCCAAGCAACCGATGTCATTGGTGAACTAAGCCGACACGCCAATGCGATTTCGAGCATTCTTTCTACCATTCAAGGGATTGCTGAGCAAACTAACCTACTTGCATTGAACGCTGCAATTGAAGCTGCTCGTGCAGGTGAACAAGGTCGTGGATTTGCCGTGGTAGCAGATGAAGTGCGGGTGTTATCTCGACGCACCCAAGATTCAGCTCAAGAAATCTATGAAACCATTGAAACCTTACAGCAAACCACATCTAATGCGGTCACATTAATGCAAAGCAGCCAAACTTTGGCAGGCAACAGTGTTAATGATGCCAATGAAGCAACTGTCGCCATTGAAGAAATAACCCAAGCGGTTGCTTTGATTTCAGATATGGCAAGCCAAATTGCCACCGCTGCTGAAGAGCAAACCCAAGTCACCAGTGAGATCACTCAAAACACTGTGGCAATTAAAGATGTTACAGATGACATAACCAAAGTGGCTGAGGTAAGCGTTCAAAAGGCAAAAGACTTAAAAGTGCAGGCTAAATCATTAAACGATTTAGTGGCGACGTTTATTCTATAATGAATTGACGCTGTACTTATGACGACTTAGCTGAGCGCTCAATTCGCAGAGCGATATAGTAAATAAAGAAGACGGCTTAAGTTATCAATAAAACGCCCAATAACAATCACTGATGTTAATGGGCTTTTTTATGCTTTCCACTGACAAAATTTACAATGCAAAGCCAGCAAACTTGATCTATCCCTACAAAAGATCAAATGATAATAGTTATCATTACAGTAATAGTTTTCAATTTGCTGAGAATCATCATGATACTAACTCCGACCATGACAGGTATTGCTAGCCCTGATCCATTACAACATGCTTTTAAAGTAAAAAGTGCACCCCATGCTGGTCGAAGCGGCAGTAAACCTCTACAAGTTAGCAATGACTTGTGGATTCAGTGGTGGCAGCAACCAACTGGGGCAGATAAAAGAGCGCTGTATATCCATATTCCGTTCTGCCGTAAACGCTGCAGCTTTTGTAACTTCTTTGAAAATGGTGCTAAACCTGAACGTATCAGCGATTACATGACCAGTTTGTGTCAACAACTGACCATTGCTGCAAAAACACCTCTAGCGCAAAGTCAGCCCTTTGATACCGTTTACGTTGGCGGAGGCACGCCAACCGATATTAAAGCTGAAGAAATTGCGGTGCTGGGTAAGGCCATTCAGCAATTTCCTTTAAGGGCCGATACGGAAATAACCCTTGAAGGCCGCCTTAACGGATTTGATGACGATAAGTGGCATAGCGCCCTTGATAATGGTTTCAATCGATTTTCATTTGGGGTACAAAGTTTTGATACCGAAGTGCGTAAAGCAGCCGGTCGCTTCGATGATAAGCAAACTTTAATTGAGAGGCTGCAGCATTTAAGTAAACACCCTACGGCTAGCATTGTTATTGATTTAATCTTTGGTTTACCGGGTCAAACCATGGAGATTTGGCAGCAAGATATTCAAGCTGCGATGGAAAGTGGAGCCCACGGCGTCGACTTATATCAACTCATTGGTTTGGCGGGCAATCGAATAGATAAAGCCAGTGAAAAAGGCAAAGTTCTGGGTACCGACACCAGCGAGTTTCAAGCCGACAGTCAGACTCGCGCCAATATGTATGCCTATGGTGCAAGCAAGTTAGAATCAAATGACTGGCAACGCTTATCGAGCTGTCATTGGCGTCGTGATAATCGTGAGCGCAGCATTTATAACTCACTGGCTAAAAGTGGCATTGAAATCTTACCCTTCGGCGCAGGAGGCGGCGGCAGTATTCATGGTCATGGCATCATGAATGCCCGAGATTTAAAAGAATGGCATCAAGCACAAACAGCTGAAAAATTGTCAGAGCTAGCACCTGCACAAGTACCAGGAATGGCATTAAGTCCTAATCCATCAGCAGCATTTGATGCCGTATTTAAACGTGGCTTAGACTCTGGAGTTTTGGAATTCGGCAATATAGAAACAACGGTACTCGCTCATTTGCAGCCGTTATTTGAGGCTTGGCAACAAAATGGACTTGCGACACTCGATGACAAAGCGCTTAGTCTCACACTTGCGGGCAGATTCTGGAATGTGAACATGCAAACAGGCCTGTTCGAATATTTGGCTAAAAACCCACTCATACCAGAACAAATCGCCAGCTAGTCTACAGTTATCAATATAAGTTAATCAGCAAGTGGAGTATGTGGTGTTTGCGACGGCATATGCTCCACCAGCAAATCAATAAAGCAGCGCACTTTTGGGGTTAAGTGCTTACGGCTCGGGTAGATCGCATAAATATCCACTTCTGGCTGATGGTAGTCTTGAAACAGCACAGTTAACTTATTTTTAGCTAATGCCTTGGTTAAATAAAACGAAGGCAACCTCGAAATCCCATGACCATCTAGCACCATCGCCAATTCCATATCGGCATTATTACAAGCAATCACCTGTGGTACATCTATGGTAATCGTGTCCTTTTGCGAATGCTCGAACACCCAGCGGTTAGGCTGCTTCAAATTGCTGTAGCAAATGCATTGATGAGTGATTAAATCTTCAGGGGTCAGCGGCGTGCCGTGTTTCGCTAAATAAGCAGGCGTAGCAATGGTATAAGCATGAAACTGACTAATGCGTTTACAAATCAAACTGGAATCATCTAGCTGCTGTGTGGCACGAATCGCTAAATCATAACCATCTTGGACTAAGTCCACATGACGGTCACTAAAATCAATATCCAATTTAATTTGCGGATATAAATTCATATAAATAGACAGAATCGGCTGTAAATATTGCAGGCCAAATGTCACAGGACAACTAATTTTAAGCGTACCTGTCGGCGTTTGCTGATTGCTATCGAGCATCACAACAGCCTGCTCAGCATCGGCCACCATTTGCACGCATTGCTGATGGAATAACTTACCTTCAGGAGTCAAACTCAGTGAACGTGTTGTTCGATGCAATAAGCGAGTTTTTAATCTTTGCTCTAACTTAGTGATCGCTTTACTAATGAAAGACGTCGAATGACCTGTTTTTTCTGCTGCTTCAGAAAAACTGCCAGACTCAATCACTTGAGTAAAAATAACTACACCATCAAACAGCTTAGTATCCAACTTCATATCCCTTCCCTTTTATTGAGCGAAACTTGATAGCCACTCCTATCAAAGAAAGCCATTTCACTTCCTACTTTACCTAGCTTATCGATTCCATAAAAGGCCGAATTAAATAAAACAATACCCATTACAAGCCAAATGGAAACAATAATTTGCTTTTTAGTCACTTAATCACTGTCGCTCAAATCAGTAAAGTAGCTCCATCGGTTAGCAATAATCTACCCAATTGAATCGTCAGGAGAGAGCATGGAACACATCACTCGCATTAATCATTACGGACTACGTGTAAAAGATTTTGAAGTATCAAAAGCCTTTTATGCCCAACTCGGTTTCAAATACATAGCAGGGCCAATGGGGCCTGAGCCCGTAGCCATTGTTGAACATCCAAGTGGAATTAATATCAATTTCATTTTGAATGCTGCAGACGCAGATACCAATGTGTTAATGGACATTCCAACCAAACATACTGGTTACACCCATGTGGCACTGGAAGTGACTGATGCAAAGGCTGTTATGGCAACATTGGCAGAATTGAATATTCCACTCAGTGGCGAGCCAATGACCCATGTAACAGGAACCTCATTTTTTATCAGAGACCCTGACAGAAATGTGGTTGAATTTATTGAATATAAAGGATTAAATCAGCTATAAGCTAGGTTTACTTCTTGTCCAAAAATAATCTTAAATTGGCTTAAAAGCCTAAGGCAATAACATGAAAATTTTAGCATTCGCAGCAAGCAGCAGTCGTCAATCAATCAACAAAAAGCTGGCAAACTATGCCGCTCATCAAGCAGCTAACTTAGCTGAAAACGCAGAAGTTGAACTATTAGATATTAATGACTACGAAATCCCGTTATTCAGTGAAGATCGTGAAAAAGAGCTCGGTCAGCCTGAATTGGCTAAAGCATTTTTTGAAAAAATTGGCAGCGCCGATGCTATCGTGATTTCATTTGCAGAACATAATGGATCTTACACCGCGGCATATAAAAACTTGTTTGATTGGACGTCTCGTATAGATCAAAAAGTATTCCAAGGTAAGCCTACATTGCTACTTGCCACCTCCCCTGGCCCTGGTGGTGCAGGCAGTGTTTTAGCAGCTGCGACGGGATCAGCACCTTACTTTGCCGCTGAAGTAAAAGGCTCAATGTCAGTACCTAGTTTTTATCAGAACTTTGATACTGAAACAGGTGAGTTATCTAACACTGAACTTGCTACACAGCTCACTGAAGCCGTAGTTCAACTGATTAGTTAACCTAGGTTTTAACTTATAACTGTACTCGATAGCGCTGTATTATTGCCGCAGTGTTATCGTCCTCCAACTCAATTTCAGAGTGCAACACACCGCCATTTGCGATAATCATTTTGGCTGAAGCAAGATTGTTTTGATAACAATGAATGTGTAACTCTTCCATGCCCTTAAGTTTCGCTACAGCAATAGTTTGGCCCAAGAGTTCTACCCCTAAACCTTTACCTCTATAGCTTGGGCGAATACCTAAACCTATGTGGCCGCCACAATGACGAATACTGTCATTTAAACTCAAGCGCAAATTCGCCACACCAACAAGCTCTGCTCCTGATACAAGCCAATAGGTTTCGCTAGCCACAAAGCCTTTAGGTAAATTAACTCCATCAGCAAAGTCCTGATTTCTTTGCAGCATGGCTTCAAAATTTTGACAATCAAAATCAAGAGGAAATGGGTAACGCTCTTCATCGCCCAGCTCTACAATGTAATGTAAATAGCTTTGGCGGTATCGCAAACTTGGCTTCACTAATTGCATCAAAACTCCCTATAAATCATGTTAAATAGCCATTTTTAAAACAAAAAAAGAGCCTTGCGGCTCTTTCATTTACAGCCAGCTTGATATTTATTTACGACCCAGAATACGTAAAATTCTGAGGAATAGATTAATAATATCCATGTAAAGTGCTGCTGCACTGTCAATCGCATTATCAACTGTTTTAGGGATTTGATTAGCACGGCCCCAGTCGTAACCAATGTAGCCACAAAATATCAGCACCACTATCCAATCTAATATGCCGTGATGAATACCAAATACATATATTTCAATCAGTTCAACAATGATCACCAGTAATAAAGCAATGGTTAGCGCACCGGCAATTTTACTGAAAAATGCTGGAAATAAAGTGCCTAAACACATCATCCCTATAGTGACCAAACCTGTTATTCGAATCGCCTCTGACACTAATGCCGCGTCATACTGGCTCACCACTAAATTAATAATGAAGCCAAATGGCACCACGACAAAGTTATAACCAATAAAACTGACAATGGGTTTATCAGATGATGAAAAGAGGTAAACACCCAAAAAACATGAGGCAAAGTAACCAATAAAGAAAACCCATGAATTAACAGACGCAATGGCTTCAGGGGAGATGTTAGTGACCATCCACCAATTAACGCCAAAGCCCCAACATAGGGTTAGGCCAATGACTAAATTGTATAAAGGGCCACTGATAATGTTATCTGTGGTGTGCCTACGGTCAAAAACGTTCGTTTCCACTTAATATTCCTTTTAAGCTTTGCACTTAACCAACAAGGAAAGCAGCCGCATATTGGCTTTCTCCTTGCTGGCTATTACCTATCAAAAACGCTTACTTAATTAAACGTAAGGTAAATGGCACTTTGAAATTGTCGCCTTTTGCAGTCGCAATAGCGCCCATGATGCAAAATACTAAGCTGACAACCCAAACTACGAACATCGTCAATATACCGATTGCAATAAACATCAAAATACTTGAAATGAAATAGCCAATAAAAACCGTAATCGAAAAATTTAATGCTTCTTTGGCTTGCTCACGAACATAGTTATCATCGGTTTTAACCAGATATAAAATCAACCCAGGAATAAAACCAAAAAAGATGGTGCCTATCCAGCATAATAACGCCAGATTTTTTGAATCTTGATTAATCTCTTCTACTTGTAAACTTGTTTCTTCGCTCATTGTTAACCTCATTAAACCCACTATCTAGCAGGTATTATTAAACATTAATAACTAATTGTTACTGAAGGCATATTAGGGATAGTTTGTTACAGGAAAATGCAAAGAAAGAGAGAAATATCAACAACTCGAAAGCTCCTTTTCACTTACTCAATAGCAATCCTTCACTATTCGACTCACAATATGTTTCTGCTGTTAGATTAACCAGCTGATTTAAGTAGCGCAATAGTTTTTACGCTTTAATTTGAATTTCACGATTTTATATTAAACATTTAAAAACATTAGTTTAGTACTCTTTTATTAGTCAAATAGTTCGTCACTTTAGTTTTAAACGATTAACGCTCACACAAACTTTACCTCAATGATTTATTAATTCGCAATTACCCTTGGAGATTGGCACACAAAGGTAACTATCAATTAATCCACTCATTTACAGTATCCGCAGAAGAGATTAACTCCATTAATCTCATTTCCGTTTAAGTGAGCAACTAAAACCTATGCATAATACCCTGCGAAATAAGAATATCCGTGTATTCAAACTTATTTTTAGCATCGTACTGATCTTTGGGATCAGCTTAGGCCTATATGTTTTTAATCAATACCTGCGGATTGAGGCGGACCAATCAACTCGCATTAATGATAGCCATAATCAGCGCCTTGCTTTTGCCTCTGAACAATTATCGAGTGAGGTGGAAGATGTCGATGACATCATTAAAAAAATATCCACCAGCCCACAGATCCAGCTATTCACAGAAATGACTAATTCGCGCAATCGTACTGCTTTAGAAAATATGTTTTATTTCATTATGAAGAACGAAAATGTCTACTCACAAATACGCTATTTGAATGAGGCAGGAATTGAGAAAATAAGAGTGAATAACACCCAAAATAGCATTGAGCGAATACCATCAACTCAATTAGAGAACAAATCAAAACGTCCATATTTTTTATATGCACAGCAGCTTAAAAAAGGGGAAATTGGTACTTGGCCAGTGGATATTGACGTTAAAAATGGTCAAATCAGTAAGCCTATTCAAAGCAGTTTAAGAATTATGACACCTGTCTATCATCAATCTGTGCGTCAAGGTTATATAGTGGTTAACCTTAGCGTGACCAATATTCTTAACACCTTTGATGAAATGCAAAGTGAGAACTTTATTACGCGAATTATTGATGAAAATGGCAATATACTCGCCAGTGACAACCCATCTGAAGTATTAAGCCATTTAATCGCAGGAACTGAACAATATAACCTTAAAAATACTGTTCCAATTTTATGGCAACAAATTTTGTCATCGGATGAAGGTCGATTAACTACTGATGATAAAACCTATTCATATACTGAATTAGGCTTAAATGAGGTTTATGCTCATTTAGGAAAGTACATTGTTATTACCACACCAACGAGTTCAGCCTACGTAGTCGAGCAAAAAAAGAACCTATTTATTATTGCCTCTTTATTATTACTGCTCCTTTTAGGCGTCAGTGGCTATATTTTTAAACTGTATAATAATCATGAAAATAACCTGATGAGTGAACAACTCATGGAAGCGGCCTTCAATGGTGTGGCTGGCGTTATTATTACCGACAAGCACTACAAATTAATCAAAACTAACCAGCAATTTGTGCGCGTTTCAGGTTTCACTCACAACGAGTTAATCGGTGAGCCACTCAGTAAGCTTAACTTTCACCTTTCACAGGCCGAAATTACAGACATTGAGCAATATTTACAGCAAGGCTGCTGGCAAGGTGAAATTATGGGACAAAACAAATTAGGCGATGACTATGCACTAATGGCTCGTATTCAAGTTTTAAGAAATGGTTTAGGCGCTGTAGAAAAATATGTGATTACATTTACTGACATCACTCAGCGCAAACATCTTGAAGAAAAGCTACGAAAACAAAGCGAGTCAGACCCTTTAACAGGCTTATGGAGTCGTAGAAAATTTGATAGTGAACTGAACAGCTTGAGCCTGTTTGCCAAACGATACCCGAATGCTCAAGCCTGTTTGGGAATTATCGATATTGATCACTTCAAAAATATTAATGACACTTACGGTCACGATATTGGTGATTTAGCTCTGACTAACTTAGCCGAACTGTTAATTGTTCAATGTCGTGAAACAGACTTATTTGCTAGAGTCGGCGGCGAAGAGTTTGCCTTATTGATGCCTAACACCAGCATAGAACACGCGCATGAGGTGTTAAATAGGCTTAAAGATGTCATTCAGTCTAGTAATATATTGCCATTCACCATTAGTGGTGGCATCGCTAAAATCACAGGTGACGCCGCACTTGCTTATAAACATGCAGATATCGCCTTATATAGCGCCAAAAAGGCGGGGCGTAATTTGATAAAGCAATTTGATGCAAGCTCCTCAGAGCATAAAGCTAAATTAGCCATAGTTAGTCATCAGCGTTATCCAAATGCGAATGACGATATGGCAATTAGTCAATAACACAGTAAACAATATATACGACTAATGAAACTAAGCTCGATGACGTATTAATTCAGAATTAGTCCGTCATCGATCAATTTATAAAATTTCAATAGATATTTATAGAAGCGGAGTATCAAAGCCATACTTTGACAAAATAGCCTGTCCCTCTGTGGACAGAATAAAATGAGCTAAACCTGCCGCATCAGGGTTAGCGTCATTAATCAATGTCAGACCGTATTGTGCCCCCACAGATATAGCATCTGGCACGGTAATAATTTGTAACGCAGGTACTTCTTTTTGCGCCAATACTGCATTAGTACAGTACGTTAAAAAGATATCAGCTTGGTTATTTTCCATCACCCATCCATAAGGGTTTCGTCCCTCAGGTGCTTTGGCAGAGTTTTCTCCTCCTGTTAGTTGCAAAGCTTTAGCCTGAAGTGCCTTTTCGGCACCCACTTGAACTTTTTCAGCTCGTGCAAATAATTTCCACGCATAATCACCCGCAGGATCTGCTTTTGGAGTTGAGGTACCGACTCTGACCTCTTCCTCTAACATTTTATCTAACAGACGTTCACTGCTAACAGTGATATTCTCTTGAGCAATCGCACATAATTTATTGCCAGCAAAACGAACAACGGGGCCAGATTTACCCGCTTTATTTAACGTGCTTGGATGCTTCATATTTGCTGACGCATACAAATCTACGTGTTCCCCTTGCTCTATGCGTTTACGCAATAAACCCGAAGGTGCAAACTGTGAGGTAATATTCACTTCATAGGTATTTTGATAACTGCCAACGAGCTCTGTCATTGCCGTTTTTAAACTACCAGCGGCTCTAAACTCAACCTCTTCAGATGCAATCACATTCATTGAAACCGGGGTTAGTAACACCGCCGCGACTATCCATTTATTCATATTTCCCTCTGACTTTTTAAAACTATTATTCACCAATAAACGACACAAAAGCACTCGCCCAATTCAACATTTATCCAAAGCATGACCTAGGACTCTGTATTATTTATATTGAGTACTCTGCCTTTTCAAATTAGCTCAATCAAAACTTAACTTGTAAAACTGCCTTAATATAAGCGCTAAGCTCTATATTATTTGACGATTTACATTAATCTTTTTTATCGCAACAAAAATCGTTCGCCATCGCAAATTTAAAGATTTATATCAATAATTTACACTTGTAGAGTTCGAGAAAAATTAATTGTCATCATCAACTATTACTCTGCATGCTCTCTATATGGAACAAGCATTTTTTTAAAAGTGAATATAAGTGCTTGGAACGTTTAACTAGATTAGTGTCGAGCAAAATTAAACTTATCTATTTTCACGCCGATAACTCATTAGGTTAAAGAACCCAAAATTTATAAAAAGTTTTCATGAAAACTCAGACTGCGATCTGCCTCGAATTAATCGCACTGAATTCTCGTTACCATGCGACTTTTATGGGATGTATTCGGCTTTAAATGAAATATCGACGCTAAAATTGCGACTTTAAAAATATTTAACCCGAATAAACATATACTCATATATCAGTACAGCAAAACACAACAAACTGACATGCAACCAAGCATTCAATTGTTGCCAAGGAATGACTGAAATGAAACAGATTAACTTTCGTAAAGTAGACGCCATACTCATCAAGCTCAGTTTGAACGGTAAATTCTGGGTAATTTGTGCGCTTGTTACTGCGCTAACCGCTTTAGTCGCCATCAGCAATTACCTAAATACCACTGCACAAATTGAACAGTCTTCTCAGCAATTTGCACAAACTCGTATCGATGCTTTTGCCCAAAGTGCGCAAGTTCAAGGCCTATCAGAACAAGCTTTAAATGAGTTTGCTCAGTCAATCGATGCTCGCGTTTCCTATTCCGCTGAAAACCGCCGCAGTGGCGACAACATTACTGTTAGTGCTCCTGCCGGAAACCAACACCTCGTCAGCACTATTAATGTCGCAAAGATGGAAGATGCAGTACTCTCAAGTGCAAATAACTTATTAATATACGCTTTCCTTAGTCTGTTACCGCTGTATTTAGTCTGCTATTGGACTTCTACCTCACTGGGCGGTGGCTTATGGGATATGTATGTGGCAATCAAGCGCTTAGCTGATGGTGACCTGACTTGCAGACTTAATTTTTTTGGCACCGATGATTTCAGTTTAATCGCACGCGAGATTGATCGCAGCGCAGATAATATGAGTGAAATGGTCACAGCGATTGCCGCTAACGCACACACTCTGTCAGAAGCCGCTAATGAATTTAATCAACAGGCCAATCAAAGCGAAGAACTGACTCAATTCCAGCATGAGTTTTTAGATACGGTATCGGTCGCAATGACACAAATGACCGCCGCTATCGAAGAAGTTTCTAATAATGCCAGTAGCACTTCAGACCAAAGCCAGCAAAATTCAACTCAAGCCAGTAACAGTCAAGCGCAAATTGTTGAAGCGGTTAACCGTATTGGTACTCTCACTAGTCGTATTTCAGAAGCCTCAACCTCTGTAGGCGAGTTATCCCAAGCTGCTGCCAATATTGGTGCGGTTGTGACAACAATTAATAGTATTTCTGAGCAAACAAATTTACTGGCATTGAATGCAGCCATTGAGGCTGCGCGCGCTGGGGAACAAGGTCGAGGTTTTGCAGTCGTTGCCGATGAAGTTCGCACCCTTGCAAGTCGAACCCAACAAGCCACGGTTGAAATTCAAACCATGATTGAAGGGCTGCAAAAAGACACCAATACTTTATCGCATATTACTACCGATATTGTTTCTCAAGCCGATCAAGGCAGAACAGCGATTGAATCTGTAGGCCAAGATGTAGATAACATGGTGGACTCAATTAGCCATGTATTTGATATGAGCTCGCAAATTGCAGCATCTTCAGAAGAACAAAGTGCCGCTTCACGTGATATTGCGGGACAGTTAAATGATATTCGTGGTCAGGCAGAAACCATTCGAGAAACAGCACACCGCTCGGTATCTCTAGCGGCCAATTTATCACAATCATCTGCAGGCCTTGATGATATTTTGAAGCAATATACCCTTGCAGAAAAGTAATCTCTAGACTACATAAAATCATAAAAAAACCAGCATGAATGCTGGTTTTTTTATTCTTGATGGCGAACTTTACGCCACATTACTTATCCATACCGTTTGATAAGGCTCTAGTAACTGCACTGCGGTAATATCACTAATCACTTCACCATCGATTAAATCAAACCAAGTTTCAGTACCGATCAAGTTAAGCTCAGCTAACGGTAAATCCATAGGTTGATCGGTAATATTACTGATACAAAAAATGCTCTGCCTACGATCACGGCTTTGACGCCAAAATCCAAATAACTGCAAGCCCAAATGCAAGGTAAACTGGGTGGCATTGGGATTAAAGGCTTTCTGATTGGTTCGAATACTAATGAGCTTAGTCAATGACGCTAACACTTTACTGTGACTATTTCGCTCATCAGATAGCAAACCATTTAGCGTGTGGTAATCCCAGCGATGACGGTTAATCGATCGGTTATGGGAAGTATTTGCCAGCTTTTCATAATCATTTTCAGTGCCTAACAGGCTATGAATATAAATCCCTGGAATGCCTTCAAGGCCGAGCATAATCGCATGAGCACAAGTAAACCGTGCTAGCCCAAACTGATCTTTACCCTTAGTGGTGCCCTGTAGCGCATCAATGAGCGCAATGTTTATTTCATAAGGCTTTTTCTGGCCATCTTCACTGGTTCTACTGGAGATTTTCCCACCAAATAATGCCATGGTTTCAACTAGCGACTTGACCTCCTCATCCTCCAATATTCCTTCAACAGGTCTTAAACCCACACCATCATGGGAAGCAATAAAGTTAAAGTAAGTTGTACCATCTTGAGCTGGCGGCATACTCATTTGCCAGCGTTTCAAATACAAGCAACTACCTGTAATTAATGTATTTATCAGTAACGGAGGCAATGAGAAATTGTAAATGCAATGGGCTTCATTGGCGTTACCAAAATAGGTCAGGTTTTGAGTATTTGGAATATTAGTTTCGGTGATGACTACAGCATCATGTTGTGCATGCTCTATAAGGGTGCGCAGTAAGCGGATGACCTCATGTGTTTGTGGCAAGTTAATGGATTTAGTCCCAACAATTTTCCATAAAAAAGCCACCGCATCTAAACGGAATATGTTCACTCCGGCATCGAGATATTGGCGAATAATTCGTACAAATTCCATCATGACTTGCGGATTTCGGAAGTCAAAATCAACTTGGTCGTGACTGAATGTACACCATACCTGCTGCCAACCTTTGCTGGTGTGAGTCGGTCTTAATAATTCTGAGGTTCTCGGGCGAACGACTTGAGATAAGTCATCATTAATATTAGCGGTAAAAAAGTAGTCATGACCGACACCTTCGCCTTTAATAAAATTTTGGAACCATGCACTACGGCTAGAGCAATGGTTAATCACTAAATCAGACATCAACCGTCGCTTGTTGGCAATGGTTTTAATGTCAGACCAATCCCCTAAACCGTCATTAACACTGGAGTAATCAATCACTGCAAAACCATCATCTGAACTAAATGGAAAAAACGGTAAAATATGCACCGAATTAATGCACTCAAGATGGGTATTCATAAATTCTGACAAGGTCGCTAACGGCTTTTGATCAGTGCAAATGATGCTATCACCATAAGTAATCATCACCACATCTTGCTCAGACCAATGGTTACTATAGGGCTTTGGGGTAAAGCCACCTTGCTCAATACGCATAGTATCAATTAACGATTCAGCTAATTCATCGCTAGATTGCTTAAGCTCAACATCTTTATAAATACAATCAAGCTGTTGAATAAGTTTGTGTTTTAAACTTTCAATTTCAGTCATAAGTTTTTCTTCTAACATTATTACTTACTGTAAGCCACTTGATGATACTTAACCCAAGGGGCTCACAGTAAAAACGATAGGCCAGAAAATCCAATCATTAGTCTTACATGAACTCGGCATTATCTGCTTCAACCGCTGCTTTAAGCTGTTCAAGCACATCTGGCATAGCACTGATTACACGACTCCACGTCGGCATAAACGGGGTTTCCATCGGGTTATCTAAAAAGCGCTGACCTGCTGTAACAATATTTTGAGTAAACATTTCGACGGCTTTTTCTTCAGTATGGATATCTGTGGTTAAACCATTCATCAACGCATCATTATGGTAGGTTTCAACATAATCCAGCGCGATGCGGTAATAGGTCGCTTTTAATGTTCTAAAGGCTTCAGTATTAAAGGTTTCACCCTGAGTCGCTAATTTTCTAAAAAAGGCTTTAGTAATATCTATCGACATTTTAGATAACCCTTCTTCGGCATTATCTAACGACAAGTCTTGATGTTTATGATCGTAATTATCTGCAATATCTACCTGACAAATACGATTGTGGGCATAGTTACGGTGCATTTCACTGAGCACCCCAATTTCCAAACCCCAATCACTTGGGATACGCAAATCATTCAATACATCACGGCGGAATGAAAATTCACCCGCAAGTGGATAACGAAAGCTATCCATATATTCTAAATAATCGTTATGACCCACGACTCTTTGCAAAGCTTTAATCAATGGCGTGACCAGTAAGCGTGATACTCGACCATTAATTTTTCCATCAGACATGCGGGCATAAAAGCCTTTACTGAACTCATAGTTAAACTGTGGGTTAGCCACGGGATAGAGTAAGCGAGCTAATAATGATTTTTCATAGGTAACGATATCGCAGTCATGCAATGCCACCGATTCAGTTTTACCCGATGCTAAGGTGTAGCCCATGCAATACCACACATTTCGCCCCTTACCGAGCTCTTTGGGAGCTAAACCTAGTTTACTCAGCTTGGCATCTAATGCCTGTAACCTAGGGCCATCATTCCACAACACTCTATGATGCTGCGGCAATTGATTAAAGAAGCTTAACGCTTGCTTATACTGTTCTTTATCGGCTCTGTCGAGACCAATTACAATTTCATTGAGATAAGGCACTTCTTTCAGTTGATTAATAATTTGAGGTAATGCTTCACCTTCTAGCTCAGAATATAGTGAAGGCAAGATTAAGCCTAAAGGACGAGTTTTAGAAAACTTCATCAAGTCCTTTTCCATTTCTTCATGGGTACGCTGAGTTAAATTATGTAGCGTAGTAACAATGCCATTTTGATAAAAATCAGCCATGTTATGCCTCCTCAAGCGTAAATGATGGTGTTGGTGCCGATGATTCCAGTAACAAAGCCTGCAAACATTCAGCCCAACCTTTAGGACCATATTGCTGACTCTGCATTGTTTTGTTGCTAGTAATAATTTTTGGAAAGGTATGAGTTGGAGATTTTATTTGAATAGCCACATCTGCGGCTTCTAGCATCGCACTGTCGTTACCGCTATCGCCCAGTGCAATGGTTTGAACACTTGTTTGGTACACATCGGCGTAGACTTGCGCGAGCCAATCCATCGCTCGACCTTTATCAGTATGCCCACCCACATGTAAAAAACGGCCACCTTGCAACATATTGGCTCCTAGACTGTTCATATGTTTAATGAAGGCTTGCTTACGGTCGATATCTGCCGTCCACAATAACGGTTCTGAATAATGTCTTACGAGGGCTAAAGTGGCTTTATCTTCCGATAAATCAGTCAGTTCACATAGGTCTTGAGATGTTAATGTCGAAAAACCAATATAGTCACTAGCAAACTCATCAGCCTTGGCGTCGAGTAGCTGTAACCAATGCTCGCGGGGTTCGCAAAACTCTTTTACCCAGTAATAACCTTGCGTAAACGTATCTGCTGGTTGGCTGTCGAAATAACCGATAGGGATATACACCACTGCACCATTTTCAGAAATGAATGGTGAATTAAAACCAATGGTTTGTTGAATTTTCTCCATTTCAGCAAAAGTTTTACTGGTATTAGCAATAATGGGAATTTGCTTTTCTATTAGCGCTTCTATCACGCCAATTGCACTGGAGAAGCTGTAATCATAATGATCCAGTAAAGTACCATCCATATCGGTAAAAATAAGCGGTTTTGTCATCATGTGCTTTCCCTTCCATTTCACGCATCACTTGCTGATGAACTTAAACGTTACAGGGAACATGCCAGCTTATCTAAGCTTGCACTACAATGGTTCAATACTTAATGTTAGATGTTGATTTTAAATGTTAAAATAATTATTCCAATTGCATTTTTTGTATACTTGAAATATCAATTCAAACACTGACATGCTGACTTTTAACTCACCCATCGCACCAATAAGGTGCAACAAACATCAAAACATGCTTTTAAAACAAACAGAGCAACTGTGATATCTCAATAAAGTAACGGCAATAGAAAACAGTGAAACACTGTTCGCCTCTGAGTACTTTTATTAACTAAGAGGATTTGATCCTGCAAAGGTGAGTTCGTTAAATTACATTCATCGAGTAAATTCTATCTCGCCTTAGGGCATTAGTCGGCAACGGGAGTACTTATCGCCAATATAAGTACACTTCACCACTCCAAGGGTTCCCGTTGCCGCTTTTTTTATTGTGAGATGGC
The DNA here is from genome assembly GCF_030252245.1 of Shewanella goraebulensis. NCBI lineage: Bacteria > Pseudomonadati > Pseudomonadota > Gammaproteobacteria > Alteromonadales > Shewanellaceae > Shewanella > Shewanella goraebulensis. The sequence goes on from NZ_CP126972.1 coordinate 4,733,242, forward strand.
TTCCCTAATCACTTTGATCACTGCACTGACAACAAATCGATCTCAGGTATACATTCATGTTCAAAAAAATAGTCTTATCATCATTGATGCTGAGTGGTTCTGCCTTTGCAGGCACCGATAGCAGCTTCTATGATCCTGTTGATGGCAAATTTGATATGGGTAATTACCTAGCAGAAAATGCGTATGGTTTTCTACCTGTACCAGTAATCATTACCGAGCCCGCTGTCGGTTTCGGTGGCGGTATTGCAGGATTATTTTTGCATGAATCTGAGGAAGAAAAAGCCCACAGACAAGAAAAGGCCATGGCCTCCTTAGATGGTGGTGCCCAATTAATCCCACCAGCCATGACTGCTATAGGAGCATTAGCCACTGAAAATGGTTCTTGGTTTGCCTTTGCCGGACACCGCCATTCATGGCAGCAAGATCATATTCGTTATACCGTTATTGGAGGAGCGGGTAAGGTCAATTTTGACCTTTACTCTAACTTAGGCGGCTTACTGCCCGTCGACAAACCTGTCAGTTTTGATACCCAAACCACTGCGGCTTTTGCGAGTCAAAAATTGTTGTTTCGCATTCCTGAAACTCAATTAATGTTGGGTGTAAAACAATTTTGGGCACAATCGAGCATTTCGTCTTCAAACCAAATTGTTGATTGGATTTTCCAACAAACGCTTGGAGAACATAACACCTCATCAGGTCTTGGTTTAGCCGCTGAATATGATACCCGCGACAATATATTTTACCCTTCTAAAGGCTATTTAGTGTCAGCAGAATACATGAGTTATAACGAGGCGCTTGGTTCAGACTATCTCTATGATAGCTTTGAAATAAGTGGTCAAAGCTTTTGGCCTGTGGCAGAGAAGTGGACATTGGCTGTTGCGGGAAATTACCAAGCTTTTTACGCAAAAGACGATGCGCTACCGCCTACAGTTAAGCCTTATATTGATTTACGCGGGGTGTCATCATATCGCTATCAAGGGGATCAAACTGCCACATTGCAAACACAGGTTATGTATCACCTTAACCATCGTTGGACTTTATCTGGCTTTTACGGCTTGGGTTACACCTATCAAGATAATGCAGTGCTAAATTCGTCATCGGTAAACGCGATGACAGAGTCTGCATCAGATGAGCTCATCTCTGCATACGGTGTCGGATTTCGCTATCAAATAGCCCGTCGTTATGGCATCCATATGGGGGTTGATATCGCCTTTAGTGAGGAGCAAAGTGCGCTCTACTTTAATGTTGGCAGCGGTTTTTAACCGCTCAATTTTCGGTTATTTAAGCACACTGTTTGGCAAGATAGACTTTATTTTTACCTGAGTATTTAGCTTGATAAAGTGCGTCATCAGCATGTTTACTCAGATCTGCTAATGTCGTTGATACACTATCTAACGTGGCCACACCTAAGCTAATGGTAAATTCAACATCAATGCCATCAAAGTGGAATGACTGGGACGCAATACCGTTACGCAGCCTATCAGAAATAGTAAAGGCTTCATCAAGGTTGGTATTATCCAAAATAATTAAAAACTCTTCGCCGCCAATTCTACCGACTAAGTCAGTCTTTTTAAGCCAACTTCTGGCTCTTTTGGCTGCTGCTTTAATCGCTAAATCACCGATATGATGACCAAAACGATCATTGATCGATTTAAAATTATCAATATCAAAAATAATCACAGAGGCAGGTTGGCGCTTACGGATGGCTCTATCAATAATCTTCTGACCTTTTTGGAAGGTGTAACCGCGATTCGATAAGCCAGTGAGATAATCAGTTTGAGCACGTTCTTTAAGGGTTTTTCTTGAGTGCAATAAAATCAATACTATGCCAAATAACACCACAGCCAGTACTAGAAATAAGGTAAGCCTTAAATCGCTAATTCGTTCTTTATCTTCAACAGCAGCCCAATTTAACTCATTAATAGCAAGGCGATTTTCAAGTAGCTCATTCTCAAATGCTGCGAGTTTAATATTATGATCCAGTGATGTCGTCAGTACTTTACTGTCAATAATGCTCTGGTTGTTCTCTCGCTCAATATCAACAACCTGCAAAAATAAATTAGCCGCTTTTACTGGCTCATTTTCTGCTAATGCAATAATGGCATCAGCCTTTAACATCATGTCCTTCATATTGGCTGGAAATTTATCATCCAACCTAAATATTCTTGCCATTTCAGCCGCTTTATTTAAATCACCACTGCGAGTATAGGCAAGCGCGAGATACAAATAGGTGCTAGTGATAAAGTACTGTTCTCTGGTGGTATCTTGTAACAAAAGCGCCTTTTCAAGATGAACCGCAGCTTGAGTAAAGTCATAGGTTCTCAGTGCCAATTGACCCGCATTCAGGTGCGAGAAAAACAATAAATCACCTTCACCATTGGCAACTCGTGCTAATTCAAATTGCTGTTGGATACTTTCTTCAGCCTTACCCCAATCACCTAACTTAATTGCTTGGCTTAACATGTTGTGCTGCATGTTAAACATATCTTCAATATCGTTAATGGTTTTCCAAGTTTCATAGGCTATTTTGAAGTTTTCATAACCTCGCTGATGTAAGCCAACACGACGATACAAACTGCCAGTGGCATTATAAATCAGAGCCTTACGGTTAACATTGAGATTCTCACTTTTATCCACCACCAGTAAGGCTTCATCAAGTAAATCGATGCCTTTATAGACTGTATCAGGTTCTATGAAACAGAAAGCATTTTGGGTCAGCGTTTTAGCAAGGAGTTCTGAATTGGTGTGTTTGCGGGCATATTCAAGTGCCAGCTTCCTATCAACACAATAGGTTATAGGGTCATTTGATTGAAGATATAGCGCAAAAGAGCGCTCTAAATGGCTATCAATAAGAATGTCTGAAACGGGTAGGTATTTAACCAGCGCAATGCCTTTATCATAACTATTTATCGCTTGATTTAATTGACGGGTCTTTTCGTAAGCTTGACCATAAAGAAAATACACCTGCGCTTGTTCTTCAGGCGAAAAGCCGCTGCTGGTTATATCAAACTTATCCAGCAACACGACAGCTTCAGCAGGACTGACTTTGGCCACTGTTTTTTGCAATTCTAACAGGGTCTCTTTAGCAAATCCGCTAGCGCTGAGTACAAAAAGGCAGCCGAATAGGCAAATACGCCACCTTTTCACCAATAATATGTCCATATAAAACCTCAACATCATAGCCCTTTTGTAGTATATCTTTTTCAGGGTAACACAGTATTTCATCAAGGTTAAAATATTGATTTAAAGGTATATTTGTTACCTTTAGTTACATATATAATAATGCTTCAAAAATTCAGTACTAAAACTCTTGATTCATTTTTTGTAAACATGACAACAGTACTTTGGCTTCTTCAATATCAATATGGCGAGTGAGATCGCCCATTAAATCAAGGTGTAGTTGATGATGTTGATGGTGAATATCTAACCCAGATGAGGTTAATTGCACCACAATTGCACGGCCATCTTCTGGATGAGGAGTTCGCTCCATTAGCCCTAAGTTCACTAATTTATCCACCTGCACAGTAAGCGTTCCTGTGGTGATACCGAGTTTTTGTGCTAATTCCTTCATTCTGAGCGCGCCGAATGTTCCCAGCACTTCGATGGTATGAGTCTGCGCAAGACTATAGCCTGTTTCTTTAACAACAGACTGCTCCCAAGAAGACATCTTGTCGTAAAACTCAATAATCGTTTGATTTAATAACTCAGTATTTGGCATGGATTAACTCATTGGGTGAACTTCAATTGTTAGATGATGAATTTTATCAAATTGACTCAATAAGTTCTTATATTCAGCAATAGAAAAATCAGCCTGTTTTGCAACTAAGGTTAGCGCTGCCGAATAATGATGACCGCTAATTTTCCAAACGTGCATATCTTTAATATCAGCATAAGGCTTTAATACGTCAGCTATCTGCTGTTTATATTGCGAATCAATACTCTCATCCAATAGCACTGGGCTAGTTTGTTTCATTAAACCTAAAGTCCATTTGGTTATTACAATCGCACCAACCATACCCATCACAGCATCGAGCCAATGCCAGCCATAAAACTTACCAAAAACAAGCGCGATAATCGCTAATACAGATGTTAATGCATCGGCTAACACGTGCATATAAGCAGCACGCAAATTATGATCATGATGCTTTTCACCTGACTTGTGTTCGTGCTGTTGGTGCTCATGTTGATGATCTTTACTATGCTCATTATGTTCATGTGCATGATCGTGAAAATGGCCGTGCGAATGCTTTTGTGAAGAGACGTGTGAGTGATCGTGAGAATGGCCATGTGAGTGACTGTGTGAAGGGCCATGCGAATGATCGTGATCATGATGATGGTGCTCGCCCAATAAGAAAATACTGGCAACATTCACAGCCAAACCAATAAAGGCCACCATAATGGCTTCGTTAAAATGAATGGTTTGCGGATTAAGCAGCCGATGAATGGATTCAACCATCATCAATAACGCCACCACACCTAAAACAATCGCGCTGGTGTAGCCACCTAATACACTAACCTTACCCGCTCCGAACGAAAACTTATCAGAATCAGCATGCTTTCGCGCATAGCGATAGGCAAATAAAGTGATACAAAACGCTGCTGCATGGGTTCCCATATGCCAACCATCAGCTAGCAAGGCCATCGAGCCATATACTGTGCCAGCAATGATCTCAACAACCATGGCGGTCACAGTTAATATTAATACGTAGAGTGTTCTCTTTTCGCCAGCACTTTGCTGAGGACAAAAGTCGTGTTGATGTTCGGTAGTAAATCGCACGCGGCACCTTTAGTTTGATTGTCAAAGCATTCAAATAAAATATCTTGATAATCAAACTAAATCAATTTCATTGAAGGTTTTTTTGTTCTCAATCAATTATTCAGTAAAAATTTACACTGTAAATCACACGGGCTCAGTCAATAATCCTCGCTAGTTCATCATTGCTGATATTCAGTTAAGCTTGAAATCAATCCTGACAATCTTTACAATGCCGCTGTCTTTGGGGAGTAACTTGCCACTCATTTAAACAGCCTTTAAATAAGTTGGTTTGTTCGTCAACATAATTGATGCACATCATCATGGCGTTCAAGACTCAGTGCCAACTGAGTTTAGTGAGACCATAGACAATGATCACAACCCGAGGTGGGGAGTGAGCATTGTCTTAGGTTAATCACAATCCCCACCTCCAAAAGAGTATTCTGTGAGTGTATTAGCGATTTCCATTACCACTGTCGCCTTGGCCGAAATTGGTGATAAAACCCAACTGTTATCTTTACTGCTAGCTAGCCGCTACCGTAAACCTATTCCTATTATTGCCGCCATATTCTTAGCCACCATTGCCAATCATGCTTTAGCTGCATATTTAGGTGTGGTGATTGCCGATTACCTTTCTCCTCAGCTATTAACTTGGGTATTAGCAATCAGCTTTTTAGCCATGGCAGCATGGATACTGGTTCCAGATAAGCTCGATGATGATGAAAAAATCTCCAACAGAGGCCCCTTTGTTGCCAGCTTTATTGCCTTTTTCATTGCTGAAATAGGCGATAAAACCCAAATAGCCACCTCCATTCTTGGCGCTCAATACGCTGATGCATTAGTCATGGTGGTAATAGGCACCACTATCGGCATGTTGCTCGCCAATGTGCCAGTTGTGATTATCGGAAAACTGTCTGCAGACAAGTTGCCATTAGCATTAATACGCAGAATTACAGCAGGTTTGTTTGTACTGTTGGCTGCGGCAGCAATGTTAGCTTAAAACCAGTAAGCAATTGATATAAAGCTATTAACTAGATTTAAATTGATAATTTTTTGAGTAGAAGATAAAAAATTCGTCTTTTTTTATCTGCCTTCGTCTTATGAGTAATTAAACAATTAAATTTGCGTTCATCGTAAGAAGGCTCAATCCATGATTAAAATTATCAGCTTTGAAATCTGTCCATTTGTTCAACGTGTTACAGCAACGCTGGCGGCTAAAAATATCGCTTATGAAATCGAATACATCAGCTTAAGTGACAAGCCACAATGGTTTTTAGATATCTCACCCAACGGCCAAGTGCCTGTGATGGTGACAGACAATGGCACTGCCTTGTTTGAGTCTGATGCGATTATTGAATACATCGAAGATGAATTTGGGCCGCTTGAACAAAATGTGACTAACGAGCAACGTGCATTAGATCGTGCATGGAGTTACTTAGGTTCTAAGCATTACTTGGCACAATGTGGCGCGATGAGCAGCAAAGATAAAGCGACCTTAGAAACTCGATTTAAGAAATTGTACAAAGCATTCCAAAAAGCTGAAGAACAGCTTACTGGCAGCACCCAGTTTTTTAAATCTGATGCATTAAGTAACGTCGATTTAGCTTGGCTACCACTACTTCACCGTACTGATATTATTAAGCAAAAGTCGGGCTATGACATGCTGTGTGGTTTACCTAAAATGCAAGCATGGCAACAAGCTATCATGGCAACAGGTTTAGTTGAAAAAACAGTATCGAGTGACTTTGTAGAGAAATTTTCAGGCTTTTACTTAACCAATACCTATTTGGCTGAAGGTAAAAATATTGTGCAAACGGGTTGCAGTGGTAGTGCGAGTTGCTGCGGTTAAATCGCTTTTAAAGTAGCTATTCAGGTTACTAAACAAGAAACTGCAGGCGTTATACATCCTGATAATTCAGCGCTACACTGGATAATGACAACACACGAACTGATCTAAGTATGCTTAGATCAGTTTTTGCGTTCTGAGAAAACAAACATCATAGGAAACACGATGACAACATCAACAGCTATAAGCATTGAAACTATTTGGGCTGAATATCGCACTAGCCTTAAGGGATTTTTGACTAAAAATGTCTCAAATCATGCTGATGTTGATGATTTACTGCAAGAAATCCTAATCAAAAGCTATAACAGCTTAGACAAAATCCAAGACACTAAAAAGCTTAAATCTTGGCTATTTCAAATAGCTAATCACACCATCATCGATTTTTATCGTAAGCGTGCTAGAAACCAAACAAGCGAATTACAAGATCAACATGACTGGGCTTTAGAAGAAAGCGAAGATATTTTTGAACAAATGACTGATTGTATTACGCCCTTTATTAATGGCCTACCACCAGAAGAAGCGGAGTTGCTGACCGCAGTTGAGCTAAATGGTGTCGCCCAAAAAGCCTATGCTGCTCAACAAGATATTAAATACTCGACCTTAAAGTCGCGAGTGCAAAAAAGCCGTCAGTCTCTATACAGCTTATTTAATCAATGTTGTGATTTTCACTTAGATGCTAGAGGAAATCTCGTGTCCTATACCCGCAAAACAGGTAAAGCATGTAGCGGTAAGTGCTAGAGTCAGCTGGTTATTGATGGGTTACATAACCAGCTGTGCTTTAACATTCCGTTTTAGCCAACTCTAACTAACTCGCTTTAACGGGTTCATTGGTAGCAGACTCATTCACAAACGGAGCTGGCGCAAAACTGTCGCCGTAATCTTTATCAAACTCCGCTTCATCGACTTTAACGCCCTTAATACGCTCTACCACCATGTAATTAACCGGCACCAGAATAAGCGTAATAAACGTAGCGAAAATAATACCAAAGCCCAGTGATATCGCCATTGGGACTAAAAACTGTGCTTGAGTTGAACGCTCTAGCAATAGCGGCATTAAGCCAATAAAGGTGGTTAAACTAGTCAGCATCACTGGTCTAAAACGTTTTGCCCCTGCCGTGAGTACTGCTTCCACCAGCGCCATACCTTCTGCGCGTTTTTTATTGATAAAATCAACCAAGACTAGCGAGTCATTCACCACTACCCCCACTAACGCCAACATACCCAAAATACTGAATATCGTTAGTGCAGAACCCATTATCCAATGGCCCATTACAGCACCAATTAAACCAAATGGGATCACGCTCATGACAATCAAGGGTTGTATGTAAGACTTAAATGGAATCGCCAATAAGCTGTAAATCATAAATGTGACAAACACTAAGCCCCATTGTAATGAACCAAAGCTTTCACTTTGCTCTCTAGCCTCACCTTCTAATGAATGACGTACGCCAGGATACTGCGCCACTAACCCATCAAGATAAATTTTTAAATCAGCCTGTAAGACCGTCATATTGGTATTGTCTTTGTCCACATCGGCCGTGACATTTAACACTCGATAACGGTCAATACGTTTGATGGTCGATGGACTCTTACCCGAGGTCATTTTTGCCACATGCCCAAGTGGTACTTGGGAACCATCACTGGTACTGATCAATACTTTTTCAAGATCAGCCAACGACTGACGCTCATCAAGTGGCAAACGTACCATGACCCGAATATCATCACGCCCTCGCTGAATACGTTGCACTTGAGAGCCAAAGTAGAAACTACGGATCTGATTAGTCACTTCTTCACGGGTCAAGCCCAGCGCTTTACCTTGCTCAGTCAGTTCAATCAGTAATTCTTCTTTACCGTTTGATAAGCTATCGGAAATATCAAACACCGTTGGGTAATTAGCTAAATGGATTTTGACTTGATCTGCAATCTCCCTAAGTGTATCCAATGAGTTTGCACTTAACTGCACATCAATAGGGTCGGAGCTACGGCCAATTTCAGCACGATATGTCACTGACTCAGCACCTGGGACATCACCCACCATACGCCGCCATTCCGCTAACAGTTGCCCTGAGGTAATATCCGACTCACGTTTTTCTGGTGGAGTAATTTCAAAACGCACACTACCAGCGTTAGACGTCCCACCACGACCGCCAGTGGTCGCAAGAATATTCAAAATAATGCTTTCGTTAGTGGTTTCATCAATATACTTATCCTGCAAAACCTTGGCTTTAGCGGCGATATCAATAATGTATTGGTTGGTCACCTCAAATGGCGTGCCCGCTGGCATGGTAAGGCTTAAGCGCACCGTTTCACTTGGGATACGTGGGAAGAAAGTAAACTTAGTCCAGCCCGTCATCAACAGGGCAAAAATAATAAACAACACACCCGTAAATAAGCTTAACGTAGCGGCTTTATTTTTTAATGCCACGCGTAAAAATGGCTGATAAAACTTAATAATCGCCTTTTCAAAACCATCAGCAAAATTTTGCTGCATTTTCTCAAAACGATTTTGCTTTTGATTTTCGTGACGCAGCTTTATGTGCTTAAGGTGAGCTGGCAGTACAAACTTAGATTCAATGAGTGAAAATAGCAGAACAGGGATCACCACAATGGCAATTTGGGCAAATATCGCCCCACGATTTCCCTCAATAAACAGCATAGGTAAAAAGGCGGTGACTGTGGTTAAAATACCAAAGGTCACTGGTGCAGCCACTTCTTTAGCCCCGTTAATTGCCGCTATTTCACCGTTAGGTGCGGTTTTTAAATGACTATAGATATTTTCGCCGGTGACAATGGCGTCATCCACCACGATACCCAATACCAAAATAAAACCAAATAAACTCATGACGTTTAGCGATACATTAAAAAACGGCATGAAAATAAATGCGCCCATAAACGATACTGGAATACCAATAAATACCCAGAACGCGATAGAAGGTCGTAAAAATAACGTCAGTAATAGCAGCACTAATATGCCACCTTGCATAGCGCTTCCCACCAGCGTTGAAATACGGTTTTTAACGATTTCTGAATCATCGTCCCAGTAACTTAAACTGTAACCTGCAGGTAAACTGTCTTGGCGTGAGTTGATATAGTTTTTGACTTTATCCGCCACATCAATCGCACTTTGCTGACCAATACGATAAACATCAATAAATGCGGCTTGTTCGCCGTTAAACCGAGTACGCACTGGGGTTTCTTCAAAACCATCAACCACGTTGGCAACATCACTTAAGCGAATGATCGTACCGTCTGTTGCCGTTTTAATGGCAATATTGGCAAACTCATCTTTGTAATACGCTTGGCCTTTTGAGCGAAGCAGAATATCACCGCCTTGGGTTTTTAAGTTACCTGCCGAAATATCCGTACTCGAGCCATTAATAGCACGAGCAATTTCAGTTAAGGTTAATTGGTACTGCTGCAATTTATCCTGTGAGACTTCTAGGGTAACTTCGTAATTTCGCACTCCGCTTAAATCAAGCTGAGTCACCCCTTCAAGGCGCAGCAATTCATCACGCACGACCTCTGCAAACTCTAAGGTTTCTTTTTCGCTATATTTACCGGTAACGGTAACCGCTATAACTTCGCGCTTACGTTGTGCCAGCGCGATAACAGGCTTTTCAGCGTCTGCCGGAAACGTATTAATCGCATCGACGCGGCTTTTAATATCGGCCAATAATTCACGGGGATCATAGCTGCTCTCAACTTCTATGCTGACGTTAGAAGAAGCTTCAGAAGAATTCGAAGTGATCTTTTTTATCCCTTCAAGATCTTGAACCGCTTCTTCAACTCGAATTGTTACCCCTTGTTCAACATCTTCAGGAGTCGCACCGCGCAGCGAAATACTGACAGAAACAATTTCAGAATCCACGCTCGGGAAAACTTCCAGCGGAATACGTGTCGATAACGACCCCAGTCCAATCACCAACAAGAACAACATCAATAAGTTGGCGGCAACATGGTTTCTAGTGAACCAAGCAATCATTATTGCGCCTCCTTAGTTTTAGGGCCTTTTTCACCCTGACGAGGGCCTTTTGCCATCGCTTCATCTGTCGGGCGATTTTCAGGTCGCGCTCTTTGTGGTTTAGCTGCACCAGAAATTAATACAGGCGTACCTGAGCTCACTTGACCTAAAGATGTTGTCACTAAATTATCATTGGCTTTAAGCCCTGACGCTATTACGGCATCTTGGCTGTTTTTCCACAAAATAGAGACCTCGGTACGCAGTAATTTTCCATCCTCTACGATGTAAACGTAACTGCCTTGGTAAATTGATTTTGTAGGGATAACAATTGCGCCAGCTAACACCTTTCCTTGAATTTTCGCAGTAAGATATTGACCGATTTTCAATGGCATTTGCTTATGACTTTGGTAGCTAAATGGCTCATCAATTTGCGCAACGACATAAAGCTGCTGCGAGCTATCATCAATCGCACCTTCAGTGCGATCCAGCTGGCCTTGCCAGTTCTGTAAACCAATTAAGTCTGATTCAAATTGCACAGGTGCAATGACCTTTTTACCTTGTTCAGGCAAGTCGACTAAGGCTAAATCTTTATTGTTAATTGGCAGACGAATTTCAACATAATCAGTGGCGTAAATAGTTGCGAGGGTTGCATTGGTTGACACCACACGGCCAACATCGACACTTTTCTCTAAAATGCGACCGTCAAATGGCGCAACAACTTTAGTTCGCTCTAAGGCGAGTAGTGCTTTATCCAATTGCGCTTGATTAGATAGCATTGATGCCTGCGCGGCAGCTAATTGTGGTTTACGTAACACCAACTCTGTTGGTTCACGACCATTACCTAAACGCTTCCAATCAATTAATGCTTGTTCAACTCGGGCCTGCTCTTCTTGTAAGCCTTGCTTGGCTTGTAATAAACCCGCTTGAGCTATCTTCACTTCAGCCAGATAATCTCGGTCGTCTAATTGAACTAAAACTTCGCCTCTTTCAAAGAAACCACCTTCTCGAAAGTTAGAACTAATTGATAGAATCTGCCCGGATGCTTGGGTGACAAGTGAGCTTTGAGTTCGAGGCTTAACCACGCCAAAGCTACTGACTTCAATTTGATAATCTTGCAAATGGATCTGACGAGTTTCGACAGTGACATTACTCGCCGCCTTTTTAGCACCACGCTTAGATATTGGAGGATTGCTAGTAATGACAAATATCGCGATAACGACAACTGCAATAATGGCGACTGGAACAAGGTATTTTTTATTCATAATATTATTCATCTTGGGTTACACCAGCATCGAGATCGCCACCTAGTGCCAGGTGCAATTGAATACGGTTAGCAATGATTTGATTTTTTAAATTGATCACAGAGGTTTGCGCCACAAACGAGCGAGTTTGCGCATCCAAAACTGTGGTGTAGCTTTCTAGCCCAACTTGATACTGCTCAAATGAAAGTGTTTCGGCTTGCAGTGCATTTTCTTGTGACTTAAGTGTGGCTTGATACTGTTGTTGTAAACTGGCATCTAAACCCAGCGTGTTTTCCACTTGCTCGAATGCAGTAAACAAGGTGCTGAGGTATTGTTGCTCTTGCTGCTTTAAAATCAGCTTTTGCTGCTCAGTTTGCGCTTTTAACCGTCCTGCATTAAAAATCGGTGAGGTTAACCCAGCAAATACAGACCAACTGCTAAAGTCACCATCAAACAGATTATCAAATTCACTGCCACTGCTGCCTACACTGCCGCCTAAACGCAGCGACGGATAGCGCTGTTTTTGAGTATAAGCGACGGTCGCATCTTGAGATAACAGCTGATACCACGCCCCTTGCAAGGAAGGTTTACGCTTAACGAGCTCGCTCGGAATACCAATTTTTATGCCTTGAGGCAATAATGGTAATTTAGCATCCACCAGCAACTTGGCTGCAGGATAACCGCCCAGTAATCGTTCTAATTGGCGTATATCGGAATTTAACTGATTGCGTTGGCCGAAGAGGTTGGATTGTTCGTTGTAAAAAGCATTTTGAGTTAAATACACATCAAGGGCCGTATTAAGCCCTTGGAAATAACCAGACTCAATAATATCAAAGCTTACTCTGGCATTTTCAGTGCGGCGCTCATATAACTTTACTAGCTCTTGAGACGTTACCACTTGGTAATACGCACTTACTACATCTGCGACAAGGTTATCTCGCGCTTGTTGATAGTTGGCTTGTGCAGTTAATAAATCTAGCTTAGTGGCCTTAGCGTTGTCAGATAACTTACCCCAAATATCAAGCTCATAAGTTAAGTCGAAACTCAGGCTATTGGTGTTAGTTTGGGTGTCATTATCACCATTACGACCAGAGGTTAGCCCGCCAGTTAATTCTGGCCAAAAGTTTGAATCGCTGACAGTCTGAAGCTGCTTTTTGATTTCAACGTCTAACGCTAATTTAATCAAATCTTGATTACGATTTAACGCAATACTGGCAAGTTCCAATAATTGGTCAGTGGCAATGGCTTCAACCCAAGGCTGATTTTCTTTTAATGCTTGGGCACTGGTGTACCAAGTTTGTGGAAGCTCAGGGGTCACCTGTTTCTCATCCAAATATGACTGACTGGTGCATCCTGCTAAGACACTTAGCGATAAGGCTATTAACGCTACAGTGAAATGTTTGTTCATCGACCAAAATTCCAAAGTGTGATTATTTTTATGTTAATAATTTTAGAGATTTGCAGCAAAAATTCATACTGATATTGTTCAACTTTGCACGGCTTTACAAAACTACAACCTTAGCCCATTTACATAACCAGCTATATGCCACAAACAACATATCGACCATATTGAAAAACTATTTAAAAACCACAATTAATACTTATAAAACATAAAATTAAATATAAAAAGCAAAATGACCAGTACTGGGAAACTGATAAAACTAGCTAAGCCAGTTGAGACATACTTGCTTACACTCTCAATCGACAATTTGAAAAATGCAACATAATAGACACTATGTGTTTCAGGATGTGGTCTGAGAATGATTAAAATACGGCTGTGATTGCCTCAAGGCTCACTTTTATATTTAACGGCGCTTTGTGTCCATATGGGTGTAAGCCATAAATATTGTTGATTGGGAGATGATACTCAGGGAAAACTAACGCGATATCGTCACTCAATTTAGAAAGGTGAAAATCAGGCACAATTCCGATTCCACAGCCAGATTGAATCAGGGCTAAGCAGGTATGAAACGAATTGGTCACACAATGGGCTTTCGCGGTGTATTGCTTGAACTGATGTGCATTTGACTCAAACTGATGAACAATGTTTTTACCCTGCCAAGTGTTGGCAACATACGGCAGTGTATCAATGTCGGCATTCTCTATAATCGACTTACTGCCCACCAAAACATCTCGAAATGATCCAATACGTTTTTGCATCAACATGCTTTGTTCTGATTGGCCAACCCGAATAGCTAAATCAATATCTTCGGATAATAAATCTAAATGTTGATCATGACTGATTAACTCTGGTTCCAGCAATGGATATTGTTTAAGTAAACCACTAATGGCCGGTGTCACTAACGTTTCCATTAATGCATTCGGTGCAGTAATACGCACTCGCCCTTGAGGAGCAAGTTTAGTTTGCTCGACTTCAAACCAAGCGTCACTGGCAATTTGATTCAAAGCTTTGCATTGCTGATAAAACTGCTCACCCGCAGACGTCAAAGACTGTCTGCGCGTTGTTCGCTTTAACAGCACCACATCAAGTTCTGTTTCTAGTGCTTTTAAGTGCTGGCTGATCACTGACTTTGACAGTTCAAGCGAGTCAGCTGCGCCAGTAATTGATCCAGACTCAACAATATGGGCAAACACGGCCATTTGACGAAATCGATTCATTTTATTGTTCAGTTTTATTAAACAGTGATTGTAAATATAGCTGTTTTTCCGAAGTAGTGACAAGACTAATATCAGTCTCATTCGATGGGTTCATCACTCGCTTAAGGATTAAATAATGACTCAATCAACCACTACAGAAAACCCAGTATTAACCGCATGCAAAAATGGCATTGCAGCGTGGCAAAGCGCTTTTAATAATCAAGATGCCAAAGGATGCGCCGCCCAGTACCAACAAAATTGCATTATGACAGCACGCCCATTTGGCGTATTCGAAGGTCGTGAAGCGATTGAAGCATTCTGGCAAGGTATTATGGATCAAGGATTTAAAGATGTTGACTACACCGATGTCACTTGGGAAGCTGAAGGTGATAATGGCTATATATTGACCTCAAGCTGGACTATGAATAAAGCCTTTGGTGTTGTACATCGTGAGCTTTGGGTTGTTGAAGCAGATGGCAAAGCACGCCTAGCTAGCGATGAATTTGAAGTTCAAGGCGAGCGTTAACGCAGCTGAGTAATAAGGAAAGTAAATCAATGCAGATAACTCACCACAGTTTATATATCAGCAACCCTGAGCAATCTTTGGGGTTTTATCTGCAGCAGTTGGGAATGCAGCTGGTAAAGCAGGATCAAATTGGCGGCCGCTGTCATTATTTATTGCAGTTTCCCAGCGCAGCGAACCATGCGCAACTTAAATTAATACATGATCCTCAGCGCGTCTTTAGTATTGCAAAGCAACCAAGTCGAGTGGATGGCTATTGGAAATTTTCAATTGCGGTAGGCCACTTAAAAACGGCACGTCAAAACCTCATCGATAATGGCATTACCACTACGCCTTGCTTAGAAATCCCTAATCTCGCGTATTTATGTCACCTTGAAGATCCTGACGGCTACAGCATTGAGTTAATCCAAACACATTTGCTTGAACACACCCAAAGTTCATTAATAAAGCAAGCGCCAGATTACCCATTAGGCAGTGCCGCGCACTTCAATTTATCGACCTTAAGAGTCAAAGACATTGCATTAAGTCTGTCGTTTTACCAAGAGTTGGGATTAGAGCTAGTACATACTTTCCGCTCAGACGAGCGCAACATGAGCTTATACTTTCTGGCTGATAAACACGCACAAGCCTTTGCCGATTTACAAGCTGCAATCAATTCAGCCAGCCAATCAGTCGGCAAATCAATGAATGCCGAAATTGTGGAAATATTATGGCAATACCCAGAAACGCTATTAGAACTGCAGCAATTTGACGGCACCGCTGAGGATGAGGACTTTAGTTACCATACATCGACCCACAGCGGTTTTGCAGGACTCACTTTAAAAGGAGTTGAAGAACAGCAAAGTAATAGTGTTAATAAACTCGTTAAAGATCCTGACGGTTTTTTATTGCGAATCGACTAACCCATTAATAAAGACACGCTTACTTCATAGCCGCTTTTACATAAACATCAAAGCGGTTTTTCTTCTGCGCTAATACCATGCTAGGTTTTACCCCATCTAAATCTTCGGCATAATCTGGGCGTTTAACCACCACACGCTTTGTCGCTAATGCTTGGGCAGGTTTTAATAATCCATCGGCATCTAAATCTGCACCAACAAGCGTTTGAAACACGCGCATTTCTTTTTTCACTAGCGCTGACTTCTCACGGTGTGGATACATAGGGTCTAAATACACTACATCAATTTCTTCACCTGATTGCGCAGCCGCATCAACTAACGCTTCAATACTTGAGCCATGAAATAGACTCATGCGTTCACGCATCCAATCACCGATTTCAGCGTCTTCATAAGCGCGGCGCAGGCCATCTTCAAGTAAAGCAGCCACCACAGGGTGACGCTCAACCATAATCACTTTGCAACCTAAACTCGCCAACACAAACGCATCGCGGCCTAAGCCTGCTGTGCCATCGACAACCGTAGGAGAAATACCTTGTTTCAAACCAACGGCTTTAGCAATTGTTTGGCCGCGACCGCCACCGAACTTGCGCCGATGTGCAACCGCACCTGAAACAAAATCGACTTCAATGCCATCAAGCTTAGGTTCGTCACGTTTGTGCAGCGTTAAGGTGTTTTGCTCGAAGCGTAATTCAAACTCAGCTTCTTTATCCCACACTAAGCCCCAGCGTTCGCTGATATCAACTAAAGAAGGATATTGTTGGTTAAAAAAAACAGGTATTTGCAAAGGGTTGTCCAAGGCTCAATGAGATTATGACTATTATGCCAAAAGCCTTCGGGAGTGAATACCTATACCTGATGGCATAGAAAACTTATAATGCAGATATTACACAGCCTTAAGCTGTTCAAATAATCTGGGATTACTCATGTTAAGTTACCGTCACGGTTATCACGCTGGCAATTATGCCGATGTACTCAAGCATTCAATGTTGCTGCAAGTGCTTAAACTCATGCACAAAAAACATAAGCCAATGGCTTACATTGATAGTCATGCGGGTGCTGGCGGTTATGCTCTAACCGATGAGTTTTCTAAGAAAACAGGTGAGTATCTAGATGGTGTCGCTAAGCTTTGGGGCAAAGATGATTTACCAGAACCCTTGCAGCTTTATATTGAAGATGTAAAACACTTCAACCAAGGTGAAGAAGATCTGGCTTTTTACCCTGGCTCTCCTGCTTTTGTTGATATGAACATGCGTGAGAAAGACCGCATGGTATTACATGAGCTACACGGGACTGATTTTGCCTCACTTGATGAGCAATTTGCTGATGACAGACATGTTCGCGTAGTAAAAGGTGATGGCTTAAAAGGGCTGATTGCTGCAGTACCACCGCTCGAGCGCCGCGGTGTTGCACTAATTGATCCAAGTTATGAAATAAAAACTGACTATCAAGATGTAGCCCACGCAATCATTAAGGCTCACAAACGCTTTGCAACAGGTGTATATATGCTTTGGTATCCTGTGGTTGATAGAGCGCAGACTGAAGCTATGTTGAAAATTTTGGCTGATAGCGGCATTAAAAATCAACTTAGAATTGAGCAATCAATTACCCCAGACAACAATGCCTTTGGTATGACAGCTGCTGGATTGTGGGTGATTAACCCACCTTGGCAGCTAGATACCGCGGCTAAAGAAACTTTGGATTACTTAGAGCGCTGCCTAGGTCAAAGTGGCGGAAAAACAGTGGTTAAGCTAGAAGTACCTGAATAGAAAGTACCTGAATAAAAGTGCTTAGTAAAAAGCACCTGAATAAAAAGTGCCAGAGTGAAATAGCTAAAAGCGCTCAATAATTCATCAACAAAAAGCCACCGTTATTGGTGGCTTTTTAATACATGAATTTCAGGTGATAAAATAAAACCAGCTATACGCATCCTTTATCGGCAGAAAAAGGGCGAGTAATCAAACCCATCAAGGCACTGAAAAGGCCCACTGCAACATCTTGCTGTGGATCGCTACGAGTATTACCTGGCCTAGATTCCCATTCGTCGCGCTGAACCTTGTTATTGGCCGCGCCAACGACAAAATCACAACCAGCATTCATCGAAGCTGTTTTAACGTTATTACTAGTGCAAGCTGTGAGCATGCCACTCGCTGCAATGATTACTGACAAGATTAATATTTTATTCAATGTATACATCCTTGTTTAACATTTTTTTGCTCCCTTTTGCTTAACATCTAAAAGCGTTTATATTAAAAAGCGCCAGCTGCACCAGGAAATACCACAGGGCTGGTATTGCCGTCTTTGCCGACAGCAGCAACGCCATAGAGATAATTATCTATCACCATGTTTTTCATAATAAACTCGTTTACTTTGCCAACATAGCGACTGTGGGTCCATTCTGACTCAGTTGTTAGGCGCCAATAAACACGATAGCCAACAACATCTTTATTAATATTATCATTCCACTGAATTTTAGTGTCGGGTTGCATTATCCCTTCAATCTTAACGCCTGTAGGCGGCGCTGGCGCCCATGCCATTGAGGCTAAACTGATCGCATTTAATGCGGTTAGTTTAGCGTTAAAATTGAAATCAACACCTTCAATCACATCGCCATATTCAATACCGTTTTCGGTACGTAAATCTTGGTGCTGACGATCATAATGCTCATTGGTTTCCATCACCCTAACCGCAGGCATGCCCGCTTTATTAAATGGTAAGTGGTGACCACCGCGACCAAAGCGGTCAAGACGGTATACCAACATAACATCTAAATTTGTCATGTATTGGTCAGCCAAGGTTTTAATGTTTCGGGCTAAGTTACGAGAGGCTGAATCGTTTTCGCCGCCACTAAAGTAACGCTCTTTTGCTTCTTCTTTGGTTTCTGCAATTCTGACGCCTTCAGAGAATACCCTAACGGTAGAATTATTAATCACGCCATTAATACCAGCAATGTTGCCAATCATGTCATTATTGAGCACAGCTTGAACTTGCCAGTCATGCTTTTTAGCATAATTAATCAATACATCACCACCGTACAAGCCTTGCTCCTCACCAGACAACGCAGCATAAACAATGGTGCCATTAAACTCATATTTAGATAGTACTCGCGCCGCCTCTAATGCTCCAGCAACGCCTGATGCATTATCGTTGGCACCCGGTGAATCTGAAGTAAAATTCATTGGATCGGTCACGCGAGAGTCAATATCGCCGCTCATCATCACGACTCGCTTAGGATCAATTTTGCCTCGTTGAATTGCAAATACATTAACCACTTCAGTTGGCTCAGGAATTCGCTTACCTGTAACAGTTTCGCCTACCATCACGACTTCAAGACAACCGCCACAGTCAGCTGAAATACGTTCAAATTCTACTTTAATCCAACGCCTTGCCGCGCCAATACCACGCGTATCCGATTTAGTTTCCGATAAGGTATGTCTTGTACCAAAGCTTACTAGTTTGGCGACATCATCATGTAAGCGCTTAGCTTTTGGAGCTGCGGCAATATCATATAAACGTAAGTCTTCTTGAGAAGGTGCTGGGGCAGCACTCGCGCCAAAGCTAATTAATGAGATGAGGCCAGTCAATGCGACGGCCGTTTTGGTGAGTTGTAATGCTTGTTTCATAAGTTCCTCTAACTTTGCAGTGCAGTGCGATAGCGTTTTAAGAGTATTTTGACTCGCTCTACATAGGCTTGGGTTTCAGGATAAGGCGGTATGCCTTGGTATTTAGTGACTGTAGTAGGTCCCGCGTTATAGGCCGCGCAGGCCAAATCAATATCGTTATCGAAGCGTTTTAGTAAATAGGCCAGATACTGACTGCCGCCCCAAATATTTTGCTTAATGTCGAAAGCGTCGCTGACTCCTAACTCTTTGGCGGTTGCTGGCATGAGCTGCATAAGGCCAATTGCACCGACTTTTGAGCGCGCTTTAGCATTAAAAGCGGATTCAGCATGAATAACTGCTCTTATCAGCGCTGGGTCTAAATCAAATTGTTCTGCAGCATCAGTAACATGATCGCTATGTTTAAATGCAAACAAAGGAATACTCTGCCAATCCACTTGCGAGTTCACTTGGCAAGCAAAGCAGTCATAAAGTAAAACTTCAAAATCTGCGCTGTCCGGCACGATATTAGAGAAGGTGGTGATACCACCCTGCTCATATTGATAGATTTTCCGCTTAGGCTTATTACTCGTCTTCAGGCTTTGATCAGAAAAAGAAGCCGTTTTTAATGGCTTAACCCATTTAGGCTTGCTTACTGATTTAGCTGGAGTTTGCACAGTATTTATATCAACCGGTGGCTGCTTGATGACTTTAGGTTGCAGTACTAACATAGGTTTAGGCGACTCATCAGGCAAAGCCACAATTGCAGGGTGAAGTACTTGCTGCTTTTTAGGTTTTAACAGCAGGCGACTTTCTACATCTTTACTTTCTACACCTTGGATCGGTTTTTCTGTAGGGAGTACTACAATTGGGGCTAATAACACCTGCTGTGACTTAGCCTCTGGTTTAACTTCTACCTGAGGCTCATATACTCGGGTAGGTTTAGTATGAGACGAAGATTGAAGATACTGTTTTTTTGGCTTTACTGGTTTTGCTTGCTGTGCTTTTGGTGCCACCTTAGCACTTACTTCGGCTGTAGGAGAAAGAGATTTTTGTAGTTTTAACTCAGTAGCAAGACTTTCTTCTGCCATTGGCGTCATGGATACTTTGGCTTTTTTTATTGCCAATGGTTCAGACTCATACCCAGCAAAGGTACTACCGAGTAGCAAGGCGCTAGCGGCATAAGTAGTAGCAACACTGTTAGTTAAACTCAGTAATTTATTCATTCTTCTTATAATTTTTTTATAAAACTATCTGTCTTTTTTGTATCAATCACAGCTGGTTACTTGAGCAAGTCAATTAGTAAAACACTAGGCTTACTATTTATTCACCTTTGGCTATCGAGTCCAGTTAAGCTTAATGTTATCTGTCTCATCTCCCCATAATAGCCACAAATCAGTTCAAAGTTCATCCTCGTCGGTTAAAAGTGGTGTGTTTTTATTAAACACATTTTTACAATCTAACCAAAAACCCGATTAAAAACAGGATTAAAACCTTATAAAATGAATGCTTTACATTTAGCTACAACGAAATACTGATTAAACTATAAAATCATGAACAAAAAATAGATATTATTTTTTTTATCATTAAAAAACATAAAGCTAAAACAAAACAGTGATGGGTGTTTTTTATACCCTTACACAAAAAAATCATGGTTTTATTGGATGTTTTCATTAAAATGAGTTGTTATTACGTTGCGTTGATTGAATAACTGTTGTTAAGTATTATTTATCAACTTTTTCATCGTTAATTTAAGCTTAATTTAAAATTTATAAGCTAGTCTGTAAGTTGGCAAAATCTCAAACTCATAATAATTAAGCCAAGCTAAAGGGAAGATCATGTCCGTTACATCATCAAATACTACGCCGCCTAATAATGGGGCACCACCAACCAACAATACACCACAAGATCTCGCTTCAAGTGGGGCTTTCGTAAAATTCCTTAATATTGTTGAGCGTTTAGGTAACTTATTACCTCACCCAATTACTTTATTTGCCATGTTCTGTTTAGCCGTGATCGCTCTCAGTGGTATCGCAGGCTATTTCGAACTCACGGTCGCAGACCCTAGACCAATTGGTAGTTCAGGTCGCAGCGAAGACGGCCTTATTCACGTTGTCAGCCTAATGAATGCCGAAGGCTTGAGAATGATTGTCTCAAACCTCGTCACTAACTTTACTGGCTTCACGCCACTAGGTACCGTACTTGTTGCCTTACTAGGTGTAGGTATTGCCGAACGTTCAGGCCTGCTTTCTGCCGCTATGCGTTTATTGGTAATGGGTGCGTCAAAGCGTTTGGTTACCCTAACAATTGTGTTTGCAGGTATTGTCTCGAATACAGCATCTGAGCTAGGTTATGTGGTGCTTATCCCAATGGCAGCAATGATATTCCATTCATTGGGCCGTCATCCTTTAGCGGGTCTAGCAGCTGCCTTTGCTGGGGTTTCAGGTGGTTACAGTGCCAACTTGCTACTCGGCACCGTCGATCCATTACTGTCTGGTATCACTGAAGCCGCTGCGCAAATGATTGACCCTGATTATATCGTTGGCCCTGAAGTAAACTGGTATTTCATGTTCGTGTCGACGTTTTTAATCACCACATTAGGCGCGATTGTTACTGAGAAAATTGTTGAGCCCAAATTAGGTAAATATGATGTTTCAGAAGCGGCTGATGATTTATCTGAACAACAGATGGATAAAGTCACACAAACTGAAAAACATGCATTAAAAATGGCAGGGATTTCAGTATTAGTGTTTTCCGCATTATTAGCCCTAACTATCGTGCCTGACTGGGGTGCATTGCGTAACCCTGATACCGGATTAGTGGCTGGTTCACCTTTCTTAAAGGGAATTGTCGCCTTCATCTTTATTGGTTTTGCGATACCAGGACTAGTTTACGGTAAAGTCGTTGGCACCATGAATAAAGATACTGACGTGATTAATGCAATGTCACACAGTATGAGCACCATGGGCATGTACATCGTTCTTGTGTTCTTTGCTTCGCAGTTTGTTGCTTTCTTTAAATGGACAAACTTAGGCGCAGTTCTTGCGGTAACGGGCGCAGATGCCTTAAGCAGTATTGGCTTAACTGGGCCATTAGTGTTCGTGTTGTTTATTATGCTGTGTGGCGTGATTAACTTAATGCTAGGTAGTGCTTCTGCACAATGGGCAGTCACCGCACCTATTTTTGTGCCTATGTTGATGTTAGTAGGTTATGCCCCAGAAACCATCCAAGCAGCGTATCGTATTGGTGACTCTGTCACTAACTTGATCACCCCAATGATGAGTTACTTCGGGCTTATCCTTGCGGTAGCAAGTCGTTATAAGAAAGACTTAGGTATCGGCACACTCATCGCCACCATGTTGCCATACTCAATCGTGTTCTTTATTGGTTGGACACTGTTCTTCTTCCTATGGGTATTCGTACTTGGTTTCCCTGTAGGTCCTGGTGCTGCGACTTACTACACGCCGTAATGACATAGGTTAAGCTGACAAATAAAAACCAGTAACATGTTTCTTGTTACTGGTTTTTTTATGTTAGCTCATAGCTTTATAAGCTATTTAGGTTGTAAAAGCTCAACCAATTCTTGTTCATATTGCTCGAGTTTATCCAAGTTAAACCCTGTATGCTGCTGCACTAACTCACCTTGGCGATTGAAGATAAAACTGCTTGGCATACCTTTGAGTGCAAATAGCCTTGCGACCTCACTATCTGGATCGTAACGAACGGCAAAATCAGCGGGAAAGTCTTTTAAAAAACTCAATGCTAACGGCAATTCAACATCCAGATTAATGGCAACAACGGCCAAACCTTGTTGCTGATATTTAGCATGCATTTGGTTCATCCACGGGAAAGACTTTCTACAAGGGCCGCACCATGAAGACCAAAAATCCACATACACGACTTTACCTTTAAACTCGCTTAAGCTGACTTGCTCACCCAGCTCGTTTTGTACCATATGACTTAAAGAAGGCGCGGCATCCACTTTCAGCGCAGATACGGCGAGTATAGCCATTAATGCCATACTCAGTATTAATTTTTTGCGCACTATTGCTAATTCCATATCCATTTCCAAACTGGTGTCATTGTATTATCAGCGTGTGTATCTCTTACTATTAAACTTACGTTTATCCCACTACGCAAGGATCAATATAGCGTTAGCCATTTGGTTAAAGCCAATTATTTATGCTCGGACATAAAAAAGCCTGCATATTGCAGGCTTTTAAGTTTATGAATCAGTTAACTTAACGATTAACTTTTTTCAGTAGTTTCCGCTTCAGCTTCAGGTGGCTTGTAACCTTTACGTTCTTTTTTACTGAATATTTTCTCAACTACTACGAAGAATAATGGAATTAAGAAGATACCAATAAAGGTTGAACTCATCATGCCACCTAGTACACCTGTACCTAGGGCATTTTTACTACCAGAACCTACGCCAGTACTGATAGCTAATGGTACAACACCTAAACCGAATGCCAATGAAGTCATTAGGATTGGACGCAAACGTACACGAACTGCGTGCAATGTCGCCTCAATCAAGCCTGCACCTTTGTCGTAGAATTCTTTAGCGAATTCTACAATTAAGATCGCATTTTTGGTTGCGAGCCCCACCGTAGTTAATAGTCCAACCTGGAAGAATACGTCGTTAGGTAAGCCACGACCATTCATCGCAAGCAGTGCACCAATGACACCCAGTGGTACAACTAAGATAACCGCAAACGGTACAGACCAACTTTCATATAGCGCTGCAAGTACCAAAAATACAACTAAAATAGATAAAGCATAAAGCGCTGGCGCTTGGTTACCAGATAATCTTTCTTCGTATGATAAACCGTTCCACTCTAAACCAAATCCTGGTGGAAGTTGTTTCACCATTTCTTCGAAATCGAGCATCGCGTCACCAGTACTATAACCAGGCATTGTTGCACCTTGGATATTAATTGCTGGTAAGCCATTAAAGCGTTGCAGTTGCGGTGAACCGTACTCCCATGTACCTGTTGTAAAGGCTGAGAAAGGGACCATTTCACCTTCAGAGTTACGCACGTACCAAGAATCTAAATCACTTGGTTGCATACGGTATTCTGCTTCACCTTGAACATATACCTTCTTCACACGACCGCGGTCAATGAAGTCATTAACGTAAGAACCACCATAGGCTGTTGCCAGTACGCTATTTACATTATCAATATCAACACCTAAGGCGCGAATTTTAGCTTGATCAACGTGGATTTCGTACATAGGTGCATCTTCTTGTCCGTTAGGACGTACACCAACTAGGTTTGGATTCTGTGCGGCCATACCCAGTAACTGGTTACGAGCTTGAATAAGTGCATCATGACCTTTACCACTGCGATCTTGCAGATACATATCGAAACCATTCGACGTACCTAGCTCGATTACCGCAGGTGGCACAAAGGCAAACACTAACGCCTCTTTCATTTGCATGAAGCGACCCATTGCACGGTTAGACAATGATTGAACATCTTGTCCTTCACCACGCTCAGCCCAGTCTTCAAGACCAACGAATGCAATACCCATATTCTGACCAGAGCCAGCGAAACTGAAGCCTGCAACACTGAATACAGATTTGACCGTATCGCCTTCTTCATTCAGGTAAAAATCACTGACTTCATCAAGCACTTTAATGGTGCTTTCTTGGGTTGAGTTAGTTGGCAAAATAGCCTGAGTGAACAAGATACCTTGGTCTTCATCAGGTAAGAACGCCGTCGGCATACGCATGAAAATCCATGCGGTAGCGATAACCAGAACAAGATAAACACCCATCATACGAACAGTACGTTTTAAGATGGCTGCAACACTGGCTTCATAACGCGAAGTTAACTTATCAAAGCTTCGGTTAAACCAACCAAAGAAACCGGTATTAATGTGAGTATGACCTTTAGGGATAGGCTTAAGCATCGTAGCACACAGTGCCGGAGTTAAGATCATCGCAATCAATACTGACAATGCCATCGCTGACACAATCGTTATCGAGAATTGTCGATAAATCACACCCGTTGAACCAGACATAAATGCCATCGGAACAAATACTGCTGATAGGGTTAAACCAATACCAATCAATGCGCCAGTAATCTGATCCATCGATTTACGGGTTGCTTCAAGTGGGCTTAATCCCTCTTCAGCCATGACCCGCTCGACGTTTTCCACCACAACAATGGCGTCATCCACCAGCAAGCCAATTGCTAACACCATCGCAAACATGGTTAAGGTGTTAATAGTAAAGCCAGTTGCTGATAAAATGGCAAATGTACCCAGCAGTACCACAGGTACAGCAATTGTCGGAATCAATGTTGCTCTGAAGTTCTGTAAGAACAGATACATAATCAGGAACACTAAAATCACAGCTTCAATCAGAGTATGGACAACCCCTTCAATTGATTTCTCAACAAATGGTGTTGTGTCATACGGATAATAAGTTTGTAAACCGTCAGGAAAATAGGCTTCTAACTCGGCAATTTTTTCACGAATATTGTTAGCCGTTTCAAGTGCGTTAGCTCCTGTAGCAAGCTGAACACCGACACCAGAAGCTGGTTTACCGTTATAGAAAGATTCAACTGAATAACTTTCAGAACCTAATTCCACACGAGCAACATCATTAAGATAAACGTTAGCACCTGATGAGTCTGATTTAAGGATAATCTCGCGGAACTGTTCAGGTGTTTGTAAACGGCTTTGCGCTGTTACAGTTGCATTTAACTCTTGACCAGCAATAGAAGGTGCACCACCTAATTGACCCGCTGAAATCTGAGCGTTTTGCTCTTGAATCGCAGCCATAACATCAATACTGGTTAAGTTATATTGAGTTAGCTTTAATGGGTCAAGCCATATACGCATAGCGTACTGTGCACCAAACAATTGGATTTCACCTACACCAGCAACACGGCTAAGTGGATCCTGAATGTTCGCAGCAACATAATCGGCAATATCGCTTTTTTGTAAAGAACCATCTTCAGATACGAACGCAGCAACCATCAAGAAACCCGCACTTGATTTTACAACGTTAACACCTTGAGACTGTAC
Source organism: Shewanella goraebulensis (assembly GCF_030252245.1). NCBI lineage: Bacteria > Pseudomonadati > Pseudomonadota > Gammaproteobacteria > Alteromonadales > Shewanellaceae > Shewanella > Shewanella goraebulensis. Next base: position 4,759,697 of record NZ_CP126972.1, read on the forward strand.
TTCTTGCGGTAACAAGGTCATTGCAGCTTGAAGCTTGTTCTGTACTTGTACTTGCGCAATATCAGGATCTGCTTCAGCGTTGAAGGTTAAGGTAATGGTGGCATTACCGAAACTGTCACTGCTTGAAGCAATGTAGCGTAAGTGGTCAATACCTGTCATACGCTGCTCAATGACCTGAGTTACTGTGTCTTCCATGGTCTTTGCAGACGCACCTGGATAGAACGCTGTAATCTCTACGGTTGGCGGCGCAATACTTGGGTATTGTGCTACTGGAAGATCTTTAATAGCCAAGATCCCTGCCAGCATGATTAAGATTGAGATCACCCAAGCAAAAATAGGGCGATCGATAAAGAAACGAGCCATAACGTTACCCTATTTAGTTGCAGGAGTTGCTGGGGTTGCTGAAAGTACCTGTGGTGTCACAACGGCACCCTGACGAATTTTCTGTAAGCCTTCAACAATCAATTTATCGCCAGCGACTAAACCATCGGTGATACGCCATTGATGATTAATAACTTCTGCCGTGGTCACGATACGAGACTCAACTTTGTTTTCTGCACCAACAACCATAGCAACAGCTTGGCCTTTGGTATTACGCGTCACAGCTTTTTGAGGCACTAAAATTGCTTTAGGATCTTGACCTGCATTCAAAATTGCACGGACATACATACCAGGCAATAACACCCCATCAGGGTTAGGGAATTCAGCACGTAAAGTGACTGAACCTGTTGCTTCATCAACACTCACTTCAGCGAACTGTAATGTACCAGCTTGCTCATAAATAGTGCCGTCTTCAAGAACCAACTTAACTTCAGCGTTATCACTTTGCTGTAGTTTGCCGTCTCTCAGTTTTGCCTTTAAACGTAATAACTGTGCACTTGATTGAGCAATATCAACGTTGATTGGGTCAAGCTGCTGAATTTTAGCTAAGGTGTCAGACTGGTTTGCTGTTACCAAAGCGCCTGGAGTTACACTTGATTTACCAATACGACCTGAAATAGGTGCTTTAACTTCAGTGTATTCAAGGTTAATGTTTGCTGTGTTAATTGCCGCTTTAGCTACCGTTACATTGGCAATCGCTTCTTTGTAAGCTGCATCTGCTTCATCAAAGTCTTGTTTACTAATCGCATTGGTTTGCACAAGTGCAGCGTAACGATCCGCCGTTGCTTTTGCTGATGCTAAAGAAGCATTTGCACTTGCTAAGTCTGCTTCAGCACTGACGAGCGCCGCTTTATATGTAGCTGAATCAATCTGATATAGTGATTGGCCCGCTTCAACATCCTTACCTTCAACAAAACCACGGTTAGTGATAATGCCTGATACCTGTGGACGAACTTCTGCTTCTAAATAAGCGCGGCTACGACCAGGTAACTCAACTTGAATAGCTTGAGGTTGCTCAGTCACACTCAACACTCCTACAGGAACGGGAGGCGCTTTTTGCTGGGTATGGCCTTGATCGGCTTTACCACAAGCGGTAATCCATAAAGCCGCAGTGATAACTGAGGCTATTTTCAGTGCTTTGTGCATGACTGTTCTTACTCCTAATGACATCATCAGTAACCTTACGCTTCATTACGTAACGATTGCTAAATAGCGATAATCCTAACGTTTTAAATTGACTAAACTTTATGGGCACTGTTATCGCATACCCATGTGAACTCAACAACCACTTAAAATATTATAAATTGTAAACAAATAATAAGTTTTGCGGCTTTGTTTCAAGCTTGTTAACAAGGCTGTGCTAACAAAAATTAAACAGCCTAGAATGTTACTACAACGTTACAATTGAATGAGTTAAAAAAAACCCAATATACAACATAACGTTAAAAAAAATGCATATGAAATAGTATTTTATTTGGTTTATTGTAGGTGAAACCAGATATTTTTCTATCTATTAGCAAAAAATTATTGAGATTGTAAAATCCATTCATCATTCGATAGCATCTCACGCCACCAAGCCTGTGTTTTTTGCGGTGAGGCTACATTAACAGGCTCTCCGAAAACGGGAGTAATCACTGACACATTGGCCTGTTTGCCTAAGTCGCTAATCCACTCTAAAGGTTCAAACCAATCATGTAGCGCCAAGTCAAAGGTGCCATTATGAATTGGCATCAACACACTGCTTTCAAATTCAGAACCATTTAAATCAATATGTGCCTGCAGGCTTTGTTCAGGCATCATGTGGATCTGACTCCACATTTCATTATAGGCGCCAGTTTCAATCATCGTGATATCAAATGGCCCATAACGTTCTCCAATTTCTTTAAAACCTGAAAAATATCCGCCATCACCACTGAAAAATAGATTGCTGTTAGTGCCTTTAATAACCCAGCTTGCCCACAACGTTGTATCACGATCACGTAATCCACGACCTGAAAAATGCTGTGCAGGTGTTGCCGCTAAGGTTAACTCTCCAATATTAAGCTCTTGCCACCAAGAAAGCTGACTGACTTTACTCGGCTCAACACCCCATTCAATTAAATAATCGCCCACCTTTTCGGGCGTGACAAAATGCTCGGCTTTGTCGCTTAGCTCGGTAATGGCTGATTTATCAAGGTGATCATAATGATCATGACTAATGATGACCGCTTTAATTGGCGGTAATTGCTCAATACTGATCGGCGATTGATGAAAACGCTTAGGCCCTGCCCATTGTACTGGCGAAGCACGCTGACTGAATACGGGATCTAACAGGATATAATCACCATCAAGACGAATAAGTATCGTTGAATGACCTAGACGAAATAGCTGATCTTCATTACTAAAGCTTAAACTGGTTGCCGTAATCGGCTGTACAGGTACTTCAACCACTGGAGCTGGATGTAAACGTTTGGTTGTCATGTAGCTTTTAGCGATATTCCAAATATCACTGAAGCCTGATTGGTATTGAATATCGGTATTTTCAAATTTAACAACGTCTGTTTTATCAGCTGCAAAAAATGATTTAATTGAAAAAGCCATCACCAATACCCCCACCAAAATCAAAAAATATTTCATTGTAAAACCCAGAAAGTAAACTGCACGGTGCAGTTTATTAAAATATGATTGAAAAGTAAACTACCCAGTGTAGAATGTCTCGAGATTTACATTACGAGTAAAAACCATGCCGACTGAAAAAATGACTTTGAGCCAAAAAAAACGTGCTGCCATCATCAACGCAGCCAAAGTGACCTTCACTGAGTTTGGTGTTGCTGCAACCAGTATGGACAAGCTGGCCGAAGTTGCCGGCGTGTCTAAGCGCACGGTTTACAATCACTTTGACACTAAAGAAGCGATCGTTATGAACTTAATGGCTGATCTATGGGACCGCTCTTTCAAACATAATGTTGCAGAATACCAAAGCAATACACCTTTGCTTGAGCAGTTATCGGAAGTGGTATTTAAAGAAATCAATTTTATCAGTAGCCATGAGTACATAGAGCTGACACGTATGGCTATTGGGCATTTTTTCTATACACCAGAGTCCATGAACCAAGAGTTTCAACGTGTTAAAAAGCAAGAAAGCGCCACAATGCGCTGGATAAGAGCAGCCATGGCCGACAAAAAGATTTCAGTCACTAATGAGGAATTGGCGCTACAGCAAATACATAGCTTGATTAAAGGAAGTTGTTTTTGGCCTCAAGTCATGCAATTTGCTGACAGACTTAACCATGATGAGCAGCAAGAAATAGCCAATGAAGTCGCCAAAATGTTTTTGTGTCGCTATCAAAATGCATCAACTTAGCCCGTCGTTAGACGCGATTGTCACCCACTCCTAATGAAATGATACGGCTGATTTGAGCTTGGCTTAAGCCAGACTCTTGTTGCCAATGGTTAAACGCTGCTTGCGCCTGTCTTAGCGCAGTTTGCGAGGTAAAACCTGCATCAACGACCTTATTGGCTTTTAAATAAGATTGCACATCGTTGGTCAATAAAAAGGTATCTTTACCAACCGTGCGCAAAAAATAAGGCCCTGTATTACCACCCAAGCGACTGCCTTTTTTCTTCAGTACTTGCCAAAGCCCAGTAATGTCATCTTCTGGCCAGTTAGCAATAAACTCAGCGAAGCTGCCATGCTCTGCTGCCAATTGCTGCACCATATAAGCATTATCAACAATGGATTGGGTTTTCTTTTGATGACGAATAAGCGTGGCATCTGTGGCACGCTCTTGAATTTGATCAGGAGACAACATTAAAACTTTAAAAGGCTCAAAGTTAAAGAAGGCTTCTTCATAAGCAGGCCATTTATTCTCAACCACTCGCCAAACAAAGCCACTTTGAAACACTTGCTTGCTCATTGCAGATAGCAATTGGGCATCGGTAAATTGCCCAATCTCATCAGCATCTAATGTTTGCGGCATTAATAAGCCTAGCGCTTTAGCACCACCTTTACGTTCGGCTGCGCGGTCAAAAATATCGCTAAACTTCTCTAATGTGGCCACTTGGGTTACCTACTCAATACATTATTATCTTTGGGTATAATAACGTTTACGAAGCTAAACTCAATTTAGGAGCAAGGTTTTGGTCTTTCTTAACTTGTAAAAATTCTTTCCACTTAACCAGCTCCGGAGGCATAGCGGGTGTCGGCCCTTCATAGCCCGCTGCAGCAACTAAATCAGTAATCGGAACTTGTTTACCCTTACAAATAAACACGCCACGTACATGCATGATGCAATGTAAGCCTCTCGCGGTAACAAAGCGTTGTTCAATATAAAAATATTTCTCATCCCATCCAACAATGCGAGTTTCGATTTCAAATTTTTCCATCGGTTTGATATCACGGAAAAAAGTAAACTCTGATGCGTTCACAATAGGCAGCCATTTCAGCTTTAGAAATTTCTGCATTAGTCCCATTTCTGCAATCATGTGAGTACGAGCAAGATCCATAAACGCAGGATAACGAGAGTTGGTTAAATGCATATTGATGTCGCAATCTAGCGGCAATGCACGGTAACTAATACGGCTTGTATCTAAAAAACCAATTTTTTTAGCTTGGCGATTACGCCACAACATCAACCAAATGAGACGAAAATATAAATTCATATACTGCTTACTCCTTATGAACGCATCAGGCTAACAGAGGTCATACCAGCTATCAAGTCCACTCTCTAAATTAACAAATCATTAAATAGAACAACTTATACGAAAATGTATCCACCAAAGTTCAGCCACCTTGATGATAAAAATATTTATGAACTCTGAGTGCCTTATCACTTTTTAAATCCAAACTTTTGGCTTACCATGACGGCGCTGTTTAGCACATTGGGTGTTAAGCAGATTATTTTTTAATTCTCAGGGCGGGGCGAAATTCCCCACCGGCGGTGATGTTAACTTACCTTCATGTAATCTTAACTAAGCCCGCGAGCGCTCGATTCGTCGAGGTCAGCAGATTTGGTGATGTAGATGTAATGTCTACGATTCCAGAGCCGACGGTTATAGTCCGGATGAGAGAGAATAGAAATACGCCAGTGAGCATTGTGCTTACTGGTGTATTTCGTTTGGCGTAAAAACCCTCTTTAAAGCCCTGATTCTGGTATTTTTTAGGAGTTAACCATGAATCAGCTATCACTACTTTCGCCATTTGGCGATCCTATCGAACGTGTCGAAAAAGCCTTATCTGCTTTACGAGAAGGTAACGGCGTATTATTGCTAGATGATGAAGATCGTGAAAATGAAGGCGATATTATTTATTCAGCAGAGCACCTCACCAGTCAGCAAATGGCATTAATGATCCGTGAATGCAGCGGCATTGTGTGTTTATGTTTAACTGATGAGCAAGCCACCAAGCTAGAACTTCCGCCAATGGTGGCGGATAACAATAGCGCCAATCAAACTGCTTTTACCGTATCCATTGAAGCTAAAGAAGGCGTGACCACGGGCGTTTCAGCTCAAGACCGCGTGACAACAGTTAAAACCGCCACAGCAGCTGACGCTAAAGCATCAGATCTGGCTCGCCCAGGACATGTGTTTCCACTTCGAGCACGTGCTGGCGGTGTTATGTCACGTCGCGGTCACACTGAAGGTACGGTAGATTTAATGCAAATGGCAGGGCTACAGCCTGCTGGCGTTTTATGTGAAGTGACCAACGAAAACGGCACTATGGCAAAAGCCCCTGAAATTGTCGCTTTTGGCCTTAAACACAACATGCCAGTATTGACGATTGAAGACATGGTGATGTATCGCCAGCAATATGATTTGAAGTTAGCTTAACTATACAAGCTAAAATATCGATAATAAAAAAGCGACTGATACCAGTCGCTTTTTTATCTTTATCTCAATTAAGTTCACCCACTACAATTCTATATACAGTTGATTCAGCAAGCTTTTAATCTGTTCGTCATCTTCTTCAAACTTAATACCAACGTTTACCTTACCCTCTTCAAAACGGCTATTACATACCTTGGCAGGGATACAAACCCCCTCATTATTAGGATTGCGTATCATCACGATAATATCTTTCTGACTCACTTTTAGATTGGGGTTGTCAGTTTTAAAAACGAAGCCACATCCTTTGGATGAAATGTCAGAAATAATGCCTTTTAACTGAGTTCCATGGCTGGTGTCATTTTCGTCTTTAGCTTGAATGGCTGCAGGTAAGTGTGTCACGTAACGCTGATGGGTGCGTAATTGGCGGTTTTCAATCTGCTTAGGGTACGACAGAAAAATAAACTTTTCCGGAATTTTAGTGATATTGCGGATGATAGATTTAAATGCATAGCATTCACCCTGTTGACCTTCTAACAGGTAACGCACAACCACACCATTACCCTCAACAAACACGTCTTTATAGTTATTCATTTGCTGTGGTGCAGGGTGTTTTAAAATAATATATTTTCCCAGCTCATGACCCACCAATGTCGCTTTGGTTCTAAATTTTACTGGGAAATCAATTTGTATATCCACCGTTCTACCTGGTGTTAAGGTGAAGAAAACTTGTTCTTCTGGAGAAGGTTGCTCTGTCAAAATACGAATCCGTTCAAATTATGCAATCGATAACATAGTAATGTAACTTTAATGAATTAATAAGCTCAGCAGCAAAATTAATTGACCTAAGTAGCATAAAGACAAAAAAGGCACCCCTGAGGTGCCTTTTATCATTTAATTTTTGCGGTGCCTAAACAATCACTTATAACAGTATGCTTGTCTATTTCTCAAAAGATTACGCATTAATGCCTGAATGACGTAATAATGCGTCAGTATTCGGCTCACGACCCATAAATCGCACAAATAAGGTCATAGGCTCTTCACTGCCCCCCATTTCAAGGATGTTGTTAAGGAAGCTTTTGCCTGTTTCTGGGTTAAAGATCCCTTCATCTTCGAAACGAGAAAATGCATCTGCTGATAACACCTCTGCCCATTTATAGCTGTAGTAACCAGCTGCATAGCCACCAGCAAAGATGTGTGCAAAACCATGTTGGAAACGGTTAAAAGCAGGTGGTACATTCACAGCAACTTGGCTACGAACTTCATCTAAGATCCCTTGAATATCTGCGCCTTTCTCTGCATCAAACTCATGATGCATTCTAAAATCAAACAACGAGAACTCTAACTGACGAAGCATCATCATTCCAGACTGGAAGTTCTTAGCCGCTAGCATCTTGTCTAATAAGGCTTTAGGTAAAGGCTCACCCGTTTCAAAATGACCTGAGATTTCAGCTAATGCCTCTTCTTGCCAGCACCAGTTTTCCATAAATTGACTCGGTAACTCCACTGCATCCCACGGTACACCATTGATACCCGCCACGCCGCCAACTTCGATTTGCGTCAGCATATGGTGAATACCATGACCAAATTCGTGGAATAATGTGGTTACTTCATCGTGAGTAAACAGTGCAGGTTTACCATCGACTGGTCCATTGAAGTTACAGGTTAAATAGGCAACTGGTTTTTGCAGCCCAGAACTTGTTACACGGCGACCACGGCAATCATCCATCCAAGCGCCGCCACGTTTACCGCTGCGTGCATACAAATCAAGGTAGAAACTACCACGATGGGCTTTTTCAGCATCATAAATGTGGAAGAAACGCACATCATCATGCCACTTATCAAAGTCTTGTTGCTCTTCAATGCTCAAACCAAATAGACGTGACACTGTATAGAACAAGCCTGATAACACTTTGTCTTCAGGAAAATATGGTCGTAATAACTCTTGTGACACTTCATACTTATGCTGTTGTAATTTTTCAGCATAAAAACTTAAATCCCAAGATGCCATTTCAGTGACATCAAAGTGTTCTTTCGCAAACGCTTTAAGCTCGGCAAGCTCTGCCTTGCCTTGCTCTTTTGAGCGAAGTGCAAGCTCATTTAAAAATGATAATACTTGGCTAGGGTCATTGGCCATTTTGGTCGCTAGCGACTTATCAGCATAACTATCAAAACCCAATAATTGTGCCAGCTCATGACGTAACGCCAAGATTTCATCCATGTTGGCACTGTTATCAAACTCACCAGCATTCGGGCCTTGATCCGATGCTCGAGTGACGAAGGCGCGATAGCACTCTTCACGCAGTTCACGGTTTTCACTGTAGGTCATCACGGGTAAGTAAGATGGAAAATCTAAAGTAAATAACCAACCTTGTTTATCTTGCGCCTCTGCCATGGCTTTGGCTGCAGCAATCGCTGAGTCTGGTAAGCCTGCGAGCTCAGTTTCATCAGTAATCAATTTAGTCCATGCTTGTGTGGCATCTAATAACTGATTAGAAAAACTGCTAGTCAGTTCAGAAAGGCGTTTTACAATTTCGCCATATCGGATTTTTTGCTGTTCATCGAGTCCAATGCCCGACAATTCAAAGTCACGTAAACTTTGTGTTAACAAGGTTTTTTGTGCGGTTGAAAGCACCTCAAATTCAGCCGATTCTTGAATCGATTTATAAGCTTGATATAACCCTTGATGCTGACCTACAAAGGTACCGTATTCAGACAATAGCGGCAGGCAAGCATCATGAGCTTCACGCCATTCATCAGTACTGGTGACTGAGTTCATGTGTGATACCGGAGACCATATCTTACTCAACTGATCATCTACCTCTTCTAGTGGCTCAATTAAGTTTTCCCATGAGTAAGTACTGTTATCTGCTAACACTTCATCAATTTTGCTGCGACATTGGGCAATAGCATGTTCAACAGCAGGTTGAATATGCTCCGCTTTAATTTTCGAAAACTGCGGCAGCTCGCTTTGCTCTAATAAAGGATTATCTAGCAATGTGTTGCTCATAGGTGATTCCTCGGGAAATAGGGTAATAATTGCCTGTAGTTTATTAATAAGGGCTCGAGTTGATGAATTCAAGTCTACAGCTTGATTGAAGCCAGCTAATTAACAGGCCGCGGACAGTAAAATTAGCACTTATATAGCTTAAACTTTTCAATCAGCATAGATCGATTAAGCTCTACCTTAAAATAACCTTAAAAAACGTGAACCGTTGCACAAACTAATTTACACAGCTTTTACATGATAATTATTGACAAGTCGATCGCAAATCTAACTCGTTCTCATTCCTAATCACTTCAAATCATATATTCTTAGCACATATTTACATCACCGATGAGAATAACACTGATATGAAAACATATTTTAACCCGTTACTTTTATCATTGTTCAGCTTTTCAGCAATTCTATCTAACCAAGTTCATGCTGAAGATTTTGAATTTGATGTTGGTTTAGGCTGGGATTCAAAATACATATCAGAAGGTCGAAATAACTTAGCTGACGGTGGCGTCTATCTTGGCGGTGCATCCGTTACCTCAGGGGACCTCACCACTTACGCAGCAGTAGTGAGAGGTGATACAGAGCACTACACCGAATGGAATTTTGGTTTAGAGTACGCTTTACACCTACATGAAGATTTAGAAACCATAGTGGGTTATCAACGACTTGAGTTTTATGGCGACGAACGCGGCCACGATAATGAGTTTTTTGCTGAAATAGCTTACACAGGTGTAAATTGGTTAATTCCATCAATCGCTTATACCTATGCAACAGAAGCGGGTGGGTATTTTGTCGAGGTCAGCCTGCACAGTCCTTGGCAATTAACCGAACAATTCTCTGTCACCCCATATATCACCCAAGGATTTGATTTCCAATACGCTACCGAAAAACATAATGGCGCAAACCATTTCCAAATGGGGGTTGAAGCCAGCTATGCCTTGAGCAGCAATATGACAATCAGTGCTCACTTTAGCCATGTTATTGCCATGGATGACATTAAAAAAGAAGCGGAAGTTAATGGCTACACTGGCAGCTTAGATGAAAGCTATGGTGGTATTCACTTAAGTTGGAGCTTTTAGGCTTAATGTTAATACTTCAAAATTGACACCTAAAAAAATAACCCACTCGATTCCAGTCACTTCTGGCAAACACCAGTATTCCCTTCTAAGCTAAGTGAGCCGTATCAAGTCATGATGCAGGCTCATTACAAGCAAAGGAATGCTGATGAAACAAATTCAGGGACTTTTCCGTCTATTCAACGATAGACTTGCCAACACGTTTGGCGACAACCAACTCACACCTTTAATCATTGTGATCTTAGCCTTACCACTCATTAGCTCCACTCAAGCTAGCGACCTTAGCCAACTGACTCAATCAAGCAGAACTGAAAGTCATCGTGCACAGCATTCCACTAAAAAGCCATTGCCTTCACTCGCTATTGGCAGCGTACTTGATAACCAAGGCAACCCTATCACTTTGCCAACTCCGCAAAGTGCACTTGAATACTCTGCAGATGAAATGCAATTAGATAGATCTGAGTCAGTGCAGCTATCTTCTAATAAGGCTTCAATAAAAAAGGCATCAAAAAGCGCCAATACAGCAGCTACAATGACAGTCGCCAACGATCCGAGTTGTCGCTGGTTAGCCAGTCGAATAACCTATTTGAAGCGTCACATCAAACAACAGCAAGCTGAATATCATCAAACAGAATTAGGTCACAGACAAAAAGAATGGGATTGTATGAACTGCGCAACCTCGGGGCCTACTCAAGCACAACATTCAAGCTGCCAATATAAACGTTGACGTCAATTTCATCTTACAACCTCTCAAACCGTTGCAATAAATTACAATTTAATACGGTCTTTGAAACTAGCTTGTGATGGCATTCCACCCTACAATGGCTGCAATAAAATCATTCGAACTCAAAAAGACACTTATTAAAGTCAGGCTGTAATTAATTGATAGCTTGGCAGAAGTAATAAATAGAGAGGGTTAACATGGCTCAACATTATGACTATATCTGCCTAGGTGCAGGCAGTGGTGGTATCGCATCTGGTAATCGTGCAGCAATGCGCGGCGCAAAAGTTTTGGTTATTGAAGCAAAACATGTTGGCGGTACGTGCGTAAACGTCGGCTGTGTACCGAAAAAAGTCATGTGGTATGGCGCTCATGTAGCTGAAGCAATGCATTTATTTGCCAAAGATTATGGCTTTGACGTGACCGTAAATAACTTCAACTGGAACACCCTAGTTGATAACCGTGAAGCCTATATCGGTCGTATCCATGATGCTTACGGACGTGGTTTTGCCAGCAATAATGTTACTTTGCTAAACGGTTACGGTAAGTTTGTCGACGGTAGAACCATTGAAGTCGATGGCGAGCATTACACTGCCGATCATATCCTTATCGCCACTGGTGGCGCGCCAACGATTCCTAATATTCCAGGTGCTGAATACGGTATCGATTCTGACGGTTTCTTTGCCCTACGTGAGCAACCTCAACGTGTTGCTGTTGTTGGTGCTGGTTATATTGCCGTGGAACTTGCTGGCGTATTGCATGCGCTAGGTAGCGAAACCCATTTATTAGTTCGCAAACATGCACCACTTCGTAATTTTGACCCAATTTTGACTGACACTTTAGTTGAAGCGATGGACATCAATGGGCCAACACTTCATACCCATAGCATTCCAAAAGCAGTGGTTAAAAATGCTGATGACAGCCTAACACTAGAGCTTGAAAACGGTGAAAGCATAACTGTCGATAGCTTAATTTGGGCGATTGGCCGTTCACCATCAACTGGCAACATCGGTTTAGAAAATACCGATGTAAAACTGAATGACAAGGGCTATGTGGTCACTGACGAGCAACAAAATACCACTGCTAAAGGTATTTACTGTGTCGGTGATATTATGGAAGGCGGCGTTGAGCTGACGCCTGTTGCCGTTAAAGCTGGTCGCTTATTATCAGAGCGTCTATTTGGCAACATGCCAAATGCGAAAATGGACTACAGCGTTATTCCAACCGTAGTATTCAGTCATCCACCGATTGGCACTATGGGCTTAACTGAACCAGAAGCCATTGAACAATACGGCGAAGATAACATTACAGTGTACAAATCAGGGTTTACCTCTATGTATACTGCGATTACTGCACACCGTGAAGCATGCAAAATGAAGTTAATTTGCGCAGGCGAAAACGAAGTCGTTGTGGGTATTCACGGCATTGGTTTTGGTATGGATGAAATCCTCCAAGGCTTTGGCGTAGCCATGAAAATGGGCGCAACCAAAGCAGACTTTGATGCGGTTGTAGCTATTCATCCAACAGGCGCAGAAGAATTTGTTACCATGCGTTAAAGCACTTATTTAACTGCAATTTCAAATGAAAAAAGCCGCGATATGCGGCTTTTTTATGCTAACTAAAAATGTGACTAATTCGGTGTGTTCAACCTTGCTTGAATCGCTTGCTTCACTTCCTCATGAGCCACTAACGCTTCCTCCTCTTCTTTCTCACGCATTAAGGCGTCGAAAGAAACTCGAGCTTGTTGTGCAAGTTCAGACGCTGCCAGCTTCGCTTCTTTTGCTTTTAAGGCATCTTCATTAAGCTGCTGTAAGTTGGCAATAATATCATCAGGCGCATCACCCAAATCGACACTGGATTCTCCGCGAGATAATGCCTCTTTGCGTAATTGCTTTTTGAGTATCCAAATAGAGTCATTGGCTTCTCGTTCTGCATTGGCAGCATCAATAGCATTGTCACGTAACAATTCAAAGCGTGCTAAGGCTTGGCCTTCTTTGCTCCAAGGATCAACATCCGGCAAGTCTGAAATATTAATCACAGGGTCAACATAATCATCTTGATGGCTTAGATCCAATGACGCGGCTTTAACACCTGAAATCATCAACATTACCGCGATAATTAATAAAGGTAATCCGCCTACAATTGCTGCAGTTTGCAAGGTAGCTAAGCCCCCCATAAACATTAATGCTGACGGCATAAACGACAACATAAATGCCCAGAATAATCGGTTCCAACGCATGGGATCTTCGGTGACATTTTTTTGCACCACTGACGCCAAAATATAAGAGATGGAGTCAAAGGTTGTCGCCGTGAAAATGACACACAGCAAAGTAAACAATGCAATGACCACCGTACTAAACGGAAGTTGCTCTAATATGGCAAAAATTGCGCGAGTTGGTCCTTCAGTGTTTAACAGACCCACCACATCTAATTGACCCGATAACTGCAGTGACAGCCCATAGTTACCCAAAATAATAAAGTACATTGAGCAACCTAAAGAACCAAAAAACACCGCTCCTGAGATCATTTGTTTAATGGTTCTGCCACGAGAAATACGGGCAATAAATAGTCCCATGCTCGGCGCAAAAACCAACCACCATGCCCAGTAAAAAATCGTCCAATCCTGCGGAAAGTGGGTATCCTCAAATGTCCCCATGCCACCAAAAGGTTCAGCCCAAGTAGCCATAACAAAGAAGTTAGATAGCATACGGCCAATTGAATCTAGCCCTGTTTCCAACATGAAAATAGTCGGGCCGCAAACCAGTACAAACAGCAATAAGCCTAACGCGCCCCAGAAATTAATATTACTGAGGATTTTAATACCTTTATCCATGCCCATATAGGCTGAGTAAGCAAAAATGGAAGTACAAACCATGAGCACCATGATTTGGCTGCCAGTAGTGGCAGGAATATCAAATAAATAACTAATCCCCTCGTTAATCAATGGTGCAGCAAGACCTAACGTTGTCGCTGCTCCACCTAGTAAACCAAAAATAAACAGCACATCAATGCATTTCCCTAGCTTGCCGAAGCTGTTTGCTTCACCTATTACCGGCATTAATGCAGCAGACACTTTTAGTACTGGTTGCTTACGTACATAGAAAAAATAGGCAATCGGTATTGCTGGGATCATATAAATACACCAAGCAATGGGTCCCCAGTGGAATAAGCCATAAGTCGCCGCCCAGCGAATAGCTTCTTCACTGCCTGGTTCTAACTGAAATGGTGGATTTTGATAGTAATAAGCCCACTCAATGGTGCCCCAATATAAGATACTGGCACCTATACCACCGCAAAACAGCATTGCAGCCCAAGATGCTAGCCCAAATTCTGGAGACTCATCAGGCTCCCCCAATTTAATCTGACCGATATCAGAGAAAACGATGTAAATCATAAAGAAAAAAGCAGCAAGACCTAAACCTAAATAGGCAAAACCTAGCTTGTCTGTCATAAATAATTTAGCGACAGCAATCCATTCAGCACCTTCACTTGGAAAAATCAGTAGAGGAATAACAACAGCAAATAACAAGGTTAACGCACCGAAGAATGTCGGTTTATCAATAAGCTCGAAGTGTTTGTTCATTATATTTATCCGAACAACTAAAACAGATTTTAGAGAGTCCACACACAAGTGCTTCCCCTTCGAGACAGACAGGTTATTAACTAAGTTAAGGAGGTGGGTGTGTGCGAACCGTTTATTTGTAACGCCAATAAGATTTGGTCGCTACTACATCATCAAGTAAATCGAGCGTAAAATAATACCAAACTAATAACATGTCGATTAACTTATGCGTCAATCGATATCAGTTTGTGATCCGCATCTCATTTGGTCTTTGCCGGTTAGATTTCGACATAAAAAAGCCCCTGCAAACATAATTATTGTAGGGGCCTAAGGAAGTTAATTGCCCAGCTTAGTTGGTACCAATGTATTTATCTAAGAAAGCTAATATGGCTTTATTGGCTTCTAAAATATTATCTTCGTTATAGAAACCATGGCCTTCTTTATCTTTCACTAACCACTCATATGGGTGACCTTTTTTATCTAAGGCTTCTTTGAGTGCTAATGCATGTTCAAAGTGAGCGCGTTGATCATCCTCACCATGAATAATCAGTACTGGCGCATTCAGTTTATCGACATTACGACTTGGAGATTGCGCAATAAGTTCAGCAGAATCTGTACCAAGTGTCGTGTTCAGGTATGCCCCTCCCCATGTCGCACCTTTAATATCGCCTTCATCAAACATCATAGGCAAGTCATAAACACCGACATACCCAATGGCGCACTTATACATTTCAGGAGCCCTAATTGCGCTTTGTAAGGCACTGTATCCACCAAAGCTTGCTCCAAAAATACAAACCCGTTCTTTATCTGCTACCCCTGTTTGAATGGCATAATTAAGGGCTAAAGTAATGTCGTCCTGTATCCCTGTGCCCCATTGGCCGTAACCTGCTTCCATAAAGCTTTTTCCGTAACCTTCAGAGCCGCGAAAGTTCACTTTAAGCACGGCATAACCGGCATTAGCCAACATTTGAGCTTGTGGATCAAATTGCCAATAGTCTCGATAATGCGGGCCTCCATGAGGCAATACCACTGTCGGTAAATTTTGCTTTTTGCCTATTGGCAATGTCAGATACCCATTAAGCACTAAGCCGTCTGGTGTTTTGATTCGAAAAGGTTCGGTAGATGCTTGTTGTTCTTTTTTAATCCATTGCTGACTAGACAATAAAAATCGCGCTTTCATCGTGTCGGTATTGAATATATAGAACGAGCCAGGGTTGCGATCACTAGAAACACGCACCACCATTTGCTTACCATCTTTGGTTTTACTGGTAATTTCGACACTATCGCCATTAAATGCTTGAATTAAGGCTTTGTGTAACTTCGCTTCCTGAGTATCTGGTTTAATAAAAATATAGCTAGAATAGTCTTCATCTAACCTCAAGCCATAGACTTCGTTTAAGTCAGAACTAATGGCATAAGTTGGGTCAGCAATCTCACTGCGATATAAAAAGGTTTCTTTTTCAGTTTCTAAATCATACCGGTACAGCCCTTGCGGTTTATTCTCTTCAGTTTTTAACGCATAAACTGATTTATTATCGCTACTAAAAGCCAGTGGGGTAAATTCACCTTCAAACTTTGACTCAAAGGGCTGCCAGTCTTCCCCCTTACCTTCGGAGTAATAAATTTTAGTGTCAAAATTCTTATCGGTACCGACTACAAACCTTGGCACACTATCGTTATCCACTAAAAACTGACTGTAAGAAATGGGTGCCCGTTTAACTCGACGTTCTTTACCAGTATAGACATTAAGCTTGGTCACCTCAGGCAATACATTACCGTCTCGGCTCAGCAATCGCTTGGTAATTAATACGTGCTTTTTATCATCCTCGAGTTTATCCAGTAAAAATCCACCATAACCAGAATAAGCAATGCCTGACTGAGCGCGAATACCGAAAATCATTTTTCGCTTAGAGCCATCATAATTAACCGCAAAAATTTCGCCCAAATTAATCGGTTGCTCTAATCTCCCACGGCTTTGTACCACTTGAACAATCACCCGTTCATTGTTAACCCAGTAATAATCTGCAGGTTGATCCCGACCACTGGAATTAAGCGCAAAAGTGAGTTCAAAGTTGTCGGTACGCAAAAAAGCGAGCTTCTTCTTGCCTTCATCATTCATTAATACGGCTAAATGCTTGCCGTCAGGGGATATTTTGACACTGTGGTAATCACTGTGACGAGAATAGTCTTCTACTGATGCCGCAAAAGTGACATTGGAAATGCACAACAGCACTCCCCATACCATCATTATGATGTACTTCATGGTAGCTCCTTGAAATCTATCTATTACAGATAGTTTTATCCTTAAAAATTCACCTAATGTTAGGTAACAAATCAATGCTCAAGTTAGAAGTAAACAGGGTTATATTAAGAGGTATAATTGATATTCCCGCTTCCTTGGGCAAATGATTCCTGACATAAATATTATGCTATGACGAATTTTGCAGCGTTTGTATTATAGATTCAACAGTAACTTTGTTATTTATAATCAATCACTAGCAATACAGATATTAAGACTATGGTTTGTTTAAAAAACAGTCATTTTATCTATCAAATTCTACGGCTTCGAATTGTTAGTTGTTTGTAGTAAAATAAATTCCGAGGACGACCTCAGTTTATTGGTAAAATCACTATTCAGTGCTTTACTCCAATAGATATTCATACGGGGACGGCCCCATCTGACTAATTTCCAGATAGGAGCCGCCAATGTACCGACCTCAGTTTTTAACTCTATTTTTCATCGCTATAGTTAATCTTATTTCCCCAGCTTCAGATGCAAACGACAGCCACTTTGGCATGCATGGCATGACCCTGTTTGGTAGTCATGAAGGCTTATTTGCATCGCATCTACCTATGTATCACCAACCACACAATGTGCAAATGGTGATGCAATTTCACTTCCGAGATCCCGATATTGATAATGCGGTAAAACAAAAGCTAACCCAACAATCAAACCAAGCAGATCAGTTATGGACCATAGTACCAAAGCCTTTTGATTTAATGCGTTTGCACCCTATACATACTAATCCCCTGAACCACTTGCAGATCGATGTTGTTGAAGGCCACTTTGAACGAGGTGGTAACACCCGTTATTCGGCTCAAGAAATTGTGATTGATAAAGTGATAGTTTTCTCCGAACTCAGTATGTTGACCGATCAAAATAAAGCGCCAAATGCGCAGTATTTGGTGATTGCCGCCAATGCTGAAAGTCAGCATCATTTTTTAATTAAACTCATTGAAAATCGGCCGGAAGCAGACCACCTTTTACGGGTAGTTGACCATAAATTCTCAGCCCAACCCCAAGTCACTGTCCCGTTAATTGGAAACTTGCACCCTAATATTGATGCGCTCGCTAAAAGTCTTTCAATTAAGCCACAACAACTGATTGAAATTTATCTCGAAACAGGCGAGTTACAATAAATGCTGAGTAAAAAAATGCGAAAACTCAAATTAGTTATCATTCAACACCACCCTGCTGAAGGCGCAGGGCGAATAACTGGTTGGGCTGATAATCATCAGCATCAAATCACTCTCTTTATGGCGCCCCATAGCGAGTTACCGAAACTCGCTGACATTGATGGTTTAATCATATTAGGTGGTCCGATGGATGTGATTGATAACCCGCCTTGGATGCAAGAAGAACTCGCGCTTATCAAGCAAGCTGTTCAGTTGGATATGCCTATTCTTGGAATATGCTTAGGAGCACAACTGCTAGCATCAACTTTAGGCGCTAGCTTAGACACTTTGAGTACACCTGAATTAGGCTGGCAAACTGTAAAACTTTCAACGGGTCACTCAATGCTGGTACCACAATGGCATTACCAAGGGTTTAACTTTACTGAATCTAAAGTAAAAATAAGCGCTAGCTCAATGAGTTGGCCACAACAGGTGTTTCATCATCAACGGCAAATTGGCGTTCAATTTCACCCGGAATGGAATGCAAAACAAATTAAAGCGTTACAGCAAGCTTTTGGTGAAGATTGCCCTTTTGATGTAAATAGTGAAAAAGATGAGTTAATTCAATCAGCTCAAAAAGAGCTCGAAGAGTGGTTTTATCATCTTCTTAATAGTACCTTCAAATAACGAAATGCCCTGTTAATGGAGACTCATTAACAGGGCATTTTTAGATGTAATACAATCATTAATAGCAGGAAAAACTACTCACATTGAGCTTTACCGCTAGCATAACAGCTTGGTTGACGTGGGCACACCGCACCCCGTGAGCAGATCACTCTGGCATCGTTTTCAATTCCACGTTCAATCCAATTAATATTGAGGATTTTTGCCACACTGGTGAGATCGGCTTTTATCGCCTTAGGTATCGCGACTAAGCCGCCATTATCAACACAAGCTTGTTTTAAGTCTTGGGTAATTTTGTCGGCATCTTTACCTTGCGCTTCAATGGCGGGGTTTAAATCTATCCCTGCACATAACACATGTGGATTACCCGCTGAATCATCGACTTTTATTGATTCACAACAGTAAATTCGCGGCTCATTACCCACATTCAAAATAGATATTTGCGCTGAGGTTCCTGTTGATGGTTCATTGATTTTTCTAAATACAGCCCAATGATGACAAGGATCTTCCACAATGCGCATATTGCCCCAAGGCAGTGGAATACCATTGCCGCGATACACCGCTTTAAGCTTACCTGGTGCATACGCATCAAAGTAATGCCAATGGGGGTAAGGAGAGACAACTGTCATTCTGCGCATGGCAACCGACGCCGATACTTGTAACTGTTTATGGATATCAATTTCGTAGCCATGACGATCTAATAGCTGTCTGAATGGCACTTTAGGGCAGAGTAATGCCCCTGCAAAAAAGCTTGATTCAAAATCACGCCATGCATGCAAGATATCTTGGGCATTAAGTGTGTTTGACTGCACAGTTGCATCATCATCCGCCTCAACTCGACGCCCCGATGTCATGACACTTTTCAGGCCATCTTTATTGTGGAGCACGCAATGTCCAATGTGCACTGCCAAGTCATATTTAAGCCTTGGCGCATTGGATTTGAGCGCTTTATTGATAAAAATTGTCGCAGGTGGTTCAAAAAATGAGGTGGTTAACCGAGAAGAACGAGCGCCAGTTTCATCTAACACTTCAGTCGGAACTTCATCAATCCATTTGATTTTAAGCCCCATACTCTTAGCAATGCTAAGCATCTCATCAGCGCTAAGCGGCATCTGTTTTCTGCCAATATCTTCAGCGGCGCGTTCTAAATCTGGAAAGTGATTTTGATGATGTTCTTGGTGAGCACGAATAAGTAACTGGGCAAATTGTCTGCCTGATGTGCCTGTTTGTGACAGCATTTCAGGTATCGCGATTTGTAAAATGTCATTCGAAAATAGAAAACTTGGCTCGAGTGGCATACCGCTAATACCGCCACGGCGTCCCTTTTCAGGGGTGATTGATTGCTCTTCTGGCATGTCATCTAAAAACCAGTCGACATCTTTTTGGAACACGGTGGCAATCACCGCCAGCATACCAGCACTGGGCACTCTTTTACCCCGTTCTATCATTGATAGATACGACACCGAAGGCGCTGAACTCGAATCAACACGTATACATCTGGCCGACAAATCTTCCATTGTCAGATGATTACGTTTACGCAGATTGCGAATCTTTGTACCCAGGAAATGTGACTTTCTCATCAAGCTTTGTTCATTACGCATTTGTAAAATTCACACTGTAAAATTTTTATTGTGAAATTGTAGTGAAAAATACACTAGACTACAAATTAAGCAATCGGGAAACAGTTTTTGGAAATCGTTCACCGCAGCTTGCAACTTGAATCAAAGCTAAGAGAAGTAACACTGAACTGACAGATTGACCAGACAGTGTAATGACCCAAACGAAGAGGATAAGGTTATGACTATGACTACAATGCACACCAATACAGCAGCTCACAACCTTAACAGCTTCATTGAGGAACAATTTGTGGCGACCAGTACTAACGCAGATAAAATTACCAATGCGAAAGTATTTTTAGATGACAACTTCCCGCTAACCGAAGGCACACATGCCGATGTGAGTAGCTATGTTATTTACTACACTCATCTTTTAGCGTTTATGAAAGATGGCAGCCAATGTGGATTACAAAATCCGTGTCAGTTTGTTGCTCTAACGGGACATAAAAGCGACCCGACATCAGTGGTATTAAAAAATAACGATACCCATGTTGAAGTATGCTTTGACAGAAATGGCGAGCTAGGCGCTAACGATCCTGCTCACATTGAAGATATTCAAGTGGCACTGCCAATTAAAAACTTACCGACACCTTACAAACAATGGGTAAGCATGCTGCATTCTCGCTGCTTACCTACTGAAGGAAATTGCAAAGTGTTTACTGCAAAAGATGGCACTGATTACGCACTTCACCAGCGTTAATCAGCTCGATAAGCCACTAGATTACATTGCACTCTCAAGGTCGGCATCATTGCCGGCCTTTTTGTCAGTGAATACAAACCTCTCCTCCTGTCGCACCAACAATTAGCTAATAATGCACTAAAATAGCCGTGCTCCTATCCTATAAAAATTAACTTGCTGATTAATATACTATTTAATAATGGTCTAACTCTTGCGAGTTCTTATAGACGTTTATCATGCCTATAGGAATTTATAATGAATAAAGAACAAGTGGTTGAAGCAATTATTTTAGCGAAACATGCCCGCCAACTAAGCTGGCAAAATATTGCAGATGAGTTAGAAATGGGCTGTGTTTGGGTCACCTCAGCATGTTTAGGCATGAACAGCATGCCAGAGAACGTCGCTGATAAATTGTGCCAGCTACTTGAGCTTCCTGCAGGTTCACAAGCTGCGCTCACGGCTTACCCAACCAAACAATGGCAACGTGATGTACCACAAGATCCACTGGTCTATCGCCTCTATGAGGTGGTTGGTGTATATGGCGACACATTGAAAGAAGTCATTCAGGAGCAATTTGGTGATGGCATAATGAGCGCCATTGATTTTTCAATGGATGTTGCAAAACAAACTGATCCTAAGGGCGATAGGGTCGTGATTACCATGAACGGTAAGTTTTTACCTTATAAAGCATGGTAATTAATCCTTGATAGCCTGATGAAAGCTCGATATCGGGTTTGTATTAACGCAGTACTCTTGCTGCTGCGTTAATACTGACAAGCATTAAGGTCGTGCTTAATAAAATAAGGCTATCACTAACCCTAGTGCTAATAAGAAAGATAAACGCTGCCAAAATAAAATGGGGTCTTTATCAATATAAGGCGTGTGCTCACGTATTGATTTAGGGTGAGGATGTTTAAGGTTATAAATAAATTCCGATACTTCAGCAGTGCGTTTTGACGGGGACACTTCAAGAGCTTTTTCAAGGGCATAATCTACCCACTGAGGCACTGCGGCATTTCTACTTCGGGCAGGAACATAGCGTAAGCTTTGCTGCGCTTTTAACGTCGTTGCTTTGGCAACATCCACCCCGTAGGGCAACTGACCTGTCAACATTTGATAAGTTATTACCGCCAGAGAAAAAATATCACTGCGACCATCGCCAAGCTCGCCCACAAAATACTCAGGAGCACTGTATTGGGCAGTCCCCAAAATATGGTCATCAATCCCTTGAGTTTCAATGATTCCTGCAACAGCTGTCGCACCGAAGTCAATAATTTTGACCACACTTTCAGTGGTGATCATGATGTTTTCAGGGCGTAAATCTTGGTGCACCATCTCTTGTCTGTGCATAGCTTGTAACCCCCGAGCGATTTGAACCACTATCGTTCTCACTGAATCTAAATCGGGCTGTTCATGATCGTGGATCCATTGGGCTAGCGTGCAACCTTCAACATACTCAGTTGCCGTATAAAGGTAACCCTTAGGAACACGTGATTTAACTGGTTTTAATAAATGCGTGTTAGATACCCTTTGTGCCACCCATTCTTCCATTAACAAGGTTTCTAAGTGGTCTTCATTTTGGCGCATTTCATCAGAAGGAACCTTAATTGCCACACGCTGACCAGAGGCTTTATCTTGAGCTAGGTAAACTCGGCTGCGACTACTCACATATAGTTCACGTTGAATCACCACATCTTCGAATTCTTGGCCGCTATGTAATGGTGGCGGTAAAGGGAGTCGATTCAATAACTGTTTGAACTCATTGACGTCTGGATCAGGTAGAGAATCTACCCGCACAATTTGAATACTCAAATTATCATCGCTACCAGCATCAAGCGCTTGCTGAACCAGCTCTTGCGCAACATTGGCTAAATTTCTGTTTTGCTCTATTCCATAATTAATGGCCTTGGCAATGGTTCTCGTGGGTAAAAACTCGTGCACACCATCAGTGGTCAATACAAAAATATCGCCCAAGTTAATCGAGCAGGAGTGATAATCACTATTGAGTAACGGGTTAATACCTAAGGCTTGATTAAGGTAACTGACTTCATCGTCGACATAACGTCGATGATCTTCCGTTAATTGCTCTAAACTATTCCCGCTCAATTGGTAGATGCGAGAATCACCACAATGAAAAATATGTGCTGTATTTGATTTAAATACTAGTCCACTAAAAGTGCAGACATAACCTTTATTCAAGTCATGACGATGCGGGCCATTTTGGCTTTGAGCATATAGCCAATGATTAAGTGCCTGCAGCACTTTAAGCGCTGATTTTTTAACTGACCAGGCTTCAGAGGTTGCATAGTAATCACTGATAAAATTACTTATCGCACTTTCACTGGCAACACCACTGACTTCACTAGAACTAATACCATCAGCAATCGCAACCACTACGCCTTTACTATGTATCAAGGCATTATCTGGTTGCATACTGCCACAGCAATCTTGATTGATCTGCTTTAGTCCGCAAACGCTTTGTTGTGCAATCGTGAGTTTAAGCAAATTTTGCATTAAAGGTTCCCTGCCGCCACAACAATTACAGTGTCATTAACGTAACCGTGTGGCGGTAAGAACTCACTTAAGTGTCCAATATTAAGCAAGCTTTTCACGACGAGCTTCAGCTTGTTTGCGCTTACGCACTGGACTTTCTTTTACGTGAGTTAAATACAGCGGTAAACCAACAAGCACAAATCCACCCACTAAATTACCCAGTGCGGTAGGGATTTCATTCCAAACGAGGTAATCCATAACCGTAAAGTCACCACCCATGATCATTGAGAATGGGAACAGGAACATATTGACAATTGAGTGCTCAAAACCCATGAAGAAGAACAGCATAACGGGCATCCACATTGCCATCATTTTGCCGCTTGCAGAAGTAGAAATCATTGCACCAACGACTCCCATTGATACCATCCAGTTACACAACATGCCGCGAATAAAAATGGTCATCCAACCCGCAAAGCCATGTTCTTGATAACCCAGAGTACGTGACTCACCGATGCTACTCACTTTCGCAGCGAGTACGCCACCATCAGTGTTATAACCATAAGTTAAAATAAACGATGCAAAGAAAGCAACCGTGAGGGCGCCGGCGAAATTGCCCACAAACACTAGGCCCCAATTCCGCAGCATTTGGTCTACTGTACAGCCATTTCTTTTATCCAAAACCGCCAATGGCACTAAGGTAAATACCCCAGTTAACAAATCAAACTTCATTAAATATAGCATGATAAAACCAACAGGGAATAAGAGAGACCCCGTTAGCAAACTGCCAGTCTTAACTATCACCGTAATGGCAAAAAATGCTGCTAGACCTAAAATAGCTCCCGCCATAAAAGCACGGACTAATGTATCTTTGGTTGACATGAAAATTTTTTGTTCACCAGCATCGACCATTTTGGCTGCGAACTCTTTTGGTTCAATATACGACATAGCTTCACACTCCTAGATTTAATTCTGGTCATGTTTTGCGAGTTCTATGCCACTATAAAAAAGTCAAATTAAACAACTTGTTAACATAAAGGTGTACCATAAGCTAATTAGTTAAAGCACTATAATAGCTCGTTTTTTATTCATCCTGCCCTATATTGGAACGTCATCAAAAATTTCAATCAAGTTGTATTTATCCTTAAGGTTGAATGACTAAGGCCTAAAAAAGCGTGAAGCTTGAGCCACTTGATTAAGCGGTTTTCCTTGGACAATTTCACCGCCCGAGTTCACTTCGGTGATAAAAAATGTCAGCGTTTCGCGTGTTTGAGATAACCCCTGTTTATCAGGGTGCTTCATCGAGCTGGTGACTGTAATAGGATATTCAAGTTGCTCAGCCGCTTTAATCAACACCACAGTGTCATTTGCAATCGCAAAATCATAAGCTGATAAGTTGTCGTAACTGATACTGATATTATAAAAAGCGGCTTGCTGGGTTTTATTGCGGATTTTGAGTAAATAGCTATTTTCAGTGACCTCTTTGTTTAGCTCGGTGCTGACCACACGATATAGACTTTGACGATCACGAATAACGTTTAATTGAATGTCAGTACGGCTTTGTAAATCCAGTACGATCATGACTAGCATCACCACTAATGCACCCGCATAACCCAATGCTTTTACTGACCAGAACGAAGGTTTTTCACCTTTTTTCAGTGCGTTTTCACTGGTAAAGCTGATTAGGTTTGGAAGATAGCCAAACTTTTCCATCGTTTGATTGCAGGCATCGACACAGGCGCCGCAATTAATACATTCGTATTGCAGGCCATTACGAATATCTATACCTGTTGGGCAAACATCAACACACAAATGGCAATCGACACAGTCACCTAAATCAGCAGGCTTGTTATCATTTACCATTGCTAATTGCTTCTTGTTACGCTTACGCGGACCACGGTTTTCACCACGAGCAGCATCATAGCTAACGGTTTTAGTATTCGCATCGAACATCACAGCTTGAAAACGCGAATATGGGCAACAATGTAAACACATCATTTCTCGCATCCACCCTGCATTAAGGTAAGTACATAGTGCAAAAAACCAAACCCAAACACCGGTCCAAAACCCGCTACTGAAACTAAAAATATCCAAATATAACTCCCGGGCGGGCATGAAGTAGCCCATAAAACCACAGCCA
This sequence comes from Shewanella goraebulensis, assembly GCF_030252245.1. Classification (NCBI taxonomy): domain Bacteria; kingdom Pseudomonadati; phylum Pseudomonadota; class Gammaproteobacteria; order Alteromonadales; family Shewanellaceae; genus Shewanella; species Shewanella goraebulensis. The sequence continues at coordinate 4,785,245 of NZ_CP126972.1, forward strand.
GTCAGCAATGCTATAACAGCCCAAGCAGTGTGCTTTGATACCCTTTTACCGATTTTGGACATAGATAAGGGCGCATTATCTAATGCGGTGCGGTGATGATGATTACCCTCAACTTTCGCTTCAACCCACATAAACATCGCAGTCCACGCAGTTTGTGGGCATAAAAAGCCACACCAAACTCTGCCCCAATATACCGTGACAAAAAACAATGCGAATGCGGCAGCCATAAAGACCCAAGCCAACACGGTAAAATCTTGCGGCCATAAGGTGATATTAAAAAAGAAAAATTGCTGTTCGGTCACATCAAACAAAATAGCCTGACGCCCGTTGAAATTGATGAAAGGGATCAGGAAAAATATCGCAATCAGCAAAGTATTAGTATGCTGACGGATTTCTTGAAATACCCCTTTCTGTTCGCGAACATGAATTTTGCCAGAGGCGCTGACATTAACAACAGGAATGCGCTGGGTAGATGGTGTGGGTAGCCGACTCGAGACTGGCTTTGACGTTGCTGGTTTTGACATTGCTGCTTTTGACATGGTCTGGTCCTAATTTGCCTTTATTAGCTCACAGCTAAATAGCAAAACCTACGCCAACCACTACAGCAAATTAAGCTATTGATTATAAATAACAAAATTAAATTAGGGAATATTAAAAGTCACGACATATCACTTATTAGCGATATATCGTGATCTCAAATTAGAGGTTATGATTCGGTTTATCGGTTAATGGATAGTTTTTTCATTTTTGAACGTAAAGTACTGGGTGGCATATCGAGTATTGCCGCAGCGCCAGTCGGGCCCGAGATCCGCCACTGGACAGCATTAAGTGTCTCTTCAATATGAGCAGTTTCCGCCTGTGCCATGGTTAAAATAGGTTTGGTTACTGAAGCTGTATTTTGCCCACTTACTTGAGCATGACCAAGCGATAGACTATTAAAGTCCAAAGTTTGATTTTGGCTAAGAATAATTTCTCGCTCAATTAAGTTTTGCAACTCGCGTACATTACCAGGCCAAGAATATTGCTGAAGTTTTTTCAAACCTTTTGCACTGACTTTAGTTATCTTTTTACCCAGTTTCTGGCTTAAAGAGTCCACCAAATCGCTCACTAATGCTGGAATATCCTCACTTCGTTGGCGTAAGGGCGGTACCAAAATTGGAAATACATTGAGGCGATAATACAAGTCCATTCTAAACAAGCCTTGCTCTACCCTTGCCTGTAAGTCGTGATGAGTCGCGGCAATTAGGCGAATATTAACCTTTATGGTTTCACTACTGCCAACTCGCTCAAAGGACTGCTCTTGAATAACTCGCAGTAACTTAGATTGGGCTTCAAGGCTTAGCTCAGCAATTTCATCTAAAAATAAGGTACCATTATGGGCCAATTCAAAACGACCTTTACGTCTGCTTATCGCGCCTGTAAATGCGCCTTTTTCGTGACCAAATAACTCACTTTCTAAAATCGAAGCTGAAAATGCCGCGCAGTTTACACTCACTAGTGGGTGATCTTTACGATGACTTAATTGATGAAGGCTTCGTGCCACCAGCTCTTTACCTGTGCCATTTTCACCGCAAATCAACACTGTACTGTCAGTATTAGCCACCAGATTGATTTGCTGAGTTAAATGGCTAATTGCTTGGCTATTACCAGATAGCCCCATTGCACCTTGTTTACCTTGAAGTTCAGTCAGCAAATATTGGTTTTCAGAGGCGAGTCGCTCCGACAGAGCCTGCACCTGTGCTAATGCCTCGCGCAATGAGTCTTCGGTATGCTTTTGAATGCTCACATCTCGAAATATCGCGACTACTCCGATTAAAACGCCATTATCGTAAACAGGTGTAGAGCTATAATAAACAGGGAAGCAAGTGCCATCTTTTCGCCAAAATACATCTTCTGAAACTTGTCGAGCCACACCATCATGCAAAGTGCGATAAATCGGGCAGTCATGCTGTGGATAATGGCTACCATCAGCGTGGCTATGGTGATGACAATCATGGATATTTTTACCAATCAATTCAGCACTTTTCCATCCCGTCATTTGCTCTGCCGCAGGATTAATAAATACTGCATTACCTTCAAGATCAAAGCCATAAACCCCTTCAGTAATCGCGTTAAGCAGTAGTGTGTTCTCTGGTAAAAAGTGACTAGAAGCAAAGTTTTTTGGCGATGTCATTGCATTCCCTTCCATCAAAATGGTCAATATTACTGTTATTATAATCAGGTCACGATATTTCGCGAACTATAACTGAATGTATTTAGTTAACATCCACAATTATCTTTAGCTGATGCTTTTTCATCTTCAGTTATCGTTCAATGACTCTGGAGTTGCTACAATAAGCCATCGATATTTTGAGTGATTGTTCATGACTACTGGTTTTTCTTCGAAATTCAAATTATGGCTTTTTGTCGCTGTAGGTTTAATGTGTCTAGCGCCGTTTATCTCTTCTCCAATAGCTCTGTTAATGGGTTTTACTCTTGCCAGTTTAGGCATGGTGCCAGTCAGTATCGATCTAAATAAAATCACAAAAAAATTATTAGCTTACTCGATTGTCGGTTTAGGTTTTGGCATCAACTTACCTGAAGCGATTGCTGCGAGCAGTAATAATTTAGGCTTAATTGTGGGGTCTATTTTCTTTACCCTTATTTTAGGCTTTGGTTTAACTAAATTAATGAAGCTTGAAGAAAAGACCGGACATTTGATTAGTTGCGGTACTGCAATTTGTGGTGGTAGTGCAATTGCCGCTGTTGCACCAGCAATTAATGCTAAGAATGATCAAATTGCGGTTTCGTTAGCCTGTATTTTTTTACTCAATTCAGCCGCGTTATTCTTATTCCCCACCATTGGTCACGCCTTATCATTAAGCCAATATGATTTTGGGGTTTGGAGCGCCATTGCAATTCACGATACCTCTTCGGTGGTTGGCGCAGCATCAGCCTATGGCGATGAAGCCTTAAAAACAGCAACCACGATTAAACTGGCCCGTGCATTGTGGATTATTCCAATCGCATTACTCAGCGCCATTATATTTGGTGGTGATAAGTCGAAAATATCTATTCCATATTTTATTGGTTTTTATTGTTTAGCCATTCTAACGGCTTACTTTATTCCTCAAGGCCAACCAGCTTATGAAGTACTATTTAACGTATCTAAACAATTATTGATTGTATGCTTATTTTTGATTGGCGCGGGGATCACGGTGAGTAAAATGCGCGCCAACGGGCCTAAACCATTATTATTGGGCGTATTACTCTGGCTTGCTATTGGTAGCTCATCACTTGGATATATTTTATGGATTGGGCAATAAACAGGATTTATCACTAGTTATTTATCGCTGATGACTTATGAGGTTAGAACGATGGGCTTAGAACTACGAGCCTAGAACTAAGAGTTTGAAGGCTGAAAAATTTAAACGCTGACTATTCAGAATCCTGTGCATCTTGCGGCTGAATGTACGGCTTAGCTAACGCCAGCCCAATAAGTCCGCCGAAAGCTAATAGCTCTATCACCGCGCGGGTAAGTCCCGTTGTTTGCACAGATGCAACTATGGCAATAATACACAAACTAATAATCGCAATGACTTTAAATAGTTTGATTTTGGCTTTGCTGTTAAACCTATTTTTAAACAATGAAAAATTGCCTCAGTGAAAATACTCAGGTTCATTATCTAAATTGTCTATTTAAGCCGCCAATACTGATTGTTTCTAAGTTATACACTTACACATTAAAGCTCATTTCTTAACATTAAGTGATATGAGCTCGTTACCTTACCTTTATGCCTCTTTACTTGCCTTACTCATTACTTTTAAACGTTCCCCTTTAAAAGGCTGAGTTGAAGTATTGATAAACAAAGCAGACACCAACCACTGACTAGCAATAGAAAACACACAGTAAGCACTAAAAAAATAAAAGCCAGTTTCAAATTGAGCTGTGGTTTTCAACAACTCCCCCATCCCAGCAGAAGCATTACCCGCCATGTAGACAATGATTAAGGCAACCACAAACACGTCTGCCATTGACCACTTTCCAATAGCGCTAATCACCTTAACCACACTTTGCTGTTGACGAGAAAACCAAGGCAAGCAGATAACTAACAGCAGCGTTAGTTTCATCGCAGGAAATACTACACTAAACAAGCCAACTAACCCTGCCACAACCACATTATTTGACTGATAAAGCTCTTTCACAGTATCGACAATACTGCGGGTTTTATAAAACACCTCAACTTCACCTTCGATAGTGTCAAAACCGAACATACTTATCGCCATGTCCATCATGCTTCGTGCATTACCACGCGAGCTTTCGGATAGACTTTCAGTAAACATATTCACCCCAGTTTCCACCAGTTCAGCTTTTTCAATACTGCCTTGTATGGTCAAAATTGGCTGTGTCACCCCTGGAATAAGTAACGCTAACGAAAGGATAATGATACTGATGCTAACCAAGGATTTCATATTATCTCCGAGAGTGGATTGAGAGTAAGCCAAAGAGAATATACAGCAAGAAAACTTAAAAGTGTGAAGCAGTTAGTAGGAGCTATCAAACCATCAAGAGCAAATGAATAAACAGTTAAGCAATCGCATTTAACAACGACTTAACTATCTATTTAAGTAGTCAAAACTGGAAAAACATTAATAAAATGGGCTAGGGTCGACTTCAAGCGAACGAGGTGAAATACCTCGTTCGATATTTAAATCTGATTTACGTAAATCTACAAAGGTGACATCGGTATAACGTCGATGCTTTTGCGAATAAAAACACTTCACCACAGGGTTTAATGCATCACGCCCCTTTGATTCCCAAACAATGCCGACTCTTTCATCGGATAATTGCACTAGTGAACCCACAGGGTAAATCCCGACGCAGCGGATGAACTCATAAACTAGTGATTGATCGAGATGAAATGGGGTTAACTTCATTAAGATTTTGAATGCAGCTGCTGGGCTCATTGCTTCTTTATAGCAACGAGTGGCTGTAAGGGCATCAAAAATATCCACAATACAGCTCATTCGTCCATGTTGTGGTATTTCATCGCCTTTCAGCCCTTTAGGGTAGCCATTACCGTCAAGTTTCTCATGATGCATTAAGCAAACATCTTTACTCACTTGCGATAAGCCTTCCGCTTCTTTCATAATATCTACGGCATACACTTGATGCTTTTTAATTTCTTCAAACTCTTCGTCAGTCAATTTACCAGGCTTGTGGAGGATTTTATTATCCACTTGAATTTTGCCAATATCATGCAAAATCCCACCTACTGCCATTTCTTTCAGTAATGCCTTATCCAGCTCAAGATGCTTACCAAAAGTGACCAGCAAAAATGCGACATTTACAGAATGCTCAAGTAAATAAGCATCTTTGGTTCTTAGTGCCGATACACACTTAAGTGCATCAGCATCATCCATCACTGATTCAATCATTTTGTCAGCAATATCTTCAAACGGTGCCACTTCAACCGCTTTGCCCTCGTAAGTTTCCGACAGGACTTTACGTACTAGGGTTTTAGCTTCTGAAAGGATTTTTTTCGCTTGGGTTTGCTTCGTTTCGCGAGTGATGACCGGCTTACGTACTAACGGCGCTGAACTTTTGTTCTTTAAGCCACAGCTATCAGATGAACGTTCCACATCAACCCAAACAGATTTAATGCCCGCGTTTTGTAGTTTACCAATCGAGTCACGATGCTTGATTTGCCCCGCATTACTAATAGCCACTTTGCTTTCTTTACGATCGATAGCGACCACAAACATGCCTAAACCTAAACGGCTGACAGGTATGCGAATAACATCTTGTGGCTGATCAATTTGGCTCATGTAAGGGTAACTCTCCGAAGACATCAACTAACAATAATTGCTAATACTTATGACTTAATATGTTGAATATGTAAATTTACTATACCCATTTTATCTCGTCTCAACTAAATACTCCAAATAAAATGTACCAATATGTAACTGTGATTAAATTCAGCCAGTTAGCGGGATTGATTATCATTCTCACAGTAAAAAAGTGATTATATTAGCCTTTAAGATCACAGCATTAACGGCTTAAGATTGACAGTTTTTGAACCCTTCACTAACTTAGGGCATAATTTACATAATCATACTACTCTTCCTCATTTAGCCTATTTGAGTTATCAACTATTGGAGTCCTTGTTGCCTAGCCACATTTTTTCTGAGCAATTTAGCCAGTTAATCGACAAGCTAAACGCTATGAAGTTGGCCCATGCCAAAGAACACATAGTGCAAATCTCAGTGGAAGCAAAGTCAATTCCATTACTTTCATGGCTTGGTGCGCAAACTCAGTACCCACGTATTTATTGGCATGGCCGTGAGAAACAAGAAGAAGTAGCGGCTATCGGCGCATGTAAAGATTTTAAGCAAGAACAAGAGATTGATGATGAGTTATTAGCATCAATTTACCAATCTCAACGTGGTAAAAGCAGTAATCAAGACATTCGATATTATGGCGGTGTCGCTTTCGACCGTACCGTAGAATGCTGGCCTGATTTTGGTCGCACTCGCTTTGTACTACCTCGTATTGAACTGCGTCGTCATGGAAATATTGTCAAATTGCTGGTCAATCTCAATTTTGAAGATACTGATCAACAGACAGAGTGCGAAGCAGCAATTGAAGCTATTAAACAATTAAAACCTGCAAAACCACTATCTCCACCTAACAAGTTGCCGTTAATGGGTCGTAGTGATTTACCTAACTATCAACGTTGGAAAGAGTTAGTGGAACAGGTAACTCAGCCAAAGTTTAATCAAACCACTCCAAAAGTGGTGCTTTCTCGTCAAACGCAACTTGAAATCAATGATGTCGTTGATCCTTGGATGGTGCTGGCGTGTTGGCAAGGTCGCAATCCGAATAGCTTCCAATTTGGTTTTCAGTTTAGCCCTGAAAGAACCTTCATTTCTTGTTCACCAGAGCGTTTGTATTTACGCAGACAAAAAGAGCTGTTTACAGAAGCACTAGCTGGGACAACTGTACGCGGATTAAACCAGGAAGAAGATGATTTTTTGGCGACTCAATTGCTGGAAGACACTAAAAATAGTCATGAAAACCAGTTAGTCAGACAACAAATTGTCAACGTATTAACTCCGCTAAGTCACTATGTTGGTGCTGATGAGTCAGCTAAAATTTTCAAACTAACACATATCCAGCATTTACATCGTTCAATTCGTGCTGAGTTGAAAGCAGGGGTAAATGACTTTCAGTTACTCCAAGCTCTGCACCCAACACCCGCAGTTGGCGGCCTACCTAAAGAGTCTGCATTAAGCTTTATTCGTCAGCGCGAAGGCTATAACCGCGGCTGGTATGCTGGCGCTTGTGGTTACTTAAATAAATATGAAAGTGAATTTTCAGTCGCTATTCGCAGCGCATTAATCGAGCCTGGTCGAATAAACCTCTTTGCAGGTGCCGGCATTGTTGCAGGTTCTGATCCACTTGCCGAATGGCAAGAGCTTGAAAATAAACTCACGACAATATTATCGATATTGGTTGAGCTATAACTCTCATTGTTTGCTTAACCTACTAATTAAGTAAGTTTGCACTGCCGTATCGCTTTTATCGTTGCATGCTATAAGCCTCTTTATCCAAAACAAGTCCCAAAATCACAATTGATGGTTGCATCTTCTTATTTGCTCTCTATAATGCGTCCTCCTTGGCGTAGCTGACGATTTTTACTGCAACTTGGATAAAAACCGATACGTTAGCGATAATCAATAAAATAATACTGCCAACCTCATTCAAATACGGGTTCCCTCACCCCGTCTAATCCAATAAAAAGGCTACAAGATGTTAAAACTATCTCAGGCGCAATGTCGTCGAGCACTGATGTTTTTGGTCAGTTTTCATATTATTATTATTTGTGCCAGTAACTACTTGGTACAACTCCCTTTTCAAATATTTGGCTATCACACCACTTGGGGGGCTTTCAGCTTTCCATTTGTATATTTAGCAACAGATCTTACTGTGCGTATTTTTGGCCAAAAGGCTGCTCGCAGTATTATTTTCAAAGCCATGCTTCCCGCTTTACTGATTTCCTATGTTATGGGCGTCATTTTCCACCAAGGGGCTTTTCAGGGCACATCGTCGTTAGCTGAATGGAATCAGTTTGTATTCCGTATCGCTTTCGCCAGTTTTGTGGCTTATCTTGTTGGCCAACTGATGGACATCACAGTGTTTGCCAAGATGCGTAAAGCAAAAGCATGGTGGATTGCTCCTGCTGCCTCAACCTTGTTTGGCAACCTTGTTGATACTATCGTCTTTTTCAGTGTCGCATTTTACGCCTCAACAGATACCTTTATGGCGCAGCACTGGCCAGAAATCGCAATGGTCGATTACGCATTTAAGCTCATCGTCAGCTTAGGTTTGTTTTTGCCAGCATACGGGGTGTTACTGAAAATCTTAAGCGACAAGTTAATCGCGACTCCAACAGAGTCTGATGCTGTTAACCCTAATCAAGCACGAAAGGTCTAAGCAACTAAACCTTTTTAGCTAGCCGTTTTTGCTGTTAATTTGATCAGCGCGGCATTTTTTAACCAATGCCGCCACCACACTGGTACGATGAGTTATAATGCGCCAGTGTTTTTTGCTGTTAGCAAATTAAGCCTGCTTATATTCACGCATGCCTTTGTTTAGTTGACAGCCCAGTGGAAAATAAAATGTTAAATATCCAAATTCAAGCTCACACAGAGCTCACAGCAGAAGTTGCTGAACAATTAGCAGCGTTAACTGCTCGCATCCATGAACTAGACCACGCTCAATCTATTGAATCGTTACAACAGCGTCTAGCAAACAAGCCATGCTTGATCTTATTTGCCTATGTTGAAGGTGAATTAGCTGGTTTTAAATTGGGTTACCAGACTGATGAAGACTGTTTTTACAGTTGGTTAGGTGGTGTTGAGGCTGACTTTCGTCAATTAGGTTTAGCCAAGTCGATGCTTGAGTACCAAGAGAAATGGGCTACTAAACAAGGATTCCGTCGCCTTGAGGTAAAAACCCGCAACCAATTTAAAGCGATGCTAAACATGTTAGTTGCAAATCAATATCAGATTACTCAGGTTGAGCGTCATGACAACATAGATCAAAACAAACTTTTTTTACAAAAAACATTGTAAAAATAGGTGTTTATCCAAAAAAACAAAGAGTGTAGTTACTTGTTATACCGATTAACAATAATGTTGAAATTAATTGACTAATTAACTTGCAAACGCAAATGATAATGATTACTATTTAGTTGCGTTCCAAAACTCAGTTAAGATTAATAGCTTCATCTCCTATTAACCCCTCTGAGAATTAGCACATCATTGCTCAAACACTCTTTGAAGGCCAGGCTCATCACCTGGCATTTTTTTGCCTAAAATTTAATAACTTAAATTTATTGCTACCCAAATCATCAGCTCAAATTTAACTCATATTTTTATTTTCAAATGCCCAAAACTTGATTAAATCCCACTTAACGTCATGTTTTAAATGTAATTTTAGTCTTTGTTGCTAATTAAATATTTAAACTGCAGGTGTAAAGAGAATGTAAAGTTGTTAATAAACATCAATAAATGATTGCAAACGATAATGAGAATGATTACTATTTATGTGCGTTCCAAAGCTCAGTTTAGTTAATAGCTTCATCTCCTATTAACCCTCTGAGTATGCAAGCACGACATTGCTCACACACTCTTTGTGGCCGGGTTCATCACCCGGCTTTTTTTTGTCTAAAATTTAATACGAGCTAGGGTCTGTTGGTCTTTGCTGGTTAAGTTTTTTTTCGAATAAAAAGCGTTTTAATTAAGGTGGGTGGATTGATGCCTAGTCATCTAAGCAACTCTTCATTTAAAAAGATTCATCCAACAAAGAGTAAAACACTTTTTGTCGAATCCTTTGGGCAAGGTTTGTTGGCGATTTTTACTGCGTTATCGACTTTTTATGTAGGATAACTACACCACAAAGTCTCTGCCTTGTATAATTGGCCAACAATTCGCCGCAAAAATAACCTTGAAAGATCAACAGGCCCTAAACTATCGTGTCGTCAACTGCGCCAAAGTGTAATCCATCATAAGGATTATCAGCCTGCTCTTCTTTAGCCTTATGATAAATACCAATGGTAAATACAGTGCCTTTACCAAGAGTGGATTTCACCTCTATCGTGCCACCTATACGTTTAATAATACCGTAGCTAAGCGATAGCCCTAAACCTGTACCGTCTTTACGCGTGGTATAAAAAGGGTCAAAAATGCGGCTTAAGCGTTCTGGCGCAATACCTACCCCTTCATCTTCTACTTCAACTTTAACACCAACAATTTTTCCACTCTCAATCCAGTCGTCAGCCCTAATCCAAATTCTACCTTTACTCTCAATAGCATGCGCAGCGTTGACCACGAGATTAATCAACACTTGAATGACCTGTGGACGGTTAACCTGCACTTCTGCAGTGGTATTGATTTGCTGAATAAGCTCAACTTTTTGCTTTTCAATTGAATGACGGACAAGTACCAATACTTCTTCAATCATTGACTCAACTTGATGCATTTCAAGCGGGGCATTGAATTCACCAGGGCGGCTATATTGCAATAAACTACGAATAATCGTGCTTATTCTGCCCACCTGCTGGATCACTAGCTCAATTTCTTCTTCAACTACATTTGCATTGGGGCCTAGCTCATACTTCATCAACTCCATGTTCCCCAAAATCACTGCAGTAGGGTTATTAATCTCATGGGCAATACCAGCAGTTAACTCACCTAATGCGGTCAGTTTTTCGTTAGTAACCAGCTGTTGACGGGTTTCATTCAATAAGGCAACGTTACGCTGTAACTCTTCAGTTTTATCTTGCAAGCTTCGTGTCCGTTCTTCAACTTTGACTTCAAGCTGCTCGGCTGCAGACTGGATCTGCAAGTTACGGCGCTGCAATAAATCCAGCATATGATCAAATTGTTCAGCCAGATTAGAAAGCTCATTGTCTCTATCTAGTCCAAGCTCTCCAATGCGCAAATCACGCCCAGACTGAACAGCCTTTACCACATGGTGAATACGTTCAATCGGTTCCAATAAACTGTTTGCGCCACGATAAACTAGAAAGCCAGAAACAAGCAGCACTAACATTAAAATAGTGCCTAATTCGATGATGTTTAAGATATAGGTATGAATGAATGGCGCTTCAGAGAAGCCGGTGTAGATCATCCCAATACGATTGCCACGGATGTCAACTAACGGCGAATAACCCGAAATAAACCAATCATTAAGCACAAAAGCGCGATCAACCCATGGGGTTCCGTCAATCAGCACTTTCTGGCGAACTTCTTCTGAAACCAATGTTCCTAATGCACGAGATTGAAGATCTTTTCGTGGTGCAAACATATCCATCGGCACGTTAGTACTAATGCGCGCGTTGTCTAAAAATATGGTGACAGTACCAATTGAACGCTCCGGAAGCGTGCCTTTGTCGTAAACAAGGTCGCGAATATGGTCGACAATAGCGGTGTCACGATTAAACAAAGTTGCACCGTCTAAATACCAGCTAACTTGACCTGTTTTATCTGGAATTGGCAGCAGTGTCCGGCTTAACATGCCCCTAGTTTCCGCAAGCTTTGTAGGCTCTTCTGCACGCATAGTTGCAGACAATGGAACCCTTGCCAGTTCAGCCAAATTCGGATCTAGCCTGTCTAATCGTTTAGCAGATAACACCATTAAGCCTGAAAAGGCCTTATTTTCAACTCTAGGCAACATCTGACGTAAATCGGGATCGGCATTGGCTTCTTCTAGCCTAATTAAACGTAAAACGTCTAGCTGGAGAATATCTTTTTGCTGTTTAAGGTATCGATTGAGCGCGACTAATTCGCTCTTATTACCTTTATCGACCTCTAAGAAAGCATTTTGAAAGTCCCAAGATTCACTGACATTATACAACTGAATTTCTTGCTGCTTTTGCACCTGCTCTAAAGTATTAGTGGCCACAGTCAAATCAGCTTTCACTTTCATAAACAGCTGCTTGCCCGTGTAACTGATATTCCAGTAAATAGTGATAAAGACTAGACTAATTAGGGTAAGTAAAATGGGTAGCAAGGTTAAAATCAAAATGCGATAACGCACCTTGGCCTGCATTTGCTGCCAACTGACTCCAAAAAACTGACTAAAAGCTGACACGATTTAGTCTTCCTTATCCGATTCGATTTCGAACCATTCTTTATATTTTCGATCCAGTGTTTTACGAGAAACACCAAGATCCCTTGCAGCTGCGGACTTATTGCCGCTATGGGCATCAACAACACTCATAACATGCTGCTTTTCAACTTCCTTAAGTGGCCAACTTAGTGGATAGCCCGCTTGTGCCACTAATTCAGTTTGTTCATTTTTCTTCCAATATTCTGCTGGTGGCTTACCCAATAGAATACAACGCTCAATCATGTTTCGTAGTTCACGTATATTGCCTGGCCACTCATGTTGTTGCAGTACTTGTAAGTCTTCATGACTCCATACGACTTCTTTTACCCCAAGCTCACGAGCCAGTTGCCAGGTAAAGTGATGGGTTAACTCAATCACATCTTCAGGGCGAGTACGTAGCGGCGGAATTAAAATATTCAGGACATTTAAGCGGTAATATAAATCGCTACGGAAATTACCTTCGGCCACTTCTTCCGATAAAGTGCGGTTAGTTGCAGCAACGACTCTGACATCGATAGCGACTTCTTTCTCACTACCAACAGGTCTGATTGCTTTTTGCTCAAGCACTCGCAACAATGCCGTTTGCATTTTCATTGGCATTTCACCAATCTCATCTAAAAAGATCGTACCGCCAGTGGCAAAGTGGAACAAACCTTCACGATTACCTTTTGCACCAGTGAAAGCACCGGCTGTGTGACCAAATAGCTCACTGCCTAGTAACTCAGGGGCTATTGCTCCACAGTTAACTGGCACAAATGGTCCTGTACGCCCGCTTAGCTGATGCAATTGGCGTGCGACAAGCTCTTTACCTGTACCAGATTCACCTTCAATCAATACCACTGCATTTGTTGGCGCTACTCGTTCAATAACCTGCTTCACTTCTATCATCGAATCACTATTACCTATCATAGTGGTTGAATGGCCACTAGACAGCTCTCGACGGAGCATAAAATTTTCACGCTTTAATAAGCGGCGTTCAATACAGCGGTCAACCGAAGTCATCATTTGCTCTAAATGAAACGGTTTCATGATAAAATCTGAGGCGCCAGCTCGCAGCGCTTTAATCGCCACATCCATATCCGCATAACCGGTCATGAAAATAATGTCAGAGCGGCGCTCTTTTTCATTTAACGCTTCATGCCATTCAATCCCTGAACGATCAGGTAAACGAATATCGACAATTAATAAGTCAAAATGGCCGCGGCTACGAAGCTTTTCAGCTTCCTCAATAGTGGATGCCGTTTCGACTAACGCAAACTTCTTTGATAGTGCCTTTTTAAGGAAGCTGCGCATTCCTGGCTCATCATCAACAATCAATACCGAAACAGCAGTAGGTAACGGTTTTGAATTTGATTCATTATTGTTCATAGGGCTTCTACTTTGGACATTTTGACTAGATTTAACATTATCGTACCACTAAAAAATCACTAGTGGGTCAGTTTGCCCTACAGAATTTGAACTGTGGGACAATTTGTCTGTAAACCTTTGATTCATCATGAGACCTTGATCACAATTCCATTTTTGTCGTGATCAGCATATTCTTGCAACAAATTGGCACACTAATTGCCTTTACCCAATTGTAACGGGTATATATTTACCCTCATTTTCGAAATACATTAATTGGCACGGCTTGGTGCCTTTGCAGTTTAGTATTTTCAAGGAGCTAGAATGTTTAATTTTAAATCAGGGTTAACCGCAGTAATCGGTATGGCACTTATGGGAAGCACAATGGTAAGTGATACCGTTGAAGCAACCGAAGTCATCAAGTTAGCCACAACCACCAGCACAGATAATTCTGGTCTTTTACGCGCTATTTTGCCAACGTTTGAAGCGGAATCGGGTTACAAAGTACAAGTGATTGCAACCGGCACGGGCAAAGCATTAAAGCTTGCACGTCAAGGAGATGTAGACGTTGTGATGACTCATGCTCCTGCTGCTGAAGCTAAATTTGTCAATGAAGGTTACGGTACAACCCCTCGTGGAATTATGGAAAATGACTTCGTTGTTTTAGGTCCTAAAGATGACCCAGCCAAAATGTCAGGCAGTAAAGATGTGGTTGAAGCGTTTAAAAAAGTTGCAACAAATAAAAGCACTTTCATCTCTCGCGGAGATAATTCTGGCACCAACATGAAAGAGCTCGCAATTTGGAAAGAAGCTTCTGTAACACCAGATTTTTCAGGCTATACTTCTATTGGTCAAGGCATGGGTAAGACTTTACTGATGGCAGATGAAAAACAAGCGTACACATTAACTGATCGTGGTACGTTTGTTGCTTACAAATCTAAATTAGATTTAGCAATTACTTTTGAAGGTGGTGCTGCATTAGCCAACCCTTATCAAATCATGCTAATTAATGCAGAAAAATATCCTGAGTTAAATCATCAAGGAGCGAAAGCATTGAGCGATTGGTTTATTAGCCCGCAAGCTCAGCAGATGATTAACGATTTTAAAGTTCAGGGAGAACAATTGTTTAAGGCAACATATAAGTAATGAATGAAGGCTGGTTAGCCCTAATGCAGCAAGCTTTTAGCTTGCTGCTTTCTTTAGACCCAGACGTATGGTCTATCATAAGTGTTTCTTTTTCGGTTTCTTTTGCGGCATTAATCATCACATTAATTCCGTCGATCATGCTTGGATTTTTACTCGCCTCTTACCAATTTCCTGGACGTTGGTTTGTCACTAATATCGTCCAAACATTACAATCTATCCCTACCGTCGTTATAGGTTTACTTGCCTACTTGTTACTGACCCGAAATGGGCCTTTAGGTGACTTACGCTGGCTGTTTACCCAACAAGGTATGATCCTTGGGCAAATGATGATTTGCGCTCCGGTATTAATTGCTTTATCACAAGCCGCTTTTAGCAGCATTGATAAACGTGCTTATGAAACATCACGTACATTAGGAGCTTCATGGCAACGTGCGATATGGACTGTTTGTCGTGAATTACGCGTACCATTATTACTTGCTGTTATCGCTGCATTTAGCCGTATCCTTACTGAAGTGGGCTGTTCGATGATGGTCGGCGGTAATATTTTGCACCATACTCGAAATATTCCCACAGCTATTGCACTTGAGACCAGTAAAGGTGACTTTGCCCAAGCGATTGCTTTAGGTCTAGTATTATTAATTTTAGCCATTGTGATTAACTTCGCTATCGGCTCTTTGCGTGGTAAAGCCATGCCTAGGAGTCAATAATGACCGCTAAACTCATTGCAAAAGATATCCGTATTAACTTTAAAGAACGCGAGCTATTTAAGTTTGATGGCTTATCTTTTTGCGAAGGTGACGTGATTTATCTTCAAGGGGATAACGGCAGCGGCAAGTCAACTTTGATGAAATTAATCGCGGGCATCATTAAACCCAGTTCTGGTGAAGTGACCGCCACAGGGTTTGCGCCTAAAAAGTGGTGGCAGTCAAATTCATTACTTGGCAAAGCGGTATATTTACATCAACATGCTTACCTGTTTGATGGTTCGGTTGAATACAACTTACGCTATGCTCTGCCGAAAGGCCATTATAGCCCACAAGAACAGCAAGCCAGAATTAACCAAGCAATTGAAATGGCACAACTTGGCTCACTACTAAAAAGTGATGCTACTGATTTATCTGGCGGAGAAAGGCAACGCTTAGCTCTTGCTAGAGCATGGATATCCCAACCTAAGTTGCTCATGCTTGATGAACCTATTTCTAACATGGATAAACAGTCTCAAAAGCTAGTTTTAGCCATGATTAATATTTTAAAACAACAAGGTACAGGCTTACTAATTAGTAGCCACCAAACCTGTGGGTTAACAGCTTTGTGCCAAAAACACTGGCATATTTCAGAGCAAAAAGTTGTTGAAAGTAACCATATACCTCGCTTTGAGCAGTCTCAGGAGTTTCACTATGTCAGTGCAAATTGATGCGGTGATTTTAGCTGGCGGTATGGCCAGAAGAATGGGTGGTATCGACAAGGGCTTAGTAGAACTCAGCGGCAAACCGATGATCGCCCACACCATCGAACGTGTAAAGCCTCAAGTTGATCGTATTATGATTAATGCTAACCGCAATCAAGAGCAGTATTCTGCTCTTGGGTTTAATGTGATAAGCGATAAAGAAAGCGGTTATTTAGGCCCATTAGCGGGAATGGTCACAGCCATGGGGAATACCCAGGCTGACTTACTACTTGTAGTGCCTTGTGATAGCCCTATGCTACCTAACGATTTATGTGAGCGTATGCATGCATCTCTAAAAGATGCCGACGCTGACATTGTGGTTGCCAGCGATGGTGAGCACCAACAGCCTGTCGTCATGTTATTAAAGCCGCATTTGAAAGATTCAATGCAAGCTTTTCTTGATGCTGGCGACCGTAAAATTTTCCTTTGGTATGAACAACACAAATACGTCGTCACCAGTTTTGCCGACCAACCGAATGCATTTGTAAATGTGAATACACTTGAACAAAAACTTGTCATCGAGAATGCCAAATAACCTGTGGCAACACAGCGATAAGTCAACAATGAGGTCTTTATGAGTATACCGTTTTCCAATCCGCTTAATATTCCAGTTCTCGGATTCTGTGCCTACAGTGGCACCGGTAAAACCACCTTATTAAAGCAATTGATCCCTGAGCTTAATCGCCGTGGTGTTCGTTTAGCTGTCATTAAGCACGCTCATCATAATTTCGATGTTGATATCCCTGGTAAAGACAGCTACGAAATGCGTAAAGCTGGTGCGAAGCAAATGTTGGTTGCCTCGCACGTTCGCTGGGCATTAATGACCGAAGATGCTGTTGAGGGTGATCCGCAGCTACCGCATTTATTAGCACAAATTGAAGCTGATAAAGTGGACATCGTTTTGGTCGAAGGTTTTAAAAAGCTCGAATTACCAAAAATTGAATTACACCGAGCAGCACATGGTAAGCCACTTATTCATACCCACGATGATAATATCGTCGCTATCGCTTGCTGTGATGACACCGAAACACCAGCAGAACTCACTCGCTTAGATTTAAACAATGTCGGCCAAATCGCAGACTTTGTTATTGAGTATCAAACAAACTGGCAAGCTCCTGATGTTGAGTTACCAATCCCAACTAAAGCCACGCCTGTTTCTAATGAGCAAAAATTCTTATCGGTTGCTCAAGGTTTAGAGCAATTAATGGCGATGGTTACACCACTAACTGACAGCGAGCACGTTTCGATTGATGACGCATCAAATCGTGTTTTGGCCGCTGATGCTATTTCGCCAGTGAATGTACCGCAACAAACGAACTCGGCAATGGACGGCTATGCATTTGCTTATAGCAAAGATAATAGTCCTAGTAATCCTGTTGCTCCGCTTAAGTTAATGGGGGAAGTCCTAGCGGGTCACGAATACCCAGGCACCTTAGCTGCTGGCGAAGCGGTGCGTATTATGACAGGCGCAACTGTGCCACAAGGTGCAGACACAGTAGAAGCTCGCGAACTGGTAATCGAGCAAGATGGCCAAGTACAGCTACAAGGTAAAATTCTTGCAGGTCAACATGTTCGTTTAGCCGGTGAAGATATTGCAAAAGATGCACTTGCTCTAGCAAAAGGTCACCGCCTACATGCCGCTGAACAAGGTTTATTAGCCTCATTAGGGCTACCAAAAGCCAATGTGGTTAAACAGCCGACTATCGCTGTATTTTCAACGGGCGATGAAGTCAGCCAACCAGGTGAGCCATTAAAAGCGAACTGTATTTACGACTCTAACCGTTACACCATTAAATCAATGGCGCAAAAGTTAGGCTGTAAAGTCATCGACCTAGGCATTATTGAAGATAGCGAAGCCGCATTAACAACAGCTTTATCTCAAGCAAGTGTTGATGCCGATATTGTTATCAGCTCAGGTGGCGTATCAGTAGGAAATGCTGACTACATCAAAACAGTACTCGCGAAGATTGGCGAGATTAACTTCTGGCGCATTAACATGCGCCCAGGACGACCTTTGGCATTCGGTAAAGTAAATGACAGCTTGTTCTTTGGTTTACCAGGTAACCCAGTGGCGGTAATGGTGTCATTTTTACAGTTCGTGCAACCTGCCATTCGTAAGCTTGCTGGCGAAATCAACTATACGCCACAGTATTTGCCGGCGGTTACCGATAGTATCTTGCGCAGTAGAACTGGACGAACTGAATTTGTTCGTGGTCAATATTATCTAAACAATGATGGACGTTTACATGTTGCCTCAACAGGGGCGCAAGGTTCAGGGATGTTGAACTCAATGGTCAAAGCAAACTGTCTGATTGTTATCGGCGAAGCCGAAGATTCAGTTATGCCAGGCCAACAAGTCTACATTCAGCCTTTTGCTGAACTGTTATAACTAACTAAAAGATGTGCTAATTCATGAGTTTAATAGTCGACAAGTTTAACCGAAAAGTAGAGTACTTACGTTTATCGGTCACTGACCGTTGTGATTTTCGCTGTGTTTATTGTATGAGTGAAGATCCAAGCTTTTTACCTAGAGAACAGGTATTAAGCCTTGAAGAACTTGCATGGATTGCACAGGCTTTTACCGAGTTAGGCGTGAAGAAAATTCGCTTAACTGGCGGTGAGCCATTAGTTAGAACCGACTGCGATAAATTAATTGAGTTACTCGGTCAACTGCCGGGCTTAGATGACTTATCGATGACCACTAATGGTTCACGCTTAAGTAAACAGGCTCAGCCAATGCATGATGCAGGCCTTAAGCGCCTAAACATCAGTTTAGATACCTTAAACCCTGATCTATTTACCGAAATGACTCGCAATGGCAAAGTCGAACGTGTGATTGCGGGAATTGATGCCGCAAAAGCTGCAGGCTTTAAGCACATTAAAATCAATGCGGTAATTTTACGTGGTAAAAACGATCATGAAGTCATTGATTTAATCAATTTCTGCCGTGAGCGAGAACTCGACATCGCCTTTATTGAAGAAATGCCATTAGGTGTCATGGACGAGCGTAAACGCAGCCGTCACTGCTCAAGCGAAGAAGTCAGAGGTATCATTGAAGATACTTACCCATTAATCCCTTCAAGTAAACGTACCGGTGGCCCAGCTCGTTATTACAAGATGGCCGACAGTGATATCCATATCGGTTTCATTTCGCCTCACAGTAACAACTTTTGCCACGAATGTAATCGCGTTCGCGTGACAGTAGAAGGTCGTTTATTGTTATGCTTAGGTAATGAGAACTCAGTTGATTTGAAATCAATCGTCCGTGAATTTCCTGGCGATATTGGCAAACTTAAAGATGCTATATTAGAAGGCATACAACACAAACCCAAAGAACATTATTTTGGCACGGATGATGACGTGCAAATCTTACGTTTTATGAACTCAACTGGCGGCTAGTGAACGTCAACCTCAGTTAACGAAAGGTGATGCCGAATAATGCATCACCTTTTTTATTATCTTTAATGCTCATTAAAACTAACATTGCACTCGCTAAACTAATCACTTTTTGCTCAACACCATTTTGCTATACACTATGTCTTACAATAGAAATCATAATGCATTAGTTTATGGCGCTATCTCGAAAAAAATGGAATAACATCCTCATCATAGCCTGCGTATTCATGGTCGCAGTGCTAACCTTCATTGATTCCAAAACCAACCAAATGCCTGAGGATGCCCACGCATTATTTGATGATCAAAACCAATTAACCCAATTACAATTTAGTGGTCTTTGGCTTAATAAATCAGATAAAAAATGGAGTTGTGAGGAAACGGTATTGAACTGTCAGCCTTTAGCGACAGCTTGGTCTGAACTGGTAATTTCAACCATTAATATGACCGAGGATGAGCTTAAATTGTTGCCGTCCCCGTTACCATTGAGCATTGCAATTAACCACCAGCCGCAAGCTCAACATTGGCAATACTATCCACAGCAAGGCTTATTGCGGTCGGCAGCTGAGAACTGGTATCAAATTCCGCCAAGTTTACGAAGTGATCTAATACCCGTTATCTCTAGTAGATAACCTAATAAAAAACCATATTTAAACGTCACTGACATGGATACTTATGCCTGAATTACCCGAAGTTGAAGTCACCAAACAAGGTATATCTCCACACCTTGTGGATCAGACTGTTCGAGATCTCGTCATTAGAAATGCCTCTCTACGCTGGCCAGTGCCTGACATCTGTAAAAACATCATTGGCCAAACGATTAAACAAGTTCGTCGCCGTGCGAAGTATCTCCTTATCGATACCGATGCGGGCATTACGATAGTACATTTAGGCATGTCAGGAAGCTTACGTATATTGCCTGCCAATACGCCCGTTGAAAAGCACGACCATATCGACCTAGTGTTAGAAAATGGTCGAGTACTGAGATATAACGACCCTCGCAGGTTTGGCGCTTGGCTTTGGTACGAGCTACCAGAAGAGGCTCATCCGTTGCTGATAAAACTCGGCCCTGAACCCCTAAGCGATGACTTTAACCCACAGCAGTTACAAGCAGCATTAGCCAACAAGAAAAAAGCCATTAAGCTATGCCTTATGGACAACCATATCGTCGTTGGCGTTGGGAACATTTATGCCAATGAGGCGCTATTTGCAGCAGGTATTCATCCACAAGCAGCGGCAGGAAATATCGATATAGAAAGACTGACGATATTAGTGAGTGAAGTAAAACAGATCCTTGCGCAAGCAATTAAGCAAGGTGGCACCACGTTGAAAGATTTTACCAATGCCGACGGTAAACCTGGCTACTTCGCTCAAAAGCTCCATGTTTATGGCCGCGGTGGTGAAACTTGTACCGAGTGCGGTAATTTGCTCAGCGAAATAAAGCTCGGCCAGCGCACCACCGTATTTTGTGGGCAGTGCCAAACACGATAACCTTGTAACCATACCTTTAGAAAAAGTAAAACAAAAAAGCCTCAACTTGATTTTCTCGTTGAGGCTTTTTAAGAACTAAGAGACTATTTTGTTTTGTTGTTTTTAATTTTTTGAATGACAGAGCTGGCAACATCAGCATGAACAAACTGGCTCACATCTCCACCGTGCAGCGCAACTTCTTTCACTAAGGTTGATGAGATAAACGAATTCTCTTCAGCCGGAGTCAAAAAGACACTTTCTAGATCAGGGCTTAAGCGACGATTCATATTGGCCAACTGAAATTCATACTCAAAATCAGACACAGCACGAAGTCCCCTGACTAATACACTGGCGTTTTGCTCTTTAGCAAAATCAACCAGTAAGCCGGTAAAACCCACGACTTCAACATTATCAAGATGAGCAGTAACCAAGTTTACTTGAGCTACACGTTCTTCAAGAGTAAAAAGAGGTTGTTTTGAAGGGTTTGAAGCAATGCCGATAATCACATGGCGAAACAATTTCGCCGCTCGCTCAATCAAATCAGCATGTCCATTTGTGACAGGATCAAAAGTACCCGGATAAATCGCGCGTCTATGCATTTAGAATATTCACTATTAAATTAATACAAGTTAGTTTATCAGTATCAAATACTCTCATCAAAGATTGATTTACCTAACCTGTGTGATTTTATGACACATATCTAGTCATTTATTTTATTGAAATGGTAAAATGAAATAACTCTTTTACCCTACAAAAAGCCTCGAATGCCTGCCACCTGCTCACTTATCATCACCACATATAATTGGCCAGAAGCGCTAAATAAATCTTTAGAAAGCTGTCTATTGCAAACCATAACGCCCATTGAAGTCATTATTGCCGATGATGGGTCAAAAGAAGAAACGAGGGAGCTGATAAAATCCTATCAGGCCAAAAGTCTTCCTTTTAACTTAATCCACTGTTGGCAAGAAGATATAGGGTTTCGAGCAGCTCAGAGCAGAAATAATGCCATTAATGCGGCCTCAACTGACTATATAATTTGTATAGATGGCGATATTATTTTGCACCCTAATTTTATTGAAGATCATATTCTCCACGCAAAAAAGAACCAAGTTCTTGCAGGCAAACGCGTGAGATTATCACAACGCTTTAGCCAACGGGTTATTTCATCAAATGAACAAGTTTCACCTGTCTCAGCTTTATTCTATTCAGAAAGAGGCCGCAAAAATGCGATTCGCTCCACACTCCTTAGTCGCTATAGAAGTAAGGTAAGTAGGGATGCTGACAGTGTATTCAGTTGTAATTTTAGCTTTTGGCGTCAAGATGCTATTAACGTTAATGGATTTAATTGTGACTTTATTGGTTGGGGTGCAGAAGATAAGGAGTTTTGTATCCGCCTTATTAATAACGGAGCGGTAAAAAAGCAGTTACAACATTCAGCAGTCTGTTACCACCTCTATCATCCAGAGTTATCTCGCCAAATGGCTGATATAAATCAAAAGATATATGATGACGCCATTTTAAAGCAATTAACTCACTGTAAAAATGGCCTCACCACTATGGGGACAGCTTACTGATTATGTGGCAACTTAGGTAACAGGCCTCTATTAAGCCTTACATTTATTTCGAAGTTGACCTTTTGCCAAATACGCTTTAGTGGACGTTTTTTAGCAAAACTTCTGTTTTCTAAAGAACCTATTTCACTCTCAAAATCGGCTTCTAATACTGGAAATGGTCTAACAACAAAGCAGTCCAATTTTTTTTCAAACCAATATTGGATATCAATATCCACAGGCCTTGCTATAGGCATTGCTGTTGCTAATAATTTTTTAGCACCCGTTAATGAAACAAACTGCCCTCTTGTTGAGGATGGCAGTTTCAAACAAGTGCCTAATGAGAACTGGTCATTAAGCGCAATCGGATCAATCACTTCTTTTTGCTTACGACCATGGCACAGCTTGATGTAGTCCCACTTTTGTTGCAGCTTCCCAACACTATCAATTAAGTCACTCATACCTTTATCGAGTATTGAGTCATCTTCAAGTATCAACGCATAGTCAATGTGATTATCAACCATCTTATTCCAGCAATTAACATGGCTCAAATAACAACCTAACTCACCAACATTAAGCACTTTGTCATATTTTGCCAAGTTAGTTTTCTGATCGAAAACTCGATTTATTTCTGAATCAGATAATTCTTTACCATACACTGCTGGCACTCTTTCATACTCAATGTTTAACTGAGTAAATTGTTGCCGCATAAAAGTCATTCTATCGGTACTTTTATCTAAATTAATAACGAACACTTTAAACTGCATAATGTCTCTGTTTTCCATCCATGGCGTCATTTTATCATTTGCCGATATAATCCATGACGTTCGAGATCATGGGACTTTAGTCATTTAAATTTATGTTGTAAGTAAAAATCTAAAACTCGAAAATATCACGTTCTCAGCCATGCAAGTCCAACAATACGGTTAACCATTAATATCAACCCCATCTAATGATTAAGCATATTGGTTTGAATGAATACTACCTATTAGTTTAAGTAACTGAATTTGGTGTTATATTTAACTTTTGCTTTAACACGGTTGAACTCACATTGGGAGTATAATCAAAATACTCCATTTCACATGTGACTTTGGGGTACTTTCCTTTCCAGTCTGAACCAACTGAAATAGCATCTATATTGTATTGGTCAACAATGTCTTGCTTATTTTTATCAACTTGCGGAATAACCTCATCAACAAATCGATTGGCCTCTAAAATTGAAATCCTTTCTTCAAAAGGAATAATCGGAGGGCGCCCTTTCGACTTAATAATAAGTTCATCAGTGGAAACACCAACGATTAAATAATCACAAAGTTCTTTGGTTTTCTTAAGGATGTTTAAATGCCCTTGATGAAAGATATCAAAGCAACCTGAGGTATACATTCTTCTATAAGGTTTTTTAGCGTCAGTAACAACAGCTTCTGCCACATTGCAAAAATCACTCTTCAATGTTTTAAGTAGTTCATCTCTATAAATTGCTTCTAGCTGCAGCTCGTCGGCCAAACTTGGCGCTTTAGGCCAATGACTGTCTACAAACTCTTTTCCGCAAAAATCAACTGGAAACTCATAGCGAGGGATAATATGAAAGTGAACGGCAGGATCCACCATCATCAACATTAAATAATTTACTTTATTACAATCAAAACGGTACTTTAATACCTTTTCAATATCTGAAATGATTAGTTTCTGCTCATCTGAAGCCGCGTTTGAAATACCAGAGTAATAATGAACACTTTCCTTACAGACCAATACCATTGAACCAAGTGTAGGTTGTCCTGGTCTTAGTAGTAGGTTCCAATGCTGATAGCTTTTTATCAAACTTGCAGGGTAATCGAAAGTTCTCAGGGTAGATTGAGGCATAGTAAAAGTGTCTTCTTAGAGTGAGGTGGATATTTTAATTGAATTCGGTTTAAGCGTCTATAAAGAGCCTTAAACTCTGCTTATGTTCGTTTAGACAAGCTGCTATCAATTAAGTAATTTCTTTCGATTGTCTTATATCATTGAGCTAAATGATTTTTTTGACAGCTTAACTTTCCATAACAGTAGTTTATATTAAACAATCTTTAAATTTGAAAACTTCAGCAATTCTTTAACTTTCAGAAAGATTGTTACATAATGGATAATAACTAGAGTGCTAAACACTGATTAAGTGAGGTTCAATGTGATCCTCACCTCATTAATGACTCCTTTTTTCGACCAAAATAATAAAGGCCGCTTTGATTTTATCGGCTTTGAAGCTCCCAATAGAAATACTTTTTAAAGAGAATGCTATGCTAATCGTGTTTGACACATTGAACGTATATTACTTACCCCAATATGTTCCAATCATCGAACAGCTTAAAAAACGAAATCATAACGTTAAGTTAATTTGTTATAGCAATAAAAATGATCAAAAAGCATTCTCAAACACCATTAATGATCTCAATGTAGATTGCCTCTGGGTAAAAGATAAACATGAAGCTAAGCAAACTTATATATCACTAAAACCTGATTGGATATTCTTTGGTAATGAGTGTGACTTCCTTGATGAAGTTCATCAATATTCTAAAACTGCACAATTAGGTCATGGCGTCGGCCCTAAACCTAGTTATTATCACAAATCAAAAACTCCAATGACGGTTAGATTTATTGAAGGTGAGCTGAGATTAAATAAAATCAAAGAGTATTATCCTAATGATACTTTTATCCAGGTGGGGTTCTCTAAGCTAGATCCAATGTTTAACCAAACTGAAACAGGGTTTGATTTATCCGCTTTAGGTTTGAGTCCAGATAAACAAACCATCTTGTATGCGCCAACCTTTAACCCAAGTTCATTAGAATGCTTTCCAGATAACTGGCCAACAGATTTCACTGACTACAATATTTTAATTAAACCTCACTCGCTAACTCAAGTCAGAGAGCAATATAAAAAACAACGAGAAAAGCTCGCCGAATGGTCTAAATACGGCAATGTATATGTCGCTAAAGAACAAGATATTTCCTTACTACCATTTATGAAAAATGCAGATATTTTGCTCAGTGAAGCATCAAGCACTTTATTTGAATTTGCGGCATTAGGTAAGCCTGTAGTGGTGTGTAATTTTTTCAAATTGAAATGGTCTTATCGTGGCATTTTCAAATATCGTTTCGATAAGCGATTTGGTAAAGACAACGTTTTATATTCTGATATTGGTTATCACGTAAATGATTACCGCTCATTACTTTCTGCAATCCCTCAGCAATTGAATCAACCAGATGAGTTTAAAGAAAACCGTCTAAAATACACTTCGGATCATGTGGGCCCGACCGACGGTTTAGCATCAAGTAGAATTGTCGATTATTTAGAGCTAAACGCCTAAAATATTTTATTTCGAGTCATAACAAACTGAAATGAAAGTATATGGTGCTTCAATTTATCACTATTTTGATTATACGATTTTAATCATTTGACTTTCAGGTTATGCTTTATTATTACTTTTAAAGCATTAAACCTACATATGTCTATCATCTCTTCTGAACAGTTATCAAATAGCAAACGCTTGCTATTTATATCACCATTTGCATTAGGTGATTTTCTCTATTTTAAAACTTTTCTTATTGCTCTCAAGCTTCAGTACCCTCATATAGAAATTGATATCTGGTTAGATGACAACCGTTGTAATACCGATGCATGGCGTTTGTCACGCAGTAAGATTTTACAGCAGTGGATGGAAGCTGAAGGAGTGTTTAATCAAAGTTATGGTTGTACTGACTCTGTGAGTGCTCGAGACTCTCAAATTAAGCAAGCTAATCAAAGAAATTACGACATCATTGTTTGTCATTCGCCGGGCAGTAAAGCAAATCAATTTTCTGATATTGCCAGAAAAATATCCCCTAAAGCCTTTGTCGTATCCAGTGTTTCCAAAGCGCCGTATAAAGGGTTACTTAACTTCGTGCTATTTCGAAATAGCGATAAGGTGTATCAGCTCGATACGGACTCATTGACGGCTAATCACCACATTACAGATCGCTTTATGAAAGTAATGAAGAGTATTTTTGGTTTGCAACTTTCAAAAGAGCAAATGATGCCAAATTTAGTTGTCCCGGACCAAACGACAACTGACTCAAAAGGATGGCTAGCTGACAAATTTCCAACGACAAATGGTAAACTCTTCTTTTTGAATCACCTATCAACAAATACTAAAAAAGACTGGCAATTAACTCAGCTATTCTCTTTGATAAATTCGCTTGAACAAACTGACAAGGGTCATAGATATATCATCAATGTGACACCAGAAAACTTCGAAGCAGTGAAAACTGCAGCGCACGCATTTTCACAAGAAAATAATATCCAATTAGTGGTGTTTACTGTTGATAAGCACTTCTTTGAATTACCTTCATTGATTGCATTATCTGACTTTGTAATAACAGTCGATACCGCAATTTTGCACTTTGCATTTGCAGCTAAACGTCCGCTTTTAGCCATGATGCGCCAGAAAAAACCCTATTGGGCTCCGCCAGCGAGCAAACAGTCTCACGTTTTATATGCCGTTGAAGGTAAGGGGCATGTGTCAGATATTAGTGTTGAAACCGTTTACCAGCAATATCTAACAATGGTTCACTAATATTAAGGGTTAAAAACAGATCAAGATGAAAATAGCAATATTTACTCTCGCCATAGGCGATAACCCAATGTATCGCGCCGCCATCGATAGTTTCAGTTCCTACGCTGACAAAGTAGGCGCTGATTTGATTGTTTCAAACGAGCTACATTATCAGCTTAACGTTAAAAATAAATACTACGATGCAAGTCCTGCTTGGTCTGAAAAGTTATATATAGCCGAGTTATTAAAAGAATACGATAGAGTGCTATATATCGACGCCGATATGATTATTACACCTTGGGCGGAAAATATATTTGAACAGTATAATTCTTTAGAGACTGTGTATATGTTCAATGAAGGGGCATATAAAGATCGCTCTGAACATGCCAACAAAATAAGTAGTATTTTAGGTGAAGTAGACTGGCCTACTCTTGATGATGCCATGGTTTACTTTAACTCTGGTATGATCTTAGTTTCTAAACAATCAAACTTATTCATCAATGCAAGTGCAGAAGAGATGCAAAAGGTATGTAACGAGGTAAAGTTTTACGACCAAACTTACATAAACTATCTTATTTTTCGAGAAAAAATTAAGTACCAGTGTATCGATAAATCATTTAATAGAATGCCTCTGCTTGGCTTAGAAGGCTATAAAGAATCGAGCTTCATTCATTACGCAGGCAGGGGGTATCGCGAAAAAATACCTATGCGTGAACTAAAATATATTATTGATTATTGTGACTTTTTTTCAAACGAGTTATCGGAACAAGCCAAGCTTGAGTTTAAGCAGCAGTCATGGCACTGGTACATGCTTAAGCAACACAGAAAAACTAAACTGCCCATTCCTTTTTTAAGCGCAGTTTTTGGGCTTTTTCATCCTCAACATAAATATTAATGCCCAGACCTCTGTTAAGTTAACTACACCAATTGATTGCAATAATTTAATAGAGGTTAACAAGCAACATGACGCTTTGGCCTAAATGATAGAGCGAAACAATGAGACCACTGTCATTAAATTTCACTCAGGTCATATAACAATACATTAATTCTCACCTATAATTCTCAAACCACAAGTTAAACACAAGCAGCATGACCTGCTAGTTACCTTTTATCACTCAATGTTTTAACCCTATTAAATTTACAAGGTGTATATGAAAAAGGCCATTTTCACTCTCGCTATTGGGGATAACCCAATGTATAAAGCTGCACTAGAAAGCTTTAAAATATACGCAGATAAAGTCGGTGCTGATCTGATTATTTCAGATCAATTGCATTACAAAATTAATATTGAGAATCCGCTGTACTCTGCGAGTCCGGCTTGGCCTGAAAAATTATTTACGGCAGAAATTTTAAAAAAATACGACCGAGTGCTATACCTTGATGCAGATATCTTGGTAACGCCTCATGCACGCGATATTTTTGATGAATATCAAGACCTTGATACTGTATACATGTTCGACGAGGGTCAACACCTTGATCGTAATTTACCCATAAGCCAAATATCTGCAGCGTTAGGTGAAGTTGATGGGTGGAATAAAGTAAACGGTCAGCTTAGTTACTATAATTTTGGCATGTTTTTAATTTCTAAGCCTTGTAAATTATTTGAATTAGCGACCTTAGATGGAATGCAAAAAGTCTGTAACCACGTAAAGTTTTACGATCAGACTTACGTTAATTACATCATACAAAAACATAAAATTTCAAACCAGTGCGTTGATCCCGAATTTAACCGTATGGAGTTTTTGGGCCAAGAAGGCTATAAGAAAGCCGACTTTATTCATTACGCAGGCCGAGGATATCGTATTAAGTGTCCAAGTAGAGAAATTCGTTATGTGGATGACTATTGTCAATTATATTCGGATAATGTCTCTACAGAAGAGAAGCGTCAAATGAAATTGGATGCATGGAATTTATTTACTAAAAACCTTGCTAAAAAAAGCTATATCCCCCAAATCATTTTAAACTTAATTGGTAAATCTACAATTGGTAGAAAGTGGCTATAAATTTAATTTAAAATCGAAACTTAGCAATCATTAGATTGCTAAGTCATACTATCAAACTGCTGAATGACTTTCTCAACGCTTATCAAGCTCATCAAGTCATCCCCTTTGGCCCGTTTCCCCCAAGGGATCGTCATGTTAGGGAATTGCTGACGAATAACCTCATCATAAACACTCACCACTTGCATTAAGGACATATATGGCCCAGTTCGCCCAGGGTTAGAATGTGCGTATAACCCTATCACTGGGGTGCCTTGAGTAACGGCCATATGAGCAGGGCCAGTATCAGGAGCAATCACAACAGAAGCCCTATTTAACACTGCTAATAATTGAGTCAGTGTGGTTTGCCCCACCTTGTTTTCTATAGATTGCGAGGCAAAATGGTTAATTGATGCGGCTAAATCAACTTCAAGCTGACTAGGGCCGCCACACAATATGACCCGATAGCCTTTTGATACGGCATGATCAGCCACTGCAGCATATCGCTCTGGTAACCAATTACGTTCAGCTTTACTAGCTGCAGGGCAAATGACTAACACTTTTTCAATTTCAGCAATCAGCTCATTTGCAAAGTCACTATCTGACTCTGTTACTGGAATGTTCCACTTCGGCGATAAGTCTTTCACACCGATGGCTTTGGCAAACCCCATAAAACCTTCCAGCACATGAGGTGTTGCTAGTGGCTCTACAGCTTTATTAGTCACTAACCATTGCCCTTCTTTAGCACGTGCTTTATCAAAACCGATACGAACCCTAGCCGAAATCATTAAGGATGCTATGGTCGCTCTTAGTGCAACCTGCATATGCAATAACACATCAAACTTCTGCCCTAATAAGCTCTTTCTTAATGCGGCATAACTACGCCAACCTTGGGATTTATCGAATATAACGAATTGCACGTTGGGTAAGTGTTTTAACAGCTGATATTCAACTTTACCGATAACCCAAGTGATGTGTAATTGTGGGTATTGTTTTTGAATAGCTTGCACCATCGCCACCGCATGACAAACATCACCTATGGCAGATAAGCGAAGTAAACAGAGGGATGTCATTGATGCATAGTCAGCTTTCATGGGCGCAATTAACCAGAGTAAGTACAAGAGTTCGATCTTAATGTAGAATAAGCTTTATAGCCACCGACAAATCAAAGCTTTGTAATCCACTTATGCAAATAAAATCAACCAACAAAGGTATTATCGCTTGGTGCGATGATCTCGCTAAAGACCTTACATCTGCTCATTTTAGCCCAGAGTATTGGCAAATAAACGATGCCATTGTTGGCCAATCTAAAGGGCGCTACACAACTTGGTTTGTCCAATACCAAACCCAGCAATGGGTCTTAAGACATTATTGGCGTGGCGGATTAATCGAAAAGTTCAGTAAAGATGCCTATATCTTTACAGGTTTTGAGCGAACCAGAGCAATTGCAGAACTCGCTATTTTGGAAACACTTCACCAAGAAGGCTTCCCAGTCCCCAGACCGATTAGCGCCAACGTTGAACGTTTTGGTATCTGGTATCGTGCAGATTTATTAATTGAATTAGTTAACGGTGCAGATGATTTAGTGGCGCTGCTGACAAAATTGGAGCTAACAGCTGAGCAATGGCAAACGCTCGGTAAAACGATTGCGCAATTTCACGCTCGCGGTGTTTATCACGCAGATCTCAACGCCAAAAACATCTTGTTTGCTAATCAACAGTTCTACCTGATTGATTTTGACAGAGGCGAACTCAAAAAGCCTCATTCAAGTTGGCAGCAAGCAAACTTAAGTCGTTTATTGCGCTCATTTAACAAAGAGCAAACTAAATTACCAAATTTGAAATTTAACGATCAAAACTGGCAACAACTTTTGGCCGGTTACAATCAACATATGAGTTAAAAGAGCTAACCTAGCTCTCTTTACAATTGCTCAGTTGCAGCTGAGATTCAATAAGCTGTAATTGCTGAGCTAACGCGCCTTTATTTTGGCTAACGACTGTCAAACATGCTTGAGCAGCAAGCTGGTGTTGCTGCTTATCAGCAAACATTAACAGTAATTGTTTGGCTAACGAGTCCGCCCCTTCTACCACGCTGAGTCCACCAGCTTGGTCCAATAACGCTGTAATTTCAGAAAAATCCCAATGGTGGGGACCCACACTTACAGGCAGACCCATTGCGGCAGGCTCAAGCGGGTTATGGCCGCCATTTTCAATTAATGTCCCTCCGATGAAAGCATAATCGGCTGCGCCATATAGCATCAGCAACTCTCCCATCGTATCGCCAAGTAGAACTTGAGTTTGCTCGGTTACCGCCTCATTCATACTGCGTCTTGATAATGAAAGACCATGCTGAGTTGTTGCTACCGCTGCGACATTAAACTGCTCTGGGTGCCTTGGCGCCATAATCAACAACGCTTGCGGATATTCGGCTAAGACTTGCTCATGAGCCTTAAGCATTATTTCAAACTCACCGGGGTGAACACTGCCAGCAACCCAAACAGGTACATCTATTTTTTGCCATTGTTGACGTAAAGTTTTAGCTTGTTGATGTTTACTTTCATCGATCTGTAAATCAAATTTTAAACTGCCACATACTACTAACTTTTCAGGATTGACTCCCAAAGACTCAAACCGTTCAGCTTCCAACTTCGTCTGAACAGCAATAGCGTCAAGCGAAGTTAACATAGGTGTGCTTAGTTTCGACTGTTTTTCATATTTGGCTGCAGACTTAGCTGACAATCGAGCATTTGCCAGCACTATTCGAGCTTTGCTAAGTTTGGCGTAGTGAACCAAATTAGGCCAAAGCTCAGTTTCCATAATGATGAATAACTTCGGCTGAACTTGCCCCAAAAAACGCTTCACGCAAACACTAAAATCAAACGGTAAATAACAATGTTGGACTCGCTTACCTAGTTGTTCACTAAATGCTTTGGCCACTTCTGCAGAGCCTGTTGGGCTAGTCGTCGTTATCGTGAACGTTGAGTCAGGATAGGCAGCCATTAGATTTTTAATCAGCGGAATTGCTGCTAAGGTTTCTCCCATAGAAACACTGTGGATCAACACATCTGATTGCGAGAGTCTCGTAACACCAAAACGCTCGCCCCAGCGGTAACGATAATCTGGACTTTTAATACTCCGAAAAGCCAAATACATCACCACAAGCGGAGAAAGAAGATAGAGTATGAAAGAATATAGGCCACGAGTCATGAAAGAGTCTTAATCAGTTTTGCTTGTCGGATAAACACAATGTTAACATAAACCCAAACCACATAAATATGTGATCATTCAACATAAACTCAGCTCAGTGAGCTTGGTTGAATAACCACTAAAAAATTCTACATTCAAACAATTGATGCAGAACTCATTCGGGCGATTAAATATTATTTAATTAAACTAGCCGATGTGATTATGTGTCTTCTGAACTGACCAGATATTAATGTGGTTTGAGATAACATTCATAAGGATATGCGCTAAGCGTCGTATTGAGTCGTCGAGACTCCTGTATTTAGCAATTGATAATTGGAATCGATATGAAAACCCGCGATAAAATAGTTTTTGCCAGTCTTGAACTCTTTAACGAACATGGTGAACGTAATATCACCACTAATCATATTGCTGCGCACCTCAACATTAGTCCGGGCAACCTTTATTATCACTTCCGTAATAAAGAAGATATTATCAACTCGATTTTTGCCTTATACGAAAGTCATTTAGAGTCAGGCTTTAAACCATACGAAGATACCAGTGTCGATATTGAGCTGTTGATGGGTTATTTCGATGCGATGTTTTATACCTTGTGGCAATTTAGATTTATGTACGCCAATCTTGCTGACATTCTTAGTCGTGACGAAGCGCTAAAAGCGCGCTATTTAAAAGCCCAAGAGCAAGTGCTTAGTCGTTCAAGCAATGTATTAAGAAAATTAATTAGCGACGGTTTTCTTGAAATCGAAGACAGTAAAGTTACCGCGTTAGCTGATACCATTAAAATGATGGTGAGCTTTTGGATTAGCTACCAATTGACCCAATCAAGTACTTCAACCATCACCAAAGCCACTCTTTATGAAGGTTTATTGCGAGTGCTGATGATATTTAAGGCATACTCAGCCCCAGGCTCTGAAGCGACTTTTACTCGCCTTGAACAACATTATCTCGAAGTTGCTTCACAAGAGCGTAATGCAGCAGCGTAATGTCTTAATTTATTGCTCAGCCACCAGCACATACAAACTGCCTTTTTAGGACTAAAATAGAGTCATAAAAAGGCGGCCTTCTGTTTTGTTAACACACTAAGTCATTCATAAACCTATAATTAGCCTTCGCTTGTTATGGATTAGTATATCTAATGTGAAAACAGCTCTAGCCCTAATCATTTTGATGTCGCTATTCAGGTTAAAAAAAACACTGTAGAGCCATTAAGATTAAGGTTAGAATGCCGCCAAGCGATTTCCATATTAAAACTATATTTAGGAGAAATCAGGTGGCCTCTACCTCATTTTACGACCGCATAAATCAACAACTTGTCGATGTTAAAGCTGAAGGCTTATATAAGAGTGAACGCGTCATCACTTCTGCCCAAAAAACAGCCATTAACGTAAATAGTGAAGAAGTCATTAACTTCTGTGCCAACAACTATTTAGGTCTCGCAAATCACCCTGAATTAATTAATGCGGCACAAAACGGATTGAACAGCCACGGCTTTGGTATGGCATCAGTTCGTTTCATTTGTGGTACGCAAAATATCCATAAGCAATTAGAAAATAGCCTTAGTGAATTTTTAGGCATGGAAGATACTATTTTGTATTCTTCTTGTTTTGATGCCAACGCAGGTCTATTTGAAACACTACTTGGCCCTGAAGATGCCATCGTATCTGATTCTCTAAACCATGCTTCAATCATTGACGGTGTGCGTTTATGTAAGGCTAAGCGCTTCCGTTATGCCAACAATGACATGAGCGAACTTGAAACTCAGTTAAAAGCTGCTAAAGAAGCTGGCGCACGTGACATTCTTATAGCCACTGACGGTGTGTTCTCAATGGATGGCGTCATCGCTAACCTACAAGGCGTATGTGACTTAGCAGACAAATACGGCGCACTAGTGATGGTTGACGACTCTCACGCTGTTGGTTTTGTCGGTGAAAACGGCCGTGGCACTCACGAGTTTTGCCAAGTAATGGACCGTGTAGACATTATTACAGGCACACTAGGTAAAGCATTAGGTGGCGCATCTGGTGGATTCACTTCTGGTAAAAAAGAAGTCATCGACTGGTTGCGACAGCGATCTCGTCCTTACTTATTCTCAAATTCATTAGCACCTTCAATTGTGAGTGCATCAATTCATGTGCTCGAAATGCTGAAATCTGGTCATGCACTACGTGAAGCAGTATGGGAAAACAGCCGTTATTTCCGTGAAGAAATGACCAAAGCAGGCTTTACTCTAGCTGGTGCTGATCATGCCATTATCCCTGTGATGATTGGCGATGCAAAATTAGCGGGTGACTTCTCAAACCGTCTCTTAGCTGAAAACATCTATGTTGTTGGCTTCTCGTTCCCTGTTGTGCCAAAAGGCCAAGCGCGTATCCGTACGCAAATGTCAGCCGCACATACACGTCCTCAAATCGATAAAGCGATTGAAGCCTTTACCCGTATTGGTAAAGAAATGGGCATTATTTAAGGTCGAAGCTAAGATTGAATGTAAGGTCGAAACAATGAAAGCATTAAGCAAGTTAAACCCTGAAGAAGGCATCTGGATGGTTGATGCACCTAAGCCAGAAATGGGTCATAACGACCTATTAATTAAAATTCGTAAAACCGCCATTTGCGGTACTGACGTGCATATCTATAACTGGGACGAGTGGTCACAAAACACCATTCCTGTGCCTATGGTTGTCGGCCATGAATATGTCGGTGAAGTTGTCGATATGGGCCAAGAAGTTCGTGGTTTTACCGTAGGTGACCGCGTGTCTGGTGAAGGCCATATTACCTGTGGTCATTGTCGTAACTGCCGCGGTGGTCGTACCCATTTATGTCGTAACACTTCTGGTGTTGGTGTGAACCGTGATGGCGCGTTTGCTGAGTACCTTGTCATTCCAGCATTTAATGCCTTTAAAATTCCTGATGATATCTCAGATGACTTAGCTTCAGTATTTGACCCATTTGGCAATGCAGTACACACCGCACTGTCATTTGATGTGGTCGGTGAAGATGTATTGATCACGGGTGCAGGCCCTATCGGTATTATGGCTGCTGCTGTATGTAAGCATGTTGGCGCCCGTCATGTGGTGATTACTGATGTCAACGAATACCGTCTAGATTTGGCCCGTAAAATGGGCGCAACTCGTGCGGTTAACGTGGCTAAAGAAGACTTAAAAGATGTCATGAATGACTTAGGCATGACCGAAGGGTTTGATGTCGGGTTAGAAATGTCAGGCGTGCCTTCAGCATTTCACTCTATGCTCGATACCATGAACCACGGTGGCAAAATTGCCATGTTAGGTATTCCTGGTGGCGACATGGCCATTGATTGGAGTAAGGTTATCTTTAAAGGGCTTATCCTTAAAGGTATTTACGGTCGTGAAATGTTTGAGACATGGTACAAAATGGCAAGTCTAATCCAGTCTGGTTTAGATTTATCACCTATCATTACCCATCACTTCTCAATTGATGACTTCCAACAAGGTTTTGATGCTATGCGTTCAGGCCAGTCAGGTAAGGTCATTTTAAACTGGGATTAACTTCCATCGTAAATTACCGCAATCAATTACCAAATGAATAAAGGGGTTGTATCAATACAGCCCCTTATTAGATACTTCAGTTATTACTTTTATCCCATTTCACATAGCAGCGGTATAGCATGAGCACATTTAAGCACCTTTCAATCAATGAATTAATCCATATGACAGCAGACTCAAATGATGTCCAAATTGTCGATATTCGCGATGCTGCCAGTTACGCAGCCGGTCATATTGAGGGCTCTATTCACCTTACCAATGAAAATATCGCTCACGTTATGGCAGATGCTGACATGGATAACCCACTCGTTGTAGTTTGCTATCATGGAATAAGTAGTCAAGGCGCTGCAGGTTACTTGATTGAGCAAGGTTTTGATGACGTATATAGCCTAGATGGTGGCTTTACTGCATGGAGCGCTGCACACTCATGATTGAAATAGGCCAACTACCTCACGCTCGCGCAGCACAGGCTTTTATCGACTACTTGAAAGGGTTGGATATTGAGTGCGTGCCTATCGTAAATGAACATGGTGTAGCATTGGTCGTGTATCAAGAAGATAAAGCCGAACAAGCTAAATATGAGTTTGAACAGTTTAAGCAAAACCCGTATCAGAAAAAATATCTAGAAGCCTCATGGGACAATGGCTCCACTCAAACTAAGCTAGATTACGGTTCCTCTTCCTTAGGGCTAATTCAGCAGTTCATTACTGGAGCAGGGCCACTCACTTTAGTTACCTTTTTTGTGTGTGTCGCTGTTTTTGCAGCGATGAACCTTGGTTTTGCGAATCAAGTTTTCAGCCATTTATCATTTTTTGGTGCTGTACCAAACAGCGACTTTAGCCAGATATGGCGAGTATTCACCCCAAGCTTAATGCATTTCTCTGCAATGCATCTCCTATTTAACCTACTTTGGTGGTGGTATTTAGGCGGTAAAATTGAAACCAAACTCGGCACTCGGCCACTGGTTTTCTTACTGATCGTTGCAGGTAGTTTACCAAGCCTAGTGCAATACATGATGACAGGTCCCAATTTCGGCGGGCTATCGGGTGTAGTTTACGCTGTGGTTGGTTACACATGGATTATGGGTCAACGCGCCCCAGAATCTGGCATCGGTATCCCGAATAGCTACATGACGTTTATGCTCATTTGGTTAGTGCTCGGTTTTACTGATTTACTCGGCATGCCGATAGCAAACGGTGCTCATATTGGTGGATTGCTAGTTGGGTTAGCCCAAGGGGCATTTGATAGTAAGCAGAAGAATAATTAGGTTATTTTAAAAGGCTTTCTATCAGAAAGCCTTACTCAGACTTAAAACCGCATTATATAAAAGTATAAAAGCTAGCGAATCATTTTTAAAACTTGGTTGACCAGCTTTTCAATGCCGACCTGCGCCTCAGCAATCGAATTCGCCAGCATATAAGCCGGTGTGGATACCACAAGATTATCTATATCGACCACGATTTCTTCAACGGTCGCATCACAATG
Organism: Shewanella goraebulensis; assembly: GCF_030252245.1. Classification (NCBI taxonomy): domain Bacteria; kingdom Pseudomonadati; phylum Pseudomonadota; class Gammaproteobacteria; order Alteromonadales; family Shewanellaceae; genus Shewanella; species Shewanella goraebulensis. The sequence continues at coordinate 4,822,502 of NZ_CP126972.1, forward strand.
TTCGCCTCCCATTTCGGTATAGGCTTGCGCAGTGCCGCTATCGTTTCCAATTGTCCCTTTAATTCCTTTTGGATAAAGTACGGGCATCATTACTGGTGCAATACACATGAAACCGATAGGCTTTTTCGCTAATACAAACTCTTGAATGAAACTCTCTACGTCAGCGTTTAATTTGCAGCCACTTCCCGCTACCGCAAAATCACATAAGTTTTTAGCAGCGCCAAAACCGCCAGGTACTATCAAAGCATCGAACTGGTCTATATCTAGCTCAGTTGTATTAAGTACTTCTCCACGAGCAATACGTGCTGACTCTTGCAATACATTACGTGATGCACCAGTGCTAACTTCGCCATTAAGGTGATTAACAACGTGCATTTGTTCTATATCTGGTGCAAAACATTGATAATTCACCCCAGCTTTAGATAGTGCAAGTAGTGTTAATACCGATTCATGAACTTCTGCACCATCGTAAACCCCACACCCACTGAGAAGCACTGCAATATTTTTCATTTCTGTTCCTTGGAAAAGTGATTAATTTAACTTTTTTTAAACAAATCTATTGATCTGATTAAAAAACGTGCTAACTTAGTTTCTCGAATTTATTTCACGGCTTAAAAACTGTACCAAATAATCGAGTAAATCAATAAGAATATTAAAAAAGTCCACATAATCGGAATATTTTTTAAAACTACTATTTAACTCACAAAATTATTAAAAAACAAAACTAATCAATAAGTTAAGAGTTTTATTCCCAGTCGTAATTAAAACACCCTTAGATGATATATTAATTCACTCACAGACTTATCCACAGCCTGAGAGTTAATTTTCCGTGGCCGAAAATCCTTGTATGTGGCATTCTAAGGCCATCTCAGAATACTGAAAATGAAAACAGACTATGCCAACAATCCCCAATAATCCACTCGTCCTTGTGGATGGTTCTTCTTACCTTTATCGCGCATTTTATGCACCACCACATTTGACTAATTCAAAAGGCGAAGCAACTGGTGCTGTTTACGGTGTAGTCAACATGCTTCGCAGTTTAATGAGCCGTTACAATCCCAGTCATATTGCTGTGGTCTTTGACGCCAAAGGCAAAACATTCCGCAATGATATGTACAGCGAATATAAAGCCCAACGTCCGCCGATGCCGGATGATTTACGTTCACAAATTGCGCCGCTACATGCCATCATTCATGCGTTGGGTTTACCCTTAATCTGCATTCCTGGTGTAGAGGCTGATGACGTCATTGGAACAATTGCGCTAAAAGCCAGTAAAGAAGGTCGCGCGACCTTAATTAGTACTGGCGATAAAGATATGGCTCAACTAGTCGACGAGCACGTTACACTAATCAACACCATGACAGATACCATCATGGGGCCTGATGAAGTCACAGAAAAATTTGGTGTCGGACCAGAGCTCATTATTGACCTACTCGCCATGATGGGTGACAAAGCCGATAACATTCCTGGCTTACCTGGAGTTGGTGAAAAAACAGCTTTAGCGATGCTTACTGGAGTAGGCGGTGTCGATAAACTTATCGAAAATCCTAACAGTGTATTAGATGTCACTTTCCGTGGCTCTAAGACAATGCCTAAAAAGATTGAAGATAATAAAGAGATGCTACAGTTGTCTTACGATCTTGCTACCATCAAAACCGATGTTGAATGGGATGATGATTGGGCACCACTTGAGATTAAACCTCAAGATCGAGATGAGCTTATAAAGCTGTTCGGTGAAATGGAGTTTAAACGTTGGTTAGCTGAAGTATTAGACAACAAATCTGGCTTTTCAGCAGCCACATCAACCTCAAATACTGAGGATGTTACGCCACCAGCTCCAGCTTTAGAAGCCGAATATGAAACGATTCTCACCGAAGCGGATCTAGCTAAATGGGTTGCTAAACTATCAAAGGCGGAATTAATTGCTGTAGATACTGAAACTACTAGCCTTAATTATATGGAAGCTAAATTGGTGGGTATTTCGTTCGCAGTAGAAGTCGGAAAAGCTGCTTACTTGCCATTGACTCATGACTATTTAGATGCGCCAGAGCAGCTACCACTTGATTACGCTTTAGAGCAATTAAGACCCATTCTTGAAAGTGATACCATCAAAAAAGTTGGCCAAAACCTTAAATACGATATCAGCATCTTTGCCAATGTAGGTATTACCCTTAAAGGTGTGCGCTTTGATACCATGCTTGAGTCCTATGTGTTTAACTCAGTTGCTTCACGTCATGATATGGATGGATTAGCCCTTAAATATTTAGGTCATAAAAATATCAGTTTTGAAGAAATAGCCGGTAAAGGTGCAAAGCAACTTACCTTTAACCAAATCGATTTAGCGATTGCTAGCCCGTATGCCGCAGAAGATGCCGATATCACTCTACGCTTACATGAACACCTATGGCCAAGAGTTGAAAAAGAATCTTCTCTAGCATCGGTATTCAATGAACTTGAATTACCACTTATTCAAGTTTTATCAGATATTGAACGTCAAGGTGTGTTGATTGATAGCATGTTGCTAAGCCAGCAAAGCGATGAATTAGCGCAAAAGATTGATGAGCTTGAAACCAAAGCCTACGAAATCGCGGGCGAGAAGTTCAACTTGAGTTCTCCTAAGCAGTTACAAGCACTATTTTTTGACAAACTCGGCTACCCGGTCATCAAAAAAACGCCAAAAGGTGCGCCTTCAACAGCTGAAGATGTATTAATTGAACTGGCCTTAGATTATCCATTACCAAAGCTCATTTTACAGCACAGAAGCCTGTCTAAGCTTAAAAGCACTTATACAGACAAGCTACCTTTAATGGTCAACTCAGAAACGGGTCGCGTTCATACCAGCTATCATCAAGCTAATGCTGCAACAGGCCGATTATCATCAAGCGAGCCTAACTTACAGAATATTCCAATTCGTACAGAAGAAGGTCGCAGGATCAGACAAGCCTTTATCGCACCAGAAGGTCGCAAAGTGCTTGCAGCCGATTACTCTCAAATCGAGTTACGCATTATGGCCCATTTATCACAAGATAAAGGGTTATTAACGGCCTTTGCTGAGAATAAAGATATTCATAAAGCAACTGCCGCTGAGGTGTTTGGGGTGCATTTTGAGGAAGTCACCACAGAACAAAGGCGCCGAGCAAAAGCGGTTAACTTTGGATTAATTTACGGTATGTCAGCGTTTGGCTTAGCTAAACAATTAGATATTCCTCGTAAAGAAGCACAAACCTATATCGACACCTATTTTGCTCGTTATCCTGGTGTCCTTAAATACATGGAAGATACCAGAGCCTTAGCAGCTGAAGTTGGATATGTAGAAACACTGTATGGCCGACGTTTATACCTACCAGATATCAAAGATAGAAATGCGATGCGTCGTCAAGCAGCTGAGCGCGCAGCAATTAATGCTCCTATGCAAGGTACGGCAGCCGATATCATCAAAAAAGCGATGATCAGCATTAATCAATGGATTAAGAATGATACCCAAGGCGAAATTACGATGATGATGCAGGTTCACGATGAATTAGTCTTTGAAGTCGCAGAAAACCAAGCTGAGACACTTAAAGCCAAAGTGTGCGAATTGATGGCGCAGGCCGCGAGTTTAGATGTCACCTTACTAGCTGAAGCAGGTCTTGGAGACAACTGGGATGAAGCCCATTAGCGTCTATATATACCGGCTTCAAATCAGCTCAGCCGAAAGACCTGAGCTCCCTTAACAAACAATCCCGTAGTTTTACCACTACGGGATTGTTGTTTCTAGCCTTAAAACACAGCAACAAGGTGAAAAAACCAGCTTCAAATGTGGCAAACTTCACATTATTGTTCATTTTTATAAAAAACAGTTTTTTATTTTAAGGCTAATGGCGTATTATTATCTGCGTAGGGTACAGAGGTTAAGATGTTCCATCTTTCAGACCTTTTTATTTCACTAGAAATAGTGACAAGCCGAATTATGGCGCTCCAGCATCTTAATATGTTGGAGCTTTTTTTTGCCTGAAATTTATTTTAGAGTAAATACTTTAAATCTGAATGAAAAACGATTACTATTCTCTTATTGAGAGTCGTCGATGAGTAGATGGCACTTGAGTCTTGTTGAATTTAGCTTCTCCCCAAAAGAGCTAATTTTTTAACCGATGACAATATGTCGTCGGTTTTTTTTTGATTAAAAATCAGTTCGCAGCATAAACCTCTCAGCAAGAAGCCATAAAAAAACCGCTAAGTTAGTCTAGATAAACTTAGCGGCTTAAATACAGGTAACGTACTAGCTAACACGCAATTAATTTACTCTGGATCTTGTTCAGCTTGTTGCTCTGCTTCTGTTAGCCAGCTTGGGTTGCACCATTCATTAAGAATACCCAATACTTTCGGCTTTCCGGTTCCCTTCGTTGAAGAAAATGGTTCTACTTTTACCCAATCCCCGAATTCAGCTAACTCTTTACGCACAGCATTAACGGTTTTCATTTTCACATTTTGCGCAAGCTTATCTGATTTAGTTAATAAAGCTAACACTGGGATTTCGCTCAAAACAGCCCATTCGATCATTTGCATGTCTAAATCTTTTAACGGATGACGAATATCCATCAATACCACAACACCACTTAAACAAGCGCGTTCCTGCAAATATTCACCTAGGGCTTTTTGCCATTTATTTTTTAATGCTAATGGTACTTTAGCAAAACCATAGCCTGGTAAATCCACTAAACGACGGTTTTCATCTAATTCAAACACATTGATTAACTGGGTACGGCCCGGAGTTTTACTGGTTCTTGCTAAGCCTTTTTGCTCAGTCAAAGCGTTCAATGCACTTGACTTACCTGCATTAGAGCGGCCAGCAAACGCAATTTCTACTCCGGTATCACCAGGTAAATACTCATCAAGATGTGCAATATCTGGCGCACTTATTAAAAACTTGGTTTTTCGAAAATCTATACGCGTTTCTGACACGATTTGCTCCAATAAATTTGGGGTAATACCTTAATTATGTAAGATTTGCTTACTTTTCCACATTTTCGTGTAAAATATTAGCCTGATCACAGTTTGTAGATTTTACCACGCTTGCGGGTCATCCTAGTAAGCTCAGGACAATAAATTAAATAAGAAGTTGGAACGCCATGAAAAAGTTAGCTCTTGCGCTGTCTGTATTTGCCGCTATATCAACGCCTGCAATCGCTGAAGGTGATGTGGAAGCGGGTAAAACTAAATCAGTTATGTGTTCTGCCTGTCACGGTGTTGACGGTAACAGCATTGCTCCTATTTGGCCTAAATTGGCCGGACAGCACGCATCTTATCTAGAAAAACAATTACATGATTTCCAAGCGGCGGCTAAAAGCGGCGGCAAAGAAGGTCGTAGTGATCCTACCATGATTGGTATGTCAGCGACTTTATCAGAACAAGATATTAAAGATGTTTCTGCATATTATGCTAGTCAAACATTAAATGTCGCAGATGTTACCAATGTACCTGCCGAAGGTGAAGCCCTTTATAAAGGTGGTGACATGGCTCGTGGTATTACATCTTGTATGGCATGTCATGGACCAGATGGTAAAGGTGGCGAGCTTGCAGGCTTCCCAGCTATTGGTGGTCAGCATGCTGATTATATCAAAATTCAACTCAATATGTTCCGTGATACAAAGCGTAACAATGATTTGAATGGCATGATGCAAGATGTGTCTAAAAAGTTATCTGACAGTGATATTGAAGCGTTATCTCAATATATTTCAAGCCTTAAGTAATTTTTTCTTCACATTTAAATGAAGCTAAAAGGGTGATTATTCACCCTTTTTTACAACTGCAAGTTGACGTTTACGTAAACTTTATAACATTCATGCTTGACAGAGATCACGGATTTAGGGTTAAATAGCCCCGTACCGAGATGAACCCAGCTGTAAGAACAAAAATATTAATTCCAACTTACAGATTTCGGATACGTTTACATTTAAGATATAAGAATAAAATTAATAAATAACAATAATATAAATAAGACCACTCGCTAATAATAATAAGAGTCGTGATTTCAGCTTGAAATCCAGGTCATATAGAATTTGTAAGGAACAGACCAATTGGTCGACTCGCTTAAATAGCACTCCCTTACGCAACAGAGATAAAACCCCATAAGGAACCTACTTTAAGGATTAAAGTAGCGGCATAGGAAGCTAATTGCTTAGGATGCACTTGCGGAGGCTTGTTATCACTGGAAGGTACTTTTAAACATGGATTGTTTACTAATGTCATTGAAGACAACTAGGATATTGATGAGTCATTGAAGACCATCTACGGAAGCTGTGGTCAGGACGGCAACAGGATTAAGAAAAATGGTCATTGATGACCGATAACAATAAAAAATGCACGGAAAGCTCTAAAAATAAGATGGATATTGACCGGGATAGTCACATAGCAAGTATGGATACTTGGAATATAAATTTGGTGTATTAACACTATTTTGTAAGGTGGCAGTTTACTGCCACCTTTTTTTATTTCTTCTTTTCAAGAAATCTGTTATTGATTGATAATCTTCATCTTGGTTTGGATCACATCTGACTTCAATGATTAAATGCCCGTTGTGCAGTCATACTGCTGAGTTTTTTATTCAAGATAAAAAAAGAGCTTTCTACAGCTGTCCTCAATGCCAACTGGTATTCGCTAACCCTCAATCACATATGATACCTGCCGCTCAACTACAGCGATATGGTCGTGCAAATAAAGCCACCAAACAAAAACAACTTGTCCAATTCATTCAACCTTTACTGAGCCAAATCAGCTGGCACCAAGATGGACCGCTAACAGGCCTTAACTTTGGTAGGGTATTAGATAAGAGCAGTTTAGAAAAAATTGAATCGGCTGGGCATCGTCTTTTTCAATACGACCCCTTTATCAAGACAGATCAACAAGTGTTCAATCAGCAATATGACTTTGTTTGTTGTTATCGCGTTTTAGAACATTTTCAACAACCTTTCAAAGAATGGTCATTGATATCAAGTTTATTAAAAGATAATGGTTGGTTAGCAATAAGCACCTCGCTACTGACCGACTTAACTCATTTTTCTAAATGGCACTTTAAGAACAACCCGACCCATGTCAGCTTTTATCAACAGCAAACTTTTGAGTATTTAGCACAAAACAGCGATTTTAAGCTATTATTTGCAGCAAAAGAGCTCGTATTGATGCAAAAAACATCAAAGTCTGATATAAAGCGCATCCTTATTTAGTGCAAGGTGGATGATTATCTATCTAGCCAACTTTTTACAACCACATGAGATCACTGATGGCTCGTAGTAAAAAATCGCGCAAGGGCGGCGAAAACGGCCCTACACAAGCACCAAGAGTCAAAAAGGCTGATCGTAAAGTCACTGGCAGCAGAAAGAAAGACAACGGTCATAAGTCTGGTAGTCGTCATAATGAAGCCTTGATTGAACAACAATCACCGCATGTTACTACCAGTAAAAGTAATGACCCTCGTCATGGCAGCAAAAAGCCTGTGCCATTAATGATTAAATCAGCCGAAACGACTGCTGCACCTGTAGCTAAAGTTAAACAGCCTAAGCTAACTGATGAGCAAAAATTACTGAAACTAGAAGACGATCCTAGATTCAATAATTTATTGGACCTTTTAGAAGAAGGTAAAGACCTCTCAGCAGACGATCAAAAATGGTTGAATGGTCAACTTGCTAAAATGGAAGCATTAATGGAAAAACTAGGCATTTCTGATGCCGAAGAACTTCCAGTACAAAATGCTAATACTGGCAAGAAGCCAGCTTCTGATGATGATTTATACGAGCGCTTTGAAACAGGTGCAGATGTATTAAAAGACTACCAGTCTTAAATCATTAATAAATGGCATGCCAATTTGGTGTGCCATTTTTCTATGTTTTATGCTCTATATTTAAACCTCTGATTAAGGATAATTTGTGTCTAGCCTTGTTATTGCCCTCGCCGTCATCGTTATAGTACTTTTAGCTTGTTATGCAGGTTATCTCCTATTAAAGGTTAAGAAACAGCAACAGCGAACCACTGAAGCTAATCAACAGCGCTTAAATGAAGCAAAAGCTAAAAAGCAGCAGATACTGGATGATATAAAATATATTGCTGCAGCGATGTTAGAGGAGCGATGTGAGCCTTCAGAAGGTGTCATGCGTATCGCTAAATTATTTGAAGCATTATCAATGTCTGAACAAATGGCTGTTGAGTTCCCAAGCATTTTTGAGCATTACGACTGCATCAAAGCACATCCGATTAAAGACGAACGTAAAGCATTAGCCAAACAACAGCGAATGAAGCTAGATTTAGCACGGATGAAGTCTGAAGCTAAGCTGGAACAAGGCTTACTGGATGATGCAAAAAAAATTACAGAATTTCATTTCGTGCATTAGAGTTTAGTAACTACTAAGACTTCTATTTGATAACAAGTCTCATTATTATCAATAGGTTAATATGAGACTTGTTTCTGCCCCAAGTGAGTAACTAAGGCTGTGAGCCATCCCACAATTTCACAAAACTTCACAGCTTTCAGACTAAATACCGCCTTTCTAGCAACATCAAATTTCAAATTTACAACGTAGTTCAAGGTTTTTTGTCTAATATGACTGCATACTTCGTCTATTGCTAATTTACTCGGAGAACGTGCCTTGAAGCAGCCCACACAAATAAGTTGGGATCAGTCAATGATCGAAAAATATAACTACAGTGGTCCACGCTATACGTCGTACCCAACGGCGCTAGAGTTTGACGATAGTTTCACTGAGCAAAACCTACTTTCTGCGATTGAAACCAGTAAAAGTGACAAACTGTCTTTATATATTCACATTCCTTTCTGTGCCAAGCTTTGTTATTACTGTGGCTGTAATAAAGTCATTACTCGTCATGCACATAAAGCAGATCAGTACATTGAATACCTTGCGAGTGAAATTGTAAAACGTGCTCCGTTATTCAAAAACTACACTGTGACTCAAATGCATTGGGGCGGCGGTACACCAACCTTCCTAAACCCTGAGCAAATTTTAACTTTATCTAAGTTAATCAAAAGCCACTTTAACTTTGCTGACGAAGGTGAGTTTTCGATTGAGGTTGACCCTCGTGAAATCGAACTAACCATGCTTGACACCTTAAAAGAAGCTGGATTTAACCGTATTTCTATTGGTGTTCAGGACTTTAATAAAAAAGTTCAAGTTGCTGTTAACCGCGAACAAGACGAACAGTTCATTTTCGACTTAATGGCGAAAGCAAAAGATATGGGCTTTGTATCGACTAATGCCGATTTGATTTACGGCTTACCGCATCAAACTCCTGAAACATTTGCTGAAACAATTAAGCGTGTGATTGAGTTGTCGCCAGATCGTTTATCTATCTTTAACTACGCTCACTTACCATCGCGCTTTGCCGCTCAGCGTAAAATTAAAGATGAAGATATGGCTTCTCCGCAACAAAAGCTTGATATGTTGCACCAAACTATTGAATCTCTTACTGGTGCTGGTTATCAATTCATCGGTATGGATCACTTTGCTAAGCCAGATGATGAGCTATCGAAGTTACAAAATGCTGGTAAGCTACATCGTAATTTCCAAGGTTACACGACCCAAGAAGAGTGTGACTTACTTGGTTTAGGCGTATCTTCAATCAGCCAAATTGGTGATTGCTACGCGCAAAACCAAAAAGACATTCGTCCTTACTATGAGTCAATTGATGAAACAGGTCATGCCTTATGGAAGGGTTGTAGCTTAAATCGTGATGATGAAATTCGTCGCGTTGTTATCAAGCAGATGATTTGTCATTTCGATTTAGATCTCACTAAGATTGAACAACAGTTTGACCTTAACTTTGAAGAATACTTTGCTGAAGATTTAAAACTGCTTCAAACATTCATTGATGACAAACTTGTTGATATTACTGACCGTAAGCTAACAATTAGCCCAACAGGCCGTTTGTTAATTCGTAATATTTGTATGTGTTTTGATGTTTATTACCGTCAAAAAGCGCGTCAACAACAGTTCTCTCGTGTGATTTAACTGCCTGAAACTAATCATTTCTAAATGATTAGTTTCATCCAATAAAAAACCGCTGATATTCAGCGGTTTTTTTATGCTTATAAACAACTTAACCAATCATTTATAACTTTGATGCGTATAAAGCCTTGCGCTCACTATCTGATAAAAATGCCATTTCTACGCCATTACGTTGTACTTGGCTAATTTGGTCATCTGATAATTTAAGTTCAGACTTAGCAATGCGATACTCATGCTGAATATCAATATTGCTCACACCAGGATCATCAGTATTTAAGCCAATTAACACACCAGCATCTAGAAACTGGTTAAATGGATGTGAGGCGTAATCAGCAACTGTTGAGGTATGTAAGTTACTGGTTGGGCATGACTCAATTCCAATAGCGTGCTTTACCAAATATTCCATCATTTTAGGGTCATGAATTGCATTCACACCGTGACCAATACGTGTTGCACCTAACTCTTGAATCGCCTGCCACATGCTCTCAGAGCCTGCCGCTTCACCTGCATGAGCTGTAATATGTAAACCAGCATCGCGCACACGTTTAAAATGCTCATTAAATAAATCACCAGGGAACCCTAACTCATCACCAGCCAAATCCATACCCACTAAAGCGTCACGGTGAGCTAATAAACCTTCAAGTTCCAAGCGGCATTTTTCCTGGCCAAATGAGCGAGACATAATCCCAATAAGGTTAATTTTAACCGCGTGCTCTTTCATACCAGCTTTAACGCCATCAATTACGGCTTCAACGACACCTTCAATAGGTAAATTATGGTTCATTGCCATGTAATAAGGGCTAAAGCGTAATTCAGCATAATCTAAACCTGAAATAGCAGCATCTGCTACGTTTTCATATGCAACACGTTTAACGGCATCTAAGTCAGCCAATACTGCAACCATCCAATCAAGCTTTTTTAAAAAAGCCACTAAGCTGTTTTCTTTACCTTGGATTTGAACGAAAGGCGCCAGTGCATCTAATGAGTCTGCTGGCAGCTTAATTCCATGCTGATGTCCGAGTTCCCAAATGGTTTTGACTCTAACATTGCCATCTAAATGACGGTGTAAATCAACTAATGGAATGGATGTATTGATCATTATTTACCCCTATTAATTTTTTGAGCTAAATGTGTTTTTTATATAATGAACACCTAGCAGGTCGAAGTTTAACATGCATCCACAAAAAGGTGACGTTTTTATCGCCTGAATAGCATAATCGGTAACAAATATTTCCATTGATACAGCTAGCGTGCTTTAGGTTGAATTGGTATGTTGTAGCTAGTAATTAATTTGTAATTTATTGGCAATAAAGGAATTCATCATGCGTAAGCTCATCTTGCCTGCGATAATCATGCTGGCTGTGACTGGCTGTAAAATGACAACAGGTTCAAAAGCTCAATATTATCTCGGTGAAACTCAAAAAGCTGAGACAAATACCAGCACACCAAAGCAAACCCAAAGTGCAACTGTTGAGGATATGAGCCTAAAAGCAATTATAGATAGCGCATGGCAAATTAACTTAGATTACTCACCTCAGATGGCATATTCATTGGGTGACGAAGCTAAAGCCGCATTGCTACCTGACTTATCGCCGGAAACCCTAGCGGAAAAAAACTTACGCCTAAAAACGTTATTGTCCTCTTTAAAGCAACTAGATATAGATAAGCTATCTAAAACAGATAAAATCAACGCTCAAATCTTGCAATATCAGCTACAAAACGATGTTGATATGTATACTTATAAAGATCACTATCTGCCAATAACTGCAGAAAGTGGTTTTCATGCTTATATTGCGTCGATAGCTAATGGCAGACTTCATAGTGAAGCAGACTACCAAAACTATTTAGCAAAACTGAATGCATTGCCCAAGTATTTTGCCCAGCAAACCTTTTGGTTACAACAAGGTTCAAGCAGTGGTATCACTCCAGCAAAAGTAACCTTAAATGGCTTCGAAGACAGCATTAGTGCTTATATTGTTGATGTCGAAGACAGTGGCTATTACAAGCCTTTTACTGATTTTCCGGAACACTTTTCCGATGCGCAGAAAGCAGAGTTAGCAGCCGAAGGGAAAAAAGTCGTCAAAGAGAAGGTATTGCCCCTGTATCAACAGTTTTTTGATTATATGACTCAGGAATATATCCCTAATGCACGCACATCTATTGCAGCTAAAGATATGCCCAATGGCAAAGCTTTTTATCAAAATAGAGTGGAGTACTACACCACTTTGAATATGACTGCAGATGAAGTTCATCAACTTGGCTTACAAGAAGTTGCCCGTATTCGAGCCGAGATGGAGCAGGTCATTGCTGATGTGGAATTTAAAGGTACGTTTGCAGAATTCTTGCACTTTTTAAGAACCGATCCGCAATTTTATCCGAAAACAGCAGAAGAGTTATTAAAAGAAGCCGCATATATCGCCAAAAAAGCGGATGCGGTTTTGCCACAATACTTTGCCACTCTTCCTCGTACTCCTTATGGAATTAAACCAGTTCCAGCTGAAATAGCCCCTAAATACACCACTGGTCGTTACTCAGGCTCCAATCGTGATGATGAAGCGGGTTACTACTGGGTCAACACTTATGCATTAAATAAACGCCCACTTTACGAAATGGAAGCACTGACTCTACACGAAGCTGTACCAGGGCATCACTTGCAAATATCACTCAATAAAGAATTAACCGATTTACCCAACTTCAGGCGTTATAGCTATATTTCGGCTTTCGGTGAAGGTTGGGGATTATATTCTGAATATTTAGGACTTGAAGCAGGCTTTTATCAAGATCCCTATAGTAACTTTGGTCGGTTAACATATGAAATGTGGCGAGCAGCGCGACTAGTCGTCGATACTGGAATGCACACTAAAGGTTGGAGTCGAGATGAAGCCATTGAATTTATGGCAAGTAACACCGCTTTATCAATGCACAATGTCACAACTGAAATCGACCGTTATATCTCATGGCCAGGACAAGCGCTATCATACAAAATCGGCGAACTGACCATAAAACGATTACGTGATAAAGCAGAGTCAGAGCTAGGTGAGAGGTTTGATATTCGGTTGTTCCATGATGCTTTATTGCAAAATGGCTCAGTGACCATGGACATTCTCGAACAAAAAGTCGATGAATTTATTGAAGAGCAAAAAGCCGCCTAATCATAAATATCTCTATCAGTAATGTTGACTGAAATTGTTTGCAGTCAACATTACTCAATCAAATCACTCCATCTAACGCTTTATCTAAAACTGGTCTCATTAGTTTGCTACACTGCCCCAGTCTTCAAGATACGATCTCAATTAATACGTCATAAACTAGAGGTGTATATAGTGCTTTTTTCGTCAGAACAACAACTAAATAATGATGAACAACAAAAATTCTGGCAATCAGTTACCCAATCTACACTCGAAAAAAATGACGTTTCACTAGCTTATGCTTACATTCAGCACTCTGATAGCTCAAAAGCCATTGTCATCAGTAGTGGTCGAGTTGAAAGTTATCTTAAATATAAAGAGTTGATGTTTGACCTATATCAGCATGGTTACAGCATTTATATTTTGGATCATCGTGGTCAGGGTTTGTCATCAAGAATTACCACGAATCCTCATCAAGGGCATATTAATAAATTTCAAACCTACATCGATGACTTAAATGACTTTGTTGAACAGATAGTAAACCCTAACAAGCATGACAATTTATACCTTGTTGGGCATTCAATGGGCGGAACTATTGGCACCTTATACATGGAGCAATACCCAACAACCTTTAATGCTGCAGTATTCTCAGCGCCAATGTATGGAATAAAACTGCCATTTAATAAAACCTTTATCCGCTCATTAGCAGGTTTACTTGATACATGTAATGACAAACAACCTCATAAACAGCCCAACTATGTCTTAGGAGGAACGGATTATGAGCCTGTTGAGTTTGAAAAAAATCACCTCACTAACAGCCCTAGTCGATATCAACAAATCCTAGATGTCTTTAATCAAAATCCAAACATCCAGTTAGGTTCACCAACGAACCATTGGTTATTAGAAGCAATGGATGCAGCAGATAGAGCGACAAAAGCTGCTGCATTAAGCATCAAACCAATAATGGTTTTACAGGCACTTGATGATGAAATTGTAGATAATGCTGCACAAAATAGAGCTGAAAATATACACTGTCAGATCCGCCGAATAGCAAACTGTCAGCATGAGGTATTTGTTGAAGCTGATGAAGCCCGTAATCAAGCTTTACGAACCTTACTTAGTTTTTTAGATAAATATTAAGCTTATATTGATGCTAAGACATTCGTTAATGGCTAGCGTTTAATTAAAAGGCACTTTCCAAACCACACTTAAGGTCAATTCAGACTCTAACAAGTGCCTGATATCTTGTTGAGTCAATGGACGACTAATAACATACCCTTGGAATAAATTACTTTTTAATTGGGTTAAGGTCGTGAGTTGCTGACGATCTTCAATTTGTTTTACCACCACAGGATATTTAAGCTGATTAGTTAGATTAATCAACGCTGTAAATATATTTCGAGACTCTTCAGAGGTAGTAATATCTTTAATATAATTAGCAGCAAATTTTACTTGAGAAAAGTGGATGCCATGCAGTCGATGCAATGGGCATAGGCCAGAACCAAAGTTATCTAAGGCAATACGGATTCCCTCACGTTGTAAGCTCAATATTTTATCTTTTGCTGTAACCGCATTAATCGAAAATACATCTTCTGATAACTCAAACTGAATAAACTCAGGGCTAATATTATGCTGTTTAATTTTGGCTTGTATAACTTGTACAAACATATCCTGATGGAAGTGTCTTGAGGATATGTTAATTGAAAAGCACGGACAGTTGATTTCCGTTCTTTGTAAACTCTCTATGAATGAACAAACCTCGTCTAACACCCATAACTCTAACTCAAAAATAGAGTTTGATAATTCTGCTACGGGGATAAATTGTTTAGGACTAATAAAACCAAACTCTGGGTGATACCAACGCATTAATACTTCAACGCTTTCAGTATTCCCCTCGATATCGACTACCGGTTGATACACTAACGACAATTGTTTCTGTTTAATCGCTTTCTTCAATTCTTGTTGAAGTTTTTGAGGTTCATGATGACTCCCATCAAGCTGTAAACTATGTAAAACACAAGTATTAGTTTGGCTTTCTATGGCTTTGCCGAGAGCTTTGTCAGCACGAGACAATAACTGACTAGGCTCTAAAGACTCTTTACCGTCAAATACGACCATACCTACTTTGGTGAACACAGATACAGTTTGCCCTGATAAAGTAAAACTTCTACCTACAACTTGACGCACTTCGCTGGCAAGTGATAAAGCCCGTTTATTGGCATGCTCTAGACTCGTACCCAGATTCTTGGCAGCAATTACAAATTCATCATCACCTAAACGGCTCAGTAGACAACTAGCAGAAAATGCACCGGCAAGTCTTGCTGATATTTGCATCAATAATCGATCGCCTAGCTGTTCACCAACGGCTTCATTTACCAATTTAATATTACTGAGATTAATCAGCAACATAGTGCTATATTGATTAGATTTACGAGCATATGCTTGCAAATCAAATAGCTCATTTGCCAAAGCCTCTCTATCAATAATATCTGACACCCCTACATGGCTTTGCCTTTCAACGGTGATTTTCTGATTCTTAAGTTCTAGAGTGACATCTGTAATAGACCCAATCATCCGAATAGGTTTTCCTTCCTCATCCCACTGGATGATTTGCCCTCTATCTAGCACCCAAATAAATTCTTTTGATTTGTTTTGTAACTGATGAACACTTTCATAATGGGAAGTATTTCCTGCTAAACAGTCTTCTATTTCTCTCAGCACGGTATTTTTTTCATCTGGGTGTAATCGCGTCTCCCAAGATTCATAACAATTAGTTATTTCATTTGGTCTGTAGCCTAATATTTCTTTCCAGTTATCAGACATAAACACATCATTGGTTTCAGTATTCCAATCCCAGATCCCGCTACTATTACCGCTAATCGAATATAACCATCTTTGCTCGGAGTTAGTAACCTTCATATTACTTTCTATAAGGTGTTTCTCAACCTTAAGTAGTGACTCGCCTAGGCAATATACTTCTTCAACTAAACAATTGATTCTGGTTTTATCAGGCTTAAACTGAAGTACATTATTAGCTCTTTTAGTGAGTTGTTTAATTGGTCTTATGAGTAGCCAATATAGAGCCCAACAAAAAAAAACAACCAGTATGCCGCCAATCCCCCAAATATAGATAAACCTTTTTTGAAGCTGATCAGAAGCGTCTGCAATTAATGAAGAAATATCATATTCGAGATAGATAACATCAACGGCACTGGAGTAACTGTATTTTGCTGCGGTATTGACGGGATAATAAGCTTGGATGGAAAGGCGATCATAATTGATATTGAAAAATGCTGCTTCAGCTGCAACCACCTCTTGATGTCGCGCATCAGAGTATCCTTCAATCACATTCTTAGCATCACTCTCACGCCATATAACGTGATTAGCAAACTTTATTCGGCTAGATGCATCCAATATGACATATACCATCATATTGCTGTCTGTAGAAATTAAAGAAACTTCTTGCTCAATTCTAGAAATATCTTGAATTGCTAAAGCTGATTCAACAACATGAATCATTCTAAATAAATCTTTTTGAATTTGATCAGATTCATTTTCAGCTAGCTCAGAACGCAGTGCCTCTTTTTCATAATAAAACTCACCGCTAACTAATAATAAGTACAGTGAACATAAGAAAAAAGGCACTAAAAAAGATAGTGAAAAAGAAGGTCGCTTTGGCAAGATTACACCACTAATTGTTAATAAAAATATACCGCTTACGTAACATACTAAAGACCACAACAATCAACAACCATAAAAGGCTTTTCTCAGGAAACATAATCCATTTTAATGAATATCACATCTATAAATTACAGCCTTCAAAATCGCTTCATGAATAACGATCTTCCAATTCCTTAATTAAGCAATTAGTTGGCTTACTTTCACACTGGCAGATTTACTAAACGATGTGGCTAGTAAATATAAATCGTCAATTCATTATATTTTACAAACGTTAAATGGACTGTAACGTGAGTAAAGAGCTATCTACTCTCCGTTAAGAGAAGTAAAACACTTGAAATGGACTGCTTATTTAACCTTGTAAGAACACATGCCAATATCGGCTACTAAATCATTGCTAATTATCTAATCTGACACTCCAGCCTCTCAAATTTCAAGCACAAAAAAGTCCGTTACGTGAGTAACGGGCTATCTGAGCTCATAAAAAGAGAAATTAGGCGCTAGGCTATGACCTACTTTTGCATGGGTATATCATTCACACTATCAGCTGTGGATGAGTCTAAATTTGAATTTTAACATCGTTTCTGAACATGTTTATCTTAAATAACAGACACAAAAAGGCCCGTTACGTGAGTAACGGGCTATCTGCTCTCTTAAAAAGAGAAATTAGGCATATGGCTATGACCTACTTTTACATGGGCATATCAATCACACTGTCTTTCGCGGCACTAAATTCTTACTCGCTATAAACGAAAAAAGCCCTGACTATTAAGTCAGGGCTTTCTCGACTCTCTAAAAAGAGAAATTAGGCGCTAGACAATAACCTACTTTTACATGGGCATATCAATCACACTATCAGCTGTTGATGTGTCTAAACTTGAGCTTTAGCTTCGTTTCTGAACATGTTTATCTTAAATGACAGACACAAAAAAGCCCGTTACGTGAGTAACGGGCTATCTGCTCTCTTAAAAAGAGAAATTAGGCGCTAGGCAATGACTGACTTTCACGTGGGCATATCAATCACACTGTCTTTCGCTGCACTAAATTCTTACTCGCTATATACGAAAAAAGCCCTGACTATTAAGTCAGGGCTTTCTCGACTCTCTAAAAAGAGAAATTAGGCGCTTGGCAATGACCTACTTTCACATGGGGAGACCCCACACTATCATCGGCGCTATTGCGTTTCACTACTGAGTTCGGGATGGGATCAGGTGGTACCACAATGCTATTGTCACCAAGCAAATTCGGTGTTAATCGCTATCACAATTAACTAAATTCGGAAAGCTGTTTGTTTCTTGAGTTTTCTACTTTATTAAGCGCTTTATATTCTTCACTAAGTCTTACCTTTAACAGTAAGTAATAAATCTAGTTACCATCAACTCAGATAAAAACTCATCTGGGTTGTATGGTTAAGCCTCACGAGTCATTAGTACAGGTTAGCTCAACGCCTCACAACGCTTACACACCCTGCCTATCAACGTCCTAGTCTCGAACGGCTCTTTAGAGGAATTAAATTCCTAGGGATGACTCATCTTAGGACTCGCTTCCCGCTTAGATGCTTTCAGCGGTTATCGATTCCGAACGTAGCTACCGGGCAATGCTATTGGCATAACAACCCGAACACCAGCGGTTCGTCCACTCCGGTCCTCTCGTACTAGGAGCAGCTTCCTTCAATCATCCAACGCCCACGGCAGATAGGGACCGAACTGTCTCACGACGTTCTGAACCCAGCTCGCGTACCACTTTAAATGGCGAACAGCCATACCCTTGGGACCGACTTCAGCCCCAGGATGTGATGAGCCGACATCGAGGTGCCAAACACCGCCGTCGATATGAACTCTTGGGCGGTATCAGCCTGTTATCCCCGGAGTACCTTTTATCCGTTGAGCGATGGCCCTTCCATACAGAACCACCGGATCACTATGACCTACTTTCGTACCTGCTCGACGTGTATGTCTCGCAGTTAAGCTGGCTTATGCCATTGCACTAACCGTACGATGTCCGACCGTACTTAGCCAACCTTCGTGCTCCTCCGTTACTCTTTGGGAGGAGACCGCCCCAGTCAAACTACCCACCAGGCACTGTCCCGAACCCCGATAAGGGGCCACGGTTAGAACATCAAAACTACAAGGGTGGTATTTCAAGATTGACTCCACTCCATCTAGCGACGAAGCTTCAAAGTCTCCCACCTATCCTACACATGTAGGTTCAATGTTCAGTGCCAAGCTATAGTAAAGGTTCACGGGGTCTTTCCGTCTAGCCGCGGGTATACGGCATCTTCACCGCAATTTCAACTTCACTGAGTCTCGGCTGGAGACAGCGTGGCCATCATTACGCCATTCGTGCAGGTCGGAACTTACCCGACAAGGAATTTCGCTACCTTAGGACCGTTATAGTTACGGCCGCCGTTTACTTGGGCTTCGATCATGAGCTTCTCCGAAGATAACCCAATCAATTAACCTTCAAGCACCGGGCAGGCGTCATACCGTATACGTCATCTTGCGATTTTGCACAGTACTGTGTTTTTGATAAACAGTTGCAGCCACCTGGTATCTGCGACTCCCAGCAGCTTAGAGAGCAAGTCTCATCACCGCCAGGAGCGTACCTTCTCCCGAAGTTACGGTACCATTTTGCCTAGTTCCTTCAGCCGAGTTCTCTCAAGCGCCTTGGTATTCTCTACCCGACCACCTGTGTCGGTTTGGGGTACGATTCCTACTAACCTGAAGCTTAGAAGATTTTCCTGGAAGCATGGCATCAACTACTTCATCCCCTTGGGGACTCGTCATCAACTCTCAGCCTAGTGTTCACCCGGATTTGCCTAAGTGAACAGCCTACAGTCTTAAACGCGGACAACCAACGCCGCGCTAGCCTAGCCTTCTCCGTCTCTCCATCGCAGTTAGCAAAAGTACAGGAATATTGACCTGTTTCCCATCGACTACGCCTTTCGGCCTCGCCTTAGGGGTCGACTCACCCTGCCCCGATTAACGTTGGACAGGAACCCTTGGTCTTTCGGCGTGGGGGTTTTTCACCCCCATTATCGTTACTCATGTCAGCATTCGCACTTCTGATACGTCCAGTGTGGGTTACCCCTTCACCTTCAACCGCTTACAGAACGCTCCTCTACCGCTTGCTCCTAAGAGCAAACCCATAGCTTCGGTGTATTGCTTAGCCCCGTTAAATCTTCCGCGCAGGCCGACTCGACTAGTGAGCTATTACGCTTTCTTTAAATGATGGCTGCTTCTAAGCCAACATCCTAGCTGTCTAAGCCTTCCCACATCGTTTCCCACTTAGCAATAACTTTGGGACCTTAGCTGATGGTCTGGGTTGTTTCCCTTTTGACGACGGACGTTAGCACCCGCCGTCTGTCTCCCGAGTAGTACTCACTGGTATTCGGAGTTTGCAAAGGGTTGGTAAGTCGGGATGACCCCCTAGCCTTAACAGTGCTCTACCCCCAGTGGTATTCGCTCGAGGCGCTACCTAAATAGCTTTCGAGGAGAACCAGATATCTCCGAGTTTGATTGGCCTTTCACCCCCAGCCACAAGTCATCCGCTAATTTTTCAACATTAGTCGGTTCGGTCCTCCAGTTGATGTTACTCAACCTTCAACCTGCCCATGGCTAGATCACTCGGTTTCGGGTCTACACCTTGCAACTAAACGCGCAGTTAACACTCGGTTTCCCTACGGCTCCGCTATTCGCTTAACCTCGCTACAAAATGTAAGTCGCTGACCCATTATACAAAAGGTACGCAGTCACGGTCTCAAGAACCGCTCCCACTGCTTGTACGTACACGGTTTCAGGTTCTATTTCACTCCCCTCACAGGGGTTCTTTTCGCCTTTCCCTCACGGTACTGGTTCACTATCGGTCAGTCAGGAGTATTTAGCCTTGGAGGATGGTCCCCCCATATTCAAACAGGATGTCACGTGTCCCGCCTTACTCGATTTCATCTATGGTTAGTTTTCATGTACGGGGCTATCACCCTGTGCCGCTGTGCTTTCCAACACATTCCACTAACACCCCATAGACTTAAGGGCTAATCCCCGTTCGCTCGCCGCTACTAGGGGAATCTCGGTTGATTTCTTTTCCTCTGGGTACTTAGATGTTTCAGTTCCCCAGGTTCGCCTCATAACGCTATGTATTCACGTTATGATGACCACTTATGTGGCCGGGTTTCCCCATTCGGACATCGTTAGCTCAAATGCTTGTTACTAGCTCGCCAACGCTTTTCGCAAGTTACTACGTCCTTCATCGCCTCTGACTGCCAAGGCATCCACCGTATACGCTTAGTCACTTAACCATACAACCCAAATAAGTTTCAAAAGAAACTCAAGTTGTACCGTAACTAGCTGGTTTATTACTAATTTGCATCTCTTACGAGTACACAAATTCGCCTTAGTTTTTAGAATATTCAAGACACTTAATAAAGTGTTTTGAGAACTCAATGTATTACTGAAAAGGGATTAACTTCCCAATAATACGATTTGTATTAATTAACATGACAGACTCATGCAATTAAATACTATCAGCTTTCCAAATTGTTAAAGAACAATGCTAACCGGCTTGCGGCGCATTTCGCTCAACTCCATAAAGGAGTAACAAGCAATCTGTGTGAACACTCAACAAACATTAAGTTAGTCGTATAGGTAAGGAGGTGATCCAGCCCCAGGTTCCCCTAGGGCTACCTTGTTACGACTTCACCCCAGTCATGAACCACACCGTGGTAAACGTCCCCCCGAAGGTTAGACTATCTACTTCTGGTGCAGCCCACTCCCATGGTGTGACGGGCGGTGTGTACAAGGCCCGGGAACGTATTCACCGTAGCATTCTGATCTACGATTACTAGCGATTCCGACTTCATGGAGTCGAGTTGCAGACTCCAATCCGGACTACGACGTACTTTGTGAGATTAGCTAGACCTTGCGGCTTTGCAACCCTCTGTATACGCCATTGTAGCACGTGTGTAGCCCTACTCGTAAGGGCCATGATGACTTGACGTCGTCCCCACCTTCCTCCGGTTTATCACCGGCAGTCTCCCTAGAGTTCCCGCCATTACGCGCTGGCAAATAAGGATAGGGGTTGCGCTCGTTGCGGGACTTAACCCAACATTTCACAACACGAGCTGACGACAGCCATGCAGCACCTGTCTCAGAGTTCCCGAAGGCACTAAGCTATCTCTAGCGAATTCTCTGGATGTCAAGAGTAGGTAAGGTTCTTCGCGTTGCATCGAATTAAACCACATGCTCCACCGCTTGTGCGGGCCCCCGTCAATTCATTTGAGTTTTAACCTTGCGGCCGTACTCCCCAGGCGGTCTACTTAATGCGTTAGCTTGGGAGCCCAGTGCTCAAGGCACCAAACTCCGAGTAGACATCGTTTACGGCGTGGACTACCAGGGTATCTAATCCTGTTTGCTCCCCACGCTTTCGTACATGAGCGTCAGTCTTTGTCCAGGGGGCCGCCTTCGCCACCGGTATTCCTTCAGATCTCTACGCATTTCACCGCTACACCTGAAATTCTACCCCCCTCTACAAGACTCTAGTTCACCAGTTCCAAATGCAATTCCCAGGTTGAGCCCGGGGATTTCACATCTGGCTTAATGAACCGCCTGCGTACGCTTTACGCCCAGTAATTCCGATTAACGCTTGGACCCCTCGTATTACCGCGGCTGCTGGCACGAAGTTAGCCGGTCCTTCTTCTGTAGGTAACGTCACAGCAGTTGTTTATTAAACAACTGCCTTTCCTCCCTACTGAAAGTGCTTTACAACCCTAGGGCCTTCTTCACACACGCGGCATGGCTGCATCAGGGTTTCCCCCATTGTGCAATATTCCCCACTGCTGCCTCCCGTAGGAGTCTGGGCCGTGTCTCAGTCCCAGTGTGGCTGATCATCCTCTCAGAACAGCTAGGGATCGTCGCCTTGGTAAGCCATTACCTTACCAACTAGCTAATCCCACCTAGGTTCATCCAATCGCGAAAGGCCCGAAGGTCCCCTCCTTTCCCCCGTAGGGCGTATGCGGTATTAGCAGTCGTTTCCAACTGTTATCCCCCTCGACTGGGCAGATCCCTAGGCATTACTCACCCGTCCGCCGCTCGTCAGCATTGATAGCAAGCTATCAATCTGTTACCGCTCGACTTGCATGTGTTAGGCCTGCCGCCAGCGTTCAATCTGAGCCATGATCAAACTCTTCAATTAAAGTTTTTTGAAACATTCGAAAATGCTTCGGCTCAATGAATTCTGATTACATTATGCAGACTCGGAAGAATCTACATCCTGTTTGTTACATATTGCTATGAACACTCATCGTTACATTGATAATAATTTTGATTGCCACCTAAGTGACAATTTCGATTAACTCAACACCTGTGAGTGTCCACACAGATTTACTTGTTTGATTGTTAAAGAGCGTTGACCGTGTTGGTCAGGGATGCGTATTCTACGCTTTCCCTCGTTGGCGTCAAGTGTTTTTTCAAACTTCTTTTTGCCGTTGATTTGAGGTAGTTAAAACCGCTTCAAATCAAGCTGACTCAGTATTGGCTAGTGCCTGTTGCCGTGTCAGTGGATGCGCATTATAGGCAAATACTGAAACACCGCAAGGGCTTTTTGAAAGAAAATGACACAAATATGAATAACAGCCGCTTTTTCAAACGAAACGCATAAAAAAGGGACTAAGTAGTCCCTTTTTCTAGCTATATCGTTATTTACTCACCAAAGAATCTCGATTCTTGTTTGATTATAACATCCTTACCTTCGATGGTTGCGGCAACCACTAAGTTGATTTTAGTGACTGTTCGTTCTAGTTGACCAGGATCAACGGCAATACTAATTGGTAAGGTCAGTACTTCACCCGCTTTAATTGCTACTTGATTCGGTCCATTCCATTCATATGACTCTAAACCGTCCATTGAAAGTTGATATTCTTGTGCTAGCTCGGTTTTATTAAGCAGCTTCAAGGTATATGTATTTTCAACTAAACCATCATTAGTTATCCGGTAAAGTGCATTTCTGTCTCGAATAACATCCATACGTAATGGAGCAATAGTGGCGCTGGCATAAATGAAAACCAAGATCATTACAGTTAAGGCTACGCCGTAACCAATAAGTTTTGGTCTTACAATGGTCTCTTTGATATCTTCTAGTTTATTTTCGGTGGTATAACTAATTAAGCCTTTGTCATAGCCCATACGTTCCATTGTTGTGTCGCAAGCATCGATACAAGCACCACAGTTTATACATTCATATTGAAGGCCATTACGAATATCGATACCTGTTGGACAAACCTGAACACATAAGTCACAGTCGATACAGTCGCCTAAGCCCATTTCTTTAGGGTCAGCTTTACGAGATCTTGGCCCTCTTTTTTCACCGCGCTTAGTGTCATAACCCACTATATATGTGTTTTTATCAAACATCGCTGCTTGAAAACGAGCATACGGGCACATGTGAATACACATAATTTCACGCATCCAGCCTGCATTACCGTATGTGGCAAAGGTGAAAAAGACCACCCAGAAATAAATACTTAAATCAGCATTCAAAGTGAACACATCAATATAGACTTCACGACTTGGAACGAAATAGGATACAAATGTCATTGCTGTTAATAAGGAAATGAGGATCCAAGAGGTATGTTTAGCGGTCTTGCGCCATAACTTATTAAAACTCCATGGCATTTGATCTAGTTTGATTCGTTTATTACGTGCTCCTTCAAATTTTTCTTCGAACCAAATAAAAATAAACGTCCAAACGGTTTGCGGGCATGTGTAGCCACACCACACCCTACCAAGATAAGTCGTAACAAAGAACAAGCCAAATGCCGCAATAGTAAATAGCGCTGCCAACAAGGTTAAATCTTGTGGCCAAATAGTCAGCCCAAAGATATGAAACTTCTGCTCAGCTAAATTAAACCAAACAGCCTGTCTGTCACCCCAAGGTAGCCAAGGTAATATTAAAAAGAATGACATTGTTGCCCAACCAATACGCCTTCTTACTGTAGTCCATAAACCTGTTACGGCGCGCACATAAATACTATTACTTGGATTAAATCTGTCAGCCTTGCTGGCGTCAGGTTGATGAATCTTAATCCGTTTTTGTTTGGCGTAATCTTTAGGTGTAGATTCTTGGGTCATCTTAATGCCTTACTACTTATAAAAGGGGCAAAATAAGTGGCAGTTACCGAAAAACGTTATCGATTTTAAATAAAAAACGCTACCAACTGCTACACACTCGTGTATAGAGTGTTAATTGAGTATATTATACTCGTATAATTCATGGTTATTCACTTTAATTGGACTAAAAGATGAGAGGTTGGATCCTTATTGCACTGATTGGCGGTGTTATTTACTACTTTGCGACTGAAACAGATAAATTAGATGAACCAATTGCTGAAATTCAATCAGTACTAAATAGTGCTGATGAAAAGGTGACGTCAATGACTGGCACCAAAATAATTAGAAAGAGCGATAAAGTCATTGCTATGCCATCTGGTGTTCTTGAAAGACTAACATCAAAAGAGGCTATAGAATTTAAAGCTATTTTTACTGATAACAACACAGTTGCAGCTTTTGATAATGAGTATTGCGGTTTTGGTGCAAGACACCCTATTTTTGGCAAAGAGAACCTGCAATTAATCTGCGATAAAATATAAATTTAACTTTCCTGACATCTGTCAATTGACCTGAGATTTAATTCAGCCTAGCCTTTGGATATTCGATTGAAAAAGGCTAGTAAAATGACACAACAGGTTTCTGATATATTTGACCCAACACTTTGGGACACTGTAAGTGGCTTCGATTTTGAAGACATCACTTATCATCGCGCTAAAGACCAAGGTACGGTTCGTATTGCAATCAATCGTCCTGATTGTCTTAATTCTTTTCGCCCAAAAACCGTTGATGAGCTTTATACCGCTTTAGATCATGCTCGCCAATGGTCTGATATTGGCTGTGTATTGCTAACAGGTAATGGACCATCAGCCAAAGGCCAGTTTTCTTTCTGTGCTGGCGGTGATCAACGCATTCGTGGCAAAGACGGTTATAAATATGAAGGCGCTGAAGAAGGCAAACCTGATGTTGCACGTATGGGGCGCTTACATATATTAGAAGTGCAACGCTTAATTCGTTTTATGCCTAAGGTTGTTATTGCTGTTGTACCTGGTTGGGCTGTAGGTGGTGGGCACAGTTTACATGTAGTGTGTGATTTAACATTAGCATCGAAAGAGCATGCTGTATTCAAGCAAACCGATCCTGATGTAGGTAGTTTTGATTCGGGTTACGGTAGTGCTTATTTAGCCAAAATGATTGGCCAAAAACGCGCCCGTGAAATCTTCTTCCTTGGCTTTAACTATACGGCTGATGAAGCATTTGATATGGGTATGGTCAATCGCTCAATTCCTCATGCTGAACTAGAAACAGAAGCATTATCATGGGCAAAAGAGATCAACAGTAAATCACCAACAGCAATGCGTATGCTTAAATACGGCTTTAACTTGCCAGATGATGGGTTAGTTGGCCAACAGCTATTTGCAGGCGAAGCAACACGTCTTGCTTATGGTACAGACGAAGCTCAAGAAGGTCGTGATGCATTCCTTGAAAAGCGCGATCAAGATTTTTCTAAGTTTCCTTGGCACTATTAATTCTAATATCAGAATTAATACAGTAAGCAAAAGATGAAAACTTAATGCTTTAACTTAAATACTGCCTGCTTAGTCATTTCATAATGATAACCCTCTGCCTTAATTGGGAGGGTTTATGTTATCTAACAAACATTTGCACTTTCCCCCACCAGAACACCAATTTGTTCTATCTATAAATCATTAATAAATGAAAAAACATCTCATTTACAGGGATTTTTCACGTCATTAAAAGATGGTTTAAACACTAATCGAATAAACCTTTTGTTGTAATTGATAAAAAAAACTTTAAATAGTAATGAGAATTGTTATCATTAAATCAATTGAACAATATTAACTACAAGGGTTATCTCATGAAAAAGACCATCTCATTTGCTATTTTGCACTTCAGCGTTGCCTTTACTATCACTTACTTATTAACTGGCAGCATTGTTATTGGTGGGGCCGTCGCCTTGATTGAGCCAGCAGTAAACACTGTAGTATTTTATTTTCATGACAAAGTTTGGAACAAAATTGAGGCTAATGATTTAGCGAATGCAGCCACGGCATAGCCTCAATTTAAAGTGTAGTAAGTAGATTGCCACTATTTTGGTGGTGTTTCTTTCTCTAAGCCTAACTTATTTGCTAATGGCGCTATCGCACCGCCTTGAATAAAGATAGAGAACAATACAAAAAAGAACACCATATGGACTATATCGATAGCACCAGGTACACCTGCAGCAGCCGGTATAAGTGCAAACACAATAGGAGTCGCACCTTTTAAGCCAATCATTGATATAAATAGACGCTTTTTCCAGCTTGCTTTTACAAAAGGTAAATAGCACATCTGCACCGCTAGTGGTCTAGCTACAAATATCAGCAATAAACCTGGGATAATTGAAACCCAAAATACTGTCATTAATGTTTGTGGGAAAATCTGAAGCCCCAACACAATGAACATCAATGCCTGTGCTAGCCAAGACAAGCTATTAAAAAAGTGCAAGTTAACTTGTTGGCCACGTTTAATACCATTGCCTATCACCACACCTGCAATATAAGAAGCCAATAAGATATTACCACCTAATAAGTCTGCACCATAGGTAGCAATAATAAAGCTGGCTAAGACAAATACAGGGATCAAACCATACTCAGATAAACTAATTTTACTCAATAAAGTAACCGCAATTTTGCCGATTAAGAGTCCTGCAGCAACTGCGACAAATATCTGGGTGACTAAATCAAGACTAAGTGAAGAAAGTGATACCGATTGAGTTGATGATAATGCCATCTCAGTCAATACAATCACCATCAACATAGCAACAGGATCATTGGTTGCTGATTCAAACTCCAACACTGTATCGGTTTCTTCTTTTAACTTAAGCTTTTTTGATTCCAAAATTGAAAATACAGCTGCCGCATCAGTAGAGGACACCACTGCAGCAAAGAGTAAACAAATAATAAAATCAAAATCGAGTAGCAAATAGAGGATACCTGCAAATATCACTGTGGTAAAAATCACCCCAAACGAAGCTAATACACCTCCTTCTTTATAAGCGACTTTTATTTTTGCAGTCGAAGTATTCAAGCCACCGACAAAAACAATCACATTTAAGGCCAGCCCGCCTATCCATGCGGTTTTATCTAAGTTGTCATATACAAAGTTAAATTCACCATTACCCAATGACAGCCCTACACCCATAAAAATAAATAGTGATGGAATACCAAGAGTTCGAGATGGGTGATGTAATAGAATGCCAATAACAACCAGAATAGACATTCCAATCATGATCATCTCGGTTGTCATAAAGCCCGCCTTTAAGAAATTAAGTTAGAGTGTGTTGATGTTTTGCCTTTCAGGAATAAAAGACAAAGTTATAAGCTTTGTGAGTTTTATAACTAAATCGATAATTAAGCTCGACTGTAATAAAACTTTAATAAAATAATTAATGAGAATTAATTTGTGCACAATATAGCATTTATCGCGCCCTCAAACTTAAAATAGACTTAAAAAGCTATTAACACAAAACTTTATTTACGCCCCAGCGAGATCCAAAAAGCACCACCAACCAGCATAAGTAATGCCTTGCGCATGTTTAAGTTAATTTAAGAAAACCTGATAACTTTTTACTGAATTATAGTTAATAAAGATAAATGATTAACATTAAAATAACACTACAAAAACATAATCTTAGATACCACCTATCGAAAAGATAGCGACATTTTTCACTGTAACTTAACTGTCATATTGATCTGTCTTAATGCACTCGCTTCAAATTACAGCGCTGAATGAAGCACGCTAACTTCCAATATCCAAGACGGGTATTAAGTACAAATTTAAGTCCAAATAATAAGTGGAACTTGTGATGAAAAAAGTGATTGGTTTATTAACTGCTGTTGGTTTAATGACGGCACCTCTTGTTCAAGCTGGTACAGTTACAGTATCTGGTTCAACATCTGTTGCACACGTTATGGAAGTGCTAGCAGAGAATTATCAAAACACAGCGAAAAAGAACGTTGAAGTGCAAAGCACAGGTTCTTCTGCGGGTATTCGTGCTGCGAAAGACGGCACCAGCATGATTGGTATGTCTTCTCGTAACATTAAAGAAAATGAACTAAACGACAATACAAAAGAAATCGTTATTGCTCGTGACGGTATTGCTGCAGCAGTAAACAAAGCAAACCCTGTTCAAGACTTAACTCAAGAGCAAATTTCAAAAATCTACCGTGGTGAAATCAAAAACTGGAGCGAAGTTGGCGGCGAAGCACGTCCTATCGTTGTAGTAACTCGTGAAAACGGTTCTGGTACTCGTGGTGCTTTCGAAGAAATCATGGACCTACAACGTACAGTAAACGGCCATAAAGTAACGGCTATTACTCCTACTGCTCAAGTAGGTAACGGTAACGGCATGATCAAGACAATCGTTGCTAACAACCCATTTGCTATTGGTTATATTTCACTGGGTTCAGTTGATGATTCTTTAGTTGCTCTAAGTGTAGGTGGTGTTGAAGCTACTGATAAAAACATCGCAACTGGTGACTACCAAATCGCTCGTCCATTCATCGTATTAGTGAATGACCAGCCACATCCAAATGCACAAGGCTTCCTAGACTTCATCATGTCAAATGACGGTCAAAGCATTGTTGCTGAAGAAGGTTACATCCGCGTTCAGTAATTATTGAACTAAATATCTTAAGAGGAGCTTATGCTCCTCTTTTGTAATTTCTAAAAAAATTAAAACTACTTAATCATCAGTACGACCTCGAGGCATATGATGAATACAGCAACTAAAGTCCAACCACAAGGACTGCAACTTGCACCTAAAAACGCCATAGACATTAAAGAAATCTTCTTTCATGGCCTATTCCTATGTTGCGCTATGGTTGGCGTTCTATCTGTTTCCACCATTGGATGGTTTGTATTTAACGAAGGTTTACCTGCATTTAAAGAAGCAGGCGTTACTGAGTTTGTAACAGGTAAAGAATGGTTGCCACCAGCGTTATATGGCATACTCCCGATGATTGTCGCCTCAATCATCTCTACTGCTGGCGCCGTTATGATTGGTGTTCCAATCGCAATTCTTACTGCGGTATTCCTCGCAGAAATTGCTCCAAAATGGTTAGCAGATCTCGTTAGACCCGCTGTTGAACTACTCGCTGGTATTCCATCTGTTGTTTACGGCTTTTTCGGGTTGGTGATTATTGTCCCAGCTATCGAAACCCTATTTAATATTCCTGCTGGTAACACGCTATTAGCAGGGATCATTGTATTAGCAATCATGATTTTGCCAACCGTCATTACTATTTCAGAAACCTCAATCAGAGCCTTACCTTCTGTTTATAAAGAAGGTGCATTAGCACTTGGGGCATCGCATGTTTACAGTATTTTTAAAGTATTAATTCCTGCTGCTAAAAGCGGCATTTTAACGGGTGTAGCACTTGGTGTTGCACGTGCGATTGGTGAAACCATGGCCATTATTATGGTAATGGGCAACGCTCCAGCAATGCCTGGCTCTATTTTAGAACCAGCAAGAACACTAACAGCAAACATCGCAATGGAAATGTCATACGCAACTGGCATCCATTCGAGTGCATTGTATGCAACAGGTATCGTGTTATTAGCTTTTATTGTGCTACTTAACGGTTCACTGCTATATCTAAATCGCAAGAGAGCGTACTAATCATGTCTAAGTTTACTCAATCAAACTCGACGATTTCGACACTAACAGGCTCAAAATCATTACTGTCGAGAGAGAACCAAGATAAATTACTTCATGGTGCTATTTGGGCTGCAGCAGGCGTAACCATTTTATTCCTGTTATGGGTTGTGTGGCATATCCTTTCAAATGGTTTAAGTCATGTAAGCTGGGAGTTTATTACTGGGGCTTATACCCGAATTGGTGAAGCATCGGGCATTTGGGCAATGATTGTCTCAACGGTGTACATGGTATTGCTTTCACTCGCTTTCGCCGCACCAATTGGGATTATGACTGCGATATACCTTACTGAATATGCAAAACCTGGCAGTAAATTTGTACAGGTTATCCGTTTTTGTACTGAATCATTAGCGGGTATTCCATCAATTGTTTACGGCTTATTTGGTATGACATTCTTTGTTACTACCTTAGGTTTAGGATTCTCAATCCTCTCAGGTGCGTTGACATTAGCAATGCTGATTTTACCAGTGATTATTCGTACCACTGAAGAAGCGTTAATGGCAGTTCCTATGAGCTACCGTGAAGGCGGTTATGCATTAGGTAGCAGTAAAATTTACACCATTTGGCGCTTGATTTTACCAAGTGCTTTACCAGGCATTGTTACGTCAGTCATTTTAAGTACTGGCCGAGTAATTGGAGAGTCAGCACCGGTATTTTTAACTGCCGGTATGGTGACTCAAATACCTGACTCTGTAATGGACTCAGGCCGAACATTGACTGTTCATTTATATAAGTTAACTCAAGAGTTATTTACTCAGCATGAGTGGGATCAAGCTTATGCGACTGCAACCATCTTGATTGTACTCGTATTAATGCTGAACTTAGCGACCAAAGTGATTGCAGGTCGATTAAATAAATAAATCTAATCACTATTTACTTAAACGCCTTAAACAATAGGCAATAAATAGTTATTACATCATGAGATATGTGCACAAAGCACGCTGTACTCATAAAACGAACAGTAAATAACACGTAAAAAGTCGTGTTATATAAAGGCCAGATAATGAACAAATTACAAGTAAACAACTTAGACTTATTCTACGGCGAGAACCACGCGTTAAAAGATATCTCAATTAATATTCCGTCTCGTCAGGTAACGGCACTAATTGGGCCATCTGGTTGTGGTAAGTCAACCCTACTAAGAACCCTAAACCGAATGAACGATTTAGTTGCAGGGGTGAAAATTACCGGTACCGTGGCATTTGAAGGTGAAGATATTTATGCCGACGTAGATGTTAAACAGCTTAGAATGCGCGTTGGTATGGTTTTTCAAAAGCCAAACCCTTTCCCAATGAGTATTTATGAAAACATCGCATTTGGCCTTAAAGCCCAAGGCGTTAAAGATAAAGCCGTATTAGATAAAGTTGTTGAAGACTCATTACGTGGTGCAGCGTTATGGGAAGAAGTGAAAGATCGCTTAAACACTCCAGCATTTGGTCTTTCTGGCGGTCAGCAACAACGTTTATGTATTGCCCGCGCTATTGCGATGGAGCCAGAAGTTATCTTAATGGACGAGCCCACCAGTGCACTTGATCCTATCGCAACCCATAAGATTGAAGAGTTAATGGATGAATTACGTAAAAAGTTCACCATTGTTATCGTGACTCACTCAATGAACCAAGCAAAGCGCATCTCGGATAGAACAGCTTTCTTCTGGATGGGTGAATTAGTAGAGCAAGGTGAAACGCACCAAGTATTTAATAACCCACAAGACTCTCGTACTCAGGGTTATGTTAGTGGAGAGTTTGGTTAATACGATGGTGTTAAATTATCACTAAATAGTTAGAAATAAAAAAGCCTTCAATATGATATTGAAGGCTTTTTTATTTAATCAAACAAATTGTTTCATCAACCAAAAACTAAAACGTCAATGACATGCTAACTGGCTTTTAACCTTGATATAAAGACACGCCAATTTTTAAGGCTGATAGTTCAAGGACACTTAAAGTGAAATACATATTCCTCATCATTATGTTGCTAGTTTCTGCTTTGACCACAGCTGAGGAACTTATTGACGAATCTCATCAAGTTATCAGTTTAGGTGGTGGGTTAGGAGTATCTCGCTGGGCTGAAGCACATGGGTTTGATGAAGAAATATTAAACTTAAAACATCATTATGAAGTCGCTTACCGTTATCAATTCAATCCTAGCTGGGGAAGCGAAATAGGCTACATGTATCAAAAAATAACTGGCTCTTTTATTTTATCCCCGTTAACCAGTGCATACGTAGATAAAGTATCTAGCTTTCGTCTTGCGGTTGTATACTCGCAGCCATTATCACAACGATCTTCTTTCTTATTTAAACTAGGTGTTGCCCAATATAATGTCATTGCAAATTTAAGATATGATGATGAGCATGTGGATACTGATAATGAAGGTATTGGAGCATTAACATCCTTAGGTTGGCGATATAATTTTGCATCAAATTACGAGTTTTCTTTGGTTTATACCTATCAAAAGTTTGATACGAATACTGTAACCGCAAATTTTGGTTATCGGTTCTAGTCACTATCAACTCTACTGCGTTTGATTTACCATTTAATCCTCAACCATATTAGGAGTTATTTTGGCTAAACCCAACGCTAAAGGACCAACCCGCACCGTCGATATTTTTTGTGCTAAATGTAAAAACCAGCTATTTAAATACCGCAAGGGTGGAAAAGGGGCATTAGTTAAATGCTTCAAAGAACGCATTGTAGACGACTACACTAAAACCCCTTGTGTGTGTCCACAATGTGAAACACCTTTTGCTCGAGATACCTTAGTTCGCGGCACGCCTGCTTTTAAAATGATTGGCGGCAAAGTGACGATGAGATAGACAGTGAAGAAATAGTGAAGTGACTTAAGTGACACCACACTAAACCCTTGGTATTCACTCTGTTTAGTCTCCAGTAACGACTTAAACAGCTTTTATTCCCTCTTTAATAGATAAAAAAGACTAAAAACAATCAAGCTCTAGAGTTCAGTAACAATATGGGTACCGATATTTAGCTAACCTCTCTAAAAATGAATTCGACTTTGTATAGAAAAACTTAGTTTTACTTGAGGTAACCAAATGAAAAAATTACTCTCTGCAGCTATTGTTAGCTGTTTACTTATGGGCTCGGCGTCTGCAAATCAACAACTTTCAACTGAAGATGCGATTGGCATGGCGGGGTTAATGGTCTGCGATGTTTTTTATAGTGATATTGTTTCAGAAGAATCCAATACTAAGGCCGATATCATCAGAAAACTAATGGCAGTAAAATATAAAACAGGCATTGCAGATATGATGATGACGCAAAAAACAAGTGATGAATTAGATTTTTATATTTCACATTTCAATTCATCTGATGATAATCAAAAGAAAAGTTTATGCGCAGAGGCTATTCAATACTCTCAAGACAGCAGTGTTGCCAGTTTAGGAATGAGGTAATAACTCTATCACCTAAGTATTTACCTAAGTATTTACCTAAGTATTTACCTAAGTATTCACATATTATCGCGCAACCTAATCATGATGAACTTTCATCCCATGACTTGCTAGGGAGTGTCTAATTCCACTACACTTTTATGATTGAACTAGTGGAGTTTAACGTTGAATATACCCGATATTGGCTTTAACCATCAGCAATCAGATGAGGAAGAACTTGAGATAATTGATCTTGTATCATTATATCAAAGAGCCAATATCGACCACGACCCACGGCTCCCTCATAAAGTGAACTTCTTTATGCTCATTTATATTGAGCAAGGCGAAGGCGTTCACATGATTGATTTCAATGATTACCCTTTCTGTGCAGGCTCTGTCTTACTGGTTCAGCGAGAACAGGTTCATGCATTTGATTTTTCTACTAAGCCGCAAGGTAAAGTGCTTATTTTCACACAGGCATTTTTAGATCAAGTCCATGCCAATATGCGCTTACCTAAATACACCCCAACACACCTTAACCAACAGCACTCACCACTATTAAAACTTGATAAACAAACTTACCAGCGAACCCGTTTATTGCTTGAGCAAATCACTATTGAGTTTAATCATCAACAAACTGATCCTCTCATCGTTATGTATCTGTTCTCAACGCTGGCATTGATATTACATCGATTAAGGCCTGCAGCGAAACATGACAACATGTCATTAGAGCAAAATGTAAAACTTGCACGCTTTTTTGAGTTAATGCAGCAACACTTCCGGAAAACTCGAGATGCAAGCTGGTATGCCAACCAAGTTAATACCACTTATAAAACCTTAAATCACATTTGTAAGCTGGCAACAGGATTAACTGCTAAACAAATGATTGATGCTTTTACTGTTATAGAGATCAAACGACATATAGTCATCAGTAAAAAGCCTTCTCAGCAAGTTGCTTATGATTTTGGTTTTGACGATGCCAGCAATTTTGTTAAGTACTTTAAAAATCAAACTAATATCACACCAAGTCAGTTTTTAAAGCAGGTTGGATAATAATAAACATCCTGCTTTAGGTTCGATATTCACCATTTTTACACTCAAATACACTCTGCCAAGTGACTCCAGCGATCGCTAATATTGTTCTCAAGCAAATTGAGGACAACACAATGACAACACCTAATCTTGTTAAACATTCACTTTTAGCGGCCAGCCTTTTGAGCCTTATCGCATGCACATCAAATCAGGAAGTAATCACTATGACAGACTCAAGCGCACAAACATTATCTAATAAGCAAAAAGCAGTAGCGGTTATATCAAGTATCGAAACGGGCGAGCAAACAGCGATTGGTTACATCAATCCAGAAAAGTATATCCAACATAACTTAGCTGTTGCCGACGGATTAGCAGGGTTCGGGGCTGTACTGCAGCAACTCCCTAAAGGAAGTGCAAAAGCCAAAGTTAAACGTGCATTTCAAGATGGTGATTACACCTTCACTCACACAGAATATAACTTTTTTGGTCCTAAAGTAGGTTTTGATGTATTTCGCTTTGAAGAAGGTAAAATTGTTGAGCACTGGGATAACCTGCAAGCAATCGCCCCCGCTAATCCAAGTGGTAGAACGCAGCTCGACGGTGCGACTGAAGTAACCGATTTAGATAAAACTGATTCGAATAAAGCGATTGTTGCTGATTTTGTCACAACCATATTAATGAAAGGTGATATGAGCAAGATTAATCAATTTATTGATAATGATGACAATGCTTATATTCAACACAACCCAGCAATTGCAGACGGCCTTAGTGGCTTAGGTAAAGCGTTAGGTGAACTTGCTGCTGCGAATATGCCTATGGTGGTCAGTAAAAACCATAAAATACTCGGAGAAGGTAACTTTGTATTATCGATTAGTGAAGGAACCTTTATGAATCAGCATGTTGCTTTTTACGATTTATTTCGCTTAGATAACGGCAAAATAGTTGAACACTGGGACACCATTGAAACCATTCCCGCTCAAACAGAATGGCAAAACAGTAACGGTAAATTCGGCTTTTAATATTCAGCTTAATCACCGATAAAACAACAATGCCGAACTTATTTCGTAAAAGAAGTAAGTTCGGCATACTTATGTTCAAGCAGAATGAACTCGGTTAATCGATATGACTAACTGCCTCTAAAGTCAGTTTAATCATTTCATTTAACGTTTGTTGACGTTCTTCCGCTGTTAAGTGAAGACCTTGTCTAATATGATCGGTCACTGTCATCATAGCAAGTGCTCGAGCGCCATATTCTGTTGCGACGCCATAAAGACCTGCCGCTTCCATTTCAACACCTAAAATGCCGTATTTTTCCATCAAGTCATATCGGCTTTCATCTTCACAATAGAATAAATCTGAAGAATATAGATTACCTACGTGATAACTTGCACCTTGTTTTTCAGCAGCATCGGTCGCTAAACGCAGCAAACCAAAATCAGCAATCATGGCAAAGTCAGTATTAGCAAAGCGAGTGCGGTTTACAGTTGAGTCAGTACTCGCCCCCATTGCCATTACCACGTCCATTAATTTAATTTTGTCACTGACGGCACCACAAGAGCCGATACGAATAATATTTTCAACGCCATATTCAGTAATGAGCTCTTTAGCGTAGATAGAAATCGATGGGATGCCCATACCGGAGCCCATAACAGAGATAGTTTTACCATTATATTCGCCTGTGTAACCCAGCATATTACGTACATCTGTCACAAGTCTTGGGTTATCTAAAAAGTTTTCTGCAATGTATTTTGCACGTAACGGATCGCCAGGCATTAATACTGTTTTAGCGAAAGCGCCCTCTGGGGCATTAATGTGTGGGGTCATGCTCTTACTCCAATGTTGCCAACTAAGACCTTAGCTGGCATAAAAATATTAGTGTCTAGTTAGCTAAACTAAATAATAAGCCTGCAATGGTTCCGCTCATTAAGTTAGCTAATGCTGCAGCAATCAATGCTTTCATACCAATTTCACTTAAATCATGGCGGCGCTCAGGGCACAGAGCGGCCAGTCCACCAATCACCATGGCTAATGAGCCAAGGTTAGCGAAACCACATAAAGCAAAACTGATGATAATTTGAGTTTTAGGTGACAAATTTTCAGCGACTTTTAAGAAATCAATATAAGCAACAAACTCATTGATCACCATTTTCTGGCCAATAAACGAGGCAGCTTGAGTCGCCTCACTCCACGGCACTCCCATTAACCAAGCTAATGGTGCTAAAAAATAACCTAAGATTGCTTGCATGGTGATATCACCATGACCAAACCAACCACCAACACCACCAATTAAGCCATTAACCATGGCTATTAAGCCAACAAAGGCAATTAGCAGAGCTGATACCGCAAGCACTTGTTGCATCCCCATAGCTGCGCCGCTTGCTGCTGCATCCAATACATTGGTAGGCTTGTCTTCTTGCTCATCCATGACTTGCTTAATATCATTGCGTGGCGTTTCTGTTTCAGGCCACATTAACTTAGCAAAGAGTAATCCAGCTGGAGCCGTCATAAAGGCTGCGGTGAGAACGTATTTAATGTCCACGCCCATTTGTATGTAACCAATCATAGTGCCACCAGCAACAGAAGCTAAGCCACCTGTCATCACAGCAAACAACTCTGAACGGGTCATATGTTTAACAAACGGTCTCACCATTGATGGCGCTTCAATAGGGCCGACAAAAATATTGGCGGTTGCTGATAATGATTCAGCACGGCTAGTGCCTAATAATTTAGAAAGTCCACCACCAATAACGCCGATAATCAGTTGCATAATGCCGAGGTAATACAGCACAGCAATCAAGGCACTAATAAACACCACAACAAACAGAACGTTAATAACAAAGATAAAACCAACACTGAATTTAGCTAAATCACCAAATACAAACGCTAAACCTTCATTACCATAGTTGATCACATGCATTACTGCGCTAGATGCGCCATCCAACATGCTTTGCCCTATCGGTAAATACATGACAAATGCACCGAATGCGATTTGAAATGCAAGCGCTCCAAGTACCGTTCTTGGCTTAATTGCACTGCGTTTTTCTGACAATAAAATAGCTAAACCAATCAAGGCACACATGCCTAGTAAACTGATGAAAACTTCCATACATTTTTGACTCGTGAAACGATTTGATACATGCAGTTTATCGAGCAAATAAACGGACTCAAGCCTTGTTTCTTGTCAGAAATAACTATTTTAGTAAAAGATAAGAAAGTGGAGAAAATGCCGAAATAGCACCTAAAAAACCAAAACAAATACAGCATTTAATAAATATGAAAAACACATAAAAACCACAAAACAAACATTTCCAAATCAATCCATAAGATGTGTAAACATTCACTTTTCCCCCAGTAGATAGGCAATTTTCAATTAAACAAATTTTCGGTCTATTGATTGTGTTATTGGCATATCAATTCTGAAATTAAACTACTTTAAATTGAGTAAAATTAGCGCATTTTGGCGCTTAAGAAATACAAATAAAAAAACTCCACATAAGTAAGACTTACGTGGAGGTTTAAAGGCTGCACTAATCACAGTTATGATGCGTGAGTTTTATTTTAACTGTGCACGAGTGTTTTGCTAACAAGCCAAAATATTATTCTACCGTGACTGATTTCGCTAAGTTACGTGGCTGATCCACATCAGTGCCTTTAATTAATGCCACATGATATGACAATAACTGTAATGGAATGGTGTAGATAAGCGGCGCCATAAACTCATCGCAATGTGGAACCGGAATCACCTTCATGGTGTCATCAGATTCGAACTCTGCATCTTTATCAGCAAAGACGTACATTAAGCCACCACGGGCACGGACTTCTTCAACATTTGATTTAAGCTTTTCAAGCAATTCATTATTTGGCGCGACAACAATAACCGGCATATCGGCATCAATCAGTGCTAATGGGCCGTGCTTTAACTCACCCGATGCATAAGCTTCAGCATGAATGTAAGAAATTTCTTTTAACTTAAGCGCACCTTCCATCGCGATTGGATATTGATCACCACGACCTAAAAATAAAGCATGGTGCTTGTCAGCAAAGTCTTCTGCAAGTTCAGCAATCGCATCATCTAAACTTAACGCTTGCTCTACTTTAGCAGGCATAGATTGTAAGCTTTGAGTGATCTCAGCTTCCATCTCTTCAGTCATGCCGTTATGACGACCAATTGCAGTGGTTAGCATTAATAAACCAGCAAGTTGTACTGTAAAGGCTTTCGTCGATGCCACACCAATTTCAACACCGGCTTTCATCATATAAGCCATATCAGACTCACGAACTAATGAAGAACCCGGCGCATTACAGATAGTTAAGGTCGCTTTATAGCCCATCTCTTTTGCTAAACGCATCGCTGCTAAGGTATCTGCAGTCTCACCAGACTGAGAGATAGTCACTAACAGGCTGTTAGGGAACATATGTGATTTGCGGTAACGGAACTCAGACGCAATTTCAACATTACACGATACGCCAGCCCAGTCTTCTAACCAATAACGGGCTGCCATACCAGCATGATAACTGGTACCACATGCTATAATTTGCACGTGCTTTATGTCTTTTAAAAATTCTGCTGCATTGTCACCAAATGCTGAATCTAACACTTTACCAGCAGCAATTCGGCCTTCAAGCGTATGGGCAATTGCTGTTGGTTGCTCATAAATTTCTTTAAGCATGTAATGACGATACTCGCCTTTATCGCCTGCATCATGAGTCACTTCAGATTCTTTTACCTCACGCTCAACCGGATTACCATCAACATCAAAAATACTGACTTCACGACGGGTAATTTCAGCGACATCACCTTCTTCTAAAAAGGCAAATGAACGTGTTACAGGTAATAGTGCTAACTGATCAGAAGCAACAAAGTTCTCGCCTAAACCATAACCGACAACCAATGGGCTACCACTGCGAGCAACGACCATACGTTCGCTATCACGACGATCAACAACAACTGTTCCGTAAGCGCCTTCAAGCTGTTTTACTGTGGTCTGTACTGCAGCAAGTAACGTGTCATGGTTTTTTAATTCATGGTGGACTAAATGACAAATCACTTCTGTGTCAGTATCTGACGCGAAGGTATAACCTAAGCCTTTTAACATATCACGCAGTTTATTGTGGTTTTCAATAATACCGTTGTGCACGACCGCGATATCACCTTCCGATAAATGAGGGTGTGCATTACGTTCACTCGGTTCGCCGTGAGTTGCCCAGCGAGTATGGGCAATACCTGTTCCACCAGCTAACGGAGAAGTTGCTAGTGCATCATCTAGTTCTTGTACCTTACCGACTCGACGAGTACGTCCTAATTCACCTTGATTGATGATGGCAACACCAGCGGAATCATAACCTCGATACTCAAGACGCTTTAAGCCTTCTACTAAAATTTCTGCCACATCCCTTTGCGCTACTGCACCTACAATTCCACACATAATTTAATACCTAATTTATAAAACTAATTTATAAAACTAATTTATTTGTTTTTATATGGCGCTAATAAGACTTTAACGCCATATTGAGTAATTTTGTTGACCATATCCGCAGGTAATCGGTCATCAGTCACTAAAACACTGATGTTTTCCCAAGCAAGCTCGAGGTTAGGAATTCTGCGACCAAACTTATCAGATTCAAGCATCACAATAACCTCTCGTGATACTTCTGCCATCACTTTACTGAGACCAGTTAATTCATTAAACGTAGTTGTTCCACGCTCAAGGTCAATACCATCAGCACCAATGAAGAGTTGATCAAAGTTATAAGAGCGCAGTACTTGTTCGGCAATTTGTCCTTGGAAAGACTCAGAATGCGGGTCCCAAGTACCACCGGTCATCAATAAAGTCGGTTCATTTTCTAATTCATGAATAGCATTCGCTAATTGCAGGGAATTAGTCATGACTAATAAGCCCCGCAAATTATCAAGCTGCTGAATAAGACCTGATGTTGTACTGCCACTATCAATAATAATGCGATTATGATCTTTAATAAGTTGCGCGGCCTTTTTAGCAATCGACAACTTATTTGGGGCAATTTTAGCGCTGAACGGTTGAGTAGCTTCATCAGGTACAGCAACAGCGCCTCCATAGCGGCGTAATAACAGCCCAGCTTCCTCTAAAGTAGCTAAATCCTTTCGAATAGTGACTTCAGAAGTTTCAAAACGTAACGAAAGATCATCGACGCTTACCTCACCTTGCTGAGATAAAATACTGATAATATTATTTCTACGCTGCTGAGTGTTACGTTTATTCATATTAACCATAAGTTTCGTTTCGAAAGATAATTATAATCAATCGAAACTTTATTGACAATATTTCAAACAATTAATATCCAGTTTCGTTAGGCATAAAAAAACGGCCTGCTTTAACAGACCGTTTATAAATTTGATTAATAGACTGATTTTATGTCAGTTTTTAAAGCTCAATTTTATGATTTAGGCTTTTTGACTGGTCTTGCCCAACCACTAATGTGACGCTGCTTAACACGAGTAATAACTAACTCACCCTCGCCGACATCTTTAGCAATCGTAGAGCCTGCACCTAATGTGGCGCCTTTCCCAATAGTCACAGGAGCAATAAGTTGCGAGTCGCTTCCAACGAAAACATTATCTTCAATCGTCGTAACAAACTTATTTGCGCCATCATAATTACAGGTGATCGTACCCGCGCCGATGTTTACACCACTGCCGATTTGAGCATCACCCAAATAAGCTAAATGACCCGCTTTTGAGCCAACACCTAAAACCGCTTTTTTCATTTCAACAAAGTTACCAATATGGGCATCTTCTTTGAGTTCAGCACCTGTGCGTAAACGAGCAAATGGCCCAGCACTAGCAGCTTTACCTAGCTTGGCGCCTTCGACTATTGAGTAAGGTTTAATTTCAGCATTATCAGCAATCTCACAGTCAATTAAAATGGCTCCAGCACCAATCGTCACGTTATTACCTAGAGTAACCTTACCTTGAAAAATGACATTAATGTCAATCATCACATCCATACCCACGCTGACGTCACCACGGATATCAAGTCGAGCAGGATCACGAAGGTTTGCACCTTCTAGCATTAATTTCTCAGCCGCTCTTGCCTGGTATGCTCTTTCAAGTTGTGCAAGTTGAATGCGATTATTCGCCCCTTCAACTTCTACAGCTGACTCAGGTTGAGCTGTATCTATCGCTACACCATCTTCTTTTGCCATGGCGACAATATCCGTTAGATAGTATTCACCTTGAGCATTAGCATTTGATAAGCGACCTAACCAAGATTTAAGTTGTTTACCTGGAACCGCCATAATGCCGGTGTTTACTTCTTGAATTTGTAGTTGTTCAGCATTGGCATCTTTT
Organism: Shewanella goraebulensis; assembly: GCF_030252245.1. Classification (NCBI taxonomy): domain Bacteria; kingdom Pseudomonadati; phylum Pseudomonadota; class Gammaproteobacteria; order Alteromonadales; family Shewanellaceae; genus Shewanella; species Shewanella goraebulensis. The sequence continues at coordinate 4,864,868 of NZ_CP126972.1, forward strand.
TGCTCAACAATACCGACGACGTTGCCATCTTCACGAACAATACGACCATAACCTGTAGGGTTATCCAAATTAACCGTCAGAATTGCCATACCATTTTGCGGACGAGCAGCTAATAATTTTTCAAGTGTAGATTGTTGAATTAACGGTACATCTCCATAAAGGATAAGAACGGTATCGTCATCATTAATATTTGGATTTGCTTGCGCCACAGCATGACCTGTACCTAACTGTTCCGCTTGTAGTACCCAATTGACAGATTGCTCGCCTAATGCGCTTTGTAATTTATCAGCGCCATAACCATAAACAAGCTGAATAGCTTCGCTACCTAATGAGTTTGCCGTATCTATAACGTGCTGCACCATGCTTTTATGCGCAATAGGATGAAGAACTTTTGGTAAGTCAGAACGCATCCGTGTTCCTTTACCAGCGGCTAGAATAACTACATTTAATGACATCAGGTTTCCTTGAACTACTATTCACTATAATTGTGGTTATTTTAACGCAGTTTTATTGCAGCTGGAAACTAAGATATTTGAATGAAGGCGGACAGAGGTTGTTATATATGAATTTTGAAGATCATTTGTTTCAAAACTAAATATCAGACACAAAAAAGGCGACCCTAGGGTCGCCTTTTTAAAACAATAACCTTTATCTGGCAATGTTCTTTTTGATGGTTTCAACAACACGAAGTTGAGCTAAAGATTTAGCTAATTCGATTGTTGCAGCTTCATAATCGAAGTCAGCACCTGCGTTAGCGATATTCGCTTCAGCACGTTGCTTAGCTTCAAGTGCAGCTTGCTCATCAATATCATTGGCACGCATAGCGACGTCAGCAAGAACAGAAATTGAATCAGGTTGTACTTCCAGGATACCACCTGAAAGATACATAACTTCTTCACTACCATCTTGCTTAATCATGCGCGCCATGCCAGGTTTGATCTTAGTTAGCAAAGGAGCATGGTTAGGCATAATACCTAACTCACCTTCGGTACCGCTCACTTCTAAGAAGCTCACTTCACCGCTGTACATGCTGTTCTCTGCACTTACTATATCAAGTTTGACTGTCATGGCTGCCATCAAGATCTCCTAAAATACTAAGCTAATGCTCAGTTATTTCTTTTTGTTAGCTTTCTCGACAGCTTCGTCGATTGAACCAACCATGTAGAACGCTTGCTCTGGAATGTGATCGAACTCACCACTCAAGATGCCCTTGAAGCCACGGATAGTGTCTTTAAGAGAAACGTACTTACCAGGAGAACCTGTAAAGACTTCTGCTACGAAGAAAGGTTGAGATAAGTATTTCTCAATCTTACGTGCGCGGAATACAGTTGTTTTATCTTCATCAGATAATTCATCCATACCCAAGATAGCAATAATGTCTTTCAGCTCTTTGTAGCGTTGAAGTACAGTTTGTACGCCGCTTGCTACATCGTAATGCTCTTGACCAACTACTAATGGATCTAATTGACGTGAAGTCGAATCCAATGGGTCAACCGCTGGGTAAATACCTAGCGAAGCAATGTTACGAGACAGTACAACAGTCGCATCTAAGTGAGCGAAGGTTGTTGCTGGTGACGGATCGGTTAAGTCATCCGCAGGTACATATACCGCTTGTACAGAGGTAATAGAACCAGACTTAGTTGAAGTAATACGTTCTTGTAGAACACCCATTTCTTCAGCTAGTGTTGGTTGGTAACCTACTGCAGAAGGCATACGACCTAACAGTGCAGATACTTCAGTACCGGCCAAGGTGTAACGGTAGATGTTATCAACGAATAACAGTACGTCACGACCTTCGTCACGGAATTTTTCAGCCATTGTCAAACCTGACAATGCTACACGTAAACGGTTTCCTGGAGGCTCGTTCATTTGACCATATACCATGGCTACTTTGTCGAGAACGCCAGAATCTTTCATTTCGTAGTAGAAGTCGTTACCCTCACGAGTACGCTCACCAACACCAGCGAATACAGAAAGACCTGAGTGTGCTTTTGCGATGTTGTTGATTAATTCCATCATGTTGACGGTTTTACCAACACCAGCACCACCAAACAAACCAACTTTACCACCTTTAGCGAAAGGACATACAAGGTCAATAACCTTGATACCAGTCTCTAAAAGTTCTGTTGAGCTTGACTGATCTTCGTATGAAGGAGCTTCACGGTGAATTTCATAACGCTCTTCTTCACCAATGTCGCCACATTCATCGATAGGCTCACCCAATACGTTCATGATACGGCCAAGGGTTGCAACCCCAACCGGAACAGAAATTGGTGAACCTGAGTTTACGACCTCTAGACCACGACGCAGACCATCAGAAGAACCCATAGCGATGGCACGAACAACACCACCACCTAGTTGCTGCTGAACTTCCAGCACCAAACCATTACAAGTTCCTTCACCTGTGATCTTCAGAGCGTCATATACCTGAGGTACAGAATCTTGTGGAAACTCTACGTCCACAACCGCGCCAATTACTTGGACAACAGTACCTGTGCTCATGATTAATCCTCTAAACTTGATTTCGTTACCTAACCTAAACCGCTGCAGCGCCTGAAACAATCTCCGACAATTCCTGCGTAATCGCGGCTTGTCGTGCCTTGTTGTAAACTAACTGCAAATCGCTGATCAAATCGCCTGCGTTGTCGGTTGCTGCCTTCATAGCTACCATACGGGCAGCTTGTTCAGACGCAATATTCTCAACAACACCTTGGTAAACTTGAGACTCAACATAACGTGTCAGTAAAACTTCCAAAATATCTTTTGGATCTGGCTCGTAAATATAATCCCAAGGATACTTAGCTACTTCTTCTTCCGATTTAGGCAAAGGTAGCAGCTGCTCGATCACAGGAGTCTGGGTCATTGTATTAACGAATTTGTTAAATACAATAAACAGACGGTCCAATTTACCTTCGTTGTAAGCTTGTAGCATAACTCTCACGGTACCGATTAAATCGGCTAACTTAGGCGCATCGCCTAAACCTGAGGCATGGGCAGAGATATCTCCACCAAAGCTTTTGAAAAACTGAACACTACGTGCGCCAATAGGACAAAATTCAACATCTGCCCCTTGTTCTTTCCAGTTTTTCACGTCTGATACAACCTTTTTGAAAAGGTTGACGTTCAGACCACCACAAAGGCCACGGTCGGTTGACACAACAATGTAACCAACCCGCTTGGCATCTCGAACTTCCAAATAAGGATGTTTATATTCAAGAGTACCTTGCGCTACGTGACCGATCACCTTACGCATATGCTCTGCATACGGGCGGCTAGATGCCATACGTTCCTGCGCTTTGCGCATTTTGCTGGCAGCAACCATTTCCATAGCAGAAGTGATCTTTTGAGTGTTTTTAACACTCGCGATCTTGGTTTTAATCTCTTTAGCGCCGGCCATTTCTACTCTCCAATCTGGGACCGAAGGTGCCCAAAGACACCTCGATAATTATTACCAGGTTTGGGTTTCAATGAACTTGTCCATGCCCGCTTTTAATTGACTTTCAATGTCTGCGTTGTAATCGCCAGAAGCATTAATAGTATTAACAAGCTCAGCATGTTCGCTGTTCATGAATGAAAGCAGAGCAGCTTCGAAGCTACCGATTTTACTTAATTCAACACTCTTCAAGTAGCCTTTTTCAGCTGCGAAGATTGAGATAGCTTGGGCAGCAATGCTCATAGGAGCATATTGCTTTTGCTTCATAAGTTCGGTAACACGCTCACCATGCTCAAGTTGAGCACGAGTTGCATCATCTAAGTCAGATGCAAATTGTGAGAACGCAGCAAGCTCTCGATACTGTGCTAACGCGGTACGAATACCACCAGACAGTTTCTTAATGATCTTAGTCTGAGCCGCACCACCAACACGAGATACTGAAATACCTGGGTTAACAGCAGGACGTAAGCCTGAGTTAAATAAGTCAGTTTCAAGGAAGATTTGACCATCAGTAATAGAAATTACGTTAGTCGGTACGAATGCAGATACATCACCTGCTTGGGTTTCAATAATAGGCAACGCAGTTAAAGAACCGGTTGTACCTTTTACTTCACCGTTAGTGAATTTCTCTACATAGATTTCGTTTACACGTGAAGCACGTTCTAATAAACGAGAATGTAGATAGAATACATCACCTGGGTATGCTTCACGTCCTGGTGGACGCTTCAATAGTAGAGAGATCTGACGGTAAGCAACTGCTTGCTTAGATAGATCATCATATACGATTAAAGAATCTTCACCGCGGTCACGGAAGTATTCACCCATTGAACAACCAGAGTATGGTGCTAAGTATTGTAATGCTGCAGCTTCAGAAGCTGTTGCAACTACAACAATAGTGTTAGCTAATGCACCGTGCTCTTCAAGCTTACGTACAACGTTAGCGATTGTAGAAGCTTTTTGCCCTACCGCTACGTATACACATTTAATGCCTGAATCTTTCTGGTTGATAATTGCATCGATAGCCATCGCTGTTTTACCAGTCTGACGGTCACCAATGATCAATTCACGTTGACCACGACCAATAGGGATCATGGCATCAACGGCTTTATAACCAGTTTGGATTGGTTGATCTACAGACTGACGTTCAATAACACCAGGAGCGATAACTTCAATAGGAGAGTAACCATCGTTGTCGATTGGTCCTTTTCCATCAATTGGCTCACCAAGGGTGTTAACAACGCGGCCTAATAAACCACGACCTACTGGTACTTCAAGAATACGACCAGTAGTCTTAACTTTTGCGCCTTCTGCTAAATTAGCATAAGGACCCATTACTACGGCACCGACAGAATCACGTTCTAAGTTCAACGCGATTGCAAAACGGCCACCAGGCAGTTCGATCATTTCACCTTGCATTACATCGGCAAGGCCGTGAATGCGAATGATGCCGTCACTTACTGCAACGATTGTACCTTCGTTGCGAGCTTCACTAACGACGTCGAACTGCTCGATCCGCTGCTTAATCAGATCGCTGATTTCAGTGGAATTCAGTTGCATGCTCAAACTCCCAATTACGATTGTAGCTTATCAGACAAGCGCGATAGATTACCGCTAACCGAGCCATCAATGACTAAGTCGCCTGATTTAATAATTACACCGCCAATAAGCGATGCATCTACACTACAATTCAGCTTAACTTTGCGTGCGAGACGTTTCTCAAGAGAAACACTAATTTGCTCTTCCTGCTCAGAACTTAGCTCAGTTGCTGAAACAACAGTTGCTTCAACTTCTTTTGCCCATTCATTGCGGTACTCAGCAAAAAGTAGAGAGACTGTTGGCAGTATCTCTAAACGACCGTTTTCAGCCATAACCTTAATAAGGTTTTGACCCTGCGCATTGACCTGCTCACCACATACTTCAATAAATAGTGAGGCAAGTTTAGCACTAGCCAATGAACCACCAAGCAACGGTTGAATTGATTCGTTTTCACTAACCAATGCCGCGAAGTTCAGCATTTCTGCCCAATCTTCAATTGCTTTATGTTCAACAGCAAAATCAAAAGCTGCCTTTGCATAAGGACGAGCAATGGTGCTTATTTCAGCCATAACTCCGATTCCTTAATTAAATTTCAGCAACAAGTTTATTAACTATGTCACTGTGAGCTTCTGGATCAATCGAACGTTGAAGAATTTTCTCTGCACCTGTTACGGCAAGAGTAGCAACTTGCTTACGCAAGTCATCTTTAACGCGATTACGTTCGTTTTCAATTTCAGCTTGACCTTGAGCAATGATTTTCGCACGCTCTGTATCAGCTTCAATTTTCGCTTCTTCAACTATTTGAGCTTTGCGCTTATTAGCTTGCTCAATAATTTCATTAGCAGTCGCCTTCGCTTCTTTTAGTTGCTCATTAGCTTTCGCTTGAGCCAACTCTAGATCTTTTGCAGCACGTCCTGCATCAGCTAGCCCATCGGCAATTTTCTTCTGGCGTTCTTCGATAGCGTTCATCAATGGCGGCCATACAAACTTCATGCAAAACCACACGAAGAGTGCAAAAGAAATCGCTTGGCCTAGCAGGGTAGCGTTAATACTCATAACGACAACTCCTTCTAAGGGGGGCGATTAGCCAGCTAATTGACCTAAGAATGGGTTAGCGAATACGAAGAATAATGCAACACCAACTGCAATCATTGAGATCGCATCAAGTAGACCAGCTACGATGAACATCTTAGTTTGTAATGCTGGAGCAAGTTCTGGTTGACGAGCTGAAGCTTCTAAGAATTTACCACCTAAGATAGCAAAACCAATACCAGTACCTAGCGCTGCTAAGCCAATCATGATCGCAACAGCTATTGCTGTAAAGCTAATTACAGTTTCCATTTTATCTCCGATAAATAACTAATTTTATTAAATTAATGTTCTTCATGTGCCATGCTTAGATATACAATCGTAAGCATCATGAAGATAAACGCCTGCAGCACAATAACCAAAATATGGAAAATAGCCCAAGGCACTGATAATGCAAACTGAGCCCACCAAGGCATCAGTGCTATCAGAATAAAGATCAACTCACCTGCATACAGGTTACCAAACAGACGAAGTGATAATGAAATCGGCTTCGCAATCAAAGTCACTGTTTCCAAAACTAAGTTTACTGGAATCAAAGACCAATGATTGAAAGGTTGTAAGGTCATTTCTTTTGTGAAACCACCAAATCCTTTTACTTTAATACTGTAAAAAACAATCAACGCGAACACGCTCAAGGCTAGACCAAGAGTTACGTTTAAGTCGGTTGTTGGTACAATTTTAAGGTAAGGAACACCTAAAAATCTGTTTGCGGCTTCAGGTACAAAGTCAACTGGAATTAAGTCCATTAAATTCATCAGGAAAACCCAGACAAAGATAGTCAGACCTAATGGTGCGATAACAGCGTTACGCCCATGAAATGAGTCTTTAACGATTTTATCTACACCTTCCACGCACATTTCAACGAAACATTGAAATTTACCTGGAACGCCAGTTGTTGCTTTTTGTCCTACTTTGAAGAATGCCCACAAAAATAGAACCCCAAGACCTACTGAAAACAAAAGTGAGTCAATGTGCCAAGTCCAAAACCCGGCATCTTGACATGCATAGTTAAAAGCAATTCCGCCATCGGCAGAACACATTTTCGCATTAGTCAGGTGATGCTGGATATACTCGGAAGCAGTTAATGCTTCACCAGTTGTCGCCATGATTAATCTCACTTAATTTTGCTTGAAGTATAAAGGGGCTGTCCAAGGTATTAGTAATGCCAACAAATAACAGCTAAATAACGGCAAAAATGGCGTTTTTAGCATGCCAAATGCGATGGCAAATAACACAATGGTTAGCAGCAACTTTACCGCTTCCCCCAAGAAAAACATCCAAACGACTTTTCCTGACGCTTTAGCTCCCGCATGAGAGAAAGCAAGGGTTGCGAATACAAAATTAGGGAGTACAGCAATAAGACCACCTGCTAAAGCAGATAAGCCATACTGAGCTCCCCACAGAGCGAAAAAGAAAATTGAAGTTCCCCCAGCTACCGCCGCCTGCAACAACACTATTCGATAGGCTGACCACCGGCCACGACGCGCTAAAACCTTACTCAATTTTGAATCTCCGCATTAGTACTTATTTTTCCACTGGGCCATTAATGTGATCATTAACAACTCAGACAGGAAAAAAAGCATGCAAAGTATACCTTTTCACACCTTGTTTGCAACTTTGATGAGAGGTTAAACAGTGATATTAGGCGTGATTTGGCTCTAAATTTCTAAAAAGTCAAAATTACGCCTTGTTACAAAGTTACTATTGAAATGACTTTGTTGGGGGATTTAGTGAATTTTGCTAAGTATTCCATCCAATTCAGCAAGATCTTGGTAGTTTATTACAATTTTACCTTTACCTTTACTGCCATGATTTATCGCCACTTTAGCACCTAACTTTTCAATTAACTGTTGCTCTAAGCGGGTTACATCATGATCTTTAGTTGGTTTTTCGGCTTCTTTAGTCGGATTTAGAGCTTTATTCACTAATCGTTCAGTTTCGCGAACTGTCATTTCTTTAGAAGCGACCAATCGAGCTAAATTAGTTTGCTCTTCACCTTCAATAGCAAGTAAAGCACGAGCATGACCCATGTCTATATCACCATATTCTAATAAACGTTTAACAGGCTCATTTAAACTATTTAAACGTAATAAGTTAGAAACACTTGCTCTAGATTTACCGACAGCATCGGCGGTTTGTTGATGTGTTAATTCAAATTCTTCTAGTAATCGCTGTAATGCTATAGCTTCTTCCATAGCGTTTAAGTCTTCACGTTGAATATTTTCAATTAAAGCGATGGCAACTGCTGATTCGTCCGGGACCTGTTTAACAATACATGGGACTTTGTCTAATTGAGCTATTTGCGATGCTCTCCAGCGGCGTTCACCTGCAATAATTTCATATTTTTCGGCATCAATTTTACGCACAACAATAGGTTGAATAACACCTTGTGATTTAATTGACTCCGCTAACTCTTCTAACGCTTCAGGTGACATGTCTTTACGCGGTTGATACTTACCTGACTGCAGTAAATCTAAATCGAGCATCAATAAGCCATCTTCCTTTGGCGCTTGGATTACTTCAGCTTCTGTTTGAGTCAGCTCAGTTTTTCGGCTAGCAGCGTTGCTATTACTTAACAAAGCATCCAAGCCCTTACCTAAACCGCGTTTTTTTAACGTCATTTTATTCCCTTACGCTTACTTAGATTCTGTTTGTTGCTCTGCGCGGCGAATGATTTCACCCGCTAAAGCTAAATAGGCTTTGGCACCAGCACTAGATTTATCGTAATACATTGCAGGAGCCCCAAAACTTGGCGCTTCAGCTAATCGAATATTGCGCGGGATCACTGTGCGGTAAACTTTTTCGCCAAAATGTTGTTTTAATTGATCAGATACATCATTTGATAATCTATTACGAGGATCATACATTGTTCGTAAGATCCCTTCGATGCTCAAGTTAGGATTAACCATAGCGCCTAACTTAGTTATGGTATCAATCAGTGCTGTCAAGCCTTCTAAGGCATAGTATTCACATTGCATTGGCACTAACACTGAGTCAGCAGCCGACATGGCATTAACTGTCAGCATGTTCAGTGATGGCGGGCAATCAATAAAGATAAAATCATAATCATCTTTTACTTCTGCCAATGCATTTTTTAATCTAATTTCTCTGGCGAAAAACTCCATGAGTTTAATTTCAGCTGCGGTAACATCACCATTTCCTGCAATCAGATCATATTTGCCCGTCGTATCTTTAATGACTATTTCGGCAAAAGATTTTTCTTCGACAAGTAATTCGTAAGCGGTATTTTCAACTTCGTATTTATCAACACCACTCCCCATAGTGGCATTACCCTGTGGATCAAGATCGATTAACAGCACTTTGCGTTTTGTGGCCGCAAGCGAGGCTGCTAAATTAACACAAGTTGTTGTTTTTCCTACGCCACCTTTTTGGTTGGCTACGGCAATGATTTTACCCACGTGTTCACCCTAAGGACATATTTACGATGTCCGATAATATTTATTTTATTGCCAGCGTTATGATTTCTTCACTAGCTTTAACAGATGTCTTTGTTCATCTAACTTTGGCACTGTCAATGTGATGGTTTCTACTACATCAAATTCAGTTGGAATACTGGTTAATTCAGTTTCACTGAGTTGGCCTTTTAACGCATAAAATTGACCATTATCAGCAGGTAAGTGATGACACCAAGTCAACATATCTTCAATTGAGGCAAATGCACGGCTAATTACACCATCAAATTTTTGCTCAGGTTCATAAGCCTCAACACGGCTTTCAACTGAAGTAATGTTATTGATCTTTAATTCAAACTGAACCTGCTTTTGAAAACGGATCCGCTTTCCTAAACTGTCTAGAAGTACAAATTCTTTGTCAGGATTTAAAATAGCTAATGGGATCCCAGGTAAGCCTGGTCCAGTCCCAACATCAATGAATCTTTGTCCCTTAAGATAAGGAGAAACCACTAAACTGTCCATAACATGACGGATTAACATCTGTTCAGGATCTCTGACTGATGTCAGGTTATAGGCTTTATTCCATTTATTTAGCATGGTAACAAACCCAACCAATTGTTGCTGTTGAGTTTCTGTCGCTGAAATATTGGTTTCAGCTAGATATGTTTTAAGTTGATCGGCTAGCACGCTAAGTGACCTCTAAATCAAAGGGAATCATAAATCATCGGGTATTATGAATGGCAGAAATGACTAAGGGAAGCCTCAAAGCTTCCCTTATTGGTCAAAACACAACTTTTTACTGCGATTTATGCGCTTTTACGCAATAAACCACGTTTTTTAAGGTGAACCAACAAAATTGAAATAGCAGCTGGGGTCATTCCAGAGATCCGTGAAGCTTGACCAATGGTTTCTGGTTTATGCTCATTCATCTTAGCAATGACTTCATTAGATAAACCCGCCACCTCTTGATAATCGAGATCTAAAGGTAAACTTGTCGTTTCATGACGAATGGCTTTATCGATCTCGCCTTGCTGTCTTTGAATATAGCCAGAATATTTTACTTGAATTTGTACTTGCTCTGCAGCACGTGCATCTTCAATTGCAGGGCCAAAACCTTCTAAGCTCATGAGCTTCTTGTAATCCATTTCTGGACGGCGTAATAGATCTTCAAATGAAGCTTCACGAGAAATGGGTGTATTCAATACAGGATTCAATACGTCTAACAGTGGAGAATTGTTGTGAACCCAATTACTGCGCAGGCGCTGCAGTTCAGTTTCAATAGATTCTCTTTTCTCGCTAAATTTTTGCCAGCGATCGTCATCAACCAAACCAAGTTCACGACCTTTTTCTGTTAAACGCAAATCAGCATTATCTTCACGAAGTAGTAAACGATATTCTGCGCGACTGGTAAACATTCTGTATGGCTCTTTTGTGCCTAAAGTTGATAAATCATCAACTAACACACCAATGTATGCTTGATCGCGTCTCGGACACCAAACCTCTTTACCTTGAACTTGTAAAGATGCGTTCATGCCAGCTAATAAGCCTTGGGCTCCCGCCTCTTCATAACCTGTTGTACCATTGATTTGTCCAGCAAAGAACAAACCATCAATATTTTTAGTTTCTAATGAATTTTTAAGGTCTCTTGGATCAAAATAATCATATTCAATGGCATAACCAGGACGAATGATCTCTGCGTTTTCCATACCTTGAATTGATCTGACTAAATTTAACTGAACATCAAAAGGTAAACTAGTTGAGATCCCATTTGGATAGATCTCATTGGTGGTTAGTCCTTCTGGTTCAATAAAGATTTGATGTGAATTTTTGTCTGCAAAACGATTAATTTTATCTTCGATCGATGGACAATATCTTGGACCAATACCTTCAATAACTCCTGAATACATTGGGCTACGATCAAGTCCACCACGAATAATATCGTGAGTTTTTTCATTGGTATGAGTGATAAAACAAGAGACTTGCTCTGGGTGTTGCTCAACATCACCAATAAATGACATGACTGGTAACGGATCATCACCTTTTTGCTCTTGCATTTTATCAAAATCAATCGTGTTGGCATCGATTCTCGGTGGTGTCCCCGTTTTAAGACGCCCAACACGGATTGGTAATTCTTTTAACCGATTTGCTAGTGCAATTGCTGGTGGATCACCAGCACGGCCACCGCTGTAATTTTCTAATCCAATATGGATTTTACCACTGAGGAAGGTACCCGTTGTTAATACAACACTTGGAGACTCAAATGCTAATCCCATTTGAGTCACTACACCAATAACTCTATTATTTTCAACAACTAAGTCATCTACAGCTTGTTGGAAAATTCGTAGGTTAGGTTGATGCTGGAGAATTTGCTGAATTTTTTGACGGTAAAGCGCTCGGTCAGCTTGAGCACGAGTGGCTCTTACTGCTGGGCCTTTGCTTGAGTTTAAGGTTCTAAATTGAATACCTGCGAAGTCAGTGGCTGTTGCCATTGCACCACCCAAAGCATCAATTTCTTTAACTAAATGGCCTTTACCAATTCCGCCTATGGCTGGGTTACAAGACATTTGTCCGAGGGTATCAATATTGTGAGTCAGTAAGAGGGTTTTAGATCCCATTCTTGCTGCTGCAAGTGCCGCTTCAGTTCCGGCATGACCACCACCAACAACAATAACATCAAACCGTTCATGAAAATGCATTTTGTAACCTTGGGTAAAAGTAATTTTTCTAATTTACAGTTAAATCTGAATTTAGATCGAAAGAGTGTTTCAGCCGAGTATTTTAGCACTTGCTTTGCCTTTCGGGAATGATCAATTTTCTCATTTTGATCAGACACGCTTCGCTTAATAGATCTTAAGATCTTTAAATAGATCTTTTTATTACTGTTACTATTAGGATCGAGGTTTTCTGTGGAAAAGCCTATTTTTCTTTTATAATCATAAGTTAATGTTAAAACGATCCTGTGATCTAACTGCGATCAGTTTCAATATAACTTGGGGATAGATCGGCTAGTTATCCACAGGGGTGATCTTTAACAAGATCAGGTGTGGATCAATACAAAGTTATGATCGGATAAAATAATAGCTTATCCACATAGTTATCTTTCTAATTAACTTATTGTGGATAAGATTAGATCATATTGTGGGTATAAATGAAGATATTAACCAAATTTTACTAAGTAATAATTGTTTGCCATTCAGATAACCAAGCTAAAGCAGCGTCTTCAGGCACAGGATCCATTTGTACATCAATCTGGATCTTATTCACAATCGGTTGTGCATTCAAAAGATCTAGTTGAAAAATTATTTTTTCAGGGCCTTGGCAAAAAGTATCGTAACTTGAGTCACCAATGGCACATAAAGCATATTTCACTGAGTTAAGATCGTCTTTAGTTGCGATCAGTTGCTGATAAAATGGTTCAATATTGTCTGGAAGATCACCTGCTCCGTGTGTAGAACACACGATTAACCACAGTGAATTTAGATCTAAATCTGCTAGATCTGGTGTTAAATGTATCTGGATTTGATGACCTAAATCGGTCAGTTGAGCTGCCATATCATCAGCAACATATTCGGTTCCGCCTTGTGTCGTACCGACTAATATCTCTACTTTTGCCATGCTATTACCTTAATTTTGGCCACTATTAGCCATAGTTTAAGTCATAGTTTACGCAGATTTGTCATTGCACAAAGCGGTTTTTGTCCGTATTTTCAAAGATAACTTTTAACAAACCTGTAACTTACTTATGTCTCTTGTTTCTATTACGGCTGAAATTGCTGATTTAGCATGGGGACCACACATGTTGGTTCTTTTAGTCGGTGGTGGCCTATTTTTCCTTATTTATTCTAGGTTTATCCCATTTCGTTATATCGGTCATGCTATCAATATTGTGCGTGGAAAATACCCTGATAAAGGCGCTGAAGGTCATATTACTCATGCCGGTGCACTATCCAGTGCGATGGCTGGAACCGTTGGTATGGGCAATATTGGCAGTGTTGCTGTGGCTATAATGGTGGGTGGTCCTGGCGCCATTTTTTGGATGTGGATCAGTGCCATCGTCGGAATGGCAACCAAATTCTTTACCTGTACTTTAGCTATTATGTATCGAGGTAAAGATGAAAATGGTGATGTGCAAGGTGGCCCTATGTACATTATTACTCAAGGGTTATCTAAAAAGTGGCACTTTTTAGCTGTTTTCTTTTGTGTTGTAGGTCTAGTGGGTAACTTTCCATTATTTAACTCCAATCAACTGGTACAGATTATTCGTGAATGGCTAATTGTAAAACCAGGATATTTTCCAGCTAATGAATCTACTTTTTGGATCGATTTATCACTAGGTATCGTTGTTATGCTGATTGTTGCTAGCGTTATTTTAGGCGGGATCAAACGTATTGCATCTGTGGCATCAAAGGTGGTGCCATTGATGATCCTCATTTATATGAGCTGTGCTTTTTATGTTATTGCGACTCATATAACTGAAATACCTTATTATTTTGAATTAATTTTTACTGAGGCTTTTTCATTAAACTCTGTTGGGGGCGGCATATTAGGTACGATGCTAATTGGTATTCGCCGCGCAGCTTTTTCAAATGAAGCGGGTATTGGTACCGAAGTGATGGCTCATGGTAGTGCGAGAACCAATGAGCCTGTTAAAGAAGGCCTTGTCGCTATGCTTGGTCCTGCCATTGACACTTTGTTAGTGTGTACTGCAACTGCAATGATCATCTTAATTTCTGGGGTTTGGCAAACAGGTGAAGCACTAGGTGTAAATTTATCCGCTCAAGCGTTTGAAATGACAATGCCAGGATTAGGGCCTTATTTATTGATATTGTGTGTGGTGTTTTTCAGTATCAGTACTATTTTTACTCAAGCATTTTATGGTGGCCAGTGCTTTGCTTTTTTATTTGGTCGTCAAAGGTTACGCTTATATCAGTATTTTTTCTTGTGTGCGATTTTATTTGCAGCAACGGCAAGCATTCAAGAAATCGTTAATATTATTGATGCGGCATATGCCTTAATGGCTATTCCGACAATGACGTCTGCTATTCTACTTGCGCCAAAGGTGAGGGCAGAATCTAAACGTTACTTTGCTAAACTTGCCAATAAGTCACTGACTACAAATCATCATTAATGAATAGAAATTCATAAAATGTCAGCTAACATTTAGCTGGCATTTTTTATTGATGCTAAGTGTTAATTCCAACTCAATAGTAGTTTACTGAGTAGTTTATCTAACTGTTTTATCTCATCTTCTGACAAAATTGCTAATTTTTTTCGTTCATTTTTATGAAGCTCAACGATGATAGCGTCAACCAGTTCTTTTCCCATTGGTGATAACTTAACCAGCTTGCTACGCTTGTCGTCAGGATTATCAAGTCTTTCTATTAGCTCAGCTTGCTTCATTCTGTTTAGGACTTTTGTTAAACCGCCTGAACTGAATAGTAGGGAATGATAAAGGGTGGTTGGTGACAAACAATAAGGTTCGCCACTTCTTCTCAAGGTTGCCAGAATACCGAAGTCTGCACCTTGTATTTGGTAATGACCTAATAGCTCTTCGAGATCTGTTCTGATGTGATGATGAGCTCTGAGCAATTTAAGAATCGACGGAGAAATATGGTCGTATGCTTCAGGCCAATTAATTTTTGTTGATTGTAAAATGCTATCGACACTTTCCTGTTTTGGCAAAATCTATTCATTTAATCAGTGGGTGTTGCAAGTAATATATCTTGCTAGAAAGGTAAAATCTAGCTAGTATCTTTCTGGAAAGATACTTTAGAGGTGTAAATGCAACAATCCATATCTAAAAGCTTAATTCTGTTACTTGCTGCTGTTTTTGCGATGACTCCATACGCTATCGATAGTTATCTGCCAGCGATTCCAATCATTGCAACTGATTTCAATGTCGATACTTCTTTGATTGCGATTACCGTCAGCATGTATGTTTTCGGGATGGCAATTGGTCAGTTAGTCGGCGGACCACTATCTGATAAATTTGGCCGTCAGCCAATCATGTCATTAGGTTTACTGGTGTTTGGTGTATGCAGTCTAGTGTTAGCTTTAGTCGATTCTCTGGCGTTTTTTTGGCTTTGGCGTTGCTTGCAATCGATTGGCGGCGGCATGGCTGTTGTCGTTGTACCTGCCACTATTCGTGATAATGCTGAAGGAAAAGAAGCGGCGAAAGTATTCTCACTTGTGATGCTAATTATGATGATAGCCCCTTCTATTGCACCCGCTATTGGTACCTTAATCATGAAAATATCCAGCTGGCACTGGATTTTCTTATCATCTGCTATTTTCGCATTCCTTGTGGCAATCTGTGCATTTTTTGTTATGCCAAAGCATATAAAGGCTAGTGATACCATGCCTAGTACTAGCTTTAAAAGTGTTCTTAAGTTCAAACCTGCACGGGGATATTTAATTGCACAAGTGTTTTCTTATGCGCTATTAATCACGTTTATTACCAATGCACCTTTTGCTTATTTAGTTAAGTTTGGTGTTAGCGAAACGCTCTTTTCAGGGCTATTTATTGCTAATGTTGTGGGAATTGTGATTATCAATCGTTTAAATGCCTATTTGCTTAATCGTTATGACGCAGAGCAAATGCTGTTGGCATTTTTAGGGCTAAAAGTGTTCGGTGGACTTGTTTTGTTCAGCTCAATTTTGATTATGCCAAATAATCTATGGTTTGCTGTTTCTGGCTTTGTTATCTGTATGGCGGCGACAGGTGGGACAATATCTAATGCAAGCGTTGGCTTTTTAAAGCACTTTGGTAAAAGTGCTGGTACTGCTTCTGCGTTAATGGGAGCTATGCAGTTTTTCATAGGTGCAATTATTAGTGGAATAACAGCATTACTGTTGAAAGATGCTTTATGGCCCATGGTGCTGATTATGTTTGGATGTTCGGTGGTTGCACTTTTAGCGACATTAAAGGCTAATGCACTTAACAGAAAAATGACTGAGACAAAGATGAGTTATTGCGTTAATTAGTCTTTCTATGAAGTTATTTTCTTCATTATCTATTTACGTTAATGCCTATATAAAAGCCTCAATGTTATTCACATTGAGGCTTTTTACAATCTTTATAAGGTTGCTATTTCTATTTTGAAAGTCTAACTATGTTTCACATGAAACAATGATCTATTTTTTAGGCAAAGGCTCATTGATCATTTTCGTTATAGCTTTCTACTTATAAATACTTTGCATGGAACCTTAAATGGTCTTCGATAAAACTACTAATAAAATAGTAGCTATGATCGTAGCCTTCTTGCATACGCAAGGTTAAAGGGTATTCCTGTTCTTTAGCAACATCGATTAAGGCTTGTGGTTTTAACTGCTCAGTTAAGAAGCTGTCATCGCTACCTTGGTCCACCAGCATAGGAACAGCGGCTTGAGTAAGCTTCATTAATTCCGTACTGTCATATTCAAGCCAATCTTGTTTATCTGTACCTAGATAACCATTAAAAGCCTTTTGTCCCCAAGGGCAATTAATAGGATTACAAATCGGACTGAATGCTGAGATTGACTGATAACGCTGCGGATTTTTAAGACCGATACTGATAGCACCATGACCGCCCATTGAGTGACCACTTATGCTGCGCTGCTGAGAAACAGGAAAGTGTTGTTCAATGAGTTCTGGCAACTCGTTCACAACGTAGTCATACATTTGATAATGGGTATTAAAAGGGGCTTGAGTCGCATTGACATAAAAACCTGCGCCTAGACCAAAATCATAAGCACCTTCGCTGTCGTCTGCGACATTCTCACCACGTGGGCTAGTATCAGGAGCGACAATTGCGATACCCAGTTCCGCTGCTATACGTTGAATACCTGATTTTTGCATAACATTTTCATCTGTACAGGTTAAACCTGATAACCAATAAAGCACAGGCACTTTTTGTGATGCTGCTTGAGGTGGTAAATAAATAGCAAAACGCATACTGCAATTAACGGTGGTTGAAATGTGGGTGTATTGCTTTAACCAGCCGCCAAATGCTTTATTACTGCTGATATTTTCAATGGTCATTCGAGATCCTATAAGCGGCATGCTATTGAATTAGAATTTGATTTATACCTTGTCCATAACTTTAACGATGGACAAGGTTTAAAATTGATCTGAAGAAAAGTTTACTTATCGAAATGAATGACTGTACGGATACTCTCACCGTTATGCATGAGATCGAAAGCATCGTTGATCCCTTCAAGTCCCATGGTATGAGTAATGAAATGATCTAATTTAAATTCACCATTTAAGTATTGTTCTACAATACCTGGTAATTCACTACGACCTTTAACACCACCAAAAGCGCTACCTTTCCAAACTCGGCCTGTCACTAATTGGAATGGACGAGTTGAGATTTCTTGTCCTGCACCAGCAACACCAATGACCACTGACTCGCCCCAGCCTTTATGACAACATTCTAGCGCGCTGCGCATGACATTAACGTTACCAATACACTCGAATGAGAAATCAACACCGCCATCAGTTAACTCAACAATGACATCTTGAATTGGTTTGTCGTAGTTTTTAGGGTTAATGCAATCTGTCGCACCAAGTTTAGTGGCTAGCTCAAATTTAGATTCATTTAAGTCAATACCGATAATGCGTGATGCACCAGCCATGGTTGCGCCAATTATGGCCGATAAACCAATGCCACCTAAACCAAAAATAGCCACCGTATCGCCTTTTTGAACTTTAGCGGTATTCAGCACAGCACCCATACCGGTTGTGACACCACAACCTAATAAACAGACTTCTTCTAATGGGGCATCTTTATTCACTTTTGCAAGCGAGATCTCAGGTAATACGGTGTACTCGGAGAATGTTGAACAACCCATATAATGGAAAATTGGCTCACCATCTTTATAAAAGCGAGTAGTACCATCAGGCATTAAGCCTTTACCTTGGGTCTCACGTACTGCGCTACATAGGTTGGTTTTACCTGATGTACAGAACTTACATTTGCCACATTCTGCGGTGTAAAGAGGAATAACATGGTCACCGACTTTAACGCTGGTGACTCCTTCACCGACCATTTCAACAATCCCGCCACCTTCATGACCCAGAATTGCCGGGAAAACACCTTCTGGATCATCACCTGATAGGGTAAATGCGTCAGTATGACAAACACCCGAAGCGATAATCTTTACCATCACTTCTCCCGCTTTCGGGTACATAACATCAACTTCTTCAACGGATAAAGGTTGACCTGGTCCCCACGCTACAGCGGCTTTTGATTTAATAAATTGAGCTGACATTATGTTTGTCCTTATTGAAGATGGGTTATAAATTTTATCTACTCAGTGTAGATCATTATTCTATTGTATTTATTTTCTGTCAGTTGATAATAAGCTTAAATAGTAAATGACTTTTACGAGAGAGTAATAATGCTGCCATGGGAAGGAGTTTATGAATTTGTCGCAGTGGCTGAAACTGACAGTTTTACCTCGGCGGGAAAGCGTTTGTCTATTTCAACCGCGCAAGTTAGTCGCCAAATTAGTCAGATTGAAAATCGATTAAATACTAAACTTTTTTATCGCACTACTCGAAAAGTGTCACTTACTGAAGAAGGCCAAGTGTTTTATCGCCATTGCAGACAAGTGATTGATGGCCTTGAAGAGGCTGAGCGTGCCATTAGTAGTTTGCAAAATAAACCTCAGGGGCTAATTAAACTGACAGCACCTGTGACTTATGGTGAGAAGTTTATTATGCCGGTTGTGACTGACTATATGCAGCAATACCCTGATGTCGAAGTAATTTGTGAATTAACAAACAGGCAACTAGATTTAGTTGAGGGTGGTTATGATTTAGCTATTCGATTAGGCCGATTACCAGACTCTAGTATGATGGCAAAGCGACTAACCAGTCGTGAGCAATTTGTGTGTGCTGCACCTGAGTATATTAATCGTTTTGGTGCGCCATATTCTTTATCGGAACTCAGTCAGCATAATTGTTTAATTGGTTCTCAATCACATTGGCACTTTAATGAATCAGGTAAAAACAGAAGTATTAAAGTGCAGGGTAATTTGCAATGCAGTAGCGGCATTAGTTTGCTTGATGCGGCATTAAAAGGTTTGGGGATTGTGCAATTACCTGGTTACTACGTTAAGCAAGCAATTAGCGAGAATAAACTAAAGGTGTTATTGGCCTCTTTCCAGCAAGAAAAAGAAGGTATTTGGGCTTTGTATCCGCAAAACCGTCACTTATCACCAAAAGTCAGATTATTGGTCGATAAATTAACAGAGTGTCTTTCTCAAAAGTAACTTAAGCCGTTCATTTAATTTTTTAGATAGCCAGCGTTTTGGAATTGATTCCAAATCGTTAGCATACGGCTATATTTGATTAAAATATGCGCTATGGTTCATTTCTGTAAATATACCTATTTAGATATAATTAAACCTTGGTAGATTCCCTTTTTGGAATTGATTCCATCTTTATGATGAAGGAGTCAATTTAAACAAAGGGTGATGACCTATGAGTAATGTAGATCTGTTAGGACGCCGTAAATTTATCGCAGGGTTAGGTGCAGCAGCAGGTGCTGCAATGGTAGCTCCAGCGATGGCTGTTTCTGAAAAAGCGGACGGTGTTAAGTGGGATAAAGAAGTTGAGATCGTTATTATTGGTTCTGGTTTTGCTGGCTTAGCTGCAGGGATTGAGGCAACAAAACTAGGTGCAAAAGATGTACATATTTTTGAAAAAATGTCTTACTTTGGTGGTAATTCAGCGATTAATGGTGGCTTATTTGCTGCGCCAGGAACGCCAATGCAATCTAAAGAAGGCGTAAAAGATTCTGTTGATCGCATGGTCGCTGATCAAATGGCTGCTGGACGTGGTATTGCCGATGAAGCACTACTTCGCCATGTTGCTGAGCATGCAATGGAAGCATTACAAATGACTTTTGATGCGGGCTCTGAGTACCATCCATACTTGCAACAGCTTGGTGGTCACTCTGTTGCACGTACTTATCAAACAACCGTGAGTTGTGGTGCAGGTATCACTCAACCGTTATTACATAAGTGTCGTGAATTGGGGGTTCATACTCATAACCGTTCTAAGTTTGAAGGTTTCTTGATTGGTGATAACGGCGAAGTACTTGGCGTTAAAATGCGAGACAACTACCACTTTGATGAAGACCAGCCAGGTAAAGTTATTAATATTCGCGCTAAACGTGGTGTGATTATGGCGACAGGTGGTTTTGCTCAAAACGTTAATCTTCGTATGGCGCAAGATCCAACGTTAACCTCTGAAGTAGGTTGTACCAATGCTCCTGGTGCTACAGGCGAAGGCATGTATGAAATGTTCCGCTTAGGTGCCGTACCTGTTCATTTAGCGCATATTCAATCTGGCCCTTGGGCATCACCTGATGAAGGTGGTTTTGGTTACGTGTCTAACTACTCAATTTACAATTTCCCACATTCAATTGCGATTAACCGTTTAACGGGTAAACGCTTTATGAACGAAATTGCTGACCGTAAAACTCGTGCTGATGCCGAGCTTGCATGTCGTGATGAACAAGGAAATGCGCTACCTCCAATCTTAATCACCAGTTATAAGGATTCTAAAAAGCATCCTAATACTAAGAAAGTCATTAAGTACAATGTGGGTTGGAAGTTTGATTCTATTGAAGAACTTGCTTCTCATTTTAAAGTGCCAACTAAAGCACTTAAAACGCAAATTGAAGAATATAACCAGTACGTTAAGTCAGGTGAAGATACTCAATTTGGCAAGAATATGACCAAGGCTAAAGACAAGTATATTGAAGCACCGTTTACCGTTGTTCGTTTATGGCCAAAAGTGCATTACTGCCAAGGTGGTGTGCAAATTACAACTAAAGCAGAAGTAAAAGACAGCTTTACTGGTAATCCTATTGCTGGTTTATATGCCGCAGGTGAAGTGTGTGGTGGTATTCATGGTGTCAGTCGTTTAGGTAGTTGTTCTATTCCTGAATGTATGGTCATGGGAATGACAGCCGCCCGCAGCATGATGAAAGTTTAGTCCCAAAACACAAGAGGAATTATTGATGAACACATTAAAGATGATGCTTGCATTGGGATTACTTTGCTTAAGTAGTGCGACAGTTCAAGCCGTAGAAATTAGAGATCACCATCAGGAAGTTATCGGAAAAGATTGTAAGGCATGTCATGACAATGGCATCAAGCAATTTCCATCTGATCAAGCTTGTCAGCAATGTCACGATGTTGATGAATTAGCTGAAACAACAGCACGTAGTGAAGAAGACAAGTGGCAGAATCCGCACAATAACTTACATTACGGTAAAGAGTTACCTTGTCAGGAATGTCATGGTGAGCATAAAGCTAAAGAGCCTATCTGTAGCGATTGCCATACGTTCAAATACGACAAACATAAAAAGTAAATACGATATTTTAAGTCAGTATTAAAAGTGGCTTAATGCATTGGTTGTTTGTTTTCCCCTTTCAATTAATAGCGTAGTCACTTTTTGATAAGCCTCTAACTTAATAGTTAGGGGCTTTTTTTATCGATTGAATATAGACATATGATCAAAACTACGCGTAATTTCTATCAGCTATAGAAAAGTAAAAAGCCAACTTACTTAAGTTGGCTTTTAGTCTGATGCACAATAGATAATTAGCTATCAGCAACTTCTGCTAAGTTTTCAACATTGGCTTTAATTAACGAGATCAGTTGTTGAGTTGCATCTGTTTGGGTATCTGGGTTCAGATAAAGCGCTTCATTAAAGACAGGTAAAATGGGAAGTCCATGTTCAACCGGATCTAATATCTGCATTTTATCGCTAATACGAAATTCAGCGACTGGTGCGATGGTTAGATCATTTTCAACCGCCATGCACAAGGCTTGCGGTGAAGGAGTTGATAGCAGCACATTGATCGAGCGCATAGTCAGTTGATGATTAGCAAATACTTGGGCACGAATAGGGCAGTTTTCTGGATATAATGCCATTGGAATCACGCTACGTTTGTGAGCATTACCATTTTTGGCAGCAACCCAATGAAAGCGTCGTTCAAATAACAATTCCCCATTTGCTGGTGTTTGCCAATGAGTCGCTACAATGACATCAAATTCGCCTTGTTGTAAGCGCTTATATAAATTACCGCTAACGTCAGTATCAATCACCAGCTCTATGCGGGTAAATTCACGAATAAATTCTAATAAACAGCTGCTCAAGTAACGTTTTATATAATCAGTTGGGACACCAAGTCGAATGATTTCTCGATTTTGGCAATCCTTTAAGTCATCTAAAGCCTTTGAGTTTAGTTGCATCATTTTATAGGCATAGTTAAGCAAAGTTACACCTGAGTCGGTAAGTGTAACACCTTTGTTATCGCGGATTAATAATGGCTGCCCAACACTTTCTTCAAGCTTTTTAATTTGCAGACTTAATGCTGATTGAGTCCGGCAAATCTGTTCTGCAGCTTTTGAAAGGTTGCCATTTTCGGCTACCGCGATGAAGCTTTCTAGTAATTCAATTTTTAACATTGGCTTTAGATAATCTGGCTATTGAGATTGATCATAGTGGTATCAGTATTACTTAATATCGAGAACGTAAAAAGCTTGTTATTGTGTGAATGTGAACTGATAACATATTTTTCAATCAAAGTAAGGGATACATCATGAGTACTTGGCAGCAAAGAGGAGAATACCTAGTTGAAGTATCTCAGCGTTGTTTAAAAGGACGTAAAACATTTGATTTATGTCGTTCTCATTTAGTTCAAGCTAGCCAGATATCTAAAGGGACTATTTATAACCATTTCCCTAGCGAGGTTGATTTAATGGTAGCGGTGGCAATTAATGACTTAAATCGTTGGAATGCTCAGGCTGAACTTGATGAACAACATTATCAAGACCCGCTTATTCAGTTTTTAGCTCATCAATGTTGGCGTTTACACGATACCTTAGTTAATAAAACCTTCGTCATTGAAAGAGTCATGCCTAATTCTGATGTTTTATCTCAAGCGAGTGAGGTATATCAGTTAGCTTATCAGCAAAGTTACGATGCTTACTCTGTATGGTTTCATAGCATGATTGCAAAAATAGGGAAGGTTGAAGGATTTAATCGCGATGAATTAGTGCTTAGCTATTTACGTGGTGCAATGATTAATTGTGATGATGCCGATAAAGACGGTAATGATGTCCAGTTATATTACCAGTACTGCTATGCCATTGTTCAGTTGTTAGGGCACTCAGATAAAAGGTTACCTGCGATTACTAAATTTAAAGAATGGTTAAGTAGCATGCCGCAACAGCAATCGGCGGCATAATAAACTTAATTACTTTGTTGAAAGGTTATTGTGCTAAAAAGGCCATGACTTTCGCCTTTGGCATACCTGTAATTTTTTGAATTTTATCAAAAGTCACAGCTTGCTGAGGTTGGTGTAGTTTAATTGTTTCAAGCTGGTGGAGCCATAAATGACCCGTCATCGTGGCATCGGCTAACGCACGGTGAAAAACACCATTATTGGGGAGTTGGTGGTAATCAACCAAGGTTCCGAGCTTATGGTTTGGCGCATCTTGACTTATTCTGCGAGACAGCAATAAAGAGCAAGCAAACTGACCTGAGTATTGGTGATTAATTCGCTGAAACTCGGCATCTAAAAATTTCTTATCAAAGCTGGCGTTATGGGCTACAAGGTTGAAGTCTCCAATAAAATCAGCAAACCGCGCCATGACAGTTTCGCAGTTATCGGCTGTTTGCAGCATTTGATTGCTAATACCTGTGTAGTTTTCAATAAAACTATTTACCCGACATCCTGGGTTCATTAATTCTTGAAACGATTCAACCACTTCACCATCAACCAGTTTAACTGCACCAATTTCAATGGCTCTATCAGCGTTATCAGGTGATAAGCCGGTGGTTTCGAAATCGAGTACGATGACGGTATTTGCTAAACTCATAAGGGCTATTTACCAATACAAAAAGAACTAAAGATTTTACCGAGGAGATCATCTGAGGTGAACTTACCGGTAATTTCTGACAATGCCATCTGAGCCATTCGTAGCTCTTCTGCGAGTAATTCCCCAGCCAAATACACTTCCAGTTGTTCTTTACCCAGTTGTAAGTGGCTTGCGGCTAAGTCTAATGCTTCTAAATGGCGACGACGGGCGATAAAACCACCCTCAAGGTTGCTTTGATAACCCATGAGGGTCTTAAGGTGTTGTTTAAGTTCTTCAACGCCTAAGCCTGTTTTAGCTGAAATGCGATAAACGTTATAACCGTGCTCATCTGTGGTCATAACAGGCTCGCCGGTTAAATCGGCTTTGTTACGAACAACGGTGACTCCAAGTCTTGATGGCAGGCGGTCTATAAAGTCAGGCCAAATATCATGTGGATTAACGTCGGTAGTCGTGGTGCCATCAACCATGAATAACACCCGGTCTGCAGTTGCTATCTCATCCCATGCACGCTCAATCCCAATTTTTTCAACCGTATCAGCTGTATCACGTAAACCAGCGGTATCAATAATATGCAGTGGCATGCCATCTAAATGGATATGCTCGCGCAAAACATCACGAGTCGTGCCAGCTATTTCAGTCACAATAGCGGATTCTTTACCTGCTAACGCATTCAATAAACTAGATTTACCCGCGTTAGGGCGACCTGCAATGACAACTTTCATGCCTTCGCGAATAATCGAACCCTGTTTAGCACTGGCTTGCACAGAATCGAGTTTGTCGATGATGTTATAAAGCGAGTTAGCAATTTTACCGTCTGATAAAAAATCGACTTCTTCATCTGGAAAATCAATCGCTGCTTCGACGTATAAACGCAAGTTAGTCACTTGCTCAACGAGTTGATGTACTTCATCCGAGAACTCACCTTGGAGCGAGTTTAACGCGCTTTTAGCGGCTTGCTCGCTGGTGGCATCAATTAAGTCAGCTATGGCTTCTGCTTGGGTTAAATCAAGCTTGTCGTTCATAAAGGCCTGCTCACTAAACTCACCCGGTTTAGCTATACGAAGCCCATCGACTTCCATAACACGCTTTATTAGCATATCTAATACGATTTGGCCGCCGTGACCTTGTAGTTCCAATACATCTTCACCAGTAAAGGAGTTAGGTCCTTTAAAGAACAAGGCTATCCCTTGGTCAATGACTTCACCAGTCACACTTTTAAAGTCACAGTAGTCGGCATAACGGGTTTTAGGTAAATGGCCTAAAACGCTTTGTGCGACTTCAGTTGCTTTATCACCTGATACACGAATGATACCGACGCCGCCACGACCTGGTGCGGTTGCTTGTGCCACGATAGTGTCTGTCATTGAAGAAAACCTTGTTGAAAATAGTAAAGGAAAAGGCGGCTTAATAGCCGCCTTTAAAGATTATATCAGTTCGAGCTATGACTTATTTTAAGCCTTTTTTCTCTAAACCGGCATAAATAATCTTTTGTTGTGTGATTGCCACTAAGTTACCAACTAACCAGTAAAGAACTAGTCCTGATGGGAACCATAGGAAGAACACAGTAAAGATAACTGGCATCCACTGCATCATCTTAACTTGCATAGGATCCATGGTTGGTGCCATAGGCTGCATTTTCTGCATTAACCACATAGACACACCCATTAGTAACGGTAGTACGTAGTAAGGATCTTGAACCGATAAATCGTCAATCCAAAGCATGAATGGTGCATGACGCAATTCATAACTTTCTAGTAGTACCCAGTATAATGCGATGAAAATAGGCATTTGCAGCAAGATAGGAAGACAGCCACCCATAGGGTTAACTTTTTCTTTCTTGTACAGCTCCATCATAGCTTGACCCATCTTTTGACGGTCATCACCGAAACGTTCTTTCAGTTCAGCAAGTTTAGGTTGTAGGTTACGCATTTTCGCCATTGAGGTGTATTGCGCTTTAGTCAGTGGATATAAAAGACCACGAACAGATAACGTAATTAAGATAATAGCCATACCCCAGTTAGTTACAATTGACTGGAAGAACATCAGTAACTTGTAAATAGGGATTGCTAGCCACCAAAGGAAACCATAATCAACTACAAGGTTTAAGGTTTCAGAAATACTAGAAAGTGCTTTTTGGTCTTTAGGACCTACGAAGAACTGAGCACTAATAGTTTGCTGGGTACCTGGAGCAATATCATGCACCGCACCGCGGAAACCAATGTTGGCTTGTCCACCAGCACTCATGCTGGTGAAAATAGTGTTCGAATCATTTGCTGGTGGTACCCAAGCCGACACATAGTAATGTTGAAGCATTGCTGCCCAACCGCCTAGTGTTTGTTGGTTTAAGTTACTTTTAGCAATATCTTCAAAATCATACTTTTCGTAACGAACATTCTGAGTAGAGAATGCGGCACCACGGTAAGTCGGCATCATCATACTGCTTTCAGATGCTTGAACGGTTTGCTTAATCTGACCGTACATTTGCATTTGAAGCGGCGCTGCTGTGGTGTTGTTTACATTGTAATCAACGGTCACATCAAACTGGCCACGAGTGAAAGTAAATACTTTGGTATAGCTTGCGCCATTTGCATCTACATAGCTTAATGGTACAGATAAAGTGTCTTGGCCAGCTGCTAATTCATATAGTTCTGATTCAGCAGAAAAATGAGCACGACCGTGAGTACTGCTATCAATACCATCACGTCCGATTAAGCCACTTTGAGAAATATAATTGAATGCACCGTTTTGCTCTAAAAGAACAAAAGCTTCATCGCTATCGATTTCAACTTTATGGTCAACAAGTGCAGCATAAACAATATCACCACCTACTGGGTCGATTTTGATGTTTAGCTGATCAGTGTTAACTGTAATCAGATTTTGAGTCGCCGGTAATTGAACAGGCATGCTTGAATCAGCATCGGGTACATCGCCAATATTTGACGAAGGTACGTTATTCGTTTGAACAACCGATTGTGTTGCTGTCGGTTGTGGTGCTTTATCGTCTTGCCATGCTTGCCAAAGTAAAAAACTGACAAACAGTAGTGCGATAAGCATTAAATTGCGTTGAGATTCCATAGCCTATTTGTTACACCTGTCATTTTTAGGGGGGACGGGATCACTTCCGCCGGGATGTAAAGGGTGACATTTTAGTATGCGTTTCGCTGCAAGCCAACAACCTTTCGCAGTTCCATGCGTTTTTATTGCATCAATCGCATAATAAGAGCACGTTGGGTTGAATCTACAGCGAGGTCCCAGCATGGGGCTGATAAGAAGTTGGTAACCACGAATAGCCTTAGTGGCTAGCCATTGTAACGGCGACTGAGTTTGCGCCATAACTTCTCTGTTAACTTATGTAGTTCTGCATTTTCCATATCGACCACACCATTTCGAACCAAGACAACAATATCAAGATTTGGAATGTCGTGCTGACTTAAACGGAAATTTGTTCTGATTATTCGCTTAATACGATTACGATCACTGGCGTTTTTAACAAAACGTTTTGCAACTGTTAATCCAATACGAGGATGTTGTTCTGAATTAGGTATAGCGAGCAGAGTTATTTCAGCAGAAGATGCTTTGATGGGATTTGAAAATACAGATTTGAATTGCGCGGGAGTTAACAGACGTAACTCCCGCGTAAAAGCATAGCTAGTCACTATGAATATCTACCGATTAAGCAGATAAACGAGCGCGACCTTTTGCACGACGACGTGCAATCACTTTACGGCCGCCTACAGTGGCCATACGTGCGCGGAAGCCGTGAGAACGCTTACGCTTCAGGTTGCTTGGTTGAAAAGTACGTTTACTCATTTTGGCAATCCGTATATTTAGTAGTTAATAAACCTTACATTCTTAAAATAAGAGGCAAGGGCAAAAAAGAGGCCGAATTGTAATCACTTTAATCACTACCGTCAACAAGGAAAGTAGCTATATGCACAATTTTTACCTAATTACTTTTTCATTAAACTCCAATAATTCACCACAGGATGTGGATAACTCTGTGAATCAACACTACATGTAGTGGATCAAAGGCTGTTTAACGAGATCAAAGTACGGCTATTATAGATCAAGAGTGATCGGTTAATAAAGCAGGATCTGCGAACTAATGCGATTAATTGGATCGTTTTTGATCTTTAAAGATCACAGATATCCACATACAATGATCAGGCTGGGGATAAAAATTTTTTTATCGATAGCGATCATTGAGATCTAACGATAGAATACCCCTCCTTCAACAAACGATATTAAGGAATATTAA